>CBDFGO010000002.1:0-1578864 GCA_965247125.1 Rhodothermales bacterium | reverse complement strand
CCAGTTGTGGAGAAATTGATCGACTATTTCAATGTCTTCATCAGACAATTCGGGATACTCCTTTTTTAAGGTTTCCCTTGCCTCCCTGATTTGCTCAGGTGTGCGCTCGTGCATGTGTAATTGATGAGCTAGTAATCAAGGTGCTCATCCCAGGAAAGACTATAGTACACGGGCACTACAGAAGAGTTGAACCGGTCACCGATATTGTGGTAAGATTTGAGATACAAATATTACAAGAGGTTAATCAAAAATCATCATGGCAAAACGAGTATTTATTAGTTTCGCAATGGCGGACAAAAGTGCCCGCGATCACCTACGCGGACAAGCAAGAAATGAAAATTCTCCTTTCGAATTTGTCGATATGTCTGTAAAGCAGCCTTGGAGTACCGACTGGAAGAAAAAATGCAGGACACGAATTAAAGGATGTGACGGCGTTATTGTTATGGTTAGTTCTAAGACTCGCACTGCAAGCGGTTAAAAATTCGAAATGAAATGTGCAAATGAAGAAGGCATTCGTCTGCGTGGCATCTACATACACTCGGACGATAAAGACAAAATTTCTCTTCCTACAGAGCTCGCAGGAAAGAAAGTGGTTTATTGCACGTGGGCAAACATTAAGTCATTTATGAGTTAACCCCGAAAGTTGTGTACGGGTGAAAAAGGTATAGGCGGCGTATCCTGATGATGATTACGTCATTGTCAATCCGAAGATTGGAGGATACACCGCCCATGAAGACGAATAACGCACACGAGAACGAGAACTACAATAGCACAGAGGATGTGTTGACAGAAGTATTGCGAACAGGGGCCGCAAAGATGCTGGCCACAGCCGTTGAGGCCGAGGTTGAAGCTTTCTGCCAGCGCTACCAGTTCCTGCGCGACGAAGAGAATCGCCACCGCATCGTTCGCAATGGATATCTGCCAGAGAGGAAGATTTTGACTGGTATCGGGGAGGTCGCTGTAAAGATGCCCCGCATACGCGACCGTACGGGTCGGGGTGAGGATAGAATCGGTTTCCGCAGTTCGATACTACCAGCCTACCTCCGCAAGAGCCGCTCGCTTGAGGCTCTCATTCCATGGTTGTACCTGAAGGGAGTTTCAACGGGCGGCTTTGGGGCAGCGCTCTCGGCCCTTGTTGGTCCTGATGCCCCAGGGCTGACCTCCTCGACGATTGCGCGCCTGAAGACGCTTTGGACAAGGGAGCACGAAGACTGGCAAAAGCGGAGCCTGAAGGAGAAGCACTACGTCTATTTCTGGGCCGACGGTATTCACGTAAACGTACGCATGGATAAACAGAAACTGTGTCTGCTGGTCGTGATCGGCGCTACGGCCGATGGAAGGAAGGAGCTTATAGCACTCGAGGACGGCTTTCGCGAGAGCAAGCAGTCGTGGCGAGAGTTGCTCCTGGAGCTGAGGCACCGCGGGCTGGATCAAGGACCGAAGCTGGCTGTTGCCGATGGAGCCATGGGATTCTGGAGTGCTCTCGCAGAAGTTTATCCCGAGACGCGAGCCGCACGCTGTTGGGTGCACAAGACAGCAAATGTGCTCAACCGCCTGCCCAAGTCCGTTCAGAAGAAGGCAAAAGGTCACCTCACGCAGATCTATACAGCAGAAACAAAAAAGCAGGCAGAGAGCGCCCTTCTGTTTTTCATCAAAGCCTACCAGCAAAAGTATCCGAAAGCAGCAGAGATTCTGGTGAAAGACCGAGAAGAACTGCTCGCTTTTTATGACTTTCCGGCAGAACACTGGATCCATCTTCGGAGCACAAATCCGATCGAATCTACGTTCGCGACCGTGCGCCTCAGGACCGCCAAAACGAGGGGATGTCTGAGCCGAGAAACAGCTCTTGCAATGGCCTTCCGTCTATGTAAAGAGGCTCAGAAGAAGTGGAGGAAACTGAATGCACCGCACCTATTGCAACTTGTAAAAAAAGGAATCAAATTCACCGACGGAATTACATCAGAACGACACGCTGCCTAAACCTTCCATACACAACTTTTGGGCATAGCTCATAAAACGTTCGGCCGATCACTATCCGTGGAGTTAGTAATCTCATTAGAGTTGCAGCCCGCGAGCAGAATGGTGAAAAATAGAATATTGGAAAGAGTCCAATCAGTCATGTTCAGCATTTTGGAAGGCGCATAACGGCTGGCGGATTTGCGGCGAGCATTCGCTCCCCTTCCAGAAAGTAACTGTTTCCAACCGGCTCAGCCAGTCGTGCGAGCCCGCAACATGCACTTGTTATACGGTCTTTCTCGACCCGAAATAATTTGCGATGTCTGACGGGGATGCTCCCAAGCTAAAAAGAGACTTCATCATCAAGTCAGTACTCACTGATGAGTCAGCTGACTCCATCTTCGCAATTCTGGACTGACTTGAACCAATCCTTTTAGCCAGCTCAACTTGGGTGAGCCGTTTAGCTTTTCGAAGTCGTTTAATTGCTGCAGCTAAAGTCAACTTTAACTCGACAAACTTCTCTTCTTCAGGAGAGAGTCCAAGAAACTCAGCAGCGTTACCAACCGACCATCCGGCAGCTTTGAGCTTATCTAATTTGTCTTCTTTCATGGCTAGACCTCTATAAAGATCGATATAACCGAATACGCTCTCGAGAGATGTTCAAAACCAAATTAGGAGTAGTTCCTGTCTTCTTGGGAAAAACTTCCAAGATCACGATCGCGTCAAATTCGATCGCATACATGATTCGCCAGGTCTTATATACGTCCTTGATTCTAAGTTCGTGACACCTTTTCTCAACCGAGGGCATCGGTCTAGAATGCGGCATTTCAAGTTTCTCACCCATTTGAAGCCGGCGAAGTAGAAAACCAGCCTCCAATCTTGCATTCTTGGAGAACGGCGGCGATTTCACCTCACCATGCAACCAAACGAGTGGTTTTTCTTGACTCATACGGTAATATATGTCATTTGTGACATAATGTCAATTTTGACATATTACAAAGACCGTATTGTATCTAGAAAACAGTCGGTTTCCCGCCTCTCGTTATGTTGAGGTTTCTGGGGAAGGCTGTAGCTGCATTAGGTCCTGTTTGTCAGTGAACCTGTCCGTTATATCAGCCCCCCGCCTGACCCAAGCAGAAGGCTGAGGAGTTTACGAGGCCCGGATCATTTCGCGTGATACTGTGAGCCTGCATATACAATGTCCGCCGCCTGGGTCGGGATGGGAAACCGGAATCATTATCCGTTTCACGTTACAAACCGGAGTGACTCATGTGCACTAATGTCTTTGTTGGCTGCGATATAAGCAAGGCGACGATCGATGTATGTATCCACCAAGAAAATCGTTCTGCTCGCCAGAAACAGTTTTTAAATACCGCAGCAGGTCATGGCCAGCTCATCAAGTGGATTATGGAGCCTGGAGCGTTCGTGCGTGTGGTGATCGAGGCAACGGGCAATTACAGTCTCGACCTCGCGCTGACCCTTGATTCGTGTTCCGCTGTTGAACTGATGGTAGCCAATCCATCTGCCACGCGTCAGTTTGCACGAGCACAAATGCGCCGATCAAAGACAGACCGCGTCGATGCCGATATGCTGGCCGATTTTGCAAGCCGCATGGTATTTGTGCTCTGGACACCTCCGAAAGACGAGATTCTAGAGCTCAGAGGCATGTCGCGCCGCATGCATGCCCTCACCACAGAGAGAACCCGCGAGCAAGCACGGTTGCACCAAGCCTGTGCAACTGTGACCACATCAGCCATCGTAATCAATGACATCGAGGTGAACATTCGACATCTGGAACGCAGACTCGCCGCCATGCTAGAACAGGCAATTCGTTTAATTGAAGGGCACGACCAGATGAATTCCGCATTTCTGCTACTCACCAGCATTCGAGGAATTGCACAGAAAAGCGCTGTCATGATTCTGCCAGAAATCTTGATTCTGCCCGATGGCATGTCCGTACGTCAGTGGGTAGCACATGCAGGACTTGATCCTCGCAAATACACTTCTGGCGACTCGGTCGCAAAGCGTGAGCGTATTTCAAAGATGGGAAACGTCAAGCTCAGGCGAGCACTCTACATGCCCGCACTCGTAGCCATCAAATGGGAGCCCAACATCATGGCCTTCTACGAACACCTGATCGCCCAGGGCAAAAAACCACTTGTGGCCATCGTTGCAGTCATGAGAAAACTGCTGCACTCCATTTTTGGGATGCTCAAGAACGAAACTCCTTTTAAAGGAGAGAAATTCTACCAGATACCCGCTGTGAAGGCTTGATTTTCAAGAGAGTATATAACGGCTGGCGGATTTGCGGCGAGCATTCACTCGCCTTCCAGAAAGTAATCGTTTTAGATCGACTCAGCCAGTTGTGCGAGTCCGCAACATGCGCTTGATATTTCCAAGAAGGCCCCTGCCTCCGACATTAGGAGTGCATAGATCTAACTCAAAAACAGAGGCACCTCATGGAAACAGTCTATTTCACGGGTATCGATCAGCATAAGCGAACAAGCTTTCTGACCACACTCGATTCAGACGGAGATATCGTACGCTCCGTAAAACTCAAAAACAATCCGGATTCGATTCGGGCCTACTTCCGAACCCTTCCAGGAGAGCACCACGCAACCGTTGAAACGACAACGGGCTGGTACTGGATGAACGATCTGCTCGAACGAGAAGGAGTTGATCTCAGCCTGGCCCACGCCAAGTTTGTCAAGGCGATATCCTACGCGAAGGTCAAAACCGACAAGGTCGATGCGCACACACTGGCTCAGCTGCTCAGGGTGGGATTGATCCCGGAAGCACACAAAATATCATCGGAGATGCGCGATGTCCGAGACACGCTTCGCACTCGTCTGCACCTGGTCGAGAAACGAGTATCGGCACAAAACTCGGTGCACCGGGTGCTCGAGAAGTTCAACACAGATTCAGTTGATGATTTGCCTGAACTCTTTCGTCTTCAGGCTGGCCTTCACTCCGAACGAGTGGCATTGATCAACGAGCAGATCAAGATGATCGACCGGGCGCTAAATGCCCTTCTTCTTGATAGTGAAGACATTCAGCGACTGCTCTGGATTCCGGGTATTGGAAGGCTGAACGCATTTACGATCTATCTCGAAGTCGATGGCATCGAACGCTTTGCGAGCGTGAAGAACTTCTATTCCTACTGCCGCCTCGTTCCGGGAGCGCATAACTCAGGCGGCAAAACGCGCCACCGATCCTCGAAAGAGGGCAACAAGTATCTCAAGATTGCTTTCTCGCACGCGGCCACGCGGGCCATCCAGTACTACCCCATCGTGAAAAAGTATTATCACCGCATGGCCAGAAAGAAAGGAGCGCCCATTGCCCGTGCGCTCGTGGCCAAAGAAATCGCAAGGTCCGTTTACTTCGTGCTCCAGACGGATAAGCCGTATAACCAACTATTCAAAGGAATGAGATTGGAACGCTCCAAGCTCTCCTCGTGGCCTCGCAGGGCAAGCCCCGATGCATAACTGGATCTGTCCGACAGATCCATGCGCTTGATTGGGAAGCTCAGCGTTCTAACCAGGATCGTATCTGGGACGGCTCACGAGAGCAATCATTCAATAGGAATGATGGGACCGAAAAGGTGTTTGGTTGCCACTAGATGTGGTTATTCGAATCGATACGAAGCGGGCGCCACGCAGAACAGCCTTTGAATCGAACTGCTAGAAAAAAAGCACATGAAAGAGCTACGCCCTATTGACATCGGCCTTCTTAAAGGTGTTATACGGAACCCAAAATCAAACAGAAGAAACTGGCTGGATCTTCCTGATGATTTTCGCTGTCGGTGCTCGCATGGCGTGCCAAAGGTCCCAGTTTCTTTGGCCATTCAGCCAAAACTCAGGAGTTGTACCAAACAGTGCAGATAAACGAAGTGCTGTGTCTGGTGTGATTCCACGTTTACCTTTGACGATTTCGTTAACTCGCGGATACGACACATGGATCTGTTCAGCAAGCTGAACCTGCGTCATTCCCAGCGGGATAAGAAATTCCTCCAGCAACATCTCACCGGGGTGAGTTGGAGGGCGATTTGTTGGAAGTCTGGTCATAATCAGTGATAGTCGGTGACCTCAACTTCAGCTGGGCCTTTGTTGGTCCAACGGAAGCAGACTCGGTACTGGTCGTTTATGCGGATGCTATGTTGACCGGCGCGATCACCTTTCAGCTTCTCCAACCGATTTCCAGGTGGAGATCGAAGATCAGTAAGAAGCTCGGCCTGATTGAGTTGGTCAAGCTTTCTGATGGCAATTTTCCGTAGCGAAGCTGGGCATATTTTGCTAGCCTGCTTGGAACGCTTGCCATCGAAGATGTCTTCGGTTGCCTGATTGGCGAAAGATACGATCATGTATAACGTATATCGTTATACATAACACGTTCTTAAGTGAGATGGGTTCCGTATAACGGCTGGCGGATTTGCGGCGAGCATGCGCTCACGTTCCGGAAAGTAATTGATTCAGACCGCCTCAGCCAGTTGTGCGAGCCCGCAACATGTGCTTGTTATGTGTACTCTTTCTACCGGCCATCCAGGGCGCTCCCGGAAGCGACAAAATGTGCCCTGCTGGCCGGTCGCTCGACATATACAAATGTTGTACCTGGTGCTATCGGCTCGCAGCTGGAGTGTATGAGTCTCGGTCTTCCGTCTGAATACCCAAAAACAACAACCAGAGCGTAAACGTCACCTCGCCGATAAACAGGAAGTCCGAAAGTGGAACGAGGCTTTCGGGAGCAAGAAAGTACATGAAGCTATCGGCGACATAGCCAAACCCAGCTATGATTAGCAATACTCCCAGGACTTTGGGGATGAAGCCGGACCGATAGGCCAACAATCCCAGCGGAAAGAGCCAGAGACCCCAGAAGATCACCGCGATATAGGTGCCAAACTGGTGCATCTCGAGAAGGAGTCCCAGGAGGCTCTGAGTCTCGGCGGAAACGACTGCGTGAGCACCATTTTCGACACTCACTACAAGGGCACCGTAAAGACGGGTCTCATTGAGCATCGATATCCCCGAACCAACGAGTAAAAACGAAACCATAAATCCAGCCATGACGCGTCCTGCGGACTTGAACAACTCGAAGAGAACGAGTGCCAGCGCGATGGCAATGACGTTCATCATCAGGACTGCCACCAATCCGTAGCGCTGGAGGTCTTCGAATGCCGCGAGGTTGGTTGCGGTCGCAGCGATACCATCGGCTCCCTCAACTACAGATGGGACGTATGCTACCCCGAAGAATCCCAACGGGATCAATATCAGGTACAAGAGGCCCGCCCAGCGTGCGATCTTTTTAGGTGTTTCTAGCATCTGTTTCACTTATTTACATCTGAGCCTTTCCAGACCGTCGAATAACGCGTCAAGCCCAAACTCAAATTCCAAATCGAAGGTGCCTGTCACCTTCCCTCTGTTGTCACGGGTGCGGCCATGTGCTATCCAGTTCATCATCTCGGTCAGGTGAGGGTAATCGTCAGAGGCAACACGTGGTTGGAGATCCACAACCACGTCACGGAGTCCCTTTGATTCGAAGGGCCAGTTGACTTCTTGGAGGGTAAAACCGTAGACGTAACTGCTGATAGCGAGCTGCGCTCTGAACGCCAACTCAACCGAAAAACCCGCCCGCCGAAGACTCGCGACAACGGCCTCGCTATATCGGAACCGTACCCTGCTAGGTGTCAACCGCGACTCGACCAGGGCAGCCGCCCAGGTGTGTCGCAAGAGCACTTCGCGAACTGACCTCGCCGTCTGGCGCAGGCCTACCTGCCAGTCACTCTCCAGGGGCGGCGGCGCAAACTCCGAGACAACTTCTTCGACAATCCCGTCTAGCAGGTCGTTTTTGTTGACGACGTGATTGTATAGAGACATCGCCTCAACACCGAGTTGCCGACCAAGCGCGCGCATAGAAAGTGATCCGAGGCCATTGTGATCAGCGAGCGTGATAGCTGCGCGCAACACTCGATCACGCGTCAATGGAACACGAGGAGAGTTCATATGCCTTCACCTCGCATCGCTCCAACCTTGATGACTACCTTCCCGCGAGCATGTCCCCGTTCCAGATAGCGGATTGCGTCTGGGACTTCCTCGAGCGTATGTATCCGGTCGATAACCGGCGTCACTTTGCCGGCTCCGATGAGTTGTGTGAGGTACTCCAGATCTTCTCGTTTTCGCTTCGTGGTTATTGAGCTTATCGTTTGGCTGACAAATGGGGAGAGAGCGAGCGCCCTGATAAATCGACCCATGGGGCCTAACCAACGCCCCTTCGAATCCCCGCTGCAGTAGATGAGTGTACCTCTTGGCGTGAGTACGCGTATGAGCTGCGAGGCAGAACGTACTCCTGCCAGCTGAAAGATGACATCGTATCTCCGACTTGTGTCCATGAAGTCCTCCGTGGTGTAGTCGATAACGTGGTCCGCGCCTAGCGATCGTACCAGCTCTAGGTTCTTCGCACTGCACACTCCTGTGACCTCGGCGCCGAACGCCTTGGAGATCTGAATGGCATACGTGCCTACGCCTCCGGACGCTCCGATGATAAGTACCTTCTGTCCCGGCTCTAGTCGCGCGACGTCGCGGACGCCTTGGAGTGCCGCCAGCGCCGCGAGCGGCACCGCTGCTGCTTGCTCGAAGTTAAGAGTCGCCGGTTTTAGCGCCACCTGGTTTGCAGGAACTGCGACGTACTCACCGAAGGCTCCAATTCCAACACCGAAGACCTCGTCTCCTGGTTGCAGGTGCATTACGTCCTTGCCGACGGACTCCAAGCGCCCGGCGAAATCTACACCAAGACGGTTCACCTTCGGCTTTCGCAGCCCGATGAAGAGACGCATGAAGTACGGCTGGCCTCGCATGAAGTGCCAGTCGTAGGGATTGGCTGCAGCGGCTTGGACCTTGACGAGGACCAAGTCGTCTTCGACGATTGGCTTCTCGATAGTCTCAAATTGAAGGACATCTGGGGAGCCATACTCACGGTACGTGATGGCCTTGATTCTAGGCTTCTGGTTGGCTGAGAACCCAACGAAGCTTTTCTTAGCTGTTGGCTCTGAAGCCGGTTCTTCCGACTCTGCCGGTCTGAGGTAGGGCACGGTCCGATTAGGTTCTGTTTTCAGTTGTTGCATGTTGATTCTCCAGTGATCGGGTCCTTGAGCATCTGGGGCATTCCGATGCGCACGTCGAAGATTTTATAACTTACAACGTAAGTTTCATAATATTTGTCTCAAGGCCCTTTATTTCCAGCAGTAGGATAAGTTTTTGTGAACCGTCGGATCTGAAGGTGGCGTCTACGCCACGTATGATTGATATCCGCCGTCGACTCTGCTTGAACTATGCGTTCATGCGAATCGTATTGACCAGTAGCGTGGAGTGCACTCGGTTATGGCGCGGGAAAAATTGCAGGAAAAGCCTAGCTGTCGAGAGTTACAGTCAGATTTGCACGTGCGTTAGCATAGAATGCACTAATTATGCGTTCCAGAGATCAATCGATCTAGATTAAATTTTCTATGATGGGCTTTTGCAATGGGTCACAGATCATTGCAAAAATGACTCCCAATCCGATCCCAACTACGCTGTTTTCCAATGTCACGCCAAGCGCGACTCGAATCGCGCCTTCGATTGTATGCTGTTGTTCTCTTCGATCATTATTTGATCCAGCCTGGGACAGTACACATTGTATCTAGAAAACAGTCGGTTTCCCGCCTCTCGTTATGTTGAGGTTTCTGGGGAAGGCTGTAGCTGCATTAGGTCCTGTTTGTCAGTGAACCTGTCCGTTATATCAGCCCCCCGCCTGACCCAAGCAGAAGGCTGAGGAGTTTACGAGGCCCGGATCATTTCGCGTGATACTGTGAGCCTGCATATACAATGTCCGCCGCCTGGGTCGGGATGGGAAACCGGAATCATTATCCGTTTCACGTTACAAACCGGAGTGACTCATGTGCACTAATGTCTTTGTTGGCTGCGATATAAGCAAGGCGACGATCGATGTATGTATCCACCAAGAAAATCGTTCTGCTCGCCAGAAACAGTTTTTAAATACCGCAGCAGGTCATGGCCAGCTCATCAAGTGGATTATGGAGCCTGGAGCGTTCGTGCGTGTGGTGATCGAGGCAACGGGCAATTACAGTCTCGACCTCGCGCTGACCCTTGATTCGTGTTCCGCTGTTGAACTGATGGTAGCCAATCCATCTGCCACGCGTCAGTTTGCACGAGCACAAATGCGCCGATCAAAGACAGACCGCGTCGATGCCGATATGCTGGCCGATTTTGCAAGCCGCATGGTATTTGTGCTCTGGACACCTCCGAAAGACGAGATTCTAGAGCTCAGAGGCATGTCGCGCCGCATGCATGCCCTCACCACAGAGAGAACCCGCGAGCAAGCACGGTTGCACCAAGCCTGTGCAACTGTGACCACATCAGCCATCGTAATCAATGACATCGAGGTGAACATTCGACATCTGGAACGCAGACTCGCCGCCATGCTAGAACAGGCAATTCGTTTAATTGAAGGGCACGACCAGATGAATTCCGCATTTCTGCTACTCACCAGCATTCGAGGAATTGCACAGAAAAGCGCTGTCATGATTCTGCCAGAAATCTTGATTCTGCCCGATGGCATGTCCGTACGTCAGTGGGTAGCACATGCAGGACTTGATCCTCGCAAATACACTTCTGGCGACTCGGTCGCAAAGCGTGAGCGTATTTCAAAGATGGGAAACGTCAAGCTCAGGCGAGCACTCTACATGCCCGCACTCGTAGCCATCAAATGGGAGCCCAACATCATGGCCTTCTACGAACACCTGATCGCCCAGGGCAAAAAACCACTTGTGGCCATCGTTGCAGTCATGAGAAAACTGCTGCACTCCATTTTTGGGATGCTCAAGAACGAAACTCCTTTTAAAGGAGAGAAATTCTACCAGATACCCGCTGTGAAGGCTTGATTTTCAAGAGAGTATATAACGGCTCACGAGGGCATTTTGTTATACCGCAACATCAGAAGCACGGGGGCTCCCTATGGGTCACCTGACGGCCGATGGGTCGTGTTTCACTCGGATCGGGGTGGCGAATACCATATCTACAAGATGCGGATCGATCGCAGCGAGCGGGTTCAGTTAACCCACTAGGCGCCGGCTCCCCCGTCGATATTCAGCGTCGTTCCGGTAATGAAGGTAGCCTCATCCGATGCCAGCCAGAGGACGGCGTTAGCCACCTCCTCCGGTTTGCCAATCCTGTTCATGGGGTGAGAAGCTCTTATTCCCTCCTTGAACTCTTCGTCTCGGTCGTTGAAGAATACTCGGTCTGCCATCTCGGATTCAACGACTGCCGGGCAGACGGCGTTCACACGAATCCCCTGCGTAGCATACTCCAGAGCGGCGGCTTTAGTCATTCCAACGACACCATATTTGGTCGCGGCATATCCCGAACTCCCCGCGAAGCCCTTCAGGCCCGCGAGGGATGACATGTTGATGATGGTTCCTGCTCCGCGATCGAGCATCACGGGAATCTGGTAGCGCATACAGAACCACACGCCCGTCAAGTTAACAGACACTTGTTCATCCCAGGCATCCTCGGGGTACTCATGGGTCGGGGTGAACGTGGCTCCCTCGGTGCCCGCATTATTAAAAGCGATGTCAAGGCCGCCATACGTGGCAACACACGCTTCAACCATTGCCCGGATCTGTTTCCGGTCAGCCATATCGGCCTGGTGGAAGGTAGCCTCGCCTCCAGCGGCCCGAATGCTCTCGGCTACCGCCTCTCCACGATCCACTCTCCGCGCGGCGAGAAATACATGGGCTCCTTCGCGTGCAAAGGAATGGGCAGCAGTTTCTCCAATTCCGGAACTTGCTCCCGTAATCAGGACAATTTTGTTTTGAAAGCGCATGGCGGGCGGATGAATAATGGTGGAGGTGGATATCGGATCAGGTATATACGGACTCACCCTGTCTGTTTTCAAGACGATCGGCACAAAAAAAGGCGCCCGGCGGTCCCACCAACCACCGGACGCTCCCCGTTAACCGGGCGAGGTACTGAAGACCGCGCCCTGAGGTGTATAATCCCGATAGGTACCAGAAGGCACCCGGCGGGATGTCAGTGCGACATCATCTGTCAAGTAGCGTCCAATTGTCAGTCCGAGTGCGATTCCAAGGACCGAAGACGAAAGATTTGAGATGCCACAATTATGTGCAGGTGACCCATCCTGCCTGACTACAAAGACCTAACCAACTTCAGTGGAGGTGATAGCTGGTGCAGGGTATAGCCGTTATATAGGTACCAAATAAGGTTTGCTAAATCAACCCTATGTGTATAAAAAGTGCTGATTTCGTTTGAATAAACCGTTATTGCTCATGCGGTACCAGATCGTAAAAGAATTCCTCTAAATGAGTAGAAATGACTCATCGGGGGCTCTTGGAATCAAGCCGGTATTAACCTCACAATCCCTCAGTTTGAAACTGACTTCTCATTTCAGAGCTGTTCGCTGTTGAGACCAACATGGAACCATTTCATCAACCAGTTCGGAAGGCTATATCGAGGAAGATGCAGATATTGATCTGGATACTACCTTTTTTTGAAATCTTTCTACGGGGCTGACCGTTGCGAAATCATCACTTCATTCTTTATCAGGCTAATTATCATGTCTTTTGCGGTTGATGCATTGCTTGCGCTGGCACTTGTTATTATCTCAATCCAGGCGAATCGTAGAATCAGAAAGGTTGAAAGAAAAGAGAATCGAACCCTCCTTGCCCTTACTCCCAGACATCAAGCCAGATTTGAAGCTCTGATGCAGCTACCAGAAAAGGTCTCTGTATTTAGGACACTGCTGCGTGAAATCAATCTGGGAATGCTCCGAGAGTCTAGCTCGTTCAGCTAACTTTCTGATTTATCATTCAAATTGAGTCCCGCGATAGATCAGTTGAGAGACCGATTCGTTCTCCTTCCGGAGGCCGTTCAGTTACAGATCAACCTGCTGATTCAAAAAGTGGGCGAATTGGAAGACATAGCTCTGGATATATCTATCGCGCATATGAACGACGAGTCAATCGACGAGAAGGCGTTTGTGGAAATTTGGAAAGACGTGCGAATCGAGTTTAAAAACACTCTAAATGTGATATACGATCACCAGAAAATTCCTGACGAATCAGAAGAGCAAGCCATTTAGAAGTTGTTCGTTTCGGTGCTTCTGGGAGAACCATAATCCTTTTGGCTTACTCACTTTCGCAGTCGGTTTCGTTCTCTTCGATCCTCGTAGAAATCCATCGCCATCTTCGCCAGAACAGGCTTCAGCACTACGCCGAGGTAGATGATGATCGGCGTGCAGATCGTAGTCAGTATTTCCCAAAAACCAATGGACATAAAAAGGGGATTCCTCTTCAAAAATCGAGAAATCCCCCTTCCTTCCGGAAGGTATGCCGTCTAAACCCCGAATGTCAATAGGACTAGTAACCTCGTTATCAACACAATCTCCCCCTTTCTGTTAATAAGAAGGAGATCTCCGTATTGCGATTATGATACGTTATTCCTATTCACTGCAGTAGAATCGAACCGATGCCGCGATTGACATGAGCCTACCCATTCAAACATTCGAATCCCGTGAGCGGCTTACAGCTCATTTAGATGAGTCGGGCGAAACAGCGATAGACCTGAATAATCAAGTTCCCCAGATGGATGATTTCTCAATGCTCGATTTAACTAATTCGAAGTTTGAAGGAGCATCACTGAGTGGTAAAAATTTCCGAGGCTGCACTTTGGTAAGAACAAAATGGGGAAACGCAGACGTTGATGGGTGTAATTTCAAAGGCGCCAATCTGAATGACGCACGATTCGGCAACGGCAACTCTGACGGTGCAGATTTTTCCGATTCTACCGCGGATAAGTTATCCATCACAGGCCAACAATCCGTGGGATCCATATTCAAAAGAGTACTCTTCAATAACGGGGTTTTCAGAGATACGAAATTTCACGGATGCGATTTCAGAGGTGCTCGAATTAAAGATTCAAATTTCTTCCGAGCCAGCCTTGAAAGAGCCGATCTTCGTGACGCTGATTTCACAGGATGTACCTTTACACTCTCCAAATGGGAAAACGCGACGATAAATGCCGGAACGAAGGTGGAGAATACAGAGTGGGGCCGAGATCACGATGCGAATTCCGATGGTCAGCGGAACATCAAAATCCAAGGTATGCTGAACGGAAATATGAATTGGGAAAGGCTAAGGATGATTAGTCGCTTCCCGTTGTTTACGGGGGCTTACATAATCCTGGGCGTCGGAGTGGTCATTTCTTTGATCATCGCTTGGCTGAATAGCGCAACTTTCGTTCCACCACTGGACATTACCATCCCGTATCCCTCCAGGATGACGATTTTACTAGTCGGAAGTGCAGCGTTGACAGTGGGTACCTCAGTCTACCAGTACTATTGCCCGGCTATTGTGAAAGAGTACTCTTCTTTTAAGTGGACGGAGGAGCTTAGAAGACCAATAGTTCAATATCTGTGCGCAAAACTCAACAATCCATTTTTCATCTGGGTGAGCGCATTTTTCACCTACGTTGGTGTGTTTCTTCTCGGTGGCTTGTTTCTGGATCGATTTTACACGGCCGTGGTGGTCATCTGGGAAAATCTTTGATTCGGTAGTCATTTACGGATCCAGAATCTGTGATGCGCTAGAAATAGACAGCACTGAGCTGCGACGCGAAATAGCGATCGCCAGTAGCATCTTGAACGGATTAGGAATGAAAATCCACATTCGCGATCAGCGACCGGTGACGCAGACGCGAGCGGTTCCGTAAACCGGATAAGGACCGTAATGAAATGAGAATCGATAAACTATACAGGTATTCGTATCGCATACAGAGCGATGCAAGGCAGACTCACGACCAAAGAAGTTGATGTCAGCCCTGATAAGAGATCGAGATACGGTTTGCTTCGTAACGCCGGTATCCTGGAATCTGAATCTGCAAGAAATAGAAAAGTTCGGCTCTCTGATGAGGTCTGGGAATCTCTTCTACTGGATCAGTCTTGAGGACTTAGAGCTCCAAATATTCGGATCCCAACGCGTAGCAAGATGTCAAACACCGCCTCCATTGAGTCCCTGTTGCGTACTATCCAGCTCTTGTTCGGCTTCAGATCCGACCGTATTTTGAGGGTGGCTGGCATAGTGTCCATCGAGAGACATTCATGTTCTCTGCGCTTGATCAGCAAATATCTCACCTTGAGCTCACGTTTTTTTCGCGTACCAAAGGTCACGGAATTCACTTCAAAGTGGGCTTGAACTCTAATCCATCCACCCTCGAACCCGAAAAGAAAGTCAGCTTCATACCACGCTTCGGTTGGCACAATCTTACTGGTGGTAAGTCCCATTTTGTGATGGTTTTCTAGAGCACCGGAAAAACATCGCTTCAGCGAGGGGGACTTTCCTCGTCGACGAATGATCTGCCCAGTTGCCCGCTCAAAACCGACGATGAGATTGTCGGCTGCTTGCTTTTCAAGTGTAGTGTACGTCCGAACCGGGTGGTTCGCGACAATCATGCGTGACTTATTCACGTTTTGTCAACTCCACTGGATTCGGTAATTCCGTTCGGCATATCTTCGTCGTCCCAAGACTAAACAATTCGTGGGAGTCCTAGCCCAGTGTTGATTTAACTCTTGTTGGCAAGGGGAAGATCACGAAAGCGACCAAGCCTAGAAGTGACCTTCATCCTTGGAGTATGTCGGCCTGGCACGCTATGCGTGCCGGGCCGATTTCGTACAGCGCAACCGTGTTCACAGAATGCTGTCCGATTTGGATGCCAGTTTCCTTGGTGGGGTAGACCAAGAAGTGTAGCATGGGTATTGGGTGGCCCGAGTCTTTCGGACTACCTCAAATTGAGTATGTGATAGTCATTCCATTCTAAGACAAAACGTCAAGAATCGAATGATATTTACGTGCGAGTGAGTGGGCAATCGCACGCGAATATCAGTGTCATCCCAGTGCGGCATTACATCATCCGCAACCGCTTGTGTTGCCACAGTTCGGGCAGTTGTAGCAAGAGCCACTTCGAACTGTGATGCTGCCGCAATTTGAACAAGGAGGTGCATCCTCCTGATTAGTGAATGTTGATTTCGTGGTTTCCGTCGCCGTCTGCACTGCCATGGCTACGGTGGTTCCACCCCCGGATGAAGACCGATCGAGAAAATCTCCGATCGAATCCCCGACCAGCGGGTCGACGACCCTTTCTCCAGAATCCGAACTATCGGAATCGGGAGTGAACATATCGATCTGTTCCAGGTCGGAGGCCGGCTCCAAATTTTCCAACTCCTGGGCCACGGGCTCCGCGACAGGCTGTGTCAGAAAACGCAGCGAGAGGTAGCGGAAGATGTAGTCCATTATGGACTTCGCAATCGGAATCTGGCGGTTGTTGGTGAAGCCGTTTGGCTCGAAGCGCATGTGGCTGAACTTGTTACACAGATCTTCCAGCGGAACATTGTATTGCAGGGCAATCGAAATCGATGTCGCAAACGCATCCATCAGACCGGAAATGGTTGACCCTTCTTTTGCCATGGTGATGAAGATCTCACCTGGCATTTTGGTCTCGGGATACATACCGATGTGGAGATACCCCTCGTGTCCGGCGATGGAAAACTTATGGGTCAGTGACGGACGCTCATCGGGCAGGCGGTGTCGAACGGATTTGTGGATGACGCGCTCGACTACGCGAACTTTGGGTTCCTCGGATGTCGCCATTCCGTCCCCGGATGCTTCCGCACCTTTCGTATTTCCGCCCTCCGACGTGGAAAGAGGCTGACTCCGTTTGGAGTTCTCCCGATAGATGGCCACCGCTTTCAGACCAAGTTTCCAACTCTGCATGTAGGCATCAGAAATCTCGTTGATCGTAGAGCTTTCCGGCATGTTGACGGTCTTCGAGATAGCACCCGAAATGAATGGCTGGGTAGCAGCCATCATCTTGATGTGGCCCGAGTGGTGGATCGAACGCTCACCCTTGAACGGTTTGAATGCGCAATCGAATACCGACAGATGTTCTTCCTTCAGACTTGGTGCGCCCTCTATGGTGTCATTTTCGTCGATAAACTTCAGAATTGCGTTGCGCTTCTTTTTTGAATAGCCGAGGCGTTCGAGCGATTCGGGCACGGTTTTGTTGACGATCTTGAGTAGACCGTCGCCTTTTCCAGCGAGGAGCTTGTACTTGACAAGAGCAATATCCGGCTCGACGCCCGTGGTATCGCAATCCATCATGAAGCCAATGGTGCCGGTCGGAGCAAGGACTGTTGACTGGGCGTTGCGATATCCGTGGACTTCTCCAAGAGCAACCATGCGGTTCGCGGATTCGTGTGCAGCCTCGACAAGGTATTCCGGGCAGCTCGAACCAATTGTGTCCACCGCATCGCGGTGCATCCTCATTACCTCGAGGAATGGCTCACGGTTGGCTTCATAGCCCTCGAAAGGTCCAATCTTCGCGTTTCCGGCGATTTCGGCGGACCGTGCGTAGGCCTCACTGTGTTCGATAGCCATCAGGGCACCAGCCACGGCGCGTCCTTCGTCACTGTCGTATGGCAGGCCCATTGACATGAGGAGCGCGCCGAGGTTGGCGAATCCGAGACCGAGCGGACGGTATCTGTGAGAGTTTTCGGCGATGTTCGCAGATGGGTAGCCGGCGTTATCGACCAGGATCTCCATCGCAGTAATAAATATTCGGGATGCAGCACGGTAGCGGTCGACGTCGACGGTCCCGTCGTCCTTTTGATACTTTCGAAGATTCAAGGACGCCAGATTGCACGCGGAATCATCCAGAAACATGTATTCAGAGCAGGGATTACTCGAATTGATGGGCCCGGAATTCTTGCACGTGTGCCAGCGTTGGATCGTGTCTTCGTACTGTGCACCAGGATCCCCACAGACGTGAGTGCCCTCTGAGATTGATTTTAGTAAAGAGGCTGCATCGACCTCTTCGAGAACTTCTCCGCTCTTGACCGCATTGAGACCAAAGGCCGCATTATCGTCGGCAGCTTTCATGAACTCGTCATCGAGCCGAACAGACTGATTCACATTTTGAAATGCGACCGAACCGTACGCCGGTCCGTTGAAGGATCCGTCGTAACCCTGCTCAATAAGTGCCCACGCCTTCTGTTCTTCTTCCTTTTTCGCACCGACAAATTCACGAATGTCAGGGTGCCAGACCTTGAGGGTCTGCATGATCGCCGCTCTGCGTGTTTTTCCTCCCGATTTGATCGTGCCGCCAGTCGCGTCCTGAACTTTCATGAACGAAACAGGACCGGATGGGGTGCCGCCGCCTGAGAGGACTTCCTGGCTGGATCGCAGCTTGGACCAGTCGGCCCCGACACCCGAACCATACTTGAAGAGCCGTGCGCTCTCGCCCATCAGTTGCCAGATGTCGTCAATCGAGTCTTCCACCGAAATGATGAAACAGGCAGAAGCCTGTGGACGCACGTACGGGTCGACGGCCACGGCTTTTTTCTTTCTTTTGTTCCAACCGAAGATCGTTTTGCCGCCAGAATCGCGAACGTCGTACTGGTGATTCAGACCTACGTTGAACCATACCGGGCTGTTGAATGCTCCGTATTGATTGACGCACAACCAGGTCAGTTCGTCATAGAATCTCTCGCCATCTGCCTTCGTCGAAAAGTAGCCTTGCTTGGTGCCCCAATCTGCGATGGTGCGCGTCACTCGATGGATCAATTGACGCAGGCTGTTTTCTCGTCCCCCTTCTTCCGGAGGGATGCCATTTTTATCCAGCTCCCCATAGAAGTATTTGCTGGTGACTACGTTGCTCGCGAGGAGACTCCAGGTGACGGGAAACTCGACGTCAGTCTGTTCGAAGATTTTCTCGCCGGTATGATTCTTTATCGAAGCGTCTCGACGAGCCCATTCCAACGAGTCCAGCGGATCTTCTCCTTCCGCAGAAAAAACGCGGGCAATCTCGAGGCCTCGCGCGACGTCAACATCGGTGGCTGTGTTCTCATTCAACACGGTGTCCTCATCTAACACGGTGTCCTCATCTAACACGGTGTCCTCATCTAACACGGTGTCCTCATCTAACACGGTGTCCTCATCTAACACGGTGTCCATCTAACACGGTGTCCTCATCTACACGGTGTCCTCATCTAACACGGTGTCCTCATCTAACACAGTCCTCATCTAACACAGTGTCCTCATCTAACACAGTGTCCTCATCTAACACAGTGTCCTCATCTAACACAGTGTCCTCATCTAACACAGTGTCCTCATCTAACACAGTGTCCTCATCTAACACAGTGTCCTCATCTAACACAGTGTCCTCATCTAACACAGTGTCCTCATCTAACACAGTGTCCTCATCTAACACAGTGTCCTCATCTAACACAGTGTCCTCATCTAACACAGTGTCCTCATCTAACACAGTGTCCTCATCTAACACAGTGTCCTCTTCAAAGAGCGTATCCCGGGTGGCTTCAGGCATTAGTTTTGGTCAAATTTCAGGGTGCAACATCTGTTGGCAAATTTTCGGTCGCTTTTACACGGCCCTGAATGCCTGGTCGCGGGTGGAGAGTCGCATGCGCGGCTGGGTTCGCAAGAAGGCAACGGGGTGTCACCACATCCTCGAAATCGAGGTATAAAAATAACGGGTAATGCCCTTCTGTGGGTTTGTCGGGCGTTGACCGAAAAGTTTAAAGTGGCGGCGGGTGCGGTTACTAATAAATCGACTTAATCGCCGTTATGCAAGCAATAATTTTCCACAATTACATAATTAACAAATGCACAGAAAAACTGCTGTTGATGAAGCGCTACGGCTGGTCGTAAGCGATCTAACGAAGTGTTATAAAAGGATAAAGCCGTTATTGCCTAATAAGTCGGTGAACAATTAGTCTGTTGTCAAGGTGTTATCCACACGAGAAAGAATATGAGCCTCAATAACGGTCTTTTGTTTGAAACAATAACGGCCTTTAGAGAAACACGGTCGAGGAGCTCGATTAGCAGGATTTTCGCGATTCGAATCATGAACCACATCCGAACAGACAAGTACAAGCCGCCACTACAAACGAAATGTGGTCCGATTTCAACAACGGACCTACCAGAGAGTCAGAACATGGACGTCACCGAGCGCAGCGCATATCCCCACCCGGGAGACTTCAAAGTCATGCGACCCGAATACCTCGAGCAAGAAGATGGATTCTTTCTTGCCTCGATATCGATTGCACCTTTTAAAGTTACCGGCAAAAGTTCTACGATGGCGGGAGCTCGTCGGGCCGCGCTCTACGACGCGGAGCGAACCTACAAGTCCTATCACCCTTCGTACCGGGTAACCAATCCATACCCATCACAATTCGCTGACCAGGAAGGCCAGGCCTGGAAGCTGCTTTCACCCCTGCAGCGGGAAAAACTGGGCGACTATTCCTTTACCGATGCGGACGGCGAGGAAGACTACGCCGACATCGATCAAATGCTGATGTGGGACATCCGTCCTACAACGGTCGAAGAAGAGTAGAACTCGGTAACAGATTGACGAAGAAGGGGGTGCGGCCAAAGGCCGCGCCCCCTTTCTTTTTGCACGCTTCTCAAGCGGTCAAAACAAAATGGTTCTGTGAATCCGGTTAGTCTTTCACAGTCGATAAAACAGTCTACATCAGTCCTTGCTGGCCAAAATCCAGATCGCGTGTACGAGGCCGGGAACGTATCCAAACATCGTCAGCACAATGTTCAGCCAGAAATGCATCCCGAAACCAACTTTGAAAAACACTCCGAGGGGAGGGATGAGAATGGAAAGGATGACGCGCAGAATGTCTGACATGGATACCATTGTTTGAGGCACCTTTTCCGCCCGTGGGATGGTGGTGATGCCCTGTTCTTTGTTCTTTTTTCGTCCTAATCTGTACGTAAGATGAAGACCAAGGATGCATATCAGGCGATATTGATCGCCATTGTCCTGATTCCAACGACTGGGCTCGCAGCCCAGGACCTTCGATTCAGACACTACTCGGTAGAGGACGGTCTGTCCCAGAGCGTTGTATTTGATCTGATGCAAACGCGCGACGGTTTTCTGTGGCTGGCCACACAGGATGGACTGAACCGCTTCGATGGGTATGAATTTGAGATCTTTTCCCACGATCCAGCAGATTCAACCACTCTTTCATCAAACTGGATAGCAAGCCTGCTCGAGGATGAGCAAGGCCGAATGTGGGTGGGCACACACGGCGGGGGCTTGAACCTCCTGCACCGGGAAACCGGTCAGTTTCAGTCGTTTCGTGCCGATCCAAACGATTCCTCGTCGCTTCCAGACGATGTGGTTACAGATATTGTGCAGGATGGCAGCGGCGCGATCTGGGTCTCGACCTACGGCGGACTGGCTCGGCTGAACGAAGAGGGCAATGCGTTCGTCGTGTACAGGGAAGATCCTGACAGAGGTGCCTGGCTGAGTACCAACAGGGTACTGACACTCGGCGTGGATGTCACCGGACGATTGTGGGTTGGAACCGATCTCGGAGGCGTGTACGCTTACAACGAGGCGGAGAACACGTTCTCTGTCATGGCGCTGCCGGGGGGCGTAACCGATACCTCCAAAGAAATCATCCTCTCGCTCTATTCTGATCCTCAGGGCGCCATGTGGGTCGGGACGGGAGGTGCCGGACTGTTCAAGCTCGATCTGGATGGAAATGTTTATGGGCAGTGGCGAGCCAGCGGATCAGCCCCCATCCCTGCGGATCGAATCCTGGCCATTGCGCGGGATGCCGACGGCCGGCTCAGAGTGGGAACGGACGGTGCTGGTATGGGCATTGTCGAAGAATCAGAGAGCCGCTACCGCTTGCACTCGAACGATCCGGGTAACGTGCAAAGCCTCTCAGGCAACACTGTAAACACCATAGTGATGGACCAGGCCGGATTCCTCTGGCTGGGTACCAGTGGTGGCGGGGTCAATCGGGAGTATGCCCTTGAGTTGATCTCGGCCGATTCTCAGCCCGCTATTTCCAGCAAAGACGTGCGTGCGCTCTACGAGGCCGAGGATGGATCCATCTGGGTGGGCACGGACAGCGGCGGCCTGGATCATATCAACACTGACGGATCGGTTACCTCTGTCGGCGCTCCTGAACTGACACATAACGCGATACTCAAGCTGGACGCGGGGACGAATTCCACGTTGTGGGTTTCGACGGCAGGTGGGCTGAACAAAATGGATCTCGAGACGGGTCGCATCTGGTCCTGGTACGGGAACGTCAACGACCCCAGCGCGCTTTTCGATGGGAGGGTGTTCGGAGTATCACCCTCAAGAGAAGCGTCGAAGGTATGGGTCGCATCCTGGGGCGGACTGCACCAGCTGGATTTAACCACCGGCCGCTTCACACAATTCCGCAACGACGCCAGCGATGAGACCTCGCTCAGCAACAATCGGTCGATTTCGGTTCTCGAGGACAGCAGGGGGAGGGTGTGGGTCGGAACGCTCATCGGAGGTCTGAATCGCATGGATCCCGGCGTGCCTGGTTTCGCCCGATTCACGTTCGACCCGCTTGACGAAACGTCGTTCTTGGGCGATATCGTCGCCTCCATTTTCGAAGCTTCCGATTCCACGATCTGGATAGGCACGACGAGTGGTCTGAATCGCTATGAGGAACGTAGCTCGTCCTTTACCAGGTACACCGAAGCTACTGGACTCCCGAACAACACGATTTATGGGATTCTGGAGGACGATCAGTCCAATCTCTGGATGAGCACGAATCTTGGTCTGGCCGTACTTAATCCTGAAACTGGAGCCGTGCGCTCATTCACTACGGCCGATGGCCTTCAGAGCAATGAATTCAATCAGGGCGCATTTCATCGGGCGCCCACCGGCGAACTGTTGTTTGGCGGAATCAATGGATTCAATCGATTTCGACCCGAACAATTGCTGGCGCTTGGTGGCGAGCGGCCAGAGTTAACGGCCGTTTCCACAGCTGAAATGATCTGGCCGGTCACCGGTTTGACCGATCTGGACGAAATCGTACTCAGGCCTGGCTTCGGATCGCTGAACATCGAATTCACCTCCATGGACTGGCGTAATCCCGACGAGAACTCATTCGAGTTCAAGATGGAGGGTGTTGACGAAGAGTGGCAACATCGCACAGCTAGACAGCGATTCGCTTCCTGGTCGCTTCTTCCCGGTGGGACGCATCGGTTGCGCATTCGAACGACCGGTTCTGGCGGGGCTGTGTCTTCGGTTGAGAGACTACTGAGAGTGCGCGTGATTCCGCCGCTCTCAGATCGCTTATGGTTTCGTTTTCTGATTGCCATCGCACTCCTCGGAACCCTTTCGGGTGCCGGCTACTCGTGGCATGTGTCTCGCCTTGCCCTAATCGAGAAAAAGCAGCGCGAGCAACAGGAAATACATCAGCGTTTGATGGACAGCCGCGAGCACGAACGACTTCACATGGCGCAGGACCTTCACGACGGAGCCGTTCAGGATCTATACGGTATCCGGTTCAAGATTCAGTCTGGAAACGAACCCGACGCGGACGCGATGGTGCAGGATGTAATCACCCAGCTTCGACAGATATGCGGTGAGCTCAGACCCCAAGTCCTCGCCCCGTTCGGGCTGAAAAAGGCGATCAAAGCGCATGCTGATTCATTTGCCGAACGCGAGGGAGCACCGACAGTCGATCTACGCCTCGACAACGACGGTCAGACCATCCCCGAAGACGTCCGTCTGGCTCTTTATCGCGTCTATCAGGAGTCGATGAATAACCTCCTGAAACACGCCGACGCGAACCAGGTCACAGTCGTCCTGTCCGTGAATAATGCATCGGCTGAGCTCAGTATTGAAGATGATGGCAGAGGATTCCTCCTCCCTGCCTCGTGGATAGAGCTGGGCCGAAAAGATCATTTTGGTTTGCTCGGCTTGTCGGAACGTGTGACAGCGCTGGGTGCTCGGTTGAATGTCAGGACTTCACCCGGAAACGGAACCCGCATCCACGTACTGGTAGAAGATGTCAATCGTGCAGCCAGTCTTCAACCATGACTTCAAGCGATTCGATAACCGTTATTCTGGCCGACGACCATCCGGTCGTACGGGGAGGCATCAAGACGATGTTGGAGTCTTCTGAGGGTATATCCGTTGTGGGCGAAGCTGGCGACGGCGAGGAAGCGCTGCGGATGGTTGCTGAACTTTCTCCCGACGTACTCCTGCTCGACATGGAAATGCCAGTCTTGACCGGTTTGGAGGTTGCTCGCCAGCTGGCAGAGGAGAACAACCCGGTCCGAATTCTCGCGCTAAGTGCGTATGACGATGATGAGTACATCTTCGGACTCCTGGATACGGGCGCAGCTGGATATCTGACCAAAGACGAAGCGCCGTTCATCATCGTCGAAGCGGTCAAGGGCGTTGCGCAGGGAGAGGAGGGATGGATCAGCAGCCGGGTCGCAAACAAAATGGTTCGCCGCCGCCGGTCGATGCTTGAGCGTCAGTCTTCAGATCTGAGCACCCGCGAGTGGGAGGTGCTAAAGTTGGTTGGAAAGGGCTTGACCAATCCCGACATCGGTGAAATGATTTTCATCTCTGAGGGTACGGTTAAGAATCACGTTTCACACATCTACGAAAAACTGGGTTTTCGAACCCGGGCAGAAGCGGTGGCCTGGGCCTGGGAGCACGGCCTGATGAAGGACGACTGACCGGTTGTTCACCTTTCAAACTCGTGACTTTGGGTACATTCGGCCCCGCGCCGCCGGTCGTATTCTTCCAACAGATAGGAAACTATCGTGTCAGGCGTCGGCAGGCCGGTGCGCAGGGTGAGCGATTGGTCACTGCCCACAAGCGGTGTCCGAGTCCTGCGCATCGACCTACCTGCATGGATCCGTTCTAACGGCCTCTTCAACCGTGAATGTAACAATATTGGTTACATTCAAAACCGCCACAGAGCTTCCCAGGGACATTTTGAGGGCCGAAAGCCGCCTATCCTTCTCTGAACGCGTCCTCGTCGAGGCCCGCCAGGAGCTCGTCTTTGACCGACATCAGGTACTCAAACGCTTCGTCGTGCTCGTTCGCTATTTCGCCATCGAGAATCGCTTCTCGGATGGCGTTCTTCAGCACACCGACGGCGCGCGAGGGCGCGAGCCCGAGCGCGCTCATGATCTCGGCCCCATCTACAGGCGGCTGGAAATTTCGAAGCCGGTCTTTCTCCTCGACCTCGCCAAATTTGCGCTCGACAGAGTCGAACGCTGCCAGGTACTTCTTCACCCTCCGAGGATTCTTGGACGTGATGTCTGCGCGGACCAACAGCATCAGATCTTCGATGGCATCACCCGCGTCAAACAGCAGCCGCCTGATTGCGGAGTCGGTGACTTCGTCATCGACCAGGGATACGGGACGGTGATGAAGCCGGATCATGTGCTGGACGAACTTCATCCTGTCGTCCGTCGGTAATCGAAGAGATCTAAATATTTTTGGGATCATCCGCGCACCCCGTTCTTCGTGGCCGTGAAAACTCCAGCCTGATCCCTCGGTGAATCGCTTGCTGCTGGTTTTGCCGATGTCGTGAAACATCGCCGCCCATCGCAACCCCTGGGAGCCCTCGCACGAGCCATCGCCAAGACTTTCCACGAGATTGTCCACGACCTGAAGCGTGTGAAAGAAGTTATCTTTGTGGTGCACGCCGTCTATAGTCTCGACGCCCTGCAGGGCAACGAGGTCTGGCAGAATCCGCACCAGCACCCCGCACTCGTAGAGCCATCGAAATCCGATGGAAGGCTTGGACGAACAGATAATCTTTGAAAGTTCGTCGCCGATGCGCTCCCGACTGACAATATCGATTCGGTCGGCACGATCTTTCATTCCCGCGAACGTTTCGGGCGCGATGTCGAAGTCCAGTTGGGCTGCAAAACGCGCAGCGCGGATGATGCGGAGGGGGTCGTCGTCGAAGGTGGTCGACGGTTCGAGAGGCGTGCGCAATATTCCAGCGTTCAAGTCTGCGACGCCTCCAAATGAGTCGATGAGCTCGGCAAATCGGTCGGGATGCAGATCTATGGCCAGTGCATTGACTGTAAAATCTCGCCTGCGCTGATCATCCTCCATCGATCCCGACTCAACAGCCGGCTTTCTCGAACCCTTCGAGTAGCTCTCCTTACGCGCGCCAACAAACTCTAGCACCAACGAGTGACCGGTATTGCCATGAACCACCCTTATGGCCGCCGTTCCAAAGGTCTCGTACGTGTGAACCTCACTGCCGCTCAATTCCTTGCGGACGGCTTCGGCCAGAACCAGGCCGTTTCCAGCGCCGACGCACACGAAATCGATATCGGTCGTTGGTCGTCCCAACATCGCATCGCGTATCACGCCACCTACAGCGTAGGTGGCGATGTCCAGCCCGGAAGCATGATTTCCGACCAGCCGCAAAACATCCGAATAAGGCGTTTGCTCGATGAGAGATTCGATGGAGACGTTCATGACCTGAAATTAGAGCCCAGTCGCTCGAAAAAACAATGAGCGTGCTTACCGGGTCCGAAGGATCGAAAAAATCTTTTCCTCGATCTTGCGACCTGCCAGGGCTTCGTTCAGCCTAGGCAGGTTCGGCTCATTGTCGAGAAATGCTTGGGTGGTCTCTCTCAGGATGGCCCCGCTTTCCGGTTCTGACACCTGCAGAGCGCTAGAGGGCATCGACATCCGCACCTCTACATCCTGGCCTCGCTCCAGTGAAATCTGGGCCATGGAGCCGTTCTGGAATCGAAGATTGATCAGTAGCATCGACAATATGTCTGCGTCGCTGATGATTCGGGAGGCATCGGCTCTCATCAGATTATCTGTGTCAAGCGCGTTGAGGACGCGGTCGACGGCGTGACCGAAGAATGGCTTCCATCTCTCTGAACGCGGTATCGTCACTGCAATTCGAACGAGCCTAAGCGTATTTTCGCCGTGCGGCAGAGTCCAACGCCACGGGCGGTAGGTCCACATTTCAACCCCGGATTCGTCGGCAACATGCTGCAGGGACGTCAGGTCATGAAAAGACCAGGACCCTGGATTGCCCAAGAATACTCGCTCACCCCGTTTGAGGCACAGGTCGACCAGATCGTACCAGTCTCCGGACGATCCACTGATGAGCAGAGGAAGGCCTTCAAGAGGTGAATCGCCTGGATTGACAACAAAAACATCCGTCGTCGTTCCGAGTGCAGTTCGGCACGAAGCAATCCATTCGTCGGACCCGCCCAGGCATATTGTCATTCGGGAATGTCCGGTGTATTGACGATTCGGGATACACCGCCAGGACCGGCTGCCCAACCTGCATCTACACTGACAAAGGCTACGGTCCAAAAATCGGTGGAGTCGATGAGAGACCACGTCATTCCGTTGTCCGTGGAGAACGCCGAACCGGTGGGCGCGACCCCCACGATTGTGGGACTGGACGCTCCCGGGACATAGGACGAGCCGTAGACAGATCCCCCAATAACCGCGCTTCCCGCAAACTGCCAGGAGGCACCACCGTCACTCGATGTGGCCACGTTTGCGTAAATAGAGTCGCGTTCGGTAAAGTCGCCCCCAAGAACGGCCAGATGCCCGGCGTCCAGAACTGACATCGTTGAGATGCCCTCCGTACCAGTCAGACTCGCGATGGGGGTTGGCGCCTCGCTCCACGAGGCGCCATAATCGGTTGTCCGGATCACCCGCGTATCCACGGCGGAGGCGCCCGTCGCGAACCAGCCAAGGCCACCGTCGAAGGTCTGAACACAGGTACCGCTGGCAGCGAAGGCTCCTTCCCCTTCTCGTGCGTCGGGGACGATCGCTGGATCGATGCGCGTCCAGGTGACGCCACCGTCTATCGTCTGGATGAGGGTGAATTCCCCTTCGTTGGAATCGCTGAATGCAAACCCGCGCTGGTCATCCCAGAAGGAAAAGCAGTCGAAAAACGCATTCTCGTCTTCGTTCTGGAAACTCAGCGTCCAGGAATCTCCGGCGTCTGAGGTTCTATAGATCCGCGAACTATCACCGTTTCCTATCGAGAGTACAAACGCATTTTCTGCGTCAAACGCGTGCACATCCCTGAACTGCAGGTCTTCTGCGCCCTCAACTTTCACACTTTTCCAGGATCTTCCTCCATCCGCGGTGAGGGCAACCTGTCCTCCCCGTCCTGACGCCCAGACTACGTTTTCGTCTACCGCGTAGAGACCGATAAAAAGTGACGTCGAGTCGCTGAACTGGCGCTCCCAAGTCGGGTTTTCCAGGGTTCGATCCGACATGTCAGAGCCCATTGAGCAACCGGAAAGAATGACGATGAAGGCGGCGATGGGCGGGTAGAAGAATCGTTTCATGATCGATCGGAGAGATGATGGGTCGGTCAGACGAGACAGCCTTGGAATCTACGGGTTGTGAACGAAAGGAGACATACCGATGCGGTTGCCAGCAGGTGCTGAGTTCGAACTACGTGAAGATGCGGCCGATCGATAGTTCTGTACGAAGCGAAAGGAACCTTTAATCCGTGGAGCAATATCCGATGACCCCCTCTTTTCTTCTAAACAGTCGATTTCGTGAAAAAACAAGCCATCGTCATTGCCAGCATCGTGCTTCTCGCGACAGCCGGAATCGTCATGTATAACAGCCCGGCAGCAACCGGGATGACTGTTGTGGTCTACAAAAATCCTGGGTGCGTCTGTTGCTCGAACTGGGCAGACAAGATGCGCCAAGCTGGATTCACCGTTGAGGTGCATGAGTCACCGATCATGAGCCAGATCAAAGCAGAGCACGGCGTAGCTCCGGGCCTGGCCTCCTGTCACACTGCGCTCGTAGACGGCTACGTCATCGAAGGGCACGTTCCGCCAGCGGACGTGACTCGGCTTCTCGCCGAAAAGCCGGCCATTTTGGGACTCGCAGTACCCGGAATGCCGGTAGGTTCTCCAGGAATGGAGATGGGAAGCCCAGCAGACTACCATGCTTTTGATGTTGTCGTTTTCGACGGAGCCGGAAGGACAAGCGTGTATAGCAGTGTGCCCGGTGGCGCCAATTCCAGATAGCTACCAGATCTAATCCAGGCTCCTGATCCTCAGATTTCGAAACCACACTGCCCCATGGTCACCCTGGAAGGCGATGAGGCCGGTGCTCGTTGAGCCGTACGATTCCATGTTGGCCCATTTTGAGCCCGCGACGCGCTCGGCCCAGTCATCGCTCCCTTTTTCGTATTCCACCACTTTCGTTCCGTTGAGCCAGTGCTCTACGTGGTTGCCATCTACAACAATGCGCGTCGCGTGCCAGTCACCGGGCTCGGTTGATGCATCTTCGCTGGGAGAATGGACGTCATAATTCGATGCAGCGCTGTTTTTGTTCACCGCTCCATCGTTCATGGCGTTATCATCATCGAGTATCTGATATTCGGGTCCGGTCATCCAGGGATAGTTTCCGGCAGATTCATCGACGTGCCACATGATGCCACTGTTGCCTCCCTCGAGCACCTTCCATTCCAGTTCGAACTCGAAACTCGTGTAGGTATCGCGACTGACAATGTCCATTCCCTGGCCCGGCTCTGAGGCGTACATGGCTTCCCCGTCGATTACCCAGCCAGCGGGCATTTCTTCCTGGGCATAGCCCCTCCAATGTTCGAACGATTCGCCATCGAAGAGCGAAATCCACTCGGCCTCCGGCGAGACTTCTTTGGCCCCGTAGGCGGACGTGTCACCAGAATCCTGGCAGCCAGCGAGCAAAAATGCAACAAGAACAAGAGACAAAGACTTCATGACTCGAATGGAATGAGGTTGTTAAAAATCAAATTTCAGAATCAGGCATACTCGGCGGCCAACTCAGTACGGCACCGCTCCAGGAGCAATTTTGTCGCCATAATGCCGTCAGCTTCAGAAATCTCGCTGCCCTCGTATTCAACGCCCACGTACCCCCGGTATCCGGCGTCGAGAACGATGCGCATGATGCGCATGTAATCTTTGTCGCGCTCGTTTCCGGCCTCATCGAAGTTGTGGCTCTTGGCGCTCACGGCTTTGGCAAATGGCATGAGTTCTTCGACGCCTTGGTAGATGTCGTACCATCCCATCTCCTCGCCCATGTTGAAGTTACCGAAATCGGGCAACGTTCCGCACATGGGATGATTTACGGTCGTCATCACCTCGGCCAGCCAGCGTCCATTTGAAGAAATCCCGCCGTGATTCTCAACGATCACGTTGATTCCTGCCTGCTCTCCAAATTCGGTGAGGCGCCGTAATCCGTTGGCGGCCAGATCACGCTGGGTATTCCAGTCGCCTTCGCTTGCCGCGTTTACGCGGATCGAGTGGCATCCCAGCTCGACAGCGATATCGATCCAGCGGTAGTGATTTTCGATGGCTGTCAAGCGCGCAGCGTCATCCGGATCGCCGAGGCGGCCTTCGCCGTCGCACATGATGAGGACACTCGTGATACCTTCGCTGTTGCAAATGTTTTTCAGCTCCTCGATGTAGCGGGGATCCCGGGATTCTTCCTTCATGAAGGAGTTGACGTACTCGACTGCATCAATACCGAAGGCCTCCCGGGCGATGACCGGGAACTCCAGATTGGTCATTTCATCCGCAAAGAGCGCCTTGTGAAGCGACCACTGGGCTATGGAAATTTGATACAGGGGCGCTGCGGCCGCAGCACCCGTAGTGCTCGCGTCAGTGCACGCCAGAGGGAAAAGACTCATTCCGGCTGCGCCCGCAGCGGATGTTTTCATAAAATCGCGGCGATCCATCATACTTCAACCTCTGAGCTTTCAACGTCATCGTTGAATGTAAACATGAACAAGAGCATTACCGCGGCTGCAAACAATGCAGGAATCCACCAGAATGACTCCCAGGCAGAAGCCGTGAGCGCGTCCTGGCCCGCCTTGAAGTAATTATTCAGCAATCCGGACACCTGTGCCCCGATGAGCATGCCGAGGCCGAGTGTGATCATAACCAGAAATCCCTGCGCCTGACCCCTGATTTCTGGAGTGGATTTTTTGTCGACATAGATCTGTCCCGTTACGAAGAAGAAGTCGTAGCATATGCCGTGGAGGACGATCCCGATCATGATCATCCATACGACTCCGGATGAAGCGGCCATCGCAAAAAGTGCATATCGGAGCACCCAGGCTCCCATACCGACAATCAACATCCACTTGACGCCAAGTCTTCTGAAAAAGAATGGCATCGCCACCATGAACAGGATCTCTGACATCTGTCCGAATGACATTTTAAACGCCACGTTTGCCAGGTCCACATCGTTGGCAAAAATCGGGGCGTAGTTGAAGTACGCCGCCAGCGGAATGCAGATGAGGAAGGACGAAATCAAGAACACGGTGAATGGGCGACTGTTGAGCCGGGCGAGCGCATCCAGCCCGAGGAGTTCGCGGGCCGTGATTTTGCCTTTGCCAGCTCCAGGCGGTGGAGTGTTGGGCAGTGAAAAACTGTAGAAGCCCATCGAAATAGCCGCAGCCCCTGCCACGTAGAATGGAACAGCGGTGGTCTCTGCTTTAAGGCCCAGGCTCACGAGAACACCGGCTGCGATCCAGCCGATGGTCCCGAACACTCGGATTAAAGGAAACTGCTTTTCCTGGTCCGTAATATTGTGAAAGGCCAGCGTATTGGTCAGGCCGATAGTCGGCATGTAACAGAGCATGTGGACGGCCAACAGCACGATGAAGACTACCGGAGAACCGGAATAAAATGGTGCGGCGACTATCGTAACACCGGCGAGCAGATGCATCGTGCCAAGCACTTTCTCGACATCGAAGTACCGGTCGGCGATCATTCCAAGGAAAAACGGCGAAATTACGGCCGCTAGAGGACCGACGGTGTAGGCCCAGTGGGAAATGTCTCCCATCCCATTTTCGCCCATGAATATCCCGACTGTGACGTACCATGCCCCCCAGACGAAAAACTGCAGGAACATCATGATTGCAAGACGCGCGCTGATCGATGAGCGACTCATAGGCATGCTTTTGAGTGGGTGAGAGAACGCCCTATTTACCCCGCGGGGCGCGCAATCCCAAGACTGAGGTCCAATTGGTCCCGATCGGTCACCGAACGAACGTGTAGCTGTACTTGAGGACCAGAGCTCTGGAATCCATATAGGGAGGAATGGGTGTTTTTCTGAACCTATCGGTGTTCAACCCCTGGTTGAATACCAGATACAGATCGTTGCCTTCTCTCGGATTGTAACGCATCCGGAAATTGCCTAGAGCAACGTCAGCGTCGGAGTTAAACTGCACGAAACTTGAGACGGAGAACTCCCGATTGAACGTCAGGCCGACTTTGAATCGCATCAGGTGTGATTCAAACGAATCATCTCGGTTCGGAAACGTGATGTGATCGTACTGATACGTACCCGCCAGTTCCAGGACTTTCGAGACGTTCCATTTGGGAGAAGCGTGCAGCGTGAACCGGTCTCCGTCAAAAAACTGGCCGACGGTCAGAAAAGTGATCGCAGACGCCTTGCGGGTCTGCCAGGAACTAAACATGACCTGGGCTTCGTGGTACGTGTAGCGATCCTGAGGGATATCGATGTCGTCCGACAATTCGAATACATCGTCCAGGTTTTCCGTCCATCGGGTAATCCGAAAGTCCAACGAAGCGTCCGTCCATCCAAGTAAAAACAATTTCGCGGTCGTTTCGCGGGTTTGGAGCGGGCCTCCACCGTTTGTGACGAAGAGATCCGTGTAGAGCGAACTTTCGAGGCGCTTGAACCGGTCGCCCTCCACGCCAACATTTCCGAAGCCGATTACCTGGCGATACTCGGTATAGTCTTCCCGAATCTCAAAACCCATGTCCGGTAGATAGTCCTCGCCTGCACGGTTGAACTCGAGCTCATACCGGAGGCCGTCGAACTTTTCGCGCCGTAAGTGCAGGCGAAGCCGGGTCGCATCAAACCCGTTATCCGTCTCGTGATCGAAGGTGTGGACCGCCGCCAAGGTCAGGTAATCATCCCCGACCAGACGGAAGATGCCGTCGGCGCCCAGGCCCACATTGTATCCGCCGTCCTCATCGACACGGGTCGTGAGAATGGTGCCGGCATAAGAGTTGATATTCAGCACCTGCCGCCGAAGCCGCAACACCCCGAAGTTTTCCGAGGGCAGCCTCGAGTTTCTTCCTGACTGCATACTGAGTGCGCCAACGTCCCATTTGCCAATGCGTCCAACAATGCGGGCGCCTCCCAGGAGGGTGACCAGTTCATCATCATTGATCCCGATCTGACGGGTGTAAAAGAGCCTGTTCACCAAGCCAAAGTTCAGTTCGAAATTGGTCGAGCGCTCCTGGAAAAAGAGCCTTTGCTCGGGGAAAAAGAGCGAAAACCGAGTCAGATTGACCTGCTGATCGTCCGCTTCCACCTGCGCGAAGTCGGTATTGGCGGTTAGATCCATGGTCAGATTGCTGGTCAGTCCGACTTTCAGATCCAGACCAATATCAAGGGCTGGGCCGTCATCAATTTCGTAGGCCGTTTCGTCATCGTTCAGTTCAACCGCGCGGCTCGCGCCGGCCAGCAGGTAGGGCGTGACATAGAAGGCACGCTCGGATTCAATTCCCTCGAACGTGACTTGCTGCGCCAGGGAAGGCTTGAAAAAGCTGAAGAAACCCCAGTCCTTTGGACGCTCGGGGTAGATGTGCATCTCATTGTTCTGAGAGAGAAAGCGGGATACCATCATCCCCATCGTGGTCTGGCCATTAACGTTATTAAAGCGAATGCTGGAGAGGGGCACTCGAAGCTCGACAAACCATCCTTCTTCGGTAATACTGGTCTCGGCATCCCAGAACGTATTCCAGGACATGTTGAATGGCGCATCGCCCTGCGCGTCATTTGAGATGGCCACGTCGATTCGAACACCAGCGGCAGAGACGATGAACATCAACGTATTTTCGTGATCGTTGAAAGTGTCCAGGCTCAGAGCGACCTGGTCAAAGTTGGCATCCCAACCATCACGCTTATAGGATGTCGCAGCTACATTTTCGGGGTCGGAATCGTAACAACGACACGAGAAATAGATGTATTGGTCGTCGTAGCCTACCCGGAACTCCGTTTGCTGAGAGGCAGGTGCGCCGTAGGATGGATCGTATACGTGCCAGGGGATAGGGGTGAGCTCATTCCACGCGGGCTCATCCACACGGCCGTCTATAGAAATCTCTCCTGTGACACGCTCGATGCCGACGGGACCATCACTGCGATGCTGATGATCGCTGAAACTGGCTTGCTGGGATACAGCCGGCGATGCCGAGAGAAGCAGAAACGAAATTAAAAGGAGTAGACGCACGTATCATCCGGGAGGAAAATGAAGGGGAATCTAATTTTCGAGGGGTTCAGATCAAGCGATAACGGTGTGGACTATCAGTTCTCCACGAGGAATTCGAGGACTCGATTCCACGTCATCTCTGTTGCTTCGCCGCCACGATCCTCGATCAGAATGGACGAACCGTGCGAGCCGCCCTCGGAAATGTAGGTAGCGTGTCCCTGATCACGGTACATCTGCAGATCGGCGGCCACAGTAGACATGGCTGCTTCACGGGCGGGTCGGAGCATTAGAGCCGGTACCTTCAGTCGCGATGCAGGCTCAATGGGACCACATTCTCCCATGGCGTCGCCGGATGCCGGAGAAAACGCAAGGACCCGGTCGACAATCTCAGGGTGATCAGCACCAAGCCGGATTACGAGCGCTGCCGAATAACTGGAGCCCCACACGATGATGCGTCCGAAGCCCTGTCTATGGGCGTAGTCGAGCGTGGCTTCAAGGTCCGGATAGGCGTCACAGTACGAGAATTTTGCGTTACCCAACTCGGCCATCGTGCGATTGACCCCACCAAAGCTGTCGCCGCCACTCCGCTGGTCGATCGTCATAACGGCATAGCCCTCGCTGACGAGGCGGGGGACGATGGGCGCATACTCTCCACGACCGTCTCCACCAGCCTGATGGAATGCGAGAATCAGGGGAGGTCGCTTTACATTTTCCGGCTCATACAGATCTCCAAAGATCGTAATTCCGTCTTCGGTGTTGAGCGTAAACGAATGGTCGGCATCCTGTGCCCACACGGTCTGGATAATCAGGAGACCTACCAAGAACAGCGCCAAGGTTCTAGAGCAGATAATCAGGGGATGATTGCGATACATTCGACCTCGACTGCGGCGCCCAGTGCCAGTCCTTCTGCACCGAAGGCGCTGCGCGCGGGTTTGTGTCCTGGAAAATATTGTACGTACACCGTGTTGAAATCGCCCCACAGGCTGATGTCGTCAATCATCACGGTGCACTTGACTACGTGATCTAAAGACGAGCCGAACCGCTCCAAAGTTGCTTTCATGTTCTGCATGGTCTGGTGGGCTTCTGCTTCCATACCGCCCTCGGCCAGTTCAAGGGTGCCTGGAAGATTTCCGATTTGTCCCGAGAGATAGAGTGTGTTTCCCGCTCGAACTGCCGGGGAAAAGGGAAGACTGGCGTCCGGGGATCCTGCCGTGAGGTACTCAACCTCCGGGGCGTCGTCATCTTTATCGGAGTGCTCACCCTCGACGCAACCCGCAAGGATCAAGAACGCCGCCAGAAAAAGGGTCCATGTTGTACAAGCCAATGCTGTTCTGGTCATTGTTGTTTGAGTTGTGATCATTGAATTGAACCTGCTTCCATATAATCGAGCGTCAGATTCAGCAGCGTCCGTACGCCGAGCTTCATTCCGGACTCATCGATGAAAAAATCGGGTGTATGATGTGATACGCTCACGTCCTCGGGCACACTCAGGGGTTTGCCGCCAATAAAGACGAAAAGACCAGGGGCTTCCTGGGCGAAAAAGGAAAAATCTTCGGCGCCTGTGATCGCATCAATCAATCGAACGTGATCTGCACCGGCCGTTCGCTGCAGCGTGGGCAGCATTTGATTGGTCAGGTCGGGGTCGTTGTACGTGACGGGGTAGTGAGCCGAGTAGGGGAGCGCGATGTCGGCCGTAGCGCCATTCGATGCAGCCGTGTGATTGACGATTTCCCGGAATCGTCGGTGCAGCGTCGCTCGCATCTGGGGATCGAATGTGCGGATGGTGCCCAACATTTCGAGCTCTTCAGGTATGATGTTGGAGCGAACACCCCCGTGGATGGCCCCAACCGTTACGACAGCCGCCGCTTTCGTCAATTCGAGGCTTCTACTCACAATGGTCTGAAGATTATTCACGATCTGAGCGGCCGTCACAACCGGATCAATGCCCAGCCACGGAGCAGAGCCGTGCGCCTGCTTTCCGTGGAGGATGATGCGAAAGTCATCAACCGCAGCCATCATTCCGAGCGGTCGGTAGTCGATGGTGCCGACGTAGGATCTCGCGGCAATGTGAAGGCCGAAGATCACATCAACACCCTCCATCACACCTTCATTGACCATCATTTCGGCGCCGCCTTCTTCACCCGCAGGAGGTCCCTCCTCTGCAGGTTGAAAGATGAACTTCACGGTGCCGTGCAGATCTTCACGCATTCCTGCCAGCGCTTCGGCTGCGCCCATGAGCATCGCGACGTGCGTATCGTGCCCACAAGCATGCATAACGGGCACCTCATTCCCACGATAAATGCTGGTTACCTCCGATTTGAAGGGAATATCAACTCGTTCCAGCACGGGAAGCGCGTCCATGTCAGCGCGGAGCGCCACGACGGGGCCCGGGTGGGCACCGCGAAGAATACCGATGACGCCGGTGTGGGCAACTTCGGTCGTGACCTCCATGCCGAGAGATCGCATGTGCTCGGCGACGATGCCGGCTGTGCGAAATTCCCGATTCGAGAGTTCGGGATTGGCGTGGAAATCCCGTCGCCATTCAATGACTTTGGGTTCGAGGGCATCGGCAACCTGATCGACGATGCTCTGGCTGAAAGCGGGAGCGGCCACGAAGAGGAAGGCGGCTACAATAAGGGTTCGCATGGGACTCGGGGTGAAAGTGTCTGACTGCGCCCCAAGAAAGCTCACGTTGACCTATTCAGTCAAGGTCTATTGTCCGGCTTTTAATTCGTCCACATGCGTGCGCGTCCGCTGCATATCAGCATTCAGCTCAAGTGCCTTCTCATATGCTTCGATGGCCGCTGGAATGTCCTCCAGCGCTTCATATGACTCGGCGATGCCCATGTAGATGCCAATTGATTCTGGAAAACGTTTCAGGTTCATCTGATAGATGGTGATCGCGTCTTCGTGCATTCCATCTTCTGCCAGTCTCTCAGCGACCGTGTTCGTCTCCCACTCCCGGAAGTCGTAGGCTCCGGAGTTGTCATAGTCTTCCCGTAGCTCATGGAACTTTTCGATCGCAGCTCCGGCACCATCTTGGTGCGCGGCAAGAAGCATCTCCTGAGCCAGAATGCGAGACCGCGCCGTTCCGCGATGGCAAGTCTTACAGGTGATTTCGAACGCTGGCTCGCTACGGTTCTCAAGGGCTGGAAGTAACTCCTTATTGATGGTTTCCATCATGCGCAACATGAACCGCGCCTTGTTTTTATTGGGATTTTCGTCACTGGAATAAACCAGTCGCCCGCTCTCTTCATTTCTGAAATGACAGTGCGAACAACGCACGCCGAGCGCGAACGAAAAGTGTCGCATCTTGGCGACGACCTCCGCACGGGTCAGATCTTTTGGAAAGAATTGCAGGTTTTCGGGCTCCGACCGATCCTGTGCGGCCGTGGCCAGTGGAAATACGAGCGTTGCAATCAGGGCAAGCGCCCCGATCGTAGTAAAACGGCGGTTCATGGCGGTGATCTCACAAGTGGAAAGGAAGGAGGTCGCAACTACGATAGACTGGGGGTCTCAAAGTTGCCAACAGGGTCAGCTTTCTACCCTTTTCAGCTTCACCGCCGTGCCGTACGCGAGCAGTTCGGCTGCTCCGGACATGACCTGACTGGTTGCGAATCGCACGTTCACTACAGCATCCGCTCCCAGGTTTTCGGCGTCCCACTCCATGCGCTGCGTGGCGGCGTTCCGGGCCTCGGTCAGCATTTCAGTGTATTCCTTGATTTCTCCTCCAATCAGCATTCTGAGGCCGGCGAGGATGTCTTTGCCTATGTGCTTTGCCCGAATGGTACTGCCGCGTGCGACGCCCAGGGTTTCGGTAATCTCGTATCCGGGGATGAAGTCAGTGGTAACGATAATCATGGTGTTCAGGAGGGTGTTGGGGTTTCGTCTCTCAGTGCTTTGTCTTTGTGGCGGTCTTTCCACCGTTCAGCGAGGAGAGAAATGATCAATACAGTCAATCCAATAACAGCTACTCCGAGTCCAATTTGAAGTTGGACAGGAAGCAGCCAGAACCAGTTCAGGGCGCGCCCGAGCGGTTCGAAAAAGTAGGACAGGACAATAAGTACACCGGCGGCGACCATGATGGCTCCCGTCATTCTCATCGATTTACTCATCGCGCAGTCCTTTTTCCAATTTTGAGTCCGCTATTCGCTCGAGTATCAGGGAGGCCACAACCAGTACTGAACCAATCAGGATAATGATAATGCCTGCAAAGACTTGAGAAGGAAGGTCGAGACCGAGCAAGAATCTCCACGTTCTCACCGTCCCTTCATATCCGATGTATGCCCCACAGAAATACATCCCCCCTCGCCAGAGGATCCAGCCGAGGGTGGTCGAGGTCGCTCGTTTTGAATAGGAGGTATCGTTGCTCATAGCCTGAAAATAGCCGTTTAAATTGCTTTTAGTGGCGATCACTCATCCCAATACGGGTCCTTCGGGCCTGAGATTCAGAGCAAAAAACGAAAAAAAAGCCGTTTCAGTACTGCGGAAAGTAATTCTCAAGACCTCCCCAATGCCGCCAGACACCAATTCGACCACTACCCGTGATGTATCTGCTATGAAAAACGCAACCGACCGACGGAGAGATGCATTACACCACCCCGCGGAACTCGTATTTCGGGCTACCAAAGCCATTATTCTTACCCTCCTGATCTTGTTCTCTCTCTGGACGCTTTTCGGTTCAGAAGACGCCACCGCGCAGGTTCTTTTCTGGAGATGAGTCGGGCCGATCGGTTGCGAGCGGCGTCTATTTGTACGAGCTGCGCACGCCCACTGACCGCCAGATATAACAACTGGTTCTGATCAAGTAGCCTGATCGTCCTCCGATTCGCGTTCGGAGTCCTGCTCAGGCTCTTCGACACCTTCCGGCATCGGCGTCATTGACACAGGCTTTTTACCCAGGCTGTCGGCGAACATATCGCCGTAGATGAACCATACGCCCAGGAAGAGCGCGGCGATGATCGGTCCCAGAATAAATCCGATGGCCCCAAAGAGAAAAATGCCTCCAAGGGTGCTGATCAATACCAGGATATCCGGCATCTTGGTGTCTTTTCCTACCAGTCTGGGTCGAAGGAAATTGTCCACGGTTCCTACGACAAGGACGCACCACAGGGTAAACAGTATAGCCGGTGCCATGGGCCCGGATGAAAAGAGAAAGATGGCCGCCGGTATCCAGATAAGGGCTGAGCCGATTGCGGGAATGATTGAAAGCACGATCATCACCGTGGTCCAGAACGCCCATCCCGGGATTCCGACCACCCAGAATGCCGCGCCCGCCAGCCCGCCCTGAAGGATGCCGATGACGAGTGAGCCTTTCAGAACTGCAGTCGCGACAGAGACAATCTTGTTGATCAACTCCTCTTCCGCTTCCTCGGGAAGGGGAACGTAATAGAGGATTTTTTCCATGATGACGGCGCCGTCTTTCAGGAAGAAGAACATCGCATAGAGCAGGACGAACACCTGAAGCGCGAATGCTGCCGTGCCGCGGGTTATACCGACCACGCTGTCGGCAAGAAAACGACCGGCAGCTGCGGCAAATTCGCTGAGTTTCGAGAGGAGCTCTGTCTGTTCGGGCAGGAATCGGTGGAGGATTGGATACTGGCTCAGAAACTCGTCCCAACCGCCTGCTTCCACAATTTGGCTTTCTATCCAGGGGCGCGCCGCCTGACTTATTTCAATCGCTTGATTGGCCACCATCCCCAGAAATCCGAAAATCGGAATACCCACAGCCACAACCAGAATCAGAAGCGTAAAAAGGGCAGCGAGTGGGCGACGATCGCGGGTTCGAGCACATATCCATCGCTGACAGGGCATCGCCATCGCCGAAAATATCGCTGCCAAGAGGAGCGTGATCAGAAAACTTCTGATCATGAACAAGAACAGAATGGAGATGACAATCACCAGGACGAGCAAGAATCGACGCTGGGAACGGTGCACTGTGGAAGGCATGTCGTTGGCTAATTGATTGGTCGATGGGTCCTGATCCAAAAGGTACAACTCGATTTCGACTCCGGTATACCACGGCCTCTGAACAGGCCCTAACGAAAAGTTTACTTGGAAGCCGTTTCTCCCCGAACGAGATTGTGGTAGTTCTTCACGTCCGGCAGAATAATTCCACGGAAGCCATGAAAACGACCAATCCCTTAAGTCGTCTGTTCGGTCCAAATCCGTTCAGCCTTCTGAAGAGGCATATGCGGGTTGCACTGTCATGTGCAGAGTATCTTCCCCCTCTTTTTGAGGCCCTTCTTGAGGACAATCAGGCCGAAGTCGAGCTTCAGCGGGATCTTATATGCACCCTCGAACACGAGGCGGATGCAATCCACAAGGAAGTTCGACAAAACCTTCCACGAACTTTTCTGCTGCCAGTAGATCGCCGGGATTTACTCGATCTCCTCGAGATGCAGGACAAAATCGCGGACGTCTCCCAGGACATTGCCGGTCTGTTGGTGGAGAGGAAGATGAACGTGCCCGATGGTATTCGTGACGAGATCATGCCATTCGTCAATGAGTGCATAAAAGTATGTGCCCACGCCGCGTCGATCATGGAAGAGTTGGACGAACTGCTCGAGACCGGTTTTTCAGGCCCAGAAGCGGAGAGTGTGAGCAAAATGATCGACACATTGAATGAAATGGAGGCTGTGTCAGACAAAAAGGAGATGAGTATTGGGAAAGCTCTTTTCAAATACGAGGACCAGATGAATCCAGTCTCTGTCATTTTCTGGCATCGACTCATCGAGTGGATTGGAGATACAGCGGACTATGCTGAAGCGGTCGGAAATCGTCTCCGGCTCATGATTTCATCTCGGTAACCGCGGCATCACCCAGGTACACACAAGAAGGCGCAGCCTAAGAAATTAGCATTAATGGAAATCATCGCTCAATACGGACCCTGGTTTATCGGACTCGCGCTGGTGTTCGGTCTGTACATGACCTGGGGAGTTGGCGCCAATGATCTGGCCAACGCGATGGGGACTTCCGTCGGTGCGGGTGCGCTGACGGTGAAGCAGGCCATAATTATTGCAGCCATATTCGAATTTGCGGGTGCGGTACTGGCGGGCGGAAGCGTTACTAGCACCATTCGGAAGGACATTATCAACACCGCCGGGCTGGCTGAAAATCCAGAATATCTGGTCTACGGGATGTTGGCCGCTCTTCTTTCGGCAGGATTCTGGTTGATGATCGCTTCGGCAAAGGGCTGGCCCGTTTCCACCACACATTCAATTATTGGCGCCGTGGTCGGTTTTGGAATCGTTGGAATTGGACCTTCCAGCGTGCAGTGGGGGGCCGTTGGAGAGATTGTAATGAGTTGGATCGTTTCACCTTTGGTCGGTGGAGCGTTGGCCTTCTTTTTCATGCAGTCCATTCGCAAGCTCATTCTGAACACAGAGAATCCGTTTGAAGCCGCGAAAAAATGGGGCCCATACTACATTTTTCTGGTCGGCTTTGTGATCGCTCTGGTAACCCTGACCAAGGGTTTGAAGCATCTGGATATAGATATTTCCACCACGAACGGCTTTCTGCTGTCCATCGTCGCGGGCGTGCTGACGGCTCTGTTGGGTGGATATCTTCTTCGAAAGGCGAAACGGGACCCGGAGGCTGAGAAAGACTACCGATTTGCGAGTGTGGAGCGCGTTTTTGCTCCGATGATGATCTTTACGGCGTGTGCCATGGCATTTGCGCACGGTTCGAACGACGTAGCGAACGGGATTGGCCCCCTTGCTGCGGTAGTCAGCACGGTCCAGAGCGGTGGTGATATTCTGGCTCAATCGGGACTTCCAATCTGGATTCTACTCGTGGGTGGAGTTGGGATTGTCACGGGTCTGGTAACAATGGGGTATCGCGTGATGAAGACCATCGGAACCAAAATAACCGAGCTCACCCCGACCCGCGGGTTCTGCGCGGAACTGGCGGCAGCCTCTACCGTGGCGATAGCATCTGGAACGGGGCTACCCGTCTCCACAACGCACATTCTGGTTGGAGCCGTTATGGGAGTTGGCCTCGCGCGCGGAATCGGTGCGCTGGATCTGAGAATGATTGGTCGCATTGTCGCATCCTGGGTCGTCACGCTACCGATTGCCGGGTTCGTTGCCGCAATGTTGTTTTATGTGTTAAGAGCGGTATTCGGATAATGGACCGTCATCATCTCGGTGTGGTGGGGCGCCTCAATCGCCCGTGGACGGGTGTGTTGTTAGCGGCAATTGTGGTTCTCGGCATCGCTCCCTGTCCGACGCAGGCACAGGAAGTGATAGTTTACGGTGGACGGCGATTAGGATCCTTTTTGGAGCATGCCGACCAGATCTCTGTTATCGCACCGCAATCCTACAGGGTTGACTCTCTCGGCAATGTTCGCGGCGCGGTGCCGGACCAGTTGGTGCAGGCGGCGGCCCAGACCGGTACACATCTCATGCCGCTCATCATGAATCCCGGCTTCAACCAGGCCCTGATGCACGCCCTTCTGGCCAATCCGGAAGGACGCCGCCGAACGATTGATTTCATGGTCAAAGAGGGAACAGATAAGGGATTCTGGGGCTGGCAGTTTGACTTTGAGAACATTCATCGGAGCCAGAAGGATGCGTTCACGTCTTTTTTCCAGGAAGCCGCCACCCGGCTGCACGCAGCCGGAATGACCGCGTCCGTTGCCGTCGTCCCCACAAATGACCAGGCCGAAGAGCGCGGATTCTCCCGTTACATGCAGGACAATTGGCGTGGAAATTTCGATATGAAAGCCCTGGCTGAAGCAGGCGATTTCATCTCCCTGATGACCTACGCCCAGCACGGTGGCCCCACCGCGCCCGGACCGATAGCAGGGCTTCCCTGGATGAAAGAAATGCTGGACTATGCGCTTTCACAGGGCGTACCGGTGGAGAAGATCTCCTTGGGGCTTCCATTTTACTCCGGATACTGGTTTCCGGATGAGTTCGGAGACGAAACGGTAAAGGTGCGGGGTAGAGAAATATCGTTCAGGATTGCTGACTCCTTGCTCACGACGAATAGCGTGGATCTTGCTTGGCTTCCTGAACAAGGTGTTTCGTATGGTTTTTGGCAGCAGTTTGGGGTTTTTCACTGGGTCTTTCTCGAAAACGCCCGATCCATGCAATCCAAGCTCAAACTATTTGACGAGTACCCCGGATTGCGAGGTGTATCCATCTGGGTGTTGAGCGCGGAGGATCCGGCGGTCTGGGACGTTTTGAAAGGAGAGTTCAGTAAGAGATAGGCCCCTCGCCCGGGGTCACGACAGCTGAGTCTCCTCGAGATAGTTCACTACGCGCCGCTCAGACCAATAACGCCCCCACTGGTGAAATCCTACGTGCCCACCCAATCGGGGAATTTCCAGGCTGAAATAATCGCTGGATTCCGCTTCTTTGATCGGATAACAACTATCAGCCAGAAATGGATCATCCGCCGCGCTGACAAGCAGCGTCGGTATGCGAATACTTGAAAGGAACTGCGTGCAACTGCACTTTTTCCAGTAGTCCTCCGCGTTCTCGAAGCCATTCAGAGGAGCGGTGTATTTTTCATCGAAGGTTATAAAATCTCGGATACTGTCGAACCCGCTTGCATCAACTACTTCTGGAAACTGGGATGCTTTGGCTTCAATCTTCGTACGAAGCGCTGCGAGTGACTTCCACATGTAGACACGATTACTTTTTTCTGCCAGCTGTGTGGCGCTGGCCTTCAGGTCACAGGGCACCGAAAAGGCGATCGCGGACCGCACTCGCGCCTGGTCTCCCACCTCGCCGAGGTATTTCAGCATCAGGTTGCCTCCCAGACTGTACCCGACCATGGTTACGTTACTGTACAATGTGAAGACGTGATCCAGTATCGTTTTCAGGTCGTGGGTGGCCCCGCTGTGATACGATGTCAACAATCGATTGGGCTCTCCAGAACATCCACGGAAGTTTACGGCGGCTACGTCCCATCCCGCGGCATTCAACGCATGGACGATTCCTCGCATGTAAGGTCTGTCGCTTGATCCTTCGAGCCCGTGCAGGACAACCGCGACTCGGGAAGAATTGGCTCGGGACCAGTCCAGATCGATGAAATCACCATCGGGAGTTTCGATGCGTTCGCGCGCGTATCGGGGCGCACCGACAATTCGAAACCGACTCGCATAAATCGTATGCAAGTGGCAATTTCGAAGTAGAAAGTTCGGTTTATAATCCGGAGGAGGAAGTAGCGGCACGTAGGTCGGTTACTCCGCCTGCAGTTCGTCGAGAGCCGCGAGAACTTCTTCGCTGTGCGGCATTGGTTTTACCCCGATGAAGACCTTGGCAACGATCCCTTCCGGATTGATGATAAAGGTGTTGCGGGCAGAAATTTTGGCTTCTGCCAGCCCCCTGACCGAGCCGTATGCCTCCGAAACTTCCGCTCCTACGTCAGCAAGCAGCTTGAACGTCAGCCCCTCTTTCGCGCAGAATTCCCGGTGCGACTCCTCATCGTCTACGCTTACGCCAAAAATGACAGTGCTCCTCTCGTCATACTGTTCGATATCACGTTGAAAATTATGCGCCTCGATCGTGCAACCGCGCGTAAAATCCCGGGGATAGAAGTAGAGCACTACCCACTGCTCACGATAGTCGATCAGGCTTATTTCCTTGCCCTCGTTTGACGTCAGGGTGAATTCCGGGGCGTCATCACCGACGGCAGGTGGATCCTCGTGAATGTTGAAGGCCGCCCAGACCAGAATTGCAACGGTCACCAGAACGGCAGATGAAATGTATTTGAGAGTTTTCATGGGAGTCGTATAACGGGTTGTTCCAAGGCCCAAAATACACCTTTTTGTCTATCTGGTTTCAATTAAATGGAGTTGAGGAGCTCCCGCTACTGCGTCCCTCTTCAACCCTGCCAGACTCCAAAGCCCTCGCCGCGCAATCTTTCGGCCAGATACACCTCCAGTTCCAGAGCGTCTTTGCGAGAAGGGATTGGGTTGTAGCGATCGAACAGGTCAGGGCGCAACTTGACGCCGAACTTTCGGGCATATCGATTCGATTTATACCCCTGTTTGTGCTGGTCAAAGCGGTTGTCCGGAGCCTGAAAAGAACTCCCCACATAGAAACAGGAAGCACCTGCCCTCATGTCCGGATTGGCTTTTCTGAATTTGCGGATCTGCTTCACAGCAGCCTCCAGTTCAATCACATAGACGAAAAAGCGACGTGGCACGAGTGCTCCGATTGATGATCGAATTGAGCCATTATACAGAAAACGGGGCGGGCTTTGAGCCCGCCCCGTCCAGCAATCGGCGTTCCTTGTTACTCGATTGCCACATTCTACCGAGGGAGATGAAAGGGTAGAATTTCTTGATCAGTTGTTGGTAATGGTGTAGGTGATCGTGCGGAGGACATTGTCCGGAGTTGCCTTGATCTTGGCCTCAGCTTCGTAGGTGAGGGCGAGACCTGAGCCGCGAACTTTCGTTATGCCTGTTACGAGATCAACGGATGTGTCCTTGAGTTCTTTTCTGCCGGTAGACGTCGCTGAATTCGGAGCGGCCATTGTGGCAAATAACTTGAGGTCCTTTGGCATATTGCTGTCGAGCTGGGCCGAGATTTTCTGGTTGGAGCCGTTGGTTGAAACGTCGTACGTGGCAGCAGCTGTTACGGGCTCGGGCTCTTGGCCGGCTGTCGCGGTGTTGATCGTCAGGTTGATGTTACCGTGAACCGCGATGACAGCGATCTCGGAAACGTTCACAGAGACCTGCTGGCTCGCTACGTTCGTCTGAGCCAAGACAGAGCCGGTAAAAGCAGTGGCGAGGAGCGCGAGTGCGAGTAAATTTATCGTGGTCTTCATTTTGGTGTCCTGGTGTAGAGCTCATTCAGATGATTTTCTAAATGTCATCCAGGCTGGTTTGTGCTTTCCTTATTACAAGGGCCGTGCCCATCGGTGTGGAGGGAGGAAGACCAGAGACAAAAAGTGGGCAAAACGGAGCAAAAAGGACCAAATCAGGCGAAAAACGACTGTTTATTGTCATGACATGCTCAAATAGAGGGATTGATAGACCCATCGAATCTGTTTCGATATCGAAACGATCACGCCGCGATAGCGCAACGCTCCGCGGCTTCGGAAAGCGATGAGACGCCATCAATTTGGGGCGAAGTGGGTGCGATGACGCTATCTTCGGCCAGTCCTTACTCCCTCCCGATATCCGTTTCGCGCATGAAGTGTATTTACGGTCTTCGTCTTGCCGGCCAGGTACCAGGACTGATGCGCGAGCCTCTGGACCATTTGGCAGAAGTAGTGGATGGGTCAGACGAAATGGTCCTGTTCCAACTCGGGATGTACATGACGTATCTGCTCAACAGCCCCGAGCAGATCAGCCGCGTACTCCATGAGAACCCCGAGGGATATGATCGATCCGCATTTCTGACTGAGCTCCTGCCACTGATCGGCAACGGACTCTTCTCCAGCGACGACGACGCGTGGGTGAAGCAACGACAGATGTTGAAATCGGCTTTTGTGCCCGAAGGAGATGAGACCCTCGCAGCTGTGGTGCACTCCGAGCTGGGTGATGCGATCGAAAAATTGAAAGAGCTCTCGCAGTCGGGCACCATTGATCTGGAGCCGGAATTGAAAAAACTCTGCCTGAATATCTTGCACCGCTCCATGTTTTCACCGGACGCGCCGCTCGGGGAGGACGCAGTGATTGATTCCCTCGACGTGATTCTTCAGCACGCCAGTATTCGAGGACAGATGATTCACTTCGTCCGAGCGCCGTGGAAACGGCTAGGCATAACGCAGTCCGATCTTCCTGCCGGTGTTGCCGTCGCGTTAAAGGAGATCAATGTCTTCATTTACGATCTCATTGATGGAGGCATCTCGGGCGCCTACGCGTCGGGCCGAATATTGAAGCTACTGACTTCGGCCATACAAGCGGGAGACATTGACCGTCAGCAGGCTCGAGATGACATCGCCACGTTTCTGTTCGCAGGATTTGATACGATCGCCGAGATGGTGACATGGTCTCTCCATCTGCTGGCGGTAAATCCAAAAATCCAGGACCGCCTCAGGCAGGAAATCGACGGTCAGGACGTGATGACTAGCGACTGGAACGTGCTTCCCGCCCCGGAAGGTGACCTCTTGCAGAATGTTCTCTTCGAAACCCTCAGACTCTATCCCCCGGCATGGGCTATGTACCGTCGACCCAAGGAGAATGACATCATAGGAGGAGAACAAGTGGGAAAAGGAACGTGTGTGATGATCAGTCCTTACACCCTACATAGAAACAGTTCGTACTGGAAGAATCCCGACGTTTTTGATCCAGATCGATACAAAGACAGGCCCGAAACGGCATCCTACATCCCTTTTGGTTTTGGTCGGCACACCTGCATAGGTCGGAGAAGCGCCGTTCTTCAGGGACGCTTGATTCTGGCGGAGCTCGTGCGAACATTCAACATCTCCGTTGAGCACCCCCCGCAGCCCAAACTCAATCCGGGAATCATCATTCAGTCTGCCAAGAAACTTCGTTTCCGACTTTCCCTGATCGAGAACTGAGGGCGCGCGCTGGCGCCCTACCGCCGGGCTGGAACAACCACAAATGCTGAAATCCATCAACAGCTTCAGCCATCGATGGATTTCAGCCCTGAAAAACCCGTTTTACTTCAGCAATAGCATCGTTCGAGTCTGGACAAGTGTTCCTGCCTGAATGCGGTACAGATAGCTACCACTCGCGACCGAAATACCCGCATTATCTCGCCCGTCCCACTGAACCGTGTAGCGGCCAGCTTGCTGATGGTTGTTGACCAGCACGCGGACAACCTGTCCCAGCATGTTGTAGATCACAACGTTCACCGAAGCCGATTCCGGAATCTGATATTCGAACTGGGTAGTTGGATTGAACGGATTGGGATAATTGGCCTCAAGGGAGAATTCATTTGGATTTACATCGTTCGAGAAGGCCTGATAATCGTCCGGTTCGGAAGCACCGATGTCAATGGCTGACGATGAACCTCCCGAATATTTCGCGTCGAAATACGCTTCCATACTCGATGTCTCCGAAGTGTCGAGAACGCGATCGAAATACAGCATTTCAGATACAAATCCTTCATATTCAAATCCGTCGCCATTGCCCCTTTGGTCATGGAATCGCGCCCCGCCGCTCATTGCGCCGAATCCAATGCGGCCCGTGTGGCGGAAAAGTAATCCTGCCCCGGACACGGATCCGATGCTACTTCCGTTGACCCTTCCGGAAACAGTACCCGCACCGGCATCGAGCGTGATTGAAAGATGATAGTCGGAACCAGGACTTACCCCGGTCGATACGCTCACCGGTCCCCATGGTGCGTTTCCGTCATCGCGTTTCCGATTCCAGGCGTTCATATAAATGAAGCCTTCAAAAAGGTATATCGATATTCCCCGCGAGGCGGCTCCCTCTTCGAAAATGACCTGTCGCCTCGACACGTCGCCCCCTGTTTCTATCATCAGCGCGATTGTTTTCTCAGAATATGGGCCGCCGGAGTTCATATCGCCGTTGTTGGAAATTCTCAGGACGGAGAGACCATCGAAATACACGGCGCCCAATCCGCCAGGTCCGTTAGCTGTGAAATAGGGCTGCGCCGCTGTGCTGCTCTGAGTAGCGTCGTGTCCACCTCCACTTGTATCAGACCATTCATCCACCAGATCGCCATCCGAGAAGGAGAGGCCGTCAGCCGAGAAATGAGCACTCGGGTTGTTCGGAATAGCTGGTGGGTCACTGCCGCCACCGCCGCCGCTACTTCCACCGTTTGGATCATCGGTCAGAACGGTGAGCGTTACGTCTGTAACCTGGTCGAGTGAGACGTCTTCGCCTTTGATGTGGCCAAGTACCCTCGAGGAGTACGTACCGATCAATAGTCCCTCGGCACTGATGCTGAGAGAGAGCTCTACGGACTCACCGGCCGAAAGCGTCATTTCTTGTGGAGAAACAGCGAGCCACGGGCCTGTCTGTCCAACAATTCCGTCGGTCAGGAAGGCTGCAATGGCGTCGACCATGTCGCGAACCGATGTCGCTCCAGAGGATGCAGCGCCCAGCGCAAATGAGCTTCCAAAAGTTCGATACGTCCCGGCATCGTGCGCAATTCCAACTGCATAGCCCCGATTCGCGTTCTCAAGAATGACCACGGCCGAACCAATAGCCGACAATTGATCAACATAGTCTCCATAGTCAAGATCGGTGCGATAGTCGATCTCCATCCCGGCGGCGAGGGTGCCTTCCAGCCCACTCACACGGTTCAGATCATTGACGCCGTCATCAATACCCTGAATACCGAAGTATCCATGAACGCTCCGTTCGGGATCCCAGGCCCAGGTGTCACCTCCTTCCATGTACAGGCTGCCGCCGCCGTCCAGATAAGAGGCCAGCATGTCGCCCTCGGACCGATTCAGTTCGTGATTATTGGGGTACATCCCCAGGGTTACGAAGATTGCTGTGTAGCCAGACATATCTGAGACGGCGCCAAGAGAGGTCGAATAATCGACTCGGTATCCCAGGTCGGTCAGTAAATTGTCCAGCGTTTCGCCCGTGCCGGTAAGTGGGTCTGCGTCCCAGACCAGGACACTGCCTCCGCCGAGCCGGATGATGAATGAGCGTGATTGAGGCTCTTCACGCCTTTGTTTTTTCTCTTCCATTCTTTTGGGTGACTGGATTCGGAGTGCGAGTTCGGGACGGATCATCCTGGATAGCTGCACTGACGTACCGGCAACCTGGTTGGCGTATGCAGAACTGCTCGCACCATCAACTACGCTCAGGCTCACTGTAACCGAACCGCCTCCCGTGTTGGTGAGGGTCACCGTCTCGCTGGTTGTCGTGCCACCGTCCAATGATGCGGCGATTACCGTTGGGTTGATGGAGATGGATGGCGGTGAGGTAGTACGGCCGCTAGCCACGTTGGAGAAAGGGCCTTCATTTCCAGCCTCGTCAATGGCTCTCAGAGCGAAAATATAGTCGGTCGTCGGCGAGAGGCCCGGAACGGCGAATGATTCGTTCGTTCCAGCAGTCGAGGGCAAGGGTGCACCACCGATCGTCGGAGACGACGCGGGATCCGCACCCGCGAAGGACAGAATACGGAGGTCATATGAGCTGGCTCTACCGTCTGAGTCATCATCTCCAGTTGCGGTCCACTCCAATGTGAGACTGGTCGAGCCGCTCGCACCCACGCTCAGGTTTGCGATGGTACCCGGTGCAGTGTTGTCCGGCGGGGGCGGTACGGTCGCCACGAGGGCGTTGTACGCATTCAGCCTTCCTGAGCCGAGTTGGCCGACTCTGTTGCCATTGAGCGCATCGATGTTGTCAGCAGACTGTTCAATAGCGCTCCGCAGTGCTGCAGCTGAAAGCCCCGGCGCGTAAGACGCGACGAGAGCTAAAACACCGGCTACATGGGGAGCCGCCATCGACGTTCCGTCGTAGCTATCGTATCCACCATTATTGACGGTGCTGATGATCGAAACTCCGGGTGCGGTGATGTCTATCCAGTTTCCGTAGTTCGACCAGTCCGGAAGACGATCTGTATGGTCGGAAGCCGCCACCGCGATCACAGGAGGATACGTGGCCGGATATCCCACGGATTGACTACTCGTTCCGTCGTTTCCGGCTGCGAAGACGACCACTCCGCCCTGAACGGGTCCACCGCCGCTCCCCGCATTGGCAATGAAGTAGTCGATGGCATTTTCAATGACCGGGGAGGTATCACCACCACCCCAGCTATTGGACGATACGACAGCGCCATTGTCGGCCGCGTACACGAAAGCCTCCGCAATAATGTCGTCAAAGGCCTCCTCAAAGATTTTGAGCGGCATGATCTGAACACCGGCTCCGCCAAAACCACCTGCTACTCCGGCCACTCCTGTACCGTTATGAGTCGCCGCAGCGATGGTACCAGCAGTATGAGAGCCATGACCGTCCGGATCATCCGGGTTGTTATCGTTGTCTGAAAAGTCCCATCCGTGCACATCGTCGATGAAGCCATTTTGATCGTCATCAATTCCGTTTCCCGGTATCTCACCGGTATTCGTCCAGATATTGGTAGCCAAATCAGGATGATCCAGATCCGCACCGGAATCCAGCACCGATACGATGACACCTGGACTTCCAGTCGTCAATTCCCACGCTTCTGAGAGGTCGATGTCAGCGTCGGAAGAACCGCCCGTCTGTCCGGTGTTATTGTACTGCCACTGACTATCGAAGGAAGGATCATTCGAAGAAAGGGCTCGGAGACTGATCGCAGTTTCAGCAGCCGCGGTCGCCGACTTCATTCCGCGATACAGTTTTCTCCTATGATTGAGGGCTACATCTTCGATGCCTGAATCCAGTCTGAACTTTCGCAGGACCGCATCTTCAGCTTCGGGCGCCGAATAAGCAATTTTATACCAGCGGTGCAGGCTTGCGGCACGGTGTCTGGCTTCGAATTTCCCGGCGTCTCTGAACACCGGCTCCATCCGAACGACCCCGTATTCTTCATTCAGATCGTCCAGTGATTCAATTCCGATCGAAATTCCGCGCTTCGAGGAAACGATTTTCATATTTCGCTTCGTCGTTTCGGACACTTTGATAAGTGCAGAACGGGTGGATTGCTGAGCGATCGACTCTGGGGCCGACATCGTCCAGGCAAACACCATGATGAGCGCAGGCAACAACCAGCGGCGTGCGGATGACAGCGGAGAATTTAGTTGGATAGACATGGCGACTCCGAGGTTTCAGTTTCACATCGAGTGGTGATCGGGAACTTCCGATCTCTCGACATCAACCTACCTTCTCATCCACCGCGCCACATCAGGCAAAAGAATGAATCGACCATGGTCCTTCGAACGATTATCAACTCAATACTTCGGTCGAGGGGACTCGTACTAAAGGTTGAGTGCGGTAATAATATCTACGATTTTTCCGGCTTGCTGGGGTGTGCCAGTCCTCGCTGCCACATCCAGGCGGCAGCTTGCACGCGGTTTCTGACATCCAGTTTGGAGTAGATGCTGTGACAGTGACTTTTGACCGTACTCTCTGAAATAAAGAGAGCTTCGGCTATCTGACTGTTGTCAGACCCTCTCGCCAGCAACTTCAAAACTTCGAACTCGCGCTCACTCAGCTCGCTTCCCGAGGGCAAGGCTGATTTTTCTCGCGTAGCCCGGTGCCGCATGACTTTGGAAACGATACGCCTGCTCAACCAGCCGTCTTCCCCGTGTGCGACACCTCGTACAGCATCCACGATAGTTTCCGGTATTTCGTCTTTTACGAGATAACCGGAGGCACCGCTCTCGAGAAGCCCAAATACATATTGTTCATCATCATGCGAGCTCAGCACGAGAATCTGGACGCTGGATCCGAACTTTTTCAGTTCACGGGCAACCTCAATTCCTGGCATTACCGGCATTTCTACATCCAGCAGAAGGACATCTGGAGAGAGCTCGTTTACAAGTTGAAGTGCTTCTTCGCCATTTCCGGCCTCGCCAACGATTTCAATATCCTCCTCACGCTCTAGAATGCTGCGGACGCCGGCACGAATCATGGGGTGGTCGTCCGCCAGAACGACCCGAATGAGTTCAGGCGCCGTCATAGTAGGACCTCCTCTTGCAGTTCTTCTGTTTGTGAGGCGTCTGCGCTCGGAACAGGTGCCTCCACCCGGACCGTGGTTCCAACGCCCGGTTGGGAGTACACCTCGAGTTTTCCATCGAGGGCATCCGCCCGCTCCGAAGCTCCCAGCAGGCCAAAGTGCTGCTGACGTGCCAGACTTTCCCATTCCTGGGGTGGCTCAAAACCGACACCGTTATCACGGATTTCCAGCGACACGACGTCACTTGATTCCTTCAATGTCACGGTGACGTGACAAGGACCTGCATGTTTGGCAACATTGGACAACGCCTCCTGGCAGATTCTGAACAATCCGAGGCGGGATCTGTCGGGAAGCTGGGTTTTTCCCTCGGGAAGATCAAGATGGAGGTCGATTTCAGGATATTTTTCGAGGAAGCGTTCTGCATATGACTGGATTGCCCTACCCAATCCGAAGTGTACGAGGGCGGGAGGCCTCATCCGTCCACAAATACTTCTCAGATCTCCAATGACTGCAGTGACGGTCGCACGCAGCTTCGAGAGGACCTCTTTCTGTTCTGCCTCCCCTTTGGCCTCCGATAGTTGTGTTATTTGAAAACCTGAAAACTGAAGGCTTTGAATTGGACCGTCGTGGAGCTCCCGGGCCAGATGCACGCGCTCGGCTTCGAGCCGATCACTTATTCGACGCTGAACCGTAGTTCTATCCTGGTGAGCGCGGTGCAACTTCTTGAGTCCAGTCTGGCGCCAGATCCAGGCCCCCGTGAAGCCAGTCATGACAAGAGACGTGAAGAAGACCAATCGGAACCACCATGTGGCCCAGAACGGCGGTGTGATGGTTATTGAGATCGCGGTCGAGGATTCGCTCCACAACCCGTCAATCTTGGTGCTCTTGACGTGAAAGACATAATCACCCGGCGACAGTCCGACATAGGAAACGTATCGTCTCTGCCCAGCATCTTGCCACTCCTGCTCCACTCCCTGCAGGTAGTACCGATATCGAACCTTCTCCGGGCTTCGAAACTCTATGGCCGCGAATGTAAAGGATAAAAAATTCTGATCGTGATTCAGTGTGAGGGATCGGCCATCTTCCAGATCAACATCCAATAGTTGATCGAATGATCGAAACTCGGTTACCACCATTGGTGGCTCGTAGTCCGACTCAACGAATGCCTTCGTATCTACTTCCGTCACCCCCCAATACCACCGAAATAGAGTAAACCGTCTCCTGCCCGATCATAGGCTCCCTGGTTAAATTCGTAGCCTGAGATGCCGTCCGCTAGATCGAAGGATCGGACGGAAAGGGTGACCGGGTCGAAAGCGGCGAGGCCGCGATTCGTACTCAGCCATAAAAGGCCCCGGGCGCCCGGAAGGATCGCGTAGACCACATCGTTTGGCAAACCGTCTGAGACGGTGAAGCGTTGAAATCCCCAGGTGTCTTCCTCCGAAAATGTCTGTCTCAGCATCCGATTCAACCCCAAGTCGGTTCCCAACCACAATTCGTCGTTCGAGGCAACGTGAATCGAATACACTGTCTCGCTGCTGAGCCCCCGGGGATCGCTTGGCGAGGCCGGAATCAGTTGTACCTCACTCGTTTCTGGATCGAATTCAACCACGCCGTTGAGTGATCCCAACCAGAGTACTCCATTTGGTGCCTCGGCCATGGAAGAGATCGTATTCCACGCGGAAAAAGTGTCAGGATGGACGATAAATCGTTCAAATTCCTGTGTGTCTTCCTGAAACAGATTCAGGCTCCCCTCGGAGCTTCCCATCCACAATCGTCCGTGACTATCCTCCAGAAACACGTGAGGCACCAGGTTTGAGAAATAATCCTCCTCATCGAGACGTTCCACTATCCTCGTAAACCTCGTCTTGGTCGGGTCGGAACGTATCACTCCGTGAGATTCAATTCCCATCCACAATTGTCCCTTGCTGTCCTCGAAAAGTGATACGGGCAGGCCGTCCGGGATGGTTGAGGAATTATCATCCTGAGAAGTTGGAATCGTCGCAACGGTGCCGGTCTGCAGTGAAAGCTTATTGACTCCGGAATCGGATGTACCGATCCAAAGATCTCCGGATCGATCCCGGTGAACGGACCACACGTCTCTCATTTGAACTCCTCCAGGCGTCGTATCGTCCGCATTGAACACCCTGAAAACAGGAGCCGATTGATGGACCAGAACCGCGCCCGCTGACTCGGTGCCGATCCACATCCCATTCGCCTCGTCCTGGAACAGAGAATTTACAATCTCGTCCGGCGGTAGCACGGACACTCCGGTTTCAGGTTCGGCGACAAAACGGGTGAATTCGGTACGCGAAGCGTTCAGGATGTCCAAACCACCGGCCTGTGTCGCAACCCAGATACGATTCAAGTGGTCAATTTCCAGTTCGAAAATCCAGTCATTTCTGAGTGATCCGTCGTCTCCCACCACGTTGTGGTATCGCCGAGATTCGCCGGATTCAATCTCGTGTGAGATCAGTCCACTCGGCGTGCCGAGCCAGAGCACGCCGTCTGAATCAAATCGCATCTCTATGACGACGTCGTCCAGGCTTTCGCCCGTCTCTGGATCGATAATTTCCAATCGTTCCTGAATCTCAGCATCTGGATGCAGCTTGAATAGCCCGGTCCCGTCTGTGGCCGCGAGGATCGAGCCGTCCGGCGCTTCGATCAAATCGTAGATCCATGCCTCTCCCAATCCATCAATATCTGGTATGGATATCTTCGTGAACGCGTGTTCGCCGCGCGCCAATCGATTTACCCCGCTTCCAGCCGTGCCAACCCAGAGCGTGCCGTTCGAATCGACAAGCAGCGCGTAGGCCATATCGCTCCCGATACTCGTTGAATCCTCGGGATTGTGCAGGAAATGCTCGAAAGTGTCGGTGGATCGATCATATCGATTCAGGCCCTCGCCGAAGGTGGCGAGCCAGATCCTTCCCATATCATCTTCCGCGATAGCAGATATCACTTTCCCCGATATCGTGGTCTCATCCAGAGGGTCTGGCCAATGATTTGTGATCTTGTATCCGTCGTACCGGTTCAATCCGTCCTGCGTGCCCAGCCACAGAATTCCCGCACGGTCCTGATATATGAGGCCCACAGTGCTCTGTGAAAGTCCGTCCTCCAGCGAAACGGAGTTCATCCGGAACTGGGACGGTGCATCCTGAGCAAGGGACAGGAACGCTGGCAAAGCGGATGTCAGCAGACAGGCGACTATTTGGTTCAGTCGGGACACGGGATCTTCCGGGAAAGTGCGTTCAATATATGATTTTGGGGTTGAGAGCGTTAATCAATCCAGAAGTTTGGAAGGCTGGCCCCCAAAAACCAAGGCGCGTCAGAAGCCCCGTTTTTGAGAAATGTGAGAGCCAATTTCTGCACGGGGTGGCGAATTGGTTCTTTCGCCGGTTACGGTTACGTTCAAGTCTCGGCCTCAGCAGGCCACCGCACCCCATCGACATTCCGGTAGGTCCAATGAAATCCTCGTCCGTGTTTATCGTATTCGCATCGCTCGCACTCCTCTCGGCACCTGATATTCAGGGCCAGGATTTTTCTGCTGATGAAAACATGAGTTTTTTCCTGACAAGCGTCGGTCCCGGAAACGGTGCTGATCTCGGCGGTCTCGAGGGAGCCGACGGGTATTGTCAAATGCTTGCTGAAGCCGTTGGCTCGGAGGATAAATCGTGGTATGCCTATCTCAGCGCCCACACGACCGAGGACGGTGACGCCGTGAATGCCCGCGATCGGATTGGCGAGGGTCCATGGTATAATTCCCTGGGTGTTCTCGTGGCGCACGACGTCGAGGAGCTCCACGGAGAGGACGCAAATCTCAACAAAGAAGCCTCCTTAAGTGAGATGGGCATGCCAATCAATGGCCGCGGAGACAGCCCGAACATGCACGACATCCTGACAGGATCGAATCTGGACGGGACACTTTCTATGGGAGAGGGCGACACGACCTGCGGCAACTGGAGTAGTCACGGAGAGGGCAGTGCACGGGTCGGGCACCACGATCGAGAGGGAGGGGGACAAAATCCGACCTCCTGGAATTCGGCGCACGGTTCCCGAGGCTGTAGCCAGGAAAACCTCCAGGGTACCGGCGGAAACGGCCTGTATTACTGCTTTGCGGTCGTGAATACAGACGGATAGGCAGTCTCGAGTGATTTAACATTTCGACCGACCGGCAGCTGAATGGCCTCTTTCTCGCTCATTGACCTGAGTCACACCGTCGAGGATGGCCTGATCACCTACATGGGGCTTCCCGCGCCCATCATCTGTGACTATCTGAGTCGAGAGGCATCACGAGATCACTATGACGGAGGTGCGACCTTCCACATCGGAAAGATCGAGATGATCGTCAACACGGGCACCTATATCGATTCTCCGTTTCATCGATTTGCAGATGGAATCGACATTTCGGAATTGGCCCTCGAATCCATTGCAGAAGTCGAAGGAGTCGTCGTTCGAGCTGATCCCAATCAAAAAAGTATCGGTCCCGATCTGTTCTCGGATGTCGATGTTGGCGGAAAGGCCGTACTGATTCACACCGGGTGGTCGAGGCACTGGAGAAAAGAGCAGTATTTCGAAAATAATCCTTTCTTGACGGCAGAGGCAGCCGAGTGGCTCAAATCTTCCGGTGCGACGCTGGTCGGAATAGATTCGCTGAATATCGACGATACCGCGACCGGACATCGTCCGGTCCATACCATATTGTTGGGCGCGGATATTCCAATCATAGAGCACATGTGTAATCTGGAGAGTCTGCCAGACTCGTCCTTTACGTTCCACGCTGTACCGGTAAAGGTTAAAGACGTTGGTACATTCCCAGTCCGGGCATATGCGGTTCTGAAGTGATCACGACTTCTTTCGAGGAGGCTACCCTTCTAGAGTAGAAATACGGCACATCCGGCAATGAGCTGACCCTGCTTGAAGCAAGACTGAATCGTTGACCATCGGGTCGTTTGCCTCTACATTCACCTTATCAGTCTTTTCTTCCCACCAACTGATAGGTGAAGTCATGTATGGTCTTCTTTGCGCGGCTTTTTTGCTCGCCGCAACAACTGTCCTGTCGTCCGCACAAACAGTGGTTATTCGTGCCGGTCATCTTGTTGATGTTGTTAACGGTCAGATCGTCGACAACCAATCCCTACTCGTCCAAGATGGAACGATTACAGCCGTCGGGGATCGGGTCAGGGCGCCGGATGGGACGCCGGTGGTGGATCTGTCGAATAGCTATGTCATGCCGGGACTGATCGATGCGCACACGCACCTGGCGTTGCAGGAGATGGACGGCTCCGATATCAATGATCACGGATCCTACTACTACGCCTCTCTCATCGAGGACACATCGATGCGGGTGGCTCAGGGTACCATGCTCGCGCGTTCCATGCTGGAGGCTGGATTTGTGTGGGTGCGAGACACCGGCAACAATGGTCTATATGGAGATGTGACACTGCGCAGGGCGATTGAAGGCGGATGGATACCAGGCCCAAACATAGTTTCTGCAGGCATCATGATTGCGCCGTTTGGAGGCCAGTTTCAGATGCAGCCAGAGAAACCGGGCCTGGGTAATCCGGAATACACCTATGCGGATACGCACGACGAAATCATTAAAGCCGTTCGTCATAATGTGCACTACGGGGCGACCGTCATCAAGCTCATTATCGACAACCAGCCCTACATCTATTCGGAAGAAGATGTCCGTGTGGCTGTTGAAGAGGCCCACGACATGGGCGTCAAGGTGATGGCCCACGCCACGAGTGATGAAGGAATCCGAAACGCCGTGCTCGGCGGCGTCGATTCGATCGAGCATGGATTCAATCCCTCGGACGAGACTTACGGACTCATGAAAGAACGGGGTACTTATTTGGTTGGGACTGATTTCCCCGCCTCACGCCTGGGTGAGAGACGCTACCAGAGCAACATCGAGCGCAATAAAAGAGCCTACGCGATGGGCGTCAACATGGCATTCGGGTCGGACGTGGTCTACTACGAGGAAGGCAAAACCCGCGGAGAACAGACAATCGGGTTTCTGGACAGTTATGTCGATGCGGAACTCCCCAATGATCACATTCTTCGGATGGTCACCATGTACGCAGCGGACTTACTAGGCGCAAAAACCGGGCGAGTTGCCCCGGGATGGAACGCCGACATCATTGCGATGCCCTCGAATCCGCTTGCGAACGTCCATGCCCTGTTTGAGGTCGATTTCGTGATGAAGGACGGACAAATTTACAAGCAGGACGGGCTGTTTAGGTGGGACATTCCCACTACACTCAACAATCCGCGACGCAAACAGCCACGCGGAAATATGCTGCGTCAGAATTGACATGGGATACTACCGGCATGTTGATAGACCATTTTTTACCCAAATACCAGACGGTCGAACGGCATGACATAACCGTTCGCAGCACTCCGACTGAAGTTTTCGGTCTGCTCAGCACTGTCGATTTGGGTAGATCGCGGGTAATTCGGGGGCTTTTTCGTCTTCGAGGGTTACCGTCTTCGGTAATAACATTGCGGAGGCTCCAGTGGAGTGGATTTGCATTGCTGGGAGAAATTACTGACGAGGAGCTGGTGCTTGGATTGATCGGTAGGCCCTGGAGACCCAGTGGCGACCTTCAGAACATCAATTCGGCGACATTCAAACAATTCAACCTGCCGGGATACGCGAAGATCGCGTGGAACTTCAGCGTTGAAGCTCTCACCGATGACCAGACTGGTGTCGCCACAGAAACGCGCATTCAGTGTCTCGATCGAGGAAGTTACAGGCGTTTTCGATTGTATTGGTTGGTTGTGGGTCCATTCAGCGCGATCATTCGCCGTGAGATGCTGCGCGTCATCAAAAAAGAAGCCGAACGGAGAGCGTTCGCGGAGGTAGATAGTTCGAAATGAAACCAGCCCAGATCAAAGAGACCATCGCTTTCGAGGACTTCGCAAAACTTGATATTCGAGTGGGGACAATTACCGAAGTATTGCCCATTCCAGCTTCGAATAAATTGATGAAACTGATCGTGGACTTTGGAGATCACACACGATCCATCCTGGCGGGGATAAAGAAGGAGCGGGAAGATCCGACTGAGATAGAAGGGATGCAGGCGCTCTTCATCCTGAACTTGCCCGAAAAGAAGATGGCGGGCGAAGTTTCGCAGGGGATGCTGTTTGATATCGGATATGATGACGGGATTGTCCCGTGTCTTGTAATGCCCGAGCGCCCCGTGCCCAATGGCACACGGGCAGGCTGACTTACATGCCACGAAAGCGGTCTTTTTGTTTTATTGAGACTGAATCCCTCGCATGGTGAACATGTTGGCGAAATATGATCGCCACCTGGAAGCCAAAGTCAACTTCACCAGACTCACCTTCAAGGGTAAGAGGGGACCCTCTCGAGCCATCCACATATTGAATTCAGATCGTTTCCTTACCGTGATGGCGGCTCGTCGTTGAGATTCAGAATAAGAGCTGAAGAGCGAACCTGCTGACTTGGAATTCTGGACTGCCCCGGCCAACGCGGTGCTAAGGGTCCACGCTCCAAGCCAACCCAGATTCATGCCCTGACCACCGATCGGGCTGACAACGTGGGCCGCATCTCCGGCCAGCAGGATTCGTCCGCGGACCAGCTCCGTGGCTAGATAGTGATACACGGAAAATGCGCTGATCATTGAACACGTCTGGCTTCGTACCTGATAGCTGGTTCTTTTCTGGATAATCTTCGCCAACGTATCGGGCGACGCATCTTCAAGGAGCGTCTTCGTTTTTGCTACCCATCTTCGGACATTTCCAGGCAGTGGGATCGACTCAACGACACCTTTTTTTGTCAGAAAAATCCCGGCTTGTGAGCCGAGATTAGACTCATCCTCAAAATCTCCCATCACATACGTGTCCGTGTATCTGCTTCCGAGGAAGTCGATTTTCGCCGATTGTCGAACCTGGCTGTTAAAACCGTCGCATCCGACGACGTAAGTGGAACGATAGCTGACTTTTTGTCCCCCCATGGCTGCCAGAACGATCACATGATCTTCTCTGTCGGATACCTCGGTAACCGTAGTGCCCCGGTGCAGCGCGGAATCGTCAAGTTCCTCCAGTTTCTTCTCCAGAATCGCTTCCGTGATGAACTGGGGGAGTGCCAGAATAAATTGGTAGGGTAGTGGACAGGATTCGAAGGTCATCGACCCCAGAAGCGTCGATCCCGCGAAGGCCCGTCCTTCGGTAATCTGAACAGCCTTCTCAATCAATTCTTTGGCAATTCCCACTTCTGCCAGTCGCTCGAGGGCAGGCGGATGAATTCCAAGGGATCGTGTATGCCGGGAGGGTTCTTCTCGTTGCTCAAGAATCACGCATGAAATTCCCCTCTGCAACAAAAGGCACGCCAGAAAGAGGCCGACCGGGCCACCTCCCACGATAATTACATCGGTGTGCTTACCGTTCATGGATTCCAGTACAGAAGATTTCGAAAGAGTGGCATCGACTGAACGCGCCACGAATCGGGAATGACGCGCCGCAACTCGCCGGGTAGGTATGATCTCCGGATGGAAGTAAGACCATCCACGGTGATGAAGGAGCGCCGGAACAAGAGTTGGGTCGGGATGAATCCCAGATAGGCGAGATCGTCGCGACGTATATCATTGTGCAGCGCCAATTTGGTTGCCAGCTTCCTGGAATCATGGAGAAACCGTTGAAGCTCCTGGTTGCTCAGGTGATGGATCACGTGGTTTGATATGACCACATCATAGCTCTGTCCCTCTGCAGCGAGATCCGCTGACGTAGCCTGGAGCGCAGTTATATTTCGAGGGAGCTCTCTGCCGTTCAGATAATCCACCGCTCGATTATCTGGATCAGCCGCCGTGATATCGACCTTCAATCCGTCTCTCAAGGTCCATTTCGCGAGTCGTTCGACCAGATCTCCACCGCCACATCCGATGTCCAGCAGCCGCGAGGGAGCGCCGGTAAGAAGCGGTCGGATCCATTGCTTGTAGATGCGATGCCAGCCGGCGAAGGCTCCATTTACGTAACCGAACTGCGCGTAGGTGTTGTAGAGCATCCGCAGATCACACCCTGGGTCGTCCATGTGTTCTGACAGATCGGGTTGTCTATTTCGAAGAAAAATAGTTGGCATCTACACACATTCGAAAAGCGCGCTTTCGACCGTCAGACCCGGTCCAAATGCCATGGCATACATCGTATCGCCGGAGCTCATTCGATCCGACTTCAAAAACTCCTCCAGCACAAAAAGAATTGTCGCGCTGCTCATATTTCCATATTCGCGCAGAACCGTTCTGGAGGGATCGAGCGCAGTTTCCTCCAATTCAAGTCCCTCCTGGACCTTGTCGAGAATGGCTCGGCCTCCAGGGTGAATAGCCCAATGGCTAATATCCTTGAAGGACAACTCGCTTCTTTGAAGGAGCGATTCGACGATTGAGCTCACATTCGCCCCGAGAATCCGCGGGACGTATGTCGACAACACCATGTCGAACCCATGGTCGCCAATCGTCCAGGCCATATCGCCCTCGCTGTCGGGGGCAATGGTTGAGAGGAGCGTCTCGATTCTCAGCGATCGATTGGACTCTTCTGGTGATCTGGAACTGACAATTGCACCAGACGCTCCATCTGAGAAAACCGAACTGGCTATGATGTCGTCAATGTGCTCGGAGGGCTCCAGGTGCAGCGTGCACAACTCGAGGCAGACTACCAGGACGACGGCATCGGGATCGGAAAGACAAAATGCTCTGGCCATTTTCAGCGCCGGGAAAGCCCCATAGCACCCCATAAATCCAATATGGAATCGTTGTGTCGACGGCGCCAATTCGAGATCTCGAACAACGTAAAAATCTGGACCGGGTGCGAAAAAACCTGTGCAAGACACCGTGATAACGTGGGTGATGTCGACGAAATCTATGCCAGGGCACCCCGTGATCACCTTTCGGGCGGTCTCTGAAAACAGTTTTCGGGCTTCGATGGTGTACAGGTCGTTTCGCGCTTTCGTAGAGGGGGACAGGAATCTTCCGTCATCAACATCAAAGAAAAGACCGTCTCCTTCGCCATGACGATAGTCCTTGATCACGCTGTGGCGCCGATCGATCCCCGAGTGCCTGTAAATCCTGTTCAGGAGGCGAGCGCCCTTGCTCCCGGCGTCCATCTGTCTGAGCATTGTCTCGCCTATCAGTTCCTGAGGATACGTCGTCTCAGGAACGGCACTACAGATATGATGGATGATCGCGGACACGGTCTGAATCTCTCTAACGGTCAGAAACATCGGTTTGAGTTAGTGTAACACTCTGGATCGAAAGGTGGTTCATTCCGAAGAGGTAGATCGGAGGGACTCCGCTCGGTTGGAATCGGTTTTAATCGCCCTCCGGCAGCAGCAAATGGGTATCCTCAGCACAAACTTCGGCTTTTTTCAACCCATTCTTCTCCCTCGAAATGGTGGCTGACATCAGACGGGGCGCTATACTTCTCTGCTTGGCCAACTTTTCGGCCGGGCTGTGTCATCCCACCCCAAGAGTTCCATGTCCGACGTCACCCCTCCTGTAACGAACTTCGATGATCTGAATTTGCCGGCATCCCTGATGGCCGCGGTAAATGAGGTTGGATACGAGACTCCTTCCGCCATCCAGGCTCAGGCCATTCCACCCCTGCTGGAGGGTAGAGATCTGATCGGACGCGCGCCTACTGGCACGGGTAAGACGGCTGCGTTTGCACTGCCTCTTCTGTCCAGAATTGACATCAAGGGACGGAAAGTACAGGTGATGGTCCTCACCCCGACCCGAGAACTCGCCATCCAGGTGGCCGAGGCTTTTCAACGCTATGCATCCCACATAGAAGGATTCCATGTGCTTCCCATCTACGGAGGCCAGGATTATTCGGGACAGCTCAGGCAGCTCAGGCGAGGCGTCCACGTGGTTGTGGGTACTCCTGGAAGAGTGATGGACCATATGCGCAAAGGGAAGCTCAAGCTGGACGGACTGCAGGCGTTGGTCCTCGACGAGGCCGATGAAATGCTGCGCATGGGTTTTATTGACGATGTTGAGTGGATTCTAGAACAGACGCCGGAAAGCCGCCAAATGGCGCTCTTCTCGGCAACGATGCCGAAAGAAATCAAACGCATCGCTCAACGTCATCTGAGTGATGCGCAGGAAATTTCCATCAAGACGCGAACAGCCACTGCTGACACCATTCGTCAGCGCTACTGGTTGGTCAGCGGCTTACACAAACTGGATGCTCTGACGAGGATCCTCGAAGTAGAGCCCTTCGACGCAATTCTGATGTTTGTGCGGACGAGATTGGCCACGACGAGATTGGCTGAAAAACTTGAAGCTCGAGGGTATGCGGCGGCTGCGCTCAACGGCGACATGCCTCAGAAACAGCGCGAACTCATGATACAGCGTTTGAAAAAGGGTTCACTGGATGTTCTGGTTGCTACCGACGTCGCTGCACGTGGCCTTGATGTGGAAAGAATCAGTCATGTGATCAACTATGATATCCCGAACGGAACGGAGGCGTACATCCACAGAATTAGCCGGACGGGTCGAGCTGGGCGTACTGGCGAAGCCATTTTATTTGTCGCACCCAGAGAAAGACGGCTGCTGAAGGCCATCGAAAGAGCGACCCGGCACGAAATTGAGCCTCTGAAGTTGCCCACAGTAGAGATGGTCAACAACAAGCGGATCGCAGATTTCAAACAGAAAATCAGTGACACCGTGGCCGCTGGTGAACTCAATTTCATGCGCAGCCTTCTCGAACAATATCAACAGGAGCACAACGTTCCGGCCCTCGAAATCGCGGCTGCGCTGGCCAAGTTGTCGATGGGAGAGCGGGAAATGTGGTTGAAGCCTGACAGAGAAAGGGCAAAACCTCAGCGCACCCGTGCGGAGTCCGGTCCTTCTCCCGATCGAGAGGAGTCCGCCCGTCGCGCTTCGCGGACCAGGCCCGCGCCTGGTATGGAGCGATTCCGTATTGAGGTCGGACTGAAGCATGATGCGAATGCGGGCAACATCGTGGGCGCCATCGCCAATGAAGCAGGGCTTGAATCCCGGTACATCGCAAATCTCGACATTCAGGAAGAATACTCTCTTGTCGATCTTCCGAAGGGCATGCCCTACGAGGTGTTCCAGGATCTCAAGAAGACCTGGGTCTGTGACCAGAAACTCAATATCACCAGGCTTGAGCGGGACAAAAAGAAGAAGAACTCGGGTTCTAAATCCAAAAAACGTAAAAACGTAAATAAAGGCGCTCCCAAAAGGAAAAAACGAGACCGGTAGTTGCGTTGGGCCGCGAAGCAATGTTCTCTAGTTGTCAGTTCGTCCCTCTGTCGCTATATAATCAGGCGTGCGTTGCCCGAGTTCGGAGGAACGCATTTACTCCTTCGATTGGATGGTGGCATCAGTGAAATCAGTAGATCGCGTTCTTCTTGTCGCGGCAGTGACATTATTCCCCGCCTCAGTCATCGCTCAGGATGCCGTCGTAGCAAACGACCATCTTCAGTCGCCGCAATTCGAGCTTCGCCAACAAGATCTTTTCAAAGCGGGCCGAACGCTAACGAACGCCATCGCCGATTTCGACAACGATGGTGATATGGACCTATTTGTAGGATTTAACGGTCACCCAAATCGGATTTACCGCAACGACGGGGGCATCTTCACCGACGTAGCGGAGCAGGCGGGAATTGCGGACAACGACGTGACGCGAACCGCTGCATGGGGAGACTATAACAATGACGGGCATCTTGATCTGTATGTCGCGTTTGTGTCGCGGGAAGGAAGCAGGAACCGACTGTATAAGAATGAGGGTAATGGCGAGAGCTTTACTGATGTGACATCCGAAACCGGGATCGCGTTCGAAGGGAGCTTCCGACAGGCTAGTTGGGTCGACTATGATCGGGATGGTGACGTAGACCTGTTCATCGGTCTGCGCGATAAGCCGAACGTGTTGTTTCGGAACGACGAGGGCAGATTTTCAGATGTTGCTGAGGAGATGGGCGTAGATGATCCTCGTCGGACAGTCGGAGCTGCGTGGTTCGATTTCGACAAGGACGGTGATTTGGATCTGGTAGTGGCCAATATGGATGGTGATGCAAACGGACTATATCGGAACGACGGCAACGTTTTCGTCGATGTTGCTCGTGGGGCCGGCCTGGCAGATGGCGGACGCGCGCTTGGCGACCCTTCGAATGGTACAGTGCGGCCGACAATCGTTGATTTCGACAACGATGGGAATTTGGATGTGTTCATGGCAAACTACGGTCCGAACGGCCTTTTCCGTAATACCGGTCACAGCTCGTTCAGCAATGTGGCAGCGAAGATGGGTCTCGCAGTAGACAACCGATATGATACTTCCACATGGGGCGACTTCGACAACGATGGGCGCCTCGACGTCTATATCAACGGTACAATCACCGGCGGAGTCAGCTATCGGGATTACATTTATCGCAACGATGGTGAGCGCTTTACGGAAGTGACTCCTCAAGTGGTACTCGACCAGAAGGCAGACCACGGAGCGCACTGGGTCGATCTTGACGGCGACGGCGCTCTGGATCTCGCGCTTACGGGAGCGGCAGAGGACGGTATGCACCACGTCCTCCGGAACATGATGGATTCAGAGCGCAGTGGTTTGTCACTGCAGGTGCTCGTTCTGGATGGAAACGGTCACTATACCCTGGCGGGCTCAGAAGTCAGACTCTATGATTCAGCAACGGGCACGCTCCTCGGAATGAATATTCTGGACACGGGGTCCGGATACAACTCTCAGAACGCTGCACCCGTGCATTTTGGACTGGGTCATCAACGCCTGGTGGATGTTGAGGTCACAATGATGACTTCGGACGGCAGGCGGACAAGCCGCATCTCGGCCGTTGATCCGCATGAGTACGCGGGACGCTGGATGGTCGTGAAGATCGATCGCTAAAATGTGAAGCACAATTATTTTGAGGGCACGATAGTCACTTGATTCGCATTCACATATTTAAAGATGACACTACTGATGCGCACCATGTCGATAGTGCTCCTTTCAATTGTCAGCTTTTTGAGTCTCTCCTGCGACGATTCTGATAGCAGCGGATCAGATGCTGAGATGACTGAGGAAATCACCATCCATCGAGACGAATGGGGGGTGCCGCACATTTACGGACCCACCGATGCAAGCGTCGTCTTCGGCGCAGCGTACGCGCAGGCGGAGGACAATTGGTGGCAGGTCGAAGATAATTTCGTTAGGGCAATTGGTCGCGGAGCCGAGCTTTACGGTGAAGAAGCGTTACTCGACGATTATCTGGTCCGGGGGCTCGAGATCGTTCGGCTCTCCATAGCGGAGTACGAGCAGGCGTCGGACCAAATGCGCAGTTTGTATGACGCGTATGCCCAGGGCTTCAATCATCTTCTGACCGAAAATCCGGGTTTCGAAAAACGCTTGCTCCAGCACATCGAGCCCTGGCACACACTGGCGCTGATCCGCTTCAAATATCACCACAATGAGTTTCTGAATTACGCGGGTCTGGGTCTGGATCAGAGCCGGAGGGCTATGAGAGCAGCTCAGGATGGATCCGGCTTGCTGGGTGAACTTGCCCCAGGGCACCCGTCCCTCGCGTGGCCTGAAGACACCGTTTCACCAAATGGAGAGAGAGCCCTTGGATCGAACGAATGGGCAGTAGACGGCTCGCGGACCGAAAGTGGCTATCCGATGCTGCTGATTAATCCGCACGTTTCCTTCTTTGGCCTCTCCACCTATACCGAAGTTCACCTCCACAGTGAAGAGGGGCTCATGTTCTCTGGTTTGACGCGGTTCGGATTTATGCTCCCTTACATGGGCAATAACAGCCATCTCGGATGGGCATACACCGACAACTACGGAGATCACGGTGATCTGTACCTGGAGGAATTAGATGAGAATGGAGAGGCCTACCGGTACGACGATGACTGGTTTGATCTGACCTCGTGGGTCGACACTATCGGCGTGAAGAGTGGTAACCGGACAGAGGCACGATCATTCAGGTACTCCAAAACCCGCCATGGGCCAATACTGGGTGTCACGCGAGCGGGCCGCCCACTCGCCGTGCGCCTGGCCAAGTTCGAGGAAGGAGGGTGGTTTGAACAGTGGTACTCGATGATGCGAGCCGCTTCATTGGACGAATGGCGGGCCGCCATGGCACTGTTAAACGTCTCGTACATGAACACCATGTATGCGGACAATGCTGGCAATATCCTATACATCTACAATCATGTCATCCCACGTCGGTCTCCGGCCTACAACTGGTCCCTTCCGGTTGATGGCACTGATCCGGGTACAGAATGGGATGGCTACCACTCGCTCGATGAGCTTCCACAAGTTCTCAATCCCGCCAGCGGATATTTGCAGAACACGAATTCCTCGCCTTTTACGACGACAGAAAATCTCGATCTTTCTGCTCGCGACTTCCCCTCGTATATGACGGGAAATGAGCAGGATAATCGTAGGGCTCGAAGATCAAGACAAGTACTTGGCGAACTGAGAAACCTGACGCTGGACGATTTTTCCGCCGCTGTGTGGGACACACGCTTGATCGCTGCCGATGAGTATTTGGACGACCTTCTTTCGTCGTACGATGATATGAAGAGTAGAAACCCCGATCGTGTCGTATCACTTGCACGCCCAATCGCTGTGTTACGGGACTGGAACCGGGTTGCCGCCAAAAATTCGGTCGCCACGACATTGTTTGTCCTTTGGGCTGAGTCTGTCCGGCAAAATCCTGGTTTTTCAACAGGGAATTGGGTCGAAGGACTGAGGCGTGTGGTGCAGGATCTCGAAAGAAGAAAGGGCACCTGGGAAGTTCAGTGGGGAGATATTAACCTAATTCAGCGTCCAGACGCGTCAGGAATCCTTCCTTTTTCTGATGAACTGACCAGTCTTGGTGTGGCAGGGGCGCCCGGTTGGTTGGGATCCGTCTTTACTTTCACCACGCGACAGAGTAGGAGCGGAAATCGCTACGGCATCCATGGAAATTCGTTCGTCAAGGTGGTCGAGTTTACTCCTGAGGTCCAGGCACGCTCGGTGTTCGTCTTCGGCCAGAGCAACGACCCTTCGTCGGATCATTATTTCGACCAGGCAGAACTGTATTCCGCGAAGCTATTCAAGCCGGCTTGGTTTCAGAAAGACGTGGTGATGGAGAATGCCGAGCAAACGTATACGATTGCGATCCCTACAGGTCTAAAATGACAAGATGTTATCGCCGGAAAGCATCTTAAGCTGGCCCTTTCCGTGTTCTAACACTGTTTTAACGCTTGAGGAAACTTCATGGCGCTCTTGGCATTGGAGGCGCTTGGTTGAATCAACCACGGCACTTGGAGATTGCGCGTAGGCGTCAGCATATCTGATCGTCACATCCCGAGTCCAACATTCTTAATTCCGTCGGCGGCGCGCCCCACGGATCCTACAAGCCCTCGCAGCGGCGAATAATAGCCCAAACAAGCGAGCGCAAAAGATACCCCCATTACTTGAAAAATTTTTCCGAACTGGGACTCATTGAGCCCCTGTGTCGTGTCGTAAAAGCTCAAGGCTATACGACACCCACCCCTATACAGCTCACCGCTATTCCTCCCGCTCTTCGGGGACGTGACGTTCTCGGTGTAGCACAAACTGGAACCGGCAAGACAGCCGCTTTCACCTTACCCATTCTTCAGCGTCTCGATGAGTCCAACCGCCGGTTGACTCCGGGAAGCGCAAGATCTTTAATACTCACTCCAACGCGTGAACTGGCGATCCAGATTGGCGACGATATGGAGACCTACGGCCGATATATGCGGCAGTACCACACAGTAATCTTTGGTGGCGTAGGCCAACATCCCCAGGTAGCGCGAATGCGTCGTGGCGTTGATACACTGATTGCCACGCCGGGTCGACTTCTGGACCTCATGAACCAGGGCCATATCCGACTGGATCAAGTCGAGATCTTCGTTCTCGACGAGGCCGATCGAATGTTGGACATGGGCTTCATCCATGACGTCCGAAAAATAGTCGCGAAACTCCCTCGAAAACGGCAAACCTTTTTGTTTTCTGCTACGATGCCAGATGCCATCACAAAGTTTGCAGAACGCATTCTTACCGACTACGAACGCATTGACATCAAGCCGGCCGTGAAGACGGCAGACCGTGTCAAACAACACGTGCTGTTTGTGCAAAAGAGTGACAAAAGGAATCTTCTGCATGACCTTTTCGAAGAATTAGGAATGGAGCGCGCGATCGTGTTCACCAGAACAAAGCACGGCGCGAACCGCGTAGCCAAGTTTCTTGGACAGCGCGGTATCAGCTGCGATGCAATTCATGGAAATAAGTCTCAGTCGGCAAGACAGCGAGCCCTGGAAGGCTTCAGACAGGGCAGAGTCCAGGTATTGGTAGCAACGGATATAGCGTCCCGAGGGATCGATGTCGACGATGTAACCCATGTAATCAATTTTGATTTGCCCAACGAACCTGAGAGTTATGTGCATCGAATCGGGCGAACCGCTCGAGCTGGTGCCGATGGTGTTGCACTTTCGTTCTGCGATGCAGACGAAGTTGTCTACCTCAGAGCTATTGAGCGCACGATCAAACAGAAGGTCGAGATTCACGAAGGACACAACTTTCATGATGATCGTATTGCTCGAATGCACGGAGGATTCTTTCGAAGCAATTCGCGGCGAGCCGCCTCAAGCCGATCAGGAAGAAATCAGAGACGGCGTCCGCACCGTTGACGTTCTGAATGATTCCCGGCCATTTATGACGATGTCGCCTAACCTCCGCTTTTTTTGACAGTGTGACCCATAGAAGAGAGGATATTGATCAGTCGATCGCGCTGGTCGCCCTGAATTTCGATTGTCCGTCCTTTTACCGTCCCACCGACACCGCACTGCGCTTTAAGCCGACTGGCCAGCTTCTTAAGCGCGTCCGCGCTTCCCGGAATTCCGGTGACAATAGTGACTCCTTTTCCTCGCCTACCCTTCGTTTCGCGTCCGACGCGAACGATTCCATCATTGGGATAGGAGGACATTGTTGTTTCGAGTGAGCGTCTTACCCGGATCGTGAGTTAACCCCGAAAGTTGTGTACGGGTGAAAAAGGTATAGGCGGCGTATCCTGATGATGATTACGTCATTGTCAATCCGAAGATTGGAGGATACACCGCCCATGAAGACGAATAACGCACACGAGAACGAGAACTACAATAGCACAGAGGATGTGTTGACAGAAGTATTGCGAACAGGGGCCGCAAAGATGCTGGCCACAGCCGTTGAGGCCGAGGTTGAAGCTTTCTGCCAGCGCTACCAGTTCCTGCGCGACGAAGAGAATCGCCACCGCATCGTTCGCAATGGATATCTGCCAGAGAGGAAGATTTTGACTGGTATCGGGGAGGTCGCTGTAAAGATGCCCCGCATACGCGACCGTACGGGTCGGGGTGAGGATAGAATCGGTTTCCGCAGTTCGATACTACCAGCCTACCTCCGCAAGAGCCGCTCGCTTGAGGCTCTCATTCCATGGTTGTACCTGAAGGGAGTTTCAACGGGCGGCTTTGAGGCAGCGCTCTCGGCCCTTGTTGGTCCTGATGCCCCAGGGCTGACCTCCTCGACGATTGCGCGCCTGAAGACGCTTTGGACAAGGGAGCACGAAGACTGGCAAAAGCGGAGCCTGAAGGAGAAGCACTACGTCTATTTCTGGGCCGACGGTATTCACGTAAACGTACGCATGGATAAACAGAAACTGTGTCTGCTGGTCGTGATCGGCGCTACGGCCGATGGAAGGAAGGAGCTTATAGCACTCGAGGACGGCTTTCGCGAGAGCAAGCAGTCGTGGCGAGAGTTGCTCCTGGAGCTGAGGCACCGCGGGCTGGATCAAGGACCGAAGCTGGCTGTTGCCGATGGAGCCATGGGATTCTGGAGTGCTCTCGCAGAAGTTTATCCCGAGACGCGAGCCGCACGCTGTTGGGTGCACAAGACAGCAAATGTGCTCAACCGCCTGCCCAAGTCCGTTCAGAAGAAGGCAAAAGGTCACCTCACGCAGATCTATACAGCAGAAACAAAAAAGCAGGCAGAGAGCGCCCTTCTGTTTTTCATCAAAGCCTACCAGCAAAAGTATCCGAAAGCAGCAGAGATTCTGGTGAAAGACCGAGAAGAACTGCTCGCTTTTTATGACTTTCCGGCAGAACACTGGATCCATCTTCGGAGCACAAATCCGATCGAATCTACGTTCGCGACCGTGCGCCTCAGGACCGCCAAAACGAGGGGATGTCTGAGCCGAGAAACAGCTCTTGCAATGGCCTTCCGTCTATGTAAAGAGGCTCAGAAGAAGTGGAGGAAACTGAATGCACCGCACCTATTGCAACTTGTAAAAAAAGGAATCAAATTCACCGACGGAATTACATCAGAACGACACGCTGCCTAAACCTTCCATACACAACTTTTGGGCATAGCTCCCGGATCGTGAGAACCAGTCATTACGCATTTGGAAGGATTTACCTGTCTAATATAAAACTCAGGTAACACGATGAAGTTAAGGCTACTCCTTTCCGTTTTGGTTCTTGGAACATCCCCGTCAGATCTGATAGCATCTCCCCAGCAGGCCCTTGGCACAGTATCAGGTGTTGTCAGAGCGGCAGATACGGCTGCGGGCATTCCTCTTGTAAACATTCGAATTGTGGGGACAGATCTCGGGGCGAGTTCCAATGAGAACGGAGAATTTACAATTCGCGGGATTCCTCCAGGTACCTATTCCATCAGGTTTTCGGCCGTTGGTTTTCAGACTCGAACCATCGACGAGGTTGGGGTCCAAGACGTCGCGATCTCAGTTGGAATTATTGAACTTCAAGTATGGACATTGCGACTCCAAGAGGTGGTGGTTTCTCCAGGCCGATTCACAATTATGGGCGCCGAAACGGGTTCTCGACAGACGCTTTCAGAAGAAAATCTTAGAAACATGTCCTGGGCCGAGGACATAACTCGCGCCGTCTCTCGACTTCCCGGAATTTCGTCCACTGACTTCTCATCAAAGTTTACCATCCGCGGTGGGGAGGCCGACGAAGTCCTGATTACGTTAGATGGTATGGAACTCTACGAGCCGTTTCATCAACGAGACAAGGCAGGTGGACTGTTCAGCATCGTAGATATCGAAACGGTTCAGGGAGTGGATTTGATGACTGGAGGCTACTCCGCGGAGTACGGAAATCGGATGAGCGGAGTCTTCAGTATGCGGACCCGGAATGTGCACGGTCAACCCAGAAGAACCACGCTGGGACTGTCGATGATGAACGCTCGATTTTTTACACAAGGGACCTTCAGCAATGGCAAGGGATCCTATCTCGCTTCCGCCCGCCGAGGCATGCTCGACCTCACCTTTAAGATCGTTCCGGATGCAGAGGTGGTACCCAAATTTCACGATGCTCTGCTGAAGATCAATTACCGGTTGACTCCCAAGCACAGCGCATCGCTTCATGTACTGGAGGCCGGAGACAAGACATCAATCGATGATCTTGACGAGGAAGGCAATTTTGACAAGAATGAGACGAAGTATTTGAACGTCTACGCCTGGGCCACGCTGACGTCCATTTACAGCCCGAAATTATTTTCAAGAACGATCCTCTATACGGGCATGGTAAATCATGATCGCAACGGGTCCTTTCACAAATACGAACCATCTGACAAGGGCGATTTCCTGCTCAGAGACAAACGCGATTACGCCTTCACGGGTCTAAGGCAGGACTGGAACTGGGCGGCTTCTGAAAGGCTTGGAGTGGCGGCGGGATTCGAGACGAAACAGGTCAACGCTGTCTACGACTACGATATTGATCAGCAGGAGCTCAGGGTGGATGGATCAGGAAGACTTTACGATTACGTGCGTGAAGAGGACATTCACATGGAGCCCTCTGGAAATCAGACAGGAGCATATCTCAGTGCTCGATTGAAAGTGGCTCCACGCGTCGCTATCGAACCCAGCATTCGTTTCGACCATTCCGGATTTACGGGTGATGATCTGGTGAGTCCACGTATCGGGATTGTATTCGCGGTCTCCGATCGAACATTTCTTCGCGCCGCAACCGGTCGATATTATCAGTCTCAGTTTATCAATGATATTGATGTTAACAACGGGGAGTCAACGTTCAGCCCTGCACAGCTCGCGACACATTTTGTGGTTGGTCTTGAACATCAAACCCGAAGCGGTATCGACATTCGTCTGGAAGCGTACCATAAAGACATGTCGCGACTGACCTCAAACTGGGTGACGCTGAGAGATCAGCAAGAGATGTTTCCTGAGCAGCGCAATGATAATGCACAACTGATTCTTGACGGCGCACGAGCAGATGGGATTGAGTTGTTCGTCAAATATGACCAGGGTAAGAAACTGTCCTGGTGGATCAGTTACGCTCTTGCCCGAGCTGAGGATGACGTGCGGGACATTGTATTTGACGCACCATTGGATAAACAAACAGGTTGGGTATCCAGACCCAATTTACACCGGACTCAGGAATATTCATCGTTTGAAGGAAAAACGTGATCAGTCTGGCTTCTGTCCTGGTGAGATTTGCCCGAACCCGCATGTGATCGGCTACCGTCTTCCATTCCCGATCATTGCGTTCCATCAGCGGCCGTGGATTGTGGCATCGCATACAATTATTCGCCCAAAGTGAAGCTCCGTCTGCTAAGGCCGTCTGCTCCTGAGCTGTAGCGGTTTGCAAATTTGCCACCATCAGAAGGACGCTTGCGAGAAGAGTAAAAGTGGATATCGATTTCATTGTGTTTCTCTATTTAAAATCCAAAAGCCCACTGAAGGAGGACAAGATCCTCGCCATCCAGTCCGATCTCATAGGCCAACTTGACCGGAACAGTTGGCTCTATCCAGTAATTCACTCCTATAGCAAGTTGACGATTTTCCGGCTTCGCTATCTGACCATCAATGGTTGATTCTTGCAGGTGCGACCAGCGCACAACAGGCTCGAACCGACCTTTTCGCCTGGCAGCTTGCAGGTAGTATCCTGTTCTGGATAATGTTTCAAAACTGCCGTTATGCTCGAATTCCTGGTTGATCAGGATTCCTTCGGCGCGGAAGTCGAACCCTCCCCGACGCCAATCCGCTGCAAGGTTGAAGCCCGTAATGTCCAGAAATTCCTCTGGATCGTACATCGCATGAAATCCAGAAACGTAGACTTCAAATGATGGACCATGAACCAGACCGAGGCGCGCTCCCAGCATCTTATTGCTGTTGTTATCTGAAAACGCCACACCGAAGCCGATGCTCGGAATGTTAATGGCACTCTCTGTCTCGTGATGATCGCCAGAAGAGGAGAGTCCCGATTTATGGCCGTGACCGTCGTCGCCGTCATCCCCTACATCTGATGCTTCTTCCTGTATCAGCACGGGCCCCTGGGAAATCCAGGCAGAGGCGTCGAATGCCCATGATCTGCCTACGGGAGCTTTATACCGCGCCATGAAGCCAGCATCGGATAGGACTGGCAGCAGAGCCGACTCTGCCACTCCCCCGTGAGCATGGCCGTAAATTGAAGGAGCAGTCGGCATCTTGTTGATCCACGTGGGATGGAGGCGCTCTCCAAAAAGTCCAAACGGGACCAGGAATTTGCCGGCTACGAGCTGAACCCGTTCAAAACCCAGGTAGTCGACCTGCGCATATTCAAGGGTTGTGGTGGTTACTTCACCGCTGAGACCGAATTCGAGTTCCGTCTCGAACAACATGTTATTGCCAACACTCGACAAAAAGACAGGCGAAAACGATGCCGTGAAGCCATTTCGGAATTTGGAATCGGGACTTGCGTCGAAGGTTGCCGAACCATATCCCGCAAGCACCATGTTCGAAAGCTGACCGGCACTCGTCTGGACGGTTAAACAGGTTGTGATCAATGCCAGGAGGGCGTGCATTAATCCAAACCGAGTATTCGTGTTGATCCGTTTCATGATAATCCTCAATGGGATCGTAGTATTAGTGGACTTACTGGCTTTGTGCTCTAGTGACATTGGGCAACCGGTAGGTGAAATTCCGCGTGGAGCTCAAGCCCGCTGGCATCTTCGAAGTGGATCTCCACTTTGGCCTCTCCAGCTTCAATAAACGTGTGATGAGCCGTGTAAATTCCAGGGCCTTCGTGCTCATCTCCAAAATGATCTTGGACTGCTCCGTCCGCATCTGTGCAGTGAATCTCGGTGACAAGACCCGGCATCATGTTCCCGTGATGGCCGCCACCCTCTTCCATGATATAGAAATTGACTTCGATCTCGTCGCCCTCGTGAACATGACCGGGGAAGGTTTCCACTTCGACTATGAAACCGCCAATTTCCTGGTGGATGCGTTCCACTTCCAGGGCTTGGGCCATGACATACATTTCATCCATGTGGTTGTCGCCATGTTCGTCACCGGTGACGCGAACATCGTATTCTCCACTCGACATGAACATGATCTCGGTCTTGTAGTGGTCTTCATGCTGCTCCAGAACAGCCACGTCCCATTCGGTTTCACCAACGAGCCTGTACTCGACTTGCATATTGGCGACGGTTGTGGTGCGAAGTCCTTCGTGGTCCACGAGTTCGACTTCAAATTCGATGGACGTAAGCGTCGATACGTGCTCGGTTGACATCGAAAGTTCAACGGTCAACTCGTGATCATCGGGGGCTACGGGATTCTCTGAGCACGCAGCTAGAACGAGCATCGACAACGTCAGTAGCGTCAGTTGATAAATCTTCATGGTCTTACCTCGATACGGGCGTGTAGGTGATTGGGGTCGTGGATCATTTGGTAGGTGTTGTCTTTTCGGATACGAGGGTCAGAGACCCTTTCATTCCAAGAGCGGCGTGTGGCGTGCATACGAATTCGTATGTGCCTACGAGAAACCGTTCATCGATGGTAAATTCATAGGTCTCTCCTTTGGTCATTAGGAAGCGACCAAAGAGGAGTTCGCTCAGATCAGCTCCTTCCGGCACACTCTTGAATTCGACATTGTGTGGCATTACGTCTGCCTGGACGAAGCGTACGATGTCACCCTGTTTGACCGTAATGTTTTCAGGCTCGAAACGCCATTCTGTAGACGATTTATCGACCATCTGAACAACAATGATGTTGTCCGGGGTCGACTGTGCCGTGGCCGAATCTGTTACAGTCAGAAATGACAGCAGAAACACAGGTATCAGAAATAGTCGCATGATGGATCCTGCACTTCCGGGTCTGTTAAATACCGTGGTCCGTCTGAAGTCTTCAGTACCCAGATTGCCGATTGTTTGCTGAGAAGTGTTCATTTGTGAGTGTTGGATATGTGAGAGTTAATCTATCATCCTTGAGCCCAACGGGCCATTTTCAACTGCATGTCGACCCATTGTGTAATGGGGATAAATTGTCTTAATTACTTTCAGGATTTACGTTATCTCGGCGCAAAGGCCTGAAGTACTGCAAGCAGTTAAATGATAGGTCAGATATACACGCGCCTTTGTAAGACCCTGGATGGGAGTTCGGCGGGTGATACCTTGCGGGGGGTGTGGGGGACTGCCCTACAGTTCTAGCGGGGGGTGCAAGCGAAGGATAATTCCTTTTGCTGCTATCACCTCCGGCGGTCGACGACGAGCTTACGCTAAAGCATCAGTCAAGGAATAATGCATCTTCCTGAGTGTCGATGCTCTCTTTCATTCCAACTGAAGTTTGTCGTTTTTGAATAATTGTTTATTCAGCTCATCCCTCAACCCACTGCACGGCATGCTGCATCAGCTCGCTGGCAGTTGAGAGGTTCAGCTTTGTCTTGATCCGCGCGCGATAGGATTCAACTGTTTTAACGGATAGGTGGAGGCGCGCAGAGATTTCTCGTGTTCCGACCCCTTTTCCAGTCAGCTCGAATACCTCCAATTCTCGATCGCTTAAAATTTCGAGTGGTGACTGCTGCGTCATTGTGTGTCCAGATGCCAGACTCTGCAGGAGTCTTTCATTGATTTCGTCGCTGACGTAAATTCCTCCGGACAGGACACGTCGGACTGCTTTCATCAACACATCTCCCGCTTCGTGTTTCATGATGTATCCGCGAGCACCCGCTCGGATCGCACGCTCGGCATACAGGGATTCGTCATGCCGAGATACAACCAAGGTGTATAGCTCTGGTCTTATGGCATGCAGATGCTTGACGAGTTCGAGACCACTCATCCCCGGAAGTGAGATGTCCACAATCGCGAGATCAGGATTCTCTGATTCAACCAGGGTCATTGCCTCTTCAGCGCTCGAAGCCTGTGCACACACCTCGACGTCTGATTCTTCAGAAAGGGACAATACGAGTCCCTTCCGCATGAGAGGATGATCATCTACGATGATTATTTGTGTCATATCAACAATGCTGAGGTCAATAATTAAGCATCGGCCTAACCACCGATTCTTACCGCAGACATCTAAATGATAAACTAAAAATATGGCCAGATGTGTAGGGCCCTACACGGGATCGTGGCGGGTGAACCCTCGCGAGGGTTGTGGGGGTTTCCCCTACAACACTCGTGGGGAGCGGATATGCGAGAACCTGCTCTTCTAGCTGACTCTAAGAATCGGGATGAGACCACGCTACTCATGGTGGACTGATCGGGACGGAAAATTTTGATCCTTCGTATCTGAGTCACTCCATGCTCAGCTGGCGCCCTCGCCCTCAACCCACTGCACGGCATGCTGCATCAGCTCGTTGGCAGTTGAGAGGTTGAGCTTCGTCTTGATCCGCGCGCGATAGGATTCAACTGTTTTAACGGATAGGTGAAGTCGCTCAGAGATTTCTCGTGTTCCGACCCCTTTTCCGGTCAGTTCGAATACCTCCAATTCTCGATCGCTTAATATTTCGAGCGGTGACTGCTGCGTCATTGTGTGTCCAGATGCCAGACCCTGCAGGAGTTCTTCATTGATTTCGTCGCTGACGTAAATTCCCCCGGACAGGACACGTCGGACTGCTTTCATCAACACATCTCCCGCTTCGTGTTTCATGATGTATCCGCGAGCACCCGCTCGGATCGCACGCTCGGCATACAGGGATTCGTCATGCCGAGAAACAACCAGGGTGTATAGCTCTGGTCTTATGGCATGCAGATGCTTGACAAGTTCGAGACCACTCATCCCCGGAAGTGAGATGTCCACAATCGCGAGATCAGGATTCTCTGATTCAACCAGGGTCATTGCCTCTTCAGCGCTCGAAGCCTGTGCACACACCTCGACGTCTGATTCAGCAGAAAGAGACATCATAAGTCCCTTCCGCATGAGCGGATGATCATCTACGATTATTATTCGTGTCATTTCACATAGTCCCATACGTAACAGACGAAGTCATTCCAGCCTCAGAGAGCATGTTATCGTCGTTCCAACACGTTTGTTATCACTAATTTCCAGACTGGCTCCTATTACTCGCGCCCGATACTTCATGATTGGAATGCCCATTCCCTGATCTCGAGGCAAATCTCTTGGTAATCCCACACCATCGTCAATTACGGATAAGGTGAGCCTGCTGGATTCCGTTTGAAGTTCAACCCGGACATGATCGGCCTTACCGTGTTTGATGGCATTACTCACGGACTCCTGTGCAATACGATACAGATTTGTCATAATGCTCATCTCAAGAACCGGCACTATTCCCGACTGGTGAAACGTGCACCTGCTTCCGAATAATTTTTCCACGTCTGCAACCAGCATCTTCAGGGCATGCTCCAATCCATTGACATCCAATTCGACCGGAACAAGACCTCGCGCTATCGTCCTGGCATTGCGATCAGCTTCTTTTATGAGCTCAGTGACCTCTTGCATATCGTCAACATATCTGGAGTCTTCCTGCTCCAGCCGGTTCGTGAGGCTCCTTGAGATGAGCCCAATCCCAGTGAGCATCTGTCCCAAATCATCGTGGAGGTCTTGTCCAATTCGCCTCCGCTCTTGATCGCTGACTCTCAGGATCTCATGCTCAAGCTGCCGACGATCCGTAATGTCTCGGACCATCCCCGTATAAAACTTCTGGCCATCGGTATCAACCTCACTCACAGCGAGGTCCATTGGAAACTGCTCTCCATTCTTTCGCAGTCCGACGACCTCACGTCCAATTCCTATTATCTGGGCCTGTCCCGTTTCTTCGTAACGCCTGATGTACGATTCATGATTGGCTCGATCGGGCTGGGGCATAAGCATCGAGATGTTTTTGCCTATGACGTCCTGCGCAGAATACCCAAAGATCTTTTCTGCCGAAGGATTGAATGTAGTGATTATGCCCCTGCCTTCGATCGTGATAACCCCGTCCACGATGGTCTCCAGGACGGCTCGATTTTGTAATAGGGATTTTTCTCGCTTGCGTAATCTTTGCACGACAAACGGAAATCGCAGGGCGAGCTCTTCTGGATGAAAAAGAAGATCGTCAACATGCTCGAGCAGTTTCTCATGATTGGCTTCGACTTCATCAATTGGTAAGCAGGCTAGAGAAAGGACGCTACGATCGGCCCTGGCTAGTATCTCATCCAGAATGTGGAGGGTTTCTTCGGCGGCATCCACAATCAGGATTAACCCAAAAGACTCCTGTTCCAAAGATTCAATGTTGCGGTCAGGGACAGGAAAAACACTTACACTCTCCGACACATCGCGGATGAGGTTGGAGATGCCTTCCAGTCGGGCTCCATCTGTACCAAGAATCAGAGTCGATATCCGCTGGAGAGAGTCCGTATTCATAGCGGAAGTGGTCGAGTGAAATTCTGTCATGATTTTATGTTACGCATCCTGTCAACAGAATTGTAGGAAGAATTATCGACAATGCGTAACGATTGCTATAAAAACGACATTCAATGGCTATCGTAGCCGTTTTATCAATTAAAAAGGGAGGAGCTTTCCAGCTCCTCCCCTGGGATTAATACGACACGCTGGAGCGCGATTGTCTCGTCGATGCAACAACTAAAAGCTGACAGCAGTTTGGAAGACAATGCCGCTGAACTCGGGGCCTAATCCAAGGTCAATGCCGTTGTTGGTGTAACCAGTTTCGAAATCGGATGCCGTCTGACTTACATACTCCGCTTTTATCAAGACGCCTTCACTCAGGAGGAATCCTCCGCCGAACTGGACCCTCGAAACCGTCCCGTCGACCGATTCACTGTTTGACATCGTGCACGAGGCCGTGCTATACCTCCCTGCAACGTACAGCCAATCCGTGAGATTGTATTTCCCGGTTACCATGGAGTAGTTCCACTGATCCTTGGGATTTCCGTCATCCTCTCCCTCAATTACTCCATTTACGTCGCCATCACTGAACTGTCCATATGCTGCATAAATCAGAGCATCTCCAAAAGTGTACCTCGCGTCGAACTGAAACGCCGTGACGTCCTGTCCTTTGCCAAAACCTAATTGTCCACCGTCCGGGCCGCTCCAGATGTCGTACATGGAACCAGCTCGATCACCGAAGGCATAGAGATACGACTTCGTTCCACCATGTGGGTACCCGGTCGCGTTTTCAGAGTGATCAACAGTATAGTAAGAGGCGGCCACTCTTAAGTCACCACCCAGTGGTGTGATCCAGGCTTTTCCAAGTAAAGCAGTGCCATGGCCTTTGTTCAGGTCACCTTTCGTCGTTCCATTTGAGATTCCAACTTTGAAATTGGCAAGCCCGGCAGATACTTGTCCTTCCAATCCGATGGACGTTAGTGCCGGACTCGGTACAGGATTTCCTATCAACTCGTTGTTATAAACATCGCCGTTGATGGACCGATACAACAAGCCGTCACCGTAGTCAATCGTCATCTGTCCTGCTTTCAGTGTAACATGGTTGTCAAAAAAATCGCCGAAACTACTGAGTTCCATCCACCCGGGCAGCTTTGACATTTCGAAGTATCCTTCTGAGCCCCACATTTCCGTGTGATGCTTCGAACTGATGAACATGGACAGGTGCACACGACCTCCGTCGAACGGCCTGTAGTCGCCGGTCAAATTGCCTAGGGCAGTTTGAAACCCACTCGCCAGTTCTGTGAGCGAGTTGTCATCATTGGACTGTTCCAGCGACTGATACGTCACAGAGCTGCGAAGTCCAATATCAAGTTTCTGTGCCCTTGAACTCGTTGTGGCGAAAAGCGCCAGTGCGAGAACGAATGCTGTGTATGTTGTGATTTGTTTCATGACTTTCTCCTCAGTGGAGGTTTTGTGCATCAGGCATTACGCTCCTGCGTGATTTCGCTAGCGTGTTTCCTTCATGCGTACTCTAACTGGTTTCGTTGTAATGGTCAGATTGAAGTGAACTGCGATTTTGTTTTGGGCTCTTACCAGTCCGAAAAGAGCTGTCGGAGGCTCGATATCGAAATCACTCATGAACATTTCCTTTTTCCCTTCGAGTTTGAACTGTTCTGGCCCGATTTGACGTCCCACAAACTCCATATCGATACTCTTTTTGACTCCCGCAATCGTCATTCGCCCTGAGGAGCGTACTGTATAGGCGCCCCTCATTGTTGTCGAGACCGGATCGACGGAAACGTCTTCTATCCAATATTCAATGACCGGAAATTGATCGGCCTTGAGCGCATCCCAGAAGTCGGCTGTCATCGCCGCCAAATTGCAATTGAACAGCTTCACAGGTGCAATAATCTCAGCTTCAGTGACGGGGCCTGTTGACTGATCCTGTTCATCGTACAGAAAGCCGTAGCCTTGGACATGGGCTGACCCGCATTTGAATCGGCTGATTGTCGAAGTGCCTTCGATCCAAATGCTGGTTCCTTTCTCAAGATCGAAGCGGGTAGGATCAGGCCTTGTCAATTGTCCGCGCGAGGGCATCACCATTGCACAAATGACAATTGAAAGTATGAGTGTGAGCGTTTTCATCGTTCCGCGTCTAGAAAAGTGTGGATCACGACGACTCCCTTTTCTCTGAGACAAGCAGGTTGAAATGGATCTCGACCTGATCTCCAGTCCTGATAGCTCCGAGAAGGGCGGTCGGTGGCTTGACGCCAAAATCTGACATGAGAAGCTTGAATGATCCCGAGAATTCGAGTCCTTCAGAAACTCGATTGATTGAAATCCCCGCTGCTTCGATCCGATTTGTCCGACCCGCAATCATGAGCCAACCTTCCACATTGACATGGGTTAGATTGCCTGCCAGATCTGCCAAAACAATTGCGTGATCCAGTTCAAATAGGATATTGGGAGTACTTTGGGACCCGAGCGCTTTGCGCAATTTCTTGTTCATTGTCCCGTTGTCGCAATCTAGATCGGCAACCGAAACGACTATCCGTGTTCCGACGATATCGAATGAGGCATCGAGATCACTATCCGTTTCGACCGTGCCCCTAACGTTGTGTGCCTTGCACGTCCAGTCGTGAATCGTTGACGTTCCTTCTACACGGAGCTGGGAGTTTTCGGCCACACTGTACGTTGTCAGGGAATTATGTTGTGACCATGCACCCACGTTAAGACTGATGAGGAGTGCCCAGGCGAGTATGATGAGGCTATGTTTCATGACTCAGTTCGAATGATTCAATTTGAGGAGTATTGGTATCGAGCTTTCCTCCGGCTTCTGGTACAATGATCGTCACTGCGGAGAACAGAATGTGAGAGGTATCCTCACATGGCTTTGTAGGGGAGGCGATACTTGAGAGATGCGAGTTCCTTACAGAAGATGTAGGGGATTACCGGACGGCTGGATCCGGAGAGGGCTTGCGTGTTTCCTCCCGAAACCGACAGCATCCACGTTCAGACCTGAGGAATAATCCTTTGCTTTCACAGACCAAGGAACTGTAAGGAATACCCCCACACCGCCGGCAAGGTATCACCCGCCATAATCCGATCCAGGTTCTTACAAAGGCGAGGGTATATCTGATCTATCATTTGATTGCTCGCGGTACTTCAGGCCTTTGCGCAGAGATAACGTAAATCCTGTAAGTACCTCAGAAAATTCAATCCCCAACACACAATGGGTCGACCTTCCGCTGAAAGAGTGCCGTTGGGCTCAAGAATGATTGATCAACTCTCACATATCCAACACTGACAGATGAACATTTCTCAGCAAACGATCGGTAGCCTGGTTGCCGAAGATTTCAGACGGGCCGTGGTTTTTAAAAGACACGGAATTGATTTTTGTTGCGCCGGTGGACGGACTCTTGAGACCGCATGTAATAAGAAGGGACTGTCTGTGGACGACGTCCTGATTGAATTTGAAGTGGCTGAAAAAGGCCGAAAGAGTGAACCAATTAGAGCAGACAAAATTAACCTTGGTGTACTCGCAGACTACATCGTGAATCACCACCACACGTATGTAACAGAACGCATTCCAGTGCTGCGAGAAATGACAGAGAAGGTCGCGCTCGTTCACGGAGCGGGTAATCCGCACTTGGTCTCAATTTCCGTCCAGTTCAGAGAACTTGCACTCGAGTTGGAGCAACACATGGTCAAAGAGGAGGAAATACTATTTCCGTTTTTGAAAGAACTGGAAAATGATGAGCGAAGCGGACAATCACTTACCCCTCCGATGGTTGGAAGAGTGAGGAATCCTATTCGAATGATGGAGCAGGAACACGAAAGTGCTGGATCCATCATGCGCGAGATTCGAAAGTTGACCGATGATTATACACCGCCCGAACACGCGTGCAACACCTATCGGGCTGCATATACTCTATTGGAGGAGTTCGAAGATGATCTTCACCAGCACATTCATCTTGAAAACAACATCCTCTTTCCGAAGACAATCGAGCTGGAGGAAAGATTGCTGACTGAGCACCAGGCTTGTTCCCTCTAACAAAACTTCGGCCACTACGCCGCCATTCCAGCCGGTGCCGATGGGTACGCGACTCTTTACAGCTCGGCTGACACGCTCCACTTAGAATAAGTGACCTGTGAAACATCTAGACGATCTGTTTGAGCCACCTAGCCCTGACGAGAAATGAAATCTTTTTCTTTTGTAGCGACGATGATAATGGTCGCCGTCTCAGGTTCTACGGCGATAGCCCAGGATCGGGGCGAAGCAATTTATAATAAGACGTGTGTCGCATGTCACACGATTGGCGCGGGAAGGCTTGTTGGCCCTGATCTAGCCGGTGTGCACACCAGGCGCGACGAAGGCTGGCTCATCAGTATGATCCAATCGGCACAGTCTCTGATCAATGATGGTGACACCGTTGCAGAGGCGCTGCTGACCGAATACAACGGATTCATTATGCCAGATCAGTCGCTATCCGTAGATGATATCCGAGCTGTACTGGGATACATCGCCTTGCAAGGTGGGGACGTAAGCGCCGTGGATGAACCTGCCGTTGAGGTTACCCTCACAGACCTTCTCCCGGATAACATCCAATTGGGACAGGACTTGTTTGTCGGGCGGGTCCGACTTGAGAACGGTGGCGCAGCATGTATCGCCTGTCACAATTTGAATACAGGCGATGTGATGACCGGAGGATCGCTCGCTAAGGACTTGACCGATTCAGTCCCACGCCTGACACGTTTTGGTGTGGATGCAATGATCGCGAATCCTCCGTTTGCCCCTATGAAGGTCGCTTTCGAGGGAAAACAAGTAACGGAGCAAGAGAGAGCGGCCATTGTCGACTATCTGCAGTTCGTCGATGCGAATCAAGACGGTACTGAGGCTCAAAACTATGGCGCGGTGCTCCTTCGATATGGTTTGGTTGGCCTTGTTGTCTTGCTTGGCTTCTTTTTTCTTCTAGGCCAACGGGGTTCCAAAAAAACGGTCAACCATAAGATATACGATAGACAAGTTAAGACTGCCTGACGCGTCCCTCGAGCATCCAAGCCACAAGAACAACACTGTAATACCATGAGCTGGATTGAAGACGTCGTATCACCACAAACACGACAGTGGGAAGAATTCTATCGCAATCGTTTTCAGCACGATAGAATTGTTCGAAGTACCCACGGTGTGAATTGCACCGGTGGATGTTCCTGGCAGATCCATGTAAAAGACGGCATCGTCGTATGGGAGACGCAGCAGCTGGATTATCCCCTGTTGGAGAGTTCTCTGCCACCATACGAGCCGCGTGGATGTCAGCGAGGTATCTCGTTCTCCTGGTATCTCTATAGCCCACTTCGGATAAAATATCCGCTTATCAGGGGTTCATTGGTCGATCTGTATACAACGGAAAAGATTCGGACACACGATCCGCTCAAAGCCTGGGAAAACATTCAACGAGACGTCGGCAAAAGAAGAAAATACCAACGTGCTCGCGGAAAAGGAGGATTCAGACGTGTCAGCTGGGATCTGGCACTGGAGATCATGGCTGCAGCCAATATTTATACGGCAAAAAAATACGGTCCAGACCGCGTCATCGGATTCTCGCCGATTCCTGCCATGTCCATGCTCAGCTATGCGGGCGGCAGCAGATTCCTGCAGCTGTTCGGGGGAGTAAATCTGAGCTTTTACGATTGGTACTGTGACCTTCCGAATGCTTCTCCTGAAACCTGGGGAGAGCAAACTGACGTTGCCGAGAGCGCCGATTGGTATAACTCGAAGTATATCGCGGTGATGGGTGCAAATCTGAATATGACACGCACGCCAGACTGTCATTTCTTCGCTGAGGCCCGTCACAACGGAACTAAGGCCGTGGTATTCGCACCCGACTTCAGCCAAGTATCCAAATTTTCCGATCAGTGGGTACCCCTCCATGCCGGCAGCGACGGCGCATTCTGGATGAGCGTAACTCACGTAATCCTTAAGGAATTTCACTACGAGAAGCAGATCCCCTACTTCATCGACTATGTCAAGCGTTATACGGACTGTCCGTACCTGGTCGAACTCAAGAAGGATGGCGACGTGGTTCGTCCCGCCCGTATGGTTCGGGCCAACAAGCTTGAAAAGTACGCGGACACAGAGAACGGTGACTGGAAATTCCTGAATTTTGACGCCGAATCCGGTGATCTCGTCATGCCCAAAGGAAGCATGGGACACCGGTGGGAATCGAAACAGGGCAACTGGAACATGAAGCAGGAGGATGCCGAAACGGGCGAGCACTATGATCCTGTTCTTACCCTCCTTGGTCAAGAAGATGAGGTAGTGGACGTCGAATTCGAGGAGTTTGGACTGAATGTCAAAGCACTGCGCGGCGTACCGGTCCGTCATATCGATTCTACCGATGGCCGAATCACTGTGGCGACCGTTTACGATCTAATGATGGCGCAGTATGGCGTCAATCGAGGATTGAGCGGGCTGTATCCCGACAGCTACGACGATAAAGACGCAGCGTACACCCCCGCCTGGCAGGAGATCTTCACCGGTGTTGATTCGAAGACGGTAATTCAGTTTGCCCGCGAATGGGCCCAGACTGCTGAGGCCACAGAAGGCAAGTGTTCAATCATCATCGGAGCGGGCGTCAACCACTGGTTCCACAACAACCTGATGTACCGCGCAGGTATAAATGCACTCATGTTCTGCGGCTGTATCGGAAAGAGTGGAGGTGGACTCAATCACTACGTTGGCCAGGAGAAACTGGCACCTACAGACTCCTGGGGGAGCATCGCGTTTGCGAAGGATTGGCAGGGGCCGTCGAGATTGCAGCAGACCCCGATCTGGCACTACATCAATACCTGTCAGTATCGATACGATGGGTACCACTCAGAATACAATGCCACGCCGGATAATAAATGGACGAGCGGACATCACGCTGACTGGATCTTCAAGGCCGTCCGCATGGGTTGGATGCCGTTCTTTCCTCAGTTCAATCGAAATCCACTCGAACTGAGTAAAGAAGCGATCGAAGCCGGTGCAAAATCGGATGAGGATATCGTCGATTTTGTCCTGCAGAAGCTGAAATCGAAAGAGTTGGAATATGCCGTGGGCGATCCCGATGCAGAGGTGAACCATCCGAGGGTCTGGTACATCTGGCGTGGCAATGCGATTTCAGGAAGCATGAAAGGGCACGAGTATCTGCTGAAGCACTACCTGGGAACCCATTCCAACGCTATCGCAAAAGATATCAACGACCAGCCCACCGAAGAGGTCAAGTGGCACGACATCGCCCCGGTCGGGAAGATGGACCTGGTTGTGGACCTGAATTTCAGGATGGACTCCTCTGCTCTCTATTCGGATATCGTGCTGCCGGCAGCCTCCTGGTATGAGAAGGATGACCTGAACAGTACAGACATGCACTCCTTCATCCATCCTCTCTCAGCCGCCATCGCACCGGTGTGGGAGTCAAAGCCTGATTGGGACATCTTCAAGGAGCTCGCGCGCGTCACAAGCGAGTTGGCGAGCACCCACCTGTCCGAGCCTCAGAGAGATATCGTGGCGTCGCCGCTGGCCCATGACTCGAAGGATGAGATCTCTCAGCCGACTGTGAAGGACTGGTACCACGGCGAATGTGAGGCCATCCCGGGTCAGACAATGCACAAATTGGCAGTGGTTGAGCGCGACTACTCCAAGATTTACGAGAAGTTTATCTCACTCGGTCCAAACGTTCGGAAGAATGGAGTTGGCGCGCACGGCAATCACTACATGTGCGAAGATCTCTACGATGAGATGATCGAGTCGGCGCATTTCCCTGTCGAGAAAATCGACGGGAAGACTTATCCCTCACTCAAGGAGGATATATCGGCCGCAAACGTGGTGCTGCATCTCTCGTCGTTAACCAACGGCGTTGCTACCGTGCGCGCGTACGAGAACATGGAGAAAAAAACCGGACTCGTATTGGCTGATCTCGGTGAAGGCAGCCGGGATGTGCGCATGACGTTCAAGGACTTGCAGGCCCAGCCAAGACGATACAATACTTCTCCAGTCTGGTCGGGACTGATGAACGAAGGCAGGGCGTATTCCGCATTTACCTACAATGTGGAGCGCCTCGTGCCGTGGCGCACGCTTACGGGACGGCAGTATTGCTACCAGGATCACGAGATGTACATCGCCTTTGGTGAGCATCTGCCCACGTACAAGCCGTCTCCGAAGCCGGAAGTCTTTGGAGACCTGCGCGAGACGTTGAAGGATGGCCAGGCGAAGGTGCTCAATTGCCTGACCCCGCATGGAAAATGGCACATCCATTCCACCTACATGGACAATCTTCGGATGCTGACGCTCTCGCGTGGGATGGAGCCATGCTGGCTGAACGAAGAAGATGCGGCGGAATTGGGAATTAAGGATAACGACTGGGTAGAGGTTTACAATGACCATGGGGTCTTTTGTACACGCGCGGTCGTCAGTTCCAGGATTCCACGGGGGGTCTGCATCGTCTACCACACGGTGGAAAGAACCATAAGTATCCCCAAATCGCAGGTAAGAGGTGGTAAACGTGCCGGTGGCAACAACAGCTTCACCCGTACACACCTCAAACCGAACCTGCTCGCTGGAGGCTATGGTCACTTCACGTACCACTTCAATTACTGGGGCCCGACCGCTCCAAACAGGGATACACACGTTGTCGTCAAAAAATGGACAAAGTCGAGTTCTAGCTGAATCTCAACGCCTGAACCAAGGAAAATAACTATGGACGTCAGATCCCAAGTATCAATGCTGTTCCACCTCGATAAATGCATCGGGTGCCACACATGCTCGATCGCATGTAAGAACATCTGGACCGACCGAAAGGGTGCCGAATATATGTGGTGGAACAACGTCGAAACCAAGCCCGGAACAGGGTATCCGACCAAATGGGAGGATCAGGATATCTATAAAGGTGGATGGCGCGAGGAGGGCGGCGAGATCTCACTTCGAGGAGCCGGAAAACTCAGAGGTCTACTGAACATTTTCCACAATCCCCATCTTCCAGTGCTCGGCGACTACTACGAACCTTTCACCTACAAATATTTGGACTTGATCGAGTCTGAAGAGGCCGACGACCAGCCCACAGCAAGACCTGTATCACTCATTACCGGAAAACCCATCGACATCAAGATGGGTCCCAACTGGGACGACGACCTGAGCGGCACGCCAGATTACGCCCGTCAGGATCCGAATCTGGCTAACCTTTCCCCTGCTGAACAGGAAGCCATGTTCCAGCTGGAGAAGATGGCGTTTTTCTACCTGCCCCGGATCTGTAATCACTGCCTGAATCCAGCCTGCGTCGCTAGTTGTCCGTCAGGAGCGATCTACAAACGCGGTGAAGACGGTATCGTGCTCATCAACCAGAAAGTCTGCCGCGCGTGGAGAATGTGCGTCACGGCGTGTCCGTATAAAAAATCATACTACAACTGGAACACCGGAAAGTCGGAAAAATGCATCCTTTGCTATCCGAGATTGGAAGCCGGTCACGCTCCCGCGTGCATGCACTCCTGCGTGGGTAGAATTCGGTATCTGGGTGTGATGCTCTATGACGCAGATCGCATCAAGGAGATCGCATCGGCCGATGAGAGTGAACTCGTAGATCTGCAACTGGAAATGTTGTTGGATCCGTTCGACGAAGATATAATTGCCGCCGCCAAGAAAAATGGCGTGGCCGACTCGACTCTGAAAGCAGCCCAGAGGTCACCCGTCTACAAGTTCGTGAAGGAGTGGGGGCTGGCTCTTCCGCTGCATCCGGAATTCCGCACTCTCCCCATGCTCTTTTATGTACCGCCGCTTCTTCCGGTGATGGCGTCCATAACGGAAGTGAACAATACGGAACAGGCCGAAAAACTGAATCCCATCTCCAAGCACTGGACCGATAATTGGCTCTACGATACGACTACAGAAGAGCTGTGGGGAACGATCGAACAGGTCCGATTCCCCATCAAATACATGGCAAACATGTTCAGTGCGGGCGATGAAAGCAAGGTCATCGATCGGCTTAAGAAGCTGATGGCAGTGCGCATACACCGACGTGGGAAGACCGTTGGTGATATCGACGAGGTAAAAGTTGCGACCACACTCAAGGATGTAAATCTCGATGCCGATATGGCCGACGATATTTACCATCTGACGTCACTGGCGACCTTTGACGACAGGTTCGTCATTCCAGCGGCACACCGTGAACAGGTTATCGAGATGCTGGAAAATGCGGGTGACGCCAAAGGCTCGGTCGGCTTCGGTTTCAAAGAGCGTCCTTCCCGCGGTCTGTAAGAACCTTATCAAAATTCGTAAGAGATGAATCATCCCTATTCCCACTACGCAATCCTGGCTGAGCTGTTCGTTTACCCTGACGAGCATTATGCAGACCGTGTACGGAGCGCTCAGAAACTTCTGGGCGAAAATTATCCGCATGCTGCCGCCCAATTGGAGCCATTTTCGTCTTTCATGTCCCAGGCTTCCCTCTTCAGGATGCAAGAGCTCTACCTCAGAACGTTTGACGTGCAGGCCATCACGACCCTCGACATCGGGTACGTGCTGTTTGGGGACGAGTACAAGCGCGGAGCCATACTCGTTCACCTCAACAACGAACACGCGCAGGTCGGCAATCCATGCTATAACGAACTGGCAGACCATCTACCAAATGTGCTCCGTCTACTTCCGCTTCTGAAGGACGACGATTTCAGAGAGGAGCTGATAGATCGAATCATTGCTCCGGCACTGAGAAAAATCATCAACGAGTTCAGTCTGGACAAGATCGACCAGAAAGAAAAAGTCTATCTGAAGCACCACAAAACCTTGATCGAAGGAGCTGCTCCTGACGGTACCCTCTATCGCCATCTGGTCACGGCTCTGTACACCGTTATTCAGAATGACTTTCATCTCTCGACGGAAAAAGTGACTGAGACCTCTTCCGTATTCCTCAAGGGCATCGGAACGGAAATCAGATTGGAAGCAGAAGACGCCTAACCGAATACCAGAACACAAAGAGACCATGCAAGCTCTCGACACTTTCTTGTTTATCGTACTGCCGTATGTCGCGATGGTCGTTTTTTTCGTAGGGACGATTTATCGTTATCGGGCCACGAAATTCAAATACTCGACACTCTCTTCGGGTTTCCTTGAGAAACGGACTCTTTTCTGGGGATCGATGCCCTTCCATTGGGGCCTTCTCTTTTTGTTCTTCGGACATCTGGCGGCTTTTTTGATCCCGAGCGGGGTGCTGGCGTGGAACAGTGAACCGGTCAGGCTGCTCGTTCTTGAGGTATCAGCTTTAGTATTTGGACTGAGCGTGCTCTGGGGTCTTGTAATGCTGATCATTCGAAGATTCGCCAGCTCCCGGATCCGTTCCGTAACGAGTCCAATGGATATTGTGATCATCTCGTTGCTACTCGCTCAAACGATTCTGGGCCTCTGGTCGGCTGTTAATTTCCGCTGGGGGTCTTCCTGGTTTGCCGCATCCATTACTCCCTATCTGAGATCCATTCTGATTCTCCAGCCTGAACCCGGTGCTATCGCGGCACTACCCCTATCGATGAAATTACACATCGTAGGAGCGTATCTGATTCTCCTTCTTATTCCGTTCACTCGACTGGTTCATCTTCTTGTGGTGCCCGTGCACTACCTGTGGCGACCTTATCAGCGGGTGATATGGAACTGGAAGAAGGAAGCCATCCGTGATCCGAAAACAGGGTGGACGGTAACGAGACCTAAGAATACCTGAGTGGCAATGAGGCCGTTTAGTCCGTCAATGCAGAACCATCAATAAGCTGTACCTATGCAGGAACAGGTCACCTCTCGGTCCCGAAAAATCCTCGTTTTCAACACGATCGCTTTCACGATCTGCTTTGCAGCCTGGATGCTGAACGGCGTTCTGGTGACGTTTCTCATTGATAACCAGGTGTTCGATTGGGGGCCGATTGAACTCGGCTGGTTGATGGGTATTCCTGTTCTGACGGGTGCCCTTTTTCGCCTTCCGGCGGGCATTCTGACAGAAAAATATGGGGGGAAGCCGGTCTATGGCCTTCTACTTCTCTTCTGTGCCATACCGATGTTCCTGCTCTCCTACGCCAACAGCTTTTTTACGTTTGCTCTTGCCAGTTTTGGGTTCGGGTTAACGGGCGTCAGCTTCGCAATCGGCATTGCGTTCACGTCGGTTTGGTATCCGAAGAAGTGGCAGGGAACGGCGCTGGGCATATTCGGAGCGGGCAATGCCGGTGCGGCACTGACTACCCTGTTCGCCCCAAGCATGTTGAACTGGTTGACTGACGGAGGTACGAACCTGGAAGGATGGCGGCACCTTCCGCAAATTTATGCGGCTACTCTGTTAGCAATGGGAGTCATTTTCCTTCTCTTTACAGAGAATAAGAAGCCAGTTTTGTCTGACAAGACACTCAAGGGCATGCTTGCACCGTTAAAAAACGTACAAGTGTGGCGATTCGGCCTGTACTATTTCCTGGTGTTCGGCTGCTTCGTTGCGTTCTCCCAATGGCTTGTCCCCTACTTCGTCAACGTGTATTCATTGCCACTGGTTACGGCTGGCATTTTTGCAGCCCTGTTCAGTTTTCCATCCGGTATTATTCGCGCTGCAGGCGGCTGGATGTCTGATAAACTGGGCGCCAGGCGGGTGATGTACTGGGTACTGGGAAGCTCTGTACTTATCTGCTTCATGTTGATTGTCCCCCAGATGGAGATATCATCCCCTGGTCGCGGCGTTATGGCCCAGGCCAGCGGAACAGTCACGGCCGTTACCGAGATCTCCATCAGCGTCGATGATCGTGCCTACGTCTTGACTCCTTCGTCCGGAGAACTCGACAACGTCGACGAAAGGACGCTCATTTTCCCCACGAAAGAGGTGTGGCAGGAGCCCGTTGTTGCGATGGGAGACCAGGTAATCAAGAAGCAGCTGATCGCCAAAGGAATTACTCGCATTTATTTTCAGGCCAACGTGTGGGTATTCGCGGTCCTCGTAATTCTGATCGGCAGCATCTGGGGTATCGGGAAGGCAGGTGTATACAAATACATACCAGATTATTTCCCCGAAGAAGTAGGTGTTGTTGGCGGAATGGTAGGCGTGTTGGGGGGACTGGGTGGGTTTGTGTGCCCAATCGTATTCGGATATCTGCTCGAATGGACCGGTCTCTGGACGAGTGCATGGATGTTCATGTTCTTTCTCTCACTGGTCTGCCTAATCTGGATGCATCGCGTCGTTCAGGGAATAATGAAGGAAAAGGCCCCGGAGCTCATGCAGCAAATGGAGCGGAAAGGACGCATCGTTGCATAAATACCCGAGGAAACCATACCAGGAGTTGTAGAAATGGCGAACATTTTAGACTGGAACGTTGAAGACGACCAGTTCTGGGAAACCACAGGAAAGAAAATAGCCGTTCGGAATCTGTGGATATCCGTCCCGTGCCTCCTTCTGGCATTTGCAGTGTGGATAATGTGGAGCATCATCATTGTGCAAATGCAGAATCTGGGCTTCTTATTCGATCCCGATCCCGCAACCAACACAGCACTGTTATACACACTCCCTGCGATCGCTGGACTGGCAGGCGCAACACTGCGCATACCCAATTCCTTCTTGATTGCCATCGGTGGCGGTCGCAATGTGATTTTCACCACTACGACCCTCCTTCTCATACCAACTGTAGGCGTCGGGTTGGCCCTGCAGAATCCTTCGACGTCGTATCTGACGTTCGCCATCCTGGCTGCTCTTTCTGGATTCGGAGGCGGTAATTTCGCCTCGTCTATGTCCAACATTAGTTTCTTCTTCCCCAAGCGCGTACAGGGCTCCTCGCTGGGACTAAATGCAGGTCTCGGCAATCTGGGTGTGAGTCTGATGCAGCTCCTACTCCCACTTGCAATGGCAGTCGCTGTATTCGGTACCATGGGAGGAGATGGCATTGCACTTCCTGCGGCAATTGGCGACAAAGCTGCTGGCACCATCGTCTACATTCAGAATGCTGGGTACGCCTGGGTGCCGTTGATTGCTTTTTTTGCGATTGCTGCCTGGTTTTGGATGAACAATCTTTCGCACGTTTCTCCAAATTCCGATCATACGCTCGCGTCTCTCGGGAAAATCCTGTTCTTGCTTCTTCTTGGTTTGGTCGCGGCCGGTGTGGGGCTGTTTCTGCTGCTTGGACTCGAATGGAATATGTGGATCGTACTGCCGATCACGATCGCGCTGACTGTTTTTCTCATGAAGATCCTTTCTCCCGGTGAACTGAAGGAGAGCCTGAACAAGCAGTTTGCCATTTTCGGAAATAAGCACAACTGGATCATGACGATCATCTATACGATGACGTTCGGCTCGTTCATCGGCTTTTCCGCTGCATTCCCCAAATTGATCCAGGACATTTTCGGCAGCCTCCCTGATGGATCGATCAATCCAAATGCTCCAAATCCGTTTATGTATGCCTGGCTTGGACCGCTCGTCGGCTCACTCATCCGGCCTGTCGGTGGTTGGGTTTCGGACAAGGTCAACAGCGGATCGAAGGTAACTCAGTGGACTACGGCCGCGATGATTATGGCTGCACTGGGCACGGCGTACTTCATCGTTCAAGCCGGTCAAAGCGCGGCGCCTGAGGCGTACTTCTTCCCGTTCTTGCTTCTCTTCCTGATCTTGTTCATTACCACTGGAATTGGCAACGGATCAACGTTTAGAAGCATTCCATACATCTTCGAAGCGCGACAGGCAGGACCGGTTCTCGGATGGACATCAGCCATCGCTGCATACGGCGCTTTCATTATCCCTCGTGTATTCGGTCAGCAAATCGGTGCTGGCCATGCTGAGTACGCTCTTTACGGCTTTGCCGTCTTTTACTTCATTTGTCTAGCGCTCAACTGGTGGTTTTACGCGCGCAAGAACAGTGAAATCAAATGCTGAACAGAACCCGAAACCATGATTGATCTGAAACAACTTAAGGATATCGATCCGCTTCTTAGAAACGCTGAGAAAGCGATGGATGAAGCAGAATTTTCACCCATGGATCCACCGGACGCGTACTCTCCGCCAGGAGCTGCTGAAGTCGACTACGACTCAATGCATCCGTTCATTCAGCATCTTATGGATGAGCACGACACCATAATAAACCATCTGGATTCCTTCGAAAAGGTGCTCATTGCGATCTCCGAGGAAGGGTTCAGCAGAGATCTACATCAGCAATTAAGCGATTTCTTCCGTGCATTCGACGAGGTGATTGTCGCGCACAATTACACGGAAGAAAAATTTCTTTTTCAACCTCTGCAGAAACGTCTGCTTGAACAAGGAGATCATAGCCAGAGCAGCGAGCGACGAACGGCAATCGATCTGCTTGAAGATGATCACATCAAGATTTTGCAACTGGCCGCCGTGACGTTCAATTTTTTCGGTCTCGCTTCCAGACTGCCCGACCCTCCTTCAGCTGCAATCGCACTGGATGCCGCTGTTGAGCAGGGAAAGGTCCTGGTAGATGTTTTTCGTCTTCACATTTTCAGAGAACACAATGTCGTGTATCCCAAAGCACAGGAGTGTCTTTCAACAGAAATCAAGGACGATCTCCTCGCAAGGCTTGGCTGACGAGGGTCATGGTGGGAGGATGAAAACACAAATGGAGAAACGGTTTCCGATTTGCACAACTCAAGCGAACTCAATAGAGCACTTCTACAATGAAACTTCCTAAGATCATACAAGGAGGAATGGGCGTGGGTGTCTCCGACTGGCGGCTCGCCCGTGCGGTCTCCATGCGTGGGCAGATCGGCGTGGTCTCCGGGACAGCGCTCGATTTGGTCCTGACCAGGCGATTGCAGTTGGGAGATGAGGGTGGGCACATTCGCCGTGCTCTCGCAGCGTTCCCAGATCCCTGCATTTCCCGTCGCATCCTTGACCTCTATTTTATTCCCGCCGGTAAATCTGCTGGTCGGCTCTTCAAAGGCAAACCGATGGTGGGCCACAAACGCAGCCGAGATCTCGAGGATTTATTGATCGTCGCCAACTTCGTTGACGTATTCCTCGCCAAAGAAGGCCATTCCGGCATGGTGGGTATCAATTTCCTGCATAAAATCCAAGCGCCACTTCTGCCGTCCCTTTATGGGGCGATATTGGCAGGCGTCGACGTCGTTATAGTGGGCGCAGGAATCCCTTTCGAAATCCCCAAGATCCTCGATAACCTCGTCCGAGGCGAGCCCGTCGACCTTAAACTCCACGTCCCGACTGCAAAAAATGGACATTCGCACAAGCTGACATTCGACCCGAAAATCGTATACAATGAGGTCCGTCCGTCTCTGAAGCGACCTCTTTTCTTTCCCATCGTGTCCTCAGCAACTCTGGCCGCCGTATTGGTCAAAAAGTGTGAGGGCGGCGTGGATGGTTTGATCGTCGAGGGACCCACGGCGGGCGGCCATAACGCCCCGCCGCGTGGACTCACGAAGTTCAATTGGAAAGGAGAGCCTATATACGGCCCAAGGGATCTGATCGATCTTGGTGTCATCAAGTCCTTCGAGCTTCCCTTTTGGCTGGCGGGCTCTTATGGGAGCCCGGAGAAACTCCAGCATGCCCACACCTCCGGAGCGACAGGTGTTCAGGTAGGGACGCTTTTCGCATTCTGCGAGGAGTCCGCCCTGCGTCAAGATCTCAAGCACGACGTTATCGAAAAGTGCCAGCGTGGAAAACAGCAGGTCTTTACAGATCCCCTCGCCTCACCCACCGGGTTTCCCTTTAAGGTTATCTCGGCTCCAGGCACCCTCTCGGAACCTGTCGAGTATGCGAAGCGGAATCGAAAGTGCGATCTGGGCTACCTCCGGGAGGCATATGAACAACCCGATGGGACCCTTGGGTGGCGCTGTTCGGCGGATGACCCGGAAGCATACGTTCGCAGCGGCGGGACGCTCGAGGACACTGTCGGGCGGAAGTGTCTCTGTAACGGTCTGATGGCCAACATCGGCCTGGCGCAGATCCGCCGTGGGGGCACGGAGGAACTGCCCTTGTTGACCTGCGGAGATGACGTGTCCGGTATTCTTCAGGTATCGGGCTCCACTGAGACATCTTACACGGCTTCTGACGTGATCGACTTCTTGTTGACATGATACGGGTGCGTTGCCGTGATTGACTGGTTAGAGCCGTTTAGTCCTGTTTCACAGGCCCTTATTGCTGGTCTATTCACCTGGTCAGTGACGGCTGTCGGGGCTGCAGTAGTGGTTTTTGCAGGAAAAATGTCGCGAGCCGTTCTCGACACCACTCTTGGTTTTGCCGCGGGTGTGATGATTGCTGCCAGTTTCTTTTCGCTCCTGTTACCAGCTATAAGCATGGCCGAAGCGCAGGGCGTACCGATATGGGTACCGGCATCCGCAGGATTTGTTATGGGCGGTCTGTTTCTTCGACTAGCAGATAAATTTCTCCCACACTTGCATCCAGGACTCCCCAAGAGCAGAGCAGAAGGTGTCAAAACGAAGTGGGAAAGAGCAACACTGCTCGTTCTCGCAATCACGCTTCACAATATCCCTGAAGGCCTCGCGGTGGGAGTTGCCTTCGGTGCTGTTGCACTAAATTTGGATCCGGGGACAGGAGCCACTTTGGGTGGCGCCGTCGCGCTCGCTCTGGGTATCGGTTTACAAAACTTCCCGGAAGGAATCGCTGTTGCACTTCCGCTTCGCTGCGAGGGAGTATCCAGATTCAAGAGTTTCTGGTATGGTCAGTTGTCAGCAGTTGTTGAGCCCATGGCTGCGGTAGTAGGAGCGGCCGCGGTCATGGCCATGGCTCCGATTCTTCCCTACGCACTGGCCTTCGCGGCAGGAGCTATGATATATGTTGTCGTCGAGGAGCTGATTCCAGAATCACAGTATCACGGCAATGAAGACATCGCTACGTTGGGTACACTCGGTGGCTTTACGGTGATGATGATATTGGACATCACGATGCGCTGAACGCCTCTTTGCACCGCTGGCGGACTGCCTTCCATGTAACCATTACTTAGGTTTTTTACGAAAATGGCAAAACAGATACATTTGCTCTGTACCACCCGGCGTGATGTGCAATTCTTTGTCGTGACCTACTAAGTCAAAATCCTCCCCGATCGTGTTCCGCAGCTCTTCCAGACTGTAGCGTCGTACGGGAAGACCACTGCACGTCGAAGGAGCTTCCGGTGCAAATGTGCCCATGATTATGTGTCCACCCGGTTTTAGAGCATGAAATAAGGTGTCCAGATAGTTCTGCAATTGCTCAGGTGATGTCAGAAAGTGGAACATGGCTCGATCGTGCCACAAATCATACCCACACGGCGGTAGCTCTACGACCGTAATATCCGCATCTATCCATGTAACCAGCCGATGTTTTTCACCAAGCCGTGCTCTAGCCGAAGACAAGGCATGCTTCGATATATCGAGCACGGTATTCGATCGATAGCCCATTTCAATCAAATTATCGACCAGTGTCGACGTGCCCCCACCAACGTCAATAATTGGAGCGTCAGAAGCCAAATCCAGCTTTTCGATCCAACGTAAGGGGATTTGAATGTGAGGCTTGTACCAGCCTAGTTTTTCAGCAGGTCGAGCAGAGTATATTTTTTGCCAGTGATCTACGGTACTCATTTATAGTTTTTCCCACTTGAAATCGGACTACGAACAGCACCAAATACTCACTCGACCAACGCCCCGGAATCGATGAGATTTGAACTTATTTCCTTCCACAGCCTTGCTGCTTCACTCAGGAGTTTCTCCCGAAAGGCTTCCAGATAGGTTTGACCGGTATTCTCCCTGTCTTCTACCCATCGATTCATAAACACCAGTCGCAGCACATCGATGGCGTCCGCGTCCTGCTCAAGGTGCTTAAGTTGTGGTTGCTGACTGATATAGGGGAAGTCTTTTGAGATGACCGTACGCGACAAGAGATAGTCATAACTTTGAATACTGGGGACATTCCGGACTCCGAATCGCTCGGCAAGAGCAGTATTCAGCTTATTGATGTTCTTGAATGACATCGCATCGTCGGGCAGCGCAAACAAACACAAAATGTTCAAGTGCGGCTTGTTAACGCAAACCAGCCTGATTCCATCAATGGAAGTATCTTTATCATTCCGAAGCGAGGATTCGAAGCGTCTGGCTATACGGCACAGATCCGTCAGATGCCTGCCATACCCGTCCATGTCAAGTGGTATCAGACGATGACTGAACCAGGTAGCTGCCGCAGCTGCCCCGGGTTTGGATCCCTCAAGAATGAATCGACCGAGCTGTGGTGTTTCATTGGTTGAGCTGGTTGTATCGCTCGAATCCAGACAGTAGGGAGCTGTTTCTGCAACTATATCTTTCAGAAAACCATGTTTGAGTACGATGCATCCTGCCCCATATGGAATGAGACCAGCTTTGTGTGGATCAATCGTAACCGAATCGCACGAACCGATACTGCTCATTGCGTCCTTCAACCATGGAGTATCGCAAAGATGGCCAGATTCCCCATTGACTGAATGCCGCCGCCCCGACTTAAACATCGTAGCGAAATAGCCCCCGTAAGCCGCATCTACATGAATTGGAGTGTAGAGTCCCCGAGCAGACATTTCATCTCGCACGGAAACCAGCTCCCCGACAGGATCAACCGAACCAAATTCCGTAGATCCTGCCACTACGACGGTCTGAATGACAGGAATCCGCTCGACCGCACATCTTTCCAGGACCGATTGGAAGCTCTCAGGGCGAACCCGAAATTCTTCATCGACGTCCAGTCTTACGAGATTGAACTTGCCTATCCCGAAGAGCGAGGCCGCACGGGACCAGGAGTAGTGCGCCGAGCGTGGCACAATCAATACGGGGTCTTTCCATTCTGCACGAAATTCGCGTTCAACCAACCGCTGGAATTGCCGGTCTCCAGTGTACATAACGAGAAAGGGCTTTAAACGGTCAAACGCCTCGGTCGGCGTACTGGCCGCCTCTTCGAGAAAAGAGCGCAGGTCTTCATCCACCGCAGAAAGAGGCACATTCATTTTTTCCCAGAACACATCTCTCGTCAGCTTTTCCTCTGAGAGTTGCAGATTTGACCGGGCCATGGCAAGTGAGAGAGGCAAAAAGCGGCCCGCCTTGAGATACCAGAGCGATTCGTAATTCGCGACGGTCCCCCCCGATGTAATATGACCGAAAGATTGTTTTACGGGAAAGCCGAAGAGCTCGGCAAACTGCTCACCTACTTCCAGTTCGTATTGAATCGTAACCGACGATCCTTCACTGGAGACATTATTGGGATTGTACAGGAGTGTAGCGTAATACGCCACAAGTGACGGAAGCGTGCTCTCCGACATCATGTGAGCCATGTATCGGGGAGAAAAAATGGGGACATCGAGCTTCAAGTCGGAAATCAGTGAGAAGAGTTCCCTGAAAAAGAGTTCTTTATACCGCCGAGCATCCTCGCCCTCGATGACTGGATATGGGATGGGCGGAGGATCTTTTGGAAAGTAGTTTCTGCGCCAGAAAATGTGATCATTCAGTACGAGCTGGACCGTCTCAAGCAAAAATTGGCGCTGCTCGCCCTTGGATCCCAAAAAAACAGGTCCAGATCGTAATCCCGTTTGGGTTGTCTCTGCATTCAATTACACTATAGGAGAGTCGCTATCTCCAAGGTTTTCGACTAAAAAATGACATCGGAAATGTAAGCGAGCAGTCCCTGCTCGGATAGCGGGGGAAACACTACAAATCAACTCAAATCACCAAGCACGAAACTGTCTACTAGAGCGGGGTAGCTCCAACTCCGACTCCATTTGGCATAATGCGTGGAGAGCGAAACTGAATGATATTGAACGCGTGCGTCACTAAGCGCCCCGAATTGTTCTCGTAGCCTGCAGGACCGGGCATTGAATTAATGGAGCGCAAACGCAACCACCGAGTCGCCTATCGTCGTGCCGAGATTTGAATGTCCTCCGGCTGCGATAACGAGATACTGCTTACCATCCACCTCGTAAGTCATAGGGGTGGCTTGCCCTCCAGCAGGAAGTTCAGCTTTCCAGATTTCCTCGCCGGTATTAATATCAAATGCACGGATGACGTCATCACGAGCTGCCGCGATAAAAACCAATCCTCCGGCTGTGATAATTGGTCCTCCAAAGCTTAGCGAGCCCCAATCTGCGGCTTCTGGTGTGTCAGCTAGATCAGGATGCACGCCCAACGGCACCTCCCAGTTAATTTCACCCGCTTCCAGATCCACGCTCACCAGCGTACCCCAGGGTGGTTTATTACAGAGCTGTTCGCTCGGCGCGACCATCGCGGCCCGGGACATTGTGTAGGGAGTACCGCGGTGATTGCCTCTTCGGCTCGTTATGCGCTCGCTCAGTCTCACCCAGAAAGCGATACGCAGGATGTTTACCACCAGCGTCTTGTTCTTCTGATCGACGGCCCCGCCACCCCAGTTAACACCACCGGCGTAACCCGGATACATGAGCATGCCCCGCAAGCTGGGCGGCGTATACATCCCTTCGTGATCAAAGCCATCGAAGAGAGCCTGGCATGCCGTACTGTCTTCAGTCGTCATTCCCCAAACATCGTCGGCTGTGAACCCCAGCTGGTGTAATGGCGGTGGTTTCACCGGAATGGGCTGCGTTGGCGATGCTACTTCGCCTGGCACATCACTGGCCGGAACCGCGCGCTCCTCTACTTCAAAAAGCGGCTCACCCGTATCTCGATCAAGCACAAAGACCAGTCCCATCTTCATCAGGACCACGACGGCGTCCGTCTCTATTCCACCAATATTCAGGGTAACGAGAGATGGCTGGGCCGCAATGTCATAGTCCCAGAGATCATGATGGACCACCTGGTAGTGCCATAAATACTCTCCAGTTGAGGCCCTAAGGGCAACAATGGAATCTGAAAACAGATTGTCACCTGGGCGCTCACCCCCGTAAAAGTCTGGAGCAGCGCTTCCGACCGGGATGTAGACAGCGTCCCGTTCCGGATCGGCCGATAGCACGCCCCACGCATTGGCTCCCCCGGTCTTTTCCGCAGCTTCGGGCGTCCACGTCTCCCAACCCCGATCCTGGGGCGTTCGCGGAATCGGATCCCAGGCCCAGATAAGCTCGCCGCTTCGCGCATCGTATCCGCGAACGGTACCGTGTTCCAATTCAACCCGGCGGTTGTCTCCAATCGAAGAGCCGACTACTACAACGTCTCCAACAATTGCGGGTGGGGATGTGACCGAGTATTGCCCTTTCTGCACGGGACCCACTCCGACATCCAGTTTAACAGTACCACGGCGACCAAATTCTTGACACAGCTGTCCTGTCTCAGAGTCGATTGCAATCAATCGCGCATCCATCGTCCCGAGAAAAGTGCGCAGTCTACAGACCTCCTCCATAGCGAGGGTTTCATCTCTCCAGGCGGAGACTCCGCGGGAAACAAAGCCGTCGCTGAAATTCTGATCCAGATCAAGTTCCGCATCATAGGTCCAGAGTTCGTTTCCGTTCGCGGGATCGAGAGCAATAACCCGATTCAAAGGAGTGCCGATAAGCAGTCGCCCGTCTGCGAGAATCGGTGTTGCTTCAAATTTCGTATTTCCTGAGTGGCATGAACTGCACGCTCCGACCATCTCCGAGTCCGCCCCGCCGTGTTCTTTCGCCTCTCCCGTTTTGTACGTCCAGGCTACCTGCAGGCTGGAGACATTGTCACGGTTTATTTGCGTCAGTGGCGAATATCGGGTACCACCTGGGTCGCCTCCGTACGTCGGCCATTCCGAATAAGTCGTTCCAGACAATGGAGGGGGAGGCGAATATGGAGGAGGCGTCGAACTCTCTGTGCTGCAACCGAAAACCAGAGCGACCATTGGCAATGCTAAAACCGTAGTTGAACGCTTCATAAACGTACCTTTGACACTGCTTCGAGGGATGTTGGCACTCACTTCTTAACTCATCGACAGGCTGTAGCCGCGGATTCATCGATCCCGGTCCTGGCGGAAGAAAGGTGCGCGGTCGGGTGCTGGTTACTCCTTATAAATCCAGGCTCCCGCGATAACTGCCAGGGGGACTACTACGACACCCACGATTTCCTGCCACCAGAAGATCTTCATTGGGAACGCGCCGAGGAAGAACAATGCCGATCCGCCCATGAAATTGGTCAAAAACCAAACCGTCAAACCCGCCCATATCGCAGTTTTAGGGCCTGCGCCACATCTGGGTCGAAAACCAGCATACATGGCCACACCGACAATTCCGAGAATGAATCCTATGGAAAAAAACCAGATGATCAACCCCAGCCCGGCTTCTTGGAGCTCTAACGGGCCGAGAGCAGTCGCCCAATCATCTTCCAGCATCACTGCCAGTAGGATGTCTTTGATTTCGATAATCAAACCGGCAAGCAGACCGCCCAATAGGACGCGCTTAAAATTGATCCTTTCCATTGGCTTCTCCCGATTAGAGTTAGTTCGAATGCGTCCTGGATCCCGGCTCCTCTGCGACATAGTACAGTGACACTCCCTCTGAAGCTGTGAGGCATTCCCCCACACGTAATATGTGGCTTGCCCGGAAACAGCACCGTCGGTTGTCCTCTAACATTGGTAGCGGGTTCTACCCTGATTTGGTGGACACCTCCGGCGATCTCAGATCGCCCTTTGACCTGGGAAAAACAGGTCTATATCGTGATCGTGTTTTGGTTGTCTCCTCATTCAATTACTCTCTAGGAGAGTTGCCATCTCCAAGGTTGTCAACTAAAAAATGCCATCGGAAATGTAAGCGAGCAGTCTCTGCTCGGATAGCGGGGGAAACCCTGCAAAATTGGAGTGATGGGATTGGGGTTGGCCTGTTTTGGCTGTCTATTTTTCAGTGGTAACCCAACAGCTAGTCCCTCCAAGAACAAGACCCGTATATCTGATTGACAAAACTGATCTGACAGTGATAGCATTCCCGGTAATTGGAGCAAGAGTCGAACCAATCTCTTCGCCGATCCGTATCTTCGACGTACCAATCTCTCAGAATAATGTCCTGGATAAAAAACGCGTTGATTGACCTGGCGATAACCGCTGTTATCGCAATCGTTTATTTCAACGGAGCCACATGGGGTTGGTGGATTATTGTCATCTACACCCCCTTGATGGTGTTGTTAAAAGTATTTGCGCTCTCGGGAATTGCACATGCTGTTCAGCGAAAGGCCGATGATGTCCCGGTTTGGTTCTACCACCTGTTGTTTGGAGCAAACGTGGTTTTACTGGTGTTATCAAGCCTTCTCTATCTCGCGGCAGGCTGGGCAGTAATATGGGTTCTGTCAGCAATTGCTGAGTCCAGGCGGCCCAGAAGCAGCAGCAAAGCATAGGGCTCTATCAGTTCGTGCTGACCAATTACTGTACACTTCGCGCTCTCGTCCGCGAATGGCACCCTCGGCTCGTCGGCACCTCGCTCATCGACTCCTATTCCCAGCACAAGGGAAGTCTGATTCTTGTATTTGGAGACGGGAATGGCGCAAGATGGTCAATAAACATTTCCATCCAGGCGCCCAATCGACACTTTTTCATGTACGGTGGCTCAAACCGATCGAGAAAAAACGTCGTTGATCAGTTCTCAGCTCTGAAGGAAGCAGTTTTGACGGATGTATCCATTGCAGACGGGGATCGACTGATCACGTTCCGCTTCGAGTCCGGCTCCGCGCTGGTGATTGCTGCCTTCGGACCGAAGGCAAATGTATTCCACATCGACAAACATGGAGATCTAACAGGGACGTTCAAGGGGACCCAGACCCGGAGTGTACCTGAGGCCAGAGGGCCTAGAGCGCCCCTCGGGGCGGAGGATCTGAAAGACCTGCTGCAATCTGGAACATCCCTGGACGCCGCCTATCGGCTGTTTCCCGCTCCGTTGATATCGGAAATTCGCTCCCTGGTTGGCGGAACTGATGACCCAGTTCGAATTTTCGAGGCGGCCGGGCACATCGCCAGTCTTCTCGATCAGCCTGTGCCCAGAATTTATTGGGATGAAAACAGGAAGCCCCTGCTTTCAATGATTCCCCTCGGATGGGTATCTGATCGAGAGGAGCTGTTCGATACGGTAGACGAAGCAGTCAGAATATGTGCCCGTCGAAGACTCGCGATCGGCCTTTTTGAAGGGACGTACAATCCGTTGATCCGGATGCTGAGGAATCGCAGGGATCAGGCGGATCGGAGTATGAGACGGGTGGAACACGAACTGGACAGCCCATCCAGGGCAGACAGGCACGAGCATTATGGGCATCTGCTCATGGCACAGCCGCACCTGGTAGAAAATGGAGCTCCTGAAGTCCTCATGGCTGATATTCTGAATGATGGCTCCGAGGTTCTGATAAGACTCGACCACCGTCTCAATCCGTTCGAAAACGCGCAGCGCTACTTTGAAAAGGCAAAAAACTCGCGTGTCGCGCGGAGTTCGGCCAATGACCGCTTGATGGGCTTGAGAGAAAAGGCTGCAGATGTTACCGACTTGTTGGAGACGGCCTTGGATCTGGATACGGTGGAGTCTGTGAAGACATTTCAGACCAAATATGCCTCCAGATTACAATCGTTGAAATCTGCGCCCGATGATCCTGATTCTGTACCCTTCCGGAGGTACACACTGGCTGATGGCTATGAAGTCTGGGTGGGTAAGAATGCGAAACAGAATGATGAATTGACCCTGAAGGTCGCCCGAAAATATGATCTCTGGCTTCATGCAAGAGGCGTCGCTGGCTCGCACACCGTCTTACGCGTCAAGGGGCGGACCGATACGCCACCGCGAAAGATCCTCGAACAGGCCGCGGCCATTGCAGCCTGGCACAGCAAGGCCAGAACGAGTGGTCTGGCGCCCGTGATCGTCACGGAACGCAAATATGTCAGAAAACCACGAAAAAGTTTGCCAGGTACAGTAATCGTAGAACGTGAAAAAGCAATTCTCATCGAACCCGGTCTTCCTTCGAAATAGGGCTAACGCGGCTCGAAAATCCCCCGTAACTTCGGGCCGACTCCATCCATTCCTGAATCAACTGCTATATGACCTGGTGGGAATCAATTCTTCTTGGACTAATTCAGGGCCTGACTGAATTTTTACCAGTGTCTTCGTCAGGGCACCTGGTCCTGGGCCAACATTTGCTGGGATTGAACTCGGGTAACGGCGACGTTTTATTTGAGGTCATGGTTCATTTTGGCACGGTATTGAGCGTTGTTTTCATCTACAGAACGCGCATTTCCAGACTGATCAAAAGCTTTGTTCCGACGTCCGTCCAGCCCCGCAGTTGGAGCAGCGCGTATCGCGATGATGAACAGTTTCGCATGGGCGTTCAGATCCTGATAACCATGATTCCGACCGCGTTGGTCTATGTGGTTTGGGGCAGCGCCATTGAAGCGGCATTTTCTTCTCCGCGGATTGCGGCAGGAATGCTCCTTTTCACAGGAGTGCTGCTCACGTTTACTCTGCTCCGGCGAGATCCAAAGGGGTCCATCACCGCACGAAAAAGCCTGTTCATCGGTCTGGCACAGGCCATCGCCATGATACCGGGCATATCCCGCTCGGGTGCGACCATCTGCGCCGCGCTCTACCAGGACGTAGAGCCGGAAAAGGCGGCGGATTTCTCTTTTCTGATGTTGTTACCCATTGTTGTTGGCGCGACGCTGATGAAGGTATCGCTGGCTATGGGCGAGGCGGCGGCGGCGAACTGGCCTGTGCTGATCGCCGGAACCATCGCAGCGTTCATCTCCAGCATCCTGGCCATTCGTGTCGCGCTAGACTTCATTCGCCGCGGCCGCGTTCACCTCTTCGCGATATACTGCTTCACTGTAGGAGCCGTTGCGCTCTGGCTGCTCTAGGAAGCGCTCGACCTCCCACGATTTGATCGCTCAGCCCAATCGGATCGACATCGTCGAAATACGCTCATTTAGACCCTTTTTGCCGGATTTAGCGTCTCATTTTGATAAAAAACTCCTTAAGAATTGAGGTTTTAACCCGATAAACTAATGGTGGCTTGACCTTTCGCGGTCATCAACACAGACCAGATTCTGACAAACGATCAATTAAAGGGCTTTCAAATGAAGTATCGCATATACGTCGTCGATGACGATAGGCACTATGCTCGGATGCTGAGCTATCGCCTGGACAAGAATGCGAATTACGAGGTGAAGGTCTTTCACGGTGGCGAAGAGGTACTCAAAAACCTCGACGAGAAACCCGATCTCATGTTGCTCGACATAATGATGCCGGGAATAGATGGTGTCGAAGTGCTCCGTCAGATGACGACACGCATGCCGGAGGTTCCTGTAATCATGGTCTCCGCTCAAGGTGTCATCGACACAGCCGTGGAGGCAATGAAGATCGGTGCCTACGACTATATCACGAAGGGACAAGACGATCTCGTCAAGCTGGACGCCATCGTTCGCAATGTGTTGGAAAAGGTTTCTCTTGAGCGCGAGGTTGAAAGCCTTCGAAGTGAGGTCAGCGAAAAGTATCAGATCAAAGGCATGATTGGTGAATCACCTGCCATGCAGCAGGTGTATCGGATGATTCAGAAAGCCACGCGCGGCGATCTGACCGTTGCAATTCAAGGGGAAAGTGGAACGGGTAAGGAGCTTGTGGCCAAGGCAATCCACTACTCTTCGAGCCGAAAACGCGGCCCATTTATAGTCGTGAACTGCGCGGCGATTCCGCGTGACTTGATGGAAAGTGAATTTTTCGGACACGAGAAAGGATCCTTCACCGGAGCACATGCTCGCAAGATTGGCAAGTTTGAGCAGGCGGATGGCGGCACCATATTTCTCGACGAGATCGGTGAGTTGGACCAGGACCTGCAGGCGAAACTGTTGCGTGCTCTTCAAGAAGGTGAACTCACCAGAGTGGGTGGCAGTGAAACCATAGAATTCAGTGCCCGCGTAATCAGCGCAACGAACAAGGACGTCGTCCAGATGATTCGGGACGGCAGATTTCGTGAAGACCTCTACTACCGCCTCTTTCAGTTTCCAGTACCGTTACCACCGCTCAGAGAGCGTGGACAGGATGTCCTCTTACTCTCCAACTACTTCTTCCGGGAGTACTCGAAGGCCCATCCCGAATTCAAGGGTATGAAAATCTCTTCGACTGCAAGACGCGCAATCGAGGCGCACTCCTGGCCAGGCAATGTTCGCGAGCTGAAAAGTGCGATCGAGCGAGCCATTTTGCTCTCCGATACGCCCGAAATTGGCGCCGCCGACCTTATGATCTCCGACATCAATCCGATTTCTCCATGGGTCGAACGAATGACGCTCGCACAAGCAGCAGAAACGAGTTTCAAGTCTCAGACTCCCCGGGAAGCGCAACCTCACTCCCCTTCAGTCAGTACACCACCGTCTGAAGACGACCTGAGAAACCCTGTTTCCCCGGAAAGCCCTGTTTCATTGGAAGACGGGCAAGGTGGAATCGTTTCGCTCGAGGAACTCAAACAGCGAGCCGTCGAACGCGCCTATCGCCTGTGCGAGAGGAATGTGGATCGTGCGGCCGTGGAATTGGGGATCGGACGGGCGACGATGTATCGCCTGCTGAAGAAGTTCGACATCATGGAGTAGTCGCTCCCTTCGAGAGATTCAGATCCGGCGTCCCCTTCTTACTTAAATCGTGCGCTGGACATGCGACTTACTGATCACGAACGCTCCGTTCAAAAGGAAATTGAAAAGTGGCAACACGGTGACGCGTCGTTGATCACGATGGCCATGAACTGGGCCATGGCGCCCATGGACTGGGTGGTCAGCCGCATCGTTCCCGACGAGATTGTAGACCAGGCTGATAAAGCAATTTCCCAATTTCTTTCCCTGCTGAATGATGCTTCGGGATGGACGTACGACACGTCCGAGGTTATCTCGGCAGCCAATGACAGGGGAATTGAGGCCGAATCGATCGATGATCTTCGAAACGCTGATCTCGAGCTACTCGACGATCTCGCCAAAAGTTATTTCTCCGAAAACGCCATTCTGGCCGCGGTGGAAGGCGGAGGAACAGGACTGGGAGGCATTGTGCTCATCGCCGCGGACATTCCTCTCCTGTTTGGGATCAATCTGCGGCTCATTCAACAAGTCGGCGCTTCGTATGGATTCGATGTCAGCGGGCCGTCTTTCAGTCCTTTGGTTCTTTCAATATTTAATGTCGCCGCATCTGGTACCCGAGAATCGAAAAATGAGTCACTCAGAGAAATAACGGTTGCTGCGGCCGCTCTGGCGCATGAAGGAGACTACAAAGGTCGCGTGAGCGGGACGTTTAGGGACCAGAACAGGCATCTTCCACGCGAAATTGCCAAGAATATGGGAGGCAGAAAGCTCGCGCAGCTCATTCCCATCGCAGGGGCAGCTATTGGCGCCGGAATCAACTACTGGTTCACAACAGAGACGGCTGAAACCGCATTTATGCTCTTCCGAGCGCTGTATATTGAAAGAAAGGAGCGCATGTAGTCCGCTTCTCCCACTTCCCACTGTTATTAATGCCACTCGTTGCCATCGTAGGCCGCCCCAATGTGGGCAAGTCCACGTTTTTTAATCGTCTGACAGAGGAACGTCAGGCCATCGTTCACGATCAACCTGGAGTGACCCGAGATCGCGTCTACGGTCATGTTGAGTGGGGCGGACGCACGTTTTCTATCGTGGATACGGGTGGATTTGTGTCCAACTCGGAAGATCGGTTCGAGGCCGCGATACGTGAACAGGTCCACCTCGCGATTGAAGAGGCCGATTTGATACTTTTTATCAATGACGTCACGGTTGGAGTGACAGATCTTGATCAGGAAATGGCCTCGGTGCTCAGAAAAAGTGACCGTCCCGTTCTGATCGTTGGAAATAAGGCAGACAACAATGAGCGTCGCTGGGACGCCAATACCCTCTACGAGCTCGGATTTGATCACGTCTATGCTGTAAGCGCTATCAACGGGATGGGGACGGGTGATTTGTTGGACGCCGTCGTAGCCCAGCTTCCTGCCGGAGAGGTGGAGGTGGAGGATGATCGGCCACGGTTTGCGATAATCGGCCGTCCAAACGTGGGAAAATCTTCCCTGACGAATGCGCTACTGGGTGAAGAGCGGTCCATCGTGACAGAAATCGGGGGCACCACGAGGGATTCGGTCGACGCCCTACTCAAGTATCACGGACAGGAAATCGTGCTTGTGGATACGGCAGGCCTACGAAAACGAGCGAGAATCAAGGAAAATATCGAGTTCTACTCTTATCTGAGGACGGAAAGAGCGATCGAATCCTGCACAACTGCGGTGCTCCTTCTGGACGCCAGGGATGGACTCGAGGCGCAGGACATAAGGGTCCTGACGCAAGCCGAAGGCCTTAAAATAGGCCTGGTCGTGGCCATAAATAAGTGGGATCTCATAGAAAAAGAGACCAATACGGCGCTCGAATACGAGAATCTGATCCGCGAGAGGCTTCAAACACTCGACTACATCCCGATCATCACGATCTCAGCGGTGACCAAACAACGCCTCTACAAGCTGGTCGACAAGGCCCTCGAGGTAGAGGCCGAAAGGCACAAACGTGTTTCGACATCTGAGCTGAATGAATGGATAGGCCCTGTCATCGCTCGCCACAATCCGCCCCTCTATCGAAATCAACGGGTGAAGATCAAATACGTAACACAAGTCCGAGCGGCACCCCCGGTCTTTCAGTTTTTCACAAACCACCCGAAAGGAATCCGGGAGCCCTACCGGCGATACATTGAGAACCAGTTACGAAAGAAGTATGGATTTGAGGGGGTTCCCCTGAAGCTGGTTTTCAAGCAAAAATAAAGCGTCCTTGAATTGATGGATCTGCACTATCTCAGGTCCGATTCCACAGTATATTACCTGACGCACGAAGGCAATTCACAGCAAGAAGCAAACGTAGATCTGCATGGGCGGCACTCCGCTAAATACGGCCCGGACAAACGAGCGAAAGCTCAACTTCTGGGAGCGTCTGTACCTTCCCGAAGTGTTCAAGGGACTGGGCTACTCCTTCCGGAAGATGGTGAAGGAGCCGATGTACACGTTTCAGTATCCCGAAGAACAGTGGTATCCTCCGGACAGCTACCGGGGGCGCCCAGTCTTGGTCGAAGAGGAAGGGAAGGCGCGCTGTGTATCGTGTAATCTATGTGCCAGGGCCTGTCCCCCAATGGCAATATCCATGCAATCGCGGGAGATGGAAGGCCCGAAGGAACGAGAACCGGAGTGGTTCGAAATAAACATGCTCCGCTGTATCTACTGCGGCTTCTGCGAAGAAGTCTGCCCGGAAGAAGCCATTGTGATGTCCAAAGAATATGACCTGACCTTTCAGGATCGAGAGGAAGCCATATTTGGAATGGACCGACTCATGGTGCCGAAAGAACGGCTGACTGATCGGCTCGAGTTTCTTCGCACGAGACTGAATCCACAGTTTGGGGACACCTCGTGGGATTACCAACGCACCAATAATCGCCACTCGCTGAAGGATAGCGCATTCCTGGCATCGCTCGCCGAAGAAATGGAAGCGCCTGGCGCCTCGCAGTAGGTGGCAACGGGGCGGGAAACCATATCGCACCGGGACGCTGTTCTGGACCAGTTGTCTTTCTTGATCGAAGAATTGGAGGCTCAACGTCCCTGGTTAAACCGGATTCCGGAGGTACAACTAGCCGGAAAGCCATTGGAGACCGTGCCCTCCCTGATCGAGATCTATCAAGAAATGGATCTCAAGGAGAAGCGCGAGCACCTGCCGGGATTGGGTATGGACTCTCAGGAAGCTGTGGCGCTCAATGGAATCGAGGGCATCATTGACTCGTTGATCCAGGCACGCACCGTAATGGTTGGACGATTGCGTTCGTGGAAGGATGATATGTGGCAATCAGCTTCGCCAGAAAACAGCGATTTGACCATGGAAGAGTTCGCCTACGCGATAACACAGTCCGACGCGGAGTATTTGCGGTCGATCGCCGAGCGCCTGAACGAAAGCATGATCTCCTTTTCAGGGTGATAGATGGCTCGAGAAAATCCATATATCGAACTTCGCAGTGCGTTGCGAAGCCGAAATTTCGACCCGGTCTACCTGCTTTACGGAGAAGAGCGCTATTTCATGGATCGCTTGCAGGAAACCCTGCTGGAATTTGCCATCGAACCCCACGAGAAAGACTTTAACCTGGACATTCTTTACGGGTCTGAAGTCGATGTCCAGACGGCCCTGGGTGCGTGCCAGGCGTTTCCCATGATGGCAGCTCGACGCGTCGTGATCATCCGGGATTTCGACAAGATGAAGGGTAACGGATTGTTCAAAGCGCTCGCCGAGCAACCAAATCCCTCTTGTGTGGTCTTTCTGGTGTGTTCCGGAAAACCGAACATGAGTCGGCACCCGTACCGAGCGCTCAGAGAAAAAGCGCGCGCTGTCGAGTTCAAGGCGTTGTACCCCAATCAAGTACCGCGATGGATTGAAACACTCGGAAAGGAACGCGGCTTCGCGCTCGAACCGAAAGCCGTCCAGATGCTCGCAGATTATGTAGGATCTTCACTATCTGCGGTCTCAACAGAGCTGGACAAGCTCGCCACCTATGTCGGAGAGCGGGAAGTCCTTACGGCAGAAGACGTTGTACAGGCCAGTGGTCAGACAAGAGACTTCAATGTATTCGAATTGCAGCGCGTGGTCGGTGAAAGGCGCTATGAGGACGCATTAATGATCTCGGAACGATTGTTGCAGCAGTCTTCAAACCAACGGGGAGAGAGCAATCGCATTGTTTCTGTCCTTACATCGTTCTTTATAAAGTTGTGGCAACTGACAGGATTGCAGTCCGCTCGTGCAAGTGAAAAACAGATGGCTTCTGCCGTCGGGGTTTCGCCCTATTTTTTAAAGGAGTATCTTGCGTGTCTGCGACGATTTGATGGAATAGCTCTTAACGGTGCGTTTTCGGCCCTATTAGCGGCCGATTTTGAACTCAAAGGCGGAAGTCAGCGAAGTGATCGAATGATTCTGAATCTGATGTTTCGTAAAATACTCAGGTCCTGAAGCTGATCCGAGCAGGGGGATGACAGGAGAGTGACACCTGTCATGCGTACCTTGTAACAGACAGATTGTCAGTGCAACAAAAAGCCAGGCGGAATGAACCGCTGATTACCTATTGAATATGACAAACACCGAAAACGCAGGGAAGCTGAAGAAGCGAACCCTTACGGTGAAAGCTTCGGAATTCGGATTGATCGGAAACGTCAATCCGAACAACCGACATTTTGACGCGCTCAATCAAATGAGTGATGAAGACCTCATGTCCCAGTTTCAGATGGGTACGGTTGAGGCATTCGACATTCTCGTCGGCAGATACAAAGATCCGCTGACGAACTACATCTATCGTTTTCTCGGAGACATGAAGGAGTGTGAAGACCTTCTTCAGGAAACGTTTCTGCGTGTATACCGCAATCGGCATTCTTATCGCCGGATTGCGAAGTACTCAACTTGGCTCTACACGATTGCTGGAAATCTTGCCCGATCCGAGTATCGTAAACGCAAGCGTAGACGCCTGTACTCATTGCAGTCCGTAAATCGTGACGACGAGGAGTATGAAGTAGAGATTCCGGATGAAACATTCAGCCCGGACAAGCACACAGAATCGACCATTCAGGACTTCTTCATCCAGGAAGCGCTTCGGCAGATTCCAGAAGAGTTTAGAGAAGTCGTCGTACTGCGCGACGTTCAGCAGCTGGCCTACGAAGAAATCGCCGACATCACCGGTTTGCCGATGGGCACGGTCAAGAGTCGCATTAACCGGGGTCGGACTAAACTGCAGGCACTTCTAAAGGAAGTCTATACGCCTCTGACCGACTGAGCGGAATGAAATCGAAAAGTAAAGGGCCGGTGGCGAATGCCACCGGCCCTTTTTCTATTCGCGGGATACCGGCCCCGACGTTCTGCGGGGTATAAATTCTACGGGGCATTAATTCTGCAGGGTGAGAACCTTCCCGACACACATGTGTTCGGAAAGCAAGAAGTCCACCTAATATCGGCCTATGCCCGACGGATACTACCCGGATCATTCAGACGAACAGCTAGACGAATTCCTTTGCGAATACGTTGATGGAACCATGGATCCATCCGTACGAGTCGCATTTGAAGAATATCTGGAAGCAAATCCCGGTCTGGCCAATCACGCCCGTTGTCTATGTCGCACGCGCAACATGTTGTGTTCGTATGCGGGAAGGCACCCATCGGAAACCCTCCAGGAGCAGATTCGGCATCGGGTGGCTTGTGAGTTGAATAGAAAGAATCGCAGTGAAGCGGTTATCCTGAGTCGTCTCGGAAGTGCTGCGATGCTCACCTCGGCAGTCAGTTTATTGCTGATTCTTGGTATGGTGGCTGGGATATCTGCGGTAAATGAGTCCAGATCTGGACATTATCTGACGGGATCGGATTCGGCGCTGGTCGAGTCGATGGCACTTCCAAAGGATGCCTATGGGCAACCAGGAAGGAGATTGCCGCTGGATTGGTACAAGAATTCACCCGCGCTGTCCTCTCTCGGACCCGCAACGATTCTGCCTGCAATCGACATGGTTCCCGTCGGGTGGAATCTGGCTCCAATGGATTCGGTCGGCGACGTCTTTCGACTTCTGGTTACTCCCTAGAAGCGTTCAAATTTCTCAGCCAGCATTCCCTGGCGGCGTTTAACTCAAAAGAAACAATCTCTTTGCTGGATCGCTCTATTCGGTAAAAACCGTTTTGAAATCTCCAGTATTTACCTAGATTTGAGGTCTTGCGCTAGTTCGACCTAGTTGAAGATGGTTCGACCTGGTTCGCACGCTCGGTTTCCCACCCATTCAGCCGGTATTTGAGATGAGACGTTTAATGTCATTAGCAGTCTTGTTGTTTTTCACAGGAACCAGTTACGCACAATATGCCCTTCAGTTTGGCGCAGAGGTTGCGGCGGACGACGGAACGGTTTACGTGGGCGAGGGCAGGAATCTCCTGCAGTCTGGCTCCGTCTTCATGTACGCTCCCGATGGAAATGGGTCATGGATGCAGAAAGGAGCTCTTCATGCTTCTGATGCCGAGAACGCGGGCAATGGATTTGGAAGATCATTTGCGATACACGAAACCACGATGGTCGTTGGGGCACCCCTGGTGGATGCACTGTACGTTTTTGAACGTGGAGCGGATGGCATGTGGGTCGAAACGGCCAGACTATCGAGCGATGTCGCCGGTCTCGGAAGCAACATAGCGACCAACGGAACCCACATCATCGCCACCGCGGGTGGAGGACGGAGATTACCGTCTTCAGTCCACGGCTGGGTACGGGATGGGGACGATTGGAGATCTACGGGCGAGCTCTCTTCAACCTCTGGAGAGGGCCGGACTGGACTCGGAAGTGCTCTGGCGATGGCCGGTAACCTGGCTGCAGTCGGATCACCGTTCGCACTCGGGGGCCAAGGAATGGTTGAGATGTACACCTTCACCGAAGGAAGTTGGGTTTCGCAGGGTGCGATGGAATTTGCCTCTGGATCAGAAGGCGATTCTTTTGGCTCCTCGATCCTGATGGCCGAAACACACATCGTGGTCGGGATGCCGGGTCACGACGTGAGCAAGGGAGCGGCGGTAATTTTTGCTCTCAATCCCGAATCTCACGAGTGGGAATACGAATTGAAACTCGAGCCTTTCGACTCCAAGGGGAATGAACAATTTGGAGCCGCATTGGCACTGGGAGGATCCACTATTTGGGTCAGTGCACCCGGCTATGGAGACCGAAATGGCGCTGTCTACCAGTTCGAGATCAACTCAGAGACCATGCGGATGGGTGGCACGCATCTGCTTCAACCCGAAAGTCTGCAGTACCGAAGCGGCTTTGGCTCAGCCATTGCGGTCAGTGGATCCACCGCTGTGGTCGGCTCACAGGGTCACGACAATTTTGAGGGGGCGGCGTTTCCGTATTCCCGTTCGGATGCCGGTTGGAGCCAGGGTAATCTGTTGTACAGCGATTCGGGGATTTTCGATACCGTGACCGGAGATATGGTCTCGTGCGAAGAGGAAGACGCCGGCGGTTTCCCGTGTCAGGATGTTGACATGCTTTCATTCCTCTCCAGATCCGACGTCGGAGCGAAGAGAGGTATTCAGATGAATGACGTCTGGGGCTGGACCGATCCAGACACAGACATCGAGTACGCTATCATCGGGAGAACCGATGGGACCTCTTTCGTCAGCCTGGCGGATCCCCACAATCCCGTGTTCCTGGGCGACCTGCCTTACTCCGCTTCGGGACATCAGAGTCTCCATCGAGACATGAAGGTCTATAAAAATTACGCGTATATCGTCGCCGACGGGGCTGGAGCACACCACATGCAGATCTTCGATCTGACCGGTCTGAGAAACGTCGAAAACGCCCCCACTACGTTCACAGAGACCAACATCTACAAAGGAATTTACAGCTCCCACAATTTGATCATCAATGAAGACAGCGGCTTCCTGTACGCTGTCGGAAGCGATTCAGGTGGAGAAAGCTGCGGGGGTGCCCTGCACATGATCGACCTGTCGGATCCAGTAAATCCCACGTTTGCGGGTTGTTTCAACGATCCCCGGACGGGCCGGGGTGGATCTGGTACAACGCATGACGCGCAGTGCGTGAACTATCACGGTCCAGATACCGATTACACGGGAAGCGAGATTTGTCTGAGCTCCAACGGCACGGCGCTGTCGGTGGCCGATGTCACCGACAAGAGCAATCCCGTTGCAGTATCCATAGCCGATTATCCGAGCGTTGCATACGCCCACCAGGGATGGTTGACAGAGGATCACAGGTTTTTCTATCTGAACGACGAGGGCGACGAGGGCTCCGGAATAACGGACGCCACGAGGACCATCATTTTCGATCTCGCCGATCTGGATGAACCCGTTCTTTCCGGCATGTACCTGGCGGACAACAACGCGATCGATCACAACCTGTACGTCAAAGGTAATTTGATGTACCAGACGAACTATCTGGCGGGACTTCGAATCCTGGATATTTCCGATCCGGAAAATCCTGTCGAGATCGCTTCGTTCGACACCGTTCCCTACGGACCCAATGACAGCTCGCCTGTACTTGGTGCCTGGAGTAATTATCCGTATTTCAAGAGCGGTGTAATTGTGGTCACATCGGGCCGTGAAGGGGTGTTTTTCCTCAAGAAAAAGGAAATAGATACCTAGAATCCGGAACTGATCGTTTCCCGAACGGCTAACCGTATGAGAAACGAAACTTGTTCGGACGGATCCGATACACGATGTCACGAACTTCGTATCCGTCATCAGGTCTCGACATCTCAATGCGTCAACTATCCTCCATTCTTCTTCTATTTATTCTGGTAGCGACGGCTGCTGCCGCCTCGGACAGCCGCCTCAGAGATGCGTACGGCCGTTCGCTTCTGACTATCGACGGAGACATCCTCGTTGGCGAGACCTCCGGGTTTTCGACTCCCGGAATGATTCACGTTCTCAGGAAAAATGATCGAGGATCGTGGGATGTAATTCAGACCATTCATTCGTCCGATGCTGAAGTGGGAGACCGTTTTGGGCAACAGATGCTCTATTCAGAGGGCGCATTGATTGTTACCAGTCCAGGTGCTCTTGAAGGTCGAGGTGCGGTCTACGTTTTTGAACGAAATGAATCTGGAATGTGGCAACAAGCGACTCGAATTAGGGCTGACGTCGCTCAGGGGGATCAGTTCGCCACTTCATTGGCCGTTTCGGGAGATCATATTCTCGTAGGCGCACCCGGCGTCGCGGACGGAACGGGAAGTGTGTTCGTTTACTCCGTGGAAATGGACTGGACTGAAGTGAAGGTTTTGAAATCTTCCGTGGCCGAGGTTGGCGCGCTGTTCGGATCTTCTATAGCGTCAGACGACTCTCATCTGGCCGTCGGTTCACCGGGATTCGACGAGAGCAACGGGCGGGTGGATCTGTTCAATCTCCTCGATTGGAGCTCGGCCGGGGAAATCATCTCGCCAGACAGTGAGACCGAGTATCGCCTCGGCACCGGACTCTACTTTCTTTCGGATCAACTTCTGGCATCAAATCCGCGGGCGAATCGCGGTGCCGGCATGGTTTCCATATTCAAGCAAAGGGGCGACACTTGGGAGCACCAGAAAGATTTGACGAGTGGGAGTGAGGCGTCGGGCTCGGCATTTTTTGGAGCCTCAATAGCTGCGTCAGCAGACGAAATATGGATCTCCGCCCCCCTGGCTGACGGATTCAAAGGCATCGTCTACCGCTACAGCAGCCGCAATCTCAAATCATTGGGATCAGTTGCCAACAACACCGAAGGCGGCCGGAGCGGATTCGGACAATCCGTGGTGGTCGGTGAGGCGGTCGCGGCCGTCGGGATGCCAGGACACGATTACGGCCTTGGATCCGCTGTCGTGTACGAGAAGGACTCTGCAGGGTCATGGCAGAAAATAGGCATCTATCATCCTCCCGGAGCCGATTTACCCATGTTGTCGGGGGCTGAAATCGAGTGTAGCGGTGGTCAGGCCAACGGATACAGCTGCCAGAACGTCGACCTGGTATCGTTTATTCCGCTGACGGATCTTCATATGAATCGGGGCGTGCGGCTCAACGACATCTGGGGATGGACCGATGAGGAAACGGGAAAGGAATATGGAATAGTAGGCCACATGGAAGCGGCTGTTTTCGTGGACGTTTCAAATCCAGTCGAGCCAGTTGTATTGGGTGAAATACGACGCACAGAGGGCTCGCCGGGATCCACGTGGCGCGACATGAAAGTATTCAAGGATCACGTGTTCATCGTCGCAGACGGCGCTGGTCAACACGGGATGCAGGTATTCGATCTTCGCCGATTACGAGACTGGCCGGGAGAATTTCAGGATTACGAGCCCGACGTTCTGTATACGGGGATTGCGAGTTCGCACAACATTGTAATCAATGAAAATACCGGATACGCCTACACCGTCGGAAACAGCTCGGGAGGCGAGACGTGTGGTGGGGCCCTTCATATGATCGACATCAATGACCCGATCAATCCGACTTTTGTCGGATGTTTCAACGACCTCAAGGACGGTAACCAGGGTTCGGGAGCCACGCATGATGCGCAGTGTGTGACGTATCACGGCCCGGATCGGGAGCACCAGGATAAAGAAATATGTGTCGGGTCAAATGGAACCGCGATCAGCATCGCCGATGTTTCGGACAAAGACAATCCGCTTGCCATCAGTCAGGGAACGTATCCAAATTCTGCCTATGTACACCAGGGATGGTTCACCGACGATCACCGGTACTTTTATCAGAATGACGAAGGAGATGAATTGAACGGGATGGCGGATAACACCCGAACCATGATCTGGGATCTGACCGATCTGGATGAACCGGAAATGATCGCAGAATATTTCGGAGATTCGAATTCGACGGACCACAATTTGTACGTCAAAGGCGATTTCATGTACCAGACCAACAATGCGAGCGGGCTCAGGGTTATTGATATTCGGGACCGCGCCAATCCGATAGAAGTTGGCTATTTCGATACAACGCCAAACGGCAAAAACGTGGCTGGCTTTGACGGAACCTGGAGCAGCTTCCCCTATTTCGACTCCGGCACCATTCTGGTCAATTCACGCCGCGAGGGCCTGTTTATCGTTCGGAAAAGGGAAATTGACACGTGATCACTGACGAGTTCAGAACTGCCTTCAAAGAGCGTTTCGGTGCCGCCCTAACTGCCGATGCCGCGTATCGAATCGGCGCAAAAGTTGGCGTTCCCGGTTCGAACATTCTGCCGTTGGAAGGGGGCCAAAGAATCGCAGGCCCAGCGCGCACCGTGGAAGCAAACAACGACCTCGTAGCAATACTCGTCGCTCTGCATCGAGCGGAAGCCGGTTCGGTGCTCGTAATAGGAAATGCGGTCGGAGGGGTGGCTGGTCTTACCGGTGATATCATCGCGACCGAAGCGCGCAGAATCGGAGTGGAAGCCATCGTGGTCGATGGCCACGTCAGGGATACGGAAGAAATCAGACGGATCGGTCAGCCCGTTTACTGCCGCGGCAGAGTACCGGTGGGTCCTTTGAAACTTGCGCCCACCGAGAAGGGAATCGGGGTTCCGGGAGCCACCGTGCTATTTGGGGATTCTACCGTTTCCGACGGCCAATGGATAGTCGGCGACGATGATGGCTTGCTGGTCCTGGAAGAATCCGATCTGAAAGCGATCACGGAGGAGGCTGAGCGTTCACTTCAAAAAGAGACTGTTCTGATAGCGCAGATCAAGAACGGCACATCCCTGGGCGATGCCTTCGGGATCGAGGACTTTTTCGAAAAGCGTCGCTCAGATCCGGGAGCAGATTTTAACGCACACATTGCTTCCAAGGGAAAGGCCATATAGATCAGAGCCATTGCCAGCTGTTTCGAAGTCTGATCTCGACCTAAAGCAGATGAATCGTGGGGAAATCGATGGGAGTCAATTCTCCAAGTCTCAGTCTTTTCATCTTGTTGCGTAAGGGGAGGCACCCTACTTTTGCGCGTCACATACATTCACTGTTCGCGGGTCCCGAGTGGGTACTTCGTTCCGCGATTAGACCGAATCATGACACATCCCGGAGCGTATCTCTACGCGACGCAACAGGCCCCTCTCGGGGACCGAATCTCAACACTCCTGAATGATTCTGCGGCGACTCCTGTCGACTTCAGAGTTAACACCATCCTGGTTCCGAACAGCGTAAGCCCGGAGGGAGGAGCTGAGATAGCCGACGTATATCGGTCGCTTCCGTATCTGGATTACGACACCGTCATCTCCATCGCGCCGAGTCGCGGTGAGCAGTTCAAACGAATTACGGTGTACCTGAAGTGGATTCGACCGACTGCTTTCGTTTCAGGAATAGCGACCAACATCACTGACAGCGACACCCGACTGAGAGCGGTAAATGTTGGTGGGCAGATTGATCTCCGGATCATGATGTTTTCCTATCTTAAAACCACTCTCTCTGCGGGTTGGGCAAGGGCCAAGCTTATCGATGGCAGATCGAGTACTGAAACGATGATCTCTCTGAAAATCCTGTAGGAGCTATGCCCAAAAGTTGTGTATGGAAGGTTTAGGCAGCGTGTCGTTCTGATGTAATTCCGTCGGTGAATTTGATTCCTTTTTTTACAAGTTGCAATAGGTGCGGTGCATTCAGTTTCCTCCACTTCTTCTGAGCCTCTTTACATAGACGGAAGGCCATTGCAAGAGCTGTTTCTCGGCTCAGACATCCCCTCGTTTTGGCGGTCCTGAGGCGCACGGTCGCGAACGTAGATTCGATCGGATTTGTGCTCCGAAGATGGATCCAGTGTTCTGCCGGAAAGTCATAAAAAGCGAGCAGTTCTTCTCGGTCTTTCACCAGAATCTCTGCTGCTTTCGGATACTTTTGCTGGTAGGCTTTGATGAAAAACAGAAGGGCGCTCTCTGCCTGCTTTTTTGTTTCTGCTGTATAGATCTGCGTGAGGTGACCTTTTGCCTTCTTCTGAACGGACTTGGGCAGGCGGTTGAGCACATTTGCTGTCTTGTGCACCCAACAGCGTGCGGCTCGCGTCTCGGGATAAACTTCTGCGAGAGCACTCCAGAATCCCATGGCTCCATCGGCAACAGCCAGCTTCGGTCCTTGATCCAGCCCGCGGTGCCTCAGCTCCAGGAGCAACTCTCGCCACGACTGCTTGCTCTCGCGAAAGCCGTCCTCGAGTGCTATAAGCTCCTTCCTTCCATCGGCCGTAGCGCCGATCACGACCAGCAGACACAGTTTCTGTTTATCCATGCGTACGTTTACGTGAATACCGTCGGCCCAGAAATAGACGTAGTGCTTCTCCTTCAGGCTCCGCTTTTGCCAGTCTTCGTGCTCCCTTGTCCAAAGCGTCTTCAGGCGCGCAATCGTCGAGGAGGTCAGCCCTGGGGCATCAGGACCAACAAGGGCCGAGAGCGCTGCCTCAAAGCCGCCCGTTGAAACTCCCTTCAGGTACAACCATGGAATGAGAGCCTCAAGCGAGCGGCTCTTGCGGAGGTAGGCTGGTAGTATCGAACTGCGGAAACCGATTCTATCCTCACCCCGACCCGTACGGTCGCGTATGCGGGGCATCTTTACAGCGACCTCCCCGATACCAGTCAAAATCTTCCTCTCTGGCAGATATCCATTGCGAACGATGCGGTGGCGATTCTCTTCGTCGCGCAGGAACTGGTAGCGCTGGCAGAAAGCTTCAACCTCGGCCTCAACGGCTGTGGCCAGCATCTTTGCGGCCCCTGTTCGCAATACTTCTGTCAACACATCCTCTGTGCTATTGTAGTTCTCGTTCTCGTGTGCGTTATTCGTCTTCATGGGCGGTGTATCCTCCAATCTTCGGATTGACAATGACGTAATCATCATCAGGATACGCCGCCTATACCTTTTTCACCCGTACACAACTTTCGGGGTTAACTCGGCAGAATGGCCCAAGGGGTCAAATCACGAATCAGTCTTTCTCTTCTTCTTTTTCTTCGCCTGTTTCTCGTCCGTGGCCAGTGGCATATGTGTGTTGATCGGTGCGAGAATCGCCCAATCAACGACATACCATCTACGCCGACTTGAACTATCGCCCAAATCATAGATGGCATCTCAATTTTTCGTTCCAATATTACGAGGGATGGCCTCGGACAGACTATACGTACGAGTACCTCACGCTCGAAAATGGGGATCTCCACTTCTATCCCATCGAAAAAGAGTTCAATGGAACTCCATACCCCGCGTATCACAGGTTTGACGTGCGGGTGAACCGAAAATTTGCCGTGGCTCGCGGTGAGGTCACCACGTTTTTACAGGTTATTAATCTGTACAATCGTGAGAACCTGAGAAAATTTGATTTGGATACGCAAAACGATGACGAGGAATATTCTCTGGATGAATCAGGGAATTATGTACCCTTTGAAGACAATCTCAACTGGTTTGGACTCATTCCTGTCCTGGGAGCATCGTGGAGCTTCTAAACATTCTCGGGGTGGGAGTGACTCCCGAGTTAACCCCGAAAGTTGTGTACGGGTGAAAAAGGTATAGGCGGCGTATCCTGATGATGATTACGTCATTGTCAATCCGAAGATTGGAGGATACACCGCCCATGAAGACGAATAACGCACACGAGAACGAGAACTACAATAGCACAGAGGATGTGTTGACAGAAGTATTGCGAACAGGGGCCGCAAAGATGCTGGCCACAGCCGTTGAGGCCGAGGTTGAAGCTTTCTGCCAGCGCTACCAGTTCCTGCGCGACGAAGAGAATCGCCACCGCATCGTTCGCAATGGATATCTGCCAGAGAGGAAGATTTTGACTGGTATCGGGGAGGTCGCTGTAAAGATGCCCCGCATACGCGACCGTACGGGTCGGGGTGAGGATAGAATCGGTTTCCGCAGTTCGATACTACCAGCCTACCTCCGCAAGAGCCGCTCGCTTGAGGCTCTCATTCCATGGTTGTACCTGAAGGGAGTTTCAACGGGCGGCTTTGAGGCAGCGCTCTCGGCCCTTGTTGGTCCTGATGCCCCAGGGCTGACCTCCTCGACGATTGCGCGCCTGAAGACGCTTTGGACAAGGGAGCACGAAGACTGGCAAAAGCGGAGCCTGAAGGAGAAGCACTACGTCTATTTCTGGGCCGACGGTATTCACGTAAACGTACGCATGGATAAACAGAAACTGTGTCTGCTGGTCGTGATCGGCGCTACGGCCGATGGAAGGAAGGAGCTTATAGCACTCGAGGACGGCTTTCGCGAGAGCAAGCAGTCGTGGCGAGAGTTGCTCCTGGAGCTGAGGCACCGCGGGCTGGATCAAGGACCGAAGCTGGCTGTTGCCGATGGAGCCATGGGATTCTGGAGTGCTCTCGCAGAAGTTTATCCCGAGACGCGAGCCGCACGCTGTTGGGTGCACAAGACAGCAAATGTGCTCAACCGCCTGCCCAAGTCCGTTCAGAAGAAGGCAAAAGGTCACCTCACGCAGATCTATACAGCAGAAACAAAAAAGCAGGCAGAGAGCGCCCTTCTGTTTTTCATCAAAGCCTACCAGCAAAAGTATCCGAAAGCAGCAGAGATTCTGGTGAAAGACCGAGAAGAACTGCTCGCTTTTTATGACTTTCCGGCAGAACACTGGATCCATCTTCGGAGCACAAATCCGATCGAATCTACGTTCGCGACCGTGCGCCTCAGGACCGCCAAAACGAGGGGATGTCTGAGCCGAGAAACAGCTCTTGCAATGGCCTTCCGTCTATGTAAAGAGGCTCAGAAGAAGTGGAGGAAACTGAATGCACCGCACCTATTGCAACTTGTAAAAAAAGGAATCAAATTCACCGACGGAATTACATCAGAACGACACGCTGCCTAAACCTTCCATACACAACTTTTGGGCATAGCTCGTGACTCCCAACCTCCTCGAGTGGGAAAGACCATGCGCTTCGATATTCTTCATATGCCAGCACCAGCCACAGCCCGCTATTGAATCTTTCGCTCGGTGGCTGTGCCGAAAATACGTTCGATTTCCCCGGCAGGAGTCCAGATGATCAGAACTCTGGCAGGAATATCGGCCGAAGGGACCCTGTGAATTACTTCGTCGCCATTTCTCACCACTCCGACCATTCCGGGTGTGAGAAGAACCGTTTCTCCATTTACCGTGTGCTCCAGTTCTCCCGACAGGACGTAGAAGATTTCGATAGAGGTGTGCGCATGGCCGCCAATATTGGTTCCAGCGGCGAATGAGTGCTCCGCAATCTCAAGTTCCTGGCCACCCAGATTGGCTTCTTCCAGCAATATCTTGAAGCTCGATGCGCCCCCTCCAAATTCCAGAAAGCGGGTTCCCGTACTGCCAATATCATAGGAGTTCTCCTGCGCTGACGCTGAGGTTACGAAAAAAAGAAGCGCCAGAACGACAATCTGGCATGCTCCCGAACGGAAAGCTGAAATCATGATTTCCCTCGTGTTTTGTTGTAATCCTCGCAATCCTGCACTGAGGCGATGAGTCATTTGGTAAACTCAATAAGTGACTCAGCGACGAGGGCTGCAAGCCATTTACGACTGAAGACCATTATTATGCGGTTGTCCAAGTAAGAATCCTGGGGTCCTTCACAAATGCAAACTCGGCGCACCTCCAGTCGCATCCTCGTGATGACGACATTGATCGCGGCGGGCGAGGCTATTTTTTTCTTACCATTTGTGCTAGCCAGAATCTTTCGGCCCACCGTTCTTGACGTTTTCGGTCTGACAAATCTACAGTTGGGCACGGCGTTTTCGCTTTACGGATTTGTTGCCATGCTCTCCTACTTTGCGGGGGGTCCCCTCGCAGATCGGTTCTCTGCGCGAAGGCTGATGACGGCGGCTCTTGTCACTACGTCGGCCGGTGGAATCATTTATGCTGGCACACCCTCCTTGGGGGTTCTCACGCTGCTATATGGCTTCTGGGGGATGACGACGATTCTGCTGTTCTGGGCAGCACTCATCCGTGCGACGAGAGAGTGGGGAGGTGATTCGACCCAGGGCAAGGCTTTTGGAATTCTCGATGGTGGCCGCGGATTATTGGCCGCGCTTCTGGCTTCCATCTCGGTGATTGTTTTCGCCTCGCTTCTGCCGACTGATGTTCTTTCGGCTACCCTGGATCAGCGCACCTCGGCACTGAATCAGATCATCTGGTTGTTTACCGCTCTGGTTTCCGGAGTGGCAGTACTCGTTTGGTTCATCGTGCCCGAGCCCCGGGCTGAGCCCGGTGTTCGCTCGGATACCACCAGTAAATTCACGCTCGACGGGGTGAGAAAGGTCATGCGTATGCGGAGGGTGTGGCTTCAAGCCATCATTGTTATATGCGCGTACGTCGGTTTCAAGAGCACTGATGATTTCTCTCTCTTTGCCCGTGACGCTTTCGGGTACGACGACGTGGCTGCTGCCCGAATCGGAACCATTTCGTTCTGGATTCGGCCCTTTGCAGCAGTGGGAGCAGGACTTCTCGCAGATCGCATCAGTTCGTCACGCGTGATCACCATCAGTTTCGGAACACTGATTGTGGGTAGTCTCGCAATCGCGTTCGGTATCCTTGAGCCCGGTATCCCCTGGATGCTTGTCGCGATCGTCGCCGGTACAAGCGTCGGAATCTATGCTCTGCGGGGAATCTACTTCGCGCTGTTTGAAGAGGCGCACGTTCCATGGAAGATCACGGGCAGCGCGGTCGGTCTGGTCTCCGTAATCGGCTACACTCCTGACATCTTCTTCGGCCCCCTGATGGGATATTTGATTGATCGTTCTCCCGGTGCGCTTGGACACCAGCACGTATTCGGCGTCGTTGCGGTCTTCGCAATCGTTGGACTGGTGGCAACTTCGATCTTTCGGAGAATTGGCCCCTAGATGAGCTCATACAGTTTATATCGCCCTGTTTTTCCTTTCAAGGCCGTTTCGAAAGTGTTGAACCTGGTATACTTCTTCTTCACCTTCTTGTACGCCTGCTCGGAGAGTAGAAGCTTGGTTCCAAACTCTTTGTTCGCAGTTTCGATGCGACTGGCGTAGTTAACGTTGTCGCCGATCACGGCCAACTTCTTCATTTCTCCGGTATCGAAGGGGCCGATAATTACACTTCCGTAGTGAACTCCTGCGCGGATCCCGAATTGGATATTGAAATTCTCCTTGAGATACTTATTGAACACCAGGAGTCGTTCGTTCATTCCCGTCACGGCGTTAATGGCATCCAAAACAGAGTTGCTACTCGAATCGTCCACGCCAAAAATAGCCAGGATCCCATCACCAGCCACATCGCTTATGATTCCATTGTTGTCCTGGATAATGGTGTTCATAATCTTGTAGTAGCGATTCAGCACGTGTACGATGTCGTAGGGAGGAAAATTCTCGGCGAGCGCCGTGTAATTTTCGATATCGGTGAAGACGATCGTCAACTTTTTCAGACTTCCGAGAACGTGATTCGAATCTTTGGAAAACTGTTCGGATATGATGGCGATATCCAATTTGTCAGATACGATCCTCCGAATGGAGATATCTCCGCTGAGCCTGGTCTGACAGGCCAACCGAATATCGGTGGGAAAACCGAGCTTATCCGCCATTTTTTGCTCCGCTTTATTTCGCGGATTGCAATTCTTCAGTCCATCCTTGATGCTCACCCTGCAGGTGGAGCATCTTGCATTTCCCCCGCAAGCATGGGTATGGTTTATGCCGGCCGACAACGTGGATTCCAGAATGGAATTTTCTACCGGGCAGTCAATCTCGCGCTGCTCCTTGAACAGTCTGATTTTATTTGATACTGGAGTCATTACTGGCTAAATCAGAGTTTGCGACATACTATCACCGCACATAATTGGATTGCAGTAGTGCATGATAAGAAGCAATCACCTTTGAGAAACTGATTGCGACTGTCCTGTCATTTGTGCCGCAATCCACCGAGCCGAGGTTTACTATGAGAGCAATGTTAACGATTCTACGGATAGGAGCACTGCTCCTGGTACTTGGATCCACATTAATCCCAATCTCCGGCATGGCGCAGAACAAACCCAGGGCGCGTGATCTGGGTGTCCCTTTCGAAGGGACGCCTGGACTACTCAACGCGATCACCGATGTTGACGGCGTCGAAGTCGGCCATACAACGCTGATTTCGGGAGACGGTCCACTTGTCGTCGGAAAAGGACCGGTCCGAACGGGAGTGACGGCAATCCTTCCGAGGGGGAAAAGCTACGATCAGGTCTTTGCAGGCTGGTACTCGCTCAATGGTAATGGTGAAATGACAGGTACCACCTGGGTGGAGGAATCCGGAATGTTGGGCGGCCCGGTAATGATCACCAACACACATAGCGTGGGCGTCGTTCGAGACGCGGCGGTGGAGTGGTTGGTCACAGAGCCGATCAGCAGCGGCGTTTCCTGGGCGTTGCCGGTCGTGGCTGAGACCTACGACGGCTTTCTGAATGACATTAATGGCTTTCATGTGACGAAGGAGCATGCTCTTGCAGCGCTGAATGGAGCCTCAACCGGGTCAGTCGCCGAAGGGGCCGTCGGGAGTGGTACCGGTATGATCTGCCACGGCTTTAAATGCGGCATCGGTACGGCCTCACGCCTGGTGAGTCAACGCGCTGGAGACTTCACGGTGGGTGTTTTAGTGCAGGCGAATTATGGCGGAAGGAGCGGGCTGACTATCGCGGGCGTTCCGGTTGGCCGAGAAATCACAGATCTGATGCCTGAAAGACCCAGTTCTGAGCGTGATGGCTCGATCATCGTGGTCGTGGCGACGGATGCGCCTTTGATGCCTCACCAGTTGAAGCGGCTTGCGAGGCGGGTCCCTCTTGGTATCGCACGAATGGGTGGTCTTGGGACAAACGGGTCTGGCGACATATTCATCGCATTCTCCACAGCCAATGAAGGCGCGGACGACGGCAGAAACGTGACAGAGGTTCAGATGCTTACCAATGCTAGCATGAACGCACTGATCGAAGCCACCGTGCAGGCCGTCGAAGAGGCCATCGTCAACGCTCTCGTAGCCGGTGAAACACTGACTGGCATCAACGGCAACACGGTTTACGGCATTCCACACGACAGACTTCGGGATGTATTGCGCAAATACAATCGACTGGTGGAATAGCCGGCTATGAACTCCGAACATCAACCAGAGACGGTGGTCACCGAAGAGGGGTTGGTTCGCGTGATGGGTACGCGAGAGCTCAGCCTGGGCATCGTCAATATGATTGTCGGCGCAGGCATCTTTGTCTTACCCGGACTGATTGCGGCGTTGCTGGGGCCAGCTGCGATTATTGCTTATCTCGTCTGTTCGGTTGCCATAGCGCTCGTTTTTCTCTGTTTTGCGGAAGCTGGAAGCCGAGTAACACGCAGCGGCGGGGTTTACGCATATGTCGAAGATGCCTTTGGTCCTTTCGCAGGATTTTTGGCATCCATCTTCTTGTGGTTTGGATGGGGGATTTTGTCCAACGCAGCCGTAGCCATCGCGCTGGCAGAGTTGTTGGCAATTGCGTTCCCGTTTTTCGATGCGACGCTACCAAAGAATCTCTTTCTGACGATCCTCTTTGGTGGACTCGCTATTGTCAACATCCGAGGAGTGCAGTCGGGCGTACGGTTTGCGGTGTTCAACACCTATGCTAAGCTGATTCCATTGGTGGGATTGGTGATTCTAGGTGCTTTTTCCATGCAGTGGGAAAACGTCGTGATTACGGAAATGCCATCACTCTCAAGCATTGGAGCGGGCACACTCATGCTCGTATTTGCATTCGGCGGGGCAGAGGTGGCATTAAACGCCAGCGGTGAGGTCAAGAACCCCGCCCGCACCGTACCGCTTGGACTCTTCTTCGGTATCGGTATTGTTTTCATTCTGTATGTCGCCATTCAGAGCGTGGCACAGGGGGTCCTTGGCCCGGACCTGGCGCTGAATCTGGAGGCCCCTCTGGTTGCCACGGCCGAACGCGCATTCGGTCCCTGGGGAAGAACAGTTTTGCTGATCGGCGCAGGAGTATCCATTTTTGGGGTTACCAGTGGCCACGTTCTGAACCATCCGAGAGCCGTCTTTGCTGCGGCCAGGGACGGTCTCCTGCCTGAAAAACTCGCGCTGGTACACCCCCGCTTCAAAACACCCCACATTTCTATCATCTTCTGCGCAGTTCTTGCGTGCTCGATTGCAATGACGGGAGCTTTCAAAATGCTTGCCGTAGTGTCGAGCGGCTCTCTGCTGTTGCTCTACCTGGGTTGCAGCCTGGCTGTCCTGAAACTTCGAAAGATGGAGACCAATTCGGATAAAAAGGTCTTTGTGATTCCGGGAGGCCCGCTGATCCCTGTGGCCAGTTCCCTCGTTGTTTTGTGGCTCCTTTCAAATATGACCCAAACGGAAGCTTTGGGTTTGGGCGCGTTGATGGTCGTTTCCACCGTGACTTACTTTGTGATTCGCCGTCGGACCTAGGGAAGCTGTCCCGTAGAATGAGAAAGAAGTGACGGTGTGTCCACGAAGCCGTGAATCCCTGTCGGGAATAAGTCCGATATTGCCTTCCCGATTGGGACAGGAAATTTTCCAACGAGCAGGTCGATGACGAATTCCAGGTATTCTTATTTAAGTCGCACTTCAGGAGGGCATCTCTTGTTCGTGATCTTTCTGGCGTGGACTTGTTCATCCTGTGCGCCCCCGACTCAACCGCCAAACATCATCTACATCCTGGCCGATGATCTGGGCTCGAATGACCTCAGTTTCGGCAATCGCGGTGCCAGCGTCCAGACGCCAAACATCGACCGGCTGGCAGAAGAGGGTATGCGTTTCACGGACGCACATTCTCCGTCCGCAGTCTGTACGCCTACCCGCTATGGAATTTTGACGGGTCGGTACGCGTGGAAATCGCGCCTGAAATCTGGCGTGTTGGTGGGCGTAGATTCCGTACTGATCGAGCCCGATCGTATGACTGTGGGTACGTTGTTGCAGGAGAATGGCTACCACACCGCGGTAGTTGGAAAGTGGCACCTGGGCCTGAACTGGAACGAAAAAGAGCCTTCTGAGGCGCTTTATGAGGGAGGCAACAAGTGGGCGGCTACCAGAACCAACATCGATTACTCACGATCGGTCTCGAAGGGAGCGCGTGAAGCTGGGTTCGATTACTCTTTCGTCATCCCTTCGTCTCTCGATATCATGCCCTACTACTATCTTGAGAACAACCAGCCAGTTGATGGAAGAGATGGATTTACGGAAGGAAAACAGCAGTCAGTAGATGGAAGAGGAGTCTTCTGGCGTGCCGGGGAGATGTCGCCGAGCTTTGTTCACGAGGATGTGCTGGCCACTTTCACCGAGAAGGCCGCCAGTTATATCTCCTCTCGCTCCGAGAGTGGGCAGCCCTTCTTTTTATACCTCCCACTGAGTGCCCCGCACACTCCATGGCTACCAACGGACTCCCTGAACGGCAGTTCGAACGCGGGCACGTACGGTGACTTCGTTCAGCAGGTCGACCGATCGGTTGGCCAGATACTGGCCGTAATAGATGAGTTGGAATTGTCCGACAACACCATTGTGATTATGACCAGCGACAATGGTGCCGACTGGAACGAGCAAGACAAAGAAAACTTCGATCACCTCGCCAACGGCGAACTCCGAGGACGCAAAGCGGACATCTGGGAGGCGGGCCACAGAATCCCGTTCGTTGCGCGCTGGCCGGGAAAGATTCCTCCCGGTACACGGAGTGATGCCCTGATCGCCCTGACCGACCTGATGGCAACACTTGCCAATCTGCTGAACGCGGATCTCGATGAAAACATGGGAGAGGACAGCATGGATATGCTTCCGATCTTGCTCGGTGAACCCACCGCTTCATCGGATAGAGAGGCCATTGTTCACCATTCTCTTGATGGGATGTTTGCCATACGAAAAGGAGACTGGAAACTGATTCTCGGAAGAGGATCGGGTGGTTTTACCGCTCCGAGGCGCTACGCGCCTGAACCAGGAGAACCAACGGGACAGCTCTACGACCTTGTCAGTGATCCCTCCGAGACGACGAATCTGTATCTGGATCGAGAAGACATGGTGGCGGAGCTGACCAAATTGCTGGATCAGTACGTGGTGACAGGCAGAAGCAACGGTATCGATGTCCGGACATTTGAAGGAGGACGGTATTAGTCGCAGACCACCATAAACGGATTGGATCCACTGACAATACGTGCACGAGTTAATAAAGAGCAGCTTGCCGCATGAGAGGTTTCGCCCACACCCTCTGTGCCAGATCATAAGCATCTTCAACACTGAGTGCGATCACATCCGGTTCGTCTGACAGCCAGAGCTCCGCTTCGTCTAATGACCCGAAGTAAAACACGCGGCTGCAGAACGAACCGTGTGCACCATACCTCTCCTTTTCGGATGGCCCGTAAGATGGGGATTTGGGGCTGCAACTGTTTGCTGCCGTGTCGTCCGGATAATTGCAGTCGGTGTCCGTCGAATCATCTTCGACGGGGATTACCACCGAGACCGATGCTGTGCCGGGCTCTGCCGCGAGGATACCCCTGTCGGGCGTAAGCGTGAGACGAACGAATTCATCGCTTGCCGGGCTCTTTGAAACGATGGTGGCCCTCCTCCCGAGAAGAGTGGGAAAGAACAGTGCGTCTATCGCACACCACGTGTAAAGCTGAACTCCGTCCACTTGAAACTTGTGACGTGTCGGAGAGACAGAGAGTCCGGCGACTGCAATGATATCGCTGTGGACATCATAGTCTATCTGTTTTGTTGCTTCCAGGTGCAGAATCGTAGCCCGTATCTGCGAGAGTTAACCCCGAAAGTTGTGTACGGGTGAAAAAGGTATAGGCGGCGTATCCTGATGATGATTACGTCATTGTCAATCCGAAGATTGGAGGATACACCGCCCATGAAGACGAATAACGCACACGAGAACGAGAACTACAATAGCACAGAGGATGTGTTGACAGAAGTATTGCGAACAGGGGCCGCAAAGATGCTGGCCACAGCCGTTGAGGCCGAGGTTGAAGCTTTCTGCCAGCGCTACCAGTTCCTGCGCGACGAAGAGAATCGCCACCGCATCGTTCGCAATGGATATCTGCCAGAGAGGAAGATTTTGACTGGTATCGGGGAGGTCGCTGTAAAGATGCCCCGCATACGCGACCGTACGGGTCGGGGTGAGGATAGAATCGGTTTCCGCAGTTCGATACTACCAGCCTACCTCCGCAAGAGCCGCTCGCTTGAGGCTCTCATTCCATGGTTGTACCTGAAGGGAGTTTCAACGGGCGGCTTTGAGGCAGCGCTCTCGGCCCTTGTTGGTCCTGATGCCCCAGGGCTGACCTCCTCGACGATTGCGCGCCTGAAGACGCTTTGGACAAGGGAGCACGAAGACTGGCAAAAGCGGAGCCTGAAGGAGAAGCACTACGTCTATTTCTGGGCCGACGGTATTCACGTAAACGTACGCATGGATAAACAGAAACTGTGTCTGCTGGTCGTGATCGGCGCTACGGCCGATGGAAGGAAGGAGCTTATAGCACTCGAGGACGGCTTTCGCGAGAGCAAGCAGTCGTGGCGAGAGTTGCTCCTGGAGCTGAGGCACCGCGGGCTGGATCAAGGACCGAAGCTGGCTGTTGCCGATGGAGCCATGGGATTCTGGAGTGCTCTCGCAGAAGTTTATCCCGAGACGCGAGCCGCACGCTGTTGGGTGCACAAGACAGCAAATGTGCTCAACCGCCTGCCCAAGTCCGTTCAGAAGAAGGCAAAAGGTCACCTCACGCAGATCTATACAGCAGAAACAAAAAAGCAGGCAGAGAGCGCCCTTCTGTTTTTCATCAAAGCCTACCAGCAAAAGTATCCGAAAGCAGCAGAGATTCTGGTGAAAGACCGAGAAGAACTGCTCGCTTTTTATGACTTTCCGGCAGAACACTGGATCCATCTTCGGAGCACAAATCCGATCGAATCTACGTTCGCGACCGTGCGCCTCAGGACCGCCAAAACGAGGGGATGTCTGAGCCGAGAAACAGCTCTTGCAATGGCCTTCCGTCTATGTAAAGAGGCTCAGAAGAAGTGGAGGAAACTGAATGCACCGCACCTATTGCAACTTGTAAAAAAAGGAATCAAATTCACCGACGGAATTACATCAGAACGACACGCTGCCTAAACCTTCCATACACAACTTTTGGGCATAGCTCTATCTGCGAATCGTCCAACGAAAGTTGCTCAGCTATCTGACTTACCGATACCGGTTTTCCGCGAGCAATCAATCTTGATGCTTCCAGTACAAATACGGCGGTTTCCGGAGAATGGGCCTCGGGCCCCATCGTTTGTTTTAGCCTGACTGTAAGCTCGGCTAGAGTAGCCTGGTTCAGATGGAGTGTACTATTCATCGGTTGCTTCAACGTGCTCAACGTTTTCCAGATAGAAAAATCCATCTGACTGAATGTGAATCTCAAAACGAATGGAATCGCCTGCAGCAACGAATTGCAGGACATCGGTACTTTTAAGAGGGAACGACATTTCCATGGCATCCATCAATCCCTCGATGGTCCCATGCTTCACCTTTACATGTAAGCTGTCTGCCAGAAGCTCGACCAGGCGTCCGTGACCAATGTACACGGATGCTGGCTCGCCAACCGGAACCTGGGCGTCTTCGGGATCGTCTGGAGTCGCTTGGCAACCCGCTACTCCGATGATCAGAACCGACGCCAGGGCCCACATTTTGAGTTTTCTGTTGGTCATCTTAAGCTACCAGAGAAGGTTCCGCTGTAATCCCAGCTGTTGCGTCATACCGCACAGCAACTCAATTTGCTGACATCTTTTCCAAACGTGATGGCAGCCAGCTTGATGCCCTCCGACAGGGTCAGGTAAGGGTGAAACGCCGATTTCAGCTCGGTCACAGTGATGCCATACTTTATGGCAAGTGCGAGTTCCATCAGGAGCTCAGAGCCTTCCGGTGCGAGGATGCGGGCACCAATCAGAAGATCGGTATCTGCATTTCGAATAAGTTTGATGAAACCACGTGTATCGCGTGCAGCCATTGACCTGGGTACGTGCTCAAGGCTCAGTTTGGAGACTTCGAAGTTGATCCCCGCAGCCTCAGCCGCGCCCTCATCCATGCCGATACCCGCCACCTGTGGATCGGTAAAGATCACCCAGGGCAAAGCAGAGTAATCCCGGGGTTTGTGCATCTTCCCAATCGCATTTTCCGCGGAGAGACTTCCTTCGTATGCAGCAGTGTATACAAACTGATGCTCTCCGAGTACGTCACCTGCACCGAAAATATTGGGAACTGAGGTGCGTAGAGTGTCATCAACCGTGAGGTATCCGTTTCCGATGGTTTCAATTCCGAGCGCTTCCAGTCCAATCTCCCGGGTATTGCCTTCCCGGCCTGTAGCCAGAAAAATGTGGCTCGCTTTAAGTTCAGATGCTTGACCATTTGATGTGAAATCTACGCTGACACCCTGTCCTGAATTCGAAATCTGCTGAATGGATACTCCCGTAATTATTTGAACACCTTCATCCCGTAGATACCCGTCCAGGTCATCGGACAAATCATTCGACTCGGTTGGAATAATTCGATCTGAACGCTGCAGAACCGTAATCTTCGCTCCCAATCGGGCAAACAGCTGAGCATTTTCCAGTGCGATGTACCGGCCGCCGAGCACGATCAAGTGTTCGGGTAATACTTCCAGCTTATAGGCGGTTTCGTTGGTCAGATAGTCGACTTCGGCGAGTCCCGGAATCGAAGGCACATACGTGTGTGCACCGGTGGCAATCAGAACATTTTTAGTGCAGAGTGTCCGGGTGCCGACGCTTACGGTGTTGGCATCGACGATATATGCGTGCCCTTCGACGATCTCAATATTCGGATCATCCGCCACAACGTCGAAATACTTCCCCTCACGAAGCTCTCTAACGATAGACTGTGCTTGTGCAGTAATTGAACCGAAGTCTGTTACTTCGCTTCTCGACTGAATTCCAGAAAAAGCGTGGTGGACGCTTCGATGGTTGGCTTCCGCTGCTCTGATCAACGTCTTGCTTGGCACACATCCGACGTTGACGCAGGTACCCCCTATAGGAAGACCATCGTTGACGATCACCGCTCTGCCACCGAGTTCGCTCGTTTTGATTGCGGCCGCAAACGCCGCTGATCCGCCACCAATGATCACAAGATCGAGGCTGTTCTCGTTCGCTGAGTGCTCTCCGTTACTTGGAGTCGCGCAGCCAGAGTCCGACACTGCTCCGATTTCTTCAACTTTCGTTTTCATTTTTCTCATTTACCGCAAGGAGATGGACTGTACTTGCTATCCCGTTCGCCATCCGTTTTCTATGATCAGGTGCATTCTGAGCATGGTTATCAATGATGTCACTAAGGCGATCCTATTCCAGATAAACGTCAATCGAAGACGCGCCCGGGCTTCACCAATCTGAGACAGGGAGAGGGACCGATAGGGGGGAAAGGTTCGTTACAGCGTTTCGGTTTTCAGTTTAGCCGGATAGCCCACCGCCGCCGTTGCGACCTCCATGTCCTTAATGGACGCACGTTTGGGATCGAATCTGACGATAGCTTCCGGGGGCTCGAACCTAACGATGGCTTCCTCTACTCCGTCCAGATTCGTCAAAGCTTTCGAAACGGTAACATCGCAGAGTTGACACGTCATGCCTTCAACTGTAAGTACCACTTGCTTCATTCCCGAGAAGTCAGGCGCGGTTGCAGTTTCCACGTCCAGGTTGCTCCGAACAATCCAGGGGGAAGCGATCAAGGCAATCGTAACAAGAAATCCGACGCCCAGGACGGAACGTCTTGTGTTATCACCGAGCCTCTTTTCGCCTTCTTCGCATTCACAGTCAGTCTGCCTCGACCGTTGAAATTCGCGAATTGCTGCCATACTGAGAGCAATTACCGCAATCGCGATGAAGTACGGTCGATAGGGCTCCATAGCGGTAAACGTGCTGATCAGTGAGCCTCCAATTCCTGCGCTTACCAGGGCCAGGGGAACGGTGCAACACGCTGAGGCTGCAACTCCGGCCCCAACAGCACCAAACATGGCCCAATCCTTCTTATTTACTTCACTCATGATCCTGAAATGTGTTTACTGGTGACGAAACGGCGTTGAAAGACAAAGAGATACCTGAAAGGGCTTGCTCTTCAAACAGATTGAGAAGCATTCTGGAGAATGGATTCTCTGAATACACACTGTAATAAAGTGTTTGTGCCTCTCGCCGGGCTTCTACGAGCGCCTTTTCCCGTAATTTTTTAAGATGTCGTGATACGGCCGGCTGAGATATTCCGCATATATCAGACAAATCACACACGCAGAGCTCCTCAGCCTTCCAGAGCACGTATAGAATGCGGAGTCTCGTTTCATTTCCGACCGTATTCATGAAGGCGGAAAGAGCGACGATGTGATCGTTGGAGAAAGCATCGTCGCGTAAGGTCTGTAACTGTTTGACATCGACATCAACTCTGATGCATGTGCTGTCCGTTAGCTTGCGCACTTATATATAGCAATTTGGTTAATAAATCATGTGGTTATATAACAGGATTGTTACTAAGTTCCTGTAGGATGCTACAGGGCGTACCACCTGGCGATTGAATAACTCCATGACTTGAGTGACGATGATGACAGCAAAAAGACATATAAAAATCTTTTCGGCCGGATGCCCGATTTGTGATGAGGCTATCCAAACCGTGAACGAATTAACATGTTCATCCTGTGAGATCGAGATTCTGGATATGCACGATCCCGCGGTAACCGCGCGTGCTGCTTCGCTTTTAATCAGGTCTATTCCCGCCGTTGTGATCGATGAACAGCTGGCGGCCTGTTGCACGCGGGGCGGTATTTCGAGGGATACGCTACGTTTAGCCGGGGTTGGAACTCCTTTGTAACTTCCCAACAACCGATCAATGGTAGACAGGATGTAGCTTGACGACGGTGGCACATTCCGGTAACCACATATCACCAGTGAGCAGGACTACGAAACAGAGCCTGGCCAGTTTTCTGGCGCTGTTTACGTCTACCGGGACGCTGCTTTGTTGCGCACTTCCCGCTTCCATTGCGGCTCTTGCAGGCGGAGCTGCCGTTACTTCATTGGTATCGACGTTTCCTTGGCTGATTCCACTTTCCGCCAACAAGGGGTGGATTTTCATGGGCTCCGGTCTCATGATTTTCTTCAGCGCAAGTCTCGTCATTCGCCCGAAGGGAAGCATCGCATGCAGTATAACGGGAGGACAGGGTTGCGAGAATGCCGGACGTTTCACCAGGAGGATGCTTGGGATATCGGTCGTCATTTACTTGGTCGGTGTTCTATTCGCGTATGCTCTCGTTCCCATTCTCCGCATCATCGACAATTTGTAGCATCGTCAGCCAAATACAACGAGTTGAAAAAGTGAAATCTGTACCGCAAAAAGCGTTCGTCTTCCTAGTCCTGTTATCAATGATAATGTTGACCCGGCCGGTCAACGCGCAGGATACTGTCGAGAGCCCAGACGTCACCATACAGGTCGAAGGTCTCGCCTGCCCTCTTTGCGCTTACGGGCTTGAGAAAAGGCTGAAGAAGATCGACTCTATCGAAGCGATTTCCGTTCACATCAAGACAGGGGAAGTGCGCATAAAGCTCAAAGAAGGCACACCAATTACGGAGGACCAGATTCGGAAAGCCGTCCTGGACGCAGGTTTCACACTGACCGGGATCACCTATCGTGAGGGAGATGCCAAATCGAGCAGGAGACGTCGATGAGATTGCACGTGGAGAGACATACGCCAGTTCGGCGATTATTGATGCTCTTTTTGATTGTTTCCGCACTTTTATTCTCTGCGGTGGAGGCCGAGGCACAGATTACGACAAATACGGTTCTCCCGGTCTCCGTAGGTGGCGGCATTTTTCGACTCCAGACAAAACTGTTACGATCGAGCGGTGATTCAACGGGAGCAAACCGTGAATTGACGGTTCTGGCGGTCCCGATCGTACTTCTTTACGGCGTAACCTCAAAATTGGCGGCGTTCGGTGTTACCTCGATTCTTGATAAACGGTTGGATTTTACGGGCGAGGGTGGCCGAAGAGAGAGACGAGTATCAGGATTGGGAGACAGCCGGATCTTTTTCCGATATACTATTTTTCAGCGGGATGATCGCGGCGCCACGTTCAGGATCGCCCCGTTTGCTGGTACCCAGATACCGACGGGATCGAAAAATGCCTCCGATGATATGGGACTGATTCCGCGCTCGCTTCAACTAGGTTCTGGATCCTGGAGTCCGTTTGTTGGTGCTGTGTTGACACGCCAAACTTTTGTCTGGCAATTTGATGCATCCGTAACCTATCAGAATAACAGAGCGAGTGCCGGATTCCGCTTTGGCAATGAAACACGTCTTGATATTGCTTCGAAAATACGCCTGCTTCCTCGAGATCTGGGAGACGGGATCCCCAGTTTCCTGTATGCAAATTTCGAATCGAACGTCATCTGGCGAGGGAGAAACGAAAATGGCAGTGTCGAAGACGACAATTCGGGAGGTGCTGTATGGTACCTGGATCCGGGAATTCAATTTGTATCACGCCGGATGGTGATCGAGACCGCTATACAGATTCCCGTTGTACAGAAATTAAACGGAGCGGCGCTGGAAAATGATTTCGTCTTCGTTGCCAGTATCCGAGTAGCATACTGACGGTGAGTCCTGGACTATTGCTGAAATCAGATATAGCGCTTGGAGGCTGGCTGGCGTCGGCAGCGGATGTGAATGCAGGAACCATTCATTTCGCCATGGTGTCTTCGGTCGACGATCTCAGACGCATAAATCCGCCAGCCATCGATACGACCACTTAAAAATTGTAATTCATCCTGCTTATGACCCCTTCTTTCAAGTCGTCTTTCGTGGTCCTGCTCATGTTGTTTTGGGTCGATTTGGCTATGAGCCAGGTGAGAACATTCACTGAACGCCCTCAAGTACTGTTGGGCTTGCGCACTGACCGGTCTCCCTTTATTGCGTTGGTCGATATCGACGGGGATGACGATTTGGATGCCCTGGTCGCGAGTGGTCGTCATTGGCCGCAGCAAAACGAGGTGTTCATTAATAACGGCTCAGGCAGGTTCATGATGCGATATCCACTTGGGTCGGATTCTCGCACCAGCTATTCTATTCCGACGGCCGACCTCGATGGCGATGGTGATCTCGATGTCATTGTCGCCAACGATCTGACCCACAACATCATTTACGAGAATGATGGTTACGGGCGATTTTCCGTGTCAGGCACACTGGGCCCGGAGGTTGAGTCCACTCGCAGTGTCACGCTGGCCGATCTGGATGGCGATGGAGACATAGATGCCATCGTGACGAATCGGGGAATGGAAAACGGAATTTATTTGAATGAAGGCGACGGGACTTTTGGTCCAAAACGCTCATTTGGAACCAGCGATGACTCAACCATTTCTCTCGCCGTGGCTGACATCAATCAAGATGGACTACCTGATCTTGTGCTTGCGAATCGAGACGGACAGGCAAATTTCGTCTATCTGAATGACGACACCCTCAGTTTTGACACCGCTCTTCCGTATGGAACCGGAAGCGATGAGACGCGTGCCGTCGCAGCAGCCGATATGAACTCAGATGGCCATCTGGACCTGGTTACAGCCAATATCGGGGAGGCCAATGGGATATATTTTGGAGATGGGACGGGTAGTTTCGACCCAGGTGTGGCATTCGGCGCCGATGACGGACTTTCCTACGACCTTGAAGTCGTGGACCTCGATAACGATGGAGACCTGGACATTGTTATTGGCAACGTGCGTTCACAAAATGTTGCCTTCTTCAATGATGGAACGGGTACAAACTTCGAGGAAGTACGATTCGGATCGCCAGAGGATATCACCTACGGAGTGGGGGTGGGTGATGTAAATGGGGATGGCTTTCCAGACATCGGTGTCGCGAATTCCGACGGTCTGAATGGAATACACATCAGCCGACCTTCGCGAAATCAGTGATGATCGGGCGGTGATCGATATGAGCTTAGGGCTGCTCCTGTGTGACAGGCACGTGGGGGCCGCCGTATTCAGTCTGGAGTTCATCTGTTCGGGCCCTTAACTGAACTAGAATCTCGTTGAAATCGGCATCCTCCACCAGATTCACTGTTTCCATTGGGTCTTCGAGGAGGTCGTAGAGCTCCTCGTACACCGGGGTTTGCTCAAAATATCTCGCGTATTTGTAGCGTTCCCCCCTGACACCCTCGTGTTTTGGAATCTCAGCATGATCGAAGAGGTGCTCGACAAAAAAATCGGTTCTCCAGTCGGCGGGTGATGCTCCTTCGAGGATGGGCACCAGGCTTTCTCCCTGCATCGCAGGTGGAATATCGACACCGGCCATATCGAGAAGTGTTGGCGCGATATCGACATTCAAGGCGGTCTGAGTCGGGATCGATCCTCGTTGTTGAACTCCGACGCGAGGATCGAAGACCACGAGTGGCACACGTATGGAAAGTTCGTACGGGAGCCATTTCCCCGCGTAGCCGCGCTCGCCCAGAAAATAGCCGTTGTCTCCCATCAAGATGACGACCGTATTGTCTGCCAGTTCAAGCGATTCAAGCTCTTCCATGACGCGCCCGATGGCAGCGTCGACCCCGCTGATCATCCGGAGGTGTCCCTTTGTCATTTGCTGCGCCTTTTCAGGCGTATCGAAACGCCAGTACCAGCGGACTCTATTCAGTGAAGCCTCTTTCAGAAACTCAGGGAGGGCGTCAAAGAACTCCGGCTCGGAAAGCGGAGGATCAGGGATGATGGTGTTCGAATACATCTCGTTCATCGCCTCGGGCCAGATATATTGACGTTCGTCACTATCGTCGGCGTGAGGAGCGTTAAAACTCAATGTGAGAGCGAAAGGGCTGGTTTGATCGGTCGATCGCAGAAAATCAATCGCTCTGTCGGTGGTGATGTCTGTCACATGGCGGATTGAGCCGTCCTCCTGTTCCCTGAGGTAGGGTGCCGCGCGGAAGGATTCGTACACATCGAACATCCCATCCGTAGCTCCAGCCTCCGTCCTGACGCCAAATTTTCCGATATGCCCTGTACGATAACCAGCCTCTCGCAGTAAGACGGGGTAACTTTGCTCGATAAATCGGTCTGCGAGAGGCGGCGTGGCAAATGTGAACTGATGGGTACGTTCTACGACTCCTGTCAGCAGACTTGCGCGACTGGCTGCGCAAATCGGGGTAGTTACAAAGGCGTTTTCGAACCGGACACCCTCCGTTGCCAGTCGATCCATAGTTGGGGTCTCAAGAATGGGATTTACGACGCCCATCATGTCGAATCGCTGATCATCAGTGATGATAAACAGCAGATTTGGTCGTTCTACGGTACTCGCCTGCCGTTCCTGCGCGGAACAGCCCACAACAAACAGGGCAATTAACAGAATCGAATTCGGTCTCACGGAAATAGCCCTCTCAGCTCATCCAGAATTACAGGGTAGCTATGATGGCCACCGGAGCTATGCCCAAAAGTTGTGTATGGAAGGTTTAGGCAGCGTGTCGTTCTGATGTAATTCCGTCGGTGAATTTGATTCCTTTTTTTACAAGTTGCAATAGGTGCGGTGCATTCAGTTTCCTCCACTTCTTCTGAGCCTCTTTACATAGACGGAAGGCCATTGCAAGAGCTGTTTCTCGGCTCAGACATCCCCTCGTTTTGGCGGTCCTGAGGCGCACGGTCGCGAACGTAGATTCGATCGGATTTGTGCTCCGAAGATGGATCCAGTGTTCTGCCGGAAAGTCATAAAAAGCGAGCAGTTCTTCTCGGTCTTTCACCAGAATCTCTGCTGCTTTCGGATACTTTTGCTGGTAGGCTTTGATGAAAAACAGAAGGGCGCTCTCTGCCTGCTTTTTTGTTTCTGCTGTATAGATCTGCGTGAGGTGACCTTTTGCCTTCTTCTGAACGGACTTGGGCAGGCGGTTGAGCACATTTGCTGTCTTGTGCACCCAACAGCGTGCGGCTCGCGTCTCGGGATAAACTTCTGCGAGAGCACTCCAGAATCCCATGGCTCCATCGGCAACAGCCAGCTTCGGTCCTTGATCCAGCCCGCGGTGCCTCAGCTCCAGGAGCAACTCTCGCCACGACTGCTTGCTCTCGCGAAAGCCGTCCTCGAGTGCTATAAGCTCCTTCCTTCCATCGGCCGTAGCGCCGATCACGACCAGCAGACACAGTTTCTGTTTATCCATGCGTACGTTTACGTGAATACCGTCGGCCCAGAAATAGACGTAGTGCTTCTCCTTCAGGCTCCGCTTTTGCCAGTCTTCGTGCTCCCTTGTCCAAAGCGTCTTCAGGCGCGCAATCGTCGAGGAGGTCAGCCCTGGGGCATCAGGACCAACAAGGGCCGAGAGCGCTGCCTCAAAGCCGCCCGTTGAAACTCCCTTCAGGTACAACCATGGAATGAGAGCCTCAAGCGAGCGGCTCTTGCGGAGGTAGGCTGGTAGTATCGAACTGCGGAAACCGATTCTATCCTCACCCCGACCCGTACGGTCGCGTATGCGGGGCATCTTTACAGCGACCTCCCCGATACCAGTCAAAATCTTCCTCTCTGGCAGATATCCATTGCGAACGATGCGGTGGCGATTCTCTTCGTCGCGCAGGAACTGGTAGCGCTGGCAGAAAGCTTCAACCTCGGCCTCAACGGCTGTGGCCAGCATCTTTGCGGCCCCTGTTCGCAATACTTCTGTCAACACATCCTCTGTGCTATTGTAGTTCTCGTTCTCGTGTGCGTTATTCGTCTTCATGGGCGGTGTATCCTCCAATCTTCGGATTGACAATGACGTAATCATCATCAGGATACGCCGCCTATACCTTTTTCACCCGTACACAACTTTCGGGGTTAACTCTGGCCACCGTGGACATGATCACTATGCCGATATCAAGAGTCGTCATGAATACTGTCCTCTCGGTTGATTAATTAGCGCCGGAAGCAATCCTGGAGGAGCTGAAGCATTTCTTCCTCAGATGCGATCCGGGGATTGTTCAGATAGTCCGGAAGAACCCTGCACTGCTGAGCCAGGGCTCGTAACTCTTCTTCGGGAACGCGCTTTTCCTCTAAACCCATCCATAATCCGATCTCTCGGAGGAATTCGTCCAGTTCATCACAAGAACGCTGTGCGGCGGCCAGATCGTCAACACTTTCAAGTTCGGGATTAAACAGCCTTCCCAGTCTGGCGAAAGGATCCACCGCCGAAGCGTATGTGAATCGCGTAAATGCCGGGTAGTTGAGTGCCAGCGCTTCACCGTGTGCGATGTGAGGGTACATGCCCCCGATTGCCATTCCAATACCATGGGGCAGCGTGACACCTACGGTCGCTATGCAGATCCCGGCGAGAGTGTCGGCATGGGCCAGCGCTGATCGCGCCTCGATATTGGCTCCATCTTTTAGTGCCGCAGGCAAGTGTGTGACAACCAATGAGATTGCCTCCCACGCCATTGACACGATTTCCGCGGAAGTGTTGACGTGTATAGCGCTCTCAAACGCATGTGTGAATGCGTCGAAGCCCGTACAAGCGGTTACGTGCCGGGGCACGCTGAGCATCAATTCAGGATCGACTATCGCCACCCGAGGAAAGAGCAGCGAATTGTAGAGCGCTGATTTATCCCGCGTCTCGGTATGCGTGACCACGGAGACTTGCGTGACCTGCGAGCCGGTTCCTGATGTCGTCGAGACCGCGATCACTGGTAAGGTTTTTTCGGTGGGCGCCACATCCCGGTAGAAGAGGTAGTCCCAACAGCCACCACGATGGGTTGCCTCAACGGCAATTGCTTTCGCAGCATCCATGCTGGAGCCTCCACCTACACCGAGCACAACATCCGCCCGGTGATCGACCGCCATCTGCGCACCTGCACTCATGGTATCGGTGGTGGGATTGGGAATGACTCCATCGAAATGAGCGACTGTCACTCCTGCATCTTCGAGGTAGGCGGTGAGTCGGGTGAGATACGACTTCACCGAACCGGTCTTTGGACCAGTCACGAGAAGGCATCGACTTCCGAATCTGGCGACTGTTGTTCCTACAGCTGTCAGTGTACTGGAGCCAAATACTATCTCTGTCGGAACGTGATTCCCGAAGTCTTGGGTGGGTATGCTTATTGTCATGCTACGTTGTTAGGTGGGCCGGTTGATGTTACGGCATTTCGGGCATACCTCCCTCCTGGGTACACACATAAGCAGCCAACCAGTTTGCCTGTGCTGCGATTGAATCCAGCGGTTCTTCTCTCAATAAACCCATCGTGAGAACCGCTGAAAAGCAGTCGCCGGCTCCCACGGTATCCAGAATCCGTTCCTGCGAAAACCCATCGTGCCGGATCGTTTGTTCATCTGTTCGAATAATGCATCCGCGCTCGGCCTGGGTCAGAGCAATGACGTTCAATGCGTAGGTAGTCGCCAGCTGATCCAGAAGAGATTGTGTCTCACCATGGACTCCAAGGAGGCTGGCCAGTATGATCAATTCGCTCTCGTTGAGCCTCAATACATTTGCCAGGCTCAGATTTTCTCTGATCAAATTATGATCGTAATAAGCCTGACGCAGGTTGACGTCGAATATTCGAAGACAATTTGGCCGAGTCACCCTCAAAAACGATCGGATGGTCTTGCGCGAATAGGGGGATCGCTGCGCCAGGGTTCCAAAACATACTGCGTCTGCTTCGGAAGCCAATTCGAGCTGTTCAGACGTGCGAGAAATGTAATCCCATGCCACCTTTTCAGCGATTGCATACTCCGGAACACCCTCTCCAGCAAAAACTACGGAGACCGATCCAGTCGGATGCCTGTGATCAATTCCAACATGTGTTGAGTCCAATCTCCGTTGATCAAGATCTTCGAATATCGCCCGACCGGCCTCGTCATCGCCCACCGCACTGACGATAACCGAATTTGCTCCGAGAACCTGACAGTGATAGGAAAAATTAGCTGGAGCACCACCCATCTGTCTGCCCGTGGGTAGTTCATCCCACAGCAGCTCACCGATCCCAACTACGATGAATCCTGTTTCGCCGTTCGCCACGTTCAGTTCCAGAATTACTGGTCGTTACAAGTCGATGAATACTTTCATACTTCGCGGTCCTTCCCGATCAATAAACTCGTAGGCTGACGCGAATTCTGCGAACGAAAAATGTCTGGTATCCAGAGGATCAATGGTTATATCCCCGGAAGCAATGCGCCTGACAGCCTCCTCATAGTCGGCATGTTGGTACATCAGCGTTCCGACAATACTCAGTTCGCGATCACCCACAACGGCCAGGTCGACGCGCGGCGATTCGCCGTAAACAGCAACGACGACAATCGTGCCTCCTTTGTTTATAGTTTCCACAGCGGTAGAGATCGTGTCCTGGACACCCGCGCAGTCGAAAACGACGCCAATCCCGCTCTCGCCGAAGACTCTGTCACCGGCATCCATCAGCGATTCGTTCTTCGCATTCGAAACACTGTCGATTCCGCACTGCGCGGCTATATCGAGTCGAAAATCGCTCATGTCCGTTATCAGGACCTTAGCTCCACGAGCGCGGCACATCTGAGCGGTTAGGTTGCCGATCGGGCCGGCCCCGAGGACAGCAACATTCTTCTCGTTCAAATCGCCGGCCCGACTTGTTGCGCGGATGGCCACCGAAGCCGGTTCAACGAACGCACCTTGTTCGAACGAAAATTCATCCGGGAGCATCACAATGCTGTCCGCTTCGGTGACAAACAAATCCTGAGCCACTCCTGGAGCTTGAAAGCCCTTCACCTTCAGGTGATCACAGATGTGAAAATTTGCCTCAAGGCACCGCCTACATTTTCCGCAGACGACCTGTGGCAGTGCGGTGGCCTTGGAGCCAACGGTAATACCTTCTACTCCCTCACCTAGAGATTCAACGGTGGCGCAAAATTCGTGGCCCTGGATAACCGGATAAGGTGTAAACGGGTGTTTGCCGTGGTTGACGTGAACGTCGCTTCCGCAGACACCAATCCGATGGATTCGAAGCAAAACCTCACCCGGACCCGGTGCGGGCTCGGCGACTTCGTGATGCTCGATCACACCGGGGGATATCATGACGGCCTGTCTCATGATTCCAAATGTAGGAGGCGGGGTTTTCTGATCCAATTCGACAGGAAGTCGCCTGGGTCGAAGCGTCCGCTAGAGACAGATTGCCCTCCAACCGATTTCATTCTCGTGATTCACCGTAGTATTGTGTCCTGTAGTCCCCGAAGCCATTCTACCACAAGACTTCTGCTGAATGTGATATGACAGACAGACGGACCTTTATTCAACAAATGGTTGCTGCTGGCCTGGTAGTCACCATTCCAGGAATGATTGGTTGCCAATCTGGATTTGCTAAGGATGGTCGCCCAAATTTCGTCGTTTTTCTGGCCGATGATCTGGGATACGGCGATCTGGCATCCTACGGAAATCAGATAATTGACACACCAAATATCGATCGGCTAGCGACGCAGGGGATGCGATTCACGGATTTCCACTCGGCAGGCACTGTGTGTTCTCCTTCTCGAGCTTCGCTGCTGACTGGGCGAAATCCGTACCGCGCAGGATTTTATTACATCGCTGGAAACGGAATGCATCTGCAGCGCGATGAAGTCACCGTGGCATCTCTGTTGTCTGCAAATGGATACGACACTTGTTTTGTGGGCAAGTGGCACCTGAGCCATTTCGACAGAGAGTCCAGCACACTTCCCAATCCCGGAGACCACGGTTTCGATCACTGGTTCGCTACCGCAATCAATGCATTCGAAGGCCCTGAAAACCCAAAACATTTTATCCGTAATGGGGAGCGCGTGGGAGAAGTCGAGGGATGGTATTGCGACGTCATTGTGGAAGAAGCGCTGGCCTGGCTGCGTGATCGGCCCGATCCGGACAGACCGTACTTTTTGTACCTCTGTAGCCACGAGCCGCATACGCCAGTTATCCCACCGGATTCCTATTCGGATGCGTACGATACGGAGGCGGTTGATCAACTGGAGCGATCCGTTAACTATGGAAGGGTTGTGCGTCCAGAAAGGGACATCAAATCGCAGAAGAAATATTATTATGGAACGGTAACGCAGCTCGACAATGCGTTCGGAAACCTGATGGAAGGACTCGATGCGTATGGAGATGAAGAAAATACGCTCGTCATGTTCACCAGCGACAATGGTCCGGAATCCCCAGTCAGCTTGGAGGAATCCAAAGGAGAATGGGAAGATTTTTTACGCGATCGCTCCTTCGGCACGCCTGGGCAATGGAGAGGCATGAAGCGCTTCCCATATGAGGGAGGTCATCGCGTCCCTGGTATTGCTCGATGGACTGGCAAGATTACTCCGGGCTCAATCAACGAGTCGCTGATCAACGGAACAGATTTTCTGCCGACCATGCTGGAGTTGGCCGGAGTTTCTCCGCCGACCGACCGAAAACTGGATGGTGTTTCCATGTTACCGGCATTTCGAGGACAGTTGTTACAGAGGCCGGATCCAGTGTACTGGTTTTTCCCGGCCCACTTTGAGACACACTGGCGTATGCCGCACATGGCAATGCGGGACGGCGACTACACGCTGCTGGCCTGGCTTCCACCCAAGGATTCGGAGCAGATGATCATGGATTGGCTGAAAACCAGTCCGCTGGATCGGTTTGTCCTATACAATCTCGCCACAGATCCCGAACAGAGCGTTGACCTTGCCGACAGCGAGACCGAACGGGTCGCCAAAATGGCAGGACAAATGCGAGCATACTGGGCCGAGATCAAAGATGACAGTCCGTATTGGGAGAGCTGGAAAATGAAATAACCGGCCTGCTCCTGGTACTCAATCATCACTCGCTAACGGCCGGGGCATTTTCGCCCCCGACGATTCCAGCCACGCCGCGAGATCAGCCTTCATTTCCGCTGCTACCTCGGGCATCTCGCTGGACAGATCGTGTTCTTCACTCAGATCGTTCACGACGTCATAAAGCTCGACAGAATCATCATCGTAGAAGTAGATTAGCTTGTAATCCCCTTGCCGGACCGCACCTCCGAGGCGGTTTTCACTATGAAAAGCGTAATTCGGGTAGTGGAAATAGATCGCCTCCCGCTCGAGAGGTTTCATCTCGAGGAGATGGGGCAGGAGGCTCTCTCCGTCGAGGGGGGTACCGGGCGTTTGCTCAAGCCCGGCAACGTCCAGGATGGTCGGGAAGAAATCCATGCTGATAACGGGTTCACCCGATAACGTACCGGCCTCCACCTGCCCCGGCCACCGTACAATGAGCGGGACTCTAATACCACCTTCATAGAGATGCCCTTTGACGCCGCGTAGCGGACTCAGATCTGTGACGCCACCATACGCGCCATTGTCGGATGTAAAGATCACAAGTGTCTCTTCTGCAAGATTTAATTCATCCAATTTGGTCAGTACACGCCCGATCGCATCGTCCATGGCCTCGATCATCGCCGCATACCGGGTGCTGGCTTCGATGCCATCTCCATAATCCTCAAAACCGGGCCGATCAGCGTATTTATCTACCAATTCCTGTGGGGCTTCCATGGGCCAATGCACTGTGTATGGCCAAAGCGCCACAAAAAACGGTTCATCCTGATGTTCTTCGATGAATCCCATGGTCTCATCAGCGAGGCGATAGGTCAGATATTCGCCCTCTTCGCGGTCTTCAATGGCAGGATTTCCATAGGGATCGAAATAACTGGGAGGTCCTCCGAAGCTGACACCTCCGATATTTACGTCGAATCCCTGAAATTCGGGTCGGCGGGCAGGCTCGACGGTAGACATTTCGCTTCGAAGCCCCGAGAGGTGCCATTTGCCAATGAATGCGGTCGCATAGTCCGCCTCTTTGAGGCGTTCGGCGAGGGTGACGTAGTCCAATTCCAAATGGTTGACCATCTCTGCGGCGCGTAATGAGGCGCCTTCCGGTTGGAACCGATTCTGATCTCTGGATACGTGGTTTGTCATTCCCAACCGTGCCGGAGATTGACCGGTCATTATTGCAGCTCGGGTGGGTGAGCACACTGGCGCCGCTGCGTAATTATCGGTAAACCGCATTCCTTCCGCGGCCAGCTGATCGATAATGGGTGTCTCCAATCGGTCGTTACCCTGGATGTGCAGATCGGTCCATCCAAGATCGTCGATCATGATCATCAAGACGTTTGGAGGCCGCTCCACTTGCTCGGGCCTCTCGCATCCTGCAATCAAGAGGAGAGCGATTAGTATGACTGATGTTTGATCTTTCATGACGCCTATTCGATTGTAATCGTCTCCAAATGCGTGGGCGAAATCATCCTTGTTCCGGGCGATATTGATGCAACTGCCTCAGTAAAAGGAACAAGGATTCTTTCAATGTTGGCTTCCTGGGAAAATCCGTACGGCAGTCTGAAATTGTCCCAGTGGGTGGGTATCACGATGGCGGGATAGCCGGTGACTTGCAGCAGGCGTTCATCATAGTTGTACAGGCCCAACCTCGAGCCATTGACGCCGGCTAGAAGTATATCAGGATTGATGCCTTCCAGTTCGCGCTCAACGAAGTTCATCGAGCCCATGGTCAGCACATCGTGCTGATTGAATCGCGCCAAAAACATCAGCGATCCGCCTTCGATGAATTGGTTTATGCGCAGTGGTGCTTCCAGTTCTGTATTGCGGTCGTAGCGTCTGGAGTCGAAATAGTGCTTCTCTCCGAGCGCCGAATGGATGGAGGGCAGGACCCGGACCGAGAAATTTTCGAACTGATAATCTTCGCCGCCACCAACTGCATACAGTTGTTCGTTCGGAATACCGTATGCCCGCAAGATCATGATGGTCGTTTCGGTACCAATCACTTTCGCTCCAGTCTTTCGAGCGATATATGGCACATCTCCCAGATGATCGAAATGACCATGGTGCACCAGAATGAAATCGGCTCTCGTGATGAGCTGATCGATGAGCACCGTGTCAGAATGTGCAATATCATCTCTCGCATAACCTGGCCCGGTGTCGTCGGGATGACCCCCTCCGCCATATTTGGCTCTGGTGACCCATGGATCAATCAGAACGACCACATTGCCGTCCGATATTTCCCATCCGGCCGCACCCAGATATTTTAACTCCAGGGGAGCTGATTGCGCCTTCACCCAGGATGGTACAAGCACGAAAATGGCGGCAGCCAGAATCCCCGAAATCACATTCTTCAATCCATTCATTATCTTTTCCTAGTCGCGTACTTCTACGATCATTTCAATTTCTACAGACTGACCGCGCGGCAGCGACGCCATGCCAACGGCGGCTCGCGCGTGCCTTCCGCGCTCACCGAAAACCTCTACGATCAGATCTGAAAATCCATTGATCACCGCCGGCTGCTCCACGAAGTCAGGATCTGAATTGACCATGCCCAACACTTTCACGACGCGTACGACACGGTTCAGATTTCCCAGCATGGTTTTCAGAACTGCCAGCTGATTGATTGCAGTCAGACGCGCACCGGCGTAGCCCTCTTCGATGGTTACTCCTGCGCCCAACTTGCCGTGCAGCTCACTTCCATCCGCTGCTTTTGGGCCTTTACCCGCGAGAAAGATCAAATTGCCCGTCCGGACCCCATTTACATAGTTGGCGACGGGGCTGGGTGGTTCAGGAAGTGTGATGCCCAGTTCTGCGAGCCGTGCTTCTGGATCGTAAGACTCGACTTGGCGGGCTAGAGTGTCGACAGGGAAACCAGTTAAAACAAGGATGGTGATGGTAAAAAAGGCTAAAAACGAAGACTTGCTCATTTTCAAAACTCCTGAATAACGTATCGGCTGTAAGCGAAGGCGCAGATTACTTCATTCACACAACGTGTGCAAGCAGTTCGGTCGCGCTTGTAAAAGGTAGAATCCACTCAATATCAATTCGTGTGTAACTAATAAGTCTTGGCCGCGAATACTAATCCGCTCGCGATATAATCCTTCACCTTTGATATAGCTCATGGAACTCTTAGGCCGAACAGAAGAAATCATGCTGTTGACCGTCTGGCGCCTGCAGAATGAAGCGTATGGAGTCTCCATCCGCAATGAGTTGAATTCGCGGACGCGTAAAGACTGGTCACTGGGTGCAATTTATGCTCCCCTTCATCGGCTCGAGCAAAAGGGACTTGTATCGACTCGCTTCGGTGAGCCGGGCTCCAAACGAGGTGGCCGGCGCACGGTCTTATACAGCTTGACACCCAAAGGCAAAGAATCCTTGCTGGATTTAAAAACCGTTCAGGATTCGCTCTGGACGGGCCTGATTAGCCTGAAACCAGCGAGCTGAAAATCGTGCTGCAACCACCAAGCATAGCGCAGTGGCTTCTTCGTCACTCTATTTCGCCCAACATCCGCTACGGAGCGATGGGCGACTTCGAGCAAATCTATTCGGATATGGCTGAATCAGATGGACCGCGCAGTGCAGACATGTGGTATTGGCGCCAGGCAGTCCGCTCCCTTCCATTTTTTATCTCAGACACTCTGATCTGGTCACTCATCATGCTGAAGAATTATTTCCACGTCGCATACCGCAACCTCTACAAGAACAAGTCCTCTTCGGTGGTCAATATCCTGGGTCTATCGATTGCAGTGGCGACATCAATCGTTGCATTCGTGTTCATCGAAAATCAGTACACGATGGACTCCTTTCACGAGAAAGCAGATACCATTTTTCTGGTAGAAAATTATATCGAGAGGGGAGAGGATCAGCAGCTTCGCGGTGATACGCCCATGCCGCTTGGGCCCGCGATGCAGGCAGCGATTCCTCAGGTAGTGCGCGCAATTCGTGTTGCCAGTGGAAATCCCACATTCAGGGCGGGAAATAATACTTTTCAGGAATTTATCCGCTACGTCGACCCCGAATTTCTGGACCTGTTTTCGTTCGATCTGAGATTGGGAAACAAGAGCACTCCAATTAGTCACAACGATATTGTTTTGAGCGACGATCTGGCCACCAAGTATTTCGGCAAGCAAAATCCAATGGGCCAGGAGTTAGCCGTGATTTTCAGCGAGTCAGAGACCCGCACATTCACAGTGAGTGCCGTTGCAAAACCCTTCCCCCACAAAGCAAGTTTTTCGTTCGGTGCGCTCATTCATTACGATCATCTCAGCGTCTTGAACGTCGATCAGACGGACTGGAAAACCACAACGAGAGCGACCTTCATAGAGGTAAACAATCCTTCCGACATTGAGCTGATTGCAGGGCAGATGGATGAGTTTCGAGTGCAACAGAACGCAGTCAACGAGAATCAGCCCATCGCTGAGTTTGAGTTTGCCAGTCTTCGTTCCCTTTCGGCTGCTTCCTACGCTGTCGCCGGAGACATCTCGGGTGGTTCGCATCCGGCTTCTGGCGTCGCGCTTGGTCTTATTTCAATTTTTATGCTGTTGCTTTCGTGTATTAACTACATGAATCTCGCCGTTGCTACCGCGTCGCGTCGCCTCAAAGAAATTGGCATCAGAAAGGCCGTCGGGAGCAGCAAGGGACAAATCATCAGTCAGTTTTTGAGCGAAAACATACTCATGTGTGTTCTCTCTCTCGGTGTTGGCTTCGGTTTCGCTTACTTCTTGCTTCTACCAGGATTTAACGCCCTCACTGCTGTCAAAGGAGGTGATATCACGATTGGTGAAGCAAACACGCTCTATTTGTGGGTATTTCTGATGGGAGTACTGCTGGTGACTGCACTGATGTCGGGCGCCTATCCGGCGTTCTATATCTCTTCCTTCAGTCCCACGGCCATCTTCAGGGGTCGAACCAAGTTGGGAGGTGAAAGCATTTTCTCACAGAGCATGCTCACCTTTCAATTCGTAATTGCCTTCATTACGATGATCACGGGCGTGATTCTTTCTCAAAACGCGGACTACCAGGCCCAAAAAGACTGGGGTTATGACAGCGAGCATCTACTGGTTCTTCAGACCGATAGCGAGAGTCAGTTCGACGTCCTGGAGACAGAAATAACACAGCTTTCAGGGGTTACGCAGATTGCTGGTGCGCGTCACCATTTTGCCCGCGACTGGAGCCCGACTTCGGTAGAGGTCGGTACGGATAAATTCGGAGCGGTCAGATTTGATGTCGGCAGAGAATTTCTGGAAACGTATGACGTGTCGATCATCAGCGGTGACGGATTCGATGCGTCCTCGATGACGGAAACCGATGGCAGGATCATCGTGAACGATGCTTTTGTGCAGTCCAGAGGCTGGACAGCCGAATCGGCGCTTGGTAAAACAGTTCGGGAAGATTCCCTTTCGTACACCATCGCCGGAGTAACGGCTGACTTCATGTATACGTCGTTCTTGAATCCCATCGAGCCGGCTGTCCTGCGCGCAATTCCGGAAAGCGACTATCGGTACATGACAATCAAGCTCTCGCCAGGAGCTGCCGTTCAGACCGAACAATCAGTGCAAGACATCTGGAAAAAGCTGGTACCTAACCAGCAGTATCGCGGCTTCTTCCAGGACACGGCGTTTCAATCGGTGTTTGTTGAAAACACGAATATCAAGACGATGTTCAGGTTTATTTCCGTCGTTGCGCTTCTCATCGCGTGTATGGGCTTATATGGAATCGCGTCCCAGAAGGTGGCACGACGATTAAAAGAGATCAGCATTCGGAAGGTGCTCGGTGCCTCCGTACCGCATCTGGCCAGAAAGGTGAACCGCAGTTTCGTTGTAGTACTGGTCCTGGCTGCCATCATTTCAGCCCCGCTTGGGTACATGGCAATGGATGCGTTGCTCAATTCCGTCTACGCAGACCCTATTCCGATTAGACCGTCAGGATTTATTATCTCGTTTACATTTGTGCTGGGTACGGCTGCACTTACTATCGCCTCACACATCCGCAAATTCGTCACTGCAAATCCAGCAGAAGTCTTGCGCAACGAATAGAAATAGGTGTCTTCTGCACTGAGTTAGCGTCAGCCGTGAAGACGATACAAGAGAGCAGTTGGTTCTCTTCCCGGGCTTGGGTTACTCAACTGGACCCAACCTTTGAAAGGCTAAGTTGGCCTACGGGTCTACCACGGCAGCAGTGGCCATCTGTATAATCGCCTTAGTCAGGCTCGTTCTCACACTACCCGTTTGATGGATCAAGAATGCTCCGGCCAGATCGTTTTCGGGATCCACCCAAATCTTAACGCCACTCCTGCCTCCGTGGCCATAGATTCGTGATGACGCAAGCGGACCACCGAGCCCGGGATACCCGACCTCCCAACCAAATCCCCACGTTGGTTTCCTGACAGCGTTTACGTTTTGGCTTCGGACACTTTCGCTTATCTGGTTTGTGCTCATCGCCGTGATCGAAGCTTGAGAAAGGACTCGGTGACCATTATAGGCGCCCTTGTTCAGCATCATTTGGAGGAGGGCTCCGAGGTCTTCCGCAGTCGAGTAGAGACCGAACGCTGGCGCTGGGAAGCGTCGGCCCTCGTGCGGTAGGTCTATGCAGAAACACTCCCATGATGTGTTTTCGACAAGCAGTCCTTCTTCCATTCGATAAAATCCTGGAATGCGAGCGCGCTTCTCGGGCGGCACGAAGAACCCGCTATCGCCCATTCCTAAGGGGCCGAATAGCCTATCCTGCATGAACGCCTCGAAGGAAGCGCCCGATACGACTTCGATCACGCGCCCCAAGATGTCGAATGGGGCTTGGCTATAACGAAATCTCGTATTCGGTGGGAATCCCAATGGGTTCGAAGCGATGGACGCAACGACGTTGGCGAGGCTTTCTCCATAGAAGCCTTCTACATACCCTCCGCCTCCAATGCCGGATGTGCCCGTCAGGAGTCCTTGAAGAGTTACCGGCTCGGCTCGCTCGCTTGGCGGATCGGTCTGAAGATTTGAAAATTCCGGCAAATGTTTATCCAGCCGATCCCATGTCCACAACCTTCCCTCTTCCTGCAACATCATGACGCCGATTGCGGTCACAGGCTTGGACACAGACGCCATCCGAAAGATTGCATCGGTGCGCATCGGCGCCTTGGTCTCCAGATCCTGATAACCGACCGCCTCAAGCAGCACAATACCATCGTGTCGCGCCAAGACCACCACAGCGCCTGCGATTTGGTCACTATCCACCAATTCCTGCAGCCGAGCAGGGATTCGTGCCAATTGATCCGCGTCCATGCTCATCTGGGGGGCAGCGAATCTATAATCTACTTGGTTCTCGTCTGCTTCTGGCGCGCAAGCAGCTAAAAGCAGCGTCACAAGAACGAATAATGTCTTCCTCATAGCCAACCGGGTCTTTTGGACACTATAACCAACGCCTGGCGATGAGGCAAATAACGATCAATCCTTCCCGGATGCTCACAAGTGTTACCTGGGCCGCTGTTCCAATCATTCGTATCTCAACGAATCGATCGGATTGGCGAGTGAGGCACGAAGTGCTTGTCCACCCACAGAAATAATCACGAGGAGCAGAGCTACCGCACCCGTAAGCAGGAAAGTGCCCAAACCGATATCAATGCGAAAGGCGAAGTCCTCGAGCCATTTGTTCATCACGATGTATCCTATGGGCCATGCGACGATGTTTCCGATGAGAAGCAGCCACAGGAAATGGCTCGACATCAGCTGAACAATGTTCTGAACCGAAGCTCCCAGGGTTTTTCGAACCCCGATTTCTTTCGTTCGCACCTCCGCCATGAACGCCGCAAGTCCGAATAGTCCCAGACAAGCGATTATGATGGCGAGAGTGGCGAAAAATCCAAACGCTTTGGCGAGCCGTTTCTCCGCTTCGAAAAGTCTCGCGAAATCCTGGTCGAGAAACGTATAATTGAGCGGCTCGTCCGTTATGAACTCGCCCCAAGTGCGTTCAATCGATGCCAGCGTGGCTTGTAAGTCGGTCGATTGGAATCGAATGATCATATTGTCAATCGGCCTATGCCGTGGCATAAGCCGAAAGAATCTCGGTTGGACTTGGGAGCGCATATCGAATGAGTGGAAATCCTTCACGACTCCTACGATCGGCCCATTCGTCCAGGCTGGCGCCTCATATCCTGCCTTGACGAGTAGTTCCATGCCGTTACTTCCTAAAGGGAATCCTGGTCCGAACATGTGAGCAGCCGTTTCATTGCTTAGATATGAACCCATGGAATCATCACTCCTCAGGTCGCGTCCGGCAACCAGTTCTAACTGAAGCGTTTCCACAATATTTGAATCGATATGTGAGATGCGAATTTCCTGTGCACCGCGTTCTGGTAGGTCCGACCGTTCGAGATGCGACCAGTCGTCAACCCTCCCCGGAATCGCGTCTGAAAGCGACACGCTTCGAATAGCCGGTATTTTAAGAAGCTGCTGCTGAAAAACGCGTGCGCGCCTCGCCGCATTTTGATTGAAGCGACCAATTCCATCTTCGCCGTTGGTTAGTTCATTCATCTGTGAACGGTTCATGTTCCAATAGTCATCTGTGCTATACCCACGCTCCTCCACCAAGCGCTGGTAACGTGGTCCTTCCGATCGCCCGAACGTATCTCGGACATCTTGTACGACAATAACCTGGTCATCGTTGAACCCGGGGTCTTTGTCCCGCATGAAAGAGAGCTGATTGTATACGACGGTGGTGGCGACGATTAACAGCACGGTTATTATGAACTGAAAAACCACAAGGCCGTCGCGAAGAGAGACGCCCCTCGTGCCGTTCCGCCGGGCTCCGCGAAAGAGTTCGACGGGGCGAAAGCCGGATAGGAAGAAAGCTGGGTAGCTCCCAGCGAGAACACCCACCGTCAGGGCGAGGACTACCAGGCCAGGCAGGAGATACACGTTCTCGAGTAGGTGAAAAGCTACTTCGGTACCCAGGAACGTATTAAATGCGGGAAGCATCAGCAGCACGAGGGCGCAAGCCACTAATAGAGAGAACAGACTGATGAGGATCGACTCAAGAAGGAATTGGTGTATAAGTTGCGTACGCGAAGATCCAACAACCTTACGAATACCCACCTCCTTAATGCGCCTTGACGACCTGGCGGTCGCAAGATTCATGAAATTGACGCAGGCAAGTACGAGAATAAAAATCGCTACAATCGAGAAGAAACCCATGCTCGTTCGGCTACCTCGCCGCCCCAACGACTCCCCGTACCTGGCATCCAGATGTACGTCCGTGAGCCCTTGCAGGTGAAGCGTCCAACCACCTCCGTTTGCCTTAATATTTTCCCAGGAACCGCCCCAGAAAGTTTCCACTTCTGGACCAAGAACTCTGTCCACGAATGCGGGAAATTTTTCCTCGAGACGCTCAGGAGGATACGCCTCGGGCAAAAGGATGTATGTGTAGACGCCCGACTGCCGCTGAGCGTTATAAGATTGTCCCGGATCGGGTACCTCATCAATCGGATCGAGAAGGTCGAATTGAAAATGGGAATTGGCCGGCATATCTCGAGCCTCAGCCGTCACAACATTTTCATGGGATCCCAACCACGGCCCAGTCAGCGTGATGGGCCTACCGATCGGATTGTCTTCCCCAAATATTTTTTCTGCCATTGATTCACTGATCAGGAAAGAATTATCAGCTGGAAAGGGTTCGTCGGGGTCACCGCCAATAATTTGAATGTCAAACAACTCCACTATCGATCGATCCACCACAAAATGCTGACCGTCGCCTGCATTTAGATTGTTCGTTTTGAACGTCCTGTCGCCATACGCAAGAGTTTTCTTCGCTCCATTGGAAATTCTTGTTGCGAGGAGTACTTCCGGGAAATTTTCCGACAGGCTACGTGCGAGACCTGGGGCTACCTTCGCATTAAATCCTTGATAACTCGGGATATTGATGTCTTGAACGACCCGGTAGATCCGATCCGCCTTCGAAAGACCGCTGTCGAAGTTGTATTCGTGCTGAACATAGAGCAATGCCAGTATGCTGAGGGCGATGCCGACGGAAAGCCCGCCAATATTGAGGATGGCGTAACCCTTTTGAGAACGCAGCGTGCGAAGTACGGATTTGAGCTGGTTTTTGATCATGACTACCGTCCAATACGATTATTCAGAAAGCCTGTCTGGAATCAGTTTCAGGGCTTGGAGCCAATACCAGAGCCAAGCACGAAACTCCCCCCGCTCACGCACAACTTCGTTGTAGTATTCCTCGAAGTCCCCTGAGGGTGTCCGCAAGCGATCCTCCGGCAACAACCAGGTGAGAAGAATCTCAGCCAGGCGGGGTGGTTTGTGAGAGCCGTTCAGTTTCATTCGGGGGCGACCTCCAGGGCCAGTAGGGTCACACCTGACCACATCTCACGTTCAACTGTCTGGATCCTGATGAGCTCTTGGCGGCCCCGTGTCGTCAGTTGGTAGACGCGTCTGTGACGCCCGCCACGTTCTGTTGTCGGCTGTGTGGTGTAGGAGGTCAGCAGGTCTTTCTTTACGAGTCGCTCCAGCGGCGTATAAATGGACCCGAGAGACCAGTCGTAGCCTGTAGTTTCAGATATCTGTTTGCGAATCGGCAGACTGAACGCGTTCTCGCGCAGCTTCCAGACGGCAAGTAGGACGAACTCTTCTGATCGAGTGAGTATTTTCACAGGTTGTGGTGTGTTTCAGAGAGTGGAACAAATACAATACGCAAAAATATTGATCAGTTCCAATATATGGAACAGATAATAGTCGTGTATCCAACACGACTAAAATGTAGAAGTCCCGCAGCCACTTTGTGACTACGGGACTTTGCTGTTGCCCTACAAGGATTCGAACCTTGAACCTCCTGCTCCAGAGATTACTCTGTCGGTTCGAAACGCCACCACCACTGTGCTGGAAGATCCTTCTGACGCGGCCAGATTTCATTAAGCGTGTCCGCCTCGTATAAGCGACCGTTTTTCATGACATAGCTGATGTCGATGGAATTTTTAATGTCGTCCAGTGGATTTGAATCGAGCACTTGCAGGTCGGCCAGCTTTCCAACTTCAATTGATCCCAGGTCGTTGTCGAGCCCGATGGCATCAGCCCCATGGATGGTCGCTGCACGCAGCGCATCGTGTAGGTCCATTCCTCCCGAAGCCATCATCCACAACTCCCAGTGAGCCCCAATTCCTTGGACTTCCCCGTGAGAGCCTAATCCGACGCGCCCGCCTGCCTCTACAACTTTAGTGAGCTGCTTGGCATGAAGTGGATGGACATATTGATCGTCTCGGTAATACGTCATACGCTTCCACTGGTCCAGTTCATCGTGAGGCGTGAACCGCTTTAAGCGCTCTATCTCATCCAGATTCGTGTGGGTTATATAGTAGTTAATACCCGAAGGCCCCCCGTAGGCGACGATCAATGTTGGCGTGTACGTAAGGCCGCTAAAGGTCGTCAAATCAACCACGTCCTTGTAAAACGGACTGATGGGGAGTGAGTGCTCCAAACCAGCGTAACCATCCTGCATGAGCGTAAGGTTCATCGTGAAATTGGAGCCGCCTTCCGTCGTTGGGGTCAGTCCAAGCTCTTTCGCCGCCATTATTACCCACTGTCTGATCTTGCGGTCGCCAGCCATGTATTGTTTGATGGTCTGAGTATTGAAGTACTCCGAATAGCGCTTTAAAACGTCTCTGGCTTCTTTTAAGCTCTTAATATTGTCACCTGAAAAGACGCCAGGGCCAGTCGAATAACTTCTGGGGCCAATAAATTCACCGATTTCCATGAGGTCCGTATAGGACACTTGATCCTCTGCCGACGTCTGAGGATCACGTTGCGTAGTGATGCCGTAGGCGAGGGCCGCCAAATACTGTGAGACCTGCGTTCTGTGCACGCCCCAGGCAAACCATGCGTGTGCGTGGATATCCACGAGGCCCGGATATATAGTCTTTCCAGACATATCGAATCTCGATGCAGCCGCAGGTATAGAGATGGTCCCGGACGGTCCTATCGCCTCAATCCTATTATTTCTTATCAGAATATCTCCTGATTCGATAATTTCGTCCCCTTTCATAGTGATCAGACGAGCTCCAGTCAACGCGACGAGGCCTTCAGGGCGATCCTTGGCAACGACAATCTCCATGTCTGTTCTGACAGATTCATAGACGGGCTTCTCGTCCTTCTTCTTGCTCGTCGAATCGGCGGCGACTGCCATCGAGGAATCCGCTGGGATTGCTAAAGAAGAATCCGCGGGCACCACCTTAGTCGAATCCGACTTGGGAATCGCAGCTGCCTTTGCCTCTGCTTCCAATCTCTTCTTAGTCGCATCAGCTCGAAACAGAGAATCCGCCTTTTGAACATCCCACTCGAAATAACTTCTTCCGATCGAGTAATGCGCAGTTTGTCCGTCCAAGCTCCAACCGACAAAATCACCTCCTACCTTCGTCAATCGACGGTTCGGAACACTCGAAGAAGACGTGACCGAAACCGACGGCGCTTCGCCTCCGACAGGAGGCACTGTAATGAGATAAACGTTCCGGTTGGCCTGAACAATCGCTCGATTCCCATCCGGGGAGAGTACCACTTCGCTTGGTGTTCCACCTCCAGTCGTAGATCTGGGATGCGCTGGGCCTTTTACCTTCAGCAGAGTTCGAACGTCGGTTCCATCATATCGCATGGAGAGAAGCCCTTCAGTTCCTGCCCAAATATAGACCCTCTCAGGATCTGGACCGACATGCGGCGCGTTTCGGCCTTGCTGAGTGGCACCGGACCCAACCCATTTGACGCGATTATGCGCACCTCCATCTGCCGGAAGCCAAACGTACTCCAATTCGGCGGATCCATGATGAGAACCGAAATCTTCCAGAGTACGCATTCGGTGATTGTTTGAACCTCGGACGGCCAACAACCGGGATCCATCCCTTGAATAGGCAAGCCTGTCAAAGAACGCAGACTCAACGGAGAGTCGCTGAGGAGCACCTCGTCCGTCTGCTCGCATTCGGTAGATATCTCCACCCGTTTGGTCACTCCAGACGACATACGAGATCCAGACACCATTCGGCGACCAGACCGGAGCATGTTCGACCACCGTTTCTGACGTCAGTCGACGAGCATTTCGCAGGATGGCGTGTGTAGAATCCGTTGCTGCCGTGTCACCAGAACCAGCCTCAAGATTCGCTATCCACAGCCTATCGAGGGCGGCGAACACCAGAAAAGAGCCGTCGGGAGATGGTCTGGCACCTCTAATCTGAGAAATCGTGAGAAGTGAGTCGTTGATCGGGTAATCGAACTTGGCGAGCGGTCCCAGCTCTTGTTCAACTTCAGCCGTGAAGGAAATTTCGGTGGCCTCCCCTGTGGGCACCTCAACACGCATGATTTTTCCACCATAGGAAGTAATGAGAGCCTTGGAGTCTGGAGTGAACGCAGAACCCGGATAGACATCGCGATCATTCGTGCCTCCTCCCTGGGAGGCATCCCTCTGGACATCCATTTTGAGCCAGGTCAGAGCGCCTGTTTCCAGATCAAGCAACTTCAACGCTTCTCTGCTATCGAATCTGGTCGCGTAGATCAACCATTTCCCGTCAGGGCTGGGCACAGGACGGAAGGCACCTGTATGTTCATGCGTTCGCACCAAAACGCGGCCGCTCTCCCTCTCAAACTGCCCTATCTGGTAAGCACCTACTTCCCGGGGCGAGCTTCTCGGACTATGCCCAAATTCCGAGGTCGGCTCCATTTCATCGCCCGAAGCGCTTAGCCCAAATCCGCTTGAGGGCGTCCCCGTCACGTTTATCCAAATGTAATCGGGATCGGGGCCGAACGCAGACCCATAGTACGAGCCCGTTTCGGTTCCTTTTTTACCCGTGATCTCGATTCCCGAACCGCCTACGACGTCAACGTGATAGAGCACAAGCTCGGTGTTGCGCGAAACAACGATGTATTGTCCATCGGGAGTCCATGTCGGAGAAACGAAATTCTTCCACTGGATTTTCGAAAGCGCATGTGCATTCGTTCCATCGGTATCTGAAAGCCAGATGTTTTCAGCACCGTCCCGGTCGCTTATGAAAACAAGCCTTGAACCGTCAGGCGAATAGCGTGGCTGCATATCATATGCTTGTCCACTGGTGATCCGGGTTGCTTCTCCCCCTTCAATCGGAAGTGTGTAGAGATCGCCGAGCAGTTCGAACACGATTTCCGACCCATCGGGTGAAACGTCGAGTGACATCCACGTCCCTTCATCCGTTGTGAACTTCAGAGTTCGCGTTGTAATGAGGGGTAGTGACTTCGTTTTTAGCGCATACGCAGCAGAGCTGTCGTTTTGCGCAACCGTCTGAGCAGCTGCTTCAAATACGAATGCCGCGAGAATAAAAATCACCAGTAAGAAGGAGAGATAGCGCTTCATCTAAGACCACGTTCGATTGAAATGTGGCCCCAAGTTAGCACTCGACAAATAGGATTCAAGAGGTGCCTTTCATTCCAAACAGGCCTCAACGGCCAACCATCTGACCGCCCAGCTGTAGTTATTTATGGCTAGCGACCAAGATATTTTGTACATATGTGATGTCCTTCTTCGTTTACCCGCCGAAATGATACTCATGAACCTCTTTAGAGCTTTCCTGATTGTACTGTTTTCGTGCAGTCTGCTTTTCTCTGCAGGTAAGGCCGAAGCACAGGAATATTCCAATCCCTGGTTCATTCCAGCAGGATCAGAATCTGGGCTACCACGGGTAGTGGCTAACGAAAACCGGACTCCCGCAGGAGTGCTGACGGATGGCGTGCTTGAAATTGATCTCGAACTCGTCTGGTCGGACTGGCGGCTTGAAACGGCAGACGGTCCCGGAATTCGTGTGATGGCCATCGCTGAACGAGGCAAAATCCTTACCATTCCGGGTCCCCTGATTCGGGTCGAAGAAGGAACTCGAGTCAAGGCACGGGTTCGAAATTCAGTTCCGGATTCGACAGTTACCGTGTTTGGTTTTCATGAAAGACCAAATGAGCACGATCAAGGAATTGCGCTCTTACCTGGCGAGTCTCATGAGTTCTATTTCGAGGCTGGAAAGCCTGGCACCTACTTCTACTACCTTCAGAAGGGCCAAGGACTACACAGGCGAACCGCAGAATATGAGCAGCTAACAGGAGCCTTCATTATTGATCCGGTAGGAGGTTCTCCTCCCGATAGAATCTTTGTGATGAACATATTCACATCGTTCCGTGATAGAGCGTTCCCTGTCGTCCCACGGAGGGTGGTAGCCTTGACCATTAACGGCCATACATTTCCGTTTACAGAACGCCTGGAGCCAACGGTTGGTGAGAAGGAGAGGTGGCGCGTCATCAATGCTTCGCGCCGAAGTCATCCAATGCATCTGCATGGCTTTTTTTACAACGTCCTGTCGGTAGGTGGCATCTCCAGCGATATCACCTATTCGCAGGAACAGAGACGGGAGGTCGTTACCGAACTAATGCCTCGTCAGTCTACCATGATGATGGAGTGGATACCTGCTCGAGAGGGCAATTGGTTATTTCATTGCCATTTTTCTTTTCATGTAGGCAGTGGCCAGCGCCTGCCGACGGCGGACATTGGAGAGCATGAGCATATGGCCGGATTGGTTCTTGGGATAAGCGTTAAGCCCGGTAAATCGGATTTAATATCGAGGGGAGAGCCGCGGTATCTAACGTTACACGCTAATCAGCACGGTGCAGATTCTCTGGAAGCCTTTTCATTTTCGTTTGACTCTGGCTTCCAACCCGATGAGACGCACTTGCGTGCTCCGGGGCCTGTTATGTTTCTCCAACGCTACCAGGACACGTATGTGACCGTTCAGAATCACATGAGTACTCCGACTGGTGTGCATTGGCACGGTCTGGAACTCGATAGCTGGTCGGACGGCGTGCCATTTTGGAGCGCCTCTGATGGCAAAGTTTCTCCGGTAATCGAGCCAGGCGAGGAGTTCGCCTATAAACTATCCCTGATGCGCAGCGGCACCTTCATCTATCACAGTCATCTAAATGATGTACGTCAGCTTTCTGGCGGATTGTATGGTCCGATAATCGTTCTGGATGAAGGAGAAGAATTCGATCCTGAATTCGATCACATTTACACAATAGGGTATAATAGGCGCAGGGGGAGACCTATCGAAGACTGGGAAATGAATGGACGCCAAGAGCAGCCCGACATGATTGCGAGCGTGGGCGAGGACCATAGGCTGCGTCTGATCAATATTACGCCAGCGGGTGTGGCCAAATTCTGGATGACCAAAGACGGCCAACCTGTGAAGTTGCGGGCCATTGCGAAAGATGGAGCAGACTTGCCCGAGAGCCAACGGGTAGAAGTAGAAATCGGGCAGGTAATCGGATCTGGAGAGACGATTGACTATATGTTCAGTCCGTCAGAGCCAGGAGTTTACCAGCTTGGTATGGGCCCCAATCCGTCAGCTGCATGGACGCAAAAATGGATCGTTTCGAAGTAGAAAAGGGCGCGCAAACGCCGAGCCCTACTGATGCCTGGCTGCCTTCTTGCAAGGACTGAAATGAGATAAAAACACCCCAATTCTGGTTTAGGACACTAGTAGCTATACTCCAGACTCATTTCATTTATGGTCCCGCATGAAAGACTCGAGTCAGGTCGCCTACGCCCAGGCTGGCGACGAATATTTTGAGCGCCGCAAGCTTCGCAAGTTCGCAGGTGTTTGGTCCCTCCGGGCGCTCGGAGTCGGGGCGGTAATTTCGGGTGATTTTTTCGGCTGGAATTTTGGCCTCGCTGCAGGTGGATTCGGCGGTCTGTTGGTTGCTACGGCCATCGTAGCCATCATGTACGTGGGGCTATGCTTTTCTATCGCAGAAATGAGTCCGGCTCTTCCGCACACGGGTGGAGCATATTCGTTTGGGCGAACCGCTATGGGACCGTGGCGTGGATTCGTGACGGGATTGGCCGAAAGCATGGAGTACATCTTGACTCCGGCGGTCATCGTCGTCGGAATTGGTGGATATATGGGTTCCATTGCCAATGATTTGATAGGCCTTCAACTGGCCACTCCGATCTGGTGCGCGATTTTCTATGCGGTTTTCGTGGGTATGAATGTCCTCGGTGTTGAGCTGACTTTTCGTTTCACCATTTTCATCACCTTCCTGGCTCTGGCCATCCTTTTGGTATTCTGGATAGGGGCGATACCACATTTCAGTTGGGAGCATGCTCTTAATATCGAACCTGAATCGGGGGGCACACTGTGGTTTCCTATGGGCTTGGGCGGCATCACGGCGGCCCTCCCTTTTGCCATCTGGTTTTATCTGGCGATTGAGCAGCTTCCCCTGGCGGCAGAGGAGTCGCATGATCCAAAAAGGGATATGCCGAAGGGACTGCTCTGGGGCATTTTAACGCTTATCGTCGCCTCCGTTTTGACTCTGTTTCTGAACGCGGGTATCGCGCCAGGCTCCGCTGTCGTGGGTACGTCTGACGAACCTCTATTTCTGGCTTTTCAGACCATCTTTGGAGAGGGGGTCGGCGCTTCCATGATGGCGATGGTGGCAGTTGCGGGTCTCGTTGCCAGCTTTCACACGATCATCTATGCCTATGGGCGCAATATCTATTCGCTCAGCAGGGCTGGGTACTTCCCGAAATGGATGTCTCTTACCCATCCCAAGCGCCAGACGCCACACGTCGCGCTTGTCGTTGGAGCAGTCATCGGCTATGTGGTTGCCCTGATCATCGAATACGGGTCCTTCATTTTTGGGAGGGTACCCGTGGGTGCTGTACTTCTGAATATGGCAGTATTTGGGGCGGTTATCGCGTATGTCATGCAGATGATTTCGTTCGTTAAAATGCGAGACATGGAAATGGAGAGGCCCTATGTTAGTCCTCTCGGGAAGCCGGGTGCTATCGTAGCAGGCGTCATTGCAGCGGCAACGCTCGTCTTTCTGTTTATTAATCCGGAGTACAGGCCGGGCGTTTATGGAACGGCCATCTGGTTCTCGGCGGGAATACTTTATTTCGGTCTGTATGCCAGGCACCGAATGATTTTATCTCCAGAAGAGGAGTTTGCCATGCAACACAGAGGCGAATAGACAGAGGCGAATAAAGAGTGGCGAAAAAATTGAAAGGCATGTTGACCTTGGAAACGCTGCGAACTGCAGTAGAAAACGAGGAAATTGATACTGTACTGGTCTGTTTCCCGGACATGTTCGGTCGATTGATCGGCAAAAGATTTCAGGCCCGATTTTTTGTTGATGGAGCCTACAAAGAAACGCACGCGTGCGACTATCTGCTGGCGGACGATATTGAAATGGAGCCCGTTCCCGGCTACAAAGGCGCAAGCTGGGCCGCGGGATATGGCGATTTCGTCATGAGGCCAGACCTCTCAACGCTTCGGGTGACTCCCTGGTTGAAAGGCACTGCGCTGGTGTTGTGTGATGTCTTGGATCATCATTCAGAAGACGTTCCCTACAGTCCTCGTGCCATCCTCAGCAAGCAACTCAAACGACTTGAGCAGCTCGGGCTCCGAGCAATGACCGCCTCAGAGCTGGAGTTCTATCTCTTCGACGAGACCTATCGAGACATAAGTGACAAGGACTTTAGAGATCCGAGAACATCAGGTACCTATATCCAGGACTATCACATTCTTCAGACCACCAAGGAAGAGCCAGTATTACGGGCGATGCGCAACGGCCTCGAAGGCGCGGGCATACCGGTTGAAAATTCAAAAGGAGAGTGGGGGCCCGGTCAGGAAGAGTTGAACATCGAATATTGCGATGCACTCGAGATGGCTGATCGTCACGTGATCATGAAAAACGGGATGAAAGAAATCGCCCATGCGCACGATAAAGCGATCACATTCATGGCCAAGTGGAACTATGAACTGGCGGGGAGCAGCTGTCATATTCATCTTTCTCTGGCAAATGAATCGGGGCAGAACGCTTTTCAGGACGCTGACCAACCTCACGGCATGTCTTCGTTGATGCGTCAGTTCATGGCCGGGCAGCTTGCACACGCGGGCGAAATCACCTATTTCCTTGCGCCTTTTATCAATTCGTACAAACGATTTCAGGCAGGCTCTTTTGCACCGACCAAGGCTATCTGGTCGAGAGATAATCGAACGGCGGGGTTTCGGCTCTGTGGGGAGGGGACATCGGGTATTCGGATTGAGTGCCGTATTGGCGGCGCAGACCTGAATCCGTATCTCGCTTTTGCCGCTTTGATAGCTGCAGGGCTGGATGGTGTGGAGAACGAAATGGAACTGGAAAGTTCGTATGAAGGTGACGCTTACATAGCCGATGAGCTTCGGGAGGTCCCAAAAACACTACGCGAGGCCACAACTCATTTGCAAGACTCAGAAATGCTTCGGGCCGCTTTTGGGGATGATGTCATCGATCACTACGTGCATACGGCACATTGGGAGCAAGGCCAGTACGACAAGTGTGTCACTGATTGGGAGCTACGCCGCGGATTTGAGCGGACTTGATACATGTCAGAAAGCATTCAGTGTATTTCACCCATTGATGGAAGCGTAGTCGCCCGCCGAGCGATCATTTCGGCCGAAGATCTGTCGCGTGTACTTAGCGATGCTCGCACCGCTCAGATTGAATGGGCCACTACCTCCATCTCCGAGCGAGCTACCATCTGCTCACGAATAGTCGACAGACTTTTGGCGATGCAGGACGAGATCGTTCCAGAGTTGACCAAGCAAATGGGCCGTCCTATTTGATACGGCGTGGGTGAACTCAGGGGGCTCGAAGAAAGGGCTCATCACATGATTTCCATCGCTGAAGAATCACTCGCACCTCTGGTTATTCTCGGTGGTGATGGTATCCGCCGCACCATTAAGCGCGAGCCGCTAGGGCTTTTATTTGTAATTGCTCCCTGGAATTACCCCTACTTGACGGCCGTCAACTCCATAATACCAGGCCTCATGGCCGGGAATGCGGTCCTGTTAAAGCATGCCTCCCAGACACTTCTGGTGGGGGAGCGTTTTCAGATGGCCTGCGATGGAGCCGGATTGCCGTCGGGGCTCTTCGCCAACATTGTTCTCTCTCACGAACAGGCCAATCGAATTATTTCAGACGGGTTGGTGAATCGAGTGCACTTTACGGGGTCGGTCGGGGCCGGAAGGATCGTCGAGAGCTCAGCCGGCGGTGCGTTTGTGGGCGTCGGCCTGGAATTGGGCGGCAAAGATCCCGCTTATGTCCGCGCTGACGTGGATCTGGATTTCGCAGTTGAACAGCTCGTGGATGGCTGCTTCTTCAATTCGGGACAGAGCTGTTGTGCGGTTGAGCGCATTTATGTCGATCGCTCGATCTACTCCCAGTTTGTGGATGCTTTTGTGAAGGCCACCAGGCAACATGTTCTGGGTGATCCGATGGATGACCAAACCACACTCGGCCCGATGATATCGGCGAGGGCAGCCGATTTTGTGCGTAAACAAATTGACGAAGCCGTGCAGTCGGGAGCGGAGCCGCTTATCGATCCCGCAGAATTTGAACGAGAACCAATCGGGGCACTGAGTCCAGCATACATGGCTCCTCAAGTGCTCGTTTCCGTTGATCACACCATGTCTGTGATGCGGGACGAATCGTTTGGACCGGTTGTAGGAATAATGCCGGTCGAGAGTGATGAAGAGGCTGTGGCTCTCATGAACGACAGTGAGTTCGGGCTTTCTGCGTCGATCTGGACGAAGGACCTCGATGCGGCAGTCAGCATCGGAAATGAAGTCGCGACAGGAACCGTTTTCATGAATCGATGTGACTATCTCGACCCCACGCTTGCCTGGACCGGGGTCAAAAATACTGGCCGCGGAGCGACACTTTCCAGTGTTGGTTACGAGCACCTCACCCGGCCAAAATCATTTTATCTGCGCTACGAAGAATGAACGCAACGTGGTCCTATCCAAACATCATACGGTTCGGCGCTGGACGAATCAGCGAATTGGCTGAGGCATGTAGCGCTGCCGGCATTCGAACACCGTTGTTTGTCACGGACAAAGGCCTGGCACGGCAATCGATTACTACGAATGCCCTGCGCGTGCTCACCGATGCTGGTATCCATGCCGTGGTGTTCTCTGATGTGAACCCAAATCCAAAGGAGGAGGTTGTTTCTCAGGGCGTGCTCGCCTATAGGCAAGCGGGTTGCGATGGCGTCGTAGCGTTCGGAGGAGGATCGGCGCTGGACGCGGGAAAGTGTATCGCGTTCATGCAGGGCCAGAATAGAAGCGTGTGGGATTTTGAAGATGTGGGAGACTACTGGACCCGCGCCAATTCAGATGCGATTGCTCCCGTCATTGCCGTTCCTACGACGGCGGGTACTGGATCAGAAGTTGGCAGGGCGGGCGTCATCACGAACGAAGACACGCATGAAAAGAAAATCATTTTCCATCCCAAGATGTTGCCCGTTTCGGTGATTGCCGATCCGGAGTTAACCTCTGGATTGCCGGCCTTTTTGACCGCTGGCACCGGGATGGATGCACTGGCGCACTGCATGGAGGCCTATTGTGCGCCCACTTTCCACCCCATGTCTGGTGGAATTGCCCTGGAAGGAATGCGTCTTGTATCCCAGGCTCTGGTTCGCGCCGTTTCGGATGGAGGTGATCTTGAGGCTCGATCAATGATGATGGCCGCAGCTTCCATGGGAGCGGTCGCATTTCAAAAGGGTCTTGGTGCTATTCACTCATTGTCGCATCCAGTAGGGGCGATGTACAACACGCATCACGGGATGACCAACGCGGTGTTTATGCCCTACGTTCTCGTGTTCAACCGCGCCGAATTAGGAGACAAGATTAACCCAATGTGTGATGCAATTGAAATCGAACACGGATTTGATAGCTTGCTGGAATGGGTGCTTCGCCTTCGCGAGGAAATAGGTGTGCCACATTCCATCACAGAACTCGGTGTCACGGATGATGCCATTGACCTCGTTGCCTCAAGTGCGGTGGCGGATCCAAGTACGGGTACCAATCCCAGAGAGTTAACTGTTGAAGGCGCGCGGCAAATTTTCGTCGCAGCCCTTGAAGGAAATCTAAGTAGATAGCGAGTTTCGAAGAAAAGGTCCTGGAATTAAATTCCCGATTGGGCCGTCATGAAAATCGATAAATGGATTCAATTTGACCGACCTGGGGCAGTTCTACTGCCCCGGTTTGTGATGCTGATCTATTGAAGAGTGCTCAAGGTCGAAGTATGTTGAGTCCATGAAAATAAGTGATTCACATCCCTCTTCGCCGTTAAGCGGATTCAAGCACCGACTGCAATCTGAGTTGGCCACGCGCTGTGCTACCAACAAGCAGTATTCACAGAGATCCTTCGCGTTGTATCTCGAAATCGATCATTCCACATTATCCCAGCTGCTTCGTGGGAAGCGAAAGCTCACTGAAGGGACGATCCGTAGACTCGCTGCCAGACTGAAAATTGATCCGCGTGAGATTGAGTCGTACGTCGATCTAAACCGTCGGTGGCCTGCCAACCATCCCAGTCTTGACGAAGCCACTCAGCTTACCGAAGACGCTGCGGAAATGATTGCCGAATGGTATTACTACGCGATTCTTGAACTTACTCGACTAGAAAACTTTCGAGCCGATTCATCCTGGGTCGCTCGAGTATTGGGTATTTCAACGGATGAAGTAAATATTGCACTCGTGCGGCTCTGTCACCTTGGGTTACTCGCTATGGAAGGAGATCGCTGGGTTGATTCGTCGGAAGGGTTGATTGGGAGCATTGGTGATTTTACTCAGGAAACAATTTACAGACTTTGGTCTCGTGTGCGGGAGCTCGCCCTTTCGTCAGTGCACGATCATGCGCGAATAAATGAACACAGTTCGACCACACTTGCAGTTAACTCAAATCGACTGCCCGAGATTTCAGAGAAGATCGCCCGTTTCCGAGGCGAGGTGCTCGAGTTACTTCAGCACGATGAAGAACACGACGATGTATATCGGCTAGAGATCAGTCTCTTTCCACTTACCAGAATTCAACCAAACATGGAGAATGGCGATGGGAAATCCAGTAACTAACTGGCAGATCATATGCAAAGACCCGGATGGCGCCGCAGGTTTCTACCAGGAAATGTTCGGCTGGACCGTTGATACTGCCAATGGACTCAATTACCGCACAATAGGTACGAATTCAGACGGGAAAGGCATCCCAGGAGGGATCTGGCCGAGCCCTCCGAACGGACACAACCTCGTTCAGCTACTGATTGAGGTGGATGATGTGGACGAATCACTAAAGAAAGCGACAGAATTGGGCGCTTCCACTGTTATGCCAAAACAGATCCTACCAGACGGCGACGAGATGGCAATTATTCATGATGCTTTTGGAATCACTTTTGGTTTGTGGCGCAAAGGCGACCACGGAGAATGACCATGCCCCCAATTCAATTCAACGGTTTCGCCATCGGCGTGTCCGTAATAGTGGTTATTCTCATCGGAGCGTTTTGGTATTCACCCTTACTGTTTGGGGATGCGTGGCTGAACGCCCACGGTTACGCAGCAGAGCAGATGAGAGAAGCAGCAGGTAGAACCCTGCTCGTTTCACTGATCAGTTACTCTGTTATGGCCATCGTGTTGTCCGTTCTCTGTTCCTACGCTGGCGTGTCTACCTATCACCATGGTGCACTCATGGGCGCTCTTGTGTGGATCGGTTTTTTGGCGACGCTTGGAATGACTGCACACATGGTACTCGACAAACCATGGTCTATTTATCTTATTGATGCCGGATATCAGTTCGTTTATTCAATCGCAATGGGGGCCATTGTTGGAGGATGGCGATGACACTACGCTCGAGAAGTTTCGGCAATCCTTGTCTACGATAATCACCTATAATTGCGTATCCCGCCTAGACCCCGTTTCTTTGAGCTGATCATTCCGAGAACCTCATGGTCGGCACATCCTTATCGCACTATCAGATTACCGACGAGCTCGGTCGGGGCGGCATGGGGATTGTCTACAAAGCGACGGACACCAAGCTTGATCGTATGGTAGCCATCAAGGTGCTTCCTTCGGCCGCGCTCGCCGATGATGACGACCGCGCCCGATTCTATCGAGAAGCAAAAGCGGCTGCTCAGCTACATCATCCAAATATTGCTTCGGTTTTTGAGATCGACGAGGCCGTTCCATCGGATGCTCCCCACGGTACCCAGGCCAGTCCGTTCATTGCCATGGAGTATGTCGATGGTGAATCGCTGGCCGCTCGCATCAAAAAAGCACCGCTGAACATCAAGCAGGCTGTGGACCTGTCTATCCAGATTGCAAGAGCTCTGGAAGCAGCGCACGAAAAGACGATTGTTCATCGCGACATCAAGAGTGCCAACGTGATGCTAACAGCCAAGGGAGAGGCCAAAGTGTTGGATTTTGGGCTCGCCAAGACCACCCATTCAACTATGCTGACGCGCATGGGATCGACTCTCGGAACGATAGCATACATGAGTCCCGAGCAGGCCCGCGGAGAAGAGGTTGACCACCGGACTGATTTGTGGGCACTTGGAATCACTTTGTATGAAATGGTCGTGGGGCACCACCCGTACCCAGGCGACTATGAACAAGCCGTAGTGTACTCCATTTTGAACCTAGACCCCGAGCCACTGACAGCGGTTCGGACTGGCGTCCCGATCGAACTGGAGCGCATCACGCAAAAGCTGCTGCGAAAAGACGCAGCTCACCGGTACCAGACAGCAGGAGATCTGATAGCAGACTTGCGAGCGATGGACCTCGCTTCGATTGCTTCTTCTTCGTCGCTTCGCCCTCCGGCCGCATCCACACCAAGTAAAAGAAGTTCAAAAACCATTGTGTGGATGGGCGCGGCCCTCGTCATCACAACCGGTTTGGCGCTTGCTTCATTCTTCTCGCAGCCGAGCGTCCCCCCTCCGCTACAATTGAAATCCAACATTTTTCTCACAGGGAGCGCGGGGTTCAATTATTTCCAACCGTTTCATCTGTCTCCAGACGAGCAGTCGATGGTATATGTCTCCTGGCCGGCACTCGATGGGGGGCGTTTATGGATCCGAAATATGGCTACCGGTGAGGAGCGTCCCATCGCAGACACCGAAGGAGCAGAGTCTCCGTTCTGGTCTGCAGATGGAGAGCAGAACGGATATCTCTCGCAGAACTATATGAAAGCCGTCAGTATAGCGGGTGGGCCTTCTCGATCCATCGAGACTGGCTCCCACTTCATTACTTCGGCCGCCTGGGGATCTCAGGGCACAATTCTCTTTCGAACTCCAGAGGGCTTGTTTTCGTTTTCCGAACTGGACGGCAGCGATATACTTGCCTTCACTGTAGAAGACCTCCGTTCCATCGGAGGTCGGCCCACATTTCATCCAAACGGCGTCGACTTTGTGATGAGTCGCAGTGGGCCTGGTCCCGTCTTCCAAGGTGCTATTGGTAGGTCAGAGTTTACGGAAGTTGCATCCGTCGCAGGTGCGCACATTGCCAATCCTGACTGGATGGTCTACCTCGAGTTTGAAGACCTCGATGCAACGGTGTTCAAGCAACACTACGATGTGGACAATAAATCATTTTCGGGGACACCTGAGGCACTTTTCGCTTCGTTGTGGACTCCCGGGGGCCGGGGGGCGCTGTCCGTCAGGGATAAAACCATTCTCTATGTAGAACACGAACGGCTGGGCACAGGGACGATGCGATACCAGTGGTACGATTTGGATGGGAAGGCCAGCCAGGATACGATTACAGTGGAACCCGATGCGTGGAAGCGTTCCCTTTCTCCCGATGGTAGTAGGTGGGCCGTGTCTGGGCAGGCGATGTACGTGTATAATTTTGAGAGGGATCTTTTGCAGGATTACCAGTTCCCTAATTTCACCCTCCAACATTCCTGGTCGTCTGATTCGCAGAAATTGTTGTATCTGCAGGAGTCGGATTTCAACATCTTTAATTTTTCCAATGACGTAAACAGTGTTGTGTTCTCATCGGCTGTTTCAAGGCCACGAGAAGTTCACTGGGTGCCGTCCGATAGTGTAATCCTCTTCACGTCGCTCAACACTGATGAACATAGAAGCGAATTGTGGATGGCAGATATGGAATCGGATTTGGAAGTCGAGCTACTCGACACAGAGCCCAATGTGTACCGCGCACGGGTTTCTCCTGATCGTAAATGGATTGCATACGAGTCGGGAAATAGCCCCTCGACTAAACAGGTCTATCTGAGGTCGTGGCCGGATCTTGGAGCTCCTACAGCGGTGTCACGTTCGGGCGCAAATCAAATCACCTGGAATGGAGCGAGCGATCAAATATTTTATATCAACCGAAGCGGGAAGATGGAATATTCCACCCTTTCAGAGTCAGGTGGCCGGCTGCAGATAACGACCAATGTAATTCCCGTGGATCGTGTTCAATTCGACCCATTCCGAAAGGAGCAGACTGCGTTTTCCCTTCATCCTGATGGGGATCGGGTTCTTTTGTCCATCAGCGGCGCGGATCATCCCCAATTCTCGATTCCGCTCGAAGTCATTCGGGATTGGTAGGCAGAATGCAAAAAATCCCGTAGCCACTTTGTGACTACGGGGCTTCTACGTTGTTGCCCTGACAGTTGCAGAATCGAACCAATTCAGAAAGAGCTTGGAAGAGCTTTACGAATTGAAGCCTCTTCTACCTGTGTAGCTGCTTGCTTCCAATAGGGCCTCAAATGACTTTCGTTTGAGGAAAAGTCGATAGGTGTCGTAGTCCATCACAGGATTAGAACCAATATCAACGAGTGAGATAGTCCTGGAATTAATCTCTTGATGGACAACCGTCTATAATTGTGTTTCCCGCCTAGACCCCGTTTCTTGTGCGCACCCTGAATGATAGAACCATGGTTGGCAAGTCTTTATCGCACTACAAGATCCTCGAAGAGCTCGGCCGGGGTGGAATGGGTGTGGTGTATCGTGCAAAGGATACCAAGTTGGATCGGATTGTGGCGCTGAAGTTTCTTCCAGATGCACTCGGCCGAGACGACTCTTCACGGGAGCGATTCATGGTCGAGGCGAAAGCTTCTGCCAGGCTGACGCACGCCAACATCTGCACAATTCATGAGGTAAGTGAACACGAAGGCCAGATGTTCATGGTCATGGAGTGCATCGAAGGCATAACCTTGAAGGAGCGGCTTCAGGACGGAGCAATCCCTGTTGAAATTGCCATTTCATATGCTGTTCAAAGTGCGAAAGGTCTGGATCGAGCACACGAAGCCGGCATCACCCATCGCGATATCAAGCCTGCAAACATCATGGTCACAGACCATGATGAGATCAAGATCCTGGATTTTGGTCTTGCCAAATTCGCGGGTGGCGTGGACATCACGAAGACCGGCTCGACGATGGGCACGGCGGCATACATGAGTCCAGAGCAGATGCAGGGACAGGAGGTCGGTCATCGTGCAGACATCTGGGCGCTTGGAGCCGTGTTGTATGAGATGCTGGCCGGCTCACGTCCGTTTGCCGGCGACTACGAAGCCGCAGTCGGATATGCCATATTGAACGAAAACCCGGCGCCACTTTCCACAGATTTTCCTGATGGCCTGGAAGACATCGTGCTTCGCTGTCTAGCCAAGAAAGCCGACGAACGGTACCAGAGCGCGAACGACCTCCTGGCGGATCTTGGCCCACTTCTTCCCGCACTGAATATCACTAGCAGCAGGCCTGCGGCAGCCGTAACCCGGAAAACGCTGAACTATCCGGTGATCGGATTCGCCGCTCTGGTTCTGGTGGCTTTGGTCTGGTTCACGCTTGGACGGTCATCAACTCCCGATTCAACAATCGACAATAATGCGGTGGTGGTATTTCCTTTCAGCATCCAGGGTGATGATGCGTTGACAAGCCTGCACGAGGGAATGGTCAGCCTGCTCTCTGATCGGATGGATGGCGTGGGTTCCATCCGGGCCATTGACGCAAACCGGGTTCTTGCAAGAGTTGAGACCGACCCAAATACCTTCTTCGATCCCGATGAAAGTGGGGTCAGCGCCTCCAGCATGTTCGCCGACAGATTCGTTTTGGGATCTGTTGTTCGAGCGGGGACTCGCACCGAAATACTGGCCAGAGTGTACGATCTGGAAGGCAGCGAACTCGGGGAGGCGAAAACGACGTTCAATTTGGACGGTGATCTCCCGGCCTCCATCGACGATCTCGCCTTGCAACTTATTCGCCTCCAGCTTGCGGGTACGAGTATGGAAAGTGCAGAGCTGGTTACACCGACCACCACATCATTCGAAGCACTCAAATACCTCATTGAGGCTGAAACCGCCGTGCGCGAGGGAAGATTTACCGATGGTGCAAGACTTGCCGAATTGGCCATTTCTTTCGACTCGACAATGGGAACTGCCTGGTATGCTCGCGCTCGAGCTTACGCCATGCTTACCACCTTTTCTACCCCATATTTTCGAGAAGTGGAGCCCTACAAAGATTCTCTGCCACCACGACTACGCCGCCTCTACCGACTCAGTGATTTTTATTCAGGCAATGCCGAGGAGCGGATCAGGGGGTTTCTCAGGGACTATCCGGACGACGTGAAGGGGTTGGGCAGACTGGCCGACCTTATCTATCATTCGGGACCAAACCGGCGTCCAATCAAGTCAGCTTCAGAAGCCATTCCCCTTTTTTACCAGGTTCTCGATCTGGATCCAACGAACGTCGAGTACACCATACATTTGTATACGCAACTGATTCGAGATAGGGAGATTGAACGCGCGAATGAAGTCAGAGACAGATTCCTTTCAGAAAACCCCTGGACTGACGAACTGGATGCCTTTATCAAGCACGATTCCCTCCGCATCGCTGAGGTAGTGCAGGAAATCGTTCAATCTGGCCAGATGGGAGATGGGATCCCTTGGGACCTCTCCTGGACTTTCGGAGCCGCTTTCCGTTGGAACGATCTTGATAGGCTGGATGATGAGCTGAACAACGGGCAGAGCGGAATCCGCAGAATCCGACTCCACAACATTTGGGCTAAACTGGCAGTTGGTAAAGTTGATTGGGCAAAGCAGTACCTGGATCAATTCGAACAACAACCCTTTCGGCGGGATGTGCTGAGAGCCCACGCCGCACTCCTGCCCGGATCAGAGGCAGACCCTGAATTCCTTCTGGACGCAGAATCAGCATTAATGGCGTGGCTTGACGCGCCAGATTCTGACCGTACTGACCTGGCAGAGGAATTGCTGATCGCCGAAGAAGATGTGGATATCGTATTGTGGTACATCTCTGCACAGGTCCGGCTCAAACTACGAGACACCGATGGTTTTGAAATCCGCTTCAGGGACATCAAAGGGCGTGCTGATGAAGAAGGCCCGACAAGCCTCGCTTATCATTTTCTTCGCCGACTCGATGGCTTCAAGTATTTTCAGGCAAACGAATGGGAGTCTGCTGCCGAAGCTTTGTCAGAAGGATTGAATTATTTCATCCAGAAGGGGATCGGAAGAATGATTCTCAGCTTTGACGCCGTTGCCCGGTCTACCTGGGCAGAGGCCCTGGTTTCCCTAGAACGCAAGGAGGAAGCCATCGCCACATACCGATCAATCAATGACGGAATGGACCACATTGATGCGGCCTGGGAAGGACCCAAGTTCTTGAGAGTGGCGCAACTGTACGAAGAGCTCGGTGACATCGACTCCGCAATTGATTACTATGGACGCTTCGTTGAATTGTGGGCGGAGGCGGACCCGCACCTTCAACCTCAAGTAGAAGACGCTCGAAGCAGACTCGACGAGCTTGTGCTTCAAAGCGCCGGAGAACCCAGGTAACCTCCACGATAGATAACCTCCAATATCGATTTAATCAACGGTATTGAAGCGTTTTCTTGTTGTCCTACAAGGATTAGCTCGCGGCTTCGCCCCTCATTTATTCGACCCTTCGGGTCTGAAAAGTTGGAGACCCCATCTGCTCGTGTGTCGCTCCCTGGTGTCAACCCTTTTTCTGATTAGCAGAAATCAAGGTTCGAAGTATCACAACTTGTTCGGGCGGACCAAAATGTTGAAGCTCCCGGACGACAAATGTCGTACGAGAGCTTCAATGTTGCCCTAACGGTTACAGAATCGAACCAATTCAGAAAGAGCCTGGAAGAACTCTACGAATTAAAGCCTCTTCTGCCTGTGCATCTACCTGCTTCCAAATGGGCCTCAAATCACTCTCATTTGAAGAATAGCTGATCGGTGCAGTAATCCATGACAGGAATACAACCAAGGTCAACGAGTGAGATAGTCCCGAAATACAACTCTTGATGGGGTACCTCCAACAATTGTGTTTCCCGCCTGGACCCCGTTTCTTGTGCGCACCCCGAATGATAGAACCATGGTCGGCAAGAACTTATCACATTACAAGATCCTCGAAGAACTGGGCCGTGGTGGTATGGGGATCGTGTACAAGGGCGAAGACACGAAGCTGCACCGCACGGTGGCTATCAAGGTGCTCCCTGCGGCGGCTCTATCGAGCGATGATGACCGGGCCCGGTTCTACCGCGAAGCTCGCGCCGCTGCATCCCTCTCTCACCCCAACATCGCGACCGTCTACGAAATAGACGAAGCCGTCCCGGAAGGCTCGAATACAGACGACATTCGCCCCTTCATTGCGATGGAGTTTATTGAAGGATACACGCTTGAGGACCGCATCAAGCAGGGGCCGATGAAGCTGGAGGAAGCTGTACGAATTGCGAGCGAGATTGCAAGCGCCCTCGAAGCCGCTCATGAAAATGATATTGTGCACCGAGACATCAAGGCGGCAAACGTCATGTTAACGGCCAAAGGGTCAGCCAAGGTGCTTGACTTCGGACTCGCCCAGACCGCTCAGTCGACCAAGCTCACGCGCATGGGCTCAACGCTCGGCACTGTTGCCTACATGAGCCCAGAGCAAGCACGCGGAGAAGAGGTAGACGCCCGCACTGATATTTGGGCGGTGGGAGTGACCATCTATGAAATGTGTTCAGGCCAAAACCCATTTGGTGGTGACTATGAGCAAGCCGTCGTCTACAACATTCTAAATGAGAATCCACCGGCCCTAACGGCCATTCGCACGGGATTCCCGATGGGACTTGAGTGGATCATCAGTAAATGTCTGGCGAAGAAAGCAGACGACCGCTACCAACGCGCCGAAGACCTGATTGTTGACCTCCGAACTGTGGACCTGACCATGAGCGGGATTTCCCGGAAGCAGGGGACCGTTTCGGGAGCGCGTCCGATTCAAGCCGCAACAGGGAACGTGATTCGAGAACCAAAACCGTCTGTTTTATCAGCCACAAAAGCGGCATGGCCAGTACTTGCTGTCGCTTCGATCGTGACGTTTGGACTGGGCTATCTGGCGTTTTCAGAGAGCACCGTTCCTCTCGATCCAGCACATTACTCCTTAGTACTAACTCCCAACGAAGAGATCGGTAGAATTGGGACGTATCATCGTCTACGTGCGTCTCCCGATGGACGAACAATAGCTTACCAAGGCGATGGAGGTCGAATATTCGTACGGGAGCGGAACGGTCGTTCGTCGTATGTCATCACTCCAGAAACTGAGTTGGCCCGCGAACCATTCTTTTCTCCAGATGGCCGACAACTGGGGTACTACGATTCAATATCGAGAGAACTGAAGCGAATTGCCCTACCTGATGGCACTCCTCAGACAATAGCGTCCGTAGAAAGAGACTGTTGCAGGGGCATTACGTGGGGTCCAAACAATAGTATCGTGTATTCTTTTTTCGATTCGGGACTTATTGAACAGCCTATGGACGGGGGAACGGCGAAAAGGCTTACCAAGCTGGATTCCCTCAATGGGGAAAGGACGCATCGTTTTCCTCACTTTATCGAGGGAACCAACGATATACTTTTTACTATCGGCTCAGCCAGAGGAAGCTCATGGAATGAATCGAGCATTGCGAAATATTCGGGCGCTTCGGGAACGTATTCAACAATCCTCACGGGCGGAAGGGATGCACGATACATTCCGACTGGACACATAGTTTATGGAGAAGGCGGATCACTCAAGGCTTCGCTCTTTGACTTAAAGAAAGGTTCGGTGGGCAATCCAGTCAGGTTGCCCCAAAGTGTGGCGATGTCTGCAATAAATGGGCAAGTTGATTATTCGGTCGATAAAAATGGCAGATTGGTGTTTCTTGACGGCGGAGAAATCGAAGAGCATACCAGAGTAGAATGGTATGATCGTGGCGGAAAACTCGTTAGCGTTGAAGATTCGTCGGCAACTTTTTCCAATGCCGAGATTTCTCCCGATGGCAAACAAATTCTTTATGGCATGCAGGGAGCAAATGACCAAATCTGGATTCGTGATCGCACGACCGGAACGAGAGAACCATTCACTGTGGAGGGAAACAACTCCAGTCCAGTGTGGTCTCCGAACGGAGACTCGGTTGCGTATCGCTCCTCAAATCAGGGTCGTGGAATTTTTATCGAACCTGTAGACCATAGCACTCCAGCAAGGAAAATTACTTCGGACCAAAATCCAACAAATTTTGTGTCTTGGTCACCTTCCGGTAGGTTTATCAGTTTCGGCGAAATGGCAGAAGATGGACATTTGCTTGCGGATGTTCTCGACCTTAAAAATGGTTCAGTCCGAGCTATATCTCAGCCGGGTGCCATCGTTTCTTCGCCGGTAATCTCTCCAGATGAAAATTGGATTGCGTACGTGTCGAATGAAGCCGGTCAAGCTGAGGTATATATCAGAAAATTGTCGGATTTTTCAGGTAAACAAAGAGTTTCCGTAGGTGGGGGGAGTCGACCGAAATGGAATTCAAATGGAAGAGAGCTTTTCTACACGAGTACTACCAGCATGGTCTCTGCTTCGGTTAATCTCAACGAAAGCAATGAGATCAATCGGGAGATTCTGTTTGATCTCGAAGTGCTCAAAGGAGCCCTTATTAGCTTTGAGTATGATAGCGAAAGCGAAAACTTTCTTATCGTCGTACGCGACATCCACGATCCTATCGGAAGCATAAATGTCGTTGTGAATTGGACCGAAGAGTTAAAGCAACTTGTCCCAAATTCAGAGTAGAATCCTACTGAATATCCGGCGTGAGAATTGGGCACTGTCGGTTCAGGATGAGTGAGCCAGAGATCAGCGGTTTTTTGCCCTGTGTTTCCCCTGTTCTATTTGGAACACGTACAGGGAACGTGAATGAAATCAAAACGCCCCAATATCGTTTTAATCAACGGTATCGGGGCGTTTGTGCGTTGTTGCCCTACAAGGATTCGAACCTTGAACCTCCTGCTCCAGAGGCAGGCGCTCTGCCAATTGAGCTATAGGGCATCGAAATATTTCTGCTTGGCGGGCAGATGATAAATACGGCGCATCAATGCCTATTGCAATCCTGGGGTTCCAACCAGGAACGCTCGCGATTCGTATTTATCAAGTCTTTATCTCACCGATCCCGCGTGATTACCTGAGGTTTTTCGGTGTGTCGTAAACCGACGTGTGAGATTACGTGTCTTTCTGATTCATACCATACCGAAAGTCACCCAACCGATCGTTCAGTCCAGAGCGATTCCCACTGCGAACAATGAAGCGATCAATACTACCTCTTTTACTATGCCTGCTCTCTGTGAGCGGACACGCGCAGACTGGATCCAGCGCGGTCAACAATTTCATCGAGCACGCAACGTATTTGGCCTCTGATGACCTGATGGGAAGAGGAACGGGGAGCGAGTACATCCATCTGACCACCGACTACATCGCCAACCAGTACCGTTCTATGGGGCTCCGTCACTACGCCCAAGACTCTTACCTGCAGTCTTTTTCGATTCCAGGTGTGAGTGAGGAGGAATCAAACGTTATCGGATTTATTCCCGCACGAGCCAAGACAACCAGTTCACTCGTTTTCACCGCTCACTACGACGCATACGGAGTTGTCGACGGCGAAGTCTACAACGGGGCGCGAGACAACGCGATAGGTGTCGCTGCGCTCATCGAACTTGCGCGCCTGTTCACCGAGGAGGCAGCGCCCGACCAGAATCTGGTATTCATTGCGACGGCCGCGGAAGAAGGAGGGCAGTACGGTAGCAGACACTATTCCCAGAACCCGCTATTTCCACTTGAAGAGATTACCATCGCAATCAATATCGACGGCTTCAATGTTTCTGGACCCCGCGAGGATTATTTCGTCATTCCTCCTGAAGGCATCGACTATCTGGACGAAATAGATGCAGTCGCTACCAACCTGGGATGGGTCTATGACTCTCCCGATTGGGTTGGCAGTCTGAATATCAGTTTTGACACGACAACTTTCCTTTTTAACGGAATTCCCGCGTTCACCCTGTGGATTGGAGATCGCGGAAAGGGAGGGGAGGAGATTTTGTCACCCGACTTCGGTTCAATTCACTCTCCCGACGATGAGATAACTGACCGGTGGGATTGGAGCGGTGTAGAGGAGCATCTAATGCTCTACAAAGCTCTCGCAGACTATTTCATCGAGAACCCGACTGGTATTAGCGTCACCGATACGGCACTCTTCTTCAGGGCGTTTGAATAGACTTCCCGCCCGCGATCCCATTGACTAGGCCGATGTGCGTGTTATACTTGGTGTGCTCCGGGGAGCACTCGTGAACACCACTCAACGGATAGGACCACATCTTGGATCTGGGCTTTTGGTCGCTGTTACCCATGCTGGTTGCGCTCGTCCTCGCGTTTTCGACGAGGTCTGCAGCTCTATCGCTGCTGGGTGGGGTGATGGTCGGTGCCTTCATGATCGGCGGGAATCCAGCCGTGGAACTGAATGCGACGTTCCAGAGCTCGCTCGGGACGGACGAATTCATCTGGGTTTGCGAAATCATCATCTTTATTGGAATCATGACCGAGTTGCTGCAGCGCTCGGGTGTTCTGGCCGCATTCTCGAAAAAGCTCGCTGGACATGGGGATTCGCCCCGAAGCGTGATGCTGACCACATGGGCGATGGGTCTGGTGATCGTCGATGATTATTTCAGTCCACTCCTCTCTGGTCCCATCATGCGTCCGCTATCGGACAAAGCGGGAATCCCGCGGGAAAAACTCGCCTTCATTCTGGACTCGACAACTGCGTCGGTTTGTGTGCTCGTTCCCTTTCTCTCGTGGGGAGCCTACCTGATCAGCCTGATTTTGGTGCAAGGCGGACCCGTCGCCACCGCCACTGAAGGGATGAGCGTGTTCATCCATGCCATCCCCTACAATTTCTATCCGATCCTGCTCGTCCTTTTCACACTGGGGATCTGCTTGCATGCGATTCCGGATTTCGGTCCCATGCGCAAAGCCGAAAGACGGGCCAGGAACGAAGGACTGTTGCTTCGGAAGGGAGCGGTTCCGTTGATGAGCGAATCTCGGACGGTGAGAGTTGGAGCAGATGCTACGAAATCTTTTCTCATCGCAAATCTGTTCGTTCCGGTAATCATCGTTCTGGGTGTGGCGGTCGGCAGCTATGTCTTTTACGACAGCATTTTGATTGCCGAGGCATTCATGATCGCGGTCGCCTATTTGTCCATCTCGATGCTGATCACCAGGCAATTAAAGAGCGTCGGTGAACTGACCGATGCGGCCATGGCGGGCATCCTCAGCGTGATCCCTGCAATTCTGATTGTAGCGCTCGCCTACGCCCTCAACGCGACGACTCAATCGCTTGGGGCGGCAGAATGGATAATCAATGTTTCCGAGGGAATAATGACGCCTGCCACCGTCGTGGCGCTCACGTTTCTTCTCACCACGGTCATTTCGTTCGCGACGGGAACGTCCTGGGGCGCATACGCTCTGATGATTCCCCTCGCCCTTCCACTGGCCTACTCGTTCACTGGCGGCGTGGTCGATCCACTGGTCTACAAAACGGTGGCGGCGGTCGTAGGTGGCGGCATATTTGGAGATCACGCTTCTCCACTGTCGGATACATCGGTCCTGGCTTCGGCAGGAGCTGGCAGCGATCACATGGACCACGTGATCACGCAGATCCCGTACGCCATTCTCATTGCGATGGTGACGCTTGTCCTTTATCTCGTCGTTTGATCGACCGAGCCGTCGACCTCCTGACGAGAGAGCCCCCGCCATTCGGCAACCTGGCCAACGATCATGTCTCGCACGTGGGCACACATGCCCACTCCGTCGCCCTCCCAATCCTGCGGGGGAATCGGGTCGAAGACGTGGAGCCGGATCGTCGAGCTGGATCCGAATTTCCATCCGTCTCGGGGCAGGGCGTCGAACGATCCATCCAGCGCAATGGGGAGGACAGGCAGGTTCAGTTTCAGCGCCAGCTTGAACGCGCCGTCGTTGAACGTTGCGATCTGACCGTCTACAGAGCGCGTACCTTCCGGCATGATCATGACGCTGACCATTTTTTGAAGTCGCTCTTTTACGTCGATCATTACCTGGGCTCGACTTCGGCGATCGCCCCGCCTCACCGGAATATCCCACGACACCCTCATCATCCATCCAAGAATCGGAAGTTCGAAGAGCGCAGCTTTTCCAACCCATTTCATGTCCCACGGCAAACGACTGACGATTGGAATGTCGGCCAACGATTGATGATTGCAGACGACCACGTATGGATTTCGCAGATTCTCCGGGTATTTACCGCTGATAACCACTTTCCAAACTGGATTGACGGCCACCATCCAGTATCCAAGGCGCCTGAACTGACGTCCGGTCGCATACTTGCCCGGATCGCGATCAAAAAGATGCGTAATCGCCATCACAGGAATCCAGAACAGTATCAAGATCGAAATCGACAGCCAGGCCCAAATGGAACGAATTACAACCAAGGTGTTACCGTAGAGTTAACAAAATCACAAGGGAGAGAGCTAAAATAGAGAGTCCCGCCCGAATGCGCGTCATCAAATACTTTTACGAAGAGCCCACGTTTCTACATCTGGGCGGCGACCGGTCCGAGGAACTGGACCCCGCGGTTCCGGCCTCGCTCCTCAAGGAGCAGAGCCACTACCGGGGCTATCTGGCGGCATCGGATCTGGAATCTGGAGCCGTTGGTGGTTCGTCTCTTGGGGACGATGCAGCGGCGACCGCTCTGACCGCAATTCTCGATTCTCCAGCGTGGTATTTCAGTTTCGAGCCGGGACCAAAGACGTCAGGCATTCGACTGCTGGCGGATGAGGTCGAAATTGTTCGCGCCCTGGTCACAATGTCCCGCAAATCGGTTCTGATAACCGGTATAGAGCCCACTGAGGAGAGCGTACGCAGTCTGACGGAGGATCAGGACCGAAGGAACAGCCTGGAGAGTGTTTTCCGTCTGCTCGAGTCGGGCTGCACCATCGTTTTTCCAGAACCAGCCCATGTTGGCCACGACTGGAGCGTCTATTCGGCAAGTCCCACGGCCGACCGCATGCGGGAGCAATTACGCAAAGAAATTCCGAACTGTCGACGATACGTCATCCCGTACGCACGGGCTCGAGGTGAGCACAAATTCTACTTCGAACAATTTGACCTCGCAATGTTCGCGCAGAACGAAGTATTGCAGGCTCCCACGAAGTTGGGCTGACCCAGAAATCGCATCCTTTTTGTAGATTCGAGCGACTCACTTCCTTGTTCGATGATCGATCTTTTGTTTTCAACTTCCGAAGTCCCAGGTCATCCGTTCGTTTTGTTCGGCTGGGCTCACCTGTTCATGGTTCTTTGGGTTGTGCTGTTTGGGTTCGTGATCATTCGGATGGGAATGAAGGCGGACGAAGTGAAACGCAAGCATCTGAGATGGGTGCTAATCGTGCTGTTCATCGTCTGGGAAATCGAGTGGCAGTCCTGGCACATCGTTACAGGCGACTGGACCCCAGCGAGACACCTTCCTTTGCACCTCTGTAGCGCGATGATCTGGGTGTCTATTTACGGGCTGTTAACAAGAAAAAGATGGGTCTTCGCGCTGATGTATTTCTTCGGCATTGCGGGCGCGATACAGGCTCTTATCACCCCCGATTCAGTGTATGCCTTCCCTCATTTTCGCATGATGAACACGCTATTCTCGCACAGCCTTCTGGTAATCAGCGGGTTCTGGGTCGTTTTCGTAGAGGGATATCGCCCGAGAGTAAAGGATATCTGGCTCTGTTTCATTACGCTCAACGTGTATGCGGTACCCGTCTATCTGCTCAATACCCAGCTAGGCTCGCATTACTTGTATCTGGGAGCAAAACCAGAGACGGCTTCGGTAATGGATTTCTTTCCTGACTGGCCCTGGTACTTCCCGATTCTTCAGGTAATACTGATTCTTTTGATGTTCGCGATGTACTGGCCGTTTGCCGGCAAGTCTTCCGTTGAATCTCCCACTGAATCTATCGCCGCCACCACCTGATTCTGGGTGAAAGAAGACGGGCGGGTTGGCTTTCGCCGACCCGCCCGAATCCTGCAAGCAGTTTAGAACTTCTTGAAACGAGGACTAACGTCCTCTTACCTGAAGGTAATGCGCGTGCCGAAATTAAATGCACGTGGCAGTCCAAGATGTACTTCCGCATCATCCGCTCTGTGATTGACACCATTATCGCCGAATGCGTTGAATCGGGAGTTATCCGAAGCATCCTGGATGTAGAAACTGTCAAACACGTTAAAGACGTTCGCGAAGACGCGAATGTCAAAACGTGACGCTTTCAGCATTTCACGAGGAATGTCGTAACCGACATTCAGGTCAAACACGTTGTACGCGGGAATTTTCCAGCTCTGCTCGCGATCCGAAGCGTCATCGCGACTCGTTGGATCGAAATCAGCGTAGTAGTTCGAGTAGGAACGACCCGTGATTTTGGCGTACATGCCATCTACCGGGAAGAAGGTCAATGCGTACGCAAACTGAGTCTGCGGTGCATCACCAACTTTGATATCCTTCAGATACAGATTAACTGTTTCCTGGGAGCCGGGATTGGAAACGTCAGGAGTGTACCTGGCAGATACATCGTCCGTGTATTCCCACTTGCCAAGCGAAACCGCGACATCAGCGCGAACCATGGCATGTGGCTGATAAGCGACTTCTGCTTCAATTCCCTGGTGAAGCGCATTCAGGCCGCTGATGTTGATGATTCCATCATCGCCACTCGCTTCAATAACAGTTCGCGTGATCGTACGGTCATTCCACGTCGTGTGATAAACGTTGAGTTTTCCTGCAAGGCTGCGATCCGTTGATCGGAACGTCGCACCGGCTTCGAAAGCGATGAACTGCTCGTTTTTAGGGTCAGGATTCAACGTACCCGTCTGATCGTCGATAGCGCCATCGAAAATTGGCACCTTCGATACGACTCCAGCATTTCCGTAGAAGCTGAGATTGTCATTCGTGGCATAAGATGCTCCACCCTTGACCTGGTACCCACCGATATTATCAGACTCGGCTTCGAACGGGCTGCCGCCGTCATCGCGGAACAGATCTTCAAACGTGTATTTCACGAGCGAGTAGCCAGCCATTCCGTATGTGGTCAGCTCATCTTTCGTGTATTCACCCTGAACAAACCCACCGATCCAGTTGACCGTGTTGGTGTTATTGTAATCGAACTTGTCGCCCGGCTGAAGTGCTTTTCCACCGGAGCCCCAGAAATCATTGTCGAATCGCTGGAAGCTCGTGCCACCGAGTAGATCGCGAACTGAGCGATAATGCTGAATTTCAGCGGTGCGCCAGTCGACGCCTACTTCGACCGTTGTGTTCTCATTAAGCTCATGCTTGAACTTTGAAATCGCACCTATCGTGTACTGGACGTTGTGGCTGTTGCGGAGGATTCCCAGAGACTGCCCGTTCGCCTGGTTACTCGCGATGGTGCCATCGTAATCGATTACGCGGGAGGGACCACTGTCGTCCCATTCCAGAGAGCTCTTCGTTCCCGTTCCGCCGCCTTTACCACCTGAGTAGTAAACCACGGTCGAGAGGAGTGACTTGTCTGAAATCTGAGCGTAGTGGTTCAGGTTCAGCTGAGGTTTGTGAAAGAAATTTTCGCGTTCACTGAGCTGATTACTGGTGTTGCGATCAACGGAACCGAAGCCGTTGTTTCCGAACTCACCGTATGATGAAGACACAGAAGAAACGTTTTCATTCCAGCGGCGCCCGGCTTCTGGGAATTTCGCCAGAACCGCATCGATGTCTGCGCTTGAAACACCATCTTCCTCCATTACCTCGCGTGCATATTCATGATCATATGCAGCGATATTCTGGCGATAGAGATTCTGCCCATGACGCTGTGGTGCGCCCACTGCGTAGAAATCCAGACGGTGCTTGGAATTGATGTTCCAGGCGGCAGCAGCATAGTAGGCCCATGCGTCCGTCCAGGTGCCATCATAGTACCCATCTCCAGTCTTGCGTACGCCCGATACAGTGAATGCATACTTACCGTCGATGAGGCCAGTTGAGACGGAAACGGTGGACTTCAGGAAGCCATCGTTTCCAACTTCCTGTTTCACCAAAACCTGACGAGTATTTGCTGACGGATCAGTTATGATGTTCATCGTGCCACCGATGGACGGTGTGGCCAGATTGACAGCTGATAGACCGCGCTGGAGCTGGATCGATGACGTCGCATCACCCACTCCATCCCAGTTCGACCAGTAGACCCAACCATTTTCCATGTCATTGACTGGAACACCATTGAGCATGATGGCGACGTTTCTCTGGTTGAAACCGCGGACGTTGATCCGGGCGTCACCTGCACCGCCACCCTGGGCGGTTGCATAGACTGAAGGAGCCGTGTTGAGCACCAGAGGAGCATCACGAGATCCGAGTTCACGCTGAACCTGGACCTTGTCCACATTCGTAAACGCGACCGGAGTCTTGCGATCTACGGCTCGTGAAGCAAAAACCTCAAGAGCTTGAAGCGATTGGCTGGCAAAAGAAACTCTGAAGTCAGCGGTTACATTCGAAGAACGAACCGTGATGACCTTGGAAGACTCCACATAGCCAATGAATGAAACGGTCAGGGTGTGAGTACCCGAGGGAACACCAGTTATGGTGTAGCGACCATCCTGGTCGGTTGCGGCGCCCATTGTCGTTCCTTCAATTACGACGTTGGCACCTGGAAGAGAGTCTCCTGTATCGGTATCTGTGACCGTTCCAGAGACTTGAACCTGGGCAATGGCGGATCCCGCGAACAGCAGGGTTACGGCCAGGGCCAGACTTCGAAAATGTAGCGTAGCGTTCATGTCCAAAAAGTGTAGGTAGGTAGGTAGGTAGGAAATAAAGGCGATTCCTAACAGTAATCAGTTAGGTAATCACAATCAAGTAAACCTAGGGAATGTGGATAAATCCCTTGATGAAGCGATGGGGAAGAACTCGCCAAACCAGAAAAATGAACGGCCTACCTAACCCTTTGAATTACACATCGCTAGCGCTAGTTGGGTCGATATTCCTTGGGAAGGAGATCGGCCAGGCGCTCGAAGGACATGTATCCGTAGTAAGCGACCGCGTACGGATTGAGATTATTTCCCTGTGGGTCCAGTGTTGCGGGGCCGTTCTGCAAGAGTTAACCCCGAAAGTTGTGTACGGGTGAAAAAGGTATAGGCGGCGTATCCTGATGATGATTACGTCATTGTCAATCCGAAGATTGGAGGATACACCGCCCATGAAGACGAATAACGCACACGAGAACGAGAACTACAATAGCACAGAGGATGTGTTGACAGAAGTATTGCGAACAGGGGCCGCAAAGATGCTGGCCACAGCCGTTGAGGCCGAGGTTGAAGCTTTCTGCCAGCGCTACCAGTTCCTGCGCGACGAAGAGAATCGCCACCGCATCGTTCGCAATGGATATCTGCCAGAGAGGAAGATTTTGACTGGTATCGGGGAGGTCGCTGTAAAGATGCCCCGCATACGCGACCGTACGGGTCGGGGTGAGGATAGAATCGGTTTCCGCAGTTCGATACTACCAGCCTACCTCCGCAAGAGCCGCTCGCTTGAGGCTCTCATTCCATGGTTGTACCTGAAGGGAGTTTCAACGGGCGGCTTTGAGGCAGCGCTCTCGGCCCTTGTTGGTCCTGATGCCCCAGGGCTGACCTCCTCGACGATTGCGCGCCTGAAGACGCTTTGGACAAGGGAGCACGAAGACTGGCAAAAGCGGAGCCTGAAGGAGAAGCACTACGTCTATTTCTGGGCCGACGGTATTCACGTAAACGTACGCATGGATAAACAGAAACTGTGTCTGCTGGTCGTGATCGGCGCTACGGCCGATGGAAGGAAGGAGCTTATAGCACTCGAGGACGGCTTTCGCGAGAGCAAGCAGTCGTGGCGAGAGTTGCTCCTGGAGCTGAGGCACCGCGGGCTGGATCAAGGACCGAAGCTGGCTGTTGCCGATGGAGCCATGGGATTCTGGAGTGCTCTCGCAGAAGTTTATCCCGAGACGCGAGCCGCACGCTGTTGGGTGCACAAGACAGCAAATGTGCTCAACCGCCTGCCCAAGTCCGTTCAGAAGAAGGCAAAAGGTCACCTCACGCAGATCTATACAGCAGAAACAAAAAAGCAGGCAGAGAGCGCCCTTCTGTTTTTCATCAAAGCCTACCAGCAAAAGTATCCGAAAGCAGCAGAGATTCTGGTGAAAGACCGAGAAGAACTGCTCGCTTTTTATGACTTTCCGGCAGAACACTGGATCCATCTTCGGAGCACAAATCCGATCGAATCTACGTTCGCGACCGTGCGCCTCAGGACCGCCAAAACGAGGGGATGTCTGAGCCGAGAAACAGCTCTTGCAATGGCCTTCCGTCTATGTAAAGAGGCTCAGAAGAAGTGGAGGAAACTGAATGCACCGCACCTATTGCAACTTGTAAAAAAAGGAATCAAATTCACCGACGGAATTACATCAGAACGACACGCTGCCTAAACCTTCCATACACAACTTTTGGGCATAGCTCGTTCTGCAATCGGATCCAGGAGTGTTGCATACTCCTTACTTCGCCGGAGTGATAGACCTTCTGCCACTGCACATACGCACGGTCTTCTCTTTCCCGAGTGTAGACGATCTGAAGGTAGTCGTTGAAGTCGAGGATGAAGTCTTGTTCTGAAGGTCCCTCCGACAGGTATATGTAGGGGTTGACGGCGAACTGTGGTTTTCTGAGTGGTGCTATCGAATTTCGCTCGGCTTCCGACACGTCGCTCACTTCTCCGGGGTCTTCGACATGAAACACTTGAAAGCCTTCCTGCCGGCTACGATTACGCATCATCCCATTGAAAAAGTGTTGAGCAGATCCCCGATACGCCTTCAGTCGATTTTTTCCCCACTTCTGGGCTTGTTTTTCGTCTGCCGGAGTCATCTTTATGAAAAAAGACTCCCCGTCCTGCCACGTCTCCTCTCCATCCACTACAAAATGATGGAGATGATGCTCAATTCTGTATCCCAGGGCCTGATTTTCAATAAGCAACGGTGTTTCTGCGCTTGCAACCAGTGTTCCATCCTGCTCGGTAAGGTCAAGGATTTCCGGATTCAGGATTTCAACTTCTCGGGCATTTGCTGTCGAGCCGATAAAAAAGGTTTTAAATTTTTCCAGGCGCTTATCCCATTTCTTATCGCGCACATCCGATATCGTGAGATCGCCCAGCACGATCACTTCTTCTTCGAGCTCGAAATTCAACAAATAGGATCTGGGCGCGCGGACCATTACATCGTGTATCTGGGTTTTATGACCTACCCGAGAAACGACAATGCGGTTGGCCCCGAGGGGGAGCAAGAACCGGAAGGCGCCATCCGTGTCGGATACAGCACCGATTGAAGAGCGCGAGATGAATATGTGGGCTCCTTCCAGGGGATTGCCTGTGGCCAGGTCAAAGACGCTGCCTTCGAGACGGGCTCTGGCGATCTGCTGCGTCTGGGTGGCACCATCGGGGACAGGGGCAATCAGGAGGACGAAGAAGACGAGGAGGGAGCGGGAGTACACGGCATCGAGGGTCTGGCTGCAGTTGAGACGCGCCTGCCTCTCAACCGTTTCCCCACGAATGTCTAATGATCTTCGAGAGCGGTCTCTAGAACCTGGCTCCTGAGAATTCAAATCGATAGCTCCCGTCCGCCATACGAAGTCTGGACACACCGTCTGTATCTGAAAACGGTTCTCCGACTCCACTGAGGACGATCTCGAGACTTCCATTTCCGCCGGAAGTCGAAATCGAGATGGCGTCAAGCTGAGGAGTCTGTGGATCCAGAGGATCAATATCCTCAGAGACCACGAATGAAAACTCCGTAATGCCTGGTCCACGAACTACGTGTACATAGTCGATTCCGCCTGAGAAGGCCGAATCATCCAGAACCCGGTTTGTACTTCCGGTTACCTTCACAGCCTTACCACCGATTGCGACAGTGATATTCGTTCCCTGAACAAGCGGATTTCCGTTGTAATCCGTGACCGTAAAGGTGTAGAACTGATTGATTATCGCAGTGCTTGGCGTTACGGTCATGACCGGCGTTCCCGAAAATATGACGGGAATGATGTCGCTCACAATTTCCTGCTGATCGTTCGCGGTACGGGCGACGATGTGTGCAATACCGTCCCCGGGCAGAGGATTGGCTGAAAGAAGATTGACGGTTCCCTGACCCTGCTCGCTGGTCAACACCGAGCCTTCGATGACACCGTGCGTGGTTTCGAAATACACGGCGGTTCCGATTCGCACGGGATTACTGTACTGGTCACCCAGGATCACGCTCATGGGGTTGATCAGGCCAAAAGCGTTCAGGCCTGGGAAATTTCTGCGTTGTGGCCCAAGAGTAAAATGTGTTTGATCCGGCAGTCCACCATGAATCGTGACTGCGACAGGTTGGGATCTGATGAAGCGTCCATCAACGGTTGTTTCAGCAATTATCTGAACGACTCCCGCCCGCGTTCCTGATGAGAGGTAAACGGTTACTTCACCGTTATTATCGGTGGGTGTACTGGTAGGCGAAATGAACTCGCCTCCACCTGGTTGAACTCCAAATCGGAATTGAACGTCGGCCGACTGATCCAAAATTACCGGATTACCTATCGAGTCGGCGAGCAGAAAAGTCATACTTGCCAGCTCTTCAGAGCCTGATTCGCGAACACCGATGGAGGAGTGAGACTGCGACAACAGGATCATGTTGGACGCCAGTCCAGAAGTTGCTCGTTCTGCAATCAGCGGAATAAGGTGGAAAACCGGGACTTCGATAACTCTATCGGCGAGAGCAAGGATGTTAAACGTCTGCGACGCGAAACCGTCTGCGGAAGCAGTCACCTGGAGCTCCATGGTGCTGTCAATATCCACTTCAAACGAAAAATTTCCAGCATCATCAGCTTCGAAAAGAAGGTCGAAGGGTAGTACACGAACGAATCCCTCGGTGACTGGATTATTGGTCGTGTTGTTCAAAAGCTGACCCGACAACGTAATGGTTCCTGCGCCATCTTTGGAGTCGGAAGAAAAAACATCACACCCGGAGATGATGATGAACAACGAAAATGCGAACAGAATCGTTGATTTTAAGCGTATATGAAGCATGTTGGAGTCCCTTTCTAGCGATTTTCGGCCTGTCGGAAGTATCGACGGGGACTGAAGACGCTTAAGCGGTTCAATCGCCTTATTTCTGAAGAAGCGAACGAAGCAGGATTTGTGAAGATTGCGTATAGGAGAAACCAGAAGAGGGGGATATGACAATAAGCAGGTCCCAGCGAACTGGCGCGACGAAGCCACTTTATTTTTCGAATCGACTCCCCACCCATATGGCGATCAAAACGATCGATATGAACCGCCTCGCGGCGATGACAGGCAACCTTTTTGAGTCTGTAGCTATTCTTTCCAAGCGCTCAAGGCAAATCTCGTCGAAGGTCAAATCTGAATTGGACGACAAACTTGCCTACTTCGAGGGTTTTGAACAGGAATTGGAAGACCCACGTTTTCAGGAGGAGCAGGCAAAGGTTTCTCTCGAATACGAAGCCAAGGCCGAACCAACGGAAATGGCGATCGACGAAATGGAGGCCAGTGACATCTATTTCCGCAAGCCGACGGAAGACGACGTTCAGAGCCTGTTTTAGTCAATATTAAGATGCTCTAGTCGACATTAAAAGATTATGTGTTCCTGGTGGGGCGGCTGCGTGGCAGCCGCCCCACTTTTTTTGTATGATCGGGACGCACCGATTTATTGACGCACTTCGTGGGTGACCCGAAATGAGTATTCCAGGCTCACTACATTTCTGGACGTGGATCTGGATAGCGTTGGCGGCTATCACGTTTGTGGTGTTGCTTCTGCGCACGGCGCCCTACGGTCGGTACGCGAAAGAATCGTGGGGCCCAACCATTCCACATCGCGTGGGTTGGCTCATCATGGAGTCCGTCTCTCCGTTGGCGCTGATAATGTTCTATCTCGTCGCGGAGTCCAATCTCACGCCGGGTGTCGTCCTGTTGGCCGGACTCTGGATAGTGCACTATGTACATCGTGCGTGGATTTATCCATTCAGGGCGAGGTGGGCTGGCAGGAGCATGCCAGTCGTGATCATGCTGTCGGCCATCTTCTTCAACTCGGTCAACGGAGGCCTGAACGGTCTTGCACTGAGCCATCTCGATACTACGGGTTTCTGGAACGCATGGACCACCTGGCTGGGCCTGTCGCTTTTTGTACTTGGCGCGACTACAAATCTCCTCGCCGACACTCAACTGATCCACCTTCGTGAGTCGAGCAATCTGGATTATCGAATTCCGCACGGCGGACTTTTCAAATGGATATCGTGCCCGAACTACCTGGGAGAAATTGTCGAATGGGCAGGATTCGCCGTTCTGGCAGGCACGCTTCCCGCACTTTCCTTTGCGATATGGACGGCTGCCAATCTTACTCCGAGGGCGATGGCCCACCACCAGTGGTATCGCCATCAATTTCCCTCATACGCCTCCGAGCGTAAGGCAATCATCCCGTTCGTTCTCTGACTCTAACTCGGCGCACGTCAAGGAGGAACGGCGGGAGGCCAGGAAACGAGTCTCAACTTTTTGATATCGAAGAGCTGAAACGATTGGCCCGCGGATGTGTTTATCTCCGATTGATCAGCCCGAAATTCGGACGGCTGACTCTCTACCTCCATTGACGCAAGGATGAACGAGCAGATCGTCATTCGCGGAGCACGCGAGCACAACCTTAAAAATGTAGACCTGGACATTCCGAGGAATCGTCTGGTGGTCATCACGGGTCTGTCAGGATCTGGAAAGTCTTCGCTTGCCTTTGATACGATTTACGCAGAGGGTCAACGCCGCTATATGGAGAGCCTCTCGGCGTACGCGAGGCAATTCCTGGGAATGATGGAGCGGCCGGATGTGGATTTCATCGACGGTCTCTCGCCAGTCATCGCAATTGAGCAGAAAACGGTAAGCCGTAATCCTCGCTCGACCGTGGGAACGGTCACGGAGATCTATGATTTTCTGCGCCTCCTCTATGCTCGTGCATCGATCGCCTATTCGCATGTTTCGGGAGGGCTCATGCGAAAACAGAGCGACGACGAGATTATCGACGGGATTCTCGCGCTCGCCGAAGGCTCGCGCGTCATGCTGCTGGCACCCCTCGTGAAGGGCAGGAAGGGCCACTACCGCGAACTATTCGATCAGGTCGGCAAGCAGGGATTTCAGCGGGTCCGTGTCGACGGCAAGATCAGCGAGATCGAAAGAGGCATGAAAGTCGACCGCTACAAGACGCACGACATCGAAGTCGTGGTTGATCGGGTGGTGATAAAACCAGGCATCAGAACTCGCATTAGTCAGTCTGTGGAGACAGCTCTTGGGATGGGGGGCGGTACCATCATCGCTCAGGTCGTCGGTGGGCCGGAGGAGCAGGGAGACCACCTGTTCAGTCGGCACTTGTTTTGCCCGGAGGATGGGGTTTCCTACGATGATCCATCGCCCAACACCTTTTCATTCAACTCCCCATACGGAGCGTGTCCGGATTGTCACGGCCTTGGATCGAAGAAGGAGCTCGATGCCGATCTGATTATGCCGGACAAATCGAAATCTATCGCGGAGGGTGGGATCATTCCTCTGGGCGTGCCCCGAGATATCTGGATTTTTTCCCAGGTACAGGCCGTTGCAGACAGCGTTGGATTTGACTTCGACACGCCCCTCGCCGAATTCACCGAGGAACACATGCGGGTCCTGCTCGAAGGCGCGGGCGAAGAACAATTTGACATCGTCTATAAGTACAAGGACCGAGAAGTCACCTACAAACATCGGTTCAGCGGCGTGTATGCCCACGTATGGCATACGTATGAAAACACTTCTTCGAACACCTCGAGGCGCTGGGCCGAGGCGTTCATGCGCCACGCCGACTGCGTGAAGTGTGGAGGCGGACGTCTCCGGGCTGAGAGCCTCGCATTCAAGTTTGCCGACCATTCTATCGATCAGCTGACCAGGATGGATCTGGCTCACCTTCGAGATTTTTTAAGGGCCGTCCAACTGTCGGATCGACAGGCTGTAATTGCCAAGCCTATCCTGAAGGAAATAGTCGAGCGCCTCGATTTCATGCTCAATGTGGGCGTGGGGTACTTGAATCTGGATCGGAGTGCGCGCACGCTTTCGGGTGGCGAAAGTCAGCGCATCCGCCTCGCGACGCAGATAGGAACGCAGCTGACGGGCGTCTTATACGTCCTCGATGAGCCTTCCATCGGCCTGCACGCGCGGGACAATGAACGGCTGATCGAATCGCTGAAGCAACTCAGGGACCTCGAGAACTCGATCCTGGTCGTCGAGCACGATCGGGAAATGATCGAGGCAGCCGATTACGTCATTGACTTGGGTCCCGGAGCTGGCGAGCTCGGTGGACATGTCGTTGGCGCTTCAAAACCAGAGGATCTTCCGCTGGGGTGGAACGGAACGTCGAGTCTGACAACGGCATACCTGCGCCGAGAGAAGTCAATTGCCATCCCCGCGACTCGTCGACCAGGAAACGGGGCATGGATTGAGTTGATCGAGGCGAGGGGGCACAATCTAAAGGGAGACACCTTTCGCCTGCCCCTGGGCACCTTCAGCTGTGTGACGGGTGTTTCCGGATCGGGTAAATCGAGCCTGATCAATCAGACATTGTATCCGATCCTGGCAGAGAATTTTCACAACGCAAAACGCGTTCCCCTCCCGTTCAAGGAGATTACCGGACTCGAACATGTCGACAAGGTGATTGAGATCGACCAGAGTCCCATTGGACGAACACCGAGGTCCAATCCCGCCACATACGCTGGGCTTTTTGGAAATATTCGGGACCTCTATGCTCAACTTCCTGAATCTAAGATTCGGGGATACAAGCCGGGACGATTCTCGTTCAACGTCAAAGGCGGACGATGCGAAACGTGCAAGGGAGCGGGCATTATCAAGCTTGAGATGAACTTCCTCCCGAATGTGTACGTGGAGTGTGAGACCTGTTATTCGCGCCGGTACAATGTGGAAACGCTGGAAGTACGCTTCAAAGGAAAGAGCATCGCTGACGTCCTCGAGATGACTGTGGAGGAGGCGCTCGGCTTCTTTGAGTACATTCCGCGAATAGAACGAAAACTGCGTACCCTGCATTCCGTCGGATTGGGCTATATCAGATTGGGCCAGCAGGCCACGACCATATCAGGTGGAGAAGCTCAACGAGTAAAGCTCGCAAAAGAGCTCTCCCGGCCTGGTACTGGAAAAACGCTCTACATACTCGACGAACCGACGACGGGACTACATTTCGAAGACATTCGTCATCTTCTCGCGGTCCTCCAGGCCCTTGTGAGAAAAGGCAATACGGTGTTGGTGATCGAACACAATCTAGACGTTGTCAAGGTGGCTGATTTCGTGATTGACCTGGGCCCCGATGGGGGAGACGGAGGCGGTCAGGTTCTATTTTCCGGTACTCCTGAGGCGCTGGCAAAGCAAAAGTCAGCTACCGGGAAATATCTCTCGGCGGAACTGAAAAGAAGTCAAAAGGGTGCAGAAGCGGCCGTAGTAGATCTCGATGCGATGGCGGCCGACGAAAATGAAAAGGAAGAAATCGAAGTGATCGAAGAAGTGCCCGAAGAGGAAAACAACGAATAGATCCATGGAGCCTTCCTTCAGTCCTGATTACAATAAGCCCGAGGAGCCAGGTATTGCCATGAACTTCGACAATACCGTTTCTCTCTACCAGATCGTATCCGAGTCGGAGTCTTTTGAAGAGGCGGCTGGCTCCGCGTTCGCGTTGCTGAGGGATGCCCAAAAACAGTATCCAGACTGGCCCCGAATCTTCTATCTGGATGTGCTGGGACACGAGGGAGAACAACAGGGATTTGACGCAGATTTTTTTGAATTCCAACAGGAATTCTGGTTTGCGACCATCGCTCACTTTGTTACGGCGTTTGAACTTCCAATGCTCGGCGGTCTCGTCAATCCGAATCCTCAACGCAATGATATTCCGGATGAACTATCATTCGGCTCCTCTAACGGCAAGGATCCATCATGAAAAGAGTTCTCGCTGCAGTCGCGATTTTGGCTGCTGGTTCGCTCGTTTTCCTCTCAGCCCCCCCGTCATCCCCAACAATTCTTTCGATGAGGGATCGAGCAGATATGATCGATGCGCTGCTCGAAGAGCGACTCGAGTCGGTCATTCCGGATGTGATGCGACGAGAGGGCATCGACATGTGGATCGTTGCCGCGCGTGAGTACAATGAGGATCCAGTCATTAGAACGATGCTTCCCGCGACCTGGATCGCGGCGCGACGACGGACCATTCTGGTGTTTTTCGATCGAGGAGATGAGGGCATGGAACGACTCGCTGTAGCCAGATACAACATTGGTAGATCATTCGAGAGCGCGTGGAATCCGGAAGAGGATCCGGATCAGTGGGAACGACTGGCCCGGATCGTGGCGGAGCGCGATCCCAATCGCATCGGGTTGAATATTTCTTCCACTTTTGCTTTAGCTGACGGGCTTTCAGCGTCTGAGCATCAAGCAATGCGGGAAGCATTCGATGAAGGGTATCGATCCCGGGTTGTTTCGGCTGAAAACTTGGCTATTGGATGGCTGGAAACGCGCACCCAAAGTGAAATGGAGATCTATCCTTCGATCGTGCGAATTGCCCGCGATATCATCGAAGAAGGGCTTTCTGAGGCGGTGATCGAACCAGGCGTCACGAGCACTGACGAAGTCGAGTGGTGGTACCGCGAGAAAATTCGGGATCTGAACCTCATCACATGGTTCCACCCATCGGTAGACATTCAACGCGCGGAGAGCACGGAACGGGATGGTGATTTTTCGTCACGCGAAGATTCTGATGTCATCCAGCCAGGTGATCTCCTGCACGTGGACTTTTGGATAACCTATCTACGACTGAATACAGATACTCAGATGCACGCGTACGTTTTGGAATCCGGAGAATCCGGAGAATCCGAAGCTCCGCTGGATCTACAGGAAGCATTCGACATTGGAAATCGGCTTCAGGACATTTTGACGGCTCAGTTTGAAACGGGCAGAAGCGGCAACGAAATTCTTAGCCGTGCTCTCAGTCAGGCCGACTCGGAAGGAATCGATGCGACCATCTACACCCATCCAATCGGATTCAATGGTCATGCGGCCGGGCCCACCATTGGACTGTGGGACCAGCAGGGAGGAGTGCCGGGCCGAGGCGACTATCCGCTGTTTCCAATGACGGCTCACTCGATTGAGCTGAATGCCGCTGTTTCTATTGGGTCATGGGATGGACAAATCGTGCGCATCATGCTGGAGGAAGACGCCATTTTCGATGGCTCGTCGGTGATGTACATCGACCCGCGACAGGAGGAGCTTCTCCTGATTCCCAGACAATAATCCTGGCTCCCTATTCGACTCCCAGTAGGCTTCCTCTTGGTCCTCCCTGCGGCGGGGATCAGCCGGAATTACCCCAATGTAGGTAGTCATTTGCTCTCGCCCTCGGAACCCGTCAGAGATTCAGACTTACTGTGGTTCTCACGCGAGTAAGGAGATGATGAGACGACGCTTTAAAATTGTAGTTCTGGCGATTCTGCTGCCGTTAATGTTCAATCGCGGGGCTTCGGGACAATCCCTGGATGTTGACGCACTCGTTGAACAAGCTGAAATCACGGGAATATCTCTCGTTGTAATCGAGGACGGTGAAATCAGCCATTCTGTGCAAAGTGGTATTCGGAGCTCTACAACCAGTCCTCCCATTACCGCTGACACGGTCTTTGAAGCCGAATCGCTCAGCAAACCTGTCGTAGGCTACATCGCGCTTCGGATGGAAGAAGACGGCCAATTGGACCTCGACAAACCGCTGGCTGAATACGTTACCTACCGCGATGCTGAGCATGACCCACGATATTTGAGGATCACCGCCCGCATGGTGTTGTCGCACTCCTCAGGCTTTCCGAATTTTCGGCCGCCTGGCGAATCGCTCTCTATCGGATTCGAACCGGGGACGTTCTTCACGTATTCGGGCGAGGGCTTTCTCTTTCTGCAGAAAGCGCTTGAGCGAATTGCCTTCAAGTCTCTCGAAGAGTTAGCCTGGGTGTACGTGTTCGATCCACTTGAAATGACCTCGACCAGTTTCGTCTGGCAGACCGAGTTCGGCCAGAAGATCGCCGTCGGTCACACCGACATGGGTATTCCGCTGGACAAGTTCGTCCCTCAGACTGCCAACGCGGCGTTCAGTCTGCACACCACTCCAACGGACTACGCACGGTTCATGCTGGCGGTCGAGCGAGGAGAAGGGTTGGGCCGCAAGAATAAGCGTGATATGACCATGGCCCAGGTTGATGCTTTGGACGGAGTGTTCTGGGGGCTCGGTTGGGGATTACAACCCACGCTGAGCGGCCAGGCCATCTGGCAATGGGGAGACAATTCTGGGTACAAGACATTTGCCTATCTGGAGCCAGAGGCGAAAAAGGGAATCATCGTGCTGAGCAACAGTGCGAACGGCATGCTGATTCTGCACACGCTGTTTGAAGAGTTTATCGGAGGCCCCCAGACAGCGGTCAGGTGGCTCAATTACCAGAAATATGATGACCCACAGTACCAGCTGGGGCGTCGGGTTCACTACTCGGTTCTTTCTGGTGGAATCGACGCCGCCAGAGCAGAGTATGAATCGGCCAAAACGGATCTACCGGATGAGGCATTCCAGGAAGAGGCCCTGAATTCCCTTGGGTACCGACTTCTGCGTCAGGGATTGATCCAGGAGTCAATCGCGATTTTCACGTTCAATACAGAGTTGTTTCCCGCGTCTGCCAATACCTTCGATTCGCTGGGAGAAAGTCATCTTGCTGCGGGAGACCTCGAAACCGCCCTGAAGCACTACGAAAAATCGGTCCGGATGGACCCCGGAAATCGGAACGGGATCGCTACGATCCAGGCGATTGAGCGCCAGCTGTCGCAGAACTAGATCATCTCAGGTCCACGGTTCTTACGCGGGTCGCCGGGAATGAAAGATGACGTCGATGATCGATCGAAGCGCTGTCCTGCTCTTTTCCATACGTTGCGATAAAGCCATCAGCATCGGCCTCCAGGGAAAGAAGGGGGCATCTTCCCACCAGGTCAGCAGAATGGAAGAGATCTGAGAGTGAAGTCGCCCACACACCTGAAAGGGAGTGATAGACCTGCTGCCTGTAATAGGTATCCAGCAGACAATCCCTTCGATTCGGGTCGGGCAGGCGAAGAGGATATTCATCCTGGCTGCCGAACACCACGTATCCCCATAGTTCGGGAATGTGCATGGCGATCATCCCCTGGGGAGACCAGGTCCAGTTGCGTTCTTGTACCTCCGGCCGTTTGACGTATCCGATTGATACCGAATCGGATTGCAGCTCCCAGTCAACTCGTGCGAAGTTCATTCTCCAGTAAGACCCGGGCCGCGGTGCCTTCCCATCCGTGGAGTAACGCGTGAATGATTTCCACGGGAATGCAAGCTCGAGTGTCCACCCGATATCGGTGTCACGCCGGTCATTCAGTGTGCCGCGTAGTTGTCGCCCGATTTTCAGTCCTTCAAAAAACGCTTTCCGGTCTGATACCTCGAAATCACCGTAAGATGCCGAAAAATAGACTTCGTTGGTTACTCCGGCCGTGTTCATTTCCAACTCAAAGTAATGATGGGTATCCCCATCCGGATCGATAAACACTTCAAAATCATTGTCGTACCAGATTATCTGGTCTGAGTGTGTCAGATGAGAAAACAGATCGGATTCCTGAAGGACAGCTGCCAGGTAAAGGAAATCCATATCCCAAGCAATCTGCACATGTGTCAACTGGTCTGCTGCTCCGAATTCAGCGCCACGGATATCGTTGAATCTCGATGATACAGGCGTGTTTTTCCATACGTTTTCGTTCAAGACTCCGTCAATCACGATTTCTTCAGTTACCCGGCGTGCGTAATAGGTCAGCGGCTGAACCTGCTTCATTCTTTCCCATTGCGAGGCCTGAATCAGAGAGTCTATCGAACTATCAGCGGAAGATTGACCCCACCCCGCGGAAACCGGAAAAATGATGAACGCAGTGAGCGTGAATATCAATCCGCGCATGTGGGTCATCTCTCCGTTCTTTGCAAGCGCCTTTTTTTCGGCGGCAAAAAAGCCAATGTGCCTAGAGGCAATAAAATAAAGATTACCGATCCCGTATAAGGGTGAAGTCTGTACCAGGTATTGCCCCACGTTTCCGCCACTGCATATCGTACCGGAGACTCCGCGGTGGGAGGCTTGCGACGAACGAGAGCAATTCCTTCATCTTGCTGGTACACCGTAAAGGTACCAGCGGCCAATAGCACGAACACAAGACAGGCACACGCTCCCCATCCGGCAAGAATGTATCGGTCCAGAGATTTACGAGAGTCTGATTCCGAAAATATCTCAAATGTCCATCCTCCAAGTATCGCACCTAAAACATTCATGTTCACGTCATTAAAATCGTAATAGGGCTGCCAGGAGTGCAGATAGAAATACTGCCATGCCTCATCCGCCAGTCCTACCAAACAGGCCATCAGCACTGCCAGAAGTGTGGATCTGGTCAGTGCACATAGTAGAAGAGCAAGGATCAGATACTGTGCAAAATGAATGATTTCAATGGATCGAACCATCAGGAAGTGATATTCGGCCCATGCCAGAACGAGCAGCACGCCGCCGGCAATCCACATCCTCGTTCCATCGGTGTGTTCTCGCAGCGTTTTCCGGATGAGCCAGAAAAAGAGGAATCCTGCCATCAGGAAGACGGCCAGAATGGAATAGTGAACCGGGACCATTCCACGCGAAAGATGCAGATTGAAAACGGGTAGTTGAATGGTGTCGTGCAAACGGATTGTGAAATAGATATACGCCGCAGCGAAGGTCCACCCCGCTATCTGGTACCGATAAATACGTTCAAGAAAGCGACGCATGCAGGACATTTTTATCGGGGTCCGGTCGAAATGACCATCGCCGCCTGATAGAAGTCAATCTACTCGTCTTCTACGAGGCGGCGATGGGGACACCCGCTTATTGGATTTAAAACCCTATTTCAGAAGTGTGAATTGTTTCGAACTCCGGAAGTGCCCAGCTCTCATGTTGTAGAGGTACGTTCCACTTGGGAGGCCAGAAGCATCTAAGGTCACAGTGAACCGTCCGGGTTCAACCCACCCATTGACGAGAGTGGCAACTTTCTTGCCTACAACATCAAAGACCTCAATGGTAACAAACTCCCTACTCGAAATGGCGAATTGGATGGATGTGACTGGGTTGAATGGATTTGGATAGTTCTGATACAGCACATAATCGTTCGGTACCTCGGCTTCAGGTACACGCTCGATCGATGTCGTAACCGCGACGAAGCAGGTCGAAAACTCAGAGGTATTTCCACCAGAGTCGGTCGCGGTCGATGTCACCGCATCGCCAATACTCAGGACTGAAACGTCTGCGGAGAATGATCCACTTCCGAGCGCGTCGGTCGTTACTGAGATCGATCCGAGATAGAGTGCACCTTGACCGTTTCCGGAGGCGTCACATGCAGTGCTTGAATACAGATCAACATCGAATGATGCGCTGGCGCTTGAACTCAGCGTGCCTTCAATATGACCGTTTTCAGCCGTCACAACCGACAGGACAGGGAAATTCTGAAGATTATTCGCTCCGGTGTCGGAATCTCCAGCGTCATTGGCGGAGACACCATCTCCGGTGTCGCCCAGATCGATGGCGAGTTGCCCATTGCCGCTGTAAGAGCCGAGGCGAATAGTGTTTCCGGTTCCCGACACTACCCGAATACCGGCTCCGGCGTTATCCGTTGAACCACCTTGCATAACACGGTTATTGCTGCCTTCGATACGCACGCCATCCCCGCTGAAATTGGTGATCCGCGTGCCCAGAATGCTGCTGCCGTTTGCCTGAATCTGAATTCCATGCGCATCGGCTCCAGCCTGGCTACCATCGATGACGAGTTCGTTACCACCCTCAAGAATGATGGGGGCTGTAAATGCTGGTAGAGGACTCTGTGGTGTGAAAATCACTTCCTGCTTGCCGAAGCTTGCAAACGTGAGGATCGTTGGCTCACCAATCGCATTTGCTTCCTCGATAGCTGCTCGCAGGGTGCACTGACCGGTTCCGTCATCACAGATTCCGTCACCCGGGTTTGCGTCTCCTGTGTCGTCTGTAGATCCTACAGGGGTCGCGGCAATGGTCTTCATCAGGTAATCTTCGACCTCACCTTGCGGGGCGAAGCCCGAAGGTCCATTTGTCCCGTTGGCCGTAAATCTGAAGCGAGAGAACGTGAATCCAAGGTTCGCTCCCGCCGGGATCGTGATAGTCAGCGTGTCAGAGGCAGGATGGACATCCTGACCCTCAATGACCCACTCTCCATCATCATCCCAATCTCCATCTCTGTTCCAGTCGAACCAAGCATCGAGGTCGCCAATGATACTTGGGTATACGACCAGCTTCGAAGCGACACCGGGAACCATCCCCGGTACGTAGGTCAGCTCATTCGGATCACCGTCTAAAGCGAGAAAGAGACTCTCGAACCCGTCGTCAAATGTGATTCCGTCTTCATCATCGGGAACCGAACTGTTGTCATCTCCATCCGCAAAAATCGAAGCTTGACCATCAGTTTCTGCATCGAGCTGGCCTCCGATTCGAATCGTCAGAACGGCTGCGTGTCTCGCGCCGTTCTGAGCCCGGTTTGTGGCATAACCGAACGGAATATCCGGATGGTCCGGATCCATGTTCGGTGGGGCATCTCCGAAATCGAGCAGGACATCGCGGTAATCTTCTACCTCTCCATCAATCGCGGGTCCGAATGGATCCAGACTTCCCAAACTCGAGAGGCGCATCCGGATGTGACCGATCGCCTCACCCGGCTGAAGAGGTGGATTCAGTACGCCAGTGTTGACGGTGTTCAGACCCGTCACCAGCGGTGCCGCGATGATCACGTCTTCGCTCAGGAGCGAAGTTCCGTCTCTTCGGTCGGCCAGGAATCCATCGTCGTTCAGATCCACCCAAACATCGAGGAGCATAGTCCGCGTGCCGAGCGGATCTGTTGCTCTGACCACAAACTCAAGAGAGCCGTCAGGTTGAAGGCTCACGCTCACCAGGCCGTCTTCATCATCAAACGTGCTGGTTGGAGAACTTCGGTAGTCAATAGGCGCAGGTGTGTCGTTTTCGTCGTCACCCAATGCCAGCACATCTGGTTGGCCATCCACTTCAGCATCAATAATTTCTCCAAGAACGAAAGGCTGAGGAATGATGAGATGTGATGGCCCAATCGACGCGTTCAGGGTCTCATAGCAACTTCCTACAAACGGACAGGGATCCACGAGATCAGCCCTCTGGTCGGGAAGATCACCCCAGTCCAATGCCCCGAGATTTGGTTTATTTGCAAACAGGAGATTGTTGACGATTTGTCCCGGACTCAGCGCGACTTCAAACTGACCACCAGACGGCGCAGTCTGAGTCGTTCCCGGCACTTCGCCCTCGGTAAGCACATACGATCCTGCCCCGAGATCTTGGAACCAGAACAACCCCATTTCCGTGAGCGCATCAATTGATCCATCCTCGTTCAGATCCATCGAGTGCGTAACCTGAGTTGCGACTGAAGAGGAGCCGAGAGACAGCGAAATGGAAACACCGTTCAGACCGGGTTCTGAATCATCTTTTTCTCCGTCCCCGTCGAAATCCAGGAATTTCTGTCCGTGAAGCTCTCCGTTTGTCGGAGGTTGATTTCCAAAGTCCCTCTGTGATATGGAATCTCCCGATTCAACAAGTATCTCAAACGCACCTCCACCGGACGGCGAGGTCTGAGTCCAACCGGATTGATTAACCTCGGACACGGTAAATGTGCCCGGAACCAGGCCTGAGAATGAGTAACCCCCGTTCGAGTCGGTTGTAGTAGATGATGAAAAACTGTTTGGACCCGTAATGGAAATGGTCCAGTCTGGAAGGAACACTTCACCCGAATCGAGCACACCGTCACCTGAGTCATCGCGCCACTTTCGACCGAAGATTTCTGGCGGTTGGTAATTTCCGAAGTCGATGTCTGTCACGTCCTGTCCTGCACTGACCTCTACGGAGCGTGAGGCAGAGGTACTCGCTGTCCATCCCGATTGTGCTGTTTCTTCGACTGTGTAGGTGGCCGGAACCAGATTATCTATGGAGTACGTCCCGTCAGATCCTGTCGTGGCTGTTCCAGAAACAGACACATTACCGGAAGTACCGCTGTACGAGATCTCCCATCCTTGCAGGCCTGGCTCTCCGCCTTCTTTCATCCCGTTTCCGTTCCTGTCATCGTATTTCGTTCCGGTCATGGTGCCGGGCACGTATAATCCGGAATCAAGATTTTCGAACATCTGACCACTGCTCGGGGTACTCGTGTATGATGCTGGAGATGGATTGGCGACAAGTTGAGTGGGAGAGACAGAAGTCAGATCCAGAGCAATTATTTCTGTTTGGACTTCAGATCCCGTATGAGTAAACATCCCGTTGGCGTCCGTCATCTGGACAACAGTTGGGCCAGAAGGTGGCGTGATCGTGACACTGATTCCTGGGAGGGGCAGTTCGCACGTGCCACCGTCAAAGGTGCTGTCAAAATCACATTCGGTATATACGCGACCTCCGTAAGTGGGGTACTGGAAGTTGAAGAAATCGATGTCTGTAACGCTACCACCAGCGACGATCACCACATCCCTGAATGTTGTACCGCCAGCAGGACCCCACACAGGTGAAGTCTCTGATGTAAATCGCTCAGTGATTCTGGCGGAACCCGCACTCAGACTTGAAAAATTGAACATCCCGCTTGCATTGGTCGTGGTGCTGGGTTCGTTCTCATCAAAATTACCATCCAGGTCCAGGTCGACGTAGAAAGGCCAGTCTGCAACCGGCGGATCATTGAGATTGAACTCATTGTTTCCCAGAAGGCTTTCGAACTTCGTACCGAATACACTTCCGGTGCTGCTCCCAAAGGTGATTGTTACCTCGACGTCATTATTGGTATTGTCCGGATCAAAATCGGGATGCGAAATACTGTACTTCCAAACGTGATCGCCGGGAGTGTCTGTGAACGTCTGAAACGGCCAGTCCCATGTTGAACCAGCAGGTTGAGACGGAGTCAAACAGCTTATTCCATCACTGATAAACTCACACGAAGTGCTGAAGGGAATTGGTGAAAGTGCAGAGACGTTTGAAAAGCCTGGCCCTGAAACTCGTGTCAAAATCGTTCGCAGGTTCATGACATCGACAGGTCCTCCACCGGCAGTTGAGGTATTGTCTACCCGACCCGTCATATTGAAAAACCGACCCGCAAATGCCTGGATGGCGCTATAAATCAAAAAGGCTGCAACATCGCTCCTGACGTATCCTGAAAACGGACCGGCATCTGCAAACGCTTCGATGACGTACTCCTTCGGTTCATCGAATGCCACGTAAGTCACAGACAATTCAGATATTTGTGAATCATTGTCTGCGGCCGGAGTATCTAGGCGTTGCAGATCTTGAGCTGTTGTTGGTCCGGCAAAAAGGCCAGAGAGGGCAAAGGTGAGGAGTAGCAGAAGGGGACGAATCATTGTCTCGGGCGATCGAATCGGAAGAATATCTCAGCCTGCTGAATCAAAAGCTGGAATGCAATTCCGATCAGGAGTTCTCAACCAGGAACTACGGCTCGAAAACCATGTCCACGAAGCCTTTAGCCCCGAATCACTTGTCAGAACTGGTTGATTCGTAGCGTGTCGCCTCGCGAGACGTTTTCTGGGCTCACCGCGATCTGTTCAAACACGGTGGGGTGGGAGGAGCTACCCCAGAAATAGGTATTGGTGGCTACCACATCCGAGTGCGGGTCACTTTGGAGAGTGTGATAGGGGACCGTGAGAGCAAACGATCCATCGTTTCCAGCGACCGTACCCTGCCTGTACACAGAAAAACGATCCGATGTCAAGTTTTTGAGCACCAGTTGGATGCTCACTGTATCGCGTGGGGAAGCAGAGCCAGTCAATGTGGCCCCTCTTACCAATTCGAAAATTTTGATGTCAGGCTCCAGAAAAGCATCGTAAACAAAGAAGGGTCCCACCTTCGTAAATTGACCTTCTGTTATCTGCTCGGCTTCTTCGAGTGACATGTTGGGTCCGATGGGTACTGAAGCGCGATTAATTGCTTCGAGAGTGGGTTCATATTGATAATAGCTTAGCCGTTTCTGGCTCGATTCGAACACAAGACGATGGTGTTTGTAGCCTGTCCCACCATCGCGGTAGAGTCTGGTCACGTGCGCGTCGTCGAAGGGCGCACCAAACGTGAGGTGCGGAATACGTGTCTCTCCAACCTGCCAATATCCCAGTGCCAGGGCGTGGGCACTGTCCGTTCTCGCTATCGAGCGGTTCGAGAAAAAATCCGAAGCCATTTGGCCAGTCACAAGCGCGTATCGAATATGTTGATTGCCGGAACACCCTCCACAGAGGAGGGAGAGGGCCTCTTCTTCGCTGGTCGATGTGGACCATTGACCGTCCAGAGATGAAGGATACCGTGACATAACGGGCAGACGTTTCCCAACATCGGCGATTACGTTTCCGTAATCCCACGCACTGATAACGCCGTAGGAGCCCGCCAGATAGTCCGAAGCCGTCCCAATTCTTGAGATGGGTGTAACTGAGGAAGGCGGGGTTTTTGTTCGGAGGAAGAGCATCGATTCGAGCCACGCATCACCGAACATAACATGTTGATATGCTTGGGTTCTGGTAATCCATGGTCTCTGAGAGGACGACAGGCTCCACAACATGACCAACGATGAAACAGCACCAATGGTAACATACAGCCGGATTCGACTTCCGGGCTTCACGTCTGGTGTCCATGAAGCTACGATCTGAACCACGCCAATCGTCGCCATGATCGCAAGAAAAGCCGGAGGGGTGTAATCGAAGTCATTCGTGACGACCCAAACCCAGGTTATGAGGCTGCCGATGGTTAAAAGGAACACCCGTTCCAGCTGACGAGAATTTCTCGAAAAGAGTGTCAGCGGAATCGACACGAGCGCCAGGACGGCTAAAAGTTCGAAAGAGCTCCAAAAATCGGCGAACGTGATGTTTTTTTGCTCCGCAATGGTGCCCGATCGCGGGTAAGTCAGTTGTCCCCAGAAATAGCGACCCGTTCCCGTTTGCGTGAAGAAGTACCATGAGAAAGCCAATCCGACTACGATTGTCACGGACACGATCAGACGATGAGATATGCCTGTACGGCTTTTGATCTCTGAAAGACCGCGTACATACAACAAGGGCAGGCATGCCAGACCGAGGAATCCGGCCAGATTCCAGAAACGCACATTCTGACCAAATTCCATGATCAGTTTCGGGACAAAGAGCAGTACGAAGATCTGGACAAGGGCGACGATGCCAAAGTAGATCAGAAACCTTTTCCCGAGACCCGATTCCTGCTCCGTCCAACTGGCGATCATGATCACCGCAAAAATGGCACACGAGAAATAGAACAGGAAAACGGGTGCTCCCAGCCATGTGTAAAACAGGGCGGCGAGCGCCAGCGAGCCGCCCACCATCAACCCCCAATTTATCGACGCTTTCGCCCGATCCTGCATCGCGCCTACAAGTCCCAGACATGCAGCGATAGCCAGGAAGATTTCAGCAGCATGCTGGTCAGCGAATCCCAGTTCGGTTCGATCGAGTGAACTGCCAGGGAAGGACAACCAGAAAACACACACAAGAACGGCTCCCAACCCTCCCCCGATTCTGGCGCCGAGGAAGAAAAGGAGGATCAACGTCAAAACGCCAAGGAGTACGGGCGATACTGCAGCTGCCAACCGAACAGATCGGCTCGGACTGTAAAAAGGCCTGAATACAAAGGAGAGAGTGGCCACGCCCAGATTGTACAATCCGGTTTCGTTCACATAGACCAAACCCGGGTAGTGTGAGCCAGGATCAACCCGCAGAATGTCAGGAAAGTGTTTAGCCGAGTACTCCGCGTGTCGGACGTGGAAATATGGGTCGGCTCCAGTAAGTCGCACGCTCCCATCTTCAGGAAAAACGTGCGGTACGAGAGTAAAACTCCTGAACACAACAAATATCAGCACCATGGCTGGAAGGAAGCCCCACTTTGCCCAATGCGGTATGATATTGTCGGAGGTCGTCATGAGCGGGGTACGTGAGCCATTCTTGTGCCTCGAAACGACAATTATTCACTCACTGTAAAAGAAAGCATCATTCCAGCGTGAAGATGCTCAGCGATGTGGCAGTGCGCCATCCAGGTTCCAGGATTGTTTACATCCACCAGAATATCCATCGTCGACCCGACCGGTACGATCGCGGTGTCTTTCCACGCCATGTTCTGGCTGGGGACCCCGTCCATGTGCGTTACCAGAAAACGCTGGCCGTGGAGATGAAACGGGTGGTTCATCGGATGAAAGGACTTGGGGTCGTTGAAGATTCGAATTTTTACGACATCTCCGACCTTCCATTGCCAATCGATTTCCATGCTTTCCTTTCCCGTGTCTTCGTCGCGAAGGATCCATGTTACCTGTTCTCCGGAGGACAACCAGTTCATCATGGGCATGGCATCATTCCACTCCATGGGAGGCACGTAAAGTGTGTCGATCTCCATCATCCGCATCATCGGCATGGGAAGATTGTTGACTCTCAACGTCAATCGAAGGGAGTGATCCGGCGCGCGGTCCAGGTGATTGCGGAAGGCGTCGATGTCGGCTCTGATGTCTTCATGGACCCGCTCCCGCATGAACGAGGCTCCGAATTGCTCGGCGACCGGGTTCTCCGAGACCTTCACCATTCCGAGATGATGGGTTTCGGGTACGAAAATGCCACGAAAGTGGTTGATGGCCTGAATGGTGTTGGTAATCGGATGATCTCCTTCATCTTCGAAATACACGTCGACGATGTATCTCTCGGCCGGGGCGATGACCACACTGCTTACGAACTGTTCGCGTTCGAACTTGCTGACATCACCGGCAACAACTTTGATCCTCGCTCCTCCGAAAACAACGTTGAAGGTTCGGGTATTGGCGACGTTTGTCAGATAGAACCGGACCACTTCACCGCGCTGGACGTCGAGTTCGTAATCTGTGATGCCATTGATGAGCATCAAATTCCCAAATCGACCCATCAATGCGTGGGTGGGGGCCGACTGGCCGAAGGGCAGGAGGCCATTGGCATCAATCAAAATGTCATCGAGTACGAGCGGCACCTCACGATTTGCTGGTGAATAGAATCCTTCTTCCGCCGGATCGACCAGCATGTTGCCGTACAGTCCAAGGTCCTGTTGGACGTCCTCTCGCATATGAGGATGATACCAGTACATCCCTGTATCGGGAAATTTGAGTTCGTACGTGAAGGTCTCTCCCGTAAGCACTGGATCCTGCGTCACGCCCGGGACACCATCGAAGGCGTTGTCCAGACGCAAACCATGCCAGTGCACCGTAGTCGGCATCTCAATGTTGTTGGTAAATTCGATGACGACTTTCGAACCGCGATCGGCCCGAATCAGCGGTCCCGGATACATGCCGCCGTACGCCATCATGACGAATTCCTGATCGCCAATCGTGCGGCGCACCAACGAAGCGTCCATGCGAAGCGTGTCCCCATCCGCCATGTTGATTATGGCAGATGGTTTCGCTTCTGGAAACATGTCAAGGTCCATTCCGTGGCCGGGAAGAAGAGGACCAACGATGGGGACGTTTCTCATCAAGCTTGGAAGCATGGGCATGCTCATGTCCATGGGCGGCATCCGCCACGTCAGACTGTCACTCACGGGCATGTTCATGTGGGCCGAATGGTCCACCGCACCGTCCTGCGCGAGTGCAGGAGTAGCCATCAGCAACAGGACGAGAATTCGTGAAAGCATCCAGATCAGAAGTTAAAAGGCTCAGTACCCGTAGACGGCACAAGCTTCGGTTTCGAAAGGTCCATGCCCGGCCATCGTGTGCATGAGACCACTTCGCGACATGCCACGTGAGACAACTGGTCCAGTCCATTTTGGGCCCAGTTCGCCAGCGGCTGGCTCAAGGGTGATGACCAACAAGAATTTATTCCAGTCCGTCTGTCCTCGAATATTCAGACTGTCGTCGAGGCGCCCGAGGGCTTTGATCTGGTCGATCTGAGGCGTGGTCACCCATGCGACCAGAGACCTTCCTTCATCCAGTGAAACGTTACTCATCTGAATATTGATGTCATAAACGTATGTGCCCGTCTTCGAGATGGATACACCGAATGGGGATGCCGCATAGGTAACATCTCCAACCCCTTTGGCGAGTCGAGCACCGCGGACTTTGCGGGTGGTTACCAGTTCGACCTGGTAGTACACAGGTGGGTCAGGGTCAACCACGCAGTTGGCGTACGGCTCGTCTGCCGTCTTGTCTACCGGTTTCCATGCTGAAAGACAGCACGTAATTATGATCACTACCGGAATGAAAATGCGAGTCATCGGTCATTTATCTGGGCTAGATGACGGATGATACAAGCAGACGGGCGTACGGTTCAAGGCTTTTGCGGGTAAAGCCGTGAAGCTTGGGTCAATCGGCGGGCGCGCAGCAGGGGGATCGATGCCACCAGATCCTATTCTGATCGAAGAGAGTGGACTGGATTGGCGGTTGCGGCCTTGAGTGCCTGCGAAGCCACGCTCAAGAGCGCAATAAGAAACGCGATCCCGATTGCCGTCACAAATGGGCCGATTCCAACCGGTACCCGAAATGCAAAAGCTTCCAACCAACGTTCCGAAGCCATGAATGCAATCGGACAGGCGACAACCACCGCAATTCCGAGCAGAAGGGCAAACTCTGAGGAAAACGATAGAACGATCTCTGCCGAGCTCGCACCGAGAGTTTTTCGTATGCCAATCTCCTTGACCCTGCGCTTTGTTGCGTATGACGCGAGGCTGAAGAGGCCCAGGCAAGCAATGATCAAGGCCAGGATAGCAGTATAGGAGAACAGCTTGGTCAATCGGCGTTCGTTCGCGTACTGGCTGGCCAACCGATCATTCATCCAGGCATAGTTGAAAGCAAAATCGGGCTCGTACGTCTCCCATATGGCCTTCAGTTCTTCCAATACGGGCTCGGCATTCTCCGATTGGACTCTAACCAACAGGTTGGATGAGCCGAAACGGGACAGATTAAAAATAATGGGCTGCATGTTCTGACGCAGCGATCCGTAGTGAAAATCCTTAACGATGCCAATTACCGGCGCCGTGAATCCGAATCTTCCCATCGTCCACTGGACCGTTTTTCCGATGGTCGACGCGTCCGGCTCCCATCCGAGAGCACGAGCTCCAGATTCATTCAATATGTATGCCATACTGTCGGACTCGGCATCGGGAATGAACAATCTTCCCGCGATGATCTCAATTTCCAAGGTTGACATGAGGTGTGCATCAAGAGCCAGGCTTCCGAGCGACACATATTCTTCAGCAGTCTTGCCTTCCGGGATGTAGGAAAACGTATTCAGGAATCCGCTGGGAAGTGAATGGGAGGCCGAAACCTGTTCGATTCGGGTGTCGCCGCGGAGCCTCGCCGCAATCGATTCTATGTTGTCCCTCAGTCCGACACTGTGTCCGAATCCGACCACCAGAACATCTTCGGGATTGTATCCGAGCTCGCGATTCTCGACGAAATTCATCTGGTTGTTCATCACCAGCGTCGTTACGATGAGTCCGATGGAGACCGCGAATTGAAACACTACCAGGCCCTTTCGCATCACCGACATCTTGATGCTGGAGGACCGCGACGGCTTCATCGCTTCAACAGATTCGTACCGAGACAATACGAAGGCAGGGTAGGATCCTGAGGCTAATCCGGTCAGCAGTGTGATCAGTAGTACGGTACCTGCAAACACGGGATCGAGCAGAGAGGTGAGCGAAAGCTCTTTCAATGTCATCTGAACTACAAAATCTTGCATCCAGTATGCGAGTCCCAGAGCCAAAACGAGAGAAATGAATGCCCCGATCACCGACTCGGTGACATATTGCGTGACAATCTGCGAACTGGAGGCACCGATGGCTTTCCTCATTCCGACTTCTTTTGCCCGCTGAGAGGAGCGCGCCGTCGCCAGATTGACAAAGTTCACCATCGCGAGGATCAAGACCAGAAACGCGAGCGATGCGAGCAGATATACGTAATTCAAATTTCCGCCACCTGGAAACTCAGATCGTTTGGTTGATTCCAGGTGGATTGAGGTTAGGGACTGAAGCTCGAGATCGTCGAGCCTGACTCTCTCATCTGGAATAAACGTGCGCAAAAGCTCCGAAATTTGGAGTGTGATGGCCGCTCTATCTGCGTTCGGGGCTAACACGAAGTACGATTTCGAGGTTCGATTCACCCAGCTGAATGGCGTGCCCCATTCCCCCTGCTCGTTCAACAACTCGACCGATGAAAAGGAGAGGACGTAGTCAAATACGATGTGTGAGGGTCCCGGCGGTCGATCCAGCACACCAGTTATTTCGTAGGCGCGGCGTTCGGCAGTATTCGAGACTCCGGAGAGCTCTATCACCGATCCCAGAGGATTATCTGGAAGATTGTATCTGGATATCATGTCTGGTGATATCACAATGGAGAACGGTCGTTCTAGTGCCGTCTCCTTTGAACCCATAGCGAGCGACCAGGAGAAGACCTCAAAAAGAGAGGCGTCGGCGAACATGCCTCCAGGTTCTGAAACAGCAGAATTATCCGTATTGAATATCACCCGCTGAAAAGCACCATTCATGATGCGGACGCCGTCTTCGACGCCAGCAATTGATGCGAGTATTTCGGGTGCCCACCGTTCCGGCGTGTTGGCTGAATTTCCCTTGGCAAGTCGGACGATATTATCGGACCCGGCGTGGAAAGTATCGTATCCAAGCTCATCTCCGACAAAAATCAGAATCCAGATGCAGCATGCAAGGGCCACGGCCAGTCCAAACGTAGAAATCAGCGTGTGAAGCCCTGTTCGACTCATGCTTCGGGACGCAGATTTGGCATAGTTGACCGCGAGAGCAGGGAGAAAGCGTTGGATCTGACGTGAGGACATGCCCCGAATCGTATCTGCGTATCGATTCTCTCGAAACAGCTCACCGAGATCTCCCATATCACCCATCTGAGCTATGGCCGCGCGAAACGCTTCTTCCGCGGGCACCCCATTCGAGATCGATTCATCGAATCGATCTCGCAAATTGGCTTCCAACTCCTCCAGCTCCACGGGCCAGATTCCAGCCTCCGTGTAATGAGAGGCCCGCCAACGGGCCAGGGCGCCCTCTAGGTCAAATTCAGTTCCAGATTCCATGCGTTTGTCATCGTGGTGTTTATTTGCTGCCACTGCAGCTTCATCTCCGTGAGAGCCCGTGCTCCTTCGTCTGTTATCCGGTAATACTTTCGTCGGCGACCATTGTCTGCGAGGCGCCAGCGGGAAGCGACGAGGCCGTCCTTTTCCATGCGGTGCAAAACCGGATAGAGCATCCCGTCTTTCCATTTGAATGCGCCGGCAGAGAGGGTCGACACCAGCTTGATGATCTCATATCCGTAGCTCTCTGATCGCTTGGACAAAATGGCCAGAATCAACGCCTTGTTCGTTGAGGCGTGAACCGTGGTAGACAGCGATTTCATGTTGGACATCCTGGTCGGCCGATTAATACATAAACACGCTACGTATACAATTTCGATATGTTACATAAAATGTTTATGTATAGAAGTTTCACCGGGTGAACTTCTCAGGCATGGATCAGAAACGGCCTCATCCTTGCGGATATCGGATATCGGATATCGGATATCGGATATCGGATGACGCGATTGAGCGAGACTACGATTCAGGGCCGATGCTCGGTCGACCTCGGACCATCCACTAACATGGCCTGAAACGTTGAATCCCGCTCTACACGGGCATAAAACAGTTCGGCATCGATGACGGCGGTCGCAAGTCGGTTTCCGGAGAAGAAATGGAATTGGCCATTTTCCACGTCCCGGGCATTGAACAAGGTTATGAGCCTCGTAATGTACTGGGGTTGGCTTCGCTCGAAATTATTGATGACTACCAGATCCACTTTTTGGACGTGCCCAAGCAGTTTATTCGGATCGCCCGGTATATCAATGCGGATCCTCTCGGAATACCACCATGTCTGGGGTCCGGACGCGGACATAATCCTTGTGTTTTCGGGCGTAGTGGAACGCACCCACTGCATCGCATCTTTGAATACCGGGTATCCAAGGGCCACACTGCTCTTTATACTATTGTCACGCCCAGGAAACGATATAGCAAGGAGTGCGGCCGCGATCACGCCCGGTATCCACGCAGCTTTTGGACGGTCCTGAAAGCCGGTCCACAACTGATTCATGCCCAATCCGGTCATAATCGCGAGGAATGGAAGAACTGAGGTGATGAGGCGAACCTCCTTGTACCTGTACGCGCTGAACCAACCAAAGAGAAACAAAATGACTAGAAGACACGCTCCAGCTGCTGTTACTCTTTTTCTGGCTGATTGAATAAGTCCTACCAAGGCAAGTGCCGCCGCCGGAAACGTAATGGATTCCGGAATTCGGCTCACGTAATAGTGCCAGGGCATCGAGATCTCGGGAAGATATCGCTGCAGTTGACCCGAGGCGATTTTGAATCCTACCAGCGCATCGCCGAATACCAGCTGTTGGCGAACGAGCCAGGGAGCAGCCACTACAACTGCAGCAAGGGGCGCTAGCCAGAACCACCGACTTCGAAATGCGCGCACCAGGGTATCACGATCTGTGAACCACATACCAATCATGATCACTACCGTGACGGGGCCAAACAATACGGCTGTATACCGTGTCAGGACGGCCAGACCCCAGCTTACCCATGTGCCCAGGAAGTATCGGGGGTTTCGGTAGAATCCAAGAAGGAGACACATCACCGCTGTGAAGAAAAACAGGCTATAGGGCGTCTCGGATAGAAAAAAGGTGGAATGCTGCCAGAAAGCGGGAGCGAGGGTCAGGGCTGCAGCGCTCCACAGGCCGACTTCTCGATCCCATGTGAGGGTGCCGAAAAAATACACGGCGCAAATTGCAAGCATTGACCAGAACCAGACACCCCACTTCAGCGTGACGTCAGAATCACTTCCCCCGATTGCCATGGCGATAGCTCCGGTTAGGGGAAGCACGGGCGGACGAAGACTGTTGGGCTCTCCCTCAATCGAAAATCCCTCGCCGTCGGATAGGCCACGGGCAATGGAAGCGTACTCCGCTTCATCCCAGATGAACATGCCATGCGAATCCAACGTCAGGCCGTAGGCGAGGCCGGCCGCCACGATGAGCAGCAGAAAAGACGCGTGAGTGGATATCCAGGCTTTCATGGATAGAAGATCTCAACAACAAGTCGCTTCGTCAAAGATAGAATCAATCGAAATGTACCGGCTGAAGGTCGATGTTCTCCAGCATAGCGAATCTGCTCCCGGGTGGCGAACTCCTTCATCCGGATTCCCAGTTTGGCGCCTCTGATCGTGGTTTGCAGCTCGATATCGTGATTTGTCGCTGTCAACTTCATCTTCCGGAGCGTGCTGGCCTTGAATCCACGAAAGCCGTTGATCGCATCCTTTATTGAAGATCCCCAGAGCGCATTGACCGCCCAACTACCACGAATACCGGCCATCTTGCGCAGCCTCAGTCTATCATCGGAATCGTCTGTACTTGCTCCCGGAAGCAGGTATCGTCCGGCCACTACCATATCGGCTCCCTCCCGAAGGCACTCAATCATCCTGAGCAGATCGGCGGGGTTTTCGTTACCATCGGTCGAAAAGAAGATGACGAGGTCGGTGTCTACATGGCCGAGTGCCTCTTGAAACGCTCTGCCGCGACCTCTGAGTCCCTGTACATAGGCTTTGATACCGTTCGAGGCATACACATCCAGCGTACCGTCGGTCGAGCCTCCATCGATGGCGAAAACGGAATCAAAAAGAGAGAGCCTGATCTCGCCAATCAGGCGAGTCAGGCTCTCCTTTTCGTTAAAAGACAGCAGTACCAGGGTAACCGTGCTACTTTTCGGCGATTCTATTTCGTGCCCTCGCGAGACTCTTCGTCCCATTTTTGGGCCGAAGAAACGTCGGGAACGCCCCAATCTTCGCCGTTCCACCCGTTGAATCCCTCCATTCGGAATGTCCACAGGCTGGTCGACATATCGGAAATGACGATGAGCCCATCTTCATTTCGAACGTCAATTCCGAAGGCGCCATTGCCGACTGCGCCGCCCATGGCGCCCACGTCACGAGATCCAGTGTAGGTATCGTAATAGCCAACAGTGACCGGATTCTCCGGGTCCATCATTGAGAAGATCTGGAGTCCATCGTGATAGCCTGACACGAAGACGAAGGGCCACCTCACCTCATGATTGTGGACCAAATTTTCCCAGTTTGCCGTCCAAGCCGAGATCGGGCTCCGGACATTGGACACACCTTCACCATCGAGTGCTTCCTGCAAGTCAAAGATGCGCAGGGGAGCATACTGATACTCCGTCTCCGCGATGACGTACCGACCGCGGGGGCCTGGTGTGAACGTGTGACCGCTGCGCACGCCGGTGATTCCGGTCAGCGTGACCAGTAATTCCGGATTGTCGATCTCCGTGAAGTCGTAGACGTAATACCCGCCAGTTCCGCCGCCGTAAAAACGATCGGTGCCGGTATCCACGTGGAAACCCGCGTAGAAATCATGATATCCACGCCGGGTGTTCTCGGCAGGAGTCGGGATCTGGCCGATAAGGGCATTTTCCAGATCGCCGCCGACCACTTTGCCCAGGTCATACACATTGGCATGTGGACCCGAAACCGTGGATAGCAGAAGGACTCGTCCTGATGAATGCTTGTAGATGAAAATGTTATGGAAGCCGCCTGGGGTTTCGGGTGCGCGGATGCGTGCGACCTCTTGTACGGTGTCTGCATTCGGCAGGCCCGTGACATCGAGCACGACCGCTCCGAGATCGTTGTCGGGTCCACCACCGCCGAACTGGAGGGACTGGACCACGTAATAGCGTCCTTCCCATTTGAAGTGCTTCACATCCATTCCGCCGGTGCGGGAATGCAGTTCTTCGTTCTCGATCCGCCAGCGATAAATGACGTGAGGATTCGAGGGATCTGCCAGACTGACAATGTCCATTCCCTTTGCGCCTGCTTCTGCATAGTGCATGCGAGCTACATAGGCGTAGGGTCGATTTACCTCCTGTTCCAGATCCATGTCGGCCACACTCAGGCTGGGTCCGAGAGGAATATGGCCGATCACTTCAATATTATCGCTTCCGCGATCCTGAGCCGTCCACTGGGCAGCGGCTGGTTTAAACGCAAACGCGACGATCACCATCGCCAGCAGAAAAGTGGTGGTCCTCTTCATATCGAATTCCCTCTTAGAGTTAAAACTATTTGGTGCCTTCTTTCGATTCTTCATCCCATTTCTGGACGCTGGATACATCGGGTACACCCCATTCTTCACCGTTCCATCCGTTGAATCCCTCCATCCGGAAAGTCCACAGACCAGTCGAAATATCTGAAACGACGATCAGTCCATCCTCATTACGAACGTCCACTCCGAAGGCACCGTTGCCCACATTTCCGCCCATAGATCCGATGCTTCGGTCGCCCGTGTACGTGTCGTAGTACCCCACGGTAACCGGGTTTTCAGGATCCATCAGCGAGAATACCTGCAGCCCGTCGTGGTATCCAGAGACGAATACAAATGGCCAGCGCACCTCGTGATTGTGGACCAGATTTTCCCAGTGAGCCGTCCAGGCCGAGATCGGGCTCCGGACGTTGGAGACCTCTCCATCGAGGGCAGGCTTCAGGTCGAATATGCGCAGGGGTGCGTACTGATATTCGGTCTCCGCAATCACATATCGTCCTGCCGGTCCCGGTGTGAAAGTGTGGCCCCGATTGACACCGGTAATTCCGTTGAGCGTCACCAACAGCTCTGGACTGTTCAGATCTGAAATGTCATATACATAATATCCACCCGAACCACCACCGTAAAACCGGTCCGTTCCGGTGTCGACGTGGTATCCCGCATAGAAGTCATGATAGCTGCCGCGAGGACCCTGGTCAGCAGGTACTGGAATCACTGCCGCGAGTGCACCCGCGCGGTCACCAGCGACAAGTTTTCCGAGGTCATACACATGGGCGCCTGGTCCCCGGACGGTTGTCATCAACAATACGCGGCCGTCCGAGTGCTTGTAGATAAAAATGTTGTGAAAGCCACCCGGTAAATCAGGCTCATAAATCCGAGCGACCTCTTTGACTGTGGTCGGATCGGGAAGACCAGTTACGTCCAGGACCACTGCACCCAAATCGTTGTTGGGGCCCGTTCCAAATTGTAGTCCCTGAACAACATAGTAGCGATCACCCAGTTTGAAGTGCTTGACGTCCATGGCACCACGGCCCGAGTGAAGCTCCTGGTTTTCTATTCTCCACCGATAGATGACCTTCGGGCTCGAGGGATTGGAGATATCGATGATGTCCGTGCCGCGGTCCACAAGTCCCTCGCGAGCTGCGCGGGATACGTAGACGTACGGACGACTAAGTTCCTGTTCCATGTCCAGATCGGCCACGCTCATCATGCCGCCGAGCGCGACATGTCCTACGACTTCGATGTTGTCCGACCCGGGATTGAGCGTTGTCCAGGGTGTCTCTTGCTGCGCGTTCGCCAAAGAGGCGCTGCAAAGAAAAAGAAGGGATAATAGTATGGTGCGCATTGGTTTACGGGGTTTGTATCTTTATTACCTGGTGCCTTCTTTCGACTGTTCGTCCCATTTCTGGACAGAGGAAATATCAGGTACACCCCAATCTTCTCCGTTCCATCCATTGAAGCCATCCATTCGGAATGTCCAGAATCCGGTCGATCCGTCTGATATGACGATAAGGCCGTCTTCATTTCGAACGTCGATGCCGAATGCGCCATCCATCACACCACCGGCATCTGTGGGAATCGTGTCATAGTACCCGACGGTCTGAGGATTTTTGGGGTCCATCAGGGAAAAGACCTGAAGACCATCGAGATATCCAGATACAAACACATATGGCCACCGGACTTCGTGATTGTGCGAGAGATTCTCCCAGTTGGCTGTCCAGGCGGAAATGGGCTGCCTGATATCGGTCACATCGCCGTCCAGCGCCGGCTGAAGGTCGAAGATCCTGAGCGGTGCGTACTGGTACTCGGTCTCTGCGATCACGTACCGTCCGTTCGGGCCGGGCGTGAACGTGTGGCCGCGGCTGACACCGCTGATTCCGTTCAACGTAACTCGAATCTCGGGCGCGTCGATATTCGAGATATCGTAGACATAGTAACCGCCAGACCCGCCACCGTAAAAGCGATCCTCACCAGAGTCGGGATGATAGCTGGCGTAGAAATCGTGGTAGCTGAGTCGGGTACGCTCCTCGCCTGGAATGGGGATATTGGCCGCAAATGCATTCTCGACATCCCCCGACACAACCTTGCGCAAATCATACATGTTCGCCCCCGGAGCACGAACTGTGGTGATCAGATATGGAGTGCCGTTGGAATGCTGATAGATAAAAATGTTGTGGAATCCACCTGGTATGTCGGGCTCCCGGATACGCGCCACCTCCCGAACTTTACTCACGTCAGGAAGACCCGTGACGTCGAAGACGATCGCGCCCAGATCGTTGTCGGGTCCCTGCCTGAATTGTACCGAGAGCACCACGTAGTATCGCCCCGAGTGCTTGAAGTATTTGATATCCAGGCCGCCAACACCCGAGTTCAGGTCGTCATTTTCGTTGACCCAGTGGAGAAGCACCTTCGGGTGTGAAGGATCGGACAGATCGATGATGTCCATGCCTCGGTCGTAGTTGCCTTGGTAGCGCGCCCGCGCCACGTAAGCATACGGGCGATCCAGTTCCTGCTCGAGCTCGATGTCAGCTACAGATTCCGGCCCACCGAGTGGAAGGTGTCCCTGAACTTTAATGTTATCACTGCCTCGCTTTAGCGGAGTTGATTGACTTAGAGCGGTGGCCGGTGCTCCCGCAGTCATCGCAAACAAGAGCAGGAAAATGGAAGTCCGTCGCATAGTTTTACCTTGGTTAAACGCTTATCGCGTTCCTTCTTTTGATTCTTCGTCCCACTTCTGAACGGATGAAATGTCGGGCATGCCCCAGTCTTCGCCGTTCCAGCCATTGAACCCGTCCATACGGAAGGTCCAGAAACCGGTCGACATATCAGATATAACGATGAGTCCGTCTTCGTTCCGCACGTCCACCCCAAATGCTCCGTTGTACATCCCAAATTCGCCTTCAAAGAGTTTCGGGCCCGTGTACGTATCGTAGAAACCGACTGTCTGGGGGTTCTCCGGATCCATCATCGAGAAAATCTGCAATCCATCCAGGTAGCCTGACACGAAAACGTAGGGCCAACGAACCTCGTGATTGTGCACGAGGTGTTCCCAATTTGCCGTCCAGGCTGAGATGGGTCGGCGGATATTCTGGGTCTCACCGTCGAGCGCGGGCTGCATGTCGAACATGCGGAGAGGGGCGTATTGGTACTCGGTTTCCGTAACAGCATACCGGCCATCCGGCGATGGCGTGAAGGTGTGGCCCCAGGCAACACCAGTAATGCCAGTCATCGTAAACTGCATCGTCGGATTTTCGATATCGGACAGATCCCAGACATAGTATCCACCTGTGCCCCCACCGTAAAAACGGTCCTGGCCTGTATCCGGGTGCCAGGCGACGTATAGATCATGATAAAACAGGGGAGAAGGCAGAATGTCTTCCGCGCCCGCTGGACCACCTACCGCATCTGGAGGAACCGGCACGTGACTGACGAGGGCATTTTCCACATCACCTGTCACAACTTTTCCCAGGTCGTAGATGCTGGCCTGACCCCAATTCACCGTCGCGAACAGGTACACATTTCCGTCAGAGTGTTTGTAGATGAATATGTTGTGGAAGCCTCCCGGCCACCTCGACTCATCTATTCTGGCCACCTCGAAGACTTTATCCGGGTCGGGTAGATCGGTCACGTCAAAGACGACGGCGCCGAGACTTTCGTTCGGTCCCGGGCCAAACTGGGTTGACTGAACGACATAGTAGCGGCCGGCCCACTTGAAGTACTTGACATCCATTCCGCCCAGTCCAGTGTGGAGCGACTCATCTTCGATGCGCCATTTTTTGATCACTTTCGGATTCGATGGATCTGACAAATCGATGATGTCCATGCCCTTGGCCACATATTCGCCGAGGTGACCTCTTCCTACGTACGCATACGGCCGACTCATCTCCTGCTCGATCTCCATATCCATCACGCTCAGTGCACCTCCAAGGGGAATGTGACCTTCAACGGTAATATTATCAGATCCACGTTCCAGCGAAGTGGCTTGCCCCAAAACTGGCGATGCCAGTAAACAAACCAGTAAGAGAGCTGCTGAGCTACGCATTTTTTTACCTCGTTCCTTCCTTTGATTCTTCGTCCCACTTCTGGACGGATGATATGTCGGGCATGCCCCAATCCTCTCCGTTCCAGCCATTGAACCCATCCATACGGAAGGTCCAGAAGCCTGTAGAACTATCCGAAATGAAAATCATGCCGTCCTCATTGCGGACATCGACGCCAAATGCGCCATTACCCACGGCCCCGCCCATGACCCCCACATCACGCGAGCCGATATAGGTATCGTAGAATCCGACCGTTTGAGGGTTTTTCGGATCCATCATCGAAAATATTTGAAGTCCATCGTGATATCCGGAAACGAATACAAATGGCCAGCGCACCTCGTGATTGTGAACCAGGTTTTTCCAGTTGGCCGTCCACGCTGATATGGGAGAGCGAATGTTTTCTGTTTCGCCGTCCACTCCTGGTTTCATGTCGAACATTCGGAGGGGCGCGTACTGGTATTCCGTTTCCGTGATCGCGTACCTGCCATCGGGCGATGGGGTGAACGTGTGGCCCCAGGCAACACCTGTGATGCCCGTCATCGAAAACTCCAGAACGGGATTGTCCGTGTCCGTGATGTTGTATACGTAGTAACCACCGGTGCCTCCACCGTAATAACGATCCTGCTCGGAATCGGGATGCCACGCTGCATACAAGTCGTGATACCCGCCTTGGCCCGATCCATTGGGAATATTACCGATCAACGCGTTTTCGACATCACCTGATACCGCCTTACCCAGGTCGTACATATTGGCGCCCTGTCCGCGGATCGTAGTCAGAAGAATTACGCGGCCATCTGAATGCTTGTAAATAAAGATGTTGTGGAATCCTCCCGGAAGATCCGGCTCGTAAATTCGAGCAACCTCTCGCACGAAGGAGGGGTCGGGTAAATCTGTCACGTCAAGAATGTAGGCGCCCAGATCGCTGTTCGGACCGTTTCCGAATTGAGTGCTCTGAACTACGTAGTAGCGCCCCGCCCACTTGAAATACTTGATATCCATCCCTCCCAGACCTGTATGAAGCTCAGGATCTTCCATTCGCCATCGTTTGATGACTTTCGGATTTGAAAGGTCAGATATGTCAATAATGTCGGTCCCGCGATTTGTACCGGCGCCGATCGTACCTCGCGCTACGTACGCAAACGGTCTGGAAACCTCCTGTTCTACTTCCATATCCATCACCGTAAGCGGCGACCCAAGAGGAATGTGACCTTCGACCGTGATATTTTTCGATCCGCGTTCGAGGGCAGTGGATTGAGAAAATGCGCCAATTCCGACAAAGGAGAGGAGGATCAGCCAGAGTGTCGTCTTCATATTCGGTTTAGTTGGTTCCTTCTTTGGATTCTTCGTCCCACTTCTGGACGGACGATATGTCTGGCATGCCCCAATCTTCTCCGTTCCAACCGTTGAACCCATCCATGCGGAAGGTCCAGAACCCTGTGGACATATCAGATATCACAATCAGGCCGTCTGCATTGCGGACGTCCACTCCAAACGCTCCGTTTATCACCGCGTTGAAGCCGCTGTCCGTCGGGCCGACATACGTGTCGTAATATCCCACCGTCTGCGGATTTTCAGGGTCCATCAGGCTGAACACCTGCAGTCCATCGAGATATCCTGAAACGAATACATAGGGCCAGCGGACCTCGTGATTGTGCGAGAGGTTTTCCCAATTCGCAGTCCATGCCGATATGGGTTGGCGAATGTTGGTCCGCTCCCCATCGAGGGCTGGCTGGAGGTCGAAGATGCGCAGAGGAGAGTACTGATACTCGGATTCGGCGACCACATAGCGTCCATCCGGGCTCGGAGTAAAGGTGTGTCCCCAGCTTACTCCCGAAATACCTGTCAGGGTGATTCTCAATTCTGGATTTTCGATGTCTGAAATGTCATAGATATAATATCCGTCATTTCCGCCACCGTAGAACCGGTCTTCGCCCGTGTCGGGATGAAGAGCGGCGTAGTGATCGTGATAGTATCGGCGCGATCCGGTGATATCGTCTTGCTCCGGCGTCGGAATGGTTGCTACGTACGAGTTTTCGATGTCACCACTCACTGCTTTTCGAAGATCGTAGGCGCGAACCATGTCCCCGCGCACTGTGGCGAGCAGGTAGATGTTGCCGTCGGAATGCTTGTAGATAAATATGTTGTGCATTCCGCCAGGATTGTCAGGAAGCACGTATCGGCCCACTTCTCGAACTCCATTGGGGTCGGGTAGATCGGTTACGTCAAATATGACCGCCCCGAGATCCGCGAAAGGGCCGCCGCCGAATTCGAACGACTGCACGACGTAGTGCCTGCCGCCGGTCCTGAAATACTTCACGTCCATGCCGCCACGATTTGGAAGCAGGTCCTGATTTTCGAGGCGAAAGCGATAGATGACTTCAGGATGAGAGGGATCTGACAGATCGATCACATCCATCCCCTTCGGGCCGCCATCCACAATCGAAGCACGGCCTATGTAGGCGTACGGCCGATCCAGGTCCTGCTCAAGTTCCAGGTCAGTTACGCTGGAATGATGCCCCAGACCTACGTGTCCGAGGACCTCCATGTTGTCCGATCCTCTCTCGAGCGCTGTGGCCTGTCCAAACGAGGGCGCAACCATGAGCATTAAAAGTGATAAAGCGCAGATCAGTCTGAAATAATTCATCTTTTGAGTCTCTATTTGAAGGGCAGACTGCCCCAGTGTTGTGCGCTGGAAATATTGGGCATTCCCCAATCCTCGCCGTTCCAGCCGTCGAAGCCGTCCATTTTCAAGGCCCAGAAGCCGGTCGTCATATCACTGACGACGATCAGGCCGTCTGCATTCCGCACATCAACCCCCCAAGCACCGTCATATACCTGCCAGGTGTACGGACTTCCGAGGCGGTCCATCGCCGCGCCCCGATCGTTGTGGATGCCATTGAAGGTGTCGTAATAGCCGACGGTATACGGATTGGTCGGGTCGACCATGTTGAATACCGTCATCCCCGTCTGATACCCCGAAACGAAAACGAACGGCCAGCGGACTTCATGATTGTGGGCCAAGCTCTCCCAGTCGGCATGCCATGCGCCCACCGCGTGGTCGATGTTTTTGTCAGGCAGATCGCCGTTCAGCGCTGGCCGCAGGTCAAAAATGCGCAGCGGCTGGTACTGGAACTCGGTTTCGCCGATGGCATAGTTTCCATCCGGTGTGGGCGTAAACGTATGACCCCAGGCCACGCCAGGAACCCCAAGCATGGTTGCGAGCAGTTCTGGATTGCCGATATCCGACACATTGTATACGTAGTAGCCGCTACCGCCCCCGCCATAGAACCTATCCTGTCCAGATTCAGGGTGATATTGAACCATGAAGTCGTGGTAGCCACGGGACCACATTCCCTCCGATTCGGCGACCGGGATGCGCCCGATCAACTCGCGATTCTCATCCCGTAGAATCGGATCCATCTCGGTCTGATCGCCGTCGACAAACATTCCCATGTCGAAAACCTTGGCGAATCCCGCGGATGTGGCCAGTAGCAGGGGTTTTCCCGAGCTGTGCTGGTACATAAATATGTTGTGGAAGCCGCCCGGAGACTCAGACTGACGAATTCGCCCCACTTCAACCATCTGTTCCGGCAGATCCGTGACATCAAAGACGATCGCTCCAACCTCGGAATCAGGACCTGACTGCCTCAGCTGCATCGATTGTACGTAGTAATAGCGATCCTTGTATTTGAAGTACCGGCCGTCCATCGCGCCACCCACGTGGAGGTCCGGGTTATCGATTCGCCACCGCTTGATGACCTTCACATTGTTCAAATCCGACAGGTCGATCACGTCGAAGCCGATCTCTACACCCCGGTGTGCGACATAGGCAAACGGACGATCCAGCTCTTGCTCGATTTCAATGTCAGAAATACTGCCGGGCTGGCCGAGTGGAATGTGCGACACCACGTGCATGTTCGCCGATCCTCGCTCGCCGGGTGGAGGCGGATGGGTCGGCTGCTGAATCCCCCGCTGGGAATATGCAGGGATGGCCACAAGGGAAAAGACGGCAACCAGTGTAATGACTCGTTTCATTTCCATCATCAGTTCCAGGTAGTTGATGCTGTTGGTCCGTTCTCCCAATCCTGTACAGATCCCACATTCGCAAATCCCCATCCCCGTCCGTCCCAACCGTCGAATCCTTCCATTTGAAAAAGCCACAACCCCGTGTTGACATCGGTTACAGCAATCAGCCCATCCGAATTCCGGACATCCACGTCCCAAGCGCCGTTTCGGTCGGTCGTTTCGTTGGACAAGTTCGCCCGTGGGCCGTCCCATGTATGATAAAAACCGACCGTGTACGGCTCGAACGGATTCATCATGTTGAAGACCTGTAATCCGTCGTCCATCGACGCGACGAACACAAATGGCCACCTCTGCTCGTGATTCTCGGCGTAATTACGCCAGTCAGCCGTCCAGGCGCCGGCCGATACGCGGACCCGGGGGACGCGCCCGTCAAAGACCGGCCGAAGATCATAGATCCTCATGGGAGCGGTTCTGTACCCGGCTCCCGTTACGATATGAGATCCATCGGGTGTCGCCGAAATCGAATGACCAATTTGTATGGCTGCCGAGCTGACTGACGCTAGGGGAGAGGGGTCCTGGACATTGGTGATATCCATGACGTAATAACCACCGGCACCGGCCGCGTAAAGTCGGTCCGTTTCTGTTTCTTCGTGCCACTGAGCCCGGACTGCATAGTACCCGTAGTCTATAGTCGGTAATTCTTCGGGCAATCCTATGGAGGCGCTTGGTGTGGACGAACCACTGAGCGCATTCTCGATATCGAATATCAGAATGTCGCCGCCTCCGGTCGCAAGTAGGTAGCTCCGGCCATTCGAATGGCGATATGCGAACACATGGTGCAGGCCTCCATCGATTTCAATGTCCGCAGAGGAGTCGAACTGTCCCTCGTCGGGGTCCGAGACTTCAAGAATGGTCAGCCCATTTGACGTCGTGACAGCCAGATACTGTCGGGAATCGTGTCGGAAGTGCGAGAGTTCTCTTACGTCCGCATCGGTGCGCCACTCGCCGACGACGTGCGGTGAGGAGGGCGTGGAAATGTTAACGGCAACTATGCCGCCACCGACAGTCTCGCGCCGACTGACAAACACAAACGGTCGACCCCTCTGCTGGTCTAAAACCACGTGTCCCGTTCCTCTTCCAAGCGCCTCGAATCCCGCAGAGGGAGAACCGTCCACGACCCCCATTCCTCCAAGTGGAAGGTGGCTGATCAGCTCCATGTTTCGGCTACCACGCGAACCATCACTCTGGCGCGCCTGTGCCATCGTTGCCAGCAAAAAAGTGAGCGCAACGGCGACGATTCGGGTGAACCGATAGACTGTGGATTTCATGAATGTGGGGGTGGAAAAACGGGGTGTTCGTTCGTTTCCAGTAAAAAACGACCGAAAAAGTAGGTTACGATCGCTTTTCTTGATTTGCAAAGGCAGAAACGCGTTCGCTGAGGGCACCAATCAGTAGCTCGTACTCCTCAATCAGCCGTTTTCTGAGGCGGGTGGAGCGCTCGAAACAGGACCTCTGAGATCGGATATACTCCTCGCGACCGGCGCGCGTTTCGATGGCGACGGGCTCGATTCCGAATTCGGAGAGGTCGTAGGGACTGGCGGCCATATCCAGCTCTCTGATAGTCATTGCTTCCTCGAAGGCATCCATCGTCAGTCGGGAGCTGATCCACGGAGCCCGTTTGAAAGCCCAGCGATACACGTCCATATTCGCGTGCAGGCACCCCGGCTGTTCATGGGAGAACGCGTCTTCACGCTCAATCTGCACCTGATTCAGTGGACGGGCGTCTTTCGTGAGAAATCGGAACGCATCAAAGTGTGAGCACTGCAGGGGTCCCTGCTCAACGACCCGGGCCAGTTCGTCCGGATGCACGCGCAATGGGAGTTGGCTGTGACGTGGTGTTTCGGTGCGGTAGAGCATCGCCCACTCGTGCAGCCCAAAACAGCCAAACAGTGGTGTCCGGGCTTGCGTGTTTTTAAGAAGAGTCAGAATCCAGTTGGTACCGGTCAGGAAGGTTTCGGAAGATTCCTTCTCCCCATTCGGGACGAGGCCAATTCCGTCGTCGATGCGTTGAAATTCGTCGCGTTTCAAGAATTGATCGGCGGAGCTGCCCTGCAGGAGGACTCCAATTCCGGGGCTGTATCGCTGCAGGTGAGAAGGTCGAAACGCGTAGTACTCAAACAGGAAGTCTGCGACCGGGTCCTTTAAATGGTTCGACCGACGCTGCATGTGCGGCGCAACCAGCGATTCAAACCTGGCCTGGTGATCCATGAGATCCGCTTGCCATTCAGACTCGATTAACACTCGGAGCTGGGCCTTGTCGTGGACGGAGAGCTGGGTTGGCGCTTCTGTAGTGATATCGAGATGGTCGGTCAGCATGTCAACAAAATACCGAACAGATCGGGACCGTTCCTGAAACTGCACGTACTAGGCCCGAAGAAAGATCGACCGACCTACCACCATGTCGACGAGACCGCTTGTTTGAACCGCAACTTTAAAGCAATATCACTCACGCTACTTCTTCTGGTAGCTGCCTCTGTACCGGGTATGGTATACTCTCAAGGCCAGACGTGGATCGTAGATATGGACGCCTCTGAATTCGGATTCACCGTAAAGCATCTGGGCGTATTTGATGTTGACGGGCGTTTTACCGAAGGCTCCGGATCTGTGGTGTATGACGCGACGACTCCCGACTCAATGAATGCAGAACTTATTCTGAGAGTGGAGAGTGTGGATACAGATAATGCGCTCCGAGACAAAGAGTTACGAGGAGATGATTTTCTCGATTCCAGGCGGTACCCAACCATCAAATTCGTATCTACGGCCGTCGAAGCAAGCGAGGTAGAAGGCTTCGCGATACAGGTTGTGGGTCGCATGACTATATACGGTGAGACACGAGACATCGTAATCCCGATAAATCTCGAGGTGGATGATTCGGGTGAGTTAATCACCATCTCTTCGGAATTTGAGCTACACAGACACGACTATGAAATGGATTTTGGTTTCGCCACAGATCCGATGATCGGGACAAGGGTGGACGTGAAAGTGAAGCTCGTGGCTCGCGCCGAAGCGATGTGACCCCCGACCATTATGGTAATTTTTCGAGTGTCCCACACAACCCCCATCAGGCCATGCAATCTTACCCATTGAACTGGAAAACGAGACTGAATTGGAAACCCGGACTGGCGGTGCTGCTATCCGTTTGGGTTCTCGTGGCACCCACAGAATACACAGTAGCGCAGGATGTGGATGCCCTCATTGCGCAATCCCGCGCGCTCGTTCTGGAGGCCATGCAGGAAGAGCGGTATCCAGGTGTTTCCGTCGCAGTGTCGATCGCCGGAGAAACCATCTGGGCAGAGGGCTTCGGATATGCTGATATCGAGAATCAGATACCGATCGATGTGCATTCGCAGTTTCGGATTGGAAGCATCTCCAAGCCGTTTACAGCGGCCGCTCTGGCCCATTTGTATTCGGCTGGAGAAATTGATATTGACGCTCCCGTTCAAACATATGTGCCATCGTTTCCAGAAAAGGACTGGACGGTTACCACGCGACAGTTGGGTGGGCACCTCGCGGGAATTCGTCATTATCGCGGAAACGAAATGAGGTCAAACGTACACTATCCGACGGTGGAGGGGGGTTTATCAATCTTCAAGGATGATCCGCTCGAATTTGAGCCAGGCAGCAAGTATCAATATTCCAGCTACGGATGGAATTTAATCAGCGCTGCCATTGAAGGAGCATCTGGAGAGCCCTTCCTGGAATTCGTATCCTCGACCGTGTTCGACCCGCTTTCGATGAGCGATACGGAGCCCGATTTTTCTACGCGGGATATCGATGGTCGTGTAGCCTTCTACGATAAAGATGAAGACGGCAATCCAACGCTTTCGCCCGATGTCGACAACAGCTACAAATGGGCAGGAGGCGGATTCCTGTCCACGCGCACAGATATTCTGAAGTTCGCTAATGGCCACCTTTCCGGTGATTTTCTAAGCCCGGAGGGTCGGAGTCTTCTGTTTTCTCGTCAGAAAACAAACGATGGTGAGCGGACCAATTACGGATTTGGGTGGGGGGTCAGAAATGATGAGGCAGGTCGGTTGTTGCTCGGACATACGGGAGGATCTGTTGGCGGTACATCAATATTTCAGATGAATGCTGACAATGATATCGTGGTGGCATTGACCGTCAATCAGTCAAGAGCGAACTTGTCGGTAGGAAGACAGATCATGCAGTTATTTCTCGATGCGTTTGATGAGTGAGAACCCCATGAAATATCTTTCTGTGTCCGTTTTGTTGATGATCATGACGATGACCGGCTTCGGATGTGAAGTAGACCATCGAGTTCCGGTCCGTGTTTTTACTTCTGAAGGGTCGTTTCTGCTGGCTGTCGACACGCTCAGCGCTCCTTCTACCTCGCGCAATTTCTTGCGCTACGTCGCGGCAAAACACTATGACGGCGGTTCGTTTTTCAGAGTGGTCAGGATGGACAATCAGCCAACCGATTCTATTCGGATTGAGGTCATTCAAGGTGGTGCCAATCAGGAACGGAGCGAGGATTTTTTCGACCCGATTGTTCTCGAGCGAACCAGCGGAACAGGACTTTTGCACGTGAATGGGGCGATTTCGATGGCCCGCGGTGGACCGGATTCGGCCACCCATTCATTCTTCATCTGCATCGGGGATCAACCCTCTCTCGATTTCGGCGGAATGCGCAATCCGGATGGTCAGGGTTTTGCAGCGTTCGGAATCGTTCTTGACGGAATGGATGTGGTCCGTGCCATTCAGGAAGGCGCGGTGGAGCGCCAGACACTCGTTGATCCCGTTGTGATCGACAGCGTGCGAGCGGAGGGCCAGAGATGAGGGAGTGTCCATCTTGCGCAATGGAATCGGAGGCCACAGGCCAGCCGGATGAGGTCTGTCCTTTCTGTGGATACGAATTTCCGCACCAAAAGAAGACGATGCCAGTGTTTGCCTGGCTCTTCGCCGTGCTGATGCTCTGGCCGCTATTCCAATTGTTAAAACGCTTCCTCTAGATAGCCTTCCTCATGACCCTTCCGGATTCATTTTTCGGAAGCTTGTCCACGGATGAGTTTCTCTCTGAGTACTGGCAGAAAAAGCCACTCCTGGTCCGACAGGCCTGGCCGGGGTTCGAGTCTCCGCTTTCTCCGGAAGCGTTCATGAAACTATCTGAGAGGGAGGATGCCCTGAGTCGCGTAATCGAGCAGCACGTCGACGACGCGAAATGGGAGCTGAAGGATGGACCGTTTCTCATGGCAGATTTCGCCGCGATGTCTGACTCCAAGTGGACTCTGCTGATCCAGGAAGTCGACCGGTTGGTGCCCCAGGTGCGGGATATGTTGGCTCTCGTCTCGTTTTTACCGAAGTGGCGTCTCGACGACATAATGATCAGCTATGCGGCGAATGGCGGCGGTGTCGGCGCCCACATCGACAATTACGATGTGTTCCTGCTGCAGGGATATGGCGAGCGGCGCTGGCAGATCGACACGACATCTGTCGTGGACGAAGTTCTTGTCGAAGACATCGATGTGGCGGTCCTCGCCAACTTTACTCCTGATGAGGAATGGGTGGTCCAGCCGGGCGACTTACTCTATCTGCCACCCAGAATTGCTCACTTTGGAGTTGCTCTCGGACCCTGCATGACCTACTCGCTCGGTTGCAGGGCGCCATCATCCTTGGAGGCGATATCCGCGGTTCTGGAGCGTGTACTCTCGGAGATAGACCCGGACGAGCGATTCGTAGACCCCGGAATCAGCCGGACCTCGGAGCCCGGCCGACTCGGCGGCGAGAGTGTCGCCTGGGTGCGATCTCTGCTCGCGCGAGTCGCAGACGACGAGGAAGCACTCACAGAATTGGTGGGCCGCTTTCTATCGGAGCCTCGTAGATACATCGATGAGGAATCGCTTCCGACATCCAGTCTTCAGGAGGCCCTGGCCAGCGGATCACGCGTTCGGCCCGGCAGTGCTTCTCAGTTGTTATACGAGCCGCAGGGCGAGCACGAGCTTCTCCTGTTCATAGCAGGAGATGTTGTGCGCCTGGATATGGTCCACCTGACATCGATCAAATTATTGATCGAAGGGCAGGGTCTTTCTTCTAGTGAGATTCCAGCAAGCGGAGAGCTCGCCGATATTCTCGAAGACCTGTATGCTCAGGGCGTTCTCGTCGTCGATTCTTGATTTTAAGGCCGCAGGGGCGCGCACTCTCGCAGGTCAATAGGATTCCATCGGGCCAAACACGCGAATAGCGATCAAGCGTCCACGTCTGGTTGAGCCCGTACCCAGTACTTCACCAGCTATCTGTGCTGCTGCGCTGGGCTCGTCGATATCCTCTATCAGAATACCGTTGGCGCCAATTTTACCTGCTCTTTTGCGGGCTGCCTTCAGCATCTTGCTCTCGCGTGTCCACGTGGCATCACCTTGGGCGTGGATGATGGCGATACTTTCCCATTCACCCTCTATGTCGGCCTCGTTGAGATACAGGACCACGTCGTCGGCATCTACGGGTAGATATGCAGTGCCATCGAGCATCGTTGCCTGTGTAAAAACACAACCAGCCAGAAAAAGAAGCGCAAAAATTGCGGAATACTCTTTTCTCATTTCTCTATCACTTTTGTCTATTAGAAGTCTATTTGCTGGTAGGTGTGTGGTCTCTAAGCCGGATGTCAACCGCTGCAGGTAACAATTGGGCGAAAAAAGAGGGGCGGCCCGGTGGGCCGCCCCTCTTTGCTGCATCAGCAGAAATAAAGCCTAGCGGACAGGAATCGTGTCTGCACGACGGAACTGTGAAAGTCCCTCTTTCTTGCTGCCCATCTCTGAACGACCCATTCCGGTCGTCATAACGCGTCCAGCCGATACGCCGTTATCGACGTAATATTGCTCGACCGCCGCCGCCCTGTCATCAGACAGTTGCTGCGCACGACGCTCTCCAGCTGACGCCCATCCTTCGACGCGGACATTAAGATTTGGACATTCGAGGAGAATCTCCAGGTTTTCACCCAACGCATCGCGTCCTTCATCCGTGAGGGTAGAAGAATTACGATCGAAGTATGCCGAGTTCATCTCGGTGACTTCGCGGCAGATGGCCGCTTCGTAAGGACTGACAGTAATCGTCATCGTCCTGCGAGTGACTCCATTGCAGTTGGTGACTTCCAGCGTAACGGTGTACGTACCAGCTTCACTGTAGGTGTGGCTTGGATTGGCACCTCTTCCCCTGGACCCATCGCCGAAGTCCCATCTCATCCGACCTTCTGTACCAGTCACGTTGGCCGAAAAAGAAACCGACGTCTGCGTATCAGGGCTCATATTCGAGGCGCGCATGGACGTGATCGCGGCTGCGATGCACGGATCTTTGACAGAAACAGAGCAGGTCATTGCTGCTGTGTGTTTGCCGTTTCCGTTCGTCGCCGTCAGGCCGACTTCATACGTTCCTGCGCTGGTGAAAGTGTGCGTGGCTGTCATGCCTGGCGCCGTAGAACCATCTCCAAACGTCCACAGGTAGTCAACCGGCTGAGTTGCATCGGCATTGGTCGAGCCGGTGAATGTAATCGGACTGCCCATGTCAACGACGTCAACCGGGCAGATCATGTCTGTAATTGCTACAGGAGTGACCCGCTTGAGATTGAACTTGATTCCGACAGCGTGCGTGCCCAGGTAGTCAAGACCGCCGAAGCCGTTATCTTCGCGGCCGTCTGCAGCGTCATCAGGAAGGACGGCATCGAGCCCGGTCTGCAGGAAAAATGACGTTCCTTCGTTGATGTAAAAGTCGAATCCGAATCCAAACGAGGCACCGTATGTCATCTCACTCTGCTCAACACAAGCTCCAGCAGTGTTCGAGGCGCAGGCTGCTGAGAAGACGTAGGAGGTGCCGCCCCCCACATTAACTCCGGCAAACCAGTAGGGCGCGATCTTCTTTTGGTTTAGAAGCTTGCGGGCGATTACAGCGATGGCCCACCTCGTGTTTGGGTGGCCTTCGGTCTCTGTGGCTACTTCGAAGTCTGTTACCTGGGAGAAGTTACCGTAGCGAAATGCCAGTCCGAGACTGTAGTCGGGGTTGAACTGATAGCCAAGTTCAGCGCCAAGACTATACGGCGCTTCGTCAAACAGGTCTCCGTCAAAGTTGAATGGTGACTTTTCGTTGTCCCCCATGTAGTAGGACATGCCCACATGGGGCCGGATGTACACCGATTCAGCGCCGCGGTCCACCTGGGCCGAGGCCATACGCGGGCTGAGGCCTGAAACCGTCAGGGCGGTGAACAGAAAAAGTAGTACGGATTTATTCATTGGAGTCCTCTTTGAGACGTTGCGTCTAATTCTAAACGGTACAAAATCGCGGGTTCGTTTCCCAGTCTCAGCCTTTCAGGCTTCTTGCTGCTGTCGCCGACCAATCTGAACGTACTCCCGGCCATTGGATCCGGTATAGATCTGACGAGGTCGATTGATGCGGGTCGCTGGATCATTTTTCATTTCCAACCACTGCGCGATCCATCCGGGGAGCCGTCCGAGTGCAAACATTACGGTGAACATGTTTGTTGGAATGCCCATGGCCCGGTAGAGGATACCAGAATAAAAATCCACGTTCGGGTAGAGGCCCCGAGCGATAAAGTATTCATCTTCCAAAGCGATGCGTTCCAACTGTTTGGCCAGATCGAGAAGTGGATCGTCTATGCCGAGTTGCCCCAGGACCTCATCCGCGATCTTTTTGATGACACGTGCACGCGGATCGAAGTTTTTATAGACCCGGTGACCAAAGCCCATAAGGCGGAAATCGTTCGACTTGTCTTTGGCCATATCCACATATTTTTGAAAATTACCTCCGTCCTGGCGAATCATTTCCAGCATGGCGATAACGGCGGTGTTTGCACCACCGTGCAGGGGGCCAGAGAGAGCACTGATCCCCGCTGATATGGAGGAAAAGAGGTCCGCTCCCGAGCTACCGACCATTCTGACGGTGGACGTTGAACAGTTTTGCTCGTGGTCAGCGTGAAGAATCAGCAGCATGTCCAGCGTTCGAACCAGCAAATCGCTCAATTCGTACTCTTCAGATGGCACGGCGAACATCATGTTCAAGAAGTCCGGAGCATACCCGAGGTCATTTCGGGGATAGATGTAGGGCTGGCCTATTGATTTCTTGTACGAAAACGCCGCGATCGTCTTCAACTTCGCTAGCAGACGAATGACGTTCAATTGAACGTCCTCGCCATTGTCCGAGACCGGATAGTAGGCCGACAACGAAGAAACGATCGTGGATAGTACACTCATCGGTGGAGCGCTTGCCGGATAGCCCTCGAAGAACTTTTTCATGTCTTCGTGTACCAACGTGTGCTGGGCAATTTCGGTGTGAAAAGCGACCAACTCGGCACGGGTCGGTAGTTCACCGAAAATCAGCAGGAAAGCAACGTCCAGAAAAGAGGAGTGCTCAGCCAGATCTTCTATTGAATATCCCCGATATCGAAGGATGCCTTTCTCGCCATCGATGAAGGTGATGGCACTCTGGCAGGACCCTGTATTGGCGTAGCCTGGATCGAGCGTAATCGAGCCGGTGGAAGCCCTCAGTTTTCGGATATCTATTCCAACTTCCTGTTCCGATCCGACGGTTGTTGGGAGGTCAAGTTCGTGGTCTTGAAAAGTAAGTCTGGCAGTATCCATGTTGTTCAGTCTGGGCAGTAGTAGAAAAGGGCCCGCAATAAGGAAAAGTAGTAGTTTCTAACTCCACAAAGTGATCCAGGAGCCCCCGTTATACAATCTGCTACGAAAATTCGCTGATGGGCCTCTCCGGAGTCGCGGGCCCACAGGACCTGACCCTCCTCGTGGAACTACAGAAATGAAACTGCACCTTTAGATAATGCTGTGATGTTATCTGACCTCAATAATCTGATCGCGGAAAACCTGTTCAACGAGCCTTCGTTGGATGATTTGTTCAATCCCTACTCGACGATGAATCCAGATCTTGATCGCGCCGATGCTATCGAAATTCGACGCGCCAATCTGGCGCGGTACATCTTGGATCGTCCGACAAATCCATCAGTTCTGTTGCTCGCGGAGGCACCGGGACCGTGGGGTTGCAGGTTTTCCGGGGTTCCGATAACCAGCGAACAACAACTCCTGGAGCCTTCGTTTCCGCTGGATGGCCTGCAAGCGAGCCTTGCCGAGAATCCGCACAAAGAGTACAGCGCGTCCGTCTATTGGCGCGTTCTTCAGCCTTTCTACGGGCATATTTTCACCTGGAACACGGTGCCGTTTCATCCCCATCACGTCGGAAAACCCTTGAGCATCCGCACACCGCGTGCCTCCGAGATAAATCGATTCACATCATTGCTGGATGGCATCGTCAGCACCTTGGCCCCGAAGCGAATCATTGCGATCGGTCGGAAGGCGGAAAAGGCCCTGTCTATTGTCGGCGCGGAAGCGGTGTATGTTCGACATCCATCTCAGGGCGGTGCTACATTGTTTGAGCAGGGTGTGCTCCACGAACTACGAGAATTGAATTTATCCGTATCCGATGAGTGAAGACGATCTTTTTGATGCATCCGCGAAGGATTTCCGAGCTTCGCGCGCGCCGCTCGCCGATCGGATGCGGCCTCGAACGCTGGACGAGTTCATCGGACAAGAGCACATTCTTGGCGAAGGTCGGCTGCTCAGACGCTCTATCGAGGCAGATCGTGTAACATCGATGATTTTTTTCGGTCCGCCGGGCACCGGAAAGACCACGTTGGCTCGCATCATCGCCGGTTCGACCAAGTCCCACTTTGTGACGCTGAACGCGGTATTATCGGGCGTGAAGGACATTCGGGCCGCTATTGCAGAAGCCGAAACCCGCCAAAAGCACTACCAGCAGCGTTCCATTCTCTTCATCGACGAGGTCCACCGCTTCAACAAGGCGCAGCAGGATGCGCTTCTACCCCACGTTGAAAACGGAACGGTTGTACTGATCGGAGCGACAACTGAAAATCCCTATTTCGAGGTGATCAAAGCGCTGGTCTCGCGCTCCCGGGTCTTTGAGTTGAAGTCTTTGACGGAGGATGATCTTGGAGGAGTGGCACGTTCCGCCCTGGCGAACGTCGAGCGAGGCTATGGACGCCGGGATGTCAGCGTCGACGATGATGCCCTGGCCCATCTGGTCTCGACATGCAATGGGGACGCTCGCTCTTTACTCAATGCACTGGAACTGGCCGTCGAAACGACAACCGATGGGGATACCATCACACTCGAGGTCGCAGCTGAGTCGATTCAGAAGCGAGCGGTTCTTTACGACAAGGAAGGAGACGCCCACTACGACGCCGTAAGCGCCTTCATCAAGAGTCTGCGGGGCTCGGACCCGGACGCCTCGATGTACTGGATGGGTCGCATGCTGTATGCAGGCGAAGAACCCCGTTTCATCCTCCGGCGCATGTTGATCTTTGCCGCGGAGGACATCGGACTGGCGGATCCCCGCGCCCTTCAGATCGCAGTTTCTTGCGCTCAAGCATTCGAATACGTCGGCCTGCCGGAAGGTCGCTTTCACCTGGCGCAGTGCTGTTTGTACCTCGCGACTGCGCCCAAGAGCAATACGACGTATACATTCTTCGACGCTTTGAAATACGTGGAGGACGAACAGACGGGAGAAGTCCCCAACCATTTGAAAGACTCCAGTCGGGATGCAAAAGGGCTCGGTCATGGCGATGGCTACCTCTATCCCCACGCCTACCGAAACCACTATGTCCCACAGCAATACCTCCCGGAGGACATGCAGGGGACCTATTTCTACGAACCCAGCGACGTTGGATACGAACGGACCATCAAGGAACGCCTGGATTACTGGCGCTCCCGCGACGAAGAGATGGACCTGAAACGCCGCGTGGAGCAGTACGGAGAGCGTTCCCCGGATGCAGGCTCCCAGGACTCTGTCACGGAGCCGAGCCTAGAGTCAGACGGCGACTCTGGTGGAGAGTCTGACTCCAAGTAGTACCTTCCGCCCGATGCTCAAGCTTCTCAACATTGCGGACGCGATCGATCGATTTCAGGATCGAATCGGCAAGTGGCTCTACTGGCTGACCCTTTCCATGGTCGCCATCGGGGCGTACAACGCGCTGGTTCGTTATCTGGACAAGTATACTGGTATGACGTTGAGCTCGAATATCTACCTCGAGCTGCAGTGGTACATGTTCAGCCTGCTGTTTCTGCTGGGCGCCGCTTACACCCTGAAGCACGATGCGCACGTGCGGGTAGACATCTTCTACTCGAAGCTGAGCAAGAAGGGCAAGGCGTGGGTGGATCTGCTGGGCACCGTCTTGATCCTGTTTCCCTTCTGTATTCTGATGCTGTGGGCCTCGTGGCCTGCGGTGCTGAATTCCTGGGAGGTTCTGGAAGTGTCACCTGATCCGGGAGGGCTTCCGCGTTATCCGATCAAAACGGCTATCCCCGTAGGATTCCTGTTAGTGCTTGTACAGGGCGTTTCGATGTTCATTCGGAAGCTCGCGATTGTGCTGGGATTTGAACCGGGAAATGCCGAATTGAACTTGCAGCACCAAGAAGTTGGCGGGGAAGACTGATGGAAGGTGACTGGCTGGCCCCGCTTATGTTCGTGGGAGCTCTCATCCTGATTTTTAGTGGCTTTCCCGTAGCGCTTGCACTCGGTGGAACGGCGCTCTTGTTTGCATTCATCGGAGTAGAAATGGGCATGTTCGACTGGCCGCTGCTCCTTGCGATGCCGGACCGGACATTCGGGATCATGGCGAATTTCGTCCTGCTCGCCGTTCCCTTTTTCATTTTCATGGGCACGATGCTGGAAAAATCGAAGCTCGCCGAAGATCTATTGACGACGGTGGGCCAGGTTTTTGGCCCCCTTCGCGGCGGCCTGGCTCTGGCCGTAGTGTTCGTTGGCGCACTGTTGGCCGCCGCAACCGGTGTAGTAGGAGCCAGCGTCGTCGCCATGGGTATGATCTCGCTTCCGGTGATGATGCGCTATGGCTATTCGAAAGAGTTGTCGGCCGGGGTAATTGCCGCCTCCGGAACGCTGGGCCAGATTATTCCGCCCAGTGTGGTATTGATTGTCCTGGCCGATCAGATGGGCATCTCGGTCGGTGACCTGTTTATGGGAGCTCTCGTGCCGGGCATCGTCCTTGCGGGTATGTACGCGCTCTATTGCGCGGGCGTAGCCTATTTCCAGCCCGAAAAAGCGCCTGCACTCCCTGCAGAAACACGTGACATTGCGCGCGAAGAACTCGTCAAACGCGTATTTCTGGTCCTCCTGCCGCCGCTGGTCCTGATTCTACTGGTACTCGGGAGCATCTTCGCTGGAATCGCGACGCCGACTGAAGCTGGTGCACTGGGCGCCCTGGGCGCCATCGGGTTGGCAGCAGCCAACAAGCGTCTGTCCTGGCAGGCGCTGCGCGAAACGATGGATAACACGACCCAATTGACGGCCATGGTCATGTTCCTTCTCATCGGATCGACGGCATTCGCCCTCGTTTTTCGAGGACTCAACGGGGATCTCTGGATCGAAAACCTCCTGACCAATCTTCCCGGCGGTGTCATAGGCTTGCTGATAGTCGCCAATCTGGCGGTGTTCATCCTGGGCTTCTTTATCGACTTCTTCGAGATCGCGTTCATCGTGATCCCGCTGCTCGTGCCGGCAGCAGCCTTTCTGGGTATTGACCTGGTGTGGTTTGGCGTCATGCTCGGCATGAACCTGCAGATGTCCTTCCTCACACCTCCGTTCGGATTCGCGCTGTTCTATCTCCGCGGTGTGGCGCCTCCCGAAATCACCACGGGGCAGATATACAAGGGAGCGGTGCCGTTCATCGCGATTCAGGCGATCGGTTTGTTGCTGATCATCATCTGGCCTGAGCTCGTGAACTGGGCTTATTGAGTCTAAACCAGTGCAGCCTTCGCTTACGTTTTCTTGCTTCGCAACAAAACAAATCGCTCAGTCCGTACTGGTTTAGAAAATGGCCATGTTCGCATCTCGTTGGCGGGTTGTTGCGCCGCCCGCTCTGATCTGAAACTAGCGCTAAGGATGACGCATCAGGTGGCCATCTTTCATCACGAAATTGATGCCGTACAACGCGGTGGTGTCGTCGAGTGGATTGCTCGGCATGGCGACGAGATCGGCAGCCATTCCGGCTGCCAGAGTGCCGCGGTCCGCGCCCATCCCCATGAGCTCTGCAGCCGTCACGGTCATTGCCTTGAGTTGATCGGCGTTCGAGACGCCCGCTTCGCGCCAGCTGTGGAGCACATCGAGCGATTCATATCCCCGGCCGTGCTCGGCATTTCGAAAGACCGCATCTGAACCGTAGACGATCTTGACTCCGAGTGCATATGCACGGCGGAGCCGGTCGACGAACATGTCGTGTTCGGGCTGAAACGCTGAGACGTCCGCGGTCGGATCTGCCCAGGCTAGCCCCTCAAGAGTAAATTCGGTGCCGACCAAATAAACGCCGGCATCTTTAGCCATCTGCAACACCTCGTCGGGCATGTTCGGCCCGTGCTCTATCGATCGGACTCCGGCGGCGATCGCGTTTCGAGCGCCCTGCTCCGTCCAGCAGTGCGCGGCCACATAGGTACCTGCACGTTTAGCCTCCCGCACGGCACTGCGGATTTCGTCAACCGAATAGATGTAGCGCTGATCGTCAATAACCAACTTGATAAAGGTCGCGCCGAAGTGAAGATTTTCGCGAATAGCTTTTATGATCTCGGTTGCTCCGTCGGCGAAAGTGTATTCTGGATTTCCAAGGCCGGGTTTCTCTGGCTGAAGATGAAACTGGGCTCCGAACGGCGCGATGATAGGGCCGGAGACTTCCATGTGGGGTCCAGGAACGAGCCCTTCATCGATTCCCTGCTTTATGGCCACATCAGCATAATTCCCATTGTTGCCGATGTCTCGAATGGCCGTGAATCCGGCTTCGATAATGTCTTTCGCATTTCTGACGCCTTGAACCGCTCTGTATGCCGTGGTATTGAGAAGCCCCGTCACATAGTAATTGCCGCCGTCTTTCGATGGGTCAACTTCAAGCGCCATGTGCGCATGTGCGTCGATTAGCCCAGCCATGACATAACTGTCAGAGAGATCAATTATGTCATCGGTTGCTCCGCCGGACCAATCGCTGATCGCGGTGATTCGACCGTCCACAACGGTGATCTTCTGATCAGTTGAAGTGGAGCCGTCTTCGGTGTGAACCACCGTTCCAGCCCTGATCACGGCATTTTGGGCGCTGGTGGGGAGTACGAGAGCTGCCAATAGCAGCAAAAATCGATATTTCATGTCTTCAGTGGGGTGTGGGAGCCGAAAAGATAGCAGGAAGGAGGACAATTACACCTCCTTGACGAAATTGGGCTTAATGAGCCGGTGGCGGTGAAAATGTCGTATTGTTAATGATAGGGCCAAATCCCACCAGAATTGATGTCCGAAAACACGATCAAATTAGACAGATCAATAGATAAGCTGCAGGCGGAGCTTGATGCGGCCAGACGCGAGCTTCAAATCGAAGCCTCGGTGGAGCGCGTTCGGACCAAAGCGCTGGCGATGCGCAAGTCTCAAGAAATTCTCGCGGTTGTATCAGGTCTTAAGGATGAGATGAAGGGCCTTGGTCTCGATGGTGTCCTGGCGTGCACTATCAATATCCGACAGGCCGACGGGACCTATCACGTGACAGAAATGGCCGGGCTGAACGAGGAAGAATGGACTGAATTGCCAGCGAGTTTTTCTTACGACCCAGCCGATATCCATCCAGATCTTCACATTCACGACGTCCTTAAAAGCGAGTCATACACGCTCCTTCATCTCAATCAGGAAGCAATGAGACTGGCGACAAGAGAAGCGGCCCGGTATGATCCAGATTATGCCGAAGCCTGGGACGATCAGCTCGACACAGGGGCTGTGTCTGAGGCGTGGGTGGCTGTGTTTCCGCTGGAGGCGGGACAGTTGTCCTTCGACTTCGATCGGGAGCCGACTGATGAAATTGAGCAAATCATCTCGCGACTGGCTGGCGCATTCGATTTGGTGCTCACTCGTTTCCTGGACCTGGAAAAAGCCGAGTCCCAGACCCGTGAGGCCCAGATCGAAGCTGCCGTTGAACGAGTCCGTGGGCAAGCCATGGCCATGCACAGTTCCGATGATCTGCTTAAAACCGTTGTGACACTTCGAAAGGAGATTCTGGGCCTCGAAGTACCGGGAGCCTTTGCTGCTACGATTACCCTTATCGAAGATGAAAAAACGGGGCGCCTGTGGGATATGACGAAGCTGGAGGAAAATGACGAAGCGTCGTTCATGCAACTCGCTCTTCAGTTCACCCCGGGAGACATCGAACTCGCGTCCAGAATCACAGCTGCTTGGAGAAATGGTGACGATTACTTCGTGATGAAAACGGATAAAAAGGGTCTCAACGGTTTAGTTAGGGATCTCAAGAAGTACGATCCCGCGGCAAGTGATTACCTCAAAAAGGAGATTGAGTTGGGTAATCTCGAGCATTTCTGGACCGCCGGTGCGTCCCTCTCGAAAGGAACCTTGAGCATCGATACGGATGAAGAACCCCCACCTGAAGCCGAACTTATTGTAACGCGGATGGCGTCAGCTTTTGATCTGGCCTACCAGCGCTACGAAGACCTCACACCGGCTGAAGCTCAGACCCGCGAAGCCCAAATCGGCCTTGCTGTTGAACGGGTGCGTGCAAAAGCATTGGCGATGCACACATCGGAAGAGATACTGGATGTGGCTGTTTCGCTGCGAGAGGAATTGTTGGGTCTGGGACTGAGTGCCGTATCAGCCTCAACCATATACATACAGCAGGAAGAAGGGACGTTTCGAGTTTGGGACATGTCTAAGCTCGAGGAAGTCGATCATGTGGATATGCATATTGACTTTGTATTCAACCCCTCAGATTGGTCCAAAGAACACTGGTTTCACGAGGTACTTAGTTCGGAGGACTTTAGAGTCATTTATCTGGATCGCGAAGATCTATTGCGAGCTGAAAACTGGGTTCGAAACTTTGATTCCGTCTATGCCGATGGATTCTTGCAGTTGATTGAAAGTGGAAATCTTGCTGAATTGTGGATTCCGACTTTCCCTCTTGAGAAAGGCCAGCTTTGTGTGGATTTCCTGGAGGCACCGCCCGATGAAGTGAAGGACATCCTTCCCAAAATGGCTGCTGCGTTCGACTTGGCTTACACCCGTTTCGAAGATCTGCAGCTAGCCGAGGCCCAGGCACGCGAGGCCCAGACCGAAGCGGCTATGGAGCGTATTCGGGGTCGTGCCTTGGCTATGCGCTCGTCAGAAGAGCTCATGGATGTTGTGATCGAACTCAGGCGTCAAATTGATTCGCTTGGCCAACTCGATCTTGAAGCGAGCGTGGTTCATCTGTATCCCGAAGATGGATCCATGTTTGAGTCGATTGCTGCGGTTCGTCCACCCGGTGAAGAGGGCGAAATCGTGCTGGCGAATATTCAGTTTCCAGTCGACGCGACACCGCGAATAGTTGAGATGATCAGCCTGTACAGGTCTGACCAAACCGAGTACACGCTTGAATTCAACAAAGAGCAGGCGGAAGCTTGGCAGGAAGTCATGATCGAACATGCGCCCATGATTGCCGAGCGGCGCGAAGGATTCGTTGACCGGATCAAGAAAACCGACAGATCTGAGTTCTGGAATTTCGCTGATTTCAGGGGAGGGTCATTGCTGCTGGTAACTCACTCCCCTGCCTCGGGGGACACCGAGGACGTTCTCAGAAAAGCGGCCCACGTATTTGATCTCGCGTATCAACGGTTCAAGGATCTGGAAGTGGCTGAATCTCAGGCCCGCGAAGCACAGATCGAGGCAGCACTTGAAAGGGTCCGTGGTCGAGCTCTGGCGATGCGTGACTCCATCGAGCTCATAGATATCATCGTGGCCATCAAGCACGAGGTTAATGAGCTAAGTGGTGGTGATGTCTGGGAATCAAATGTCATCCTGGACGAAGATGAGCATACCCTTCGGATATGGCATGTTGCAGATGTCCCTGCGGAGGAACGAGAACGGATTACTAGTGCCGGGATCACCTATCCGAAGCTAGCCGATCCGAAGCATCCCTGGCTCCAGCAGATTGCCCATTCTGATGAGCCGTATCGGGATATCATTATGGATAGAGAAGAGATCAATCTGTGTATCGTATCCCTCGAACACTACATACCAAAATTTGGCGCGCAGCTAAGACAGTGGTTCGAGAAAGGCAATTTTGATTTCGAGCACACCTGTATAGCTGCAATTAATCGTGGCTGGTTGACGTTGCAGTTCCTGAAAACACCGCCCGACGACATCGAATCCTGTCTGACCAGAATGGCGTCGGTGTTGAGTATGGCCATGAACCGTGCAGATGAACTGCAAAAAGCCGAAGCCCAGACCCGCGAGGCTCAGATCGAAGCTGCTCTGGAACGCGTTCGAGGCCGCGCCATGGCGATGCATTCGTCCGAGGAGTTGATGGACGTCTCTCTCGAATTGCGAGCACAAATGGCTCTTCTTGGACAAAAAGATTTGGAAGTATGCGCCATTCACCTCTACGAAACCGATCCCGAGTTTTTTGAATCCTGGGGGGCGATGCGTCCTCCAGGACATGAAGGCGAGATCCTCACTGGTAAGTCACGATTTCCGAAAACTGGCTATGAAATCGTCGAAGAGACCCTCGCAATGTACCATTCGGATGAATCTGAGTATGTCATCGTGAATGAGGGTGCCAAAGCCCAAGGCTTCATGGAGATGGTGCAAAAGAATGCTCCAGAAGTGTTCGAGATGATCAGCAAGAAGGTGATAGACGGAGACGCTCCAACCAGGGCATTTTGGTCCATGGCCGACTTCTCCGGTGGATCTCTCGTGATGGTGACGTATGAGCCGCCGGCTGATAAATCACGGGATCTACTGCGTCGCTGCGCGAACGTGTTCGATCTGGCCTACCGCCGTTTTCTCGATCTGCAAGAGGCCGAAGAAGGGGCCCGTGAGGCCCAAATAGAGTTTTCCCTCGAACGTGTGCGCGGACGTACTGCGGGAATGCGGGACAGTGCAGAATGGGGAGAAGTGCTGGGGATTGCGTTTGAAGAAATGAGAAGGGTCGGTTTTGACATCAACATGAGTGTGCTCGTTCAATACGATACCAGTACATGGGACTCAGACTTCTGGATTTCTGGCTTCGGTCAGGACATTGCCCCCATCAGCTATTTTACGAAACGCGTAGACCATCCAATATTTGATCGATTTCTGGAAGCATTCAAAGGTGAAGAGGATTTCTTCCATATCTCATTCGGAGGGGAGGACAAGCGCGTCTATGATGAGCTCCTATTGTCTCAAGAAGGGTGGGTGGACGCCCCTCAATCGCTGAAAGATGGCATCAGATCTGTGCCAGAGGTTCACGTCTCCTGCGCAAAACTTGGAAGCGGCTGGATACAGATCGCCAGTGTGGAGCGACTGCCCGAAAATATGGAGAGCCTTCTTCGACGTTTCGGCGCGGTGATCCGGATGATGAATACTCGTTTTCAGGATCTCAAGGAAGCAGAAGAAGCGGCCCGCGAATCTCAGATTGAAGCCTCTCTTGAGCGAATTCGAGCAGTGGCCATGGCAATGCACGATTCTTTCCAACTCCAGCAGATCGCAGGGAAAATGCACGAGGAGTTTACAGCACTCGGTGTCGAGATTGCCTTCTTCTGGTACGGCCGCGAATTAGGGGAACGGCATGTAAAGGCGATGACCGCCCCGGACGGCCAGGTCGCACCATTCCCGTTCTGGTATCTGATCAAAGGGGATCCATTGGAGTCGGAACGAGATGCGTGGAAGGCATCCGGTGATCCAGTTCACGTATGGGAGTTTGACAAAAGTCGGGCAATGGTACTGCTCGACCACCTTTACGGGAACGGCAATGCGGGAGACTTCTTACCAAGGGAACAGCATGACCAGCTCGTACAGCAAGCAGAGGGCCTAACTATTGTTGAGGCTAAAACTCACGCGGGGAATCTGGGATTTTCATATTTCGGCCAGCGAACTCCGACGGAGGAATCCAAATCTATACTTGCACGATTTGCTGGAGCGTTCAACTTGGCCTTTAAGCGGTTCCAGGATCTGGAACAGGCCGAAGCTCAGGCCAGAGAAGCCAAAATCGAGGCATCCCTTGAGCGAGTTCGAGGTCGCGCAATGGCGATGCAGAAGCCAGACGATCTTAGTGATGTGTCGATTTTGATGTTCGACGAACTGACGACTCTAGGAGTCGAATCGCTTCGCTCTGGCATTTCTCTTCCGCTCGATGACGGTCGATACAAGTTTCTCGCCGCTACTAAAAAGGAAGATGGAACTACCACCCTCGTGCGTGGGAATGAATCGATTGATGTTCATCCAATTATCCGCCGAGCGTTCGACGGATGGAAGGCACAGGAAGAGTATCAAAGCACGCCGCTGGAGGGAGAAGACCTGGTTGAATATTACCACGCGGTTTTTGATACCATGCCTCTGCCGGATTGGAAGGATCGGATGAAAACTGGAGCCGCAGCTAAAGAGGGGTTTGCCACCTTCCCGTTCGTCGATGGATGGCTTTATACGTTTTCACACGAGGCGTATGCTGAAGAGCAGATCAGTGTCTATTTGCGCTTTGCCAAGGTTTTTGGCCTGGCCTACAAGCGCTACCATGATCTGACGAAAGCAGATGAAGATTACAAAGAGCTGCTAGCTGAAAAGGCAAGGACAGAAGTTGCCTTGACTGATTTGCAGGCAACGCAGCAGCAGCTTATCGAACAGGAAAAATTGGCCTCCCTGGGCGCGTTAACCGCTGGAATCGCACACGAGATTAAAAATCCGCTCAACTTCGTGAACAACTTTGCGGAGGTGAGCTCGGAGTTGATGGATGAACTCGCCGACGCGGTCTCTAAAGGTGATCGGGAAGAAGTGAAAAGCTTGCTGGCTGATCTGAAGGACAATGCGGGCCAGATCGCGAAACATGGGCACCGCGCTGATTCCATTGTTCGATCGATGATGCAGCACGCACGAGGCGGTGTATCAACTGAAGAAGAAGTTGACTTCAACGAATACATCGATGAGTACGCCGGCCTTGCGTGGCACGGAATGCGCGCGCGATCACGGATTCCAGGCAGACATCCACAAAGACCTGGACGGAGACATCGGGAAAGCGACCATTCAGCCGCAGGAATTCGGCAGGGTGCTTCTGAATCTCTTCAACAATGCGTTCGACGCAGTGAAAGGGGTCGAAAACGCCGCTGTGATAGTTCGGACGACGAAAACGAAGAACGGCATCCAGCTCATCGTTTCTGACAACGGTGCGGGCGTGCCGAAGGACATCCGCGATAAGATCTTCGAGCCATTTTTCACCACGAAGGCGACCGGCGAAGGCACCGGACTCGGCCTCAGCCTCAGCTATGACATCATTACAAAGGTCCACCACGGAACTATGACAGTCGGAACGTCCGACGAAGGTGGCGCAGAATTCACGATCACAATTCCGGTGAGAGAAAATGTCTGACTGGGTCTTCTATCCCTGGAATGTGTTGCCCCTCATCACGTTTGTGGTGTTGTTGCTTCTGGTAGGATACTTTTCTACGATCAAAAATAAATCCGTCTCCACCAAGCTTTTGATCACGGGACTGTCGCTGTTTGCAGCATCCATTCTGTTTTCGGTTCTCCAAAATGTTCTGGATAATTCCGGCATCACTACAGGAGTGATATCGAGTCAATTGATGCGCAACGTGGTAGTCGCTTTACTTCCTGTAACAAGTCTCGTTTTGACGGTGTTTGCATTGCGGATAGGCACCATCCGCTTTGAGCGACAAGAGAAGTGGATTGTTCAAGCGGTTGGAATCGTGACCGTTGCGGCCGTCGCACTAAGCGTATTCACGGCCTGGGAATTTGCCGAAGTTTTTTCTCAGACCGCGATTAACCTGTCTCAGGCACTAATTGCCATCATACTAGTCTTGAAATGGAGAATTTCCAGAAAGGAGGATAGCACGGCTACCAGTGACGCACCGCGCTACCTCGCGTTTTCAATCATATTCGTTATGGGGCCAGTCTTGGGCGTGGCCGTTGTGGGTCTCCAGCAATTTCCTGAATTCTCAGGTCTGGTTACGCTGTTGATCGAATCAGCTGCAGTCGGATTTCCGATCGCGTTTTCACTCGTGTGCTTGCAGTATATCGAAGAGCCCACCAGCCTCGAAGTCAAAGTGGTTGCTGGGTCTTTTCTTGGCGTGATGCTCGTCGCTCAGCTGGTTTTATCTCCTATCAACACCCTCTGGGAAGTACAGGAAGCTTATTTACCTCCTCCTGATCCATTCTCCATTGAGTTCATTCCTACAATCGACGGGGGATACATCGCAGAAGGTCGTGATCCTGAATTTTTGGAAGTTGGTGCTGATACTCTAAGACTACTTGATGATTCTTTTGCGGCCGTAAAGCCCGAATTCGTTCCGATTGCTTACGGCGCCAGTTATGACTCGGTCTATGTAGGGGCCAATGCTATTGTGTCATTTCAGCCGATGGAGGACGTGGGCAATTTTACCACTGCTACACTCTTTGTAATCCCCGGGCCATCCGTTTCTCCTGTGAACGTGGATCTCAATCCGAGCCAGGGAGGCGTAATTACCAGTCGCTCGTCTGCAGAGAGCCTGATCCTCACATGGGACAGGGTTCCAATTCACGATCCGAATGCCGATCCCGCCGTCGAACGGAGGTCTGTATCTGCGCAGGTCATCATTCACGCGGATGGCCGAATACGGATCACGCGGGGCGAAATGGCATTTCGTTTCTGGGCACAGCAGTTGGCATATGGCATTTCTCCAGGGAAGGCATTTTTTGACGACCTGGAAGGGGACTTCAGCATAGCACGAACTGCAATTGGCCGCGGGAATCTTGAGCTGACCCGACTCCCGATGACTGCAATGGGTAAGGAAGCGCTGTTTAACGCATCTGACAACCGCACGCTGATGAGAGAGTGGGGAACGACCAGGGCTGTGTCGATGCTGCGCAGCATTCTTATCGCCTTTTTGTTGATTCTCATACTCGTTCCGTTGTACTTCCGTAGCAGCGTCAGAAACAGGCTCTATCAGCTGATGGTTGGTATGCAGCGCGTAAATGACGGAGACCTCGAGCCCCAAATTGATGTACCCATTCAAGATGAGATTGGCCAATTATCGACATCGTTCAACGGGATGACGGATTCGCTCCGGCGGTACAGCCAAGAGATGGAAATGCTGGTAGATGATCGAACCTCCGAACTGAAGGCTACTCAGGCGCAGTTGATCCAACAGGAAAAGCTGGCCTCGCTCGGTGCTTTGACCGCGGGCATCGCGCACGAAATCAAGAATCCTCTGAACTTTGTGAACAATTTTGCCGAAGTGGGTGGGGAGCTGACAGATGAGCTTTCGGTGGCCATTTCGGAAGGCCGCACGGTGGAAGCTCAGTCCATTCTCTCAGAAATGAAGGCCAACTCCGAGCAGATCACGAAGCATGGGCGCCGCGCCGATGACATTGTGCGTTCGATGATGCAACATGCGCGCGGCGGCGTATCGGAACGCGAAGAGATTGCTGTAAACGTTTTCCTTGAGGAATACGCCAACCTCGCCTGGCACGGGATGCGGGCGCGCGAGCACGGATTTCAGGCTGAACTCAAGCGGGAATACGATGAAAAGGTCGGATCATTATCGGTTCTTCCTCAGGAACTGGGCCGTGTCATATTAAATCTCCTGAACAACGCGTTCGATGCTGTTCGTTCAGTCGAAGACGCGGAGGTAACTATTGCGAGCAGGTCGGTAAATGGCGGAGTCGAGTTAGTCGTCTCCGACAACGGCCCCGGCATCTCCGAAGACATCCGAGATAAAATCTTCGAGCCCTTCTTCACCACCAAAGCCACCGGTGAAGGCACTGGACTGGGTTTGAGTTTGAGTTATGATATTATTACCAAAGCACACGGTGGTAGCATGACGACAGGATCGTCCAGTATGGGCGGCGCGAAGTTCACCATCACATTGCCGATAGAATCATGAAGGCGATATCATTTCAAACCGATTCCATAGAGGATCTCCGTCAGTGGGTATCTGACGCCCGATCAGAGGAATTCAAGCCGACACTGGCCATTCTGTTCATGGGCCTCGTACACGATGCCGAGGAGGTAGGTAAAGTGTTCTCCGACAATGACATCCAGTTGTTTGGTGGAAACTCTTGGGGCGAATTCGTCGACGGGAAGATCATCTCTGGAACGATCGCTGTGATGTTACTTGATTTGGCGCCGGAAGCTTTTTACATCAGGATAGATGATTTCACAGGCGGCGATGAAGAACGTGTAACTGCGACGGTCGCAAATGAGGCGCTGGAGCGGTTTGAAAATCCGTCATTCATGGTCTTGACCTCTGATCTTCAGACGCGGTCGGAGGAGATTCTTGAGACGTTTGAAGAGGTAATCGGCTCCGAAGCAAGCGTCGTCGGAGCGGGAGCGGGACAGGACGTCATCGACAGGCCGAACTACGTTTTCACGCACGATCAGAGTTCTCCGAAAGGAATGGTGACGCTCGTGATGGATGGCTACCGCGTTTCGGTGCACGCGCGCGCGACGTGCGGTTGGAAGCCGGTAGGAGCCAACCGAACTATCACAAAGAGCGACGGCTACTGGGTGCACGAAATTGATGATCAACCGGCGCTCGATGCGATCATTAAATACATCGGCCTCGAAAATTTCGATCCAAATGATCCGGATCGGTGGCAGCGAGAAGTGAACACGTTACCCATGCAATTACTTCGCGAACAGGGTGCGCCAATCATGCGTCCGGCACTGATATTCGATGCCGACACACGGTCCGTGTTATGCATGGGAAAGATGCCAGAAGGGTCAAAGGTGAGATTCTCGCTGGAGCCAGACGAAGATGTGATCGACACAGTAGTCGCTGAGTGTAAAGATTTGAGAGACCTTGAGGCGAGCGAAGCCGACGCAATCGTGTATTTCACATGTGTTGGACGCCACCTGTCATTTGGTCCACTCATGAATCGCGAGATCAAAGAAGTCCGGCAATTGTGGGACGCTCCCCTCATCGGATTGTTATCCAGCGGTGAAATGGCGCGTGCGACCGGGGGTAAGCTGGAGTTCAATGCGATCACTTCCTGCTGCGTGGTGCTAAAAGAAATTGAGGCAACAGCGTGAAGGCAAAATCAATACAGGCTCACTCGATTGACGAACTCAGAACAGCTCTAACAAAGGCGCTCGAAGACGGGTACCAGCCAACCGTCGCGTTGGTATTCTTGGCGATTGATCTCGACATGGAAGCGGCAAGGCTCCTCTTCAATGAGTTCGGCATCAAGATCTTCGGCGCGAACGCAGGAGGAGAGATCTCGGATGACTCAATAAGCGAGAATTCGGCTTCGGTGCTCTCGCTGGACCTGGATGAAGAGGCGTTTATTCTTCAGCTGTCTGACATCGGCGAAGGGTATGAGCGCGAAGTGACCGGCAAAATGGCTGCGGAAGCAAAACGGAAATTCGAGAATCCAGCGTTTATGATCGTGGGTTCGGGCGTAGACACCAGTGGAGAAGAGTTGCTTGCCGGGTTTTCGACGGTTTTGGGAGAAGATGTTGATGTCTTCGGGGCAATCGCGGGTACAAAGCTGGGATCATATCAAAATGCCGTATTCACCAACGAAGGCATTAGCGACAGAGGCGTGCTTTCAATGGCAATGGACGGCGATCGCATTAAAATCTCCGGGCGAGCCACCTGTGGATGGCAAGCCGTGGGCGCAGAACGAGTCGTGACAAAGGGTGATGGATTCTGGGTTTATGAGATCGATGGTCAGCCTGCACTGGATGTGATGATCAAGTATTTCGGGATTAAAGATTTTAATCCTGACGACCTTGAAGAGTGGTTGATGAAGAACGTGGAGCTTCCACTTCAGTTGCTGCGGGAAAATGGACCGCCGGTTTTGCGACCGCCACTCACCTTCGATGCCGAAAATCGCGGCGTGTTGAGCAATGGGAGCATTCCCGTGGGTTCGAGGCTCAAATTCACACTGCCACCCGATGACGACGTAGTTGATATAGTGATTGATGCCTGCCGGGATCTGCACGAGACCGATGCCCGAGAGGCCGACGCCATCGTGTACTTTTCGTGCATGGCGCGAATTCTCTCCCTTGGACCGCTTATGAAACGCGAAATCGTGACAGTTCATGAGCTCTGGAATGCGCCACTGGCAGGGTTTTTCTCCATGGGTGAAATGGCCCGCCTTCCGGGAGGCAACCTTGAAATGAACAACATGACGTCCTGTTGTGTTGTGCTCAAGGAAAAGTGAACGAGATCCTGAAGGTCATATCGCAAGCAGTAGAGGGGTTGGAATCACAGGCCGCAGAAAGCATTCGAGCTGCTCTGAAAGAAATTGAAGAGCTCTTGGAAATTCTGGAATTCAAACTCATGCGCTCGGAAAAGATCAAGCGCACGACTACCATCTTCCTCGAGGAATCTGTTACTGAGTTGGAAGAAAAGAGAAAGGCGGTTGAGGAAGTGAATGAGGCGCTCGAAGAGTCACTCAGGGACTTGAAAGCCACCCAAGAGCAGCTCATTCAGCAGGAGAAAATGGCGTCTCTTGGAGCGCTCACGGCGGGCATTGCCCACGAAATCAAAAACCCGCTCAACTTCGTCAACAACTTTTCTGAAGTGGGAGCGGAAATGGCGGACGAGCTGAGTGAAGCAATTTCAAGGAAGGATTCCGAGACTGCCCAGACCATTCTGGCTGAGCTCAAAGAAAACGCGCTACAAATAACCAAGCATGGACGTCGTGCCGACGACATCGTGCGGTCCATGATGCAGCATGCCCGCGGCGGAGAGTCAGAGCGGGAAGAGGTCGCAATCAACGTTTTCCTGGAGGAATACGCCAATCTTGCCTGGCACGGGATGCGCGCTCGCGAGCACGGCTTTCAGGCTGAGATCATACGGGATTATGACGCCAAGGCTGGCAGCCTTTCAATCTATCCGCAGGACCTGGGCCGCGTTATTCTCAATCTGCTGAACAACTCTTTCGACGCGGTTCGAGACACTGAAGAGGCGCAGCTTACGATATCCAGTAAGCGGACCAAGATGGGTGTGGAAATTCGCCTCTCCGACAATGGTCCTGGCATTCCCGATGATATCCGCGAGCGTGTATTCGAACCATTCTTTACGACGAAATCGACAGGGGAGGGCACAGGCCTGGGGCTAAGCCTCAGCTACGATATCGTGACGAAAGGACACCGAGGTACCATGATTGTGGGCTCGAGTGCTGCTGGGGGCGCAGAGTTTATCATTACGCTTCCCGTGTGAGCCGATACGGCTCAAAACGTCGTTCTGATACTAGGATGAGTGACGAAACCCACCATATCGAAGAAATCCAGGCTGAATTGGCGCAAGCACGCCGAGAGCTTGAGATCGAAGCAGCTCTGGAGCGAGTGCGTGCAAGTTCGATGGCAATGCATACGTCCGACGATTTTCATCAGGTTGCTAAGGTACTGTGGGAGCAATTTGAGTCTCTCGGGCATGAGGAGGTTGACTTTGTCGGGATTCAGGTCGAAATCCCTCGAAAAAATCGACGGTCTCGTATTTCAAGGGAAATCGTGCGGCGGCTGCAGACGGAGAGGTGGAGTATGGCAAGGTTGAGCACTCTTTTGAGGCGTCCTGGTTGGCCAAAGAAATATTTAGCAGGGTTCAAGCAAATGAATCCTCAATCTCTGTTAAGCTCGAAGGCGATCATCTCGCGGAGATGATTGATAAACTGATATGGGAGCCTTCTCGTGAGGGATTCCGTGCCCTGAGTCTGCCATATTATCATTACCATCAGGAGCGATATAGCGGTGGTGCTCTCGATATGGGCTCGCTTGAGGAGCCCCGCGAATCCACCAAGTCAACACTCCGAAGATTCGCAGTTGCGTTTGACTTGGCCTTCACTCGTTATGAGGACCTGAAGCGCGCGGAAGCGGATGCCAGAGAGGCCAAGATCGAAGCAGCACTCGAACGCGTTCGTGCGGCGTCGATGGCGATGCATTCATCCGGGGAGATTGCCGAGGTTGCGGCGGTGATGACCGAGCAAATGAGGCTGCTCGACTTTGCAAATATGCGACGGGGAGCCATCATCGTCAGAGATGAAGATGCAGACTATTTGTGGTTTTTCGTGTCTTCCGAGAGCGGTGCGCCAGGAACTCACGGCGTGCGGGTGAGAGCCGAATCCCATGAAAACTTTAACGACTACCAAGAGGAGCGCCCGCTAAATACGAGGACGAGTGTCGTGTACGAGGGCGATTCGATGAAGAGATTCATTAAGCTCCTTATCGACGCGGGATGGGATTATCCAGGAGGGGAGTCTCCGACGGACAATTTCTGGGTGAGTCTTAGCTCCTGCGCCGGAGGAGACGTCGGCGTTACAACCTATGAACCGCTTGGAGAGCCAGAATACCTGATTTTGGATCGTTTCGCCAGCGTCTTTGATGTGACCTATCGGCGATTCCAAGATCTGAAGCAGGCTGAAGCTGCAACGAAAGAGGCAAAAATCGAAGCTGCCTTAGAGCGAGTACGTGCGGCGGCCATGGCGATGCACAAGTCAGCTGAGATCTCAGAAGTTGCTAGGGTGCTCTGTGAGCAGTTGCACCGCCTCGATTTTCCTGATTTGAATCGCGCATTTATTTCCACCCATGATCCGGATCCGAATTTCATCAGGTGGTATATGTCCTTTAAAAAAGGTGAGTCTTCCTACCCCGTCATTCGCACGCAAATGGATGGCTTTCTGGCCCTCGTGGGTATCGATCGAGACGACTGGGAGTGGCCTGTAGGCAGGCGGACACTTGTTTGGAGCAAAGACGAACTAACAAGAACCTTCGAGATATTTTATGAAGCCGGCTGGCGCCCAGATAAGAAGGATGTCACGACGGTCGATGGGGGACTGGTTGACAACCAGAGAGGATTTGAAGGTGGAACTATTCATATCTCAACCTCAGAACCACTTGAGGAAGAATTCCTCCTTATTCAAGATCGCTTTGCGAGTGTCTTCGGGATGGCCTACAAACGATTCGAGGAACTGACGAGTGCAGAGGCTCGGGCCGTTGAAGCTCGGAAAGAGGCCGCAGTTGATCGCATCCGCGGCGAGATTTCGACGATGCGGACGGCTGAGGATCTCGAACGCATCACACCGTTCATGTGGAAGGAGTTGAAGACTCTTGAAATTCCCTTTATTAGATGTGGCCTGCTTATCGCGGATGAGAAGGCGCAGTTGGTTCGGTTTTATCCATCCCATCCTGACGGACGATTGCTGGCGGCGATCGAACTTCCGTTTGGCGGAGCGGGAATAGGGGATGAAGCCCTCAACGCCTGGCGGAAAAGCAAGGTCTGGACGGATGTCTGGGATCGCGAGCGATTCGTGCAGTGGACGACTGAAATGGTTGTGGCCGGGCAGATCACGAATCCGCAGGATTATTACGATGGTGAAGAGCCCCCAGAGTCCATCGCACTGCATTTCATCCCGTTTGAACAAGGGATGATATACGTGGGATCGCCCGAACCACTCGAAAACCCGCAAATTGATGTTGTGCAATCACTTGCAGACGCATTTGCAGTTGCGTACGCCAGGTATGACGACTTCCGAACGACTGAAAAGGCGCTGACTGAATTGAAGGCCACTCAGAGGCAGCTGGTAGAGCAAGAGAAGCTCGCTTCACTCGGATCCCTGACGGCAGGGATAGCGCACGAAATCAAGAATCCGCTGAACTTCGTGAACAATTTCGCAGAGGTCAGTTCGGAGTTGGTTGATGAATTACACGCAGCAGTATCGTCGGGCGACACGGAAGAAGTGGCATCCATTCTTGCAGACCTGCGTGGCAACACAGAGCAAATCTCCAAACACGGCAAGCGTGCTGACTCCATCGTCCGCTCGATGATGCAGCACGCCAAAGGCGGAACGTCCGAGATGGAAACCGTCGATCTGAATGAGTTTGTTGAGGAGTACGTAAATCTGGCGTGGCACGGTATGCGAGCCCGCGAACATGGTTTCGAAGCCGAGGTCCTACGCGATTATGATGAAGCAGCCGGCTCTCTTGAATTGAAACCCCAGGATATAGGGAGGGTGATCCTGAATATTCTGAACAACGCGTTCCAGGCGGTATCGAAAGCACAGATCCAGGATCCCGTGGTGACTGTTTCTACTGTGCGAAGCAATGGGGCAATCGAGATTCATATATGCGACAACGGCCCAGGCATCCCTGAGGATATCCGCGAAAAGATCTTCGAGCCTTTCTTCACCACCAAAGAAACGGGTGAAGGCACAGGCCTGGGGCTCAGTCTCAGCCATGACATCGTCACAAAGGGGCATGGCGGGACGATGAAAGTTCAGTCGTCGGAGAATGGCGGCGCTGAATTCCGAGTCACGCTCCCTGCGTGAGCCATCTGGCTAGCAAATATCGTATGGTATGTGTCGGTCATCTTCGAAACCAGAGGTTTATCTGAGCAATGCATTACCCAACTCGCAATCGGATCTTCTGCCTCCTGTTCGCCGGGCTCATTTCTCTTGCAGTCCACGGACAGGCTGATCAACTCAGTTTCGAACGCCTAACCTGGAATGAAGGGGTTGCGGGAAATGTTGTTCTTTCCATCGCCCAGGACGACCTCGGATTTATGTGGTTCGCTACGCCATCCAGCGGACTTCTTCGCTATGATGGATATACGTTTACGTGTTACACACACGACCCCGACACTCCCGGCTCCCTGGCCAACGATAATGTTCAATATGTTTACAACGACAATCAGGGAGTACTGTGGGCAGCTACCTTCGGTGGAGGACTCGATAGATATCATCCTGAATCCGATTCATTTATACACCATCGACGCGATCCGGAAGATTCTTCGAGCATAGGAAGCAATTCGGTTCAAACCATACTGGAGGATGAGCTTGGGAATTTCTGGGTCGGAACTTTCGGAGCCGGTCTGAACAAACTGGATCGGACCACGGGCGCATTTACTCATTACCTCTTCGGAAGTGAAAACCCAGACGATGCAAACAGTCTTAGTCACGAGGATCTGAACGTAATTCTCGAAGGTAACGACGGAACACTCTGGCTGGGTACGGAAGGAGGCGGGTTGAATCATTTCAATCCCGAAACCGAGGCCTTCACCTCTTTTCGAAATGATCCAGCTGATACAGGAAGCCTCGCGACAAACGATGTAACCTCGCTCTACCAGGACAAACATGACAATCTGTGGGTGGGCACAACGAGAAATGTGATTCACCGACTGAAAGATGGATCGAACTCGTTTGAACGTTTCTACTACAATCAGTGGATAGGTGAGGCTTCGAAGGGCGCTGCGCCCGTGTCTGGCTCGATTAGCTTTATAGGCGAAACAGAGGACGGCAAACTTCTTATTACAGGGGGTAACTGCTGCTCAGAGCGGTTTGAAGTACGCGAGGATGTATTAATTCCGGACTACTTGCCCGGGACCTTGCGATTTGCTACTCACCGTACATCCTTTCAGTCTCGAGACGGCGTGTTATGGCAGGGAACAATGGAAGGGATTTTTCGCATCAATCCTACTCCGGCTGAGGTGACCTTTCACCGGGTGGAATCAACGAAGTATAGCCAACCCGTAGTCATGAGTTTGCTGCAGGATGACAACGGGGTCGTCTGGGTTGGGACCGACGAGGGTTTACTTCGAAAAAATTCAGTTACCGGGAATGAGATCTGGGCTACGTGGGATAACCATCGGAGCTCCATGAGCGTCTGGTCCATACTTCGCGATTCTCGGGGGCGATACTGGGTGGGAGCAAACGACGGCCTCTATCGCCTCGATCCCAAAACGAACCATCTTGTCCCTGAATCTGGTGTTCCGGCAAACCGAGTCGGATATGTGGGACTCACAGAGGACTTGCAGGGAAATATCTGGGCTTCAGAATTTGGCGTGGGAGTGCGCCGACTCGATGCCATCTCAGGTGGCTGGGAGCTGTATAGTCCCGATCCAGATGATCCAAAAAGCATAACAGGTAATTATGTCCAGGAAATTATGATGGCGCGCGATGGCGTGATCTGGCTAGGTCTCAGCGGAGGCCTAAACAGATATGATGCCGCGTCTAATTCGTTTACGGGGTTTACTCCCACAGCGGATGATAGAGCGAACGGTGTGGCGTGGGATGTACACGCGATGTTCGAAGACCAACTAGGATTTATCTGGTATGGAACACCACACAATACGGGAGGCATTACTCGTTTCGATCCGCGAAATGGTCGTTTTGAACACATGACTGAAGAAGACCACCTTGCCTATGGTTTTCAAGATGATGGTAGTGGCGACGTCTGGATAGAGACAGAATCGAGGCTGCTTCGATACAATCAGGACGAGGGTTCATTTACCTCATTTGGGTCTGAAGACGGATTCGAATGGTGGAAGGTAGGAGCGGTGACGCTACCCTTTGTAAAGGATGATACCGGTCGGATTCTTATGGGCATGGCAGGTGGATACTATGATTTTAGAATCGACCAATTATCGAACAGGCCGGTATCCGCGGCGGCACAATTGGTTTTTTCCGGTCTTTCAATAAATGGCGATGACGTTGAACACGGATCCTCTTCAGCTATTTCAGGCCCGATCTGGCTCGTAGACGACATCAAGCTGGCATACGATGAGAACTCGCCTGAATTGACGTTTGCAGCCCTTGATTACACTGATTCGGAAGTCTCATACCGATTCAAGCTGGAGGATCATGACGAAAGCTGGCGTATGGCCGGGCCAGACAGAATAGCCAGCTACAGCAAATTGCCGGCCGGTCAGTACCGCTTTCTCGTTCAGGCTTCTATAGATGGATCGGACTGGGGGTTTTCCCAGAATTCAGTCGCACTCATTGTCGCTCCTCCCTGGTGGCGATCGACGGTGGCTTACATCTTTTATGGGCTGTTTCTGATAATTGGCGTGATCACAGTTGATCGCACGCAGCGCAAGAGAATTGTGCGGAAGGAACGTGAAGCAACGCGCGATCGAGAATTGGAGCAGGCGAAAGAGATTGAGTCTGCTTATACACAACTCAAGCGATCAAAAGAACAACTTGTTCAGCAGGAAAAACTAGCTTCCCTCGGCTCGTTGACAGCTGGAATTGCACACGAGATCAAGAATCCTTTGAATTTCGTCAACAACTTTGCCGAAGTGAGTGTGGAGATGATGGAGGAGCTCGGGGAGGCTGTAGCGGCAGGCAAGACAGAAGAAGCGCAATCGATCATTTCCGAAATGACAGAAAACGCCTCTCAGATCGCCAAGCACGGCAAGCGCGCCGATTCCATCGTTCGCTCCATGATGCAGCACGCGCGCGGCGGCACGTCTGTGCACGAGAACGTGAATGTGGCAGATTTTCTGGAGGAGCACATCAATCTGGCGTGGCACGGCCGCCGTGCGAAAGACCAGTCCTTCCAGGCAGACGTCATTCGGGATTTCGCCGAAGACGTGGGCGAAGCGCGGGTTCAACCCATGGAAATGGGGCGCGTCATTCTGAATCTTCTGAACAATGCGTTTGATGCAGTTTCTGGCACGGACGGGGGCGCGGTGACAGTTCGGGCCGTACGGGAGGCGAACGGAGTGCAGATTTCAGTATCGGACAATGGCCCCGGTATCCCAGAAGACATCCACGAAAAGATCTTCGAGCCGTTCTTCACAACAAAAGAAACGGGCGAAGGAACGGGTCTTGGGCTTAGCTTGAGCCACGATATCGTTACCAAAGGACACGGTGGGAAATTGACAGTTCAAGATGCGAACGGCGGCGGCGCCAAATTTGTTATCCAGATTCCGGACGGGAAGGCTTGATGGAAATATTTCTGACTCCGCGCCTATCTGCGCAATTTGTTTACCTGTTGGGCCTGGGAATCGCGATTTCGTATCTCGTGATGCTCCCCAAGAAGTCGAACGATACGAAGCTGGTTCTGACCCTGCTGCTTGCGTGGCTGATTATGACCTGCACACTGAACTTTTACGAGCTGACCAATACTCACCAACTGCTTACGGGTACCGGCTTCAGGCGGGCGCCCTCTCTGACGTGGCTGGTGATTGTTTCTCAGTCTGCAATTCAGATTTGCCTGATCTTTTTGATTTACAGAATCGGATTTGCCTTTGCCGCCCGCGAAGAAAAAGTTGTTCTCATTGTCGCGGGCGTCTTTTACCTGTGGGCTAATGTGACATTCTGGTCATATTACGACGATCTCGGAGCACTCATTGCACGAGGAGTGGTTCAGATCAACGGGAATCTGGTGATCAACGCGTGGCTGATCGTCGTGGGTGCCAGAAAGCTGTGGACCGCCAAGATGCGAGGTGAAGAATTTCGAAGTCGCCAGCTCGTGCTCATCGTAACCCTTGCGGCTGTAGCGATATTCGTTTACGGCCACGCAACATCGATCATTTCATATTGGCCACTCTCGGCCGAATCGCGAGGAGTAGCTCCATTGGTAATGGTTCTCGTGGTTGTCAGTCTTCTACTTATCGGCTATCTGCTATACGGGGAGGAAAAACACTCTCTTCTTGTGAAACTCGTAGGATTCTTACTGATTGCCTATGTGTCGACGTTCTCTTTGGTGGTTCCGACGATGCGGTCAGAGAGCCAACTTCGAAGTGATTTTGTAGGCTTGGACGGCTTACCCTCTCGCGTCTTCACTCCGGATTCTTTGGGCGGATACACCATGGAATCCGTCGAGTCGCGATGGATCGAACCCGAAGGCGCATCCTATTTTATTGGGGACGACGAGGCCGAGCTTATTCGATCTGATTTTTCGTTTCCGTTCTATGGATCCAGTTATGATTCGATCTGGGCAGGTACGAACGGATCTCTGTCGTTTGGAATCGAAATTGACGCAGACGGCACGTTTTCAGAAGGGGTGAGTTTTGGCGACAACGTCCCGTCCGCCATGCCGCTTTATGCCGATTACCTGTTGGCCGGCGCGGGCGCGACTCTTATAGTTGAAACTACGCCCGAGCGGTTTGTCGTGACCTGGAATCGTGCAAGCATTTTTGATTTGCATGAATCGACGGTAACCATGCAAGCTGCACTCTTTCCGGACGGCGGGATAGAATTTCATTACCAGGACCTCAATACAGTCCCACTCCTGTACTACGTCGGGATTTCACCTGGAGGTAAATTCGAGCCGGTCGATTTTTCGGCATCTCCGATCCGGAGCCAACCGAATGAGGCGCTCTTCGATTTCGAAGACTACCGAATTTCATTCAGGCGATACGTACATCCACTTACGACAAGAGTATCCCAGATTGGCGTAGTTGGGCTATTTCTGACCCTGATTCTAGGCATTGTATTCTACCAAGCCGGAATACTTCGTCCACTTCGGCGAATGCTAACTGGTCTGGCGTCTGTCGAAAAAGGCGATCTGGATGCCGAAGTGATCATCGAAGAACAGAATGAACTGGGATCTCTGGCTCTGTACTTCAATCGGATGACGGCCTCGCTGCGCGAGTACAGCTCTCGGATGGAGGACTTGGTGGCAAAAAGGACCGAAGACCTGGACAACACAATTGTAGATCTTCGGGCCACTCAGGCTCAGCTCGTGGAGCAGGAAAAACTGGCTTCTCTCGGATCGCTCACCGCGGGAATCGCGCACGAAATTAAAAATCCGCTCAACTTCGTCAATAATTTTGCTGAAGTAAGTGAGGAGCTGTCGCAGGAGATAGTAGAAGCGCTTGATGCGGGAGACGACAAAGAAGCTCGCAGGCTCGCTCGGGAGATCGGAGCGAACTCTGGCCATATCTCGAAACACGGCAAGCGTGCCGACGCGATCGTAAAGGCGATGATGCAGCACGCCAAGGGCGGAGCATCCGAACGGGAGGAATTCGAACTCAATACGTTTGTCGAGGAATACGCCAATCTCTCGTGGCACGGTATGCGCGCAAGGCATCACGGATTTCAAGGGGATATTGAAACGTCATTCGATGACAGCGTCGGAACGATCAGTGCACAGCCACAGGAATTAGGCAGGGTGCTGGTCAATCTGTTCAACAATGCATTCGACGCCATCAAGACCAAAGAAGATGGGCTGGTCAAAATATTCACCCATAAAACGAAGGGCGGCATAGAAATACGCGTGTCAGACAACGGTGCTGGCATACCGGATGATATCCGGGAAAAGATCTTCGAACCCTTTTTCACCACGAAGGCTACGGGCGAAGGCACAGGCCTGGGACTCAGTCTCAGTTACGATATCGTGACGAAAGGCCACGGCGGTAGCATGACCGTTCAGGATGTTGAAGGTGGTGGGGCAGAGTTTGTGATTTCGCTGCCGGCTTCAGCATAAAAGCTCAAAGCCATCGAGCTTGGAGGCGGCTTTGTCCAGGGTGACGGTGCTGTCGCAGCCCGCCGCTCGATTCAGTTGACCAATGATACAGTCTGCCAGATCGGCCTTTGATCGTCTGAAATCGCGAAGTGCCTGGACAACAAGATCATCGCGTTCAATTTCCAATTGTTCGGTATTAAGAAGCTGCACCACCACCTTTCCCAAAGTGATTCGGTCAGTTCGATAGCCTGTCTTGAGTACCCAGATCAATTCGCACAAGACAACAATATTGATGAATCCAGGATTCGATCGGGAGCAGTTTGTAAAAAGAAACTGGTGAGCTTCTCGATACAATCTGGGATTGTCCTGTGCGATAAATCGAACTAAAATATTTGTATCGATTCCGATCATTTACTCCTTAAATATCTTTCCACGGCAGCTTGGGCAATTGCGTCGTTGATTTCTTCGTTGGTCAGTGCTTTTCGGTTTGGATCATAAAGCATTCCGGCTAATGAGCTCAGGTCTGCTTTTATTGGCTCAAGTAAAACGCGGTCGTCCTCCTCGAAAACGAACCGGATTCGATCTCCTGGTTTGAGGTCGAGTTTATCCCGGATTTCCTTCGGAATGGTGGTTTGACCCTTGCTGGTCAGTCTGGAAACAGGCATATCCTTACCATATGTAATATTCCTTACATATGTCATTACCATTTTGTCCTACAACTGTTCCTGTGGCAAACTGTTCTGAAAACTGACACATTTTGGCCTTATCGATAACCAAAACGGCCAATCGAGGCCGCCGCGAAAGAGTTATCCACCGGTTCTTATCAACAATGGTGGCATTGCAGCGGCGGGAAAAGTTTATTTCGTCAGCCAGCAATAATCATTGCATACCAAGCGCTGAATATGAGACGCGGAGAGGTTTCGATCCCCCACGTTCCGCTCAATCCGACCGTTCTGGGGATTGAACTGTCTGCGACGCTCGCCATCAACGAGGCGAGCCGTGCTCTGGTTGATGAAGGCCGGGACATCATCAAGTTCGGCCTCGGGCAGTCGCCTTTTCCGGTTCCAGAAAGCGTAGTCGCGAGCCTTCGGGACCACGCATCCGAGAAGGATTACCTCCCGGTTAAAGGGCTGCCTGAATTGCGCCATGCAGTAGCCGAGTATCACCGTAAGGAACACCGTTTAGACTTCGAGCGGGAAGATATTCTGGTCGGCCCCGGCTCGAAAGAATTGCTATTCCTACTACAACTGGTCTCAGACAATGAGCTGCTGATTCCCAGGCCGAGTTGGGTCTCGTATGCTCCGCAGGCTCAGATCGTAGGGCGGCCAGTACGCTGGATCGATACCAGCGCCGAAGACGATTGGATGCTCACCCCGAACCTACTCCAAGCCACTCTTGAACAGTCCGATGGTCCCAAGAGTCTGCTACTCAATTATCCGTCCAATCCGACAGGAAGGTCGTTCTCCAAACTGGATCTGGGAGCCATTGCCGATCTAGCGCGAGAGCACCGTCTACTCATCATATCCGATGAGATTTACGGCGACCTGCCTCATACGGGAAATCATTCTTCCATAGCTGAGCTTTACCCCGAAGGCACCATCGTGAGTGCGGGTCTGAGCAAGTGGTGTGGTGCGGGAGGATGGAGGCTTGGCACATTCGCGTTTCCACGCGAGCTGTCCCAACTACTGGACTCCATGGCCGCCGTCGCGAGCGAGACGTTTACCGCGACGTCTGCGCCCATTCAATACGCAGCAGTAACGGCTTATGAGCGCGGGCCGGACGTACGAGAGTATCTGAAAAACTCGCAGCAGTTCCTCAGGACGCTGGGTGCTCATCTCGTTAAAGTGATGCGCAACATTGGAATAACCGTTCCTGAGCCAGAAGGTGGGTTCTATCTCTTCGTTGGATTCGACGATCATCGATTGTTGCTCAATAACATCGGCATCGAAGATTCAGACCAGCTTGCGGCTCGCATTCTGAAGGAAACCGGCGTGGCGATGTTACCAGGATCTGCATTCGGATGTGCTCCTCATGATCTGGTACTGCGCTTGTCCTATGTGGCTTTCGATGGAGAAAGGGCTCTGGGCGAGATCGGCCTACTATCCGAAGGTGAAGACCCTGCTGTTGAGCTTCTCGAGCGTGCGGCCCCGAGAGTCCTTGAGGGCGCAGCCAGAATCACTTCCTGGCTCAACGAGTCGGTTGTTTCGGAAAACTTGTTGCGGACACGTTAAGAAAGTCCTCGATCGCCTAGTTTTCGCGCGCCTTCCGATCAAGCAACGCTTGGATGCGGCGCTGCGCCTCTTCTACCTGAGGTTGCAGAACAGCATCAGCGTCTTTCCATCTTTCAGCCATTCTCGTGTATGCTTCGATTGCTGGATCGAGGTCACCGCGTTGCTCGTACATATCGCCAAGCCTGAACAATCCCACTGCCATCGTGCCTTCATCCGAATAGAGAGCGGCGCCATCAATGCGGGACGTGAATTCTTCATACTGCTGGATCGCCCCACTCAGATTGCCTTGCAATAATTCAAGATCACCAAGAGCGTCCCGCCAACATCTGAGGCAGCTGAAGTTCGATATGGCATCTTCGATTTCATCGATAGCGGCCTGGATATCATTTCCGTTCAGTGCGCTCGTGTAGGCCGCTATTGCGCGGCCATTGTCGCTCATTTCCTCTCCAGTCCTCTCGTGGAAGGCTTCGTGCTGATCTACCCAGCCCTGAGCTTCTTCTGGAAATCCCATCGTGGCGAGAGTGACCGCGAAGAAGGCATAGGGGTCGGCGTCCTCCTCTTGTGGATTGCTGTTCCAGTGTTCAACGACCTCGTCGAGGAGCGACCTCCATACGCGATTGTCTCCTGTTATCAGGGCAACTTCATGGGCATAGTCCATCGCTGAAAAGAGCGAATCACGTTCCCGTCTTACTGGATCCGATTCCGGAAAACGATCCCTGGCAATCTTCTGGCGATCATCTCGATATGTTTTGGCTTCGACGATCTTGCCTTGAGCAATTCGGATGTTATCCTGGTTGTTTTTGGCGGACTGGAGATCAGCAGCTCCATTTGCGCGGGTTTCCATCGAATCTGCCCAGGCCTCGGCGGCTTCGAAATCATCCCGTAGATAAAAATTTTCCACCCGAAAAACGGCGGCCCTGGTCAGCCCGGGGAGCGCTTCATCATATCGTTCAATTTCCGTGAGTGCATCGTCGAGCCTGCCCTGCTGCGTGACACTGTAAATCAGGTTACCGTAGAATACAGCTCCATCTTCCACTTCCAGCGCTCTTCTCAGAAGTGGTTCACTTTCCTCAAATCGCTGGCGGCTGTTATACAACAATGAAAGATTATTCAAGGCGGTTTCTTCATATGGATAGCGGCGCAGCACGTCCTCATAGATGCGAATTTGTTCATCCGGGTCTTCCTCAATCTCACCTTCGTAATAGGCCTCCAGAAGAAGTCGCTCTCTCAGAGGCAATCGGTCTCGCAAAGCGTACCCCTTCCGAATGGCAGTTGCCACCGAATCTGAGGGATACCCCAGATTGCGCATCAGTACCGCTTGTTTACGATATCCCATCGCGAAGGTCGAGTCCATCTCAGCGACGCGCCTGAGGAGCTCCAGCGCTTCCTCCATATTACCGGCACTCGACATTTCCATCGCCTGCGTGTAGAGCCGGAGGGCTTCCGTGTTGGACGTTGTGACCTGTTCCAGGGGACGATCCGAGCGAATCTCAATAAGTGACTCGCCAATGCCTTCCCTGAGTTTTGCGGATAGGCGGTCGATCGCATCCAGTATGTCAGCGTCAGATCGGGCACTCTCTCTAAACGCAGCTAGCTGCGAACCATCGGTACCCGATAATATGCGCGCATTCAGGATGAATCCCGCGCCGGCCGCGGTGATATCCCCTTCAATGACACCCTTCGCTCCCTCACGTTCGGCAATCTGCAATGCAAGATTCGAAGACAATGTGGTGTCGGCGTTCACCTGCATGCGTTGCAGGGTAGACTTAACCGCTGACCGATCCATCAGTCGAACTGCCGAAGACTGGGACAGATCGATTCTAAATGCTTCCGTGACAGTAAACCCAAGTGATGCATCCTCGGTGGTGTTGTCGAAATCCGCAATCACGAGGAGGTCCTGTTCACTCAGTGTACCGCCACTGATCAGTGTCGCGAAAGGACCTATTCCTGCGGCTCGAAGGCCCACGAAGCCAAGAATGGCGATCAGGAGGCCACCTGCCGCCAACATGCCTCCCTGATAGGCCCTTTTTGTGGTCAGCCACGCTCTCAGGCCCGTGAGTTTTTTACGTTCGCCTGAATCCAGGAAAGCTCGCTGCTTGTCCAGAGAGGCGCTGTAGAGAATGATGGGCAGACCAATCAAGGCAAGCAGTACTCCTACGGGGAACACCCAGTCGGGCAGGCCAAGCGCGATCATGGCAGCATATAGAGCTCCGAGCGCCACCGCTGCGCCCACGGTAAACCTCAGAATGATTGCCTGCAGTTGAGGAGCTTGCTCTGTAGGCGAGCTTACGAGAGCCGGACGTTCCCGTGTTTGCACCACGGATGCCCCCGCAAACGGAGCCAGAGCATTGGCAAGGTCAACCGCAGAAGTAGGCCGGGCGGAAGGATCTTTCGACAATGCAGACGCTACGATAGCGGCTAACTCTTCAGGGATATCACTCAATGGCGCCGGGTCCTCATTGAGAATCGAATAGGCGACCGCTGCTTCGTAGCCACCGCCGAATGGACGCTTGCCTGAGAGCAGTTCGTAGAGCATGGCTCCGATGGACCAGATGTCGGAACGATAATCGACACTCTCGCCGCGGGCCTGCTCAGGACTCATATAGGCCGCCGTACCGATGGTTGACCCTTCGCGCGTCAGGTCGGAAGATTCTCCCAGCTTGGCAACTCCGAAATCTAGAATCTTGACGATTCCTCGTTCGGTGACCATGATATTGGCTGGCTTCACGTCACGATGAACGATTCCATTCGCGTGCGCCGTCCCGAGTCCCAGTGCCGCCTGCCTCGCAATGCTGGTCGCCCTTTCGATGTCCAGATCCTCAGAGTCGACCAAATATTTGAGCGTGGTCCCGTCGTAGAACGCCATCACAATGAATAGCTGTCCATCCTCGGCCTCGGCGATATCGTGGATCGTGCAGATGTGCGGGTCATCGAGGGCCGAAGCTGCCTGAGCTTCTTGCATGAACCGCCTCTTGGCGCCCTCATCCGAGCTGAACTGCGGAGGCAGAAACTTCAGGGCGACGACGCGCCCCAGCTTCGTGTCCTTGGCCTTGTACACTACTCCCATTCCGCCCGAACCGAGCTGCTCAAGGATTGTGTACTGTGAAATGGTTTTTCCGATCATGGCGAGGCGATTTGGGGGTGGCCGGACAATGTAATAAATCGATCCTGAACTATGGAGGGATCTGGCACGTTTCGCGGCACCCTAGCACCGTATTTAATCCCTTGCGACCTACCGTTCTTCCAGCTGGAGCGCCCTTTGAATCAAGAGGTCTGTCAATGAGCGCGGATCGTTGGTCTGCATCTCAGCCAACTCTTGCTTGTCTATTCGTCCTTCTTCGCCTGAAACGCCTTCTTCCTGCGACATATGACCCATGATGAACTGCGCGATAAGCTCGTCGGGCTCATAGGGTCTGCCTTGTCCCAACCGCTCGGGCCACTCCATCGACCGCTCGACGTGAGAACGCGCCAAATCCAGCTCGCCCGATTCAATCGCATCCATCGCCGCCATCAGATGTGCCGCCATGAACAACAGGTGACTCTGGCCGGCGTTCTCAGAAGGCAGTACAAATGTCGTTTCCATGACCTCGACGGCCTCAACTGTCTGTCCGAGGAAAAGGAGGGCGCGTGCGTGAAGAAGCTCCAGATTGAAGTCGCCCAGGTACCGGCCGATCGCGCTGCCCGATCGATCAAGCGATTTCTGCCATTGACCCGTCCGCTGGTAGTGTCGGATCAGGTAGATTTCCGTAAGCCGAGAGCTGTCGGAGGATTCGACCGCTCGCAGAAGGTCAGTTTCGGGATCTCGCTCCCTGAGCGATGAGGCAAGCAGGCTGCGAGCTACGTAAAACGCAGCATGATCCGGTTCTTCGCCAAGCGCATCCCAACTTGCCAGCGCCTCCGCCGGGCCATTCAGCGCCCATAGATTCAAGCCGTTCAGATACAACCACGCCCAGTGATCGTCATGGGCCATCACCCATTGCAAGACGGGCAACGACTCCGGCCGATAAGGGGTGGTGATTCCGCCATTGATCCGGGTCGCCACCTCGATCAAGCTCACGTCTCCACTTAGAAAGGCTGCCCAGAGCGGAATCATGGCGTTATCTGTGGTAGGTGTTCGCTCCAAAAGGAGCCTGAGAGCATCGTCTATTTGCCCAAGCGACTGGTATCGGATGGCCAGCTCTAAAATGGACTGATCAGGAAACTCGCTGGTAAGTCCATTTTCGAATGCCGCCCAGTCCGTTTCGCCGGACAAGAATCGTTCGGCGCGTATGAAGTGATTGAGTGGGTCGAAGGCCTCGATGCGATCCAGCATTGCTGCCGTGGAGCGTTCCAGCACTCGCTCTGCCACGGCCCTGACTTCGAGCGCGCTCACATTGTAGCGATCGTAGTCCAGGCTTCGGTTCGCAAATTCGAGAGCTTCCTCGGCGCGGCCTGCGCGCAGCGCGATATCCGCGATGCGCGCGTTTGCGCTCGATCGATACGCTATGGATCGAGCGGCCCAGCTGTATGAATCCCGGGCATCCAGGGGCCTGTCGAGCGCCTGATACAGGGCTCCAGCGATGAAATTGGCGTCCGCGTCGTGCGCATTCAGTTGCAGGGCCTTTCGTGCATGCTTTATACCCGAGGTATAGTGCGCCTCGCGCAGATCCAGGGAGGCCAGTTCGACCAGCGCATCCCGATTCCAGGATTCTTCCGAGAGGGCGGCTTCAAACAGTTCTCGAGCCGCCGGATAGCGTCGGGCTTTCATCAGCTCGCGGCCTTCAAATACGTTCCGATCCACATCAGATATAGTGGGGCGAGCAGCAGGATCGAGAGAAAATGGCCGCTGCAAATCGCGCTCCGTGCCATCAGTCGACCAGGTCAGATCAAGCTCCGGAAGAGTCACAGAAAAATTGTCGGTGTGGGAGATATCCACCGTCGTCTCCCAAAGCATCAGAGGATCTATGGCCAATCCTTCCCGATGTATCAGGAGTGCGTCGTTTGATATCTCCAACGTGTCGGTGACCGACTCGAAGGCGTTAAGTCGAACAGTCACCGTGCTGCCGTCCCGCGTGACATGCATCACCCCTTTTTCAGAGACATCTGAAATACCCCCGGTCTCCAGCACAGGAAACCAGCGCTCCGACCACCGATCGGTCGTGAGAGGGGGGAAGCCAGCCTTGGTGATCGGGTTGGCGTGCGCGCCCGGTGAGTACTGGACGAACATGCGCCCAGCCTGGTATTCGACGTATTGCCCATCCGTGTCCGTCAATAGATCATCCCAAACACCACCCTGGCGCGAGAGCGCCCACAACCACAATTTCTGGCCGGGCATATCCTCAAAACGCGCCCAGTGGCCGAATCCGTAGTCGTCATTGGCGTAGTAGCCGCCGAAGTAGTCGTTGTACTCGCCGACTACGTGATAAGACTTATGACCCTCGAACACATTCTGCGAGTACTCTGGCAGATAGCGCCCGTTTTCGTCGAAGGGCCACGAATGAACCGCCCCGGAATGCTTCAGATACTGATTTCCTGGAATGCTCATCGTCAGATCATAGCGGGCAAACGCGGCGGCCGTCATCCAGTTGTAGTAGGGCTGGACGAGCGAGGTCGGATTATTCCAGTAGACGTTCGTTTCGAAGTAGGAAGCATTAGCGGGAAGTCGAATTTCGACCCGCCATGACGTTCGGGAGGGGAGATCCATCGCGCCCACGAAGCAGCTCACGCTCCCATCGTCATTTTCCACAAGCCGGTAGTCGATGGGCGACGCGGTGGAAGGAGTGTGCCCAATCACCCCAAAATTGAATTCGATTCCGCCGGAGGTCCAGGGCCCGCGCAGGGAAATATTCCTGAACTTCATGACCTCGTTTCGATAGATGAACTCCTGCCCGGATTTCTTCTCGATTGCCCCCCAGACCTTCCCGCCTACTTCCGGCAGGACGTAGACCTCGATGAATTCATTTTCAAGCTTCACGATGTTCCAGTCCATGGGTGTGGAGTCGTGGCTGTAGCCCTCAAAAGAATGGTATGGATACAGGCGGGTGTCCTTCGTCAGGATCGGGACGTCATTGGGCTCACTGAACGGGTAGGTCTCGATAGATCTAAGCGCTTCTGATATCGTTGCCTGGCGCGCTGAAACGGGCGAAATCAGCAAAAGTGAAACGGCCGCCGCGAAAAGGAATGATTTCATGAGATGGCAGGCTTTTTGACACAATATTGGTGCAATTTAAGTGTTGAAGCGAAGCCGGAGTGGTCAGCGGAGATTTTGTTGGAATATTGCCCTCACTAGACTAGAATGTCAGTAATCAAGGGCGAATAAAGCTTCTTATTACAGTAGATTGCGCCCTCCCCGAAAGTCGCCACCCACCTGGTCTATTGAGATGAAGAACTTTATCAAGTTTGGATTAGCTGCAGTAGTTTTCTTTTTGACAATCCTGGCCGCCGTCCCCGCTCACGTTGTGGCCCAGAAAATATCGTTTGTCGCCGACCCGGCTGATGCCAAGATTTATCTCGTCAATACGAATGGCTCCTTGAAGCTGATTGGAACGGGAAGGGCCACCTACAAGCTCAAAAAAAACAACACGAATTCCATCGTCGTTGAGGCAGAGGGCTTTCAAAGCGAACAGTGGGATTTCGTGCGCAAGCAAAAATATGCTTCGCCCATGACGCTCGCCCTGGATACCAGGGTTGTGTCAGTTGTCGCCTCGAGCGAGGACGCAGCCATATTCGCTGGCGACACCCGAATTGGCATCGGGACGGCTGATATATCTGTCGCACCCAACCAGACCGTAGCTGTCGAGGCGCGACTCGACGGTTTCTGGCCGGCTCGGACGGAATATTCCACGAACGACGGATCGGGCGTCCTTCCGTTGACCGATGTCTTGAATATCACCGATCGCATGATTGTGGTCAGCGCACGGCCACCCAGCTCATCTATCTGGGTAGACGCCCAGTTCGCGGGCGAAAATTTCATCGAAGTTCGACTCCCTGAAAACTCTTGCGTGACGGTGGGCGCCACCGCAGACGGATTCGTGGGCAAGGAAGAAGTGTTTTGCAATCAGGAGCGGATGGAAGCTCCTCCAAAAGCGACGACGATATTCTTAACCGATCGCCAGATCACTGTTCGTGTACTCCCACGTACAGGAAGCATCTTGGTGGACGGACGTGTCGTTGGTACGGATGAGTATTCGGTCGTCGTTCCGGAAGAGAAATGTGTGGAAGTCGGTATCGAACAGGACGGATACGTCGGCCAGACCCGTAGATACTGCAACCAGACCGGACGGACAGCCCCCGAAGAACTGGACCTGGTGGAGCTGAATGTGGATGAAGCGTTCACGGGAAGCGAAGCGTCGGATCAGGCAAACAACAATATCACGATTGAAGTTGGCGCGGAACGATCATTTGATGACGCATGGAAAACGATGAGTCTGATCGTGCTGTCTGCCTTCGATATCCTGGAGATCACCGACAAGGAGACGGGTTATTTGAGGACCGCCTGGACCGTCTCCCGATTTGAATCCTCAACGACCAGGACTCGCGTCATCGTAAAGCAGGGAGACATCAGCCCCGTAAAATTCGTCGTCAAGATTGTTTCCGAGTACAGTCAGGCACGCGATACTTCGGCGACGTGTGACATGTGTTTCCGACCCTGGGACCGCTTGTTGTATCAGTACCGGGATATGATCAACGAGATGATCTTCCGGCTTCGGTAGATCAGGTCAGATCTTTCTGGCTGCAAGGATGGTCAGATCCTCCCGTGGATCGACGTCACCGGCGTGCTCCTGCACAGCCCGGACCACGTGCCGGATGAGCGATGTTGGCTTGGCGTCGTCGATCTCTCTCAGGGCGGATGCCATTTTTTCGCGCGAAAATTTGGAGCCAGAACTATTCCGCGTGGCCACCATTCCGCGCGACAGGAGGACGATGGCGTCACCGGTACCGAGAGATGCTGATTCAGATTCAAAGTCAACATCAGCTTCTTCCCAGATGCACGATCCACAGGCATCCAGCGATTCCAATACACCTCTATTGTGGAGTATGAACGGGGTCTCATGACCGGCGTTGGCCATTTCCAGGGCACCGGTGTCTGTATTGATGATGGCTGCGATCATCTTCAAGCCAACGTTGGGTAGGCCGTCGGCAAAGAGCATCGAATTGAGTTGGGTCAGACAATCGGCGGGTGATACACCCTGTTGCATGAAGCTCTTGACGAAAGTCTGCCCCATCGCCATCAAGAGGGCGGCTGTTACCCCACGCCCTCCAACGTCGCCCATGAGAATACCGACGCGGTTTTCTGACATATCGAAGGCATCGTAAAACGTGCCACTTACGTCCGATGCGGGTGCGCTGAACCCATACATCTGCATCGACGGTGAGGACGGGAACGAAACCGGGATGATGGCGTCCTGAATTCGTCTTGCGACGTCGATTTCTTGTTGGATCGAAACCGCCTGTTGTTGGCCCCGAAGCGCCCTCCGATATTCAGCTAGATCGTTTGCGGCTTTCAGCGTAGTCGTTTCGAGGTCCTTGAACTCAACCGGCTTGGTCACAAAATCGAAGGCGCCGCGGTTCATCACCGTTCGAATTTTTTCCATATCGCCGTAGGCAGAAACGACGACAGTTCGCAGCGGCCGATCCAATTCGGCCAATTTTTCGAGCAGGCTGAGCCCATCCATGCGGGGCATGTTGAGATCGGTCAAGATGACGCCGATTTCAGGATGTCCCTCCAGCTTCTGGAGTGCGTCAATTCCGTCCAGTGCAAAAACAAACTTCCACTCTCCCGCGCGGATTTTCTTTCTAAACCGTTGTTGCATAAGGAGTTCCAGCTCGAGCTCGTCGTCCACACACAAGATGTGCAGAACGTCCTCGTCTACCGGCGATAGCACAGCAGGGAGCGCCGGTTCAATATCTTCGACGAAATGACGAGCGGCCGATTTTGCAGACTGTCGGTCGGTAACTGCCGTTAATTCAGCCAGCATCTCATCCATGTTCGCGAAGCGATCTTTTGGATTCTTTGAGAGGGCCCTCTCAACAACCTGGATGAGTTGCATCGGCAGACCCGGGCGGAGAGCGGACAGGGGTTCGGGATCGGTATTCAAAATCCCATACATCACCGCCTGGGGATATGCCCCGGGAAACGGTCGATCACCTGCAAGCATCTCGTACATCATCGCTCCGGTGGACCAGATATCCGTTCGATGATCGATCGCCTTTCCGGTCGCCTGTTCGGGGGACATGTACGCAGCCGTTCCGAGGACGACTCCTTCTTTTGTCATCACCGCAGAATTGTCTGATTTGGCCAATCCGAAGTCCAGGATTTTCACGACGCTATCGACAACGATCACGTTCGCAGGCTTCATGTCACGATGAACAATGCCCTTCTGGTGAGCGAGTGAAAGGCCTGAGCACATTTCGGAGCTGAGCCTGATGGCGAGATCTACATCGAGAGGTCCACGAGAGATGAGTTTCTCAATAGTTTGACCCTCGTAATAAGCCATCGCTATGAAAGACTGTCCGGCAGCGTCCCCGATTTCGAACACCGTACAGATGTTGGGGTGATCGAGCGCAGAAGCCGCGCGCGCTTCGCGCAGGAAGCGCTCGCGCGCCTCCGGGTCGTTTCCGAGGGATGTGGGCAACAGTTTCAGCGCGGCGTGTCGTCCCAGGCGAGTATCCTCGGCTTTGTACACCATACCCATGCCGCCACCGCCAATAAACTCGACGATGCGATACTGGGCCAGCTCTTGCCCGATCATGGCTGAAGGATCCGAAGTCATCGCATTTTCTGATGGTGTGGCGGCTCCGGGAAGTCCCAGCCCTTCGGCCAGATCATCGAAGAAGCCTGTCGCATCTTTATACGACGAAACCAGCTCAATCAGCTCATTTTTAAGACCGGAATCGTCACCCGCGACCTCATCAATGCGGGCTGATCGCTCATCTTCGGGCAAAGACAGGATGTCAGACAGTATGCCAGTGAGTTTGCCCATCACTCACCACCTGACGACTTCATGGCGCGAAACAGGAGTGCGCGCGCCGTGTTCCAGTCCCTCTTTACTGTAGCAGGAGAGGTGTCTACAACATTGGCCGTATCCTCGACGGTCATTCCGCCAAAAAATCGACACTCTACTACCTGGGCAAGCCTTGGATTGTCCTTCGCCAGTTCGTCCAGCGCTATATCCAGCGCCAGAACACGATCGGCTTCATCGTGGCCCATTTCAATCGTGGAGGCTGCCACGGGCACATCGTCGATATCCACATGGGCGACGTTTCCGCCCCTTTTCTGTCGACTTTTACGTTTTGCTTAGTCCAGAAAAACATGCCGCATGGCCTTGGCGGCGACCGCAAAAAAGTGAGCCCGGTTCTCAAATTTAGCCCCCTTTTGATCAGCCAGTTTCAGATAAGCCTCATGAACAATGGCGGTCGTATTCATGGTTGCGAGCCCACCCGCCATTGCACGCTGTTTCCCAGCTCGGTTGTGAAGCTCATCATACACTAAGGGAAAAAGTCGGTCCATCGCCGATCGATCTCCCGATTGGGCGGCATTCAGAAGTTGGGTAACTGTGGCGGGATCGGACAAAACGCGTTGCAGCGCACGGCGCAATAAATTTCAACATCCAACGATAAGCACTCGCATCTTCCATTCATAATATGGACATTTGAGGACTTCGGATCATTTGAGCCCAGGAAATGAAAATACTTGTTGTAGACGATGAACGGGACGTCGAACCCCTGTTCAGAATGCGGTTTCGCCGTGAGCTCGCCAAGAACGAGATTGAGTTGATCTTTGCCTTCTCTGGCGAAGAGGCCCTCCAGCAGCTTGCCACCCACGGACGAACGGATGTCGTTCTCGTTCTATCGGACATAAATATGCCGGGAATGACGGGTTTTGAACTGCTGAAAAAGATCAAAGATGTGCCGCCGCCTGTACCGGTGTGCATGATGACGGCCTACGACAACGATGAGTATCGAGGCAAAGCGGCCGATCTGAATTGCGACGGATACGTGTCCAAACCTATCGATTTTGCGGCCCTGAAAGACACCATTCATTCGTTGGTAGACTGAATTGGTTCTCAATATCACGAAAATTGGCAATCCGGTTCTGCGACGGAATTGTGAGGCCCTTACGGTCGAGCAAATCGAAAGCGAAGAGATTCAACAATTCATAGACAACCTTGTCGAAACAAAACGTGATGCGAACGGGGCGGGCATCGCGGCGCCGCAGGTAGACAAGCCGTGGCGAATCTTCGTCGTCGAGGTGGCCAATAATCCCCGGTATCCGTATAAACCCGAAGCGCCTCTGACCGTCTGCATCAATCCGACAATTACGTTCCTGACAGAGGAGCGCTACGACAATTACGAGGGGTGTCTATCCATTCCTGATCTGAGAGGGAAGGTGCCGAGGTGTCCCCACATCAGAGTCGATGCGCTTGATCGCACGGGCAAAGCGTACTCGATGGAAGTCAAAGGAATTACGGCCGGGACGTTTCAGCACGAGGACGATCATCTGAACGGCATTCTGTTTCCTGATCGGGTGACCGATCCGCACACGTTCAGCACGTGGGCCGAATTTGAGCTCAGGTATCAGGAAGGAGTGAAGGACTCCGTGATCAAAATCGTCGAAAAGTGGGGAGAGTAGCTCGTCAGGCTATTTTTCCCAGACGTTGTCATCTGGATTGGAATCCGGAAAGCGACCGTCCGGATCGAGCGTAATTTTCGAGACGACCCGGTCTCCAAACGAAAGCGCAAGTTCGATTTCGCGGCTTCCGTCGAACCAGACGTCGACCGGCCAGCTGACAATGGCTGAATTTTCGCTGATCATCATCGCATTCGGCATCGAAGGAATCAGTGGACCCTCTTCTTCGAACTCCACTTTCAGCACGATGGGAGAGGGCATCTGGCCGTCCTGCCGGACCACTATCCGAATGTCAGATCCAACCCTAGACACCTCTTTAAGGGACCCATCGACAGAGTCGGTCGTCCAGAGCCAGTAGTACCAGGACCACCCCAGATCTTCTTCGAGCGCATTGCTCATGAAGAAGACGAAATCCCAGGGCGATGGATGTTTGAACGCCCAGGCATGGGTGTAATCGCTCATCGCTTGCTGGACGGCTTCGTCTCCAACCAGGCCGCCAAGCATCGCCAGCATCAGGGGCGCTTTTTGATAGGTCTGGAAACCGTACATATTTCCGTCGTAGTTGGCTGCCCACATCATGGTCGGTTCAGTTTCATCGCCGCTGATCTGTCCGTAGCTCTGTCCCCGGCCCGTCAGATCCGCGTCTTCGCCATCGCGATCGGCACGCGAGAGGATGTTCATGTACCTGTTGAATCCCTCATCCATCCAGCCATACCAGGTCTCGTTCGTTCCCACCATCATCGGCCACCACTGGTGGGCCACCTCGTGATCTGCAGCCCCCTGATTGGAGTTTATCACCATGGGATACTCCATCCCTGCGCTCGGTCCATCCTGCATGGTCAACTGAGGAAATGGGTAGGGAGCCCAGAGCTCTGAATAGAATTCCAGGGCATGGCGCGAAAGCGAAGCCGCATTTTCGAACAGATCCTCATTTTCTGGCAGATACACCATGTGAAGCGGGATGTATCCAGTTTCCGGAATATTTGCTCGCGTTGTCTTCCAGATGAAGTTGGGGGCGGTCGCCCATGCAAAATCGTTTACGTTGTCGGCGACGAAGTGCCAGGTCAGACTTGACCCCTCGGCCGTGGTGACCTCGCCTTCACCGACAATCGTTGTGACCTCATCCGTTTCCATCGCGCGTGCCAGGTTTTCCCTGGCAGACTCAGTCAGTACTTCTTCAGGATTCTGAAGGACTCCCGTCCCGCTCACAATCCAGCCTCCGGGCATGTCGATTTTGACATCGAATCGACCGAAGTTGTTGAAAAACTCGGCGGGTCCCAGATAGACGCTGGTGTCCCATCCTCGCAGGTCGTCATACTTCGCGATCCGGGGAAACCACTGAGTGGGCTGAAACAGGTCGTTGTCCCAACGCTGGGTCATTCGGTGACCTTGGCCATTGGGACCGCCGGGAAGTTTGGTATTCCACTCAATTTCGAGCGTCACTGTGCTGTCTGCGGGGACAGGTGTGGTCAGATTGATGCTGGCCACCGTCTGGTCGAGCCCTGAAACCGAGAGTGTGGTTATAGGAGCAGCTGGTCCTCGACGTCTCGGAGGCCGGCGAGCGTTGATGTCGACTTCATCCCCACCGACGACGAGGCGCGTGATGACCATTCCATCGGTGTTCTCGGCCGGCACAGACCCTCCGCGCGGAACGAGACCTCGAAAGATGTTGTGATCCAGTCGCAGCACGATACTCGATAGTTCGCCCGCGCTGTTGTTGTGCACCGCGATAGATACCCAGCCAGAAATGATCTGAGTAGATGGATCCAGACTCGCCTCGATCATATAGTCGGTCTGCAACTGCCAGTAGTTTTCTCCCGGTTCTCCTGTGAAGTCTCTGGTTCCGGCCTCCATTGCTCTTCTGATTGCGTCGGTCAGCGGGATGTCCCTTCGGATGGCGCGGTATTCGGTGTCGACGGATGCCTTCAGATAATCCGGAACGGATGAGCGATCCTGCGCAGTGGACTCAGGTGCTTGGAATAGAAGGGCGCAGGCCAGGACGACGAGAACGGTGTTGCGTGACTTCATAATCGTGGCTGATCTATCGCTAAAATGAATTGTTTGGGCGCGGCTAGGCAATGTATCGCCCAAGCGGCGCTCAAATTGAAATGGAGCTACAATTATGACGCCTTCCGCGCATTCTTCATTCCAACCTGCCTCCAGGGAGAACCGCAGGTATGTCAAAGATCGGTGACATACCTGAGGTTTATGTAAGAATCCCGGACAGGTTCGATCGGGCTCTCGAAACAGACGTATCGGGGTACCGCCTTCGCGCTATCCTGTCTCCTGATCAATCGTGGTGATCCAGGCGGCCTATTTCGGCTCTTTTTTGTAGGCTTTTTTGCGATCCAGAGAGACCGGTACTTCTCGCTGGGGACCGACACATGTACCGGCATATTCATCCTCAGAGCTTGCCTGCATCGTGCAGATGATCTGTCCGTGGCTTATTTCAAATATGACCGTCAGTTCGTCGTCTTGGATTGTTGCCTCGAGTACCTGTTCCTGCTCTCGACGGGTGACGGTGAAGGTGAAGCCTTCCTCGTCGGTTACAATCGCCACGGGCATGACTTCTGCGATGTCTGGATCCCACTGGGCGATCATTTCCCAGTCACCATCCAGTGTCGCGTCCTGGGCTGCGCCTGGGACTGCACTAGGGACTGCTATCAAAGTCGCGCAAAATGCTAGGGCGATTAGGCGAGTATATGTTTGTCGTGTCATGAATTTGGGTCTCCATACTTAATGGTTGGAGACCTGCCTACGTTCGGGAAACTCCTCTTTCTGAAACCAACCTGAGATGAACCTGAAAGGATTCGTAGCCTAATCGGCCATTGGGCGGTAGCTTGTTTTTGACTTTGCCCGTTCTATTCTGATGATTGATCCCCTTGCCCCACACATTCGAGGTGACGACCATGAAACGTGTCCTTTCTATCGTGCTGTTCAGCCTGATCCTGGCAGCTTGCGCCGATTACGCCGAAGAGGTCGATGTCGCGGCCGTTCTTCCCGGCGGTACCAATAACGAAATACTCCACGCATGGCCTGAATTCAAAGCCGTCCTCGTCAGCGAATCTGAATACGGAGTCGCCGTCGGCGATCGATATCTCGTGGTCGAAGGCGTGGAAGATGAAGAGGCCCGCGAACGATTCGCGCATTACGTGGCGGGTTATCTGAATGACCCGGAAAAGAAGGATCGTGAGGCTCAGGAACGGGCTGATTACGATGCTCTTCCGGCTTCAGAAAAACTGGCATCCTTCGTCGAGCGCATGGAGGGCCACTATGAAGGCTTCGCCTACGAATGGACGAGTTTGGAAGACGGCAATTCCTTTGTAGAATACGGCGACAACGGACTGTACCTCTCAGGCGTCGAAGAGGAAGGCGCTCGCCGCGAGATCGGCAACTACATCTACCGTCTGCAACAGGAAATAGACGCGGATCACCCGGGAGACGAAGAATAACTGTAGCGTATGCCGCGCTGACGGTCAGTTATCCCGATCCAATGCCGCCTGATCGGTTTCTTCCTTTTTCAACCGGTCTCCGATCCATGTTTTGATGATGGATTGGCGAGTCACGCCTAGACGACGGGCTTCTCTGTCCAGTCGATTTACGATCCACTGGGGGAAATCCACATTTACGCGTTTGGGCTCGAGGCTGGGTCGCCGAGCAGAGGAAAGATCCATGTATTCCATGATGTCCTCACCCGCGTCAAATCGGCGATCAAGTTCTTCTGTTGTTATAAGCTTCTTTTTCACGTGGTCTAGCCCTTCGGACTGATATTAATCTTATGGAATCCTGTCTGTAAGTAACAATCGCAGTCCAGATAATTCCCTGGATCGAGCCGATGACTGAAAATCGCTCCTCTCCTGTGATTCGAGCCTGAAATTCGAGGCGATTTGTATCGCTCCAGAGTTTTCGGGCTTCCACAAAGTCAATCCCGTGTTTCACCAGGTTGGAGCGACTCTTATTGAGGTCAAATATGAACAAAAAGGTATAATAAATATACTTTTATTGCACAAACAGGTTCCGGACAACAATGACCCTCGAATAGTGCGGCTATAACCGGAGTACTGCGTATTGCATCTTCGCCCCCACCTGCCGATCATTGGTCATCCCACACGACTCCGTCCATGATTGGCACAACGCTTTCCCATTATCGAATCGTAGAAAAGCTCGGCATGGGCATCGTGTACAAGGCGGAGGACACGAAGCTCGACCGGACGGTTGCCATCAAGGTGCTTCCGAGTGCGGCCCTCGCGAGCGACGACGATCGTGAACGCTTCTACCGCGAGGCCAGGGCTGCGGCTGCGCTCCAGCATCCCAACATCGCGACCGTATTTGAGATTGATGAAGCAGTGCCAAGCGATGCCCCGCACGGAACGCAGCCCAGCCTGTTCATCGCGATGGAGTTCATCGACGGTGAGCCGCTGGATGTGCGCATCGGGAAAAAGCCACTCAAGCTGAAAGAGGCCGTCAAACTTGCAACTCAGATCGCGCGGGCTCTCGAAGCAGCCCACGAGAAGGACATCGTGCACCGGGATGTGAAGTCGGCCAACGTTATGCTGACTGCAAAAGGTGATGCCAAGGTGTTGGATTTCGGTCTTGCAAAGACTAATCAATCGACCATGCTGACCCGGATGGGATCGACGCTCGGCACGATCGCCTACATGAGCCCCGAACAGGCTCGAAGCGAAGAGGTCGACCGTCGCACCGACATCTGGGCGCTGGGTGTAGTGATCTACGAAATGGTGTCGGGAAGCCATCCGTTTGCCGGAGATTATGAGCAGGCCGTCGTCTACAGCATCATGAATGAGCAGCCCGAGCCACTTACGGCTGTTCGAACCGGCGTTCCGATGGGCCTGGAATGGATCGTTAACAAGTGCCTGGCGAAGAGTCCCGAGGACCGGTATCAGTCGGCCGCGGATCTGATTGTAGACTTGAGAAATCTGGACGTCTGGTCGGGATCCGGGATTTCGGAGTCAAGATCGTCCAATGTCGCCGAGCCCGCACAATCGCCGGTGAGTACATCCCCGAAGCCGGCCTGGGCGCTTGCCGCCGGAGCTCTCGTCCTCGGAGCGGTTTTGACCGCAGCCGTATTCTGGTTCTCCAGCGGAGCACCTGAGTTGAAAAAGCTGACCCGGGTGGAGATATCCCTGCCGGATTTGCAGCAGGTTCGCTTTCCCCCCCCTCTCCGCAAGTGGAATCCCTATGTTGTTGTCATACAATGATATAGGGATTCTTGTATTTATAAGATGACGTAATTGGTGACGTTTTGTCAGCTTTCCTCCCAATGAGGTTTTGGCGCTATCGGTCATTGAATCCTAGGCAGTAATTAAATGCCGAGGTACGCAAATATCAAGAAGATGATATGCGGATCGCTGATATGCCGATGGATGATATGTGGATTGGAGAAACGCACCTCAAGCCAGATCGAGCAATATTGCCTATTGCTCTAAACTCTTGTAGTGGTTACACTTAATCCTCTACTAATCAAACTCAATTTGGAGAATTCCTAAATCTCCAATCCGTAGAGTAAATGTTATGTTTCTCGGTTGGATATGTGACTTTGGACCTACATACTTGAATTCCCTCATGCTTAGTCTTCACGCTCTTTCCAGAGCAAAATGTTTTCCAATTGAAACCTGTTTGTTACCTACTGCTTCTGTCCTGTCTTCAACTGGCCTGTGACACATCCGCGGTAGAGGTGGAGCAAGAGCTGATGTGCATTAACCGGCCTGTACCCGGTGAACTACGGCCACTTGAGGTCGGAAATAGATGGGACTATGAGATTCTCCGTAAGAGAGAAGTTGAAAAGGTTCGCCGGTTCGAGGTAGTTGGACACCTCCGTTCAGCAAACCTCCCTCGAGGGGAAGGCTGGATTGTTGATTCGTATTTGCTACGCAGTCCGGAAAAAAGGGTGTCCCGCATATGGTCTAAATCAGACGCAGGACTAGTTTATAGCGGAGATATCCACGGGTTGGACACGACTTTCCACTCCTTTTTGACCTATCCCTTTCCTGCAGAAGTGGGCGAAATCTCGAGATATACCTTGCCTGATTCGACAGATGAGAACGGGAATGTGTACGATCTCCACGGGCGTATTTGGCAGGTCTTATCAACGGATTATCTGACTAACTCTCCCGTTGGTCGCTACAGCACCATCGTTTACAAAATGAGAAAATACAGTCTCAGTGACTTTGGCCTTGGCCCGATGTATGAGCATTTCGCGCCCGGTATTGGCATGATAGCGTATGACCTAGACTATTTGTCGGTGGACGGAGCGGACCAGTGGAGAAGAGGTCGTTTAGTCGACTAGAGCTATGCCCAAAAGTTGTGTATGGAAGGTTTAGGCAGCGTGTCGTTCTGATGTAATTCCGTCGGTGAATTTGATTCCTTTTTTTACAAGTTGCAATAGGTGCGGTGCATTCAGTTTCCTCCACTTCTTCTGAGCCTCTTTACATAGACGGAAGGCCATTGCAAGAGCTGTTTCTCGGCTCAGACATCCCCTCGTTTTGGCGGTCCTGAGGCGCACGGTCGCGAACGTAGATTCGATCGGATTTGTGCTCCGAAGATGGATCCAGTGTTCTGCCGGAAAGTCATAAAAAGCGAGCAGTTCTTCTCGGTCTTTCACCAGAATCTCTGCTGCTTTCGGATACTTTTGCTGGTAGGCTTTGATGAAAAACAGAAGGGCGCTCTCTGCCTGCTTTTTTGTTTCTGCTGTATAGATCTGCGTGAGGTGACCTTTTGCCTTCTTCTGAACGGACTTGGGCAGGCGGTTGAGCACATTTGCTGTCTTGTGCACCCAACAGCGTGCGGCTCGCGTCTCGGGATAAACTTCTGCGAGAGCACTCCAGAATCCCATGGCTCCATCGGCAACAGCCAGCTTCGGTCCTTGATCCAGCCCGCGGTGCCTCAGCTCCAGGAGCAACTCTCGCCACGACTGCTTGCTCTCGCGAAAGCCGTCCTCGAGTGCTATAAGCTCCTTCCTTCCATCGGCCGTAGCGCCGATCACGACCAGCAGACACAGTTTCTGTTTATCCATGCGTACGTTTACGTGAATACCGTCGGCCCAGAAATAGACGTAGTGCTTCTCCTTCAGGCTCCGCTTTTGCCAGTCTTCGTGCTCCCTTGTCCAAAGCGTCTTCAGGCGCGCAATCGTCGAGGAGGTCAGCCCTGGGGCATCAGGACCAACAAGGGCCGAGAGCGCTGCCTCAAAGCCGCCCGTTGAAACTCCCTTCAGGTACAACCATGGAATGAGAGCCTCAAGCGAGCGGCTCTTGCGGAGGTAGGCTGGTAGTATCGAACTGCGGAAACCGATTCTATCCTCACCCCGACCCGTACGGTCGCGTATGCGGGGCATCTTTACAGCGACCTCCCCGATACCAGTCAAAATCTTCCTCTCTGGCAGATATCCATTGCGAACGATGCGGTGGCGATTCTCTTCGTCGCGCAGGAACTGGTAGCGCTGGCAGAAAGCTTCAACCTCGGCCTCAACGGCTGTGGCCAGCATCTTTGCGGCCCCTGTTCGCAATACTTCTGTCAACACATCCTCTGTGCTATTGTAGTTCTCGTTCTCGTGTGCGTTATTCGTCTTCATGGGCGGTGTATCCTCCAATCTTCGGATTGACAATGACGTAATCATCATCAGGATACGCCGCCTATACCTTTTTCACCCGTACACAACTTTCGGGGTTAACTCATCCTGGCCTCTATGTGTATCACTGTGCCACAGCACCCGTTGGTATGCATGTTGCGAATGGGATGTATGGACTAATCCTGGTCGAACCCAAAGAGGGATTGGCTCCGGTCGACAGGGAGTACTATGTGATGCAGAGCGAATTCTATACTAAGGGATCCTACGGAGAGGCTGGCCTACAGCCGTTCGATATGGAGAAGGCGATACTCGAAACGCCCGACTACGTCGTCTTCAACGGGTCGGTTGGAAGCATGACGGGCGATAAAGCCATCACGGCCAACGTCGGTGATCGCGTTCGCCTGTTTGTCGGCAACGGTGGCCCGAATCTTCTTTCCTCATTCCATGTGATCGGTGAAATCTTCGACCTGGTTCACACGGAGGGAGGCACGAGTATTAATGAAAATGTGCAAACGACGCTCATCCCCGCGGGTGGGTCCACCATCGTTGAGTTCACTGTCGACGTTCCGGGTACCTATATCATTGTAGATCACTCCATTTTTCGTGCGTTCAACAAGGGTGCCCTGGCCATGTTGACGGTGCATGGAGACGAAAATGATGCTATCTACTCGGGACTCCAGGAAGAGTCAATCTATCTGCCAGAGGGAGGCGGTATCCAGCAGATCGAAGGATCAGGCACATCTGCCCCTGCCGCCGAGACGATTGAGGAGCGCATTGCGGCGGGTAGCCGCACCTTCACTGCCAATTGCGCGGCATGTCATCAACCGGAGGGGCAAGGTATCTCGGGTGCATTCCCTCCGCTGGCTGGATCTGACTATCTCCTGGATGATCCAAATAGAGCCATAGGAGTGGTGCTCAACGGTCTCGCCGGGGAAATTTCGGTCAATGGAGTGGCCTACAACGGAGTCATGCCGGGCGTTCGTCTCTCGGATGAGGACGTCGCCAACGTACTCACGTTCATTCTCAACTCATGGGGAAACGACGGCGGCGAGGTAACGCCCTCCCAGGTAAACCGAACTCGATCCGGCCACTAATGAGGTTATTGTTTGGTGGTGGTCTCTGTGCCCCTTCTGATGCCGACGCCGTTAGAAGGAGCGCATTGCTTGTAATGCAAGAATCCTTGCACCAAAAACTTGTTTATTCTATATTGGTAACCATATGGTTACTAATACACATTATCTCGACCTGACGTTTGGCGCCCTTGCTGATGCTACCAGGCGGTCCATTCTGATGAGACTCGCAAACGGCCCGGAAAGCGTCGGTACTCTTGCTGAACCCTTCAAGATGTCGCGACCGGCGATCTCGAAACACCTGCGTGTGTTGGAGCGGGCCGGACTTGTGCGTACGACGCGCGACGGCCGCATCAGCAGGTGCCAGCTCGACGCTCGTCCCATGAAGGGCGCCGCGGATTGGGTGGAGTGGTATCGAAAGTATTGGGAGCAGCAGCTCGATCAGCTTGCCAGTTACTTTGACAAACAAAACACGCCCGAAACAACACATTCCGGCAGGGAATCAAAATGAACACGACAACCGACACTGTTCTACGCGTCTCCAAAATAGTCGCTGCCTCTCAAGACAAGGTTTTCGAGGCGTGGACGACGCCCTCCATCATGTCGAAATGGTCCGCACCAGAAGGGGTAGGACGTATTGAATGCAAAGTTGACCTGATGGTGGGTGGCGAATATGAGATCAAGATGATCAATGACGAAGGACGCGAGCACACCGCGCACGGGGTTTATCGTGAAATCAATCGCTCGTCTAAACTCGTCTACACGTGGGACTGGCGCGAAGACGACATCCGAATGGATACTGCAACTCTGGTAACTGTCGAGTTTGTCGCCATGGATGGCGCGACAGAAGTCACTGTTTCCCACGAGCAGTTTCCAAATCTCGAAATGCGGGATGGACACCTTCAGGGATGGACCAGCTGCATCAATCGACTGGTAGGATTATTCGTCTGACGTACCGCCTGTACCTGTTGATTAACTGACACTTTTCGATACATTGTAGGCGCGGCATGCGCCGTACCCACATAACTTCATCGGAACTGGTGTTATGAAGACGCTCTTAGCTGTACTGGCTGTTGCTGCTTTCGTCCTGGTACTACTCGTGAAGCCTTTCGAATTTCTGGAAAGGTATTCGGTTCACGCGGGCCACGCCGTTTACGCCGTTCAGACCGATACGGATCTGGAAAACTCAAGTGTTGATGAGCGGGTCACGATCGAGCTGAACAAGGCTTCAGATGAATCGCCGGGCTTCCGTTTCGGATTCTGGTTTTCTACACTCGGCGTCCTGGGTCTGTGTATACTCGTCCTCTCGTTCAAACGAAAGACAAGACTCAGCCGAAAGCGGGGATTGGTCTGATCGGATTACTCTATTGCTCGGCCAGCATGTTGAGCTGCCAGAGATCCTGGCTGGACCATTTCAATATGGGCTCGATGGCGAGCAAGCCTGTTTTCCCAATGGCTTTCTCCAGGAAGGCCAACTCCTCGAATTTGGCCCGGACGACCTCGTCAGGTTTAGGCTCAAATCCGGCTTCACGCATCATCAATAGTCCTTTTGCTCGAATCGACAGCTCGACGCGTATTCGCACGAGGCATAACATATCCGCCACTATCGTGCCTTCGAAGTGTTCTTTCAGCGATGTCAGATACTCGCCGATTCTGGACTTCGTAAAATCGCCGCTCATGAGCAATTTCATCAGCTCCTGATCCGTATCAAAGCCAGATCCCAGCCAGCTTCGAGTCTGCTTCTCACTTTGAGCGAACACAAGAGAAATGAGCACCGGAGCGATAACAATCAGCGATGCCGCCAACATGAGGGGTGGAATCTCGTAGATGCCGTGATTGTAGGCCGAATGCAGTATGCAGGCCATCGCAAATGCGATGATCGATGCCATCCACCGGGCTCTGTCTTCTCGTTGCTGAATCGTCTTAAATACGATGGCGAATACCGTCGTGGTCACACCATGCATAATGGCGGTTCCAAAACCCCGAATAATCCAGGTTTGGGTAGACCAGTCAGAAGAGCTCAAAAAATACAGATTTTCTATTACCGAAAATCCCGCTCCGATACCGAAACCCAAAATCGCAGCATCCACCGTGAATCCAATGCGATCTGAATAAATCAAGTACATCACCCAGATGCACTTCAACCCCTCTTCGGTGAACGGAGAGACATATTTGGAATAATCAGAGTCACTCAGACCAGAAATCTCGGTCAACCACCCATTCAGGAAATAGGACGCTGTCGCCGCAAGAAATCCGGCAGCCAGAGCAAACAGAACGGCTTTCAGGCGCACCAGCTTGTAACTGTCGATCAACACCAGGCCAGCCAAAAAAAAGATGACCGGCATCAGACTGATCAGGACATGAACGGCAGTCAGCACAAATGCACTACAGGATGAGTTAACCCCGAAAGTTGTGTACGGGTGAAAAAGGTATAGGCGGCGTATCCTGATGATGATTACGTCATTGTCAATCCGAAGATTGGAGGATACACCGCCCATGAAGACGAATAACGCACACGAGAACGAGAACTACAATAGCACAGAGGATGTGTTGACAGAAGTATTGCGAACAGGGGCCGCAAAGATGCTGGCCACAGCCGTTGAGGCCGAGGTTGAAGCTTTCTGCCAGCGCTACCAGTTCCTGCGCGACGAAGAGAATCGCCACCGCATCGTTCGCAATGGATATCTGCCAGAGAGGAAGATTTTGACTGGTATCGGGGAGGTCGCTGTAAAGATGCCCCGCATACGCGACCGTACGGGTCGGGGTGAGGATAGAATCGGTTTCCGCAGTTCGATACTACCAGCCTACCTCCGCAAGAGCCGCTCGCTTGAGGCTCTCATTCCATGGTTGTACCTGAAGGGAGTTTCAACGGGCGGCTTTGAGGCAGCGCTCTCGGCCCTTGTTGGTCCTGATGCCCCAGGGCTGACCTCCTCGACGATTGCGCGCCTGAAGACGCTTTGGACAAGGGAGCACGAAGACTGGCAAAAGCGGAGCCTGAAGGAGAAGCACTACGTCTATTTCTGGGCCGACGGTATTCACGTAAACGTACGCATGGATAAACAGAAACTGTGTCTGCTGGTCGTGATCGGCGCTACGGCCGATGGAAGGAAGGAGCTTATAGCACTCGAGGACGGCTTTCGCGAGAGCAAGCAGTCGTGGCGAGAGTTGCTCCTGGAGCTGAGGCACCGCGGGCTGGATCAAGGACCGAAGCTGGCTGTTGCCGATGGAGCCATGGGATTCTGGAGTGCTCTCGCAGAAGTTTATCCCGAGACGCGAGCCGCACGCTGTTGGGTGCACAAGACAGCAAATGTGCTCAACCGCCTGCCCAAGTCCGTTCAGAAGAAGGCAAAAGGTCACCTCACGCAGATCTATACAGCAGAAACAAAAAAGCAGGCAGAGAGCGCCCTTCTGTTTTTCATCAAAGCCTACCAGCAAAAGTATCCGAAAGCAGCAGAGATTCTGGTGAAAGACCGAGAAGAACTGCTCGCTTTTTATGACTTTCCGGCAGAACACTGGATCCATCTTCGGAGCACAAATCCGATCGAATCTACGTTCGCGACCGTGCGCCTCAGGACCGCCAAAACGAGGGGATGTCTGAGCCGAGAAACAGCTCTTGCAATGGCCTTCCGTCTATGTAAAGAGGCTCAGAAGAAGTGGAGGAAACTGAATGCACCGCACCTATTGCAACTTGTAAAAAAAGGAATCAAATTCACCGACGGAATTACATCAGAACGACACGCTGCCTAAACCTTCCATACACAACTTTTGGGCATAGCTCTCTCAAGAAATGTTACCGAGTCGTATTCAATGCTGTCGGAGTTAAGCCGACTTGGTATTGAAGCGAACGCAATCGATCAACCGATCGACCTATCCATCCCAGAAAACAAAATCATGTTGGGATTTTATCTCACGGCACCGGATGTGGAAAATGAACGACGTTCTCTGGCTGTAATTCGAGGTATGCGCCAGGCCACTAGAGAAGGTCGATTTGTCGCGAAGCCACCAAAAGGATATACCTCCATACGAGAAGGAAGCGGGAAGCCATTTCTGGCCCCGAACGGTGATGCACCTTTGGTTCGAAGAGCGTTTAAGATGGCATCGGAGGGTACTTTTCAACTGGAAGAAATAAGGAAGTATTTACGATCAAAATGGGTGCCGATCAGCCGTAATCAGATGTCAAAAATGCTCCGTAATCCTGTCTATGGAGCTAAACTTCTCCTTAAGGAGTATCGTGGCGAGCCAGAAGAGCTGATTGATGCCATACACGAACCGATTGTTACCTGGGCAGAGTTTCAACGCGTGCAGGTACGGCTCCGTGCGCTCAACAGCAAGAGACGTGGCAAGCGAACGCGAACACATGCCTCGATTCCGCTTCGCGGATACCTGCAATGCCGTCGCTGTGGTGGCAATCTGACAGGAGGTCGCTCACGGGGTAACGGCGGAGACTACTGGTATTACCATTGCCGACATGGTTGTAAGGAAAGAATTGCTGCCGCTAAGCTCGATAAAGCCTTTGACACTCTTTTACAACAGATTCGAATTCCCAAAGAGATTTGCGATTTATATGAACTGGCTATCGAGGATGTCTTTAAGGAAAACGAACAAGATCGATCAGCACAAATTGCTCAATTGCGTGGAAATCTAGTCGGCATCGACGAGCGTTTGATCAAAATTGATGATTTATTTGTGGACGGGAAACTAGCGGACGAGGCATATCGAAACACTCGCCAGCGATGTACCCAGCAGCGCGAGAGTATCGAGGGCCGAATTGAGACACTGTCGAGCGTTGAGAGTCAGTTCACTGAATACACGCGTTTTGGCATTTCTCCTCTTGAGAAGCTTCCAGAATACTACCGGGCAGCCACTTTAGAGGCCAAGAGAAAGATAGCGGGTTCGATTTTCCCTGGTAAGCTGATATATGAAAACGACGCGTGTCGAACCACTGAAGTTAACCCAGCCATCACCTTGTTTTCGCCCAATATGGCCGAAAAAGACCGATATGGCAAGGGGCATGACAGCGCCAATGATGTCATGCCCCTTCAGGCGTGCCTCAGTGACAAATTGTCGAACCGTGTAATCGACGGTTTTCGCGAGTTGTATCAACTCAGATCGTTCATAGCGGTGGAGAGTAGTGACCTGGGATTAGGATTGGCGGGGGTACAGTAGTGGGCTCCGTAATCAGCCAGTTTAATGCCATTCCCTCCGATCTGAAAAAATTGCACCAGTGGGTCGTGTGGAAGGGAGAACGGCGTAACGGAAAGAATACCAAAGTTCCGTATCAAATATGCGGAGAACACGCCAAGGTCAATGACTCTTCAACGTGGACTAGTTTCGAAAAGGCCGCCAAAGCAGTTGAAACATTCCCCAAGGCTGGTTTTGATGGGATAGGCTTTGTTTTTACTGATGAGGATCCCTTCGTCGGATTTGATTTTGACCGTTGTATTCAGCAAAACGATGCGATTCGATACGACATTCAAGCAATCCTTCTCCGTCTGAAATCCTATACGGAGTTTAGTCCGTCAGGCAAGGGTCTGCATTGCATCGTCAAAGCAGATGACATCACGGGACAACGTAACAGTATCTGCGAAATCTATCCGTCGAGTCGTTATTTCACGTTTACTGGACTACATCTGCGAGGGACACCTTTAGACATCTCGAATCGCGAAAACATCGCGCATGAGATTGCCGCCGACACGAGACTAATAACTCGAATCAATCAGTCAAAACAATCGCCAAAGTTTACGCGGCTGTTTCAGGGCGATATATCCGGCTATCCTTCTGCAAGTGAAGCAGATTTTGCTCTATGTGCTATCCTTTCGTATTGGACACAAAATCGATATCAAACAGACCGAATATTTCGTTTGTCGGCTCTTCTCAGGGACAAATGGGATCAAAGACATTCGGCAGATGGAAGCACTTACGGGCAGATGACCATAGCGCGCTCTTGTCAAGACGATAGCTTTAATTGTGGAGACGGAAGCATATCGGCTGTCGCCGACACCACGCTGTTTTTGACGCGAGATAGAGAATCGCACAGCCCGAAACCGTTCTGGGACATCTCAGGCGGGAACTGTCGCATAAAACAGGCTGCGCTTGTGGACTATTTACACGCTAAGGGCTTTTCGAAGCTCTACCCGCCTGGAGCGGCTTCAAGCATACTCGTTCGGACACGCGATAAGATTCTAGAAGAGGTCAGCACAGAACGGATCAAGGATTATGTCTTTGAAAAAATCCAAACGCTCGAAAACGGCAGTATGGTGCGTGAAGCGCTGGTACGCGGTACAAATGTTTATTTGTCTCGTTCACTCTTTGAGTGTATTCCGGCGCTGGACGCCGTATTTCACAAGGACACTGAGAATGAAGCGTTCTTTTACTTCGAAAACGGCGTTGTTCGAGCCACGAAATCCGACGTCGAAATTGTTCCATATGTTCAACTTGATGGCTTTGTATGGAAAGACAGTGTGCTTTCTCGACAGTTTACTCCGTTGGTCGAATTTGATAGCGATCCTTACTCTTGCGAATTTGGGCGCTTCTTGAGAAATGCGACTGGGCAGGGAAATCCAGATCGTCTGCATTCTCTAAGCACCGCCATAGGATATCTCCTCCACAAGTTCAAAGACCGATCACGAGCAAAAGCGATCTGTTTTGTTGACGAAGCGATTACCGATTTACCTAGTGGTCGAGCGGGTAAGTCACTCGCGTCTGGCGCCATTGGCCTTGTTGTACCTTCGGTTCGAATTGATGGGCGAAATTTTCAGTTTCAAAGCCCCTTCGCCTTCCAAGATGTGAAGACAGGAACTGCGGTGGTAGAATTCAACGATGTGCCGAAGAATTTCGCTTTTGCGAGGCTGTTCTCGGTAATTACAGATGACATGCAGATCGAGCGCAAGAACCGTGATCGATTTACGCTGTCATTTAGTAATTCACCCAAGTTCGTCATATCAACGAATTACGTGATCGAAGGCGAAGGTGGCAGTCATAGAGACCGCATATTTGAAATTGAATTCTCAGCTCATTATAACGAGCGACATACACCCGCAGACGAATTCGGCCATCGGCTCTTCGCTGACTGGGATGTGGAGGAATGGAATCGGTTTGATAATCTAATGATGTTCTGCGTAAGCCTATACTTGAAATCCGGCCTGACGGATTACAAGCATCAAAACCTTCGAACTCGCAAACTTCGTCAAATGACGTCTCATGAGTTCGCTGAATATGTATCTGACGAATCTTCACCGATTCAGATCAACACACGATACGACAAGAAAGAGGCGTTCGAGGCGTTTCTCGAAGAATATGGAGACCTAAGGCATGAAGTACATCAGCGTAATTTCACGAAGTGGGTACAGATCTACGCCCAAGTAATGGACCTAAAAATCGTTCAATCCAAATCGGGGGCGTCACGCTATTTCATTCTAAATCGAAGAAGTTAAAGCGGACCTTACTGCGTCCTTGACAAACACTTTGGAATCCTTCTACGTCCTCTAAAACTTAACCCTAGAGCGCTGATTCGTTGATTTGGATTAAAGGACTCAATAAAAGAGATAATAAGAAGACACGCACCGCACCAGCCTAGAGGCAGTGTAGTCAGTTTGAGTGATATTCAACGTCCTCACGCCCTGCAGTACTTCTTCATCCACCATTATAACCTGACTTCAATAAGCCGAGCTACCCGTTGCCTTCCAGGATTGTGCAACGCGGCGGCGAAATATCGAAAAGAGATCAGGGGCTTCACTGATATCGACACACCAATAAATCTGTGCAAGTACGTTGGGGCCATCAAAGGGCGAGCGAGGAGCAATCCAAGCGCGGCAAAAATCAATACAAGATGGCCATATTCTCAGAGCGACTACCCGAAGAGGGTCACTTTACAGTCACTTGGTCCTCAAGCTATGCTCACCGTGAGAATGTCCGATTTGACGCAAATATGTTCATAATTACGTATTAACCGAGCAAATAACATGGATTTACAGACATTCTGCAACAAGCATGACATACCACATTCAACTGTCTTTCGGCACGTTCGCAAGTTCGTGTCCCAAGCACACGCGAATTTAGAGGAGATAGACCTCTCCGAAGAAGAGCTGAATCTTGATCTAACGGAATATGGGTTGCGAGCCAGACAAGGTGCTGGGGGAAGTCGCTTAAAGTATGATATTTACGATGCTCGTTTACTAGCGAGGGAAATACAGAAGTCGCGAGGTGTTAATACAATCGGACCTGATCAAATTTCCTTGTTGTGCAAAGTTGCGCAGTTCACATTGGATCTTCTTTATCAGAAAAACGAAGAATATTCGGTCCGAAATAAAAGCGGATATATGTTCAATCCGAACGCTGAGTACTGGGATGAAGTGAAAAATGTAATAGAAGACGCAAATTTGCTTATTTACGGGAAATGAGACGGTGACAAGAGAGGGAATCGAGGAGAAGGCAGCTCTTTATCGCTACTGGCGCACCAATGAAGGCCGATCGTTTGGCTCAAAGCTATGATCGGACTCTGATCAACATTTTGTTCACTGTTATAGAAATGTCTGATCCAGCTGAACGATATGGCGGGAAAGAACATGCGGAGGTACACCGTTATTTCTCTGAAAAAGATCTTGTATTTAGTCATTCATGCGGCGTTATTTGAACAGGTTGAAATTAGACTCTGAACTGGTCCGTTTTCATCACCGTCAGCATACCGTTAACTCTCAATAATCGCTACGAGACTCGTTGGAAGCTTTCCCTATTTTAGAGAAATGAGGCGGTTTTTGCCCTTAAAAGATTAACGGTTTTAAGGAATTATTCCGATGGGAAGAGATCGCTATTTAGGTTGACCGATTTATACCACGGTTAGCATATCAGCAACATTCCAGATCCGCCGAGGCACTCTTTTACGTGGTTGGTTACTCGTATTTCTTCCGGCAAGCTAAATCGGCACTGGACATTGTAAACGGAAATGTTGCGACAGCTCGGAATGACTCGTTTCGTGTTGATTACCGCGTTCCTAATATCTTCCGCAACAGAGATAATTTTTACGATAAAACGAAGGACGAAGACGGAGTGACTTACGAGAGGGAACATCTAGCACCAAGTCATAATCACGTTGAGTCAGAATTGGAAAATGTTGAAACATTCCTGATGTCAAATATGTGCCCGCAAAAGCTAGGGTTAAATAGAGGTCGGTGGAATATCCTAGAAGAAGCGGTAAGAACAATGGATCGGGAATCCGTCGTAGTAATTGGGAAGAGTCACCTAGACTCACTCCATTTTGGAGGCTTTAATCTCGGCTTTCAAGACAGAAAGTCCAGCTTCCAGCACGCCATCCCGACCAGCGCGAAGACCTTTAAGAGTAGGTTCAGCTCGGATATCCGGAGATGGTCCTATAAAACTGGACAGGGTCTTAGGTGGAGTCTTGCGGATTGATTATGCTGCTTCTTGAAGCGGCTGGTGATTAAAAAATACGTGATCAGGGGTCTTTCTTCCATGTGAGCTGTGTCGCCGTTCTCCGTTGAAGTAGTCAAAGTAATCGGCGATTGAGCGACACGCATCAGCCACACTTTCGTAGGCTTTCAAGTATACCTCTTCATATTTCAGGCTACGCCACAGACGTTCAACGAACACGTTGTCCATCCAGCGTCTTTTGCCATCCATAGAGATTTTGATGTCATGATTCTTCAGCACATCAGTGAAGGCCACGGGTGTGAACTGGCTGCCCTGATCCGTATTGAAGATCTCTGGCGCTCCATACACGGCGATTGCTTCTTCGAGCGCTTCCACACAGAAGTCGGTGTCCATCGTATTGGAGATCCGGCGTGAGAGTACTTTTCGGCTGTACCAGTCGATGACGGCGACCAGGTAAACGAATCCCCTTTTCATCGGAATGAATGTGATGTCGCTTGCGTAAACCTGCCGGGGCCGCGTCACGTTGAGCTTACGCAAGAGATACGGATAAATCTTGTGACCTTTTCCCGGAATCGAGGTCCGTTTCTTAGGATAAATGGCAATAAGGCCCATCAGACGCATTAATCGCCGGATTCGATGGCGGCCCACAAAAATACCTCTGTCCTCGAGCGCATCCTTCATGGTGCGCGATCCTCGCGTGGGCCGCTCAAGGTAGAGCTCATCCAGTTTTTTCATCACGGCCAGGTTCTCTTTGCTCTCGCCCACCGGCTTGTAGTAGGCCGTTGAGCGATTCAGCTCCAGCAGATTGCACTGCCGTTTGATGGAGAGGTCGTGGATTGGGTCGATCATTTGGCGGCGCTCACCTACTGGGTGCGACCGAGCGCTTTGGATAAAAAATCCTTCTCCATCGAAAGCTCGCCAATTTTGGCGTGAAGCTCCTTGATCTGGCCCTCCTCGTTGTGCTTTCTGGAATACCCTTTTTCAAAGACCTCTTCAGCGTCCTGAATCAGCTTCTTTTTCCACGTCTGAATCTGGTTCGGATGAACCTGGAACTGGTCTGCCAACTCAGCCATTGTGCGATCTCCTTTGACCGCCGCCAGCGCTACGTTCGCTTTGAATGTGTTGCTGTGGTTTCTTCTTTTGCGACTCATCGTTTGTATCCTTTCTTGAGGGTGATAAGATCGCAAGACTCCACCTTATTTGTTGTTCAGACTGTCCGATGAATCAGGACCATCTCTGATATAACCTGTATATCGGTGCAATGCTGGACGAGAACAGATGCTCGATGTAGCTGTTGTTTCCGAAGAAAAACCTTAGGGCCATCGTAACACAAACAACGGCTTCCATGCCATGGACCCACGTAAACCCGTCGACTAGCTGTATTGTTGAGGTCGCGGAATCAAACTCAATCACACGGTAGATCGCGTTTCCGAAGGTGTAGGTGTATATAACAGTTATTACAAACGATAGCGAGGACTTTGTGGCTTCTTTCATGTTCTCTTGAGCATTACAGGGCGGAAGCCAGTCTGAACGTCTTTGCGACACGCGATCTGAGTGTTGCGGACCCACCCACGCACACAATCAGGATCGTAGGAATAACTACCTCCTCGAACGACCAAGCGATCGTAGTCGTGAACCGAAGAGAGATCGAGGTGTCTCTGCGGACGGGAATACAGCGACCAATCCACGCCCTCGATCCCGCCGTAGGAGCGGGTCCATTCTCTGACATTGCCCGCCATGTCTTGACAACCAAACGGACTATCACCCTCGGGTGAGAATGCACCAGGAATCGTCGTTCGAGGTCCAAAAGCGAGCCCACAATTGCATAGGCCAGTAGTGTGGGTCCCGCCCCAGGGGAACTCAGATGCGGCATCTCCTCTGGCCGCAATTTCCCACTGCTGTTCTGTCGGTAATGTGATCGTCACATCTTCCGGAATGGCCTCCACGCGCCGCAGGACATCAGTAACAAGCTGACAGAATCCAAGCGCTTCCGGGCAGGAACAGCAGACGAGGGGATGATGCCGGTTGTCACCAACCGCAGCGTGATCCTCGCCGGTAAAGATCAGCCAGTCTGAAAATGTAGTGGGACGTTTGAGGATCCGGAATTCTTGAGTCTTGACTGTGGTTTCATCAGCGGGCGGTTCACTTGCGTCATTTTCACTCGGAGTACCAATCCGATACGTGCCGGGTGGGATCGAGACGAACTCTGCCATGTATCTCTTTATCTCATGTGACGCCGGTGTCAGTGAAGGTTCTATGTGGGTTGACACACGTAAGCCGCGATTTGTCGGTCCATAGAGATCTGCGGAGAACGTAGTGGATGGCAGCCAATCAAAGTCCAGGTCTTCGTCTGACAACTCGCAAAGCCAGAACATCCCTTGCGAACAGATTCTGTTTAACTGCGGGCTTTCGTGGAGGGGGTGGGGTCGAGCGGCAGCGTCAGATATACGCTTGACTGTGTCCAGTCGGCGCTCGAGACGTGCGCCTGATCGTATGGTATCCCAGTCGACCGACTCTGCCACGATATCGCCGCCGCCCCAAGCAATCACGTTATCTGACATTCGATTCAGCACATTAATCGAAACGTCTTGGGAACGGCAGACTGCGTCGATCAATTTGACCGAGCATGCTGCCAGGTATTCCGCACGTACATTCTCGTTGAAGATGCTATGAAGTCCCCACCAGCTAGGGATCTCACACGATACCGCAATCAACTCCTTCCAGGACGAAACAGAGCACCAGGCTACGAAGAGCGTTGAGAGGTCACTGGGAAAAAGTTCTAAGACCTCTTCGTAGCAAGTGTCCTTTTCGAAGACGACGAACAGAAACGTAGGCGATGGGTTCGGGCGACAAATGGTACTGATCAATTGCCGGGCCGGTAGTTGACGACGTTCGCCACCCACGTAGAATTGAATCGATTCCTCTCTGTCAGTCAGCGCGAAGACGGTCAAAAAGGAAAACTGGTGGGGTACAAGCTTTTGAAGGCGGTAGACTAGGTTGTGTCTGGTCCAATGGGAATAGCTGAGCTGTAGTGGGTGTAGAATCTGAGCCGTCAATCTCCGTAGCACTCTCGGATCGATGCCAAAGCCATCCGCATCCGCACCTGGAAAGCTCAGTGTTATCACCGGGATCACGAAAAGTCACGGGCGAACCACCAGGAGTAAGCCTCCGTGACGAACTGCCGCTCCGCTGTTGACTGAAGACCGTGATCGCCTGTCGGATGCACGAACAGAACAGCCTCCCTCGTACACCGCGCGACGGCAGTAAAGCTCTGACGTAGCGGAACCGCGCTGTCTTGCCTGCCGTGAATCAACAGACAAGGGGTAGAGGGCAAGTCAAAGCATGGAGCAAAGTCCTGCGACTGGATTTCGTCGATGAACTGTCGGCCAACAATAAGGTCACCGTCACAAATCGAACCCTCTTCCTGAAGACGAGAGTACCAAGGGTCGGAGAAGTATGGTCGAAGGTCCGTGTCTACCAAGTCGAATGCTGGCCAAAGAAGAACATACGAGGCGACATCATCGTGCCAGTCAAGTGCAGCAATCGTCGCACCCATACTTTCACCAACGACGTGGATGGGCGATGGAAGTTCTTTCCTTGCGAACCCAAGCACGGCATTGTAGTCCGCGACTTGGCTTAGGAGGGTCATATCTTCTGCCCGCCCCGCGCTTTGCCCATTGCCGAACATGTCGAATTGAACCACATCATAGCCCATGGGGCCACACACGGAAGCTAGCTCGTCAAAGATGCCCGAGTTGCCACGATGATCGCCTCCAGGACCACCATGAACACAAATCAACGTACCGTTAGCCTGACCCATTCCAGCGGAATGAAAAACGGCGATAGACCCTTTACTGCTTTCTAGTTCCAGCATGTTTCTTCCCTCTATGCCACTATGTTATTAGATTTTTGGTCGAATGACAAGATACGAGAGGCGTTCGAGCAGCGGGAGCAACCGACGAGAACATCAGTGGGCTGAAAAAGGCATGGGAGAGGCACCTAGGTTCTGGCACGCTCTCTCCAGTAAGTCCCTCTAGTCCCTCACGACTCCTGGAGTTGCCAACTGTGCTCTTCCTTGAACTCGACCATAAGAGCCCTAGGGCTATAGAGCGGAACAATCGTGTCATTGGAGTAGGATGATGGTTCAAGTTGGAGCTTCAGAAATCGCGAGTTGATCCTGGGGAGGCACCTGTGCGAATACACTCTTTCCGTTGAACTTTGGAATTGCGGCATAGAGCGGCGCGGACAGGTTGGAATAGTCCTGCGGATGTCTATTTAGTGCGGCAAGCCGGGAGAGGTCAATAGTCAAATCGCACTATTCTTCACGCCACCCGACGTCCTCAGTCTCGGGCTCCAGCCCTGGGACGATTCCAGTGGGTATGCTAGGTGCACGGGTTCTGGAGAGAGATGGTCCTGATTCATCGGACAGTCTGAACAACAAATAAGGTGGAGTCTTGCGATCTTATCACCCTCAAGAAAGGATACAAACGATGAGTCGCAAAAGAAGAAACCACAGCAACACATTCAAAGCGAAAGTAGCGGTGGCGGCGGTCAAAGGAGATCGCACAATGGCTGAGTTGGCAGACCAGTTCCAGGTTCACCCGAACCAGATTCAGACGTGGAAAAAGAAGCTGATTCAGGACGCTGAAGAGGTCTTTGAAAAAGGGTATTCCAGAAAGCACAACGAGGAGGGCCAGATCAAGGAGCTTCACGCCAAGATTGGCGAGCTTTCGATGGAGAAGGATTTTTTATCCAAAGCGCTCGGTCGCACCCAGTAGGTGAGCGCCGCCAAATGATCGACCCAATCCACGACCTCTCCATCAAACGGCAGTGCAATCTGCTGGAGCTGAACCGCTCGACGGCCTACTACAAGCCGGTGGACGAGAGCAAAGAGAACCTGGCCGTGATGAGAGCGCTCGATGAGCTCTACATCGAACGTCCCACGCGAGGATCGCGCACCATGAAGGATGCGCTCGAGGACAGAGGTATTTTTGTGGGCCGCCATCGAATCCGGCGATTAATGCGTCTGATGGGCCTTATTGCCATTTATCCTAAGAAACGGACCTCGATTCCGGGAAAAGGTCACAAGATTTATCCGTATCTCTTGCGTAAGCTCAACGTGACGCGGCCCCGGCAGGTTTACGCAAGCGACATCACATTCATTCCGATGAAAAGGGGATTCGTTTACCTGGTCGCCGTCATCGACTGGTACAGCCGAAAAGTACTCTCACGCCGGATCTCCAATACGATGGACACCGACTTCTGTGTGGAAGCGCTCGAAGAAGCAATCGCCGTGTATGGAGCGCCAGAGATCTTCAATACGGATCAGGGCAGCCAGTTCACATCGATGGCCTTCACTGATGTTCTGAAGAATCATGACATCAAAATCTCTATGGATGGCAAAGGACGCTGGATGGACAACGTGTTCGTTGAACGTCTGTGGCGTAGCCTGAAATATGAAGAGGTGTACCTTAAAGCCTATGACAGTGTGGCTGAAGCCCGCAAATCCATTGCTGTATACTTCGACTACTTCAATAACGAAAGGCGACACAGCTCACACGGAAGAAAGACCCCTGATCACGTATTTTTTAATCACCAGCCGCTTCAAGAAGCAGCATAATCAATCCGCAAGATTCCACCTAAGACCCTGTCCAGTTTTATAGGACCATCTCTCGGATCTCACCAGGTGATCTGGAATGGAAAAGACGATACTGGATATCCAGTTGGAAACGGCACCTATCTCTATCGCATCACGAGCGGCACCAGGACGCAATCGAAAAAGCTGATTCTGATACGGTGAGATTTCTTCTCCCTTCAGCAGCAGGACGCTTCACCCGACTGGATGGGCGGACAGGGAGTATCGCCATAGCTGCAATACACGCAGCAGTCGCCCTCTTTTGGCTGGGTAATCGATCCACATTTCGCACACTCCCAGAAGTACATGCACGCGTCCCGTGGCATCGTCTCGGTGAAGACCGCGCCGCAACTGGGACAGGATATAGTAGACTGGGATTTTACGAGAACTGCCATACGAACTCCGGACTGAATGGCGCCGGTCGAAGGCCATATTCCCGGCTACCTGGCGCTTCTCAATCAACGCCAGGGACCCGAGGAGGTTCGTTTGAACCGCTGGGCATTGGTGGTTATCATGGCCATCCGCTCTATGGTGGCCGACCACCGATGGCTGACCCGGCGTTTCAACATCTCTTTCAATCTTCCTTTCAAGCGAATGAAGCGGACACTACTGATCGTCCTCACTGCGGGTCTCTTTTTGACTACGTCGACCCGGGCCCAGGATGCCAATCCAGATGACGTAAAAACCATTGCCAACATTATGAAGGCGTACTACGAGGTCATTTCGGGCCCCGCAGGTGCTATTTCTGACGTCGAGCGCGATCTCTCCCTTCATCATGAAGATGCGTGGGTCGGTATCGGAGGGTTGGATGCGGACGGAAAACCTGTAGTCCGAACGATGACACTGCTGGAATTTTACGGAGAAAATGCTCCTCGCACCGAAGGGTTTTGGGAGTGGGAAACAGACCGCCAAATCCGACGATCGGGCAATATGGCCAGCGTCTGGAGCAGCTATGCATCTGCAAGAACCGAGGGGGGCGAGCCTTATACCCGAGGGGTCAATACGTTGACACTCTGGTTCGACGGAGATCGCTGGTGGATCATGAACTGGATGTTCGATACGTCGGACGGGTAACGGCTTTGTATTGAGGCAGCGAGCCATTATCGTGAGGCTCCCCGAGCTAAATTTATCGGAACGAGAAACACATCTACGGCCTGGATCAGAAGACCAGATCGTCAACAATCATTTCTTGAAGCATGGATATTGAAGTTTTTGAGCTGGAGCGAAGCCAGTCGCTGTGGGAAAACACGGTCGAGTTCAACCTTACCGAAACGGGAATTCATCCCTTCACAATGTCTGAGCTGTTGAGCGAAGCCGAGCTCGCTGAGCTTATGGGTGTGAGGCTTGGATACGGCCAGACCAATGGTTCGATCGAGCTGAGAGAAGCGATCAGCGGAATGTACCCCGGCACCGACCGGGAGAACATCATGGTGACGAGCGGCTCAATTGAAGCCAATTTTGTGGCTCTGTGGACACTTCTCAATCCAGGTGACGAGCTCTTGCTGATGTTGCCAAACTATATGCAACTCTGGGGCATGGCAAAAGGGTTCGGTATCGATGTGAAGCCGTTTCACCTTCGCGAAGACCGGGACTGGCAGCCCGATCTGGACGAATTAAGAAATCTGGTTGGCCCGAAAACGAAGATGATCGCCATATGTAATCCAAACAACCCGACCGGTGCTATCCTGAGCGCGGAAGCCATGGATGAAATCGTTGAGATTGCCCGTGATGTCGGTGCCTGGATTTACTCGGACGAAGTGTATCGGGGGGCCGAGTTGAACGGACAGGAGTCGGCATCTTTTTACGGGAGGTACGAGCGAACTTTCGTGGCGGGCGGACTCTCGAAGGCGTACGCCCTACCGGGACTGCGGATTGGCTGGCTCGTCGGCCCGCACACGGAAATATCCGAAGTATGGAAGAGGAGAGACTACACGACGATAACGACACCGATTATGTCGAACAACATAGCGGCGATCATACTTCAGCCCGATCGAAGAATGGCCATACTGAAGCGAAATCGGGACATTCTCAACACAAATCTCGAAGTCCTCACCGACTGGGCGAACTCGCACGCTGGTATGTTTTCGTTTCGTCCCCCCGAGGCGGGTGGGATGGTCTTCCTGAAATACAATCTGGACATCAATTCAACTGAACTGGTCTCAAAGATTCGGCGCGAAAAGAGCACATTCATTGTTGCCGGAGACTGTTTTGGAATGGATCGTCGAGTTCGCATAGGGATCGGAGCCGAGACGGACTACCTCGCCCGAGGGCTCGACCGCATAAGCGAAACGTTGGCTGAACTGAAATAGAGACCGCCACTCAGAGACATGAGCCGCGGTGGTGCGGGACAGGTGCAGGTCAGTAGCCGTAAATCGAGAAGTCATCCCTTCGAAGATGAAGCGACAACACGATGGCGAGCAGCGCTGTATTTGCCACGAGGGCGGATCCACCGTAGGAGATGAACGGAAGAGGAATGCCAATGACTGGCAGCAGTGAGGTCGCCATTCCGATGTTGATGAAGATGTGAATCAAGTAGATGCCGACCGCACCGGCTGCGACCAACACGCCGAACGGGTGCTTCATATTACCACCCAGTCGTAGCATCCGGATGAGCAGCACACCGAACAGGGCTATCACGACCATCGCCCCGATAAAACCAAATTCCTCTCCAATCACCGAGAACACAAAGTCCGTTGATTGCTCCATCACGTACCCGCCCTGAGTCTGCGTTCCTTCCAGGAATCCTTTACCGCTCCATCCGCCAGATCCGATGGCGGCCATCGAGTTAACTTGATGATATCCAACTCCCAGTCTGAATTCCTCGTCTCCTGGATTGGTGAACGACAGGATGCGCTGCACCTGATAATCACTCAATATTTTCGTAAGGGCCAATTTCGTGACGGCGACCGTTCCCCCGGTAAAAACTGCGGAGAAAAGACCCATTTTCGCATCACGGGTTCGCCACCACATGAATCCCGTAAAAAGGATACACAACACGATGGCAACGGGTATGGACACAATGGCGAAATACCCGGCAACTGCGGGCGCGATCATCAGCAGCAGAAGATTGAACTCGAGTCCACTCCAGAACAACACGACGGGAATCAGTCCGAAAAATACCAGGGCCGTTCCGGTGTCGTTCTGTGCGACAATCAGGACGGCGGGTAGCAAAATGATTCCAACGATCATGAACGCAAATCGCAGGTCCATCGTCTTGGGCCGGCGCATACCCACGAGCTGAGCTACCGCCAGTACGGTGCCGACCTTTGCGATTTCCGAAACCTGCAGACTCATGGATCCGATATACAGCCAGGATTTTGACCCATGGACCTCGCGTCCAAATACCAAGGCCACAACCAGGAGCAACGTGGTCAGACCGTATATGGGAAACGCAGCGTTCTGGAAAAACCGGATCGGGAGCAGCAGCGCCACTATCAGCCCTGCCATGCTTATTCCAAGCCATCGAATCTGATTGAAATAGTTCTCTCTTGGACTCGATACGTAGAATTCGGCGGCCGGACCATGAGTTGTCGAATAGATGGCAACAAGGCCGATGAGAACCAACGCGAGCCACGCTGTCAGACTTATTACATCAAGATTTCGATACCGTGTTCGCACAATAAAAAGTCAGTTGCTCGCTAGAGGGGCGCTGTTGTTGGTGAACATCAGATTCATGAGACCGCGTCTGGCGGGCGTGTAGTCTACAAATCCTTTCAAATATCGCTCTGCCATGAAACTGCCGATGGGTCCGGCAGCGGTCGAACCAAATCCAGCATTCTCAATCAAAACGGCTATGGCGATCTGCGGGTTTTCCGCTGGCGCTGCGATGATGAAAATTGAATCATCGTCTTCATGTCTTGGGTTCTGTGCCGACCCTGTTTTACCAATCGACGTTATTCCTGGAATCTCCAACCAAGAGCTTTTGTCACGAATCACTTGGCGCATGCCATCCTTAACGATGTCGACATATGTTGGATTTAGATCCAATGTGGTGCTCGGATATTCAGAAACTGCGATTTCTCCCGATTCCGAGTCGGCCAAGCTTAGAACGAGATGCGGTGTTACCAACGTGCCGCCGTTCGCTAGAGCCGATAGGTATCGCACGAGCTGGAGCGGGGATACCGACAGTTCTCCCTGGCCGACACCCAGGTTCATGATCCAGCCGACGTTCCACCCACCACGCTCGCCAAAATTTCGGTTATAGTAAGCTGAATCTGGCACCAGGCCAGCCTGAATCTCTGACGTCGCAATATCCAGATAGGGCTTCGATCCAAATCCAAAAGTGGTAGCCAATCGATTCATCGAATTGACGTCGATTCGTTTCATCATCTCGAAGAAAAACGTATTGCAGGAATGCATCAGTGCTTCGACGACATTTACCGACCCGTGCTCGGCGAGGCAGTTGAATATCTCACCATTCCCTCGTGGATGGAATCCGCCGCAGTAGTACTCTTCGTTCGGTGTGATCGCTCCCTCCTGCAGAGCCAACAGCGCGATCAGGGGTTTAAAAGTAGATCCGGGAGCCAGTACACTCTGCGTTACCCTGTTGTACAGTGGCCGATCAATGTGCGCTCGGACCTCTTCCCAGACCTCGGGGTCCAGTCGCTGGGTGAACATGCCCAAATCATAGTCGGGAGCTGAGTGAAGAGCCAAAACTTCTCCATTATTCGGATCCATCGCGATGACACCGCCCCGCTTTCCGACGAACAGCGATTCTGCAAAGGCTTGCAGATCGGCATCGATGGTCAGATTCAGATCCAATCCACTCTTTGCAGGCAGATCTTCCCTGCCACCCAGATAATCTCCCACAACCTGCCCCAGCACATTCACCATCTTGAAGTTGGCGCCAGGCTGTCCACGAATCGGGGATTCATATTCGAGTTCCAAGCCCCCCTGTCCATAGGCATCGCCCCGCCGATAACCGTCCTGTTCCCTGGCCAGCAGAACGGATCCTGAGATTTCGCGAACATATCCAATGGCATGAGTCATGCGCGCCTGCGTCAGGTATCGTCTTTTCTGGGTGCTTTCGTAGTTGATCCCAGGTAATCGGTGCCTGTGCTCAAGAACACGGCTCAGCGCTTCGAAGGACACATTTGTTCGGATGGGCGAAAGCTTAAAGGAAGACCACTTTTTCGCCGCCCGATACTGGTTTTCGATAGTCGAATCCGCCACTGACAGCAGTTCAGCCAATAGCAGAATGGTGTCCTCCTGAAAATAATACGGGGTCACATAGACGGTGAAGTTGGACTCGTTCTCGACCATCAGCACTCCGTTTCGATCGAAGAATCGGCCCCTGGCGGGCTGCACGCGAAGCTCCCGCATCGCATTGGCCTCGGACTCACCGGTATGATCGGAACTGTCGATCAACTGAAGCTTTCCGAGCCTGAGGGTCAGAATTCCAAGAATGATGGCAACGAGAGCAATGAAGATGCGAATGCGGGTCCTACCTTCATCCATGGCGTGTCTTAGATGGCATACAGTTTTGAAGACAGATCGTCCAGAACCGGGGTCTCTGGAACGCTGTTCAAATCGCTCCATGTGTGACGGGGTTCCGTTCAGCAACAAGATCGTTCTGATCAGTTATCAAACCCTACAATTGACCCTACAATGCCAATAAATTGGTGTAAAAATTGCGACTCTCAGGCTGAGAACATTTATTCTGAGCCGGCAACCGCAGATGAGTACGCGTCGTACCACCAATTCGAAGGTGTACAGAGGCGTTTGATTTGCGGTGCTCGGTGCCAGAAATAACTACTTAACCAGCTTCAATTCTTCGGGACGACCCCCCTACCCGCCAGTCGCCCGGAGATCAACAAGACGGAAGACATGACTCAGTCAAACTCCAAGCTCCACGCCGTCCCCGTACTCCGATATGCTACATTCCTCCTGGCGGTATTTTTTGTAGGCGCACTCGCCTTTCCACTGATTTCAAGCGCACAGTACTTCGGCCGAAACAAGGTCCAGTACGATGACTTTGAATTCGAAACCTTCAAAACAGACCACTTCGAATTTTTTCTGTATGAAGAAGAAGAAGAAGCCGTCGGTGATGCTGCCCGAATGGCCGAACGGTGGTATCAGCGTCATTCCCGGACCTTTCTTCGAGAGTTTTACGAGCGCAAACCCATCATTTTCTATGCAAATGACGCAGACTTTCACCAGACCAATGCTATTGGCGGCAGTCTGGGAGAGGGAACTGGTGGTGTAACGGAGTCACTCAAGGAGCGCGTGATAATGCCGCTAACAGGCAGCTACAAAGAGACCGACCATGTTCTCGGACACGAGCTGGTTCACTCTTTTCAGTACGACATTGCGCTCTCTCGAACCGATTCCATTCGATTTGCCTTCCAGCTGGTTCCGCTCTGGCTCGTTGAGGGCATGGCCGAATACTTTTCTGTGGGGCGCCTCGATGCCCATACGGCGATGTGGATGCGCGACGCTGCCCTTCGAGATGACATTCCAACGATCGAACAGATCACGCGGGATATGAGCTATTTCCCGTATCGCTACGGACAGGCTTATCTCGCCTATATCGGGGGGAAATACGGAGATGTCGCAGTTGCGAATTTGTTTAAGCTTTCAGGCCAGGTGGGAGTTGATTCTGCGTTCGTCTACACACTAGGAATAACAACCGATTCCCTCTCGACGGAGTGGATAGCGACCGTAAAGGACACCTATCTGCCGCTCACCGAGGGCCGTGACGAGAGCGAAAAGGCCGGTCGCCAGATTCTGTCAAAAGAGATTGATTCCGGAAACATGAATCTATCGCCAGTCGTCAGTCCTGACGGCCAGTATGTGGCGTTTCTCTCGGAGAAAGATTTGTTCGAAATCAATCTTTTCATCGCTGACGCAAATACGGGAGAGATTGTACGAAGGTTGAAAAATGGGAATTCAGATTCTCACTTCGACGCGATCCGTTTCATCGCCTCTGCGGGCTCTTGGTCTCCAGATGGGCGTAGTTTTGCGTTTATTACATTCGTGGAGGGCGACAATGAAATTGCGATTCTTGACTGGACCAATGGCTCTATAACTCAGCGTTTCAGCGTCCAGGGTGTGAGTGCGATTACCAATCTTGCCTGGTCACCAGATGGCCAGACTATCGCATTTTCTGGAATGGACGGTGGCATAAGTGATCTGTATGTACTCAACATGGATTCTGGTGAGGTTCGCCAGCTGACAAACGATCGGTATGCTGACCTGCAACCCGCGTGGAGTCCGGATGGGCGCACGTTGGCCTTTACAACGGACCGCGGCGAAAACGGCACCAATTTTCGGACCATGGAATACGGTGAACCTCGCCTGGCCACGATCGATACCGAGTCGCTGGAGATTAAGGTCTATCGACCTTTCGACGGCCTGCACCACAATGCACAGTTTTCTCCCGATGGAAACAATCTGTACTTCATATCGGACCATGACGGATTCAAAGACCTGTACCGGATTGATTTGAATTCTGAAGACGTTTTCAAGATCACCAATCTAAAGACGGGAGTTTCGGGCATCACAGCCATGTCACCGGCTATGTCGGTGGCCGCGCAGAACGGCCGGATGATGTTTTCTGTCTTCAGCGACAGCAAATACACGGTCTACTCGAGGGAAGCGGATGAACTTGAAGGCGAGTTGATTCTCCCGACCGAATCGACTGCACGAGCCATTGCGTCCGTCTTGCCCCCGTATCGGGGAATTGACGAGGGTCTGGTTGGAAATTACCTGAATGACCCTCTGACCGGATTGCCTCCGGATCAGGATTATTCGATCGGTGCCTACGACGCCCGCTTGAAACTGGATTACGTTGCGCCGCCAACCATTGGTGTCCAGGCAGGAGGTCTATACGGATCTGGGGTGTCTGGCGGGGTTGGATTCTTCTTCAGCGACATGCTGGGAAATCACAACTTGAGTGTGGTCGCGCAGGCGAACGGGTCCTTTAAAGACATTGGAGCTCAAGTTGGATATCAGAACCGAAAAAATCGACTGAATTGGGGCGGCTTCGTCGGTCACACTCCGATCCAGTACGGAGCCTCCTATCTCGGGAATGACGGATTCAGCATTCTCACAATACGTCAGCGGATTTACATCGATCAGTTAACGGGAATGGCTTCGTTTCCTTTCACGGCGAAACGAAGGGTTGAAGCGTCCGGCGGCTTCACCCGATACGGCTTCGATTATGAGCAGGATACGTTCCAGTTTGACCCCGTCACGGGCTTTGTGACGAGGGATAGGCAGCAGCTGAATGAACTCGAGCCAGATGCCGTCTATTTCGCAACAGCAGGACTCGCTCTCGTGAGCGACTATTCCTTTTTCGGATTTACCTCCCCAGTTCGCGGAGGACGATCACGATTTGAGGTGACTCCGTTTTTCGGATCGGAGAACTTCATCCGCGTACAGGCGGACTATCGGAAATACTTCCAGGTCAGTCCGATTACACTGGCATTCCGCGGAATGCACGTTGGAAATTACGGGGCGAAAGGGGCTGAAAATTCGTTGTTCACCCGCGAGTACATGGGATATGCGAACAGCGTCGGCTTCCTGCGTGGATACAGCTTCACCTCCTTCGACAATCTGGGCGAGTGTACTCCGACACCCGCCGGTGCCTGTGCTGAAACGGAGCGTCTGTACGGGACGCGTCTGGGAGTCGCCAGCGTTGAGTTACGGGTCCCGCTGCTTGGAAACGATGCGTTGGGATTGTTCAATTTCCCATACCTGCCTACGGAAGTATCGTTTTTCGCTGATGGTGGCGTAGCCTGGACGGCTGAAGATCTTCCGAAACTTCGATTTGACAGAAATACGGCCGATCGTGTGCCGGTTTTCAGTGCGGGCGTATCAACCCGTTTCAATCTCTTCGGGTACACAGTGCTGGAGATATTTTACGCGAAACCGTTTCAGCGGCCCGAGAAAGGTGCCCACTTTGGTTTTCAGATTGTGCCGGGTTGGTAGCATCCAATTGGATCCTTTCCTGAGTGTGGCCCGTCGCGAATGCGACGGGCCACACTTTAGTTTAAGGCCGAATGCGACGGGCCACACTTTGGTTTAAGGCCGAATACAATCGGGATTGCGGGCTCAATCAGAAGCTCATTTCTGCCTTCATCACCATGACAGCGTCGCCTCGGAGAATCACGCGGTCCCCGTGCATCTCCACATCTACATTGCCTCCTGGTGGGGATATTTGCCTGGCTTTCAACTGGGACTTGCCCAATTTTTCTTGCCAGTAGGGCCCGAGGCAACAGTGAGCCGATCCGGTGACCGGATCTTCAGGAACGCCGCATTGCGGCGCAAAAAAACGTGAGACGAAGTCCAGGCCCGCCGTGCTCGCCCTCGCAGTGACTATAAGCCCTCGAACCGGAAGGGCCGCGATGGCGCTCATGTCCGGTTTCAGGTTTTGAAGGGTCTCCTCGCTGTCGACCTCGGCAAAAGCATCCATCCGATTTGCACCGCCGAAGAGGATGTGAGTCTGAATTGCGCTCTCTAAACGCTCCTGATCAAATGGCAAATCGGCTGGCTCCGCGGGAAAGTTCATTTCAAGGCCTGAAGACCCCGTCTGCCCCACCGTGAGTTCTCCGCTCTTCGTCTGAAATCGAATGGTCTCTCCTCTCGGAACGCGTCCCGTCTCGAACAGAACGAACGCGGAAGCCAGCGTCGCATGACCACACAGATCAACCTCAGCCAGCGGCGTGAACCACCTCAATCCCCACTCACCATCCTTTCCATGTATCACAAACGCGGTCTCCGCCAGATTCATCTCACTTGCAATCGATTGCATCACATTGTCTTCGAGAGATTCATCTCGAATACAAACTGCAGCCGGATTTCCGTTGAATGGCGTCTTCGTAAACGCATCTACTTGATAGATCGTGATGTTCATTCGTGTCGGGGCTTTGCTCGCTGATGAATTGACGTATCTTGCGTTGTCGCGAATTCTACGCTACAGTGGTCGGTCTCGAAGCATACGCATGTACTCCAAGCTGCGATCCTTTCTTTTTTCTATCAGTCCGGAATCGGCGCATCTGTTGGCGACGGGCGCAGCGCGCATCTCCCAAAGGATTACGCCCTTTCTGCTGGATTCGATGTACGAGTACGCGCATCCGAGCTTGCACCAGGAGATCCTCGGAAAAACGTTCGCCAATCCGATTGGCCTGGCGGCCGGCTTCGACAAAAACGCCAACATGATCCCTTTCTTCCGGAAGGCGGGATGTGGTTTTGTGGAGGTTGGATCTGTCAGCGCTAACAAGAGCAGAGGCAATCCGCGCCCTAGATTATTCCGCTTACCTGACGATCAGGCGCTGATCAACCGGATGGGACTCAACAATGATGGAGCTTCTAGAATCCGTCCCCGCCTCCAACGTCATGCCGGTCAGATTGCCTTCCCGGTGGGCGTCAATCTGGCCAAAACGCATGATCCCAAAATTGAAGGCGACGCATCCATTGAGGATTTCTGTCAGAGTTTTCGGACACTTGCCCCGTGGGCAGACTACATCGCTCTGAACATATCATGTCCAAATACGGCAGAAGGAAAGACGTTTGAAGAGCCCAATGCGCTAGACAAACTGCTGACGGCCGTAATGAAAGAGCGCGAGGAGATGGACCGGCGTGTACCAATCCTCGTTAAGTTTTCTCCGCCGCATACCGAGCGATTCGTCCTTGACAGCCTGTTCGACGAGCTCCTTCTCGTATCGCTGGCGCATGGGGTGAATGGATTCATCGCCACAAATACGGCTTCGGATAGGAGAGATTTGATCACTCCTGAGGCCCGGCTCAAGGAAATAGGTGCCGGAGGACTCAGCGGCCAACCAATTCGAAATCGAGCAACGGGATTGGTTAGATACCTGTATAAAAAAACCAACGGGAAGGTACCTATCATCGGTGTCGGCGGAATCGCTTCGGCCCAGCAAGCATACGAGTACATCACCGCGGGAGCATCGCTCATCCAGGTCTATACGGGTCTCGTCTATCAGGGGCCGAGCCTCATCCGTTCGATCAAGGAAGGTCTGGTCAAGCTGCTTCGCGAAGAAGGACACTCGTCCATGAAAAGGGCCGTTGGCAGCGATGTCGACTGATTTTCCCTTTTTTGCCTTTTCGGAACTGAAAGAGCTACATTCGTCTCCCCGCCGTCCGACGTACTATTCATTAATGGCCAGCCCTCATGCCAGCTCTCGTTGATTTCAAGACGATCCCGCAATTGTTCAGTCGACTTGCGGATTACTACGAAGGCAAAGACAAAATCGCTCTTCGTTACGTAGATAAGACGTCAAAAGAGTGGGTCGACATCAGCTGGTCGCGCCTTCGAGAACGGGCGTTCGCCATGGCCGGCTACCTGTATTCTCAGGGAATACGGCCGGGAGATCGCGTAGCAATATTGTCGGAAAACAGGCCCGAGTGGGCGTACACGGACATGGCTACCCAGATGTTGGGCGCTGTAAACGTCTCCCTCTATACTACGCTTCCGTCAAAAGAGGTCTCCTATATCATCCACAATTCTGAAACCAGCCTGTTTATTGTTTCTACCGGGATCCAGCTGAAAAAAGCGCTCCAGATATACGATCTATGTCCCAATCTTCGAAAAATCGTAACGATGGTACCGCCCCGGGACGAGATTCCAGACTATGTCGATCTTTTTGACGAGGTCATGGAAAGTGGGGCTGGCCTCTACGATGAATTCAAGGATGCCATCCATGCCAACGAGTCGGGCGTAAAACCGGATGATCTTTCGGCGCTGATTTACACATCGGGTACGACCGGCAGTCCCAAAGGGGTCATGCTCACCCATAAGAATTTTTGTACCAACCTGACGGCCGCGGTCACAAGACTCCCTTTCGAAGAGGGCGGACACCACCTTTCCTTCTTACCTCTCTGCCATTCCTTTGAACGACTGGGAGGATATCTCGGAACACTATCGACGGGTATGACCATTTCCTATGCTCGCGGCATCGACACCGTTACTCAGGATATTCTGACGGTGAAGCCGACCGTCCTGTTGTCGGTACCGAGATTGTATGAGAAGATTTACAATGGCGTCGCCAAGTCCGTCGAAGAAGGGTCCGACTTCAAGAAGAAAGTCTTCAAATGGGCCGAGAAAAGCGGATTCAAATACCATTCTGTCGTCGCATCCGGAAAGTCGGCTGGCCCACTTCTGAAAATGAAGAACTCGCTGGCGCAGAAGCTTGTCTTCTCAAAATTACAGGAAAAACTGGGTGGGAGAATTGAATTCGGTGTATCGGGCGCTGCCGCTCTTCCCCGAGCAATCGGTGAGTTTTTCTTCGCCGCGGGAATTCCAATCATAGAAGGATATGGTCTGACCGAAACGTCTCCCGTGTTGACACTTTCACCCTTTGAACGACCGAGATTTGGCTCAGTAGGACATGTAATTCCCGGAGTCACGATTGGAATACAGGACTTGAATTCAGGCGAGGATCTCGGGCAGCTATTGGGTGATGATTACCCCAACGACCTCTCGACTGAGCCGGGCGAAATTGTCGCGAAGGGCCCAAACGTCATGAAAGGGTACTGGAAAAATGAGCAAGCGACCAGAGAGGCCTTCGATCCCGAAGGGTGGTACCATACCGGCGATGTCGGCCGATTCGACAATGGCTTCCTCGTCATCACGGACCGCATCAAGCACATGATCGTCTCGGCCGGGGGTAAGAATGTTTATCCGGCGCCTATCGAAGAAGGATTTATGCACGAGCCCTGGATCGATCAACTTATGGTGATCGGGGAAGCAAGAGAGTTTCTGACAGCACTGGTGGTAGCTGAAGAGGGGGTGATCAGAGGCTACGCGAAAGAACACAAGCTCGAGGCGTCAAAACTCGTTGATATACTTGCTTCCGAGGAAGTGCAACGGGTCTTCACCCAGATGTTTAAATCGTACTCGCGTCAGGCTGCAGCTCACGAGAAGATTCGGAAATTCCGCCTCGTGCACGAGCCCTTCACCATCGAGAACGGAATGATGACGCCGACCATGAAGCTTAAGCGAAAGGTCATCGATGCCCAATACTCTGACCTCATTGAAGAGATGTATGAGGGCGTAGTGTGATTTAGTCGGCAGGCGGTCCAGCCTGGATGTTGCACCGGGACGCGTCTGAAGACATATCGGGGTGTAGCGCAGCTCGGTAGCGCGCGTCGTTCGGGACGACGAGGTCGTGGGTTCAAATCCCGCCACCCCGACGACATGGGAAAGCTTGCTTTTCCATGGAGGAGGGGAATATTAGCGTAGCGGGATTACCGGCGCTGAGCGAAGCGAACCGCCGGAAATCAATATTCCCGACCGAAGAAAAAGGGAGCTCGCTCACTTTTTTGAGGGTGGGGTAAGGAATTAAGCCCTAGCTAAATCCCGCCACCCCGACGACATGGGAAAGCTTGCTTTTCCATGGAGGAGGGGAATATTAGCGTAGCGGGATTACCGGCGCTGAGCGAAGCGAACCGCCGGAAATCAATATTCCCGACCGAAGAAGAGGCGGCTGGCCGGAGTCTAGTTCGAAGCGGCTGGATTCGGGGTGGGAAACGCGACACCGGCCGAAACATGCCACTCAGACAACATCGAGCTCATCGTCCGAGCTTTGTCCTCCTCTGTGTTCACGATATCTGTCTTTTCGGAGACATCGTTAGAGAGATCGTACAACTCTTCGTGTCCGTCCTCGAAAAACCGAATGAGCTTGTAGTCCCCCATTCGAACGGCGGATCCGGGTGATCCGCCCTGATTTCCGTAGTGGGGATAATGGAAGAACAAAGCGTCTCGTTCCAATGATCGTCCCTTCAGGACCGGTGCCAGACTCAGTCCGTCCAAATGCTGCTCGGGGCGCTGTTCCAGGCCCGCAGCTTCCAGGATCGTGGGATAGAAATCCATGCTGATGACTGGTTCGTCTGAAACTGAGCCAGCTGGAGTGACGCCCGGCCACCGAATGATCATTGGTTCGCGGATTCCGCCCTCATAGAGCCATCCTTTTCCGGCGCGAAAGGGCAGGTTTGAAGTAGGATGGCCCTCCGACGTACTCAGTCCACCGTTGTCTGACATAAATATCACGAGTGTGTTGTCAGCAACACCAGCCGTTTCCAGTGCCTCCAGTACAACACCGACGGCGTTGTCCATCGTCTCCACCATTCCAGCGTAAACGGCGTGGTTTTGAACGAGTCGCACCTTGCGTTCTCCTTCCTCGCCCCAGGTGAGATCAGGCCCAGACGCACTTTTGGCCTCGTATTTTTCCTGAAGATCCGACCGTGTCATAAGCGGCGTGTGAACAGAGTAGAATGACAGATATGCCAGAAACGGTATGTCTTCGGCCGCAGTAGTCTTGATAAACTCTGCTGTTTCCCGACCGAGGCGTTCGGGAAGATGCTCCCCCGCGGGTCCATCCTCCAGGCGCGAATTACCATAGGGTGAGAAATAGCGGTCGCCTCCGTAGGGGCCGCCGCGTTGAATTCCACCCTTGTTAATCTCGAAGCCATGATCCTCAGGGAATGATCCCTCGGGGCCGAGGTGCCACTTCCCTGCGAAAAAGGTTCGATATCCTGCCTCCCGCAACGCTTCCGCTACAGTTGTTTCTTCATGCGGGAGCGCATCGAGATATCGAGCGGGAAGTAAGGGCTTTCTCAACCATCGTGGTCGTTGTGTATCCGGCTGGGGCGCACCGAAATAATCTGTCGTGTGAAGCCGACCGGGATTTTTTCCTGTCATGATACTTGCCCGGGTCGGACTACAGACGGGTGACGCGGCGTAAGCATTGGTGAACCGCATACCAGATGCCGCCAGGTTGTCAAGATTGGGCGTCTCGTAAAAAGTACCTGGATTGAACGCTCCGACATCCTTCGCACCAAGATCATCCGCTAGAATAAAAACGATGTTGGCCGGCGGAGCCTGAATTGTCTGGGAGCAACCGGCCAACACAAAAAACAGCAATGCTCCCGCGGCTCTCGCAGCAATCGAAATATCTTTCATGAAGGCATGGTCTGTGGTGGAGTTCAGTCCTTCTTCAGTTCTAATCGCAATGTAGGCAAATACGGTTTATTCCAGCTCGACACTTTGCACATGCTATCAACTGCTATATTCACAGTCTCAAATGCCAAATGGTGGTTTATTTGATCCTGGAGACGATTTGGGTTGAAGGCGTAATCGATGGGTAAACTTGCAATAGTATCCGAGGAGACGGTCCGTGAAATCGTAACCCGCGGGCTCGCCTTTGATGCGGTTCGCGCAGCGTACGAAGCCGTTGCCCTCGATCGCGCCAGGGCGTTCGACGTGGTGATTGGTACCGGCCTCAATGATGGAGAAGCTTTTGCTATCAAGTCAGGTGTTGACCGCGACAATGAGATGGTCGGTTTCAAGTGCGGCACATACTGGGCCGGCAATTACGAAATAGGCCTGCCTGCCCACGGTTCGACAATCTTGCTACTCGATCCTGAGACAGGATTCCCGACGGCCCTGGTGAACGCCAACTATCTGAATGGTTACCGGACGGCTGCAGGGAACGCAATTGCTGTCTCCTGGCTAGCTCGTTCCGATGCCGAGGTGCTGGGCGTTATCGGCGCAGGCCACCAGGCCGAACAGGAAATTCGAGCAGTCGCTGAAGTCAGGGCGCTTTCGCTGATCAAGATTTCCACTCGAACCGAAAAGCGAGCCAGCTGGATTGCTAATCAGTTGCAGGACTTAGATATAGAGATTCGGTTCACCAACGCTGAAGATGCCGTGCGGGGCTCAGATATCGTCGTAACTGTCACACCCTCGGAGGCTCCCCTGGTCCGGGATGAATGGGTCGAGGACGGAATGCATATTTCAGCGATGGGCGCCGATGACTACGGCAAGCACGAACTGGACACCACGATTCTGAAACGTGGAAGTCTGTTTGCCGACTTCCCCCAACAGTCCATCACTATCGGCGAATTTCAGCATGGTCACAATGAAGGCGTCATACAGTCAGTCGATGACATCCGTGCCATCGGCCTGGTCACGCTTGGAAAAGCACCCGGCAGAACTTCTGACACTCAGATAACTGTCTTCGACAGCTCGGGAATCGCGATCCAGGACTTGACGGCGGCGGGTGCAATTTTTGAGGCGGCCCAGAAGATGGGTCAAATCCAACATATTGACTTTTAGGGGTGCATAGATGATAGCCTGGGAGGATTACAGCGTCGCCGACCCGGACGCATTGGAAACGCCGGCCATGCTCCTCTTCCAGGAGGTGATGGACTACAACATCCGAAGCATTTGCGAGATGGTAGGCGGCGGCCAGAATCTGATGGCCCACGTCAAGACGCATAAGTCATGGGCGGTCGCCCGCAGACAGGTCGAGCTCGGGATTCGCGGGTTCAAGTGTGCCACGCTGAAGGAACTGGAAATGGTGCTGCGGGCCGGAGCCGACAAGGCAATTCTCTCCTATCCTCAGGTCCAGGAGCGCAAGATCGAGCGTCTTTGCGACCTCGTCTCGTCACACCCGGAGGTGTGGATCGCGACCATCGTCAGCTCCCCTTTTCACCTTGCTGTTCTGGCTACCGTTGCTACTCGCAGAAAACAATCCCTACGAGTGATGCTGGACCTTGATGCTGGCATGCACCGCACCGGAGTAGGATTTGGACCGGAAGCCGAATCTCTGTACCGCGACATCGACGCCCATCTATTCCTTGAGCCATCCGGTTTTCACCTGTACGATGGGCACAATGAGCTCAGTGATGTTCAAGAACGCTAAGCGGCTGCGCAGCAAAACGTCAAATCACTTCAGGACTTTCAACAGCTCATTGAATCGTCAGGGATGCCGGTTCCGTGTGTTGTAGCCGGAGGTAGCTGGACGTTTCCTTACTACGCCCGGACAGACGGCATGTACGGGTCACCTGGTACCTTCGTCTACTGGGATGCGGGGTACAGTGCGTCGATGCCCGATCTGCCGTTTCGCTGCGCTGCGCTTATTCTGACCCACGTCGTGGACCGCTATCCGAACGAGGGGACGATCACCACGGACCTGGGGTCGAAGGGCGTGTGTTCTGATCTACCCCTTGAAGAAAGAGCGTTCCTGCTGGGCCACCGCGCCGCGCGCCTTGTTGGACAGAGCGAAGAACATGGAGTTTTCCGGATCGCAGGAGAGCTACCTCGCGTAGGCGACTATCTATTGGCGGTGCCCGGTCACATTTGTCCCACGACGATCCGCTACCCCGGCATCCACGTGATTGACGCGGCGGGGAAGGTAGTCGACTACTATCTGCACACCGCACGTGATCGGTTGTGACTGCCTTCCGACAATAATACCAACAAGGAGTGATTTATGGCCGTAACTGACAATTTGCAGGAAGAGGGACTGGTACGAGAGATCGGGACCGGAGCCCTCGGAATAAACGTCATCAACCTGGTTGTCGGGGGTGGCATATTCGTGTTGCCGGGCCTGGTAGCAGCCGTGCTTGGACCAGCAGCAATCATTGCCTATCTGATCTGTTCCGTAACAGTGGCGCTCGTATTCCTGTGTTTTGCGGAAGTAGGAAGCCGTGTTTCCCGAAGTGGAGGATCCTACGCCTATGTCGAGGAAGCATTTGGCCCGTTTGTCGGGTTTATTGCTTCAATTCTCTTCTGGTTTGGCTTTTCCGCACTGGCGGACGCCGCCATTACGGTTGTCATGGTTGATGCCCTTGCCGTCGTTTTTCCATTATTGAACGACTTCTTGCCACGGGCAGTGTTCATTGTCTGTTTGCTTGCGTTCCTGACTGTGGTCAACATCCGGGGCGTCAAACAGGGAGTGCGGTTGTACATTTTCAATACGATCATCAAGCTGGTTCCATTGGTGTTGTTGCTTGTGGTCGGACTGTTTGCAATGGACTTTCAGAATCTCGTCATACCAGAATGGCCTTCTGTTGCGAACATAGGCGCGGCTACAATCCTTCTATTATATGCGTTCGGTGGAGCTGAATCAGCGCTGAATGCGAGTGGTGAAATAAAAAACCCTTCGAAAACCGTTCCTCGTGGACTTCTTCTTGGCCTGACCGGGATACTTGTTCTGTATATGGGACTGCAAACGGTGTCCCAGGGGGTGCTTGGACCCGAACTGGCAAATAACACAGTCGCTCCTCTGGTGGCTGTTGCTACTGAAGTATTTGGCTCTTGGGGAGGAAAGATGTTGATCGCGGCGGTGGTACTTTCGATCTACGGCAATCTGAGCAGCGATCTGCTGGGTGGACCCAGAATTATTTTTGCATCAGCCCTGGACGATAACCTGCCCCGTTCACTGGGAAAAGTGCATCCAAAGTACAAGACGCCTCATATTGCCATAATTTTCTTTGCGGCGGTCATTGCTGTATTTGCATTGAGTGGCACATTCAAATATCTGGCAGTTGTGGCTACCGGTTCACTGCTGTTAGTGGATCTGGCGGTCGTTCTTGCTGTTCCCCGCCTTCGACAACGCGATGGAATGCCAAAAGAAGGCCAGTTCAGACTGCCATTCGGGCCCCTGATACCGATACTGGCCTTTGGAGTCGTCGGCTGGCTACTTCTGCAAATGCCACTGAACGAAGCGGCCACCGTCGGAGCGTTGATTGGCGCTTGTGTCGTGTTCTACTTTGGTCGTTCAGCCTGGCGAAAGGCAAGGAGAAACGAAGATCGTGACGACATTCGCTAGTTCGGAACAGTTGGATTCTCGGGTAAGACAATCGGAGCCGGGTCAACGCCAACCAACGGCAACGACTCTCCGAGACGGGTTCGAATCGCTTCCAGACGTTGCTGCAAGTCCTCCTTCACCGTGGAATAATGGGTGTGGTTGATCAGATTGTTGAGCTCGTAGGGATCATTTTTCAAATCGTAGAGCACCCAATCGCCGCGATAGTGTCTCGCATAAACCCACTCTTTTGTACGAATGCCTCGCCAATCCGTACCCGGGCCTCCATCCTTATGAACGTTGAACAGAAAAGCTTCCTCCCGCTGCTCGTCTGATATGCCTTCAAACACGTCGGATAGATCCATTCCTTCAACGACTTCTGGAATGGCGACATCACTCAACCCCAATATCGTGGGCATCATGTCTACTGCGGTCACGATCCAGTCTTCATTTTGTCCCGCGATAATTTTGTCTGGATAACGGATAATGAACGGGATGTTAATCGATTCTTCCCATGGGCGTTGTTTGAGGACGTGGCCTTGCGATCCAAGCATATCACCATGATCAGCGGTGAAGACGAAAATGGTATTGTCCGCGACGCCCGCCGCCTCGAGCGCCTGAGATAATCGCCCGATATTAACATCGATACTTGTTATAGCTGCGTAATAAAGACGCAGGGTCTCTTCATTGTCCGACGCCACGTTTGGACGGCTGAGCAGATCGATCTCTTCGTACATGTCCACATACTCTTGAGGTACGAGATCGTAGGGCCCGTGAGGAGGGCCATAAGAAAGAAACAGGCTGAAGGGCTGCTGTTTATTGGCTTTGATAAATTCAATCGCCAGCTCAGTTTGCACATCAGGCTCCCAGCCGGGTGATACAACGGGCTCTGACGCATCTCCCTCCCAGTAGACACTTTCATCGTGGTCATGGGACACATTGCGAACGGCCCAATAATCCCATCCACGCCTTGAGACTGCGTCTACCGGGTCATTTCGATCTCCCGACAGGTGCCATTTGCCGATGTAGCCGGTCGTATAGCCTGCCCGTTTTAGTACTTCCGGAAAAATAACCGCATCATCCGGCAATCGAATATCGTTGACGATAACGCCCGTAGAGTGACTGTAACGCCCGGTCAACAGCTGCGCTCGAAAGGGCGTGCAAACCGGGTGGCCGGAAATGGCGTTGCTGGTTATGAATCCCTCGGCAGCCAGTTGGTCCAGATTGGGTGTGATGACCTGTTCGTTGCCCATGGCTCCCATCGCATGGGCGCGCATTTGATCAGCGATTACAACTACGATATTGGGCTGTTTGGCTGGATCGCCTTCAACATGACCTTTCCCCGAGTCTGCCGGCTGAGATGAATCACAGGAGCTCAGCAAGACGGTCGCCAGGCAGATGCCCCTGACGGATTTCAAAAAATGCGCTGCTGACAACCAGCGCGAAAAAGGATCAATCACGGGTACAACCATGTGGCAGAAATTTCTCTGTCCGCGATTCCTCGCGCAAGGGATAATGTAGGAGCCTCGGTGCGATAGTGTGGACGATTTTAGTAACCGCCCCTGTCTCCAATATTCTTGGAGAGCAATTGCCTCAACTCGGCGACGTCCGTGGCGAAGCCGGGTTCGTCAGCCAGGTTCACCGTCTCATCGCTGTCGTTCGCGCTGTCGTAGAGCATGTGAGAGAGCAGTGTGCCGTCCTGCGCCCGAAATTCGGTGTAGGAGTAGCGATCGGTCCGAACATTTTCGGCATTTCTCCAGCGCGGAAAAACGGCCAGTTTCCCGGGACTTTCCGGATTCTGAATCATGCGAAGCATACTTGTACCCTGGAGGTGATCCGGCCACGGAGTTCCAGTCATTGCTATGAGTGTCGGATAGATGTCGATAAATTCGACAAGTCCGTTCGCTTCGCCGGGTGCAGCTCCCGGAGCCCTGATAATCAATGGCGCGTGCGTTGCGACGTCGAAAGGTGAGTGTTTGGACCACAGTCCATGTTCACCCAGGCTCCAACCGTGGTCGCCAACAAGGACGACGATCGTAGTCTCGGTGAGGTTCAGCTCATCCAGGGCGCGAAGCACCCTTCCAATCTGGGCATCCGCATAGCTGGTTGCTGCATAGTAGCCGTGGCGCAGCTTGAGCGCCATTTCCTTTGAAACCGGCTCAGGAGCATCGGGGACAGTTTCATAGGTTCGGAGCTCGCCCCAGTTGTGTTTGGCTTCTTTTGGCGCGCCCAGGGGCATACGATCAAACTCAGCCAGCGAAATATCGGTTGGATCATACTGGTCCCAGTACTCTGCTGGCGCATTGAACGGCAAGTGCGGCTTCAGGAACCCGACAGCCAGAAAAAAAGGGATGTCGCTATGGCTAAGCGCGCCCAACTCTCGGATCGCCCGCTCAGCAATCATTCCGTCATAGTATGCATTGTCCTCTACGTCCATACGCTCGAACGGTGGACCACGTTTTGAGTCTTCATCCGTATCGGATTCGATATTGACGGGGTCGAGATAGTTGCGCCAACTTGTCGTTGTGCCTACGGCAAGGTCATGGACGGGGCGCCATTCCGGTCGGGACCAGGCGTCAGCGCTCTCTCCATCCACGTGCAAAATTTTGCCGAGACTGAGGGTCGTGTAGCCTGCCGATTTTAAGTGTGCGGGCAGAGTAGGGATGCCTGGTGCGTCCGTATCTGCGCGGGCCAGAAAATTAACGAACCGTGTTGATGTAGGCCTCAGTCCGGTGAGGAGGCTCGCACGAGACGCACCGCAAACCGGGACATTCACGAAGGCGCGCTTGAAAACAATGCCTTCCGCTGCCAACTGGTCCAATGAAGGCGTGACCATTCCCGTGCGACCATAAGCGGCAAATTGCGGCCGTAGATCATCCACCATGATGAACAGGATATTTGGCTGCGTGACAGGAGCGCTTTCAGCCTGACCCTGCTCAGTCCGTCCCGTCTCCGTGCAGCCGGAAATTGCGAGGAGGGCCAGAAGGCCCACAATGCTCAAAACTGACCAGTTTTTTGCCGTCATTATTGCTCCATCGCTGGTGCAACCGCCTGTGAACTTATTCCACGATGAACGTCTGTCCGCTCAGGCAGCCTTCTACCGATTTGCTGTAGGCCAGACCGACGGCCTCATTGGAAACATGCACGTGGCCCGGGAAGAATCCGTCGTATTTCTCCCTGCACGACTCCAGCACTTCGGGACTGACGGCGTTGATGCGAATACCCCGGGGCATATCAATTGCGGCGGCCTTCACGAAGCCGTCGAGCGCGCCATTGGTAGCGGCAGCGCACGCAGCCCCGGGAATAGGGTCCCGGTTCAGGACGCCGCTTGTCACCGTAAAGGATCCGCCGTCATTTACGTAATCGAATCCCTCCAGCACCAGGTTGATCTGTGGCAATGCCTTTTGATGGATCCCGATCATCAACTGTTCGCCGCTCATTTCGTGTACCGGTCCAAAATGAACATGGCCAATCGCGCTCACCACGGCATCAACTTTCCCAACTTGTTTGTACATCGCACGAATGCTCTCGACGTCTTCGATGTCCATCTGCACATCACCGCTGGATCTGCCGACACGGATGATTTCGTGTCGAGGAGACAGAGCGTCAACTGCGGTTCTGCCGACAGCACCGGTTGCACCCACAATAATTACTTTCATTTCCTGTTTCTTTCTGTGTTTAGCCTTTTTCAGCGACACTCCGAAGGGTTTCCAACAGATTGTCTTCGATATCAACTTGATTGCTCTCCAGGATTTTTAACCTGATCCTGTCGCCGCGCTCGCCTGGGACCATCACCTCTTCGACTCCGTCGAGTTTTTTGGCCTGCTTTATCGCCTTGGTCATCTTGGTGGTCTCTTCGATAAAGGATTTCATTCCGATCATGGCTTCGGGATCAATCGCAATCACGACATTTCCGTCGTTGTCGCTTTTGTTTAAAAAGTCACCGCCAACCAGTGCTCCTCCTATGATCTGAACCATTAACGCGAGCCCGGCACCCTTAAAGCCTTTGTCAAACGGTCTTAACGCACCTCCCATTATTTCAGCAGGATCCGTCGTTTCGTTTCCATCTTTGTCATAACCAAGACCTTCAGCGACTTGAACTCCCTGTGTCTTTGCCTCCACCAATCCATAGTAGGCTATTCCTGACGATGACATATCCAGTACAATCGGCTCATTTTCGGTCGGTACTCCCCAGGCTATGGGGTTGGTGCAAAACAAGGGTTCGTACGATCCGTGCGGAGGTACCATCGGCCAGGGGTAACTCGACATTGTAATTCCAACCAAGCCCGCGTCGGCGATCATTCGCGACCAGTAACCAGCAGCGCCGGAGGATCCATCGCCCGTATGTACCCCAACTATTGCGATGCCCGATTCTTTGGCTTTTTCTATAACCAGATTTACGGCTTTCTCCATGGCAATTGCCTCCATGGAAAGATTGGCATTGATTATTGCGGTGGCTACCGTTTCTTTTTCTACAGTGGGCTCCTGGGCGTCTTTGTTCTTTGGCAGTCCTTCCCCAATCAGCTTTACGATGCCCTGATTATTGCCCCTCAACTGGGCATACATCAGCATATCCAGTATGGTGGTGGCTTCTTCTTCGGAATAGCCGAATGTCAAGATCGCTTTCCTGGACAGGTTCTCTAGCTCTTGGACTGAAATGTGCATGCGTTCTTCCGTGATTAGAATGTGCTACCGTCCGATGCAGACGAAATCGTCCAAATCGACCCGTTGGCCTTCGACAACATGTAGATCTCTCCCGCTGCGTCCATCCCGAAACGGAGGTCCGCGCGCGGTTTTTGCGCAAAGTGCTCAAACGATCGCCTGACGCCTTCCGAATCCTGGAGAATGACCTCCCGAATTTCAGCGTCCATCACACTTCCATCCATATCACTCGCAAGTGTGTAGAGCACTCTTCCAGACACGATATCTCCGAACAGATATTTTCCGTACAGCGCCGGCAGTCGAGAACCACGATAGACGAATCCGCCCACAACGGCCCGCAGGTCATCGTGATCGAGACGTGCGACAGGATTTGTGTATCCATGATCTAGGTCCGCCGCAGCCGCTACAGACAATGGGTACACTTTAAGCGGATTTGCCTTCTCGAATCGGAACCCACCCTCCCGAAGATTCCAGCCGTAATTGGCACCTTCTCGCCCCGGGAATATGCTGTCTACCTGCTGCTCACCAATGTGACCGATGAACATCGCGCCCGTTGAGGAATCCCAGCTGAATCGGTGTGGGTTGCGAAGTCCTAGCGCCCAGATTTCGCCCAGGGCATCCTTTTGGGACACGAACGGGTTGGAGGACGGAATCCCGTACTGCCCATTCGTGCTGTTGCTTCCCAACGGATCTATTCGAAAGATCTTGCCGGTATGGGCGCTCAGGGATTGTGGATTATTCGTCTGCGCGTTCGGCCTTTCGCCATCTCCGACGCTGATATAGAGCAGTCCGAAGTCCTCATCTCCGGGTTGCGCGCTCGGATGAAATCCCATCTGCTGCATGCCGTGCAGCTGAGATGCGAAACCGAGTCTGAGAACCTCTCTACTTGATCCTGTAAATGTGGAGTTTTCAGGATCCGTGGTCGTCCACTCAAGAAGCACCCCCTGGATTACGTCTCCAGCCTGGTGGGAATAATCCGGAGTTCTGGTAACGAGTGCCTCTCCAGCTTCTGTGTGTATCGTATACAGCTTCCCGTTTTGGACGAAATTGGGGTGAAACGCAAAAAATCCGAATCCAGAGCCCAGACCGGGGTTGTCTACAAAATCGGGAGCCTGGCTGCGGAGATCGAGATACTCAGTCACCTCTCCTTCATCGATCAGGTACATTTTGCCTCGGAGGTCATTCACGAAGAGACGCTTCGTGCCGTCACCAGCGTGGCTGAGATAGTTGATCCGAGCCATTGCCCCGCCGGACATATCACTGGCTGGAATGACCGCAAACGGTTCCAACGTAAGGGCGAGTGTACCGTCCTCGATTCGCTTGGAAATCGGGTCTACGAGGGGGCCTTCACCATGCTCCAGATAAATGTTGCGAATGGCACCTGTATCATCGAACGAACCAAACCCAACGGCGCCAGTCCCAAACCTGTTATCGGTCGCCGTCATCAACGGGGTGCGAAGATCGTCCATGAACACATCGATTCGACCGCTGGCCACATTGCGATCCACCCTGATCTGATGCCATCGGGTATCAGTCAGTCGTGTCGAAGGCGGGTTCTCTGGCCCTTGGTCATCGATTCGGCGACGGTCGGCATGGTTGACGATAAAAATCCCATTATGAACGGCGGCCTTGTTGTCATTCGACAAGTGTGCGTAATAGAACTCCGACGGTGAACGATAGCCAAATACTACAATTACGTCCCGGCCAACCACCTCAGGACTGATGGTAGATTTCACGTCTGCCGTAAAGTGGAAGTCTGCCACGTCTTCTGTACCCGCCAGATGTGCCACCGCGAATGGACGTCTGATGCCGTCGAGAGGTGAACCGGGCGTAACCAGCTCCAGAACGCCCTCCTCGAGGGTCCAGAGTGATGGGTTCTCGAAGACCCAGTCATCCGTCGACACCGCCAGGGCCGCGGGGGACTCAGAGTTCGTGGAATCAGAATCCGGGCGACAGCCACCGCAGACAGTAGCCAGGAAGACTATAAGAAATAGGCGTACGTGCGATCGGGGCATGCGCGTTCCCGTTGGGGCGAACGAATGGTGGGCGTTCCTGGATGATGCGCCCAAGTCAGAGCAATGACGTCCTTGAGAGCGATTCTCCCCGCCAATAGTAGGAAAAGTGGCACACACCTCCCAACCGTTCCAGCAGCCTCGCCAACCACCTCAAGGGCCGAAGGCCCGGATAATCGAGACCAATTCGACAGTCGGATGTGCGAATTCTATCGTGAACGGTCGTATTCTCTCGCGAGGTGACCCTTTTCGAGACTCCGTACAACCCGTGACCAACAGGATCGAAATCGTTGATGAACTGATTCGGCAGGGCGCTATCGCGGTCGTTCGTATGGCGGATACCGAGAAGCTTATCAGGGTCGTTGAAGCGGTCGCTGAAGGTGGATTGACCGCCATTGAAATCACTCTGACGACACCTCGCGCAGTAGAACTGATCTCCGAAATATCTTCGCGATTTGGTGACTCGATACTGCTAGGCGTTGGTTCGGTGCTTCGCGCGGAGGATGCCAGAGCTGCGATTGACGCGGGCGCACGCTACGTCGTAAGTCCGATATTCAAAATAGACATCATCGATACCGCCCACGCACGCAACTTGCCCGCTCTGGCCGGAGCTTTTACCCCAACGGAGATCCAGGCGGCAACAGATTCCGGGGCAGACATCGTCAAGGTCTTCCCCGCTGGCGTTGTCGGAATGGGCTTCTTCAAGGCCGTTCTCGCGCCCATGCCTGACTCTCGCTTGATGCCCACCGGCGGCGTCACCCTCGAAAACGCCGGTGACTGGATTCGCGCAGGTGCCTGTGCAGTCGGCATCGGGAGTGCCTTGCTTGACAAGGAGGCAATTGCCACCGGAGCATTCAAAACACTTACCGAGCGGGCCGTGACACTGCTTCGATCAATTGAAGAGGCTAGGGCTTGACGGGAGTCATCCTTGAAAGTCAGATATGAAACCATGAAAACAATCACCTTCGGAGAGATGATGCTCCGGCTTTCTACGCCGGGATTCCAGCGATTCGTCCAGACGGACTCCTTCGACGCGACCTTTGGCGGCGGCGAGGCCAACGTTGCGGCATCACTGGCCAACTACGGATTCGAAAGTTGTTTCGTGAGCAAATTTCCGTCTGACGAAATTGGTCAGGCGGCGGTCAATCATCTCCGTCGGTACGGCATTTCGGACCGGTATATCGTGCGCGGAGGGGAGCGCGTTGGAATCTATTTTCTGGAAACAGGCGCCAGCCAGCGCAGCTCCAAGGTCATTTATGACAGAGCAGGAGCCGCGGTAACCACGCTGACAGAGGCTGAGCTCAATATGGATGCCATATTCGATGGTGCATCATGGTTTCATTGGACCGGAATAACCCCGGCGCTTGGGCCCACTCCGCGGCAAACGCTCGAATCGATGTGCAAGGCCGCTCGCGAGGCGGGAGTCACGGTGAGCTGCGACCTTAATTATCGAGAAAAGATGTGGACGACCCAGGAGGCGCAGAACGTCATGCGACCCCTGATGGAATACGTTGACGTCTGTATTGCAAACGAAGAAGATCCCTCAAAATGCCTCGGCCTGGAAATGGAAGAATCCGATATCGAGACCGGAGCACTCGATGAGGCTGCGTATACAAATCTGCTCAAGAATCTTAAAAATGAGTACGATTTTACTGCGGTTGCCGTAACCCTGCGTGAAAGTCACTCTGCATCTCGTAACGGATGGAGCGCCATTATGCTCGACGATAAGGATTGCACTGAGCCCTACCGTTCCACTCGGTACGAGATACAGTTGGTAGACCGCATTGGAGGAGGAGATGCGTTTGCTGGCGGTCTCATCGCCGGACTCTTGAAAAAGGACAGCACGAGGGATGCGCTGGAGTTCGCGGTCGCAGCGTCGTGTCTCAAGCAGACGATTCCTGGTGATTTTAACCTGGTGTCTGAGCAGGAGGTCGATCGCCTCGTGAGGGGTTCCGGATCCGGGCGGGTTGAGCGCTAGATAGTATTTTGAAGTAGATTCGTCGGGCGCGTGCGTTGGATTCGCTAAAAACGGGCCATTTCAGCCCAATAAGTAGATCCTGGCCGCCGGGGCAATCAGATATATGTCGAAATCAGCAGTAATATTAGTGACCGGTGCGAGTCGCGGACTGGGCCGAGGCATAGCGGAGCACCTCGCTGGCCGGGGATATTCCGTCGCAATCAACTTCGCTCGAAACGCTTCGGCAGCGGACGAGACCCTGGCGCTCTGCGAAGCGAACCGCCTGAACGACGACCAACGATTTCTGAAGGTTCAGGCCGACATTTCCCTCCCCGCCGATCGTAGCCGCATGCTCAGTGATGTTCTAGAGTATTTTGGTCGCATTGATTGCCTGGTCAACAACGCCGGCATTGCGCCTGATTCGCGCACGGATATCGTACAGGCGAGCGAAGAGTCCTACGACAAAGTGATGGAAACCAATCTCAAGGGACCTTACTTCCTGACCCAGTCGGTTGCCAGGTACTGGCTGGGTGACAAACCGGAGCCGATGCTCGCCAGTGGCTTTTGTGTCGTTTTCATCACCAGTATTTCGGCGCATACTCCGAGCACCTCTCGTGGCGAGTACTGCATTTCCAAGGCTGGCCTCTCGATGGCCGCCCAACTATGGTCGGCACGTCTTGCAGGCGACGGCATCCCGGTCTACGAGCTGCGCCCCGGAATAATGGCGTCTGACATGACCGCAGGCGTGAAGGATAAGTATGATCGGTTGATCGCAGAAGGCGAACTCGTGCCGCAAGGGCGTTGGGGAACGGGTGAAGACATGGGTCGCGCCGTTGCATCACTCGTGGACGGCGATTTCCCGTTCTCAACCGGCGCCATTATCGACGTAGATGGCGGCTTACACATTCGGCGACTCTAGGCAGACTCCAAGAATAGACATGATCAATGTCAATACAGACCTGAGCCCGGGAGCGCTGCTTCCAAAGCTCGATCATTTCTTCTCCATGGCCGGCGACAAGATTCGCCTGCTTGACGGCGAGTGGGACTCGGCTCAGGGTAGCCCCGTGTTCACCATCAACGGCAAATACGCCACACGCGGATGGACCGAATGGACGCAGGGCTTTCAGGTCGGCTGTGCGCTACTGCAGTTCGATGCCACGGGCGACGAAGAATTTCTGGATCTTGGGCGACAGCGCACTATCGACTTGATGCCTCCGCATCTGACCCACATGGGCGTGCACGACCACGGGTTCAACACCGTCAGCACCTTTGGCAACCTCCTCCGACTGATCGACGGGGGCCACATCGACGCCAAAGACTGGGAGAAACAGTATTACGAGCTGGCAATCAAAGTATCTGGCGCCGTGCAGGCGTCGCGTTGGACAGGCCTCCCCGATGACCTCGGATTCGTCTATTCCTTTAACGGGCCTCACTCCCTGTTCTCCGATACCATCCGCAGCATGCGATCACTCGTGTGGAGTCATGCACTGGGCCACGTTTTAAAGGGTGAACACGATGCAGCACACAATCTTCTCGGCCGCGCGCTGGAGCATGCAGAAACCACCTCCCGTTTCAACGTTTATTTCGGGAAGGGCCGGGATTCGTATGACGAGAGCGGGCGGGTGGCTCACGAATCGATTTTCAATCTGAACGACGGCTCCTACCGCTCCCCGAGTTCCCAGCAGGGATACTCTGCCTTCACCACGTGGACCCGCGGCCAGGCATGGATTCTGTGCGGCTATTCTGAGCAGTTGGAGTTTCTGGGCGCTGTTCCGGCTTCAGAGTTCGAGGGGCTGAAGAATCCTTTATTCCACGACAAGGCGGCAGTGCTTAATCGTCTAAAAGAGGTTGCTACTGCGACCGCCGAACATTACATCCGCGAGACGCCTGTGGACGGCATTCCTTACTGGGACACCGGAGCTCCCGGTCTTGCCGAGCTCGGCGACTACCAGGATCGAGCAGCCGAGCCGCACAACGCCCATGAACCCGTCGACAGCTCCGCCGCGGCGATTTCGGCGCAGGGGTTGATCCGTCTCGGAGTTGTTCTGAAGGCGATGAACGAACCGAACGCAGATCGTTACCTGAAAGCCGGTTTGACGGTGGCATCGAGGCTTTTCGAGGAACCCTATCTGTCTACCGATCCCAAGCATCACGGCTTGTTGCTGCACTCCATTTATCACCGCCCCGGCGGCTGGGATCACATCCCCGACGGCCAGTCCATACCCTGCGGTGAATCAAGCATGTGGGGCGACTACCACGCGATGGAATTGGCCCTGCTGATAAAGCGAATGGCCAATGGTGGCTATTATCAGTTTGCACGTTGGGAAAACTGAGCAATCAATGTTAGACACACGGGAAGATGCGTAATGGCTGAGCGGAGACTGGGCATAGTCATGCACGGCGTCACAGGGCGCATGGGGATGAATCAGCATCTCAAGCGGTCCATTCTGGCCATTCGCGAGCAGGGTGGTGTCGTGCTGTCAAGTGGGGACAGAGTGATGCCGGATCCCATTCTGGTGGGACGAAACGCCGAAAAGGTGGAACAGCTGGCCAAATCCTGCAATGTGGAGCGGTGGACGACAGACCTGGAGAGTGCTCTCCAAAATCCGGACGATACGCTGTTCTTCGATGCGGCGACTACGCAAATGCGCCCGGAGCTGCTGAAAAGGGCCATGGATGCTGGAAAAGACGTTTATTGCGAAAAGCCTGCTGCTGATTCCCTCGAAGAGGCTCTTGACGTCGTTCGATATGCCCGAGAAAAAGGCGTCAGGAACGGCGTTGTCCATGACAAATTGTTTTTGCCCGGATTGATCAAGCTTCGCACCCTGAGAGACAACGGCTTTTTTGGCAAAATCCTTTCCGTGCGTGGAGAGTTTGGTTACTGGGTCTTCGAGGGAGATGCGCAGGAGGCACAACGCCCAAGCTGGAATTATCAAAAAAAGGACGGCGGTGGCATCATCACGGATATGCTCTGCCACTGGCGGTACGTGCTGGATGATGTAATCGCGCCGGTAAAGGCCGTGAGTTGCCTGGGTGCCACCCACATTACCGATCGATGGGATGAACGGGGCGAAAAATACAAGGCCGACGCCGACGACGCAGCGTACGCAATCCTCGAGCTCGAAGGCGGCATTATTGCTCAGATCAACAGTTCCTGGAGCACGAGGGTGCGGCGCGATGATCTGGTGACGTTCCATGTGGATGGCACGCTGGGATCGGCCGTGGCCGGCTTGCATTCCTGCGTTACACAGAGCCGAGAGAATACTCCGAGGCCCATCTGGAATCCCGATGAACCGCATACCATGAATTTTATGGATGACTGGGTCGAGGTCGCTGATGATCAGAGGTACGACAACGGCTTCAAGGTTCAGTGGGAAGCATTCATCCGCTATCTGTTCGACGATGGCCGGTGGAACTATACACTGCTGGAAGGAGCCAAGGGCGTGCAACTTGCGGAACTGGGCCTTAAAAGCTGGGCAGAACGCAGATGGCTGGATGTACCTGAACTGGAAATCTGAAGAAACGAAATGTCTGATATGTTGCGTGATCTCTCTGGTGATACGGCCCTTTTTTCGCTTAACACCGCCACGGTGCGCGAACAGTGGGATCTCGCAGAAATCATCGATGGCTGCGTTCGTCACAACATCAAGAGCATAACTCCGTGGCGGGATCAGGTGGCACTGTGCGGTCTGGGCGAAGCCGCCGGGCGAATCCAGGATGCAGGATTGACGGTTACGAGCCTATGCAGGGGCGGGTGGTTTCCCGCCGCGACTGCCGAGAGACGCCAGGAAGCAATTGATGACAATCGGCGAGCCATTGACGAGGCCGTTACGCTGGGTGCCGAGTGTCTCGTACTGGTCGTCGGTGCCCTGCCACGCGGCAGCAAGGATATTGACGATGCGAGATCGCAGGTCTTCGACGGGATGTCGGCGATTATGGAGCATGCACGAGCCTCCCGGATGCCACTGGCCATCGAGCCCTTGCACCCCATGTACGCTGCCGACCGCGCATGTGTAAATACGATGAGGCAAGCACTTGACCTCTGTGACGAGCTTGGCGAAGGAATCGGAATCGTGGCGGACGTCTACCACATATGGTGGGACCCCGAACTGGCCGATCAGATTGCCCGAGCGGGGAATGACAACCGCCTGTTGGTATATCACGTCTGCGACTGGCTGGTGCCGACCAATGATCTCTCTCTGGACCGCGGGATGATGGGTGACGGTATTATTGAATTGAAGAAAATCCGAGCGATGATGGAGACTGCCGGCTACCGCGGCTCCTGCGAGGTCGAAATATTTTCGGCTGACGACTGGTGGAAACGGGACCCGGACGAGGTCCTCAGGACGTGTATCGAACGCCATCAATCGGTGGTCTAGCGCATCCATGGCAGGAACAGGAGTTGACGTGAACCGGAGTCGCTTCGTACACTCGGGCTCACCATAGTGGAATGAACTCGAAGAAACATCCAGAATGACTCCCACACGAACAGCGCGATCGGGCCTTCTGATTACAGTCGCAGTCGTTTTATCGCTTTCTGCGTGCCGGGCGGCGGCAGATGGCCCTTCAGAAATGGATCTGGAAGCCGCGCTGGCCAGCATTTCTCGCGACAACATACAGTCGTCGCTGAACTATCTGGCGGCGGATGAGCGAGAAGGCCGCATGACCGGGAGCCGTGGTTATGACGAGGCCGCCGCCTACGTTGCCGATCAGTTCGAAGCCATGGGTCTCGAACCCGGCGGTACTGGTGGTAGTGGTGGTTGGTATCAGGAAGTCCCGCTTATCACGCGTAAGACCGACATTGAGAACTCGGGTGTCACGTTGCACAAGAGCGGTGGCGATATGGAGCTCGAGTGGGGAAGAGACGTCGTCATCTACGCAGACAGGCTTCGGGAAAAGACCCGGGTACGCGCCGAGGTGGTATTCGTCGGGTACGGCATACATGCGCCGGAGCTGGGTTATTCTGATTTGGAGGGAATCGATGTCAGCGGTAAGATCGTCGCGTACTTTTCGGGCGCTCCCGAAACCTTTCCTTCCACGGAACGCGCCCACTTCTCGTCTGGCAGAACCAAGTCAGATGAACTGGTAAACCGCGGGGCTATCGGAGAGATCGGGCTGATGAGTCGCCTCCAGGAAAATCGATTCTCCTGGTCGGGAAACAGAAGCGCGAGAGAACGCATGGCCTGGATCGATGAGAGTGGGGACGTCGCAGACTTCCACCCAGAGCTTCTGGGCAGTGCTGACTTCAGACCGAACGCGGCGAGGCAGTTGTTTGAGGACGCGCCAATAACACTGGAAGAAGCACAGGATGCCAGCGAAGCAGCTCGGCCAGTGTCGCGCGATCTGAATGTCGAGGTTTCGATGTACCGCACGTCGCTCCATGAGCGCATCGAAAGTCCGAACGTCATAGGAATTCTTCGCGGTAGTGATCCGCAATTATCTGATGAGTATCTCGTCTATTCGACGCACCTCGACCACCTTGGCACCGGCGCTGTAGTTGACGGTGACAGTACCTTTAACGGTATGTACGACAACGCTATAGGGGTATCCGTCACTCTGGAAATAGCCCGTGCCCTGGCGTCTATGCCCGTGCCGCCCCGCCGATCGATCATGTTCGTCGCAGTCACAGCAGAAGAGCGTGGCTTGCTGGGATCAGACTATTTCGCGCATTACCCGACCGTGCCACGTGAGGGCTTGATAGCGAGTATGAATATCGACATGCCCATGTTCATTTTTCCGCTGAACACCGTTACCGGCTATGGCGTCGAGCACTCCTCTCTCGAAATAGTCATGACGGAGGAAGCTCTAAAGGAAGGCTTTGAATACATGCCTGACCCCTATCCAGAAGAAGTCTATTTCATACGTAGCGATCAGTATTCTTTTGTTAGACAGGGCATCCCGTCTATGTATCTGGCCGAAGGAATAGGCTCTTCCGATCCCGATGTGGACGGTCGCGCGGTACTCGACGAATTTTTTGCTACGCACTACCACGCGCGCACTGATGATCTTTCACAGCCTATTGTCTGGGAAACGGCGCTCCGATTCACGCGTGCCGGGCTGCGCATAGGATTCCGTGTGGCCATGGAAGAAGAACGCCCCACCTGGAAGGAAGACAACTTCTTTGGTGACAAGTTTGGCCACTGACAGACCGACAGGCTGCCACTCCGCAATCTAAATACAGGATCAAAAGCATGGCTGGAGTTGAAGGACGGGTAGCGCTGATCACCGGCGCGGGGCGCGGGATTGGGCGTGCCACGGCTGAGCTCCTCGCTACGCGGGGAGCAAAAGTGATGTGCGTCGCACGAAGCGAGCAGGATCTGATGGCGGTCGGCCTTGAGTACTCGGTTGCAGATCTCGGCACCACTGAGGGCTGTGCTCACGCGGTGGAAGAGACCCAGAATCGACTGGGTCCGATTGACATACTCATATGCAATCACGGAATTGGATCAGCGCACGAGCTCGTTGTATGGGAGCAAGATCCCGTCGTCTGGAGCGAGACCATGCGGGTCAACCTCGACGGTCCGTTCCATCTCTCGAGACTTGTATTGCCGGCAATGAGAGCGCTTGGCTACGGGCGCTTGGTGTTTACGAGTTCTACAGCCGGATTGGTCGCTGAACCGGCAGCCAGCGCCTACAACAGCTCCAAGCACGGGTTGCTGGGATTGATGCGCTCGGTCGCACTGGATGCTGGAGCCTTCGGCGTAACCTCAAATGCGGTCCTGCCCGGCTGGGTTCGGACCGAGATGGCAGAACGTTCGGCCAGTCAGGAAGCGAAAGATCGGGGTATCACCACCAATCAGGTGTGGATGGAACGGGCGGCGCCGTATCCACCGGGGCGCGTCGCCACGCCAAGCGAGGTGGCCGAGATGATCGCATTCCTGGCGTCAGAGGAGTCCAGCGGCGTGAGTGGTGAGGCGATCAGAGTTGCACTCGGTAGTCATGCATGAGCGAGCAAGGCGACATCATTCAGCACCTCGTGGGTAGGCCCCTTCGGACCCGTGTCATCGGGTACTTGAAGCTTTCCGGCCCCGGTTACATGCAGAGCGCGATGACGTTGGGTGGGGGATCGGTGGCCTCGTGCGCCGTCCTGGGGTCGTTGTTTGGCTACAAGTACCTCTGGGTGCAAGTGGTGGCGATGATGCTGGGATTTGTGGTTCTGGCCAGTGTGGCGAAACAGACCACGCATTCCGGTGAGCGTACGTATGGAGTGTTCTGGCGCGAATTACACCCGTCGCTGGCCATTCTCTGGGCGGTGAGCGCCATGGTAGCAACAATTCTCTGGCACATTCCCCAATATTCTCTGACTGCAAATGGGTTGATCACCCTCGCCGAAGGGCTGAAAATGAACTGGGATCATTCCGGCGCCCGCATCGGAATGGGGGGCATCGTGCTGGGCCTGGCGGCATTCATGGTCTACGTATACCATTCAGGTGCACGTGGCCTGAAGATCTATGAGAAAATAATCAAGTCGCTGATCTGGTTGATCGTCGCGGCATTCGGGATTGCGGCGTTCACCGGCGAGCCCATTGCATGGAAGGAGCTATTCAAAGGATTTTTCGGAATCACCTTCATTGCCGAGGGTTTCGAACATGGTCTCGCCTTGAAACCTGTGGTGGCCGCATTGGCAGCGGCCGTCGGGATCAATATGATTTTCCTCTATCCCTATTCCCTTCTGGAACGCCGCTGGAAAAGCGAGCACAAAGAATTGGCGTATGTCGACCTTCTCTCGGGGATGGCGTTTCCGTTCATACTGGCGACGAGTCTGATGATCATTGCAGTTGCCAAGACCATCGGCCCAGATCCGGGTCTGATTGGCGAAGCCATCCGCGATGTACGCCAGATAATCCCCGTCCTCTCGGCGAGCCTGGGAGACCCGATGGCACGGTTGATCGTTGGATTCGGGGTAACAGCCATCGGATTTTCGACCATTGTCATGCACATGCTGGCCGCCGGATTTATTGGCTGCGAAATGTTTGGCAGAAAGCATGAGGGTAGAACAAAGTGGTTGTTCTCTCTACTGCCAGCCATTGGAGTAATTGGTGTGGTCATAAAATTCCCCATTCCGCTCGCCATAACCGCATCCACTCTGGCTATGCCGTTGATGCCCATTACGGTGGTGTGTTTCATGATTCTGTTGAACCGGCCGTCCTACATGGGCGAGGCGATGCCCAGAGGTGGGCGCCGCGTTCTCTGGAATGTCTTGATGAGTGTCGCCATCGTCATCATGATGGGCGCAGCCTATTTTTCCATCGTGAACAACTGGACGGCGCTTCAGGGCCTGCTTTCGTAGGGAAGGAGCTTTCGTAGGGAAGAAAACTGGTAGATATGAACGTTGTCCAATTTGTTGACGCCCAACTGTATTTGCGCAACGCGCACACGCGTATGCCGTTTCGATTTGGGAGTACGCTGCTTCTGGGATGTCCCCAGAATGTCCTCAAACTGGACGTGATCATAGAAGGCGAGGCCGTCGCGGGGTACAGCGCTGAATGTCTGATCCCCGGATGGTTTGACAAGCGCCCGCGCGCGTATGAATTGCAGATTCAGGATCAGATCGCCGCTATTTACCATGCTCGTACGGCTTTTGCGGAGCGCATGAGAGTCCCACAGCCGTTTTTCCCGACCTGGCTTGAAGTCTATGAGTCGGTAAAGACCTTCAGCGCCGACTCAGGCATTCCAATGCTCGTCTGCAGTTTTGGCTTCAGTATGCTGGAGCGCGCCATGTTGGATGCGATTGCTCGTCGCCATCACATGAGTTTTGGCGAGGCCATACGCGAGAATATCTATGGTATTGATCCCGGCGCGGTTCATGTCGAGTTGAAAGGCTACGAGCCAGCAGAATGGCTGCCCGCTGAATCACTCTCGAAAGTCGCGCTGCGGCACACGATCGGGCTGGTGGACCCACTGACCCGAAGCAACGCCCACGAGGGCGATTCCGTTGATGATGGCCTGCCCGAATCCCTGGAAGAATATGTCGATCGATATTCATTACGCTATCTGAAAATCAAGTTGCGCAATGATTTGGAGGCTGATCTCGAACGGCTGACGAGCATCGCAGGGATAATGGGGCGTCTGAGGGGCGATGACTATTGCGTGACGATGGACGGGAACGAGCAGTACAGCACTGCGGCTGAATTGATGGAGCTGTATGAGCGGATCCAGTCGACTCCGGCACTGGAAACGCTCTGGAAAAACACCCTTTCAATGGAGCAGCCCCTAAACCGCGCACAAGCCCTGAATCCCGAACTGAGCGATGGTATTCATGCCCTGGCGGCTGTAAAACCCATTATCATCGATGAATCCGACGCCGCGCTTGACAGCTATCCACAGGCATTGGCCATGGGATACACCGGCACCTCAAGTAAATCCTGCAAGGGAGCCATTAAGAGTATCCTGAACGCGGGTTTGACCTGGCTGCGAAATGGCAAAGGTGAACGCGCAGATTATATCATGACCGCGGAAGACCTGACGACAGCGGGGATGATCGCTTTGCAAGGTGATCTGGCCCTGGTGGCGACGCTGGGAATCAACCACGTTGAACGCAATGGCCATCACTACTATCGCGGAATGAATTACCTGCCCGAAGGTGAACAGCGGCGCATTCTTGAAGCCCACCCTGATCTCTATCGTGCTTTTTCGGGAGGTGCAGCGGTGGATATTGACTCCGGAGACCTGAACATCTCGTCATTGCGTTGCACCGGATATGGTTTTGCGATCGAACCCGATCTCAGCAGCTATACCCCAGCCGACGAATGGGAGTTCAGCACATTGGGGATTGATCAATAGCCACTCTTCAAAACCATCGGTATATCCGGGGTTATACACACCTTCTCTTATGACATTCTGTTGTCTGAAGCGGAGGAGCGTCGCGAGCGCAAGGGATAGGGAATCCGTTGGGGCCTAGAAAGCGCCCGGTTATGTCCTACATGTGCTCTAGTTCCGACCCGATCTGACATCGATGGGCGTTTCGGACACAACGTGGAGGATGTGGGATAAGACGACACTTGCTTCAGGAGCAAGGGGTACTACCGCAATAACGACCGATGCCGTTCCAGACTCAGGCAGGCGGGATCAAATGCAAGTTGCGTCTCAATTGAGATTTGCGTCCAGGTACTCTCCAAAATTCTCCAACATCCACACAACGGCATAGTCCGTTGGATGGGTCGGGTCTACAAATACGTAGCCATCGTCAAGAGGTCGAAACGCGGAATCGTTCATCAATACTCGGTTTCTCGCGATAACTTCGATGTCTTCGGTCAACCGAAAAGTTGGGTCTGTTGTATAGGAAATTTCGAAGGCGCGATTGTTTGCCCAACCATAAATGGAGTTGTTATTGGGATTGAAGCCTCGAATAATGTTTCCCTGGTATGGGTAGCCGATCCCCCTCTGGATGTCGTACACCTTGTATTGGAGATCTGTAAGATCGCGATATGTGAAAAATCGTTCATCCTGAGAGAAAGCATTCATTCTGGGAATATTCCCATTCTCTGCGATCATGATGTCTTCACCGGATTCACGGTTGAAGAGCCAAAGAGGCGTGGCATTTCCAGGCGTGGCCCATTTTCGACTCACAGAATAACGGCCTGTGGAAGAGGGCACATTCAATAGAATGGTATGATCTGTTTGGATCTCATTCTTGACTCGTTGGGTCAAATGATACTGGAAACGTGTAGTGTCAGAGTTCAACCCGACAGAAAAGAATAGAATGTCCGAGTTGTCGTTGGAAAAATTCGGAGAAGATTTTATACCGGGAGAAGAGTCTACTACATGTTCTTCTCCGGTGTCGAGATCAACATAGAAGATCTCCCCCCAGGCAACGTTGCGGCTGTGTCTCCGGCGGCCAGTCCATTTTTTTCCGTCTGGTGAAAGGGAGTACAAGCCACTACTGGCATCGACAGTGTATTGTCTCAACAGGACTCCATCTGTATCGGTTATGGATATCTTTTTGAGCGTGGATTGGGGCTGTGAGGTTACGAACGATGCCTGGGAAATATGACCGCCTTGCTCCCAGTGCCATCCCTCCATTATGGTTATGGGTTCGGACACCGTGGTATTTGTGTCTACATCGTATCTGACGGCCAACAGTTCTCCTCCCTCGTGCTCCTGATAGATTAGAATGTCTGGGGCCAAGAAAGAACCATTAATCCCACCATCCATGACCGTGACACTGGTTCCTTTGGATCTATCAAAGAGCTTCATCTGAGGGGCTGACCCGTCCGAGAATTCGTCCGCATATAGAATTCTGTTTTCGTCAACGGGGTCTATTGACCCGCTGAGGAACCCAGATCGTGGTGGAGGATCATTGTTGAGCGCGCTCAGGTTGATGACGTCTCCAGCATCTGAGATGGACGCCAGATACATATCTTTGCGTCCATGATCCATCAAAACGAGATCTCTGTCTGTCCACCAACCTGCCATTCGAAGAGAGTCGGAAACTACCTTCGCGTTTCCAGCAGGGAGTTTTTTGATCAGTGTAGGCTCACCAGTGCATCCTCCGAAAATCAGAAAAGAATTATCCGGGCTGATCCCTCGAAAGGCTGAGGTGCAATCAAAGTTTTGAAGCAACTGTAGATCATTGGATTGAAAACTGAAGCGATACCATCCGAGCCCTTCAGGCCCCTCACCCCTTACAAAAAGATGATCCTTATCAGAAGATAGAGTTGGACTCAACCCCACTCCCGCGATCCCCTGCAGATGGATGGGAAGATTGCGGAGGGTGTTTTCCGGAGCGCCTGACGGCCACAGCATCAATGCGATTGATATGAGCATAATTCCAATCCCCATTCCAACGAATAAAGATTTCGAATCCGCGAATTTCAACAGGTCTTTTTTTTCTACATCCGCTGTGACGAGTGATGAGGTAGTGGAAACCCTGCTCATCCCCGCCGACTTCAGATCGACATTCCGAAGATCCACCAGAAGATCAGTGCAGTTCTGATACCGATCCTTTGCTTTTTTGGCCACACACTTACTAATGATCCACTCAAGACCCAATGGCACACCAGTGCGGATGGCAGTCAGAGGCTCAGGATCTTCGTTCAGAATGGAATAGACTACGGCCTGCTCGTAATCACCACCGAATGGATGAGTGCCGGCAATCAATTCATAGAGAGTCACGCCAAGAGCCCAGATATCGGTGCGAAGATCGACTTCGTCGCCACGAGCCTGCTCTGGGCTCATATAGGTCACGGTGCCCAGTGTTGAACCCATTCGTGTGAGCTTTGTGGATTGCGCCGTGAGTGCCAGCCCGAAGTCGAGCACCTTGGCGTCGCCTTTCTTCGTGAGCATCACGTTCTGCGCCTTGATGTCGCGATGCACAATCTCTTGTTCGTGAGCGGCTTCAAGCGCCTGGGTGATCTGTGATGCAATGCGTACGGCTTCCTCGAGCTTCATCGGGCCACGAGAGATCACGTCAGAGAGTGGCTCGCCTCGATATACTCCATGGCAATGAACGGACGTAGATCGTCATCCTTTGAGCCCTCAGGAACGGCCTCATCTATCTCGTAGACTGTCGCGATGTTGGGGTGGGAGAGGGAAGCAGCAGCACGGGCCTCGCGGTAGAACCGTGCGCGATCATCATCACTGGAGAGCGCGGCAGCTGGTAATACCTTGATGGCCACCGTGCGGTGCAGTTTCGTGTCCTCGCCCTTGTACACGATCCCCATGCCACCTCGACCAATTTCTTCGAGAATCTTATAGTGTGATAAAGTCTTGCCAACCATGGTTCTAGGACGTGGGTTGACGCAAGAAACGGGGAGGGGAGCGCAAGTGCAATATTAACTCAAAAGAGCAAACGAAAACGCCGACAGTCACTGTCAAAAACGGCCTTGCCGGGATGGCGGAATAGGTAGACTTGGGCGGACTTAAAATCCTCTGTGCCTCAAATATTATTGAATGTTCTTAGACAGGGTGTGTATAACCAGCGCATGTTGCGGACTCGCACGACTGGTTGAGTAGGTTTGAAACGAATACTTTCTGGAAGGGGAGCGAATCCTCGCCGTAAATCCGCCATCCGTCCGGAGCTGCTGGGGCTATTTCGAGTCGCACATGGCATGGTCTCGCTTATTAGCCCGGGAATCATAGTTGGCGTCGTTCTCGTCCATGCAGCCTGCGACAATTTCCAAACCCCTGATTCCAAACTCTTCTTCGAATTGTTGCAGGAGTGAGTCACGCGTCATGTACATCTCGTTGGCCAGCTCCTGTCGCAGCTCGGCAAGGATATCCGCATAGTCCGGATCATCGATCAGATTGATCAATGCGTCCGGGTCTGTTCCATACGCGTACAATTCCTCCGGCACTCTGTCCCGAAAAAGATCCACTCGCTCCTGGATTGCCGGATCTGTCTGGCCCACGTCCATCATTGTGGCCCATGTGGGGCCGTCCGTGGATTCCATCGCCACTTTCATGTGACCATGAAACGGGTTGTAGATGTACCCGAATTCCTTGTTTTGGATCGCCCGCATGGGCAGAGGGATTCCGCTGAACGGTTTATTGAATTCCGTGAACACGGAGGTCCGCCATCCCTGCGGGGCTCCGGAAAGTATAGGCAGGAATGAACTCCCGTCCATGTCCGACACTTGCTCGAGACCTGCCGCCTCGAGTACGGTGGGCATGTAATCGGTACCCGAAATAAAGTGGGTGGTATCCACCCTGCCGGGCGACGTCGTGCCTGGAAATCGCACGATCCAGGGAGTTTTTGTGCTGTTGAGGTACGAGTTGGCCTTGGAAAAAGGGAACGACATGCCGTTGTCGCTCAGAAACATCACCAGGGTATTGTCCCGGAAGCCTTTTTCGTCCAGAATGCCCAAGATGGCGCCTACAATGTCGTCGGCTCTGTGAACGCTCGTGAAGTAGGCGGCCAATTCCTGGCGTACCTCAGGCAGGTCCGGCAGAAAGCCAGGCACTTCGATTTCTTCGGGCAGGTATTCCCGGCTGACGGGATAGTCAAAAGCTTCTCCTCCGTTGCCATAAAAAGGCTTGTGGGGGTCGTGGGTGTTCAGCATCAGCCAAAAAGGCCTCTGTTGAGCGCTGGCCATGTCCAGAAAATCCGCCAGGTACTTTTTGTACAGCTCAATATCCCGACCGTTTCCCAAATCCTCCATCCCCACACCTGCGCCAGGATCATCCGGATTGGGGCCGAGGTCCCAACCGAAGCGATTCTTCGGCTGATGGTGCCTGGTCTTGCCAATACCGCCATTGAGATACCCCGCTCTTCGAAGGATTTCCTGTAGGATCGGGACATCGTCTGCGATCGGGTCAAAACCGGGGGCTCCATTATTATGAGGAAATCTCCCGGTCATTAGCGTCTGTCGACTGGGTTGGCAGACTGCAATCGTCACGTGTGCGTTCGTAAAGCGGATGCCCTCAGAGGCCAACTTGTCGATGTTCGGCGTAATGTTTTCTACGTTCGATCCGTACGCGCCGACAGAAGACCACTCCAGATCGTCGGTCGTTATCAGCAGGAAATTCAGCGGTTCAGCCTCGGGAGCCTCCGGCGAGGCACAGGCGGACAGCGTGCTGACCGCCAGAAAAACGGCCGTTACTGCGTGCAGATGCTGTGTTGTCGAGCTGAAAATTGACCTCATATGCCAGTACAACTCCGTTTATCGGACTGAAACGCAACGATGCTTCTCAGCCGGCAATACCCCCACCATCTACGACCAACGATTCACCGGTCACGAAGGAGGACTCGTCGGAGGCCAAAAAGAGCACGGCGTCCGCAATTTCGTCGGCGGTTCCGACGCGACCAAGCGGTCGGTCCGCAGCCCCAGCGATATATTCCTCCCAGGACAGGCCTTGCTTGGCCGCATCGTCGGGTAGCATTGGCGTCCTCACGTCGCCCGGGCATACGCAGTTCACGCGAATTCCCTGAGGGCCATGATCGATTGCCATGGCCTTCGCCATAATGACAAGTCCTCCCTTAGCTGCGCAGTAGGCCGCCGCATCTGCGCCGCCCAGGATTCCCCACCCCGAGCTGGTGTGGATGATGGAGCCGCTGCCTTGCTCAATCATCGACGGCAGTGTGTATTTCGACATCAAGAAAGCACCTTTCAGACTGGAATCAATGGTCTCATCCCACTCTTCTTCCGTACAGTCAGGAACGGACCGTGGGTGGAATACCCCTGCGTTATTGAACAGCACGTCGATCTTGCCGAAGCGTTCGAGTGTCTGTTCGACCGCCGCGCGACAGTCGTCGGCGAATCTCACGTCGGAGCGGATAAACAAGGCCTCCCCGCCGCGAGCGACGATGGCCTCGACAACCTCTTGTCCGCGTTCTGCACTACGCCCCGTGATGGTGACCTCAGCTCCCTCTCGCGAGAATCGCTCGGCGACAGTACGGCCAATTCCTGAAGTCCCTCCGGTAATGAGGGCCACTTTTCCTTTCAGTCTCATGCGTTAACTCTCCTGTCGATAGGGTTGACGGGGCGCGTCGAGCGCCCGCTTGGCAAGCTACTCGTGGGTCCACTGGCTGCAAAGGCCCCCGGTTATTTCGGCGCCATCCATTACATAATCGTGTCCGGTGGCATATGCCGCGTCTTCGGAAGCCAGGTACGCGAACAAGGCGGCGATCTCTTCGGGTTTCGCGTGTCGTCCCATGGGAATCTTGCGGTTCACTGCATCCAGCATTTCGTCCGAGTACTCGGCGCGCTGCATCGGAGTAAGCACATATCCTGGAGAAATCGAGTTCACACGCACAACAGGGGCCAATTCCAGTGCCATCGCATGTGTCAGCGAAATCACGCCTCCTTTGCTCGCGCAGTTGTCTGCGTAGTGCGGGTGGCCGCGGCTTCCTCCCGTCGATGCGGTGTTCAGGATGACACCCGATCCCTTCTCCATCATGTGCCACGCAGCGGTCTGCGCCATGTAAAAGACACCTTTCAAATTCACACCCAGCACCTGGTCCCACTCCTCAGGAGTGATATCCAAGAACTCGTGGCGGATGCTGATGCCGGCGTTGTTGATCAGCACGTCGACTGATCCCATCAGAGAAATCGCCTCACTGAACGCTGCCTGCACCTGCTCAAGACTCGATACGTCGGCGTCAAGCACCCCGCTCAATTCCGGGAGTTCGTGGGCAACGCGAGCTCGAGCTTCTGCGCTGCGATCGAGGACACAGACGCTGCAGCCCTCCTCCAGAAAACGCTGGGCGGTGGCCTGGCCTATGCCGCTGGCCCCACCCGTTACAATCACGTTCTTCCCCTTCAAACCTCGCATTTCTCGCCTCCTGCCGGTTGTGTGTACAGGCCGCTAGTTGTCTCTTTCGTGGAGACACCCACGCTCGTTCGTGTAGCAGGCGTGCTCCGGGTCACCGCCAGACAGCAAGAAGGCCATGATGTCGTTCACTTCCTCCTCATTGAGCCGATTCAGCAAGCGCGGCGGCATGATGGACACCGGCGAAACCTCCCGTTTGGCAATATCTGCTTTCAGAACGCGAATCCGCTGGTCGGGAGCATAGGGGTTCTGATTCAGCGTAACCGCGTCGTCTTCTTCTCCTATCACGCGCCCGATGATGGTTTTTCCGTCGTTCATGGTGAGCAGTGCCGCAGCATACTGATCGGAGATTGTGTTACTCGGCAAATTGATGGCCATGAGGATATCCCCCTTGGAAGCACGCGTGCCGATCTGCGAGAGATCGGGGCCGACGGTCCCTCCTACGCCGCCCATCACGTGACAAGCCTGACACAGCGCCGCTTCGTACATGCGCCTGCCAACCTCCAAATTGCGAGGTTTCATCAGCTCATCGTCCATCAGGTCGTTGAGTTCTTTCCTGTTCCAGTTTCGGGGCGGGCCTTCAGGTTGTGGTAAATCTGCGAAGTTAAATGCCTGGGCAGAATATGCGTCGGTAAGGTCAGCCAGGACCTCGCGATCCGCCATGGGTACGTTTTCCAGCGCGTCAAATCGGATACTCTCCAGGAATCCGACGTAGCTCCAACCACCACTTTTGCGCAACGCGTCGTAGAACCACTGGAAATAGGTCGTCCGCTGAGCGAGCGTCCACCTGGCAGTGACTCCGCGCAAATTCAACACCAAATCGATTTCCTGGGATCGGGGCATGTTGGCAATCATATTGGCGATGTCCGGGCCGTACTGCTCGCTCCTGGCGATCACAGAATCAGATAGCAACAGCCCGACGTTCGCATCCAGATCATTATACCTGGCGAGCAAAGCAAGCATTTTGCCGGTGATACCGGGTGCTTGAAGCGCAGCCAACAGGCGCCCTACCTCGCGATTCAGAACCTCGTCTGCCCCAGGAAACTGTGCATCGTAGACCGCAACGATCTCTGATCGAATGTCTCCTTCGGGAGCGCCGAGCCGGATCGTCACCAGACTATAGGCACGCACCAGATCCAACTGCTCTGTCGCAGAAATCTCGGCCGTGTCGATGGACAAGAGAGCCCGATAAGCTTCGTCACGCTGAGCGACTTCCCCGTGGCGCGCGAGCGCGATGACTGCATACATCCTGCGGGAAGGGTCTTCTTCGGCAAAGACCAGATTCTGCCAGGTCGAAACGGGTTGGTGTTCTACAGCCACCCGCGCGGCGAAACGAACGTGGCGATCTTCATGGTTCAGGTGTGGCCACGCCGAACGAACTGCCTGCGGATCCTGGTGCCCGTGGAACGCCTCGAGCGAGCGCCGGAGACGTTGCTCGGCATTCAGCTCGGGTGCCTGGGCCGTCCTCGACGTACTCTCATCGCCCACATAAGAGACGCGAATCAGGTAGGAGTCCAGTTCTCGGCCACCTGTAGAGAAGTAGAGAGCCCCATCTGGTCCAATGAGTCCGTCTGTGAGGGGCAATGGGACGCCAGAGAGAAATTCCTCAGAATCTCCCGAATACGAGCTCCCGTCCTCTTGAAGGCTTACCCAGTAGATGGTGCCGAAGCTCCAATCAAATACGAAAAGTCCTTTTCTGTAGCGCGCAGGAAACGCAGCGTTCGCGCCGCTCACGACACCGGTCGGCGATCCCTGTCCAATGTCGACGAGGCTCGGGAGGCTGTCCGGGTAGTGGGCCGGCCACTTGCCGGACCCGCGGCGCCATCCGAATTCGCTTCCACTCGTGACGTGGACCACACGGATCGGGCGGTACCAGGGCATTCCCATGTCCCATTCCATATCGGAATCGAACGCAAAGAGATCTCCTGCCTCGTTGAATGCCATATCGAAGGTGTTTCGAAAGCCCGTAGCCACCATCTCCCACTCTAAGCCGAGAGAATCAGTGCGCGCGATCCATCCGCCGGGCGCCATACGATCGGATGCATGACCTCGCGGGTCGCGCAGGGCGGGCAGTACCTGATCTTCCTGCCACACCTCAGGAACGAGGGACTCATACGATGTGGGGAGCTCCGTATGATTTCCGGCCACCACATAGAGTGACGAGCCATCCGGTCCTAGGAGTATCGAATGCGGTCCGTGTTCACCCCACCCATCGAACGTAGCAAGGCGATCGATGGTGTCGAATTGATCGTCGCCATTGGTGTCGAGCGCCCGATACAAACCGCTGCTTCGCCCGTCCACACCCTCTTCGCTGTTGACCACTACATACAGACTGTTGAACGCCCAAAGAAGTCCCTGGGCGTGCCCCAGCCCGATGTCCAGCTTCTCAACCTGCGTAGTCGCGGAATCGCTACCCAACGCTGCAGGGCGAATACGATAAAGAGCCCCGTACTGGTCGGAAGCCAGCAATCGCCCCTTCGAATCCATCGCCAGAGCAACCCAGGAGCTACTGTCACTAGCCATCGGGTTGTACAGGATTTCCGCTTTGAATCCCTCAGGGACCTTCAAAATGGGCGGGTCGTTGCTCTGGCCCGAGAAGGGGTCCGCCTGAAAAGCCAGGCCCACGAAAGGGCCGAGACAGATCAATAGAGAAAACCGTAGGTAACGCATAGAGAGGTGGGAGTTTGCCGGGTGGGAAGGCAGGGTGGGAAGGCAAGGCCCCTGACATTTTAGTACCAGAGTATAGGAGATTTCTTGATAAGCGTCGGGGTGCCGCTTTCTGACTGCGAAATCTTCCCTACTGGCCGTTGACCTGAAAGAGCAGAATCACGAACTTATCGCCCTCCAGGTGGGAGCGATTGGCATCCTCCCCACCCAGACCAGGAAAAATCAAACTGCGCTCAGTTGACGTCTGGCTGACGAGTTTTCCGAATCGAAATAAACACCCATGCCTCAAGTTCTGACACTCAATGAGATAAAGCGGGTGATAGATACGCCTCGACTCATCCAGGAAATCGAAGCCGGATTTGTTCTCTATTCTGAAGGCCGCGTGGTCGTTCCACCCGTCGGTTTCCTGCATTTTGAGGAGCCTCCGGGAGATGTTCATATCAAATACGGCTACGTAAAGGACGACGACTTTTATGTTCTCAAGATGGCGTCCGGGTTCTACAACAATGCCGAACTCGATCTTCCTGTCGCCGACGGAGTGATTCTGGTCTTCAGCCAGAAATCCGGACAGATCAAGTTGATTCTCCACGATGAGTGCTGGTTGACTGATATGCGCACCGCTGCCGCGGGAGCAGTCGCCGCAAGACATCTCGCTCCACAAAACGTCCGTCATATCGGAATCGTCGGTACCGGCGTCCAAGCAAGGATGCAGTTGGAAATGCTGCGAGGCGTCGTGGACTGCCGAAGTTGCTTCATCTGGGGAAGGGATGAGATCAAGGTTCAACAAATGATCGAGGAGCTTCGAGCGAAGGAGGGGATCCGGGAGTGGGGATTGGATCTCAAATCAGCATCAGATATCGATGAACTGGTCTCGGAGTGCAATCTCATCGTCACCACCACATCGGCGAGGGAGCCCTTGATTCGGGCCGATCAGGTCCGAGAGGGAACGCATATCACGGCGATGGGATCGGATGATCACGGGAAACAGGAACTGGAAGCAGGAGTCCTCCAGATGGCCGATCGAGTCGTGGCGGACAGCATTTCACAATGCGTGGATCACGGAGAGTGCTTCTACCCGGTTCGAGGCAGTCTGATGGACGCCGACGCTATTCTTGAGCTCGGAAATGTAATCAAGACCCCAGAAATCGGCCGAACAGATGATAATCAGATTACCGTAGCAGACCTGACCGGAGTAGCAATCCAGGACATCCAGATTGCCAAGATGGTCAACGATGTTTTAAACCCAGGAGAGCCCGCATGACACCCGAAGTTCAACAAGAGCTGGATGTACCTCAGCTGGTGCGCGAAGCGCACGAGAGAAGCCGGGAATACCTTTCACCGACTCCGCTTGAGTACTCTGTCCATCTGAGCAATCTGATCGAAGGAGAGGTCTGGCTCAAGCTGGATTTGATGCAGCGAACTGCGTCATTCAAGTTTCGTGGCGCCATCAACAAGATCCTCTCCCTTTCGGAAGAGGAACTGGACAAAGGCGTCGTATCGGCTTCTACAGGGAATTACGCGTTGGCCGTGGCAGAAGCGATGCGGATTCGAAACCGCCGCGCAACCATTTATGTGGCCCGAGACATGGAGGCCTCTCGAATGGACCTGTTGAGATCTCACGGCCTGGATCTCGTCGTTCATGGCGAGTTTGCTTGGGATGCTGAGGAGGAGGCACGCCGAGTGGGTGATACGGAGGATAAGATTTACGTGTCGCCCTACAACGATCCCATGGTGGTTGGTGGACAGGGAACGTGTGGATTCGAGATATCCGAGCAGCTTCCGGGCGTCGATGCGGCCTTCTTCGCATGCGGTGCGGGTGGACTGCTGACCGGGTCAGGAGGCTGGTTGAAGTCTTTCAATCCAGAAATTGAGATCTATGGGGTCTCTCCGGCAAACTCACCCGTGATGTACGAGTCCTGGCGAACCCGTCAGATGATAACGATGGATACGCTTCCGACGCTCGCTGACACCTGTGCGGGAAACGTGGACATGGACACCATCACGCTGGACTTGTGCCTGCGACATGTGGACGAAATAATGTTGCTCACCGAGGCGGAAATCGAAGAGTCCATCCGTCTTCTATTCGAGCAGCATCGCCTGGTGGTCGAGGGTTCAGGAGCCCTTGGCGTGGGCGCTCTCCTCAAAAGAAAGGAGCAATTCAAGGGCAAGAAAGTAGTCGCCGTCGTCTGTGGGCGAAATATCGACCTGGAAGTGTTCAAACGCATCGTCGCCTGATCGCACCTAAGTCGACATCGAGGCTGCTAATTATTTCAGGAGCAGAACGGTCCTCGTCTGAAAATGTGATCCCTGACGGATGCGCCATACGTACACTCCGTCTGCCTGGTCGTCCGCGTTCCAAGCGATCTCGTAAACGCCAGCCGGGAGTTGTTTGTCGAGAAGTACAGCGACTTTTATGCCCAACAGATTGTACACGTCAACCGTTACGTGACCCGCCTCAGCGACCGCATATTCAAGGACGCTCTTTGACTGGAACGGATTCGGATAGCTGGACACGATTTCTATGGCCCGAGGAGTCTCGTTCGGCTCGTCCACGGAGGTCGCCACACCCTGAATATCAAAATCACTTCCTATCGACTGATAATCCGCGCCGGTTGCGTTGTCCTGAACGACTCTGATTCTGGCTTGGGAAATACCCGAAGGAATGACCCAATCATGGGAAAACGAAAACTCACTGATGTTAAGTTGTATGACCTGCCAGGTCGCACCTCCATCCGGTGAGTAATGGAGATCCCAGTTTGAGGGCCCGTGAGGTATGTCCAGACCCCACTCTATTTTGACGGTCTCTCCAACCATGAACGTACCACCGCCCACAGGGAAGAAAAGTGTTACGTGGGCTGCTGAGGAAACAACCCACGTCATCGATAGAAGAAGGCCGATCAGGAAAGAAGTGCCGCTCCTGAAAAATCTTCTCGAAATCAGTGTTCTCATGTCGCTACCCACCAGATAAGGTGTCACAAGTGTAGAAACCACATAGAGTTAAATTAACAGGAGTAACCATCCAGGCTTGTCCTGTACCTCTATTTTCGTTCATTTGGGGACGATTTGCAAGGTGTTTTCGACTGGCCTATCCCCACCATCCCACCTTGACTACGAAGAGAGTGTTCAACCCAATCCCAGAACCAATCCTCCCTGATAGATGACCAGAGAGAACAAGTAGGCCAGTCCTGTCATGTACAGCCACATTACGGCCGGCCATTTCCAGGTATTGGTTTCTCGGCGGGCGATAGCCAGCGTGCTCATGCACTGCAGAGCCAGCACAAAAAAGACGAGCAGGCTCACCGCTACCAGTGGCGTGTAGACCGGACTTCCATCCGCATATCTATCGGCCTTCAGTTTCTCGCGCAGGATCGGGCTGTTTTCATCCGAGTCCCCAACGCTGTAGATGGTTGCCAGGGCCGAAATGATCACCTCGCGCGCCACAAATGCAGATACGATCCCCGCGCTGATCTTCCAGTCGAATCCTAGAGGTCGCATCAAGGGCTCAAGGCCATGACCCAGCATCCCGATGAAGCTCCGCTCGATACGGTATCCTGCCGCGTCGACATCAAGTTGTTGAATGGAGGCCTCAAGAATCAGCGCTGCCTCGTCACCATTGCCGCCCGCGGCTACAGACGCATCATAGGTCTCTTGAACAGCGATCCTTCGGGCTTCGAAAGAAGGGTCCAGGTCCACACTCGGATACCTTGCCATGAACCAGAGCAGGATGCTCATCCAGAAAATGATTTTTCCCGCGCGGACAACGAACGCCTTGCTGCGATCGATCATGCGCCAGAATATCTGGCGTAGTTGGGGCCGCCGGTAGGGCGGCAGTTCCATGGCGAAGAAGGATGAATCCCCTTTGAACACGAATCGGGACAATACCCACGCGGCGAAAAATGACAGCACCGTTCCCAGGAGGTACATGGAGAACATGGCCACTCCCTGATAGGAAAAGAGGCCAAGCATGGTCCCTGTGGGAAGAAACGCGGCGATGAACAGCGTGTAAACAGGCAGCCGCGCCGAACAACTCATCAATGGGGCCACCATGATGGTGATCAACCGATCCCGAGGATTGGCCAACGTTCTCGCCGCCATGATCCCCGGAATGGCGCACGCAAACGAACTCAAAAGAGGAACGACGGAGCCGCCACTCAGGCCTACTCTGCTCATGAGCCGATCCATGATGAATGCCGATCTCGCCATGTATCCCGTGTCCTCCATCAGACCCAGGAAGAAAAACAGGAGCAGAATCTGCGGAAGAAAAATGGTCACATTTCCGACGCCGGCGATCACTCCATCTACCAGGAGGTCGCCGAACCAGGGAGACGCCACGTTGGACCGGACAACGATTCCAAGAGCGACAACTCCGTTTTCAATGGCGTCCATAGCTGGTGTCGCCCAGGAAAAAACCGCCTGGAAGATTACCAGAAGCAAGAGGCCGAAGAGAAGCGGTCCGGCAACCCGGTGCGTAACAACCGCATCAATACGATCGGAGAGCGAGCGTTCTGACAGGTCCTTGTGCCTCTTTGCCACTTCGGCGGTGATGGGACCCAGCCAGGCGTATCGCCCCATGATCTCTGCTTGCTGGTAGGGAGCCTTGAGCTGATTCAACTGCTCGCGAGCCTCGAGGATGGCAGCGTAAAATTCGGGTGATCGATCCTTCCAGACGCTCAGCATCAGATCACTGGTGAGACACTGCAAGGTCTCGATGAATCGTCCCTTTTCCTCAACCTCTCCCTCTAGCAGATCCATCAGCGCGGGGAGCTTCTCGTCGACGATGGGCATGATGGACCAGTGACGCTCAGCCCTCGCCGGCAACTTTGCCTGACGCATTAGATATTTCAATTTCCCGAGGCCTTCGTTTCTGGAGGCGACCATCCCTACGATGGGCACTCCGAGGCGTTCTTTGAGAAGAGCTACGTCAATCTGTAGGCCGGAGCTTTCAGCTGCATCGGTCATGTTGAGGGCCAGGATGACAGGCAGGCCGAGATCAATCACCTGCGTAACCAGATACAGATTTCGTTCCAGATTACTCGCATCTACAACGCAGACAACGAGATCCGGTGCTTCCTCGCCCGGAAGACGACCCATTAAAACGTCGTAGGAAATCCTCTCGTCGAGGGATTTGGGACTCAGGCTGTACGATCCAGGAAGGTCGATGATGTCGATCTCGTCTTCACCTGAAAGGCGACCGATTTTCCGTTCGACGGTAACGCCGGGATAGTTTCCCACCTTCTGGCGCATCCCCGTCAGGAGATTAAAAACCGTTGTTTTTCCAACATTTGGATTGCCGATCAGAGCAATCCTTCGTCCCTTAACTCCCTGTCGACTGGTGTCTTGTTGCATCGGGTTGAGCTCTAGGAGTCGATATCCTCGACCCTTACCAGAGCCGCCTCGGATTTTCGAATCGACAGATGATATCCGCGCACTTTCAGATCGATGGGATCACCCAGTGGTGCATAGCGAACGAGCTCGATTTCTGTGCCGGGCAGGATTCCCAGCTCGAGAAGGCGGGCGGGAGGATTCTCCGTAGACCAATTCACCACACGTGAGACTTGCCCTGGCTTGAGATCAAGTATGGTCATATCTCCTGGATCGTACCAAATATGTTCATCGCAACCTCGCGCCGAAGCACCACACGACTGGCTTCGATCTTGCAGATGAATGACTCTTCGTTGCGAATCACATGAATCGCGTTGCCCTCGCGCAGGCCTAATTCTCTCAAACGCTCTGCCTCAATCGGGCTTAGGGCAAAAAACGCGAGCTGAACCATAACGCCGCACGCGAACGTAGTAAGGGGTCGTGGTAGAGAGACTGGACTCATGTTGAACGGAAGCAGGTAACGAAGGCGAATTCAAAGCCAGACTGTGGGGTCCGACTCCTTATTTAGAATGAATCTAAATAAGACTTCGTGAAGTGGCTTGCAACGAACGGTTAAGTTTTGGACAAATAACTTTTCCGTCGCCTCGTGGGCCCTACCCGTCTCTCGCGCACCGGACACCAATCGTTGGGGTCTCAACATACTTGAGCGTTCCCGCTCTCCAGTAGGTCCGTGTCACCATGAAATCGGCCGAGTATCCCCCTCCCCGGGCCAATCGCATATTTCGATTGGCAAGATCCATCCAGACTACGGGCCCTCCCGGTTTGGGGTATTTCTCGTAGTAATCGCCGATCCACTCGGCGACGTTACCACCCATGTCGTAAAGCCCGAAGAAATTTGGCTTCTTTCGTCCAACGGGAAACGACTCAGCGAGGCTGTTTTCGTGATGTCGGATGAAATCATCTATTTCATCCTCATTGTCCGTCCCTGGATAGAGCTGTTTTGCTGCTCCGCCACTGGCCGCGAATTCCCATTCCTGCTCCGAAGGCAACCGGCCTCCGATAAATTCGCAGAATGCCACCGCGTCATCCCACGCCATGTTGCCGGCAGCCCGCATGCCTCTACTTGCCTCGGCTGGGAGGACCGTCTCCCGACCTGTCTGGTCGGCGAACCAGTCGTACTGGTCGAGCGTCGTCTCGTAGCGCGAGATATAGAATCGCTTCACGCGTACCTCGTGCACAGGAGTCGCGTCTTCGTTCAATCCTTCAAAAGTGTCTCCCATATCGAAAGGTCCGCCCTCTATTTTGACCCATTCGAAACCGATTGCCCGGAGTTCCGAAGGCGCGCGAAGGCTCGAACACCCTGAAGATGCTAGAAAAACTGCGAGAACGATCAGGCGCCAGAAGGGCATATGTCGCGGTAGGAATGGAGTGGGATGCCGATGGTTGTCCGCTTAAGACTTTTTCCGGCCACAACAGTTGCCGGATAAACAAAATGAGGGGCGGGCCGAACGGCCCGCCCCTCACAAAATGTTAATACCCGCCGCAGAATTTTACTCGCAGAATTCTACTCGTAGTGCAGCGCTTCTACAGGATTTGAAGTTGCCGCTCGAATGGCCTGATAACTCACCGTAAGCCATGCGATGGTAAGTGCCGCGAGGCCGGAGGCCACGAAGATTCCCCATCCCATTGTCGTAGCGTAGGCAAAGTCCTGCAACCACTTGTCCATTGCGTACCAGGCAACAGGAAATCCTACCACACATGCAAACAGCACGAGATAGGTGAATTCCTTGGACAGAAGCACGACTATCTGAGGTACAGACGCTCCCATCACCTTCCGAACACCAATTTCCTTGGTTCGCTGCGTCGTAATGAACGAAGCCAGACCAAACAGACCAAGACAGGCAATCATGATGGCCAATATGGTGAAGTAGGTGTAGAGGTTACCAAGCCTCTGTTCCTGCTCGTAGAACTGCTGATAATCTGAATCCATAAAAAAGTAGCGGAACGGGTAGCCCGCTTCCCATGAAGTCCATTTTTCTTCAATAAATACCAGCGTCGCTTCAGTATTTTCGGGGCGGATGCGAATGGGCACGTACCGCTGATTCACCTCCCAATGGCCGAAGACCATCGGCATCACAAGTTCATGTAGGGATGAAAAGTTGGCATTTTCAACGACACCCAACACGGTCATCACACGGTTCGATCCATCTGCGTTTCCGCCGAGACGGGCCAGTGTCTTGCCGATAGCCTCTTCCGGAGACATACCCATCTGGGCTGCCGCTGCTTCGTTGATTACAAATCCAGATGAGTCTGAGGGAAAGTCTACATCAAAATCACGCCCCGCGACGATGCGAAGTCCGAGGGTTTCGATGTAATCGTCTGAAACCTCTCCGAGAGCCGCGATGAAGAAATCTTCGTCGCGCATTCCCTCTCCTCGAAAACCGGTGCTGTTATGAACATGGTCAGGGCCCGGCACCATACCGCCGGATGCGACATCGACGATGCCCGAGTAGGTCAACAACTGATTCCGGAACGTGTCAAAGGTCTGAAGTCCGTTGTTCGTTTCGATGGGTACGACCACAACGTGATCCTTTTCAAAGCCCAGATCCTGGTTCTGAATGAAATCTAGCTGTTTGAATACTACCGCCGTGCCTACCAGCAGCACGATGGAGATGCTGAACTGAAACACTACGAGCGTCGAGCGCAGCGCAGAACCTCTTTTACTACTCGAAAAAGATCCTTTCAGAACGGTCGCCGGCTGAAATCCCGACAGGACAAATGCTGGGTAGAGACCCGAAATCAATCCGGTGGTCAAAGCAATCATCACCACGACGCCGTACAACCATGGCGCGATAGAAAGCGAAGATCCGGCCATCTGGCTGAAGGCAGGAAGCACCAGAAGCACAATGCCAAAGGCGACGACCATGGAAATGGTAGCCATCGTAATGGACTCTCCCAGGAACTGCCGAATAAGTTGACCCCTTTCCGATCCCAGCGTCTTGCGGATTCCCACTTCGCGAGCTCGACCGGTCGCGCGAGCAGTGGAGAGATTCATAAAGTTGATACACGCGATCGACATCACGAATAATGCAATTATCCCAAGGATGTACAGATACCGAATGTCGCCCGTTGGTCCGATCTGGTCCTGAGCTTCCGATTTTAGGTAAATTTCTTGCATCGGCTCCAGGAGCCATCCATACCTCAAGCCAGATTCCAGTGCTTCGTCGTACGATTGGCCCATGAACTGTTCAATCTGGGGACCGACGTACGTGCGGACGAACTCAGGGAATTTTGCTTGCAGCGCGGTCGCATCGGCCCCGGGATTAAGAAGTAGATAGGTGATGAACGAATTGTTCAGCCACACCGGGTCATCTACTCGATTGTTTGTAAGGAATGACGTGAGAATTTCGGAGCGAAAATGGGTAGTCAGTGGTGGATCCACCATCACTCCCGTTATTTCGTAGTCGACGCGGTTGTCGTATTGGACGGTTTGGCCCATCGGATCCACGTCGCCGAAATATTTTCTGGCTATCGATTCCGACACGACCATTGTATTTGGTCGGTTCAGCGCAGTAGCAGGGTCACCAGCGACGAACGGCATGGTAAAAATGTCGAAGATGCTCGAATCAGCCATGAAATAGTTCGGCTCGTAGTACGGTTCGTTTTCCACCGTAATCAGAACATCTGCCGAAAAGGCATCTACTCGAACAGCCGCCGCGATCTCTGGAAATTCCTGCAGGAATTGCGTAGCCATCACGGCGGGGGAACTCGCCGTCATGATTTCCTGGTCTGCAACCCTGGCATCCAGCACCACCCGGTAGATATCGGTCCGCTGCTCGTGGTGCTGATCGAAACTCAGTTCATTCTGAATGAACAGAATGATGAGGACAAACGCAGCCATCCCTGTGGCGAGACCCGCGATATTTATAAACGAGAAGCCTTTATGGCGTTTCAGATTCCGAAAGGTAATCTGAAGGTAATTCTTGATCATTGATGCGATGCCTGAATTGCGGTACGAAGATGGGCGGACGAATGTCACACTGGTTCATTGGGTGTGGGCAGTACACGGGTTAATTGGGGGTAATGTTACACGAGTCGATTTCTGCAGGTCTAACCACCACCTGCACCCCTCTCTGGAATTAAAATGCATAGCTGCCCAGCCGATAATGGCATATGGGGACAGTTCGATCCAATTCGATCGGCATATTCTGAATCGCAATATCCCGGTTTTTTTCCGTTTCCATAGGTGATAACTCATAGTATCGAGGGAGAACGCAGGCACGCCAGGTGTCGACGTAGGTATTAAAATGGCAAGAATAGCAGCCTCTAAATTCCAGTTGGAGAACCGTTGGGTCCCCTTCGGTCGTGCCCGACTTGAGAAGGATCACATCTCACTCTCAGGACTTGGATTTCGCAAGATAATTCGACTTTCAGATATCGAAGAGATGTACTGGCAAGCGGATATCCTCGCGCTGAAATACGAGGATGGAGAGATTCTGGAGATGGTCATGGAGAGTGCGGCCCTGTGGCGCTACGAGTTGCAGACACTTTGCGGCCTGGTGGATATCGAATCTGACGCGCGAATGTTCATGCGGTCCGTCCGAAAGGACGCGGTGAACGTGGAGTTCGCCGGCGGAGACGGTGTCGCGCTGAAGCCTTCCAAAATCTCAGGAGACGGCGCGCCGAAACAGATCGATGTGACGCTGAACGTCAAGAAGCCTCGAAAAACCATTGGTCGGGTGTTACCGGCCTACCCTGGAGACGGGATTTAATAGGCGAGACGCTCAGTTCGCCTCGGAGTCAATCTCCGGCGAAATCACCTTCGGTAGGCCAACTCCACGGGTCATCGCGTAGAAGCGAAGGCCGCTGGTGGTGACAACAGCCAGCCATATCTGAACGGTTGGGCTCCAGCCCACGGCATCTGCCCCCATGAGCACCGCTCCTCCCAACAGCGCTGCCGTCGCGTAAAAATCATGCCTGATGACAGCTGGAACTTCGCGAACCAGCACATCCCGCACCACCCCCCGCCAGTTGCCGTAAGCGCTGCCATGATCATTACGCCAATCGGCCCAAGGCCGGCTTCCAGGCCTTTATAACCGCCGATCGCAGCGAATACGCCCAGACCAATGGCGTCCATGATCATCACCCGGTTCCACTGCGTTGCCACACGACCCGCAGCCAGAAAGACCACCAGACCACCGGCCAGGCACACTCCCAGATACAGTTCGCTTTGAATGGCCGCCACGGGAGTCGCTCCCAACAGTATATCCCGGATCATGCCGCCTCCGACTCCGGTCGCTACCGCTAGCACCATCACGCCCAACAGATCCAGGCGGTGACGCGTGGCCCGGAACGCCCCGGCGACAGCGAAAACGAATGTTCCTGCGATATCCAGAATATCGAAGGCACTCATATCGAAAGGAGGGGAAGGAAGAGAAGGAGGTGAAAGTGGGTCATGAGTTGATCGGAAGATGATGCGATGGTGACCACAAAAGATAGGCAGCCCTGGTCTAATCCGAGTGGTAACGTCTAATCTTATATATTATTGATATATTTGTAATATATTAGCGTAGTTAATTATCAAAACCGCACTGATTTGACCATGAGCACCCCATGGAAGGGCGTATTTCCCGCCGTCACCACGAAATTCAAAGAAGACTTCTCCCTGGACTATGCCGGGACACAGAATGGAATCAACGCGCAGATTGAAGCAGGCGTTCATGGCATCATTACGACGGGATCGCTGGGCGAGTCCAGTACCCTCTCCTACGAAGAGAAACAGGAGATCCTGCGTATCGCAGTAGAGACCGCGGGCGGTCGTGTTCCGGTGTTGATGGGTGTGGCGCAGAATACCACCGCCGAGGCGTGTCGAGCGGTCGAGGACGGCCAGGTAAATGGTGCCGACGGCTTCATGCTGCTGCCCGCAATGCTGTACCCCGCGGATCGACGGGAAACGCTGGCACATTTCAGAACGGTGGCTAATGCAGCCGGCAAGCCGATCATGATTTACAATAATCCCGTCGCCTACAAGGTGGACTGCACGGTGGACATGCTGGAAGAACTGGCCGACGAAGAAATGTTCGTCGCGGTCAAAGAATCCTCGGATGACGTCCGCCGCGTGACGGATATAGTCAACCGTCTCGGCGACCACTACCAGCTCTTCACGGGAGTCGACAATCTTGCTATGGAGAGTCTTCTCATGGGATCGGTCGGGTGGGTCGCGGGCCTGGTATGTGCATTTCCTGAAGAAACAGTAGCCATCTACAATCTCATTCAGGCAGGCAGAATTGCGGAAGCACGCGAGATATATCGGTGGTTCAAGCCGCTCCTGGACCTGGACGTCAACGTAAAGCTGGTGCAGAACATCAAACTAGCCGAGGTTGCTGTGGGGCTGGGGACCGAAACAACCCGCCCGCCGCGCCTACCCCTGGTAGGCGCAGAACGGGAATTTGTCCTCAAGGTCATCCAGACCGCGCTCGACAACCGCCCCGACGTTTCAGATTTCGTCTAGCCCCAGGCCATTTCGTGTAATCCCAGGCCATTCCGTGTTATCCCAAGAAGGCGTCATGATTGATTCCGATACCCTCAGTGATCAGGCGTATGACGAGGTCGAGCGCATGATCATCTCCCTCGAACTTCCTCCTGGAACGGTGTTTTCTGAGTCGGAGCTAGCGGAACAGATCAATATCGGCCGAACGCCGCTCAGGGAAGCGCTGCAACGACTTGCGGGAGATATGTTGATCGTTTCCCTTCCTCGCCGGGGCATGATGGTAACAGAAATCAATGCGTCCGAGTACCTGAATCTGTTGGACACCCGGGGTGTACTCGACCGGCTGATCGCCAGCCAGGCGGTGCGCCGAGCTTCCCCCAAGGAACGGAAAGCGCTCACCGCCTGCGCTGATGGAATTGCTGAGGCCACCCAGATCGAAGACTATCAGGGATTCATGCGGCTCGACCGCTCCGGAGATGAAATTTTGGCCGCCGCGAGCCGGAACCCTTATGCGTCCCAGGCGGCCGGTTCTCTTCACGCACACTGCCGGCGATTCTGGTCGATGTACCGCCACTTCGGAAACCTCAGCGATAGCGCCGAATTGCATTCGCGGATTCTGCGAGAAGTTGCAGCCGGACACTCAGAAGAAGCTGGGAAAGCCTCCGGTGCATTGATAGCTTACCTGGAGGCATTCGCGCGCCGCGCGCTGGACCTCGAATAAACCATTCCAGGCTAAATGGGCATCCATCGATTCGACTGCGTTGATTCACACTCCTGCGGGAATCCCGTGCGGGTGGTGCGAGGTGGAGGCCCCGTGCTTGAAGGCTCGTCAATGATTGAGCGAAGAGCTCACTTCATGCGGGAGTACGACTGGATCAGACGCGGGCTGATGTTCGAACCGCGGGGACACGACATCATGTCCGGCAGCATATTGTATGACTCGACTCGGGATGACTGCGATATCGCAGTGCTCTACATCGAGACAAGCGGCTGCTTGCCGATGTGTGGTCATGGTACCATTGGTACTGTGACAGTGCTGATCCAGGAAGGTCTCGTCACACCTGCCGAGGAAGGGCTCGTGCGCCTCGACACACCGGCTGGACGCGTGGATGTTTACTATGACATGGAGGGAGATCGGGTCTCCAGCGTCAGACTGGTCAACATTCCATCATTTTTGTACGTCGAAGGCCTCGTTGTCGAGTGCCCCGATCTGGGCGAGATCAGCGTCGACGTCGGCTACGGGGGGAATTTTTATGCGATTGTGGATCCCCAAGAGAATTATTCGGACCTGGACGACTATACCGCAGCCGACCTGGTGCGCTGGAGTCGGGTCGTGCGCTCACGGATCAACGACATATACGACTTTGTGCACCCGGAAAACGATGAAATTCGGGGCATGAGTCACATGCTTTGGACGGGGGAACCCAAAAAAGAAGGCTCCCACGGGCGAAATGCCGTTTTTTATGGAGACAAGGCGATCGATCGATCACCCTGTGGTACGGGCACATCCAGCCGCATGGCGCAGTGGGCGGCTCATGGCAAACTAAAGAAAGGGGATGTCTTCGTCCACGAGAGTATAATTGGCAGTCAGTTTACTGGGCGTGTGGAGGATACCACGAGCGTGGGCGAGTTCGACGCAATCATTCCGAGTATCGAAGGGTGGGCCCGTGTAACGGGATACAATCAGATTATCATCGACGATGATGATCCCTATGCTTACGGATTTTCCGTCATATAAGGCGCGCGGCATGAGCAACAAATTTGACGTGGTCATTGTCGGGGGAGGGATTATCGGCCTGTCGTGTGCCCGTTATCTGCAGAAAGACGGCGCACGCGTGCTGGTCATTGATCGCGGTCGATATACCGAAGGCGCGTCAACAGGCAATGCGGGCATGATCGTGCCGAGTCACATTGTCCCTCTATCGGCGCCGGGTGTCATTGCCAAGGGAATCAAGTGGCTGATGAATCCCGAGAGTCCGCTCTACATCAAGCCGAGTACGGACCGCCATTTCATGAAATGGCTCTGGCTGTTTCAAAAGCACTGCACGCCAGCTCACGTGCAGTACGCGGCGCCCATTCTGCGCGACCTGAGCCTGGCCAGTAGCGAACTGCTGACGGAAATGTGTGAACTTTCCGGCTTCGCGGATGTGGGTCTTCGGCACGACGGCTTGTTGATGCTGCACGACTCAGACCATGCTGCCCGTGCAAACGAGGAGTTGGCCGATATGGCCGAAGAAGCGGGCCTGGAGGTCAACCGGCTCGATCGCGAAGGCACGCTCGAGGTGGAGCCCGCGCTCAAAACACAGATTTCAGGGTCGGTCTTTTTCCGGCAGGACACAAGTATCCACCCCGAGCTTCTGCTGCGGGCCCTCGAAGCCCACGTTCGGGCTGGTGGCGTCGAGATCAGAGAAGGAGAGGTAACATCAATGAACGGGAGTGGGCGAGCTCTGTCCAGCGTCACCACGGACGGTGAAGAGGTTGCGGCCGACCATTTTGTGCTGGCCGCTGGATCGTGGACTCCGCACCTGGCGCGCCGTCTCGGTTTGAATCTACCGGTGCAACCCGCCAAGGGCTACAGCGTGACGGTGCCTGTGGAGCATTGCGATTCCGACGCAGACACTCCCCGAATGAAGATTCCCTGCGTGGTTACTGACGAAAAGCTGACTATTACCCCTATGCCGGGATGTATCCGATTTGGAGGTACGCTCGCCCTGGAAGGATTCGATTCCTCGATAGACGAGCGCCGCGTAAGACCCATCAGGCGTCAGGCCGCACTCTACTGCACGAATATAAACGACATTCAGACCTGGTCTGGATTTCGGCCGGCATCACCTGATGGCCTTCCCTACATCGGATCGCTTCCGAAGGCTCGGAACGTGTTCGTCGCCACGGGGCATGGAATGATGGGTATGACACACGGACCGATCACCGGGCAACTCGTAGCTCAGATGATCGCGGGGAAGACCCCGTCCCTGAACGTCGAGCCATTCCGAGCTAACAGATGAGCACACCTACCCATACTCCCACCCATATTCCCACCCAAATCATGCGCGGAAGGCCCACTCTCACTCAGGCTCAGGCTGAAGAGCTGGCCCGGGACCTGTTTGATTTTGTCGGGGCAGCGTCTCCCCTCGAAAGTGAGCGGGACCAGAATTTCAAGCTCCGCGGGGAGTCCGACGAGAAGGCCGTCCTGAAGATCTTCAATGCCCTCGAACCAGAAAGCCTGATTACGGATCGGGCCCGTGCCTTGGCCATGTTAGCCCAATCTGGACTTCCGGTCCCACAGATTCTGGGTCGCTCGACCGTAGAACTTGCTGGAGAATCCCACCACGTCTGGCTGGTATCGTGGCTCGAGGGAACACCTCTCGCGTTGGCCCGACCCATCACGTCAGAATTGGAGCATCAGGTAGGGCACCTGTTGGGAAAGATGGATCTTGTGCTGAAGGGCATCGAGAAACGACGCGAATCCTCGGATTTTGTCTGGGATCTCGCCAATGCGCCCGCAACACTTCGTGAGCACATCCAGTACGTCTCACCGGATGACGATGACCTGGTGCGGCATTTCCTGGATCTGTTTCATTCAGTAGTCGAGCCACAGTGGGCTTCTCTGCCAAAACAGACCATCCACAATGACGGAAACGACTACAATTTTCTGGTTGGCCCCGCCACCGGGTCCGCCCGCCAGATAGCCGGCATTCTGGATTTCGGCGATATGGTTCACTCCGCTCGAATTGGGAATGCAGCAATCGCCGCCGCCTATCTCTCGATGCACCGCGAAGACCCGATTGACACCATGTGCGCGGTCCTTGCCGGATATCACTCAGCAAATGAGGTACCCGCGGAAGAGGTTGAGGTATTCTTTACGCTGGCTGGTGTTCGGCTTGCCACTACCCTGTCAGTGTCGGCTAAGCAACGGTCCCAGGAGCCCGACAGTGAATATTTGAGTGTGTCCAAAGCGGGCGCACTGAAGTGCCTCCGAAAACTGGTTGAAATTCACCCGCGCCTCGCGACGTATCGGCTTCGCGCGGCTCTGGGCTGGGAGCCGGTTCCAGGCTCCAAAGCTGTCGAGCGGTGGATTGAAGACCGGGACGAGCCATTTGCACCGGTCATCCTGGGAGAAGACCCCACCAAGAAGCCCGAAGTTTTCGATTTTTCGGTCGGCAGTCTCGAATTTGGACCTAGCGCCCTGACCGTCCCCGGAGTCGTTGAGGCGGAAATCTGGAGTCGCACGGGAAGCGGAGTGGGCGTAGGTCGATGGGATGAAGTGCGACTCGCCTACACGGGAGATCAATACCTGTCTATGTCCGGTGAGCGCAGAACGGTCCACATGGGTGTCGATCTGTTCCGCCCCGCTGGGACACCTGTTCACGCCCCTCTCGATGGAATTGTGCATTCGTTCTGCGCTCACCACGATCGCTTCGACTATGGTGGCTGCATCATTCTTGAGCACCGGCCCCAGGATGGTCCGGTGTTCTGGACGCTGTACGGCCACCTGAGCCATGCTTCGATTTCCGAGATGGTTGAAGGAAGGTCGGTCGAACGGGGCGAGGTGTTCGCCCATCTCGGGCCGTTCGAGGAGAATGGAGGTTGGATAGCGCACCTTCATTTTCAGATTATCACCGACATGCTGGACCTGACGGCCACTTTTTCGGGGGTCGCTGCACCGGGCCAGCGCGAAACGTGGAAGAGCCTTTCACCGAGCCCGAAGCACCTGCTTGGATTATCAGACGAGGTCAACACCCCTCAGGGCTCTTCTACCGGTGAGCTGCTCGAAAAGCGATCGAGTCGCATGGGCTCGGTCCTGAGTATTGCTTACAAGGACAAGCTTCACATCGTGCGAGGATACATGCAGACCCTCTACGATGCAGAGGGACGCGCTTTTTTGGACGCCGTGAACAATGTGCCCCATGTCGGACACTCGAATCCACGAGTAGTCGATGCGCTTCACCGACAGATGCGGACACTGACGACCAATACGAGGTACCTGCATTCGCTTAGGCTCGAATACGCCGAACGACTCGCCGCCACAATGCCTGCACCGTTGGAGGTGTGCTTTTTCGTCAACTCCGGTTCTGAGGCCAATGATCTTGCCCTGCGCCTCGCCCGTACCGTTACCGGAAAATCGGAGACCGTCGTCCTCGACGGCGCATACCACGGAAATCTGACCACTCTGATCGACATCAGCCCCTACAAATTTGATGGAGCAGGAGGCCGCGGAAAGCCATCGCGAACCCACATCGCGCTGATGCCCGATGCCTATCGGGGCCCGTACAAGGGCATGACCGCCCGGTCTGGTCTTGCCTATGCCGCGTCCGTCCGGGGCGCCGCCAAAGGTGGAAATGTAGCCGCGTTCATCGCAGAGTCCGTGCCAGGCTGCGGCGGACAGATCGTGCCTCCTCCCGGGTATTTACGCGCTGCCGCCGCCCACATTCGAGAAGCGGGCGGCCTTTTCATCGCCGACGAGGTTCAGGTGGGACTCGGTCGGGTGGGTTCTCACTTCTGGGGGTTCCAGCTCGATGACGACTCATCGGGTTCGGCCGAGTCCAACATTGGGTCTAACATCGTGCCCGACATCGTCGTCCTGGGAAAACCCCTTGGAAACGGCCACCCGCTGGCCGCCGTGGTCACCACGCGTGCCATTGCCGACGCATTCGATAACGGGATGGAGTATTTCAATACGTTCGGAGGCAATCCAGCGTCCTGCGCCGTTGGGTTGGCGGTCCTCGACGAGATCGAAGATCGCGGCCTTCAGGAAAACGCAAGAGTGGTCGGAAACCATCTTCTCGAAAGGCTCGAACATCTGAGGGCGCGGCATCCCATTGTCGGTGACGTCCGTGGCGCGGGACTCTTCATCGGGATCGAGCTCGTGCGGAATCGAGACACCCTTGAGCCCGCAGACTCGGAAGCATCTTATGTTGCTGACCGCATGCGCGACAACGGTATACTGCTTTCTACCGATGGTCCGCTCCACAACGTCCTGAAGATCAAGCCGCCCCTGGTTTTCACCTCCGAAAACGCGGACCACCTCGTGGAAACGTTGGATCTGGTCCTGGTAGAAGAAGCTGTGACCGCTAAGGTTTCTGACTGACGCTATTCGTATCTGAGCGAGCTGATTGGATCTGCTGAGGCTGCCCTCGCTGCCTGATATCCTACCGTTGCCAGTGCGATCACCATCGCCCCCAGACCTGCCAGCGCGAAGACCCAATAACTCACGGATATCTGGTACGGAAAGGGGTCAAATGCGTGCGGAAGTACTGTATTAACGAGACGTAGAACCACTTCTTTGTGTTGCTTTGCTAGATGCACGTATGGATCTTGATTGCATTACATGTAACTTTGTAGAGGTAATGGGCGTATTTGTTTTTTCGTAATCGAAACACAGACATGGATCAGCTGGGAACGTTAGAAGAGCTTGTGTTGCTTTCGGTGTGCACACTTACGGACGACGCGTACGGAGTCAGCATACATCAGAAATTGGGTGACCACACCGGAAGACCGTTGACACTGGGGGCCGTACACACGACCCTTTATCGCCTGCAAGACAAAGGGTATTTGAATTCTGAGATGGGAGGCGCCACCAAATCTCGAGGTGGCCGACGAAAACGACTATTCACAGCAACGGGAGCAGGTCTCGAAGCCCTTCGAGCCTCTCGCAGTGTTCGTGAGCGGTTCTGGAAAGCCATTCCTGCGCTCGATGCGGCATCTTCATTCAGATGAACCGAGTCGTGGATCATACCAGTCTGCCGGGTATCGTCCTCTGGATACTCAACCTGTTCTGCAGTGATGAGCATTACGAGGAATTTCGGGGCGATCTCGAAGAAATGCACGAACTCCGACAGAAATCCTCCTCGAATCTGGCCGCTTCTTTCTTGATCTGGTTCGACGCGTTGTCCATGCTGCGCGTCCGATTTCGAAGCAAACGCTCTTCTCCAACAACTTTCTTTCCGATCGGCATGCTACGCAACTATTTCTACGTCGCCCTGCGCTCACTTAAGCGCCACGCTGCATTTTCGTCCCTGAATATTGTTGGGCTGTCCGTGAGTATGGCCGTCGGACTGATTCTGATATTGTTTGTACGGCAATCAGCCCATCAGGATGAGTTCCATGAACATGCCGATCGCCTCGTTCGCGTCTACTCGGATTTTAAATCTAGCATCAACAGGAATAATGCCCCCTACGGCACCTCCCCGGCCAATCTCTCCGATTTGATGGAGCAGGAAGTGCCCGGAATTGAACGGGCGGCAGAGATCAGATCTCGCTTCCGTGGCACACTCGTCTATCAGGGAACGGGATTGCCGCTGAATGGGCTCTATGCGGATTCAGATTTTTTTGAATTGTTCTCGTTCGAACTCGCTTCCGGTGATCCTACCACGGCACTCCTAAATCCGGGCTCCCTCGTCCTCTCACCATCCGAAGTGGTCAAATTTTTTGGCACCGAGGATCCTATGGGGAAGGTCATGAGCGTTGTAGGAAGTCGTGATTTCACGGTTACGGGCGTGTTGGCGAGTGATAGGTACGATACTCTTTTCCCCTTGGACGCCATCGCTTCCTACTCCACGCTGGAGGCGATTCCAGGTACTCAGGACATGTTGGACACGTGGACAAGGTCGATCTACGGGTCGTACACATTTGCTCTTCTGGAAGAAGGGGCCTCCCTGGATGCCGTGCAGCACAGTGTTTCGGCGTTGATCCCGGTCCACTTTGCCGAAAACAACGGAAATCGACTTCATGGGCTGACGGTTCAACCAATGGTGGATATCAGCCTTGGGGTCGCGATGGGCAATGAGTTGGGGGTGGTTCTACCCGGCGTTCTGGCGTGGTTTTTTGCCGTCCTGGCATTCATGATTCTGGCGACAGCCTGTTTCAATTATGTCGGCCTGACGGTGAGTCGGTCCCTGAAACGCTCCCGGGAAGTCGGGATCAGGAAGGTCTTCGGTGCGGCAAAAGCACACATCACGGCCCAGTTTATTTTCGAAACCGTAATGGTATCGGCGTTCAGTGTGGTGGTAGCCGTGCTGATTCTGCAGTGGCTCGAACCCGCATTCAACAGCCTCTCATTTGTGTCCCTCACAGGCGTGGCCCTCTCCATTGACTACTTGACCGATGGCGGGTTGTACCTGGTTCTAGCAGTTTTTTCGCTCGTTATTGCCCTCATCGCAGGTGTCTACCCCGCGCTGTTCCTCTCCCGATTCCAGCCAGCTGAGGCAGTTCGGGGGGCCAGTGACAAGTCGGGGAAAAGCGGATCCCGCCTGAGAAAAACTCTGGTTGTGGTTCAGTTTTCGCTTTCGCTGATCTTTCTCGTGGTCACCGTGACCATGATGCGCCAGGCGAACTACATGCAGAACGCCGACTATGGTTTTCGGAATGCGGACATCGTGAATGTCCGTCTCTTCGACGTGCCCTACGAGAGGTTCAGGGACCGCATCTCGTCGAGCGCGAATGTTGAACTTATTTCCGGTGCAAGGATCATTCCCGCATCGGGATCACGCTCTGATACATGGGTGTCCACGCGAGGAACAGCCCCCGATGATAGAATAAAAGGATACCGGTGGCCCATCGACGAGAACTTCGTGGACAATCTGGAACTGGAATTGGTGGCCGGTAGAAAATTGACTTCCGAGATGGGTTTCAATGACACGGGTCTGGTACTGGTCAACGAGACATTACTTCGAGTCTTGAATCTGGGATCTCCCATCGAAGCTGTGGGCACTTCCTTTATTACTGGAGACTCAACCGAGGTTTACATAGCGGGAGTCCTGAAGGACGCCCACATCGACGATATTGCGATGGCCATCGCCCCGTACATCTTTATTCTAGACATGAACCAGCTGCGATGGGCCAATGTTCGTCTGGTCCCGGGGAGAATGGAAGCCGGAATCGAGGATATCAGAGCAGCCTGGCTTGCTATGGGACACGCCCGCAGCGTTGACTACGAAGTGTTCGAGACGCAGTTGAAAGAGAGCATGTCCAATTTGATCATGCGCGACGCGTACCGGCTGATCGGATTTATATCCTTGCTGACCATCATCATTGCTTGCCTCGGACTCCTCGGAATCGCCTCCTTCAATGTAGAGCGACGGACGAAAGAGATAAGCATCCGAAAAGTGCTGGGAGCCGACGTAGCCCCCGTTCTTCGTCTGCTGTCCAGCGAATTCGTGCTTCTTATTTCAATAGCAGCCGTGATCTCCATTCCGGTGGCGTGGATGCTGAGTAATCTGTTTCTGCAGAATTTCGAGTACCGGGTCAGTCTTGGAATGGGCACGGTCTTCCTCGGACTGGGAGCCATGGCCCTAATCGCACTCGTTTCCATCGGAAGTCAGACCTTGAAGGCAGCACTCACCAATCCGATCGAGAATCTGCACGACGATTGAGCATTTAAGAGAGCCGGTTCAAACTTCGCCCACTCCTCCGAAGGGCACTCCCGACAGCAGGGCCATATCTCGACTCCAGGTTGTAAGATCATTTCTATTGAACCCGGAGAACGCGGAGTGGCCGCAGGCCCTGGAAAGGACCTGCATCAGCTCGGTCGTAGCGCCAAACCAGTTTCGAAGTCTGGCGGCTGAGGCCTGCACATGCAATCGATCCCTGAGATGTTGTTGCTGGGTTGCGATGCCCACCGGGCAATTGTTCGTATGACACGCGCGCATGCCAAGGCAGCCGATGGCTTGGAGGGCTGAATTCGAGATTGCGACAGCGTCTGCACCGAGGGCCAGCGCTTTGACAAAATCCGACTCAGTCCTCAGACCGCCTGTTATGATGAGGGTGATGTCGGATGCGCCGAGTGAGTCAAGGTGCTTCCGGGCGCGAGCCAACGCCGGTATAGTCGGAACGGAGATGTTTTTCTTGAAAATTTCCGGGGCTGCACCCGTCCCCCCGCCGCGTCCGTCCAGAATAATGTAGTCGGCCGAGGCCTCAAGGGCGAAATCGATGTCATCTTCGATATGTTGGGCGCTCAATTTGAACCCGATGGGAATTCCTCCGCTCGCTTCACGGACTTCGTCGGCCACGCGTCGAAAGTCCTGCGCCGAGACGAGATCGCTGAACGTTGGGGGGCTGATGGCAGGGACTCCAGGCTCAAGGCCACGCACTTCAGCGATCTTGCCAACCACTTTTTCGCCCGGCAAGTGCCCGCCGGTACCCGTTTTGGCCCCCTGGCCCCCTTTGAAATGAAAGGCCTGGCAGGTCGCCGCTTTCTCAAGACTCCAGCCGAACTTGGCGGAGGCCAGTTCATAAAAATATCGACTGTTGGCCGCCTTTTCCTCGGGCAACATTCCACCTTCTCCCGAGCATATGCCGGTCCCAGCCATCTCAGCCCCGGTGGACAGAGCGATTTTTGCCTCCTCGCTGAGCGCTCCAAAACTCATGTCCGAAACGAAGAGCGGAATGTCCAGAACGAGGGGTTTTTTGGCTCTGGGGCCAATGGTCACACTCGTATCCACCTCATCCTCGTCGAAAAGTGGCTTTACAGCCATCTGAGCGGTGAGAATCTGAATATCATCCCACCGTGGAAGCTCGGTCAGCGCGATCCCCATGGCGGATACGGGCCCGTGATGGCCAACTTTAGTCAGACCGTTTACCGCCAGGCCCTGAATGTGACTGTTGAAAGGCTCCTCGGGAGTGCCGTGATGGTCCTGATAGAGCCCCAGATACTCGTCCCGATTGTAGGGCTGGGGATTGATAACGGACCACGCCTCGATTTCGGCCGCATCCACCAGAACCGAATCAGCCTCCAAGTCGATTACGGCATCAAATTTTTCCAGGACCTCATCGTTCGCGTATTCGCTGACTCCCGTATCGTATCGGTAGTCCCAATTGTGGACGCCACAGATCAGATTCTCGCCGTCGACGTGGCCGTCCGCCAGCAGGGCACCACGATGCAGGCACCGACCATACAGCACGGAAACTTGATCGCCGTAGCGAAGGACGACGAGGTCGACTTCGGCGACCAGAGCATAAGTGGGTTGACGATCCGCTAGCGTCGACCACGTGGCAACGGAGGTGGGCTTTTGCATCGGTCCTCAAAGATTATGGGGGTGGTGGGTGTGGGGTATATCATGTGTGACCTGGGGAGAGTAATCGTTTCCCGGTTGGGGGGACGTTGGTCATTTCGTGCGCCGGATTCGAACGAATCGACTCCCAAATATCGAGATCACTCCCGAGGCAATTCCTATGCCGGCCGCAATTCCCCAGTTGTATTCGAGACCGCGCGGCGAGAACACCAATCCCAAAATGGGAGTCGCCACAAAGACAGTGACTGAGAAAGAAAGCGCTCCGAGCCGGGCTTGGGAGGCCGTTGCTGGTTGCCAACCCAGGTAGAGACCTTGCAGGGCGCACAGCGTCACGAACACGTAGAGGTGACCTACGTACGGCAAATACATGAATGCTGACGAAAATATTCCAGCCAGAGCAGCTGTCACTATCCACTGCTTGTTGTCCATCGCTCCTTTCCAGTCAAATTATTGTATAGGACGGCATCCGATATGCGGCCGAGCCTGATAATGAGTTGTAATTCCGGCGAAGGTTGCTCCGATGGAGGTAGCTATTCAGAAAACGCAGCATCGAAAGCCAGGTCAGAGCCTGGAAAATCAACCGCGCGCACGAAATCACAGGCCTCCTCAGCTCCGTGCTCCCGGTCCATTCCGATGTCTTCCCACTCCACGGAAAGGGGCCCACGGTAGCCCGATCGATTAAGGGCGCGGATTATTTCTTCGAAATCAATAGACCCCCTTCCAAGCGATCTGAAGTCCCAGTGCCGCCTGATGTCCCCAAATTCTGTGTGGCCCCCGAAGATGCCCGCTTCCGTCGCCACCTGCGACCACCACACATCTTTCATATGGACGTGATAGATGCGGTTGGAGAATTTATGGATGAAGCCGACGTAATCGACACCCTGGTAGCCCAGATGGCTGGGGTCGTAGTTGAATCCAAATGCTTCTCGATTGTCAAGGGCATCGAGGGCGCGCACCGCGCTGGCAATGTCAAAGGCAATTTCTGTCGGGTGCACTTCCAGCCCGAACCGAACACCCGTTTCATCAAATACATCCAGGATGGGATTCCACTTGTCGGCGAAGTCCTTAAATCCTGCGTCTAGCAGATCGCCCGAAACCGGCGGAAATGAATAGAGCATATGCCAGATCGAACTTCCGGTAAATCCATTCACCACCTTCACGCCCAGCTTCTGGGCAGCTCGGGCGGTATCCTTCATTTCGGCTGCAGCGCGCGCGTTCACGCCGGCCGGATCGCCGTCGCCCCAGACATGAGGGGGAAGAATGGCTTCATGCCGGCTGTCGATGATGTCGCACACCGCCTGTCCGACAAGGTGTGCACTGATGGAGTGCACCTGCAGACCGTGTCTCGCTAGAATATCTATTCGACTTTGACAGTAATCCGGCTCTGCGAGTGCGCGATCCACTTCGAAATGATCTCCCCAGCACGCCAGTTCCAGCCCATCGTAACCCCAGGAAGCCGCCTTCTCGGCCAGGACGTCTAGAGAAAGGTCGGCCCACTGGCCGGTAAAAAGTGTAATAGGTCGGGCCATTTTTATTTTTCGGGTGGAGTGTAGGAAGCGTCTACCCAGGCCCGGGCCTGGCTGCTTCGAAGAGCCGTGTGAATAAACTGCACGCCGCGAGCACCATCCTGCACGGTGGGAAAGTCGAGATCGGCTTCGCTGGGCTCTCGACCCTCGATGCGCGCCTTGATTGTACGACCTGCATTCTTATAGACATTGGCGAAGGCTTCTATGAAGGCTTCTGGATGCCCCGCCGGAAGCCGACTTGCACTCGCGGCCTCCTCGCCCAGATACGAATTTCCGCGCTTCAGTATCTGCTCGGGCCTATCGGGGAATTTCATGTAGAGCCAGTTTGGATGCTCTTGTTTCCACTCCAATGCCGCCTGTGTGCCGTAGATGCGGATGGTCAGGTTGTTTTCCTCCCCAACACTGATTTGTGAACAGTACAGAATGCCGCGGGCGCCGCCACGGTATCGTATCAGGAGAGAGGCATCATCTTCGAGCGCCCGCCCTTCGACGAGCGTCGAGAGGTCCGCGATCATTTCATCCATTTCGAGGCCGGTGATGTAATGGACAAGGTTTTCGCAGTGTGTGCCCACGTCACCGAGTGCAGAGGATACCCCGGCTCTGGCCGGATCACTCCTCCAAGCTGCCTGTTTTTGGCCCGTGGCCTCGAGCAGTGTGGAAAGCCATCCTTGAGGATACTCCACTACAATTTTTCGGATCTCGCCCAGTTCACCATCGGCGACCATGCGCCTGGCCTGCTTCACCATGGGGTAGCCCGTGTAGTTGTGAGTCAGCGCGAAGATGCACCCAGACGCCGCGGCCACCCTGCACAGATCTTCAGACTCCTCGACTGTCATGGTCATCGGCTTGTCGCAGATAACGTTGAATCCCGCTTCCATTGCTGCCCGGGCTATCGGGTGGTGTAAAAAGTTGGGCGTGACGATGCTGACATAGTCTATCCGATCCGCCGTCCGTTTGGATTCTGAGTCGAGCATTTCCTGCCACGACCCATACACGCGAGCCGGATCGAGATGAAGCGCCTTGCCCGTTTCAGCAGATTTTTCTGCAGATGACGAAAACGCGCCGGCTACAATCTCACTCTCTCCATCCAGGGCCGCTGCCATTCGGTGCACGGCTCCGATGAAGGCCCCCGGGCCGCCACCTACCATCGCGTATCGCAACTTTCGATCCATCAATCCTCTTGGTTTTCTTGGCTCTTTTTGATTCTTTTTGGCTCTGGTCGGAAATGCGCTGAGCCGACCTCTACAGCGGATAATATTGAAGCCAGACGGACCCTGCAACAGAGAGCGCCTACCCGAGACGGCCAAGGATACCCATGGACAGATGAATTCCTGGCTATGAGTCCAAACGCCCTGCTTGTAACTGATCCTCTTCGCGGTTAATCTGCCCACCATCAGAAACACTTCCCCTGCCGCCCCACGGTCGGGTCACCATTCAGCCGCGGTATATGAACAGCGTCATCCAGCTATCGAGACCCCAAAAGTTATATGTGGTGTGCGCGTCCCTCTTTATTACCGCGCTGGTCGTTGCCGAGGCAACGGCAGGCAAGTTGTTTACGGTGATCGAGCTTCCGTTCACCCTGAACATCTTTGGCGAGTCGTTCAATGAGGTGATAATGACCGCAGGAGTGATCGCGTTTCCGATCACATTCATCATCACCGACTTGCTGAACGAATACTATGGTAAGCCCGGAATCCGATTTGTGACCTACCTCGGGATGGTGATGATCGTTTTCGAATTCGGCATCATCCAGGTAGCGATGTCCGTTCCGACCTCTTCCATTTCCGTCGTAACGGAAGAGGCATTCAATAATGTTTTCGGTATCAGTGGGCGCATCATCGTGGGAAGCCTGGTTGCGTATCTGGTCGGCCAACTCGCAGACATTTCTCTCTTTCACTGGCTCCGTCGATTGACAAAAGGCAAACATCTGTGGCTGCGCGCCACGGGCTCCACTTTTGGATCGCAGTTTCTGGATACGTTTATCGTCCTGAGCATCGCATTTTACGGTCTATGGACCATACAGACCATTCTGGCCGTCACGCTGTTCAACTATTTGTACAAGTTCATTGTGGCCATTCTAATAACGCCGTTAATCTATGGGGCCCATTGGATTATGGATATTTACCTTGGACCCGATTTATCCGAAGAATTGATACAAAGTGCAGAATTGGGCAATTCGGAATCCCTCCCATAAAATCAAGATTCCGGCCCCGCTGGTTTTTACCTTTGTTGGCTCAACTCCGTGCACTATCCAGTACGGTATCATCCGTCCCCGAACCATCTTTCTGATCGCATGAGGATTCGCTACGCGATTTTTACCTTCGCATGCCTGGTATCTCCCCTCTTTGCCAGCGCCCAACCGGTGACCCAACCCTTCACCTTCAGTATCCTCTCTCAGGATCTCCCCGCAGTTCGTCAGGGAAGTATAACCTGGGGAGACATCGACAACGATGGTGACCTCGATGTCTTTCTCAGCGGGGAAATCGGAACGGGGATCCACTCCGCATTCTATCGAAATGAGGGCATGGGGTCCAATGACCTACCCGTTTTTTCTCTGATTCAGGGAGATGTGAAGCAGGTCGTCTATTCGTTTTCCTCTTTTGGTGATTTCGACGGGGACGGAGACTTGGATCTGGTAGTCGGCGGTAGTCAATCCCTGGAGTATCCGTACCAGGCGGCCACTACTCTGTATCGAAACGACGCCGGGGCGTTTGTAGAGGTCTCGTCTACGGGCCTGCCCAATTTGCACAGTGGTTCAGCCTCCTGGGGAGATCTGGACGCGGATGGCGATCTCGATCTTATCATCACCGGTGTCTCGAGTTCAGATGAACTGACGAGCGTCGTAGCAATCAACGATGGCGGCGGCTCTTTTACCGCCAATTCTGACGAATTGATTGGCGTGGGATATGGAGATACTGACCTGGGTGATATCGACGGAGACCAGGATCTGGATCTGGTGATATCCGGTGCGTCAGATAACGGATTTATTACGACTGTCCTGCTCAACGACAACCTCTCGTTTACTCCCGTGAACGCGGCGATTAACGGCTATGCATTCTCCTCTGTCGATTTAGGGGACTATGACAATGATGGTGACCTCGATCTTGTAATATCCGGTGGCGAAGTTTCCGCTCTCATTTTCGAGGGAGACGCCAAGATCTGGCAGAACAGTGGTGGATCGTTCAGTGCTCTGAACTTTGAATTCGAGGGCGTGCTCGCGGGCGATGTCACCTGGGGAGATTACGACAATGACGGAGATCTTGACCTTCTGACGATTGGCGCGGAAGAGGCTCTTGGACGCCGAAGTGCAAGGATATTTCGAAACGATGGCGGTGGCGATTTTGTCAACTCATCGCTGCTGATAGGCACCATATTTGGGGATGCCGATTGGGGTGATTTCGACGGCGACGGCGACCTCGATCTCCTCGCGACGGGACGTACGACCTTCGGATCATCCATTACCAATCTTTATGAGAATCGGCGACAGGCCATTCCGCCCCTGCCATCCCCGCCTCAGAGCCTGGTAGCGGAGGTGACCGATGAGAGCGTTCAACTTTCCTGGCTGCCACCTTTAGATCTGACGGGAGCCAATGCCAGCGTGACCTACAATGTGCGTGTGGGACGGACCGTAAACGGTTCTGAAATACTGTCGGCGATGGCTCACAAAGTCACTGGAAGACTGTTGATGGCTCACCCTGGAAATGCTGCTTCAGCCGAAACCATGGTGTTGGATCATCTTCTGAACGGCACCTATTTCTGGAGTGTGCAGACGATAAACCACGCATTCATGGCGTCCGCCTTTTCGTCGGAAGGCACGTTTTCGATTACCGGAGCCCACTCGGTCGGATCCCAAGAGGATTCTCTCCTGCCACAGCAGTTTGCCGTGTACGCTAATTATCCCAATCCGTTTTCGGAGCGGACAACCATCCAATTCGACCTACCCGAAACGGCGAACGTCGAGTTCAGGATATTCACTTTGCTCGGCCAGGAAGTGGCCAGCGTGAGTAAGGGTGTTCTCGGAGCGGGGCAGCATCAGATTGATTGGGATGGCCACTCAAGGACAGGAGTTCAGTTGGGCTCAGGAATTTATTTTTACGAGCTGAGAGCAGGTGACCGGGTTAAATCAGGCACCATGACGCTGGTGCGATGATTCATCGATCTGAAGCCCCTTCCCTACTCCACACTAATGCGAACAGCGACTTAGAATTCATGATTTCAGAAAATATGTCGGCGTCTTTCAGCTACCGATTTCCGGCACTGCTCCTTCTGGTTTTCTTCTTCTTCGGCCTTCAATCTGCCTCGGCTCAGCGGCAGATCGCCGGTGTCGAAGGTATGCCCGCCGTTAGATTCGGAGCCCTCGCGGGTGGTGACTACGACGGAGATGGAGATGAAGATGTATTTCTGACCGGTGAACTCCAGGATGGAACGATTCACTCTGCCCTTTACCAGTTTGTGGAGCGCCGGGTAACTCCAGTTCCCATGCAAAGCCCGAGAATTACGGCCGTCTATCAACGTATCCCGTTTCCAAAGCGAGACGTGAAGGGTGGATCCGTTGTCTGGAAAGACTTGAACAATGATGGCATGCTCGATATTCTGGTCACTGGCCTCGCTCTCGAGGAGGTGACGACGGACTCGGAGGTCCTTCAAGCGGCGACGGACATCTACATCAATGGAAACGGCACCTTTTTCATCAATGGACTCTCAGGATTGCCTGGTGTTCACAACAGCAGAGCAGATGCCGCCGATTTTAATGGTGACGGAATAATGGACATCGTCCTTGGCGGCAAAACCGACACCGGAGTAGTGCTGGGGGTATGGCTTGGTGACGGTGGTGGCTTCTACTCACCAGGACCAACGACCTTCGAAGGATTGTCGCTCTCATCCCTCGACATCGACGACATGGATTCTGATGGCGATCAGGATTTCATAGTCGGTGGATTTACTGCCTCAGGTCGACCCGTCGTTCGCCTGTTCAGGAATAACGGCGACGCGTCGTTCGTGGATCTTGACGCCGATCTACCGGAGCTTTATTTCGCGAGCGTGGCGTTTGGAGATATCGATTTTGACGGAGACTCAGACATTCTGGTGAGCGGGGGACGGCTGGCTCCAACGATTTTGAGAGGGTCCACTACGATTCACCGAAACGACGGGAGTGGAAATTTTACTCAGACCGCCACCACCCTCACGGGTCTGTTCGCCGGCGGCTCCCTGTTCGGTGATCTGGATGGAGATACCGACCTCGATTTTGTGACCTGGGGCCAACAGGATCTGAGTGATCATGAGAGTCAGAAACTCCTGATGTTCGAAAACATCGACCTGAGCTTTCTTCAGATTGCAAATCTCAGAGGTGTATTGTTCGGAGCGCTCAACTGGTTCGACTCGGACGGCAATGGGCGTTTAGATATTCTGTTGACTGGTGAGCAGGAAGGGGAACTCATCATCACCTTGTTCGAGTTTTAGTCGTTTCGGGCTCGATTTCCGGTCCGACCGGATCCAAATCAGGCCGTTTCCCGAACAGGTACTGGGGTCAGCCATCCGTGCGGATCGTTACCGCGGTGGACGATGTCGAAAAACGCCGTCTGCAGTCGGCCGGTTATTTCTCCACGACGACCCTCACCAATGACGTGATGGTCGATAGATCTGACCGGCGTCACCTCAGCCGCGGTTCCAGTAAAAAACACTTCGTCTGCGATGTAGAGTGCCTCTCTGGGACTATTCGCCTCGACAATTGAAAGACCCATTTCACGCGCCAGCGTCATGATGCTGTCGCGTGTAATCCCAGGCAGGATCGACATCGTGACGGGTGCAGTGTGCAGCACGCCATTTTTTACCAGGAATAAATTTTCCCCAGAGCCTTCGGCAAGGTGACCGTCAGTACTGAGCATGATTCCTTCCGTGAAGCCGCTCAGTACCGCATCCATTTTGACAAGACTCGCATTCAAATAATTCCCGCCAGCTTTGGCCATTGAGGGGAAGGTATTGGGGGCCATGCGATTCCAGGACGCTACTTGCACGTCCACGCCGTTCTCAAGCGCCTCCGCTCCCAGATATGCTCCCCACTCCCAAACGGCGATGATCGTATCAACCGGATTATTGTAGGGATTGACGCCCATCGCGCCCATTCCTCGGAACGAAAGAGGTCGAATGTAGCATTCGTCGAGACCGGAACGAACGATGGTATCTATGACCGCTTGTTCGAGTTCTTCGCGGGTGTAACCAAGATCCATGCGATAGATTCGCCCCGAGTCGATGAGGCGCTGCATGTGCTCTGGATGGCGAAAGATGGCCGATCCCTTATCTGTCTTATAGCAACGAATCCCTTCGAAAATTGACGATCCGTAATGCATGGCATGTGTCAGCACGTGCACGGTCGCGTCTTCAAAGGGGACAAATTCTCCGTTGACCCAGATATCAGCTTTGGTCATTCGTAATCTCTTTTATTCGGCGATACAAGTGGGATGAAACCAGAATGGTTCGGGCTCGCAGAATCAGCAACTGCCCAGCAACTGCCGCGCGCTGTTGTCAAACTGAAAACGGCCCGGAAAGGTCCTTTCCGGGCCGCCAGATATCGCCGCCTGCTCCCACATTCAGGTTTGCTCGCCCGCTTATCGCTTGCCCGGATAGGAGTATCCAATCCGAGTCGTGATTTCGGGACTGAGCGTCCATTCATGGGAATACTGGTTGAGCGAGCCGAAAAATCCGAAGCCATTGTTCACGTTGGAAAACGTCCCAGGCTGAACCAGCACCTCGCGATCGAATACGCCGTCCGGTGGACGCCAAGATTCGTCGGTCATGGTGAGTCGCATCCCGACGGACATCAAAAACGGTTCAGATTCATCCGACAAGCCAAGCTCTCTGGTGACGTCTTCCTTGTCATCGGTCAATCGAACGAGGACTTCCCACTTATCGCCCTGAACAACCTGCCCATACTTGTTATCCACATTGCCATACGGAATTACTGCATTCAGAAAAGGAAGGCTTGGGGAGGAGCTCATAAATCTGTACCAGACCTCAACACGAAATGGCTGAAAGTCGATATTCAACCAGCGGATTTTCTGAAAAACCGCAGACAAGGCATTGGTCGGGTCGTCTAGTTCTACCCCTGTAATGAGCGGTACTGTGGTCGAGGCGCTCGATTGGATACCGTCTGATCGACTGATGGTAAGATCATAGGTCCACCCTGGAATGGGTCGAAAGAAAGCGTGGAACACGTGGCCGATGGAGCCATCGTCGTACGTAACGAGAGAGTCCTGCCAGACGAGCGTCTGACCGGATTCCACTTCCAATGTGGTTACCGTCGCGTCGATCGTAGTATTTCCCAGGTCCACAAAATCGGTGCGCAGAGGAATAACGCGGACGAACTGCTGGTCAGCAGCGGTGTCCAGATAACCGAAAACAGTGAAGAAGCGGTCTTCTTCCACAAAGGGATTTACGGCCTCTTCGCACCCCATGACGAACAGAATCGATACGAGAAGACTTAACGGGGCGACCGTTCGAAGTCTCGACCCGTGAAAAATATTTCCACATTTCAGGGTAGGCATCACTTGAATTCCAGTTTTAGGCCGACGGTCGGGATAAGGGGAAGTTGATCCACGCGGCGAAGCGTGAAGAGGTCCAGGTAAAACAGATTTTTGCGATCGTACGCGTTGATCACGCCGGTCTGGACCGTCAGGAATGTAGTCGGTCCGACGCGGAATTCGCGATCCAGTGATAGATCGAGGCGGTGATAGGTTGGAAGCCGCCCGGTGTAAGGTCTTCCGTAAAGAACGCGTTCGTCGCCCGGTACCTCGGTGACCGACACCAGACTGTCAAGCAATACAAATCGATCGAAACCGAGGGATTCGTTGAATGGAAGCCCCGATCCAAACTGCCAGCGCGCTGTAAAATTGAAGCCCTTCACCTTGATAGAGGTCATCACATTGATCTGGTCCTTGCGATCGTGCGGTGGAGGATAGTCGACCTCTGCTTCGCCGGTGAGGAGCTGAAGAGCACGTGCTGTTGTAGAGTACTCCACTTCCGCCCTGCCCCAACTGATGGTCGTCTGAAAGGCATCTGAGCTGCCCAGTTCGAGTCTGAGGTCAAACCCTTGGACCGTACCATCGGCATGCTGGATATTTGTGTCGAACCGAGGGTAGGAGGTCCACTCCGGAACGATCAGGTTCGAGAGTGTCTTGTAGAAGCCTTCCGCTGAGAACCGAAGCCACGAACTGGGTTCAATCCGGTATCCTGCAATCAGATGTTTTGCTTCTGGAATTACGCCGAAAGGAGAGGCCGTCCATGCTGTGAAGATGTCCCCGGCATCGCGACGGTCGTTGAGTCCTGTTACTTCCTGGTGGTAGATTCCTCCGGCGGTTGAAAATCGGTGTATTCCGGTGTTCCAGACGACCCGAAAGCGTGGCTCAATGAATGATTCGCTCTTACTGGGAAACGTCTGAATTCGAACGCCCGGCGAAATTGTGAGGCCTTCCCTGGGCTTGAATTCCGGCTCGAAATAGGCTCCCACTTCTGTGATGAACTCTGTTTTCAGGTCGATATTCTGGAACACTCCCCCCAGATTGGCTTCAAGCCTCGATGAGCTCAGGAAAAATCCCCAGTTGAAGTTGGACGTACCGACATAGTGGGTGATGTTTGTTGAAAACGAGAAGAGGGTCGCTGTAGTGCTCCGCTGAGGATTTCCCGCCAGACCGAACTCGTTGTGGAGCTCCGAATAATTGATCAGCATTTCTGCAAAGATCGGCAGTGTAGCGGGCAGGAAAATGAAGCGGGTTCCAACCGCGATATTTTCCCACTGGACTTCATCCTGCGTGATCCCGTCTTCATCTTCGTTCAGAGGATTCACTCCCAGCCGTCCAACGTCGGTGGTCCTCAGTCCAGAAATCGACAGTTGCGCGTTCTTGCCCAGGTTCGCATGAATCTTTCCGAACATATCGTCGAAGGAAAATGGCAGCGGTTCATTGATCAGTTTTGAGGCCCCCTGTTCAATAACCGATTTTCTGAAAGACGCGAGGAACGAAATTTTACCCGGAAGAAGCGGCCCTTCCAGGCGAATGCTGCTCACGAACGGAGCGGCCGTGAGTGCCCCCACGAGCCTTCGTTTATTGCCCGTCCGAGCTGTGATATCTATAACAGAAGAGAGGCGTCCCCCGTATTTACCACCGTATCCACCCGCATATACGTCGGCCGTATTTATGATGTCCGACGGGAAGGCAGAGAAAAACCCAACGATGTGAAACGGTTGAAAAACCTGCATCCCGTCCAGCATGACAAGATTCTGAGTGGGTTCACCCCCACGGATAAACAGCTGTCCGCCCCGGTCACCCTGCGAGACCACTCCCGGAAGAGCGGTCAGATAGTTCACAAGGTCGGCAGAGATATCAGGAGATGGAATCAGCGCTATATCTGCGGGACGGACCGTCTGTAATCCCGCGGTGACGTTTGCCGCACCGACCGTTTCCCGAGCGCCTTCAACCACGACTTCTCCAAGTTCCGTCTGCGAGACCTCCAATTCAATTCGAAGGGTTTGTATCTGCCCCGCAATAATGGTTATCTGCTGCTCGTAATCGACAAATCCGACAAAGGAAGCGCGCAGGTCGTAGACACCTGGAGCAACGCGCGATATCGCGTAGAAACCGTCGGTATCGGTAGCCGAGCCCAGCAGTGCTCCTGCGGGGTTGGTCAGGATAACATTGACCCCGGGAATAGGCTGTCCGTCCGAAGCGTCCGTAACGAACCCGCGAATCGTTCCTGTTTGAGCGAATGCGTTCGTGGTCAGGAAAAAAATCAGCAACGAAAAGGTCGCGACTTGAATAGTTCTGATCTTTGAAAACAATTAGGTTGGGGTGTTTTTTGGAATTCGGGGAAGAGGTTACGGAGGAAGGCGCTGGCTACAAAGTCAATTTAGGGTAAATCCATTTCACGACGTCAATTAAGGCCTTGATCGTCCACATATCCGATCGTAACGATGCTTTGCGAATCCAGATGCCAGAAAAATTCATAGTGACCCACAGAGCCAAAAAATCCATACGCGCTATCGAGGTTCACGGGATCCAGGACCCGGGCCCATTCCTCGCTTTCGATCGTAAGTGAAAATCCGAGATTCCGAAGACGAACGTTTTTATCCTCGATACTTCGGTTGAGGATGCCCATGATGATAAAACGATCGGTAGCCAACCGGACGTCGAATTCCCATCCGACGGCAGAGGAGGATCCAGCTTCACCATAAAAGATGTCGATGGTCTGCGGCACCTCGGAGTCTACATCCAGCACCGTGTACTGAACAGTCAACTGCTGAGGCTGCTCTTGAACGTCGACCAGATATATTTTCTGCTTCAGGTCAAGCGTGTCGCCCCGGGTGGGGTCGAGATAGAAAACGGGCGTTTCCGGCACCGTCGTCCTCGCGGATGCTCCAACTTCGTCTGATCTACCCACATGCAGTTGATAGGTGTGTCCAGCGACCGGCCGGAAGTCGGCGTAGTATAAATAAGCTGTTGATCCATCATCGAGCGTCACGAGAGAATCACTCCAGACAACCAGTGTTCCACCGTCAAGATCGGTAGAGAAAACCCTCACACCCTCCATATCCTGAAGCTCCGACAGGACTGTCGGTCGGAGGGCCTCAACTCGAACATACTGTCGATCCAGTTTCATATCCAGAATTCCATGGATCGCGTAGGATGTGTCGCCGTCTTCATTGAACGGATCAATCGTATTCTCGCACGCGGTCAGAATCACGCTTCCGACCATCAGCAATGCTATGAATCTCGGCAATCTGTTCATTTGACGTCAATACGCACGCCAATCGACGGAATCAGCGGAAGTTGGTCTACACGAGAGCCGGTAAAGATATTGTACTCGAAAATGTTGGCCCGGTCGTATACGTTCACAACGCCTGCCTGGAAGGTGAGTTCGGCGAGGGACGTCGAGACCTGGTGCTCATAGGTTACGTCCATACGATGATACGCCGGAAGCCGAGCACCGTAGGGCTCGGCGCGAGAAACAAGCGTATTTCCGGTCGTCGTGTTAAAACCGTCGCTATTCCTTTCCGGCTGGTCGAGACCCGTGTAGTATCCATCTACCTGGGTGAAGGGCAGCCCCGATCCATATTGCCAACGGACACCCAGCTTGTTCCTTCCGAAACGAAACTGAGCCATTGCATTGACCTGGTGGCGTCGATCATGCGGTGGACTGAATTCGAGTTCCGGTAAAAGCTCTGGTCTGCCGGTGCCGGCCCTAAATACCGACCTGGACAGCTGTTCCGGCCGTGAGTACTCGACCTTGGATTTGCCATATGACACGGAGAGAAATATCCTGGAGTGAATGATTTCCATCTTCGCGTCATAGCCTTCTGCCCGTCCGTTGACCTGCGAGAATTCAGCCAGCTCGTTGACTTCGTCTGAGAAGACCGGAAACGACAAACTGGAAAGATTTTTCCTATATCCTTCAAAACTCAGTTCCAGCCAGGGTGCGGGGCGCCCCTTCCACCCGCCGATGTAGTGGGTTGCCCTCGGCACGGGCGTGCCGCGTGGCGACGCACTCCAGATCGTGAAGACATCGGAGACATCTTGCTCGTTGCTCAGGCCGACGATCTGTTGGTGATAACGCCCCCACGCGAGGCTGAATCTGTTGTGACTCCCTTTGCCGGCGGGGAGATAGATCAGGCGCATCCGCGGACCGAAGGAGCGCTTCAGTCCCCTGGCAAACGCCTCGATTCTGACACCGGGTTCCAGCCGCAGCTGTTCGCCGAACTGTATTTGCCCCTCGAAGAACCCTCCACCGCTGCTCACTCCACTGCTGATAGCGGTCTGCTTGCTCCCGAGACGGTAGTCAAAGAAATTAGTAGTGCCAAAGATTCCAAAGTTGATTTGGTTGGGGCCGAGCAGATAGGTAAACCCCATGTTCAGGGAAAACTCGGAGACATCCGCGCTTCGAACTTCATCTTTCGTGAGTCGATATCGACTTTCGAGAGAGGAGTAATACACCGCGAGCTCCGTCATCACAGCGGCTTCAGCCGGGATATAGGTGAACTTCCCACCGTACGCCTGATTTTTCCACGTTGATTTTCGAATCTGGGTATCCAGATCGCCCTCTTCATCCGCCCTGAGATTTCCGGTGTCATTCGTGCGTAATGCCGTAATGGTCACGCTGCTGGTCGGGGTCAGAAACGCATGGAATTTGGCAAAGCGGTCTCCGAATCTGAAAGGAAGCTCCTCGCCCAGAATGTCTGTAGGAATCCGGTCGATAAGAGACTCGCGAGCCGAAAGCATCAACGACGCTTTTCCCGGAACAACAGGAATCTCCAGTTGGATTCCGCTCAGAAAAGGTGCCAGCGTCGCCGAACCCGTAACTTGGTTTTTATTGCCGTTTCTGGTTCGAATATCAATTACGGAGGAGATGCGCCCTCCATACCGTGCATTGAATCCTCCGGCATAGAAATCAGCGAACGAAATAATGTCCGCGGGGAAGGCGCTGTAGAATCCGACAATGTGAAACGGCTGAAAAATCCTCATGCCATCGAGCAGCACCAGATTTTGAGTAGGTGTCCCCCCTCGTACGAAAAGTTGCCCTCCACGGTCGCCTGTCGAAACCACACCGGGTAGGGTAACCAGATATCCTGCGAGATCATACGACAAGTCAGCCATGGGCACTCGAGAGAGATCCTCTGGACGCACCATTTCCAGGCCTGCGGCGAATCGCTCGTTGTCTATCCTCAGTGATTCCACAACCAGTTCATCCAACATCGTTCGGGTGGGAGTCAACAAGAAATCGTATCGGTCTGCGAGCGGGAGCGTGAGCGTATCGCGTCGAGACTCGTAGCCGATGAAGGAAGCCTCAACGATGTATGTGCCGAGGTTCAATCCAGAGAAGCGGTACGCGCCATCCTCACCCGTAATCTGACCGGTCAGTTGGATGCCAGAGCGCATCAGAACAACCGTGGCGCCCGGGAGAGAGAGTCTGCTTTCCGCATCGATTACGCGGCCTTCAATTACCTGCGCATAACCCGTCGTAGCCACCAACCCAAGGAGTAGGATCATGGACCAATATTTCAATCGACGAGAATTCATGAACGCAGGTGGGGTGGGTGGAGAGTCGATTCCGGCTGGCAGCTCGGATCGATGTAGAAAAATACAAACTGAGAAGAATTGCGACCGGGCAAAAGAGAATCGTGCGAACTTCGCAAATATTATCGGCGTGTCTACATCGACCTCGCAAATTTGCTCCGATGATCCCTATTCTGCGTTACTACACGAACTGTGGACAGCTAAATGAAAATACGTGCTCGCTTTTATCTGATACTCGGTATCGGGCTGTTTCTCTTGGTTGTTCTGATTGATTCTTTGGGTGCTTTTGATTCCAGGGCCTATAACGAAGTCCCACATGGAAGTCACACTCACTTCGTCCCGAAAGACTGTAATCCCCCACTGGCCGTGGGAAATTCTCCGACACGAAGGCCCACCGAGGACGAACACATTACGTGCGACGGTCAGATAGTCAGCGAATGATGGTCGCGACCCGGTCCACAAACGTCCGCTGACTTCGAACTCGAAGCACATAGGTTCCAGCAGGAAGTCGGATGTCGTCAACGACCTCGTATATCGGAGCACCATTTGTGCGGCCGATCTGCCGAGTCCACACTCGGCGTCCCAGGATATCGTAGAGCTCGGCAATCGGCCGCGTAGCGGAAGGCGCATCGACGCGAAAGCCGATGACTGAACCGGTCGGATTTGGATAGACGGACACGCTCAGGTGGCTCGGAAGTCCTTCTTCGACGACGGTGGTTGCAGAGGAGGCGTCACCTCTGAGTATCCATCGTTCAGGATCGACCTCGACTCCCAGAGGAGCGCCCGGAATGGTTACTTCATAAGACTGCTCTCGCAGTGTGTTCTCCACGTTGTACAGCACGGAGCCCGCTGTCGTACGGATTTGAAGCCAGACACGCATCTCGAACGCATCGATGTTTGATTCGTCCGGCCCCTGGGTCTGTCTGAGGGTAATTCGGGCCCGATTTCCACTTCCCGTCGATATGTCTTCTATAGCAGCCGAATAGGTTGGATATCCTGTTCCGCTGTAGACCCACTGATCGAAAAACGCCTGGTACGATCGAGCGGTAACCTGCTCGACAACGTCTTGAAAATCTTTCGTTTTCGCCCCCCCGTATGCCGCACCGGGTGAATTGGCGTACGAACGAAGAATTTCTCTGAATATTGCATCTCCCGTCATCCCCCGGATCATCCTAAGAACCATCCATCGTTTTGCATACACCCTCGGAAAACTGAACATGTTGAAAATGTCGGAAGTGTCTGCCAGTACCAGCGTTCCAGTCGAGAGCCTCGCGCGATGAAAGTACAGGTCACTCAGAAACGAGCCCACACTTGAAAAATCCGAACTGGACTCGAAGACCAGCATCTCACCCATGGTCGCAAATCCTTCGTTCAGCCACAGATCCCGCCACGATGTAGGAGTAATTTTATCGCCAAACCACTGGTGTGCGAGTTCGTGGGATATCAATTCAATACCGATGTTTCCCATGGAGCTGAGCGTCTGATGCTCCATCCCGCCGGAGAACGTTACGTGGGCATTCCCATACTTCTCTTCTGCAAATGGATACGGTCCGAACCAGTCTTCAAGAACGGCCATCGCCTCAGAAGTCAATCGCCAGCCGCTTGCAGCGTTGATGCCTTCATACGCGGGCGAACCTCGAAACGCATAGTGTTCAATCGGAAACGAGGCGCTTCCGAATTGCTGGCTCAAGTTCTGTGGACGTACGTACGAATCGACGGTCCGTTTGTAGTCTCCAGCGGCAATCGAGACCAGATAACTTGCTATCGGATAGCGATGCATCCAGTCGAAGCTCACGGTATTGTCGAGATGATGCACTTCGCTTAGGAGCAATCCGTTCGATCCGACCACGAGGGGCTCAGGAACGGTGACCGTTATTCGGACAGAATCGGCTTTGTCTGAAGGATGGTCTTCTGACGGCCACCACTCTTTCGCTCCATACGGTTCTGAAAGCGTCCATATGAATGGATCGCCCGCCGCACGCACACCAGTCTCAAAGCTCCCGAAACCTACATTGGCCGGATTTCCGTGGTACACAATATCCATCCCGAAGGAATCTCCCGGCTGAAGAGGGACTGGCAGGGCGATCGTGATCAGATTGCCTTCGTGCCGGGTCATCAACTGATCACCCGTGGATGAAAACACAATGTCGAGTGTCATGTTGTCCGACAGATCCAGAACCAGACTGTCGACGGGCCCGATCGATCGCCCCTCGACGTGCACGCGACCCGCTAGAATCGGATCTCGCTGCGCATCAATGTTCAGCGTCAGGTGGTAATACGTGATGTCAAACGCCGAGGCCAGAGGTGAAACAGCCGTTCCAGATTGTACAGGCTCGGAACTGATTCTGGGAGCATGGGGCAGACGTGCCGTAACTGGATCTTGCTGGGCGGTCGCGTCTTTCCCAGGGGACGAACACACCAGGAAGATGCCGAAAATCAGGCCCTTCCAGGATCCCGCGAAGACTGACCGGGCATCGTTGAGTCGCATGTCGTTGTCACGATTTCTGGTGACGAGGGTTCCGGAAAATGCTCAAATGAGCTGAATCTCAACGGGTCGTGATTCGTTATCGAGGCGAATCTGATGTCATATAGTCCCTATGAAAGACATGAAATCGCTCAATAAGCTTGTACTTAGTTCATTTTTAGCGCTGATGGTATCGGCGCTGCCCGCCCGGTCTCAGACCACCGTCTTCACGGGTGTAAATCTGGTACCCATGGATACGGAGCGGGTGGTTAAAGACCAGGCGGTGGTGGTCGAGGGAGATCGAATCCTCATGGGAACGGACGCACCCCAGCAGTTTTCTGTGCCCGGTTTTTCATTGCATCGAGAGCTGATACGGATGATAGAAGCCGGAATGACCCCTTTTGAGGTCATTCAGACCGGAACTCGAAATGTAGGCGAGTACTTCGCCCATCAGGATACATTCGGCCTCGTGGCAGTAGGTCACCGCGCCGATCTGATTCTAGTGAATGAAAACCCCCTCGCAGACGTCAAACATATTGCCACGCGCTCCGGTGTGATGATTCGCGGGCGCTGGCACTCCAACGAGGAAATTCAGAATCGCTTGGACACCATCGAAACGTATTACAACAACAGAAATTGACCCACATGAAACGCTTTGCTGTAACTCTCCTCTTGATCGGTATTGCTCTTCCCGTATTGGGTCAGGATCAAAACGAAGAACGGAGACCCATTCGGATAGATAGAAATCACTCTACGCTGGGTTTCAGGATTCCCGTTGTCCACGGTCTTTCAACCGTAACCGGAAAGTTCACAGATTTCTCCGTGGATCTGTTCTGGGACGCGGATGATCTCGAAAATTCCTCCGTAAATCTCGAGATCCGCGTTGAATCCATCGCGACTGGAATCGAGAATCGGGACAATGATATCAGAGGAAGAATCCTTGATACGGAAACGTACCCAACGATTACCTTCGAAAGTTCGTCCATCGAGGGTGGTCCGTTCTCATATGATGTCACGGGCACGTTTACGATGCACGGTGTGTCCAGAGAGATCACGTTGGATCTGGATGTAAGGTCCTTCGACGATGCTGAAGAAGACTTCGCCTGGACGGCCTATCGCGTGTCATATACGATTGATCGCGCCGACTATGGTATCGACTGGAAACACGGTATCGTAGACTATTTCGTCGGCGATGATATCGTGACAGATATCGTGCTGCTCACTCGGTAGAGCTGGGTAGGCCGTCGAATTCGGTGATTCCATCCTCGAGCATTCGCCTCACATAGGGGACACACAAGCCACAGGACCGCCCGAATGGGCGGTCCTGCTGTAGTTTTTCGAGCGTAGATACATTCTTCGTCTCCGCGAGCTTTTTCAGCTCGGCAAACGTGACATCATCACATACGCAGCGATAAACGCGCATTGCAGCCTTACTTGGTTCGGATGGAAGAGATTGCCGAAATCCCAATGAGGCCTATCCCTCAGTGGATACAAGCCTACAAACCGTTCGATAGGGACTCAGAAAAACTGCACTGTTCTGAGAGGAAGCACCCCTACCTCCTGTCGCAGAGGTCCCGGAGGTCCCGGAGGTCCTGGAACCGTTCTGAAAAGGGTACTCAGTCCGGATTCGCTGCACGTGGCCCTGGTAGGCCCCGCTATCTGAGAAACGTATGCGTAGGAACGACCCAAGTTACCATAACCAATCACACGGCGTCAAGAACCTCTGGGGATTCCTGCGCGTTTCGTTTCCTTTGCAAGCAGCGTCAGAACCAGAAAGTAATTGTCCGGAGTTGGCATGGCCCGAATATCCATTTTTATTGCCGTTTTCATTGCTGCCTTAATTGCCGCGGTTCCCGCCACGGCCCAAAAGAAGATGATGGGGAACGAGCAGGTGCAGCCGCCTGACACGATTCGGGTTTCTCTGGCGTCGGCCATCGAGCGATCGCTCGAAATCAGCCCAGAGGTGTACGCAAAGCGAGCCAGAACTGATTTTTCGAAAGCGCGGTACTCCCAGGCGCGGGCATCCAGGTTTCTGACGGAGTTCTCGGCAACGAGTGCGCACGCCGTCGCGCCGGCCATCGACAATCCCAATGGCACTCCTCGTGACCGATTGTATCTGGATCCAGAAGTATGCAACGATTGGAAGACCTTGTCGCCGTTCAACAGAATTGAATTCGAAGCCATTCAGCCCCTCTGGACCTGGGGCGAGTTGAGCGGTTCACTGGCTGCTGCGCGGGCCGGGATTGAAGTCGATCGGGCCGGTACGCGCACGACCCAATTATCCGTGGCCGTGCGAACCGCCGAGATCTACTACTCTCTCCTGTTGACAGAAGCGCTCAGCCGTCTGACTTCCGAGGCGGGCGACATCGTAGAGAGAGCCAAGAACGAAATCGATCGCTTGATCGAAGAAGGCGCCGACGACGTGGATTACGCGGATCTGTTTCAGGTTCAGATAACAGAGCAGGAGTTTCTTGAACGCCGGCTTGAAGTCGAGGAAAGCCGGCTGACCGCACGAGCTGCACTCTCTCGTCAGATGTTTTTGGCAAACAGCGAGACAATCGCGCTGCAGGACCGCATCATGGTGCCCATCGACTTCGCACTCGAATCCCTGGAGGTCTATCAGGAGCGTGCACTCCGATCGCGAGCGGAGCTGGACCAGGCCTCGGCAGGAGCTCTCGCCAGAAATGCGCTGGTTGACGTAGCGCGGGCTGATTACTATCCCAAGTTTTTCCTCGGCATCACAGGCAAATGGTCCTACGCGGCCAATCGCGAGCGTCAACGCAATCCGTACATCAGCGATCCGTTCCTCTCGAGAGGGATCCGGGCCGGGTTCGGTCTTCGGCAAAATCTGAATTTTGGTCAAACACGAGCAAAAGTTCAGCAAGCCCAGGCGGAGGCGGCCGAAGGTCGCTTTCAGGGAGATGCGGTTCGTCAGCTGATCTTATTCGAGGCGGAAGAAGCGTTTCGAAACGTGATTATTGCCGAAGGTAGATTGGAAGCACGCGATCAGGCGTTGCTGATCAGCAAGAAGTGGCTTCGAGATGAGGAAATCAATTTCGACCTCGAGATCGGGGACACCGAGAATCTGGTAAAGGCGGTCCGCGAAAACCTTTCCCAGAGAGCACAGAAGGAACAGGCCATCTACAGTTACAATCTTTCCGTGATTCAACTGCTGGAAAAAACCGGATCGTTGATCGCGGCACTAGAAGCTGGCACGTTAGTTGGCCTGTAATAACACAGCAGAGATTGAACCACTTGAAATACCGGCTTTACCGGTTTAAACCCCATTATGGTGTATCTGAATATATACAGGCGTCTTGTACTCTTGACGCTTCTGATGGTACTCGGCTCACTTCAGCTCGCGCACGCTCAGCAAAGTGAAACCGATATTCTGGCCGTGATGGAAGAGCGCCAGGACAATATCAAAATACACCTGCCTTCGAGTGGGGAGGCGAGCGAAGATCAAAAATCCCAGCTCCGGCTGGCAGTCAACGACATGTTCGACTTCGGCGCCATGGGCCGCGCCGCGCTGGGTCGGCACTGGGCTGACCTGAACCAGGGTCAACAGGATAATTTCGTCCAGGTATTTTCCGACATCGTGCGGCATCAATCCCTGGCCGACCTGGACGTTTATCGTGCAGCCGTGAGCTATGATGATATCGAGGTGACAGGCGAGTCCGCGCGGGTTATTACCACAACGACCTACAAGGATGTGCCCACGAAGGTCGAGTATCTTCTCGTGTACGCGCAAGAAAAGTGGCTCGCGACGGATGTGATCCTGGATGGAGTAGGCACGGTGGAAGGCTACAGCAGGAGCTTCCAGTCCGTAATCAGAAAGAGGGGCTTTGATTCTCTGATGAACAGTCTGAACAAACGCCTGGAACGAACCCGAGGCGGCTGATCGGCGGTCTTCTGAAAGGGATTCGGTCAAGGTTAACATCCCTCCGAACCTAACCAACTACGTTGCGTTTGCAGGTGATTAATCGTCACCAAGTTTAGTACTGCGAAATACGTGGAAGGCTACGTTCTTCACACATACGGAAAGGAAAAATACCTGCGTCACGCCGTGGCATCAGTCCACACGTTGCGCCGCTACGACACCGAACGGCCCGTCGCGCTTTATGCCGATGAGCAGCAGATCGCCATTCTGAAGCGGACAGGTCTGGACTCCATGTTTGCCGTTCTTGAAGTGCTGCCCGAAAAAAATCGCTCCATCGTTGGTTTCAAGCACCACCTGGCCGATTTCAAACCTTTCGAGAGGAGCTTGTTTGTGGACGCGGATATGGTTTGGTGCCGAAACCCTGATCCACTCTGGAAGCAGCTAGCGGCCTTTCCTTTCACGATTACAGGACTGGAAAAGGCCGATTTCTGGTTTGGCGGTCCAAAAGGATTGGGTATCATCGTCGATCGTTTTCTGGACAGAAGGCGTCGCACCATGAGGCGATTCGGATTGACCTATTTGCCTAGAATTCAGGCTGGGATGATCTACGCAGAGGATACCAAAGCCACTACTGAAGTCACCCGGCAAGCCAGAGGATTCCTGAATCGGCGCTCCGAAACGCATTTTCGAAGTCGACTCGATGAAGGAAGGAGTGAGGAAACGTGTGAGTGGAGCCTGGCTGTGGCCATGAGCTACCTGGATTTACCGATTTTCAACTGGTTTCAGGGACAATCCAGCCCTCAGATGGACTTCATCCAGGGATTTGTAGAGCACGACGCAGGATTCCATCACGTGCGTTGTCGCTACTACACCGATCCCTTCGTGTACGGCCTGCGTGGTCTTCCGATGCGCAAACTCAGAGACCTACTCGTCGGAATTTTCAGTCAACTGCCCGGCCGAGGAGATTTTATGTGGGTAACACCGTTTGTCCTGCACTTCGGATGGATGCACCATAAGCAGCCATTTTATGAACTCGCTGACAGGATCTGGAACGGATTGACTCGAGAATCAGGTTCGACCGGGGATGGAGAGCATGCGGATCTGGCAGTGGAGGCCTGGGCCGACTGAGTCGGGAATTGCCTTCGACCCGGAGACGAGCCGATCTCACGATCTTAGGGCCAGATTCCAGATAAACATCGTTTCGTCGGTATTCATCACGGCCCATCCGAGAAGAATCATCGTGCCCAGGATGAGTGGATTCAACAGCCAGACAACCACGGCGCCTCCGAGGGGCAGGGAAGTAATCTTGAACAGGTCGTAGGACGTCCGAATGCTCGACCAGTAGGCAGTTCCAATCCACGCAGCAGCCAGCAACAGGATCGACCAGGTCGGAACGGCGTCTGCAGACGCGAGGGTCATAGCCAACGGCAGTAGCAGAATCACTTGCCACCTTGGCCAGACTGCCAGCATCAAAGCTTGACTTGGAAGAAGCGGAGCACGTCGTCCCGATACAACCATCCAAATCCCCATCCAGAGAGACATGGCAACCAGCGCAACGCTGCCCATCAGAATGGCGAAGACGAAAGGAGCATCCAGAATTGAGGTGACGGACAGGCGCCCTTCATCAGATAACTGGTAAAATAGATGCCGAGCAAGGCTGGTATCTTTGAGCTCGGTCAAGACGAAAGAGGCAATCAAACCAAGGGACAGTCCTGTCAGGGTGAGCATTGCGGTGCTTGTCAGAGGCAAGACCTCTCGTGCCTCCCGGACCGCATTTCGAAAAAATCCGTGAGAGAGAAAGTATCGCGGTATCATTGATCTGAACCGGGAGCTGCCCGTGTACATCACGGCAACCATCGTAAGAAGAACCCAGCCCAGAAGTAAGAACCATGGAAAGAGATCTTCCTCGGGCCCCGCGCGCTGAAACGCAAACGTTGACTGGGTGCCGAGAAAAAAGCCTCGAATAACCTGAAGAGCCGGTCGGGGTTCGGCGTCTCGCGTATAAAGACCATATTTTCGGCTGTACAGATCGGCCTCCATATTGCCGCTCCGGGTCTGATCCCGCCAACGGTGGACGAAAATCCTGTTTACAGATCCTGTGTCGAGCTCGCCCAGTAGATTTTCGAAAAACCGCGCCTGAAACTCCTGTGACCCCCTTCTTTCCCATCCAAGCGCGCCCACGTCGGTGACAAATACGCCCACGCGCGCAAATCCTGTTGGGGTTGAGTGTGCTGCACTCCACCGTGACAAAAGCGCCAGCGGGTCTGACTTTCCGAGACCGTCGATCAAAACGAAATCCATCCGGCTACTGCAAAGATCGTCTTCAATGAAGTGGCTCGAATAATAGGCCTGCCCCCCCGCTTCCTGGATCCGTGCTGCCAGGCGATCGAGAGCCATACACGCCCTTTCGGATGCCGTGTTTGAAAACTGGGCGAGGCCAATGGGCCCCGCGCTCGAGTGTCGCAGCTGGCCCTCGAGCAACAGAGTCACCAGAGAGTCGGCTCGAGAAAGGGAATCTGAGAGGGCCCGAGCAGCGAGTCTGACAAAGGGAAGCTCGCGGTAGAAAATGAGTCCCAGAGAATCAGCAATCGATAGAATGCGCTCGTCAAGAATGACCCCCGTCCGAACGGCCTCGACACCCACAGCGTGCATTTCAACCAGATCCTGGGCAGCCTCCCGGTAATTGGAAGGAGAATCCCAGACAACACCCTTCACGACTTGAGCCTGGGCCGGGCGGGACCAGGCGAGGGCGAGGATGGCCAGGATTACAATGTTGAAGGATGCCAAAGTTTTGATCACGTGCGGGGCTATGATCACTTGCGGGGCTCTGATCATTTTCTGGAAGAGAAGATAGATGACGCTGCGTCGTCAAAAAAAATGGAGGCGCGGCCCTTGGCCGCGCCTCCACCATACCGAACCCGGACCACACCTGATACTGATACAGCCAGCAAACATCAGGCTTCTTACCAACCGTGCTCAATGGTCGGGAACGGGACTGGATGACCCGTTCGTGGCTGGTTCGTTATCGATAGGAGGTTGGGTTGCCCTTAGTCCATCATTTTTCGAAGAAAGGCTGGGACCTCCGTTTCGGTTGTATCCACCTTCTCTGCATCCTGGATATCGTCTGCACTGAGCAGGCGAACCCTGATCGACCCAATTCCCTCGCCTCCGTCACCCTCACCGACCGAAGGATCAACGGTCAACGCGGCTCCCCGCCGTTCATAGGCTGGTTTATCCAACTCCTTCAGGCCTTCCTCGCCTTTGTATGGAAGAGGCGCACGACGATATCCCTTCACGCTCAGCTCAACCTTTCGGGCATCCATCGCTTCCTTGTTGCGACTCTTTTCGAATCCAGTCGCGATGACCGTGATACGGATGTCTTCACCCATGGCGTCGTCGATGACGGTCCCAAAGATGACCTCAACATCATCACCTGCTTCGCTCTGAATGATGGCAGTCGCCGCGGTCGCCTCGCGAATTCCGAGGCTTGTGCCGGCCGTGATGTTCACCAGAACATTTCGGGCCCCATTAATGGCCAGACCGTCCAACAGTGGGCTGGAAAGGGCCTCGCGCGCCGCGCGCTCGGCCCGATTCTCCCCTGAAGCAGTGGCCGCGCCCATTAAGGCCGTTCCACCACAGCGCATCGTGGTTTTGACGTCGGCGAAGTCGAGGTTAATCAGGCCATGCACCGTAATCAGGTCGGAAATACCGCGGGTAGCATTGTACAGCACGTCGTCTGCCTTGTCAAAGGCGTCGATCATCGACGTGTCGTCACCTGACATGTCGAGCAACCGCTCATTCGGAATAATGATCAGTGTGTCGACATTTTTCTTGAGAAGATCGATGCCGGCTTCCGCTGACTGAAGGCGCCGAGGTCCTTCACACATAAACGGTTTTGTGACGATGGCCACAGAAAGAATCCCGAGATCCTTGGCAATGGCTGCGACAATGGGAGCACCCCCAGTTCCCGTGCCACCGCCCATCCCTGCGGTCATGAAAACCATGTCGAAGCCCCTGAGAGCTTCTTCAAGTTCGTTTCTGCTTTCCTCCACAGCCTCTGCGCCAATGCTCGGCCGAGCTCCGGCACCCAGACCCTTGGTGAGACCCTTCCCCGCCTGAATCTTGAACGGTGCCAGATTGGCGTCAAGCGCCTGGGAATCGGTGTTAACGGCGTAAAAGTCAACACCCACGATCCCTTTTTTGATCATGTTGTTGACCGCGTTGCCTCCACCCCCGCCTATACCGATGACGCAGATTTTAGCCTCTTCATTCTCCGCATCATCGAATGCGAAGTGGCTGCTAAATAAATTTTCCATGTGAACCTCCAGTCGTTCTTTTGTGGCTGTATGCGTGCCTCGGCGGGTGAGCAATCCGCCTCGGTTCCAGTTTTTTAAAGCTCATCGAACCATGATTTCATGCGTCCGATTATTCCGCTGGCAATCTTCTGCCCGCTCCCGTTCGATCCTGATCCATCCAGGTGATCTGTTCGAAAGGGCGTGCTTCCAATCATCTCCGGTCGGAGCCCGTATAACACGAGTCCGACTCCGGTCGCGAATTTGGGGTCGGATACCTCTTGTACCAGACCGGCGGTAAGGCCCATGGGCCTTCCGATTCTGGCATCCAATCCCAATATCTCAGCGGCCAGCTCGGCAGTGCCCGGCACCATCGAACCTCCTCCCGTCAACACCGCTCCTGCGGAGAGGTGGCGGGCATAGCCGCTACGTTTAATTTCAATGGCCGCAATCTCCAGAATCTCTTCCAGTCGCGGCTGTATTATTTGGGCGAGAGTGCTCCGACCCACGCGTTTTTCATTTCTTCCGGCAACACCAGGAATGGCGATCTCTTCATCAGGCGCCATTTCTACCATGGCCGCGCCAAACTCGCATTTGAGTGCCTCGGCCTGATCGCGCATAACTCCCAGGCCTTTTCGAATATCATCGGTCACTTTGTTTCCCGCGACCGCCACGACCGCCGTATGACGTATTGTGTTGTCTTCAAAAACGGCGATGTCCGTCGTTCCTCCTCCGATATCAATCAACGCCACGCCCACTTCCTTCTCGTCAGAGTGGAGCACGGCAAAAGACGAACCAAGCGGCTCCAGAACGATATCTGCGACCTGATATCCAGCTTTTTCGATGCATCGATAGATATTTTTGGCTGCCGAAACCAATCCCGTGATGATGTGGACATTGGCTTCAAGGCGAACACCACTCATTCCGATGGGATCGACGACTCCGTCCTGTCCGTCGACAATGAATTCCTGAGGGATGACGTGCAGTATTTCACGGTCCGCCGGCATCGCTACGTGCGTGGTATCCTCGAGTAGCCGATGCACATCCGATTCGGATATTTCACCATCTCGATTCGAAATCGTCACGACACCGCGAGACTGAAAGCTCTGGACATGATCGCCTGCGATTCCGACGATTACATTCTGGACCGTAACTCCCGCCATGCGTTCGGCTTCCTCTATGGCCAGGCGAATGGCCGAAACCGTCTTGTCGATGTTTACGACCACCCCTCTGTTCAGTCCGTCCGATTCCGCCACACCGACGCCCAGAATCTGAACTCGGTCCAGCTCGTCCGATGTCGCGACTACGGCGCACACTTTCGTTGTGCCGATGTCCAGTCCTACGACAATTTGGTCACTCATTTCATTCATATTTTTCAACGTGGTTGACCCCTATCTGAGGTGCTCTGTTACTACCGCCTGGCCGTCAAAACGGAGATCTATCAACTCAAAGCGTTTGTTCTGGTGGGGCAGAACCTCATTATCCCAGAACGCCTGCAAACTCTCGAACTTCGACCCAAAATCATCCTCACCGAGCCACACGGGGATGGAAGCATGATTTCCGCTGGCCGAAAGCCTGAGCTCCCAGCCCGATTCAATCCATACAAATTCAGAGATCAGCGCGTCCGTTTCCCTTGGTAGGTCGGACAGAGCGGCTAGTAATGCGAGGGTCGCTTTCCTCTCGATCCGTCGCATCGGATGATACCGTTCCATGTTTCCGCTTATCAGTGGAAGATCGTAGGACGTTCGGCCGGTCTTTGGCATTCTGTGGCCGACGCGGTCTGCGAAATACGTGCCCCGCCCGTCTGCACCCATTAAGATTGCGACCGGGATTCTTTCCACAATCTCGATCCGGAGTTGTCCCGACGGAAGCCTCGAGACAGATGCACTTCGAACCCAGGGATGTCGGACTATTCGATCTTCCAGCAGGACCTGACTGATGTCGTACATCACGTCCCCTTCCTCGACGCGGATGATTCGAAGAACCTCAGCCTCGGTCACATTCACCGTACCCGTAACAACGACCTCTTGCAAAGTCACTTGCTCGAGCCACCGGAAGCCTGAGTATCCGGCAGCGATGATCACCGACACCACTACGAAAGCAGCGGCTTTGTGCCAAAATGTGAATTGAGTGCTACTCATGATTAAGAGAATTTCCCTCTTCCAGTTTTGAATACAGCTCCCTGTTCAGACGCCAGATATCCCCGGCTCCCATGGTGATGATCACGTCTCCCGGCTGGCTCAATGTGAGCACGCGCGCCACCAGATCTTCCTTCTGCGGCACATACATCACGTGAGGATGACCACTCTTGTTTGCGCCCTTGGCGATCACCTCACCGGTGATTCCCTCGATGGGCTCCTCACGGGCGCCGAATACATCCATGATCACGACTACATCCGCATCGAAAAATGCTGCGGCAAAATCATCCTCAAAATCTCGCGTTCTGGAGTACAGGTGGGGCTGAAATACCGCCACGATCCTCCGGTCGGGCCAGCATCCACTTGCAGCTTCGAGGGTGGCTTTAACTTCTGTTGGATGGTGAGCATAGTCATCCACCACAAGCACGCCGCCTGCTTCGCCTATCTCATGCATCCTTCTGTCGACCCCCCGGAAGGCCGATATTCCAGCCGCGATGTCTTCAAATTTCATATCGAGCTCAATCCCTATAGCGATGGCGGCCAACGCGTTAAGAACATTGTGCCGCCCCGGGGCGTCCAGCGATACCCGGCCGAGGCGTTTTTCTGAAGAGATGACATCGAAATGCATGATGCGTCCCTCCTGCTGGATGGACTCCGCTCGAATCTGAGCTTGCCTGAGCGTTCCGTAGGTTACCACCCGACGATCAATTTTTGAGATAATGCCGCGCACATTCTCGTCGTCCAGACACACGATGGCCGCACCGAAAAACGGTACACTCGAGGCGTACTGGATAAATGCGGCTCGAATATCTTCAAGATCCTTGTAGCAGTCCAGATGATCTGCATCGATGTTCGTGATTACCGCCAGTGAGGGCGTCAATCTGAGGAAGGTTCGATCGTATTCGTCCGCTTCGATCAGAATGATGTCTCCCTCACCCGAAACGGCATTGGATCCGAAGGCGGCAACCTTGCCACCCACGATGATCGTGGGATCGAACGCACCCGCCCCCACGACGTGGCCGGCCATCGTCGTAGTAGTCGTCTTTCCATGAGTCCCGGCGATGCCGATACCAAACTTCATCCGCATCAATTCGCCCAGCATCTCGCTCCTTCGAATCACCGGAATGTGTTTTTCTTGGGCGAACAGTGTTTCCGGATTCTCGGCGGGGTCTACGGCAGAGGAGTGAACCACCACGCAGGCGCCCCCCACATATTCGGCACTATGTCCCTTGAAGATTCGGGCGCCCAAGTCTCGTAGATGGCGGGTAACGTCATTTTCAGCGAGGTCTGAGCCGGATACTTCGTACCCGCGTATGAGAAGAATCTCAGCGATCGAGCTCATGCCGATCCCGCCAACGCCAACCATGTGCACGTGCCTGATCTTCCCGAATGTGGGTTGACGGCGCAGCACATCGGGCCCCCTTTCGAGGACCGAATCAGGCATGTTGTTTTTATTTGTCCCGTTTGGCTTCATCGGATTCTTGTTCGGGCAAGGCCCAGGATATCCTCCGCGATTTCTCGCGCGGCGTTCGGCTTGGCCAATTTCAGGGCGTTTGCTGACATCCTATCGAGCCGGGCCGTATCCCCAAGCAGGTCCTTCGTGGCGTCGAGGAGTTCGTGATGCATGCGCGACTCTTCCAGCAGCGTGGCAGCACCCGCTGATACCAGGCTCAGCGCGTTTTTTGTCTGATGATCCTCTGCGACGTTAGGTGAAGGGATTAGAATCGCGGGCGTGCCTGTCAGCATCAGTTCTGAACACGTTGAAGCTCCGCTTCGGCAAATCATCAGATCGGCCGCGGAATACGCCATGTCCATGCGATCCACATACGCTTTCAGTCTCAATCTCGGATGGTCGGGTACGGATGTCTGAAAACGCTCAAAATATCTCTCGCCGGTCTGCCAGATTACCCCGATTCCCCTCTTCGCCAGCAGCGAGCGGACAATGGTGGCCATCGCTTCATTCATGGCTTGACTGCCGATCGACCCACCGGTCATGAATACAACGTGTCGGACGTCTGAAAACTCGAAATAATCCAGCGCTTCCTGTCGGTGGGACTCTGCCAGGTTCTGGCGAACCGGATTTCCCGTAATGCGTGTGTTTGACGCCTTTGATTTCGGCGCCGCTTCGTCAAATGCGATGTGGATTTGATCGGCAAATCGTGATACAATCCGATTGGTCAATCCCATAAACGCATTCTGCTCCTGAATGGCGATTCGTCGGTGCAGATAACGTGCTGCCAGGAGCAAGGGAAGGGCAACATACCCGCCCGTTCCGACCACGACATCGGCATCAAAATGTCGGATCAGATCCCGCGCCTCCTTCAAGCCTTTCGCTACGACGAAGGGCAACGTCAGATTTTTCAGCGTCAGCCTTCTCTGTAACCCCTGGACCGAAATGTGATGAATGGAATAGCCCGATTCCGGCACCAAGCGCCACTCGATCCCTGTGCGTGACCCGGCAAACTCGACGACGGCCTGTCGATTGAGTCCTCCGATGGCATCCGCGATGGCCACGGCGGGATACACGTGACCGCCCGTGCCGCCACCCGCGATCAGGATCCGGGGAGAAAACCCATTCGATATGAGTGCGCTGCTAAGCAATCTGTCTGGAGATGTTGAGCAGGATCCCTGCCATGATTCCGTTCGCCAGGAGGGAAGTACCCCCGTACGACACGAACGGAAGAGCCAGCCCGGTCACCGGCAACAAGTTGGTAGAGACTCCGGCGTGAATAAATCCGTAGAGCGAAAACATCACCACGATTCCCACTGCCAGAAAAAGACCAAGCGGATCAGGAGCGTGCCTCGCAATTCTGAGGAGCCCCCTGAACAGGATCAGAAGGAAGAGGCCCAGCAGGACAAACGCCCCGATGATCCCGTATTCCTCGGCAATGATTGCATAGATGAAATCGTTGTACGGCGCCGGTAGAAAGTGCTTCTGGGTGCTTTTCCCTGGGCCTACTCCCGTTAACCCACCAAGGGCAATCGCGATTTTCGCCTGGTGCGATTGGTATCCTTCGTCTCTCACGGATAGCACCTTTTCGGCGACCGTGTTGGGGAAGAGCTTCATGCCCACGAACGATTCTATGCGAGCCGCTCTTTCGGGAGAACCCAGAAGCATCACGTACGCGAGAACCAATCCGAGCACGCCCACCATCGATATATGCAGTACGCTGACTCTCGCGATGAAGCACATTACCAGAACGCAGACAAGCACGACGGCGGCGGTCGACAGGTCAGAGATTCCGATAACACCAATTGTGAGGAGTATCCATACGAAAATCGGCGTGAACGATCTGGAGAACGATTTTATGTAGACCTGTTTCTGGGCCAGTAGCGTCGATACATACAACACCAGAGAGACCTTCGCCATGTCCGAAGGCTGAAAAATTACTCCTGCCAGGTTCAGCCATCTGGCCGCACCTCCGGACACGATCCCGACCACCTGCACAGCAATCAGCATAACGATGGAAATGATGAGCATGATGCGACTCCACTTCGCAAGCACGCGGTAGTCGATCATCGAGAAAACGCCCATTGCGAGCAGTGCCAACCCAACTCGGAACAAATGCTTGAACAGGAGTGCTTCTGTATCGCCGTCTCCTTTCGTCGCGGCGAGATACGAAATCGCGCTGTAAACCGCGACAACACCGATCGCGCTCAGGAGCATAAAAGCCCAGAGGACAAACTTGTCCACGGATTCAAAGCCCTTGCTACGCAATGTTAAAATCTGCATCGTCCGTCTCGGCGACTTCGGTTAGAGGTTGGAAACAATTTGCTTGAATTGATCTCCACGATGTTCGTAGGAATCAAACATGTCGAAGGAGGCGCACGCAGGACTCAAGAGAACTACATCTCCCGGACGAGCCAGCAAATGAGCGAGCTTTACGGCTTCATCGAGTGACTCGGTGGTCACTCCGTCTGCCGTGAACTCGCCAAGCTCTGCCTGAATCGCCTCGGCCGCTTCGCCAATGGTTATCAGCGCCCGAACGCGTGTCTGAACGAGTGATTTCAGGCCCGAGTAGTCGTTGCCCTTGTCCCGGCCCCCGGCAATCAGCACCACGGGTTCAGTGAAGCTTTCCAGCGCATACCAAAGCGCGTTCACGTTCGTCGCCTTGGAGTCGTTGATATAGCGAACACCGTCAATGTCGCGTACGGTCTCAAGACGGTGAGGGACCCCTTCGAAAGATCGAAGGCTCTCTCTGACAACGTCGCTTCTGACCTCCACCACACGTGCTGCAACGGCTGCCGCCAGCGAGTTGTACACGTTGTGACGGCCCCTCAAGGCCAGTTTTTCTGTCGGCATTAGGTTTTCCTCTTGATCGTTGATTCGTAGCATCAGGTCACTGTTTCTTAAAAAACCTGCTGCACGGATCTCCTCCGTTATTGATATCCCGAGGGCAATGGGTCCCCGGACTCGTTTGTGGATGAATCGAGCGATACGCTCGTCATCCTGGTTGAAAATGAATGTGTCAACGCCAGTCTGATTCTCGCAGATACGAAGTTTGCTGGCCGCGTAGCGCTCGATGTCTTCGTTGTATCTGTCCAGATGATCCGGGGTGATATTCAGAAGAATCGACACGTCAGGCCGAAAGGAGTCTATGTGGTCGAGCTGAAAGCTCGACACCTCGAGCACGACCAGGTCATCGGGCCCGGTCCGGTCCGTATCGTCAGAGAAGGGGCGACCCACATTCCCACAGACAAATGTGTTTCGGCCCGCTTTTCTGAACAGATGGCCGAGCAGTTCAGTCGTTGTCGTCTTCCCGTTTGAGCCCGTGATCGCAATGATATGTGCATCGCAGAACCAGCTGGCCACTTCAATCTCCGAATAGAGGGGTGTCCCTCTCAATAGTGCTTCCCGCATGGGTTCCGCTTCGTCAGGGACACCAGGACTGGCTACAACGAAATCTGCTTGCCAGGCTAATTCTGTGTGACCCGACGCCTCGTAGGTGATTCCCTCCATGTTGAATGAGTCCTGTGCACTTTCAGTAATGCTTCCCGCGTCCGAGACGAACACATCCGCTCCGTGTCGTTTCAGGAGTGATGCTACTGCCCGACCGCTCCGCGCGGCTCCAAGAACCGCGACTCGCTTCCCGCTGACATATGGTGCACCTCGGGTATTCATCGAATCCGCAGCACGAGTAAGGTGGCAATGACGGTCACGGCTGTAATCAGCCAGAATCGGAGGACAATCTTGGCTTCGTGGGTCCCGCCGGCTTCATAATGATGATGAATGGGCGCCATGCGGAATACGCGCTTCCCCGTCCCGGTTTTCTTCCTGGTGTATTTGAACCAGGTCGTCTGGATGATTACCGAAGCGGTTTCGAAGAAGAACACTGCACACAGAAGGGGCAGCAGTAATTCCTTCTTGATCATCAGGGTCATCGTCCCGATGGCGGCTCCCAGTGCAAGTGATCCCGTATCACCCATGAACACGGTAGCCGGGTAGCCATTGTACCATAGAAAACCGAAACAGGAAGCGGCGAGTGCAGCCGCAAAAATGGTCAACTCCCCCGCCCCCGGAAGCTGCATTTCAGTTAAAAACTCCGAGAAAACCTCGTTTCCGGCAATGAACGTGAGGGCGGTCAAACCAACGGCCACGATGCCGGTCACCCCAGCGGCGAGTCCATCCAATCCGTCTGTCAGATTGACGGCATTCGAAAGCGCCGTCAGGATAAAAATGACGACCGGAAGGTATATCAGCCAACCCAGGTCGACGTCGGTCACAAAATGCCGAAAAATATCGTAGTCGAGCGTTTCGCCTGCTACGAAGGGTAGATAGGTAAGCGTATTCGTCTCGGCGAATTGAGGGTGGAAGTACAGTACGGATCCAACCAACAACCCGAGCGTGATTTGTCCAATTATCTTGATCCTAGCTGGAAGACCTGACTTGTTACGTTTTACGATCTTGATGTAATCGTCGGCAAATCCGAATGCCCCCATCCATGCGGTTGCCAGCATAATCAACCACACGTACACCTCTGCGATCGCGCCCCAGAGCAGTGTCGCGCCGAGGACCGAGACTAGAATGATGAGCCCACCCATGCTCGGGGTGCCCTGCTTGTGGGTATGATCCACCGCCCCCGCATGAATTCCCTCGCGAACCTGCTCCCCGAGTTGCTTTCTGCTGAGCCATCTGATGATGTAACGGCCGGCGTAGAGCGATATCACCAGCGCCGTGATGGCCGCCAGCGATGCCCGCACGGTACTGAACTGAACTATCTGGAACCCTGGCGGCTGGAAGACTTCCTCCAGATATATGATGAGATAGTAAAGCATGGATTGAGGGTGTGGTTGCACGGCCGCGGGCGTCGCGTGCCTATGTAGTTCGTTTACTCAATTTCAGTTGGGTACCGAAGGGTCGATTGGGTTCCGAAGGCCAATCTGGCCTCTTCCCGGTCGTCAAAATGAATGTTGTCATCACCTATTACCTGGTACGTCTCGTGGCCTTTTCCGGCCAACACCAACGTATCGCCCGGGGTCATATGTGCAGCAGCTTTGCCGATTGCTTCACGACGGTCAATTTCCCAGAATGCGTCTTCCGGCTTGAGCAGGCCTTGCCTGATGTCGTCCAGAATCAGTTTTGGATCCTCCGTCCTCGGATTGTCACTGGTCACGATCACTCGATGCGCCAACCGTTCTGCAATCGCGCCCATTTGCGCCCTTTTGCCAGGATCGCGATCACCCCCGCAACCAAAAATGCACCACAAACTCGAACCGGCTTGCAGACTCTGAAGCGTCGCTTCCAGTACGTTTTTGAGCGCGTCGGGAGTATGCGCATAGTCCACGATGACCGTCGTGCCTCCTTCGAACTGCATACGTTCGAATCGACCTTCGACCGGTGGACTGGAAGAAAGTGCATCGATGCACTCTGTCGCAGAAAGTCCGAGTGCGCGACTCGCCGCATACGACCCCGCCAGATTGGATGCGTTGTACGTTCCGGCGAGTCGGAAACGCCGCCGGTGACCGTCGATGGTCAGATCCAGGCCGGATAAATCGTTGCCCTTGATCGAAAAACTCACATCTGAATGGTCATGCGATCCAAACGTGATGACCGATGCATTGGTGTCGGCGGCTATCTCCCTGCCGCGAGGATCGTCTACATTTACCACGGCAACCGCACCGTCGGGTAACTCATCGAAGAGCTTCTTTTTCGCCGCAAAATACAATTCAAAAGTACCGTGATAGTCCAGGTGGTCACGAGTAAGGTTGGTGAAGAGGGCCACGTCCACGTCTCGCATCCGAATTCTGTCCTGATCGATGGCGTGTGACGACAGCTCCATCGAGCAGTGTGAGCATCCACTGGCCAGCATCTGTCCGAGCAGTTCATAGACACGAACTGTGGACGGTGTGGTGCGGACAGCCTCGAAAAAATGGGTGCCATCCCGATAACCGGTTGTGCCGATAAATCCGGATTTATGGTTGTTCGCTTCGAGAACGTGAGCCACCAACGTGGCTACGGTGGTCTTTCCATTGGTGCCCGTAACCGCGAATATCTTCAGTTTCGATGCGGGATCAGACTCCATCAGAGAAGCCAATTCTGCGAGTGCGCGCCTGGAGTCCTTCACGCGTGCGATGTCGGGGCCGGCCACGGCCGGCCCCGACTCGCACACGATGGCGATAGCTCCGTTTAAAACAGCTTTGTCAATGAACAGGTGGCCATCGACGTTCGTGCCTTTGAGGGCGACGAAACAATCCGATGGCCCGACATCCCGGCTATCGATAACCAAGCGGTCGATAATCAGGTGGTCGAAAGAAGATTGTGCACTCCTCGACGCTTCGACCAGCAGGTCGCTTTGTCGAAGCCGCTCTATGCACGTTTCGAAATGCATCTATTTGTTTTCGGTCTCTTTCGAGATTCATGTTGGTGGTCAGTTCAGTCTCAGTGTCACCTCTGGTGGGATTTCTCCGCCCGCGGCAACTGATTGCGAGCGTACCGTTCCGTGCCCCTCGAATTTCACCTCAATGTTCAGGGCCGCGAGCCACGATCTTGCGTCACGCCCCGCAAGCCCGATCACATCGGGCATCACGCCCGTGGAGTCCACGCTGACCGTCAGTTCCACCGGAACGCCTGAGAGGGCTTCCCTTCCCGCCGCCAGATTCTGGGTGATCACAGATGCTCTGTAGTTCAAGCCCGTCACCGGCGTATTCAGTCCCAGTGCAGTGAGCAGTCGACCTGCGATAGGAACCGGGAGATCGGCGACATCAGGAACGACGGCCATGGACTCTTCAATTTCTTGTTGTCCCTCGGCGTGCACGTATCTAGCCAACTCTGGCATTCTGGCCATCCAGCGTTTGGCCACGGCCTGAAACACAGGTGCTGCAACTACGCCTCCGTAAGAACTCTTCGTCGGCTCATCCATCACAATCGCGAGGACAATCTGCGGATCCTCAACAGGATAATATCCGACAAACGTTGCGCGGTACTTGCCCTGCATATAGCCTCTCCCATCGAGACGTGATTTTTGAGCAGTACCCGTCTTGCCGGCTATTCGAAGTCCGTCGACCATTGCCATCGGCGCCGTCCCTTCCTCGGATACGACCGTTTCGAACACGGGCGCCAATTTTCTGGCCGTGTCACGCTTGAATACGCGCCGAATGGAATCTGGGTGGGCCCTCCAGGTCACGTTGCCATAAGAATCCCTTCGTTCTCTGACCAGATACGGCTTCATGAGAACGCCTCCATTGGCCAGAGCGGCGTAGGAGAGGGCAATTTGCAACGTCGAAGCCTCGATGGCATACCCCCTGCTCATCGCGCTACGTGTACTGCCGGTCCAGTTCTCTAGCTTTTTGACCGTAGTTGCTACCTCTCCGGGCAATTCAATTCCGGTTTTCTGATTGAACCCGAATTGCCGAGCGTAGCTATACAGCACACCGTTGTCCATTAGGTCCGCAACGAGAGCGGTGCCAATATTGCTGGATTTCTGGATGACCTGCCAGAACGGAATACGACCGTTCGGGTGAGTATCTCTCAATATGTACCTGCCCTGAACCAACTCACCCTCTCCAGTATCGATGGTATCGGAGAGCGCAACTACCCTGGATTCCAGCGCAGCCACGGCGGGAACGATCTTGATGACGGAACCCGGCTCAATCTTGTCTGTGATCGCGCGATTACGTTTCTCATCGTGATTGTATCGACCTGGATTATTTGGATCGAACGTGGGATAGTTGGCCATCGCCAGAATCGCACCGGTGTTTGGATCGAGCGCCACCGCCGAAGCCCACCCTGCTCCCGCAACAATCGTCCCCTTTCTGAACTCTTCCTCCAGAATCGACTGCATGATCAGATCGAGCGTCAGATACAGCGACTCCCCGTGTGCGGGAAGGATTTCTTCACTTCCAGGGATGAATCTCGGTACATTCTTGCGGTCGAGATGCACGGCGCGTCGTCCATTTACCCCACGCATCTCTGCGTCGAACTGGAGTTCCAGACCCGATTGACCCGCATCGATTCCCGCTACTCCCAGAACATGTGCTGCCGCCTCGCCATGATTGTAGCGCCTGCTCGTCGAGTGCCGCGCAATGGCACCCGGAACCGTACCCAGCCAGTTCAGCTCATCCGAGCTCAAGTGAACATCCTGGGCGAGCGTGACGAAGCTAGGACTGGATCGCCCGTCAACCCGCGATTGTAATACCCCAGCCGATGCGTTGATCATCGTCGAGAGCTTTCTGTAGAACGCTACCGCTTGTCGGGAAAATCCGTCTATGCTCGGATCCAAGTCTATATCCAACCGCTTGATATTGACTACAAGAGGCCGATCCTGAGCATCGAATATTTTGCCCCGAATTGCTGGAATGTCCCTGAATTCTGTAGACTGCGCCTCTGCAGTCGTCCTGAGGTCGGGACCATCGAGCGTAGTTACCCTCAAAACCTGCATTGCGACCAGAATCGGCAACAGGCTGATCAGCGTGATTACCACGTACATCCGAGCCATTATCTCGTCTTTCAGTTCCATCCAGTGATCGGTAGCGGTTTAATTCAGTCCAGTGTGATTGGATTTCCTTCGGGCAGGCGCTCACGAAGCCCCAGCTTTTCAGCTTCCGTGAATATTGCTTTCGGGCCTACCTGATAATTGAACTCCCCCTCAAGTTTGTCGAAGCTCATCTGAAGCGCCAGGTTTTCGTTTTGAAGCCTCACAACTTCTGAAGACAATTTTTGCGTGGAAAACACGTGCCCGACGTAGAGCGTGAACAGCGTCGCAACGGCAAGAACTATCGCGGCAAATCGTGTGGTGGAAAGTGCACCCAGGTAGGAATCGACCTCGGGATGTGGTCCCCGTTTGCGGTCGTTGATCTTTGCGAGATCCTGCCACTGTGGCGATTCGGCCGGGCCATGGAGTCTTGATTTTATTTTCGACTCAACTGATTTTCTCGTCGGAGCCTTTTTCTGGGTAGCGGTCCGGGCAGCGGTCGTCCTGGAAGCCCTCCCTTCTTTACGTATTGAGGCGGTCTTCTTCTTGACAAATCGAACAGGCTTCGCAGCCCGACCTTTCGCCGATGACCTTGATGGTCGTGATTTTGATGTTGCCATCTGTCTTCTATGTCTTAACGTGAGCTTTCACTGTCATTCAGGCGCTCAACGATTCGCAGGCGCGCACTCCGGCTTCGAGGATTGTCTCGGATCTCTACTTCATCCGCCATGATTGGCTTTCGAGTGATCATGCGCCACGGAGTGAGCTGATTTCCGAAGACGTCCCGCTGAACGTCCCCGTCAAGATTGCCACTCCGCATGAACCGCTTCACTCTCCGGTCTTCGAGCGAGTGATAGCTGATCACTGCCAGCCGAGCTCCGACTTCCATGATGCCTTCCGAACCGAGCAACACGCGATCGAGGGCGTCCAATTCCTCATTAACCGCAATTCGCAAGGCCTGAAAGACTCGAGAAAGCGTCTTCGCCTCCTGCCCCCGGGGTGCCAGATCGCGAATGAGCCCCGCAAGATCTTCTGTTCCTGAGATGGGCCGAGCCCGGATGATGGCCCTTGCAATACGCCCGGATCGCGGTTGTTCACCGAAGCGACGTAGCAACCGGGCCAACTCCTCTACACCCAGTTGATTGACGAGCTCATTCGCATCCACACCCTGTGAACGATCCATTCGCATGTCAAGCGGCCCATTTTTTCGATGACTGAATCCTCTTTCAGCTTCATCAATCTGATGGGACGAAACCCCCAGATCCAGTAAGAAGCCGGTCACCTTGCCGATACCGGCTTCGGCGAGAAGCTGTTCGACATCGGCAAAATTGCCTTTCAGCAAGGTCAAACGACCCGATGCGAGGTCGGGAGACAGGCGCTTGGAGGTTTCTCGAATGGCATCGTCATCACGATCAATTGCTACGACCCGACCACCCTCATCGAGGGTGTCGAGGAGGGCGGCGGTGTGACCACCGCCGCCCAACGTGCCGTCGACGTAGATTCCATCGGTCCTCGAAACGAGTCCCTGAATAACAGCATTACAAAGAACAGGCGCGTGATACTGGGATGCGTATCTCAATACATGCCCTGAATTATCACGCGCATTCACAATTCCATTTGGATACTCAATTGAATCAGGATCCCATCACCTGTTCAGCCAGCGTTTCCTGATCAATCGATTGTTCCGTCAAATAATCTTCGAACGCAGCTGGATCCCACAATTCGATGCGATCCATTGCGCCAATGATGAGTGCTTTTTCCCCGATACCAGCATATTCAGAAAGCGGTTTGGGAAGAGATATTCGACCCTGGCCGTCGAGCGATACCTCTTCAGCCCACATGAGAATCATGCGCACCAGGTGCCTCGCATTTCTGTTGTTGATGTTCAGGGCTGAGTACTCAGCCTCTTTTAGTTTCCAGTTATCTTGCGGATAGGCGTAGATGCATTTTTCAAACCCTTTCGTCAGGGTAAACGTCCCCTGGGCATCCGGACTCAATGCTGCTCGCATCTTGGCCGGAATGGCGATCCGTCCTTTCACATCGACGGAGTACTCTGCCTGTCCCTTGAAACCTGCCATGAATGTGGGTTAAAACGTGCACTACGGGTTGCTGTACCGCTTCCTGAAGGTGTCGTGGGGGTTTGGTGGTGAGAAAACTCCCCACTTTTCCCCACTCAATCAGTAATGTACGTTTTTTGGCCGAGATGTCAAGCAAAAACGGACATTAAAGTGTTCGTATTCTTGACTTAGGGGTGGCTATTCGGTCTAAAACAACCTGAGGGAGTAATGTGGAGAGATATTCGGCTGTTTTGGCAGTAGCAGGACGATAAAACCCTCTCATGAAGCGCAAGAACGGCACTTCGAAGGGTTGAGGGGGAAAGGTGGCGACGACTCGCGGCGTATTTCATCCGTGATCGACAACATGACTACATTTTTGCGGAGGCCAGCTGTCGTTTTTTCTCGCGGATCGGCAACCTCTCCGTCTTCATGGTATCGGTCTCGGTTGCGTGGTCGACGCATGCCCGTACGAAAGAATTGAACAGCGGATGGGGATTTCCAACGGTACTCTTGTATTCGGGATGGAATTGCACCCCTACAAACCACCTGAGATCAGGCAATTCAACGATTTCAACAAGGTCTCGCTTGGGATTGACGCCCGTAAAATGCATCCCGCCTTCGGCCAACTTGTAACGAAGTACGTTATTGAGCTCGTACCGGTGGCGATGACGCTCCTTGACCTGCTCTCGAGAATAGATCTCGCCGACCTTTGATTCGGGAGTCAGGCTGCACGTGTACGCGCCCAGACGCATGGTCCCCCCTTTCTTGGAGATGGCCTTCTGTTCTTCCATCAGATCGATGACCGGAAACTTGGTTTCCTTGTCGAACTCGGTCGAATTGGCTGAATCCCAACCACAGACGTTTCGAGCATACTCAATAACTGCGCACTGCATACCCAGACAGATTCCGAAGAACGGAATATTTTTTTCGCGTACGTAGCGGATGGCAGCGACCTTTCCTTCAATCCCCCGTTCCCCGAATCCGGGCGCAACCAACAGCCCCGAAATGCCGGCGAGCCGTTTTTCTACATTCTCCGCCGTCAGATCGTCAGAAAGAATCTGCTCGAGTTCAACCTGGATGCCATTTGCAGCCCCGGCCAGGACGAAGCTCTCACAAATAGACTTGTAGGCATCCTGATGTTCAACATATTTCCCTACCAGAGCGATTCTGACGGATCCGTGGGATTCTTTCAGTCTGCGGAGGAATCGGACCCATGCGTCCATGTCCGGAGCATCGAGAATTTTACCTTCGAAATCTTCCATCATGTGCAGTTGCTCGACGGCAATGGTATCGAGTCCCTGCTCCTTCATGAGTAGTGGAACGTCATAGATCGATTCGGCATCCTGGGACGCGATCACCGCGCGTCGAGCCACATTGCAGAAAAGAGCCAGTTTTTTTCGGACATCTTCTGTGAGAGGTCGATCGGTGCGGCAGACGAGGATATCGGGCTGCAACCCGAATGACAGCAGGGTCTTGACCGAGTGTTGAGTTGGTTTCGTCTTGATTTCGCCCGCAGCATCGAGATAGGGCACGAGGGTCAGGTGGATGTTGAGCGTGTTGCGCGATCCATGTTCGTAACGCAGCTGTCGGATGGCCTCCAGATAGGGTTGACCCTCGATATCCCCAACCGTCCCGCCAATTTCCGTGATCACGACATCATAATCGCCGGTCTCACCGAGCTTCAGCATCCAGTGCTTGATCTCATCGATGATATGAGGTACGACCTGAACGGTTTTTCCCAGATAGTCGCCTGCGCGTTCTTTTTTGATGACCTCCAGGTATACACGACCCGTCGTCACATTGTTAGCCTGACTGGTGCTGATTCCCAGAAACCTTTCGTAGTGGCCCAGGTCCAGATCGGTCTCCGCGCCATCATCGGTGACGTAGACTTCGCCGTGCTCATACGGGTTCATCGTCCCGGGATCGACGTTGAGATACGGATCGAATTTCTGAATAGTCACTCGAAGACCGCGATTCTCAAGAAGGCGGCCGAGCGACGCACAAACAATTCCCTTCCCTAGCGATGAGGTCACACCGCCGGTAACAAATACGTACTTGGTTTGCACTGGTCCCGGGTGTTGGTGGAGAAGAAATCGGGCACACCGATACTCCAGATTGTACTGAGGTGGTTTTTCACGGGGGTGCCCAGCAAAAATACGAACATCAGGGACGATGTGCTACTACGATCAGCCCCGTTCCGGTCTCATTTTTTGAGGAGACATCCAACGCATTCAGAATAATCGCCACGGGCAGGACGAAAAGGTAATAAAAGGGCAGGATCAGGACTGCCAGAAACGATGCATTCATCATCAACATGGGCCATTTGATCGAGATTCGCCAGGCAAGACTGCCATACCTGCCGTAGGCATAGTCGACCGTGTCGACCTGAAGTCCTACACGATCCAATTTTTCTCGGATCTCTTCAACTCCGTACCCGTCGCGAACGTGCTCACCGATAAAGCCCTTCTCTTGGCCTTCGTGCGTGTCCGATCCTCCCTGATCCGATGGTGTATTGATAATCAGCGATCCCCCCGGTCGGAGCACCCTGTAGAAATGTTCAAATACCGTTACGTCTTCCAGGATGTGCTCCATGACATCGACGGACAATATCAGGTCGTAGGGGCCTGAAGTCTGCAGGTCGGTAAGATCATCGATGCTGAACGATGCGCGGGCTCCGAGTCCCGCCTGATCGAAAAACGTACGAGCTCGCAACAGGTAGTCATCTTTGATATCGACAGCATCCAGGTGCAGATTCGGATACTGCTTGAGGACCCAGTAGGAGAACTGACCAAATCCAGTACCTGCATCGAGCATCTTTACAGCACCCCTCATGGGTGCGAGTACCTGCTTGAGGGCTCGCCTCACGTACCAGGCCCGAAGAAAAAACAGGTGCAGAAGTGCGAAGAAGGCCCTGGTTGGCCAGTATCGATGCGCAACCAGATCGCCAAACCGATCTTTTACTGGATCATATTCCATTTGCGCAGTCGGTCTTGCTGGTGCCTCTGGATAGAGGGTGAAGTGTACCCTTCAAGTGGTTTCCGAAGAGTAGTGCTTGATGAACGTATCCCAGGTGAAGCGTTCCCGGGCCTGACGGGCTCCGGCAGCGAGGCGCTCGGGCGTGCCCGGTGAGTAGAAGCGCTCGATGGCTCGTGCCAGAATGGCCGGATCTTCAGGAGCAAGAACCAGAGCGTCTTCATCGTGCCGAACCATCTCCGGAAGACCTCCGACGCCCGTTACAATGACGGGACATCCGAACTGAAAGGCGGTCTGAACGACGCCGCTCTGGGTGGCCGTTCTGTAAGGTTGTACGGCGACATCGGCGGCCGAAAAGTAGAGATGGACCTCTTCATCCGGTACATACGCATCGGTGCGCGTAATCAGATGAGCGATCGAGTACTTCTCGATGATCTCGTTGCAGACCTCCAAATCCTCGTACCACTCTCCAGCGATTACCAGTTGTCTTCCTGGAATCGCGGCCTGTCCGAAGGCTTTGAGCAGGATATCCAGCCCCTTGTAATGACGAATGAGACCGAAAAACAATATCACCTCACCCTCCTCCTTCAATCTCAGCTGGCGCCGCGCTTCGGTTTTACTTATGGCTTCTCCAAATTGGGAATACGTCGGATGAGGAGAAACGGTAACCGATACGCCGACCCCCATGGCATCGATATCCCTTCTGACTGTTTCGGAAAGCGCGATGAGCCGGTCACAGTTACCCAGAAAGTAGCGGTTCAACCACTCTCCAAAAGGCTGTCTTTCATGGGGTTTCGCGTTGTGCACAATGGCCGTAACACGAATACCGGCTTTTCGCAGACGCGTCGCTATTTGGCCGTAACACGGAGCAAAAAAGGGCATCCAGTGCATAAAAACCACCTCCTCCACGTTTGACGCGATCAGGTGATTTGCTGCACTGATCCAGGAGAGGGGATTGACGGAATCGATGAGACGTTCAGCCGGAATCTGTTCTCTGCTCGGCGTTGTTTCCTGGCTCTTTCCCGGGAAAAAAATGCCGGGATACTGACGCGAAAAGGACACTCCGGTCACTTCAGTCTCAGAAGCCGCCGAATGGATATGAAACTGTTCTGTGAATTGAGCGATACCGCCCCGGTAAGGGGGGTACGGGCCAACAACGCCGAGCGAATTCGCCTTTGGCATCGAATTATCCAATTTCGCGATTTGTGGGTCCGAATTCCTTCGTTACATGAACCCCATCTAAGCGTTCCATCCGGGGCAGGATGATCATCTGTCCGATGAGTCCCGTTGTGAACATCTGAATACCAACAAGAATCATCATAACTCCCAAAAGAAGCAACGGCCGGTCTCCGATGGGATTTCCGTAAACCAGCTTATCAATCGAAATCCAGAGACTGATGCCAGAGCCACCCATGAAGGCCAGCGTCCCAAACATCCCGAAGAAATGCATCGGACGGCTGGCAAAACGGGTCATAAAGAAGACGCTCAATAAATCCAGAAAGCCTCGGATATATCTTTCGACTCCGAATTTCGTCTTGCCGTACTTGCGCGGGTGGTGTTGGACCACCTTTTCAGTAATCCTCGTGTACCCTTCCCACGCGGCCAAAAGGGGAATATACCTGTGGAGCTCTCCATGCAGCCTCACACTCTTGACGACTTCCAATCTGTACGCTTTCAGACCGCAGTTGAAGTCATGGAGTGAAATGCCAGTTGTCTGGCGGGTGACAAAATTGAAAAACCTGCTTGGAATGCGCTTCGAAAATGGATCCTGGCGCTTCTTTTTCCATCCACTGACCAGATCATATCCAGTTTCCAGCAGGGCGACAAGACCAGGAATCTCGGCTGGGTCGTCCTGAAGATCTCCATCCATGGTCACCACATATCTGCCATCTGCGCGCTCGAACGCCAACGCCATCGCCGCAGATTTTCCGTAGTTACGACGCAGTTTCAGGCCCCCAAAACGAGGATCCAGTTCGTGCATCGCTTCGATGACGTCCCAGCTGTCGTCCGTGGATCCGTCGTCGATCAACCAGACATTGAAAGAGAATCCGGCACCATCACAGACACTTCGAATGCGATCCACCAGCTCAGGGATCGACGCCTCTTCGTCCAGAACCGGTACGATGATTGTAAGATCAGTAACCGAGCGATCAGTCATGATGTATTCGGCAGGTTTGACGGATTACACGTCAATCGTCGCGTATTTGGCGTTTCTTTCGATGAACTTGCGCCGAGGTTCGACGGCATCACCCATCAACGTACTGAAAATTCTATCGGCGGCAGCGGCATCGTCAACCGTAATCTGTTGCAGCAAACGCATTTCGGGATTCATGGTCGTATCCCAGAGTTGGTCAGGATTCATTTCTCCGAGGCCTTTGTAACGCTGAACGGTCACTTTTCCTGGCGAGTCCCCACCAATGCGTTTGATGACCTCCTTCAATTGGTTGTCAGTCCAGCAATATTCTTCCTGTTTACCCTTCTTAGCCTTGTACAACGGGGGCTGGGCTATGTATATGTACCCTGCCTCGACCAGAGCGTGCATATGGCGATACAGAAACGTTAGCAGAAGAGTGCGGATATGTGCGCCATCAACATCCGCATCCGTCATCACAATAATTTTGTGGTACCGAAGCTTTTCAGGATCGAAATCATCCTCTCCTGCTCCCAGACCCGTTCCGAGGGCAGTTACGATGTTTTTAATCTCTTCATTGGCCAAAATTCTGTCGAGCCGTGCCTTTTCTACGTTCAGAATCTTTCCCCTCAGCGGTAAGATGGCCTGAAAGTGACGGTCTCGAGCCTGTTTGGCGCTTCCCCCGGCCGAGTCTCCCTCCACCAGATAGATTTCACATTCTTCTGCGTTCTTACTCGAGCAGTCGGCAAGCTTTCCGGGCAGACCTCCGCTCGAAAACGCATTCTTGCGTTGAACCAGTTCGCGCGCCTTGCGTGCTGCGGCGCGCGCTTCTGCAGCGAGAATGACCTTATCGACGATCCGTTTGGTTTCCTTCGGATGGTCTTCGAGCCATTCACCGAGCTTCAGGGAAACCAGCGATTCGACCGCTCCCTGAACCTCCGAATTTCCGAGCTTGGTCTTTGTCTGACCCTCGAACTGCGGCTCAGCAACTTTTATCGAAAGAATTACAGTAATGCCCTCGCGAAAATCATCCCCGGAAAGGTCAACTTTTACGTTTTTCAGCAGATTGTTCTTGTCTGCGTGATTTTTCAACGTACGTGTGAGGGCACGGCGAAATCCCGAGACGTGCGTTCCCCCTTCATGCGTGTTGATGTTGTTCACGAAGGAAAGGACGTTCTCAGTATATCCGGTGTTGTACCGCATAGCCAGTTCCACGGGCACCTCTGCATCTTCGTCTGCGATGTAGATCGTTTGGTCGTGGATGGGCGTACGCGCTTCATCGAGATACTCAACGAATTCAACAATGCCCCCCTCGAAATGATACTCGTCCCTCAGTCCTTCGGCATCTCTGAGGTCTTCGATGGAGATGTACACGTGTCGGTTCAGATACGCCATCTCCCGCAGGCGGTCCGCGAGCGTGTCAAATCGAAACTCTGTGGTCTGAAAGATCCCGCCGTCAGGCCAGAATCGAACGAGTGTTCCCGTGGACTCACCGTCCTTCATCTCCCGAACCTTGGCCACCGCACCCACAGGGTCTCCGTATTCGAACGTCTGTTTCCAGAGAGCTCCGTCACGCCAGACGCTCGCCTCCAACTTTTCTGAGAGCGCATTCACGCAGGAAACGCCAACGCCATGCAGTCCACCCGATACCTTGTATGTGTCCTTGTCGAACTTACCTCCAGCGTGCAGTGTCGTCATCACGACTTCGAGTGCCGAACGTTTCTCGACCGGGTGTAGATCGACGGGAATCCCTCGCCCATTGTCCTTTATAGAGATTGAGCCGTCTTCGTGGATGATTACATCGATGGCGTCACAGTGGCCAGCCAGGGCTTCGTCGACTGAGTTGTCTACGACTTCATTTACAAGGTGGTGAAGTCCTCGAGGTCCGACATCACCGATATACATCGCCGGCCGCTTTCGGACGGCTTCCAGGCCTTCGAGAACCTGAATATTGGATGCGCCGTATTTATTCTGGGCGTCATTTTCTGCCATACAACGTGCTTTTCCAGTTGGAATGAGAATGGGTTTGGCCGAGCCAAAAATACTAAAACCGAGGGCTCAAAACGATGATTTCTGAGAGTTCCATCCGCATTTCGCGCAATCCTATATGGTACGCTCGGGACGAGGTCGGGTTCGGGCTGAAATGACCCGCGCTAGACTTCCAGATAACGCAGAAATTCCTGGACACGGTCGAGAAGATCTTCCGAATCTTCTTCTTCGCCAAACGCAGCGACCACGTGATATCCGTTGTGCTCCAGGAGATGACGAATTCGGGATGCCTCTTTCACATTCAGCTTGATCGTGATGCCCACGGTCGGGTCCTCACCTTCCCTGCTCTCTGTTGAGAGTGAAAGTACGCGCACATCATTTTGCTCGATCAAATAGATGATCTGGCTGAGCTGAACGTCGCGTCCATTTACTTCGAGCGCCACAATCGCGCCGGACTCCTGAGTGGCCAGCATTCGTGCAAACCGTTCGAACAGATCGTGTCGGCGTACCAGTCCCACGTACTTTCCGGCTTCGGAAACCACTGGAATGGTCGTGAGATTGTGATCCATGATCACCTTGGTCACGTCAAAAACGTGGGTCTTCTCGGAGATACTGACTGCTTCAGGGCCCAGTAATTCTGCAATCTTTACGCCCGGATTGGCTGCATCGAGAAGCTGCTCCTCAGACAGAATTCCCATCAGTTTCTTTCCCGCACCCACAACCGGCAGGTGTCTCACACGGAGCTCCATCAGGAGGCCGAGACCATATTCTACGGTGTCGCTCGGCTGGAGCGGCGGTGTCGTCTGGCTAATGAGGGTTTCTACTGTCATGCTGTCTTATTGGCAGCGTCAGAGACTGCCAATTTTGGAGGTTTCATTCGTCCATTAGACGGTGCAATAGGCGTGCCGTTTCTAATGAATACCCCGATTGGGCATCAATTCACCTAATTCTGACGATAAATCAGCCGTAATCGAGTCGAATCGTCCACAAATCACGGCAATATGTGCCTGTTCGTTGGGCATTTATCAGTGATCCGCATCGTTCGGTTATTCGTTGAGTTATTCGTCGTTCAGGTTCACTTCATGATCCGCTACAACCTGAAAATCGCTGTGGCGGGCCATCAACGGTTCGACGTCCGCTTTGAATCGGGGTGCCACGCGAAATCGCAGATGCACGACCGCATGAATCTCATCCTCGTATGGAGTGCGAGCCCAAGTATAATCCTCCAAGAGAATTTCGCCGATGCGCCTGAGATGAGCCAGCGCTTTCTGATCGGTTACCGGTAAAAGCAGTTCCCCTTCGATGAAATCAGCTTCCATGAAGCGGAGCAATCTCTGCTTCAGGTCTGCAAGTCCAATGCCTCTGAGTGCGGACACAAACGCAGCTTCCGGAAAATCTTGCTTCAGACCAAGTAGTACCTCTGTGTCCTCGATCGCATCAATTTTATTGAAAACGATCAGCGCTGGATTTTTATGCGCACCCAGCTCCTTGAGGGTTTCGATGACCACCTCTTTTTGTTCGCGCCAGCCTCGGTGCGACGCATCGATGACATGCAGCAAAACGTCTGCTTCCCGAACCTCATCGAGCGTACTCTTGAAGCTCTCGATCAGACGGTGAGGGAGTTTCCGAATAAACCCGACCGTATCGGATAGCAGGACTTCCTTGTTCGGAGCGATGTTGACCACCCGCGTTGTGGCATCCAGCGTTGCAAAAAGGCGGTCTTCGGCTAGAAGATTCGTCTGCGCGAGGGCGTTCATCAGCGTCGACTTTCCGGCATTGGTATAGCCAACAAAAGAAACCCTGGTATACTGGGACCTGCCCTTCCGCTGCGTCTTTCGCTGGCTGTCGATCTTGATCAGCCGTTGTTTGAGTTTTGAGATCCGAGCACCGATCATGCGGCGGTCTGTTTCAATCTGCGTCTCGCCCGGGCCACGCATCCCAATTCCACCCTTCTGACGGCTCAGGTGGGTCCACTGGCGAGTCAGTCGCGTGCGCTGATATTCGAGCTGAGCCAGTTCCACCTGCGTTTTAGCCGTAGCTGACCGCGCATGTCTCGCAAAAATATCCAGAATGAGCGCCGACCGATCCAGCAATTTGCAACTAACCTCGCGCTCTATATTCCGAAGCTGAATTGGACTCAGGTCATCATCGAAAATGATGAGATCCGTTTTCCTGTCCGCGGCGAGCTGGGTCAGCTCGGCGATCTTTCCGCTACCCACGTACGTGGCTACATTTATTTTTCGCACGGAAGGTACCATGACGTCGGTAACCTCCGCGCCCGCCGTATCGGCCAGTAGCGCAAGTTCCTGGATGGCATCATCCACATCCAATCGAATGTCACCCGGGGTTACAACGCCTACCAGGATCGCCTTTTCGCGATCATCCTGGTTTGTTTGGTACTGTTGCTGGTCTTTGTCGGAGATAGGCCGTAGACCTCTGATCAATTCTCGAGTGCTCTTCGCGCGATTACCCGTTCGACGGTTTCTTCGAACTGATTGTCCAGTTTTGCCCTCACGATGCTCCTGAAGCGATCCACTTCCTGAAATGGAACCACGAGATCGAGTCGGTTTCGCTCTCCGAAATGGTCCTGATAGAGAAAAGTGAAGTGAACGCGTTTTTCTTCCTGGACCTCGAAATAATCGGATATTTGTCGCCACCCGACGGCTTCACCGGATCGGCCCGCCTCGGGGATCAATCCGTGATCCGTGATGATGACAGTCGACGACAGAGCTACAGCAAGAAACCAGAGCATTCCCCCCGCAAAATAGCCGAGAAAAACCGACAAGCTCACGCTCTCGATCGTGTTCTGTGCATAGACCAGGAACACGGCCACAATGCCCATAAACAGAGTTGGCCAGATGGGCAGGCTGCCGATCTTTCCAGATCGCCATGTCATGCAGACACCACGAATCCGGAGCCGCTGCATCAGCGTCATGGACAGCAGCACCGCCGTGACGGCCACGAACGAAACCACGAGGATGGTATGAAGAGTATTTATCAAAATTTACCCGGCTTGGGCTCAGGCCACGGCTTCAGGTCGAAAGTGTTTGCTCACTATCATTTCAAGGACGAGAAATACCAACGCAAGGCCTAAAAAGACGTTCCAGAGTTCGACACCCGTTCGGGCTGCCGTCAACTGTTCCTCCAGGGCAGTGGATCCTGTGAGGGAAAGATTCATCACAGACACCTCTGTACCTGACAGCGCGGACAGATGCTCGGCGACTCCCGCTGGATCTGCCAACGCCAGATCGGATTCGGTGGGCGAGGGATGCACCACGAAGCGCCGAATGGTATTTCCGGAAGCAACAATCTCGAATGTACCGGGAAGAAAAAATGAACCTGCCAGATTGATGACGACTCCGCCGAGTACCCTCCTCTGTTCAGGAATAAAATCTCTGCCTGTTTCGTCGGCCACGGTAATGGACGCTCCATCCTGTATACCCGCAAGACGGAGTTGTATCGAAGATCCCGCGATCATTTCATCGCCACTAACGCTGCCCGTCGCGGAGAGATAGTAGAGCGACCGGTAGAGCATTGGAATAAAGAGTCCTCGCACTGGAAAGTCGCTCCAGACGGCCCCGGCTTCAATCGAGTATAGAAGCACCGATCCCTGGCCTGATCTGATTTCCTGGAGAAAGGGGTGGCCGCTCGTCAGTGAGATGACGGTCTGCTCCCTCCCGCGACCCGGTTGATAGGCCAGCGTCTTGAAGATAACCGGCTGTTCGAGCTGTGGCGTCCTGCCGTTTGGGTCAGGCTCAAACATGCCTTCAAACAGAGGGTGATCGGTGTCGACGCGGTCAAAGGTGCCGACCATCTCGGCCCCCGATCCTCCCTCAGAGATTCCGGTGATCGTACCTGCTCCGAGGTCCGCCAATAAGTCGTTGTAGTCCCCGAGAACCAGGTCATCCCCCGAAAACACCAGGAGTCCGCCACCGCCTTTCACATATTCAGCAAGTGCTGCCCGTTCGCCGGAAGACAGATCTCTTACACCCGCCAAAATTACAGCGTCGTACCCGCCCAGGCTGGTTCCAGCCAGGGCAGTTTCTGGAATTTCATCGGCGGAAAATCTCATTGAGCCGCCTGTAAGCTCATTTGACAGGCTCAGGCGGACGTACTCATCTCGGGCCCCCTGGCCGGTGACGATCAGTACATGCCGCTCTTCCGGCACGTGCAGGGTGAACTGGCGCTTGTTGTCGAATAAGTACTGATTGTCGTCGATCTCCACATGGCCGGCGAGCCAGCCGCGCTGGCGCGGAGATGCAACGAATCGTGCCGTGGCCGTGGACGTTGCCTGGATGTCGACAGTCGCCTGAGCGATGCGTTCGCCTTCCACAAACAGGGATGCCACAAGGCCTCTGACATCTTCGGATCCATAGTTGGTAAACTGCGCCTCAAACTGGACTGGTTGACCCTCGGTAATGATCTGACTCACGACTCGCACGTTAGAAACGGACAGGTTTCCGCGGCCGTCTGTTCCAACCGGAAGAAGGACGATTCGAATGTCTTCTCCGACATCCAGCGCCGATGTGTCCGAAAGTGTGCTGCTTTGAAAATCAGAGACCACGAACAGATCCCGATTGATATTGGCCCGTTCGGCGAGCCGCGAAGCGGCGAGCCGAATGGCATCGGTCAGCTTCACATCACCGTCCTCCAACTGGATGGCGGCCAGGGCTTCAGAAGCCGATTGGGCATTCTGGTGGGGAACCGTCGTAAAGGGAAGGCTTGGACTGGGAATGAGCATCACCTCATCGCCCGACTGAAATTCCGCCAGCAGTCCCGATGCAATGGTTTTCGCCTGATCCACATAGGATCCAGACCCATCGCGGAGGATCATCGAGGTTGAATTGTCCAGTACCAGCGCCGTCGACGTACGCCCCCTCCCTCCGAGCTTGCCTACCAGAGATCCGCGAAGAGTGGGCCTCGAGAAGGACAGAATCAGGCACGCGATGGCAAGTGTTCGTAGCGCAAGCAGCAGCCACTGTTTTATGCGGACACGCTGCATCGTGCTTTTTTTCAACTCGTGCAGAAAAGCGAGAGAGCTGAATTTCACCCGCTTGGGTCTTCGAAAATTGAAGAGATGGATAATCAGAGGAATCGCTGCAGCCGCCAGCCCGAACAGAATGAGCGGATTAAGAAAAGTCATAAGATCCGGGTGAAGAAGAGCAGGATGGTTGGGCGCGGCGTTTATGCGCACCCTCCTACCCGGTGCATGATTCGCCTGTTCCGCCTCGTGAGCGGGCAAAATCAACCCTCTCTGACGTTGACTGCGGGGCGTTTGTTACCCGCAGCGTAGTAGGGGCGCGTTCAGCACTCAAGTCGATTGATAGCCTGCTCTCATAGGAAGTCCCATTTGCACCGGCCAGATTTTTATCGTCCCTCGAAGGCATCCATTCAGTCGCTTATGCGTTCCTGTGGTTTGCGTCGTTGGGGGTCGTTCGTCCACCCGAGCTTCCAGCGGCGGCGCCTCAGTCAGAGATGAATTCAGAGATCCATTGGCCGCGAAAAAGAAATCTATCGGAAAGGGGAATCACGCCCCCAAAAGCAAAGAGCGCGTCATCACCATCCGGGGCGCCCGCCAGCACAATCTCAAGGGTGTGGATCTCGACCTGCCACGGGGCAAGCTGATCGTCTTTACGGGGCCTTCCGGGTCTGGTAAGTCTTCTCTCGCGTTCGATACGATCTATGCGGAAGGACAGCGGCGCTACGTTGAGAGCCTGAGTGCGTATGCTCGTCAATTTCTCGAGCGCATGGACAAGCCAGACGTGGACTTCATCTCCGGTCTCGCTCCCGCCATTGCTATCGAGCAGAAGACGGTATCTCGAAATCCCCGCTCCACCGTTGCGACTCAGACAGAGATCTATGATCATCTGAGATTGCTGTTCGCCCGCATCGGGAAGACGATATCGCCCATCTCTGGAGAACAGGTCACGAAAGACTCTCCCCGTTCTTCGGCACAAAAGATACTCGCCGGCCTCTCGGACGGCACGCGGTTCTATCTCTGCTTTCCGTTTCCGACCCACCGAAAGGCGTCCATGAAAACGGAACTGCACGTTCTGCAGCAGCGCGGCTTTTTTCGACTACTCGTGTTGCCGACAAAGAAGCAGGCCGAAAAAGGCGAGCTGGAGTCGATCCTCGACCTGAATGAAACCTCACCAGACAAGGTAAAGACAGCGCGCACCCGACTTCTTGTGCTCGTGGACCGACTCATCGTAAAACCGGGCGACGAAGCTCTCGAATCCCGCCTGGCCGATTCCATAGAACAGGCGTTCATGGAAGGGAGTGGAAGATGTGTTGTCGTGGTCTCCGGAAAAGCGGAGGTCCAGGCCTTTTCACAGTTCTTCGAACGAGATGGCATGCGGTTCGAAGAGCCAACGGCGCACCTGTTTTCGTTCAACTCGCCGGTCGGAGCCTGTTCGGCCTGCCAGGGATTCGGCCGAACGGCGGGAATCGATCCCGACCTGGTCATCCCGGACCCTGAACTTTCCATTCGACAGGGAGCCATCGCTCCATTTCGGGGTGAATCGTGGAGCAAGTATTTCCGTGCTCTGATCCGAGTCGCTGCTGACGAACGCATCAACATTGATATTCCGTTCAATCAGCTTGATCCTTCTTCGCAGGAGCTGATCTGGGAAGGGAAAGCCGATTATTCGGGAATATTCGGCCTGTTTCGATACCTGGAAAAGAACAACTACAAGATGCATTTTCGCATCTTTCACGCTCGGTTCAGGGGCTATTCGATCTGCGAGGAGTGTGGCGGCTCGCGATTGCGCAAGGAATCTGGATACGTTCAGATTGCCGGGCACACGATTGGTCAGCTGAGCGAGATGACCACCGTCGACGCTCAAACGTTTTTTGATAACCTGACTCTCAGCGAGCACGAAGAAGCCATTGCGGGGCGCATCATAAAAGAGATCAGAAGACGACTGCGCTACCTCGTCGAGGTCGGCCTGGAATATCTGACTCTGGATCGTCTGAGTCAGACCCTGTCTGGCGGCGAGAGTCAACGCATTCACCTGGCCACCTCACTGGGTTCATCGTTGGTCGGAAGCCTCTATGTCCTCGACGAACCATCCATCGGCCTGCATCCTCGTGACACCGATCGGCTCATCGGTATTCTCGAACACCTCCGGGATATAGGAAATACCGTGTTGGTGGTAGAACACGAGTCCAAGATGATGGAGAGGGCCGACTATATCGTGGATCTCGGGCCTGGTGCTGGACGCCACGGTGGCCACATCGTGGCTCGGGGTCCAACAAAGGCTATCCTCGCGGACTCGGCTTCGCTGACCGGCGCCTACCTCAACGGCACCAAACGAATCGAGATACCCAAAACGCGGCGGAAGCCCGATGAGCGCAATCGCATCATCATCGAAAATGCCCGCCAGCACAATTTGAAGCGAATCGACGTCGCCTTTCCGCTCGGTGTAATCGTCTGTGTGACCGGCGTCAGTGGATCTGGAAAATCCACGCTGGTAACAGACACCCTCTGCCTGGGTCTGTCCAAGCTCAAGGGCACGCATTCCGGCGATGCCAAAGTCGGTCGACACACCTCGATTCGGGGACACCAGTTGATCGACCACGTTGAGATTGTAGACCAATCCCCAATCGGGCGGTCACCAAGATCGAATCCTGCCACATACATCAAGGCGTTCGATACGATTCGCGGGCTCTTCGCATCCACCTACCAGGCGCGCATTCGCGGATACAAGCCGGGGTACTTTTCCTTCAACGTGCCCGGAGGCCGGTGTGAGACCTGCCAGGGCGAAGGTGTCGTAAAAATTGAAATGCAGTTTCTGGCGGACCTGTATCTGGAATGTGAAGGCTGCAAAGGAAAGCGCTACAAACAGGATGTCCTCGAAATTCACTTTCAGGGGAAGGCGATCGACGAAGTCCTGGATATGACTATCGAAGACGCTGTCGATTTTTTCTCTGAGGAGAAGTCGCTCGTCCGAAAACTGAAGGTCTTGTGTGACATTGGATTGGGGTATCTGAGCCTGGGTCAGCCGTCGAACACACTTTCGGGCGGCGAAGCCCAGCGAGTCAAGCTGGGAGCACATATGGGCAAAGCTACCCGGGATCGCACTTTATACGTCTTCGACGAACCCACGACCGGACTCCATTTTGACGACATCAAGAAGCTGCTCGGAGCATTCGATGCCCTGATCGAAAATGGGCACTCCGTCATCGTCATCGAGCACAATATCGACGTCATCAAGTGCGCAGATTACGTCATCGATCTGGGACCTGAGGGCGGTGTAAAAGGTGGCTTCGTGGTGGCTGAGGGAACGCCCGAAGAGATTGCTGCGATCCCTGAGAGTTACACGGGATTTTTTCTCAAAGAAGTTCTCTGATCACGCTCACAGAGTCGGTATCCAGAAGTGCGATTGGCCAGGGCGGGGTTTCACCGCGCTGTCGAAAGTACAATGTTGTCGAAGTCGACTTCAGCCACCGACTTCGTGTTATCCGAATCCGACCATAGCCGAATGAAGAGTGGTTTCGAACGCGGTTCACCTCCGAACACCCTCCGGTAATCCTCTACCACATTTCTCTGGACGTGTTGCCACGAACCCGTTCCCTCTCGACCACTGTCTACAACTATTACCCTGAGCTTCCCATACGAGATTACGGTTCCTACTTCGAGGCTCGTACTGTATACGTACTTGATCGCCTTCGGTCGTTTGATGATCAATCCTTCCATCGAGAACACGACATAGACGCCTGCACCGGAATCGTTGAATTTGTCACGGTCCTCCCGCGCACCGATCGGCAACACGTTGGCCCTCCAGTCCCACGACAGAATTGGCATTTCGCGAAGATCCCAGTTGAATCCGTCTCCATTCTTTTTGTTGATGTGAACGGCTTCGCCCTCAGAATACGCTCTCACAAATCCATTACCGTCTTCTCGACGAACGTAGAACCACTCTGATTCGTTGACAAATCTTTCAGTCAGCGGTACCAATTTTCCATTCAACTGAGCGTTCCATATCGTCGGCAAATCGCCGTCGTCGTACGATTCGAAGTCATCCACAACGATTTGTTGTCGGGCGCCATCCTGAGAATTAGACCCGGAATCCGACTGCGCCAGCGCGACATTCGACATCAGCAACAGGATCAAGTAAGGACTTACGATATGTGAATGGTCGATTGACCTCATACGTGGGTAGCCGGGTTCAAGCCCCGAAAGGCAACAAAGTTGGTAAACATTTTAGTTGCAATCATTCATTTTCACCGCAATCATTCATTTTCACCGCAATCATTCATTTTCACCGCAATCATTCATTTTCACCGCAATCATTCATTTTCACCGCAATCATTCATTTTCACCGCAATCATTCATTTTCACCGCAATCATTCATTTTCACCGCAATCATTCGTAAACAAGCATCGTGCCTGCATCCAGCATAACGCACACCGATCTTCCGAATTGTATCGGCTTCACCCTAATCAGACATTAATTGGGTATGTTTGGCGTCCGAGAGCTTCTGGTAGCCTGTTGTGACCGCCGGCCCGGCGCCTTTCTCGACCCAATTCGTGGACATTACACCGAACAAACCGGACACCCTCTTATCCATGTCGACTTCCCCTCTGATCAGCTGTGTTATGGTCACCGCAGACCGTCATTCTTTGTGTCGGAGAGCGGTAAAGTCTTACAGCGCCCAGACCTGGCCCAATAAAGAGCTCGTTGTTCTGGACAATGGCGCCCGGCCCATGGATGAATTGCTGGCCGATGTCCCGTACGGAGAAATCAGGTATTCCCGCATCGAGCAGAATGCTGAGACGACCATTGGTGAACTCAGAAATATCTCCCTGGAGATGGTTCGGGGAGACATTGTGATTCCTCAATGGGATGACGATGACTGGTCGGCACCCGAACGACTCGAGCGACAATTCGCAGCCCTTTCCGCCAATGATGCCGACGCCGTCACGCTGTATGCGACGCTGATGCACGTGAACGAGACTGAATATTTTGATCATCCTTTTTATGGCCTACTCGATGGCGGCGTCCCACCTACCATCATGCACACCAGAGACGATGAGGTGCGGTTTCCAGAACTGAGGCGAACCTCAGACACGACCTATAAAAACGTCTGGCGGTCCCGAAACTATCACATCATGCCAATGGAAGAAGCTCACTTGCATTTGCGCTATTTTCACGGCGAAAACTTGTGGGAGCAGGACCACTTTCTTCGCCGTATGCGAAACACGCCAAGGGACCTGTTGGCCTACGGGTGGCACAAGTTCGTTCGGCGTAACGTGTTCGGGCACCCTAGATTTCGCATATCAACCGATGCACGAAAAGCGTTCGACACCTACCTGACACTCTCCAGGGAGTGCGGAATATTCGATCAGACTTGAGTGGTCTGTGGAGTTTTCAGCACTCGATCTATGATTGCAGGCCATGGAAGAGCCAGTAGCACTAGTTCGACCATCGAGAGGGTGAATAGGATGTCCATGGTCAGCCAGATTCCCACATGTAGGCCCAGAATGGCCCAAATAACGTAGTAGCGGCACTTCCTGAACCATACGAGCCAGGCAAAAAATTCTGTAACGAGGCCAAACGCGAGGAACGCTGTTGCCACGACCATATTCTCAAGAGCCCACTCCTGGATCCAGTTCAGCTCGACGAACCCGGACCGGGCGATCTCATCAACCGCTTTTTCGTTGATCCACATCCAGAGGTGTCGGCCATCCGGCCACCGCCAGCCCGAGGCGATCAACTTGCTCCAGGCGGAAAAGGTGTAGGTGAGTCCTACAAAGAAAATGGAAAACCCGAGGCCAAATCTGCTGCGGTTCGCGTGAGCTGAAAAAAATAAGTCAGCCAGGGCATAACCAAGCAATCCAATTCCAACCAGATTGGCACTATGGGGGATCTCTCCCAGAGAGAACCGTGCAGCGTACTGGAAAAGAAGCAATACAAAGGCCAGTGCGTATGACCACCTGCCAAAGCGACAGAATCCGTAGGCAGTCAGAAAGCTGATCAGCGCTGCGTTCCATAGCGGTAAATTATTGCCATGCATGAACGAAATGTCCAGGTACCGCGCGAGGCCGAGTGGCAGAACGACATCGCTGATCCGAAGTGTATAGCGGCCCCATTTCCATGCCAGGTAGCAAGTCGCAATAACGATGAAGAGCTCGAATGCCCCACGATAGATTCGCTGTCCGCGCGAATCAGCCTCATGAAACCCGAACAGATTGTCTGATAAGTTCAGGTTCATGGTTTGATGATCGGATTCAGGAGTACTCCGTCTGGAGCGATCAACACGTAGGGGGTCGCCTCAATCGCGACTTCACCGCCATCCAGCAATTGAGCCTGAACCCGAAACACGAGAAGCCGTCGATCAGGAGCTTCGCTCTCAAACAGCATGATCGAAAGCGCACGTACTCGGATGGGGTCCCACTGTTGGGTTTTCGACACAAAGTTTGCCAGATCGATCGGGTCGATTCCCTTGGACGCGACCCCGAAAGGAATGCCCGGGAGCTCATCGAGTCCCGCACTATTCCAAGAAACAGCGTCCTCTGCAGGCATCTCCCGGACAAGCGCTCGCGACCAGGGATTCCCACCCTGCGAAAACATGGGAAATATGCTGAAAGGCCAGAATTCTCCCAGATTTACAGCCACCGTCAGCACGTAGACGACAAGGACTGCCGAAAGTGTGTTTCTCGCTTTTTTCGTTGCTGACGTGCCTTTCATTGAAACGGGAGTATGTAGATTGCCGCTGTCGCTGCCGCTGCCGCTGTGCCAATCGGCCATCAACGCAACCCATCAAACAACGGGAGAGCCTTTCGGGTGAGTCGCCTGCAATCCATTCGAGCATCCGCCGAGCATTTCGTTTCTTCTCCGACTGGAAGCCGGATCTTGAAGGCCGTGCGTTTGCTCATAGGGGCCGCAGTCGTTTTTATTCTTTTTCGATATCTGTCCAGGATCGGGTGGTCAAATCTTCTCAGCGAAATGCCCCGGACACCGTGGTTCTACGTGATCGTGGTGCTAATGTACTTCTTATTGCCGGTTTATGAGACGGGAATCTACAGGATGTTTTTCTCCGCGAAAAAACGTTCTCTGTTCTCGGCTTTTATTCGCAAGAAGGTGCTGAATCTGGGTCTCATGGGGTACTCGGGAGAGGTGTTTTTTCTCCTCTGGGTGAAAGAGAAGCTGGGAGTTTCGCGCGCCAAGGTGCTTCGCATCATGGTAGATGTCGGCATCACCTCTTCGATGGGTGCCTTCACTGCAACAGGATTGCTGCTGGGGCTGCTGCTCAGCACGGACTCCATTAAAATCGACCAACTTGTAGGCGACAACGATCAGGTTCTGTTTTTCGGGATGCTGATCGTGATCGCCGCTGTGGCAAGCGCCGGATATCGTTTCCGCCACACTCTTTTCAAGCTGGATAGTCGAACCGTACTATGGCTTTATGGCACCCATCTTAGCCGCTTTCTGTTCATTTACATTCTTCAGATTTTGCAATGGTGGGTCGTGCTGCCCGATGTGTCGTTCCAGATATGGGGTACCATGTTGGCCATTCAGACAGTGACAAATCGATTACCGTTTCTCGTGACTCCCGACCTGATTGCTATGGGTGTCATTCTGGGACTTCCGGGTCTTCTCGAAGGGCCCGAAACGGCGATCGCTGCCATGTTGGTGACCAGAAGTGTTCTGGATCGTGTGATCAGCGTTTCGATGTTCGTTCCGCTGTCCATCGCGGGAGGACGGAGCTTGGTACGTTCTACCGATGGCAGTAACGATTCGTCTGGAAAGAGTGACGAAGGGGAGACTGACGCATAGTTATGGCTGGAATCACACCGATAGCATCGCAACACGAAAAGCGTATTGCGCTCTTCACGGGAGCATTCAATCACGTGGTGGACGGTGTTTCCCTGACTCTCAACCGCCTGGTTTCCTACCTCGAGACCGAAGGAACTCCGGTTCATGTATTCGCTCCCACCGTCGAGAATCCTCCGATCAAACATGCGGGTGCACTCACCGGCGTGCCCTCGATCAAAATGCCAGGGCGGCCCGAATACCGGATATCGATTGGGATGAATCCGGCAGCCATCGAACAACTGGACAGGTTCAGACCGACCATCGTGCATATTGCTACTCCTGATCTGGTGGGCTTGCAGGCCCTGCTTTATGCACGCGTTCAGAAAATTCCTGTCGTGGCGTCGTATCACACTCACTTCAGTTCCTATCTGGGCTTTTATGACCTGGATCGGTTCGAGTCTACGATGTGGTGGTATCTCCGATGGTTTTATTCCAGGTGTGAACACCTGTACGTGCCGAGTCTTTCTATGGTAAGTGTTCTGAAGGAGCACGGCATCCAGAAGGGGATCGAATTGTGGCCTCGCGGGGTGGATATTGTAGCATTCAATCCGAATAAGCGATCCATGGAGTGGCGCCGAGAACTCGGGTTTACGGATGATATGGTCGTAATCTCCTATATCTCTCGACTCGTGATCGAAAAGGGCCTGGACGTATTTGCCGATGTGGTGCGCCGCCTGCTGGATGAGGGAATGAATGTCCGAAGCCTGATCGTTGGTGAAGGACCAGTTGGAAAGATGTTGAAAGAGAAGCTGCCCGAGGCCGTCTTTCTTGGCCATCTTCAGGGTGAAGAGTTGTCGGTGGCATATGCCTCATCGGACCTGTTTCTTTTTCCGTCGGAGACAGAAACCTTTGGAAATGTCACCCTAGAAGCGATGGCAAGCGGTCTGCCCACCCTATGCGCAGATGCCACGGGAAGCAACTCCCTCGTACTACATGACAGGACCGGATTCTTGGCAAAAGGAAGGGACACAGAATCCTTCGCTAACTACGCGAAAATCCTGACGCTGGACACATCTCGAAGGCTACAAATGGGCAGCGCGGCCCGGTCCGAGGCAGAGACCTATAGTTGGCGTCGTATCTTGGGCAAAATCGATTCATTCTACGACCAGATTTTGCAGCTACCCGAGCGGGACTAGTTCGCACTGTCTAATCCCTTAACGCGTCGTATTCTCTTCCCTCGCCACTGTGCGTCTCATTTTCGTATCCCATTCTTTTTCTCCTCCTGATCGTCCCCTTTCCAATGTGGGGGGCATGCAGCGCGTTGCTATGGAGCTCGACGCCGCACTGCTCAGGGATTCCGAGATTCAAAATGGTCGCATCCACTACGACGCGATTCATCTGGCGACGAGTTGGGATTGGATACACATTCTGACCTTCCCATTTCTGGTAGCGACGTACTTCCGTCTTCGACGCCGAATCAGGCAGGGCGAGGTAGATGTCATCCTGTTTTCGAGCATGGTGACGGCCACAATCTCGATTTTGTTACGACGTCAATCAGTCCGATCGGGAGTCCGAGTTGCATCCATTGTGCATGGCCAGGACGGCACTCTTCCCGTTCACTTCTATCAGAAGTATATCGTTCCCAAGGTGTTCCGCGCCGTCGATCTTGTCATGGCGGTCAGCAAGGCAACGGGGGAGGCGTGCATCGCTCGCGGTCTGTTACCCGAAAAACTGTGTGTGGTCCACAACGGAGTCGATCTGAGCCGCTTTCCGGCTCCGGAATCGCCGGCAGGAGCTCGCGATGGACGATCAATTCGCAGCGACTTACCCGATGGATCTTTCCTGTTGTGCTCGGTGGGTCGCCAGGTGAAGCGCAAGGGATTCGCCTGGTTTATCGAAAATGTAATGCCTGAACTGCCCGAACACGTGCACTATTGGTTGGGTGGAATGGGGCCTGAGGGCGACTCGATCCGGGCAGCCATTCAGTCTACTGGATTGGACAAACGGGTTCGCCTGATGGGGAAACTCGACAATGACAATCTTCGAGATCTTTACCAGAGCGCTGACCTCTTCATCATGCCCAATATTCCAGTGCCGGGTGACATGGAAGGCTTCGGAATCGTGATGTTGGAGGCTGGATTGAACGGACTTCCCACCGTGGCTTCGAAGCTCGAAGGGATCATTGAGGTCATCGAAGAGGGGACGAACGGGTATTTTGTCGAGACGGGTGACACGACAGGTTTCGTGAGCAAAATTTCAGATCTGGATAGAAATCGGACCACTCTGGCCAGTCTGTCGACCCAAACGCGAGAACACGTCATCAATCGACACGGCTGGGACGCAGTCTCCAACCGGTATCTGGACGCCCTCGAAATCGGTTAGCGATCCTCGATCCACTGCAGCATGGCGGGCAGGAAGAGGAGTGCTGCTACCAATGTGGAGCCAATACCCAGGACGGCGAGCAGCCCAATGGATTCGAGTCCGGGATGAAAGCTGAGCAAAAGCCCCGCGAATCCAAGCATCGTGGTCAAGGATCCTATGGCCACGTGTTCACCGGTTGATCGAAGAACACTCATTAAGGATCCCCTTCCCTCCTCGCGGTATCGGTGAACGAGATGGACTCCCGCGTCGTTGCCGATTCCGAGAACGGCGGGGAGCACGATCAAATTGTAAAAGTTGAGCCGTGCGCCCAGTACTTCCACCAGGAGCAGCATCCAGAGCACACCGACAATGAGGGGCAGTAGGGCCAGCAAAGCCCACTTCACCGTGCGAAAATTCAGAAACATCAATGCGATCACAATGAGCAGGGTGGCAAGAACCATCCACGGTGCCTCGCTGCGCATGAGCTTCAGCATGTCCGCTGCCACGAGAGAAGTCGATCCCGCATGGTACTCGCGACCGTCTTCGGTAACGATTGTGGAAACATCATCCGAAAACGCCATTGACCGCCGCCCGTCCGACAATCCAAAGGCGGGATAGATGATCACGAAGTTTCCCAACTCACCGGACTTTGAGGTGAATTGTTTTCTCAGGAATTCGGGGACCTCTTCGAACTGCAGGACTCTTACTGTCGACGCCGCCGCACGAAGCCGATCCATTTCGGCAGACTCATCTTTCTTCAGAAACGAATCTTCCAGAAGCTCTCGAATGAATGCAAGCCGGTCAAGGCGAAGCTGCTGCGCTTCAGCAGTCATGGGAAAACGATCCTGAAGAGACTCGATTCGGTTGATGGAGGGTGAGAGGGTGTCTGCCTCCAGCCGGTCGTTCAGAACCCGGGTAATCGGTGCTATTTCGTCGGGCGAATCCACAACCACATACGCAGGATTCCTGCGTCGTCGATCATTGTACACCTTGCGTACAACAGCTCGGCGGGTGTCATATTCTTCGTACGTCGGTTCGAGTTCACCAAATCGGTATTCGAATTCAACCTTCGGTAAGAACGCCAGGGCGGTTACGACGGCCAGCAGGCTCAGAATCAACACTCCTTTTGCACCACGAAACACACTTCCTGTCTGGAAACTGGTTGGCGAACTCGTGCCCCCCTCCAGATTGAGCAAATGAATCCGCTCAAAAACAGACAGAAGGGCTGGCATAACGACCAGCATGGCGAGCAGCGCAAAAAGAATCCCCGTTCCCGCGATGAAACCAAACTGGCTGAAGCCCCGAAAATCGGCAATCACCAGTACGTACATAGCGAGCGAGGTGGTAAGCGCGCCGATCGTGATGGCCTGCCCCGTGCTGGAAAACGTCGTTTCGATCGCATCCACAACGCTCTTGCCCGTCGCCCGCTCTTCTGAATACCGCGCATAAAAATGGATGCCATAGTCGATTCCCAGGCCAAACAGTACCAGGCCAAGTGTCGAGGTCATCAAATTGAGCTGCCCGTAGGCGAGATACGCGATCCCGAAAGTCCAGGAAAGACTCATCAGTAGTGGCAGGCCGATTATGAGTGCCATCACCGGCATTCGTATCAATTCCACAAGCAACACGACGGGTTGCAGGGTTTTCCCGGCGCGGGCGCGATACGATTTATAGAAGAAATAGAAGACAACCAGCAACAACACAGCCAGGGCTCCCATCCCAAACGAGCCGAGAACATCCTGCTGAATGGTCTGAACCTCGATCATCTGTCTGAGCAATCGACCCGCGGTGGTCGTGTGCATATCTGGATGAAACGACGATGGATCGACCCGTGCAATCGCCGCATCGATGTCCGCATAGGCGTTTTCAATGAACCGGATATTCGAAGACGACTCGGCTGGGAAGAATCGTAGCACCATCGTCAGACTGTCTTCAGAGATCGGATATTCTTTTGAGACGATCTCATCGTATACGGCCCGGAGCTCGTCTCCGACCGAGTCGGGCTCGGCTTCGAAGTCGTCGTCATCCTCCAGGTCGAAAAAGAACGGATTTGCTTCCAGACGAGCGTCTGATATTTTGTCCTGCAACCAGGTATCTACCAGATCCAACTCCGCAGGAGTCGCGAAGTACAGCGCATTCGCTTTGAGAAATTCCGTGTCCTTGTAGTACTCAACCCGCTGGAAGTAGGCTTCTTCATAGCCGTCTCCAACGAGATTCAGTATTTCTGGAATCAACTCTTCGGCGAACGCCTTGTTGGCTTCGAAAGACGGACTTTCTATTGCGATCGCAGCCTCACTTTCGCCGCCCACCGTGTCTCTGAGCCGTTCCAGGGCCTGAACACTGTGGTACTCCGGTGGAATCAGATTGGCCAGGTCTGTGTCAATCGACAGTCGCAGGGCTCCTCGAATTCCCAGGGCCGACAGCAGGAGAGCCAGCAATAGAATCCAGTGTGCCTGACGAACCACGACCCGGATGAAGGGTCGGAGCGACTGAAAAAGACTGTGCATCATGGAGTCAGGAGGATCTAACGCCGATTGAATAAGAATGGGGCATCGAACTCACCTACTGATGCTATTGTTCAATTATTTCCGGGGGAGTACGATTTCTGCCCCGTCAACTCCTCAAAGACTCCACATTTTGATTCGGGCCGATCATGTGGTGCGTAATACTTTTTTTATTCATCAGCACTATCATTCGAAAACCCCACATTTAACCGTAGGTTTGGCCAGACATTCTACTCGAAGCTTTCCGCAGTAATGAGCTCCAATCCGAACACGTACGATGCGCTTGAAGTAGGCCAGACGGTCTCTATTAGCCGTGTATTGACGGCTGAAGACGTCCAGACGTTCGCGGATCTTACCGGGGATGATAATCCGATCCACATCGACGCTGAGTACGCTTCGTCAAGCCGGTTCGGAAAAGCCATCGTTCACGGCATGTTTCTGCTGGGGATTATATCGAAGGCGCTGGGGCGCGATTTTCCGGGTCCTGGATGTGTGGCCGTAAATATTACTGCTCGATTTCTGCGCCCTGTTCCCGTAGGGTCAGAAATTACCGTCGAGGTTCGAGTCGCAGAAAAAATTAAAAAGTACCGCCACATTAAAATGCGGACCTACATCTATCTGGGAAAGAAGATGTGTGTGGCTGGTGACGCCACGTTGATCCCTCCGGGTGAGGGGCAGGACTGAGGAAGAGTAGCCGCCACTCTTCAGTGACTTGTAGTCCCTGTGGTCACTGCACCGTTTTGTAGGTTTCCCCGGCTGGAATCCGATCGGAGATTTCCACCTGATTCAGTATCGCCAACGAGAGTTGCGTCAGCCCCGGGGGAAATGTCGATCCGATCAACACGCCGAATAAAGTGGACTGCCCATTTCTTCGTAGGGTCACCCTTCGCGGCTTCGTGTCCAGAATTTTCGCATCGGCGACGGAGCGGAATCCTTGCATGGTTCTGGAAAATGAGGCCGCATGGTCGTCATAACTGGTTAGAAGAGCGTATCCCGTGAATACGAAAAGGCTACCATCGTTTTCGATGTATTGCTTTCTGAGGCGCAGCTCCTGTCCGTCTGACGAAGTTGCATCGGCGATGATGTAGTGCATCGCCATTCCACCCGCCTGACCAATGCCGCTTTCGACCACTTTAATATCATCCCTAGCCTTGAAGGCGTCCGCCGCCGAACGAGCTCGTTGATGTTCCGTGTCAATTACCATCACGATGACGGCCTGCTGATCTTCCGCGGCCATCACAACCTGGGTGGGTTGATTAACCAGCGTATAAGAAGCCGGAACCGGAAAACTGAACGCCATTTGGGGGTGGTAGAACACTCCGTTTTCTTCAAACCCCTGTCGAGGATCGGCGCCGTAAACCAATCCCCCGACGTGTCGAAAGAGCGCCCCGCGGCCAACTCTGTCCATGGACAGCTCCGAAGCCCAGCGCGCCGAGCGTTCCTGAATGTAGCGCTCCCTATCACCCGGGTCGGGATGGGAGGAAAGTAGTCCCGGTAGCGACTGTCCCGATTGCTCACCCAATCTCTTCAGAGAACGAAAAAATGCGGACGCCTGAGAAGCATCGTAACCAGCGATCGCTGCGTAGTCCACACCCAACTGGTCCGATTCCGATTCTGCACCCCGCCCGTATTTCAAAAATAGAAGCTGCGAGGCCGTGCCACTGACATTCATGATGTTCTCAGCAGCATTTCCACCAAATACGGCCTGTCCACCGATGGCGCCAAGCAGTAAGGCACCCGTCCCGAACTGTCTGCGCCACATGGCTTTGGATCCATGTCTCCCAACCACGTGACCGATCTCGTGGCTCAGCACGACAGCGAGTTGGGCTTCATTTTCTAGATGAGCCAGGAGTCCTCTGGTTACGTAAATGAATCCTCCCGGCAACGCGAAGGCATTCACCACAGGGCTGTCCAAGACGCGAAAATGAAAACTCATGTTACCGAAAATCGGATCGATACCCGGCCGCCGAAAGTGACTTACGTCGGCCAGCTTTTGCCCAAGAGAATCGACATACTCTGCCAACGAAACGTTGTCATACAGTCCGTACTGAGCGACAATCTGAGGATCGGCCTCCTGGCCGATTCTTATCTCTTCCGCGGGCGACCAGGCATAGTTGAACGCGCGGCGACCCGAGATCGGATTCGTCGAGGCTGCACATCCCGTCAATGCAATCAGGAGCAGGACTGCAAGACCTGTCTGCACGCGCGTGCCAGGAGCCGCACAGGCGGTCACAGCTACGCCGAGACACGGCAGGTCCCTGAGGCCTCGATTATTCTTGAATTGAGTGATAGAAGAAAGATCCGTCATTCGGCGCTGACACTATTTGTTGCTGATGATGTCGTCTCAAATCGGTACTCGCGTTGTTACGCGTTCCGATCTATACGTCCTCGGGTTCCTTTTCGAGTACAAGACCACCCGCTGCCACAAAAGTCGTTCGACAGGGATGCGAGCCAAGATGGTTGTACACTATTTCCTTCCGTGCCGCGGTGGTGATACTCTGGCCGATGACATCAGAATCGAGAATGTCCAGAAATACGCCTATCCGGCCGGGATCGAGATTATCAAAAATATCGTCCAGGAGTAAGATCGGCCTCTCTGCAGATCGGGCTTTCATATAGTCGTACTGCGCAAGCTTCAGGGCCATTCCAAACGTGCGATGTTGACCTTGCGATGCAAAACGTCGGACCGGCATCTCATCCAGGTACATTTCCAGGTCGTCACGGTGGGGCCCGACCAGGGTTACCCCTCGATCCAGTTCTGACCGACGTCTGCGTTCAAGTTCCGCCCGGTAAAGATCGCTCGCATTTTCGGGTGTGGCCTGGTGATCCGCAAATGGCGTATACACGATAGTCGGTCGCTCTGCGACCGAGCTTATCTGTTCGAAGGCGCGCTCTAGATGTTCGGCATACTTTTCTATGAAGCGAATTCGATCGGTAATGATTGCTGCTCCGTGTAGAACGAGCTCCTGAGTCCACGAATCCAGTAGAACGGAATCCGGGGCCTGTCTTCTCTTTCGGCCGCTCAGTAATAGTTCATTTCGCTGTTTGAGGGCCTTTTTATACCGTAAAAGGTGGTCCAGGTAGAGACTGCTGGACTGAGACACGATGTTGTCCAAAAAGCGGCGCCTGAATTCCGGGCCTTCTGCTGTCAATCGTTGATCGCCCGGAGAAAAGACGACGATCGGAAACCGCCCAACCAGATCAACCATACGCTCAAGAACGGCGCCCCCGACGAAGATTTTCTTGCCCTCTCCGGGCACGAAGGCGGCTCGAACCGTAACGGAGCCTCGAACATCCGATTCGAAATGGCCTTCCACTTCATAAAATGGCTCGCCTCTCCGGAGAACGTATCGGTCGTTGGACGTTAGAAAGCTTTTGGACAGACAGAGCAGATGGACGGCTTCCAGAATATTTGTTTTTCCTGCGCCGTTGGGGCCAACAATCAGATTTATGCCGTCGTCGAAGTTGACGGTCGAGTCCTGATGGGCGCGAATTCCTTTTAGATGTATCGACTTGATAAACAAAGAGCCGACTGAAAACTTTATCTTGGACAATTGAGCGGGAAGCACCACTTCCATCGAGCGCAAATGCACGGAGGGTGAGTGCCTGAGTAGGTACGCAGATCCTACGCATTCGTTCGAGGAGGATGGTGGCCAATTGGCCGCCTGGGTATCCACTTCCGCTATATTGCTGACCCCGGGAAACGGACCCACCGGCCGAAAAATAGTACGATATATGCCTTTCAGAGGCTTTTCATGAGCAAAGCACCTCCTCTTTTTTCGAAAATCGAGAAATTGGCCACCGAGCAGAGAAACCCTCGTTCCAAAAACATCGACACAGAATCTGTGCGCGGCATTCTCGAGATCATCAGTTCGGAGGACAGACTCGTGGCGGACGCTGTCGCTACCCAACTGGATTACATCGCCGACGCGGTCGACATCATCGTTGAGACCTTCAGGGCGGGTGGCAGATTACTCTACGCGGGAGCAGGAACGAGTGGTCGCCTCGGCATTCTTGACGCCTCGGAGTGCCCGCCAACTTTCGGTTCCGATCCCGATATGGTCCAGGGTCTGATCGCTGGAGGCCCAGCGGCTGTATTCAAGTCCCAGGAGGGCGCCGAAGACCTCGAAGAGAACGGACACCGCGCCATTCACGAAGCGGGTGTCGAAAGCGGGGATGTCGTTTGTGGGATTGCGGCCAGTCGCAGAACGCCGTACGTGGTGGGAGCCGTTGAGAGAGCAAGGCACATTGGCTGCAAGACGCTGTTCATCACGTGTACTCCACGCTCAGAATTCAGTCTCGACGTGGATATTGCGATTTGCCCGGTGGTCGGACCCGAGGTCGTCATGGGGTCTACAAGAATGAAGAGCGGAACCGCGCAGAAAATGGTGCTCAATATGCTCACAACGGCCAGTATGATCAGGATCGGGAAGGTTTACGAGAACATGATGGTGGATCTTCAAATGACCAACGCAAAACTGGTTGAGCGATCCAAACGAACGGTTATGATCGTGACGGGCGTCGATTATGATACGGCGTCCTCCGTCCTTGACCGGGGTGGCGGGCATGTGAAGACAGCCCTAGTCATGCACCTGGCGGGGGTTTCCCTGGAAGAAAGCGCGTCTAGACTGCACGCATCAAGAGGATTTGTCCGGGGTGCAATTGAGGGCATCAGCTATGAGCCAGATTAGAGGCTGTTAATGCGATCTGAGAACATGATGCCGGGTTCCATTTTGTCAACAGGCTTTGGTGGACCCGTTGAATCCCTTTGCCGTATCAACGGTCGTTTTGCCATTTCCTCTTCGCCGTGTCGCTAGAAGCCCTACGTCAATTAATATCACCTGCCTCATTCTCTAAACAGCTTATCGCATGGGCTGGTGAGGCGCCAACAACGGACGCCGTTGGAGGAACCCACGTTTCTGTTCGCGGCGCTGTCGGTTCGCTTCCGGCTTTCCTAACCGTCGAAGTATTTCAAAGAACCGATCGACCGCTCATCTGTGTGCTGGCCGATCCCGACGGCGCCGCATTCTTCGGTTCAGACCTTCAACAGATTCTTGGTTCTGACGAACAGGTTCTCCTGCTTCCTCCTTCTGACAATCGCCCCTTCGATTCTGAACACATTCCGGATCCTTCTCCAACAATTGCCCGAGGCGATGTCCTGCAACGGCTAAAAGATTCATTCGTAGGTATACTAGTTACTAGTATTGATGCACTGATCGAAAAAGTGCCGCCGCCAGATGCAATCGAAGGAGCATCCCAACAGCTGGAGGTCGGCGATGAGATTGATCCCGAAGTCCTGATTGAACGACTCGTCGAACAGGGATTTACCCGCACCGAATTTGCTCAGGCGCCGGGAGATCTTGCCCTGCGGGGAGGCATCCTGGACATATTCCCTTTCATCGGATCCTATCCCATTCGGGTTGAATTTTTTGGGGATGAAATTGATTCGATCCGCGAGTTTGATATTCACACCCAGCGATCTATCAGTAGAAAGACGAGCGCGCGCATCGTACCGAATCTTGAGGGCGCCTCCAGTCCAGCGGATTCTCGGATCTCATTGACGAGCTTCTTCCCTACCACGTCCCTATTGATTCTACATGACAGCGCGGCGCTTTATGAAGGAGTCACGGAAGCTTTCAACAAGCGGGACGCGTCTCGGCAGGCGGCCATGGCGCGCTCTGCACAACATAAGGAGAACACGACGCTCGATCTCCCGGAGACCGAGTCACTCTACCTGGATGAAGCAGCTGTTCGAACCGCAACCTATCCGCTGTCGACGATACATTTTGGAACCTTCCAGGAGGACGTCACCGACCGAATCGACGTAGATTCTACGCCACAGCCGTCTTTCGACGCCAGAATTGCACAGCTTCGGCACCGGATACTGGAGAACAACCCGAAGGGCCTGAATACGACTATTCTATGCGACAACCGTGGACAGGAGGGCCGGCTTACCGAACTCCTCGAAGAGGATATCGCCTCGGGTATGGTCAGGCTGAAGGTGGAATCAATCCACCGGGGATTCGAAATACCGGAAGTAGATCTGGCCCTCTATACGGATCATGAGATCTTCGACAGGTACCATAGGCCGACTGCAAGGAAACAGAAAAAGCGATATGGTGGACTCAGTCTGCGTGAACTACAGCACCTGACACCAGGTGATTTTGTCGTCCACATCGATTACGGGATCGGAAAATTTGCTGGTCTGGAGCAGATAACGGTACGCGATCGAAAACAGGAAGCAGTTCGGCTCCTCTACCTTAGTGGCGACACGCTCTACGTGAACGTCAACGCCCTGCACAAGCTTCACAAGTACAAGGGCAAGGAAGGCCACCAACCGCTCCTGACGAAACTGGGCTCGGGTCAGTGGGAAAAGGCCAAGACACGGACCAAATCACGCGTCAAAGACATTGCCCGGGATCTGATTCGACTCTACGCGCAACGAAAGGCATCCGACGGGTTCGCGTTTTCCGGCGATACGGTGTGGCAACGTGAACTAGAGGCATCGTTTCAGTTCGAAGATACTCCCGACCAGGCCTCGACGAGCGAATCAGTCAAAGAGGATATGCAGCATCCCCAACCCATGGACCGGCTGGTGTGCGGGGATGTCGGATTCGGAAAGACGGAGATTGCGATCCGGGCCGCATTCAAGGCCGTGCAGGATGGAAAACAGGTTGCCATTCTCGTTCCGACTACCGTTCTCGCCATGCAGCACCATCGCACATTCAAAAACCGACTCGGCAACTATCCCGTCGAGATCGGAGTCCTGTCAAGATTTCGGACTCCGGCACAACTGAAAGAAACGTTGGGGCGGCTGGCGGCAGGACAAGTCGATATTCTTATCGGGACCCATCGCCTGATATCCAAAGATGTTCTTTTCAAAGACCTGGGATTACTCATTGTAGACGAAGAGCAGCGATTCGGGGTCACCATGAAGGAAAAACTTCGAAAACTCCGTGTGAGTGTGGATACGTTGACGCTGACCGCCACGCCCATTCCGCGTACCCTGCAGTTTTCATTGATGGGGGCACGCGACCTCTCCATCATCGCCACGGCTCCCGAAAACCGCCAGCCCATCAATACCGAAATTCATGCATTCGACAAGGATCTGATTCGAGACGCCCTGCTCTACGAGATCAACCGAGGGGGGCAGGTATTTTTCATTCATAATCGAGTCCAGTCGATTGACGAGTTTTCCGATATGCTCCGCATGCTCGTGCCGGACGTCAGGATTCAGACCGCCCATGGGCAGATGAAGGGCACCAATCTGGAGCGGGTGATGATGGGATTTGTCGAGGGCGCATTTGATGTTCTCATCAGCACGAACATCATCGAAAATGGTCTGGACATACCGAATGCGAACACGATCATCATCAACCGGGCCGATTACTTCGGTCTCGCAGAACTCCACCAGCTTCGTGGGCGGGTCGGTCGGTCGGGTCGAAAGGCTTTCTGCTATCTGCTGGTTCCTTCGGTTCACAGCCTCACCCGCGAGGCTAAACAACGTCTTCAGGCCGTGGAAGAGTTCAGTGAACTCGGAAGTGGGTTCCATATCGCGATGCGAGACCTGGATATTCGAGGAGCAGGCAATATGCTCGGCGCCGAACAGAGCGGATTCATTGCGGACGTGGGGTTCGAAACCTACCATCGCATCCTTGATGAGGCCGTCGTGGAACTCCGGTCCGAAGAATTTTCAGAATTGTTCGAGGGATCTCAGCGTCCGCGCGCTTCGGAGACGACCATTGATGTCGACGCCGACGCCCTCATACCAGAAACATATCTGTCCAACAGGATCGAGCGTCTGAATTTGTATCGGCGAATCTCGGAGTGCAAACTCACCGCCGATCTCGGCGCACTTCGGGATGAGCTCGAGGACCGTTTCGGAAAACCTCCCTCTGAAGTAGAGAATCTTTTCTGCAGCGTCGAACTCAAAATGCTGGGCCAGGAATTACGACTGCCCAAGGTCACCTATAAAAATGAGCGACTCTTTTTGAGCGTTCCGGGACCCGATGACGATTCATGGTTTTTCGACAACATCTTTCACCCGTTGCTCGAACGGCTTTCCAAACTGGACAACGAATATGTATTGAAGGAGAGTCGAAGTGGAAAACTTCGGGCGATCATTCAGATGGTTCCTTCTCTTCCAGCCGCTCGAGACCTGCTGAAAAAACTCTCTGACGCTGCGTGAGTCGTGTGGTTGTAGGCCCCCGTATTGATCCATCGAAGTAGAGCGGCAGCCATTTTTCGAAAAATACTATTAACCGGTTGGGCCGCACTGGTTTATAGAGAGTTTCGAAACCGCCCATAAGAACTGTACTATAAACTAGTAATAACCTACTATTTTCTGCGCGGCCTCAAGATGTGCATCGGCCAATTCTTTGGGTTCAAGCACCCGGACTGTCCCACCGAATCGAAGTAACCATGACGCCAGGTAATTTTGATTCCCGAAATGGAAGGTCACTTCGACACGGTCCTTAACACGGGTCTCCTTTTCTACCCGGGCTGGTATGCTCGCCCTTGCTCTCACGTATGCGGTGGCATCGAACGACAGGATTACCTGGATACTCGATGTTTGCTGGCCGTCTTCCTCCAGGTATGCCTGAAGATCGAATCCCTCGGGTCTGTCGAATCCTTCGCTCAGCACGAACATCTCTTCGATGCGATCGAGTCGGAAGTTGCGTATCTCCTCGCGCAGGTGATCGAAGGCGATAAGATTCCAATGATCGGTGTAGTAAACTAGACCCAGCGGATCGACGCGACGTTGGGTTAATTCCTGTCGACTGTCAACGAAGTATTCCATGATCACCTTTCTCGATCGAGCAGCTGCCTCAGACAGTTTATACCACTTGCCGGATTCTGCACCCTCGGTGCGAACCGCATGCACCCAGTAAGGATCGAGTACGGTGTTGTCGGAAAGCTGATCAATGTATTCTCGAATCTCCCTTGGTAGAACAGATCGGATCTTCAGAGAAACGGCGTCGGCATCCTCCCGCATCGAAGCATCCGACTGGAGTTTCATAAACTCGGTACCCACAATCAATGTCGCCGCCTCTCTGGCGGTGAGCATAAGCGGCGGTAGTTGATATCCCTCAAGGATTTCATACCCACCGCCCTCAGAGTATGTGAGGGGCACACCGGAGTCAGAAAGTGCACGAAGATCTCGGAATACCGTTCGACGACTCACCCCGAAGTGCTCTGCCAGGTCTCTGCTCGTCATATTGGGTCGATTCTGCAGGAGCAAAATCGTCGCGAACAGGCGCTCCGTACGTGTTCCTTGCTTATCCGATTTGGGCATGAATCATCTATCAGACTGGGTTACGTGAACCAGGACTTTCGATCTAAAATAGGGATCACCATCAAGCATGGATAGAGGCTTCGTCACCGTGTGTAAGCGGGGATGAACTGTTTCCAATTCCTCGATCTCTTCGGAGAGATCCACTCCCTTCAGACAAATAAGTCCGCTTTTCCACTCCCCGTCTCCTGACTTGGACTCTTTTTGCTTCACCCCTGTATGCCACTCCCACAGCTCGGATAAAGACGCCGTTGCACGTGAAACAGAGTAATCCACGCTGCCCGCCCAATCCCTGGCCCTTCCGTGCCAGGAGCTGCAATTTTTCAATCCAAGACGCCGGCAAAACAGATCCACCGCACGCGTTTTATTTCCGTTCGAATCGACGGCTGTAACCTGGATTCCGGGCCAGAGAATGGCAATGGGTATCGCCGGGAGTCCGCCGCCAGACCCCCAATCAACTACTGAGCACCCGTCAGGGAAAGCTAGAATCGCGTAGGCCAGACAGTGTCCGATATGGTGGCGACGAACCTGATTGATGTCTGACCGAGAAATGAGATTGAACCGGCGATTAACGCTCAGAAGCAATTTGGCATACTCATTCAGTAGCCGTTCTTGATCGTCTGACAGGGGTATTGGATACGTTGCCATCACGTGCTGTGTGCTCCGGACAAGCTCCCGGCCCGACGCGATAGAGAGTGCGCAGAAAGTGTTTCACGTGAAACACTTTTCTGTGAAACGGCCAATCTAACGCTCTGAGTCCCCATTCTTGGCCACCCTCCCGGATTTTAGCAGGATCATCAGGACGGAAACGTCAGCCGGGGAGACACCGGATATCCTCGATGCTTGCCCCAAATTCTCGGGCCTGATCTTTGATAGCTTCTCACGTGCTTCAATGGTAATGTTTGTGGTACCCTGATAGTCGAATTCTAACGGAATCCTCAGACCCTCCAACCTCTCCATTTTATCAATCAACTCGTTTTCACGCTCAATGTAGCCTTGATACTTCAGATCGATTTCAACCATTTCCACGATAGCCTCGAGCCCTTCGGCGTCCTCGATCAACCCCTCCATTTCGGAGATCTTGAGCAAATTTTCCAGATTCACCTCTGGCCGAAGTGCGAGCTTTGATATTCTCTCACCCTGCTTGATTGGCGTACTTCCCACCGACTTCAGGTACTCGTTCACGACGGCGGGTTTTACCGTGGTCTTTTTCACACTCTTTACCGTCTCGCGCCTTGCAGCGCGGCGCGCGCGCATACGCGTTAGCCGCGCGTCATCGACCAATCCATATTCCGCACCCAATTCCGTCAGCCTCTCATCGGCATTGTCTTGCCTGAGCATCATTCTGTGCTCCGCTCGAGAGGTAAACATCCTGTAGGGCTCATCTGTCCCCTTCGCCACCAGATCATCGATCAGAACACCTATATAGGCCTGTGAACGCTCCAGTATGAGCGGATCCACCCCACGCAAGTACTGCACAGCATTGATTCCTGCAATCAATCCCTGCGCGCCGGCTTCCTCGTATCCCGTGGTGCCGTTTATCTGTCCGGCAAAGAACAGACCACTGACGTGCTTCGTCTCGAGTGAGTATCGAAGCTGATACGGGGGGAAGTAGTCATATTCAATTGCATATCCCGGACGCAGCATATGAACGTTCGCGAGACCCGGGACGGCGCGTATGGCGGAAATCTGAACGTCCTCGGGGAGGCTTGTCGAAAAGCCATTTACATAGATCTCGTCCGTGTGCCAACCCTCGGGCTCGAGAAACAGCTGATGGCTGTCTTTTTCAGAAAACCGGTCGATTTTATCTTCGATTGAAGGGCAGTAACGAGGACCCGTGCCCTTGATACGACCAACGAACATGGGACTTCGTTCAAATCCAGTCCTGAGTATATCGTGGACTTCAGGGCTCGTTAACGTCAACCAGCAGCTTTTTTGCTGTTCTGGCAACGCATCGGTCATAAAACTGAACGGAGTCCGGTCTTCATCACCCTTCTGCTCTTCCAGCAAGGAATAATCTATCGTCCGGCCGTCCAATCGAGGAGGAGTGCCCGTCTTCAGTCGGCCAGACTCAAATCCAAGCCGATGGAGCGCGCCCGTCATGCCCGTAGAGGCCCCCTCTCCCATTCTTCCGCCACCATACGACTTGTCGCCTATATGGATCTGTCCATTCATGAACGTACCGTTCGTCAGAATCACGGCTCGGCTGGTGATTTTCATTCCAAGCTGCGTCGTCACCCCGACAACACCGGTATCGTCAGTGAGCAGATCCATCGCCATGTCCGAGCGCATGAACAGATTGGGTAAGCCTTCCAGACGTCTGCGGATGCCAGCCGCATACATATATCGGTCACACTGCGCGCGGGGCGACCAGACGGCCGGCCCTTTGCTTCTATTCAGCATTCGAAATTGAATTCCGGATTCGTCGGTGGCCAGACCCATTAAGCCACCAAGCGCATCGATCTCCCTAGCTATCTGACCTTTGCCGATGCCGCCGATCGCCGGGTTACAGGACATCCGACCAATCGCTTCCAGGCTCATGGTGATGAGAAGCGTCCGGGCACCCATCCGTGCTGCGGCAGCCGCGGCTTCGCTACCGGCGTGGCCTCCTCCTACTACTATTATATCGTAATTCGTTTTGCTCAAAAAGTATAATGTCGTTAATCGTTACAACCCACCATGTTGAAGTTCTTACTAGGTCGTTCATTTTCCAATGCAAAACTTTGAAAAGATCTGATCCAGAATATCCTCGTTGGTAATCTCTCCGGTTATGGCACCGATCTCCCCTATAATCTGTCGAATATCAGAGGACAGCATATCCCCCGATGCACCCGCTGAAAGCTGAGCTTTTGCGCGTGCCGTTGAATCAGATGCAGCTCGAAGGTGGGACTGGTGTCGGCTGCTCGTTACGACCTGGTGTTCTTCACCAATCGTATCTGATCCGACCGTTCTGACGGCGATCTGTTTCATCAGATCGTCAAGCGCCGTCTCGTCTTGGCCGATCTGCACGGCCGCGATCACCATATCCAGGTCGTCCGCATTCTCGTCCTGACCATTCATCAAGTCGATCTTATTCCCAACTCTGAGTACAGGTAAATCTGGATGCTCGAGCTTAATCATGGTGGCCAGACGTATATCACCGCCGTGCCTATCCGTAAGATCGACCACCTCAACTACGAGATCAGCTCCGGCCAGCGATTTGTAGGAGCGTCTCACGCCTTCGGCTTCCACTTCATCTTCTGTCTCTCTCAGGCCAGCGGTATCCACAAATTGAAACCGTACCCCTTCAATTTCAACCTCACTCTCGACCTCATCCCGGGTCGTTCCGGGTTTTTCGTTCACGATCACGCGGTCATATCCCACTATGGCGTTCAGCAGGGTAGACTTTCCCGCATTGGGACGACCCGCAATCACCACACGTATACCCTCACTGAGGGCCTTTCCGTATTGATAGGAGTTCAGCAACACATGAATTCGAGCTTCAGCTTCGTCCAGCAGAGCCACCAGCTGGGAACGATCGGCGAAAGCGACGTCTTCCTCGCTGAAATCCAGCTCCAGCTCGATGAGAGATACCAATTCGATCAATTTTGACCGAATCTGGGACAACTCATCCGAATAGCGTCCGCGCAAATGGGCCAGTGAGATCCTGCCCGCTCTTTCAGATCGCGCATGTATCAGTTCTGCAATCCCTTCGGCCTGAGCGAGGTCGACTTTGCCATTCAGAAATGAACGTAACGTGTATTCACCAGGCTCAGCGTGACGAGCTCCGTTGCTCGTGAGCAGTTCGATTATTGTATCCGTAGCCACGTCTCCGCCATGACAGGAGAACTCCACAATATCCTCCCCAGTGGCACTGTTTGGGGCCAGGAACAGCGTCGCAACGATTTGATCGATAGCCCCCTGGTCGCCCTGCACAAAACCCACGTGTGCAGTATGAGTCGATTGTTCGAGGAGATCGTGTCCTTCGAACACCCCGGCGGCAATCTCGATGGCCTTCGCTCCAGACAAGCGTATGATGCTCAGTGCGGAGGCGCCCCGCGGCGTGGCGCGGGCGACGATGGTATCTCCCGTTCCAGGATACATCATGCGAGAGCCGCTATCGGCGGCGTGACTTGGGCATCGCCTTGCCCGTTATGGAACCGACTCCTTTGGAATTCTTCCCCTTGGAATCTTTCGCTTGGCTACCCTTCCCGCCGGCTACTCGCCCTTTTGAGGGTTTGCTTTTCGACTTTGGCTTCAGCTCTTCGGGATGTTCGTGAATCTGCTTGTTGATCAATTTCTGTTGTACGGCCGTGAGCACATTGTAACAGAGGTAGTACAGATTAAGTCCGGATGCCAGTTTGTTGAAGATGAAAAAGATGAAGACCGGCATGACGTACGTAAAGATCTTCGCCTGCGCGTTCGACTGCGCCGTCATGGAAACCTTCATTTGAAACACCATCGATATTCCCATAAGCAGTGTGAAGCCTGCGATTGCGCTACCGAAAAATGGTATTTCAAATGGGAGATTGACGATAACGTCTGGCGCAGACAGGTCATTGGCCCAGAGGAATCCCTGTTGACGAAGCTCAATGGCCTGGGGCAGGAACTGCCATAGCGCTATAATCACCGGATACTGAAGTAGCATGGGCAGACAACCCCCGAGCGGGTTCACACCCGTCTCTTTGTACATCTTCATCGTGGCTTCCTGCTGCTTCTTCGGATCGTCCTTGTACTTCGCTTTGATCTCCTCCATGCGGGGCTGCAGCTCCTTCATCTTGCCCATGTTCTTGAAAGAAGACTTGGTAAGAGGAAATAGAACGAGCTTGATCAAAAAGGACATGATGATGATCACCAGACCATAGCTCGGAATCACTGCAGAGAGGTAGGTGAACAAGGGGATGAACACGAAACGAGCGAGAGGTCGGGTGACGATCTCAAAAAAGTCCCATCCGAAATCGACCATTTCATAGAGGCCCAGATCGTACGCGCTGATGTTTCCGTACAGCATGGGTCCCATATACATCGTGAAGCTGTCCGGCGCGCCGGTTGGCGAAGGCATCATCAGACCCGCAACGTAATCGTGACGGAGGTCTCCATCTTCGAGTGTGCCCACTTGCTCGCCTCGAAGCTCCGCTCCGCCCGCATCGCCCTGCGGCATTACCGCGACGGTGAAGTACTTGCTCTTCACCGATACCCAATCGACATCTCCCGATATGCGTTGTTCGTCGTATTCGTCTGAGGCAAGAGTTACTGATTCGACCTCTCCGCCACTGCGAGCAAATGCTCCTGCTCGCATTGCGGAATTCTGAAGATCCATCTCGGAGAACGGAATCCCTCCGCTCCACACCAGTTCGTAGCCATCGCGCGTAATGAATGACGCAGCACCATCCTGCGTCACATCCAGCCCGATTTCATAGGAGTCTGGAAAGAAGGTGTATGTGAACGAGATGCTTCCGTCTCCGATAGCCGTCGAGAACGTTAGATTCGTTCCAGCATCGCCCACTTGAATGTTGCGGCGATTCGTGTCGGCAGAAAAAACGAAGGATCGGGAATCATAATTTCTGTTTCCCGGCGATGTGAACTCGATTCCCAGAGCACCGCCCTTCGAACTGTCAACCAGCTGAACGGGGTCCTCGCTTTCAGCCCGTTTGTACTGCTTGAGTTCAAACGATGTGATCGTGCCACCCTGCGTAGAGAAAACCGCACGATATACATCGTTTTCCACGGTAATGGATCGCACAACGCCGTTCTGACCACCAACAAATGTCGAATCGTCTTCGGCCAGCACGGGAGCAATCCCTACTGCCGGAGCTACCGGTTCCACAACCTCAGCCGGCGCTTGAACCTGTTCTGACTCAACTCCAGATGCCTGATCTGTTACTTCCTGGGCAGTAGGCGCCAGCCACGTCAACCAAACAATCATGATTATGGCAATCAAGACGGTGGCGGTAAGGACGTTTCTATCCAAGGGTGGCCTCGTTCAGGGTGTGGGTGAGATAAATGGCGATTTCTGAAATGGTGGGTGGGTTCGCGGTACGGAGCTTCGGCTTCTCAGTTCCGTTTCAGGTCTCATCTTGCTCTTGTGAGAGCGTATGCTTTGCAAGTCCTGCCTTCAATTTGTCCAGTGCTATAAGCGTGTCCCGGGCTATCGTCTCCGAATCAAAGCTCCGCCCCCGATACAGCAGCATTGCGGTCAACAACCCGTCCGTCGTATTGGCGGCTTCCAGGAGTGAATTCTGATTCAGCCGGACTGCTTCCCAGATGATCCGCTTTATCTGATTCCTTCTTACCGCCGTGCCCGTCGATTTTCCAATAGCAACTCCGATCTGAAATGGGACGACAATGGTATCCGGGTGGACCTGTCTGAACATCAGCCGTATACATCCCGAAGCAATTGAGCCTGTCGACGGATCACTGCGATCGAAAAGCGGCTCGATGAAACGTTTTCGCTTAAGATGGAACGAGCGTGAAAGCGTCTGCCGATCCCCGTCCGAAAGCGCGGTTGCCGAAGTGCTGGACACCGCTAAGCCTATTTGCCGGGTTTCGTATCGCTGATCGTAAGGTTTATTCTGCCCTTCGACCTGCGTCGCGCCAGAACCCTGCGACCATTCTTGGTCGCCATCCGGGAGCGAAATCCGTGTTTGTTTGCGCGCTTGCGGCGGCTTGGCTGGTACGTACGTTTCATCTTCTTATATGCTGCTTCTTATATGCTTCCTGGCCGGGAAACTATCTTCGCTGGCCTGTCTCTGGCCCTGTGTTGCAAATTATTCCGAAAAACGAAACGGGGTGATCGCCGCGGAATGACACAGACTGGCAAAGATACGCAAAGGTGTACAGATATCAAGAACGCGCGTTGACATTCATTAAAAGTCAGCGTAATTTTGTGGGCTCGGAAATATGCGCGTATCGGCTCCAGTTCCGGATTTTTGTGAGGGCGTTTAGCTCAGTTGGTTAGAGCACCTGCCTTACAAGCAGGGGGTCACTGGTTCGAGTCCAGTATCGCCCACTTCAACCCCTTGTATACCATTGGTCTGCATGGGGTTTTGTTTTAGGTCCGCCATATAGATGTCCGATCGCGTTCACCCACCGCCGTCAGCGATACACCCAGAGCTACTGGCCGTGAACACGTCCCCGTCGACGTACAGTTGTGAATACAGACCTTTAGACTTAATGTATCGGCCGACGCTATCGTATTGAGTGTCGATGCACCCACCCAGACACGGTCCGTTCAGACGCAGCCTACTCCGACGCAATCGTCTGACCCGCTTCAAAGAGAAAAAGTCATGACGCGAACGCGCCCTATCAACCAATCCGTAAAGATCCAAAATCTGATTATTCCAATGTTTCTAATGTTATCGTCCCTCATTTCCGCAGGATGCGGCGCACAAGAGGCCCCACAAGAGGATAATCCGCATCTGGTGACCTACGAGGGCGCTGATGGTGCGGGCAATGGAAAGCACATCGTTTTTCTCGCCGGTGATCATGAATACCGCTCCGAGGAGATCTTGCCCGCCATGGCGCGCATACTTGCGCGTAATTTTGGCTTCAAGACGAGCGTCTTCTTCACGCTTGACGAAGAAGGATTTATCGAGCCCGGCAGTTCACGTATCGCTGGGCTAGAGGCTCTGAAAACGGCCGACCTTCTGGTCGTGGGTCTACGCTTTCAGGATTTTCCGCATGAAGAAATGCAGCATATAGTGGATTACCTCGATCGAGGAGGCCCGATCGTAGGAATTCGAACATCGACGCACGCATTCAAGATTGAAGACGGTCCTTATGCCAAATACTCCTTCGATTATGCAGGAGAAGAGTACGAGAAGGGCTTTGGGCGCCAGGTTCTCGGTGAGACGTGGGCAGGTCATTACGGCTCGAACCACAGACAAAGCTCGCTGATCTTGCCGGCTGATGACCAGGCCGAACACCCAATTCTTCGGGGTGTCGAGGGCGTCCACGTCCAATCTGGTGGGTATGAGGCCCATCCGATGCCCGGGTCGGTCACGCTAGGCGTTGGTCAGGTTCTCAATGGCATGGAAGCCGATGCAGCGCCCGATCCAGAAAAGGAATTGCTGCCGGTCGCCTGGACGCGTACCTACGAGACCAATGATGGAAGCCAGCCCCGTGTCTTTACGACCACACACGGTGCTTCCGAGGACTTTCTGAATGATGGCTTTCGGCGAATGATGGTCAATGCTGCCCTTTGGGCGGCTGGTCTGGAAGACGCAATAACCGGAGAGAATGACGTCGCTCTCATCGGTCCCTACAATCCTGTCACCTTCAGCTTCGGCGGCTACCGCCAGGGCGTCAGACCTTCCGATATGGCGGGTTGGGATACGCCAATCATGTCGACTGAGAAAGCGGTAGGTGAAGAGGAATAAAGCCAGGCCTCTGTGGCCGTGCTCAATAAGTATTATGAAAGGACCTCTCGCCCGCATCGTTTTATTGGTGTTGCCACTCACCATTCTGGCCTGCAGTGAGCCGTTGTTGCCACTTCAGGAAGACGACCATATTGTAATCATCGGAAACGCTCTTGCGGATCGGATGCAGCACGATGGATGGTTGGAAGCGACGCTTCAGGCGGAGCTTCCGGAGCTCGAGCTGGTCATTCGTAATCATGGATTTGCGGGCGACCGGATCGAGCATCGTCCCCGCAGCCGCGGCTTCGCTACGACAGACGAGCACATAACGCTTTCGAAGGCGGACGTCATCTTCGCGATGTTTGGCTACAACGAATCGTTTGACGAGGATCCTTCCGGATTCGGCGAAGAACTGACCCAGTGGATCGACAGCACGCGTACGAAGAATTATTCTGGAGACGGCGCACCCCGAATTGTGCTTTTCTCTCCGATTGCGCACGAAGATCTGAACGATCCAAATCTACCGGACGGGACCGAAAGCAACACGCGTCTTGCCGCTTACACGGCCGAAATGGAGGCGGTCGCCACGGCGAAGGGTGTCCCCTTCATCAACCTGTTCGACGCCTCGCAACGGCTTTACAAGAGACGGAAAGCGCCGCTCACCATCAACGGCGTTCACCTGGGAAGTGAGGGTAACCGAGAGATCGCAAAAGTAATTGTCAACTCTTTGTTGGGCCGACGCTCCCGGACGCGAACCTCGAGGCTTGAAGAGGTTCGTACCGCCGTTCTCGACAAAAACCGGCACTGGTTCAATCGCTACCGCGCCACCGATGGGAACGACGTCTGGGGCGGCCGCTCTACGCTTGAATTCACCGACGATCAAACCAACTTTGTGGTCTTGCAAAGAGAGCTCGTGCAGCTCGACTACATGACAGCCAATCGCGATCCTGTAATTTGGGCTGCCGCCCGCGGAGAATCCGCTCAGGCAGACGATTCTGATGTGCCAGAACCCATCGAAGTAATCTCGAACCTGGATGAAGAGCAACTTCAGGACGGAGTAAGTAAAACGGGTACCCTTCAATACACGGATGCCGAGGAAGCGATATCGAAGATGCGACTCCAGGAAGGACTCCAGGCCAATCTCTTCGCCTCGGAGGACATGTTTCCCGAGCTCGTAAACCCAGTGCAGCTAGGGATCGATACTCGGGGCCGGATGTGGGCGGCAACGTGGGCAACCTATCCCAAATGGGAGCCAACCCGAGAGATGGATGATCGACTGTTGATCCTGCCCGACGAAAACCGTGACGGCGTGGCAGACACGGCGATCACGTTCGCATACGTTCACAATCCAACCGGTTTTGAGTTCTGGAATGGCGGTGTCATCGTAGCCTCGGTGCCTGACCTGATTTTTCTCAAGGACACGGACGGCGATGACGTGGCAGATGTTCGCATCCGAATCATGGGAGCCCTGGGCTCTGCGGACACCCATCATTCGGCAAACAACTTCTTTTACGGACCCGACGGTTTCATTTATTATCAGAGAGGCGTCTTTAACGTCTCAAATGTCGAGACGCCCTGGACTACGAATCAGGAGTCCGACACCTCAGGAATGTACCGGTTCAATCCGCGCACGTCTGAATTCAGCTTTCACGCGACGAACCCTCCAAACGCACATGGTACCGCCTTCGACTATTGGGGATATCACTACGCGACCGACGCGACCGGTGGCCGCGCTTTTCAGGTAAAGCCGAACGCCGACGGCTCGTTCAGCATGCGAAAACTGCTTGAGAACACGGTAAGACCGGTTACATCCAGCGGAATTCTATCCAGCGCACATCTACCGCCGAGCCTCGAGGGAAACTTCATCCTGTTGAACGTAATCGCCTTTCTGGGCATCAAGCAATACACGCTTTCCTTCGATACGCTGACCGGCGATGTGAACGGTACGGAGACAACTGATCTTCTTGTATCCGACGATCTGAATTTCCGGCCTTCTGACTTTGAGATTGGCGACGATGGCGCGTTGTATGTGTCGGATTGGGCGAACGCCATCATTGGCCACATGCAGCATAACATCCGCGATCCCGCCCGCGATCATGAACACGGCCGGATCTACCGGATCACTGCCACCGGGCGCCCGTTATCGGAACATGTCAGCATCGACGGACAGTCCATTTCTGATCTGTTGGCCGTGCTCGAACATCCGATCAACGGGATCAGGCAACGCGCACGAGTCGAGCTTTCTGAGCGAAACACGGGTGAGGTGATGGCCGCTCTTGAGAAATGGTTGGAACAGTTCGACCCGACTGATGCGTCCGATGCACACCATCTACTGGAAGCTCTCTGGCTCCACCAGCAGCACAATGTCATCAATCGGGATCTGCTCGATGTATTGCTCAGCTCGCCGGTGGATCACGCCCGAATCGCGGCCAGAACGGTCGCACAAATGTGGGATCACGGCGCCGCCTCCCAAACTGGTGTGGGCCAGATGCCGGACGATGAAGCAGGATCTGACAATCCCGAGCCGGATGAAGATGCCATCGTGATCAGAACCGTTCCCGATGAAATGCGCTATGATGTGCCCACATTCACCGTCCAGGCCGGCCAAGCGGTCAAGGTGTGGTTTGAGAACGAAGACTGGACACCACACAACATTGTAGTCGGTGAACCTGGATCTCTGGATGAAATCGGCTCGGCGGCAGACGCGCTTGGCGCAGACGGATTTGCGGCAGCGTTTATCCCCGAGACTGACAAGATTATCGCAGCGTCCGATCTCCTCAGCTACCAGAAATACGAAATTCTGGAGTTCACAGCCCCAATGGAGCCCGGCGACTACGATGTGCTCTGCACTTTCCCGGGACATCGAGTAACCATGAAAGCAGTGATGAGAGTCGTGAAATAAGGGTTTCCATCACACGGAGGACCTGGCAGACATGAACGCTTTGATACTAGGAGCTACCGGGCTTGTGGGATCTCATTGCCTGCGATTGCTCATTGAAGATCCGCGGTACGACCAGGTTTCGCGCTGGTAAGACGATCGACAGGTGTTGAGTCGGAAAAACTGAGAGAAGTACCCTTCGATCTTGCGACGGTTGACACGCTCTTGCCGGCGGAGTCTGTGGATCATGTTTATTGCGCCTTCGGAACCACGATAAAGAAAGCAGGCAGCCAGGAGCGGATGCTTGAGATCGATGTGGAAATCCCCTTCGCCGTGGCACGGCGCTCGCTCGGGCTGGGAGCTACCCATTTTTCGCTCGTTTCTTCTCTCGGGGCGAACGCTTCGTCTCGAATATTCTACAGTCGCATCAAAGGTGAACTGGAAAACATGATCTCGGAGCTGGGTTTTCAGTCCGTCGCTGTTTTCAGACCGTCGGTCATCGGTGGACATCGTCCTGGCGACACTCGGAGCGCGGAACGAATCGGCCAATGGGCCATGACAATTTTGCCAAAAAAATGGCGTACCATCTCCGCCGAACGGATTGCCCGGGCCATGGCCAAACAGGCTCAGAATTCTCAACCCGGAACGACCGTGATAGAGTCGGGTGAAATCTGGTCGCTTTCTGGGGTCTGACGATTGGCTACAACGTACTTTCGGATTGCGATTGCAGGCCTTAACATGACGTAGAAACCGCTTCACAACCCTTCTGCCCTAGCAGATCCAGTCTGGTATAGATCATGGACTACACAGGAATCAGGAAGTTATCTCTACGGGTGTTTCTCGGTTTCTTGGTCCTGACCGCGCTCATCGCGATCATCGCCGTCCTCCGAGATGAGTTCGGCGAGTTTCAGGTAAAAATCCTGGTGACAAGCGCTACCATCTCCGTTGCCAGCATCTGCTCAATGTCCTGTGTCTCGTTTATCGAGCGAAAACAGCTTCCTGCACTCGGACTGACCGGCGTGGTTTTCTCCATTGCCGCCGCCCTGATGACCGTCGTCGCGATGTGGGGGGAATTAGATGGCCGAAACACCGTTCGGACCATAATGTCACTCTGGATAATCTCCGTCGCTTTTGCTCACGGATTCCTCCTGTCTCTACCTGCTCTGGACGAGAAGGGACGCTGGACGCAGCCCGCCTCTTCCATCTCCATCTCCGTACTGGCCATCATGCTCGTCTCCCTCATATGGGGAGATTTTAGAAGCGAACTCTTCTTCAGAATTCTGGCGGTCTTATCCATCGTGGTTGGACTTCTGACCCTGGTGGTTCCACTGTTGATGAAGTTGCGGAAGGGAGTTGACGGGGGGACAAAACGCCTCGTTCTGACGCAGATCGGGGACGCTCTGTACGAGGACAGGGCGGGAAGACGATTCGAGGTAACTGAAGCGCCGGAATCGAAGGAAGACTCCGTTCAATGAGAACTGTGATTCTCGTTCGATTTCGTGAATCACCCTCCGGAAGTCGAAGCTAAGCCGCCATTCACTCATTTGTCTGGACCGGCAACGGCCGAAATCGGCTTGCTATTTACTTCGCGGCGGGTAAATTGGCGGTTCGCAGAAGCATTTTGGCTCTTTTCAGGGCCGTTTAAGGCGTTTTTTGCCTCATTCGGGTGCGTTGGGCTGGCTTCGCGGACATTTGCACGCAAACTAATCGAGATCTGCTTTGAACGACCGCATTGTACGAGCCGCTTTGATCCAGGCCACATTGAGCGAGAGCACCGACGCGCCGGTTGAGAAAATCAAAGCATCCATGATCGACAAACACGTCGCGCTGATCGAAGAGGCGGCGGAAAAGGGGGCGCAAGTTGTCTGCATGCAGGAGTTGTTTAATGGCCCTTATTTCGGCGCTGAGCAAAATCCGAAGTGGTTCTCCATGGTTGAGCAGATTCCGGATGGAGACACCACCCGTCTCATGCAGGATTTGGCCAAAAAGCACAATATGGTAATTATCGTACCTATGTACGAAGAGGATCTGACGGGTGTGTACTACAATACGGCCGCTGTAATTGAGGCCGATGGGACCTATCTGGGTAAGTTCAGGAAGATCCACATTCCGCATTGCCACCCCGGATTCTGGGAAAAATTCTATTTCCGTCCCGGCAATCTGGGCTATCCCATTTTTGACACTTCGGTCGGAAAAGTAGGGGTCTACATCTGCTACGATAGACATTTTCCGGAAGGGTGGAGAGAGCTGGGACTGAACGGCGCCGAGATTGTATTCAATCCTTCAGCCACTGTCGCCGGGCTCAGCGAATATCTGTGGAAGCTCGAGCAACCGGCCGCAGCGTGCGCGAACATGTATTACGTCGGTGCTATAAACCGGCCAGGAACGGAAGCGCCCTGGAATATCGGAGAATTCTACGGTCAGTCGTATTTCGCTAATCCTCGCGGACAGATCATGGCGGAGGGTCCGAGAAGCGAGGACGCAGTCGTCGTCGCGGACCTTGACTTGAACCTCATAAGAGAAGTGAGAAACGTATGGCCGTTCTACCGTGATCGTCGTCCAGATACCTACGAAGCCATCACCAAACCGTAACACGCCGCGTGTTGCCCGACGACCTGCAATATGCCGAATTCGGATATTACACAGTCTTCTCTGTACAACGAGGATCTCGCACCGGTCCTCTTCGATAAGCGATCGTGGAGCATGTGGGCCATTGCGGCCCTGTGGGTCGGAATGGCCGTCAACATCCCGACGTATACGTTGGCTTCGGGTATGATTTCGCAGGGAATGAACTGGAGCCAGGCACTGGTGGTGATCGCCCTGGGCAACCTGATTGTGCTCATCCCCATGGTGTTGAACGCCCACGCTGGAACGCGCTATGGAATCCCGTTTCCTGTGATACTGCGTGCGTCATTTGGAACCATCGGAGCGAACATCCCCGCGATCATGCGGGCGCTGGTGGCCTGTGGCTGGTTTGGAATACAGACCTGGATCGGAGGATCGGCCATCTACACGCTATTCTCCGTGATCTTCGAATTCGAGCCCGCGGGTGCGGCGGACATGCTGCCGATTCTCGGGCTCTCGGCAGGACAGTTGGTGAGCTTCCTGTTTTTCTGGGCGATCAATATTGGCATCATCCTGGCCGGTATTGATACCATTAAATGGCTCGAAACGCTCGCCGCGCCCTTCCTGATCGTCGCGGGACTTGGACTCCTCTGGTGGGCCGTGGATGCGGGCGGCGGATTTGCCCGAGTACTCTCTGACGATACCGTAGCCATGGTCCGCGGAGGGCTCGCACAGGATTTCAACTTCTGGGCGTCGTTCTGGCCCAATTTGACTGCAATGGTCGGGTTCTGGGCTACACTATCGCTGAACATTCCAGATTTTACCCGATACGCGTTCAATCAACGGCATCAGATGCTGGGCCAGCTCATCGGTCTTCCTACGACCATGACCCTTTTCGCCTTCATCGGCATCACGGTAACGTCGGCCACGGTTCTCATCTTTGGCGAAGTCATCTGGGATCCAGTTCTACTGTTGGGACGATTTGAGAACCCCGTGGTGATCGGCTTCGCGTTGTTTGGTCTCACGATCGCGACCCTTTCGACGAACATCGCCGCAAACGTGGTCTCGCCAGCCAACGATTTTTCGAATCTTGCGCCTCGGCTAATAAGTTTTAAACGAGGAGGCCTGATCGCAGGCTTCATAGGAATTCTGATCTTTCCCTGGAAGCTCTATTCCGACCTTTCCAACTACATCTTTACATGGCTGATTGGCTACAGTGCGCTGCTTGGCTCCATTGGTGGCGTGATGATCGTCGATTATTTCGTATTGCGAAAGATGCGCCTGAAAGTGGAGGAACTCTATCGCCGTGTCGGTGAATACTCTTATGGACCGAGCGGTGTAAACTGGCGCGCACTGGTCGCAATCTCTGTCGGAATCGTGATGAATATTCCAGGATTCTTGCAGCAAGCGAGTAATGGGAGCATCGTGGTTCCAGACCTGTTCAACTCCATCTATACCTACGCCTGGTTCGTGAGCTTTTTTCTGGCCGGAGGATGTTATTTCGCATTGAGTAGATTATTTCCGGCTGACACCGCTCCGGATGCCGCGGGAGAATCGAATAATTGATAAATGAATCCATGACTGAAATACAGATGGCAGATCAACTGGCAATGCCTGCCACCGACTACACGCCGCCCCCTTACGACGGACCCTCACGAGATGAGACGCTTCGAATGCGCGCGGAGCACGTGCATCCGTCTGTATTCGCGATGTACAAGGACCCCATCATGATCGTGGATGGGCACATGCAGTGGCTGTTCGACGAAACAGGCCGGCGGTATCTTGACATGCTTGCAGGCATCGTGACCGTGTCCTGCGGTCACTGCCACCCGAAAATCGTCAAACGCATCCAGGAACAGGTCGCCACGCTTCAACACGCGACCACGATTTATCTCCACCCGCATCTACCGCTTCTTTCAGAAAGGCTGGCCGAGAAGATGCCCCCGGGACTGGATGTGACGTATTTCGTGAACAGCGGGAGCGAAGCCATCGAACTCGCCATCAACATGGCTCGCGCCTACACCGGAAACACGGATGTCATCGCCCTGAGAAACGCCTATCACGGAATGTCCTCGACCTCAGCCGCCCTCACTTCGCACCACACCTGGAAGCGCGACATCCCGCTCGGAGCGCGAATTCACCACGCAATCTGCCCCGATCCCTATCGGAATCCGTTCGAAGGCACGCCCAAGGAGATCGCCAGTAAAAGCGCAGCCGACATCCGCGACCTGATTCGTTTTTCGACCCCCGGTCAAGTTGCAGCGTTTATCGCTGAACCGATCCAGGGAGTCGGCGGAGTCACGTACGGCGCCTCGAACTATTTGCCGGAGACGTATGATATTATCCGGGAGCACGGCGGGCTCTGCATCGCCGATGAAGTCCAGACGGGATTCGGTCGCACGGGTACCCACTACTGGGGCTTCGAAACGTCCGGCGTCGTCCCGGATATGGTGGTGCTCGCAAAGGGAATTGGAAACGGAATTCCTCTGGCCGCGGTGACAACCCGCCGAGAGATTGCCGATGCCTACACGTCGCGGCTCCACTTCAATACCTACGGTGGAAACCCTGTCAGCATGGCCGCGGGTCTCGCCGTGCTTGAGGTCATCGAAGAAGACGGCCTCCAGGAAAATTGCCGCGTCGTAGGCGCCCGTCTGAAAGCTGGTCTCGAAGGCCTCATGGCGCGACACGAAATTGTCGGCGACGTTCGGGGTATGGGACTCATGTTGGGTCTGGAACTCGTCACGGACCGCGCCTCCAAAGAGCCCAATCCGGCTGCGACGGGCATCGTACTGGAAAAAATAAGAGAAAGAGGCGTGTTGATTGGAAAGGGTGGTATTTATGGAAACGTACTGCGCATCAAGCCGCCCATGTGTATCACGGCAGAAGACGCAGACTACACGGTCAGCGCTATGGATGAGGCGTTGACTGCTGCAGTAGCGTCTGCGATGGCGTCTACAGTGGCAAATTAGGAGGGGGTCGCGATGAATTATGACAAAATCATAACGGGTGGAAATGCCGTAACGCCGGGTGGCGTACTTGACGCGGATATAGCCATATCTGGGGAGAAGATCGCGGCCATCGGGACCGGTCTGGCCTCCAGTTCAAATGGCGCGCAGATAATTGACGCTTCGGGACACTATGTGATCCCTGGCGTCCTGGATGTCCACGTTCACCTGGCCCTTCCTTTCTGCGGCACAACCTCCGCAGACGACTACTATACGGGCACCCGTGCCGGAGCCCGCGGCGGCGTCACCACGCTGATCGATTTTGCGATCCCCTACGAGGGCGATTCGCTCAATGACGCAGCCGACAAGTGGCATCAGAAAGCAGAAGGGAAGGCCCTCATCGACTACACGTTCCATATCTGCATTACACGTTGGGATGAGCACAAGGACCAGATCGAAGGAATGGTCGAGCGAGGTTTCTCCACCTTCAAGGAGTTCATGATCTACGAGTCGGAAGGCTGGCAGTCGGATGATCGCGCGATGTTTGGTACACTCGAAAAGATGAAAGAGCTCGGCACCATGCTTCTGGTGCACGCAGAATCTTCGCGCGTTTTGGATGAGCTTATCGAGCGGCATCACACACCCGAGCTGATGGCCAAGTACGGTGCGCAGCTCCATCACATGTCGCGACCCAACTTTGTCGAGGCCGAAGCCATCCAACGTGCCATCATGTGGAGCGAAATGACGGGTGGGCAGCTCTACATCGTGCACATGTCCACCTCTGAGGGTGCAGATATTGTACGCCGTGCGAAGTCGCGTGGGGTTCCCGTTCTGGCGGAAACGTGCGTCCAGTACCTCGTTCTGGAAGATTCCGTCTTCGCTAGAAAAGACGGACACCTTTTTGCCTGCTGTCCACAGATCAAGAAACCGAAGGACATCGAGCGTCTCTGGAAGGGCATGAATGACGGTGAAGTCTCTGTTGTCTCGACCGACACCTGTACCTTTTCTCGGGAACAGAAGGCCATGTGGGAGGGCGACTTTACCAAGATCCCCATGGGTCTTCCGGGACTCGAAACGCTGTTGCCGCTCGTCTATACGCATGGCGTCCGCGCCGGTCGAATCTCGATCGAAGAGATGTGCCGCAAGCTGTCGACCAATCCCGCGCGCATCATGGGTCTGGCACCACGCAAGGGTGCTATTCAGGTGGGTACAGATGCCGACATGGCGATTATCCATCCAACGAATGAGATCCGGGTAGATCCGACTTCGATGGAGACCAATGCCGACTGGTCGCCTTACGAAGGCTGGTCCCTTGCCGGATTTTCCAGAACAACATTGTCTCGTGGCGACGTGATCGTAGATGATTACACGGTTGTGGGCGAGGCGGGCCGGGGGAAATGGCTCTCGCGAAGAACTGCCGGGTTGGCGGCTGATAATTCCGCACCTCAACATTCAGAACTTGAATCTGTAGAGATAGCATAATGAGCGAAATACTGACGACTACCTTGCTACCGAATTTTATCGGCGGTGAGCGGGTTCAGAGCCCGACCTCGAGGACCCTTCCCGTGCTGGAACCGAACACGGGAGAACTTATTGCGGATGTACCTCTTTCTGGAGCCTCCGAGCTCGATGCCGCGGTCGACGCGGCGAGCAAAGCACAGATCGAATGGGCGAAGATGCCCATGAAAGATCGCGTGCAGATCCTCTATCAGATGAAAACCCTGGTAGAAGCCGAAAAGGATCATCTGGCCGATGTGGTTACGAAGGAAAACGGTAAAACACACGCGGAATCTCTCGGAAGCGTGATGAGAGCGGTAGAGTGTCTCGAATTCGCGGTGAGTCTCCCACAGATTGCGACAGGAGAAATCATGGAAGTGAGTCGGGGGGTAGAATGCCGGACGGTACGTGTCCCAGTAGGCGTGACCGCAGCGATCACGCCCTTCAATTTTCCGTTCATGGTGCCGCTCTGGATGATTCCGATGTCGCTTGGCCTCGGGAATGCTGTCGTACTGAAGCCATCGGAGCAGACGCCCTTGAGTGCGCTCGAAATCGCGCGCCTTCTGGAGGAATCGGGTTTGCCGGCCGGACTGTTTTCTGTCGTCAACGGCGATCGGGAAATCGTCGAGGCGATGTGTGATCATCCCGGAATCTCCGCCATCGGATTTGTCGGCTCGACGCGGGTAGCCCGCCTCGTTTATGAACGCAGCACAGCCCTCGGGAAAAGAGTTCGGGCGCTCGGAGGCGCGAAAAATCATCTCGTGGTTGTCCCGGATGCCAATCCCGAAATGACGGCCACTAACGTAGTTGCCTCCGTGGCAGGGTGCGCCGGCCAGCGGTGCATGGCAGCTAGCGTCCTTCTGGCTGTTGGGGATTGCGACCACATCTTGGATTTGATCAAACAGAAGATGGAGGCTATAGTCGTCGGGCGCGATATGGGAGCCATCATCAGCGAAGTCGCCCATAGCCGAATAACCGGATACCTTGAGCGTGCGGAAGCAGGGGGAGCGGTGCTGGCGCTCGACGGAAGAAAAGCATCCCTTGAGCATGCTCCGGCGGGTGGTCATTATCTGGGTGCCAGTATTATCGACCACGCCTCGCCAGATCACGAAGCTTCGTGCGAAGAAATTTTCGGCCCGACGTTAACAGTAATTCGATGCAAGACATTGGCTGAAGCCCTCGAGATTGAAAATGCGAATCCGTACGGCAATGCGGCGGCGGTATACACGTCCTCGGGCGGAACGGCTCAGTACTTCGCCGATCACGCCAGCGCAGGGATGGTCGGGGTCAATATCGGAGTTCCTGTCCCGCGTGAGCCCTTCGCTTTTGGTGGATGGAATGACAGCGCTTTCGGAGGCGGTGACATTACAGGTCCAACCGCGATTGATTTCTGGACGAAAACCAAGAAAATCACGACCAAATGGTCGTATCAGCACCGCAGCAACTGGATGAGTTGACTATTGGCCTCCCGCCTTGCTTGAAATGAGCATATGATTGATAAGACACATTTGTCGGCCGAACTGTTGGCCGAAAACTTTGCAGATCTTCATCCTGCTTTTTCGCGGGACGAAGCGGTGACGGATGCGTCCCGATGTCTTTTCTGCTATGATGCTCCGTGTACACGTGCCTGCCCGACAGGCATCGACGTGCCGCGATTTATCCGGCAGATCCTGCACGACAATCCAGGAGGCGCGGCCGAAACCATTCTCGATGAGAACATTTTCGGTGGATCCTGCGCGCGTGCGTGTCCCACCGAAGTACTGTGTGAGGGGGCGTGCGTGGACCGCACGCTCTTGAAAAGCCCCGTCCAGATTGGACGGCTACAGCGCTACGGCACAGACTTCGCTGCTGACAAGGGATTGCGTTTTTTCGAGCCGGGCGCCGACACCGGAAAATCTGTCGCCGTCATTGGAGCAGGTCCGGCTGGGCTCTCGTGCGCCAACTCACTTCGACGGCTGGGCCACGCAGTGACCGTCTTCGAGGCTCGCGATATTCTTGGCGGTCTGAATACTCTGGGCATCGCGGCCTACAAGATCACGACCGAGTTTTCGCTGAGCGAAATTCAGCCCATTCTGGATATGGGTGTCGAAGTACGGCTTGGCGAGCGCATCGATGGAGAGGGGCTCGCGAGGCTGCGAAGTGATTATGATGCAGTGTTTCTGGCGGTCGGACTCGGAGCCACCGCTCGTCTCGGCATTCCGGGAGAGGATATCGAGGGCGTCGTCGAGTCGCTGGATTTCATTTTTCAGTCTCACACTGGGCCCCTCAGTGAATGCCAGGTCGGGCAAAACGTGATCGTACTCGGCGCCGGCAATACGGCTATCGACGTGGCTACGCAGGCGGCCCGACTGGGAGCGGATAAAGTCACGATCGCATACCGCAGGACCGACAAAGAAATGTCGGCCTTCGCCTACGAATATGAACTCGCGAAGGCTGATGGTGTGGAGTTTCGCTGGCTGGTTCAGCCCGTTGAGTTTCTCGAAGAAAACGGTGCGCTTACGGGGGTAAAAATGTGCCGGGTTCACGCGGTCGGAGAGGGAAGAGGCGCCCGCCTTGAGCGGGTAGAACGATCAGACTTCATCATTCCATGCGACATGGCCATCAAGGCGTTGGGACAGACGCCGGTGCTCGACTTCATGGGCGCCGCCCAAGGCATGCGTTCTGAGGATGGCCAGTTGATCATCGACCCGGACACGCGTGAGTCGGGCATTCCTGGCCTTTTCCTGGGCGGCGACTGCACGCACAAAGGAGCAGAAATAGTTGATGCCGTTCAGGATGGAAAGGTAGCAGCGCACGGAATCGACGCGTTCCTGAGGAAAGACTCATGACAAACAACTCGAAAAAGCCTGATCTGAGGTCAAATCTCGCTGACATTCGCAGCCCCAATCCGTTCTGGTTGGCCAGTGCTCCGCCGACAAACTCGGCGTATCAGGTTGCCCGTGCTTTTGAAGCAGGTTGGGGCGGGGCGGTGTGGAAAACGCTTGGACACGAACCCATCGTCAACGTGTCGTCCCGATATGGAGGATTGAATCATGATGGCCGTAAATTAGTGGGCCTCAACAATATAGAGCTCATCACCGATCGTACCTTGGAGACCAATCTCAAGGAAATCCGGCAGGTTAAACGCGATTTTCCAAATCATGCGGTCATCGTCTCGCTCATGGTTGAATCAACCCGAGAAGCCTGGCACGATATTGTAAAGCGCACAGAAGACACGGGTTGCGACGGCCTGGAACTCAATTTCGGCTGTCCCCACGGAATGAGCGAACGCGGAATGGGCGCGGCCGTCGGTCAGGTACCCGAATACACCGAAATGGTCACCGCATGGGTAAAAGAGGTCGCCCAGACGCCCGTTCTGGTAAAGCTTACGCCCAATGTCACGGACATTACGCACGTTGGGCGTGCCGCAGTGGCCGGTGGAGCAGACGGCGTTTCGCTGATCAACACCATCAATTCGATCATCGGTGTGGACCTGGAGACCCTGAACCCACTTCCAAACGTGGCAGGAAAAGGATCACATGGGGGATATTGCGGACCGGCGGTAAAACCGATCGCCTTGAATATGGTCCAAAAGCTCGCCTCCGACCCGAAATTCGGAATCCCGATCTCTGGAATTGGAGGTATTCAGGCCTGGCAGGATACGATCGAATTCATGCTTCTGGGCGCCGGCAATGTGCAGGTTTGCACGGCGGTGATGCACTACGGATTCCGGATCGTCGAACACCTCATATCGGGTCTCGAAAATTGGATGATGAGCAAGAATTTCTCCCAACTGGATGACTTTATCGGGCACACCGTTTCTTCAGTAGGGGACTGGAATGAGCTTGACCTGGGCTACAAAGTCGTCGCCGAAATCGATCAGTCGAAGTGCATCCACTGCGGCCTGTGCTTCATCGCGTGCGAAGACGGGGCCCATCAGTCGATATCCCAGACCCAAATTGCCGAAGATGACTACCCCTCGAAGGGTTCTGCCGCTGCAGTGACCCTCAGCGCTGGGAAAACGTTTATTGCCGGCGCCGGGGATGGATATCTCAACAGATACGAGATCAAAGAAGACACCTGCGTCGGTTGCAATCTCTGCTCCCTGGTCTGTCCCGCCGACGAATGCATCACGATGGTCGAGAGAGAATCATCCATTCCGTCGATGAACTGGAGCCAGTATCAGGATCGGTTGGCAAAAGGCGAGATGGAGCCGATCCCACCGCCGGATCATCTGTAGCGGTTCTGACGGCCAATCACGCCGTTCCCACTTGACTGAGAGCCGTTCACTGACAAAAAGCGGGCGGTAAATTAGGTTCGATCTACATTCGGCGCTGCTTAAATCATCGCAACCCAGCGCAAATAATGAAACAGACGTTACCGCTTCTTCTGGTCGGACTTTTGGGACTTTCTGGACTTGTTGGACCCGCCGCAACCGCACAGACCGTCTCCTCCCTTCCTCTCTCGCAGTTTCTGACCGCAGACGGCCTCTTTGCCGCACCAGACGGTACCATTTATGCCGCCGGGGGCTGGAATAAGACCGATATATATGAAATTTCGCCCGAGGGAAACGTCTCGAGTTTTGCTACCGGTCTTGACGGCCCCATTCACATGGCCATGGATGCGGATGAAAATCTGTACGTCTCTACCTGGAACGACCGAAAGATCTTTCGCCTGGATGAGGAAGGAGGCTTAGAGCTATTTGCCGGTGTCGATCCCTATCCGACGGGCCTGGCTTTTGGACCAGACGGAAACTTGTATGTGGGCCACGCACCTCCAAGCGGTACGGGCGGAATCAGCAGGGTCACCCCGGCGGGAGTCGCCACAAATTTCGTGATTGGTCGGGGTGTTGATCGGCCGGTGGGCATCGCGTTCGACGACGAGGGGAATCTCTACTCCGCCAATCTGTACGACACGCGCATCAATAAAATCACTCCTGCGGGAGAAGTGACTTTCCTGGCTAATGTGCCTGCCCAGGTAAACACGTTCACCATCGGGCACATGGTGTTTGCAGGGGGGGCGCTCTATGCGACTGATATCGGCCACCATCAGATCATGCGGATATCGCTGACCGGGGCGATCTCCGTCTTCAGCGGAACGGGGGATCAGGGAGATGTCGATGGGGACGCTTCTTCGGCACAGTTCACTCAGCCAAACGGAATTACCGTTTCTCCCGACGGCACGAAACTCTACATACACTCGATTGGAGCGAAAAACTTTCTGCGCGTCATTACGCTTGGCCAGGCCACCGACTCCGAAGGGAGCGATGAACTTCCTTCATCCATGACATTGGATCAGAACTATCCGAACCCTTTCAATCCGAGCACGAATATTCAATTCGATATCGATACCTCGCAGCAGGTTCGGCTCTCGGTATTCGATATGATGGGACGTGAAGTTGCCATGTTGGTTGACGGCGTGATGCCCGCAGGCGAGCACAGTGTGCAGTTCGAAGCCGACAATCTTCCTGGTGGTGCATACCTTTACCGGCTCAGCCTTGGCACACACGTCGAGAGCAGGATCATGACGTTGCTGAAATAACGAATAGTCGGCGGGGAGTCGTCAGGAAGATGGCTCCCGCGTTCTTATCTCTGCTATACGGTCCAATTCTTCGCGCGCATCTCCGACCAGGTGCTGATACTCTTCGTCGGCCTCGCGGAACAGATAGATGAACCGCGCGAAGTCTTTTTCGGCTTCGTCGTAGCGCTGAAGGGCCATGTTGGATTTTCCCCGCATAAACGCTGAGGCGGCCCATTTCATGGACATCAGTTGGCCATCTGTACCGTCATCACCTGACAAACCTCCGTCCCCCAGTGCGTCAATCCACCGGATAACTCGGCTATACTCACCAAGTCGAAAAAGTGCCTCCGTTCGTAGCCAACGGGCCTGGAACGGCCACGAGAAGCCCGCCGCCTGATCCCGAAAGCGCATGGCAGCATTAAAAAAAGCGGAGTCAGCAAGACGCAAAGCTTCCTGAAAACGGCCTTCATAGAGGCTCCGCCGAGACTGAAGAAGATTCACCAGGGTGGTGGCCACAACTGTCGTATCGGACTGTAGCCGGCTAATCACATCATCGACCGCGTCATCATCTTGGCGCATCAAGGCGAGCACACCGGTGTGATATAACAATCCTTGTTTTCGTTCTTCAGTCTCGGCTTCAATTCCTCTCGCTAGCGCAGGAGCCAAATAGTCTTTCCAGGCCTCGTCCAGAACGTCCTGATGGGGCTCATAGAGCGAAGGGGACAACGCAAGAGTTAGCAGTGGGATCTCTGGATTATCCTGCAGCACAGGACCCCATCCTTCCCACGCCCTTCGTACTCGTCCTGTGGTTACCTGAATCAGCGAAGAGGCCGGACCCATAAGAGCACGTTTATCTGGAGATAGCGCTTCAATGGATGACTCTGCCAACCAGGGGTCCTCTAAAAAAAATAGATGTGCAAATAATGGCATAAAAAACCACTGATCGGAATTGCTGAGCGAATCAAACGCTGGACTCTGCATGCCGAGAGAATCCGTTAACAATGCGGGAATCCACTCGGTCCATGCTGGTGCATCAAAGGGTTTTTGAGACAGAAGGGCGAATCCTTCCACATCTCCCATGTCCAGCAGAATTCCTCTAAGATGGCTGTTCATTTCCTGATTTCCAGGATCGATCTCGATGGCCCGCTGCATGTACTCAACGGCCTCGCTCATTGGCCTTCCCAGCAGCCTGTTAAAGTGGTAGGCCACATCACCCCGTAAGGCCCACGCGTCCGCGTCATCGGGATAGGCCGTTGTGGCTCGCCCGAATAAACGCAACGCCTCTTCTGCATCGGCATCTCTAAATGCTTTTAGGGCATCGATGCGATCTCGAAGACGCAGGGGTAGTCTGTCGCTGAAAGTAAGAGCACGATTATACGATTTGTGTTCTGGATCACGTGGATTGTTACCCCACTCAGAGGTGCGACCCATGCCGTACCAGGCCATCGCAAACGTTGAGTCAATCTCGGTAGCTTCCTGAAAGCTCGTATAGGCCTCGTGAAAATCGGTCGACCGTAGATGATCCATGCCGCGCAGGTACAGCTTCAGCGCAGGATAGGATTTGGTGGTTAGAACCGCGGCGCGAGTTAGTTCATCTCCCGACTCGCCATACTTGCTTGCCAGAAGCTGTCGCCCCAGATCATCCACGGCTTGCAAGATTTCGGATTCCTCGGAAATGGTTATCTGAGCCGTCGCATCCTCGTTCCCTCCTGCACCAAAAAGCGAGGCGCTGATAACGATGGAACCCGGCACCTCCAACACATTTCCAAACACGTATCCCTCCGAATTGAATTCTGAGGCCAGCGCTCGTGCGTCTTCGGGTGTTGCCACGAGACCCCCGCGACGATCGACCAGACCTTTCAACCCATTGTATTCAACCGTTCGAACCGCTCCAGATTCGTCGAGTCGGTCCGTAAGCAGGCGGGCGAACCCATCACCAAAATCGACAAGCTCTTCACTGCCTGACACGTTGAACGGAAAAACGGCGATTCCGTCCTGTTGTGGGGGGGTGTCGGAGCCTCCCGGCAGGAGCACCCACGCCAGAAGCGCGACGATTACTACTCCAATACCAATCATAGCGGGCTTCTGCCACGCAGGAGTCCCTGAAGAGGGCGCGGCGGGTCTCGAAACCGTTGAAAACGAGCCCGAGGGAGCATGTTCAGCCAAAAACTCTCTCGCATCCAGCAGTCGGAGCGAAGCATCTTTCGTCAAAAGGGCCGAAACGCCCGCGCGTACTTCCTTAGGAACCAAATCGTCGAGCTCTGCTGGGTCTTCATTCAGAATCTGGAACGACAGTGCCGCGTCGTAGGCCGCGCTGAATGGACGTTCTCCGGCCAGCATTTCGTGCAACAGTACTCCGAAGGACCACATATCAGAAGCCACGCCTGCTTCTTCACCCCGAATCTGCTCGGGGCTCATGTATGCGTAAGTCCCCACGGTAACCCCTTCAACCGTCAGGTTGGGACTGGCATCCATTTTTGCGAGCCCGAAATCAAGAATCTTCAGGCGCCCGCTCGAATCCACCATCACGTTGGCAGGCTTGATATCCCGGTGCACGATGTTGCGGGCGTGGGCGGCAGCAAGACCGTCGGCCAGTTGAGCGCCCAATCTCAGGGCGTTGTCTGGTGATAGATCGCTTCCAATCAGTTCTTCGAGTGTTTTTCCTTCGATATACTCCATCGCGATGAAAAGCTTACCTGCATCCTCGCCGATCTGATAGATGGTGGCGACGTTGGGATTATTGAGCTGAGTGGCGGCTTGAGCCTCCTGTCGAAATCTTGCTTTTGCTTCGTCAGATGCCAGCTCAAGAGCAGACATAACTTTGAGGGCCACGTCGCGCTTGAGTTCTGTATCCATCGCGCGATAAACGACGCCCATTCCGCCTCTTCCGAGCTCGGAAATAATGTGATACTGAGCTATTGTCTGGCCAATCATGGTATCTGGGGTGGAGGGGCCTCAATAAATGGGATAATCCCGCCAACCACAAGGTGCGTATTGGCTCGGACAGATCTATTTTTAAGGGTGATGAATACGACTGAGCTACTCAAAGAACCCTATTTGCTGGCGCCGGATGCTGCGCGGCTTTATCTCGAGAACGGATTCATCAAATTGAAAAACGTTTTCGACGAGGGCGTCCTCGATCATTTTGACCGTCTAATAACTGAGCAAGTCCTTCTGCGCAGCTCACAAGACGTTCCGATGGAAGAGCGAACGACCTATGGTAAGGCCTTCCTTCAGGTCATGAATCTTTGGACTCAAGATGAGGCCGTACGTGAGTTGGTATTGAGCCCTCGGCTTGGACAAATCGCCGCAGAGTTGATGGAGGTAGGTGGCACTAGGCTCTATCACGATCAGGCGCTTTATAAAGAAGCCGGGGGTGGGTATACCCCGTGGCACGCGGACCAGTACTACTGGCCACTCAAATCGGCGAAATGCATTACGGCCTGGATTCCGCTTCAGGAGACACCGCTGGAAATGGGAGCGCTGGAATTTTCCGCCCGAAGTCATCATCTCGAGATTGGAAGGGACCAGCCCATCGGCGACGAAAGCGAGGCCTTGATCGACAGAGCGTTGGCTGATTCAAGGTGCGAGCAGATTATCGAGCCGTTTGAACTGGGCGAAGTGAGCTTCCACGCGGGATGGTGTTTTCACCGAGCTGCTCCAAACACTACCGACACTCCGCGCCGAGTGATGTGCATCATCTATATGGATTCAATGATGCGGTTGAAAAAGCCGGAAAACGCAAATCAACAACTCGATCGGGACACCTGGTGTCCGGGCGCAACGGTCGGAGACGTCATCGATACCCCTCTCAATCCCATTATCTGGGCAAAATAGGCATCGTGCATTTTTTTAGCACCAACGGTAACTTTCCCACTAAACTCTCGAATACTGCTAAAATTTTAACAGTCAGTTCCGGCTGACGAATTCACAGACATAGCGGTACTCGGATCCATGAAAAAGATTTTTGTATTCCTTTTCCTCTCGATCGTAACAACGGGAGTACTCCTGGCCCAGTCTCGCCTTCGTGAAGGCGATCTCGAAGGCACCACGTGGAAAATGGTATTCGACCTCGATCACGAAGCGAAAAACGACGCGGATACAGCATTCGAGCGGATTATCCTCAGCGCTGTGGATGGCTTGATGGATGAAATCCACGTCTATTTCGAGTTCCTGGAAGACAATCGCATGATCGTATGGGTCGATGCGTTCGGAGTCGAGGACGAAGAAGAGGATTCTGATTGGTTCGTCAATGGACGTGGCCAGCTTATCATGGGCGATTCCGACAGCTATTCGTCGGACGATACCATCTGGATGAGGGATGGGAACCGGATATCCGCGTACAAAAAGAAGCGCGGTCGGTTGAAAAAATCGGACGAGATCTACCTTAAGCGTGTACGCCGGCGATAGACCTACCTTTCGTTGAGGTTCCGGGGGCTCGATCGTAGGTTTGGACGCCACACAATCCACCCGATCAATGCCCAGATTTTACCTGCTGGTTTTCCTTTTCCTGTTACCCATCGCCTCGGGATGCCAATCCGATACCACCCAGCCTGAGGCGGAAGCATCAGGAGATGCACCCATGGATGTAGATGTCGTCCACCCGGACAGCATCCCCGCGGCTCCGGTAATATCCGCGCAGGAGGCTCTCCTGGATTTTGAGGTGGAGGATGGATTCGAGGTCCAGTTGGTAGCCAGTGAGCCCCAAATTGTCGATCCGGTCGCCCTGGTTTTTGACGAAGATGGAGCCATGTGGGTCGTGGAAATGCGCGACTACATGTGGACGACTGAGGGAGACAAGACGGGCGAGCCCGCAGGCCGAATCGTCGTGTTGACCGATGAGGACAATGACGGTCATTACGAATCTTCGTCTGTGTTTCTGGACCACATTTATCTTCCGCGCGCCATCTCCATCTACAATGGTGGGGTCCTGGTCGCCATTCCACCGAACCTGTTTTTCGTTGAGCGCAATGGCTACGAAGCGGGCAAAATGACCGTCGTCGACTCCGTTTACGCGGTCGGCGGAAATCCTGAACACCAACCGAACGGACTACTGGTGTCGATGGATAACTGGATCTACAACGCTAAATCTGATCAGCGGTATCGATACCAGGACGGTAAGTGGCTTAAAGAACTCACCCAATACCGGGGTCAGTGGGGAATCACCCAGGACGATTGGGGGCGCCTTTTTTACAACAACAACAGCCAGACCTTGCTCGGAGATGACACTCCACCCAATGTTGTCGCGATGAATCCGCATCATGAGGTCGGGGATCGAAGAGTATACGGCCCCAGCCGAGCGTCCAATCGAACCTATCCGAGGCGGGTCACGCCAGGCGCCAATCGGGCGTATCGCCCGGCGACACTGGACGACTCGGGCCGGCTGGTAAACGTTACTTCAGCGACGGGTCCTGTGATATACCGGGGAGATAATTTCCCGGAAGCGTATCGGGGAAATGCATTCGTCCAGGAAACTGTGGCGAATCTGGTAAAGCGAGTGGTGTTGTCGGACGAGGAAGGAACGGTTCGAGGAGCCGAGCCATACGAAAACCGTGAGTTTCTGACGGCGACTGACGAACGATTCAGACCGGTCAACGGCTATACCGCTCCGGATGGCAGCCTTTACCTGCTGGACATGTATCGAGGTGTTGTCCAGCATTCAACCTATCTAACGGACTACCTCAAGAATCAGATTGAAAGTCGAGGCCTTGCTACGCCGCTCGGGCTGGGACGCATTTACCGGGTTAAATGGAAGGCCACACCCCTGGGTGAGCAACCGTCGCTCAGCGGAGCGAGCAATACAGATCTGGTTAGCCACCTCACGCATCCAAATGGGTGGTGGCGTGACACGGCGCAGCGTTTGCTGATCGAACGGAACGCCACCCAAATGCAGACCGCTTTGGAAGTGTTGGCCACCGGCGCGAGTGATCCACGCACCCGGATCCATGCTCTCTACACGCTCGAGGGTCTCGATAGACTGTCGACCTCAACTCTCGAACTGGCTTCCCGAAGCGATCATCCCAAAGTGCGCGGAGCCGTAGTAACCCTTGCAGCACAAACCCATACCGCGCGAGGAATGAGCCTGCTGCGATCAATGAGTCGCACTTCTTCTGCGGAGGATGCCGCCTACATCGCCTCCGCCGTCGCGGCCTACTACGGCACTGATCGAGGCGGGGCCTGGGGCCTGCAAGTGTCGTTGGCGAATCGGCATGCCGATTCGCCACGAGTCATCGATGCGATTCTCGGAACGCTCGAAGACAGGGAAGATGACTTTCTTACATTCGCCCGCGTTGCAGGCACCTCTTCAAATCGTTTCCTCGCGACAACCGAGCAAGCAGCCGGCATGGCTCTGGTGCAGGCCATGGACGGAGTTCGCCTTCTGCCGGCCGAATTTGTACCGTCCTTCGAGCGGGGCCGCGAGGTGTATACAACGTTTTGCGGAACCTGCCATGGAAGGGACGGCAGGGGGATGACGGCAACTGCCCCGCCCATGATCAGATCTCAATGGGTTCTTCAGGATGCTAATCGACTGATTCGTCTGGTTATGGATGGAATCGAAGGTCCCGTCGAGGTAGATGGGAAAACCTACGCCGCGCCAGACGTCATCGATCATATGCCAGGCGTGCGCGACGCGCCGTACTCTAATCAGGATATTGCAGATGCGCTGACCTTCGCGCGAAATGAGTGGGGCAATCAGGCTGGAGCGATCACCTTGAGTCAGGTTGCCGAGGTACGAAATCAGGGCGCCGTGGGAGCCTATTCCACCGACGCACTTCGGGCGACCGAGACGGATTGGACTCCTCTGGTTCAGCCGAATTCCCTGGAAGGATGGACGTTGATAAATGGATCCGCCAGCTATAGTGTCGAGCAAGGTGAGATAACTGGAGTGACGGTCATAAATTCGCCCAATTCGTTCCTCGCGACAGACCGCACGTATGCCGATTTCATCCTGGAACTGGAATTCAACGTCGATCCCGAGCTGAATTCAGGCGTACAGATACGCAGTAACAGCCTCCCAGACTACCGAAATGGCCGGGTTCATGGCTATCAGATTGAGATTGATCCAACGGACCGAGCATGGACTGCCGGGCTTTACGACGAGAGCAGACGGGGGTGGTTATTCGATCTAACCAGAAATCCGAAGGCACGGGCTGCGTTCAAACAGAATGAGTGGAATCATTTTCGGATCGAAGCACGTGGCGATCATATTCGAACATGGCTCAACGGAGTGCTCGCGACAGATATACTCGATTCCATGACCTCCGAGGGCTTTATTGCGCTACAGGTTCACTCGATTCGTGATGCGAGTCTTGCTGGAAAAATGGTGCGGTGGAGAAATATCAGGATTCGAGAGCTCGATTGATCATCGCCCGGCTACTTCGAAAGTAGAAATCGGGCGTTTAGATGGCTATCGAGAGACGCGGCACCGTGTTTAACTAGAAGTCGCGCCTTTTGAACGTGACTTCCTGGCTGCAGATTTGTTTGAAGCCGTGCCGTTCACGTCGCGACTGCTTCGATCGCTCGCTCTAGATGAAGACGGGCTTTCGAACGTAACCCGAAACGGGGAACCCTCGCCCTGCTTGCTCTGCACTTTTATCGTTCCGTCCATTCGTTCGACAAGGCGGGCAGTGATGGCCAACCCCGAACCGGACCCTTGATGCGGACGATGATCAAGACCCTCGTGTTCCTGTCTGAATTCGTCGAAGATAAACGGCAGAAACTCTTCGGATATCCCAACTCCAGAATCCTTCACTTCAATGATCGCCTTTCCTTTTTTTGCGCTGACCGAGACGGACACAGTCCCCGCGTCGGTAAATTTGATCGCGTTTCCAACCAGATTGTTGATTATTGCCTCCAGACCATTACGGTCCAGCATGGCAGTAATCTCAGCCGGTGCCCGAACACTCAATTCCAGTCCTTTCTTGTCGGCAAGAGGAAGCAGGGTCTTCACGGTCTCATGGACCACCTCGGATATGTCCAGTTTCTGCGAGTAAAAGGACTCTTTGTTAGCTTCCAGTTTGGACAGATCCAGAACCGAATTGATCGTCAGCAACAGTCGTTGAGCGGCATCCTGTATCAACCCGGTGAATTCGCGTTTTTCAGATGGGAGTTCCTCGTGGAGCACCTGAGCGATTCCGATGATACCAGACAATGGAGTTCGAATTTCGTGACTCATGTTGGTCAGAAACGCGGTTTTTAGCCGTGCCATTTCCTCGGCTCGGTCCCGCTCCGCAACCAACTCTTTTTCGTGTCGGGTTTGGTCGAGTTTGTGGCGATGTTGTCTCAAAGCTATGGACAGAAGGTCTGCAACTTCCTGAATGGTTGTAAGATCGTCCTCACTTAGCTCCAAAGAGGACTGACCGCCGACATTCAAAGCGCCAGCTACCCTTTCGCCGGCAGTCAACGTCACCTGACAATAGCTTCTGATTCCCGAGCTCATCCATGCGTCTTCGATGGGAGATCTGTCTTTTTGTTTGCTCAAATTTGAAATGGAAAACATTCCCTTGTCGAAGGATCGAAAGTTTGAAATGGGAGCGGCAGATCCCGAAGCTGGACTGTCCCCGTTCGAACCCAACTGGTAAAGTATTGTGGCCTGCTCTCCATTCTCATCGATCTGGACGACAGATACCCTATCCACGTCGAGGAGTGTTTCGATCTGCTCGATTGCACATTGGGCAATCTGCTCGATCGATAGTTCGTCCACGATGGCTCGTTCTATCACATTCAGCGAACTCAATCTATCTGCGTATCGCTTCAGAATTTGCTGTGCGTTTGTTTTTTGTTCTATCTCGACTTCGAGTGCTCCTTTCTGTTTCTCCAGGTCTTTGAACGAGGACTTCATGGTTTTTTCCAGCACATCTTTGTAGCGTTGCTCACTCTGCTTGAGCGTCTCTTCCGCCTTCCTGTGCAAAAAGACTTCGTCTTCCAACGATCCCTTTTGAATGGCCATGGCGAACTGATCCTCACGCATCTTTTCGGATGTCTGTTCGACCGCTTTGACACTATTAATGGAAGCGAGAAGGGCTGCGGCGATCAGAAAAAGAATGAAGCCCATCATCAAGAAATATTGCTTGTCGAGCCGGATTCCTTCCTGTAGACCAGATGGCGAAATCCCGATGTATAATGTGCCTCTGGAAGGGTCATCATCGTCGATCTGACGCGATGTTTTGACAACCCAGGCCTCACCACCTTTTGGTGTATAGTTCTCGAAAGTATAATATCCGATCCTTCTCGCACCGACCTCATTGAGAGCACTTAGGACCCGCCCTTCTTCGTCCGTGATGAGGAGATATGCCAGGTCATCGATCATTCTGGCGGCGGAAAGGGTGTTTACCAGGCTCGTCGAATCCATCTGGGCATCTTGAAGCTCTCTGCTCAGGGCAACCACCAGACTTTCTGCGCGGCGCTCAATGATCTCTACTTTGCTGGAAACCAGGTGGCGAGGCGAGGCGAACATCATTACGTAAGACGTAGCGACAAGCACGAGTGCTATCACTACCATCGCCCACGAGTTTCTATAGATGGTCGGTTTATAACGCATTCTCTGGTTTACACCATATCCTTGATTCGCCAAGTCTGGTATCGGTCAATTATCTGATCGCGTAATGTCTCACCACCGTTTTTATTGGATGTATATTTGCTCGAAACGGAGATTGGTTTGTGACTAAAAAGCTCTGGCGAATAAAAAGTCTTGACAACGAAGGACTCGTCGATGAATTGCAGGGCGTTCTGAACGATTTGCCAGAACCGCTCGTGCGAGCGCTCATCTTGCGTGGAATCGACTCGTTTGAAGCTGCCAGGGTGTTTTTCCGGTCGGGAACTGATCAGCTTCACGATCCCTTTATGATGGCGGATATGGAGCTTGCCGTCGATCGAATCGTGCGCGCCATCAAAGATGGCGAGAAGATCCTCGTTTACGGTGATTATGACGTTGATGGCACAACATCTACTGCACTATTGACTCATTATCTCGAAGGACAAGGCGCGAATGTGTGTTTCTTCGTCCCAGATCGATTCAAGCACGGATACGGACTGAGTAGGGAGGGTCTTACCCTTGCTCAAGCCGAGGGAGCCACCGTTGTGGTCGCCCTTGACTGCGGAGTCACCGCCATTGACGAGTCCAAATATGCCGGATCACTGGGCATTGACCTGGTAATTTGTGACCATCATACGCCACAGAAGTCACTACCCGATGTGGTCGCGGTTCTGGATTCCAAGCGTTCTGATTGCTGTTACCCGTTCAAGGAATTGTGCGGATGTGGCGTAACCATGAAACTCGCCCAGGCGATCCACCAACGACTTGGTCACGATCCTGAAGAGTTGTACGAATACCTGGACCTCGTCGCCATAGCCACCGCCAGCGACATGGTTTCGCTCACGGGCGAGAATCGAATCCTACTCCGGGCAGGCCTCCAGTCGTTGCGCGAAAATCCTCGAATTGGCCTGAAAATGTTGGCGGAGCAGGCGGGCGTGAGAATGAGCGAGTGCTCTCCGCGATCCATTTCCTTCGCCCTGGGTCCCAGGATCAACGCGGCGGGAAGACTGGGTGATGCAGGGCGCGCCGTGACTTTGATGCTGGCCAATGACGAACTGGAAGCGGTCGCGCGAGCTCGGCAGCTCGAACGCCTGAACGACGAACGGCGCGCCCTTGACCGCGCAACCCAGGAAGAAGCGTTCTTAATGGCTGACAGACTCCTTTCTGGGCCGCAACGGCATACCGTCGTGCTGTACCACCCCACCTGGCACCTGGGCGTCATTGGCATCGTTGCCAGCCGCCTTGTGGAACGGCATTTTCGTCCGGCCATCATGTTGACCAAAAGTGGAGATGTGGTCAAGGGCAGTGCGCGATCAATCAACGGAATCAATGTGTATGAAGCACTGGAAAGCTGCGCAGATCTGCTCATCGAATTCGGGGGACATAACTTTGCCGCTGGACTTTCACTCCGATCCGAAGACGTGGAGGCCTTTTCAATCAAATTCGACGAAGCAGTGGCCGCTGCGGTGACGCCGGATATTCTCGAGCCTGTGGTCGAAGTCGACGCAGAAATGAATCTCCAGGATCTGGATAAACGATTCTGGGCCGTTCTGAAGCAATTTGAACCCTTCGGAGTGGATAACGAGGCTCCGATTTTCCTGTCCACAAATCTTGAAGTGATAGGGCCGGTCGCGACAGTCGGAAGGGATCGAAACCACCTGAAGTTTGCCGTCAGATCCGGTTCCGGGTCTCACCCTGTCCGAAACGTAATAGGATTTGGAATGGGCAAACATCTGGAGATTGTCGCAGACAGCCAAGAATCGGGCACGCCGCTTGACCTTTTGTATTCCATTGAGGAAAATACCTGGAATGGTCGGACAAGCCTGCAACTCCAGGCAAAGGATATTCGACCATCAAAAATGACAACCGGATGACCTGGATAAGGATGTCCCGGTTATCCCAAATTTAAGTTCTATCCTTCTTGGCGTTCCTTCCGGCGGACATGACGCCGCCGGTCGCACCAGACAGATACACGCATATGATTGATTTCTTGTCCCAACCCTGGCCCTGGTATGTTGCCGATCCGCTGATTGGCCTCATCGTCCCGATGCTGCTTCTCATTGGAGGAAAACAGTTTGGTGTTTCGGCCAACCTGCGACACATTTGCTCGATTTTCGATACGAAAGTAGAGTTTTTCCGATACGACTGGAAATCAGGGGTGTGGAATCTCGTCCTGATAACGGGTGTACTGATTGGGGGGTGGATCAGTGTTACGTTTCTCTACAATCCCGATCCGATCGGCATATCGGAAGCCACCCGGTCAGACCTGGCCTTGCTTGGAATCACTGAGTTCGCGGGACTCGTGCCCTTCCAGTACTTCTCGTGGGAGGGATTGTTAAGCGGACCGGGAATGATTCTGATCGTAGTCGGTGGTTTTCTTGTTGGATTCGGATCCCGTTGGGCGGGGGGCTGCACGTCTGGACACGCGATCAGCGGCCTCGCAGACCTTCAGCTCCCGTCACTCATCGCAGTGCTCGGCTTTTTCGCCGGAGGCCTCATAGCCTCATTCGTCATCCTTCCACTCGTCCTGTAGGAGTTACAATGTCAACATCCAACACAGGCGTTTCGCGGCTCATCCCCTATCTGCTGATCGGGATTTACCTCGGTATTGTGTTCTCGAAGTCAGAGGTTATTTCCTGGTATCGCATACAGGAAATGTTTCGATTTCAGGCATTTCACATGTTTGGAATCATCGGCAGTGCCGTAGCGGTGGGAGCGATTTCCATACAGATCATCAAGAAATGGAAGATACGGGCACCGGGCGGTTCTGAAATCGTTATACCACCCAAGGAGATGGGTTCCGGAACGCGTTACTGGGCCGGTGGTACGGTTTTTGGCCTCGGATGGGCACTGACAGGAGCGTGCCCCGGACCCCTGTTCGCGTTAGTAGGCAACGGCGTCTCGGTGATGCTGGTGACGATTACTGCCGCCGTTGCAGGCACATTTGCCTATGGCGTTTTGCGACCCCGCCTGCCCCACTGACCGGAAAACCACCAGAATTATTCGTAAGTAAACAGGCCCACCGAAAATGCTCTTCAGACAGATCTGGGATCAAAAGCTCGCGCAATATGCCTACCTGATTGGCTGCCAGGCCACCGGTGATGCGATCATTATAGATCCTGAACGAGATATCGATAGATACGTCGCGATTGCAAAACAGGAAGGCTTGAAAATTGTCGCCACGGCGGATACGCACATTCATGCAGATTACCTGACAGGACTACGGGAATTTGCAGAAACCAGCGTTCATGTTTATGCCTCTGACGAAGGAGACGCTGACTGGAAATATGATTGGCTCCTCGATTCTTCGTACTCGTACACATTGCTGACCCATGGAGACTCTTTCAATGTCGGCAACATCAAGTTTACGACGATCCATTCCCCGGGTCACACGCCCGAACATGTTTCCTTCCTGGTTACTGATCTTGGGGGTGGAGCCGACCAACCCATGGGAATCTTGACCGGTGATTTTGTGTTCGTCGGCGATCTTGGTCGACCCGACCTGCTGGAGTCGGCCGCAGGAATCGAAGGCGCAGCGGACGTGTCAGCACGTGCGCTCTATCAATCCGTTCAGGACTTCCTGCGGTTGGATGACTTTCTTCAAGTCTGGCCGGCGCACGGTGCCGGAAGTTCGTGCGGCAAGGCCCTCGGTGCCATTCCTCAGTCCACCGTCGGATACGAACGAGCGTTCAACGGAGCCATCGGGTCTGCTATCCGGGGAGAGGCCGAATTTATTTCCGCCATTCTCGATGGTCAGCCGGAACCTCCCATGTATTTCGCCCGAATGAAACGCGAAAACAGAAGTGGACCAAGAGTTCTGGGCAATCTCCCTGAACCGCGATCCCTGACTGAACAGGACCTGGCGAATCTTGCGGGAAAAACTGACGTGGTTGTTCTTGATACGCGACTCGATCGCTCGGCTTACATGGCTTCTCACCTTCCGGGCTCTCTGTATGCTCCCTTCAACAAATCCTTCAATACCACTGCCGGGTCGATCGTCGAAGAGAATGTGCCCATCTATATTATTATCGAGGAAGAGCACGTGGAAGAGGCTGTCCGAGACCTGATTCGCATCGGACTCGACAGCATCGAGGGCTTTGCTTCGCCTGACGTGTTGGAATCATACGCGGCCAACGGGGCCGAAATGGCTGGTATTACGGAAATCGGCTTTGAGCAGGTCGATAAAATTATCGAGACTCAAAATGATGTCGTGGTACTCGACGTTCGAAACCAGGCCGAATATCAAGCGGCTCACATGCTGAACTCGAAAAATATCGCGCACACCCGCCTCTATGTCCGTCAGGGCGAAATTCCCCCAGGAACTAAGCTGGTCCACTGTGCGGGCGGTGGTCGCGCAGCGATTGCGAGCTCTCTACTTGCCAGACTGGGGCACGACGTGATTTTCGTCAGTGGCTCTTTTGCTGCGTGGACTGCCCAGTCTGCGCGCGTCGTCGTCAATGGTGAATTGATCGATTCCTGAGTATCGAAATCCACGCGATCTGTAGCTGAAGGGGACAGGATCGGGCTGGCGCTACCCGAATGACTATCTTTTGACCTCCAATGCAGGCTTTTGACCTCCAAAACAGGACTTTCGCGTTCGATGAACATCGACCACATTGACAAACCGTCGGCTTTAAGCTGGATCCGCGGATACAACCGGAGCCAGTTTTCGGGTGACCTGATGGCAGGCGCGACCGTCGGAGTGGTTCTCATCCCACAGAGTATCGCTTACGCCATTCTGGCCGGTGCCCCTCCGATTCACGGACTCTACGCTTCGCTCGTTCCGCTGCTTGTCTACGCGATCCTGGGTACTTCCCGACATCTCTCAGTGGGCATTACCGCCATCGACGGTCTGCTGGTCGCCGCCGGGTTGGCGGCTCTTGCCCCTGCTTCGTCAGATGCCTATATGGTTCACATCTTCACGCTGGCGATGATGGTCGGCGTGATCCAGCTGGTCATGGGCTTTCTGCGATTTGGCTTTGTGGTGAATCTGCTTTCCCGACCTCTGATCGCTGGATTTACCGCTGCGGCCGCTCTGATTATCGGATTCAGTCAGCTCGGTACCCTGTTGGGAATATCAACCGCGCAGAGCTTGAATGCGGTTTCGCAGGTGATGGTGGTTGTGGAGCGGATTGGCGAGCTGCACCCTGCGTCGTTTGCGATCTCGGTTTCAGGGATTCTAATTTTACTCGTGGGACGAAAAGTTGCCAGGAAATTTCCTTCGGCGCTCGTGGCTGTCGTTGTCACTGCCCTCGCCGTCGTTTTCATGGATCTCGAGTCAGACGGCGTGGCCATTGTCGGGAGTATTGCCGGTGGTCTACCATCATTTAAACTACCTGAATTTGGGCTCGAGTCTATACAGGCTCTCTTTCCGACCGCGATAATGCTTGCGCTCGTTCAGTTCATGAACGTCATCTCCCTTGGAAAGGTATTTGCCGCGCGAAGTGGTGATCAGGTCAGGCCCAATGCGGAATTGCTGGCGCTGGGATCTATGAACCTATCCAGCTCTGTGATGGGGGGATTGCCTGTATCGGGAAGTTTTTCTCGCACGGCGGTGAATGTCGAAGCCGGTGCCACAACTCCCATGTCGAGCGCCATTGCGGCGCTTTTTGTCGGTCTGGCGTTACTGTTTTTCACGCCAATCTTCTATTTCCTCCCGATTCCTGTGTTCGCATCGATCATTGTCGTCTCTGCCCTGGGCCTGATCGACATCTCAGAGATTCGGTTTCTCTGGAATACGAAGGCGAGAGATGGGGTGATCGCTTCACTCACCTTCCTGGCCACGCTACTGTTCGGTATCCATCAGGGGGTACTGACGGGCGTTGCGCTGTCGGTCATCGCCGTGCTCTATAGAATCAGTCGCCCAAATGTGGCCATTTTGGGTCATTTGGATCAAACACGCACCTTCCGCGGGATGCGAGATCATGGAGATGCCAAACAATTCGATGGGGTCCTCATCCTCCGAATAGATGCTTCTTTCTCCTTCGCGAACGCCGACCGACTGCGCGAGGTGATCATGAAACAGGCGTCCGGACAGGATATTCGGGCCATCATCCTCGACGCTTCGAGTATCAATGATCTGGATACGACAGCTCTCGCTATTCTTTCGGACACCCATGAGGCCCTGTCAAAGAGAGAGATCGATTTTTACATGAGCGGGGCCAAAATGGCGGTCGTAAAGGTGCTTCGATCCTCTGGAGTGCATGATACCATTGGGGTAGATCATTTTTTCCTGAGCGTTCACCGCGCCCTGGTACACGTTTTGACCGGGTGGAATCGTCTCGACGAATATGTCGGCCGCCTCCCTTGATGGAGAATGTCAGGAATCGCCCAGGCGCCTCACGATGGAACGGGTTGAATCCAGTCGTGACGACCAGAAGGCGGCCCAGTGACGGGATCCCGGTAACTCCTCATCTTTCCAGGACTGCCAGACCCGTTGGGTAGATTCAATCTCCTTCGCCAGAAAGTGGCACACCGTGTCCATCCCTCCGTACTGTCCGGCTGAACGGAAGAGGCCTTCGATGGTACGTGCCCGCGATCCAAAGCCGGTCGGAAGATTGGTTTGGCGGGCCAGCATACTGATTTTTCTTTTCGAGAGATAGATGCCGCACTGAGCCGGGCTGGAAAAAAAACTCCCGATCTGGGCCAGACCTGTTCTGCTGTGTTCCAGTTGAAAAGTCACCGGTCCCGGAGTGAGTGAGGGGTGAAACAGATCCAAACCGGCGGATTGAGGCAGGTTGTGCCCAACTTCAATCAGAGCGTCTCTAAGCGCTTCCGCCACGGATTCGAACAGAACGCTCCCTGAGGTCGAAATCACATTCAGGCACAACGGAGCCCATCCGCCCAGATGTGTGAAAAAATTGGAAGCTGCTTCTCTCTGATCTGCTGCCAGTAAATACTCCAAGAAACGTACCTCTTCCGCAAGGTGATCCGGAGGGTCCGTAGGCGAGGTAGGCTGGTGATCGTGCGCACTCATGAACTCCTGCACTGATTGGCCAATACCGCCCCCCAGCATGGCATCCTGAGCAAGAAACACTGATGCAGCTGGCATGAGTTCGTGAACCAGAACCCGGTAGTGTTCCGCGGCCAGTTCGTCGGAAGACAACTGCAGATCATGAGCCGCATCACTCAACCAGGACAGATCGCCATCCTGCGACGGTGGACGCTGCAGAAGATCAGCCAATCTCTGTATTTGATCTGATGGGATTGTTGCGCTCAAGGTGTCGTGGATGGGAATGTAGTAATCGGGTAACAATGCTTGTCAGTACTTGTCATTACATCTTTGGACATCTCCAGGAGAATCGATCTGTGGAACCCTTAATCACGATCTTCCTAGCGACCAAACGGCTTGTCAGGAAGAGCATAAGCGGCTTTTACGGGCTTCAGTGGCCGCTTGAACCAGTACGGCCGTCGCAGTCCGTCCGGAGAGTGATCTACCGCCGATCTGGAGAGCTTTACCCACTCGTGGTAGTTTTCCATAGAGGCCTTCGTATCGACATAAACGTCCCCGTGCCGATCTTCCGCACGCGCTTTTTCGACATTGAACGCTTTCTGAAGCCAACAGTGGTGACCGGATACCGGGTCGGGCTGCACAGCATGTGTAAGATTCTGGTGCACCCCAACATCCTCCCACCAGATTCGAGAAGTATCCGGATCGAATGATTTCCAGGCACCGGCACCGTGTTCTACCCGTAGCCGACCTTCGGTCTCGTTTTCTTCGGAAATCGACACCAGATTTGACGCCCCACGGCTCACGCCCTCGGCCTCCTTCAACCGCCATCGACCCAGGTGGTGACTCATCGCAATTATTCCAGGCTTGATCCCCTCGGTCACCCACACCTTGTCGACGAAGTATCCAATCCGGGTCGTAATGCGAATCAGATCACCCGAATCCACCCCGAGACGTCCGGCATCAGAAGGATGCATCCACACAGGATTTTTGTGGCTTAATTCGTAGAGCCATTTGGCGTTGGCGCTTCTCGTATGAATGAGCGTCGGTAGACGAAAATTGGGCAGTAGAAGCATCTCGCCTTTTTCCCGATCAATGCTGTCCGGGTGAACGTGACTTTTAAGTGTCCAGGGAATGGTGTGCTCCTTTTCCGGCCAGCCCCACTCATGCATGGTCGGACTGAAGAATTCCATCTTGCGGCTCGGCGTCGAGAATCCTGCTCGCGGGACGCCATCGATCATGATTCCAACGACGGAGCCATCACGGACCAGTCGACTTTGGTCATCCATTTTCGTGGTTTTCTTATCGATCCGCTCTTCATACGGTACGTAGTGATCATTATTGATTTCAAAGGCGGCGTACTTTCTCATGTACTCCAGAGGAGAGACGCCCTCTTTTTCCGCCGCCTCAGGAAGTCCCGGCACGCTGTTCTCAAAGATCCACCGATAATATTCCTCTACGGTTACAATCTCGCCCTCGCGATACGGGCTTTGGAAATGTTTTCGGATACCCAGAGAGCCATTGGGGTCCATGCGCACCGATAGCTCAATCCAGAATTCGTTTTCTTCCCAGACCTCCCCTGGATTCGTCTCCCAGGTGTATTTCACCTTTCGCCCCAGGCGTTCTGCCGCGACTCGCTGAACAGGTTGCCGGAACGCAATCCATTGCCCTGCATGGGTTTCTTGGCTCATCAGGTCATGACGCTCACTCGCGTGGCCCATCGGAAGGACGTAGTCGGCGAACCAGGCTGATTCATTCCAGGTTGGGGTCAGGGCGACGTGACACTTGATCTTGCTCTCATCTTTCAGCGCCCGCATCCACATGAATCCGTCCGGATTAATCCAGAGTGGATTGTAAACGCGGGATATGTAAACGTCGACCTCACCGCGCCCTTCTTCCAGGAAGTGCGGAAGCAGGAAGCTCATTTCATAGAAGGCGAGGGGCCACTCATGGGGGAGGTGGAGTTCGTTCCAGGATTCCAGGGGTGGTGGTTGATCGAAGGGCTTGGGGACAAATTTATTCCAGCTGTTTCCTGAAGTACCACCCTCGGTCCCAATGCTGCCCGTCAACACGTTCAAGAAGAGCAGACACCGCGCCACCTGCCATCCTCCCTTGTTTCCGATAGAGGCGCTGCGCCACGTGTGCGCGGCAAGACGACCCTGACAATCAGCGATACAGAATGCCGCCTCCTTGATCTTTTCTATGGAGACCTGTGACTCTTCTGCAGCACGCTCGAAGGTATACTCCGCATAAAGCGCCTTGAGCAATCGATCGAACACATCAAAGTCAGCTTCATCTTCCTCGAGATTGAAGCGCCCGCCCGCGAGAAGGGCGCGAAATCGTTCCCAGATCTTTTCCCCGGGGAGTTCAAAATCGACCTCCTCGTAAGGACGATCTTTGAAAAATTTCAGCGTCTCACGCCAGTTTACCCATCGACGCATGAAGTCTTTGTCGTAAAGGTCATTCTGGATGAGGTAATTGGCTATCGCCAGGAGAACTGTTTGCTCGGACCCCGGCCAGGTGGGCAGCCAGGTGTCTGATTTCGAAGCCGTGTTTGAAAGACGTGGATCGAAGGTGATCAGTTTTGCGCCGTTCACCTTCGCCTCCATTATCCGTTGCGCGTGTGGATTGAAATAGTGGCCCGTCTCGAGGTGGCTCGAGATGAGCACAATAACATTTGCATTGGCGTAGTCCGGGCTCGGGCGGTCGAAGCCGGACCAGAGGAAATAGCCCGCCCGAGCCCCGCCCGAACAGATGTTCGTATGTGAATTGTGCGCGTCCACACCCCAGGCCTGGATACATCGATTGGTGTAGCCATCCTCACCTGGTCTACCGACGTGGTACATAATGCCATCGCGCCTTTTCTGACGGGAAGCATTCATTTTATCGCCGATTTCCGTCAGCGCTTCGTCCCAGGTGATGCGCTTCCATTTCCCCTCACCCCGCTCACCAACTCGCTTCAGGGGGTACAGAATACGCTCCGGATCATACACCTGATTGATTGTAGCAGGCCCCCTGGCGCAATTTCGACCGCGGCTACCCGGGTGTTTCGGATTCCCTTCAAATTTTTTAATGTCCAGCGTTTTCCGATCCACGTAGGCTAGCAGTCCACACGCACTCTCGCAGTTAAAGCAGACCGTTGGAACCAACGTGTAGTGACGAGCGACACGCCGAGGCCACTGCTTTCCATCCCACTCGACCCAATCATCCCACATCTCTGAGGGTGGATATTGGCTCATTCGGCCGTCTGGATGTCGGACGGTCGTCATTTCGATCTTTTCAGGCTGCCTAGAAGCTGTCGAAAATTCCGGAAGCCCGAATCCGGACTCGGATGGACTACTGTCGGTGCTGCTCACTTTCTTAGTACTCATCGAGTCAGCTGTTGGGGATTTCCTGTGGGGCGTTGACGAAGGCGCGCTCGTATAAGAACAGACCCACGATCGCCAGTATTCCGGCAATAGCTCCTGGGAAGTTGGCGAAGTCCAATCCTAGTGGAACGATGTGACCGAAAAGAACGCTACCGATCCAGAATGAGCGGGCGTATCGTCCTCTCACAATCATATGCGCAGCTCGCGCAGCAGCCTCAGATGCGTGCGGCATGCCGAACTCGCCGAACATCGTCACCAGAAGGTCCAGAACCAGACTCGTGGTGAATGTGAGTCGGACCAACGCGATCACGTCCGCATCCAGTTCGACGAAGCTTCCGACAATCATGAAGAACGCAGCACCTGCAACAAACGACTGCACAATCAAATGCAGCGGTAGGAGAGTACTCTGCCACAGATCCCGGCCCTCTGCCTGACCGAACAGGAATGCCGTATAGACGGCGGCGCCAACCGCCAGCGGTACACCGACCCAGTTGAGGACGGTTCGCCCTAGGAGGTAGTCAGCCTCTTCAATCCAGGACATCCACAGAGCCAGTTCACCGGCTGTCCAGATTGTGACCAGAATACTGAATGCGATGAGCAGATAGGCCCCTCGAACCAGCCAACTTTTCCACTGAGGACGCGTGATGATGCGCAAAAAACGCTCGGGGCGTTCTAGATCATAGACCAACAGCGCAGTCGTGACTACGAGGAAAAACAGACAGGAGGAAGCCGTTACAAGTCCACTGAAGTTGCCGATCTCACCGATCTTGAGAATGGACATCAGCGACACGATTAAGAACATACCAGCGGCAACGCCTTTGGTGACCAGATACGCAGGCACAGGCCAGTGCCACGGTACGCGATGCTGCGCGTTCCACACCACCTGAGTCATCTGCTCCGCCATACGGCCCTTTCCAATCTGAATGGGGCCACCGGTAGCAATCCCCTGTGGTTGGGGTGTTCGTAAAGGCTGACCCGAAGGGGATGTCTTCACAGGCCCTGAATTGGGCCGATGATCCTTCTCGCGAACACCGCCGGTTCCGGCTTCTGGCATGGGATCAGACCAGGCAAAGGTCTCTTGGGCACCCTGTACGGATGTCGGGTGCATTGCCATGTCATCCCCTCCGATATAGAATAGATTCGGCACCGTGCCCTGTTCGGGTCTTCGCACCGTGACCTTATTGCGCGCGATCATCTGGGAAATTTCAGTCAGGGGATCATCCAAATCGCCCGCCAGAATCGCGTGTTCCGGACACACCACCACACAGGCGGGTTCGAGACCGATATCAACACGGTGCGCACAATAGTGACATTTCGCAGCCGTTCCCGATTCGGGATCGATGTAAATGGCGTCGTACGGACAGGCCTGCATACACGCCTTGCATCCGATGCAGCTGTCCGGGTCGAACTCTACAATTCCATCATCCCTCTGGTACATCGCCGTCACGGGGCAGATGCGGACACATGGCGGATTTGAACAGTGATTACATCGCGTGACCTGAAAATTGCGGGTAACGTCAGGGAAAACGCCCGTCTCAACCGTCTTGACCCACGTCCGATTGACGCCAAGTGGCACCTCGTTCTCACTCTTACACGCTGTGGAGCACGCATGGCAGCCGATGCAGGTGTCATTGTTGATCAGGAATCCGTAATTCATCGAATGATGGGGGAAACTGCTGGCTTGGCGTGAGGAATTCTTGTGGCTCCATTCTCAGAACAATCAACAACGTATAATAGAGGTCCGGAAGCTTTATCGAACATCTTCCAGGTCGCCAGGACGATTTATATTTATCAACTCCTCCGGGGACAGGTCAAACGCCTGTGTCTCGACCTCATCCAGAAATCCCAGAACCGATCGGTGTCCGGATTCCAGGTACTTTGCAAGTTGCCCGGTGACTTCGTGGCTCCAGATCCCGCACAACGGTTGGACACGACCAGATTGCTCATTTCGAGCAAAAAGAACGCCAGATTCGAACCGCATGACCATGCGGGATAATGTAGCGGACCTGATTCGGGGAAGATCTCCCGCCAGAATCACCAGGTAGGGCTCCGTCGAAACGGAGAAAGCCGTCAAGATGCCCCCCAGAGGCCCCCGGTCGGGCACATCATCGAACAGAAGACGGCCGCTCAATTCGCCAAGTGAAGACTGCGAAGAGTGCTTCGAGACGGAGAGGAGCACCCGCGAGCACACTTCGGAAAGCGCACGGTGCGCGTGCCCGGCGAGCGGCGTGCCACCGAGTGAAGCTCGAGTTTTGTCAGATCCGAATCGACGACTTCGTCCGCCGAGTAAAAGTACTCCGGTAAGATTCGCGGCCTTTTTCACGTCGTATTTCTGAATATTTCTGCTCGAAATATCGAGACTCCGTCTATCTTTTGGAACGGAGACAACATACAATGCAGCGTGGCTGAATCATCCACCCCGTCTGGCCGGCAACTTTAAGCTTTTTCTTCCCAGATTTGACATGCTCTATTTTTATGTGGAATCACCCAAGAACGCGAAAGCCGGAATTCTTCCGTCTGAGTATGATGAATCGAGACTCTACCGGAGCCTGAAACAAGCCAAAGCGGACGGTCGAGGGAAAGTATTCGTTCTGGATTCTCGCGAGATTCCAGCCACACTCTCGGGGGATGTCCAAAAAATACCGAAAAAGGCGCTTCTCAACGTTGGGCCCTACCTGAAACCGAAGGAGATTCGAGCTGGTGGAGGAATTCTTACCCGCAAAGGAAAATCGGGCGTTGAGATTCTGCTCATCTATCGTCGAGGCCGCTGGGATATTCCCAAGGGAAAACAGGATCCTGGAGAGTCGATAAAGAAATGCGCGAAGAGAGAGGTTAAAGAAGAGCTCGGAATCAGCTCGGTGAAAGTGCTGGATTTTCTTGACACGACCACCCACGGATATCTGGACGGGGATTTTTTCGCTGTCAAAACAACCCATTGGTACCACATGAAGACCAATGAGACCCGCTTTGTCCCTCAACGTGAAGAAAAAATTAACCAGGTCCGGTGGTTTCCCCTAAGCGAGGCAAAGCGCAGGCTCGGGCACGAGACGCTTATTCGACTCCTGGGCCGCGTTGAACACAAACTTTTCTAAGATACCCGCAGATACCCGTCAGGTTCATATATTCGCCCCTCAGAAACGTGACTAACGCATTGTTCGAATGGCAGAAGTAGACCTGGATACAAAACTGGCGCGGCGCGCTGAGCGCAAACAACGCACGAAGAGGTCCCAAAAAAAACGCGGGCTTCCGGCGTGGGCTGTGTTCTGGCTGGTGGCACCGTTCGGTGTGGCGGGCGTGATCACTCCCGTTATTCTGGACGTAAACTGGGTCGCACTCACCGGATTCGCGATCGTTCTTCAGATCTTGATTCTTCTGATGAACGACCGAAAGGGATTCATCCGGTCCCGGGAAATGAGACGAGCGTACGAAGCGCGACGCCACTTTTCGATTCTCGAGACCATCATCCTCTTCCTCCTCATCATGGCAGATATGCTGGCTGCTGCCTATTCACTTTTGATGGCGGCCGCACCGTGATTTCTGCCGTTCTGGATCGATCTACTGACCGACCATGAACAAGGCGTTCGCGAAAAGCATGCGTCCCGATCTCCAGAATCCCCGGTAGAGCGGATTGTCCATCAAATAGACCACGCTTCCGCGTCCCATCGACTGCACACCGAAGGCAAGCGACCCCTCCGTTCGCTCCTCAGCCTTATACCCTGTGTGACCACTCACGCGTCCATCCTCCTCGACGATTCCGACATTCCAGTCTCCAGTGCCCGTCATCACGGATGGGTGATCCCCCCGGCTTCGAAGAACGAAGGAGTTTTTCGAGAATCCGAACCCCAGGGGGTGAGAGGTATCCACGCTCACCCGGTAGATCGCCCCGGGGTTCGACGTTGGGGCCCGGTCGCGGCCTCTGTCGACATATCGCTTGGCGCGCGCAATCTCGGTAGCTGTACTGTCGGCGGCCTTTTCGGCTTCTTTCATTTTGAGAGAGAAGCCTTTTTTACCCGCCAACCACGAAGCCGCACGATCGATGGCGATCAGGCGACCCCCGCCTCGAATCCAGGATGAGAGGCGTTCCAGCTGGGCCTCAGGCAACATGGTCGAAAACGAGGAGGAGGGGAGCACGAGCACATCATAGTCATCCAGTTCGAGCGTTGAGAACCTATCTGCGGGGAACCGGGTGATCGGATAGTCGAGCACTTTGTCGAACAGATACCACACTTCTCCCACGCCAGTCGAACTTACAGGGCGACCAAACGGCATGGCTACGCGCGGAGCCTTTACATACCGGACATCAGAGGAGCCCAAATCCGCACCGCTGTCCACAAATCCAGTTGCTATTCCCATAACAGATTGAGAATGCGCGCGGGCCAAAGCGGCGAGTTGTGATTCGAACTCCTCTCCGAAACGTTCATTATTGCGACGCGTGACGATGAGCGAGCCTTCGGCTAATCGCTCACCGTGAATGGTAAAGGGACGAAGATTGTATCGCACGACAAACTTTTGCTTGAGGAGCGCTGCCAGGAAGGCCGCGTCTCCGGCGTCATCCCATCGAATGACATACGCGTAGGGCCTCTCAGCATGATCAATCGATGTGGCGGTTGATCTCTCCCACGGTCCGAAATCGACCTCATCATTCGACGCAACAGCTTCCACATCGTACGCGTAGGGCAATGCCCAGGCGGTGATATCGTACGTCAGTGAATCACTCATCACCGTATTCGGATCGAACAAGACCTTGGTTAGAACCGCGCGAGGCTGAGAAGCGGGGATGACGAGATCCCCAGATGTGATTGTTTGCCTTCCAATCGTGCTACTGCGATAGTCAAGTCCGCGCACTCTGGTGTCAGACAACGCTTTGCCGTAAGATATACCCAACATGTCCAGGTTATCTGCCATCTCCTGGAGTCGATTTCCATTTGAAGATGCACGTACGACGTAGGCTTTGTAGGCTCCCGGTGGGTCCGATAGAGCTCTATCGAAATAGCTCGAGAATTCTGTGAGGGCCCTGTCCCGATGTGTGGCCGCCATTTCGACCGTTGAGAGACCGGTCGTGGTGTGATGGGTCAGCCGATCAAGAAGGGTCAGCGTGTCGCCGATGGCCGTCTTGATCCCCAGGCCGGCTCCGCCGCCACCCGCCTGCTCATAGGTCATTCCTATCGCTCCGTTGAACATGGGAAAGGAATCCCCATAGCCTGGATACAGGATGTCGAAGCTCTGTTTCGTGAAATACAGCCAGCCCTCGCGGTCAAAATAATTGGCGTGATTGCGTCCGATGATGGTCTCAAATTCCCGTTGCCAGTCCGTTACCTCTTCGTGGATGGGTTCGGCGGCAGGAGCGAAATAGTAAGGCGAGTTGTATCCCTGTTCGTGAAAATCGACGTGAATGTGGGGCATCCACTTTTTGTAGAGTTTCATGCGGCTCACCGTCTCGATCTGCGTCTGCCAAGACCAGTCGCGGTTCAGGTCGAAGTAGTAATGGTTCGTTCTGCCTCCCGGCCAGGGCTGAGCGTGCTCGGCCGCAGCTGGGCTGACGTTCATCTCATCGCCAACTACCATGTTGAACCAGTTCGCGTATCGATCGCGCCCGTCGGGATTAATGGCGGGATCCAGAATGACCACTGTGTTTTCCAACCAGTCGGTAGATCTGGCATTTCCCGGATCGGCCAGCGCGTAGAGTGTGGAAAGGGACGCTTCGGTGCTGTTTGACTCGTCTCCATGGACGTTGTAGCTCAGCCAGACGATGGCGAGCGTCTCTCCCGTCACGTCACCGGTTTCAATATTGGCCAGTCTGAGGTTGTCTTTCTGAATCTCCTCCAGGCGAGCCATATTCGACGGTGATGAGACTATCGCTACCATCAGCGGTCGACCCTCGTTCGTCGTGCCGTATCGCACCGTTGTCACGCGGTTGGACGCCCGGGCCACGTGATTGAAGTAATCCACTACCTGGTGATGGCGGGAAAACGTCGACCCCAGCTCGTAGCCAAGAAACGAACTCGGCGATTGCAGGCTTTCCTGGGCGATCGCGGGAAGCAGCATAAAAGACGAAAGGAGTGTGGTCAGAATACGAGAACGCATGACGTAGGATGATGAATTGAAAAGGGTGGGCTTACAAGAAGTCAAAGTGGTATATTGGCTATCGGTACAGCAATGCTTGGTCGCGCGAGAAGGTACTTCCGCGCGTACACTTTTCGCAATCGCAGACGTTGATCGGACATCCATGCGCAATCTGCTCACCATCTTTCTCCTCGCCATCTTCCTAGTCACCCTGGCAATTGACTCTGCAAGGCCTTTCGACCTCAATTCTGATGCGGGTATTCAGGGTTTTCCAGATGAGTTTGCCAAATATTTTCACAACATCACCGTCAAGGAGGGTCAGGATGTTTCGGGCTACAAGACCGGATACCGCCGCGCTGCGATTAATGAACTGAGGACAACGCGCAAATCTTCTGGTCCTGCCCTGGCCTGGGTCGAGCGCGGCCCTGGAAACTTCGGAGGGCGAACTCGCACCATCGTAATCGATGCAAATGACCCGACCGGCCAAACCTGGTTTGCCGGATCTGTGGGTGGCGGAATCTGGAAGACAACCGACAAAGGATTCAATTGGACGGCATTGACCGACGACCTTCCGAGACTTGCCGTCTCAACAATGGTCCAGGCGCCCTCGAATCCGTCGATCTTCTACGCGGGAACAGGGGAAGGATACGATAACGTAGACGCGGTCATCGGTGACGGAGTTCTGAAGTCCACCGATGGTGGAACGACCTGGATCCCGCTTACCTCCACGGTAGGAGTAACCGGTTTCCGTTTTGTGAACCGTCTCATCGTCTCACCCTCCGACCCGAATCTTGTGGTGGCAGCCACCCAGGGTGGAATTATGCGATCGACCGACGGTGGAGGATCCTGGATTGAAGTGAAAGAGCCCGACGGTTTCCGAGGGTTCACCCAGATCGTGGACGAGCCGGGGAATTTCAACATCCAGTACGCCGTAGATGAAGGCTCTGGAATCTGGAAATCTACGGATGGGGGCGTGTCGTGGGCGCTGTCCAGCGAAGGAATCAGTGAAGCCGGCACTAATAACCGCATTGAATTCGGCGTCTCCCCGGCAGACCCCGCCCGGCTTTACGCGCTCATAGAATCTCGCGACGGCCCAGACCCCGTATATGTGTCCAAAGACAGGGGCGCACTATGGCTTCCCTTCCAGCAGGCCACTCTTACTCCAGTGATCGACATTGCGCTTGATCAGGGATGGTACGACCTGATGGTGACCCCCCATCCCTTCGATGCCGATGTCGTCTTCATGGGAGGACTTCGGATCCATAGACTCACCGAGACCGGCGAAAGAGAAATAAGTTACTTTGTGGGTTCGCAGGAGGAGGCAACCTCGAGCTTTCTATCATTCATCAGTTTTGGGGCGGATCATCTCGGCGGCGCGCTGAGACTCGGAACGGAGGAACCGGAAAGCACGATCAGCACGTCTCAAATGGTTTCCGTCGAAGTTCGGTTCGGATCTGACCGCTCCCAGTTTGCCCACCGATTCGTGCCACCAGACATGTCGGGTGTCGATTTTGCCGACTACCCATACGTGGATTACGTAACAGTACCATTTGAAGTCTGGGATATAACCAACAATCGACAACTGCATGTTTCATTCAGGGATCGATCCGACGATGGCGTCTTTGATCTGATCGAGCGGGACCAGAACGATCTGGGGAGAGAGTACGTGCTGATTTCATCCCGGCCTTATACCGGCGCAATCCCCGATCCGGACATCGCCCAGAACGGTGGGGTCGTGAACGATCTGGCCTATTTTTTCTGGCCCATATTGTCGCCGGGTGCGACATGGGATGCATCCGACCTGCCCGAATCTATCCTGCGATTCAACTACCTGAATGTGAGTACGCCGACCAGAACGACAACAACAGTTGGATCTGCGATCCATGTAGATCAGCACACCCTGGCGATATTCGAGACGGGCACGGAGGGCGAGGCATTTGAACTCGTCGCCGGCAATGACGGCGGCGTTTTCTATTCCGGAGATGCCGGGTCGAACTGGAACGATCGCTCTCGAGGATACAACACCTCTCAGTTCTATGGAGTGGACAAAAAGCCCGGAGGCGACCTGTACATCGGTGGGACACAAGACAACGGCTCCTGGCGCTCACTCGGAAATCCCAGCGCCGCGTCCGCCTGGCAGCCCGCAGCGGGCGGAGACGGATTTGACGCCATCTGGCATAAGCAAGATGACAGGCGTCTGATTGTTTCCTCGCAGTGGACCAATTTCCGACGATCAGTCGACGGCGGGATCAACTGGGACGGGGCAACGACCGGTCTCGCGGACACGGGCAGTAGCTGCGACTGCGCGCAGTTCCTCACGACCCTGGCCTACAATCATCTAAATTCTGATATCGTCTACACGATCGGTAAATCGGGCGTCTGGAAGAGCGTGGACTTTGCGGCCTCGTGGACGCTTACAGCCATTCCGGAAGAAGATTGGGGCTATGGCTCTTCCGGAAAGGTCCGTGTCTCCAACGCCAATCCCGAGATCGTGTGGGCCGGTTACGAAATGGACCCCGTCCTCAACGGCGGAAACGATGAGCTTGGAAAGCTTCAGGTATCAACCGATGGGGGTGACACATTCGTGTCTACCATTACTCCCGACTTCGCCCCGGGAAGCCTAGCTGGTCTTTCAACGAGCCACGATGAGGATTCGGTAGCGTACGCTACGTTTTCTTTCTTCGACACCGCAAAAGTTCTTCGAACCACCGACATGGGCCAGACCTGGGTAGATATCTCAGGGTTTCACAATGGCCCGCCCGGCGCGCCGAGTCAGAACGGTTTCCCGGACGTAGCTACGTTCGATATGCTGGATTTTCCCGACTCACCCGTTCTGTGGGCTGCGACGGAAATCGGGATCGTGGAGTCTCTCGACGACGGATTGAGCTGGAATATCGCCGACAACGGGCTTCCGGCGGTCTCAATCTGGCAGATGCGACTCATCGAAGATCAGGTCGTCCTGGCCACCCACGGGCGCGGCGTATGGTCGCTACCACTGTCGGAGGTTCCAACGGATGTTGAGGATGCTGTGGCGGAAATTCCGGTAGAATTCGAGCTGGAAAGCGTTTATCCGAATCCTTTCGGCTCCGCGGTCACCGTTCGCTGGTCAGCCAACATCGCAGGCCACGCGGGGGTTCGAATATTCAACATTCAAGGACGCCTCATCGCCACCTTGTTCGATGGACAGGTCCTACCAGGTTCGCACGAGCACTCCTGGAACGGCGCTGGCGCGTCAGCGGGCGCCTACTTCGTTCAGATCGAAACGGTCGCCGGTACCAAAACCCGCACCATGATCAGGCTTCACTAGGATCAGGCTTCACTAGGATCAGGCTTCACTAGGATCAGGCTCCACTAGGATCAGGCTCCATTAGCGCAAAAAACGAGTTTAATTCCGTTCTCAACTGCGGACGATACACCGCCTTTCTTCACCGTCCTCCTCATTCTGACAGGGAGTTTTAACGCTTCCGGGTTGAGTATGCGCCGTAGTTGGGCCGTTTTTACGCTTTTTCTTTTTATGATTCTTGTGCCGAGAGTGTCTCTCGCACAGGAAGTTCGCGTCGTATATCTCGTCGATACCGTCCACGAGGGGCAATACACGGCCCATGTCATGCTCACGAACATGACGAGTGTGCCCCTGTCGAACTGGACGATGACTTTTCGGGTCGATCAGCACGTCACCAATATTGAACACGTCAACTGGAGTGAGTTTCAGGACGTGTTCACAGTGACCGGACAGGGCTGGACCCATCGCATTGAGCCTGGAGAAGTCGTGTGGTTCACGATCACCGGAATCGCCTATGACGGCATTCCTGAACCCCCCAGAAACTGTTTTTTCAATGGCGGAGCCTGCACGGTTGAGCCCCATCCCGATCATGTGCCGCTCGTCGCCCAGTCATCAGAGATGATCGTATCAGCCTGGATTGAGGAGTATGATTTCACCACGTACAATGGCTTTTTCGTAGTCCAGAATCCCACTGATCGAGTGTTCTCGGCACCGTGGGGCCTGCAGTTTTCGACACCGTCGCAGATCGTTGACATCGAGAACGTGGTCTGGAGCCGGTCCGGGACCGACTATCAGCTCTACGGAAATGCTCACACCGACATCGTTCGCCCCCACGATTTTGTGCTTATCCCATTTAGCGGCGTACACACGGGAATTCCGTCCCTTCCCACCAACTGTAAGCTGAATGGCAGCTCCTGCTCGTTTCAGCCTCCCGACCGCCTGGTCGAAACTCCCGGATTGAACGTGTATCTGAAGATGGGAGAGGTCACGGGTACTACCTGGGAAGGATACATCCGGATTGAAAATCCGACCATGAACGAACTGTCTTCCTGGACCCTTCGATTCAACATGGGTAACACCATCACAGAAGCCGAGGGAGTGATTGTTGATCGCTCGAGTGGTCTTTACACGATTCGTCCCGCTTTCGGAAGGGGACGCATCATGCCCCAGAGTGAGTACACCTTTGTGATCAAGGGTACATGGGGCGGTAAGATTGAAGCTCCTGAAGGGTGCACGATAAACTCCATCCCCTGTCTCCTGAAATTCGAGATCCAGCAAGACGTACAGGACTCGGACGGAACTGGAACCGGCACACCTGTCGATCCTCCCGATACTGGGGGAGGGACCGGTGGAGATCCGACCGTTTCATGCGACAATCCGGTACCCGGAGCCGCACGGCTTCCTGAGATCGATTTTCGACTCATCAGCGTTCAACCGTCGACTTATGTCGGCTTCATCGACATCACCAATACTGGTGAAAGCATCATCCGTGGCTGGGCGCTTGAGTTCAAATTGGTCAACGGAATGACGGTCAACAATATTTGGCCCTCGAACTGGGTGCTGGTCGGCGGGAATTACCGCGTGACCCCGGTCGCGGACAACGACTGTATCAAGCCCGGTGAGACGATCCGCATCAACATCCAGGGTAACCACGACGGAAACTTCGGGGAACCCATAGGTTGCAATTTCGCCGGAGATATCTGCATCTTCCAGAAAACTGCGTCGGTGGGTGTTGAAGACGAAGTTGATTATTTACCCGTTGAAACCACCACGCTTCACCCAGCCTATCCGAATCCGTTCAATCCCCAGTCCCGAATTAATTTCGACGTCACTCAGGCGCAACCGGTGCGCGTCGAGCTATGGGATTCGCTTGGCAGATTGCGGCAAACTCTTTTCGATGGTTATGCCACGACGAATACTGCCAATAGTCTTCAAATAGACGGTTCAAATCTTCCCTCCGGCATGTATTTCGTGCGACTCCTCCCTTCCAGCGGTAGAATACAAACACAGGCCGTTATCCTGCAGAAATAGCCCTTTTGGCCTTTCGACCTCCCCCCACACTTAAGAAAATTGCGTTTTTCTACCCTTGCAACTACGAGAAACAGCGTAGCTATCTCCGGCGGATCCCGAATTTAATCACCCGAAACCAAAACCGAATACTAAATTGGAGTTTTTCGTCGTATACACTAAGTGTGGCTCGCTTATCCCTTGCCGCCTGACGAGTTTTAGCCTCATGAGTGTTTCTCGCTTTTTTATCTGTCCCTTATTGGTCCTGTTGATCAGACCCGCGTGTGTTCACGCTCAGGAATTTCAGGAAACAGCATCCCACACCGTCACCATCTCTATTGGCCGGATCGCCGTTTTAGCCGTCTCTGGAAATCCCGCGCCTCTAATCGTCGACAAGACGAGCGATCGCGAAAGCATCTCCCTGACCGATGGATCGACATTCTACAATCTCACGACCAATATTGAGAATGTGATACTCACGGCTGAGCTCGACTTCGAAATGCCCGAAGGAACCGAGTTGTGGATTACGGGCGATACCAGTCTTGGCCAGAGCCACGGGCGCATCAGGTTGACTGGTACTGGTGGCAACAGCAGCATGGTCACCCAGATTTCTCGGGGTCTAGAAAATGGTCGTGTACTCACGTATGAATTTGTAGCCGGTGAAAGTGCGGTCGCAGTTCCTTTTCAAAGTCGCCAGGTGACGATTTCTCTACTCGATTCACAGACCGGGAAAGAACACAAGGTTGTACAGACTGTGTTCTTCAGTGTCTCTTCTGGATCGTACCTAGAAGCGACCAACTGAGTCCTCAAGCGACACGTCGCAAACCTTGATCCACTCGGACTGACAGTTTTTTCAGTGCACTCATCCTGAGTTGTGAAACCCGAGCCTCAGACAGTCCGACAAAGAGACCGATTTCTCTAAGCGTCAGATCCTCGCCGAAGCAAAGGTCCAGGATGGTTCGGTCTCGGTCTGTCAATTCCTTCGAAAGATCGGAAAGGTGTTCTCTGACGTCTTCCCATTCCCTCGTGTCGAATCTCTCTCTTGCGTCGGTGTCTGCGAGAATATCGATCAGGCTCGTTCGTTCATCGTCGTTGAATTGAGCGAACAGGTACGCTTGATGGCGACGAAACGTATCAACGCGTGTCATGCGGTATTCCCCGATTTCTACATTCAGTGCTTCGGCAACCTGAAACTCGTCCGGTTCGCGTCCGCGAACTTGAGCAAGCCGATCCTGTGTTTTCCATGCTCGCGCCACTTTTGCCCTGCGTCGCCGGGGTAAGGGATCGAGACGGCGGAGGAAATCGATGATCTCGCCCCGAATTCGTGGGAACGCGAACGTCACAAAACGGGCGCCACCCCCAGGCTCGAAAAGATCGAGCGCCTGCAGGACCGCGATCACACCCACGTTGAATAGTTCATGCGGCCGAGCAAGATCGTCGGCAGGGCGGGTAACGCGCGAAATGATTGACCTGATGACCGGTTCAGTCGCGAAGACCACCCGGTCCCTGTTCTGTTGAGTCGGGTTCTTTTTGTAGGCACGTGCGCAGTTGTCGCTGTTTCGTTGATCGGACATGAAGGTGAGTATCTGGTTAGAGCGTCCTCGGGCGTAGTGTCCCCAGGCTTCACCCCTTCGATATCAATCTTGATGCCAGCTCGAACCGGTTTGGGCGGGTGTTCGACATTACCGACCTAGATCAGCGATATGGGGTCATAATTGGGCTTTTTGGCCAAAATGAAAGAGGCCGACCCCTTGGGGTCGGCCTCCAAAATCCTTCCGATTGTTGCGCCAACGAAACACTTCGCACTCGGCAGCAGAACACTGTACCTATAGAATCCAGGCGGCTTGCTCTCGTTTGTTCATTTTATTGGTCTCAAACACCGGCCCTGCCAACTGATAGACCGCGCACGCGCTTGCCCTATGGATTTCAAAAGCCCGGTAAGCGTCCCGGAGGCCCAGGTCCCTGAGATCGGTGACAAAATTGAACCGCTCGTCGGGCTCAGCCCAATCGGCGATGGTTAGTCTTTTTAGGATAGGATGCATGTCGCTGCCTCTTCATTGCTGATATTCTTCACGCCATCCATAGGTGTCAATTGCCGTGCCAGCCAATGTTTCTGTCCGTTTCAACATGGCTTATCAAGCGAGAAGTCGCTGCACTGAAGCCAGCTGGCGGCTTTTCGCTCGATCTTGGTTCGCGGCTACAACCCCCGTTCAATCATCCGGGCTGTTTCGGTACCAGAACAGAGCCGACCCTTTCGCGCGACGTGCCGATCTTCAGACCTGAAGATGATTTTGCTATTATGTCGGCACACCGAGGATCTTCCACCTATCCCGAACAACCATCGAAACTGCGGCATCAAAACACTACATCCTTGTCGTTGATGACAACGACCTGAATCGGGAGCTGCTGGTCGAATTTCTGGACATTCTGGGCCACGAAGTTTCCTCTGAGCGCGATGGGCGGGCTGGGCTCGAAAGCGCTCAGACAAGAAGACGGGACGCGATTCTCCTCGATATCGATATGCCGGTGATGACGGGCCTCGATATGCTCGAGCGCCTTTCCGATGACGATGAACTCCGTCACATTCCCATCATCATGATATCGGGCAGGGATGATATGGAGAGTGTTGTTCGATCGATTGAGCTAGGAGCAACTGATTATCTGGCGAAGCCCTTCAACCAAACCATTCTTCAAGCCAGGCTTAGCTCCAGTCTTGAGAAAAACGCCCTTCGGGATCGAGAGCGAGAGCTTCTCAAAACGATCGAGATGAATTACGAGGATCTGAAAAAGGCAGAATCCAGCCGTGATGCCCTGACACACATGATTGTTCATGATCTGGGAAATCCGCTCTCCGTCGTGATGACGAACACGCAGATGCTTCAGATGGGTGCACATTCAGAAGGCGATGAGGAAGCCCTTCGCGACCGACTGAAGCATATCAGCGCAGCCGCGGCCTCGATGGAATCAATGATTCGAAGCATACTGGACCTATCCCGAATGGAGTCTGGTGAGATGACCCAGAAGCCGGAACTTGTCGATATCCCCTCGCTTGTCGCTACGCTGTCTGCGCAGTATCAGGAAACAGCCGCCGAGAACGGTTTTGAGATGACAAGTGCGGTGGCAGAAGCCGCTCAATCGATACGGGTGGATCTCTCTCTGTTGGAAAGAATGCTTGCGAATCTGCTGTCAAACGCATTCAAATATGCTCATTCTGCCGATCGTGTTCTCCTTGACGTATCCGCGACGAGTGACTCCATCATCTTCGTAGTAGAAGACAATGGCGAAGGTATTCCGACCGCTCTGCACGAGCGTATTTTTGACACGTTTTATCAGGTGGAATCGAGAGAAACCGGGGTGAGGGCTGGTGTCGGGCTCGGCCTGGCATTCTGCAAGATGGCCGCTGAGATATTGGGGTGATCTATTTGCGTCGATGCCGCCTTCCGCGAAGGAAGTCGTTTTATTCTGACATTACCAGCACAGTAACCGGGACCTCTCAATCCTCCCGATACCCGCACTTCTCAAGCTCGGCGTTCGATCAGTCCTTGATCCCGAATTTTTTGAGTTTCGCGTAGATATTGGATCGCTGCAACTCAATGGATTCGCTCATCTTGCTGATATTTCCATCGAACTCCACCAGCTTTTTGCGCAGAAAGGCCTCTTCAGCTGCATCTCTGAATGAGCTGATCATGGGGTGCTGATCGACCAGATAGCTTATCGAGTCCTGGGGTGCGGAGCCTGGATTGGTAAACAAATCCACATCCATTTCGGAAATTTCGTTCTCTTCACTAAGCACAATCAATCGTTCTACTGCATTGCGTAGTTCGCGGACATTTCCCCGCCAGGGATAGGTGCTCAGCAGCTTCAGCGCACTCTTCGAAAAATGCTTGTCGGGGACCGCGTTGCGCCGACTCAGCTTTTCGCAGAAATAATTGGCGAGAGTCGGAATATTTTCCGGTCGTTCTCTCAGGGAAGGAGACTTTATTTCTATTACTGCCAGTCTGTGGAACAGGTCATCTCGGAACTCCCCATTCAGGATGGCCGCCTCTAGATCTTTGTTGGTCGCACACATGACGCGAACATCGATCTCTACATCTCGGTCTGCACCAACTCGACGAACCCGGTTTTCCTGGAGGACGCGAAGGACTTTCGCCTGCGCCGAAGTGCTCATGTCGCCCACTTCGTCCAGGAAAAGAGTCCCGCTGTCGGCCTGTTCAAAGCAACCAATGTGCTGTTTGTGCGCTCCGGTAAACGCGCCTTTTTCGTGGCCAAACAGCTCGCTCTCGATCAACTCGGACGGGATTGCAGCGCAATTCACAGCGACGAACGGCCCATCCTTCCGGTTTGACAGTTGGTGAACCCATTGGGCAATGAGCTCCTTTCCTGATCCCGCTTCTCCCGTTACCAGGATGCGAGCCTGGCTCGGCGCGGCTTTTGCCAGCATCTTGTTTATTCGCGCCATCGCCGAACTCTCGCCCAGAAGTGGCTCGATATCTCCATCGATCTTTTCTAGCCGCGCCTTCATGCGCGTGTGCTCCTTCTTGAGCTTCTTTGTGGCGAGTGCGTTGCTGACCGTCACCAGTAAATGCTGCAGATTGGGAGGTTTGGGGACGAAATCGTACGCACCGATCTTTATCGCCTCGACCGCACGTTCGATGCTCGCGTGTGCAGTCAACATGATGAACGGAAGGTCTGGATTGGATGCCTTCGAAGCCTTCAGCAGTTCCATTCCATCCGTTTTGGGCATCTGAATGTCAGACAGGACCAGATCAAAATGGCCAGACTCGAGTTTCTCGAGGGCCACTGCCCCATTTTCAGCGTCTTCCACCTCATATCCCTGCATACTCATCAGGTCTTTGAGGGTCCGCCTGATTCCAGGCTCGTCATCGACGATCAAAAGGCGTGGCATGAAGGCACAATGTTGATTGATTCCTATGGAGAATATAGCGTCCGCACCCGATGAGGGTAAGGGCGGGCCGCCGGCGAGACGCAGTTTTCTACACCCAGTTTTCTACCCGGAGCAGGAATGATTTCTCCGTATAATATCCCCTGGTACCCAGACACTCGGCAGACAACATCTTGACGACGGCCAGGAGCCTCCACATAACGATTATCGCCTGCCTTTTTGTGATGATCGGCGGCTGGCCGAGCGGGCCTGTCCACGCACAATCAGCCCAGGGCTACCCCGTCGTCCATCGATATAGACCATTCGAGTACGGGCACAATCCGAATAATCTCGACCTGACCCTCTCCGATGAAGGGTTGTTGTATGTCGCGAACCAGGATGGACTGCTCGAATACGATGGCAGTGTCTGGAAATTCATCTCGTTGCCACGCGGGCGCACTCCGACTCGGCTAGCGCTCTCAGATGACGGCACTATCCTGATCGGCGCCACCGGCGATATCGGCGTACTGGCCTCAGACTCACTCTTCCGCCCGTCTTTTCAATCTCTTTTTGCCTCATCAACAGAAGAAACTGGAAGTTTTGATGGTGTCGAACAGATCATCTCCGTCCGATCCGCCGTGTTCTTCGTCACTCCTGGGCGCATTTTTCTTAAAACACGCGATTCCATCCGGGCTCTCACGCCCAACGCACCCATACAATCTGCCTTCACCAACCAGGACACCCTCTTTGTCAGTCTCTGGGGAAGGGGTCTGACCCGCTACGAAGCCAGGGGGTTTGCGGCCGTGGAAGCGGGAGCGGTGTTCGCCAGAGACGAGCTGATTCACGCCTCGCCACTATCGGATTCTACCTCTCTTCTCGTTTCTGCAAGCGGCGAATTTTATTCCTACTCAAGAGGGTCTCTTTCCAGGTGGGATACTGAGGCCCGCTCCGCGCTTCAGGGAAGAACTATTGTATCCTCTGCGCTGCTTTCAAGCGGCACACTGGCCCTGGGGCTCGATCGCGGCGGCCTGGCTCTGGTGAACACCTCCACCTATCAAACCAGATTTCTGGACTTCCGTGACGGCCTCCCGCTCGGCGCAATTAACGGAATCGCTGAAGATGATCGAGGGAGGCTCTGGCTCGCAACCGAGGACGGTATTGCCCGCGTGGACCTCGGAAGCACGGTCTCCAGGCCTCCCGTTTCAGCTGGGATTTTTGGCCCTGCACGGGCCGTTGTTTACAGCGGCGAGCAATTGTTCGTCGGGACCGACAGCGGATTGTTCACGGTGGGCGCCAGCGAAGACCGCATTCCGGCGCGATTCGAGCCCGTTGCCAATCACGATATTCCCGTAGCCTCCCTTCTTTCACTGCGCGGCGATCTACTCTTCGTCAGTGGTCCCGAAGTGGTCGTTCTCCCTCAAAACAATTCGTTCTTGAGCTACCGAATTGACGCGGAACAGCCCATTCAGGCTGTATTGTCTTCCAATGCTGATCGAGGTCTGGTCTATCTGGGACACGCCGGCAGCCTGACGCGGCTCGCTTACAATCCAGTGTTGTCTCGATGGGAAATCACGGGGCGGCTGGAGGATAGCCGTGTTCATGTGCATGCTCTCTCTGAAGAATCCAGTTGTGTACTGTGGGCCGGTGTGTCACCGGGAGGACTCGCACGAATCGAATGGGCCGTTTCTGATTCGGTGGAGACAACCATTCAACTGTTTGATGAGCGGCATGGATTGCCCGTCGGACGCTCATCGCCGCTCGCGGATGGGGAGCGCGTCATCGCCTACGCCCGCTCAGGACTTTACTCCTACGACAATGAGTCCGCCAGATTTGCACCAGGAAACGGCCTTGGGTTGTCTGGTGAGTCAGTGCTTACCGATATCAGATATCTGCATCAGTCACTAAATGGTGCCATCTGGATCGTTACCCGCGATTTCGCCGGCGTTATTCCTCCTGAAGAGGCCTTGGGAAGGCGGATCGACGTCATCGAAGGGCTGCATCAGCTCTCCGGCGCACATATCCATCAGATGATCTGTGATCCGTCTGGGCCGGGTCCCGGATGTTGGTTTGCAACCGATCAGGGACTCTTTCGGTTCGGGGATCAGGCAGAACGGCGACCGCCACGATCACCCCTCACGTATGTCCGATCCATTGAATCCGCCTCGATGACTCCGTTTGGCGGTATGGGTCCGAGCGGCCTTCGCCCCCCTGATCTTGATCTGGCATTTTCCGAGAACGACCTTCTTTTTTCTTTCTCCTCACCGTTTTTCGATGCCTATTCCGAAGTGGAGTATCAGTTCAGAATGGTGGGTCTTACAAATGAGTGGTCAGACTGGAGCCTCGACCGTACAGCTCGATTTTCAGGACTGATCGAAAACTCCTACGCCTTTGAGGTTCGCGCCCTTTCGGGTACCGGGCGTATTGGACCGACCGCCAGGGCGGTGGTCACTATTCGTCCACCCTGGTTCCGATCGCTGCTGGCCTTCAGCATCTACATTATCCTTTTTGTTGTGTCGGTGTTCTTCGCCGGAAAAAGTTTAGCACGGTTTCACAACCGACAGCTCGAGGAGAGTAACATGCGACTGGGGGCAAGTCTGAAAGCTCAGACTGGCGAAGTAGAAGAGCAACGCCGCCTGTTAGCGGCACACAACCAACAGTTGGAAACAACGAACCGGGAGATGACACTCCAGCAGCGTCAGCTGGAAATACGTCACGAAGAACTTCGAAAGAGCAAGGCCCGAATCGAGGAACAGTCAACGCAGATGGCTACCCAGAATCGTGAGCTGGAAATTCAGCGACGAGAAGTTGAGCGACAGCGGCGCCTCTTGACACGTTCCAATGAAGCGCTTGAAGAAAGCAGCGAGAGAGCCTCTAGTTTTGCAAGGGAAGCTGACGACGCGACGAGCGCAAAAAGCCGCTTTCTTGCAAACATGAGTCATGAAATTCGGACTCCGATGAACGCCATCATCGGTTATACCGATCTGTTGTCGAGAAAAATAAAGGATAAGGGCTTCCTCAAATACATCCAGCACATCCAGACATCGAGCCGGTCGCTTCTCACCCTGATCGATGACATTCTCGACCTTTCTAAAGTGGAGGCCGGCAAACTGGATATTGTCGCGGGCACCCTGGATCTTCGGCGGCTCGTGAACGAAATGCCACTCATCTTCGCCGAGCGAGCAAACAAGAAAGGAATTGTCTTCACTTCTCTCGCACATGAATCCATTCCTGAGCGGGTCCTTCTCGATGAAGCCAGAGTGCGCCAGATACTCATTAATCTCGTAGGAAACGCCATCAAGTTTACCTCAGAGGGGGGCGTCATCCTGGACGTTCGTGCCGACCGGCTCGAGGGAGATGACGATGGCCACGTAACACTTTCATTCAGTGTCGAAGACTCCGGAATCGGCATATCAGCAGAAGACCAGGCGCACATATTCGGAGCGTTCGATCAGGCACAGAGTCCGTCGCATTCAGAATATGGAGGAACTGGACTTGGCCTGGCGATCACCACGAAGCTCATCGAACTGATGGGTGGATCGATCTCCCTTGAGTCAGAAGTCGACAAAGGATCCCTCTTCAAGGCTACTATCCCCCACGTTTCATATCAGTCGGCAGAGTTGGATCGGTCCGGTGAATCCATCACGGCCGAGAATATTCGGTTTTTCGGTTCCTCCGTGCTCCTCGCAGACGATGCGGAAGAAAGTCACGAGCTACTCCAAGAGATGCTCGATATGGTCGGGCTTCGGTTCATTGGTGCGTCAAGTGGAGAAGAGGCCATGGCGATTATTGAAAGGGAGAAAATTGATTTGCTGCTTCTCGATCTTCACATGCCCGGTATGAACGGGATCGCCGTCGTCCAGGAGTTGATATCTCCCGGCAAGCGCCCTCCTTTCCCCGTGGTTGGATTTTCGGCGTCGGTTTTAGGAAAGGAAGCCGAACAATTCAGACAGATGACCGATGCATTTATCGCCAAGCCACTTACTCAGAACAAGCTCGTCGAAGCGCTGGTCGCGCATCTCCCCAACGAAATTGTCGCCGTCACCACCTCGCAAGAACTGGACGCGGACACCAGGCCCGGAAGGCCTCGACGAACCGAAAATTCGGAACTCCTGGCGCTATTGGATTCTGAACGGGAGCGGTGGAAGGATCTGGCCTTCCGCCAGACGGTGAATGAAATTGAGAATTTTGCGTCAGAGATGGAGGCCCTCGGCGCCAAATATGAGTTCGGTCCTCTCGTTTCGTGGGGAAAATCAGTTCGGCTCTCCGCGCATCATTTCGAGATGGATAAGCTCTTTCCTCTATTTGATCTATTTCCACTATTCCTATCAGAATGATTCATGAGCGAACGAAGTGGACACATCCTCATCGTGGACGACACACCTGAAAACATTCAGGTACTGGGCGGAATGCTTCGTGACGGTGGTTACGACGTCAACGCTGCGTCCAGCGGACAAGCGGCGCTCGATTCGTTGGACCGTGTCGCGCCGGATCTGGTACTGCTCGACGTTATTATGCCGGACATGGACGGTTTTGAGGTCTGCAAGCGCCTCAAGGCCAATGCCGCTACTGCGGAAATACCTGTCATATTTCTGACTGCCAAAGTTGAGACCGAAGATGTTGTGAGAGGATTTGAGCTGGGAGCGGTCGACTACGTCACCAAGCCGTTCCGTTCAGCCGAGTTGTTGGAACGGGTTGGCACTCACGTCACTATGAACCGCTTGCGGCGCGAACTTGCCGTCCGTGTGGACGAGCTCTCTAGCGCTCTGGGCCAGATCGAGCGACTTCATCGCGAACAAGATGCCTTCCTGAGACACGAACTTAATAATGTGATCAACCCCATCGCCGGCTACACAGATCTGCTTCGCACCCAGCTTGCTGACCAACTCGACGAGCGACAGCTTGGCTGGCTTGGTGCCATCGAGTCCGGAGCGTCTTCGATGAAATCCATGCTGGATGAGATGAAAAAACTGCAGGATATCGAGCGAGGGGTCCATCAGCTGGAAGTGAGAGAGGTGACCCTTCAGGATCTTCTGAAAGATGTGGTCCGGGACGTGTCGGTCTCCCATCAAGACCTCGTTACAATCACCCTCTCGGGCGAGGGTCTCGGCTCGAGTATCATGGCTGATGTTCGTTTTTTACCGGGTGTTTTCAAGAACCTGATCAAGAACGCGGCAGAACATGTCGCGGGGCTGGGTGAGAGTGAACGCCGGGTCGACGTGGTTTGTGAACCCGCTGGTGAATCGGTTCTCATCAGAGTCCAGAACGGTGTTGTGCCTCTTACAGCTGAGCGCCTGGTCACTTTCTTCGACAAGTTCAATTCTACGAAATCAGGACAAGAGGGAACCGGCCTCGGTACCTCTTACGCACGCCTGGTCACCCTGGCCCATGGCGGTTCGATTGGTGTCACGTCCGATTCAGACACTGGAATCGTCGTGAGCGTCCTTCTTCCCCTGGCGTGATCGATAAAAGGAGGTTCGAGTCGTCCGTTTGTGGAGATTTTTGGTGGTGACTGACTGGCATCTGATGCCTACATGTCATAACATGTATTACAAGCAAATCTGTTTCTCTTCATACGGAGTCGGATATTTGCCGTTATCCAGCCTCGTCACACCAGACCCCCCAAACAATGGCTACAGCACAAGCCCAATCCAGACACGAGCGTGTCAGCTCCTGGATACGTGATCAAATAGAAGCTGGTGGTTTCAGTGAAAATGACCGTCTTCCCTCCGAAAATCAGTTGGGGGCTCAGTTCAGTGTCAGTCGAATAACGATTCGCCGAGCTCTACAGACGCTCGAGTCTGAAGGAATTATTTATCGCCGCCAGGGTCTCGGCTCATTTGTGGCTAGTTCATGTGCTGCAGGCAGGAGAAGCAGGCTTTCGGGTTTTATCGAGCAGATGGAGGCCGCCGGGGTGCTACCGCAGTCGGAGATCCTTCACGAACAATCTGAAGAAGCGGCCGCTCGGGTTGCATCCGCCCTCGGGGCTCACGAGGGCGCCACGGTCTTTCGGATTGACAGACTCCAGCGGGGAAACGGACAAGAGGTCGTTTTTGATCGAATCTGGCTTCCTCTTTTTTATGCTCACCTGTTGGAAAAGCACGATTTGAGCAAGGCCTCTATTTATGCCATCATGGAGAATGCGTACGACATTTCGGTTTGCAGCGGCCGCTTTCGTCTGGAAGCCGTTAATGCTCCCAACGATGTTGCTCAGCATCTCGATGTGCCGTGGGGAAGAGCGTTGCTGCTGATCGAGCATTCATCCTCCACAGAAACTGGACAGCAGATCTGTTTTCAGCAACGGTTCTGCAGATCAGATCGGACCCAGTATGAACTAGAACTTGATCTGGGTAAATGCAGCTCTGGAGAGAAGGCTACACCCACAAGAAGTTTCGGGCCGATATTCAGTGACCTTACAGGTTCGCCCAGGGAAGGAGCTCAATAGATACCGGTGAACCTTCTCGTACCATGGTCTCGCCGTCTGGGAGGTGAATGATACAGTTCGCCCTGACTACTGAACTGAAGAGATTTGAGCCCTGCGAACCCGCTTCTGAAACGCTAACTCCGCAATCCGCTCCTACGGCCGCAACTCCCCTCGAAAAATGGTGCAGGTCCGCTACCTTCATCACATCATGTTGCAAGATCGCTGAAAGTTTCCGGCCGCCTACCCGTTCCCGTCCAAGCATTTTGTGAATCAGCGGGCGGGCATAGATGGCAAAACACATTGCCGATGAAACTGGATTTCCGGGGAGTCCTAAGAACACGGCGTTTCCGAGGGTTCCAAAAGCCAGTGGTTTTCCGGGGCGTTGACGAACTTTCCAGAACAGCATCTCACCTCCCAGATCAATCAAGACCTTTTTAACATAGTCGTGGTCGCCCATTGAGACTCCGCCCGAAAAAATCAGCAAATCCGCCGATCTGTTGGATTCGATGACCGAACTGATTGCTGCCGGGTCATCTGCAGCGTGCTCGTATCTATCGCAATCGCCCCCGGCCGCCAAAACCTGACTCCTTAATGCCGGGCCGTTCGAATTTCGTATCTGAGCTGGCCCTGGTTGAATATCAGGAGGGACTATTTCATCTCCGGTTGAAATGACGGCCACTCTGGGGCGCCGCACGACCGGAACCGGATCGAGGCCGAGTGAAGCGAGCATCCCTGTAATTGGTGGTGTAATGACCTCTCCGCCCTTAAACACGGTGTCGCCCTCACGCACATCCTCTGCCGCTGGCCTCACGTGCTGGCCAGCCCGCGGCGCCCGCAAAAACGAAACACCGGCTTCCTCCTCGTTGAGGACCCACTCTACAGGGGCAACAGCGTCGGCGCCATCGGGAAAGAGAGCCCCTGTCATTATTTTTGCACATGTGCCCGACTCGATTGTACGCTGTGGATTGTCTCCAGCCTTAATATGTTCAATCACCTTCAGCACGGCTCCTTCATTGACCAGATCTGAGGCAATGACCGCGAATCCATCCATCGCGGAGCTCCTAAAAGGCGGAAGGTTCAGTGGGCTCACAATCGGTTCGGACAGCGTTCGCCCCAATGCCATCGAAAGAGCAATGTGCTCCGTTTCTGCCTTGGTTCCAGACGCCAGAACCATGTTGAGCGCATCTTCAAATGAAATGAATGTTCGCATATCAGAGCATCTGCGTCATTAAGTTTGGGCAGACAAGATAGCCATCAACCGTTTTCGCCGTTTTTAGACCCGGCCGTTCCATGATAGAGTTTGACTTCAGCCCTTCAGATGCATTCATCGATTCTCATGTAGGAAGCGGGTTGACTCTTCGCGCGTATGCTGCTCACCGGGCCCTCCTGGAGGGAACCGGTGCGGGAAGTGAATGGCTCGGTTGGCGACGCATTTTGCAGGATCCAAACGACGCTTTGCTGGAAGAAATCACCACTGTAAGTCGTGAGATTCGCGAACGTGCAGACGTGTTGATTTGTATTGGGATCGGCGGATCTTATCTGGGTGCGAAAGCCGTCATCCGTGCACTTTCTCCGTATTTCTCTTTAGATCATGTTGGTGACGACGATGCACACACGGCCCCTCGGATCGTTTTCGCCGGGCACCATCTTTCGGGGTCTTATCTGCAAGAACTTCTGGACTCGCTGGAGGGCAAGTCTGTCTTCGTAAACGTTATTTCGAAAAGCGGATCCACCCTTGAGCCTGCCATAGCTTTTCGCATTATCAGGAAGTGGATGGAGGACCACTTCGTCGATTGCAACCGCCGCATCATCGTCACGACAGATCCGGATGGGGGTTCGCTTAGAGAACTGGCCCAGCAAAAAGAGTACAGGACGTTCGACATTCCGGCAGACATCGGCGGTCGCTTCTCTGTTCTCACCCCCGCGGGACTCTTTCCCATCGCTGTGGCGGGGTTCGACGTCCGGTCGCTTTTCTACGGATCCGTAGCCATGATGGCGGAACTCACTTCACCCGAAGAAAACCCTGCCGTAGCCTACGCCATGAGTCGCTACGCGCTGCATGAATCGGGATACACTGCCGAAATATTATCCGTCTTCGAGCCGAAACTGGGTGGAATCGGGTCCTGGTGGCAGCAGCTCTTTGCCGAAAGTGAGGGCAAAAATTTGAAGGGGCTTTTCCCCACGACCTGTACGTATTCCGGTGATCTCCATTCTCTCGGCCAGTACCTGCAATCCGGTCGGCGCAATATCATCGAGACTTTTTTGATGATTGGCGCCGATCGCCCCTCCATTGAAGTTCCAGACGAAAACAGTTCGCTGGACGGTCTGGATTATGTCGCCGGAAAATCATTGAAGAGCATTGCACATGCGGCCTTCCTGGGCACGATCAGAGCTCATTTATCAGGAGGCGTACCTGTTCATGTTATATCGATGGATGGTCTCACGGAAGAAAATCTAGGCAGATTGATCTATTTCTTTGAACACGCCGTTTCCATTGGCGGATACCTGCTTGGTATTAATCCGTTTGATCAGCCTGGTGTGGAGGCCTATAAATCTGAAATGTTCAGCGTCCTGGGAGCACGGAGTGACTCATAGGGTGACTCAAGTTGACCATGTAGTCCTGTTGACAATCCGTTTGTAAACCGTCACGGACTGTTAGGAAAAATACCGGGTGTGGAGTCGTGTGGAGAACGATTCAGTTGGACACCCATCCTCCACAACTCTCACACATGCCCCTGATGGTTGACTTTCTTTCTGTGGTTTTCAACATATTTGGTGTTAATACCTGTGGATATGTTCAGAAGACCAAAGAACGATAAATGAATGGTCTCTCTCCTTCGATATTGAATGGTCTATTGTGGGGAAAACATCTAACACTATTGCCCACAGTTAGCCATCAAGTGTCGTTGACAATTTGATTTTGAACGAATCCACAGCCCCTACTACGAATGACTACTAAATATATATTCTCTTTTATAACTATAAGAAGCTGTTGATGAGTGTGTATTTTCATGTAATCCAGCTCGCAGTCATTGAGAAACGTTGTCGCACTACCAGACATCGTTTACCTTTCTTCAAGAATCAGGTCCATCTTTCCTATTTCTATCATGATTAAACGCATTCTCGTAGCTCTCGACCCAGGCACGGATTCTCTGGTAGGGACACAATTTGCTATACACATTGCTAGGGCCACGGGCGCCAGAATTACAGGATTGGCCGTCGTCGACACAGAGCACATAGAATCAAGTTCTCGGGGTGGCGGAATTGGGTCGATGTATTACGCGGAAAAGTTGAGAGAAAATCTCACTCAGGAGACCCGCGAGCATGCTCGCAAACTGATTAACGATTTTGAGATGAATGTTGAAGGATCGGGTGTTGATCACATTGAAATGATGGAAGAGGGAGTCCCTTTTCAGCGAATTGTGGAAGACATGAAGTACCACGACCTGTTGGTCATGGGATCTGATCCTCACTTCTTTTACAGTCATCCAAAACAGCGAACCAACACGTTAGCGGGAGTCTTTCATAACACGATCGGTCCGAGCCTCATTGTACCTGCTCAGTACAGGGAGGAAAAAAGGTTCTCTATGCCACAGATGGAGAAAATTCTTCATCGAGGGCCATTCGTCGCTTCATTCAGATGGCACCGTTTGGCTCCGATATTGAAATCGAGATATTACATGTACACTCGAAAGATGACGTCGACGCCGAGTTACACATGGAACTGACCAGGGCTTATTTGGAGTCTCACAACTTTGCGTCGCGCGTGGTGAGTATGATTGATTCAGATCCCGCCAATTGCATCATTGAGCAGGCTAAAAATGGGAATTCCGATCTTATCGTGGCCGGATCGCATACCAGCAAGGGCATCATGGGCTATAAACTTAGTTCCACGACGGTTGCGATCACGGAAAATGACCGTATTCCAGTCTTCATCGATCACTGAGGTGCCCAACGGATCTGAATGATATTTTTACCGTCGCTGCTAAATAGCAGGCCCCCATCGACAGCGGTCTGCATTATCCGAGCTCAGGAGTTTTCCCAGTTTTGAACGATCGCTTGGTCCGGATGCGAAAATCTATTGTTCCGGCCCGCACTTACGATAGCGTAGTCAGGAGCAGTTTTGCCGATAAACTTTTCCGTACTGCTGGTCGCCGATCCGTGATGGGCGACTTTGACGACATTCGCCTGCAACAGTGGTGAGAAATAGCGAAGGATCAACTGCTCAGCCTTTTTCTCAGCATCTCCCATAAACAGGATTCTGGTCTCGCCAAACACCACCAGGAAAACGATGAAATCGTCGTTTTCGGTTCCTGGAACAGAAGGATGAAGGATATATATTCGAGTGTCTGGATCCAGGTCGATGGTATCGCCCCAGCGTAAGGTTTTCACTTCATCGTTTTCAATCCCGAGGATTGCAATCTCGATGTTCGCAGTATGGAGACCTGAACTGCCGAGCCATCCAGCGTGATAAAGTGTGTCGATCTCAGATCTGCTCACCAACATTTTAAGGCCCCCGATATGATCACTGTGCGCATGAGTGAGGAGAAGGGTCGATACATCACCCCGTTGCGACATTTTCAAGTGCTGACTGATCGCCCTGGCGCCTCCAGATCCAGGCCCGGTATCTACGATCAGTTGATTTTCATTGGCGAAACGCAGGATGGCCGCATCTCCCTGTCCGACATCCAGAAATAGGATGTTCATCTCAGACTTTGAGCGAGAGAAGGGAAGCCAGACCAATACGAACAGAGTGATAATGAGAAGGGTTGATCTCGTGCGCCCCTTTTGGAATCCCAATTGCGCCAGAAACAGGACAGGAATAAGCACAACCCACTTTACACCAAGAGCATGTTGACGCCAGACGGGAAAGAAGTCCGTATCGGATGAGGCTTCGACCATCCACTCCAACAGATTGAACGCCACCGAGGATACCAGAGCAAGCCCAGACGCACCCAGGGGCGCGACTAGAGCAATGACGGCCGTACTCAGAGCGAACGACGCGACCGTGATGGCAGAGGGGCTGAGCACCAGTGTGATCAGGGGAACGAATCCAGCGAAGTTGAGAACTATGGGCGCGATAAAAGCGGTGGCACACCCCGAGATCCAGAATGCAGAGCGGATCGCCCTTCGAGCCTTAGAGGTAGGGGAGAAACGCTTTTCGGCCTTCAATCCGATTGCAATACCAGAAACAGCGAGAAAGGATAATTGAAATCCCACCTGTTCGATTTGATCTGGATTGAAAACAAGAAGGACAACAAATGCGATCGATAGGCCAGATAAAAGAGACTGATTTCTGCGGAAGCCCCACGCAACGAGCCCAAAGACACTCATTATCAGGCCTCGAAGAACCGAAGCAGAGTATCCGACAAGCCATGCAAATGATGTCAGCGAAATAGAAATGAGCACGATCGATGCCCACCTCCTGACGTACGGACTCGAGGGTAAGCGATGGGCCACCGATTCGAAAAGGCCGACTAATATCAGAGTGATGCATCCGAAATGCAGGCCGGAAATTGCGAGAAGATGAACCAAGCCACTTCGTCGGAAAGAATCTTTCAGATCGAGATCGAGATGGGTACGGTCTCCAAGAATCATAGCGTGGACCAAAGCACGCGGCGCCCGCTCGGGAAACAACCTGTCGATACGACTTCCTATCCATTGTTGGGGGCGCCAGCGCCCGAAATTTACGGTGTGGTGGGAACGGTGATCAATAATGACGCTACTCATTGATTGGACCGTTCCGGCGATCCCCTGATTCCTCAAAAAGTGTGCTTCATGGAAATCGCTGGGATTTCGAGGGAAAGCCGGCGCCGCGACCTGTCCTCGAAACACAATGAGATCACCTGGATGCCTCGCGAGGCTGCTGGTAGCCCGGCTGAGTCGAAGCCGGATATCCGAGGCAATCAGAATGTCTGCAAACGGATGGGCTTCAAGGACGATACCGGACATATAGGCCGGTTCTTCAATTCCGCTGGAAGCATGGGATACCGGTAACTGACGGGTATTCCACAGCGTCTGCCCCCTCAATCCACAAGCGGAGCCTGCTACAAAAGCCAGAAAAAGGATGGCTGCGGGGCGAAGAGAGGCAACTCCAACAATCACTATCGCCCCCAAAGCCGCCAGGAATACCAACGGGCTCGAAACTGCGATGAGACCTGCCACGAACGGGGCGGGTACTATCAGGGAGGGGCGCAATGGTATCCTCCAATTTTATCCCGCAATGTTTTCCTCCAATAAACATGCCCCGTATTGACCCATTCGGGGATCGGGCCTAACCAATCCGTGTTAAGGCTTGAACAAAACCGTGACAACCGTTGATATCATTCCGGCAACGCGGTATCCTAGCCCCCGGTCTCCGCTGGATTACACAGAGCGAAACAAAGTTTTTTGACACGCTGTCGGGAATAGATGAGTAGCAGAAGAGAAGCACGCGAAAGAGCCATGCAGGCTATGTATGCGTTCACCGTAGGGGGTGACGATGTCGAGCATGTCGTCCAGACCGTCATCAATGAGCAGCTTGGAAGCGATCAGGTCGCTAAGGAGTTCGCCCAAAAACTCTTCATTCGTACCCAGGATATTGCGGAGGAAGCCGACGAAATAGTAACCAGATACACCAAAAACTGGGAGCTGTCTCGCATTGCGCTCATAGACAGACTCCTGTTGCGGCTGGCGATTTGTGAAATGCTCTGCTTCGAAGATATTCCGCCTAAAGTGTCCATCAACGAAGCTATCGAAGTTGCGAAACGTTACAGCACAGATAGAAGCGGCAAGTTCATCAATGGAATTCTGGACGCAATATTATCCGAGTTCAAGAAGGAAGGACGCCTCAACAAAACAGGACGAGGGCTTGTAGGAATGGAGACCCTTGAAACAGAACAGCCTAAAGACGAGTGATGAAAAGAGCCTTTGACCATTTCAGAATAGAACGCTCACGATGAGTCTCATCGCCATTGGGGACGTTCACGGATGCGCACTCACGCTGGATGCGCTTATTCGCTCGCTTGATATAGGAGCGGACGACCACCTTGTATTTATTGGGGACTACATCGACCGCGGTCCTGACTCAAAAGGTGTAATCGATCGCCTGTTTGCACTCAGAGAAAAGCATACGTGCACGTTCCTCCGGGGTAATCACGAAGAACTGATGCTCGGATATCTGGATGATGGCGAGTACGACCTGTGGGCCATAAATGGCGGAGTGGCGACACTGGAAAGTTACGGAGCAGTTGGAAACGGCTCCGTAATTCCAGAGGATCACGTAGAATTCGTCAGAGAAACCAAGATGTATCTAGAGACCGATGAGTTTTTCTTTGTCCACGCAGGACTTAGGCCCGGCCTTACGATCGCCGAAAATCTGGAGGCGGGTGACGAGATGGTTTATCTATGGGAGAGAGGTCACCTCAAGGCCACCGATCTTCCCTGGGAAAAAACAGTAGTATGTGGACATACACCCGTTCCAGAGCCGATGGATACCGAGAAACTGATCAACATCGACACGGGCTGTGTCTTTTACACACACCCCTCGCTGGGACACCTCACGGCGGTTCGCCTCCCTGAGCGCCGATATTCCAGAATACCCTTCGTGGGCTGATCGGCGAGAACTCTGCTCCCGGATCAGGCGGAAGGTGTGCAGTCAGTACGGAATCCAGATTCCGATTCGGAAAGCAGGCCGGGTAGTGCCAATCTCGAAATACCAGCTCACCGAGCGTTTTGAAGCCCAGTACACTCTCGCAAACGGATCCACTACCAGCTCGAATCGACGATTCGCTTCACCTTCCGACTCGCCCCTCGAAAAAGCGATTGCTGGCCCGGCCCGAACCCCTACATCAATATCAAATCCGCGATAGGCTGCGTTGCCGATCAGGCGTTCGAAACCGAAAATTCTGATGGCAGCGCCCGGCAATATCGCAACCCGGATTTGCCGGTCAGTATCCGCAAATAGCGGTTCAAGGTCAGCCAAAAGCACCAGCTCCCGCGTGTAGACTGTGCGAACCGACAAATTTCCCAACTCCAACCCGATGCCTCCTCCCGCCGAAGCACCGATCTGCAGGTGCCTCCCGCCAGGTACCGTGCGCTGGGCGGAAGCTGGAAAGGCCGAAAAAAGGCACACAAGGGCCACCGCCACAGTATTCCACCAGTCTTTACGAGAGTTCAGAAACAAATCGGCACCGCGGGGTTTATCGAGCGACTTTTTAAAGGGGTCGACGCATGGGTCGGCTCAAATATACTTCATGAGTTATGGCCTTACGATGTGGCATCGTGGGACTTCCCAACGTTGGGAAATCCACCCTATTTAACGCGCTCAGCCGAGCTGGCGCGGAATCTGCAAACTATCCGTTCTGCACAATTGAGCCGAATGTGGGAATGGTTTCTGTACCCGATACGCGCCTCACAAAACTAGGCGAGATCAACAAGTCTGTCAGAGTCGTGCCGACGACCATTGAATTTGTTGACATTGCGGGTCTGGTTGCAGGCGCCTCGGAAGGCGAGGGTCTGGGAAATCAGTTCCTCGGACACATCAGGGCGGTCGACGCTATCATTCACGTCGTTCGTTGCTTTGATGACTCGAATGTTGTGCATGTATCCGGCGCTGTCGATCCGAAGGAAGACATCGAGATTATCGAGACGGAATTGCTGCTGAAGGACCTTGATGCCGTCGAAAGACGGATAGAAAAAAGCACAAAAGCCGCGAGGGGTGGTGACAAGACGCTGAAGGACGAGCAGGCGTTTTACGAACGCCTCCTGACCTTCCTTTCAGATGGCAATCCTATTCGTCGGCTTGAGACCACAGATTCGGAGGCAATCTGGCTCAAGTCGCTATTCCTACTGACTAACAAACCGGTTCTCTACGCAGCGAACGTGAGCGAAAACGACATTCAGGGAGAGAATGTTCACGTACAAAGGGTTCGCGAAATTGCGGCCGAGGAGGGAGCGGGCGTGGTGGTTGTCTGCGCCGAGTTAGAATCTCAAATTTCCGAATTGGATGACGACGAAAGGGATCTCTTTCTCCAAGAGATGGGGCTGAAGGTGTCCGGGCTCGACCGCCTGATTGCGGCGGCGTACAAACTGCTGGGCTTGATTACTTTTTTTACAGCCGGCCCAAAGGAAACTCGCGCGTGGACCATACCTCATGGCACCAAGGCACCAGGTGCTGCCGGCCAGATCCACACAGATTTCGAGCGTGGTTTTATCAGAGCCGAAACGATCAAGTTCAACGATTACGTAAATCACAACGGGGAATCCGGCGCCCGGGATTCTGGCGTAATGCGATCTGAAGGCAAAGAATACATTCTAGCCGATGGCGACGTCATTCTGTTCCGATTCAACGTTTGATTCTGTGTCTGATTCCGCCAGAGTTACAGCAATGTCATCGGCCCATTCTACCAAAATACACGACGATAATGGGCGTCCCGATCCGTCTTGTGGGCTCTTTGATCGAGGCCTCTAGGAGTGCAATAGGGTCAGAATAATAGGAGAGGCGGTACCCGATTCGGACGCCGCTCGCTGTGCCACCGGGATCGCCAAAGCGTGCTCCGATAGAGAAGGAGGCGCTGATTCCGGGCACGAACCGCCCGGAAGAGAGACCACTGAAAACATCAAACGAACGCTCTTCGTCATCGAAGACACCGTTACCGTTCTTGTCATCAAAATATGGGTAGAGCCACCCGAGCAGAGGTCCCGCAGACGCATAGATGAAAGGCCTGAAATTATCTTCGATCTGGTCACGGAAAAGTCTCTTTTCGACCCCAAACTGGACTGGAAACTCAAGGAGGTAATTGGCTTTGTTGGGGACATCTCGCTGTCCAAATCGATCAAAAAAAGCGACTTCACGCTCGTCTTTCACCGCCGAAAGACTGATTTCAGCCGAGAACGTGTGAACTGCTGATGTTTGCCTGGAAAGAAACGCACCGACTCCGAATCCACTATTCGTGAGAAGGACCTGAGCGCCGTAGGTGCGCTGAGCCCTGAGGGAGTCGAGGGATTCCTGCGCGATTGTAGCCCCGGGCAAGCAGGCAAGCACGACCCAGTAGATCAGACAGTGATATATCGTTCTTTTTTTCAGTTTGCCGATGATAAGGTTTGAAAATGGACAACCGTATTTGTCCAGTATTGTTCAGAGGTACCCTATTTTCGCCAATCCAAGAGGCGGAGCGCGTCACGGTCCACGCAGCTTTCGATCGGCGTGCGATCGGACCTGTTGCGCAACTCGGAGGTTAGCTGACTGCAGCGGTTACTCATCGTTTTACCGCGCGTAGCAAGGGTTCACAACCACATTCAACAATTGATGCCGACGAATTGGATTTTCGCCTTCTGATAGCCAGACGATATCTGTCAAGCCCACGGTCAATTTCGCTCATATCGCGAATCACCGGCATATCAGTAGTTGGTGTGGCGCTTGGGGTTGCGGCCCTGATAGTGGTTCTTTCGGTATTAAACGGATTTTTTGATTTCGTACGGGATATGCTTGTCTCCTATGATCCTCACGTCCGGATTGTGAGCGTAGAAGACCGGGGATTTGAATCCGCTGATTCACTCATTGTCGTGGCTCTTCAAAACCCAGAGGTAGTATCCGCTACCGCGTATGTTGAAGGAAAAGCGTTACTACTGCACGATGGCTCGGGAGACGTCAACAAGGTGGTGATCGTTCGCGGCATTGATGGCGAGGCAATGTCGGCGGACGACGGAGTCGCGACGGCTACGACAATGGGCGAATTCGATGTGCGCCGTGTCGATGGACGACCAGGAATCGTTCTTGGGCGCCGACTGGGGGAGAGGCTCCTGCTGTCGCCCGCTGGAGGAGGGGTTGAGGCCAGCCGTGTTGCGCTGTTGTCGGCGCCCGCCATCGAGCGCATGTACACGAGGGTTCTCTCGAGTTCGCCCTTCAGACAATTTGAGGTTCGCGGTCTTTTCCAACTTGAAACTGTTTTCGACGAGAGTCATGCTTTCATCGACCTGGATGAAGCCCAGCGGCTCTTCGGTATGGGAAGAAGTGTTTCGGGTGTGGAGCTGAGGCTCACGGATCTGGAAAAGTCAGACGAGGTTCGCTCCTGGCTCAACGATCGCCTTCCTGAGGGTCGATTTGAAACGCTCACGTGGTACGACCTTCAGAAATCACTGTATGATGTGATGCGCCTGGAAAAATTCGGTGCCTCGTTAGTGCTGATGCTGATCGTCATCGTGGCAGCATTCAACATCGTAGGCTCCCTCACCATGATCGTCATAGAGAAACGAAGCGATGTGGGCTCGTTGCGAGCGATGGGTGTGACGAAGCGGGATATCAAGAAAATATTCCTGGCCGAAGGGCTGCTGATCGGTCTGGTCGGAAGCGGAGCAGGTGTTACCCTCGGATTGGCATTGGCGCTCCTTCAAAAATCATTCGGGATCATTTCACTACCCGGATCGGACTCCTTTCTGATTGACGCCTACCCCGTGTCAATAATCGCCACCGATGTCGTTGTCGTCGGAGTGATTGCGCTTCTCCTTTGCATGAGCGCGGCCCTTTATCCGGCGTCGCGCGCCGCTGCTATCGAGCCAGCCGATGCAGTGAATATGAGCGGATGAGGGGCGACATGCGTTTCCTTGGTGGTTTTCGGCCCAAATGGCGCCAGCTTCACACAAATTCGGCAGAAAACCACCGCTTTCGGGAGGCGCATTGCTTGTAAAGCGTATTGCCACCGCCGTATATTTGCGGTTCTGTACCGGAATACCGGACAGTACTAGTGTGCATGAGCCGTCCCACCGTCGGATTGTGCATTTTTTAAAACGCCAGACCCCCGGATCGATGGCGAGAAGAGACGAACTTACAGGAAAAGGCCCAGTCGCAGGAAACCACGTTTCCCATGCGCACAACAAGGCCAAACGCACTTTTGAAATTAACATTCAGAAGAAGCGTTTTTATATCCCTGAAGAAGATCGTTGGGTCACGCTGAAAGTATCGGCGAAGACCATCAAGACGATCAACAAGAATGGAATTTCCGCTGTGCTCAAGAAAGCACGCGCGAATGGCATCAACGTTTGACCTACAGGTAGGAATTAATGGCCAAAGGAAAAGACGTTCGAACGAAAGTGATTCTGGATTGCACAGAAGCTCCCGGAACCTCCCGCTATGCAACGATGAAAAATCGTCGCAACACGCCGGACCGTTTGGAACTGAAGAAGTATAATCCTGTCCTTCGTAAGCACACGATTCACAAGGAGACCAAGTAGTCTCTGGCTCGCTGGTCGAGCAAATCCGACGACACTGATTAGCAATGGCAAAGAAACAGTCATTCGGCGATAAGGTCCTCAGGCAACGCGCTGAGACGAAGAAAATGGCCAAACTGGTCATCGCCGAAAAGAAAGCAAATGGACATTACAGCTTCCGTCAAAAGATGGTAAGTGCGAGCGACGTTCAGGCTGAAATCAAGGCGATCAAAGCCAGATCGTAGCCCGGCGGCCGCGAGGCCGACATGTTCGGGGTGTAGCGCAGCCCGGTTAGCGCATCTGCTTTGGGAGCAGAGGGTCGCAGGTTCGAATCCTGCCACCCCGACAACAAATCGGCTCGCTTCTACAAGAGGCGAGCCGATTTTATTCTTGCCCTGCTCGCCTTTAAGACGGGTGACCGGGGAAGCAAACCGGATGCTATATTCCGGTCCGTTCTTTCTCATCCTGCGCTCGTAGCTCAACTGGACAGAGCAGTGGACTTCTAATCCGCAGGTTGCAGGTTCGAGTCCTGCCGGGCGTGCGATATTTCAGATAGGTCTGTAGTGGGAAGTGTTATTGGTAACAATTCCAGCGACGTGCCTACTGACTAAGCCGGTGACGTGGCCGAGTGGCTAGGCAAGGGTCTGCAAAACCCTGTACGGCGGTTCGAATCCGCCCGTCACCTCTAAGCCCTTCCGTTTGGTACGAAGTACCGGGCGGAAGGGCTTCATAGTATGGTGCGCGGATGAGAACGAAGTTCAAACGAGAAGCAGGATCAACCTCGATCCCGAATAAGAAATCTGTCGAGTCTGAGTGCGCCCATGATGCAGAGATGTTCCAGATCCGGATGGAAGGGGGCGTTCTAGACAGGCAATAATTGGGTTTTGTCTCCGCTGATATTTGCGACGGTAAAGAATCTTTAGATTTTTCTCGTATGGGTAGATATACGCATAATACTAGGCGTAAATACGTATAATACCTGGCGTCTGGCATTCAGACCAGACCTACCACCAACTGAAACCCATACTTAGTTTCCGCTATGAAAAAACTATACAAGGCGCTAATGCCCTTGATGCTTTTGGCCTTGATTCTCACTTCCTGTGAGGAACAGACGATAGTAGAACCCGACGCTGAGCTGGCGCCTCAGTTGAAAACGGATTTAGCAATAGAACCCCTGAACGAGGAGAAGCTCCAGATGAAAGGAGACGAGAGACCACTTTTCGCGAGGAAAAGCGGCGCCTATCTCGGTTGTCCAGCCGATGGAACCACTGGAGAAGCCATTTTTCGGGGCTATTCTACTTCCGATAGCGGTAATTTCTATTCCTTCACCGGAACGGCCGGCGACGCTATATCTATCGGAGTCCATCGCACTACGAGCGCCATGGATCCTGTCCTGCAGCTTCGTTTAGGCACTGTTCCGGTAGGCACCAGTGTATTTACACTCCCCCCGGTTGGAGTCGCGGATGACAACAATGGAATTCCCCACGGTGTCGGTGGGTTTTTTGCAGATCCCTTGTTGGTTATGGTCCTGCCCACTACGGGAGAGTACACCCTGGCTATATGGGACTTCATAGGTGCGGGGCCTGGCCCGGTCACACCATATGAAATCCACACGTCAGGTATTTCATGCGAGATTGAAGTAGAAATAGAAGTGAAGCCCGGCAAAAGCAAAAAGAGTGTTCGGATCCGGAGCACAAAGAGCAGTAAGAAGAGTAGTAAGGAGAGTAGAGTTAACCCCGAAAGTTGTGTACGGGTGAAAAAGGTATAGGCGGCGTATCCTGATGATGATTACGTCATTGTCAATCCGAAGATTGGAGGATACACCGCCCATGAAGACGAATAACGCACACGAGAACGAGAACTACAATAGCACAGAGGATGTGTTGACAGAAGTATTGCGAACAGGGGCCGCAAAGATGCTGGCCACAGCCGTTGAGGCCGAGGTTGAAGCTTTCTGCCAGCGCTACCAGTTCCTGCGCGACGAAGAGAATCGCCACCGCATCGTTCGCAATGGATATCTGCCAGAGAGGAAGATTTTGACTGGTATCGGGGAGGTCGCTGTAAAGATGCCCCGCATACGCGACCGTACGGGTCGGGGTGAGGATAGAATCGGTTTCCGCAGTTCGATACTACCAGCCTACCTCCGCAAGAGCCGCTCGCTTGAGGCTCTCATTCCATGGTTGTACCTGAAGGGAGTTTCAACGGGCGGCTTTGAGGCAGCGCTCTCGGCCCTTGTTGGTCCTGATGCCCCAGGGCTGACCTCCTCGACGATTGCGCGCCTGAAGACGCTTTGGACAAGGGAGCACGAAGACTGGCAAAAGCGGAGCCTGAAGGAGAAGCACTACGTCTATTTCTGGGCCGACGGTATTCACGTAAACGTACGCATGGATAAACAGAAACTGTGTCTGCTGGTCGTGATCGGCGCTACGGCCGATGGAAGGAAGGAGCTTATAGCACTCGAGGACGGCTTTCGCGAGAGCAAGCAGTCGTGGCGAGAGTTGCTCCTGGAGCTGAGGCACCGCGGGCTGGATCAAGGACCGAAGCTGGCTGTTGCCGATGGAGCCATGGGATTCTGGAGTGCTCTCGCAGAAGTTTATCCCGAGACGCGAGCCGCACGCTGTTGGGTGCACAAGACAGCAAATGTGCTCAACCGCCTGCCCAAGTCCGTTCAGAAGAAGGCAAAAGGTCACCTCACGCAGATCTATACAGCAGAAACAAAAAAGCAGGCAGAGAGCGCCCTTCTGTTTTTCATCAAAGCCTACCAGCAAAAGTATCCGAAAGCAGCAGAGATTCTGGTGAAAGACCGAGAAGAACTGCTCGCTTTTTATGACTTTCCGGCAGAACACTGGATCCATCTTCGGAGCACAAATCCGATCGAATCTACGTTCACGACCGTGCGCCTCAGGACCGCCAAAACGAGGGGATGTCTGAGCCGAGAAACAGCTCTTGCAATGGCCTTCCGTCTATGTAAAGAGGCTCAGAAGAAGTGGAGGAAACTGAATGCACCGCACCTATTGCAACTTGTAAAAAAAGGAATCAAATTCACCGACGGAATTACATCAGAACGACACGCTGCCTAAACCTTCCATACACAACTTTTGGGCATAGCTCATCTTGAAGGAGGTAGAAATATTACCATCATAGGAGGAAAGTTTGATTTTTTTACCGGCGATACACTAGACACAAATGTGTTGAATATTTCAGACAGTACTTATAACGACGAAACTCGACTTATTCACATTGAGGGGGTTATTTTTGACTTGGCTGATCAAAAGGGAGACGCCATTGCGCTCAATGCAGAGACTGCAATCGTTCAAGTACAAAACACGCGTTTCGTAGGTATCCATGGTGATGCTGAGAAGAATCATTCCGATGCTATACAGATTCAGGGTGGCGTAAAAGAATTACGCGTGTACAACGCCACGGTACAAACTGACTACCAGGGATTCTTCTTGCCTCCAGACCAAGGGATTGAAACCACAGATCGTATCGACATAAGAAATGTTGATTTTTCGACCCCTTCAGACAGTACGCCAAATTTTTTATGGATGGTTCAGGATTATGATGATGGATGCGTGACGTATGAAAACGGTGCGTTTCTTAAGAACGTATCTGCGGAACAAGTTTGGGAACCGAACTTTGGAGATGGTGAGACCTATCCGAATACGCTTCACCCAGATGCCCCGGCTGACGACTGCAAGGCCGTATTAAACGGAGCCGGGGACAGTATAACCTGGCCAGATTGGCCTTCTGGCGAAGGGCCGATTGAAGGTTCAGTGGAAGAAGGAGTTCCCTCCGGTAGTGACTACGTCGGAGTCAGTGACGCAGGGTTGAGTTACACTTCCCCTGGCTATCTGGTCCCGACCAACCTGGCAATATCCAATAATACCAGCATCGGACAATCGCCACAGCTTTCCTGGACTGCACCAACAGGAACGATAGCGAATTATAATATCTACCGCCAAGCTCCTGCTTCTTCCACCTGGTCAATAATTGGTACTTCTACTTCTACTTCCTATACCGATTCCGGAGTGGAAATCGACGCGAAAGACGGAGATAATGAATTTCATTATCGCGTTTCCGCTGTTTATGATGATGGTGATGCTGAAACTGGATTGTCAGACGAAGCAAGCATATACGGAGGGGAGGCGCTCAAATCTGGACAGATCAGCTCTGAAAAAGTCAGTGATGATCTGCCCATGAGTTACTCGCTTTCTTCCAATTATCCCAATCCATTCAACCCTTCCACAACCATCCAATTCGCGATTCCAGAAGAAACTAGTGTTCGTCTAACCATTTTCGACGTGCAAGGAAAAGAGATAGAACGACTTGTAGACAGACACCTCCCTGCGGGGTATCACCGAGTATCTTGGCATTCACAGAATGCTCCAAGCGGACTCTATTTGTATAAACTGGAAGCGGGCGAGTATTCCAATACTAAACACATGATTTTGCTCAAGTAGAGTGATGAACGAGTACCACAACGTATTGGTATGACCCACTGGTTATTATCAACCATGGACAATTTATACGAACAATACAGGACCGGATCTGCATCGCATATTCGGTCCTGTATCATTTCTGCTAGGATTTATGATCGAAGCAGGTTGGGCGTCCATATTTATTGGAACGTGTGCGGGAGCGAGACCACAGTCACACTCTAAATATCATCACGTGTATAAGCGAAGCCACCTAAATTTTATACGCGATTCGCCGGCAGACCAGTATTTTCATAGAAATAGAAGACCTCAAGAGAACTGATGACTGGCTCGGTGCAGCTCTTGTCAAAAACTTGGGCATTCAGATCAGGGAATCGAGTAGTTCGAGGATTTCTGCGAGTAAACCGCTCTTTTTCCACTTGCTGTAGTAGCAGTAGCATGTCTTGTGTGGTGGATAGTGTTTTGGCATATCTATCCGAGTTAACCCCGAAAGTTGTGTACGGGTGAAAAAGGTATAGGCGGCGTATCCTGATGATGATTACGTCATTGTCAATCCGAAGATTGGAGGATACACCGCCCATGAAGACGAATAACGCACACGAGAACGAGAACTACAATAGCACAGAGGATGTGTTGACAGAAGTATTGCGAACAGGGGCCGCAAAGATGCTGGCCACAGCCGTTGAGGCCGAGGTTGAAGCTTTCTGCCAGCGCTACCAGTTCCTGCGCGACGAAGAGAATCGCCACCGCATCGTTCGCAATGGATATCTGCCAGAGAGGAAGATTTTGACTGGTATCGGGGAGGTCGCTGTAAAGATGCCCCGCATACGCGACCGTACGGGTCGGGGTGAGGATAGAATCGGTTTCCGCAGTTCGATACTACCAGCCTACCTCCGCAAGAGCCGCTCGCTTGAGGCTCTCATTCCATGGTTGTACCTGAAGGGAGTTTCAACGGGCGGCTTTGAGGCAGCGCTCTCGGCCCTTGTTGGTCCTGATGCCCCAGGGCTGACCTCCTCGACGATTGCGCGCCTGAAGACGCTTTGGACAAGGGAGCACGAAGACTGGCAAAAGCGGAGCCTGAAGGAGAAGCACTACGTCTATTTCTGGGCCGACGGTATTCACGTAAACGTACGCATGGATAAACAGAAACTGTGTCTGCTGGTCGTGATCGGCGCTACGGCCGATGGAAGGAAGGAGCTTATAGCACTCGAGGACGGCTTTCGCGAGAGCAAGCAGTCGTGGCGAGAGTTGCTCCTGGAGCTGAGGCACCGCGGGCTGGATCAAGGACCGAAGCTGGCTGTTGCCGATGGAGCCATGGGATTCTGGAGTGCTCTCGCAGAAGTTTATCCCGAGACGCGAGCCGCACGCTGTTGGGTGCACAAGACAGCAAATGTGCTCAACCGCCTGCCCAAGTCCGTTCAGAAGAAGGCAAAAGGTCACCTCACGCAGATCTATACAGCAGAAACAAAAAAGCAGGCAGAGAGCGCCCTTCTGTTTTTCATCAAAGCCTACCAGCAAAAGTATCCGAAAGCAGCAGAGATTCTGGTGAAAGACCGAGAAGAACTGCTCGCTTTTTATGACTTTCCGGCAGAACACTGGATCCATCTTCGGAGCACAAATCCGATCGAATCTACGTTCACGACCGTGCGCCTCAGGACCGCCAAAACGAGGGGATGTCTGAGCCGAGAAACAGCTCTTGCAATGGCCTTCCGTCTATGTAAAGAGGCTCAGAAGAAGTGGAGGAAACTGAATGCACCGCACCTATTGCAACTTGTAAAAAAAGGAATCAAATTCACCGACGGAATTACATCAGAACGACACGCTGCCTAAACCTTCCATACACAACTTTTGGGCATAGCTCTATCTATCCATCGTGAGTTCTCTGTGTTCAGATACCACAGTATTCCCTCCAGGACATTGCGTAGATCTGCTTGAGGTCGACCTGTTGGCTTCTCCCCACCTCCTGCCTCACTGATCAATGCCGCCATCTTTCTCCACTTGGAGTATTTATGCTCAGGGCTTTCTGGATCAAGAGTACTAAACTCTACATCCGACCCCTCCTCCTTGATCTTACGTTTGACAATACTGCGTATCACGGATGCGATACTAGAGATGAAATTGTCGACTAGTCCAATCTCTCTATCAGATAGCTGAGGATACTCCTTTCTGAAAGACTTCCTTCATCGACCGATCTGTTCTGGTGTGCGATTATCCATGTGTTTTGATGAGCTGATAATGAAGGTGCTCAGAGATGGTCCTATAAAACTGGACAGGGTCTTAGGTGGAATCTTGCGGATTGATTATGCTGCTTCTTGAAGCGGCTGGTGATTAAAAAATACGTGATCAGGGGTCTTTCTTCCGTGTGAGCTGTGTCGCCTTTCGTTATTGAAGTAGTCGAAGTATACAGCAATGGATTTGCGGGCTTCAGCCACACTGTCATAGGCTTTAAGGTACACCTCTTCATATTTCAGGCTACGCCACAGACGTTCAACGAACACGTTGTCCATCCAGCGTCCTTTGCCATCCATAGAGATTTTGATGTCATGATTCTTCAGAACATCAGTAAAGGCCACGGGTGTGAACTGGCTGCCCTGATCCGTATTGAAGATCTCTGGCGCTCCATACACGGCGATTGCTTCTTCGAGCGCTTCCACACAGAAGTCGGTGTCCATCGTATTGGAGATCCGGCGCGAGAGCACCTTGCGGCTGTACCAGTCGATGACGGCGACCAGGTAAACGAATCCCCTTTTCATCGGAATGAATGTGATGTCGCTTGCGTAAACCTGCCGGGGCCGCGTCACGTTGAGCTTACGCAAGAGATACGGATAAATCTTGTGACCTTTTCCCGGAATCGAGGTCCGTTTCTTAGGATAAATGGCAATAAGGCCCATCAGACGCATTAATCGCCGGATTCGATGGCGGCCCACAAAAATACCTCTGTCCTCGAGCGCATCCTTCATGGTGCGCGATCCTCGCGTGGGACGTTCGATGTAGAGCTCATCCAGTTTTTTCATCACGGCCAGGTTCTCTTTGCTCTCGCCCACCGGCTTGTAGTAGGCCGTTGAGCGATTCAGCTCCAGCAGATTGCACTGCCGTTTGATGGAGAGGTCGTGGATTGGGTCGATCATTTGGCGGCGCTCACCTACTGGGTGCGACCGAGCGCTTTGGATAAAAAATCCTTCTCCATCGAAAGCTCGCCAATCTTGGCGTGAAGCTCCTTGATCTGGCCCTCCTCGTTGTGCTTTCTGGAATACCCTTTTTCAAAGACCTCTTCAGCGTCCTGAATCAGCTTCTTTTTCCAGGTCTGAATCTGATTCGGATGAACCTGGAACTGGTCTGCCAACTCAGCCATTGTGCGGTCTCCTTTGACCGCCGCCAGCGCTACGTTCGCTTTGAATGTGTTGCTGTGGTTTCTTCTTTTGCGACTCATCGTTTGTAGCCTTTCTTAAGGGTGATAAGATCGCAAGACTCCACCTTATTTGTTGTTCAGACTGTCCGATGAAGAGCTATGCCCAAAAGTTGTGTATGGAAGGTTTAGGCAGCGTGTCGTTCTGATGTAATTCCGTCGGTGAATTTGATTCCTTTTTTTACAAGTTGCAATAGGTGCGGTGCATTCAGTTTCCTCCACTTCTTCTGAGCCTCTTTACATAGACGGAAGGCCATTGCAAGAGCTGTTTCTCGGCTCAGACATCCCCTCGTTTTGGCGGTCCTGAGGCGCACGGTCGCGAACGTAGATTCGATCGGATTTGTGCTCCGAAGATGGATCCAGTGTTCTGCCGGAAAGTCATAAAAAGCGAGCAGTTCTTCTCGGTCTTTCACCAGAATCTCTGCTGCTTTCGGATACTTTTGCTGGTAGGCTTTGATGAAAAACAGAAGGGCGCTCTCTGCCTGCTTTTTTGTTTCTGCTGTATAGATCTGCGTGAGGTGACCTTTTGCCTTCTTCTGAACGGACTTGGGCAGGCGGTTGAGCACATTTGCTGTCTTGTGCACCCAACAGCGTGCGGCTCGCGTCTCGGGATAAACTTCTGCGAGAGCACTCCAGAATCCCATGGCTCCATCGGCAACAGCCAGCTTCGGTCCTTGATCCAGCCCGCGGTGCCTCAGCTCCAGGAGCAACTCTCGCCACGACTGCTTGCTCTCGCGAAAGCCGTCCTCGAGTGCTATAAGCTCCTTCCTTCCATCGGCCGTAGCGCCGATCACGACCAGCAGACACAGTTTCTGTTTATCCATGCGTACGTTTACGTGAATACCGTCGGCCCAGAAATAGACGTAGTGCTTCTCCTTCAGGCTCCGCTTTTGCCAGTCTTCGTGCTCCCTTGTCCAAAGCGTCTTCAGGCGCGCAATCGTCGAGGAGGTCAGCCCTGGGGCATCAGGACCAACAAGGGCCGAGAGCGCTGCCTCAAAGCCGCCCGTTGAAACTCCCTTCAGGTACAACCATGGAATGAGAGCCTCAAGCGAGCGGCTCTTGCGGAGGTAGGCTGGTAGTATCGAACTGCGGAAACCGATTCTATCCTCACCCCGACCCGTACGGTCGCGTATGCGGGGCATCTTTACAGCGACCTCCCCGATACCAGTCAAAATCTTCCTCTCTGGCAGATATCCATTGCGAACGATGCGGTGGCGATTCTCTTCGTCGCGCAGGAACTGGTAGCGCTGGCAGAAAGCTTCAACCTCGGCCTCAACGGCTGTGGCCAGCATCTTTGCGGCCCCTGTTCGCAATACTTCTGTCAACACATCCTCTGTGCTATTGTAGTTCTCGTTCTCGTGTGCGTTATTCGTCTTCATGGGCGGTGTATCCTCCAATCTTCGGATTGACAATGACGTAATCATCATCAGGATACGCCGCCTATACCTTTTTCACCCGTACACAACTTTCGGGGTTAACTCTTCTTGAGGCAACTGCTCATCGAGGCTCATTTACGAGCAGTGGTTCTGTCGATCATTTGAAGACAAATAAATTACTGCTGCTCCATTTGGAAGGAGGACCCGATGCGCTCAATATGCGGGTGCTCAAGTATGGTCTAACTAAAAACAAGAATTAGATTTTGTGGACATCAGTGACTTCAGGGACTTCGTTTTGCATCCAGCTTCTTTTTCTCTTCTTGAGCCTTGAAATAGGCTACGGACTCTGACCAGTTCACGTTTGAGAGCTGCCATTTCCTCATCACGGACCTTTCCATGGCCTTTGAATGCTGCTTTCCCCTCTTTTTCAAACTCTCGATACCACCTGCCGAGCAGTGCCGGATCGATGCCGAGCTCCCTGGCCACTTGTGGTCGGTTTACACCGGCGCCCGATGCCAACAATACCGCTTCTCGTTTGAATTCCTTCGAATACTTTCTTCGTCGTCGCATGAATCACCTCCAAGACCAAGACCGGTCTTTATCGGGCGAAACCGCATCGCCGGAAGTGTCCACCAAATCAGAGTAGAACCCTCTCTGTGGTGGAGTTAACCCCGAAAGTTGTGTACGGGTGAAAAAGGTATAGGCGGCGTATCCTGATGATGATTACGTCATTGTCAATCCGAAGATTGGAGGATACACCGCCCATGAAGACGAATAACGCACACGAGAACGAGAACTACAATAGCACAGAGGATGTGTTGACAGAAGTATTGCGAACAGGGGCCGCAAAGATGCTGGCCACAGCCGTTGAGGCCGAGGTTGAAGCTTTCTGCCAGCGCTACCAGTTCCTGCGCGACGAAGAGAATCGCCACCGCATCGTTCGCAATGGATATCTGCCAGAGAGGAAGATTTTGACTGGTATCGGGGAGGTCGCTGTAAAGATGCCCCGCATACGCGACCGTACGGGTCGGGGTGAGGATAGAATCGGTTTCCGCAGTTCGATACTACCAGCCTACCTCCGCAAGAGCCGCTCGCTTGAGGCTCTCATTCCATGGTTGTACCTGAAGGGAGTTTCAACGGGCGGCTTTGAGGCAGCGCTCTCGGCCCTTGTTGGTCCTGATGCCCCAGGGCTGACCTCCTCGACGATTGCGCGCCTGAAGACGCTTTGGACAAGGGAGCACGAAGACTGGCAAAAGCGGAGCCTGAAGGAGAAGCACTACGTCTATTTCTGGGCCGACGGTATTCACGTAAACGTACGCATGGATAAACAGAAACTGTGTCTGCTGGTCGTGATCGGCGCTACGGCCGATGGAAGGAAGGAGCTTATAGCACTCGAGGACGGCTTTCGCGAGAGCAAGCAGTCGTGGCGAGAGTTGCTCCTGGAGCTGAGGCACCGCGGGCTGGATCAAGGACCGAAGCTGGCTGTTGCCGATGGAGCCATGGGATTCTGGAGTGCTCTCGCAGAAGTTTATCCCGAGACGCGAGCCGCACGCTGTTGGGTGCACAAGACAGCAAATGTGCTCAACCGCCTGCCCAAGTCCGTTCAGAAGAAGGCAAAAGGTCACCTCACGCAGATCTATACAGCGGAAACAAAAAAGCAGGCAGAGAGCGCCCTTCTGTTTTTCATCAAAGCCTACCAGCAAAAGTATCCGAAAGCAGCAGAGATTCTGGTGAAAGACCGAGAAGAACTGCTCGCTTTTTATGACTTTCCGGCAGAACACTGGATCCATCTTCGGAGCACAAATCCGATCGAATCTACGTTCGCGACCGTGCGCCTCAGGACCGCCAAAACGAGGGGATGTCTGAGCCGAGAAACAGCTCTTGCAATGGCCTTCCGTCTATGTAAAGAGGCTCAGAAGAAGTGGAGGAAACTGAATGCACCGCACCTATTGCAACTTGTAAAAAAAGGAATCAAATTCACCGACGGAATTACATCAGAACGACACGCTGCCTAAACCTTCCATACACAACTTTTGGGCATAGCTCCCTCAAGAATGTGGCTTAGTTCAATGTCAGCTCCGACCGCAATATTTGGATTATGAGTAATCATTAAAAATTGACGTGATTCCTTGTTTTTACCCAGCCGTTTTACGATTTGAGAGTAGATTGATCCGGTGTCGATTCAGATTCGTCATGCTAACATTTTACTTTGTTAGAACCAAAAGCGATAAACTAAAAGAACCCCAATTAATCGGTTGGCCAAATTGTCAAAACTAAATAAAGCCGATTCTCACACTGATCTGATTGCTCGGGTCGAGCGAGAGAAAATCGCGCACGAAGAAGATGACGTTCTTGCTGAAAACGTGCGAATCAAATCTCGATTTCCACACATCTATGTTTATCCTTCTCACGTTCGTCTGTTAAAAACCATGGATGACGAAATTGAAGTGACCTCTAAGAATGGACTACGAATTTTGGACTACGGGTGTGGGAAGGGCGAAAACAGCCTAAAATGTCTTAAACAAGGAGGTCGTGTTGAGGGAATCGACATCTCTTCAACGTATATCAAACAAGCAACCAAGTCTGCCATAGATGCTGAAATATCGCCCGAATTGTATTCTTTTCAGGTGATGGATGCCCATGCGATGACATTTGAGGATAATAGTTTTGATCTAGTCTTCGGGTATGGAATTCTTCATCATCTTGACCCTGATATTGCTCTAAGTGAGATTCATAGAGTCTTAAAACCTGGAGGTCGGGTAATGCTTCAAGAACCGCTAGCGGGAAATCCCTTACTGAAGTTGTTTCGCCTCCTCACGCCGCACGCTCGTTCTGAAGATGAAGAGCCCTTTTCGAAAGCAGAAATAGATCGGCTCTGCTCAAAAAATGAGTGGAAAACTGAACTTGTTTATTGCGGATTATTTGAGTTACCTCTTGCGATGGTCACGTCAATTCTCATTCCGAAGCATCCCGACAATATTGTTATGAGGGCTTTGGATCGATTTGAAAGGTGGTCTCATCGGCACAAACTACTGTTGGGTTGGAACCAATATTTTGTTTTTAATATGGTTAAAACCCAGAACACTGGTCGTTAGAAGCCCAAGGAGCCCAGCTAATCGGAACGTCATATTCGGTCAAACAGCGATTTTAAAATCAACTTGCGTGCCGCCGATCGCACGACCCTAAATAGTCTCTGTTGTTTATTCTGAACGGTTGCCAGATTCAGACTCCGGGTGCTCCCGATCCTGATAATTGCTGCGTCGAAATGCTCATCGCTACTCACGGACCTCTACCTCGATCATTCATACGAGGTAGAGGTCCCTGCGCGCACTCTAAACTCTGTTTTGGATGGCATCTCTAATCTGCCGCAGATCGATTTTTTCTCTCTCGACGTTGAAGGATTCGAGCTGAATGTGTTGAAGGGAATGAACCTGTCGAAATACGGACCGACATTTCTGTTGGTGGAAGCTCGTTATTATGATGAAATCGACGAGTATCTTTCCGAAAACCAGTACAAGATGATTGAGAAAATGTCCTTTCATGACTACCTGTTCAGAGATGAAAGAGTATCTCGTTGACTTCCCGATTTCCATAAAGTTTTGAAACAGGAACGAAGATTGAATTAGGATCTGGAAACAATATTCAGAAGGATTGCTAGCCACTCTTTAGATGCCAAATGGAGCCCAAAATCGTCAGATTTATCCAGTAATTTGACGTCGTGACATTGTGGTAAGCAGCAAAATACCGATGACTATTTGTGTGATGATGGTTGCTGTAGCTGCTCCCGTGGCCGAATAGGTTGGAATCAGCAACAGATTCAAGCTGATGTTGACGAGCGCTGCGGTCCCGAGGATCGCCGCGAGTCGATTTTGTCGATTACTGGCAATCAGGACGGTTGATATCATTTGGTTCAGTGAACCGATAGCAAAAGACCAGACCATAATCTGCAGTAACGCCACGGCTGGAAAGGCTTCAGGGGAGCCGTCGATCAGGCGAACGATCAGAGGAGAGAAGGCAAAGACGATCAAGCTTGCCGCCAGTCCGAGAGCGCCCAGACTAAGTACGCTTCGTTGTGATAACCGAACGAATTCTGAATAATTCGTATTGAAGAGCGACGACAAACGAGGAAGAAGCACAGAGTTTATGATGTAGGGTAGGAGTATCATCGCCTCTGTCACTCGAAAAGCAATTGCGTACTGCCCCGTGACCATTTCGCCTTCGAAGGCCTCTATCATTATGCTGTCGGTCCGATAATAGAGAAGAACGAAAATGCTCGACAGGCCTAAGGGAATCGCTTCTGGCATCGCATTTACATAAAAAGATTTTGAAACTAGAGAAAGGCGAAACGATGCAGACGTGTGCTTGACCCACCCCAGATTTAAGCTGAAAGCTATCGCCATTCCCAGTGTCATTCCCATTAGTGCGGAAGCCGCATCTGGAGTCAGATAGAGGGCATACGATCCGAAGGATACTACCAGAAATTTTTCCAGAATGGTTGAATACGCTTCATATTGGAACACTTCGCGGGCCCGATAGAACACGCGGCAGTACTCAAGCACGTTTCGAGCCAATACGTACGTGCCTGCAAACAATACGACGTTTATTCCCGAGCTTCCGTCGATTGTCCACCGAATACTGAGGCCGATCGCGATCGCCAGGATGGAAAGAACGATTCTTGATACGAGGAAATTCGAAAAGAACAGACTGGATTTAGTCCCATCTCTGGCTAGTTCTCTTACGGTATAATTAGATGAGCCCAGAGTCAGTGAACCGTCACATATACTCATCAGGGCCAGGGCTGCCGTCATGGATCCATATTGTTAAAGCCCCATGTATCTAATACACACGTAGGTGATGAAGACAAACCAGATTGGTTTCACGGATAAATTTCCGATTGTCAGCCAGGACATATTTTTGATGATCCGGTTCATGCGTCTGAATAGAATGGACTTTTAATTTCGGTTCTCAACTCGGTCCATTGTTGTCAAACCTGAAGATTGTTTCGGGCGAAAATACTAGTGGATCGTTTACCGCGGGGAGGATTCTTCCGTGACAGCCTCCGTACAGGACAAAAGTACTTGGGCACGAGGGCCGATCTGGAGTCTGTATTTATCTCTATCATTCGGTGAGCCAAGTGGTCGATCATTCGATGATAAGTGCCTCCGGTGGGTGGTCCCGCATGATTCGATTTTCAAAAAAAAAACGGCAATGAAAGAGAACGTGGCAATCTCCCACGCAGTAAGACGGCTGTGCTCGGGTGTTTTTTGAATGCCTGGCTAAATCGCTGCCGGTGCAACGAGTTGATACCTAGCCATCAATTAGAAAACTCTACGGATCGATATTCAGTGAATACTTTCCAGATCAGGTTTGCAAGAGAGGATGGCCGCAGGGCCCTTCCGAAACAACCGATCAGTTCATTTCCCAACCGTTTGTTGAGACCTTCCAAGACTAAAACGCAATACGAGAGGACAAATAGGGTGAATTAGATAACTGGATGATACGCTCCAGTCATTAGGACTAATATTCATCTGTGCGTGGAACAATATCGCCCGAATGTGGGGCTTCGAAATTCAGACCGATCAAGTGTTTGCGCCCTGAGTAACATCCACCAGCGATTCCCCACAAAACCGCGTACACAAACATGAGGTCATTCTGGTAAAATGGGTTGGAAGTTGTTGCAGTTACCGCCAGGGCTATAAGAGAGCCGGCAACGGACAATGAGATCAGTCTCGGAAGGTAGTCTTCCTTTCTGGATCGCCAAAATTGTAGAGCTCGAAAAGGAAATCGGGCCATCATGAACAACATCATTCCGAGACCCCAGATACCAAATTTGAAGAAAAGAGCTACATATCCATTGTGAATGAAGGTCTTTACTTCGGAATAATTGTAGGTGATGTTGTAAAAGCGATACGGTACACCCATTCCATGTCCAAGCACCGGATTGTGCTTGATGTGGGGCCAGACACCCTTGATTTCCAGAAATCGATTGATCAGAGAGACATCTTTGGTCACCGCGGTCTGTAATGAGAGAAGTCTATCCAGAAGTCCGGTGAAGACAAGGAGTAGAAAGTCACCAAGTACGACGTAAGCGAGCAGAAATAATCCTGCTGCAGAAACGACACCTGCGGTCAACAATCTCAGCTTGTCCTTCGCAGAAACAAAAATAAATAGCAGGCCTGCACCTATGAAAAATGCGACCCAATACGCTCGACTATGTGTTAGAATGAGTCCGGCAAACATAATCAGCACAATGCACAGATAGAATAGTTTTGCTTTCAGGCTCCTTACGTATAGAAATGCTGCCAGAGAAAAAAGGGCTGGGACCATGAGTAACGACTCATTGGTGACGGCTCGACTTGCCCCGATTTGCCACAGTTGGTTGGCGCTCACCAGGTCATTCCGGAACTCCAGTAAATTTCGGGCAAGTACAAAAATGCCGATGAAGATGACAGCACCGACAACCACTTTCAGTCCATTTTTGTGGTTTGCTACAGCTTCGCGTATGGGCCAGTAGAAAGCCAGCAGTGACAGGCTCATCCACTCTCCCATAATCATTGATGGCCAGCCATTGAACAAGACAGAAACAGGGATAGAGAGAGTGATCAACACAAGGAAAATCAGAAGAACACGTTCTTCCGGTCTCGTACACAATTGCTGACGCTGAAGAAGAGAGCGGGTGACGAACCAGTGCGCCAGAAATCCCATGTAGTAGAGACCGTACAGAATTTCGCTCGGTTGTACACCCGCTTCAAATCCCACGATGAGAACGAATCCGCACATGACCACAGCGAGATTCACCAAAGGCCGTCTGAACAGCGCCAGGGCCGCGGCCCCGCCAATAAGAACGATTGGGACAAAGGGTAAAACCCAGTCTGCTTTCCAGGCACTAATTGCGATCAGCAGAATGCCGAACCCGAAAGCTGTCCACAGAAAAGACAATCCCCAGCGATTCAGCCATCGATCACTGGGACCACCGTTGGATATGTCCGCAGAAGTGTTCAAGAATTTCGGGAACGGTTAGTTGGTATTCGCAGCATCACGCAATCGCATGGTTAATTATCTGTGGCGTCCTCACCACCAATCCGTCACCAGTACGAAATAGACTGCCAGAATTAAGGTGAACAATGTGGCGGTAATACAAATGACGCTCCATTTCGGTCTGGATATTTCCACCGGGTACAGCCGTATCCACGATTCGCAATGCTTCACCCGTAGGTTTTTCTTCGAATTTGGTCTTCTCCAGCATCGGAGCAACAAGTTCAAGCATACGCTTTGGGATTACGACGAGCTGTTTCTGAATTGGATGGCGTTTGAGGCAAACTGGTTTTTGGAAAAATTGCAAGCTCCTTCACGATGTCGTCCAACTTATTTTGCTGCTCACTACGCTCTTTTCGGTTTGTAATCTTGAACATACCAGAGGAAGATCTTTTTAGCTGCTTGGCCTCGAAGTTGGTAATGAGACTTTTTAGTCATGAGCTCAAGAATCGGAAAGATCGATGCTCTTATTCCGAAGCCAAGTACACCGAGAGCACGATTCAGGACGACAAGAAACAATCCGTGATGTCTTTGAAGGAATTGAAGGGATGACTGTTGCTGAATGATCTGCTGGGCAGCGTAGTTTTCAAGGCTCGTGCTTGCTCCACCTATATGCATGATCGGAGCGGAGCGAAGAAAATAGTTCTTATAACCCAGGTTTTTTGCAGCATAGCAAAGCTCCCGTTCCTCGGCGTAAAGGAAGTACGACTCATCCCAACCTCCAATCTGATCAAACACTTTCCGTCTCAAGGCAACGGCGCAGCCCTTCAAAATGTCAACTTCTTTGGTTTTATCTGGTATGTTAGCTTTTTTTGCAAATCCGCTCTGAAAAATTGCAGATGACGGAAAGAAAAAACGAATCAGAGAACCCACAGTAATGAATGAACTGACACTTCCCTGATCAGAACCGCCTGGATTTATTACGTAGGGTCCGAGCACCCCAACGTCGTCATGCTCCGTGAGGAATGCATAGATTTTAGAAATCGTTGCAGGATGAACTTCCGTATCAGGATTTAGGAAAAACAGTACCTCGCCTTTCGCCTGTGCCGCACCAACATTATTCGCTCCAGAAAACCCAAGATTCTTATTGAGCCGAATAACAGTAACTGGATTGCTATCTCTATCCGAAAAGTAATCTCTCAGTTTGGATCCACTATCGTCAGGCGAATTGTTGTCGACGACAATGATTTCATGCTGGAGCTCTGGTGACGATGCGATTGCCGATTCAATAGCCTTAACGGTGAGATTGAACGTATTGTAGCTTACAATAATAGTCGAAACGTGTACGACACGTGAGTAATCATCTTTATTGCGATTCTGTTGCTTGCTGATTGGGACGAATGATGTTACCATGTAGCGGTACAAGAGTATTTCGTAACTGTGTTCAAGACAAATTTTGGGTTATCGACCGGTGTTCAAATATGGGGTGCCGTGTAACGAGGGCAGGAGTCCTCAGATCCCCAATATGTATTGTTGGAGTCATTATTGGACATCTCTAACGCGTTTTGAGTATTATTAATTAACGTGAGAGGGCCAGATACATGCCTTTCCTCATCATTGTCATTAATGTGTTGACTGGTAGCTGAGAATAACAGCTGAGCGAGGTTTTTCCCTAATTTGGTACACACTTCTAAAAAGGCCGATCATGGTCTTTGACCTGCACCCCAAAGCTGAACTGAACCGCCCCGGGAATATCGGAGACTTATTTATGTGAGTGACGCATCGAGAGCGTGACTCTGTTTGCGTCTGTGAAAGGCTTCTTCAAACTCCGCCGGTGGAATATAACCGATGGGTTCGAGAAGCCGTTTTTGATTGAACCACCACACCCATGCGAGCGTCGCCAGTTCGACCTGTTCAAGGCTTTTCCACGGCCCCTTTTTGTTGATCAGTTCTGTCTTGTAGAGACCGATGATCGTCTCGGCCAGTGCGTTGTCATAGGAGTCCCCTCGGCTTCCCACCGAGGGCTCTATGCCAGCTTCTGCCAGTCGCTCTGTGTAGCGGATCGAGAGATACTGCACGCCCCGATCGCTGTGGTGAACCAACTGCTCGTGCTGCTCTTGATCCCGCTTCCAAAGGGCCTGCTCCAGGGCATCGAGCGCCAGATCGCTTCTGAGCGAGTTTGATACGCGCCAGCCTAAAATCCGGCGACTGAAGACATCGATGACGAAGGCGATGTAAACGAATCCTCTCCAGGTGGCTAGTAGAGTAAGAGACAGGGCGTAGTCGAACTATTTCCCTGTCTCTCCTCTCCGAACCGTACGTGCACCTCTCAGCGCATACGGCTCTCCATTCAGGCATGACCCATGGCCATGGCAACGTCTCTATATCGCGAGGTGACAACGCTCTCGCCAAGATTCCCAACGATGTAGGGATTCCCAGCTGGATTGCGCCATCTGAACTGACATTTGCGACTACCAACCATACGTCTGAGCGATATTCCACGGTGTCGATCTCGTCCGTTATGACCAAACAGAAGCCACGTTTTGGCCTGGCCCTCTACAGGACGCCTGAACCACTGTCGCATAAGCGACTTGATTGACGTCTTGTATTTGCGGGCAAGCCAGTGACCCAGTTTCCAGAACAGGACGGAATCTATTCTCATGTAATACCGCGCCGTATAGTCCGTGTATTGATAAAAGGCCGTCCATCCCGCTATTTTGCGGTTCAGACGCTCTATCATGTCAATTGTATTCACGCTGTAATTGCCGCTCAGTTCTTTGACAAGTTCGCACGAGAAGTTTCTGAACTTCTCCCTCGGTATCGTGGTCACGGGACGCATCGTACCACGCGGACCTCGTTTGCGAATGATTCGATGTCCAAGAAAGACAATGCCCTCGTTGATATGCGTAATACGGGTTTTCTCCATATTGAGCTTCAACTTCAGCGTGCCTTCCAAGAAGCATCGGCACCGTTCGCGGATCGCTTCTGCCTGTGACTTGTTTCCTTTTACAATCACGACAAAATCATCCGCAAACCGGCAGTAGGAGACCGCAGCCTTCCAGCGCCGGTCTTCTCGAATGGCTATCGGACGTTTTCGTTTGATTGTGTCATTGAAGCTCCAGCGATCACCTCGTGCTTTTGAGTTCAGGTACTCTTTGTCCATCCACTGATCAAATTCGTTGAGTACGATATTTGATAGTAATGGAGAGAGAACGCCCCCTTGGGGGACGCCTTCGCTCGCGGCGCAGAACAGGCCCTTATCAATATGGCCTGCCTTCATGATTTGCCAGAGAACTGTCAGGAAACGCTTGTCACAGATGCGCTTGCGCACACTTTTCATCAACACCTTATGGTGAACCGTGTCGAAGTAACTGGCAAGATCGCCCTCTATCACCCAGCGTCCTTTGGCGACAGAGCCGTCTTGCACTTGAAACTTCACGGTTCTAATGGCATGATGAACGCTACGCCCGATGCGGAATCCGTAGGATAGTCGATGAAAATCGCTCTCCCAGATGGGATCCATCACCATAAGCATAGCGCGTTGCAGAATCCGGTCTCGAAGCGTTGGTATACCTAGAGGCCTCAGTTTGCCGTTTGCTTTTGGAATATAGATGCGCCGCGCTGGTTGTGGCTCGTACGTTCCAGCCAGCAACTCTTCGCGCAGTGACATCAGCTGAGCATCCAGCCCAGCCATCATCATCACTCCCGTTATTCCATCTACTCCCGCCGTTCTGGCTCCTTTCGAAGACAGTGTGATACGGGCGGCTTCACGAAGCCAAGATCTGTTAGCAATTATTCTCAAGAGTCGGTCAAAGCGGCGGCTTTCGTCCGCCGTTGACCATGTTGCCAGTTTGCCCTGCATTTCGCTGATTATCAAAGGTCTTCACCTCTCTAAGGTCAGTTAGTCGTTCAGACAAACATCCTAAACTGTTCCCCTTCGCCGTGTGCAGATTTCTCGGCACATGTGGCAGGCTTTCCCCGCCTCAGACTACTACAGGAACTCCGCCAACCTCTCTGGCATCGGGGAGCGCACTCCCTTGGCATCCAGAAAAGCCTTCCCCAGTTCACATGCTGGACTCTTTCTATGGGTTAGGCTGCCGATCGCAGTCTTTAACCTTGCTTTTCACAAGTCGAAACAGATCCCCGCAGTTTAGTTACGCACTTCTGTAGGGCCCTCCGGAACCGACCTACATGTACAGTTCGGATTCGAGAGCATGGCACATTTTGATTACCTGCTCTATCCGTTTCCCACCTATTAAACCGTGTAGGTGAGGGCGACATTTCAGCCCACAGATGCGGGTTAATCGGTTCGTGTTCCTCAACCTTCCCATAGTCAGCCTAGAGACTCATCTTGGCGTAACGGTTTCGCCTCAAGCCCCATTTTCCACGGGCTGCGTCACGTTGCCAGTGCTCGGCAACTCACCGCCGCTTAGGCTCTCGCTCCCCCGCAACGAGCTATGCCCAAAAGTTGTGTATGGAAGGTTTAGGCAGCGTGTCGTTCTGATGTAATTCCGTCGGTGAATTTGATTCCTTTTTTTACAAGTTGCAATAGGTGCGGTGCATTCAGTTTCCTCCACTTCTTCTGAGCCTCTTTACATAGACGGAAGGCCATTGCAAGAGCTGTTTCTCGGCTCAGACATCCCCTCGTTTTGGCGGTCCTGAGGCGCACGGTCGCGAACGTAGATTCGATCGGATTTGTGCTCCGAAGATGGATCCAGTGTTCTGCCGGAAAGTCATAAAAAGCGAGCAGTTCTTCTCGGTCTTTCACCAGAATCTCTGCTGCTTTCGGATACTTTTGCTGGTAGGCTTTGATGAAAAACAGAAGGGCGCTCTCTGCCTGCTTTTTTGTTTCTGCTGTATAGATCTGCGTGAGGTGACCTTTTGCCTTCTTCTGAACGGACTTGGGCAGGCGGTTGAGCACATTTGCTGTCTTGTGCACCCAACAGCGTGCGGCTCGCGTCTCGGGATAAACTTCTGCGAGAGCACTCCAGAATCCCATGGCTCCATCGGCAACAGCCAGCTTCGGTCCTTGATCCAGCCCGCGGTGCCTCAGCTCCAGGAGCAACTCTCGCCACGACTGCTTGCTCTCGCGAAAGCCGTCCTCGAGTGCTATAAGCTCCTTCCTTCCATCGGCCGTAGCGCCGATCACGACCAGCAGACACAGTTTCTGTTTATCCATGCGTACGTTTACGTGAATACCGTCGGCCCAGAAATAGACGTAGTGCTTCTCCTTCAGGCTCCGCTTTTGCCAGTCTTCGTGCTCCCTTGTCCAAAGCGTCTTCAGGCGCGCAATCGTCGAGGAGGTCAGCCCTGGGGCATCAGGACCAACAAGGGCCGAGAGCGCTGCCTCAAAGCCGCCCGTTGAAACTCCCTTCAGGTACAACCATGGAATGAGAGCCTCAAGCGAGCGGCTCTTGCGGAGGTAGGCTGGTAGTATCGAACTGCGGAAACCGATTCTATCCTCACCCCGACCCGTACGGTCGCGTATGCGGGGCATCTTTACAGCGACCTCCCCGATACCAGTCAAAATCTTCCTCTCTGGCAGATATCCATTGCGAACGATGCGGTGGCGATTCTCTTCGTCGCGCAGGAACTGGTAGCGCTGGCAGAAAGCTTCAACCTCGGCCTCAACGGCTGTGGCCAGCATCTTTGCGGCCCCTGTTCGCAATACTTCTGTCAACACATCCTCTGTGCTATTGTAGTTCTCGTTCTCGTGTGCGTTATTCGTCTTCATGGGCGGTGTATCCTCCAATCTTCGGATTGACAATGACGTAATCATCATCAGGATACGCCGCCTATACCTTTTTCACCCGTACACAACTTTCGGGGTTAACTCCCCCGCAACGGGGAGCGGTCACTCCAATCCCGGAATCAGAGTACATTCCAGACATGCTGTGCTTTGTCAGCCGTACCCGGATGGTTGACAAAGCTTGGGCACACCATAGGTCAGATCCGAGACCCACAGCCGGTTTGGCTCACCTGCCTTAAAGTCTCGCTCGACCAGATCCAGCGGACGAGCAGCCTGCTCATCAGGAATCGTTGTTCTATGCTTTTTGCCCCGTACGACGCCGTGAAGGCCCATATCGCGCATGAGACGCTCCACGGTGCAGCGTGCCACCTCGAGGCCTTCGCGGCCCAGTTGACGCCACACCTTGCGAACCCCGTAGACCTGGAAGTTTTCTTCCCAGACTCGACGGATTTCTACGCTCAGGTACTCATCATTCTTTGCCCGGGCAGATCGGCGTTCAGGATCAACCTGCAGGATTTTGCAGGCATAGTAGGTCGACGGAGCAATCGGCAATACTCTGCAGATCGGCTCGACTCCGTAAACACTGCGATGATCGTCGATGAAAGTCACCATTATTTGGGTCGGCGGCCGAGCTCCGCCTGTGCAAAATACGCCGATGCCTTGCGTAGGATCTCATTCGTCTGACGAAGCTCCTTGACCTCACGTTCAAGCACTTTGATGCGATCCTTCTCCACCGTCGTCAGCCCAGGCCTGCGACCCGTATCGTGTTCGCTCTGTCGAACCCAGCGGCGAAGCGTCTCCTTCGTACAACCGATCTTCTCAGCAATCGATTCGATGGCTGCCCATTGTGATGAATACTCGCGTTCGTGCTCCAACACCATGCGTACTGCTCGCTCCCTGACTTCAGGTGCGTATCTCTTTCCTTTTTTCATAACTCCAAGTTCTCAAACTTTGGAGTCTCCGGCAAACCCGGGGCGGTTCATAGTTATGTAAGGCGCAACCATGCTCACAACTGAAATCAGCGGCCCCAGTGCGAACAAACCTAAAATCGACTTCTTAAATGGAACGAGAATTTTTAAAGTTCTAAACAGAATCTGAAAGGAGTGACGAACTTCTCTATTCATATTCTTATATAGATTATCATCAATTTTTATCCTCACTCTTGGCAGTGGCCCACCTATTGTGGTTAACATCAACTCCACTATAGGTATAGGTACGAAAGACGCTGCTATAGTTCGCCCTCAGTCGAATTTAGTGGACGATCTGAGTACAACAGAGATGGTCCTGATTCATCGGACAGTCTGAACAACAAATAAGGTGGAGTCTTGCGATCTTATCACCCTCAAGAAAGGATACAAACGATGAGTCGCAAAAGAAGAAACCACAGCAACACATTCAAAGCGAAAGTAGCGGTGGCGGCGGTCAAAGGAGATCGCACAATGGCTGAGTTGGCAGACCAGTTCCAGGTTCATCCGAACCAGATTCAGACCTGGAAGAAGAAATTGATTCAGGACGCTGAAGAGGTCTTTGACAAAGGGCATTTCGGAAAACGCAATGAAGAGGGCCAGATCAAGGAGCTTCACGCCAAAATTGGCGAGCTTTCGATGGAGAAGGATTTTTTATCCAAAGCGCTCGGTCGCACCCAGTAGGTGAGCGCCGCCAAATGATCGACCCAATCCACGACCTCTCCATCAAACGGCAGTGCAATCTGCTGGAGCTGAATCGCTCAACGGCCTACTACAAGCCGGTGGGCGAGAGCAAAGAGAACCTGGCCGTGATGAAAAAACTGGATGAGCTCTACCTTGAGCGGCCCACGCGAGGATCGCGCACCATGAAGGATGCGCTCGAGGACAGAGGTATTTTTGTGGGCCGCCATCGAATCCGGCGATTAATGCGTCTGATGGGACTCATTGCCATTTATCCTAAGAAACGGACCTCGATTCCGGGAAAAGGTCACAAGATTTATCCGTATCTCTTGCGTAAGCTCAACGTGACGCGGCCCCGGCAGGTTTACGCAAGCGACATCACATTCATTCCGATGAAAAGGGGATTCGTTTACCTGGTCGCCGTCATCGACTGGTACAGCCGAAAAGTACTCTCACGCCGGATCTCCAATACGATGGACACCGACTTCTGTGTGGAAGCGCTCGAAGAAGCAATCGCCGTGTATGGAGCGCCAGAGATCTTCAATACGGATCAGGGCAGCCAGTTCACACCCGTGGCCTTTACTGATGTTCTGAAGAATCATGACATCAAAATCTCTATGGATGGCAAAGGACGCTGGATGGACAACGTGTTCGTTGAACGTCTGTGGCGTAGCCTGAAATATGAAGAGGTGTACCTTAAAGCCTATGACAGTGTGGCTGAAGCCCGCAAATCCATTGCTGTATACTTCGACTACTTCAATAACGAAAGGCGACACAGCTCACACGGAAGAAAGACCCCTGATCACGTATTTTTTAATCACCAGCCGCTTCAAGAAGCAGCATAATCAATCCGCAAGATTCCACCTAAGACCCTGTCCAGTTTTATAGGACCATCTCTGTTTCACCACTATACAGCGCCTTTTCGGCTCTCCAATTATATATCGCAGTGAACGGTTCCTAATACACTGGTGAACACACAGATGAGTTAACCCCGAAAGTTGTGTACGGGTGAAAAAGGTATAGGCGGCGTATCCTGATGATGATTACGTCATTGTCAATCCGAAGATTGGAGGATACACCGCCCATGAAGACGAATAACGCACACGAGAACGAGAACTACAATAGCACAGAGGATGTGTTGACAGAAGTATTGCGAACAGGGGCCGCAAAGATGCTGGCCACAGCCGTTGAGGCCGAGGTTGAAGCTTTCTGCCAGCGCTACCAGTTCCTGCGCGACGAAGAGAATCGCCACCGCATCGTTCGCAATGGATATCTGCCAGAGAGGAAGATTTTGACTGGTATCGGGGAGGTCGCTGTAAAGATGCCCCGCATACGCGACCGTACGGGTCGGGGTGAGGATAGAATCGGTTTCCGCAGTTCGATACTACCAGCCTACCTCCGCAAGAGCCGCTCGCTTGAGGCTCTCATTCCATGGTTGTACCTGAAGGGAGTTTCAACGGGCGGCTTTGAGGCAGCGCTCTCGGCCCTTGTTGGTCCTGATGCCCCAGGGCTGACCTCCTCGACGATTGCGCGCCTGAAGACGCTTTGGACAAGGGAGCACGAAGACTGGCAAAAGCGGAGCCTGAAGGAGAAGCACTACGTCTATTTCTGGGCCGACGGTATTCACGTAAACGTACGCATGGATAAACAGAAACTGTGTCTGCTGGTCGTGATCGGCGCTACGGCCGATGGAAGGAAGGAGCTTATAGCACTCGAGGACGGCTTTCGCGAGAGCAAGCAGTCGTGGCGAGAGTTGCTCCTGGAGCTGAGGCACCGCGGGCTGGATCAAGGACCGAAGCTGGCTGTTGCCGATGGAGCCATGGGATTCTGGAGTGCTCTCGCAGAAGTTTATCCCGAGACGCGAGCCGCACGCTGTTGGGTGCACAAGACAGCAAATGTGCTCAACCGCCTGCCCAAGTCCGTTCAGAAGAAGGCAAAAGGTCACCTCACGCAGATCTATACAGCAGAAACAAAAAAGCAGGCAGAGAGCGCCCTTCTGTTTTTCATCAAAGCCTACCAGCAAAAGTATCCGAAAGCAGCAGAGATTCTGGTGAAAGACCGAGAAGAACTGCTCGCTTTTTATGACTTTCCGGCAGAACACTGGATCCATCTTCGGAGCACAAATCCGATCGAATCTACGTTCGCGACCGTGCGCCTCAGGACCGCCAAAACGAGGGGATGTCTGAGCCGAGAAACAGCTCTTGCAATGGCCTTCCGTCTATGTAAAGAGGCCCAGAAGAAGTGGAGGAAACTGAATGCACCGCACCTATTGCAACTTGTAAAAAAAGGAATCAAATTCACCGACGGAATTACATCAGAACGACACGCTGCCTAAACCTTCCATACACAACTTTTGGGCATAGCTCAAGAGTTCGGGACGGCAGGCACAAGGATTGGAGCCTCACGGTCGCACGAATAGGCGATCTCGTTGGCGGCTGGAACAGGTTCATAGAAGGCACGAGGACGGGTGATGCGAGGGCCAGAATGGCTGAATCCAGAAAGCTTGCAGACAGCTTTTTAGAGGAGCGATCCGCCAATTACCACGCTCCGCCCTACATCTAGCCACATTCAAAAAATCAGTAGATACCGATGAAAACATTTATCGTTTTACTCGCCTGTATCGTTGTCGGTTGTAACACAGATGTCGACAACACACCGGCTCGTCCCGAGCACCACATTCGTGTCGCCTCCGACCTGAGTGACAGGATTCTCATCACGGGCCAGCCCGAGAATGACCTTGCCCTCATAGCATTAACAGCCTCCTACTTTAGGGAGTTGGTAAAAAGCTCCCTGTACATAGGAAGTCACGACAGACTCACAATTGAGGTGATTCCGCAGTCCTCGGACACAGAACGGGTTTCATCACAAAACGAATTGAGCATCGATATGGCTTCAATTCCAATGGCACAGAGGCATGAGGAATTGTCAACTCAGTTGTCGAGGCTCATGGAAGTCTCGGAACAGCTGTATGCCGCAGCTCCAAAAAAAGAATCATTCTCTGGCGCGGATATATCAGCATGGTTTCAGAGGCTATACACCCCAATCCAGTCTTCGGACGGACATCAAATACGACAGGACATCATTCTGATTACGGATTTCTATGTCATTGACGAAGAGTCAATGTATAGAGACGAAACCGAAGGGAATTACATCCCCAAGGAAATTCTGCAGCGGTGGCGAAATGACCCCAACGCCAATACCGACGAATTCCGCCTGATTCCCGTCCGGACAGATTTATCCCATGTCAACATTCTTGTGATTGGGCTCGAGCCACGCTCGAAAGCAGTTACAGAATCAGCTCATCTTAGAGCGATTTGGACACGCTGGCTGACAGATATGAAAGTCGGATATTTCGAGCTTCACGAAAACACAAGCGATGTCAACCAAATGCGTGACATCATTTATTCCTTCCTAAACCGAGAGAACCAATGACAGAATTACACGACCTATGCGGAGTCTTGACGCTGGTCAACACCCTACTTCTCATCGCAATTTTGGTCACTATCGTTTCACAGATTCGGAAGCGGAAAAACTCAATCCTTGGGTCAAGACGCTCGGCTTACTGACCCCCAAATCAGACGGAAAAATGATGTATTTCACACAGCTTTTAACAGCCCTAATCCAGCTCTTTCTGGTCATATGGGGCATATACATAATGCTATTTGCGATCAAAGTTGTTTCAACACACCCCGCAACATGGGCCGGACAGGTCATTGGCCGCATTTCACTCGCCCTGATCCGGCTTCCATTTCTCGCAATTGGTGGAGCTTGGAAGGCGCTAATAAACAGGGCACCTCGGCGGAGGCGAATAAAATTCTGATGATTATCAATCTGATCATCGTAGCAATAATTGTTGCCATTATCACTGTGATTCGTCTCGTGATTCCAAAAGAAATTGAATACATGGAGGGAGCATATTGGCTGACAGGTTTTCAGAGATGGAGGCTAGTTTCGCGAAGCAAGAAAGGAATTGTGGTTGATGGATTTTCCCGGCTTTCGTTGGAAGCCAGTTTTTCCCACTGCCTTCTCGTTTGTCCAACAGGGGGTGGCAAAACCACAAAAATGAGTATGACGAACTTGCTCCGTGCGGATGGTGCGAGCTACATAAGCCTTGATCCAGACTCAAGCATGTGGAAACGCTCCGCAGGCTGGCTCACGAGTGAGGGGTATAGGGTCTGCAAGATCGACTTTACTGATTCTGCAGAGGAGTCACTTTCGTTCAATCCGCTCCATCGAGTTCGAACACATAGAGACGCGTCGATTGTGTCCTCAACTCTCATTAACGCTGCATTCCCCGATCGGGGAGGGGAACGCTTTTGGAACGAGTCGGCCGAGGCTCTGCTGACAACGCTCGTCATGACCCTTCGTAATTGTGATACAAAGTATTTTCATCTCGCAATGGTCAAGAAATTGCTTACACATTTAGGCCCAGACTGTAGCGGACTGGATAAGTTTGTTGCTGAGCACGCTGACCCCAATACATTTAGTGACTTCAAGTCGTTCAGGGCTGCCAGTAGTAGAGTCGCCGCCAGCATCGTGACAACTTGTCAAACAGCTCTCAAACCCTGGTCAGATCCTCTCACTTGTCGGCTCACGGCAACTGAATCTTTAAACTTTGAGTCACTTAGAACCGAGAAGACAGCAATCTTTTTCTGTTTCCCTGAGATTCACGCGAAGCATTATTCGGTCATAGGGGCTCTTCTCTTCTTTCAGGTATTTTCGTTCTGTATGCAGACGCCAGAAGAAGATGAGCTTTCAATTTTCGCCATACTCGACGAGCTCGGTAACAGCGCCCCGATCCCAGAACTGGCAACCATCATGACAGCGATCCGCAGGAGGAGGGTCAGCATAATTGCGTCTTGCCAAGATTTGGAGCAGTTGAAGCGTCTCTACGGGCGTGAGGATGCTCATATCCTAGCCAATGGAGGCTGTGCGACGCGCATTTTTCTTCCGGGGCTATCTCACTCGATGTGCAAGGATGTTTCAGCTTCTCTCGGGAAGACAATGTGTATTGATCGTCGCAATGGTCAAGAGAGAATAGTCACAAGATCACTCTTAGAACCAGATGCAGTCCGAACACTTCCCCAGGATTCTGGGATTCTTATCACTGGGCGGCATCCCGCGATGAAGCTCCGAATGAAAGCATATTATGAAATTCCCAAGCTGCGGAGCCGGTCTGAGATTCCGCCTCCACGCTCTCACTCTAATGAGTTAATGCCCGTTGAATACATTTCAATTCCCCCTACCACAAAATCATCTCTTGATTCAGTAGTGACTTCGGCCAAAAGGGCTACCGAGCCTAACAACTTTGCGCAAGATTCAGCCCTTCCCGCTAAAGAAATCGCAAGCACAATCGCGAAAGACATTACGGAGCAGGTTGAGGAAATCATCACCAACCTTACCGGACCAGCGCTTCGACAAGCAGTGCTATTAAACACACTAAATAATGATGCCGTTGTGCCGCTAACAGATATTATGCAGGCACTTGGCATAAGCAGAGACGTATCCGAGAGACTCCGAAAAGAGAAAAAACTACGACCAATCGTTACCAAGAGCGGACGCAATAGTAAGCTCTATGTGACCATCGGTCATATACGCCATCTCGTTCGACAAATGAACGAAGCGCCGTTACCAGCGCGACGAGGGAAAATCAGAAAAAAGAGTAAAAAGAGCCCATCGTGAAGGAGAGTAGCAATCTCAGGGGCGAGCAAATCCAAGACCAACAATTTCTTCAATGAGCCTTTCACGCTCCTTTCGGGAGCAGAGTTGACGTGCAAATTGAGCATATTGCTGCGTCGTCGTTACGCTAGAATGACCAGCAAATTGCTGTACATAAAAAATTTCCCAACCCAGAATGAGCATGAACGTTATATGGGCATGCCGAAGACCGTGAAGAGGCACAGGGTCAGAAATATTGACAATCTTTCTGTGCTTCCGCCAATTCTTAGATGCTCGGTTTGGGTTAAATGGCACATCTCGGAGGTCATTAAAAAGAGCACCTTTCAGTACTCGTCCATGTGGATCTGACTGTCCCACTTTCACATGGCTTCGGCTCAATACTTCAATGGCGAGTGGTTGCAGTTCAACAAATCGCGCACGTTTGCCTTTCGGCATAAAATCAATTTTATCGCGCTCCTTAGTCTTGGGTCTTACCTCAAGAATACCCCGTTCCAGTTTGATGTCTTGCCATTGAAGATGAACAAGTTCATTGAGCCGAAGTCCAGTTGAAATACCGAGGTCTAGAACATCAGTCACCCATGACAGATGATTGAGTTTCCTCTGCTTTAGAGGAAGCAATAGAGCATCACGGGCAATTGATGCTCGCACATTTATGAATTCCGTAGGAGTCAGAAAAATTTTTCGCCCAAGTCTTCCCGTTGCGGTGCGTCCGGTTTCAATCTGCAAATCTTCCGCGTCTAGGAGCTCCTTTTCATCCGCCCAGTTTAAAAATACATTGATCCCTTTACCGTAACTAAACCGAGTGTGGGGAGAGTTATGCTTACATAACTCCATGAAATGCGTCATGTCTTCCGAGCGGAGTTCTCGCATATACATTCGCCCATCAACCAGCCGGTTTACAAACAAATGAAGAACTCCTTTGTAGCTCCGCTTAGTACTCTTCGTCAATCCATCTCTTTCAATGAATTCTTCTACAGCGTCAGATACCAGTACATCTTCCTTTCTCTTTGAGGGAGTAAACTCACCTCTCAAGTATGGCATTTCAAAGTCAACCGTGAACTTGTCGTAGACATGTTTTGGATACCAGTACCTACCAACCTGAATCCACTCAAGCGTACCATCAGGTGGAGGGTCTGATTTTGAACGTTTAGGAGTTTGAATACCTATGGGAAGGTCAATACCATCTCTTCTGAACCGGCAATACCACTGACCAACCCTATTTTGAATCAGGGTTGGTGCTTTCCGTGAACGAATATTCATGTATTGTCCCTGCGGCTCATCAAAGTTGCGACCGTACTACGTATGTACTACGAAAAACCCCCCAAACTTGCCGAAACAACCGGACATAATTCGTATCACTCATCACTTTGAATATACGAAAAATGCCCCGTAATCGCTATAAACAAGCGAATACGGGGCATATTCCTATGTGGAGCTAAGGAGAGTCGAACTCCTGACCTCTTGAATGCCATTCAAGCGCTCTACCAACTGAGCTATAGCCCCTTTCCAGACCAGAATATCGCGAGCGTCACCCTGATCGAGCGTCGAAAATACGGCGCTGGGCGACGCTCAAGCAACACGCGGTCGGTAGGGTCGGCCCCGATCCACAATCAATTCATATCCTATCGGGAGCTGAAAAGCGATGCGAAGGTACCCAAAAACGCAGTGTACAGGGCCGATCCAATCCACAATCCAGTAACCAGGAACGAATTTCGGACGCCTGCTTGGAGAGCCAGCATTGTTACGAAAATGCCGTTGTGAACCAGGGCTACGACCAAGCCGCCAAGAAGAGCCTGACGCGGCAATATAAGCAGACCTTCACGCTCCGAACTTGGAAAGAGACCCAGCAAAAATCCAATCAGGGTCTTGACGAGCATGTGGAGGCCCCAAGTGTTGTAGACCACATCCATCAGGAAGCCGAAGACAAATCCACCGATGGCACCCCACTGACGGCCTTTTCGGACTCCAAGCCAAGCAACAAAAAGCAGAACCGCATCCGGGTATGCTCCCCACAATGTGAGTCGACCCAGCATCAGCCATTGAAGCAGGAAGATGCCAAGTCCAATCAGAAATGTGCGAATGGGTGCCGGCATGGATTCGAGAGTTGAAGCGTCAATCTACGAAGCATGCATTGACGGCGAAACGGATTTTCGAAAGAGGAACCTGCGAAACGCCTACGTGTTCGGAAGTGGACCTTTTTCGGAGTGCTCATTCGCCGAATTCATCTTTACTTTTCTGTCGATGGCAGCGCAAGCAGCAAGAAAATCGAGACGCAACCGAGGATCACGCTCGCGTCAGGCGCGCAAGCACCGCGTGATGGTGTTCACGCGCAAGAACTACGTTCTATTGCTGTCTGGGTTGGCGATGATCGTCGTGGGATACATCATCATGAGGATGGAAAATGACGTGGATGGCTTCATCTCGCTCTACATCGCACCCATCATTCTTTTGGCTGGCTACCTGGAAGTCATTTACGCCGTGATGTGGCGGCCGGCCGAAGCGGATTCGTGAGCGAAGGCAGTCGCCTGGCCGTACGTGTAACTGCCGGGGTTATCCTTCAAGAAGATGATCTCGTCATACTCGACGGCTTCCAGTCCGATCAATACAGGAGATAGGGACCGCTCAGGTCTTTGAATGCAGCCACCTCGTCCCTCCACTTCCATTCGAACGCCGCGTAGTCCATACCTCCCCGAACCATGTCGAGGGTTTCAGCAGACCCAGAAAGCAGCCCAAGCCATCTTTCGTTGAAAAACGAATCCTTCAACGAATCCGGAGCCTGGGCAAAGAATCGACCAACTAGGTCGAGCCCCAGCGCTACCGACTGAATTGAATCAGGATTTGTTACCTCGACAATCAGCGTTTGAATTGGAATGTTTTCAAGCTTCGGATGGGTCGCAGTTCCCGGAATGCTCACGGGGGTGGTCGTTCCGGCGGAGACTTGAACGCCGGGAAATTCCCACCGGTTAAAGTCTTCCGCCAGAGACTCTGCGTCAAGCCAGGGCGCTCCAAGGGTCAAGAATGGGGAAGGGGTGCCCCTTCCCTCGCTGGCTATCGTAGCCTCGAAAAAGCAGGTGCCGGCGTAGACCAGGGCGGTTTCGAATGTTGGGATATTTGGACTGGTAGGAATCCACTCAAGGCCCGTATCCGGCCACATCATGTCTCGCTCCCACCCGGACATCTCTACAACCCGTAGATCCAGATTCTCGAGGCCGTCGACCCAGGCTTCGCCCTTGATCATCCGTGCCAGTTCTCCGACGGTGAGTCCATGCCGAACAGGAATCGGATACCGGGAGACGAACGAGACCAGGCTGGAGTCGCGAATAAATCCCTCGACCCGCTCGCCTCCAAGTGGATTCGGCCGGTCCAGTACGATGAACGGTATGTCGGCCAACGCGGCCGATTGCATGGAAAGACCCATGGTCGAGATGAACGTGTAGAAGCGCGCGCCAACATCCTGAATATCAAACACGAGGGCTTCCACCTGCCCAAGCATTTCGGGTGTCGGCCGCCGAATCTCTCCGTAAAGACTGTACACGGGGGCGCCGGTCGCATCGTCGAGCCCATCATCGATTCGGGCCCCCGCATCTTCATCGCCGCGAATACCGTGTTCGGGGCCAAACAATGCGTGGAGCTTCACATTCTGGGCTTCATGAATCAGATCAATCAGATGACGGCCCCCAGTTCTGGCCGTATGATTGACAATCAAGGCCACGTTCATGCCGTCAAGCGCCTCAAAGCCAGATTTTACGAGCTCATCGGCACCCGTAGAAACTGGAGTGGGCGGGTGGATCTCTCGATCTGCCCGCCCACCAATGCCTTCACATCCGCTCGCGGTTAGAACGAGCGCGACGACTATAAATAGCTTAGCCAGCGTTGCTGACGATCTCGACTTCCGGGAAGTAATAATTCGATTCGAGTAGACCATTTTCAGGAGAGTCAGATCCATGGACGATGTTCTGCCCTTTGTTGTCAGCGAAATCTCTTCGAATCGTACCAGCATCGGCCTCTGCAGGATCCGTCGCTCCGATCAGAGTACGAAAATCGGCCACTGCATTTTCCTTTTCGAGAACGATAGGAACACAGGGACCTGACGACATGAATTCCGTTAGTTCACCGAAAAAGGGGCGGTCGCGATGTACGGCGTAAAACCCTTCCGCATCGACTCTCGAAAGATTGATCATCTTGAGGGCGCGAACTGTAAAACCCGCTTCCTGAATCCTGCGGATAACTTCGCCAATGAGATTTTTTCGGACGCAGTCCGGTTTTAGAATTGCAAGTGTGCGCTCGAGAGCCATGACTCCTCTTGATCGAAAGAAACGGATAAATTGAGAGCCTAAAAAATACGAGTGAACACAGATTTATCGTTCACTGTAGAGGGGAAGAAGATGTGAATCGTTCACGAGAGCGAACGCAGGCCTTCAATCAAAAAGTTTTTCAATATCTATAAGGGCTCGATAATCGGAATCATCAATCGGTACCCCGTCTACGGGATAAGGGTTCAGACGCAGCAGCCGGTAGCGATGATTGTCAAACTGAATGATGTCGTTCAACCGATACGGCGTCGCCACCAGGCCCGGAATATGCGCTACCAATTGATGGCGGGCGAACTGACCGTCCGTGATGGTCAGAAGGATGATCGCCCTTCCGGCATGGATGCAGGTTACATTTGATGCGCATCGACTGTCTTCGTTCACAAACGAAAATTCTATCTGCAGGTCGGTTCCCTCTAACCGTGCCGTGCCCCCGAGAACAAGCTCAAACGGTACATTTGGCTGGACATCGATTTCTTTTTGCCCAGGCGCCGGGCTTCCGTCGGGATTCGAGTCGACGCCATAGTCCCGGCAACCTGTCAGCAGACAGATCAACGTCGGAATAAGAATTGCAGTCCTGATTCGCATATCAATAGCACACAAAAATCTACGTTCTGCGGCGATATGTCTCCATATGCACCCCGTCACAACGAATTAACGTAAATCTTTGATCCGATCGCAAGGCATTCCTCCAACCCAGCTCTAATTGTGTTTGAGAGGTGTGCCAGAGGGGTTCAACTGAATATCTTGGGGTGACAATATATTAACGTGCGCCCTCCGCAGGCCGGTTTACCGTTCGACAATCGCCTGTCAACAGGCATTGAGATAACTTCTACCAGTATTTCTAAATTTACCGTGATGGACTGGACCACCTTCAGATCGCAGTTTCCTGCCCTCGAGGATCGAACATATTTAAACACCGCCGGCGGTGGAGTGATGTCGTATCGAGTTGCCCGGGCGGGTCAGCAATACTATCAGGAAGCTCTTGAAAAGGGCGACACGGCGTGGGATGAATGGATTGAGCGCGCCGAGTTGGACAGAAATGATGTCGCCAAATTCGTCGGCGCAGCCGCGCATCAAATCGCGTTTCTGCAGAATGCTTCTCTGGGCCTTAATATCGCGGCTCGTTCGCTGGGCGAAGGCGCAACACTACTTGCCATCGACAAGGAATTTCCCTCCTGCACCACGCCGTTTATCAGGGCGGGGTGGGAGGTGAAGTTCATGCCGACTGATTCCACCGGATATGTCGATGCAGATATACTCTCGCGAAATCTGGACCCTCGTCCTCGGGCTTTCGTGCTGAGTTCAGTACAGTATGCAAATGGCTTCCGTTCTGACATTCGCGAGCTAGGAAGGGTATGCCGGGAAAATGATGTTCTGTTTATCGTCGATGCCACTCAGTCGATCGGAGCCTTTCCCATAAACCTTGAAGATGACTACATAGACGCGCTGATTTTCAGCGGGTACAAGTGGGCAACTGCGGGTTACGGTGTGGCGGTCCTGGCCACAGGATTCAATTGGCCGATAGGGGATCCTCCTTTGGTAGGTTGGCGCAGCGCAAGAAATGCGTACGCACTCGAAAATGATCGACTCGATCTGTGGCCTGCAGGAATCGGGCACGAGATGGGACACCCCGCATTTTCGGGAATATTTTCGATGGGAGAGGCCCTGCGCTTGCTCTCTGAGGTTGGCGTTGAAAATATGAAGTCCCGAATTCTGTCATCGATCCAGTCTATTCGATCGGGACTTCAGGAATTGGACCTACCGATTCGATCACATTCTTCCGTGGAATACGGATCTGGAATTCTTCTTGTTGACGTCCAAAATGCTGCTCGAGTTTGTACGACACTTCGAGAGCAGCGTGTATGGACGACCGCCCGCGACGGCAGACTCAGAGTTTCTGCTCACGGTTACAATTCTGTATCGGATATCGAACGGTTCCTGACGGAACTGGCAATCATCCTACGCTCGAACTGAGGCAGGCAGTGCCTTCTTTAGACTGTGTGCAATTTAGACTGTGCCTTGGCCGGATTCAGATCCTTCACCGTAGGGTGAGAACCAGCGAGGGGTTTTTCGATCGCGAGTCGTCTCTCGTTCAAGCCAGAACAACAGGATATCGTCGCTGAACTCATCGACCGAGCTGTCTTCCAGCACGTTCTTGAGGAGTAGGTCTACGGGATCCGCAGTTCCATACGCCTTCATGATGCTATCGACGACTCCTTCTTCTCCCAGTTGCTCACCCGCTTCCATCTGCTGCTCGAGGAGGCCATCCGTATAAGTTACGATGGCTGACCCGGGAGAGAGTACGATAGATGTATCCTTGAACTCCGCTCCCTTGTCAAGACCGAGAATCATGTCAGAGTGACTGACAATTTCGGCTCCTCGTGGACCCACCAGCACAGGACGGCAATGCCCCGCGTTCGAATAGGTGACGAGATTTCGAGCCGGTTCCCAGCGCATGAGGAGGAGGGAGGCAAACGTGTCTTCGAGGGGAGGATCGTCTACCAGGATCTGATTCACTCGCTTCATCATCTCTGCAGGCGAATTCGTCGTACCAAGCATGGTGTGGATGGTACTCCTGATATAGCCGAGGAAGCTGAATGCGTAAAATTTTGCTTGAAGCCCTTTTCCCATGACATCTCCGATGGTGATGAGATAGGTGCCTGGACGGGACTCTGTCCAATCAAAAATGTCCCCACCACCGTGTTCACGAGGATCACTGCGGAAAAATGCGCGGTATCCCGCTACATCTGGAAGGTCTTTCGGCATCAATTTCTGCGAGAAATCCAGGCCGATTTTTGCATCGAGCTGAGCCTGGAACTGAGCAGTACGCTCGAGCAGCCTCTCAACTCGTGAGAGTAGCCCATCGATATCAAATGGCTTTGTGATATAATCGTCAACACCGGTGCGCTGGCCTTTAAGCTTACTCGCCTCGTCGGCCTTGGCAGTCAGGAAAATGAAAGGAATGTTTCTTGTATCCTTGCGGTCCTGCAGCTTGGCCTGCAACGCAAATCCATCCATTTTCGGCATCATGATGTCCGAAATGATCAGATTTGGCAGCTCTTCGTCGAGACGCTCAATGGCTTCCTCGCCATTCGACGCCGTTTGGACGTCGTAGAGCATACCAAGCCGGTATTCGAGCAGCCTCCTCAGAGTATGCTCGTCCTCTACTATGAGAATGGAATGTCGAGCCATGAGTCTTTATCTGCTGAAACGGTGAATTCTAAACGACGCATACCTTCTTGGGTAACAGAGTACTCAAAGTACTCGGTAGCGGCGTTCAGCATGAGGAGACCCATTCCACGTTCTGGAAAAGGGGTCAGGGCGTCTTGCTGGACGTAAAGTTGTTCTGGGAAAGGAAATCCTTCCGAATTGTCTTCAATGACACACCGCACGCGCCTCCCATTGGGATACACGTCCAGAATTACCTCAGGGCTCCGGCCTGCAAAATCTGCGTGCTGGACGAGATTGGCTATCCACTCGTGAACGGCCAGACGTAAAAGCTCCACAGTATGCTGATCGAGGTGTGCGAGAAGCGCGTCATCGCGCTCCCACTCTTCAAACAGCGCGTGAAGCTCATCAATGACGACGTCCAGCCGACTGAATCTTTGGCGGGTGATTTCCATATCTCTGAGTCAGAGGATACGTTCCTGGAGTAACGGATTAATTAACGGCTTTACGTGCGGCTTCGACGGTCGAAAACTGTCTGAACACCTTGTACGTGCGCGTCAACTGCACCACGACCTGAACAGGACGTGAAACTGAAGCAAATACTACCTGGCCGTTTATAGGAGAGACCTGGCGGTAGAGTGAAAATATGGATCCCAACCCTGTCGAATCCAGGATGCCTGTATCGGTAAAGTCGAGAATAAAGCTTCGAATACCAGCACGGACCTGCGTCTGTGCTGCTGCTTTGAAGTCTGCTGCGTTGCGGAAATCCAACGCCTTGCCGATCCTGATCACGACGGTTTCGTTCGTGACCGGTTCGACTTTAAAGTTCATTGTTGTCGCTTCCATGACCAGTATTGTGTTGTTTGTACATGCTGAACTCGATTTGGTTATCGGCTGACCAGATCCAAACTAAAGCGCTTAATCGGGCGTTTTATGCCGGATAATTCAGGATTGATACCCGCTACCGTACCCCCACTGAAACACCCTGAATCGAATATAATCAACTGAATCGAAATGGAACTCAGCCACTCGGGTCCTGAAAGCTTGAGACTCGGAATTGTTTACGCCGAAAATGTCAGACCAGAAAGGCGATACTGATGGCGGGAGAATCAGCTCGGTTTTGAATATATGCCCATCGTATCATTTGGCATTCGCACACACGCATATACAATGCGCTTCCAGCTCCCGCACCTGATATTGACCTTCGTGATCGCCACCGTATTAGCAGGCGGCTGTCAGTCTCACGAATCTGGCGTGACAATTCAGACCCTGCTGGAAGATGAAGGTCCGACGTCGGAAAGCTGGAATCCTGACATGCGTATCAATGATGGGGGTGTTCGACGAATCCATATGAAAGCCGCGTTTATGGCGCGCTACGAGACGCCCGACAGTACCTACCTGGTTATGTCAGCCCTCAACGAAGAATCAGAGCGAGTCCAGGTTTTTATTTTTGATACTCTCGGAGATACATCGGCTGTGGTCACGTCGCAAACCATTACCTACTTCGAGAGGCAGGGCCGCTTTGTCGCGGAGGGCGACGTGATCGTAGAGGCAAGAGCTGAGCGGTGGCTCTTCAGCGAGCACCTCTCCTGGTCCGATATTACTTCGCGAATCGGCACCGCTGGTTTCGCGACCATCACAACTCCCACCCAGACTTTTTCCGGATACGGGCTGGATGCTGACGAAGACCTGAACGATTTCTCTCTAGCACGAGTCAGCGGTGTGGTGGTGATTGAAGATGAGTAGAAAGATCTTGCTTCTGAGCGCATTGACATTCACTCTCGTGTCGATTACCTCCGCACAGGATCAACGGGAAGTTCAGCTGGAGTCTGATTCTCTCATCATCCGCCAGATTGACGGACGATCTGTTTCTGAGTTGGTACGCCCCATTCTGACCTCTGAGGGTTCCAAACTGACGGCCAATTTCGGCAGGGATGAAGGGGATGGATACATCCGATTCTGGGGTGATGTCGTTGTCGTGGAAGAAGGAGACACGCTCCGAACGGATCGGCTCCGCTACGAGAAGGCTTCCAAAGTGAGCGTAGCCGAGGGAAATGTTCAGTTGTCAGATGGCGAAGTTGTGCTCAGATCGCCCAACGCTATACACTATTCAGATGAGGACAGGACGGTATTTGACGAGGGCGTTCAATACACGGACAGCCTGACAGTTCTGTTTGCAGACAGGGCTGTCTATCGTACCGATGCAAATATCGCAGTGTTCAGCCGAAACGTGAGGCTGGTCCAGGATGACCTGACACTGTATGCGGATTCGGTGAGGTACAGACGCGAAGAGCGACAAGCGAGTGCTTGGGGCGATATCATTGTAATCCGTTCCAAGCTCGGTGAGTCGAAGCAGACCTACCTACTAGGTGAAAGACTCTATCGAGACGCGGCCGCAGACTCGATATTCGTGGGAGGAGGTGCGAAAATGGCAGTTATCGAACCTGCGGATGCAGATACCCTCTATGTCTCTGCTGAGTCGCTGTATCTGCAAGGAGAGGATTCGCTGATCGCCACTGATTCAGTCCTGGTATCCACCTCTTCCTACACTGTGACGGGCGACTCACTGTCCACGACTACAGATGGAGATGACAACCAACGTACCAGTGTTCGCGGAAGTCCGATCGCGTGGTTGACCGACACCCAGTTGATATCGGATTCTCTCGATCTGATCTCATCGGCTGAGGTGGACTCGATCTTCGGGATTGGAAACGTATTTGTCGCGAGCCGGGACTCTCTTTCGGGCCGAATTCAGCAATTGAAGGGACAGCACTTAACGCTCGTGACGCGACAGGTTTCCCTTCGTTCGATGTTGATTGAGGAGAGTGCAGAATCGGTCTTTTTTCTCGAGCGCGAGGAAGGGGGAGAGCTGGCAGCATACCGAGGATCCGGAGATGGCATGCGCTTCGACTTTGTTCGGGGCATGCTGAATGACGTAGCGTTTTATACGGGTGTCGAGGGGACGTACTATCCGGAACATCTATTCGATCGACTCTCCAACCTGGCGGGTTATATTTGGGAGCCAGACCAGCAACCAGATCGCGACGCGATCGCATCGGAGTTCTGGAATGAAATTGATCGTCGGATGCATATCGCTTCGGCGGTGACCACCGGCGAGAACTGATCGGTAACTATGGCACTACAGGAAATAGAAAAGGCACTGGAGTTGTTCAAGGAGGGCCAGCCCCAGCTGGTGATTCCCTTACTTGAAGACCTCGTCGAACTCGTGCCGACGTTCGTCATTGCGCACGTGCTTCTGGCTCAAGCATATGAAGCGAACCTGCAGGAAGCTGACGCGGTGAAGGCCTGGCACAAAGCTTACAGGATGATTCCAAACAGCCCTGTCTTACCCGCCTCAGACGCTGAAGATGAATCCCTCGACCCATTCATCGATGAGATTGTCCGAAAAGCGACTCAGATCTCGCACGAAGAAAACGGGGCCGGTAGTGAGGTGGAACTGGGTGATCTGGTGCTGAGGGCAGATGGCCTGGTGAAACGGTACCGAAAACGGTCCGTTGTGAAGGCCATAGAAATAGAGGTCCGGCAGGGGGAAATCGTCGGATTGCTGGGACCCAATGGTGCGGGAAAAACGACAACCTTCTATATGATAGTGGGAATGGTGCGGCCTGATGGTGGAAGGGTCATTTTAGGAAATGAGGATATCACGAACCTCCCCATGTATGAGCGCGCCCGCAGGGGTATCGGCTATCTGGCTCAGGAGGCGTCCATTTTTGCACAACTCAGCGTTGAAGACAATCTCGCGGCGGTTCTGGAATATCAGTCCCTCTCTCGCTCAGAACGAAAGGTTCGGGTGGAGGAGTTAATCGAGGAATTCGGACTTGAAAAGGTTCGACGCTCAAAAGGATACACTCTTTCGGGAGGGGAACGACGCCGGACTGAAATCGCTAGAGCACTGGCGACCAGGCCCTCATTCTTCCTTCTCGATGAGCCTTTTGCGGGTGTCGATCCCATCGCGGTAGAAGATATCCAGCATATCGTGAACCGACTCAAGAAGCGGGGAATTGGAGTTCTCATCACGGACCACAATGTGCACGAAACACTGGCCATTACGGATCGCGCATACCTATTGTATGAAGGCATGATTCTAAAACAGGGAACGGCGGAAGCACTTGCTTCTGATCCTGAGGTACGTCGCCGTTACCTTGGAGAACGGTTCCGTCTGGAGCGGTACCGCTGAGGAACAGGCCTACATCGAAAGGGTCTACAAGGCCCTTTTCAATCGATTTGACTGATAACCCCCTTTAATACTGAATCGGGCTGTGACCCGACAAAACATTCAGAAATGAGCATTCAGGGCAACATTTACGATGAGTTCGAGTGGCGCGGGCTACTCTATGATTCGACACCCGGTGTGGAGAAAGTTCTCGGAAAAGAGTCAATCACGGCATACATCGGATTCGACCCCACGGCTTCAAGTCTGCATGTCGGATCCTTGCTGCCCATCATGGGCCTGGCTCGACTGCAGCGATTCGGACACACCCCGATTGCCCTTGTTGGCGGAGGTACGGGTCTGATCGGCGATCCAAGCGGGAAGGCGACCGAGAGGCAATTACTGACCAGTGATCTCGTCCAGGAAAATCTCGAGGGCATCAGGAATCAGCTGACCCGCTTTCTGGATTTTGAACGCAAGGGCAACCAGGCAAAAATCGTGAACAATCTCGATTGGCTTGGAGAATTGCAGATGATTGACTTCCTGCGTGACGTCGGAAAACACTTTACCGTCAATTACATGATGGCGAAGGAATCTGTAAAGCGGCGACTGCAGTCTGAAGATGGAATGTCGTATACGGAATTTTCTTACATGATGCTGCAGGCGTACGACTTTCTCGAGCTCAATCGCCGGGCCGATTGTTCCTTGCAGTTGGGCGGAAGTGATCAATGGGGAAACATACTGGCTGGAGCGGACCTGATCCGACGTGTGAACGGAAACAAGGTCCACGGCCTCGTCTTCCCTCTGGTCACCAACTCATCGGGAACGAAATTCGGTAAAACCGAATCGGGAACGGTCTGGCTGGATAAGGAGAGGACCTCTCCGTACCGATTTTATCAGTTCTGGATGAACACGGACGATAATGACGCAATCCCCTACCTGAAGTCATTTACATGGTTGTCGGAAACGGAAATTGCCGGCCTCGAGGAAGAACTCGTTCAGCGACCGGGTTCCAGGGAAGCTCAGCGGTCGCTCGCGAGGCTCGTAACGACGATGGTTCATGGCGAGACCGAACTGGACAAGGCAGAATCAGCCTCAAAAGTTCTTTTCGGGGGGTCGATGGACTCTCTGAGCGTAACGGATTTGATAGATATTTTTGAAGATGTGCCCTCGACGGTGCTTTCTGCGGGAGAACTCGACGGCGAGGGAATTGGGATTCTCGATTTATGCAGAGAAACGGGCATCACGGCTTCCAACGGTGAAGCGAGGCGCCTCATCAGGCAAGGTGGACTGTTCGTGAACAATGCCCGCAGCGAAGACGAAAACCGTCGGCTGACCATCGACGATTGTGTAGAGGGCGAGCTGATTGTGTTGAGAAAAGGAAAGCGAACCTATCACATCGTTCGGATTGGTTCGGAGGACAAGTCATGATCGTAGTCATGAATATTGGGGCCTCCGAAGGTCAAATTGAAACCGTCATCTCGGAGCTCAATGAATACGGTTTTGATGTCCACCGCTCCAGTGGGAGCCAACGCTCGGTTCTGGGCGCGGTGGGCGTGAACCCCGAGTTTGACGTTCGACATCTGCAACTCCTGGATGGTGTATCGGAAGTTCACCGGGTTACCGATCCATATAAGTTCGCGAGTCGGGCTTGGAAACAGGACCTCACTAAGGTGAAGGTCGGCAATGAGACGGTAGGTGCAGATCGGGTGGTTGTCATGGCCGGACCCTGCTCCGTGGAATCTGAGGAGCGTATTGAGCAGTGTGCGAAAATGGTTTCCGAGTCCGGGGGGACCATCCTTCGCGGCGGGTCCTTCAAGCCTCACTCTGCTCCCCATTTGTTTCAAGGACTCGGAGAGCCCGAGTTGGTTATGATGCGCGACGCGGCTGACAGGAATGGTCTGGCAGTGGTGACTGAGATCATCGAACCTCCTCAGACGGAGCTGATCGCCAGATACGCGGACATGCTTCAGATCGGGGCGCGCAACATGCAGAATTATCCGCTCCTGAAAGCAGTCGGACAAACCGGTCTTCCGATACTTCTTGAGCGAGGAATGTCAGCCACGATTGAAGAATGGCTCATGAGTGCCGAATACATCCTCGCCGAAAATAACCCCAATGTAATTCTGTGTGAGCGGGGCATCCGCACATTCGAACCGTCCACCCGAAACACGCTGGACATCTCGGCGGTGCCGGTCGTGAAGGCCAAGAGCCACCTTCCTGTGATCGTGGATCCCGGTCACGGTGTCGGAACCCGAAACGAGATAGTACCCATGGCCCGAGCAGCCATCGCGGCCGGTGCAGACGGACTGCTGATCGAGGTGCATCCTGCACCCGAACGATCCTTGAGTGATGGACCACAATCACTGGTGTTTGACGAGCTCACGGAGATGATGGATCAAGTACGAATGATTGCTTCTGCCGTTGGCCGGTCGGTAATGGACCCGGCGGTAGAAACCGGCTGAACTCCGCCATCGATTGCCTATGTTCTGCCCCCGGCTTGAATTCCGCCCCCGGCTTGAATTCCGCACTTTCGGCACTTTCCGCGCGGCCAATTTATCGGCAGGATCATGGAAAGGAGGAAACCGGCAGGATTTTTGAGTGTTTTGCGCTGAATTCTACTCCCAGTTTCGCGTTTTTAGAAAAAAACCTCCCATTTCGCCTGAAATGGGCTAATGCGACACCCACGATATGTGCGGAATAGTTGGATACATCGGTGAACGACAGGCGTCAGACATCCTGATCAAGGGATTGTCTCGTCTTGAGTATCGTGGATACGACTCCGCAGGCATCGCAATTGCCAATGGAAAGCTCGAGGTTCGGAAGAAAAAGGGCAAAATCGTCCATCTCTCGAACGATCTTGAGCGCGCCGGCATTTCCGGAAAGATCGGAATTGGACACACCCGGTGGGCGACGCACGGCACGCCGAATGATGTCAATGCCCATCCTCACGTCAGTTCGGACGGAACGTTTGCCCTGGTCCACAACGGAATTATCGAAAATTATAGCGCTCTGAGGGAAAGTCTTTCGTCGAGAGGATACAAATTTACCTCTCAGACGGACACCGAGGTGCTCGTTCGTCTGATCGAGGATGTCCAAAAAAACACGGGTCTCTCACTTGGGAAAGCTGTTCGGCAAGCACTCAGTCAAGTTGAAGGCGCCTATGGTATTGCTTTGGTCTCGGGTGAAGATTCTGACATGCTCATTGCTGCCAGGAAGGGATCCCCTTTGCTTCTGGGAATTGGCGAAGGTGAGTATTTTCTGGGCTCTGATGCCGCGCCGATTATCGAGTACACGAAGAAAGTTGTCTACCTGAACGATGGTGAATTGATCATCGTCCGGCGTAGTGGATTCAAGGTTTTCTCAGTGGCGGACGTGGCGCTCGATAAGACCGTCCACGAGCTGGAATGGGATCTCGAACAGATTGAAAAGGGCGGATACGAGCATTTCATGCTCAAGGAGATCATGGAGCAGCCTTCTGCGGTCGAAAATTCAATGCGGGGCCGAATGCTCGATCACGATCCGTTCGTCCAGCTTGGTGGGATGATGGATTCGATCGAAGACCTCAAAAATGCCTCCCGAATTATTCTCTGCGCCTGCGGCACGTCCTGGCATGCAGCCCTCGTTGGCGAGTATCTCATCGAATCGCTCGCCCGCATTCCAGTCGAAGTGGAGTACGCATCTGAATTCCGCTACCGGAATCCAATACTGCGTGATGGTGATGCGGTGATCGTGATTTCTCAGAGCGGCGAGACGGCCGATACACTGGCCGCGATGAAAGAAGCCCAAAAAAATAACGTGCCCGTTTACGGGATATGTAACACGGTTGGGTCGACCGTCGCCCGAGAAACCAATGCGGGTGTCTATCTGCACGCTGGTCCTGAAATAGGTGTTGCTTCTACCAAGGCATTCACGGCTCAGGTGAGCGTCCTGACCCAGCTGGCCCTGAAATTGTCCCAGGGTAGGACCCTTGGGGATGATGAACTGAAAGAATATGTCGCTGAGATGAAAGCGATTCCCGCAAAGATCCAACAGGTGCTGGATTCGGCAGACTACGTAAAAGAGATTTCGCAGATCTACGGGCACGCTTCCAATTTTTTGTACCTCGGACGCGGGCCGAACTTTCCAGTCGCACTTGAAGGTGCACTCAAGCTGAAAGAGATTTCTTATATCCACGCGGAAGGATACCCGGCAGCCGAGATGAAGCACGGCCCGATTGCACTGATCGACCAATCCATGCCGGTAGTATTTCTGGCAATGCAGGACAGTTCATATCAGAAAGTTCTCTCGAACATCGAAGAAGTGGTCGCGCGAGACGGAATCGTGATCGCAGTGACGGACGCTACCAATGGCGACCTCGACGGTCTTTGCGAACACGTGATTCGAATTCCCCGGACGAAAGAGCTGCTAAGTCCACTTCTTTCCGTCATTCCGCTCCAGCTACTGTCCTATTACATCGCGGTCATGCGCGGCTGTGACGTAGATCAGCCTCGGAATCTGGCCAAGAGTGTAACCGTCGAATAAGCCGAGATCTACACGAACTCTGAGCGAGTGCTTCAGATGGTTTCGTTTCTAGCCGCTCCACAGACGAGCTTACGTTCTTCGGAGTTCTAAGGAGCCTGTATCCCGGCGACGTTCTGTCGGAAGACCCGGATCGGAGTTCCGGAAGCATCCTGCTCCGGCTTCAGATCGAAGATCGTATAAGTAGCTTCGCTGATGAGGTAGTTGCGATCTTTGTCGAACACGAGATAGGCCTCTCGATCATGGATCCACCACGAAATCGAGCGCGATTCATTCGCGTTCTGGAGGGCCATCGATAAAACCTGCTCGTCGTTCATCCCGGTTTCTCTGAACGATTCGACCTCTACCGGTCTCGGACGCGTAGCCAGGCCATCAATCACATAGAAAACGGTAAAGCAGGTCACAACCCATAGGACGATTCCGCGAACCGAATTCGAACTGGTAATGCGATGGTAGGGGGATGCTAGCATATTGGAAAGGGAGGCTGTAGAATAGTTCGGGAGAATTCTAAACGGGATTTGCTACTTCGATTACAGAAAGCGTGCCATGTTTGAACCTCGAAGAATTCTCGTGAGGCTCGGGGTTAATTACGTCCGTATCTGTCCGATTTGCGTTCTTTGGGTCAAATAGATTCCTGTGGTGAGTCTCACTCTGCGAATACGAGTCTCACCCTGATCCTCGTCCCTGATTTCGAACCAATCAGAAGTCGCTGCGTAATTCGCCCCACTTTCTCCAATTTTAGCATCTCATGATCAATTCAGAGGTTCTGGACGGCATACAAAATCGATTTTCAGACATCACCACTGAGATGTCTGACCCGGCGGTTGCAACCGATCCGCGAAAGATGGCCAAGCTCGGTAGGGAGCACACCTCTCTAAGGGATATTGTTCGTCACATTGACGAGTATCTGAGCCTTTTGAAAGAGATCGCGGACCTGAAGGAACTCATCACTCTAGAAGGCGAAGACGATCTGGTCGAGATGGCGAAGGGTGAATTGGTGGACCTGGAATCCGATCTCCCGATCAAGGAAGACAATCTCCGGCTGATGCTGATTCCAAAGAACCCGGAGGACACTAAGGATGCCATCATCGAAATTCGGGCCGGGACGGGCGGAGATGAAGCGGCTCTCTTTGCCGGCGATTTGTTCAGGCTATACGGCAAGGTTGCGGAAAAAAAAGGCTGGAAAATCGATCTGATGAACAGCTCCCAGGGCACGAAAGGCGGCTTCAAGGAGATCATCTTCAGCATCAGCGGTGCGGATGCCTACGGGGCGATGAAGTATGAGAGTGGTGTGCATCGCGTGCAACGTGTACCGGCCACAGAGTCGAGTGGTCGGATTCACACCTCAGCCGCTACCGTCGCGGTTCTCCCAGAGGCCGAAGAAGTGGACGTCGACATCCAGGCGAACGAACTGAAAATAGATGTCTACCGCTCCAGTGGTCCGGGAGGGCAGAGCGTGAATACAACCGATTCAGCCGTGCGTATTACACACATTCCCACGGGTCTCGTGGTTACCTGTCAGGACGAGAAGAGCCAGCACAAGAACAAGGAAAAGGCTCTGAGAGTGCTCCGGTCCAGACTGTATGAAGTGAAACTGGCGGAAATTGAATCAGAGCGGAGTGAAGCTCGGCGATCCCAGGTGTCGACAGGCGACAGGAGTGCAAAGATTCGAACGTACAACTGGCCGCAGGGGCGCGTCACAGACCATCGACTGGAGGGTGACAACAAGAATCACGCGCTCGAGAAGATTATGAACGGAGAGCTTGAAGACATCTTGAAGGCCCTTCGTACTGCCGAAAATGCAGATCGTCTGGCGAATCTGTAATCCGTGCTCGTGTGTAAATTCGACGAATGCGTCCACCGTGGGTGGCTTTAGGAATTCGAATCCTTATTTTGCGGTTCTGTACAATCCCTACTTCGTGCGCGGCATCATATAGAAGTCGTTTCGCGGGGCATAGCCCATCAACATTCCAAGGGGATCAATGGCTACAAATGAAAACACGTACGAACTTTCGTACATCGTCAATTCGGTTATTTCCGATGAGCAGGTAAAAAACCTTGTTTCCAGGGTAACCAAATACATCTCGGAAACCGGCGCGGAGATTATCGAAGTGGATGAATGGGGCGCACGCCGCCTTTCTTATCCTATCCAGAAAAAACGCAACGGATATTACGTCAACATGTATTTCCGTTCTTCGGGTACGATTATCACTCGCCTCGAGCGCGCCCTGGAGATCGACGACAACATCCTCCGTTATATGACGCTTCGAATGGATGCGAAAATGATTCGCCATTACGAGGAGTCTCGTGCCCGTCGTGTCGAAGAAGCCGCAGCTGCAGACGCAGAGCCGGAACCCGCAACCGAAACCGACAACTAGAATTATGTCAATGAATTCACCATTCAGAGAGCCGGAGTACGTCGATTACAAAGACATCGAGCTGGTTAAACGATATTTGAATGAGCAGGGTAAAATTCTGCCCCGTCGCATAACGAACGTATCTGCAAAGTTTCAGCGTCAGCTGACCCGTGCGGTCAAACGCGCACGTCACATGGCCATGATTCCTTTCGTTGCGGACTCACTCAAGTAATTAGAAACTGACGGGTTTCCCGTCATAGAACGACACTATCATGAAAGTCATTCTTCTTGAAGACGTCGAAAACCTGGGCGATGAGGGAAGCATCGTGTCCGTCAAAGACGGTTACGGTCGAAATTTTCTCATTCCGAAGGGATTGGCGAGACTGGCGACCCGGGGCGTAGTCAAGGCCTGGGAGGAAGAGCGCCGTCAGGCCTCGCGCAAGATCGCAAAGAGAAAGGAAGATGCGGAAGCACTGGCGAAGGAAATGGCCAGCGTGGAAGTGGTAATTCACGCCAAAGTTGGCGAGGAAAACCGCATCTTTGGTTCGGTCACGCCGCAACAGATTGCGGACGGACTGGCTTCGCACGGCATCGCGATTGATCGTCGCAAGATCGAAATTGAAGATGAGATCCGTCTTTTGGGCGTCTACACGGCATCGGTGAAAATCCATCCCGAAGTTGTGGCAGAAATCAAGATTCGAGTCGAGCCTGAAGTCGCCGAGGGGTAGGTCTCTCTGCACCGCCACATGCGGGCAACCTTAGAAGAGGGTATTCGTTAGCGCACCGCCGACGGATACCCTTTTTTCTTTCTTCCTATGACCTCCAGAAACTCTCTATATATCTGGCTTCTCTTCCTGCTGTTCTTGCCGGCCCAAGGAGTCGTTGCTCAGTTTTCAATTGAGCCGCAGGTCGTTCTCAGCCTTGACGAGATCAAGGGTCCAGAGGATATTGTCTCTTGGACATCTCGAGCGGTGCCGTCCACCATTGGGCCCCATGGTGTGAGCGTCATAAAGTTGACCGCCCGGATGAACGGGGACTGGAAGATGTACGCGCTCGACACGACGCTGCCTTCTCGTGACGACGTCCTGAGCCGGCCGTATGGGGTTGTGGTGACACTGCCTAACGTGGGCCCTGCTCTCGAAGCTTTGGGGGATGTCGGGCAATCGCCACCCGAAGTCGGATACGACATCACGTTTGATATGGAGTTGGGGTATTTCCATACACAGGCGACGTTTTATGCGGGGGTGCGCGTGGTTGATTCAATTGCCGTCACGCACGAATTTTTCGCTGACGTCCGGTATCAAGTATGTAGTGACGATTTCGGGACCTGTCTCCGTCCGGCAACCATCAGTCTCCCTCTCACGCTCTTTGTGGATCCAACCTGCAGCGGTTGCAGCGCCACTGAAGCGGATATTTCGCGCACACGTGAAGTGAACGCGGACGGTGGAGCGATGATGGCCTCACTCACGACGGATCTGGAATCTTATCGGGTAGGAGGCATGTGGCCGTTCCTACTGCTGGCCATTGCAGCGGGATTGATTTCCTTGCTGACGCCGTGTGTATTCCCGATGATACCGCTGACGATTTCCTACTTCACCAAGCAGGGGCACAGCCGATCCAGAGCTGTCCGGATGGCACTGGTGTTCGGTGCTGCGATCGTCGTAACGTTTACCGGAATCGGGGTGGTGATGTCTGTGTTGGTTGGCGCGGCCGGTGCTCAGACCATCGCCTCCAATCCGTGGGTGAATCTGATGATCGCCGTTGTGCTCATCGGATTTGCGCTCTCTTTGCTCGGTCTGTACGAGCTTCGGCTGCCTTCCTCGTTTTTGACCAGAGTCGGAAAACGCGGCACTGAAGAACGGGGATGGGCCGGAGTTCTGTTTATGGGTCTTACGCTGACCCTCGTGTCTTTCTCGTGCACGGCACCGTTTGTGGGAGGACTGCTGGCGGCGGCCTCAGCAGGAACGTGGATCTATCCGCTGTTCGGAATGGTCGTCTACAGTACCACGTTTGCGCTACCCTTCGTTCTGCTTGCTCTGTTCCCTCGAGCCCTCGAGTCGCTTCCCCGGTCGGGTGCCTGGATGAACTCCGTGAAAGTTGTCCTGGGGTTCATTGAGCTCGCTGCAGCTGTAAAGTTTCTCTCAAACGCGGATCTGGTCTGGGGTTTCGGACTGCTATCCAGAACGCTTGGAATCGCGTTTATCCTGGTCGTATTTCTGATGACTGGACTCTATCTGTTGGGGAAACTACGATTCCCGCATGAGCCGGAAGTCGAATCGATAGGTGTGGGAAGACTTCTGGTGGCTGGAGGGTTTTTCGTGTTTTCACTCTATCTGATTCCTGGGCTGCTCGGGGCCCCCCTCAATGCACTCGATGCTTACCTGCCACCCCGCCTCGGGACGGATGTGAGCATCTACTCATTGATTGGCGCAGATTCAGGTCAGGTCGTCGATTCGGACGAGGGTTGGTTTGTGGACGATATTGATGGTGCCTTCGCCGAAGCCACCTCACTTGAAAGGCCCGTGATGGTGGACTTTTCTGGCTGGACGTGTACCAATTGCCGGGAGATGGAGGCAAACGTATTTCCGCAACCCGAGGTAGCATCATTGTTCACGGAAGAGTTTGTCGCGCTTCGTCTGTACACCGACGATCTGGAGATGGGCGACGAGTTTCACGAGTTTCAGATGGGTCTCACCGGCACTCCTGCACTTCCGACCTTTGCGATCGTGGCACCCCGAGGAAGAATTCTTCTGGCCCGGGAAAGTGCGCTAATGGATATGGACGAATTTTTGGAATTTCTCAACGGTGGCCTGGAAGACTTCAGGAGCTTGCGCGACTAGAACGGTCGGATCTGCTTGTATCTGATTGCCGCGCTGGCAGCAATTTTGTATCGCATCACGAGAATTCTACAGCGTCAGGTTACGGGTAGGGTGCATAGGTGTCCAAAGTGAAAAGCACCGGACCATGTTTCCCACAAGCAGCGCCCCCGACCGGTCGTCCCGGCCAAATGACCCCTCTCAGAATTCTGACCGATTGCTCTACGCAGCTCAGGCTGGCGACACGCGAGCTCGGGCCAGTCTGTTTCATCTGGTTTATGCTCGGGGACAGATGTACTTCGGCCGAAAGGTGGCTGTAGAACGAAACCTGGACCTAAACTGCGCCCACGACCTCGCGGGAGAGTCTCTGGTCGAATTTCAAAAATCCTGGATGCACGTTCGCTGTCTGGATCGCTACACCCGGCGAATGTTCAGAAACAATCTCGTGCGCCATCTGACGCGAAGTCGGAAACGCAAACTGCGAGAGCCCTTCCATGAGGATGTTGGCATTCGGGATCCCGATTCGTTGGCGTCGGATACAAAAGAATTTATTGGCCGGGGCCAGATGAGCGATTATCAATTGCGCCAGCTACGGACGGCTACTCGCCGGTTGTGCGAGTGCGATTCCCTGACACGTACCATACTATCATTTCGAGTCGCTGCCGAGCCCATGACCTACCGAGAAATAGAGCAATTGACCGGAATGAAAGAAGCTGCGCTGAGAATGAGAATGGCTCGATTCTGCAGATCGGTCCGAGTCGATTTCGAGTCTCGCGAAAGAGGCCAGGAATATGGTAGCTGCAACTGAAAATTTGGATCATTGAAGCGAATCCGGGGATCGCCCGGTACGTACACCACGCACTCAATATGATCTCAATATATCGCGTGGCAAAGTGTTTTCTAGTTCTCCCTTTACTCTCTTCTTACTACTCATCAACGTCCTGGTGAGTGGATATGCACTGTACTTCGATCGTCATCTGATCGACAAGCTCGCATTCAAACCGCATCGTGTGTTGAAGAACAGGGAGTTTCATCGCCTGGTCAGCGGGGGATTTGTGCACGGCAGTATGGGACACCTGGCGTTCAATATGATCACGTTGTTTTTCTTTGGGCCTGTACTGGAAGTCAGGCTCGGCTCGGCACTCTTCCTCGTAATCTTCTTCGGCGCTGAGCTATCCGCACACCTTCTGACGACCTGGATGCATCGAGATTCAGTCTCTTATTCGGCCGTAGGAGCATCCGGTGCGATTTCCGGTGTGGTGTTTTCCTTCAGTCTTTTCTATCCGCTGCACAGAATTTATCTGTTTTTAATTCCAATCGGCATTCCCGCGTGGATATTCGCCACTGGATTTGTCGTGTTTTCGGTAGTGGCGATGAGGCGGAAAGGAGACACTCGAGGAGGCGGAATTGCCCATGAGGCGCACCTCGGCGGAGCACTCGGGGGCATCATTTTGACTCTGATTGTAGAACCCTCGTCGCTGGAATTATTTCTGAATCAACTCGGCTTTTAGCCGTTATTGCGATTGAACCTGCGGGTTTTTTTGCATAAATACACCCTGCAATACGATAGAAGTTGATAGAGTCCGTTATTGCACACTTGCGAGCTCGATCAGAACCTCTTATATTTATGTCACTCATGCCGCCTGAGATTGTGTCCTCTTGTGAGGGCGCTCAGTCGCGTAGTGACTATGGGCACCAAAAAGCTCGGTCTTCAATGACCGGGCTTTTTGCGCGTACGGCCCAGCCAGTTCTCCCGGGTGTTCGCCTGATCGTTATCCACACTGATGTGCACATCCCTGTGAATTTCTTGTGGATGGAAACTACCTCCCCTAATATTGACTCCGCTCCCAAGTCGGCATATAATAGTCGCAGTGCCTGACGGCACGGTTCCTTGACGCGACTGAGTCTCTAGGCTGCATGAGGCAAGCCCCACTGCTCGAAAGAGTAGAAAAAGGTTTCCTTCGCATCGGCGATGAAAGCAGGGTTCTTCAAAAGAGAAAGCTGCTGGAGTTGGTGCTGAGTCCAGAACGAGACGGGAGGATGTTTGAAGGAAAAACTCGCAAGGGTTGGAACGGAAAACAAGTGATCCCCGGACCGGGAAGGGCTGAACGGAATGTAAGAGTCGAACTTCGGTTAGGCTAAGAAAGGACGGGAAAGGAAGGCGACCACGGAAAGAGCATAAACGTCCCGGCGTTTCGCTCGGGAAGTGGACGCACCGCAAACCAGGAGGGATAGGAAAGGAAACGGCTTCGGCCGAAGACAAGAATGTTCAAAACCAGTAGGCGAATGCCGCGCACAGATAGGTAGAAGAACCTCCTCGGAGGGGAAGATGCAAGGAGTGTGCAGCCGGTCAACGAGGGAAGTGAACCCGCAAGGGGGAACGGAAGACGATGACCGAAAGACCTGAGGGCTATAGTCTTTATCGTGTGCCCATACGATGGAGACGACACGAGCAACTGGAAACGGATGCACGTGTTACCGAAGACCCGGATTCGTCCTGGTCGGAGGAATCCATGAGACTCGAACCTCCCGCTACTGGCGGGGAGAGCTGGCTTCGGCGAGCGAACCAAACCAGGGGGGGTTCACGTGTCTGGGAGCAGGAAAAGAAGCTGTCCTTTTAAGGACGGCTTTTTTTTTTGCCGTTCAGTCAGTGAGATAGATCTTGATCATTTCGCCCTTCTCGCGTCACGCGTCCAACAGGTCGATCAAAAGGGACCACTCAGAGAAGCTCCAGACATCTTCGTGTTCGTGAGATCGCGTCGAGAACCACGCCACCTTCCAACCTGCCCCGATACCGCCGCCGACGTCGGAGCGGAGGGAGTCGCCGACGTACAGAATGGCTTAGGGAGGGACTCCGACGGCGGCGGCAGCATGCTCGAAAAGCACTGGATCCGGCTTTAGAACGCCCACTTCTTCGCTGATGATGACGGCGCTGGAAACGCTCTCCAGTTGTGGAAACTGGTTTAACTTGGCTCGCTGCACTTCAGAGAATCCGTTCGTGAGAATACCCACGGGATAGGACCTGGCAATTCTCAGAAAGCCCTCTATTGCGCCGGAGATAAGACTCCAGTGATCAGCGTAGCAGGAGAGATACGCGTCTGCGAGAAGCACGTCGCTTGCCTGCGATTCGATATCCAGCTTCTCAAGAAGCTGAGTAAAACGACCGACCTTGGCCTGCTGCTTCGTCAAGTTGCCCTCAGAATACAACTTCCAGACTATCGGGTTGATTTCACGATAGGCTGAAAGTACCGCATCAAATGAGCGTCCGTCAAAAACGGAAGGGGTCTGGTTGTGCAGGTCTTGAAGAGCCAGTTTTTCAGCCCTTGCATGATCCAGGATGGTATCGTCAAGATCAAAATAGACGAAGCGGATCGCGCCGGTGTCGATCATAAGGTATCAGATCCCCCGCTCCAACATCGCATATTCTTTGTCCTTGATCCCACCCATGGTCTCCAGAGAGTTACGAAGAGCCATATTTTCATCCAGCACCCAGCTCATTTCACACCCCAGGACGCCCAGCTCCGCAGAATTCTCGATGGTGTGGTGGACCAATATTGCATCGATGCCTTTCCGCTGATGGGACTTTCTGACGCCCATCAACGGCATACGTACCTCCCGGATGACGCCCGAGGAAGCCAGAAAGAGAAGCTTCAAAATTCCAGTGGGTAGCAGCCTGCCTGTCTTCAGTGTCTTGAACACGAAATTCAGGTCTGGCAACGTGATGGCAAAAGCAATCGGTTCGCCTTCGTCCTCTACGATTACCACCAGGCGTTCGTCGACAATCTGCTTCAACTCTTTGGCCAGCTGGGAGAATTCATTATCCGTCATGGGGACGTGACCCCAGTTATCGGACCAGGCGTCGTTGTAGATGTCGAGAATGATCTTCGCTTCCTGTTCGAAGATCGACTTATCCATTCTCCGGACGCTAAGCCCCGGGTAGCGTCGCATCAGCAGGGCGGTACCGCGCCTCAGTTTCTCTGACTTGATCAGTTTTGAATTGGTGTAGTACGCCCACATCGTCATGACTCGCTCGAACCCATTCTCCACAAGCAGGCGCTCGAAGTACCCGTGATTGTAGGGCATCAGGATCGCAGGCTGCTTGTTAAAACCGCCGACAAGTAGGCCCGCAACGTCGTTCATGGACGGATTGGTCGGGCCGCGCATGGTAGTCAAGCCTCTACCCCTCAACCAGTCGGCTGCCGCTTCGAACAACGCGCTGGAAACGTCGACATCATCAATGCACTCAAAGAATCCGAAGAAACCGACGCCGTCGTCAAACTTCTTCAGGTGCATTCCATTTTTGATGGCTGCAATTCGACCTACTACTTTTCCACCCGAAGACTCTCGAGCTAAAAATGTTTGAATTTCGCCGTGTTCGAAAAACGCGTTCTTTTTCGGATTGATGGATTTCGAGGTATCCCTTCGTAGAGGTGGCACCCACACTCCGGTATCAGAGTACAGATCGTACTGAAACTGAATAAATGCCTTCCTGTCTCGTCTTGATGTGACGGGCGCGACTACTGGATGCGACATTATTGAACGGCAGGTGGTGGCTAACGGCTGTGTAGGAAGTTAAGCCGCAGTGCCGTTGGTAGAAAACACTCCGTGTTTTTTGCCCACTTTTTGAAACGCTTCCAGGATGAAGTCCAGTTCCTCATTAGTGTGCGTAGCCATGTAGGAAGTGCGAAGCAGGGACTGACCCTTGGGTACCGCAGGGGGAACGACCGCGTTCACAAAAACGCCCTCCTCAAGGAGATCGTGCCCCATTTCGAGACAGGTGCGCATATTGTGCGCCATGACGGGAATGATGGGAGCCTGGCTCTTCAACACATTGAATCCAGCGTTCTTGAAGCCCTCGCGCATATAATCTGAGATCTCCCACAATCTATCCAGTCGCTCGGGTTCAGCCTGCAGAATCTCGAGACACTTCAGAACGGTTGCAACGGCCGAAGGAGGCATAGATGCACTGAAGATGTGAGTCGAAGCGGTGTGCCGAATGTACTCGATCACGTTTTTGCTGCCCACAACGAATCCACCAAGAGAAGCGAAGCTTTTTGAAAACGTCCCGGTGACGAGGTGAACGCGGTCAAGCAGATTAAAATGTGCTGCGCTTCCTTTTCCTCCCGGCCCGATTACGCCGACCGCATGGGCGTCGTCCAGCATGAGTGCTGCCCCAAATTCTTCTGCGAGCTCGACGAGCTCGGGGACTTTCGCGATTGCGCCGCTCATGGAAAAGACGCCATCGCAGACGATGAACTTACCTGCATCCGGATTACTCTCAGATGCCTTGACCAGTAGAGTCCTGAGATGAGCCATGTCATCGTGCCGAAATCGTACTGTGTCGGCTAACGCAACCTTCGTTCCGGCTACGATACAGGAATGGTTGTCCTTATCCGAAAAAATGATATCGCCTCTGCCCGCCAAGGACTCCAGTACGCCTTGATTGGTCATGTATCCCGTGGAGAACAAGACGCACGATTCTTTGCCCATGAACTCTGCGAGCCGCTCCTCGAGTTCGATGTGAAGGTCGAGGGTACCATTCAAAAATCGCGAACCAGTGCATCCGGAGCCATACTGTTCAACGGCGTCCTCGGATGCCTTCTTGACGCGTGGATCGGAGAGCAATCCCAGATAATTGTTCGATCCAGCCATGATGATCTCACGGCCGTGGATAATCGCACGCGTACCATCGTTCTTTTCGATGGGACGAAAGTAGGGATACAGATCGGCCTTTTTGACCTGTGCATACAATCCTTCCGGGTCGAAGAATCGATCACACTTGTCAAAAAGAGCGGGCTGCTCGGTGGCGGTCGAGATCTCAGGTGATCCCGCCGATTTGCTGTACCTGTCAGACATTTGCGGAGCCCCGTGTTCTGAGCATCAGCTTTGGACCCGATTTGCTTCGTGACGAAAATCGTAAGGCAAATCGTGAGACAAAGCCATAATGTTTTGGTGTGGTGAGGGGCGCGTTATGTTACAAAGTGTGGACACGTTGCAGAGTCCCGCATTGTTACGAATTCGACCCTTATCTGGTCCTGACCACACAAAAACGCTCGTAGTTGCTCTCTCGATAAACTAGGTCAAGCGGTCTATCTACTAGTAGATAGACCGCGCCCTCCCGAAGATCCTATGTGGATTTGGGCAGACAGGCGGAGTCCGCCTGGTTGGGGAGCAACCTGAATACTCAGGTCTTCCCCAACGTCGAAATCGAGTAAGTGCGCGCTTACAAAAGCGTCCAGCATAGCCAGACTATATACTAGGCCGATGCCAATGAGAGAAAGGTCACGCGAACGGCGAAAATTATTTCGCTGGTTTTCCAGGGGCCGAGACGATACGGCTCCAAATTCCTTCGCGATCTCGTCATACGACGACTTAAAGCCGATTTTTGGGTTTTCCGTCAGAATACCGGAATCGACGCGCTCTTGAAACGCTTTGTACTGAAATGCTTCACGGTAAAGGATATAGTCGTCATGTTTGACGACTGCCGTGTAAATCAACCCACCGAGGGCCGCATATAAGAACGGCAATTTGATGTACTGTTTGTTGTAGATCTGACCCCACCCGGGCAGAGCAGCGCTTCGCCGAAGAGCACCATGAGGAGAGTGAGCCGAAGGGGATACAGCGAATACAGAATCCGCCGCTACGATCTGAGCCTCAGCCGGACCCGGCGAAATCAGAGCGCACAGGCCACAAGCAAGCAAAAAATTCCGGACGAAAGATGTCATCAAGTGCCGAAATCAGTCAAGAAGATCTATGATTCGTTGGAGATCGTCGTTCGAATAGTATTCGAGTTCAATTCGTCCTCCTCCACCCTTCGACGAAGGCTTTATGGTCACTTTCGTCCCCAGAACATGACGGACGCGATCCGCAAGGCGGGTCAACTCGATGGATTCTGCGCTCACGGGTGACTTCTGGACCACCCTTGGAGCTCTTTTCGGAGTCAGTAACTGCTTCACCATCCTCTCAACCTCCCTGACGGAGAGGCCGTTTCGAACAATTTCATCCAGAACCTGCTTCTGCAAGGCCTCATCCTCGATAGCGAGCAATGCCCGCGCATGCCCGGAGGTGAGAACTGCATCTCGGAGTCCTGCTTGAATAAGGGGCGGCAGCCGCAGGAGACGTAAGAAATTGGCCACCGTCGACCGGTTCTTCCCAATCTTGGTAGCGACCTGCTCCTGCGTAAGATCACATTCGTCGATCAGGCGCCGATATCCGAGGGCGATTTCCATCGGATTCAGCTGCTCTCGTTGGACATTTTCTACCAGCGCCATTTCCAACATGGCTTCCGTATCTGCTTCGCGCACATAGGCGGGTATGGATCTCAGCCCGGCCATGATGGCGGCCTTGAGACGCCGCTCTCCCGATATCAATTCGTACGCTTCTTCGCCCTTGCGACGAACCGTAATGGGCTGAATGATGCCCAACTCTTTTATGGAGAGGCTCAGTTCCAGAAGGCTCGATTCGTCGAAATGTTCTCGAGGCTGATACGGATTGGGTGAAACGGAGGCTACGTCGACATCGTTGATCGATCTTGCCGAACGAATTCGTTCATCGAAATTATAGAGCTTCGTATGCTCAATTCCTGTCCTTGCGACGGACGTGTTTTCTGCAGGGTCGGGAAGCAGCGCTCCCAGGCCTCTTCCCAGAACATTTTTCTGTTTGGTCATCAAAGTGCCCGAGTTAGTGTACCGGATCCCCACCTGCCGACTCTGTGGCGAGCTGTTCAAGGTAATCTTGATTTGCGAGAAGTACTTCTCGCGCTAGCCCAATGTAATTGCGAGACCCTGTACTCGTTGCATCATACATCAGCACAGGCCTTCCAAAACTGGGAGCCTCAGATAATCGAACATTTCTCTGCACGATCGTCTGGAAAACTTTTTCGCCGAAATACCGACGAACCTCTGCAGCCACCTGATTCGCCAATCTGAGCCTCGAGTCAAACATCGTCAACACGACGCCCTCGATTTCCAGTGGAGGATTCAAGTGATGCCTGACGAGCTTGATCGTGTTAAGCAGCTGCCCCAGACCTTCGAGCGCGAAGTATTCGGCCTGAACCGGGATCAGCACCGAGTCCGCAGCCGTCAGCGAGTTTAGCGTCAGGAGCCCAAGTGATGGGGGACAATCGATTATGATGAAGTCGTAGTTGTCGCGGACCGACAATAGGGACTTGGCCAGCATGCGCTCCCGATCCGTCACCTCAACCATCTCGATCTCGGCACCGACGAGGTTAATGTGGCTTGGAATCAGCGACAGATACGGCGTCTCCGTCTCCAGTACTGCGTCCTGGGTCGCGATGGAGCCGATCAAGATCTCGTAGGAGGAAGAGGTAACCGTCCTCGGATCGATTCCAACTCCAGACGTCCCGTTTGCCTGTGGATCAAAATCCACGAGGAGCGTAGGGTGTTCCATCGCAGCCAAAGAAGCCGCCAGATTAACAGCCGTCGTTGTTTTTCCGACTCCGCCTTTCTGATTGGCCACTGCAATGATTTTTCCCATAGACGTTTTCGCGTGAAAGTTGTGCGATTGCTTCTGTAACCGGTGAAATAGGAGATCTGCCCACGTTGTTCCACCGGTCACGAAGCGGTAGTCGCAATCTATGAACAAGGTCAATTCCGTACCAGGAATCGCAGCCCATGGGGCCACGAAGTTATCCACGAACAGGGCCAGGTCACCAGCCCCTTTCGACATCGGATCGGAGAACCATTTGCACCCGCGGGATCGTTACATAGACACGTAGACACGATTCCTTAGTGGCAGATACGATTCTTTAATGGCCCGTCAGTTCATCATTCAATCGGAAGCACTCCCTGCCATTCACGGGATGGACATCGCCTATGCCGATGAACTCAACGCCCAGCAGTTGGAAGCAGTTACCTGGGGAGGAGGCGCGGTGTTGGTCGTGGCAGGTGCAGGAACGGGAAAAACGAGGACCCTCGTTTACCGGGTCGCCTATCTAGTGGAAACGAGGGTCCCTCCGGAATCCGTCGTTCTGTTGACGTTCAGCCGGAGGGCAGCCTCGGAGATGCTCATTCGAGCGACTCTCCTGCTCGATGGCCGTTGTAATCGAGTTCGTGGAGGCACGTTTCACGCATTCTATCTGACGATTCTTAAGAAATATGCCGCCAAGATTGGCTTTCCTTCCAATTTTACCATTCTTGACGCATCTGATTCCGCCGATGTGATCGACGTGTTGCGCGGTAGACTTTCTGTCGACACAAGAGGAAAACGATTTCCTCGAAAACGGACCCTGCAGACCATGTTCTCGGCCATTCGAAATCGGGGGGTACCAATTTCCGAGTTGGTGGAAAAATCCTATCCGCAGTTTCTGGAGTTCTCCGAAACCATGGAGCGACTTTTTCTGGCCTACTCCTCCTATAAGAAGGAGCAGGGATTGATGGATTACGACGATCTACTGGTGATGACGCTGATGCTTTTCCAGCAAGAGCCCGACGTGCTCAGGGACATTTCATCAGCCATCCGTCATGTGCTGGTCGATGAATATCAGGACACGAACAGAGCACAAGCCCTTCTAGTAAAGGCACTGAGCTCTGTCCACGGCAACGTGATGGTTGTGGGAGATGATGCGCAGAGCATCTATCGATTTCGAGGGGCGGACGTCGGAAATATTTTGAATTTTTCGGACGAATATTCCGGGGCTCACGTCCTGAAGCTGGAGCACAACTATCGCTCAACGCAGAGTATCCTGGATCTGGCCAATCACCTCCTGTCTACCGCACGGCAGCAATATTCCAAGGACTTGTTCTCCGAGAAATTGAAGGGGGATCGGCCGGCCTTCGTTCCTGCGCCTGATGTGCGTTTCGAAAGCCGCTTCGTTTCTCAGATGATCCTGCAGTTCCGAGAGCAGGGAATCCCGCTAGATGACATGGCTGTTCTCTTTCGCAACGGCCACAACTCTTACGACCTGGAGGTTGAACTGAATCGAAAGAATATTCCGTTTGTAAAGCACGGTGGTTTGAGATTGAGTGAGGCTGCGCACATAAAAGATGTGCTGGCACACCTCAAGGTCGTGGAAAATCCGCGGGACACGGTTGCCTGGAATCGAATTCTCCAACTGCTGAAGGGCGTGGGTCCAAAAACCGCCGGCCGAATAGTCGATTGGCTGGACGCGAAGACCGAAGAACCATTTATTTTAAATGAGCGACCCTTTTCGTCTTCATACATCGATTCGCTTCGCACACTCTTTACCACGCTGCGCCAGATTCACTCGTCTGATATAGCTCCTTCAGAGCAACTTGAGATCATTCTGACCTATTACGCTCCGGTCCTGCGGAGGGCATATCCAGATGATTATCCCAAGCGGGAGCAGGACCTGGAGCATCTTGTTGGCCTGGTCACTCGTTTTGCGGATCGATCAAGTCTTCTCGATTCGTTGGCACTTGACCCGATTGATTTAACTGCCCTGGAGTCGTTGCCGGAATCGGGCGATGAACCGCCGCTTGTCCTGTCAACCATTCACTCGGCGAAGGGTCTGGAATTCAGGGTTGTATTTCTGATCCAGGCCCTCGACGGAGTGATGCCCTCTTCTTACTCGGTGGGGAGCGACGACGCACTCGATGAAGAACTGCGTCTGATCTATCTAGCCGTTACGCGCGCCGCAGATCACCTGTTCATTTCCTATCCCATGATCGGACATCGTCGATATGAGGGTCAATACTTCACGAATCCGAGCCGCTTTCTGGCGGACATCCCGGAACGGATTCTGGAACCGTGTACGCTGGTCGAGGCTGATTCCGATCCTGGTTCAGATTCACAGAATGGACCCGGAGAAATCGAAGCCGGGCAGCCAAAGTCCCTTCCTCCATCGTTGGTTGATTCGTAGTATGGGGGAAGATGGAACGATTTGATTACACACCACCGATGCATCTTGACGTGCCGGACATTCCAGGATTGACTATTCGCGAAGTCAATCAGGAGCAGTTGGGCACGATTCGAAAGATGAACGAAGTAATTTTTCGCGAGGAGCGGGTGATCAATACGTTCGAGCGTGATGATCTGCTCATTTTGCTGGCAGAACTGCATGGCGAGCCCGTTGGATTTAAAATCGGCTACCGAGAAAACAGACTCACTTTTTATAGCGCAAAGGGAGGCGTTATGCCAGAATATCGCCGGAAGGGCATAGCGCTGGCCCTGATGGACGAAATGATGCGCATCGTTCAGGAACGCGGGTACAGGCGTTTTGCCTTCGATACGTTTCCTAATCTGCACCCGGGAATGACCATCTTGGCCCTCGCCCGCCAATTTCGACTCGTCAAATCGGATTACAACACACTCTATCGCGAGTACCGACTCAGATTTGAGTCCAAACTGGGGCCCGTTTCCACGATCTGAAGGCACGATGTGGAAGATTCCAAAGCGGTTCTGCTTTATGGATACTCTCTGAATAGAGACGATTCGCGCAACACTGTGCAACAGACTTCGTAGCCATTTACCGGTCGGATTCTGATGTCTGCTAACCAACCCTCCCAAAACGTGCGTCGCTTCACATTTGAGTTCTTCGAATCCATGCTGATCGCCTTTCGCTCGGTATGGACCAATAAAATGCGCGCCGTTCTTACGACGCTTGGCATCATTATCGGAATCGTCTCGGTTACAGGAATGGCGACCATTGTCAACGGAATCGAACAGGGTTTCGAAAATGACATAGCCACGCTTGGTACGGATGTGATCTATATCGAGAAGTGGCCCTGGGTGAATGGCCCCGGATTCAAATGGTGGAACTACATCAATCGTCCGAATATCACGGCTGATGTGGCAGAAGCCATCAACGATCATTCCAGGACAGTTACTGCTGCGACGGCGGTAGTGAGTACTTCGCGGCCCGTGAAATCTGTTGCCGAGTCAGTCACGCCCGCTCGGATTATGGGTGTGCAGGCCAATTATCCGGATGTGCATCAGGTCGATCTGGCCGATGGCTACTTTCTGAGCGCTTTTGACGATCAGGGTGCTAGAAACGTAGCGATCATCGGGGCCAAGATTGCTGAGGAACTGTACCCGTATGGATCACCACTGGGTAAAGAGCTGAAGATCTCTGGCTCCAAGTACAGAGTGATCGGCGTTACGGCGAAAAAAGGACAGGGCCAGGAAGGAGGCACATCCGAGGACTGGTTGATTCAGATTCCCTTCAACACATTCAAACACCAGTTCAGTGTCCGCTGGAGGAGCGTCTCGGTTCGTGCCAAGGTCTCGAGCGGTATCGCGCTGGTAGACGCGAAAGATGAGCTTCGCGGAGTAATTCGGCTGGCACGTCGACTCAAAGTGGGCGAAGAAGACAATTTTGAGATCAATGAACAGGAGACGCTTCGCGCCACCATCGAACCGATAAAGAACGCGATTTTCGCTATCGGAATTGGACTGACGTCCCTGGCGCTCCTGGTCGGAGGAATTGGTGTCATGAACATCATGTTCGTAACCGTCAAAGAGCGGACACGCGAGATTGGAATCAGAAAAGCCGTTGGCGCCCGAAGAGCAACCATCCTGTTGCAATTTCTGATCGAAGCCATTGTCATCTGCATGGTTGGCGGACTGATCGGTGTGGGGCTTGCCTTTCCGCTCTCCATGTTGATAGCGGCCGTCTTACCGGCGGTTCTTGGGATGGGCACTGTCGCGATGGCATTTGGAATCTGCGTCTTTATTGGAGTTGTCTTCGGCCTTGCTCCGGCCTGGACCGCCGCGAAATCTGCACCTATTGAAGCATTGAGGTACGAGTAAGAATGGGCATCATTGAAGCTCTGCGAATGGCGGTAGATGCCCTTCGTGCACACAAAATGAGATCGTCCTTGACCCTGCTCGGGATGGTGATTGGTGTCTTTGCCATCATCGTCTCGGTCACAGCCGTGGAAGTCATTGACGTCTATTTCAAGGACAAACTGCAGTTCCTGGGCGCCTCAACGTTTTCGGTCACGCGAACACCCATGATTCAGACCGGCAACACGGACAGAAGCGTTCGAAATCGCCCGGCCATCACTTTTGAACAGATTCAAAGGCTTAAATCCCAGGTGACCCTTCCGGTTACCATTTCTACGTTGGAAGACTTCACGATGGGCAAGGTGGTCTACAGTGATCGGGAGACCGAACCGAACATTTTTGTGATGGGAGTGGACGAACACATGCTCGGGAATCTTTCCTACGAGCTGGATCTGGGTCGCTTTTTCACGCAGAACGACATCCAGTATGCGCGTCCCGTCTGCGTTCTGGGCACTGACGTTTCCAATGAACTTTTTCTTACCGAAAATCCGATTGGGAAAGTAATTAAAGCATCGGGTGCTCGTTGCGAAGTTATCGGTGTCCTCAAGAGCAAAGGAAATTTCCTGGGCTTCTCCCAGGATAATCGCATTTACATCCCCATCACCAGGGGCTTTACGCTCTACGGCGGCACGCACCGAAATATTGCTAACATCAGCGTTCGCGTCCACAATGCCGTTCTGATCAATGCAGCGATCGATGAAGTCACAGGCAGGATGCGTGTTATTCGAAAAGTGGAGCCGGGCGAGGGAAATAATTTCGAGATATCGACGAACGATTCCATGCAGGCCATATTTGAGGCCTTTACGGGGACTCTCACGGCGGGAGGTGCGGGTATTGGCCTGATATCCCTGTTTGCAGCCGGCATAGGCATAATGAACATCATGCTCGTCTCGGTAACCGAACGAACCAGAGAGATCGGTATTCGGAAGTCTATTGGCGCTCGACGAAAAGATATTCTCAGGCAGTTTTTGTTCGAGGCGTTTTTCCTCTGCCAGCTTGGCGGTTTTGTCGGCATCATGCTGGGTGCCCTCGTTGGGAATGGTCTGGCGCTCTACTTCGGTATATCTGCAGCGTTTCCAGTCAATTGGGCCATTATCTCTGTGATCATGGTTACCGGGATCGCCCTGCTATTCGGTGGATATCCTGCGTTTAAAGCCGCACGCCTGAACCCGATCGAATCTCTCCGTTACGAGTAATCTGGGCAATCTTGGCGAGGCTTTCCCTGAGGACAGGAAGGTTCGAACGGGGCGACGTAGATTACGTCGATTGAAACAGCCGTAGCACCACAATCGGGTCACGCATGTCCGAATTACAAAAGGCCGCGAAACGCGCCGTGGGTAAACACGTCGCATCCATGATTGAGTCTGGAATGAAGCTCGGGATTGGAACCGGATCTACGGCTGCACTGGCCATTGAAGAGCTGGGATTTCGTGTTCGAGACGAAGGACTCGAAATCAGTGGTGTAGCGACCTCCTTCTCCGCAGAGCGTCTCGCGCGTGAGCACGGCATCCGGCTGACCACACTCGACGAATCACCACGGCTCGATTTGGCCTTTGATGGGGCGGATGAAGTAGATCCCGATTCCAATCTGATCAAAGGCCGTGGCGCCGCGCAAACGCGCGAGAAAATTGTGGCCGCGCAGGCCGCGAAGTTCATTGTGCTGGTCGATGAAAGCAAGATGGTGGACAAGTTGGGCACCCGTATGCCCCTTCCTGTGGAAGTGGTTCCGATGGCCGCTGTTCCGGTGATGCAGGTTCTGTCCTCGCTCGGCGCCGATTCGGAGATCCGGATGGGGCTGAAAAAGGACGGTCCGGTCGTCTCTGATCAGGGCATGTGGATTATCGACGCCACGTTCAAAGAAATCACTGATCCCGAGCATGTGAATCGGCGGTTATTGATGACCCCGGGTGTTGTCGATCACGGCTTGTTTCTGGGCCTGGCGACCACTGTGCTGGTGGGCAGATCAGATGGCGAAGTTGACGTACTGACGCGCGACTAGGCCCAAGCCATTCTCTGCGATCTCAGAATAACAGATCTACGAGATCATCGAGGGTGCTGAGCCCAACACATTCAAGCTTTTTGGGGGCCGTTTCTGGATTCAATCCACGTTTCGGTACAAAAGCTTGGGTGAATCCCAGACGAGACGTTTCACCCAGCCGAGTTTCCAGTTGAGAAACGGCCCGAATTTCACCCCCCAAACCAATTTCTCCCGTAATCATGGCCTGCGAGGGGAGAGGGATTTCCCGATAGGAGGAAGTGACGGCCGCAGCAATCGCGAGATCAGCTGCCGGTTCAGTGAGTCTCAGCCCTCCAGTTACATTGATAAATACGTCGCATTCCGAGAGGGGGAGCCCAAGGCGTTTCTCAAGGACTGCCAATAACATCTGGAGTCGTCTCGCATCAAATCCAGTTGTGGTACGCTGTGGATTGCTGTAGGACGTCGTGGTCACGAGTGCCTGTATTTCCGCAAGCATGGGCCGCGATCCTTCCATCGAGCACGCGACGACCGAACCCGGAGAGAGCATATTTCGATCTGACAAAAATAGTTCGCTCGGATTTTCGACGGGGACGAGCCCCATGGTTCTCATCTCGAACACTCCGATCTCGTTGGTCGAGCCGAATCTATTCTTCACTGCCCGCAGGATCCGATAAACGTGATGCTGATCCCCCTCCAGGTACAGGACTGTGTCAACCATGTGCTCGAGAACTCGGGGGCCGGCGATGGTGCCTGACTTTGTGACGTGACCCACAATGAATGTGGACGTTCCAGTCGATTTGGCCATCTGAATCAGCGCTGCAGCGCTTTCACGCACCTGCGCCACGGAGCCCGGCGCACTTTCAAGATCAGATCTGAAAACGGTCTGAATAGAGTCAACGATCAACAAAGCGGGTTCTTCGTCCTGAACGCAGCGAATAATTGATTCCACATCGGTCTCTGCCAGCAGTAGAAAGTCATTAGATTCAATCCCCATCCGCTCTACCCGCATTTTAACCTGAGAAGGTGATTCCTCTCCAGTCACATACAGGATTTTCTGATCCTTGATAAGGCTCGCCAACTCTGTCATCAGCGTACTCTTGCCGATGCCAGGATCTCCGGCGACCAGGACGGCCGAGCCCTTCACGATGCCGCCTCCGAGAACCCGATCCATCTCGACGTTTCCTGTTTTCAGGCGAGTCTCTGAGCCACTTTCAATCTCGTTCAGCCTCAGGGGCTCTACAGAAAAGCCATTTCCTCTACGAAGAGAGCCTTTGCTAGAAGATCCAACGTTAGATGAACCGAGGCGATGTCGCGAAGACGTCGTTCTCTCTTCCACCATCGTGTTCCACGCGCCACAGGCGGAACACTGACCCATCCAACGAGGAGAATCATTCCCGCAATCCTGGCAGAAAAATATGGACTTCACTTTAGCCATCAGCCGAAATATAGAGGGGACATGTGACAACTGTGTGACACGGATCGGCTTAATACGTACCTACCTGCCAGCCATGAAAACACTGTGACAAAATGACCTTCAACGGCACCAATTGATTGAGAGAACGTACTTTGACGCAACTGCCGAAGATGAAACCGACAATCTCTCGTAAACCGTCGTAAATGGAAGGGAGCAAACCCTCCTCTACCACTCCTTGCTGCACTACACCACTCAAATGATGATGGTCCCCGTGGGGGCCCTGGGACGATACAGTAAGTTGCTGTTCCACGCGTTTGGTGCGCTTCCGGAATTCAGCACGTATCGAGACAATCTGTGGCGGCAAATGGTACACATCGGAATCGAATCGATGCCGATTGTGATGCTCGCCGCGGCTTTTTCCGGTGCAGTAACCACCGTCCAGACCTCGTACCAACTGGTATCTCCTCTAATTCCTAAAACCATCATCGGCTCCATCGTGGTGCCTTCGATGATTCTCGAGCTGGGAGCGGTCGTCACCGGATTCATTTTGGCTGGCCGTGTCGGGGCACGCATTGCGGCTGAACTTGGTACCATGCGCGTGACAAAACAAATCGATGCTCTTGAGGCGATGGGTCTCAATTCGATCGGCTATCTCATTTTACCCAGGGTCATCGCTGGAGTGGTCATGTTTCCTGTCCTCTATGTAGCCGCTTGTTTTGTGGGCATCGGAGGAGGCATGCTCGTGGGTCATTACGGTGGATTTGTGCCGATAGGAGAGTTCATGGACGGCGCCCGCGAATTTTTTCAACCATTTGATCCAGTATTTGGCCTGATCAAGTCACTGGTGTTCGGATTCATAATCACCTCCATTTCATGCTTTAAGGGCTACTTCACGCAAGGAGGAGCAGAAGGTGTGGGACGAGCCACAACGCAGGCTGCTGTTGCCAGCTGCGTGTTTCTACTGATCGCAGATTTGATTCTAGCGGCTACCCTTCTCTGATATGATCAGTATTAAAAATATCGACAAGAGCTTCGACGACAAGCTGGTCCTGAACGATGTTTCGCTCGATATCTATGAAGGCGAAACCCTGGCGATCATTGGAAGATCTGGTTCAGGCAAGAGTGTACTGATGAAACACATCATCGGATTGCTTCAACCCGACTCGGGACACGTAACGGTTGACGGCATCGACATCAATGCGATTTCCTACACTGAGCTTCGTCGGGTCCGACAAAGTTTTGGAGTCCTTTTTCAGGGGGGCGCTCTCTTCGATTCGATGAATACGTTTGACAACGTGGCTTTTCCACTGCGAACGTTTACCGAGATGGCGGAGACAGAAATTGAAAAAGTGGTGCATGAGTGTCTGCACGTGGTCGAGCTTTCGGACGTTGGCTCCAAGATGCCCGCGGAGCTCTCCGGCGGGATGCAAAAGCGTGTCGCTCTGGCCAGAGCGGTGGCTCTCAAGCCTCGTTACATTCTGTATGACGAACCCACAAGTGGGCTCGATCCCGAAACATCCAACACGATCGACCTTCTGATCAAAGGGCTGGCCGATCAGCTCAACGTCACCAGCATCGTTATAACTCACGACATGCATTCCGTGTTGAGTATCGCCGACCGAGCTGCTTTTATTTTTGAGGGGCGAATGCACTGGACCGGAAGCATTGACGATTTACACGCGAGCACCGACACCGTGCTCAACGATTTTGTAAAGGCGAACGAGTATAAAATTGGTGTCTGACGAATGAATACCACCCGCGAATCAACATCCTCCAAGACGTGAAATTCTCCAACGAAATCAAAGTCGGGCTGACCATCATCGTGGCGGCCGTCGTTTTCATTTTCGGGGTGCGGTACTTCGAAGATCTCCCTCTGTTCACCTCCACGTATGATCTGGTGACGGAATTCGATGATGCAGGGGGTCTTATCGCCGGTAATATTGTACGGGTTCGCGGGGTTACGGTCGGCTCGGTCAATGCGGTCTTTATCGATTCGGAAACGGGGCGTGTGAGAGTTCACTTCCATGTAAACCGTGAGATTCAGATCACGCAGGGTGCCACTGCATCGGTCGCTGGATTCGATGCCCTCGGAGTCGTACGCCTGGACGTATTTCTGGGTGATCCCGCAGCGCCCATCATCGAAGAAGGTGGAATGGTAGACGGCCGCGCGGCGGAAGATTTGTTCGCGAGCCTGAGCGCCCGGGCGCCGGAGATCGTAGATCAAGTGGACAAGGTGCTCGCTGGACTCGAAACTGTTCTGGATGAGACGGGAGACTTGTTATCCCAGCCTGAGTCTGATTTCAGGAAGACACTCAACGCCATGCTGACGAGTGTTTCGGAGCTGGAAGATCTGCTACAGTCTGAACGGGATCGCCTGGGTCGAATTCTCGGGAACGTTGAGTCAGTGACGGCCGGGATCAGTACGGCCGTGGGAGAGGATGGAGCAGCCGTATCAGAGCTCTTGACAGGAGTCAGCGAAACGTTGGATCACCTGAACGTGGAAATTGAGAGCCTGGCCGAAACCAACGACCAACTGAGTATTCTTCTTCGCAAGCTGAATGACGGTGAGGGTACGTTGGGCTTGCTGATCAATGACGCCAGCTTGTACAACAAACTGGACTCAACGTTGACGGGTCTCAACAATCTCATGACAGATTTTCAAAACAATCCGGCCAAATATCTCAAGGAGATGAAGCTGGTCGATCTTTTTTAAGAGATTCCAATATGCAGTCATATGCCGAAGCGCTGGAGCTTTTTCACGAGTGGACCGAATCAGACAGTCTGCGTCGACACGCGTACGCGGTGGAGGCAGCGATGGCGTTTTACGCCAAAAAGTATGACGCAGACACACTGAAATGGCGTGTTACTGGGCTTCTGCATGATATGGACTACGAAAAACATCAGACGATGGATGAGCATCCATATGTCGGGGTCACCGTGCTTCGAGAGCTCGGATATCCAGAAGATATCTGCGAGGCCATCCTCGGACACGGAAATCACACGGGAGTTGAGCGGACGTCGCTGATGGCAAAGACACTTTTTGCAGTTGACGAACTCGCGGGCTTTATCACGGCTGTAGGTTATGTGAGGCCTACTGGTCTCGAGGGAATGAAGCCGAAATCGGTCACGAAGAAGCTCAAGGACAAGGCGTTTGCGGCCGCTGTCAGTCGGGATGATATTCGGAATGGAGCCGAAGATCTCGGGATTGAACTGCCCCAGCACATCGCGAATGTGATTGCCGGAATGCAGGCGGATGCAACCCGATTGGGGTTTTCTACGTCCGAGTAGCGCCCTGGCAGGAGGAAGGAATCACCCATCTTATCACCCAATAGTGTTGATCTGTGGAAGACGAAGGAGCAAAAGTAGAATCGAGTAGCCCGTCGGAAAAAGGCGATGGGTTCACGGAAGGAGTCGACTCGGGTGCCCCTGTCTCGAAGGTGAAATCATCGGGCGTCACGGTGACAGAGGCCAAAAATGTTACTCGTGCTCGAGCGGCGGACTTTCGGAAACTGGTAGCTAAGTACATCCGCAGACACCTGCCCTCCTCTCCTTCCAGAGGTGATGTCGAGAAGCAAATACCCACGATGTCTGGGTCACACAGCAACCTGCTTCCTCTGCTGCAGATCATTCCCTGGGCACTCCTTCTGCTTTTTGGAGCTTCGTTCATGTGGGACTTTCCGGGAATGCAGACGACACTCTTCTCTCGCGTGTTCGTCCTCGAAGGACTGATGCGGATTGTTGCGGTGAGCGGATTGATTGGATTTCTAACCAATTGGGTTGCCATCACCATGTTGTTCAATCCGCGCCAAGCTCGTCCTGTTTTTGGCCAGGGGTTGATTCCTGCCCAGAGAGAGCGCGTCATTTACCGACTGGCGACGGCGGTGAGCGAGGAGCTCATCAATGAGGAGATCATCAAGCAGAAAATCAAGGACAACGATGTCATCCCCAAGTACCGCGAATTGGCGATGTCGGTCACCCGGGGAGTGCTTGAAGACCAGGAATTTCGTTCGGACCTGAAAAAGATGACGGCTGACTATGTCGAGACCGTTCTCACCTCCGATCAGGTACGACAAAGAATCGTCGAATATGTGGTCGAAAAGATCGAATCATATGTAGGCGAAGGCGTGGGGGGAATGGCGTTGAAGGCGTATCGCTACCTGAATGAAGACGATTTCAAGGCACGTATCGACAAGGCGATCCACGGAATTCCGGGACAGCTCGATGGCGTGCTGGACGAAATGGACCAGTTGCTCGACAAGATTCCCGAAAAAATCGAGGCCCGCGCCGAAGACATAGAAGAATTTGCCACTCGAATTGTACTTGGATTCGTCGAGAATCTCGACGTGTACAACATGGTCATGAGCAACATGATGGAGTACGATGAGAGTCGGCTGGAGGACCTGATAAAGAACTCCAGCAACGAGCAGCTCAACTATATCAAATATCTCGGTGGAGCGCTTGGCGCAATTGGTGGTCTCGTAATCTGGCAGCCCCTGCCGGCTCTGATCGTGTTTGCGGGGATGGGAGCCGTGCTGTTTTCGCTCGATGAATTGCTCTACCGTTCACGCGCCTCCGCCGAAGAAAAAAAAGTAGAATTGCTGAAAGTCGAGCCCTCCGCAGGAGCCGCGTCAGCGGTAGCAGCTGAGGCTAACGTTTCTGAAAAAGAAGAAGTCGGGGTTGAAGCCTAGGACGATTTTTCTGACCGGAGTTTCGCGGCGCGGTTCTCTTCTTCAGCTTTCGCAGGTCCGCTCTCGGAAGACTCGTCTGGCTGATCGACAGGATCGGTACCGGCGGAGAGACTCAGATCGAAACAATCTCGACACCGAGGTTCGTACGATTCGATAGCTCCAATCAGTACCCTGGGGCCTCCCGAGACCAGTCGCTGCGAGTGATTGGCAGGACTGCCGCAAACGACGCATATGGCATGCAGCTTGGTCACATATTCGGCGATGGCCATGATCTGGGGTATCGGCTCGAACGGCTGTCCCAGATAGTCCTGGTCGAGTCCTGCGACAATCACCCTCTTTCCCATCGTCGCGAGTTCCTGACAGACTCCTACGAGATCGGAATCGAAAAACTGACCCTCATCAATTCCTACGACATCGGCGTCCGCTGCCAGGAGTAGTATTTGAGACGCGGTGGCTACGGGGGTCGATCGTAAGGTGGATTCGTCATGAGAGACGACCTCTACCTCTCCGAACCGGGTATCAAGGGCTGGTTTGAAGATTTCAGCCCGCTGTTTTGCGATCCGGGCGCGCTTCATCCTGCGGATTAATTCCTCGGTTTTGCCACTGAACATGGAACCGCAGACGACCTCAATCCAGCCGGTTCGTCGTGATCGTGTCAGTACGTGAGGTTCCACGGTGGATACAGAAGTGCGATGATTGTCGAGGAAATCGAAGATACGGAATCGAAGCGAGGCGGTCTACGCAACCCACCACCCGGCCCGCAGAACTCAGATAGTCCCGAGTACGGATGACGGCACCCAGCCACGTCCTCCATTTGGGATTTGGACAAAGGTGAAGTCAGACGCTTCAGTGCGCATGATTACGACAACCCCCTCATGCACTCGAATTACCTCGTTCGACTGAGCATCTGCCTGTTCGAGCAACGCTACCTCACTGGCCAATACAACTGCTTTTTGATCCTGAGGCGGCCAGGCTGAAGTCGCAAAGGCATAAACGAGCAGCGCCATTCCCACCATCCCGGCAGCAAATCTGCCGCGTCGCCACCACGACCCGTCAAGCCTCAGGATGATTCTGGCCAACAGCAGAGCAATCAGGATCGCATACGCTACAAAACCGGTCCAGAAGGACACATCGATAGGGATGACACGTGCGATCCATGAGTGTGCTCGGCGCCAGAATGGTTTGGGAAGTTCTGAGAAGTTGTCGACTCGCCGGCTTTTCGCCAAATTCAAAGAGTGGTTTACCTTTGGATCCTGTGGTGAAAGAACTCTGGCCCGTTCCAGGTAACGGATGGATTGGCCGAGATTGTCGAGCCTGTGGTAGGCAAGTCCAATGTTGAAGTAGAGTTCGGTAGAACCCCACCCCAGTCTCTCCGCATGTTGAAACTGCTCCAACGCCCCGGAAAACTGACCATCAACCAACAATGCCGTTCCAGCGTCGAAGAAACCCAAGATCTCACTGTCCTGAGCAGCGGTCGGAGTCGGGGTCGAAAGGCTCGCGGCGAGAAATAGTGTGAGTAGAAAGATCCTCATTCAGACACCTGTTCATCGATGTCAGGAATGATTGCCGACGCTTCATCGAACGCTTCTTCCTTGTTTTCCGGAGAGATGGAAGCCGGAGCAAACCGGCCCTGGTCACAGGTGTCGAGAAGGACTCTTAATCGGGTACGAAGCGATTGGTCAACTCCTGCAGCCAACAGAACCTGACCCAATTGTTCACGAGTCTGTCCGCGCTCGGCCACATTCAAACGATTTCCGATAAATCCGAGCACTGCTCGTTCCAGCTCTTCGAAGTATCCGGTCGTATCGCCGCTTTTCAGCAACACCATTGCCCTTTTCAGATTTTTTCTGCTCAACGGGTGTGCCCGTCGACCGCGCGCCCATGTGACATCTCTATCATACCTGTCTCTGCGGCGCTGGTACATGACAGCACCCCCCAGCATCAGAAGGGGCAGGAGGACCATCAAATAGGGCCAGAGGCGATTGTGCAAGGGGTGCGTCTCGACGCGCTTCCAATTCGAGGAAGCCACAAAGAGTGGGGCGAAATCATTGACGGGCATTCCATTGGTGGTCGCCACAACTATGTCGGGGGTGCTCGCCGTCCCCGTTACCGTGATCGTGACTCCAGAGGAGGATCTTGTTCGAAAGCGCGGGCCGGACGGATCAAAAAAAGTGAATTCGACTGCTGGAATCTCGAACGTTCCGTTGGAGCGGGGGATGAGCACGTACTGAAAGGTCTTCCTACCTGAAAGCCGAGAGCCTGATCGATCCAGCGTCGTTGTTACCTGGGGATCATATAACTCGAACGCGGCGGGAATATCCAGCACTGGTGCATCCAACGTCGCAAGATTGCCCCGGCCGGAGACAGTGACGGTAAGTTGAATGGACTCACCGACTTCCAGCTGTGTACGATCCGGCACAACCGTCATGGTGTACGATCCGACGGCGCCGTTGAAACTTGCTGGCGCGCCCGCTGGAAGCGGGCGCGCTTCAACATTCACCGTCGAAGAAGCCAGCTGAACAGGGGTGAACCGCGTCCGAAGCGAGAACAGAGATTGAAACGGGTCGCGAGATGCGAACGGAAGCAATGCCTCGCTTTCGATCTTCAGCGGGTCGATACTCATGGCGCCAGCCCGCGTCGGAAATACCGCAGCCCGTTTTAGTACAATCATGTTGTAACGCAGGCCATTCTCGATGGCAATCCTCGGAATCGGTCTCGTCTCAACGTCCAATTCTTCCCTCCAGAAGCCTTCAGCATCCCAACTGTCGGTCAGTCGGCTCTGCCTCAGCTGAATGCCTTCTTTGAAGTAAAGTCTGTACTCGACAATGATCTGCTCGTTTTGAAACGCAGTACGAGAAGTAGGGATAGCCCGGATAAAGATGTCGTTCTCGTTAAGCTCCGTCGGCTGCGGTTGCGGTGTGTTGATTGGAGAACTAAACAGGCGACTGAAAGGGTTGCCCGTTGGTCGACGGGCCGGAATTTGCGACTGCGGTACGACCCTCAGTTCTATGGGCTGGGAGTGATAGTCTGTACCCCCAACGTTCACGGTCGTCGCTCCGATTCTGGTGGCACCCTCTCTGGTGGGCCGAAACGTCCAGGTAAAAGAGAAGCTCTGAGACATCTGACCATTGGTGATGGAGACGCTTCGCTGCGTACCGGGGACCGATTGCAGCAGCGTCATTCCGTCGGCACCGGGGGCGGTCGGGACCAGGATATTCGAGCCATCGGATCCCTGTACCAGGAGTGTATAGGACACAGCGTCCTCGGTACCCACAGTGTTCGAACTGACGGATGCCTGGACGCGAATCGTCTGGGCGTTCAGCTTCTCGCCTCCTGCAATCGCAAGTAAGCACATCGTCAGCAAAATGGAGATGCGCCGGACAGATAGTTGCATCACCAATCTTTTTCGACGCGCCGCGGCCTGGTTTTCATCTTCTGGACCTGTCTGAGGAGCTGTTGTTCATCATTCTCGAGTGCTTGTAAAATTCGCTGCGCCTCCTCTTCACTCAATTTGGTTGGGTCTTCCCGTTCTTGGGGCTCCTGTTGCTGATTCTGATCCTGGTTTTGTTGATTCTGGTTATCGGAATCCTGCTCGTCCTGCTGCTGGTCCTGATTTTCTTGATTTTCCTGGTTTTCTCCCTCTTGATCCTCATTCTGTTCCTCACTTTGGTCCCCACCCTCACCATTCTGCTCCTGCTGATCGAGCTGTCTCTTCACGAACTCATAATTGAATTTCGCATCGGGATTGGATGGGTCGTTCAGAAGTGCTCGACGATAGTTTTCCAGCGCCGTTTCCAGCTCCTGAGCCGTAAATGCCGCGTTTCCGGCGTTATAACTGGCGCGGACAAGATCTGCTGGGGTATTGGCCATTCTTGCCGCACTCGAAAACGCGATTTCAGCCTGTTCCGAGTCTCCGCTACGGAAAAGTGCTGCGCCAAGATTGTTCAACAGGCCTGAATGAACCGCACCAGGGCCTTCCTCCTGGACCGATTGGACACCGTTCTGATAAGACGTGATGGCTTCAGAATACTGCTCTTGCGTGTATTGAGCATTCCCCTTTCTGCCATTTTTCTTCGCGTCCCCGGGGCCGCCGACCTGAAAAGTCGCAATCAATATGCTGAAAATGAGTATCAAGAGATCAACTGCCTGTGGATTGATGGAACAGGTCTACGCCTGAATCGGCTGCTCGTTGCTTTCTGCGTTCAGGTATGAACCATTCTCCGAGGAGCATGATCAAGCCCAGGAGAAGCGGCCACTGATATCTTTCCTGGTATTCCTCGAACTCGTCCTGACCAAAGGCGGTCTTGTCGAGTTGATCCAAAGCGGCCGTTATCTGGGACAGAGAGCTGGATGTTCTTGCGATTCGAAAATAGCTGCCATCCCTGGCCAGTTCCTGTAACGCGTCTTCTTCCAACCTGGTCGTAACCACACTTCCAGTGCGATCCTTCTTGTAATCGACCCTTCGACCATTTCGATAAATCGGGATGGGCGAACCCTGGGTCTCACCGACACCCGCGGCGTAGAGAATTATTCCGGCCTCACGTGCCGTATCGATGATGGACTCCAGATCGGCCACGTGATTTTCGCCATCCGAAACGAAGAGAACAGCCCGGGTACGATTTTCCGTATCTGGGTCCCCCGTAGGAGCCTCGAATGCCTGCATCGCCATTTTCAAAGCGGCCCCAAAATCGGTACCAGGAGTTGGAATTAGCGAGGGATCCGCCACATCCAGGAACAGGCGTAGAGCGCCATAATCCGTTGTCAACGGGCACTGAATGAACGCGTCCCCGGCAAAGGTGACCAGGCTGATCCGATCACCTCTCATCTGATCCAGAAGCCCCTTGATTTCATTCTTCGATCGTTCCAATCGATTCGGAGCCACATCTTCCGCCATCATGGAAGCTGACACGTCCAGAGCCACAACAAGATCAATTCCCTCGCGCTTGACTTCCCGCAGACGAGTCCCAAACCGGGGCCCAATGAGAGCGACGGCGAGCAGAAGAATTCCTGCACACGTGAGCGCTGCTTTCCACCGACGCCTCCTCCTGCTCACCGATTCAGCGAGTCGGGCGATGATCTTCACATCGCCAAAGCGCTCTCCCAACTGGTGACGCCTCACGGCTGCCATCACGAACAGCAAGACGGCAAGGGCGGGAGCGACAAGCGTCCAGGCATATTGTAGGTTAAGCCAATCCATCAGGGAAATCGTCTGAACAGGGTGGTTGAAAGCAGTATTTCGAAAAAAAGGAGCATCAACCCGGGAAGGAGAAGAGAAGCGTACTTCTCCTCGTAGTCGACGTACATACGCTCCTCAATTTTGGTCTTTTCGAGTTCACCAATTTGATCGTAGATCTCTCTCAGCGCCCCATTGCTGGTTGCTCTGAAGTATTCTCCCCCGGTCATGTCAGCGACGGCCTGCAACATTTCCTCGTCAATCTCGACCGGGACCATGCGACGTTGACGTCCGGCAAACGGATGGTCGACCACAAACGGAGCTTCCCCGTGCTGGCCGACACCGATGGCATAAATCCGTACTCCCAGCGTTCGGGCAATTTCCGCCGCAGTTTCCGGACTCAGTTCACCCCGATTATTCTGACCGTCCGTCAGAAGAATGATAACCTTGCTCTTGGCCTCAGTGTCCTTCAGTCGATTTACAGCCATGGCAAGGGCAGTTCCTATGGCCGTGCCGTCTTCGATAACACCGACTTCGACTTCTCTCAGCATCTCCAGGAGGAAGTCGTAGTCGAGGGTCAACGGAGCCTGGGTGTAGGCTGCGGCCGCGAATACGATGAGACCGACTCGGTCAGAGGTTCTGCCACTGATAAACTCGGACCCGACAACCTTCGCGGCTTCAAATCTGTTCGGTGTAAAGTCTTCGGCACGCATCGATGTCGAGGTATCGAGCACCATCATTATATCAACGCCTTCCGCAAATCGTTCGCGGACGACATTCCGGTCTTGAGGCCGAGCCATGGCCAGGATGGCCAGGGTGAGGCCGGCAACCCTGAAAACCGCGGGTAGAAAATGAAGTCGTGTTTTCAGGGAAGCACCAGCGGCAGTCACGGCTGATATTGAACTGAATCTCATGCCGGCCCGGGTGCGGGTCGCGTGCCAGGATCTCCAACCGACGAGTGGAACGAGTACCAATAAAATGAGCCACAACGGCTGAGAAAAAGACATTTATACTTCCTCCTCCACAGAGTCCGTTGCCGTTTCGGTTTCCGATTCAATTTCTGAAGGAGCAAACTGTTGCTGTTCGAGGAATGCCTGTCGTTCCTGTTCCATTCGCTCATCTTCCTGGCGGTACGCTGACTCACTCCCTTCAATGGCCTCTTTGGTTTCAGCGACCATTGCACGGGTCTGCTCCAGTATGGGTCGTAGATCTGCGAATTTTACAAGGTCAGCGTGTGTGAGCACATGGTCGATTTCGGTGACCACATCATCGGAAAGCACGCCTCCAGCCAGCGAAGCGCGCAGGCGCAAAAGTAGTTCGCGCGTGGTAGACTCGAGAGCCGGCAGATGGGCTCTACGTCCAACGTATGTGCGTAGAATGGCCGTGAGTTCTACATAAAAGGGCTTGATGTTCTCCGCGTCCGACAGGTCCATCGACTGAAGGGCTGCGAGTCGCTCGAGCGCCTCCTCGTACGGCGGAATTGTTGGCTCCACGGCAGTCGATTCTTCGCCCGATTCCTCCAGTCCATGTCTTCGCCACCACCAGAGGCCGTATATCACGGCCAGTAGAGCCAGGATGCCTGCAATCCATGGCCACAACGATCGGTCAAATTGTGCCAGGTCTGCGAGATCCTTGATTTCCTCGGCCTCCTGGGGTACCAACGATCCGATCTGTAGGAAGAGAGGTGGTGCAAATCCCATGAGCGTGTCTGCCCCGGTCGCCAACCCGATGGGAATGCCGGCGACGCGCGCCGTATCAAGCGCGAATGTCGTGGCTTCATAAACCACCGAATCGATTCGTCCACCAAGATCGTAGGCTCTGCCTCCCTGGCTGATCGTCCGGACTATTTCGAAGTCGCCAAGGCCGAAAACCGGCTCCAGCCCCAAAGAATCGGGCAGCATTTCGTGTGGAAAGACGGCGCTACGCGAGCCGTCATGACCGACGATGAGCGTGAGTGCAAACCGATCGCCAATGGTCACAGAATCCGTCGAAACATAGCTTTCGTACTGCTGTGCCGATGCAGGTCGAGCCATCATCAGCACGATCAGCCACAGAATATGTCGGAAGGGTCGGATCATTAGGGCCTTAGTTCGCGAATCGGTTGCGGTGCCGGAAAAATCGGATCAGTGGCTCCACGTAACTCTCGTCCGTTAGAATGGGAATCTTGTCGACCTTCAATTTGCGAAAAATCATGTCGATCGATCGATGTCTGGCGGCCGCCTCCTCCTCGTACAGGTCGCGTATTCGCTCACTCGAAGTGTCTATCAATACCTGGGCTCCCGATTCTGCGTCGGTCACCTCCAAAAGGCCAACCTCTGGTAGCGCGACTTCGACCGGATCGATCATGTGTACCGCAATCGTGTCGTGACGCCGTGCGACCGCTCGGAGTGCCGACTCGAAATGGTCATCCATAAAATCGCTGAGGACCATGACGATGGATCGCCGATGCAGCACGTGAACCAGATGGTTCAAAGCGGTCGTCAAGTCAGTTCCGGTAGACTGCTGCTCATGCGCGAAAAGATCCCTGATCAGTCGGAGTACATGTTTGCGTCCCTTTTTCGGCGGTACAAACAACTCGACCTGGTCAGAGAACAGCAGCAGACCGACCTTGTCGTTATTCTGGATGGCACTGAACGCCACGACCGCACAGATTTCGGCCGCAATCTCCTTTTTGAACATGCCGCTCGAAGCAAAATTTTCCGAACCCGATACATCGACGGCTAAGATGACCGTCTGCTCTCGCTCTTCTTCGAAGATTTTGACGAACGTATCCGGGTACCTCGCCGACACATTCCAATCGATATTTCGGATATCGTCACCAAACTGGTAGGGCCGAACCTCGGCGAATTCCATTCCAGTGCCTTTGAACGCAGTATGGTATTCACCCCCAAAGATGTTGCTCACCAAACCCTTCGTTCGGATTTCGATCTGCTTGATCTTTTTGAATAACTCTTTGGGGATCATATTTGTCTTCTCTGAGCAATTTCGGGCCCGGAAAGATATAACGGCCAAGAATACGATGTTGTTGTGCCATCCGGTCAGTTCTTTTGCATGAATTCTGGGGTCGGATTCTGGAGTTGGATTCTGGAGTTGAATTCTGGGCGCCGACAAACTCACGATGAATCAACAAACACACGCTCTGTGTGATGGCTAAAGCACAACCGATTGAGGTATATTTGAAAGCGCCCAGGTGAGCCCCAGCATCCACACTTCTCAAATAAGATCCATGTCAGTTCGCTTCGGAATTATTGTATTTCCTGGATCTAATTGCGATCACGATGCCTATCACGTTGTCAAGCATGTTCTTGGCCAGGATGCGAGATTCATATGGCACAAGGAAACGAGTATCGGCGACGTCGACATGATCATCGTGCCAGGAGGCTTCTCATACGGCGATTATCTGCGTAGCGGAGCCATTGCGAGATTTTCTCCCATCATGAAGGATGTTGTACGATTTGCCAGCGGTGGTGGCCTGGTTCTCGGAATTTGTAATGGCTTTCAGATCCTCTGCGAATCAGGCCTTTTACCCGGGGCACTGATGCGCAATGAATCCCTTCGGTTCGTCTGCAAGAACGTATTCCTGAGGACAGAAAATACAGCCAGCCCATTCACGGGAGGCTTGCAGCAAGGAGCGGTCCTACGGATGCCCATCGCGCACGGCGAGGGAAATTACTTTGCGTCAGACGAAGTGCTCGATCGCATTGAGAACGAGGGACGGGTCGCATTTCGCTACTGTGATGAATCGGGGCATGTCACCGACGAAGCCAATCCAAACGGCTCTTCGGCCGGAATCGCCGGATTGCTGAACGAAGGTGGCAATGTACTGGGAATGATGCCCCACCCAGAACGGTGTTCTGAGGTCCTCCTTGGACGAGCAGATGGCGCCCCTCTCTTTGAATCGGTTGTTGAAGCCCTTCAAATGAGTGTCTGAGGCCTCACGATAGTCTCCTGATGGCCTCCCGATGGTCAGACTTGGTCCAGAAGAGCCTTCACGTATTCCCGTCGCATCATCGTGATGGACGAAACCGAGATCCCTTTGGGACAAACCGCCTCGCACTCTGCATGATTGGAGCAGTCTCCAAATCCTTCATCTCGCATCTGATCGACCATGGACATCACGCGCGAGGCACCCTCTACTTCACCCTGGGGCAGCATCGCAAGGTGGGAAATTTTGGCAGCCGTGAATAATGATGCCGAGGCATTCGGACAGGCGGCAACACATGCTCCACATCCAATACAGGACGCATAATCCATTGCCAGGTCTGCACTCGTCTTCGGGATCGGAAGACTGTTCGCGTCCTGAGCGGAGCCTGCTTTCGCAGAGATAAATCCGCCAGCTGAAATGATTCGATCAAGAGACGAGCGGTCGACAACGAGGTCTTTGATTATAGGGAAGGCGCCTGCCCTCCACGGTTCGATCACGATCATGTCGCCGTCATTGTAGTGACGCATGTGGAGCTGACAGCAGGCAGTCCGTCTTTGAGACCCGTGAGCGATTCCATCTATTACGACCCCGCAGGACCCGCAAATTCCCTCCCGACAATCGTTATCAAATTCTATGGGATCTCCACCGTCTTTAATGAGCTGCTCGTTCAGTACGTCAAGAACCTCGAGAAAGGACATGTGGGGATTGACGTCCGGGACAGAATAGACCTCAAATCTTCCGGGTTCGGTCGGCCCTGCCTGACGCCACACTTTCAGTTTGATGTTCATGCTTTCTGCCATATCTCACGGAAAAGACGCCCGTCCATAGTAGGCGCCGCGGTTATTATTTGTAGCTCCTGGTGGTCAATTCCACGTACTCGAATGTCAGGTCATCTTTGTGCAATTCGTGGCCGGAATCGAGATGCTCCCAGGCCGAGACGTAGGTAAAATCATCGTCATTTCTTTCCGCTTCGCCCTCTGTAGACTGATGTTCTTCGCGAAAATGTCCCCCGCATGATTCTTCCCGATCCAGTGCATCGCGGGCCATCAACTCTCCCAGTTCCAGGAAGTCGGCGACCCGGCCTGCAAATTCGAGGTTCTTGTTGAGCGTCGTTTTTTCACCAGCTACGAGAACATTTTGCCAGAAATCCTCTCGGAGAGCCGTGATTTCATCGATGGCCTTTTTCAAATCCTCCGCATTTCGCGACATCCCGACGAAATTCCACATGATCTTTCCGAGTTCTCGGTGATACTCGGTCACGGTTTTGGTGCCCTCGACGGAAAGCAATTTTTCAATGCGCGCCTTTGCCGAAGCCTCTGCCCCGGCGAAGGATGGATCATCCGTCGTGGCGGCTCCAAATCTGGTGCTTGCGATGTAGTTGCCCAAAGTGTACGGTATGACGAAGTAGCCATCGGCCAGGCCCTGCATGAGAGCCGAGGCTCCGAGCCGGTTTGCGCCGTGATCAGAAAAATTGGCCTCTCCTAGAACGAACAATCCAGGTACCGTGCTCTGTAAATCATAGTCTACCCACAGCCCTCCCATCGTGTAATGGACCGCCGGATAAATGCGCATGGGGACCTCGTACGGATTCTCCGCCGTGATCCGTTCATACATTTCAAAAAGATTTCCGTACCGCTCTTCAATGACCTCACGTCCGAGGCGTTTGATGGCGTCCGAAAAGTCAAGGTAGACGGCCAGTTTGGTAGTGCCGACACCCCGGCCTTCGTCAGATGCCATTTTAGCATTTCTTGACGCTACATCTCTGGGAACCAGGTTGCCGAAGCTTGGATAGCGGCGTTCGAGGTAGTAATCCCGCTCGTCTTCCGGGATGTCTTGAGGGTCTCTGGCGTCGCCAATTTTCTTTGGCACCCAGACGCGGCCATCGTTTCGAAGGCTCTCAGACATCAGCGTCAATTTGGACTGATAATCGCCCGAAACAGGAATACAGGTAGGGTGAATCTGCGTGAAGCACGGATTGGCGAAATACGCCCCCTCGCGGTGACACCTCCAGGCGGCCGTCACGTTTGAGTTTTTGGCATTTGTAGAGAGATAGTACACGTTTCCGTAACCACCCGTACACAGAAGTACTGCATCGCCCACGTGCCTCTCAATTTCACCGGTGACTAGATTCCGGGTGATGATGCCCCTGGCGCGTCCATCTATTTTGACCAACTCGAGCATTTCCCGCCGGGAGAACATTTCGATGCTCCCCTTCGCAATCTGCCGGCTCATGGCCTGATAGGCACCCAACAGTAATTGTTGTCCGGTCTGTCCGCGCGCGTAGAAAGTTCTGGAAACCTGGGCTCCACCGAACGAGCGGTTGTCCAGGAGACCTCCATATTCTCGCGCAAATGGCACGCCCTGCGCGACACATTGATCGATGATGTTGTTCGAGATTTGAGCCAGCCGGTGGACATTGGCCTCGCGCGATCGGTAGTCCCCCCCTTTGATCGTGTCATAAAAGAGACGCCAAACCGTGTCCCCGTCGTTGGGATAGTTCTTGGCTGCGTTGATGCCGCCCTGGGCCGCGATCGAGTGTGCCCGCCGGGGAGAGTCCTGTATGCAGAAGCTCTTGACCTGGTAGCCGAGTTCTGCCAGGGTTGCCGCCGCAGATCCGCCAGCCAACCCGGTGCCCACGACCAGGATCGTGTGTTTCCGCTTGTTGGCGGGATTTACAAGATTGATCGAGTTCTTGTAGTTGTCCCACTTTTTGTGAAGAGGTCCTTTAGGAATTTTGGAGTCAAGGAAGGATGACATGGTGAACGAATCTAAAGCTTCAAAGGTGGGAGCATGGAGGAAGAGGAAGCATCACAGGGTTCTTCAAATGATTCCGAAATAAATGGCCAGTGGCATAGCAATAAATCCGAGTCCGATTCCCAGGCCAACCAACCCCCCAAGAGTGTATATAATCGGGCTCCAAGACGGGCGTAGAGTTCCCAGAGATTGCAGCGCGCTCCATACACCGTGGCGCAAATGCAGAATGAGAAGCAGCATGATCGAGGTATAGCCGAAGGTATAGAATGCGCCAGTAAATCGTTCGCGAACCAGTCGGGCAAGGTCGCGCATTTCTTCCCCTCCAATAGAAGTCAGATAAGCTTCGTCGCCGTTGCCGGGCCCTCCAGGTCCATACTTGAACGAATAGAGGTGGAAGACGAGGAAACCCAGAATGATGACACCCGTCACGATCATGCTCCGCGAGCTCACCGACTGACGGCTGGGAGCACCCGCACTCTTGTAGGTGTCATACCCGACAGGACGGGCCCGCCGTTTTCTGAGCCATATTTGCACGCCGACGACGGTGTGAGTAACAAAAAAGAGAACGAGGCCGGCCTCGACAGCCCAGAGTAACGGCCCGAGGCTGACCAGGAAGTGGGAGTACTCGTTATACGCCGCATCGCCCGAGAACATGGCCAGATTGCCGATCATGTGCATCAACACGAAGCCAACCAGGGCCAGTCCGGTCAGACCAGTGAGCAATTTTTTTCCGATGGGGGAGCGCAAGGCGCTGGGAGTATTCATATCTGCGGTAGGAACCGGATTGATATATCTATCATCATGGCCAATTCGTCATCAACACCATCGGTAGTTGGGTGGTAAAATCTGACCGAACGCAAGGTACGTCCGAACAACTTTCCACGCTCCAGAAGGAGCGGTTCGGCGTGTAATATTCCGAGAAAGCGACTCGTCAGAGGGCGTCCTGTCGCTAAATCAGCCTCGGCCAGTCGACTTGCCCGTCGGGCCCGAATAGGCTGCGCGTGGGCGGATAAGCCTGTTGTCCATCCATTGTTCGAGCAGATGCGCGGTCCACCCGGTAATCCGCGAGAGTGCGAAGATGGGGGTGAACAGATCTGTTGGGATTTCCAGCGTCCCATACACAGAGGCGGAAAAGAAATCGACATTAGGATACAGGCCCTTTTCCTTTTCGACTGTCTCCATGATGACGATGCTCATGTCGTACCACTTGCGACTGCCTCGCTCCGACGACAGGGCATCTGTCATCTCTCGTAGGATTGCGGCGCGCGGATCAAGCGTCTTGTAAACCCTGTGCCCGAATCCCATGATCCGCTCCTTGTTTCGGAGTTTCTCGAGAACCCACTGTGCCGGATCCGACCCCGACCGATCGATTTCAGCAAGCATCTCCATGACCTTGATGTTGGCTCCACCGTGAAGAGGACCCTTGAGCGCTCCAATCGCACCAGAAATAGCCGAATAGACGTCTGAAAGTGTTGCTCCAATCACCCTTGCCGCAAAGGTGGATGCATTGAGTCCATGCTCGGCGTGGAGCACCAGGCACGCATCAAAAGTGCGCTCGGCGGCTTCTCCCGGCTCTTCACCATGAAGCATGTACAGGAAATTCGCCGCGGTCGATCGGTCCCTCAGCGGATGAAGGGGCTCCAGGCCTCGACGCCTCCTGTCGAACGCGGTCAATATGGTCGGGATTCGAGCGGTCAGGCGGATCGCTTTCTGATAGTTGGCCGCTGGTGACATTTCGTCGGACTGCGAGTCAAACAGTGAAAGGGCTGACAAGGTGGTTCGCAAGACCGCCATGGGATTGGCGTCTTCTGGGGTCATGGCCAGGACATCGTGAACCATGGGAGGCAGTATCCGCTCTGCTGCCAGGGCGTGATTCAGCTGTGACAGTTCCTCTCGATTCGGTAATTCTTTGTTCCACAACAGGTAAGCGACCTCTTCGAACGTGCAGTTTCGAGCGAGGTCCTCGATCTCATACCCCCTGTACACCAGCTTTCCCTTTTGACCGTCAATGTCGCAAATCTCCGTATTCAGAGCGACCACTCCCTCAAGACCCGCTCCCGTGGCAGGAGGTTCAGGTTTGCTATTGCTTTCGCTCATGACAAGGATTTAAGTGACTGATCTTTTTGGTCGATTTTACTTTTAATCGACCGTGGGGACACCTGACAAAGTAGGGGTTTATACGGGATCATTTCGTACCCTCAGGTGATTTAAAGATTCGAATTTGAAATCCGGTGACCGAAAAATTTGGTGCACCGGCAAAATCTCCCGTCCGCTATTCCTGCTTATCTCTTGTTGATGAAAGGCACTCGGCTTCAGCCATCTACCCAGGGAACGGTTAATCTCGTTTCTATCCTTTACACCCTTGGAAGCGTTCTTGAACGCTTTTTAATGTGGATGGACACTGTCGTCGCGAATGAAATGTTATTCCGGACGGAGTTACCCAGACGCTTAGATACCACCAGACTCGGTGTCGTCGGAACGTCTATTTGCTACACTCACTTTTCCAAGTATTTCAGGACGGTCGCTCAGACTTCAGCGCCGTCGGTGAGGAATTATTGGGGCGATTTTATTGCAGGCAAGGATTCTTTCAGCCTGGCAGCCATTTATGATACTGGCCCCCCAACCGATCAAACATCATCCTCCCGAAACGGACTTCTTCTGGGCGATTTCTTCCTGTACGACAATCGTATATGTCGAAAGAAATCATTGTTAACCAGGGAAAACAGACTCACATTGCCATCGTCGATAACGGCGAGCTTTCAGAGCTGTTTATCGAAAATCAAGACCACGAACGCACGATAGGAAACATCTTCCTGGGGCGGATACGGCGAATTATGCCGAGTATCCAGGCCGCGTTTGTAGATATCGGACAGAAGCAGGATGCGTTCCTGCACTTTTCCGATCTTATCGAAAATGTTGAATCGTGGATCGGGTACGCCAAGGAAGATGTACCGGTCATCGGAAAGTTCAAGGGCGACTACACGACGCGGCCCGCAGGAAAGAAGCGGCGGCATCCAAGTGGCCAGAACGACCGTCGAGGGCGCAATTCCGGAAGCGGCTCCGACCAACACCGCCACGTGGCGGACGAAAACTCGAAGGATCGTCGCAAGTCTGCCCAGAAGCGTCAGCACTCCAGCCACGAAAGCCGGGGCAGGAGCGATGATCGAGATTCGGCTCCACAGATCGATCCAACGAAAGTCCTGAAGAAGGATCAGCTGATGCTCGTTAAAATCAGCAAGGAGCCCATCGCAAATAAAGGCAGTCGTATCACGACGGATATCTCTCTCGCAGGGCGTTTTCTGGTTCTGGTCCCGATGGCCAATTATGTTGCCGTTTCTAAAAAAATCCTGTCTTTCAAGGAGCGTCGAAGACTCCGCGCACTAGCACGCAGTTTGCTGCCCGAGGGCTTCGGCGTCATTGTCAGGACAGTTGCAGATGGTCGCAGTGCAAAAGCCCTGGATACCGATCTGAAACTTCTCATCAGCAAGTGGAAAAAACTTGAAGAGCGATTAAAGGGCAGACCCGCCCCGCCAGTGGTCGTGCATGAAGACGTAAACATGGTGTCATCCATCATGCGGGACCTCTTCACGGAAGACTATGATCGCATCTTGATCGACGATCAAAAGCTGTACAGAAATATCAAGGGGTACGTTCAAGCAATCGCACCCGACATGGTTCGAGACGTTCAGCTCCAGTCTTCGGACGTTCCTGTTTTTGAAGAGGCCGGAATCGCTCTGGCCGTTGAAGAAGCGTTTCAAAGCCGTGTGAACCTTCCATCTGGTGGATATCTGTTTCTAGAGCAGACGGAAGCCATGCACGTGATCGATGTGAACTCCGGTCGGGCAGGACGTGGACTCTCGCAGGAAGAAAGCTCGTTAAGAGTAAACCTCGAAGCGGCCCGAATATTGGGTAAGCAGATTCGCCTTCGAGATCTGGGCGGGATCATCGTGGTCGATTTTATTGACATGCGCGATGAACGAAATCGGAGAAAGGTGTTCGACGCGTTGCGAAAAGAATTTTATAGTGATCGCGCCGTCACCAAAATCCTACCGATGACAGACTTTGGGCTGATTCAGATTACAAGACAACGATTACGGCCAAGCATTACCAAGACGTTTTCTCTAACGGAAGAGATGGAGGGCGCCGCATCCTCAAGTGAGCGTAGGCAATCTGGATATTCTGCGCGCGCATCTGCTCCGACGAATCCCAAAGATCTGATCTCAAAGATTGAGCGGTGGATCACCAATTTCAAAAAATCCGGTCGCACTGGAAAAGTCAAGCTTTGCGTACATCCCTTTACGGCCTCATATCTCCAAGGTGGATTTCCGAGTCAGGCTCTTCGCTGGTACCTCCGCTTTAGTGTGAGACTAAAAATCGAATCTGACCCCAAGGTTGATCCGATGACCTTTAAGATGTTTGATGCAAAGTCCTCCACAGAGATTACAAGGCTACCGAGAAGGCCTGCCAAGGAAACTAAGTTTGAGGGAGGTCGATCCAGAGATGGACGCGGAGGTCGCGGGGGTCGCGGGGGCGGCCGGAGTGAAGGAAGAGGTGATGATCGGAAACGGCGTTCTTCATCGGGTTCTACAAGACGAGGGGATGGAGACTCCAAGGATGGCCGAGGAAAATCAGATTCACGCGGTGAGCGGGGACGAAGTACCCAGGAGACCCGAAGAGGCTCTTCAAGGTCCGGACAAAGCCGGAATGAAGGTCCGGGACGGACAAGTCGTTCTCAGGGAAGACGAAAATCGGAATCCGGAGAAGCACCCTCAAGAGCCGATAGTAAGAAATCAGGAAGCCAGGATCGAGGTAGAAGCACTCGGTCGAGCTCTGAACCGCGCTCTGGGGCAACAAAACCATCCTCTCGTGCGCGGCCTACACGGTCGAAGGAGAAAAACGAGGACGTGAAAGCTCCAAAGAGATTTGATGAGAGAGGCGCAGAATTACCGGTAGATGACTCGCCGACACCGAGGAAATCCTCGCCCAAGAAGCCAGCGGTCAAGAAGCCAGCGGCCAAGAAGCCAGCGGCCAAGAAGCCAGTGGCCAAGAAGCCAGCGGCAAAAAAGCCGGCGGCAAAAAAGCCGGCGGTGAAGAGGGCAGTTAGCAAGTCGACTCCTTCAAAGGTAAAAGAGGGGGACGATGCCTCTCAATCCACGAGGACTACGTCTGAAGCCAGCGCTCCGAAGTCACGAAAAACCTCTCCCAAGACAGAAGAGAAGGTGATCGAGCGGAAATCGGGTGGAAATCGATTCCAGAAACTCGATTTCCGGGTTGAAAAGGGACCCGACGATAGCTCGGATTCGGGAATGGAGTAGCCGAAAATAGAGTCATGGGTTACGCTCAATGGCCTGTCGAGGGTGAAGCTCGGACTGTATTTTTGTAATTCACTTCTGCGCGTCCCCCGTCTCGCCGAACCCCAAAATTGACTTCGGTATCGCGTGTTCAGATCGTACTAACAGACTCCAGTCGGCCAAATAAATGAAGATTATTGTCTTTGTAGTCGCCTCTGTCCTGTTTGCGGGGACATCTTCTGCACAACTTAATTACGGCGCGTCTCGCACACCGACCACCACGGTCGGTATCTCGTACTCGATGATAGATTTCGCCTTCGTGCGTGATGGTGCCATCGATGCGAGTTTCTCCTTTGAAGACCCTGCGTACGGTGTTTTTTACAGTCGGCCTGGTTTTTCCGTCTCGCTGATGAGAGGTGTGTCGAGCGTCGGAGACGACGAAGATCTGATACTCCTGGGCGGAGCGATAGCCGGTTGGGTCAGCATTCGGCCGTTCAAAGATCTTGAAGATAAATCACTAGATGTTTTCTTCCCTGTAGGAATTAGCAGTGACTACAGAAAAATGACGAAGAAAGGCGGACCCACAGATGCCGATGTTTTCGAAGTAACCGTGTTGGCCATCGGAGCAGGATTGGGAATTTCGACTGGAATAGCGGGGAGTGATCTACTGGTGAGGGCGATGCCGTCTTACGGCATCGCGTCGAGATCGTTTGGTAACGATACGGGCTCATCAGCCGTGCTTACAGCCGATGTTGAATGGGCGTCTGGCCTCATCAACGACCGGTTTGGAGTGTTCTTCTCATATGGCTACCGTTGGCAGAAGTGGACATTGAGCGCGTTATCACTCCCGGGCGCTGCGGATGCGGGTGATTTCAAGTATGAAGGCTCTCATCATTCGTTTCAAGTCGGCATCACCTTCTGACCGAAGCGGAGGAAGGGATTCTGACCTTATCGAACGGGCCCGATTTTCTTTCCCCTGGCCAGCGGTGTATTTTCCCGATATGAAAACGATTCAGATCGTAAAGGAATTGGAGTCGGCTGCGGAGCAGCTGGGATTGAGAGTGCGCCGCGAGAAGGGAAATTTCCGGGGAGGTTTTTGCGTGCGCGACGATGAAGAGTTTCTCATGCTCAATCGGGTTCATTCTCCCGAAGTCCACCTTGCGGTTCTCGCCGACACCCTCAAATCGATGAAAATTGATTCCGTCTACCTGAGGCCCGTCGTTCGACAGGCCCTCGAAGATGCCTGGGTCAGAAATGACGTCGTTGAGATTGATGCCGAGCAAGGTGACTGATTCGAGGACGGTACGTGTTACCATCCTGGGAACCGGCACTTCCACAGGTGTGCCGGTCCTGACATGTGATTGCGAGGTGTGCACATCAAGCAATGCGAAGGATCGAAGACTTCGTTGCTCGTGTTATGTAAGCGTCGGTGATGTGCACCTGCTGATTGACGCAGGCCCTGATTTTCGGCAGCAAGCCATGCGCGCGGACATCAATCAGGTCGACGCGGTTCTGATTACCCACCATCATTTCGATCACGTAGTCGGACTTGACGATCTGAGGCCATTTCTCTTCCATAATCGCGCAAAAATACCGTGTTTCGCGGTCAGTAATTCCGCGACGATCTTGCGAAATACGTTCAGTTACATCTTCAGAGATGGCAGTTATCCTGGCGTACCCAGGTTGGAACTGCACGAGGTCGAAGGCCCCTTTGTCGTGCCGAACCGATCTGACAATGGGCAGTCGGTTGAAGTTATTCCAATTCCTGCGGTGCACGGCTCCATTCACGTTCTCGGATTTCGAATCGGCCGTTTCGCCTACATGACGGATGTAAGCGAGATCCCTTACGCCAGTATGGGTTTGCTGGAAGATTTGGATGTGTTGGTTCTGGATGCTCTTCGTGACCGACCGCATCCTATGCACATGACGATCGAGCAGTCCATTGCGCTGGCAAAATCAATTGGCGCCGGGAAGACCTATTTCACCCACATGTCTCACGACATTCTGCACGCAGAGTTGGAAGCCCGTCTACCCGAAGGCATGGCTCCGGCGTTCGATGGTTTGCAGTTTGAAGCCGGAATGTGAGGAAGTCCAGGCGGTGACAGGACCGGCTTGAGGACAAGATCGGGTCGGTAATAGGATGCGGCCCATTCGCCCCATGCGCAAGGCCAGGGCTACGTTGTGAGTGCATTCGAAACGCTCTCGACTATTCTGGCGACCTCCGCAGGCGTATTGAACACGTGAAGCGAAACGCGGATGGCGTTCAAATCGCGTTCGGTGACGACGCGTAGACGCAGCTTGTAAGTCGAGCCCAGCTCGCGGTTCAATGTCGCGAAATCCACGCGTGAGCTCTTGAACGTCAATATCGATCCTCGAAGCTCGCGTCGATCAGGCGAAAGAACTTCGATCGATTCAATCTCCTCAAGGCCAGATCTGAGCATTTCCGTGAGTTTGAGGCCGCGTTCGCGAACGCGCTCCATTCCGATATCACCCATGAACGCACACGCTGTTCGGATGCCTTCTACTAGCGGTGCATTTCGCGTTCCACTCTCGTGGCGGCGGGAGCTAGCGATGTACTCGAGCCGATCCGGCAGGCTGTACCCATCATCCGAATAGGCGCCGACCTCAGTCGGAAAGACGTCGTCAAGGCGATCCGTCCTGATGTACAGAATTCCGGTTCCGTGAGGTGCGCCAAGCCACTTGTGACCGCTCGTTGCATACGAGTCGCACCCGATATCGTGCAGATCTATTGGAAGCATACCCGCCGATTGGGCCCCGTCAATGTGAAACCAACACCCCCGATCGTGCGCCAGTAGCGCTATTTCTCGGGCTGGAAGCAAGATCCCAGTTGGTGCAGTCACATGGCTGATCTGAATCACCCGTGTTCGTGGTGTGATCTGATCGGCAATTCGCTTGATAATCCCCTCGGGTGTGGCAGCATCAGGCTCAAACAGTTTGACAACCACACCTCGCTCTTTGAGGAGATTCAGCCAGGGAATAGCACCTCCGGGATGTGCGTGTGCGTCGATGACGATTTCATCGCCTGCCGAAAGGCGAAGACCGGAGGCGATCGTCGCATTGCCCTCGGTGGCATTGCGAGTGAACGATATTTCTGTCTCGTCCGCACCCAGAAACTGACCCACGGGCGCGCGCGCCTCCTCGATGTGGCGGTGACCCGTTTCAGAAATGGTCTGAAGCTCAGCAGTCAGTTCTTGAAAGCGTGCCATCACAGGCGTAGGACTGGGTCCCAGGCCGCCCGTGTTCAAGTAGGTCCGAGTCTCGGGAAGAGCGTACAGCTGGCGAATTTCTTCCCAGTATTCCTCGTCCGGAATCGTAGAAACAGGGACCCATCCAGGCTTGGATGCACCCAGGACAGCCAGCCCGGGCACAGCCAGTGCTGCCGTCTTGATGAAAGATCTGCGGTCTGTCATAGAATCATTTGTCAATTAACTCCAGGCCGAGGGTCTTTCCTTTATCGACTGCCGGGACGCCCTCTTCGAGCCACACGGGAGCAGGTGTATCCATGAGGTAGTAATCGAAAAACTGTTGCATCCGGATCGCCCAGTCTCGGGTGTCGGGAAGGTCGCTCAGACCGTGCCCCGAGCCGTTGTAATTAAACATCCAGGTCGGTTTACCCAGCCGACGAAGCGCGACGAAATACTCGATGCCCTGATACCATGGCACCGCGCCATCCTCGTCATTATGCATCATCAGCAGCGGGGTCTTGACCTTGTCTGCCTGAAAGAGTGGCGAATTCTGGATGTAACGGTTTTGTGCATTCCACAGGGTCCCGCCAATGCGGCTCTGCGTGCGCTCATACTGGAACATGCGGCTCATCCCAGATGCCCAACGGATCCCCCCGTAGGCGCTGGTCATGTTTACAACCGGCGCGCCCGCCTCGGCGGCGGCGAACAGATCGGTCTGTGTAACCATGTAGGCGATCTGATATCCGCCCCAGCTGTGACCCTGAACGCCGATTCGGTCGCGATCGACGAAGCCTTCTTCAATCAACGAGGTAATTCCAGGCATGACGGCATTCATCGCACTTTCGCCGGGGTATCCCACCTTGTAAGGAATATCCGGGACAAACACGAGATAGCCCCTGCTGACATAAAATGAGTAGTTGATACTTGAGCGCGCGGGGCCTGGAGCGATATAGCGGTGCAGGCCGGTCGAAAGTTTCTCGTAGAAATACACCATCATCGGGTATTGCCGGGAAGCGTCGAATCCGTCAGGTTTGTACAGAATACCCTTCAGCGGCTGACCATCGAGCGAGGTCCAGTCGAAAAGCTCTGCCGAACCCCACCTGAAATTCGACTGCTGTGGATTGGCGTCGGAAATACGCACGGGATCCTTAAAGTCGAGGTTACTGGTTCTCAAGTCCGGAAATTCCCGAAACTCGTTGCGAGAGAACAGCAAAACGTCTGCATCCTTCGCCTTTTGAAAGATTCTATAACCATGTCGCGACATCAGAATCTTTTCGATATCCCCATTCCGCGGGTCGACCTCATAAAAGCCGGCATTCATGTTATCGAGATTCAATGCAGTCAGCATCCAATCCTCTCCGGAGGGCAGGGCTGTCTCCTCGGTGTCAAGACGTTGAAAGCGAAGACGAACGCCGCTCGATCGACCCAATCCGTCGGTGACGTTTTGGATCGTGCCATCCTGACTTGCGGCCAAAACGTCATATTTATCGTAGAGGATGAACTCTTCGTCGCCTTCGGTCCATCCGGCTGAGCCGTAACTGCTCGGTGCGTATGCCCGATCATCCAGCTCATTTACTAGCGAGTGTGTGGAGTTTCGGGAGATGGCTATAGATTCGCCCGTGCTCGTATCGACGCTCATCCACTGAGCATCGTCCCGATTCCAGTAGGTGACATACTTTCCATCCGGAGAGAGGCGCGGAGTGTCTTGCACCGCTGTCAATATCTGTTCGCGTTCTCCCGTGCTCACGTCGATGGTCCAGGCGTCCTGGAACCGGGGAGAATCCCAGGAGATCTCTTTACGGTAGTTCATGTTTGAGACACCGAGAACCACATGGCCATCGCCATCGCCTGAGGTCGAAATGGTAGGGATGTCGATCGACGCGAGCTGGACAATCTTACCCGAATCCAGATGGGCCACGGCGCGATACGTTCGATTTTTCTCTCTATCTGCCTGGACAAGTTGCATGGGCTGCAGGAGGGGATCCTTCCAATTCCAAATATCGACGATGACCTTTTCGTCTTCCAGAATATCGTCATCGTCGTTTTCAGCGTCAGGACGGGGCGCCGTCCCGAAGTAGAGTCGATTCCCTGAATCGGAATATGAAAGCGATCCGTGTTCGCTGACCCACCACCCCTCCGCTACGCCGTCCGATCCTTCGCCTGCAATCGAGACTACTCCATCGAGGTCTCCGGAAAAGAGGGTGAAAGATGGCTGATCCGCTTCGAAATCTTCCCGATTTGTGAGAAAAGCAAGATTCTGCCCCTCATCTGAGAGCGTCAGTCCAACGTAATTCCCTTCTCCTGCTGAAAGTGTTCGCTCTCCTTTCCCATCCGGACCCACGGTATACACTCCGTCAGTTTCGCCTTCTTTGCTCTCTCGGACAAACACGACAGCGGCCCCGTTATTGTCTATCGCATAGTCTGTCACGTCTCGATACTCCTCAGATGAATCGGAGATCAGATCCAAAACGGTTAGCGTGGTGCCTTCCTTTTTATCCTTCTCGTCTTCGTCGTCAGCCTCATCCTCCTCTTTTTCTTCAGGCTCTTCCGTTTCTGTGGAGTCTGCAGGTTCTTCGATCTTGCTCGCCTCCTTCGTCAATCGAAACGCCGCGAGGCTGCCAGATTCGGCTGATACCTTGAAGGACTGCACGTTCGAATAGCGTCTGACTGATCCGTCTGCAAGCGAAACGATACCAAGGGAGTCAGACGGCATGTCTTTCTTTTTCACCTTGTCCAATTTTTTCTGCCGGACTGAATCTGCTTGCGGAACGATCTTGAAGAGGACATATTTGCTGTCCCCTGAGAAGAGGGGCGAAGTGCCACGGTCGAACTGATAGTGCTTCGTGCCGTCCGATGAAGATACTTGAAGCATTCCATCCCCCTTGTCCGGTGCCTCGGTCCAGGCCACCCACTCGCCATCGCGAGACATTCTTGCCTGCCGCAGCCGGATCCATTCATTGACATCCTCATGCTGAAGGGCTCTTTTTTCCTGGGCCAGTGTGGCAAGAGGAGTCAAGACAAGGGCTAAGAGAAGAGGAGCAAGTATTCGACGCGTCATCGTGATTGACCAAAAGTGGGATTTTCTCGCACTGATAGTCGCACTTTTATACATTGGTGTCAACAATTGATGCATTTTAATCTTTCGTCGATTGCCTGAAAACAACCGAATCAACCTGTTCTCGTCATGAAAGCCGTAAAATGGATCCTGGGATCTCTCGCCGTTCTACTCTTGATTGTTGGAGCCTTTGCTTACATGACCATCTCAAAGGGAGCGGAAAAGGCAGCCCGAACTTTTTCGATGGATTATGACGATGCCATGATTCTGCATGAAGAGGAAGCGATTGAGGTTGGAAGGTATCTGGCCGAGACGCATGGCTGTAATGCTTGGCACGGAGGAAACTTCGAAGGGCAGGTCATGGCTGACGCTCCCCCTTTCCTGCTGGTCTCGTCCAATTTGACTAGTGGAGAAGGCGGAGTAGGATCAATTTTCTCGGATGCAGATTGGCTCCGGGCCATCCGTCACGGAGTGGGTTCCGACGGCCGCGGGCTGTTCGTCATGCCCTCCGAAGCATATTATAACTTCAGCGACGAGGAGGTCGGAGCCCTCATCGGTTATCTGCAGCAGCTAGAGGCGGTAGACAATGTGCCCCCGCCGGTCACTGTTCGAACTCTTGGAAAGCTGATCATGGGATTGGGCGATGATCTGAAGACGGCGGCGGAGATGATTCCTGATAGCCCGCGTCCCGTTATGCCGAAAAAATGACCCACGGCCCAGTGGGGTGAGTATCGAGCCTCGATTGCGTGTCAGGTATGTCACGGATCCGATCTGTCAGGGGCCCAGGCCCCCGATCCTGATGCTCCCTTTGCGCCAAACCTCCGTCCCGTTGGAGCGTGGGGCCTCGATGGATTTGTTCGCGCGATGCGCGAAGGCACAACACCGGCTGGACAGCAACTGAACAGCGAGTATATGCCGTGGGAAGAATTTGGAAGGATGACAGATACCGACCTGGAGGGCATTTTCAGATATCTCGAATCCCTGAACTGATTCGAGCGCACGAAGGGTGTTGGGCTAGAGGAGTGACTTTACGGCACCGCCGTCCACAACCAGAGCGACACCTGTGATAAAGCGTGCCCGTCGACTCACCAGGAATGTCGCGGCAGAAGCGAACTCCTCTTCCGTTCCAATGCGCTTCAACGCGCTGCTGGAGGCCCATCCTTTTTCAATATCCTCGATGGATCGTCCAGTCTGCTCATTTAGACTCTCAGAAAGGTGGCTGAGCCTGTCGGTCCTGGTGTACCCTGGAAGGATCGTGTTAACCGTGATGCCCTTTTCTCCCAATTCCTCGGAGAGGCTTTTGGCGAATCCCTGTACGCCGGCTCTGGAGACATTGGAAAGGTAGAGCGAGGGAATGGGTTGTTTGGCCGAAAGCGAGGTGATCATGAGAACGCTCGATAGGGCATTTTGCCTGGCGGCGGCAGTTCGTAGGGCGGGGATCGCGGCGCGGCTCAGGTTGATGGTGCTCATCAGATTGAGTTCAATGGCGTTTCTCCAGGAAGACGCGTCCAAGTCGTCAATTTGACCCGTGGGCGGTCCTCCGGCGTTTGTTACAAGAATGTTTAGGCCTCCAAATGCCTCGACAGTCTGCTCAATGCCCCTTTTTATCTGATCCTCGTCCGTTACGTCACAGACAACGCTCAGAACTCGATCAGCGGACACATCGCACTTTTCCATGAGCCAAGCCTTCGCCAAGTCGATTCGAGACTGATGTCTCGAACAAATAGCCACCCGACATCCCTCCAGCAATAACTCACGCGCAATCGCTCGACCCAGTCCGCTGCTTGCTCCGGCAACGAATGCAGCTCGGTTTTTCAGTCCCAGATCCATAATAATTCAAGTTTTCGCGTGGTCTTAAACGATTTTTCGTTTGTCTAAACCACTATATCGACGGAAGTTATGACGGAATTTCGGCTCTATATACGTAATCGAGCAGCAGGATGCGAAAAAAGGAAGTATCGGTGGAGAGGACGCGAATAAAGACGCAGCTGGCCCCAGCTGCGATCGGCCCGTATAGTCAGGCCGTAATGGTTGGAGATATTCTTTATTGTTCGGGACAGATTCCTCTCGACCCCAAGACGGGGCACATGACTACCGACGGAATTGAAGCCGAAACGGAGCGCGTGCTGGAAAATTTAGAAGGGGTCCTGACTGCTGCCGGGATGACGTTGGACCACGTCGTGTCCTGCAGGGTTTATATGATCGATATCAACGACTACGCCCAGATTAACGAGATCTACGGACGGTTTTTCGGAGCAAATGCTCCAGCCAGAGAGGCGGTGCAGGTCGGTGCGTTGCCACGTGGATCCATGGTGGAGATATCCTGCGTAGCCGTCCGATAGTAGAAGACAGGATTGTCCTTCTCAGTACGTGATCAGTGCGTGAGTGTGGCTACCGGCTGGGAGAACATTTCGCCCCCCCAGAAAAGACAGCTCTATCAAGAATGAATGGCCGGCTACCTGTGCTCCGGCGGATTCGATCAGACGGTGGGCCGCAGCGGCAGTGCCACCTGTAGCAATAACATCGTCGTGAATGAGGACCAGATCAGTTTCCGACACCGCGTCAGCGTGCATTTCGACAGTATCAGTCCCGTACTCAAGATCGTAGGTCTCAGAGATCGTAGTGAACGGAAGCTTGCCTTTCTTTCGAATGGGCACAAATCCGACGTTTAGAGTCTCGGCGAGCATGGAGCCCAGGATGAATCCGCGGGATTCAATCCCGACGACCTTGGTCACACCTGCATCCCGCCATTCCTGCGCAAGTTGATCCACGGCGAATCGCATCAGTTTAACATCCGCGAGGAGAGGAGTGATATCCTTGAACTGGATGCCGGGTTCGGGAAAATCCGGGACCGTTCTGATGGACAATGCGAGAGCTTCGAGCATGAGCGGGAAGTGGGGCCCTATCGATCCGACGCGGTCAGGTGGAGGCCCTTTTCGTACTGAGTTTTGTATTCCTTGATCGCCCGAAAGATAGCACTTGCCAGGTAGGCTTGCCCATCTCGACCTTTCATGAACGCAGACTCGCTCGGGTTTGTGACAAAACCCAGTTCTACGAGGACGGCTGGCATCGAGGCTCCGTACAGAACATAGAATCCCGCCTGCTTCACTCCTCGGCTTTTTCGTCCGGCCCGGTTGTGGAACTGATCCTCAATTACTTCAGCAAGCCCTTCGCTCTGCCGCATGTACGAGCTTTGTAGCAGCGTTCGCCTGACCGAGTTCATGGCGTCGATATCGTCGTAGGCCTCCCGATTTTCCTCAAATTGGACGACTTCATTTTCGCGATCCATTACGCTTCGAGCTGCTTCCGACTTGTGCAACCCAAGAAAATACGTTTCCGTGCCTTTCGCACTTCTGTTTCGAGCTGCATTCGCATGAATCGAAACAAAGAGCTTACCACCAGCTTGATTCGCCAGGCGCCCCCTTCCTTCCAATGAAATGAAGCGATCTGAATCTCTCGTGTATACGACGTTAATGTTCAGTTTCTCTTCGATGTACTGGCCGAGTTTGAGGGCAACGCTCAACACAATATCTTTTTCGCGAACACCGCCGGCGCCGACGGCCCCCGGATCTTTGCCTCCGTGCCCCGCATCGATGATGATCGTATCCAACGTCCATCGCTCGGCTACTTCATTCATTTTCGGTTCGGACGTCAGGGCTCGGGCGATGACCTCGTTGACTGCCGGAGACTCCATGGCGGACAGCCCAATCAGGATGTCATCTGTATTCCGATCTGGATAGGCCGAAGCGAGCAGATCAGGATCTCTGAGCTCCATGTTTATGACCACGTTTCCGTCCTTCTGGTCGACCCGGTAGGAGCGAATCGGACCCTGTGGACTGTCCAGCTTCCGCCGTCGGTCGAGCCGCGTACGAAATAAGGTTATTTGGAACGAACCATCGTTAAGAATCGTGATCGGACTGTGCGAACTGACGCGACCCGAAAGATGGAGCCTCACCACGTATCCGTTTCCATCGGCGCGCGCCGTGAACGAGACCCGTTCGAGGCGCGGTGCGTCATCCGCCCGGGAGAACGTGGCCGCACCGAACGTCATTTGACTCGAGAAAAGGAATAACAGTATGACCAGGCCACGCATCAGTTCTGAAAGCGCAGGGAAGGGGTGGGTGCTAAATTGAAATCTCATACTGACTACGAGGGCAAGACGGGTGCCAAAACAGTGTAGATCTGCGGATTATTTAGTCCTGAATGTCAAAATGGCCGATTTCATTGCGAAACAGGCTGTCTATTTAATACAAGTAAGAGAGGGCGGGGACCCAAGGCCCCCGCCCTCTTTCTTGGGCGCTTAGCAGACGGAACTCTCTTCTAGGTAAACCGGAAGGAATTTCCTGCGCGTAATCGCCGAAGTACCGTACACTCGTCCCTCCCAGTACAAGTCTACAGCATATTTCTACCAGTCGTATTTGCTTCGCTTTCCGAGCAATTCATTTCTGCGTTTTGAAATGATCTCTTCATGATCAGCATTTCGTTCCGATACGCGCTGCTCGAGTTCGGTAAGTTGTTCGCGCAATTTATCGACTCGCGCCTGCTGGGCTTCCTGTTTCGCTGCGAACATCTCGGTCAAAAGTTCGTCCAGCTCGGCTTCCATATCGGACGTGTCACTGTCATCATCTGCTCGTCTGATCCGTTCCGCCAGCTCGTTCGCGCGGCGGTTAATTCTCCGAGACTCGGCGTCGGAGTACAGCCCACCTGAGGTAAGAAACGAGAAGCCGTCGAGCGGAGCCAGGCGACTATCAAAGTGCTTCATTCCTTCGTGTTCCATTCTGGATTCAAAGTCAAACTTCATATCCATATCCTGGAAGAACGACTTCCCCTCGGCATCCACTTCGTATTTGAACACGTTGGGGCTCGTACCGAACGCGAAATGGGGCTCTCCGTCGGAATCAGAGTAGAGACTTAACGCTTTGGCATACGATCCAAACGAATCGTTGTCATTGTCCATCCACCAGCTCATGGAGTGGCCGTTTTCACCATCCTTCTTGAAGAAGATGGGTTGATCTGCGTTTTCGAGTACAGCGATTTCTTTGTCATTCAGATAGACCTTTCCGTCTCTGACCTCGATAACGGTGGTTTCCTCATTTCCATCGGAATCGGACTTCGACTTCTGTGCGGAAGCATCGATCGATGACGCGAGCGAAACGGCGACTATCAGGGCGGCCGTGCCCAAAAATTTTACAAACTGCATGTTATTTCTCTCCTGGTTACTTGATTTGAATAGGGCGTGGTGTAGGCCTGTTACCACCTGTGCCGTTCCAACAGATCTTTCAGGCGGCTATCGATGATGTCTGCCTGAAGGGATTCGCGTTCTTCCAAGCGGCCTTGAAGTTCTTTCAGCTCAATTGCAAGCTGATCTATTTCGCTGCGCCGATTTTCCTGTTTGAGTTGAAATATCTCAATCAGAGTTTTACGGAGATCATCCGTCAATTTCTCTTGATCTGCCCGGTTTTCGGCCTGAAGAATTTGCATGGCGAGATGATGAGTCTGGGTTTCCATCTCATTTTCGCGGAGAAGCTCGCCATATAGATGTCGATCCATCCCCTGCAGTCTTCCCATATAGGACTCAAATTCAACTCGTGGGAGTGAGCTTACCATCCGCGCTGCATTTTCCGCTTCAACCACGAGCTGACGAGCTATCGCATTGCTTTCCGGAGCCACTTCAGCAAGTTCAAATCGCAGTTCATCGAACTTTAAAGCGCGCTCACTAAGTGCCGCCATGTATGTATTCATGGCTTGCGCGTGAAACTGGGGAGCAACGACAAAGGAAAAATCTGCTGGGGTTCGTTTAAATAATCGAACCGGAAAATCTCTCTCGTTTGTGGAGAAATAGACCATCACATTGTTTGCGGCGACGAAGTCCTCGTCGGCTTCGGTAAGTCGGCCATCCTCAAATGTGAAAACATTTCCATTGATTTCAATGAAAGCATTGTCTGTACTCCAGAAGCTGAAGTGCGTGTTTACATCCACATTCCTCAACGATTCCGGCAACTCACTTTTTGGAACTTCCTTACCGTTGACGAACACCTTTCCTTCTTCGATCGTCACTTTTTGATGATCCTGCCCGAACGCGAGAGGCACGATCATGACCATCATGAGCGAGGTCGTCAGTATTTTTTGAAGTAGTCTGGTCATTTTCCTTCCCTCCAGGCTGCTTGAGCAGTCGCTGGTTTTTCGTCTAATAATTGATTAGTTGTTTGAGCCGACCGTTCTGAATCTATTTCGGTTCGAACTCGGCAGAGCCTCCAGGGGAATGGCTTTCTCTCCCCAGTCGAGCAGATCGGCGGGACGCATATTTTCAATTCTTCGCTGTACTTGATGAAGCGGTGTGGAGTCGTCCCACGTCAGTCTCGGATCTGTTGATGCCACCTGAGAGAGGCCGCCCTGTCTTGAGGGCACAAATCGGAAAAGAGATTCCGGCGGAACGAGATCATTTTCATGTTCTGTAAGTGCCAGCGGGGAATCGCCCGAGACCGACTCCGAAGAAGCGCCAAACCATCCGATTCCGATACCGAATACGATCGCCGCCGCAATCGATAAGACGGGAATCAGCACTTTTTTGAGCCGAGGATGGCGTGCAATTGGCCCGCGATCTTGTCTCGAGGATGTCGTTGGCAAACCCGCTTCCGATGCTGCAGCCGCCAGGATACCATCGATCACTGCTTGATCCGGACGCTGCTTATTCATGTGGTCAAGCCTGAACTTGGCCTCGCTCAGCTGCGTGTATTCCGTCTTCAGTTCCTCATCTCTGAGAAGCGATCTGAGATCACTCTCATTTGATGCTTCCCCGTAGAGATGTAGAAGTATGTCTTTCTTGCCGTTTTCCATAGCCGTTTCCGGTATCGATCGGTTATTCACTCACTTCCGTGAGATCATTGATTACAGTAGCTGACATCAGTCGACGAAGGTTTATCAATGCGTAACGCATCCGTCCCAACGCCGTGTTGATGGAGCAGCCAGTAAGTTCGGCGATTTCCCTGAACGTCAGATCCGACTCGTGCCGGAGCAATAACACTTCGCGTTGCTCTGGCGGGAGTTCTTCAATGCACGTCCTGAGATGATCAGCCTGCTCATTTCGTTGGATCAACACGTCAGCCGACGGTCCGCCATCGGGTATGCGATCCCAGTAGGACGTGTCGTCTTCGCCGTCCATCGGCGAAACGTCCTGCCATTTCTTGCGCGCCCGGAGATGATCAAGCGCAGCGTTTCGAGCAATCCTCAAAACCCATCCCAGAAATTTCCCCTGGACCGAATACGTTCCTCGGTCCTTATTGAGGGCTGCTATCACCCGCATGAATGTATCCTGGAACAGATCGTTGGCAATTTCGCGATCACGCACCATTCCCTGCAGGTATCCAAATACCCGCTCTTGATGTCGGTTAACCAGCGTGCTGAAGGCTACCTGATCGGCAGATTCCATATAGCGGGCAACCAGTACTTCATCAGGAGGATGCATGCGTCGGTGGAAAGCTCATGTGAAGTCAGAGGAGATCCCTGCGGGACCCACAATGCTCGTTCTCCCCAATTGAACGAAGGAGACAGCCGTGTTATTGTGCCACCAGGGGAATGAAGACCTAAAAACGGAGTGCGCACCTCAAAGATTCGCTTGGCGCACCCTCACCAGGAGTTATCGGAAGATTTTGAGAGACTGTCCGATGCGGATCGTGTTCGAGCTGAGATTATTCCACTCTTTGATCTTTGCCACGCTGACTCCATTTCGCTGGGCAATTTTGATAAGCGTATCTCCTCGCCTAACGGTGTGGGTCACAACATCACCACTGCCGTCCCGGGTCGCATAGATCGAGAGACGTTGATCTATTCTGATGTTTGAGCCTCGGAGGTCGTTCCAGCGCCGGAGCTCAGATACCCTCACATCGTAGGTGTCGGCAATTTCGCTGAGCGTGTCTCCTCGACGAACCCGGTGGATCACCGGCCCAGACCTCGCAGCCGGTGCGGAGCGACCGTCCGTATAAATGGTCAAACGCTGACCTACGTTGATGCGAGAGCCCGACAGCTGATTCCAGCCCTGAAGCTTGCGCACGCTGACCCTGTACCGCTCACCTATCGCGCCCAATGTGTCGCCGCGTCTGACGACATGAGTGATGCGTGTATTCGTTTCTGGCTGATTGGAGCCTGTGGAGGCTGTGGAGGCTGTGGAGGCTGTGGAGGCTGTGGAGGCTGTGGAGGCTGTGGAGGCTGTGGAGGCTGTGGAGGAAGTTGAAGATGAAGACGTGGTGCGCAGACCTACCTGTTGTATCGGTGTGCTGGCACTCGAGGTGGTGCTTGCGGCACCGCCTTGTGCTACGACATCCTGTTGGACCACGATGGGACGATTTACGCGACGCTGATACAGTACAGAAATCTGCGATGAGTCAGCAAAGCGAGCTTCTGCAACTGACCCTGTGTAATCAGTGACGGGCACTACCAGTCGTTGTCCGATTCGGATGTTGGTAGATCGGAGACCGTTCTTCTGCATCAACCGCGAAACGGAAAATCCGAACTGCGATCCGATTCCACTCAATGTATCCCCTCGCCTCACGATGTACTCGCCGGAAGGCCGCTTGGATTCAGGCGGCAACGCATCGAATGCGGTGGTAAACCGCTCGTGACTCCCCACGGGAATTCGAAGATAGAATGGGCCGATGGTCGGAGGAAGCGTATCTCTTTTCAGATTCGGATTCAGGGCTTTGATTGTCGTGAGGTCTGTCCCGGCCATTCTCGCCACGTCGCTAAGGGAGAGCATGCCGGTTACCGGAGCAACATCGTACGTGTACTGAGGCCCTGCTTCGATTCGTTCAAGTCCATAAGCCTCAGGATTTGAGGCTATAAGGGACGTTGCGATGTAGGTCGGAATGTAATTTCGGGTTTCTCGAGGGAGATAACGGTAGATGTCCCAGAATGTGGGATTCGTCCGGCCGCTCCTTCTCATCGCTCGCCTGATGCATCGGGGACTGCAGTTATAGCCAGCCAACGCGATCTGCCAGTCCTGGTCGTAGTAATCGTACAGGGACCTAAGATGACGGGCAGATGCTCGGGTAGACAGTTCCGGGTCCATACGATCATCGACCCAGGCGTTGACATTCAGATCGTAGGCTCGTCCCGTCGCAGCCACGAACTGCCACATTCCGACCGCCTGCGCCCAGCTTCGCGCTCGCGGATTCAGACCTGACTCGATCATCGCGAGATACTTCAGTTCATTTGGAACTTCCTCTTCCTCGAAGATCTGCTCGATCATAGGGAAGTAGGTGTCGGCCCGGCTCATCCATGCCTGAAGGGACTCTCGCCGTTCGCGAAGCAGGAATTCCATACTGCTTTCGACAAGCCGATTCATGGTCATAGGAACTTCAGTCCCTACGGGTTGAAGCCCCGTCGGAACCACATCCTCCAAAAGCGGATCCTTGACACTATCGAGACTCGCAAACAGGGCTTTACGAACGTCGAAAATGTCTCCAAACGCCGCAAATAGGGTGTCGGAAGGCCCATACAAAAGCTCGTACTCACCAACAAGGATTTCGTAAACGCTGGAAAATCTCGGGTCTTCGGTCAGATAGTCATTTTGAATCAACTCACCCAGTTCACCCATCGCCAGATCCAGCACAGATGCAAGAGCATCTTCATCCTCGCGCGCGGCAGCAGCCATGATATCTGACTGATATCCGTAAAGAACCGACAGGTGCTCCAGAAACTGACGGTTCGTGACCGTGTCCGGGAGTGCCGAATGAATGGAGGGAATGTCCGAAGCCCGGGTCAGAAGTTGCTCTGGCCCGCGGATTTCGATGCGACGGGCTGCGGTGCTCTCGTTCTGTGCCGCGGATGTCAAGGGACCTACAAGAAAGAGAGCGATTAAGGCTACAATACGGTGCCGCACGATGTTGTCATCTGATTAATCTTTTTCTTACCCAATAACGGACTCTTGACCGAGTGACCTAAAGTGACTCCTCACGATCAACTGGTATCCCTGTGAAGGATAATAGTTTGTGTGGAATGCAGCAAGGCCTAAATCAGTTTTCAACAATTCGCAATAACGACCCCAAACAATTCTAGAGGGGAATATTGCCGTGTTTTTTTGGCGGATTCTTGACCACTTTGTTCCGGAGCATCTCCAGTCCACGGATAATACGGAGCCGGGTTGCGGACGGCTCAATAACATCGTCGATATAACCATACTCGGCCGCCACATAGGGATTGGCAAAGCGATTCCGATATTCCTCGATGATGCGATCCTCTTCCTCCTCAGGATTACTCGCCGAAGCAATCTTCTTCTTGTGGATGATTTCTACAGCGCCCTTGGGACCCATCACTGCGATTTCCGCCGACGGCCAGGCGTAATTGAGGTCGCCCCGGATGTGCTTGCTGTTCATCACATCATAAGCACCACCGTATGCTTTTCGGGTGATGATGGTGATTTTGGGTACCGTGGATTCACAAAACGCATACAGGAGTTTGGCTCCGTTTCGAATAATACCCCGCCATTCTTGATCTGTACCGGGCATGAATCCCGGGACGTCCTCAAGTACCACGAGCGGAATATTAAACGCATCGCAAAACCTTACAAACCGAGCGGCCTTGATCGATGAATCGATGTCCAGGACCCCAGCGAGGACCGAAGGATTGTTGGCGACTATTCCGGTGGGCGAACCGTTCATCCGAGCAAAGCCCACAAGAATGTTCGGAGCAAAATCAGCGTGTAATTCGAAGAAGCGGCCATCGTCCACGAGCATGGAGATCACAGACCGCATTTCGTATGGCTTGTTGGGATTCTCTGGTACGATCGTGTCGAGTTCTGAATCGGCTCTGTCGATCGGATCTGAGGTCGGCGAGTGGGGAGCCGGTTCTTCGCAATTCGATGGCAGGTACGAATACAATTCGCGAATGGCCATCAGGCATTCGGCTTCACTGTCGCAGGCCATATGGGCCACGCCACTCTTCGTTGCGTGGGTATCTGCGCCACCGAGGTCTTCAAAGGATACCTCTTCATGGGTGACTGTCTTCACAACATTTGGTCCGGTGACGAACATATAGCTCGTTGACCGCACCATGAACACGAAGTCTGTAATGGCCGGTGAATACACGGCGCCGCCAGCGCAAGGCCCGAGGACACCTGAGATCTGAGGTATGACCCCCGAGGCGAGCGTATTCAGAAGAAAAATGTCTGCATATCCTCCCAACGATACCACTCCTTCCTGAATGCGAGCACCGCCTGAATCGTTCAGACCAATGACCGGCGCGCCATTCTCGAGCGCCAGATTCATGATTTTGACTATTTTTTCGGCGTGCGCCTGCCCGAGTGATCCACCAAATACCGTGAAATCCTGACTGTAGACATAGACGAGGCGGCCATCAATGGTGCCAAATCCAGTCACGACGCCATCTCCATAGGGACGATTTTTTTCGAGATCGAAATCGTGAATCTGATGCCGCACGAACATGCCGAGCTCTTCGAAGGAGCCCTCGTCAAGCAAGATTTCTATGCGTTCTCGAGCAGTGAGTTTTCCACGAGCATGCTGTTTCTCGATCCGTTCTTCTCCACCACCGAGTTTTGCTTCGTCTCGCCTTGAATGGAGATTGGGGAAAAGATCTTTTTTGGAACTCATATTTCGATTGCTGGGTGGAGCGGGGTCAGGTAACTGTTCCCGAATATCGAGATTCTACCGCATTGGTAAAATCTACAGCAATAGAGGAGTAAATATCGACCTGATAGGGTCGAAAGACGTGCTCAGCGATAACGCTGGAAGCGCTGGTCCAGTCGGCCGCTTGAGCCAGGTGTGTCATGACCGCCAGAAAGGCCTCTTCATTTCCGCCAAAGAGTTCTCGAACATAGCGGTCGCGCCTAGTGACTGCTGACCCCAAAACAATTCGGTCACTATTCGAGTCGCCGGTGTTGAGTGCCGGGTCCGGTTCTTCCTTCTCTTGAGATGACCTGTCTTTCTCTGGAGATAGATGGTCTTCATCCCTCTTAAATGTTCTCCAGAGTGGTTGCTTCTCCGTGATCGAGTGCCCTGCCGGCTGGTCTTTCGTGGCCTTTTTCTGGAATTTTTTCCAGAGGGGCATTACGGCCTTCAAACTCTCCGACTCGGCCCCATCGGGACCCGCGGATTCGCCGGCAGGAGAAGATTTACCTTCGTCAGACAACGATAGTGACGCAGCAAGCTCAATTGCCTTCTGGTCCAGTGACGTCTGGATGATCGATTCGAGTGATCCGACCGTGATCATTTCCGCACCGCGCTCATCGGCAGCGGCCGTTATGGAGGCGGCGATCTCGGGCTGCAGTTTGCTCTCAAAAAATTCAGTCGCAAAGGAAATCGGAAGCCCCGATGCTCCAAGATCCAGGCTGTTCATCAGTTCGATGAGAGGTTTGAGCAGGCCACTCCACGCGCTCGCATCGTGCGACGACGTCATTTTCACATCCAGATGAGAGAGAGCAGTCTCGAATTCGGTGCGAGATATTTTTTGATCGTCCTTTCGGGAAATGTAGGCATCGACCGCGCGATTGATGTACGGGTAGTCCGAAAAATACTTGGACTTTCGCTGCAGATCTATTGTCGGAATCCACTCCTCGTGCTCCGAAAAGACAAATATACACAGGGTCTCGACCGGCGTGATGAGATAGTTCAAAACATTTTCCACGGCCTGTCGCAGGGCGCGGTGCCATTCTGACGGAGGGAAATGAGCGGTTTTCCGTAATGCCAGCACGGCTTGATGCAGTATGGATTGAAATTCTTCGTTCCGGAAATCAAACCATTCTGATTGGCTTGCCAACAGGTTTGAAGCTTCCATCTCTGCTCGGCGCTCAAGAGCACTCATGAGGAAGTGTCGTACACCACCCGGCATCGAGCTGGACCTGAGGGCCTCTACTGAATACGAAGCCCCTTCTGGATGAGACGCCAGAATGGATTGTTCCACCTCATTGATGACCTGATTCCGCATAGGTAGTTCTTCGGGTAAGCTGCCTCTCTTACGCAATGGTCCAGTACAGGTTTAACCAGATCGGTCTCCCTGTAATGTGCAGAACACATGAATGTGATTGAGCGTGGGAATGGTTTTGTTGGCCCAGGCGTCTACGGCCCACAGGCCGTAATAGTTCGTGTGAACACATTCAGGCGCTCGTTCTTAAGGTATTTTTAGCAGGGTCGATAACTCTTTCGAGATAAAAACTGATTCATCCAGGATTTGTCTCAAGGCGGTTTGTCCTCGGGAAGAGCCCGACCCTGTAAGGTCGGGCTCTTTCTATTTTTGTCAGACACGTTTTTTAGTTCACCCTCATCACTTAATCCGCCCCCGCATGAATCGTTTGTTACTTACTGGATCGTTGGTCATTCTATTCGGTGCTGTTGTCTTTTCACAACCAGTGGCCGCTCAGGACGAAAGATCTGAGACACTTAACGTTTTTCTGGACTGTGAACGCTCTTGTGATTTCGATTACATCCGTAGAGAAATTCCATACATCAATTATATACGGGATCGGGTTGGATCCGACGTTCATCTTCTGGTGACACGCCGCAGAACGGCCTCCAGTGGCAACGAGTACGAACTCCAGTTCATTGGACAGGAACACCTCTCGACCATGGTAGAGACGTTGCACTACCTCTCGGCTTCGACGAACACGGATAACGAGCGCCGAGCTGGCCTCACAGAAACCATGGCCAGGGGGCTGGTTCGCTTTTTGATGACCACAAAAATGGGAGATCGGCTGCTGGTGTCCGTTCCGATTATTGAGCAGAGCAGTATGCCCCTCGCAGCTCAGGTTTTAGATGACCCCTGGAATTTCTGGGTGTTCAACGTGAGGGTGAGTGGAAACTATGAAGCGGAGGATACCCAGAGTAGCACCAGAATCGAGACCCGCCTCTCGGCAAATCGCACAACCGAAGAGTGGAAGTTTTTTCTCTCCGGAAGGTTTAGCTATCGAGAAAGTGAATTTGAACTAAGCGACGGGACCATAAACAGCATTAACCGTGACGGAAACGTGTTCAGTCAGCTAGTAAAGAGCCTCGGCCCCCACTGGTCTGTCGGTCTGATGAGTTTCTTCAACACGTCCTCCAGCAGAAATACAGATCTGTCGATGTCCCTTTCTCCGTCGTTGGAGTTCTCGTTCTTTCCGTATACCGAGTCCTCAACGCGCGACCTGAGATTGCAGTATGAGCTGAATTTCAGAAAGAACCAGTACGAAGAACTCACGGTCTACAACAAGCTCAACCAGACCCTCGTTCAGAATCAACTGCAACTTAGATCCGATTTCAGACAGCCCTGGGGAAATGCAGAATTGCGCTTATCCGTCGAGTCTTACATAACAGATTTCGAAGAGTCCTTGTTTGATCTCTACAACGTCAGTCTGAGTGGTGAGATGGATATCCGGATAGCTCGTGGCCTCTCGATCAGCATTGGCGCAGAAATGTCGTCGGTCCACGATCAAATCTGGCTTCCGGCGGAAGTGGCGGATGATGATGAAGTACTCCTGGGTAACAAACGCCTCCCGACTGACTTCGAATACGAACTCGATTTTGGGTTCAGCTACCGATTTGGATCCATATACAACAATGTGGTCAATCCACGTTTCGGATTCGGATTCTAGGGCACAATTCAGCCCCTCGCACCTGACTTCGCGGATTCTATTCGCAACTGGAAGCGACGCATCGCTATCTTCCTGACCCATTTTGATATCTCAACAGAATCATGAGTCAAGAAAAGCGTCTGGGTGTCGGATTTATCGGCAGCGGTTTCATCGCCAGATTTCACATCCTGTCGTGGCAGGCAGTCAGAGATTCGGACATTCTGGGGGTATGGAGTCCCAACAGGGAGAACGCAGAGAGTGCCGCTTCCTACGCCCAGAGCCTGCGGGTTGGTCAGGCGAAGGCCTATGATTCGATCACAGACATGATCGCAGATCCTGCCATCGACTGTCTCTGGATCTGCGGCCCGAATCACCGCCGGGTCGAAAACATGGAAGAAATTGTGGACGCCTTGAAGCGGGGGGTTGGAGAACTTATAGGCGTGGCGTGTGAGAAACCGCTCGGTCGAAATGTTGCCGAGGCGAAACGGGTCGTGGAGTTGGTCGAAAAGACCGATTTGCTTCACGGATACCTTGAAGATCAGATTTTTTCACCGACCCTGGTCCGAGGACGCGATATCGCTTGGAAGCGTGGTGCCGCCCTGAGCGGTCGACCTTATCTGGCGCGTGCCGCTGAAGAGCACTCTGGTCCTCACGCTCCGTGGTTCTGGAGTGGCCAGCATCAAGGCGGTGGAGTGCTCAACGATATGATGTGCCACAGCGTGGAAGTTGCTCGCTTTTTGTTGACTCGACCTGGAGCGAGTAGGGGTTCAATTACCCCCATCTCCGTCAACTGCCAGATTGCCTCGCTCAAATGGAGCAGACCGGAATACGCCGAGCAGCTCCGGGATCGTTTCGGCCCCTCGATAGATTACAATAAATTTCCTGCTGAAGACTTCGCCAGGGCCACCATCGAGTACACAGACGAACAGGGCCATCCGCTTATTTCTGAGATGACGACCTCGTGGAGTTACGTGGGCCCAGGCCTTCGATTGTCGTCGGAATTACTAGGTCCTGAGTATTCACTTCGGGTCAATTCGTTGGAAGCGGGAGGAACCGTTTTTCTGAGCAGGGGAGTAACAGGAGCCGCAGGAGAAGACCTCGTCGAAAAGCAGAATGCCGAACAAGGCGATATGCCCTTCATTGGCAACGAAGCCGCCGAATATGGCTACGAAGACGAGAACCGATATATGATTCGTTGTTTCATAGACGGCAAACAGCCAGCCGAGAACTTTCACGATGGCCTCGAAGTGACCGAATTGTTGATGACAGCTTATATGAGTGCCGAAAAGGGCTGCAAAATCGACTGGAAACCCGATAATCTCGAAAGCTACATTCCGCCTGTTGCCAGGGGCGAATGGAATCCGCGCTCTGAATAATAGTTTTGAAGTCCATTTGTATGTTGGGTCTGTTTTTCACCAAAAACGCCCCGCCCCAAATGCGCTGCTACCGAATTTTTCTGGCTGTCATCCTCACCGTGCTCCTCGGACCAAATTTCCTTTCGGCCCAGAAGCTTGACATGGAACTGTTCGAGGCCATGAAGCCTCGAAATATTGGTCCTGCCGGGATGAGCGGACGCGTGACGAGTATAGACGCAGTCCATTCGAATCCAGACATTATCTATGCGGGCACGGCTTCGGGTGGACTCTGGAAGTCGATTTCCGGAGGTATCAACTGGACTTCGCTTTTTGACGAAGAGCCGACCCACTCCATCGGTGCCGTCGCGATCAATCAGTCCAACCCTGACATTGTATGGGTGGGGGCCGGGGAAGGAAATCCAAGAAACAGCCAATCGGCTGGAAACGGGCTCTACAAAACGGTTGATGGTGGTGTTACCTGGAAGCATCTGGGACTCGAGGATTCCCGCAACATCCACCGAATTATTCTGGATCCAAACAATCCAGACGTGGCGTTGATCGGGGTCCAGGGCCCTGCGTGGGGGGAAACTGAGGACCGCGGAGTGTTTCGCACCACAGATGGTGGTGAATCCCTCGAGAAGGTCCTGTATATCAATGAGAAAACGGGCATTGGCGACATGGTTGCTGACCCGTCAAATCCCAATCATATTCTGGCTGCGATGTGGGAATTCCGACGCTGGCCCTGGCTCTTCAAATCCGGTGGCGAAGGATCGGGACTACACGAAAGCTGGGACGGCGGTCAGACCTGGTCTGAACTTACAGATGAAGATGGCCTTCCGAAGGGCGAGTTGGGGCGCATCGGACTGGCATTTGCCCACAATGAGCCCGATATCGTTTACGCCTTGATTGAGGCCAAGAAAAATGCGCTATATCGCTCCGACGACGGGGGTAAGAAATGGCGGATGGTCAATGATGACAGCGGGGTAAACAGTCGCCCTTTCTATTATGCAGATATCTATGTGGATCCGGAAAATGAAAATCGAATTTACAAGATTGAGACCTATGTCCACATCTCGGAAGATGGCGGAAAAAGCTTTAGACAGTGGCAGCCCGGATACGCCTCAAACGGAATCCATCCCGATCATCACGCCTTCTGGGTTTCTCCCGTCGATCCTGACTTCATCATCGAGGGTAACGACGGCGGTATGTCCATCACCCGCGACAAAGGTGGCTCGTGGAGATTTATCGAGAACCTACCGGTTGCCCAGTTCTACCACATTAATGTGGACAACGAGTTTCCCTACAATGTCATGGGAGGCATGCAGGACAATGGGTCGTGGATTGGTCCTGCCTATCTCTGGAGATCTGGCGGAATTCGCAACTCTTACTGGCAGGAAATCGCTTTTGGCGACGGATTTGACGTCTCACCTGATCCTGACGACTCACGCTATGGGTACGCCATGAGCCAAGGCGGCAGCATCAGCCGATTCGACAAAGAGACTGGAAACAGTTCACGTATCAAACCTCTTCATCCGGATCCTGACGTGTTTCTGAGATTCAACTGGGATGCAGCCTTCGCTCAGGACCCGCATGACAGCGCGACCATCTACTACGGAAGTCAGTTTCTGCACAAGTCTGAAAACAAGGGCCAGAGCTGGGTAGTCATTTCTCCCGACTTGACGACCAATGATCCGGAAAAGCAGAAGCAATCGATTTCGGGTGGTTTGACGTACGACGCTACCCAGGCGGAAAACAATACGACCATCGTCTCCATCGCAGTCAGTCCAGTCGTAGAAGGAATACTGTGGGTGGGGACTGACGATGGCAACCTCCAATTGAGCCGGGATGGAGGAGGATCGTGGACCGAAGTTGGCTCACGGATAACGGGCGTCGCCGATGAATCCTGGATCACCCAGATCAAACCGTCGCCGTACAATGCAGCCGAAGCTGTTGCTGTTTACGACGATCACCGTCAGAATAACTGGGAGCCCTATGTCTACCGCACGCGAGACTGGGGACGAACCTGGGAACGCATGGTTGACGCCGATGACGTCTATGGCTTTGCGCTGTCCTTCATCCAGGATCCGGTTGAAGCCGATCTGATGTTCATCGGCACTGAATTCGGTCTCTACGTTTCGATTGACGGTGGTTCTGAATGGACGAAGTGGACCCAAGGCTATCCGACGGCATCCACTCGGGATCTTGCCATTCAGGAAAGAGAGGTCGATCTGGTAATCGGGACATTTGGGCGCAGCGCCTGGGTCCTGGATGACATCAGGCCGCTCAGGGAACTGGCTGCGAACGACGTCTCCATCTTGAACGATCCGGTTCACGTATTTCCGGCTCCGATCGCCTATCAGGCGTCAAACATCCAGGCAGAGGGGACGCGCTTCAGAGGAGATGCCATCTACGCCGGACAGAATCGGCCTACCGGAGCGAGAATTACCTATTCGGTCAATCCTGACGCCTATGAGGAAGCCGAAGACGATGATGATGGGGAAGTTGACGATGATGGGGAAGATGACGATGATGGGGAAGATGACGATGATGGAAAAGATGACGATGAAGGAGAGGACGACGATGATGGGGATAAAAAAGAAAAAGCGCCCGACGAAGTGAAGATTGAGATACTCGAAGGAGACGAAGTGATTCGCACCTTCGATGGCCCTGCCAAGAAGGGACTCAATCGCACCGGCTGGTCGATGACGAGAAAAGGAGTCCGAGGACCGAGCCGAACGGCACCTCGGAAGGACGCTTCCGAGCCGAGTGGAGCACGAGTACTTCCGGGTACGTACACCGTTCGTATTTCCTACGGCGCTTCACAGAGCGAAACAGAGATTACTGTTGAATCTGATCCTCGTTACGACCTGGACATGAATGCGGCTCGCGCACGGCTCGCGCTTTACGCGGACTATGAGAATCTTATTGAGACTGCCGCCGAAATGATGACACGGGTTCGTGAGGCGAAAGAAGCCGTCCAGATGGTTAATCGCAGTCTGGAAGATCGCGAAGATGATTTAGCGAAAGACTTGAAGAAGCATGGAAAAAAGGTAGCCGACTCGCTTTCAGCCCTTCAGGATTTGTATTTCGGAGAGCAGGGAAAGCAGGGCATTTACAGAAATCCGGACACGGTCGGGCGCCACGTTGGAGGAGCAGGCGGCTATATTTTCTCCAGTACGAGGCCGCCAAACACGCCGGAAGATTGGTCAATGTCCAAAGGTCGACGGGCGTTGAATAGCATGTTGGAGAAGGTCAACGGATTTTTGACGACCGAATGGCTCGTGTACAAAGAGGCGGTTGAGGCATCCGATGCTTTTCGGATCGATGACCTTGACGTGGTTGAAATGAAATAGCCATGAGCGGATCAACCACATTCCAGAAATACATCCTGCCCGGTCTCGTCTTCCAGTCCATCATTATTGGAGGGGGATACGGGACGGGTCGGGAGATGGCCGAATTCTTCCTGAGTCAGGGACCGGTCGGCGGCATGATCGGCATGCTGGTATCATCGCTCATCATGAGTGTGGTGCTCGCGCTGACATTCGAGCTGGGCAGGAGATTCCAGACGTTTGACTACCGCACCTTCATGCAGAGGCTTATCGGGAAAGGATGGTATGTGTTCGAGGTGATTTACCTGATCATGCTGGTCCTGATTGTTTCGGTGATGGGTTCAGCGGCCGGCGAATTGCTCGAAAGAATGCTCGGTTGGCCACAAATGGTGGGGATCGTTGTTCTGATCGCTGCGGTGGGAGCCATGGCGTTTTTCGGAAATGATCTCATCGAGAAAGTGTTTTCCGTCTGGTCATTCGCCCTGTATTTCACGTTTTTTGTCGTCATCGTCGTGGCCCTTGTGATGTTCGGGGATCGCATCGGAGCCATCATCACTGACTTCGACTCTGACTCGAAGTGGCTGATGAGTGGTATCACCTACGCCGGATACAATGTTGGATTGGCACCGTGTGGGTTTTTTGTCTTGCGACATCTCAGCACCCAAAAGGAGGCAATTTCATCTGGACTGATTGCGGGCGCACTGGGTATGATACCCGCGTTCTTTGTTTTTGTCGGAATGCTGGCGGTGTATCCCGAGGTTCTGACCGAATCCATTCCTGTGGATCTTCTACTTGTCGAGATTGGCTCACCGTGGCTCCGCGTACTATTTCAGGTCGTGCTGTTCGGTACCCTCATCGAAACGGGTGTTGGCGTAATCCACGGGTTCAATGAACGAGTGGCGGGTGTGTATCACGAGAAGGGCAAGGAAATGCCTCCTGGATTGCGCATCGGAATCGCTGCGGTGTTGTTGCTGATGGCCATCTTCCTGGCGGACGCGATCGGCATCGTCGACCTGATTTCGAAAGGATACGGTACGCTGACCTGGGGCTATTGGGCCGTCTACCTGATTCCGGTTCTGATAATCGGCACCTGGCGAATCTGGTTCAAAAAAGACTCGATCGCCTAAAAATCAGCGGGTGGAACTCGTTTTCTGGTTGCCTGCTCATAGGCGTAGGCCAGCTTGATCAATGTCGGTTCAGCGAATAAGCGACCAATGAACGTCATTCCGACCGGCAGGCCCCCTTCTGTGAAGCCGATGGGCACCTGAATGGCAGGTACTCCAGACTGGGGCGACATGTATTGACTGTTGTCTCCAGCAGGCGAATCCATGTCTCCAATCTTGCGAGCGGGGTAGCTCCAGGTCGGGTAGATAAACGCATCGATGCGGGCTACATCCATTGCGGCAATCAGGGCACTCCTGAATTCGATGTTCGGCGGATGCTCGTACAGATCGGGACAAGGGGGCTCAGTCCAGGCCGCGGAAGAGCGTAGACCTCCCTCTATGGAGGGGTGAAACTTGCCCGATGCAATGATTTCGTCCAGCGTCTTCACCGACAAGTCTGGACCTCGGGAATGTAAGTAGAGCTCCACGTCGTGTTTGAATACCTCACACCAGATGGATTCCTCGAGGTTCAAGTCAGGCATTTCGAAGGGATCGACAATTTCAGCGCCCGCACGGCGGAGATCTTCAACGGCTTCCTCCATTCGGGCGAGCACCTCTGGATGCGTGGAATCCGGCCGCATGTACCAGCGGTAGACGCCGATGCGGGTGCCTTTGAGACCGTCCACATCCAATGACGCGAGGTATCCGTTGGTAGGAATGTGCCCTTCACTTCGAGCGGTGATCGGATCCGCTGCATCGTAGCCCGCAATTACATCGAGGACTCGGACGGCGTCCTCTACCGTTCTAGTCAGTGGTCCTCCGATGTCGTTCCGAAGGTATAGCGGAATAATGCCATCCCGGCTCGTCAGGCCCATGGTCGAGCGAATCCCGACCAGGGCATTATGGCCCGATGGCCCGCGAATAGAGTTTCCCGTGTCCGTGCCAAGACCCAGCATTCCCAGATTGGCGGCAACGGCTGCCGCCGTGCCGCCGCTAGATCCGGCCGGTACGCGGGAAAGGTCGTACGGATTTCGCGTCGTTCCTCCGATTGAACTGATGGTTACGAACGGGCTGAATGCCCATTCGGCCATATTTGTTTTACCGAGCACGATGGCGCCCGCGTCTCTGAGGCGGGCCACCTGCCACGCATCGTCCGGTGGTGACGATCCCGCCAATGCGGCAGATCCGCCGGTCGTCTGCAATCCTTCGGTGTCATAGTTGTCCTTCACAACGATCGGAATGCCATGCATGGGCCGCAAAAGACCGGTTTTCGCAAATTCTGCGTCAAGGCTGGCGGCTTGCTCGAGAGCCAGTGGATTAAGAATGATAAATGCGTTGACAGAGTCGTCGAACGCCTCGATTCGGTCCAAATACATCTGAACCAGCCGGGCGGCTGTGAGCGAACCATCGCGGAATGCTTCGTGAGCATCCGAGACGGTCGCTTCGATGATTTCAAACCGTGCCGGCTGCGCACAACCAGCCAGAGGGAGAAGTAGACATAACAACAGGAAGAATCGCATTGGAGGGCACGCCGGTTCAGCTGAAGGGGACCCCTGAATTAACGCGAATCACCCAACAAACTCAATGCTTGAAAGCGTTTTCCTACATATCGTAGTCGTTCGGATTGTTCATCATCCGGCTGATCTTCCACCCGGTGTCCGTCTTCCGATAAACCACGAGTTGTTTGACGTTCACATCCACCGTGTCCGATTTGTTTGGGGAGACCGCGATGCCGCGGACTTCGCTGTAGACAGCTGCCCAGAGAACGCGGACCACCTCTGGTCAACGGAAGGATGGCCGAAAGGTGAGTACCGAGTTCATGTTCGGATGTACAACCATTTGGAAGCTGGGAAACCTGGAAGAATCGTCGTGGCAGAGAAAGTTTTAGACTTCGAGATTGTATGAGGAACCAAGGCACCCACCGACTCGAAGCTCGCTTAGAAATGAAGCCACGAAGCGCCTCCTTTCCCGCATCCTGCACGCCATCGCCTCCACCTTGATCTGGTTGACGGTGTGGCTTATCCTGTGGGCGGTTGAACTGGACGACTGAGGTACTGCTCACCCACGCCAAAACCCGCGTTCGGGGGCTCATTGTGCAGAGAGTGTCCACCAGTACACTAATACACTAATACACGAGTAAATGAAGTCATTTCTGAAAGGCAATCTCATCCTCGCACTCATCCTGCTCGTCGGCCAATCGGCCTTCGGCCAGGGCATTCCGGGATGGACGCCGACCAAGCCTGGTTCTGACAACATCGAGGTACTCGGCCACATCCGGCTCGGCCCGTTTCAGAACGTGTCTGACATGGACCTGGAGCAGGAGTTGGATCGTCCGTATGCGTACGTCTCGCGAATGGTCTTTGGAACCGAGCAGGGAGAAAAGGGCACCGACATAATTAGCATCGTGGATCCGGCGAATCCGAAGGTCATCTACGAGTGGCGAATAGAGGATCAGGACCTACACCTTCCAAGAGGAGGGATGGACGTTAAGCAGTTCAAACTCGGCGACCGTTACTACATCGTCCAGTCTTACCAGTTTGGCCAGGGCGGCCCTGATGCGGACCTCGGAGCCGTTATCCTCGACGTATCAGGCCTACCTGATGTGACAACCGTCCGCGAAGTTGCCCGCATACGAGAACCTGATATTCCCGGCGGTTTCCACAACATCTTCGTGTACAAGCATTCTGACGGACGCGTGCTGCTCTTTTCCACGGTCCTCGGTCCGTTCGCCCATGTCTACGATCTGCAAGCCGCCATCGAGACTGGTGGAGAGAACGCTCTCGTTGGCCGGGTGCCGAACCCGAATCTGCCTACACGGGCCCGCGCATATCACGACTTCTACCTCGGTTACCACGTAGAAACCGGCACTGACCGATTCTACGGTGGCGGCGACGGTGGGTACTACGTCTACGACGTCACCGATCTCGACGATCCGAAACTGCTCGTCACACTAACAAACATTTCCGGAGTCACCCAGGGCCACACATTCACGCCATCGCCGGACGGGCGCTACGTCATCGCCGAGACCGAGTATCAGTATGCTCCGCTCCGGATATTCGATTTGAAGCCGGCGTTAGATGGCGATGTCACGAACATCCGAGATCCGATCGGCGCTTGGACAGCCGACTGGAGGAACATCACACACAACCACGAGGTCCGCTGGCCTTACGTTTTTGTGTCTGGGTATCTCGACGGCCTGCAGGTCTTCGACATGAGCGATCCGACCGACCCCAAGACCGTGGCGTATTATGACACCTACGTTGGTCCGCTTGGCGTCCCCCACATATATCGGATGTTTCAGGGCGCGTTTGGGGTCGACGTGCGAAATGCTGACGGTCTAATCGCAGTCAGCGACATGACGACCGGGTTCTGGACGTTCAGAATGGCGGGATTCGACGGTTGGAAAGGTTCGGACTGGGGCGTACCGAATGTGTCGAGTGTTCAGGATTGGGACAACGGGCCGGGCGGCAGTGCCCAGTGAAGAACGAAGAGCGACTCAAATCCAAAAGACGACACTGTCTCGTCACGGGAAGTCGATGCTTGCGGTCGATCATTTGGCGGCGCTCACCTACTGGATGCGACCGAGCGCCTTCGACAAAAAATCCTTCTCCATCGAAAGCTCGTCGATCTTGGCATGAAGCTCCTTGAGCTGGAGCTCCTGATCCGACTGCCCCGAGGATCCTTTGCCGAAAACTTCCTCGGCATTCTCGACGAGCTGTTTCTTCCAGTTCGTGATCTGATTCGGGTGCAGCTGAAACTGTTCAGCCAACTGTGATAGCTTGCGGTCTCCTTTCACCGCGGCAAGTGCTACCCTAGCCTTGAAGGCGGTACTGTGGTTTCTTCGTTTGCGACTCATCTTCTAACTCCTTTTTTAGGATTGATAAGATCGCAAGATTCCATCCTAACTTCGGCTCAAGCTGCCCAGAGAACCCGGACCACCTCTAATCGCGGTCGGTCACAGCCGGGCTGAATGAAGGCAGGTACCAGAACGGGTCATCGAATGAGCCCACCCAGGCATCGACATCCCCGTCATTGTTGGCCGCTTCGACCGAGTCAATCAGTGAACGGATGGCATCGAGGTCGTCTTCATTCGTATTGGCGCTCGGCGCACAGGCGGCGACCAAGAGACAAAGAGCTGAAATGGAGAGGGCGTGTCGCATCTTATATTCGGTTTAGTTGAGGACGCAGAGAATTGCTGAAAGTTGTCTTCTTGCACTTGAACCCCCGGGCGCGTAAATATCGATAGAAAACCTCCCCTCTACACAGAATCATGGAGAACGCCTCTTTGAAGATATCAATGTCAGTCGTAGCACTACTCTTGTTGGCCTCGACCTATACCGCTGCAGCCCAAGAGTTTACGCCCTCGATGACCGAAAAATGGGAGCCGGTACCCGCTATCGTTACATCCGGCCACCTGGGGTCTCCACCTTCAGACGCAATCGTGCTGTTTGACAGCGAAAATATGAACGCCTGGGAATCTGTACGCGGTGGAGATGCGGCCTGGATAGTGGATGGAGGCGAGGTGACGGTCGGTGCCGGGACGGGAGACATCCGGACGCGCCAGAAGTTTTCAGATGTTCAGCTGCACATCGAGTGGCGAACTCCTGTCGTGGTTGAAGGAGATGGGCAGGGCCGAGGAAACAGTGGGGTGTATTTTCACGAGATCTACGAGGTGCAGATACTCGACTCTTTTGACAACGTCACCTACTCAAATGGGCAGGCGGGTTCGATTTATAAGCAGCATATTCCGCTGGTCAACGCTTCCCGTGGACCCGGAGAATGGCAGACCTACGACATCATTTTTCGATCTCCCGTTTTTTCGGCTGGCGGCGATCTCGTGCGCACGGCTGCGGTGACGGTTTTGCATAATGGCGTACTGATCCAGAATCATGTCGAGCTGATTGGGCCCTCCCGCAATATCGGACTGCCTGAGTATGGTGCCCATGGACCAGGATCGATCAAGCTGCAGGACCACGGAGATCCGATGAGCTTTCGAAATATCTGGGTACGGGAGCTGTAGAAGACTCCAAATGTCCCAATGCCTGGCCGCGGTGAACCTGAGTTCCAGTTCGACGTATACGAGCGCTTTGCCGGCTGAACCAACCCCTCATTTTCGAATGAAACGATCCTGGACCTCACTTTTTGTTGTTTTTACCCTGTTTCTGGGCGCTTGTGCTACCGGAGAAACAGAATCGGCCGTTTCTGGCGATACATCGGAAGCTCCACGGCAACGGGTGACTGAACTGGTAATTAACGACGTCGTGGCGGGAGAAGGCGCGGAAATCAAGGAAGGTGATACCGCAGTTGCGCATTACACCCTCTGGTTTCATGATGCGGATGCTGAAGGCGGAAGGGGAGAAATGATCCAGAGTTCAGAAGAGCGCGGACAACCCATTCCGTTTCAAATCAGCCAGAACGCGGTCATTGATGGCTGGGTTCAGGGCATCCCTGGAATGAAAATCGGTGGAACCCGCGAACTCATGGTCCCTTCAGCGTTGGCTTATGGTGAGGGTGGACATCGCGCCGGAATTCCTGGTGACACTGACCTGGTTTTTGAGATCGAACTGGTTGAAATTCGTTAACCTAAATAATAGTACAATGAGCGACGGACTGATTATTGACGACCTGGTATCCGGTGATGGCGCAGAGGCTACACCGGGCAAGAAGATCGAAGTTCACTACACCGGATGGCTTTACGATCCCTCCGCCGAAGACAACAAGGGCGGAAAATTTGACAGCTCTGTCGATAGGGGAGAGACCTTTTCGTTCCTACTCGGCGGTGGTCAGGTGATTCAGGGATGGGACAAAGGCTTCGCCGGAATGAATATCGGTGGTCTTCGCCGCCTGACCATTCCATCCGAAATGGGATATGGAGCCCGTGGGGCTGGCAGTGCGATTCCGCCCCATGCGGTTCTCGTTTTTGACGTAGAACTGATCGGCGTCGGTTAAATCTGGATGAGATCGAATGCATCAGGGGCGGCCGGCTTTTGCCGGCCGCCCCTTGTTGCTGACTTTGCGCCAGAGAGTCTGCTACTCGTCGGGCATGTAATCATTGGGCAGCATGTCCGCCATCCGATAAAAGGTCCAGAAACCCATCACCTGCGTCGAGGGAGCCTCGGAAGGCGACAAAACGCCCGTATCATCGAACATGGCCTGAAAGTCCGGTAATTTGACGAACGAGACGTTTCCGGTTTTCAGCGCCTCAGACATGGCCGATACCGGCCAGAATCGATCGATGTATCGCTCCCACCGATTATCACCGCCCGTTCCGTAGTACTGTATCCGCAGCCACCCCGCCCAATCAAGTCTTTTTAAATCGGAATCTTTCTGATCAAACATGATGGGCTGCGGCTCACCGTAAATACTCCTCAATCCCGCCTCTGCGATCGGAGAATGATCGTCGACGGCACCAACCCCAGCTACAAAAAAGGCCGCCCATTCCTCTTTCTTGACTCTATCATCGACCAGCGCTTTCAAAAAATGCCGAAACGAGCCTTCGTAGGTTGTGGCTCGATTCTTCTTCCAGTTCCTTTCGTCTCTTGACTTTTTTGGCTCCAAGGGAATGTAAACAGCATAGCCGCGCCACCCGTATCCGATTTGATTACCCCCGAGCTGGAAGTCATAAATCCTGATCTTGTATCCAAGCGCCCGGTTGTCATACTCAAACGTGCCGGACGCATTTACCGAAATAATGTTGTTGCTGGCGTCATGGGTCAACTGGAGTACTTCGGGATTGACCATTTCGACATCGCTCGAGAACTTCGACCAGGAAAAGGCCGTCGACTCAAAAAATTCTATGAGATCTTTTCTGCTCATGTCCGTTGTTCCATCCGGTGGCGGCATAGGCTCAGCGTTTTTTAGCAGGAGCGTGACGGAGCTCTGTTGACCCTTGCTCATCATCAGTGCTGTCGCGGCGTATCCTTCGGCCGCAGCCACAACCTCAAAAGATTGTTGGGGAGGAGTCGCCAGCGTGAATGACCCTGAGGCGTCGGTCTCCGTCATGATGGAAGTGTTCGCCACGAAAACGGTAACGCCTCCGAGCGCACTTCCCAGTGTGGCGTCGGTGACGGTGCCAGAAATATTTTGCGAAGTCGCGGGTTGACTCTGCGAAAAGAGAACGAGTAATACGATGATGGGGCGGGCGAGACTCTTCATGAAATCAATCGATTTAGCGGGTGATGTCTTCAATAAACCAGTGGAATACGTAAAACTCAAGCCAGACTACAGCCCCTAGATAATCTTTTGGTAGTAATCACGCCAATCGAGGCGCAGGTTAAACAGTGAACTCGACTTCAATTTCAGTTTTGTCATTTGACATATAGCTCAGAAGCGCTCGGATGAAGAGAATGATTCCAAAGATCTCCATCCCCTCTTCAACCATGGTCGACAGGTTGTAGGGTAGTGCATCTCCGTCCAATGGCTGGCCGACAAGCTCCATCCCGACCGCGCCGCCCACATAAACTGCTCCCGATACGACGAAGTCCCGGAAGCTCGTCCGCGGAAGTGTCCGCAGAAAAGGAATAAAATACACTCCCAGGACTACCGAAATGATCAGGCCTCCCCACGCCCAGGACGGCTCAATAACTGAATTCAGACTCTCGTGCAATCCCGCAATCTCATCGATGGAGAGAAAACAGAAGCCCAGGAAAAGAATCGTCCAGCGCCCCTTCATATGATCGCCCGACAGTCGCTTATCGCGGGTAACGATTCCCAAAAATGCAGTTGCGATCAGCAAATTGAATCCAGAAAACCATGTGGGCAGGTTATGCTCTTCATTCATATCGAAGAGTTGCAGCAGGTACCAGGGTGTTTCTTCGATCAGATAGTTATACGTCACCAACAATCCATGCATGATGATCAGAAAGCCGGCCGCCATTGATAGCCGGGCCACTATTTTTTTCCGATCCAAAGGAATCTGATACATGGTATCCTTCTTTTTATTGCCTGGTCTTGAAGAGATTAGCGGGCTTTACACCTTCAGGTATCGTCAATCTATCAAAGTTAGTCAAGTAATGACAACGCGCATGCCAGGGGAGTGGCGAGATAATTGGCGGGTTTGATGACCGCAGTTTAGATTCCCTCCCTCTCATGCTTAATACACGCAATCCCACCAGATTCATGCGCTTTTTTCGATTGACGATATTCGTCGGCATTCTCTTCTCATTTTCTGTCGATACCCAAGCACAATCCATCGATCCTGCCCTGTACGAGGGTCTTGAATACCGCCTTGTCGGGCCGTATCGAGGGGGCCGGTCGGCCGCTGTAACGGGAGTACCGGGAAAACCGCTGCTCTACTACATGGGGTCTACAGGTGGCGGAGTATGGCGGACCAGGGACGGCGGTCAGTCCTGGGAGAATCTTTCGGACGACTTTTTCGGCGGCTCCATAGGTGCCATCGCCGTTTCAGAGTGGGACAACAACGTCATCTACGTAGGTGGCGGAGAGAAAACGATCCGCGGCAACGTGTCTCACGGCTACGGCATGTGGAAGTCCATGGATGCCGGAAAAACATGGGAATCGATCGGGCTGGGGGACTCGCGGCACATCTCGAGAATCCGAATCCATCCCCGCAACCCCGATCTGGTGTACGCCTCCGTCATGGGGCATCTGTTCGGACCGAACGAAGAGCGCGGCGTGTTTCGATCCACTGACGGTGGGATGACCTGGGAGAACATTCTCTATGTGAGCGACAAAGCCGGCGCCATGGATCTGGTCATGGACCCGTCGAATGCGCGGGTGCTGTATGCGTCGATGTGGGAGTTTTATCGCTCGCCGTATGAAATGTCCTCCGGCGGAGAAGATTCCGGGCTATACAAGTCAACTGACGGTGGAAACACGTGGGATGAGCTCACCAATCAGGACAATGGTCTCCCTGGAGGGACCATTGGAATCAGCGGAGTCACCATCTCGCCAGTGAATCCCGATCGGGTGTGGACCATTATTGAACACGAAGAAGGCGGTGTCTATCGAAGCGATGATGGCGGTGAATCGTGGCGTCGCATCAACACCGACCGGAATCTGCGGCAACGAGCGTGGTACTACTCCCGCATCTACGCGGGGACGGAGGACGAAGACGACGTGTGGGTACTGAACGTCAGTCTGTGGCACTCAAAAGACGGTGGTTCGGAGTACGAGCGCGTCCGTACGCCGCACGGTGATCATCATGACTTCTGGATTGCTCCCGAAGATGCCGACAGACTCATCGTTGGGGATGATGGGGGTGGGCAAGTCTCATTCGACGGTGGCGGAAACTGGTCGACCTATGCAAATCAGCCGACCGCTCAGTTCTACCGCGTCAATACGGACAATAGTTTTCCGTACCGGATCTACGGGGGACAGCAGGACAACTCTACGGTGCGCATTGTGCACACGTCCAACGGTAGAAGTGAGCGGGACTGGGAGTCTACAGCTGGGGGAGAAAGCGCATGGCTCGCAACCGATCCAGAGGATTCCGATATCGTCTATGGGGGTTCGTATGGCGGCTCATTTTCTATCGTGAATCACCGCACCGGGCAGAGCCGTTCGATCAATGTGTGGCCTGATAATCCAATGGGACACGGCGCGGAAGACTTCAAATACCGTTTCCAGTGGAATTTCCCCATTATCACATCGCGTCACGACTCAAGAGCGGTGATTGCCACCTCCCAACACGTGCATCGGTCCACCAATCGGGGGCAGTCATGGGAGTTGATCTCGCCGGATCTGACCCGAAATGACCCATCGACGCTGGGACCTTCGGGCGGACCGATAACAAAAGACAATACTGCGGTCGAATACTACGCGACCATTTTCACGCTCGCGGAAGGCGAGGAGCCAGGCGTAATCTGGACGGGTTCAGACGACGGACTCATCCATATTACCCGAGACGATGGTGAGACGTGGACGAATGTCACCCCACCCGAGCGAATTTTCCCGGAGTGGATGATGGTTAATGACATGGTGGTCGATCCACGCAATCCGGGTGGCCTGTATGTAGCAGGTACAAGGTATAAATTGGATGATTTTGCCCCTTATCTGTACAAAACAGGTGATTATGGTGCGACATGGGCGAAGATAACGGACGGAATTCCGAATGATCACTTCACCCGCACAATCGAAGTTGACCCGGAGAGGGCCGGCCTCTTGTATGCCGGTGGCGAATCCGGCCTGTACATTTCCTTCGATGATGGAGATTCCTGGCAATCTTTCCAACTGAATCTCCCGATCGTACCTGTGACCGATCTGAAATGGAATGATCACGACCTGGTCGTGGCCACACAGGGGCGTGCGTTCTGGATTCTCGAGGATCTGATGCACCTGCACAAGCTGTCCGCTTCAGATATTGAGGAGGACTTCACCTTCTACAATCCCTACGTCGCGACGCTGGGAGCAGAAAACTCGGTGCGCCTGCGGTTCTGGTTCAAGGAAGATCAGGAGGATGATGTCACAGTACGGATTCTCGAAGAGGATGGAACGATAATCTCCACAGACGATGAGATCGAGGCCAGCGCTGGTGTGAACCAGTACAACTGGAATATGCGATACGAAGATGCGGAGACCTTTGATGGACTGATCATGTGGGCGGGCTCGGTCCGCGGTCCGCAGGCAATGCCCGGACGATACCAGGCGAGACTGATAGTCGGCGACGATTCTACCACGGTATCATTTCGAATCGCACCGGACCCCCGATCGGAATCCTCACTTGCAGATCTTGAGGAAAAGTTCGCCTTCCAGATCGCGGTACGCGACAAGCTGAGCGAGACCCACGAGGCCATCAAGCAGATTCGATCCCTTCGTGAGCAGATCGAAGACGTCCTGGATCGCATTCCCGAAGATCATGCAGAGGCGGATACAATCAACGGATTTGCGGAGCACATGCTGGAAGGCATGAAGGAGGTCGAAGAAGCCCTCTACCAGACCAAGAACCAGTCGGGTCAGGATCCACTCAACTTCCCGATTCGGTTAAACAACAAACTGGCTGCCGTCGGAGGTGTGGCCTCACGGGGTCATTTCCGTCCGACCGACCAGGCGTACGGAGTGCGCGACGAGTTGGTTCAGCAGATCGACGAGTGGCCCACGAAACTCGCCGACATCACCAGTTTTCAGATGTCGGAGTTCGAGGACATGGTTCTAAATGTCCGACTTCCGGTGATCAAGTTGGACAGCTAGTTGGTCTCACCGGTGTTTATTCTGGCTCCTGGAATTGCGTTTCGAAGCTCGAGGACGCCTTCCGGAGTGACGGCCGTCTGCCACAGGTAGACGGCCGTTAATGTTGGAACAGCGGCCAGGTGCTCAAGAGCGGCGTCGCTCACCCGAGTATCATACAGATTGACGTACTCCAAAAACTCGAGATCCGTGATCGAGGAGAGACCGGCTCCATCGATCGCCGTACCCGACAGATCCAGGCGGGTCATATGGGGTAGTTCGGTCAGCACGGCGAGTTCGGAATCTGAAACGGCGGAAGCGCTGAGGTCGAGCCAGGCGATATGCGGGCCAAGCGTCCCTAGTTCATCGCCAGAGAAGCACTGCGCGGTCGAACCGCATCGGACGGAAATGAAAGGGGAATCGGACGTGAGTGCTTCAACCGAGGCTCCGGTCAGCCGAAGCTCCGCCACGGCGCTGGAATCAGGCAAAGAAACGTCGAGTGCAAAGATTCCCCGCCGAATCTCACTTAATCCGTAGGCTTCCAAAATCGTCACGATGTGCGGTGGAATCTCGACGTCTGCGATGAGCGCATCGAACGAAGCCCCTTCCGAAATCCACCATATCAGGAGCTCAACATCGGCATGGGAGAGGGGCCTGGCGTTGAGGGGTGGGGGCATCTGATCTTCATGTCCTTCCGGAAGAGAAATCCTTTGGATGAGCAGACTTTCCTCCGGATGGCCTTCGACGATGAGTGGCTCGTCTCCCTTGTGATTGGAAATCGATTCCGGCGTGTGAAGACGCAGTCGATTTCTCTCGCGATCCGCTCCGTGGCACGAAGTACATTTCTGCGCGAATATCGGAGCGATGATGCCCTCATACACGGAAGTCAGGGTTGGCGTCAACAGATCGAAGCGCTCATTCATCGGGTCGGGGTGGCCAAGCACGTTTCGAGCAATACCCGGAGCATACTCGGTTACGAATCCCTCTCCATGGGTCATGCGTCCGCCCTGATCGCTGCCAATGACAAGTGCGAGCATGAGCACTCCCCACCCTCCGTAGACGAGAGTCGGCTTGGGTGCTTTAAAATGAACATAGACCAACACGGCGCTCAGAAGCGTGACCGAATACCCCAGCATCTTGTGAAGGAAGAGGACATCCGGTGGATATCCGCTCAGTTGACCCAACCATGAACCCGCAGCAATCGCTTGTAATCCCCCCCAGGATCCCACAACGAGGGCGATGTTGATCATGTTATCACCGTCCTTCAGCCACCGAAGTGCTTTCAAGATGACCAGGATGAAGCCAAACAGGAGGATGCCGATGGGCGCGTGGACGTAGGCGGGATGCAGGCGGGCAAAAAAACGCTGCCACTGCGAAGCTTCTGCGGCCGAGTCGATTGCGAGAAACAGGATGGCGAGAGCAATCCCTACGCCAATCAAGTTCCATTTAGCAAAGCGGGCAGATATCATGGAGCAATGTGTGGTTGTTAAGCGATGATCTCGTTGATGACACGGCCGCCGACATCGGTCAGTCTAAATCCGCGTCCCTGGTACGGAAACGTGAGTCGTTCGTGATCGAATCCGAGCTGATGCAATATGGTTGCCTGAAGGTCGTGAACGTGCGTACGGCCGATGACCGCCTGATAGCCGATTTCATCGGTCTCCCCGTGTGTGAACCCACGTTTTATTCCGCCCCCGGCCATCCACATCGTGAAGACGTCGCTGTGGTGATCGCGTCCCACGAAGGTATTGTCTTCACCGCTGCGGTTTTCAAGCATTGGTGTCCTGCCGAACTCTCCCCCCCAAACGATGAGCGTTTCGTCCAGCAGTCCGCGTCGATCGAGATCCCTGATGAGAGCAGCAATCGGCTGATCGGTCTCGCGGCATCGAGCCACAAATCCATGTCTTAATCCTTCTCTTTCCCCGTTTCCATGAGAGTCCCAACCCCAGTGAAAAAGCTGGACGAACCGGACTCCTCGCTCTACCAATCGTCGTGCCAGCAGGCAGTTGTTGGCAAAGGATATTTCTCCAGGGGCTGTTCCATATTCCGCGTGCACATAGTCTGGCTCTGCAAGAATGTCCATAGCGTCGGGCACGGACATCTGCATCCGGAACGCCAACTCGTATTGCGCGATTCGCGTCAATATTTCAGGGTCGCCCATCTCCTCGTGTTGCTGCCGGTTGATCTTGGTGATGGCGTCGATACTAGCTTTTCGAAGATCTCTTGGCACACCTTGCGGGTCGGACAGGAAGAGAACAGGGTCGCCTTCCGAACGACACTGTACTCCCTGATAAATCGTCGGCAGGAATCCACTACCCCACACGGATGCACCCGCGCTGGGTGTGGCGGCTCCGGATATCAACACCACGAAGCCCGGCAAGTCCTGGTTTTCTGTTCCAAGACCGTACACCGCCCACGACCCCATGCTTGGACGACCCAGGCGGGGACTTCCGGTGTACATCAGGAGTTGCGCAGGGGCATGATTGAACTCGTCCGTATGCATTGCCTTCAGAAATGAAATCTCGTCTGCGACGCTTGCCAGGTGTGGGAGTCGATTGGAAATCCAGGCCCCAGACTTACCGTGCTGACTGAATGTTGCTTGTGGGCCAAGCATTTTCGGAATTCCCTTGATGAACGAAAATCGTTTGCCCTCGAGAAGCGACGGAGGGGTCAGCTCCCCGTCGAGCCGAGCCAGGATCGGCTTGTAATCGAAGAGCTCCAACTGGGAGGGAGCACCGGCCATATGCAGGAAGATGACACGGGTCGCTTTCGGCACGAAATGCGGCGGTTTGGGCGACAGTGGATCGCTCCGCAAGGGCATTTGCGATGGCATCCCCATGGCGGCCGGTCCGAGGAGGGATGATAATGCCGCGCCTCCGAGTCCGGCAGAAAAGGACTTCAGGAAGTGTCTGCGGGTCTGCAGATGGGCGAATCTGAGCCGAGCTTCGTCGTATATATTCATGCTCTCATTCTTTGGTCAGAAATTCGTCCAGATTCAAAATTACATTTGCGACCAGCGCCATAGGGGCGTCCTCAGCGAGTTCTGTCAGAACGTCAAGCTTCTCCTTAGAGGGCTCGCGAGCGAGCGCGAGGCGATAGCCAAGCGCAACCTGCTCCCTTTTTGAGGCGGCCTCGGGAAGCTCATCTTCCATTCTCACGGCCAGCGCCTCGGCCGCCTCCCAGAAGCCCGGATCGTTCAGCGTCACCAGTGCCTGCAGCGGTGTGTTCGTCAGGATTCGACGCGACAGGTAGACTTCTCGTGACGGAACGCCAAACGCCTCCATCGACGGATAAGGCCCGGTGCGGCGCCAATAGGTATAGAGTGCGCGTCGATATCGCTCTTCATCCTCCGCGGCCTCCCAGTAGAGTCCATTGTATGGATTTTTCCAGATACCATCAGGCTGCGGCGGCATCACGGATGGCCCCATTTGTTTATTGGAGAGCAATCCGCTGACGGCGAGCGCCTGATCACGAATCTGCTCGGCGCTCAGCCTGAAACGAGGGCCCCTTGAGAACAGCCGGTTTTCCGGATCAAGATCTCTGTTTTCTTCTGTGGAGACCGAGGACTGACGATACGTCGAAGAGAGCACCATCTCTCTCAGAATCCTTTTTACGCTCCAGGACAGATCATCCTGAAAATGAACAGCCAGCCAGTCCAGCAATTGAGGGTGAGCGGGTCGGATGCCTACCGTACCGAAGTCATCGGTCGATTCGACGATACCCAGCCCGAATAATTGCTCCCAGAATCGGTTCACCGTCACACGCGCGGTGAGAGGATTTTCGGGTGAAACCAACCAGCGGGCGAAGGTGAGCCTGTCCGCCCGGACGCTATCGATCATCGCAGGTAATGACGCCGGTACGCCAGGCTCGACTCGCTCCAGTGGCGCAAGAAAACTACCGCGCTCAAACCGTCTGGTCGTACGTAGCTCACCTTCGGGGAGCCGCCGCATTACGGGCGTTATGGTCGGATAGAGAGAATCCACGGCCGCAGAAATTTCGGCCCTCTGGTCGCGCAACTCCGTTGTCGATTCGTGAGCTTCGGCGAATCGATCCCGCATGAACGCATTCTGATGTGCGGTCCGCTCATCATGGGGAATGCTGACAATTCGAATCACCTCATTCAGCGCCGTGGAATTGATGGCGCTCGCCACAAGGGGATCGTCCAGGCTGGACTCCCATTTCACACGGACATCGAGCATCTCTTCGGTGGACACCAACTCAGAGATTTCTCGGTCCAGACTCACGCGATCAGCGAGTAGTTTGGCACCTCGATCCTGATGGGTCGATTCAAACTCCCTGAGTAGCGGCTCCTCGTTTCCCTGATCCCAGTCTGCAGTTTCGTTGAAAAGCGCAAAAGATGCGTAATAATCAGAATGAACGAATGGATCGTAGGGGTGGCCATGACACTGCACACACTTCATCGTCGTCCCCTGAAAGACTTCCCACGTCGTGTTCACACGGTCGATGACGGCCGCCACCCGATGCTCCTCGTCATCGGTCCCTCCTTCGGTGTTTGTCATCGTATTTCGACTGAAAGCCGTAGCAATGAGCTGGCTCGACGTGGGTTCATCGAGTAAATCACCGGCCAGCTGCTCGATGGTGAATTGATCGAATGGCATGTCCTCGTTGAATGCCTGAATCAACCAGTCCCGGTATCTCCATATCGAGCGGCCTGCATCGGTTTCATATCCCCTGGAATCTGCATAGCGGGCAAGGTCGAGCCAGAGAGCCGTCCATCGCTCCCCGAAAGATGGAGATGCGAGTAACTCGTCGACCAGATTTTCGAAGTCTCCGGTTGCATAAAAATCAGCGGCCCGTTCCTGAGTAGTGGGAAGACCGATCAGGTCCAGGCTGACCCGTCTGGCCAGCACCGCGCATGAGGCTTCCTCGGCGGGTTCAAGGCGCTCGTTTCTCAGGCCTGCAAGCACAAACGCATCGATGGGTGAGCGAATCCATTCATCTTCGAGTGGGACCTCTGATTTGACCGGAGCGACGTATGCCCAGTGAGGCTCCCACTTCGCACCCTGATCAATCCACTTACGCAGCTTCTGAATCTCCCCTTCCGAAAGCGGCGCCTCGTCCTTCGGCATCCGGTCGGATGGATCGGCATGAGATACTTTTTTGATGAGCTCGCTCGCATTGGCGTCACCCGGAACCACCGCTGGCAGACCCGATTCGCCCCCCAGAAGCGCCCGATCGCGAAACTTCAGGTTCAAGTCTGCGCGTGCTTGAACGCCGCCATGGCAGAGCACACATCGATCATTCAGGATGGGACGAATGTCCGCATTGAAGTCGACGTCAGAGCCACCGCATCCCATCATGAGGGCGGCGAGAACGAATATGCTTCGGGAGTGAATCATCAACTGGAGAATCGGTACTGGCGCGGTAGATAGTCAAGACAGCGGACATAAAATGAAATCCATATACTGGAAGTAGAATTCAAGCCTTCCGGAACCATGAATAGACGCCAATTTACGAAACAGTCTGCAGTAGTTGCAGCCGGAGCCACGATCATGCCACGGGCCCTGCATATTATTTCAAAAAGAACGTTGTCTGACCAGGTGATCGGTCACGGAGAATTCAAGTACCAGGTGGATACGGAATGGGGAAACCTGGACCCGATGGCACATCCGGTCAAGAACTGCCACGAAATGGTCCAGGACCGGTCGGGTCGGCTCATCATGATCACCGATGAGGTCAAAAACAATATCCTGATTTATGACAAGAGCGGGAAGCTGCTTGACAGTTGGGGAACCTCGTTCCCGGATGGACACGGCCTGACCATCTCAGACGAAGGCGATGCAGAATACCTCTGGATCTGTGACAATGGATTCGGAGGCAATCCACAGGTTGTAAAAACCACGCTGGATGGTCGCGAAGTGCTTCGCCTACCCCATCCAAGAGATATCGGTGAGTACGGAGAACATGACAATTTCTATCCCACCGAGACAGCGGTAGCCCCGAACGGTGACGTGTATGTAGCAGATGGGTACGGCTCTCAATGGATTCTACAGTTTTCCGCTGGTGGTGAGTTCATCCGAAAGTTTGGTGGTAAGGGTGACGAAGATGCACAATTTTCGACGGCACACGGTGTGTGCGTCGACCAGAGAGGCAACGAAGATCCAACACTGATCATCACGTCGAGGTCGCACAACGCGTTCAAGAGGTATTCGATGGACGGGCACTATCTGGAAACGATCTTCCTGCCCGGCGCCTTTGTGTGTCGCGCCGTCATCGATGACGATATGCTCTATTCTGGAGTCTGCTGGTCGCGACTGCGATACTTGAATCTGACCCCCAATTCGGGCTTTGTTACGATTTTGGATCAGAACGATAGGGTCGTATCGAACCCCGGGGGGACAGCTCCCGAGTACAGGGATGGCGAACTGCAGATGATGTTGCAGCAGGAATCTCTGTTTCATCACTCCCACGACGTATGCATAGACGAAGACAAAAATATATACGTCTGCCAGTGGAACGCCGAGCAGTCGTATCCGATTAGATTGGAACCTGTGTAAATCGAGATCAGTCCTGAGAATGATCGCTCGTCGATAGTTATGAAGAACTCGTATTATGGGAGTTCGCGATTGGTAACGAGCCCGTTGGGCGCCAAAGCATGGGAGACGCATGGCCGACTCTGCAACATCTAAGATGAAAAAGGAGCTTGGGCTCTTCGACGTGTTCACCCTGGCGTCCGGAGCAACACTGAGTTTCGGTTTTTTCCTCATGCCCGGTATTGCGGCGGCGATGTCGGGTTCGGCGATGCCCCTGGCCTACGTCCTCGCAGCGCTCTTTCTTCTTCCGGGTCTGCTCGCCAAAGCTGAGTTGGCCACGGCAATGCCCCGGTCCGGAGGAGTGTATTTCTTCCTGGATCGATCAATGGGACCATTGTGGGGAACCATGACCGGTTTTGGGACCTGGATTTCCCTCATTTTGAAAACGTCTTTCGCCGTCATCGGGGTTGGTGCCTATCTCGGTATATTTATCCCCGGTTTACCGCTTGAACCTGTTGCGGCCGTTCTTGCCATCTTATTCGGTGTAATCAATCTGTTTGGCGCAAAAAAAACGGGCCAGGCGCAGGCACTTCTCGTAGTCGGACTGCTCCTTCTGATCGCATGGTTCAGCGGTCTCGGTCTGTTCAGGATGGACGCAGGCAATATGGCAGGCATGTTTGCCACACGGGATGGTTCATTGATTGCCACCTCGGGCTTCCTGATCGTGAGCTACATGGGTCTTACGAAAGTCGCATCGATTGCCGGGGAAGTCAAGGATCCCGAACGGAATCTTCCCCTGGGCATGTTGCTGGCGTATCTGACCACAATCGTCGTCTACGTTCTTGGTAGCGTCGTGATGATTGGCGTGGTCGGTGCCGAACAACTTGGCGCAAATGGAGGCGATCCGACACCAGTTTCCACGGTAGCAGAGGTTCTGGCCGGTCGTGCAGGCGCAGTTATCATGTCTGTAGCAGCAGTTCTTGGAATATTTTCAGTGGCCAACGCTGGCATCCTGGGAGCGTCGCGCTATCCCATGGCGATGGCCAGCGATCGACTGCTTCCCGGCCGCCTTGCAAAGGTGAATGAGAAGACAGGAGCCCCGGTCGCATCGGTGGTTCTCACCGTCGGCGTGATAGTGCTTTTTGTAACCATTCTGAATCCAATCAAGATTGCAAAGCTCGCGTCATCGTTCCAGTTGTTGATGTTTGCCATGAGCACAACAGCGGTCATAGTGATGCGTGAGGCGCGCCTGGCGTCATATGACCCCGGATTCAAGAGTCCGCTCTACCCATGGATGCACATCGTGGGCATCATCGCCAGCCTGTGGCTTATTTTCCAGATGGGCTACCTGTCGGTGGCCTTCACGGCTGGTCTGCTCTGGTTCGGAGCTCTCTGGTACCGGTATTATGCTTCAGACCGAGTTGAGCGAAGCGGTGCAATCTTCAATATTTTTGAGCGCCTTGGCCGGTCAAGCAGCGACGACCTGGACAGGGAGCTGCGTGGTATCCTGAAAGAAAAAGGACTACGGGCCGACGATCCCTTCGACGAAATTGTCGCCCGCAGCTACGTGATTGATCTGGGGGGGCCCACTTCTTTTGAGGACGTCGTGGAGCAGGCTGCAGCCTGGCTATCGCACCGCGTGCCTATGACGGCGCGCAGCATCTCCAGAAAATTTCTGGAAGGAACGCGAATGGGAGCTACGCCTGTCACGCGTGGAGTGGCACTGCCGCATTTAAGTGTGGACGGACTCAAACAGCCAGAGATGGTTCTTGTAAGGTCGAAGGAAGGTGTCACGTTGAGTGCTCCGGATCTGGAACTGAGTCCAGATAATCCAGAATCGATCGTTACCGCCATATTCTTCCTGATCAGTCCGAAAGATGATCCGGGACAGCATTTGAGAATTCTGGCTCAGATTGCCCGCCGCGTTGATGGCGACTCCTTCGCCGAGGATTGGACCTCTGCTTCCGGAGAACGAGGACTCAAAGAAGCACTACTGAAAGAAGAGCACTTCCTCTATCTCGCGCTGCGCGCAAAGAGCGGCACCGCCGAGTTGGTCGGTAAGTCTCTTCGAGAAATACATCTTCCTCCTGGCAATCTGATTCCAGTAATCCGCCGAAAAGGCCAGAATATCATCCCGAGGGGCGATACGGTTCTCCAGGAAGGGGATCGTCTTACGATTTTGGGAGATCCAGACGATCTGAAAGAACTCCGACAAAAGTACAGCGAGAAGGGCCAGTAGAACGCTCGCTAGGAGAGAATTCCCCTGACCACCCTCCCGGAAACATCGGTCAGACGATACCTTCGGCCCTGATGATGCACGGTGAATCTCTCGTGGTCGAATCCCATCAAGTGTAAAAGTGTCGCCTGGAAGTCGTGTACGTGCACAGGATTGCGTAGGACATTGTATCCGAAATCATCCGTATCTCCGTACACACTCCCGGCATTGATGCCCCCGCCTGCAACCCAAACCGAGAAGCATCGCGGGTGGTGGTCGCGGCCGTAATTGTCCATGGTAAGTTTACCCTGAGAATAGCTCGTCCGCCCAAATTCGCCACCCCAGATTACGAGCGTGTCGTCGAGGAGCCCACGTCTCTTCAGATCCTTGACCAACGCAGCAGAGGGTTGATCCGTGTCCTTCGTCATGATCTCGATGTCTTTCGGCAGATTTCCGTGCTGATCCCATCCCTGATGGTAGATCTGGATGAAACGGACATCTCGCTCTGCCAGTCGGCGTGCGAGAAGGCAGTTGGCAGCATACGTCCCTGGCGTGCGAGCCTTTTCTCCGTAGAGTTCGAAAACCTCATCGGGTTCGTCGCTGAGATCCATCGCATCCGGAACTGAAGCCTGCATTCGATACGCCATCTCGTACTGGGCGATGCGGGAATCGATTTCGGGATCCATCGTGCGTCGATGTTCGGCGACGTGCATTTCTCTCAGCGTATCCAGCATGCGGCGGCGGCTGGGTCTCGACATGCCCTCAGGGTTATTCAGATATAGCACGGGGTCGACACCGCCTCGGAACTGAACGCCCTGGTGGAGTGATGGAAGGAAGCCATTACCCCACAATCTTGAATAAAGGGGCTGATCTCCGTCACGGCTCCTTGACAGCAGGACGGTAAATGTCGGCAGATTTTCGTTCAGAGACCCCAGTCCGTAACTCATCCATGATCCGAAGGAGGGACGGCCAGTTTGCTGGGAGCCTGTCTGAAAAAAGGTGATGGCTGGATCATGGTTGATCGCTTCCGTTTGCATAGTACGAATGACGCAAAGGTCGTCCGCAATGCTGGCCGTATGGGGGAGCAGATCCGAAAACCATGCCCCGCTGCGTCCATGTTGGCTGAAAGTAAACTGAGATCCGGCCATAGGGAGGGACTTTTGATGGGCCGACATCCCAGTCAGTCGCTGGCCGCCTCGCACGGAGGAGGGCAGTTCTTGTCCGTTCATCCGCTGGAGGGCGGGCTTAAAGTCCAGCAGGTCGAGGTGCGATGGTCCACCACTCTGAAACAGGTAGATCACGCGTTTGACTTTCGGCAGGAAGTGCGGGCCGATCGGGTCAGGGCCCGTCAGCGACGCTCCAAACGCATCCATCACACCCAGTGGATTCAGCATCGATGCCAGCGCTGCCGATCCGATACCCATACTGGTCTTCGCGAGGAAGTGACGCCGGGTCGAGAGATATTTAATGTCGTCAAATTCGCACATGGCTCATCGAAGGATAATAGTGGCGTCGAAATTCATGATAGTGGAAGCCACGGTGGTGAGCGCGGCGACCTCTCCTGCCGGCAGTTGTTGATTGCGCGCAAATTCTCCCGTCTCCAACAGCTCTGTCGCCGCCGCGATATTCGACGAATAGGATCTTCGTTCCTCATCCAGAAGGCCTGCGAGAAGGGTCAGTTCATCGGGAGAGGGTTCGCGGCCCGTCAGGGCACGAAATCCAAACGTAATTCTGGTATCGTCTTCATCACCGCCCTCCGTGAACATCCGTTCGGCGAGGATGCGGGCAGCTTCTACGAACTGGGGATCATTCATCAGCACAAGAGCCTGCAGTGGGGTGGAGGTACTTTGTCGCCGAACAATGCAGAGGTTACGCTCGGAAGTGTCGAAGTTCATCATGGCAGGAGGGGGCGTGGTCCGCTTCCAGATGGTGTACATACTCCGCCGATATAGAGCATCTCCATGATCCTGAACATATTCGGTGCCATTGCGGGTCGCTTGTTCTTTCCACAATCCCGGAGGCTGGTAGGGCCTGACGGGCGTTCCGCCGATGTCATCAACCAACAGCCCACTGACTGCCAATGCATTGTCTCGCATCATCTCAGCGGTAAGGCGCCTACTTGGCCCCCGCGCGAGCAACACGTTTTCCGGGTCATGCTCCACTGCATCAGGCGATGCGATTGAACTCTGCCGATACGTGGCGCTCAGGACAAATCGCTTCAGCATGGCCTTCGTGTCCCAATCTGATTGGCGGTATTGCAGCGCCAGGTAGTCCAGTAACTCCGGGTGGGAGGGCACCGTGCCCTGGGAACCAAAATTGTCGGACGTTGCCACAATTCCATTTCCAAAAATCTGCTGCCATAATCGATTGACGGCCACGCGCGCCGTCGTCGGATTGGATTCGTCGAAGAGCCACTGCGCCAATCCCAGACGATTTCGGGGAAGCTCATCTGAAAAGGCAAGAAGAGCGGCTGGCGTACTTGGAGTCACCTCTTGTCGGGGCTGATCGTATGCTCCGCGGAAAAGTAAATGGGTCTCCCGAGGCTCGGGCAGATCACGCATCACCATGACCTCTGGCGCGTGCGTCAGAATATCGTTTTCTTCCCGCCGAAGCGCGCGGAGGAGTGAGAATCTGGCCTTGTAGAGCTCCGATGTGGTCGTCACGAAATACGGAAGCAATCCATCGGATCCTGCCTCGTGACCGGAAAGAAGATTGATTTCGGGTGTAGTCAACGCTCGATCGAAGACCTTGAACTCGTCAACTGTCACACCATCCAGCGTCGGCTGATTGCTATCAGAAAATCCCAGGCGTAAGTCGCCGACTCCCCCCCAGTTAGTAGAGTCACTGGTAAAGGGATCGATGGTTACTGTAGTGCTCTGCTTGAGATTGTCCACCTCTACGGAGGAGGCCATGCGCTGTCCATCCAGGGAAAGCTTGAGTCCCGCCGCCCGGCTCGAGCCGTCGTAGGCCATGACGATATGATGCCAGTCGCCTGAGGGGACGCTGTCCGTGGTTCGAACCGAGATCTGATTGTCGGGACCGACATGCACCATGCTGGCCGTCAGCGTGTGATCGGGGTTCAGATACACGTGATAGCCCCGGTTGCCGTCCATAAGACCACTCGTCTTGGAGATCAGGGGGCCAAACGTGTCTGGATCATCTATTCTGAACCAGAGGCTCACGCTGAAGGGGTCGATCCGATCAAAATGATGCCGTGTGTTACCCATGTCCAGAAATCCGTCACCCACGAGCGTCATTGCATTGCCATGGACCCCCTCCACGATCGGCGGCAGATTGTCTTTGTCACCCCAGAAATAGCCCGCACTGTCCGGCTGAACCAGGTCTGCGAGTGTTAGGAGGTCTTCTTTTTCTACGAACTCCTCTATGGGATAATGCGCGATCAGCCCCTGAGGCCCTACCGTCGAAGTGGGATCCGCCTGCCAATTAGAAAAGCCTTCTTCGTATGACGCATTCTCCGGATTGATGCCTGGCTCGAGCTCTGCGATCATCTCCCGAATTTCCTCGAGGCGGTCATCTTCAATTTTCGTCGTGAGGATAACTGTCGGGCTGGCCTCACCGGCGTACGGAATATTTCCAATCTCGTTGACGCTGTTGAAGAATGCGTAGAGGCTGTAGTAGTCCTCTTGAGAAATGGGATCGTAGCGGTGATTGTGGCAGCGAGAGCATTCTACTGTGACTCCCAGAAAAGCTTTTCCAAACGTGTCGGTCCGGTTCGCGATATAATCGTTGCGGTACTCCTCCAGAACGATGCCACCCTCCTGACTCTGCAGGTGGTTACGGTTGAAGCCCGTAGCCAGAATCTGATCACGGGTGGGATTCTCGTACAGATCTCCGGCGAGTTGATCGGTCACGAACTGGTTGTACGGCTGGTTCTCGTTGTATGCGCCAATGACCCAGTCCCGCCACGGCCACATATTTCGCCAGCCGTCGTCCTGATATCCATGACTGTCCGCGTATCGGGCGATATCCAGCCACTGAATGGCCATTCGCTCGCCGTACTTAGGCGAAGCAAGCAGTCGGTCCACGACCGATTCGAACGCGCTGGGGGTCTCGTCGGCCGCAAAATCATCCAGTTCCTGGATACTCGGCGGTAGGCCTATCAAGTCAAACGTGACACGTCTGAGCCACGCCTCGCGCGAAGCGGGCGCGGACGGATCCAGGTTTTCCCGATTGAGCCGGCTAAGAATGAACTGATCGAGTGGATCGATGGACCAATCTTGCTCCCCATCTTCCGGAATGTCCGGCACAGCAGGCTCGACAGGGGGCGTAAATGCCCAGTGAGTCTCATACTCAGCTCCCTGTTCAATCCACCGGACGATAATGGCCTTCTCCTGCGCAGTTAATGGCCTTCTCCTGCGCAGTTAACGAGAGATTTGACTCAGGAGGTGGCATGTGATAGGACGGGTCCAGCGAAGTAATCCTGTGATACATCTCGCTGCCTTCAAGGTCGCCTCCGCGAACGGCCCGGCTCCGCGTGCTCTCCAGAAGATCCGATCGTAGTCCCTCTTGCGTATCAAAACGTAAGTCAGTCACACGGGACTCATTATTGGGACCATGGCACGAAAAGCATCGATCCGACAGGATAGGCCGCACGTGGAGGCTGAAGCTGACAACGTCTGGAATGCTCGATTCCAACGCCACGAGTTCGGCAGACTTGTCCACACCACATCCGGTGAAGACAACAATCAGGGCGATATGAATCCAGCTTTGGCGCATCTAGAACCGGGATCCACGAATCCAGGTGTCGGAGCGCGCCCACGATTGATCGAAATCAGCTTGGACCTCAGCGTCTGTCTTGCCCTGTCCCTCAAGTGCTTCCAGGAGGCCGTACAGCGACCAGCCGTTGTGAGGATGATCTTCCAGAGCAGCGCGGTACACTTCTTCGGCGGCGGCGAAATCCTTGTTTTGCAGGAGTGCCGCTCCCAGCCAATCGCGAGCCGCAAAAGGGAGAGGCTCGGGTTCGTCGTAGATGAGCTGATCTTCGAGGGCAACGGCGGCCTCAAAGGCTACGATTGCGCCCGCTAGGTCTCCTTCTTCCCTAAGGACTTCTCCCAGTAAAATATTGCCTACGTCTCCGAGCAGATGTTCTGCCGAGTGGCGTCGGAAGGCGGCGCTGGACGTGGTTGACGTTTCAAGAATGGCTTCAGCGAGATTCTTCGCCTCTTTCAAGTCGCCATCCCTGAGCGCAGCGTACCCTTTGGCGAAGTCCCACATTCCCTTGCGCACATCGTTACCGGAGCGGCCCGAGAGCATGGCGATGTCATCGAATCGGCCGAACCGAACGAGTGTAAGCGCAGTGTAGATGTTATTTCCTATCAGCTCCTCGTAATCACGCGCGGCCTGGATTGCCACGGCTCCCTGGCCGTCCATCGACGCGGCGAAGAGCAGCATATGCAAGTTGTGCGAAGGATAGATGGCGAACCCCTCGTTGATTTCGGCTTTCTGATCCGAGTGCCAGGCCTGGATGTTCGCTCGAACCGCATCACCCCATCGTCCAATCACACTCCACGTGTGCGATGGCATGTGATTGATGTGGCTCGCTCCCGGGATGGCGTTTCCCAGAAACTCCGAACAGGCCTCGGCACTTTCCGGGATTTGGGAAGACTCTGTTGCGTGGATGTAGAGGTGGCAGGCGCCCGGGTGTTGAATGTCCTTCGCGAGAACGGATTCCAGTACCGCGTGGAGCCGCGCCACGTCGGGATCATTGATATCTCGCGTGCCGCGCCGAGGCTCGAGCAAGAACAGCGCCTCGCCGTATAGCGTGACCGCATCGAGATCATTCGGAAACGCCTCGGCCACGCCTCTCATGGCGTTCGCGTAGGCGGAGTCCTGGACCGCCCGCGTGTCAGTGCTGAAGTTTTCCACGTATCGAACAGACATCGCTTCAATGAGCGCCCTTTCCACTCCCTGAGTGCTTTCAATTCTGTCCAGCGCCTCCTGCATTTTTGCGTAAGCCCTCGGAGAGTCGGCAGCACGCATGGCTCCGTTCAGATAGGAGCCCCAGGCCCAGGCTTCTCCCCAGTAACAGATCGCGCAATCGGGATCAGCTTTCTGCGCCCCTCTGAACGATCGCGCCGCATCCACTTTCGTGAACGCGTACATCATCTGGATACCCTGGTTGAAATACGTCTGAGCGCGTTCATTGGTGGTTGAAATCGTTCGTGTGAACGGTCCCAGGGCCTTTTCGAACGTCGGAAACGGCTCATCGAAGCCCTCCGGATAGGAAGCGCTCTGCGCTGTAACGGAGACAGCTACAGCGATACAGAATATCCACATTAGAAAAACGCGCACAACCAAGCATGCTTAATTAAAGACGCCGAGTGCGTTAGTATACTAAACAGGGCCCAGGGGTCGCCACTAAACCATACGAATGATGAGCAGCAAAAGAAAAATTCTGACTGAGGTTGATTCGGTCGAATTCATGATGGGGAGCTTTCAGGTTAGGCAACCCCTTCCACACCAACGAATCAACAACATCGATCCGTTTATCCTGCTGCACCATGCTGGGCCAACGCATTATGAAGCCGGAGGTCGGGCGCAGGACCTGGGAGTGCCTCCTCATCCGCATCGCGGGTTTGAACCCGTGACGTTCGTCTACAAAGGCGGCGTTCACCATCGGGATTCTCGCGGCAACGATTCGGTGGTCGGCGAAGGAGGCGTGCAGTGGATGACCGCCGGGATGGGTGTTGTGCACAGCGAGCGTCCACCCAAAGAGCTGGTCGAAAACGGTGGCGATCAGGAAATCATCCAGCTCTGGATCAACCTCCCCGCCGAGCACAAGATGGTGCAGCCCCGCTATCAGGGACTCACGCGTGAACACATTCCGACCGTCGAGTCGGACGACGGAGCCGTAGTCCAGGTGGTTGCGGGTTCGCTCAGCGGCGTCGACGGACCCATTGAGACCTGGACGTCGGTCACGGCGCTGAACGGCAGCTTTGCCGCAGGATCTTCCATCAACATCGATCTACCCGAAGAAGAGGGAGGGTTGATCTACGTGTTGAGCGGCTCGATCACTGTCAATGGAACGCGCGTCACCAGCCATCACATGATTGAGTTGGCGACGACGGGCTCGGTCTCGATCGAAGCGAGCGAGGATTCCCGCGCGCTGATCCTAGCGGGAGCACCCATTGGCGAGCCCGTAGTAACGAGTGGTCCGTTCGTCATGAACACGCACACGCAGATCATGCAGGCTATGCGTGACGCTCAGATGGGAAAGATGGGTGTGCTGGTTGAGGAGTTCGACTGAGTCAGTCTGAATCGCCCAGTTCTCTTCGGACATGATCGATGAAACCAGTGATGACCTCTATACGGTTCGTCGTCCTCTCCTTTGCTACAGACTCTTGAAGTAAAATTTTGCCCGCGTCCAGAACCCGATATTCCATCCCACCAATATTGACGTAGGGTCCAGAGAAGAGTAATTCCGGTCGTTCAAACCCGTCCCGTTCGTCTGAATACGAAGCAGAATACCAGGAGTCTCCAGATCGAAAAATCAACTGGCTGGTATCCTCTCTCCATTCAGGCTCCTCGCCTCCGAATTCTCCCGAAACGTTCCAACGTTCACCGGTTGCTGGAAATGGCTCGGCGAAAATTTCCGATCCTCTGGGGCCAACAACCGTGTAGGCGATCGTGGATTCATCAGGTGAAAATTTTGGACTCCAGGTGCTGTTGTCGGTTTCAAAAACAGTAGTAACGGAAGAATCCGACGTGTCTAAAACCCTGATTACTTCACTCGTGTCGGTCACTTCACCGAATAGAAGGAAGCGTTCGTCTCTAGCCCAGTCGTACGGGATCGAAACGAATTCAGACTCATAAATAACTTCAGGGGCTATCGACGAATTGGCTTCCTGTCTCATAATCCGATCTCCGTCTGGATCCGGGTGAGAGAACGTGATGCGCGAACCGTTGGAACTCAAAATCGGTCTTTCTGAGCTTATTTCGGTAAATACAATGTTTGATGTGCCTCGATCAACGTTGTACAACATGGTGCGCTTAGACCCATCGTATAACTCTACAATGATCACTGACCCATCTCGTGTCGCATCCATATTTCCGTGATACGCAGCGTCAAACGACAGCTCATTTGTCGCGCCGTCCGGATTACGGATTACCAGCCGCGTGAGGCCAGCCGAAGCGCCTGCTGCATAAAACAATGTGCATGAATCCGTTATTTGAAAATGAGAAATGCCGCTGAGTGATCCTGTTCTCACACCGGATCTGAAAATTCGACTATCGTCTGCGTTACCCTCATCAGCCCATCCCAGATGTCCGGCCCGCAAATTCCCGAAGGCTGTGCTAACGACGATATCCGAATCGACAAGCTGCACCGAGCCACCCACCTGTGAAATGACTCTTTCAGATCCGTTTGAGTCGAGATGAGTAAGAATATTTTCCCAACCGTTTCCAAGAAGGAGATCATTTTCTCCAATTCCCTTGTTCAGGAAAACGTTTCGTTCACCCCGATGCACCTCCTCCGGGCCTCCGGCTCCATTTGGTCGAACGCGCCTCAAAACTGTCCCCTGGACATCGGCCCAATATATCCAGTTGTCATCCGACCAGTAAACCGCGTGTCCATCAGATTCAGAAGCAACTGGCACGGGCGTGCCCGATTCAAAAGGAACGACCCAGATTCGCCCCTCGGCCTTGTATACAATGTTTGAACCATCCGGCGAAAAGGCCGGTTGCGCGGCTCCTGCATCCCCTTCCTTCAATACGAATTCGGAAGTCCCCATTTCGTGTGTCACGAGATAATATCCGCCCCTGGTTTCGGAGACATAAACCAGACGACGCCCATCCCTCGAGACGTCAAACCCCTCTTTTTCTAATCCCAGGCCAGCTGCGCCGAAAAAGGACATCGGAAGATCAGCCGGAAGCTGAAGTGATAGATGCATGTAAGATTCGGACGGGGCAGATTCCCGCCCACCAGACGCAAGTACCCACGTCAGTGCTGCTACAAGCAGAAGGATGACTCCGTGGATCCACGAGAACTGAATCCGTGGCCGACCGGATGTGATCGCAGCTGGGGCGGGCGCAGGCGTTCTATCTATTGATTGAGCTACGGTCCTGGATCTTGTTGATTCCTTGATAGCCGCTAGATCGGCAATCAAGTCTGAAGCTCCCTGATATCGATGCTTCTTGTCCTTCGAAAGCAGTTTGTTTACGATGTATTCCAGGTCCATCGGGACTCCGGTTCGGAGGGCCGTCACCGGCTCCGGGTCCTCGTTCAAAATGCCATAGACTGCAGCCTGCTCGTATTCGGCGGAAAAAGGGAGGCGTCCCGTAATCATTTCGTAGATCATGATACCGAGCGACCAGAGGTCCGTACGATGGTCCACTTCTTCTCCACGCGCCTGCTCAGGGCTCATATAGGCCACGGTCCCCAGGGTCGAGCCCATCCGGGTGAGTTTTGTCGAAGCCGTTGTTTGTGCCAGGCCGAAGTCAAGCACATTCGCCTCACCTTTAGCAGTCAGCATGACGTTGGCTGACTTGATGTCCCGGTGAACGATTTTCTTTTCGTGTGCGGCTTCCAGTGCACCGGCAACCTGGCCCGCTATCCGGACGGCCTCTTCCAGTTTCAGAGGTGCTTTCTGGATGTGCTGATCCAGCGTCTCCCCATCGATGTACTCCATCGCAATGAACGGTCGGGGTTCTTCTTTGGGGCCACCATCGGGAACGGCCTCGTCGATCTCAAAGACCGAAGCAATGTGCGGATGATGGAGCTGAGCCGCGGCCTTGGCCTCGCGATAAAAGCGGGCGCGATCTTCCTCATTGGAAAGAGCGGAGGCAGGCAGAATCTTGATGGCTACCGTCCGGTTGAGCTTCGTGTCATCGGCCTTGTAGACGATGCCCATGCCGCCGCGGCCGAGTTCGCCCGTAATCTTGTAATGCGATAAGGTGGTGCCAGTCATGAGCCTGCGGGTGGGAATCGGGCACAATTAACGGGAAAGAGTGCCCGTTGGCAACCGTCAGGCGACCTCATTTGTGAACCGATGTAGATATCCGTAATAATGCGTCTGTCGGCGGGTGTCGGTGAAGCTGGAATTTTGGGCAGGTGAATGCACCCATCGGCAACTATCATCGCTCAATAAGACACCCATATCGTCATGTCGCGCATTCTCGTTCTTCTGTATGGCGTCGCTTCGTACGTCCTGTTCTTGATCTCCTTTCTCTGGGCCATCGCCTTCGTAGGAAATATGTACGTCGGCCACACCATTGATTCTCCGGGCACCGACTCGTTTGGCACCGCGCTGATGATCAACGCCTTGCTATTGGGCATATTTGCCATATCCCACAGCGTGATGGCGCGCCCCGGATTTAAAAAAGCGTGGACAAAGATTATTCCCCAGTCGATTGAGCGGAGTACCTATGTACTGGTATCGAGTGCTACCCTGATTCTGATTTTTACCCAATGGAGTCCGATGAATGAGGTGATCTGGAGTATCTCCGGCATGGGAGCAACCGTGCTAAACGTCCTGTTCTGGGCAGGATGGGTGCTCGTGCTACTCTCCACGTTCATGATCAATCATTTTGATCTGTTCGGTCTCAGGCAGGTCTGGATGCGATATAAAGAAACGGACTACCGCGATCTCCCTTTCACGACGGCGTTCGCTTACAAATTTATTCGCCACCCACTTCTGCTAGGATTCGTCATAGCGTTCTGGGCGGCACCAACCATGACGATGGGACATTTGATTTTCGCGATAGCGACCACCGCTTACATGCTCATTGCGATCCAGCTTGAAGAAAAGGACATGGAAGCCGTGTTTGGGGACACCTACAGGGCATACAAGAGCCAGGTCCCGATGATGATCCCGACAGGAAAAACTGCGTCGCCCCCGACCGTTTCCGCGCCTGCGCCGGCACCGGTCGAAGAGCCAATGGCCGAAGAGGGAGCGCCACTCTACTGAGTCCCGTCCCTATTTGATGGACTATTGTTGGGCGGGGGCGCCGAAGGCGCCCCCGCCCACATTTTGCAAGAAATTTTGCTGTCTCGGTTCATTCCTGAACCCAAGTCGCGTTTATCCGTAAACCCGGCCAATTCACTACCCGGTCCCACCCCTCCGCGCATTCATGAGTTCAGAGCGACGTTATAGCCAGGAGGAGATATCCTCTATTTTCAAGAAGGCTTCCGAAGATCAGGAGATGGCGGAGCAGGCGACATCGGATGGAGCCGGCCTCACGCTTGCGGAATTGAAGGAAATCGGCGGTGATATCGGCGTCTCGACAGACCTCATCGAGCGTGCTGCCAGATCCATGGAGGTGCCGGACGTACCGTTCATTCCTGCACGACCTCGAGAAACATTTCTTGGTGTGCCAATCAGCGCTTCTTATGAGATTGAGCTTCCCGGATCCCTGTCAAATGACAACTGGCACCGGCTCGTCGTTGAGATGAGGGAGACCTTTCGCGCACAGGGTCACATCGAAATAAATGGCCAGTTTCGAACATGGAGAAACGGAAATCTCCGGATTTCAGTCGAACCGATTGAAACAGGGCACCGTTTCCGAATGAGCACCTACAAAGGAGGAGCTCAATACACAATAATTGGCAGTCTGATCGGGGCAGTCATCGCGCTGGGGATTTTGATATTCGGCTCGGTTTCTTCCGTTCGGGAGATATATTTGGCGGGTCTGATATTGATGGGAGGGTTCACTGCTCTGTGGTTCAATGTGTTTCGAATTCCCACCTGGTCCAGGCGACGGCAGAAGCAAATGCAGGACATAGGTGCTCGAGCTGCCCGAATGGCCAGCGACACTGGAAATCAAGCCCAAATTGAGAAGACCGCTTCAACCCTGGTGAATGCTGTACCTGATGAAAACCTGGTGGAAGATGATATCACATCAGAATCAGTTCAGTCCCGTGGACGCACTCACAGCTAGAAGGCTGGGTGGTCTGAACGGCGGGAGCATCTCATCGTGGAATCTTACCTCAGCAGTCTGTAGCTGGTACTCCGTCCCCCAGTCTTACTCTTTTCGAGTATCCCCCGCTCGATCAACTCCAGGATATCTCGATGAGCCGTGTCCTGTGAGACCTTCGTGATTGCAGCCCATTTGGTCGTTGTCAGATTGCCCTCGAATCCGTCGAGTAGGCGGTTGATCATCTCGACCTGTCTCGTATTCAGCTGCTCTGAGACATACTGATTCCAGAAGGTTGATTTAGCCAGGACATCCTCGATCAGAGAGGTTGCAGAGAGAAGGGCGCGTTTTAAGCACTCCAGATACCAAGACAGGTACGCGATGATGTTCAGTGATCCTTTCTGTGTCGCTTGCAGGATCCGATAGTAGTCCCGTCGTTCGGATTCGATCTGTCGTGAAATACTGTAGTATCTAGTCCCGCTTCCTTCAGCTCGTGCCAGAGCCATCTCAAGAATTGCTCGCCCAATGCGACCATTCCCGTCTTCGAAGGGATGAATGGTCAGGAACCAAAGATGAGCGATCCCCGCTTTCAGAATTGGATCCATATCGGATTTGCTTTCAAACCAAGAAATAAAGCGGTCCATTTCCCGGACGATCGACTCGGCGGGGGGCGCTTCATAGTGGACAGTCTCCCGCCCGATTGGCCCGGAAACAACTTGCATTGGGCTGCTTTCGTCTCTTCGATAGTCTCCAGAGCGGATCTTTAACAATCCGCTGAATCCGGAAGGGAAAAGCGATTCGTGCCATCTCCGCAAGCGCTCTCCTGAGAGTGGCTGGGAGTGATTTTGAGTGGCATCAAAAACCATGTCCACAATACCATCGATCTTCCGATCGGAAGGAAGCAGGCCCCCAATATCGATTCCCAGTCTACTGGCCGCAGAAGACCGCACGGCCAATCGATCCAATTCCTCGCCTTCAATCAGGCTCGAATGGATTACCTCACTGGTCAGTGTCCGCAGCTTCGTTTCGTTCCTGTCATCGAATCCGAGTCCTTCCATTCGCCCCTCGAGGCGACCCCTTTCCAAGTATATCTGCTTGAGGGCATCGATGAGGTCCGTGGAGCTCCAGCTGAAAGTAGGCCAATCTGTAAGCTGCCAGATGTACATGACTTATAATCCGCATATATTGCGGATAAAATGAGTTTGAAAGGATTATCGATAGGTTTATTCCGCAATTAATGCGGAAATAATCAATTTGATCCTTCGATTTTCAATATAATCCGCATAAAAAGCGGAATATATCAATTTAAACTCCGCACAATCCTTGGATCGCTGACACACCCAACTGGCGATTATTCGATCGGAATGTCGAAAAATGTGTCAGGATAGGGCTCATCGACCAGCGTGTAGTGCCACCACTCGTTGACGTAGTTCTGGAATCCGGCGCCAGTCATGATCGATTTCAAAATCATCCGATTCGCCATCGCTTCCCCGATGATAGTTGGATTCTCAGTGTGGGAAAGTTCGCCGAAGAAATCGAACGGTGTGCCCATGTCGATGGGTACGCCCTGATGCATGAGCGTCAGATCCGCCGTGCTTCCCCTGCTGTGCCCAGACTTCGCCGCAATGTAGCCCCTGTCGAACAGCTCCGATTTGGGTACCTCTGGGTAGTAGGCGGCCTTGTTAAGCGTGTCGGCCAGGTCCGCGCCCCAACTCACAAAATGATCGACCGCGCGTTGGGGGCGATAGCCGTCGTAGACCAGGATTGAATATCCCTGCGCGAGCGCGGCCTCTTGTGCAGAGGACAACGCGGCGGCGGCCTCGTGAGTCAACATGACCTGAGCAACATGATAACCCGTGATGGGCATCCCAATGAAGTTGTCGCTGCCAAAATACTTTACGTCCTGCCCGATGCTGTTGTCGACGTCAGACAATCGAACCAGAGGAGAGTCAGTCATACAGCCGGCGAGAAAGAGGGAGAAACAGACAGCTAGAATCTTCATAGGGCGCAGTTATGCTTGGAGCAGGTGAAGGCCTTCCGGATTCGCGAAGAGCATTTCGCTGCCGTTCCGAAATCTAATCGTTTCCAAGTTGCACTACCAGTCGTACGGGTCTGCGTCAAGTGCACCTTACTCGGCGAGACAGCATCATCACCGGCGGACAAAACCTGATACGGATTTCTCTACCATAGTTCATATTATCAGTGACTCGATTTTCATGTCGGGCCATCCTCTTTTCGCGTCCACCATCCATCAACCACGCCATCCCGCCACCCTTGAATTCTCGAAACATGGAAGGACGCACCGTTGGGCAGTACCAGATCACGGAGCAGCTTGGCTCTGGTGGTATGGGTATCGTGTACATGGCAACGGATTCGAAACTCGGCCGGACGGTCGCGCTGAAGTTTTTGCCGCCCCATCTCAGTTTTGATGACCTGGCCAAAGAACGCTTTACCCAAGAGGCTCGCGCAGCCTCCGCCCTGGATCATGCCAACATCTGTACTATCCACGATATCGGCGAAGACGAGGATGGTCAGCTTTTCATCGTAATGGCCTTCTATGATGGCCAGACGCTGAAGTACCGGCTTGAAGAGGGATTGCTTTCCCAAGATTCAGCCATCGGTACGGGGTATCAAATTGTTCGCGGCCTGGCGCGATCTCATGAGGCTGGAATTGTCCACCGAGACATTAAACCTGCCAATATCATGATCACTGATCGGGGTGACGTGAAAATATTGGACTTTGGTGTTGCCAAGCTGAGCGAATCTGCAGATTTGACGCAGTCCGGCGCGACCGTTGGAACAGCAGCCTACATGAGTCCCGAACAAGCTCGAGGCGAATCGGTCGACCATCGCGCGGACATCTGGTCCGTAGGCGTGCTGCTCTATGAAATGCTGACAGGAAAGCGCCCGTTTCAGGGTGGATACGAGGCGGCACTTACCTATGAGATCATTAACGCCAGTCCGGCCCCCATGCCCTCCTCGCTACCGGACGGAATCGCGGAGATTGTTTCCAGGTGCCTTGCCAAGCGGCCAGAAGATCGGTTTCAGAGTTCGGACGAACTGGGCGACGCTCTGCAGCCTTTTCTAAGCCCGACGGAGGTGCGACAGGCTGCTACCGGCACGACCACTGCTACATCGACCGAACACCAGTATTCGCCTATTCGAATAGCCTCCGTCTTCAGCCTGATTGCTGTCGTGGTTCTGGGAATCGTTTACGCAGGCATGATTGGATTCGGATTGCCAGATTGGGTTTTCCTCGCCGGAGTGATCCTCATGATCACGGGTCTACCAATTCTCCTTTTTTCCGCTCACAACGAGCAACAAGACGACGGAATTGCGTGGCTTACGCTTCGCCGAGCAACCTGGGGTGGAGTTTTTTCCATGGCCGGTCTATCCCTTTTCTCGGCGACATTTATGGTCATGCGGGTCATGGGCATCGGCCCGGCCGCCACGCTTGTGACTGCCGGAGTGATCGAAGAAAACGCGAAAATGGTCATTGCCGAGTTCGAAAACCGAACGAGTGACGAAACGCTCGCAGAATCGGTGACTGAAGCCCTTCGAATTGATCTGACTCAATCTACGGCGATTCACCTCATGGGAGCAGACATCGTCGACGTCCTCAGCCGAATGGATCGACCTCAAGATACTCGCATCGACCTGAGTACAGCGATGGAAATTGCAACGCGGGAGGGAGCAGAAGCCGTGGTTGCAGGAGTAATCAGCCCAGTTGGAAGAGGGTTCGTTCTTTCGGCCCGCCTCATTTCAGCAGGAGATGGGGTGGAGCTGGTTGCCATTCGCGAGAATGCAGACGACGATGGAGCGATCATCAGCGCGATTGATAGGCTTTCGGACCGCCTGCGAGAGGAGATCGGAGAGTCCATCAAAACGATCCGGTCCAATCAAGATCTGGATCATGTAAGCACCGGTTCCCTTGAAGCTTTGCGGCTGTATTCCCGGGCAGTCAAAGAAATGGACAAAGGGAATTTTGCGCTACGTGGCAGAGATCTGCTGCTTCAGGCCATTGAGCTGGACTCCACGTTCGCCATGGCCTATAGAAAACTGGCTGTCATTTACGCCAATTCCAATGCGGACTATGATCTCCAGATTCAGGCGGCTACGACCGCATATGAACTCCGAGAGCGTCTCCCGGAGCGTGAACGATGGACAGCCACCGCCTATTACTATGCAAGTGTTGAACGGGATAACGAGCGCGAAAGAGCTGCTTATGAAAGTCTGTTGGAACAGTATCCGGATGAGCTGCCTGCCCTCAACAATCTTGCCCTCCTGCACAATGTTAGAGGAGAGTACGAACAGGCTGAAGTATACCTGCGACACGCGCTGGAAATTGCCGATCGACCTGCTTTCTATGACAATATGCTCGATGCCCTTACGGCGCAACAGCGGTGGGATGAGGCCGACGAGCTGCTGGTTGAATTCGAATCAACTCACCCGAACAATCCTGTTCGTTATTATTTCCGGTTTATTGCGGCCATGGCTAGCGGCAATTTTGAGTCTGCTGATACGCTGCTTCAATCCTCGTCATTGAGCGATTCGCCTTTCTGGATGCGACTTGATGTGCTTTTGCAAGCCCATTACGACGGTTTTCGGGGGCAGTTTGCAGCGGCCGAGACTCATTTTATGCAAGCAGCAGCGCTCAATATTCAGCGCGGGTCGCCACAGGCAGCTCTAGAAAACTACCTGGACGCAGCGTTCAATATCCTGACGCATGAGGGAGGCGCTGAAGCAACTCGTACCATGATTTCCGATGGCCTTTCACTCGTTCCATTCGATTCCCTTGCAGCGGCTTCCAGGCCATACAATCAACTCATCGAACTCAGGGTAGGTATGGGCGAGGTGGGCGAAGCGAGGGCCCTCTGGTCGGAATATGAAAGGTTGGTCCCGGCGGGAGTGCGTAGAGCGGATCCCTCCCGGTGGTACGCCCTGGCGGCAATTCAGGAGGCGGAAGGAGATCTACCAGCCGCGCTTGAATCCCTTCGGAATGTATACTTGGTCGATCGCTGTGAAGTATGCAGCGCATATGGTCATGGACGCCTGCTGGAGCGGATGGACAGCGTCGATGCGGCGATCGCGGCTTACGAGAGATTCGAAAACACCACAATGGCAGCTCTGGTCAATTTTGCACTCGAGGATCACCCTCTCGCCCAGTTCCGGTTGGGAGAACTCTATTCGACGAAGGGCGACAATGAAGCGGCAATCACAGCCTACACGAAGTTTATCGAAATGTGGAAGGACGCCGACGCCGATCTGCAGCCGCAGGTTCAATACGCCAGAGACCGAATTGACGTGCTCCTCACTGCGTCGGTCCGCGAGCCCGAATAGCCCGAATATCCGGGGGCCTACAGCTGAATCACGTACGTCATCTTCGCAACACCCACTCGGCTGTTCAGCAGTCTGTTCCTGAAATCGAACCGGTCGTCATCACCCGTGAAGTTGTAATTGGTGTTGAAGACCAGGAAGAGATCCGCACCCGGCGAGTGGATCCAGTCGATGCGGATGTTGGCCTGCACGTTTCCCGAGAAGTTATCGTACTGAACCAATGCTTTTGCAAACAGCTTCCGGCTGTATGCCGCATTGATGTTCATCGTAAATGTGGTGGCGTCGAAAGAGCCATTATCAATCGGAATGTCGAATTGCGTATGCGAAATACCCGCAGTCAGATTCAGATACTTGCCGGTTCGAAGCCCTATACCTAGGCGCAGATTTCTCCGGTCGCCGCCGAAGAAGTCAGAAAATCCTGCGCTTCCGTTTACCGAGAAAAATTTGCTGTTATCGGTGCGGAACCCAAGCGATCCTGAGTCAGAAACGTAGTCACCAGCCAGGATTTCAGCGTCTGCAAGGATGTGAAACGAGTTTTCCAGCCGTTCGAAATTTCGGTTCACCGACCAGTTGAACGAGTCATTAGCGCGAAAACGCACACTCCCTCTGGCGCCGACATTCGAAGACTGTTTTTCATTGTTCTGTCCATCGGTCAGACTGCCGCTTACGCTAATGGAGTACGATCGGATGAGCTTGCCGCCGACCTGAGGTGAATACGAGGCGCTGGCATTGTAGCTCTTCATGTCTCTCCGTCGGACAAATCCGAGTGCTGGATTGAAGCGTTTTCCAACGTTGGAGTATGACGAGCTGAATCGGTAGTCGGCCCTCCGAATGGAGAGTGCCAATGAGCCCGCAGCGTCCGACGCATCCGGCTCGCTGTCTTCGACGCGGGTGTACCAGCCGGATAGTTCGCTGTTGCCCCAGAAACGGCACTTCACGTCAGCACCGAAGGCTCGATTATATCGCTCTCCCTGTTCAAGATTGGTAAAGATGGCGCCGACCGTCGTTCGTCCAAAAACATCTGCCCGGACGCGGGCGACCGTATTATTCGCAGCATCCAGCCCAAAATCGTCGTTCTTTCCAGTCTGAATGGTAAGCAGGCCTACCGAATACTTGTCAAACTGACTGACCAGACGAGCACCGGCTAGAATGTCGTTCGAGATGCCAATTCTGCGGGAGAAAAAAGTCTCCGCTCTTCGAGAATCACCGAATTCGAACAGGCCTTGTCGCTCGAGAAAGAATTCTCGCTTTTCGGGGAAAAACAGGTTGAATCGAGTGAGGTCCAATTGCACAACGTCCGACTCGACCTGAGCAAAGTCTGTATTCACCGTCAGGTCGAGTGTGACATTTGGGTTGACCGCCCATTTGACATCTATTCCGGCGTCCTGCTGGGTATCCGACTCCGTTTCGGTGTCACCGACGCGAAATTCCTGAGCACCCGCGATTATGTATGGCTTGATGAGCACGTTTCTGCCACGCTCCACATTTTTTACGCCCGTCATGGTCGCGTACTGTGAAACCTGGAAAATTCCTGCGCTGTAACTACGAGGAATGAACGGCCACATGGATCGCTCACCATTGCGGTTCAGGAAACGCATGATGGCCACGCCCATCGTGAGCTCATCGGCATTGTCGAAGCGAATTGTTTTAAACGGAATGGCCAGCTCGACATGCCAGCCATCTTCAGCAATACGGCCCTGGGAGCGATAAATACCGTCCCATTGCCAGTCGCTGAACGACATGGCCTCATCCGAAATTATCGCGTCGTCCTGCGTACCCAGCACATTGGTTTCGAAAAGGTATGCGTTACGCTTGTCGTTGTATGTGTCAATCAAGAGCCAGAACATATCGTCGTTGCCGTTCGGTCCGCCGCGTTCCAGATTTCGCGCACGAATTTGGTCCGGATCCGAGTCGTAGAAGCTCAATCCGAAATAGAGATTGTTCTCGTCGTAGGCGATGCGGATAGCTGAGGGCTGACTTGGATCGGCGCCCTCATTTGGTGTCAGTTGGACGAATTCGGTGGCTGCGACGGTTTGCCGCCAAATGGCGTCATCCATCACGCCATCAATTCGAGGTGCAGTTTCCGCATACACTGCAGTGATGCTGTTTTCAGCACCTAGCAGAATGCGCGGAGGAGTGGACTGCGAAAATGCCGGAAGGGCACAGAAAAACAGAAGCAGAGTGGTAACAGTGCGCATGGCGGGCTGGCGTGGTTGGACGGTAAATTCGATCAGATCGAGCACTGGGTCGCCGTTCTTACGAAGTCATTCTCTTTTGGATGCACGATCGAAAGGGTGACAAAAGGGCCCTGATTCTCTATCGATAAACGCCAATCGACGGAATTTATCGCTGGGGAATCAGTTTGCCGGCTCGCGGGCAGAATCCACAACCAGCTCATTCATCCGCTCGCGTGCTGCTTCTACCCGGGGCTGCAATCGATCGGCTGCATTTTCCCACCACATGATGAACTTCGCGTAGTGAAATATTGCCCGTTCCGTGTTGCCGAGTTCATCGTGGATCTGGGCGACTTTCTCGTGCGCGTGGGCAGCCCACTCCAAAGCATGCGACAACCCTCCGTCCACCAACGAACGAAAAGAAGCCAGGGCTTCTTCCTTTCTACCCAACTCGTACAGAGCGAGGCCCCGATGATAACGCTCCGTAAGAGCCGTCGTAGGAAATGATGGCTGTCCTCTCGGCCAGTGATTTCGAGACAATCCGTCATCGAAGATTTGTACGGCACCCTCAAAATCCCCATCACTGAAGAGGCGCAATCCTTCGAGTCGAGCGGCCAATAAAAGCGCGACCTCATTATTGGAGTCGAGGCTATTCAGATTTCTTAGAGCCTCAACTTTTTCTCCAAGCCCCTGCACATCATCATTTCTCCAGGCCAGGAGTCCAAGAAAATAGAGAAATATTTCTCGCTGCTCTGAGTATAGAGTCGGTCTATAGGGAACAGGGAAAGCGTCGATTGTTGCGCCATATTCTTGCAGCTGATTCAGGTCGTCCACATTGAGCAGACTGGACGGCGTGAGATTATAAGTTATGACTCGTGAGAAATTGGGTCCTTCTTCCAGAAAACTCTCAGAGAGGCGGATCTCCTTGGATATCGCTCTATCCAGACCCATTGCGGACGCAGATTGTTGATATCGGAGAACATTTTTATCAAACGCCATTGGAGATGAAAAAGACACGGGATGATCTGCCCACGCGGTGAAATACGCAAGGTCTCCTAAGGCTTCATCCGAAGCATTGACGAGCAGAGAGTCAACAAATCGTTCCTGAAATTGAGCGTCCCGGTGCAAAAGTCTGAGAACTTCCTTCCATCTCTTCGCGCCGATCGGATTGTACTTCGCATATTCAGCGACAAGTGAATCGGCCGCACGATGATTCTCCTGTTGCAGGTAGAGGCTGATGAGGTGATCGTTGAATTCTATCCGGCCGGGAGCAATCTCCAGAACTCTTTCGAAGTACGGTATCGCCTCAGAGGCATCCCTGAACTCGAACGGATTCTGATGGAACAACATGTCGCCAAGCCTGCTGTTCAACTCTATACTTTCTGGTTGTTGCCGAAGCTCGTTCTGGTACCAGTTTGTTCGTTCTTCCAGGCCGCTTGGAGCCTCGAAGTTAATGCGTCGAAGCAACTCTGGCATTTTTTCAGGATACCGCCACGCCTTTTCACGACTCGGCCCGACCTCGTCAAAAGGCAATCCTCCCCAACCGGCAATTCGAGCTCTCAACCACCACGCCATCGAAAAAGTGGAATCCAGCTCCAGAGCTTGTTCGACAAGTTCAGCTGAAGTCCGATAATCGGCCTGTCGAAGGGCGCGCGAAGCCTCGAGATAAAGCTTCAGAGCTTCAAAAGAATGTGTTGTGCCAAGCGACAGCGCCGCGAGCTCTCCCTCGCTCTCTTCGAGCTTGGAACGGACCAGCTGGTTTGTCAGCTTGTCTACGGCACTCATATACTCCGACTGCTCGGTGAATGAGACGCTGGCCTCCGCCTCTTGAATTCCCGTCCTGTCGTACAGCGTAGCGCTGATTTGAATACCGACTCCGGCCGACACAATGTTTCCCAGAACGTAGTGGGTTGCGCCATACAGATCGGCGATTTCGCCTCCCGTTTCCTGATCCATGACGAGGTCCGGCCGCCGGCGTGTGTATCCGAGAACCACGTGCGGGTCGAGTGCTCTGATTGACGCCATTCCATCCATTTTCATATTCAGCAATACGACCATTTCGTCACCCGATGGGGCTAGGTCGTTTTCTGTGAATACGTCAAAGGGAAGGATCGCGATGGCATCCTTCAGGGGTGCGGCGGGTGCCTCGGCGTCCGATGGGATGATCACAGTGAAGAGTCCCCATATTCCCAACGCCGCGACGATCGCGATGAGTGCGATCTGCGGTAGGGCAATTTTATTGCCGGGTCCGGCGGATACCCCGTGTGGCTCATCGTCAACTCGCCTGCGCCGAGCAGATTCAAGACCTCCGCAGCATGTTCAAAGCGCTTCGCCGGATCTTTCTCCAGCAACCGATCAACAACGAGTCGAATTTCTTTCGGAGCATCGTCGTCCGCGAGCGCCTTGTGAGGTTCATTCAGAATCGAATAGACGGTGGCCTGTTCATAGCCGGACGAGAACGGCTTCTTACCGGTAAGCATTTCATAGAGAAGTACTCCTACCGCCCAAAGATCGGTTTGTGCGGAGGCCTCTTCGCCCCGCGCCTGCTCTGGGCTCATATAGGCCGCGGTCCCAATGGTCGATCCTTCGCGGGTTAGATCCTGTCCTTCCCCCAACTTCGCTACACCGAAATCCAGAATCTTCACCGTTCCATCGGAGGTCAACATGATGTTGGCCGGTTTGATATCGCGATGAATGATACCGGCCTCGTGCGCCTTTCCCAGCCCTTTGAGGACCTGGGCCGCGATATTTACGGCTTCCTGGTGAGAAATTGGACCATCGTCCAATTTTTTCCTCAGCGTTTGGCCGTCGTAGCAGGCCATGGCAATGAACGTCCTGCCTGATGACTCAGCCGTAACGGTAGAATCATCGGATCCAGACACATCTGCAATGTCGTAGATGGTGCAGATGTTGGGGTGATCGAGACTCGAAGCCGTCTTGGCCTCCTGGATGAAGCGCTCCTTGGCGGTAGCGTCGCCCGCGAGATGTGGAGGAAGAAACTTGAGCGCAACGTCTCGATCCAGATTCACATCGATGGCTTTGTACACCACACCCATGCCACCACGGCCGAGTTCTTCGACGATGCGATAGTGGGATGGTTGTGCCAATCATGAGGTAGAAGCGATGGAGAGATCCCAATATCGCCAAACAACGCATAAGAGTAAACGGCGCAGGAGGCTACACGTGTTGCTCGATTTCAAACTGGATGACTTCCAGGCTTTCGGCGCGCTCAGCTTTTACGAGAAGAATCAGCAGGTCTCCGTCTTCTGCTCTTTCAAAAGCCGCTCTTACTGCGTCCAGTTCGCTGTCGAACACGTCTGCCTCAATACCATGTTTCCTGAGTTCATCTGCAAGAATGAGAGGAACACCGCCCGTACCCAATTCGCGCTCATACCCCACGCAGTCGCTGACCAGGATGTCATCAATCCCGTCCTTAGCGGCGGCAGATGCGAGTTCGCGGATCTCCTTTTCGGTACGATCGCCCGCGGTGGAGAGTGTCATGATGCGCCTCTTCGCGCCAAGCTTTGAGGTCGTATCAAGAATAGCGTTCAGGCCATGGACGTTGTGGGCATAATCCAGCAGCACCCGAACACCGCCTACGTCGAAGTAGTTGCTGCGTCCCGGGTTGGACTTAAAATCGCTCTCAAATGTCGTCAGCCCGTCACGGATCGCATCGACGGGTACGCCCAGTCCTAGCGCGATGGCGGTCGCCGAAAGTACGTTTGAGACGTTGTAGGAAGCTTTTCCGCCCAGCGTAATGGGGATATCATCGACTTCAGCGATTTCCGTGATTGAGCCACCCTCCCAGTGGACGATCATCCCATCTTTCACGAAACAGGAGCTCTCGCCGAAATCCACGTTGGGCGGCCCGAGTGAGAACCAGCAGACCCGCTGATCGGGGAACGACTTCGATGCTTCTACCAGGCCTGCGTCATCAGCATTAAGTACGAGAAGCCCACCCTGTTTGACGAGGCGCCGGACGATCAGCTTTGCGGCGATCAAGTCTTCGACTGCGTTGATGCCGTACTGCCCCATATGATCTTCAGCCACATTAAGAACCGCAGCCACATCGGCGCGCTGCACTCCGGTGCCGCGCCTAAGTAATCCGCCTCGAGCCGTTTCGAGGAAGGCGATTTCGACTCGAGGGTCTCGAAGCAGGGTGCGTGCTCCGCCTGGTCCCGAGTAGTCTCCCGTGTCGAGAATATCTTCGTTGACACGAATCCAATCGGTAGACGTGCTCCCGTATGTTTTCCCCCAACACGCGGCTATGTGACAGAGCAGCCGTACATTGGTTGATTTGCCATTCGTTCCGGTCACAACTGAAACGGGCACATCATGATAGGCCGACCGGTCCAACGAGGCTGGATCAGGTGGAAGGGAACGTGGCCACGAGCCAGAACCTGCTCCCATACCCAGCGATACGTCGTCATCATCCCAGAAAAAGGTCACACTTCGACGGGCTGCTTCAATCTGGAGGGTGATCAGTGCCGAAGATCGCTCGTCGTCGAGCTCAGACAGGACCGCCGAAAGATCAGGATCGCCGATCGTCTCACCAGAAGAACGCTTCACGGCCCTTTCCCAGGCCAGCTCAGAAGCTTCGATGAGTCCATAAAGCTGATCGACAGGCCCTCCGACGACAAGCCATGCTCCTTCTGCGCGGCGCAGGACCACAAGTCCCATATCCGGCAGGCTCAGGGCTGACCGAATAGCAATAATCTCCTTCTTCCAAAGATCCACAACGCCTGCATCAGTGAAGGCCACGTCGAGCAGCGCGCCGGGATGGTCCCATACCAGATTCGGCCCGGTAAGTCGTCTGGAGTCAACCAGCTTAATCGGGCCCACTAGTCGTTTTCCTCTCTCGCAAGACGTACGCCTTTCTCGTCTCTGATGAGCGTGTCCGCACTTTCGATGACGTAATCACCAATGTCCGGCAGTTCGGCAACGTCGTTCGTCGCTTCAGATGCTTCGGCGGGTTCGCCGTCGGAATCGAAGCCGATGATCTGTTTCCAACATCGCGTGGTGTCATCGCCGAAAATGAGGACCAGATCGTCGGGCTGGCCCATTCGCAGCGCGTGATCGACACAGAGCTGTTCATCGGGGATGACTTCGATGGCATCTTCTGAAACACCCGCTGCAATGAGGGCAGCATGTATTCGCTGCGGCGCTTCGTCGAAGCCACGTCCACGCCGGTCATCGTCTGCCTTGCACAGGTAATGATCGAAGTGTCCAGCAGCCAGACGGCCGATCTCGTCGATATCTTCGTCACGTCGATCGCCAGGTGCCGCAAGAACCACAATTCGGCGTCCATTGACGGTGAGCTGGGCCGCGGTCTTGCACATCGCGTCTACGGCCGCCGGGTTATAGGCGTAGTCGAGGATGACTTTGAAGGGGTGTTCGTCAAATACGTTCATGCGGCCAGGCGCCTGGAAAAATGACGTGTCAAATGTCCTGAGTCCGTGCCGGATGTCCTCCAGTGAAGCGTCCAGGCAGTAGGCCATCGCTGAGGCACACATCGCATTCTGCACGTTATGGACCGCCTTTCCTTCCAGAGTAGCCGGAATGAGATGGGTCCACAGAAGGGGAATGTGCGCTCCGCCATCGAAAAGGGTGATCATGTGCCCATTGATTCCCTGCTCAAGTACGCAGGCGAGCCCGCCCGCGCGGATATGTTCTCTGACGAGTTCGTGACTGGAATTCAGCGTGAAGTAGCAGATGCGTTCGGCCTGGGTGTAGTCCGCCATCTTCAGACACAAATCATCGTCGGCGTTCAGAACGGCCACATCCTGAGCGACCTCGACGACTATTCGTTTCAGTTCAGCGAGTTGTTCGAGTGTGTCGATGCCCCTCATACCCAGGTGGTCGGCCGAGATGTTCAGGCATGCAGCCACATTCGACTGGTTGTAGCCCAGTCCCCGTTTGACCAGCCCGCCCCGTGCTGTCTCGAGCACCGCCAGGTCTACGGACGGATCGCGCAGCACAATTTGCGCCGCCACCGGGCCCGTCATGTCGCCCTTGACACTGAGGTGGCCGTCGATATAGACGCCGTCGGTCGAGGTCATGCCGACCGTCTTGCCCACCCCTTTCATGATGTGCGACAACATCCGGCTGGTCGTCGTCTTTCCGTTCGTGCCGGTGATGCCTGCGATCGGTATGCGACGCGGCACTTCGGCGGGAAAGAGCATATCCATCACGACGCCGGCCACGTCGCGCGGCTTGCCTTCGGAGGGCGCGACATGCATTCGAAATCCAGGAGCCGCGTTCACCTCCACGATGGCGCCGCCGATGTCCTTGTAAGACTGCGAGATGTCGTCTGTGAGAAAGTCGACGCCACCGATATCCAGGCCTACAGCCGATATGGCACGAACGGCCATCGCGCGGTTGTCGGGATGAACCACGTCAGTCAGATCGATGGCTGTCCCGCCGGTTGACAGATTTGCCGTCGAACGGAGATAGAGTATTTCCTTTTTTTTCAGGACGGTCTCGCGGGTGTAGCCCGCCTCGTCCAAGTGCGCGATCGCCTTGGAGTCAAATTCTAGCCGGGTCAAAACCTTCTCGTGACCGATTCCGCGTCGTGGATCGTCGTTCACGATATCGACGAGCTGTTCGATTGTATTCTTGCCGTCTCCCACCACGTGACCGGGCACGCGCTTGGCGACGGCCACCAGTTGATTGTTGACCACGAGCATCCGGTGATCAAAACCAGTGATGAAGCTCTCAATCAGCACGGCGCGGCTGGTTCCTTCCTCGCGCGCAAAATCAAATGCCGCCTTGACCTCTTTGTCTGTAGTCAGATTGATGGAGACGCCGCGGCCGTGATTGGCATTCAGCGGCTTCAACACCACGGGAAATCCAACGCGCTTGGCCATACGGACCGCCTGCCGTTCGCTGTAAACCATTTCCTGTTGGGGGACGGGAAGTCCCAGGTCGTTGAGCAGGTGGTGAGTGTCCTCTTTGTCACAGGCTATTTCAACGGCGATGTGGCGCGTTTCGCTGGTGATCGTCGCTTGGATTCGTTTCTGGAACTTGCCGTGGCCGAACTGGACCAGGCTGTATTTATTCAGGCGGAGCCACGGGATGCCGCGATCGACGGCTGCGTCGACCAGCGACTGCGTGCTGGGTCCGAATTCCTTGCGCTGCGCGAACCGGATGAAGGACGTTTTTTCGTCTTCGAAATCAAAGTCTTCGTCAGGACCCTCTTCAAGCTGGCTACTGACGGCCTCCGGAAGCAGATGCAGGATCAGCATCCGTCCCAGGCGCGAAGCTTCCAGCCCGACGTCACGCTGCTTGTACTGGAAGACCATGTTGTACTCGCCCGGATTCCCGGTCGAGCGGGTGCGCCCAAACGTGACATCTGATCCAGCTTCGTGCTGCAATTCGATAGCCACGTGTTCGAGGACGTGGCCAAGCCAGGTGCCCTCATCTTCGCGCATTCGGCGTATGAATCCGCCGGGCTCGGCATACGAGCAGCCGTGTTCCTGCAGTCCAGGTAGCGCTTCGATCAATGAATCGACGAATTCTTCTCCGAGCTTCGCGGTAGGCCACTCTTCGAGAATGCCCAGGTCCAAAACGTGTCGGATGACGGGGAAATGAGCGTATAGGCTGGGACCTACAAAGACGTTGGTGGATAGGATTTTCATGCCTGTTCTTCCCTTTCAAGTTCAGGATGGACAATAGCCCGCCGAGATTTGATGTCAAACTGCGCCCCCGATCCCAGGATGTGCAATCGGACATTCGTCAGGCTAACAACTTCTCGCTTTCTGATTTCTGCAATGGAGGAGTACTCCACTTCAGAAGGATCAACCACCGTGATGCCCCCAGTGCCGACGACCTCAAAAACACCGTGGGGATTGATGAAGGCGGCCGTGTCTTCATCCACGCCGAGCCCGCATGCGTACGGATTGTAGGCGAGAGCCGTCAGCAGCCTTCCGAGGCGATCCCTTTCGCGGAAATGCTGGTCGATGACTATAGAGTTGGTCAAACCCAGACCTGGAGACAGCATGACCTTGTCGAGCGTCGGAGTGGGCCCCGAATCGCCCCCGGCAATCATGTGCTCCGGAAGAATGGCCGCTCCTGCACTTGTCCCTGCCACGTGCACTTCGTGTGCATTCAGATACCGAATCTTCTTCGCCATCAGGGTGCCCCCGAGTATGGTCGAGAGTCTAAGCTGATTGCCACCCGTGATGAAGATGCCCGTGGCCTCGTCGAGCCGAGACAGATAAGATGGACGCTCGCAATCGGCACGCGTTTTAAGCTGCACATAGTTCGCATGTCCGGCGCCCAGTTCGTCGAACACCTCCACATACATGGAGCCGGTGTCTACGAGGCGGGACGCGGTAGGGATGACGACAATGTTGGCATTCGCGCCGCCGCAGAGCTCGACAAAACGCTCGAGAATGACCGGATTGACTTCTTTTTCTTCGGCGCCCCCGATGGGAATCAGGTAGCCGCGCTGAGAATCTCCGGTGCTGAGTGCTGGACGCATGGTCATAATATTTATTCGAACGTCCCTTTAATAAGGATTTTATTGTTTAAAAGGTGCCACACTCCACGAGCCATTACAGAAGAAGGCTTGTGTGAGTCATCAAGGACAAGAAGGTCGGCATCCATTCCTTTCGCAATGCTTCCCTTCGTGTCCAGTTTCAGGATGCGAGCCACGTTCGAGGTGAACGGCAACAGAGCCAGCTCGAGATCCATACCGGACTCAATGAGGGCGCTGAGTGTCTCGGGAAGCGAATCCGCACGAGCATAATCGAGCGCCGTGACGTTTCCCTCAGCATCAAACACGGGCAGGCAACCTCCACCGTCTGAACTGATGGTCACCTGATTCAGCGGAAATCCTCCGTCAACATATCGCGCAAAGGCATCCCCGGCTGAGTGAGCATCCTCGTCCTCCGCGACCGGGAACGCAGTAATATCAATCGTACATCCCTCGGCGGTCAGCGAACAGGCTTCTTCGAACAATGCTTTCCGCCTGTTGACGTGGGTGGGATAGAATACCCGCGCCGGCAGTTCCGTCTCTCGAATGGCGAGAAACAGAAATTCCAGGCCCCGTTCGCCATCACCGATATGAAAATGAACCACACCTGCTTTACCGGTCATCAGACCTGCCACATGCGCCTCACTGGCAATGCGGACGATTTCCTGCACGGATGGTTGACTCGAACGATGGTCAGATATGGCCAGCTCACCCACTCCGATCAGCTCTTCAACATGCACGATGTCGCTTCGGACCGAACCTGTCAGCGTAGTTGGAGGGACGTGGTACCCGCCGGTGTAGCCGTAGGCACTCATTCCTTCGGCGCGGAGTGCTTTGACGCGCGCGATAAGTGAAGACGTGCTGCGGATTAGGTCGTCGGTTCCGAGGAGCCCGACAACCGTCGTCACTCCTGCCTGCGTGAACTCACTCAGCACTGGTGCGGGAACGGCTGTTTCGAGTCCGGCCTCACCGCCACCGCCCGTTACGTGCGCATGGGCATCTATAAACCCGGGCACGACGCGAGCGCCCTTCAGATCTATTTCTGAGACATCAAGCAGAGCATCCATTTGTGGTCGCTCCGCGCCAACATATACGATCTTTTCTCCGGCTACAACGATGTGCTGGAGCCCCAGGAAATGGGGGGCATAGACCGATGCATTTAAGAGAAGATGGAGCAGGAACCGAAAACGAAAGTGGGGGCGCAATAATAACCAGAAAATAGCCAAAAAACGCCGATTGACGGCTTACAACTGTCAAGTTCGCGCGGAAAGATGGTGGCTTCCGTGTGAAGCCCAAATCCACCCAAAGTTGTTTGGTACTGTCGACCGCCCACGAGTACCTTGGCGGGTATTCTCAAATCTTCCTCAATGTCATGATCGGCAAGCGAGTAGCTCAATTCGAGATCCAGGAAAAGCTGGGCCAGGGCGGTATGGGTGTTGTGTACAAAGCACTCGATACCAAGCTGAACCGTCAGGTTACCCTGAAATTCCTACCAGCTTCTTTGAGCGAGGACTCAACCGCCAAAGCTCGGTTCATCCAGGAGGCGCAGGCCGCCTCAAGCCTGGATCATGCAAACATCTGTACGATCTTCGAGATTGGCGAAACCGACGAAGGAGAGCTGTTCATAGCGATGGCCTACTACAATGGCCAGACCCTGAAGTACGGTTTGGATGGTACGCCGCAGTCAGTGGAGGATGTGTATTCTGTCGGGCGTCAGCTCAGCAAAGCCTTGAAGCGGGCTCATCGAGCGGGTATCACGCACCGTGACATCAAGCCGGCGAACATCATGGTGACGGAAGATCATGATGTGAAGCTTCTCGATTTCGGGCTCGCGAAACTGGCAGGTGGAGTTGATCTGACCGTCGTCGGCTCAACCGTCGGCACTGCAGCTTACATGAGCCCAGAGCAGATGAAGGGTACCAAGGTAGGGACCGCTTCAGATGTCTGGTCGCTTGGTGCTGTTCTCTACGAGATGGCTACAGGGCACAAACCGTTTGTCGTCGATTATGACCAGGCGCTCATGTACGCCATTCTGAATGAGGATCCCAAACCCGCTCAGGAGCTCAATCCGGATCTTCCTGGCCCTCTGGCAGGGATTATTGATGCCTGTCTCGATAAGAATCCCGACTCCCGCCCCTCGATCGACGTAGTCCGAGATGCAATGGGGGATGAATCTTCGAGCTCCCGTATGGCGGCCCCGGTTGCGACTGCGGCCGGCGCAATCCCCAGGAATTATCTGCTCGTAGCCGCAGCTGTCATCGTCCTCTCGCTGATCGGTGTCTATGCAAGCGGCATTTTCGGTGATAGTGCTCCAGAGGAAGTGCCCACCTCACTTGCTTCAGCTCCCGCAGATTCGAAATCCATCGCGGTCCTTCCGTTCACATACCGGGGAGGCGAATCGGAGGACGCGGCTGTCTTTGCCGGCGGAATACACGATGATATTCTTTCCCAATTGTCTCGTATCGACGAACTGACAGTCATTTCCAGAACCTCCGTTCTGCAGTACGAAAACACCACCAAGTCGATTTCCGAGATTGCGGGTGAACTGGGCGTTCAACATGTCATGGAAGGAAGCGTCCAGAAAGCCGGCGATCGCGTCCGTGTAAATGTGTCGCTGATCAGCGCTGGTACGGGCGCTCAGCTCTGGTCCCAGACGTTTGACGAGGTGCTGAACGTAGAGAACATATTCGCGATTCAGACAAGTGTGGCGGAAGACATTGCCGAACAGCTACAGGCTGAAATGACGAGCGCAGATCGGGATCGACTCAATCAGGATGCCAACATCAGCCAGGAGGCCTACGACCTGATGACGCGTGGGCGCTACCTCCGCTCACGCGCCCGATCGAACGAAGAGACACGTGAAGCAGCGGACCTTTTCCTGAGGGTCACCCAATTGGAGCCTGAATACGCCTCCGCACACGCCGCCCTGTCGGGGACCTATACGAGTGGTCTCAGGCGCGGAATCTGGACTGAAAGGGATAAGGCAGAGGCGGCGTCATTTCACGCCAATCGGGCTATGGAGTTGGATCCAGAATTGAGCTGGGCGCACATGGCGATGGCGAATCAAGCCTGGCGCAAGCTGAATTTTGATGAAACGGAGCGCTATCTGTTGACAGCCATGGAACTGGATCCCGGAAATGAGTGGCCATACTCAACGTATGCAAATCTACTTTACCAGCTTGGCCGCTCTGAAGAGTCATTGGAATACGCCTTGAAAGCATTGAAACTCGATCCCTTGTCGATTGGAATGAGACAACGCCTGGCCGATCTGTACTTTTTTATCGGTGACTACGAGAATACCATTGCCGAATCCAGGAAAATTCTTCAGCTGGAGCCCGATGACGCATGGTCCTATTACAACATTGGATACGGGCTGGCCCTCCTCGATCGCAAGATGGAAGCCATCGCCTCATTCCAGAAAGCTCACGAGATCAATCCGGAAGACACAGACATCACGCTTGGTCTTGCCTGGTCTTACGCGAACGCAGGAGATGAGCTCGCCGCGATATCGCTCATTATCGACATTGAAGACACGGCGTCCAACATGAAAGAAAAGGCCATCATCTACGGCGTCCTGGGAGATCTCGATACGGCGTTTTCCCTCTTGGACAGAGCATATGAAATTGCGCCGTCGGCGCTTCTGATCATAATAAGTGATGACTCGGTGCCCGAAAAAATGCGCAATGACCCGCGTTTCAAAGATCTTGCTGAAAAGCTCGGCCTCGAGTCTTCAGATTGATCACTGCTGGCGGCAGGCGGTTTTTTCGTTGATCAAGCAGGCTGTGATCCCTACGTTTACGCCTCCCGTTTTTTCAATCTTCTCTCCCCATCATGAGACGCATTTTCATTCTCGCGGGCGTGTTGGTCTTCGTTTTGTCCGAATCTGTTTCCGCCCAGGACTCCGCCCAGGACTTCGCCGAGCAATTCAACGACCTTTCTTTCAGATATGTAGGGCCGTCACGTGGTGGACGGGTGACTGCAGTCGCGGGTCATAGAGCCCAGCCTCGGACCTTCTATATGGGCGCAACGGGTGGCGGAGTTTGGAAAACCACCGACGCCGGAGCTGAGTGGACTAACGTATCTGATGGCGCGTTTGAGACCGGCTCGATAGGCTCGATCGATGTCGCGGACAGCGATCCAAACATCGTTTATGTCGGAACGGGCTCCGATGGAATCCGGAGCAATGTGATCATTGGTCGAGGACTCTACCGAAGTGTTGACGGTGGGGAGACCTGGGAAATGAAAGGATTGCGGGATATGGGTCAACTGGGCTCGGTCGTCATTCACCCTACCAATCCGCAAGTCGTGTACGTGGCCGCACTGGGGAGCCCCTTCGGGGATAATCCAGACCGCGGTATTTATAAAACCATCGACGGCGGAGAGAGCTGGGAGCATATTCTGTTTGTGTCCCAGAAGACCGGCGGGGTGGATATCGAACTCAATCCCGCCGATCCTGACATTGTTTATGCCGCAATGTGGCGGGCCGAACGCAAGCCCTGGACAATCATCAGCGGGGATGATGGCTCTGAAGATGGGATCTATGTTTCACGCGACGGCGGGGCCACCTGGAACATGAAGACCCAGGGACTGCCCCAGGATTTGATTGGAAAGATCGATTTCGCGGTTTCGGCGGCAGACCCGAGCAGGGTGTACGCGCTGGTCGAGACAACACCTGAGGAAGAAGGCCTGTACCGATCCAATGACGAAGGGGAGACCTGGCACCTGGTTTCCAACTACCGGCCGTTGATGGATCGGCCATTCTATTACACCAACATCGACGCCGACCCGACAAATGCAGACATTCTCTACGTCAATTGCACTGGCTTCTTTCGTTCTGAGGATGGCGGCGAAAACTGGGAACGCCGATCGACCCCTCATGGAGACAATCACGATATTTGGATCAATCCGGACGATCCCGATATCTGGATTCAATCAAACGATGGTGGCGCGAACGTGACCATCGACGGGGGGCAGACCTGGTCAACCCAGAGAAATCAGCCGACGGCTGAACTCTATCAAGTCAATCTCGACGATCGGAATCCGTACTGGCTCTACGCCGGGCAGCAAGACAACTCAACGATTGCGGTACCAAGTAATGCCACGGGGAATAGGGTGGGCGGGCCGCAGGCCTATTGGGAAGCGATAGGTGGTTGTGAAACCGGACCCGCCGTTCCCAAGCCTGGCGATCCCGACATCGTGTTCAGCAACTGCAAGGGGCGCTTCTATCAGTTCAGCCGGCGCACGTCCCAGTCGCGTAACTACTACGTGGGCGCCGCCAACATGTACGGTCGGAATCCTTCCGAGCTCGCGTACCGATTCCAGCGGGTCGTTCCCATCGAAGTATCTCCCCACAATTCAGACGTGGTCTATCACGGCTCCCAATTTGTCCACAAGACAAGTGACGGTGGCGAAACCTGGGAGACCATCAGTCCCGATCTGACCGCGTTCCGGGCCGAGCGCCAGGTTGTTTCGGGCTCTCCGATTACGCGGGATATCACAGGAGAAGAGCACTACTCCGTGCTGTATGTGATTGAAGAATCTCCCGTCGATGAAGGCGTCATCTGGACCGGTGCAAATGACGGGCCAGTCCATGTGACCAGAGACGGCGGATTGACGTGGAGGGATGTGACGCCGAATGACATGCCGCCGGAAGGCCGCATCCAGCACATCGACCCGTCTCCTCATGCGGCGGGTACAGCCTACGTTGCCGGCTACCGCTACCTGCTCAACGATTTCGAGCCATACGTATATAAAACAAGCGATTTTGGCGCTACATGGTCCCGATTGACCGATGGGAGCAACGGAATTGCCATCGATACCCCTGTTCGTGTGGTTCGGGAGGATCCCCACCGAGCGGGCCTGCTGTTCGCAGGGACCGAATACGGCTTTTATGTGTCGTTGAACGACGGCGAGACGTGGAATCGGTTCGACTCGGGGCTCCCAGCTTCGCCCATTACGGATATCAAAATCTACAAGGGCGACGTAGCTGTTTCGACGATGGGGCGCGGCTTCTGGGTCATGGACGACATATCCTCGCTGCGGCAATTCGAGTCCGATTCAACCAATCAATTCTTTCAGCCCCGCGCGGTATATCGATCGAGGAGATCTTCACGATCAGGCGGCCCCTCCGATCCGCAGTATTCACGCCCCGGTGTGCGGCTGGACTATTATCTGGCTGCGGATTTCGAGGGGGATATCACGCTGGAAATCCTGACCGGTGAGGCCGTGATCAGGCGCTACCACAACGAAGTTGAGGAGGAGGGTGAGCAGGGAGAACAGGGGATGCGTGCTCCACCAGGTCGGGGCACCGGCTCGTCCGCCCTCGGGACGGACAAAGGACTCCACCGATTCATATGGGACATGCGGGTGGATGGACCGGAGGGTGAAAACGGAGAACCGACGCGGGGACCCCTGGCACCTCCTGGAGATTATTCCTCCCGGATCACAGCGGGGGATTGGACGGCGGGGCATCCAGTCGAGCTCCTGATTGATCCTCACGTCGCAGCCGAAGGCATCACCCAGGAAGACCTTGACGCCCAATTTGAGTTCAACGTAAAGGTGATGATGCTCGCTCGCCAGGCCGACGATCTGCTCTCGCGGATCGATGAACTCTTGACCTCGGCGCCGGAAGAGGTTGAGACAGCGCCGACGGGGAGGAGGGATCGAAATCGACGTCGAGCTGGCTCAGAAGTCAATCCCGTCGCCGACCTGAACGCCATTCGGTCCGAACTCGTGACGGACAACTCCGACAGCTACCCGCCGCCGATGCTCATCAATCAAATCAGATACCTCTCGGGGATGACATCTTCTGCCGACCAGCGTCCTGGAAACTATGCATACAGTCGATACGACGAGTTGCGGACCTGGCTTCTGGGGCTGACTGAAGGCGTCGATACAGCCGGGGAGACTCTAGAAGAACTCGAGGTGGAAGAAGAATGAGCTGGATCGAAACAGTCCCTTACGATGAGGCCGAGGGCAAGCTGAAAAGGCTCTATGAGCGGGTTAGAGGCCCGGATGACAACGTGGACAACATCATGATGGCGCACAGTCTGCGTCCGCACACGATGGAAGGTCACATGGTTCTGTACAAAAATGTCCTGCACCACTCCGCGAACGAGGTCCCGAAATGGTTTCTCGAATGTCTGGGTGTGTACGTGAGTCAGCTAAATCGCTCTGCCTATTGTGTGGACCATCACTACGAAGGACTTTCCCGCTTGTTGGAAGATGAGGCGCGCTCGGCGGCCATCCTGGAGGCGCTGGAGTCCGAACGCTTTGAAGGAGCATTCACTTCGAAAGAAGCGGTCGCTTTTCACTACGCGCGCATCTTGACGCTTGTACCCAACGCCATGCAGGAAGGTGATTTTGAACAAATGCGAGATTGGGGCTGGTCCGATGGTGAAACGCTGGAAGTGAATCAGGTCGTGGCATATTTCAATTACGCGAACAGAATGGTCCTTGGACCGGGAATTACTGCAGAAGGCGATCTGTTGGGACTCTCACCAGGTGATTCGGAGAATCCAGACAATTGGCAGCACGCGTAGTGCTCGATTCGCGGACGATTTCGTGCATCGGTTGCTGCATCAACCAATTCGTGCAGTTTCGAAATCCATTCAGTATCGTGGGCTACCCGTAGCAACCGCCACCCCTCATCCTCGACCTGAATGACCGATTCTCCCGGTGCTGAACCTCGAAGCGTCAATCGCCGAGACTTTCTGTCCCGCTCTACATCCATGCTGGGTGGAAGTTGGATCGCGATGTACATGCCTGCTATTCTCGCGACAGCCGAACTCGCCTGCCAGGCGCAGATGGATGGCGGTCAGTGGGTTTCCCTGACTGCGGCGCAGGCCGAAGACCTCGAAGCCATTATGGCTCAGATCATTCCGAGCGATGATTCTCCCGGTGCGACCGAGGCAGGAGTCGTTCGATTTGCCGACCTCGCTTTGGATTCGTTTCTGGCACGCATGAAGCCGGTCGTGATCGAAGGCCTGGCAGACATCAACGGGCGATTGAGCGGCACCGGGAATCCTGTCGGTTTTTCCAACCTGGATACCGCGGACCAGATCGCCCAGATGCACCTCATCGATCGGACTCCATTTTTTGCGGCGGTCCAGTTCATGACCATCGCCGGCTTTTTATCCCATCCAAAGCACGGAGGAAATCAGTCGGAGATTGGATGGCAGCATATCGGGTTCAACGATCAGCACGCCTGGCAACCGCCTTTCGGCTATTACGACCGCCCCTATCACGACGGTCCCTATCAAGAGGGTGGCGACGATGAGTGAACTGAAGAATCGCCTGGCGATGTTGGCCGACAAGATGGACCGAAAGCGTTATTCCACCCGAGAAGAGGTCGATTTTATCATTATCGGATCGGGTACAGCGGGCGGAACGATAGCGCGCGAGCTCTCCCAGGCGGGGCATAGCGTGGTCGTGATGGAGCAGGGACCCCACATAAAGATGCAGGATTTCGATCACGACGAGTACAACACGATTTACAATCAGGAATGGTTTGGGGGTTGGAAAGGGGAGTACCCTCAGACGTTCAGGAGGCACGAGTCTCAGAAGGCCGAGGTCATGGATTTTCTGCCGCCGCTCATTTATGGGAAGATGGTAGGCGGCTCAAGTGTCCACATGACGGCCAACTACTGGCGGTTTCATGAGTCGGACTTCAACGAGCGCAGCCTACTCGGCCCGATATCGGGGACGGGGCTAGAGGACTGGCCGGTCTCGTATGAGGAGATGGAGCCGTACTACACGAAAGTTGATTGGGACGTAGGGGTATCGGGAGCACCCGGGCTATTTGATGCCTTTCGGTCACGCCCTTATCCGACACCCCCAATGCCCATCAAGTCATCCGGTGCGATCCTGGAAGCGGGCGCCCGTGAGTTGGGTCTCCATCCGCATCCCGCACCGATGGCGATCCTCTCGAAACCGCACAATGGACGGGCGGGGTGTGTCCACTGTGGTTTCTGCATGCTATTTGGTTGCGAGGTTGGAGCCAAATCTTCAACTCTCGTATCAATGATTCCCCAGGCGGAAGCATCGGGTAACTGCGAAATCCGCGCTGACAGCACGGTGATTCGCATAAATACGAATTCTGCCGGGCGGGCTGACGGTGTGTTGTATCTGGACCGGGACGGCAACGAACAAACCCAAAAAGCGCGCGCGGTGATCCTGTCTGCCAACGGAGCGGAAACCGCCCGACTTTTGCTGATGTCGACCTCGAACCGGTTTCCAGATGGACTGGCCAACTCCAGTGGAAATGTCGGCAAGTACCTGATGTTCAATGGTCTTACCTACGCCTATGGCCTGTTCGATGAGCCCCTCAATGAGTATAAAAGTATTCAGGTGACTCGGGTCATCCATGATTTTTACGAAACGGATCCGAATCGCGGATTTTACGGAGGTGGAGGGATCGACGCGCGATTCTTTCCGGGATCTCCGATTCTGTATGCGCAATTGGGGATGCCCCCCGATGTGCCCCAGTGGGGGAAAGGATTCAAAGACGCCCTGGGTCACAACTATACGAGGACTGTTGCGCTGAACGGGCACACAACCTCGCTGCCCCTGGCATCAAACACGATCTCTCTGGATCCAACGATTACGGATGTAGATGGGCGACCCGCCATCCGGGTCACGTACAATGATCACACCGACGATATCTCAACCATGCGATTCCTGCAGGATCGGTCCGTTGAATTGCTGGAAGCCGCAGGTGCCCATAAAATCTGGAAGACGCCAGTCGGGCCAACGACAATCGCCGCGCATCTACTGGGAACAGCCCGAATGGGAATTGATCCGCGTACCTCAGTCGTGGATCGATATCATCGAGCGCACGATGTCCCCGGTCTGTTCATCTGTGATGGATCCAGCATGGTAACTTCGGGGCGGGGCCAGCCGACGATGACGATTCAAGCCCTGGCCTTTCGCGCGGCCGAACATATTGCATCTTTCGCGAAAAATGGCGAACTCTAGGTAACCACTCACACAATAGTGACCACTATGTCAGATCAAAATTTTGAGAACCACCGTCGGTTTGTCACCGGCTATCACAAAGTCCTCACCGGAATCGTCTTTCTGACTCTGATTGGATCGATCTACCATCTGGTGCAGTCCTGGGGAGAAGATGGTCAGTATGCGGCCTCGCTCCTGGTAGCGACCAATGTCGCACTGATCATGGCTGGATTTTACGGGAGAGTCTTTGCGCTGAGAGTGCAGGACCGCGTCATTCGGGCCGAGGAGAATATGCGGAGGTATATCAAAGACGGTCAGATGTTGGATTCTCACCTGGATATGCGGCAGATTATTGGCCTTCGGTTCGCTTCGGATTCCGAGTGGGAAGCGCTCTCTCGCCGTGCCATCGACGAAGGAATGAGTGAGGACGATATCAAAAAAGCCGTTCAGAACTGGAGAGCAGACCATCATCGCGCATGAGCCAATTTGATTTTCGCGCCAAACGACCCGAATCCGACGAATACAACGAATTCTACGACGGATACGTTCAAACGGTACCCCTCGGAGACGTCGTTGCCTTCCTGAACTCGCAGTGCGAGGTGCTTCTCACTCTTCTTCGAGAACTGAAAAAGGAGCAAATTGATTACAAGTATCAGGAGGGTAAGTGGACTCCGCGTGAGGTGTTTGGACATCTGATCGACACGGAAAGAATATTTTCGTACCGGATGATGTGCATTGCCCGCGGTGATAAGACGCCGCTCCCGGGGATGGATCAGAATGTGTATACGGCCGCTGCCGATTTTTCGAGCCGCAGTTGGCGCAGTCTGCTCGATGAATTCGCTGGACTCCGGACCGCCAACCTGGCTCTGGCTTCGAGTTTTACGGAAGAAATCTTTAACATGACCGGCAACGCCAGCGGATTCGATATTTCCGTTCGGGCGCTCATCTGGATTCTGGCCGGTCATTGCGAGCACCATATCAATGTCCTAAACGATAGATACCTATAAGGAAATGACGCGCTTACTATTGGTATTCATGTGCAGTCTCATCGGACTGTCCTGTTCGCCATCCGAGGGTCTGCCACCAGGGGCCGACGTTCCCGAGTGGATTCAATTGTTCGACGGCGAGACGCTCGACGGATGGACTCCGAAAATCAAGGGATACGAGTTCGGTGTAAATCACGCCGAGACGTTTCGGGTCGAAGAAGGAGCCATCACTGTCTCATACGATGGGTATGATCAGTTCGATGAGAACTTTGGCCATCTGTTTTATGAGAAGGCTTTTTCTCAGTACGTCATCGCGGTCGAATACCGGTTTTTCGGGGATCAGATCGAAGGAGGGCCAGGATGGGCATTTCGAAATTCGGGGATCATGATTCACTCTCCAGCGGGTGAGTCGATGCTGAAGGAGCAGAACTTTCCGATATCGATCGAAGTCCAGTTGCTGGGCGGAAATGGAATTGATGAAAGGACAACTTCGAATCTTTGCACGCCCGGGACCCATGTCGAAATGGATGGAGAGCTCGTGACCAGACACTGTGTAAGTTCGACGTCGAAAACGTACGGTGGGGATCAATGGGTGCGCGCCGAAGTGCTCGTTCTCGGAGATTCACTGATTTCTCATCGTTTGGAAGGGGCCGTGGTTCTCGAGTATCAAAAACCCCAGATCGGGGGCGGAAGCGTCGATCCATTCGACCCGACTTTCAAAATCGATGGAAAACTCCTGGACAGCGGTTTTATCTCATTGCAGAGTGAAAGTCACCCCGTACAGTTCAGAAAAGTGGAATTGCTGAACCTCAGGGGCTGTATGAATCCGAAGGCCTCAAATTTCAAGTCCTATCTAATGGCAAGCGATCCAGGGAGCTGCCATCTTTGACAATATCGTCCGGATTCGCACGTTTTGTTAAAGGGAACTAAAGCGGCTCGCTTTCATACGGGACAGGCTCTCGTGAATGCGACGAAAAGCGTGTAACCTTTTGAGCTCGCATCCGTGATAGTCACCCCTGGGATTATCATCCCGCGGTTCGACAGAACCTCCCCCATTTGACTTTTTTTCTTCACCACAACTCAAGCCATGAAGAAGACTTACTGGACTTTATTCGCGGCCACTATTCTGTTTGCGATGGGCACTGTTGCCCAGGCGCAGAATTTTGGCGGAGCTGTCACTCAGACTGAAACTGACATTATTGTAGGTCAGTCTGGACAAAACGCTACAAACTCAGCGGTATATGTATACCGTAAAAACGACGATGGCGAATGGGCAGAGGCTGCTCAACTCGTTCGGTCCGACAATGACGGTCAGGATGATCGTTTTGGCCGCGCTCTGGCAACCAACGGGAGCACTCTCCTCGTAGGTGCCACGCTGGTCAATAACTCGACCGGTGCTGTTTACGTCTTTGAAAAAGATGAAAACGGAGATTGGATGGAAACAGGTACGCTGCTCCCCGAAGCCGTGATGGAAGGCGACTCATTCGGTCGTGCCATTGGCATCTCGGGTGATTTTGCTGTGATCGGCGCTGCTGGTACCAGCGGAGGCAAGGGTGCTGCATACGTTTTCAGCAGAGCAAGTGGTGATTGGATGCTTCACAGCACATTTCAGAACACGCTCGAAGAAGATGGTGGATTTTTTGGTCTGACCGTCGGAATTGCTGGAAACAACATTCTTGTCGCTGCGCCGATGTCGGGCAGGACGGAAGAAACCCCTGCTCAGGGTACCGTTTTTGCTTACTCATACGATGCTGATGCGGACAGCTGGGGCGAAGGCAATCAGCTTGCCAGCTTCCCGGGCCTCCTCGATGATTCCAACTTTGGAATCTCCTTGAACATGAACGAAAACATGGCCGTCATCGGCGCGCCAGGTCTTGGCGGCATGATCGGTGGCGCGGTTCTGTTCGCAAACAACGGCGGCGCCTGGGGCTTCAGAGGACTGGTTCTTCCGTTTTCCCCGACGAGCCCAAACACGGGTGCCAATGTCCAAATCGTTGGTGACGACGTCTGGATGGCAAGTCAGGCAGGCGTTTTTTCGTTCGAAGGCGGAGACAATGGATTCAGTTCGGCCTCGATGCTCGCTCACGGAGATGTTACCGGTGCAACCTCATTTTCGGTAAACGGGATGGTAGCAGTTGTTGGACAGGGCGGCACGGATCAGGCGACCATTCTCGAAATGGAAGAAGGTCACGGCTGGCACGTGGCTGGAATGGTCGAAACCGAATTTGTCGATCTGTACGATTCGATTGCCGGTGGCCAGGTGGACTGCGACGAAGGAGCTGCCAACAGATGGGATTGTTCAGATGTTGACCTGCTTTCTTTCGTCTCGCTCGGAGATCTCGGTGGCGGCAAGGGCATTCGCATGAACGATGTCTGGGGATGGACGGATCCTGAAACGGGACGTGAATATGCGCTCGCAGGTCGTACCAACGGTACTTCGTTCGTCGACGTGACCAACGCTGAAAGTCCTCGCTATCTGGGCGACCTCCCGATGACGGAAGGCGCGAACGCTGCTGCATGGAGAGACGTCAAGGTCTTCAACAACCATGCATTCATCGTTGCCGATGGTTCGGGCCAGCACGGTATGCAGATATTTGATCTCACCCAGCTGCGCGATGTGGGTGAAGCACAAACGTTTGAAGCCACGGCACACTATGGCGACTTCGGATCGGCTCACAACATCGTTATCAACGAAGCATCTGGCTTCGCCTACGCTGTGGGCGTCAACAGTGGCGGGGAAACCTGCGGTGGCGGTCTTCACATGATCGATATCAACAATCCAACCGAGCCAACTTTCAGAGGCTGCTTTGGCCACGAAGGAACGGGCCGCTCGGGTACAGGCTACTCACACGACGCCCAGTGCTTCATCTACGCCGGCCCTGACACCGAGCACAGTGGCAAAGAGATTTGCTTCGGTGGAAACGAAACAGCTGTTTCGATCTCGGACGTAACGGACAAAGACAACCCGGTCGCATTGTCTTCGGCTGAGTATCCAAATGCTGGTTACACCCACCAGGGTTGGATCACGGATGACCACGAATATTTCTACGTCAACGACGAACTCGACGAAATCAGTGGCGAGCAGAGCCTCACGCGTACGCTCATCTTTGATGTTCGCGATCTTGATGATCCTGTCCTCGTGCAGGAATTTCAGGGCCAGACGGCTTCCTCAGACCACAACCTGTACGTTCGTGGCAACTACATGTATCAGTCGAACTACAGCTCAGGTCTGCGGATTCTGGATATTTCAGACCCTGCAAATCCGGTTGAAGTAGGCTACTTCGATGTCAACCCTGTGGGAGACAACGAAGCGGGCTTCAATGGCACGTGGAGTAACTACCCCTACTTCGAGAGCGGAACGCTTCTCGTGACGGGTATCGAGTCTGGTCTGTTCTTGCTCAAGAAGAAGCAGGTTGACCTCTAGGACTTGCGGGTATCTGTCCCTTGAACATCGTTCATTGGATTTGAGCCCGAAAAAAGCGATACTGTCGCTCGTATTGGTGCGGCGCACGATGTGACGCCGTACACAGGGCGGGCCGGCTCTGCTGGCCCGCCCTGATTTTTTTAACAAAACGTCGAAGATCAGTGGCATTCGCAGTAGTCATTATCGCTGTCCTCATAGCCGCGATGCTACCGTTCTTTTTCTGGTCAATAGTGACCATGAAGAAAGGTATTCAGGACACCCGCACGGAGATTGAGGAGAGTAGTTCGACGGTTCAGAAATCTATCTCGGCCCAATCCGGTAATGTTCAGGACCTTGTTTCAACACAAGAAAGACTGATTGAACGAATCAAACATCTTGAAGCTATCGTAACCAGTGAAGCATGGGACTCCATGGCGAAGGAAAAACAAGCAATCGTCGCCCAGAACTTACTTGAGATTGATGAGCCGCCGATAACAGATGAAGAGAGATCTGCATCCATGGCCCGACGGCTGGAAAACGAATGATGACTCGCGCACATAGTTTGTCTGCACTCACCGAACACGCTTCGGATGCGAGAGGACTGCGTCGGTCCGATCTTCGATCGGGAGATGTCATATTGATCTACACGCGCAATTCCACCTACCGAGCGCGGTGCATGGAAGACGGGCGCTTCGCTGTCACTGGTGGTTGGTTTGACCGGTACTATCAGACGGAATTCGTGACTTCGATCACAGGCTGCACATGGGGCGGCAAATGTATAAACCGAGAACTGGTAGCGAGCTGCGGCATGCAGGTTGAATTTGGAAATCGGGTCCTGACCTCTGTCTTGCAGCGTATCGTACGCATTCCATCCGGCCTCCTGAATTAGCGCAGTTAGTCAGGATTTTGACAGGTAGGTCAAGTTTTCTACCGAAAAGGGGACGAGATCGAGGCCAAAATCGTCTTGAAACTCGCTCGAATCACACGTGTTGCCGTCGATCAACATCTCAAATTGATCAATTGTTATTGGCAATAGCGTGCCTCCGAGCAGGCTTAGGAGAGGCCTCACGAGCCACAGCGGCTGATTGATAACCCACCTTTCACTCACTCCGGCTCCGCGTGCGAGGCGAGAAATGATCTCCAGGTAGGACAATTTTTCTGGTCCAGCCAGGCAGTAGGTCTTTCCCGATGCGTTTTCGTTTGAAAGTGCCAGCACGAATGCCGAAGCAACGTTCTCGACCGAAACGGGCTGCATCTCATACAATCCGTCGCCGAAAACCGGCCAGATGGGAAACGGCTTTAGTAGATCTCTGACCAACTGCGACCCGAACTCCAGGCAGTCTGGATCCGGTCGCCCGAAGACGAGAGACGGTCGAAATATGGTCCAGTCCCCAAATCCGGCCCTTCGTACGCGTTCTTCAGCCAGCCATTTTGTCGATTGATACCTTGAAACACCGTTTTCGCGAGCACCATTGGAGCTCATATGGATAAATCGATCGATTCCAGCCCGACGAGCTGCGTCCACAACGTTGATTGTGGCCTCGACGTGCGATTTTTCGAAGGTGATTCCCTTTGATGCGTTCTCTTCAATTATTCCTACCAGGTGAATCACGGCGTCAATTTCCGAAAAAGCACCTTCGAGAGACTCAGAACGGGTCACGTCTCCTTCAATTACCCGAACGTCTGCTTGGAATCCGGACTCCGACGGGTCACGAACCAGGCAGACGGGCTCGTGCTCCAGCCGTCGCAATTCACGAACGACGTAGCGTCCTATGAAGCCTGTTCCGCCCGTGACAAGCACTCGCATACAATAGATCTCAAGGGAATTCGTTATTCGCAGGAGTTCTTCTACTTAAAAACGTCTAAAAATGGTCCTGTCGAGCGACTCGCTTGACAGAGACCATCAGAGCCGGTAGATTTTGGGTGAACCGGTGTTTACCCACCCTAAACCCGGACCTCGATCGTTTCTAATTCCTCGGATTACCATGTCCGCACTTATCAGGAAGTGGGCTCTGCTCACGTTCCTAATTGCATTGTTAGCTTCGCTCGCCGGGCCGGTTGTCCTGTTGGCACAGTTCAGGGTTGATATTCAACCTGAGCGTGCTGAGGTGGAAGAGGGGCTGAACCTGTATCTGACCCTGGAAGGCTCGGCTGCGGCGAAAGGATTCTTTTTGAGTGTACCTGAAGATTGGGTCTTACAGCAGGTCGTACGTTTCGCCGAGAATGGATTGATTTCGAATGCTGTGAGTGGGTTGGACGTTCGTCCACCACATGAGGATGAACCGCGAACCCTCGTGCGTGCACACGGCATGTTTTTACCAGGAGAACGCGTTCTGCTTCGACTCGTCACTTCATCCCTTTCGGGGACTGCACGAATTGTGACGACTCCCATATATGTGGAAGGGGGCCTGGTTGCGCCCGATGAATCACTCAGTTCGGAGATTCAGGTGAACCTGACCGATAAAGTGGATCGATCGTCAAATCATGTCGCGAAATTTGATGGAGGCCAGGCCAGTGGGCAGATTCTGTCCTTGAGTGAACTTCCAATCATCTCGCCCGACATTGCCTACTCGTCCAGTTTCTGGATAAAAACAACCGGATTGAATGAAGTTGTTCTCTCCACCTGGTCTGGGATTAAAGACGACGACTACGCCTTCGAGGTCGTCATCGACCCGGCAGGATTCCTTGAATTCTACCACGGTCGCGACCAGCAGCACTATTCCATGCGGAGCCAGGCTCCCATCGCCGATGGGAACTGGCACTTTACCGCCATCTCCAATTCTCCGGAAAACGGGTCCGTTCACTTGATGATAGATGGAACCCGGGCCGACTCTCTCTATCATCCGCTGGTGCTTCCCACGCTCCCCGCCGAGTGGCTCGGGGTGGGAAGACGTCCGCTGTCCGATCTCCAGATTGCAGATCTGAACCACTTTTCAGGACAGCTGGATGAGCTGAGAATGCTTCCACGAAGCATATCGTTCGAACAGACGCAGTCGGAGAGGCGTCGACCATCTCCGGTATCCGATGAAAAAGGACTGATACTGACGTTTGAGGACGATTCCTATGTGGCGGGGGGGATTGTGCTTGCGTTCGAGACCGGGCTGACCCCGTTCGACAACAACCGCTTTGATTCCAGGGAACAGGGATTCCGACTCGCCGCGTCAGACCTGTTGTTCCGACGAGCACCCGGTGATCTGAGCGTTCAGGTGGAGTCAGCTGGTGTCAGACTCACGTTTAGTAGCGACGACACGGACGTACGAGAATTCGTGGTCGAGCGGTCGAGCGATGGCGAAGGATTCGAGGAAATCATCCGCTTGCCGGCGGCCAGAGTGACGGGTGTCAATGTTTACGAACACATGGATTTTCTGATCACTGGAGGCGCGGTCTCCTATCGGGTGACGCCAGTCTATCCAGACGGAATGGGCCCTTCCTCAAGAGCTTTAAAGGCTGGCCTGGGCGAGGACAATCAAAACTTGAGTGCCGCCCTGGATGGCAATTTCCCCAATCCCTTCAATCCCACAACCACAATCTCGTTCACGGTCGAGGAGACCCAACACATACGAATTTCCGTCTGGGACCTCTCTGGACAGATGATTGCAACACTCGTTGACGCAACGCGATCTCCAGGGCAGTTTGACGTCTCGTTTAACGCCAACACCTTGCCCAGCGGCACCTACTTCGTGCGAATGGAATCGGACTCCGGGATTCAGACCCGTCCGATGATGCTCATGAAATAATCAGTGTAGATGAAGCTCACATTTTTCGGACACTCCGCGTTCCAGATCGAAACAGCGGGAGCCACCATTCTTGTAGATCCCTTTATTACGGACAACCCTCTTGCAACCGATGTTATCTCAGAGGGCGATCTCAACCCGGATGCGATCCTCTTGACCCATGCACATGGTGATCACTGGGGTGACACTCCTGCCATCGCAAAACGGTCGGGCGCAGTTGTTGTCGCCAATTTTGAGATCACGCAGTACCTCACTAAGCACCATGGTCACGAGAACGTGCAGCCCATGAATACGGGTGGGGGTTGGAGTTTTGATTGGGGTCGCGTGACGCAGACCTGGGCTCGTCACTCGTCTTCATTTCCTGACGGCGCCTACGGAGGAAATCCAGGAGGCTTTATCATTGAATCTGAAGGTAAATGCATCTATGCTGCCGGCGACACGAGCCCCTTCCAGGAGATGAAATGGATAGGGCAGGATTATAGCATTGACTTAGCCCTTCTTCCTGTAGGAGATTGCTTCACGATGGGCCTGCGCGAATCCGTTCGAGCTGCTTCACTGCTGAATGCAGCCCGGTTCATGCCTATCCACTACGACACGTTTCCTCTGATTGAGGCAGACACTGACGAGTGGCAGGACATGATGGCTGAGAGCGGGCACGAGACCGTGGTTCTTTCCCCCGGGGAAAGTATCGAGGTCTGAACCATCATGCTTCACCCGCGTCAAACAGCAGACCAGCCTATATGAGGGCGCTTTCTGCATGACTGCCCACTTAACATTTCGAAGACGAATTCGCGGCCTGCTGTTATTGGCTGTCGTGGCCGGCTGGTCTGTCGCGGGCACGTACACCTGGGCCCAGCGCCCCATCCAGACCTTTGACCCTTTTTATCAGGGCGAAAGCGCTGTCCGATCCTTCTTCGACGCGTACGCAGTTACGGCGGAGCTCACTTATCGCCCGCCTGGACTGTTACAGTCTGACCAGACGGCAGTCTCAAATATTGGGGTCAATTCCCTCGGGGTAAACTTGCGTCTCGACTATCAACTCAGTCGCAATCTTGACCTGGGTTTTTTCGTCGATGCAACGGGAAATGCCTCCGGGCGCTCGCTGGATTTGAGCTGGGTGTCCCTGAAGTATTTCAAGCGGCTGGAGGGGATGGATTATGCCATTCGATTTGCCATCGATCCGTCCTCCGACGGTCGAAGCGGATTTCCACAGGCTGATCTGGGATTTTTATACACCGCTCTGCTGTCTCCGACGGTCTCACAGGACTTTGGCATAGGCATTCGGCGGGTCCAGATCGGCTTTCAGGAGCTGATACAGATTGACCCCTCCCCGATCAACCCAGGGGATACTACCGTGCCGGCCCAGGATTCCTCAACGGAAATCATCCGCGGGCGAACCCAGGGTTGGGAGGTGCACATGAGCTGGAGTCACAACATTCTTTTTGACCCGGCGGGCAGCAACCTGTTCATCGCTTTCATCGGTGAGGGGGGTAGGTATGATCTGGTGGAATGGACGGTCGAGCAGGGTGCGGATCAGAATGAACGATCCGTGACGGACTATAAGGGAGGTGTCCTCTGGATCCGATCCGGTCTCGAGATCGAGCGCCCCGGCTATCGGTTCGCTCCCTTCGTCAGTGTACCGTTCAAACAGTGGGCGACCCCCAGTGGGGACTGGCCTCGTTCGAGAGCCCGCGTGGGCCTCAGACTGATGCTTCGCTGACGGATGCCTCAAGAGAAGGAGAAGGTCGTCGGAATCGTTTCCGATACCCACAGTTATTTTCATCCGAATCTGATTCGATATCTCGAAAATGTGGACCTGATTCTGCATGCGGGTGATGTTGGGGGAATTGACATCATTGACGGTCTTTCGGCCCTCGCTCCTGTACGCGCAGTATGGGGAAATATCGACGGGTGGGATATACGCCAAGAATTTCCTGAACACGACCAATTTGAATTTGCAGGTGTTCGGTTCTGGATGACTCACATCGCAGGTAAACCGGGCCGCTGGCAACGGGGAATGGGCAAGATGCTGGCAGAAGATCCACCCGACGTGTTCATCTGTGGACACAGCCACATTCTGCAAATAGAACGGGTGCCCAAACTCGGCGGTATGCTGTTTGTCAACCCTGGTGCTGCAGGTCGTGAGGGATTTCAGCTGGTGAAAAGTATCGTCAGACTGGTCATCTCGGATGGAAAGCCCACGCAGGCCGAAGTCGTGCATCTTGATGACTAAGGCCCGTCAACAAGCCCTGGAGCGTCGACGTTTTCAGGCGGCGTCGACACACCTTACCTTAGGCCTCCTTTCAACATCCAACATTCATGGCCGAAATTAATACAGAGCAGGGAAGGACCGATCGTTTTGACCTTCGCGCCATTTTTGAAACGAGCCAGTTGCTGAGTTCATCTCTGGATCTGGAATTCGTGTTGAGCAATCTGCTCCGAACCGCGATGGGCAAGATGTTGGTCACCAAAGGCGCAGCGTTGTTGTTCGACCCCATTACGTCATCCTATACGGTGGCGGCAGTTATGGGGATACCGACGCTGAAGAAGACGGATCACCTGCGGCTGGAAGATCTGGACCTGACTGGCACCATGGAGGGCGATACCGTTCCCGAGGGACTGAAAGAGCTGGGAATCAAACTTGTTTTTCCGGTCGCTTCTGGTCACCGAGAAATCGGTTTGATCGGCCTCGGAGGCAAGTTTTCAGGACAAGATTTCGGAGAGCAGGAGCTCGAGTTCATGGCCTCCCTCGTAAATATGTCCTCAGCGGCGGTTCACAATTCGCTCATGGTCGAAGAGTTAAAGCTGGCGAATCATGATCTGGACGCGAAGGTGCAGCAGCTCAACACCCTGTTTGATCTCTCGCAGGAATTCAATTCTACATTGGATCGATCGGGACTGGTAAAATTACTGACGTTCGCCCTGATGGGGCAGATGCTCATCAACAAACACATTTTTCTCATAAAAAGTGCGTCCGATGATGAAGAAAATATCGCCGGCGTTCACGTGGTCACTCACAAAGGTATCCGGAAGGATGTCCTGACCAAGGAAATAATCGAGTCTCTATGTGACATCGAAAAAATGACTCTTCTCGATGGTGAGAACCTTCCTGAGGGCTGCGCTGTCCTGAAAGAAGCGGGATTCACCCTCGTGCTTCCAATCAGGCAGCATGGGGAAACCGGAGCAATCATGTGTCTGGGATCCAAAATGACTGGACTGGATTACCAGCCCGATGAAATCGAATTCCTTTACGCCCTGGGAAACCTGGCCTTTGTTTCCTTGCAGAACTCGTATCTGGTGGAAGATCAGATAGAGAAGGAGCGCCTGGAGGAGGAAATGCGCTTGGCCAGAGAGATTCAAGAGCGCTTGCAACCCTCCTCGCTGCCTCCCTTTGAGGGCCTGGAAACGGCTAGCCTTGCGTTGCCCAGTCGGCACGTCGCCGGCGACTACTTCGACGCGATAAAGCTGGATGAGAATCGCATGCTGTACGCCGTGGCCGATGTCACGGGAAAGGGCGTCCCCGCATCCCTGCTCATGTCCAACCTGCAGGCTTGCCTGCGCATTCTGGTTCCTCTTGACGTCACACTGGAGGAAGGGACCTCACATATGAACCGGGTCATTACGGAGAACACCGGTTACGACAAGTTCATCACCTATTTTCACGGCATATATGACAAGCGGGATCGCTCATTTCAATACGTGAACGCGGGGCACAATCCCGCAACACTTGTGCGAGCAGACGGCTCGTTTGAACTTCTGGAAACGGGGGGCCTGTTGCTGGGCGTAATCGCCGGGATGCCGTACGAGAGTGGCAAAGTCACGCTGAACGTCGGTGACGTTCTGTCCATCTTTACCGATGGAGTCACCGAAGCCATGAGTCCGGATGAGGAGGAGTGGGGAGAGGAGCGGCTTGAACCGCTCCTGGTTTCAATCAGAGATCGCTCGGCTGAAGAAATCTTGGCGGGCGTTCACGACGCGATCAAAGAATTTACCCATCATGCACCAGTGCTTTCGGACGATCTCACAATGATCGTTCTGAAAGCGGTGGAGTGCTAAACAACAGAATCATGTCGCTAAAAAGATCCTTTTTGAGCATTTTTGTAGTTTTTTGGCTTATTTCGTCGGTCGCCGGGTGCGCTGCAGACTCATCGGGAGCACCTGAATCTGGCGTCGCCATTGTAATTCACGGCGGCGCGGGTACTATTCTTAAAGCGAACATGACCGACGACACGGAGGCAGCCTACCGCGCGAAGCTAGAAGAGGCGCTCCGGGCGGGGCATGACGTCCTTTCCGAGGGCCGATCAAGCCTGGATGCGGTTATTGCCGCCATTCAGATAATGGAAGATTCTCCGCTATTCAACTCCGGCGTGGGTGCCGTGTTTACGAGCGAGGGTACCCACGAGCTGGATGCGTCCATTATGGACGGCGCAACCCGAAACGCAGGAGCCGTTGCAGGTGTCAAGACAGTCAGAAGCCCGATTGCCCTCGCGCGAATCGTGATGGAGATGTCGCCCCACGTGATGATGAGTGGCTCGGGGGCCGAAGCCTACGCTGAAGAAAACGGTCTGGAGATAGTCGAAAACTCTTTTTTTTACACGGAAAGAAGGTTTAATGCTCTGAAACGAGCGCAGGAGAAGGATATGTCGACCCTGCAAGCCGATGCGTTCGACCTGCCTCTCTCACCCGGTGCAGAGAAAATTGGTACCGTGGGGGCTGTAGCCCTCGATCAACAGGGAAATCTGGCGGCCGGCACTTCGACTGGAGGAATGACGAACAAGAAATTTGGTCGCGTGGGAGACGCTCCCATCATCGGAGCCGGCACCTACGCAGACAATCGCACTGCCGCCATATCCGCCACAGGGCACGGAGAATACTTCATCCGCGGGGTCATCGCCCATGATATTGCTTCTCGAATCGATTACGCGGGAGAAGACCTCGTGACGGCTTCCAATGCTGTAATTATGGACAAACTGGGCGAGCTTGGAGGGACGGGCGGTGTGATATCGCTCGACCGAAGCGGAGCGATCGCCATGCCATTCAACACAGAGGGGATGTACCGGGGCTACATCGATATAGACGGCAACATGGAAATTCAGATCTACGGGCCATCAGACCAATAGAAAGTCCCGCGTGAGCTATCGTCGGATTCTTCCCGAGGGAAACACGACTACGCTTTCGTTTCCATTCTTGCCGAGAGAAGCGACACCGAACAAGTAGTTGTCGATGACCATTCCCTCGAGTGTGAACGCGGTTGCAGTGCCCAGGAAGCGGGAATGCTGCCACTGAGGCGCGGTCGTATCCCGCCAGTAGATTTTATAACCGGCAAGATCAGGATCTTCCACCGCGTCCCACTCCAGACTCGTCGAAGGGCGGACCGCGCCAGCATCCGGATGTCGGATTCAATTCGTTCCGACGAAGATGCGGCAATGATGTCATACATTCGACTGTCACTCGCCGGAGGAGCTTGTCCCGCAACCGAATAGACGAAGAACAGAGAGAAGAAGAGAGGGAAGAAACGGCTCATGGTCGTGGTGATGGTATCACTTCTGGCAATGGCAGAGCCTACGAAATTGACAGCTGTGCTTCAACGACCTGGGGGTCCCGGGCGAGAATAAGAATAAACCGGGTGAGCCGGGATCGGACAGAGCACCCCCTCAAATGCTGAGTCCGATCCCGTAATGGCTCACTTTGAAGGTTGTTCACATGGACCAGATGGGTACTCATTCAATCGACCAAACGCACACCCGATTTAAGTGTTGAAACACTATAAATGTCCGTCCAAATCTTAATTCTTCCTCCACGTTCGCCGATACTGACCCCCAACACATGTGTCATGTAACCAGAATGAGAGCGAATCATGCCTCAAACAATGATGGCATTTCTGGCAATGATGATTGCTGCACTGGCGACCATCAACCAACTGACGGGTCAAATACAAACTTTTGACGAGACCCTCCGCGGGGAGTATGAGCTCATGGCCAATGCGCTTGTTCTCGAGCGCATGGAAGTGGTCGATCTCACCACAGATTATGACGACCTGGAAAACTGGGACGGAATTCAGCAGATCCGCGGATACGATGTATCAGGAAACAACCTGGATTTCACACTGGATTACGAGGTGACCTACGTTGACGACAACGGTGATCCGACAGAGGAAGAAACCGATCAGAAGGAGGTCACGATAATCGCTACCAACGAAAAATTCGCCCTGACTCTGGTCACTCACCAAAGGCTGTTCAGCGACTGATATGCAGTTAATGTTCGATCACATATCGTCCATCCTCGTCGCGGGAGCGGTAACACTGTTGCTTATCAGCACCAGTTTGAATGCGCAACAGGCTGCCGTCGAGGAGACGATTTCGTACGCGGCCAAGGCACAGGCGCTGAATCTTGCGGACTTCCTTGAAGATGATCTACTCCTGATCGGAGACGGCACGACCGACACGATCGAAGACGTGGAAACCAACGCAGATGGTCAGACAACTCTGTTTTCATTCTGGAAAGACGACGAATTTGGCGTCGATATGCTGGTTTCCTACACGCTGGCAGAGCAGGATTCCGTTTACATCGACGAGGAATGGATTCAATTGTATCAGCTGAATCGATTTGAGGATGGGAATCCAGCCGGAGGAGGCTCCTCGACACTCGAGGCCTTTCAGATTATCATGCTGAATGCCGGTGGAAACGTTACCGCCTCCGTCGCGGCCGCGCGATTGGTGCGCGTGAGAGTAGTCACAGTCTATCCCTTTGGAGACCCCGACGATATGGGACTCTTTCGCAATTACTGGGGAATAGCCATTCGTCCACCGAATCTCGAATCCTGATCCAGCTCCCAGCTCAACTCTCCCAAGGAGCGTGATTCCTTCGCTCCATCGCGAATAAAATTTCGCATTTGATTTAAAACCGTCCTTCGAATAGCCGATCACGGACGTGTACAACTCCACAATCCCCCCAAACAGGCAGTTACCATGGGTAAAGGCATATTAATACTGGTAGTAGCGACAACGATGGCTGCGAGCGCCATGTATGTATCTCAGGAAGAAACGCGTCTACAAGGCGATGCGGACGAGGCCGAATACAAATCTGAACTTCTTGCTCGAGAGACGGCGACGAGTGCCTACAACATCGTTGTCGGAAGGGTGAAAAGGGATTACAGCGGGTATCGCTCAGCCCACACCAATCTGGATTACGGGAAAGCGAAGTACGATATCGGTGCTACCGAGGCAGAAGATGGGTCAGTTACCGTCGTTTCCAAGGGTCGGTACGGCGATTTCGAATACGAAATTATTGGAAACATCATCATGAGCAGGACATCGGTACTGGATGCTGCAACCATAACTGCACCTATAAATGCCGTTGATTTGGCAAATGATTACGAGATTTCGGGATGGAACAGAGGAATTGAAGGATCGGCAGAATCAGTCAACGGTCTATTGGTGTCAGAATCGAGCACACATTCAGCCTTTATGGCCGATAGCGAATCGGACCAGATTGTAGGGAAGGGTGGTACCTCTGATGTGGTGCAAGGAGAACCATCGATCAATCTCCTCAGTGTTCGTTCAAAAATTACTTCGTACGCAGGTGCAAATCGCATCCAGCTGGAAGGCTATCATTCTTTGAGCACGGACGATTCGATGGGAAGCCCGGGCTCTCCAAAGGTACTTGTTGTCTACGGTAGCCTGGATTTGAAACACGATTTTGTCGGATACGGGGTACTCTATGTAGAAGGCAATCTATCGATGCAGCAGAACGCTACATGGCATGGCCTGGTTTTCGTAAGTGGCTCTGAATCAGCTTTCAGTATGATGCAAGGGAGCAAGATCGACGGTGCGCTGGTGATGGATGGACTCGATTCAGTCCCCCCACCTCCCACTCCTGATCAAGGAGATCGAGGACTGCCTGGAGGTCACTTTGACGTAGACGTGTTCGATACACCCTTCAGCACTAAGGAGATTTATCACGAACACCAGTACGATGACAAGTACGACGTAACTGGAGTTAACGTAATCAGTGCTGGATGTAAAAAGCCAGGACTTTGCTGGGATCAGATCGTGGCTTCGAAGGGGCTGACCGAAGTCGAAATTCGGACCATGAATTCCAGCTCTAGCTCGGGTACGTATGACATCCAGGTTGGCGCGACGCAATACACGGGGAACTCAACGACTCCGCTTTCGCTGACCGTCGATCCGCGAATCATCACTAAATTCAGGTACAATTTCGCCACCCTGTGTTCACTCGCACCCAGCAAACCAAGCGACTCTCAGGATGATCCTGCCAGTCGCAACGGCGCCCTTTCGGTCCAAATATGGACCACCGACGCTACACCGGCGATGGTCTACGAATTGACTGTCTATCATCACGTTAAAAAGGATGCGGCCGACGCGTGTGCTACCCCACCACCGGGTGTAGACGCGACTGATTGGATCAGCACAGGTGGCAAGAGCTACACGGGAGATGACGCAGTATGCTTCAGTGAAGATGACAATGATGACTACACCGACTGGACCCAACGCCTCGGTAAGTGGGGCAAAAGGGGAAGGAATGGCAAATCGGTCAAGAAGAGCCAGAAGAAGAAGAAGAAGTCAAAGAGCCAAAAGAATGCTTTTCTAGGTGCTGCAGCCTGGACGGAAACCGGCTCGTGTGCCAGATCCAACACCAACGACCCGGTCGACACAAATGGAGTCTCGTTTTCCATGATGCAAAGCTCGTCGATTACGTTTAACAACGCGGTGCTCAAGGCTCTCAAGCCGATCGTTTCGGAACTGGATCAGTACACTGAACTGCTGGTCGCCCGCCGACTGATACAGTCTACCCGACACAAAAATGAGCTGATAAGCAGCGTGCGTGTGCGGGACTTTTCTGGTATGGACAACACAACAGAAGAAAAGCTCAGATCGGCAGCATCTTTGCTGGTTCGCTACTGACCATAGTCCGCTTTTCTGAACGGATTATTTCCAAGAGCCGCCCGACTTGAGTCGGGCGGCTCTTTTGTTGTTGCGCCTGCCTGCGCCTCGTCTCTGTGTTAGTGAGCGGCACATATTGAATGGGCCAAGTCCTGAATGGGCTAAGTCCCTTATGTCTAAAGGACTTAAGTCGGATTTCGGCATAGCCGATACCAGAGGTGAAAGTTCCGTTACCGCGAGATCGATCCCTCGTCGCGCGGCTGAAACGGATGTAAACCACTCACAGACTATTGGTAGGAAACATGTCTGATTTATCCCTCAAGTGTGGACGCTTTGCCGTCTTAATAATCCTTTTTTCTTGGATTCTGACCGGTTGTAGCGATCAGGTTGTCAATACGCAGTCCGAATCGGAATCTATCGAATTCGCGCAGTCCAAAGTGCGGAACAGTCACCTGTTTGATTCGGCGGTCAGGTCGGCCGGAAAGCATGGTGATCAAACGGCTATCGTATTTGCCATTGATCCGTATAGCATCGTCAACCCGTACGAAGTCGTAGAACGCTACGAAGTGGTTGAGCGCTATGAGGTGGTCGAACGTTACGAAGTAGTAGAACGCTACGAAGTGGTGGAACGATACGAAGTCGTGGAACGCTATGAAGTGGTGGAACGATACGAGTTTACCGAAACCTTTTACGGTTATTCTCTCTGGGTCTCGACAGAGCATCTGGACGAGATCCTCGCACTGATGGAAGACGACCAGATAATTGCCTGGGTCGAACCTGTATTTGGTGTTGAATCAACACCCGGAAGCACAGCTCAACCAATCTCACACCAGAGACTGCCCTGGTCCGTAGCCGAAGTAGGAGGCACGCGAAGCTGGTCCGTCTCTGGCGATGGTGCTGGTTCGGTCGACGTTGACATTTTCATTGTCGATACCGGTATATCCAGTTCGGATATCAATGTGGTCGAGTCTCGTAATTACGCGGGATCCGGAAGCACTTCGGATGTATATGGGCATGGAACGCACATCGCGGGTATTGCGGCGGCATATGATGATGCAGATGGCATAGTTGGACTCGCGCCGGGAGCTCGCGTACATAATTATCGCGTATTCAACGATGATGGCATTGGAGATGACACCTATGTCATCGCAGCGCTGGAAGACGTTCTCCTGTGGAAATTGGCAAATCCAAATAGCCCCGCAGTAGTGAACCTGAGTCTGGGTGCAGATGTAGGCAAGGGACAGACAGCTCTGGACGACGCAGTCCAGTCGGTAATCGATGCTGGAATTCCAGTCGTCATTTCAGCTGGCAACGGCGCTATCGATGCATCCAAGGTATCTCCGGCACACGTAAAAGACGCTTTGACCGTAGGAGCGTACGATGACCAGCGCAAGTTCGCACCGTACTCGAATTACGGCAAGAAACTGGATCTGCTTGCTCCAGGCACCGACGTGTACTCGCTTGCTCCTGGAAACGACTTTTCCCTCATGTCCGGCTCGTCAATGGCTGCAGCACACGTTACCGGAGCCGTTGCATTGTACCTCGGTCAGCACTCCGGGGCTTCTCCAAAAAAGATTAGCGATGCGCTGAAGAAGGCTGCGAAGAAAAGTATCAAGGCAGTCCCCAAGGGCACGACCAAGAAATCGGTCTGGGTAGGAAATTGATCGGGTAGACAACAATCCAACATGAGGCGCTCGCCGTACGGCGAGCGCCTCATTTGTATTTCGGAGCTTTCGGCGCCGCATCCTGGTAATAACCGCCTGCTGGAAGATCACGAGGATATATTCAGCTCTACTTAAGAATGTCCCTTTATTGCCGATACTCACTGTGGAAATTGATTCCCGGCGTGATGTACACCTCTTTATAAATCCTTTCTGGATTATGACGCCAATTCCCTCAAGGGCAATCAATAGACTAGACCGCATTGCAGAATCATAAATTTGAGGGACGGAAATGGGAAAGGGAATTTTGTTAATGGTACTTGCTTCCTCGATTACGCTCACCGTCATGCGTGCTTCCGAGCAGCAGGCGATGCTCGAATCAGACGCGCTGGAAGGAACCTATAAAACGAAAGTGTTAGCCCGAGAGCTCGCCTATTCAGCATTCAATCTTCTTGTCGCCAACACTTCGCGAGATTTTTCAAACTACCGCGACGTGGTCTCGGATCAGGCTTATAGTGACGGTGCAATGGCCTACGCAGCCACGGGGACCGCACAGGGTCCGATCACGCTGATCGCTTATGGTCGGCGGGGATCGGCCATCCACCAGGTCAGTGCCACCATGGTGAAGTCGGGAGATCCCATCCTGGACGCGATCACGTTTGATGGACCTTTTTCATCTGTCAGAGCAATCGGAAACTCCTTTCTGATATCAGGTCTCGACGTTCCGGCCAATGACGACGACGAGGATGGGGGAGACGGGCCCAATGGACACGCCATATTGACGACTCTTGAAAGCGCACAAGAAGACCTGCTCAGTGAAATCGATGCATCGCAGCTGATTGGAATCGATGGATATGGGGACATTGCGACTGCCGATCCAACCATTGATCTGGACTCTCTTCAGCAGTCCATTCTGAACCATCCGGAACTGATCACACTTGAGGGGGACCAGCGTATTAATGGAAACAATAGTTTTGGCTCACCCGAAAACCCCGTTCTTCTGTCGGTAACCGGCGACCTGACGATCACCGGGACCGTAACTGGCTACGGCGTGTTACTCGTCGACGGTTCGTTCTTCACACCAGGCACCCTGAGATGGGAGGGTCTGGTCCTGATTTCTTCTGCGGGTGGAGAAAGTGAATTCAAGGGGACCATCGATATCTACGGAGCGCTGGTAGTGCGTTCTCTGACTACTTCCGGCGAATCTGGTGGATATGACGACGCGGGTCTGAGTGGAGGACATTTTGACGTTGATGTGTTCGACTGGTCGGGTCAGGTGAGCTATCACGAACATCAGTATGACGATCGGTTCGACGTTACCAGCCTGGATTTTTTAAGTGATGGATGTGATTCAGGTGGAGGTTTGTGCTGGGAGAACAATCTTGCACCGATGGATACCGATCGTATTCGAATTGAACTTTCCAGCGCTAATTACTCGGACGGATACGTCGTTTTCCACACTCAGGGATCGCATCTTGAAGGAGCGATCGGGAATGGTTTTTCGCGAGATATTGACCCTGCTCCGTTGTTGAATTTCAGTGTCGACTTCAGTGAGATATGTGATATTTATGGCAGCTCGCCCGAAGTGGTTCAGGTAGACGAGTCATCCAGGTCAGGCGTACTGACAATGAAAGTTTATGATATTGAGCCAGAAGACATGGGCTTGGAAGCTCAGTTGCTACATGAAGTCAGCATATACCGACATTCAGACGCCTCATCCTGCTTTGGAAGCGATGAGGCCCGAATTGACGTGCAGCCGCAGTCATTTTACATCAATGGCCGTGTCGGAATTCATAAAAGTGCATCCGCACTCAATTCCATTATGGATCTCCTTCCATCGGTAGAATCTCCCCCAGCTGAGATCAAACTGATGTCCATGAGGCAGGAATCATCAGTCATTACGGGTCTATAGCACCATATATCAAGCTTCAGACCACAGTGTCAGGGCCGATAATCGGCCCTGACACTGTGGTTTAAGGCGATTATTAGGGGAGTTCTAAATTTAAGTCGAGTTACACTCAGCCGATACGAAATGTGACTCAACCGCCCAAAGTGGGTACAGTGGGCACCGCAAATTTTAGGACCTCGCATATGGATGTTCGAGATAAAACTGCCAGTGGTTTGAAGCCAAATGCCGCTCTCAGAAAGAGAGCGGTACAATCTACTGGTGAAGATGCGCGACGTAGGTCAACCAGTAACGGTCGACCACCGTCTGGACCCGCGCCTTCTGCGGCTCCAAGTTCCGCTATACCTCCTTTCGTGGGTTCAATCATCGAGAGCACACCGCCCACTCTTCGAGGAATAGATCGCGTGCGATTTCACGCTGATCGCCTGTCAAAGAGCGAGGCGAGAGATCGTGTTCAGCTGAAGATCCTGTTTGACACCATCTTAACCAGAATGTCCACGCTGGGCGCTTCCGATATGGATGTCGGTGGTCGTTCTACCGAAGGATTCGTGTGGCTCCGTAAGGATGGAGAGAAGCGTCCCGAAATGAATATTCAGCGGTTCTCGCTAGACGAGTCGGCCTTGCTCGTACTCAACCTGCTCAATATCACGAGTCTGAAATCGTTGTTTGAATCGAGCGCCGCGGACTTCTCCTATGAACTTGAGGCAAAGGGCGGTCAACCCTCCGCACGTTTTCGGGCAACTGCCTATATGGATCTCGGCAATATTGCTTTAAACATGAGGGCGATAGCGGATGAACTCCGGTCACTGAAGTCGCTAGCCTTTCATCCCAGCATAGAAAAGGGTCTCTTATTTCGACACGTGCGGGATGGGCTTACGCTGATCACCGGCGTGACTGGATCCGGAAAGAGCACGACGCTCGACGCCATCGTATCCGCGAACAACAATGACGTACACGGCCACATAGTTATCATCGGAAACCCGATTGAGTACGTCCACGAATCACACAAATGTATTGTTCGCCATCGAGAGATCGGTCAGGACGTAGCCACGTTCAAAGAGGGAATCGTCCAGTCACTTCGCCAGGATCCAGATATGGTTGTCATCGGCGAAATGAGAGATCCTGCAACAATCTCGGCAGCTCTGGAAATCACAGACTCCGGTCATAAAGTTTTTTCCACGCTTCACACCTCATCGGCCGTCGAGTCTATCGATCGCATCATTGCAGAGTATCCTTCCGATGAACAGATACGCGTTCGAAACCGTCTCGCCGACGTATTGCGCTGCATCGTATCCCAGAAACTGGTTCCGAAGGTTGGAGGCGGGCGTGTCCTGGTCAAGGAAGTAGTCTGGATGACTCCGTCCTCACGTGCAGCGATCAAGAACAACAACACCAACGAAATTTATCAGATGATGTGGGAAGGCTGGAATATCGGCCAAATCACACTCGAACAGGATCTTTACCGTTTGATGCGACAGGGCGCGATCACACCGGAAACGGCAATAAATCACGCAAACAACAAACGTCGCTTTAAACAGCTCGTCAAGTAACGGGTCAATTTCTCATGATGAAGTACACTTCAAAAAGCGAGTATATCCTCGGGATCGCCATCTCGGCACGAACTGTTGAGGCCGTTTTGGTGCACGATGCGCCGTCGGGCCCATCGATTGTTCGCACCTTCTCGAGAAAGAGAGCCGGAATTGAGCCGCTCGATTCAGTTATGCCCGAAGTGCATGACGAGGTCGACGCTGATATCGCATTTTCGGTCCCCGGCGCAGCGGCGATGGAGACTCCACTTTTCCTTGCATCTGAATTCGGTGCCACAGAAGCGCCTGCCGAAGATGGAGTCAATGAGAATCTGGCTACCTCTCAGCTCGCGATGCCATGTGATCTGGAGATCCAGGATATCGTCGCGGAGTGTGCCGACGCCGGTTACGAAAACGTGCATATAGTCTTCGCCATTGACACAGACTACGCATCCGCTCTACCCATAAATATTGCAGACGGCGTTGAAGGCAAAAAAGGAAAGAATGGAAAATCGGCGAAAAGGAATACTAAAGAAAAGGATAAGCTCCTCGCCGCGCTCGAATCTACTCAATCACTGAGCATTGATCGCGAAAAAGTAGCCTTCCTGCCGCTGTCGGAGCTGGGTGTGCGCAATGAAACGCACCTCACTGTCCTGGTGCATCCCAACGAACCGGTAACGATATCTCTGAAGGCGATTCGCGATCGGAAGCGACCCTTTCCACGGGTCTCCCTGCTCGATACTGAGATTACGCTATTGTTGGGTTTGGCGCGCGCGTCGCTTCTGACCGATCGCGTTTTTGAAGAGTCATCGACTTCTGAGGTCAGCGATTCACACGACGAAGAAGAAACCACAGTCATTGTGCGGGTTGGCGTCGAGGATACGTTGGTCATTTTCATGACGGGCAGGGAACTGACTCATTATGAAAGCCTCCGTTCGATCACGTCTTTTGATCCATCTGAAACCATATGCAGCCGTATCCTCTTGATGCATGATGAATTTGGTGCCGGTGATGGCGATCGCATGCTTCTTTTTTGCGATGTCGAAGAAGACTCTGTCTTCGAGCGGCTATCTCAGGTTTTTCCGGATACCTACATCAACAGATTGCGGAGTGTACTTCCGCAGATGCAGGAGGAGAGAGACTCACCGATCGGTATAGAGGGTATCGTGGCTGCCGCCGTGGCATTGCGGGTTGTTCGTGACGAACTCTGGCAATCTGTATTTCCAGCCACAAACTTTTTGTCATCGAAATTGCGGAAGGGACGGATGAGATTACCGTTTTCCTGGCCAGTCGCAGCAATGATTCTGATGCTCTTTGGGACGACTCTTTTCTTCGTCCATAAATATTTCGTGATGAGTCACGAGATAGAAATGGCGCGGTACGAACTCAAGAACTTTCCCGAGGAAATGATCGGTCTTGATTCAAATGATCTTCAGGCGAAAATAGACAGTCTACGGTCGAGATCGGCTGGATTTCTAGATGCGTTGGATCTGCTGGACTCTCTGCTGGTGGGAGGCGATGTATGGAGTAGGGCTCTTGAACGAACTTCCGTTCACACCGGTGACATCTCGGGACTCTGGATTGAGCGCTGGGAGGAATCGGTGCCGGGTATTCTCTCGATTTCGGGCACGTCGATGGATCGAGATCAGATTGTAAAATTCGCAGCCGGAGCGTCCGCAAATATTGAAAGCATCAGCTTCGCAGAAATTCGAGAATGGCCCGTGTATTCATTTCAATTGACCATTCATCTGCAACGCCAGCTGCCGGAAGCCGCGATCTATTTGCGCGAAAACGCGGCAAATCAGCCCGATGTCTTTTCGGCAGTCGTTCAGGAAAACATGGTAACAGGTCCAGGAAAATAAGCGGTTATGTCGAATCTATTCCAAAATATTATCATTCTGACCGTTTGCTGGTTCATTGCAATCGGCGGCGGTATCTACACCACCTTTTTCTATCAGCCCGACGAAATGAAGCGCCTCGAAAAGGCCGAACAAGTCGCGAATATGAAACAGGCTGAGCTCTCGGCTCTGATGGCGGAGATGGGTGACTCGGAAAGCCGAGCTTCAACGGTAAGTTCGAGATGGAACTCGCGCTACAAGATCGTCCCGAGAACTCTCGGTTCGGAAGATGTAGTCGCCTTCTTGAACGAACATACGCGCACCGGATTCAACCCGTTCGACATCACATTCGCGAGCTACGAAGAGTCCGAGCAGTTCTTCAAGTTGATTTTTGTTGTGGATGGGCGGGGCGATTTCAACAGGCTTTACGAACTGATCTGGGCCATCGAAAACAGCCGCCAATTGTACCGGATCGACAAGCTCGAACTGACCCATTTTGACCTGATCACAGATGATCCCGATACCGACCAAAAACGATTGGACGTAGTCGTCAGTTTCTCGTTCGAAATCCACGCTTTTTATGGCGGAGTCGCTGGTCTGAGTGCATCCGACGGCCTGAATGACGTCGATGGGAACAGCCAATTCTCAGATAGCGAGATATTTTCGAATCTGCCCGCCGTTCCAGATCACGTTCTTCCCGCTCGAAACGCAGTGATGAACCCGTTTCATCCTTTGATACTGGCAAACATTCCACCAAATACCTACAACAGGGTGGACATGGAAGAAGCGGAGCTGCTCTATATCATTGGAACAGATGCAGTGATCTTGTGGAACGAAGAGGAGTGGGTAATCGGAATAGGTGACCCTGTCTATTTAGGACAGGTAATTTCAGTCGATCCTAGGAGTGGAACGGTAACCGCACGCCTCAACAAAGGTGGACTCATCGATCAGATCGAGCTCAAGATGGATCTGGGTGATCTCTACAAACAGGCAAGGGGATCGGTTCAACTGGCACCGACCAGAAATAACTGACTGGGACAGACTGAAAAAAACATGAAACGTTACAAATTGCAAAAAGCACTGACGACACTGGCGATGCTGAGCATCGGCTTCGGCACGGTGGCCTTCACGCCACAGGAAGCCGCGGGTCAGCGAAGAGTTCGTGCATATATCCCGCCAGATCAACTCGTGTCATTTTTGCCGTCAACGCCTTTCAATCGGTTTACCGAGTACCTGAATCCAATTTTTGAAAGGGTAACAGGAAAATCCATTATAGACCCGGATTCAAGAGATCATCCGATTGGAATCTCGATCTCCGGTCTACATTTTCTGGATGCTCTGGAACTGGTTTTACAGTACAACACGCTTGAGTACCGGGAGACCGATCAGTACTTCATGATCCAGGTCAAGGCACCAGAACAATTTATCCTGGACGCCGATGCAGCGACAGGAACGCAACGTGGAGTGGAAGCAGGAGAAATTCCGCTGCCCGCAACGCTGGATACCAGACAAATCGAAATCAGCGCGGTCCTCTTCGAACTCAATCATTCTGTCGCCAAAGATACCGGAATCGACTGGAGCGTACTCTTTGGCTCGACCGGATCGACTGGGGGCGGTGAATCATCTGGTGGTGGGGGTGAGGGTGCGGAAAACGAGTTATCGTTTTTCCTGAAAACCGATAAACTCTTCAATAATCTTGATGATGTACTTATTGCTCCCGATCAGGTCGACCTGAAAGACCTGAATTCACTTTTCCGCATGGCAGAAGCCATCGGCGTCGGCGAAACCATCGCTACCCCGTCGGTGATGGTTCAGAGCGGAATCGAAGGCAATATTCAGATTGGTTCGGACGTGCCGGTTCAGATTCGAGATACTTTCGGCAACATCTCCACCCAGTTTTTCAAGACAGGTATCATCATCGACGTGACACCAACGTTGATCGAACAGCCACTTGCCGATACGTTGGGATCGCCCACGGTTGAATTTGTCCACGTCGCAGTACATGTTGAGAAGTCGGGAAGTCGCCCATCTGCGGCGGGGTCGATCATCGACCGGAGCTCTGCGGACACTCAATTGATCCTGCTCGATGGCGAACAGGCGGTCATCGGTGGCCTCTACAGCACAGAAGAATCCGTAACCAGAAGGGGCGTGCCTTATCTGAAGGATCTTCCCAAATGGTTTTTCGGATTTCGCTACATCTTTGGTCGGACACAGCGAGCGGTCGTTCAAAAGGAATTGGTCATTTCGATACAGGCAAAGGTCATCGATCCCGTGCGTGAACGAATGACGAGAAATCTTTCTGGCGATCTACTCACGAAGCAGCGTGAAGCGGTTAAAAGGACTCTTGAGGGATTCGATGTAGGTGTTGCCACAGACGTTGAGAGCTCTTCGAACTTGGATCGAAAAAATAAGTAGATCGCCCTCGGTTCCAGATAAAACTCAGTGCGGCCCGACGATGTATATCGTCGGGCCGCACTGCATTCAGGCGTTTGCTATTTTCAAGCCATGAACCTCTTTCGCCTGGCATTCATAGTCCTGATCCTCTGCAGCGGTTGTCGCCTGCAGACGCCCCAAACCACGCGCGATGGGGCGGAGGAGGGACCGATGAGCCTCGAACGAATCCAGGCGCACGTGTTGTTTCTGGATGCCGAGGAGCAGGAGGGACGACGGGTGGCAACGAGGGGTTTTTCGAGAACAGCCGTGTATCTGTCCGAGCGACTTCGAGAATTTGGCGTCCAACCCGTCCTCACAGACGAGCATCGGATGCAATACGCTTCTGCCATCGAAGCGCTGAGGGAAGCGCGCGTCTCCAGAATCGGTCAAGACACCCTGATCCTCATCCAGGGTCAGGATTTTCTGGTCGATGCATCCTCCGGCAGCGGGAGCGTGACCTTTTCGAGGGTTGATTTACTTGCCGAAGGCAGCTCCCTCATGATTCCCAACGGAATCGAGATACTGGTTGGCAACGGCCCCCAGGATAAAGCTCGAGAACGCCGAGACTACCCCGTGGTCAGAATATCAAGAGCCGTCTGGGAAGAGCCACACAATCCAGACGAGCGCTGGACGATTATCATCAACAAGGAAGAGCAGATCGTGACGGCGGCCATGAACGTTGCTGGGTACATCGCTGGTGCGGATCCTGGATGGCGAGACTCTCTGGTCGTAATCGTGGCACCGGTGGATGGGGACGGCCTTCAAGGCTCGCATTCGCTGACCGACGGTAGTGATTCGTCCGTGGCCGCGGCTGCGTTGCTGGAAGTGACGAGAAGAATAACCGTGCTCCAGAGTCGGTGGTCCGTCTTTCGGCCTTCGTTCTTGATCGCCTTCGTGAGTGGAACTCGAGCGGCGTGTGACGGGCCCAGGGCGCTCATGCGAAATATCCCATGGAGCAAAGAAAATATATCATCCATTCATATCCTGACTGCCGCTGGTGGTACACCGTGTAACTGGGCAGAATTGACCGCGGAGGCTGGTATTACGGCTCCGACAATGGTGAGATCGATTTCTCGACCCGGACTTGAATGGGATGAATATGACTTCGGAGCGTGGCATTTGAGGCAGCAGTTGCTCACGAAAGGCTATTCCGAGACTGCTTCAGCCCAGGCTCTACTCGTCGCAACGGACCTAATGGACACTCTGTTCGCTTCTCGGCGAGTCGAGGACGCGGATCGCTAAAAGCATGGGACTGCGGTTCGATTTTAGGACGCGCTTTTAGAATACGATTTTAGAATACGATTTTAGAATACGATTTTAGAATACGATTTTAGAATACGATGCCGAAGTGAAGGGTCAAGGTCGTGTTGTACAGCTCGGGCTTGGACGAGCGGGCGTTGGAAAAACCAAGAACGGACCTGAGTCCAAACGACAGCGTTTCTCCCCTAAATTTAGTGTCAACATCGATTCCCACGGCTAATCCGAGATCTTTGTCTTCCACTGAATCGTCTGTTTCCGTCTGCTCGAATTCGCTTCCCGGAGTTCGGAATTTTATCTGGGCATCTGATTTGAATGCCATCGATGGACCAGCAAACAGACGAGGACTGAGTGTACTCTCTGTGTTGAACCGGTATCCAATCAGGACAGGAAGTTCGATGTAGGTAATTTCAGAGACGCCAACAATTGGAATTTCGTTAATCGTACCCTCAAGCTCAGCCCCTTTTACCGTGTAGTTGAGCCCCGTTTCGAATTCAAAACCCGACGCATAGATGTAGCGAATTCCCCCTCCTCCGCCAAAACGGTATATCGGCGAGGCATCCTCCAGATTTCCTCCCCTGAACGAAGAACCCGACACGCCAATATTGATAAATGCTCGAAATTGCGCTGACGCGGCCAGGGGTTGAAGCAAGAGGCTCAGCATTCCAAGAACGAATGCACATCTGATTGTCTTCCGGATCATGGCTTGGTTTTTTTCACAAATTGTCTCGAATTGAGGGCAACTCATCAAAGCTAGGTTACCTTTTTGAAATCACAAAGGTATTACGGAAGCCGTGTATTCCTCTTTATCTTGCCCTTCAGAGAGAATTCTGTCGTTTTCGAAGCCGAATGGTCAATTTCAGCATCTGACAGAAGATTCACCACCCTTGGAGATCCACTTCGGACCCGGTCAAGCGCCATTACTACTGATCTGACGTATTCAATCTCAAGACGAGCGTTTTTCTATTGGGCCTCCATCTGGGTCGCGCTTGTAACCGTTGTGTGTGGAATCTGCACGGTGGCTACGCTGACGGTAGTAAGAAAGCACGGCCCCCGCGCGTTTCTATTCTGGTCTCGTGTGTGGGGCCGATCGATAGCACTGGGAGTCGGAATGCGCATACGGACTGAACTTCAGTCAACGTATTCGGAAGACACGGCTTACGTGTTTGCGCTGAATCACCAGGTAGCTCTGGACATACCTGCGGCGGGAACGGCAATCCCTCTGATGTTTGGTTGGCTGGCCAAAGCAGAATTGGGAAGGGTGCCGTTTTTGGGGTGGGCTATCAAGGCATCACCGTCTGTGTTCGTCGACCGCTCCCAACCCAGAAAGTCGGTAGAAAGCATCCGCAGGGCCGCTGAGAAAATAAGAGGAGGCGTTTCGGTTGCCATATTTCCAGAAGGATCACGATCGTATAGCGGCGAACTCGGGCCCTTCAGGCGTGGAGCATTTGTGCTGGCGATCGAAGCAGGCGTACCGGTAGTGCCAGTCACCATTAAGAATGCGCACGAATTGTTCAACGAACAGACAAGGCTTGCCAGACCGGGGACTTTGCACATCACCGTTGGTAAACCGATCGAAATCGACGGATGGACCCGGTCCGATATTCCTCGCCTCATGGAGGAGATCCGCGCTGCGATGCAGTCGGAGCTCGATGTATGGAGCAGGACTGATCAGCCTTCCGTAGCTTTGTCAGCCTCGAATCTCGCTAAATCACCGCCGCCAGAAAAGGATTTTGAACAAGAAATCTAAACGCCGATCCCGTCAGAATAATCCGACTGCAGCACCTTCCTGGCATGGCATGTGGGACCGTTTGTCAGAGAGAAATCAGCACCTTGTCAGTCTGACAGTTTTGCTGACTCTGTCTATCACTTTTTTCGCTCCCATTCACTTTTCGAACAAACAGCTGGTGGCCGGTGACACCATCCAATGGAGGGCCATGGCGCAATCCATGATTGAGCACGAAGAGGAATCCGGTGAGGCGTCCTATTGGGCGGGTCGAGTCTTCGCCGGCATGCCGGGCTACATGATATCTCCGGAGTTGAGTATTCCTCAGGTTGACACCCTCATGAGAGAACTCAGAAAGCTGGCCTGGCCGTCCTCGCACATGATGCTGCTATTTGCGGGTATGTATCTGCTGGCCTGGTACTTGACTCGGGAGTCGCTGGCCTCTGTGCTTGCGGCCGTGATCTATGGATTTACGACGTACATCCCGGTCATTCTCGTGGCCGGTCACAATTCAAAGTTCATCGCACTGGCCTGGGCTCCCTGGATGCTGCTGGCTTTCATTCACGCCATGAGAAAGCGATCCGTCGTGTCAGGATTGTTATTTGCCGTGGCGCTGGCGGCGAATCTGAGGGCAGGACACGTTCAGATAACGTACTACGTCACATTCATAGCGGGGATCTGGTGGCTGGTTGAGGGTGTGCACGCATATCGCGCTGGCACTACACTCGCCTTCCTCAGATCGACCGGGATGTTACTAATCGGTTCTGTTCTGGGATTGATGATGGTGGCACAGCCTTATCTGGCTCACGCGGAGTTGACGCCGTTCACAACCCGCGGCTCCGCCGTGGGCGGGGCCACCGGTGGAATGGCATGGGAATATGCCATGGCATGGAGCCAGGGAATAGGAGAGATGCTGACCTTACTGATCGCCGACGCATACGGGGGCGCGAGCCCGACATACTGGGGGGGCAAGACCTTTACGGGCGGGCCTCATCATCTTGGGGCTCTGGCCATAATGATGTCCTTCATCGCGATCTGGAGGGTCCGGGATGAGACGACGCTGGCGCTGACTCTCAGCGCGGTGCTGATCATGTTTTTCGCTCTGGGAGAAAATCTGGCCATTGTGAATCGGGTAATGTTTAACTATTTCCCGCTCTTCTCCGCATTTCGGGTACCGGAAACGTGGCTCAGTGTTCTTGCATTGGTGGCCGCGCTCCTGGGCGCGCGCGGGCTGGTTTCCATTCGCCGAAAAAGGAATGATGATAGCGTTCTATCGGGTCAACCATGGCTCCGGATTGGAGGTGGACTCGCAGTATTTCTCGTAATTCTGCTTGTGTTTGGGACGTCAATAATGGGTTTTGAGCAGCCGTTTGAACGGGGCACCTTGGTGTCACAGATTCAGGCTCAGAATCCCGGTATATCTACCTCCGATCCACGGGTCGTTTCCTTCATTGATTCGGAACTGGCCACTCGTGTGGAGGAGCGTGTCAATCGTTTTCAGACTGATACAGGGCGAGCGTTGGCCGTACTGCTGCTGGGAGGGCTGCTCCTGGTTCTCTATTACCGCCGAACAATTCCCTACTGGCTGCTGGCTTGCCTGGTTGTTTTGATAGTGGCAGTGGACCTGATTGGGGTGGGTCGAAGGCACATTCGGGATGAAGTTCTTTCAGAAGTAAGACAGGGTGAGAATCGGGTGCCACAATATCCGTTTGATGATTTTCTTCTCGGCCAGAAGGAAATTCTCGGCGGAGAGGGTGCATTCCGTGTGCTATCGCTCGAAAACGGACTGCACCCAACGAAAAATGCCCGCCCGTCGTACTTCCATGAGTCATTGGGGGGATATTCAGGCGCCAAATTGCGCGTGTACCAGGATTTTCTGGATAATATTCTCTTTTCATCTGGGGCGTCTGGGCTTAACAGCGCCGCCATGAACATGACGAACGTCCGGTATCTCATAGCGAATCGCGCTATTCCTGGATATGATCTGGTTTTTCAGGATGACCGAACCGATATGTCAGTTTTCGAAAATCCGGATGTACTTCATCGCGCGTTTCTGGTAGAGAAAGTGACTCTGGTTCCGGACGCACAGACCGCCTGGGCGCGGCTGAACAGTCCCGATTTCAGTCCCGCGCGGGAGGCGCTCGTCTACGATGCCGACTCGCTGCCCGGGGGACTTCTGTCCTCATACGAACGTGATTCTACGGCCGTCCTTTCAGTCGTGACCCAATCCTATCAAGCCGAAGACATGACATTCCGGGTTCGTTCAGACCGCGCGCGCCTGTTGGTCGTGAGCGAGGTCTACTATCCCCCGGGTTGGAACGCGACGGTAAATGGAGAAACCACCCGGATCGTTCAGGTCAATCATCTGCTCAGGGGTGTTCCGGTTCCGGAGGGAGAAAGCACCGTCAGATTGTTGTTCAGGCCGCCGTCGCAGAGTAACGGCGTTTTGGTTACCGGTTTGGGGACCGTGTTGACGTACGGTCTGCTCTTGTTCTTCGGATTCATGTTTATTCAGGACAAGCGAAAAAAATACGCCGAAAGATGAGCGGGGTGCACCCATATGACCCGAGTATCAATCAGGTTTTGCGCCACCGCTATGACCTGACGATGCGCCTGTTGGAATGTCACCTTCCCGCGCCCGCGCGTTTGCTGGATATTGGGGAGGCCAATCCACTGTCAGAACACATGGAAACGTGTGGATATGAGATCATCAATACAGAAGGAGATTTGGATGATCACCCCGAAATTGCTTCGACACCCGCGGATGCCGTCACCGCCTTTGAGATATTGGAGCACCTGGTGGCTCCTCTGCCTCTGCTTCAGTCTATTCGTGCTCCTCTCCTGATTGCGACGGTGCCGCTCAGGCTATGGTTTGCACGTGCCTATCGACACCCCACCGATCCCCGCGGAAGGCACTACCACGAATTCGAGGACTGGCAATTCGACTGGTTGCTGGACAAAGCTGGATGGCTCATCGTACATCGAGAAAAATGGACCAGTCCGACGGGGTGGATTGGATTTCGGCCGCTTCTGCGCCGAATTACGCCGCGATACTATGCAGTGGTTGCGAGGCGAAAGTCCCTCGAATGAAGAATGTACTTTTCATCTCCTACTATTTTCCACCTTCGGGTGGATCCGGCGTTCAGCGAGGGCTGAAGTTTGTCAAGTATTTGAGAGACTTTGGATGGAATCCAATTGTCCTCACTGTGGACCCGAATTCGGCCGCCTATCCAGAAATTGACGAAGGCTTGCTGGAAGACATTCCCGACGGAGTGACGGTCGTTCGGACCGATTCCTGGGATCCGTATGCGGCCTATGCGTCGCTGACGGGAAAGAAAAAATCTGACGCGGTGGGAGTTGGATTTCTTGGCGCAGACCACGATTCGTGGAAAGAAAAAGTTGCCCGCTTCGTTCGTGCCAACCTGTTTTTTCCAGACGCACGGGTTGGGTGGGTGCGTCACGGACGCCGGGTGGCTGGGAAACTGGTGAACACCACGAACATTGACGCCATCGTGTCAACCGGCCCCCCTCATTCGGCGCATCTCATAGCAGAACGGGTCGCCAGATCGCAGAATCTGCCTTGGATCGCTGATATCAGGGATGCTTGGCCAGATATAGCCTATGCAGACATGCTGCCGACGACGAAACTGGCCCGTCGGTGGGATCTGCGGATCAGAAACCGGGTGCTTCGATCGGCAACAGTCCGTATCGCGGTCACCGATAGTCTCGCAAGGCAGATGTCTGAAGGAGTCTCGGAGCCGTTCCGTGTAATCCGAAACGGATTCGACCCCGACGATTTCACTGACTCAAAGACGATGCCCCTGGACGGCTTCAACATCGTCCACACGGGCAGTATGGCTCCTGCGAGAAATCCCTCATCGATCTGGCGAATTCTTTCCAGGCCAGATGCTCAATCTCGGTGGCCGCACCTCAAATTGACATTCGTGGGAAATGTAGACGGAACCGTTTTTCGTTCGGCGTCGGACGCGGGTCTCAGCCATTTGCTGAACCATGTTTCGCATGTGTCCCATGAAAAAGCTATCGCCTACACCAGGGGCGCAACGCTGCTGTTGCTCCCAATAAACAGGGTGTCCAGTACAGCGGGAATCGTCACGGGCAAAATTTATGAGTACCTCATGGCGGGACGGCCCGTCCTCGGCCTCGGTGATCCTGAAGGCGAAGCATCATCGATTCTGCGGGATACCGGTGCGGGTTCTATGTTCGACTACGATGATCTCGACGCAATCGCACAGGAACTGGACAGACACTACGCGGCGTGGAGTGCGGGCTCGCCCCTGGGCGGGGCGAGCCCCGGGGCCGCCCTTCCGTATAGCAGGACGGAGCAGACCGGCAAGCTGGCATCGCTGCTGGATAGTATTCTGGATAAGACTCTGGAGGAGGGGGCATGAGAGTGGTAACCGTGGTGGGTGCGAGGCCCCAGTTCATCAAAGCAGCGGTGGTGAGTCACGCGCTCCAGGGCGCGGGGATCAGTGAGGAGATCGTGCATACGGGTCAGCATTACGACGCCAACATGAGTGCGGTGTTTTTCGCAGAATTGGGCATACCCGCACCCTCCCACAATCTCGAAGTTGGATCCGGTTCGCATGCTACGCAGACGGGGGCCATGATGATGGGGCTGGAATCGTTCCTGAGCTCGCGCGAGGCGCCAGACTGGGTTCTGGTGTACGGCGATACCAACAGTACGATCGCAGCGGCCATAGTGGCCTCAAAAATGGGCCTTCCAGTGGCACATGTGGAGGCTGGATTGCGGTCCTTTAATCTGCGTATGCCCGAGGAAGTCAATCGAATCGTGACTGATCGCCTGTCAACCAACTTATTCTGCCCCACGCAAACAGCCGTCGAACACCTTGCCAATGAGGGTATGTGGCGTGGCGTCCATATGAGTGGAGATGTCATGCTGGACGCGACCAGGACGTATTCCCTCCGCGCTGCGGACAGCAATCCTCTCAAATCCATTACCGCGATCGAAAAGGACTCCTTCTATCTCGGAACCATTCACAGGGCAGAGAACACGGACGATCCCGGCCGACTGGCGGCCATCCTGCAGGCCTTTTCCAATCTCGATGCTCCCATCATTCTCCCACTTCACCCTCGTACCCGTTCGAAATTGGATCTTTCGTCAATCGGGAGCCGAGTTCAAATCATCGAGCCGGTTTCATACCTGTCGATGTTGACGCTGATTTCTTCGTCAATCAAAGTTCTGACCGATTCAGGTGGTCTACAGAAAGAAGCGATCTGGCTTGGCAAGCCTTGTGTGACCCTGCGGGACGAAACTGAATGGACCGAGACGCTGGCGGGAGGTTGGAATCATACGACGGGGGCTGACCCGGATGCGATTCTGTCGGCGGTGGGTATGCTGCCACAAGGCGAGGCTCCTCGTTTCGGAGAAGCGCCCGAAGGAAGCGCATCGTCTGAAATTGTACGCCTGTTATCCGGATGAGCGCCCCGCGTCACATACTGATGGTTCTGGATCACGCTTTTCCCCCCGATCTGAGGGTTGAAAACGAGGCGAGGACCCTGAAGAAAGCGGGGTATGATGTAACCGTTCTTGCCATCGGGCCAGATTCCAGAAAGAAGAATGATGACTTTGATGGCGGCCTGATTGTTCGAGACCGGATATGGGGACAGATTCGCAATAAGATGCGAGGACTCGCGGGTACGGTGGGTCTACTGGACCTGTATCTGTTTAGCCGATTGAGGGCGCTGCACCGTCAGTGCCCGATTGACGCCATTCATGCCCACGATTTGTACCTGTTTGGTGCGTGTATCCGGGCTGGAAAGAAGCTGGGTATACCCGTCGTCGGAGACATGCATGAGAACTGGGTGGAAGCCCTGAAGCATTATAAGTGGAGCACTTCGTTTCCCGGAAAACTCGTCGTGAATATTCGGAAGTGGGACCGACTGGAGCTCGAGTGGTCCACGGCTGTGGACCATCTGATTGTCGTAATTGATGAGATGGCAGACCGCCTTCGCCGGCGAGGAATCTCCGACAGGCATATGAGCGTGGTTCCGAATACGGTCAATCTGGACGAATTTGCATCCTGGCCCCTCGAACAGTTGGAGCAGCTCCGCGCCCTCAGGCCGAGGATACTCTACACCGGAGGAATGGATCTTCACCGCGGGCTCGAAGATCCGATCCGGGCCATGCCACGGGTCCTCGAGTCAATTCCAGATGCAGAGTTGGTTCTCGTCGGGGATGGAGCCCTTCGGCGGGAGCTGGAATCACTCGCGGGCTCTATGGGACTGGATGATCACATCAGATTTGAAGGCTGGCAGGAGCAGTCCCGGGTAAAAAGCTTCATGGCACACGCCGATATCGGGCTTATTCCGCATAAAAAGACCGTACACACTGACAATACCATTCCCCACAAGCTCTTCCACTACATGCACATGCGGCTTCCCTGCATGGTGTCGAACTGCCAGCCCCTCGAGCGCATCGTGTCAGAAACCGGGTGCGGGCGCATCTATACGTCGGGTTCGCCCCAAGAACTGGCATCCGGGCTGATCGACCTGCTCAAGGATGAAGGAAAACGAGCACGAATGGGAGATGCCGGGTTTGTGGCCGTGCGGGACCACTACAACTGGGATGCGACGGCGGGTGGTCTTGTCACCGCGTACCGGCAATTGTTTGCCTCCGAAGGGTGATCAGGAGAAAGCCTCGTAGAGGTGAGCCGCAATTCTGTCTGAGGCTTTGCCATCCCACAGTTCCGGAATACTGCCACTCTTCCAGGATCCTGCCAGTGCACTCTTGCCCGCAATCACGATTCGCTCTACATCCAGTGGAATCAGTTCATTCGTTCCTTGTTCGATCGTGATGGGCCGTTCAGTATTTGGGCGGATCGTGATACATGGTTTTTGTAGCGCGGTCGTTTCTTCCTGAATGCCGCCGCTGTCCGTGACAATGAGCCCGGCATGCATCATGAGGCACAGAAATTCCAGATACCCAATCGGCTCTGTGAGTTGTACGGAAGGGTGTTTTTTTAATGAGCGACCCGTCGCGGTGTCATCCAACCCGGCGGCGGTACGTGGATGAATCGGGAACACAACGGGTCCCAATTCAGCCAGCTGTAGGAGGCTTTCGGCAAACAGGGACAGATTTCCCGGATCGTCAACAAGGGCGGGGCGGTGAGCTGTAATCAGGAAATAATTGTTCTCATCGAGGCCTCTACTCTCATATTCTCTGGTGTCAGCAGCAGCTTTCTCAAAACGTCTGAGTGAATCAATCATGACGTTTCCTGCCAACAAAATATTGGACGCGGTATGCCCCTCGGCAAGCAGGTGGTTCACCCCTGAAGGCTCACTGACGTAGAGGTAGTCCGAAATGCTGTCGGTGACGATGCGGTTAATCTCCTCGGGCATACTCCGGTCGAAGGATCGCAGCCCGGCTTCTACATGGACAAGAGGAATATGCAATTTCCGCGCAGTCAGGGCGGCTGCCACGGTAGAATTTACATCACCCACTACCAGCACAATGTCAGGCTTCTGATCGATAAACACCTTTTCGATCTCCGTCATCACCCTGGCTGTCTGCTCAGCATGACTCCCGGATCCGACGCCCAGAAACATGTCGGGGACGGGCATCCCCAGCTGGCGAAAAAATATATCACTCATCCGGGCGTCGTAGTGTTGACCGGTATGGATGAGGAGGTTCTTGAAATGGCCAGATTCTACGAATGCTTTCTCCAGTGCCGCGATCTTTATAAAATTGGGCCTTGCACCGGCGATAAGGGCTGTATTAATCATCAAGTGTCGAAAAATAAACCGAGTTACTGATGGCCGATAGTATAGCCACCGTGCCCTTCAACTGAACGGGAATCTTTGACAACCGAGCGAGTCAAGTCTATATTCAAGGTCAGTCCGAAGGCGTGCTCCCGGATCGTCCGGCATGCTCCCGAAAGCCCCTCAACTGGGGGTTCTCAATTCGGATTCCAATCTCGATAACATACAGACGCGCGATGTCAGAAGATTACGGAATTGCTCTTGGAATGATCGAGACTCGTGGCCTCGTTGGAGCCATCGAAGCAGCCGATGCGATGGTGAAAGCCGCCAAGGTAAATCTCATCGGAAAGGAAAAAATTGGAGGCGGATTCGTGACCGTTATGGTTCGCGGGGATGTGGGAGCGGTGAAGGCCGCAACTGACGCCGGGGCGGCAGCAGCCGAGCGGGTCGGAGAGTTCGTTTCGGTGCATGTAATTCCTCGGCCGCATTCAGATGTAGAAGCTATTCTGCCTACTGGATCGGATGGATAATCAGGCCAGCCGAGGCTTGACCTCGGGTTGGATACACGACTCACAAGTATGGCGGATGCTGTTCAAGAAGCGTATGGCCTGGTAGAGACTCGTGGGCTGGTGGCGGCTCTCGAAGCAGCAGACGCCATGATGAAGGCATCCAACGTGAACCTCGTTGGACTTGAGCAGACGATGGCGGCGCTCATCACCGTCCAGATTACAGGCGAGACGGCAGCGGTGCAAGCGGCCGTGGATGCAGGAACCGCAGCGGCTACAAAGATCGGAGAGGTGATATCATCCCACGTCATTGCCCGCCCTGCCTCTGACGTTTTTTCCATGCAGTTCGGGTCATCGACCCCAATGTCTTCAGTGTCCTCCGTGTCCTCGTCGACCACCGAATCGCCCGCATCCTCCCTGGAGGATATGACCGTCAGGCAGTTGCGCACTTTAGCGAGAAGCCAGAAAAGCCTTTCTTTGAAGGGACGAGAGATCGCACGGGCCAACAAGCAACAGTTGCTCAAGGCCCTGCGTAAGCGTTAGACGAAAGTGTTCGTTCCGAGGTGTTCACAAGGTGTTCACAAGGTGTTCAGATGAGCAAGTCTCTCTTATCACGATTTCAGACGTTGCTGAGCGGTTCGCCCGTGGCCGGCAGGGCAGAATTCGATGAGCCGCAAAATAGAGGGTTCGTCATTTCGATGTGCGTGCTGACGTCGTTTGTGCTCTGGTTCGCCTTCAGTATGCAAGAGACCTACACGCAGGTGTTGGAATTCGAAACTGAAGTGTTGAATCTGCCCCCGGATCAGGCTCTGAGCCAGCTTCCGCCAAAGACCATCCAGATTCAGATCGAAGGGGAGGGCATTCAGATCCTACGCCTCTACTACAGGGCGCCGATACTTCAAATTGATGCCTTGGCAGAAGAGATCGACCTGGCAATGAGGGCGCCAGAGTTCATTACGAACGTAAGCATTCTGGCGGTCACACCCAGAATGGTGGACATTGGTCTCGAACAGCGGGTAGTCAAACGTGTCCCTATCCGCTCTCGAGTATCCATGGAATTTGCTTCGACCTTCAGGAGAATTGGCGACATTAAACTGTCTCCAGATTCCATTCTTATTTCAGGAGCTCATTCAATTATTGACGGAATTGATTACTGGCCGACCGCGCAGCGGAGTCTCGGCGAGATGCGCGACTCATTGGATGTCGTCATCGCGCTTTCTGATTCGCTGAGCAGGCTGATTTCTCTTGAGTTTAGTGAGGTCCGCATCGAAGCCAATATTCAGGCATTCACCGAGGCTGAAAGAATCGTTGAAGTCCGAACAATGGATTTGCCACCCGGCGTGAGTATAAACTACTCTCCCACGACGGTAAGGGTGGTTTACCAGATTCCCATTTCTCAGTTTGATGCCTCGCTCGAAACGGACGATTTTTATGTTTTCGTGCCGTACGAGGATATCGTTCTGGACAACCTGGGAGTGGTCTATCCAATCCTGCATGTGCCCGATTTTCTGGAGATTCAAAATCCTGTCTTCAGTCCTGAGTCCCATCAGTATTTTGAATTGTGATGTTTGGGCGTCAGAACGGGGAGACGGAATCTCGTCCGACCTGGGTGGAGCTTCCCGGAGGAATTTTGACCGCGGATGGAGTCTGGTATCACACGAGGGAGGAGGACTTGCGGAGCTTTGCCCCGGAGGTGATTGAGCACTACGGAATTTCTATTCTGCTCGGGCGGTCCGACTCCTGGGTAAAACTGCCGATAACAACGACCCTGTTTGTCCTGCTTCTTTTTTTACTGGTCGTACCACCGTGGTTGGCGGCAGTCTACGCTCTGGCGGTTTTTCTTCTACTCTCCGTAATGTCGCCGTTTGTCGTTTTCTTTGGACTGATTCCAACGGTGTCCCGTCTTAATCATCCCATCGCGCAGGGACTCGTGTACATCGCGGTCCTGAGTTATCTGGCTGCAAGCACTCAGATGGCGGCTCTCGCAGTTGGACTAATCGGATTCGTGATACTGAGGTTACAGTTTTTGACGAGAATGATATCCCCCCTGTCCGTTCGTTTTTACAAGTCCATGTCGCCGTTGAGCGCTCCAGATTTGATCCTTCGAAACGTATTGATTCGAGCATCTCTGAAACATGGATATGATGCGGGTGGACTCTCGAAAATGCAGGAACGGATGCTCGACATCATGAACTACCGAAAAAAGTCTGCCAAGTAGTCGAAAATCAATATATTTGCGCCCGGCCTTCTCCTTTCTCACCTACCCACACCCCACTATCCAGGCTCCGGACCTCCATACACAGAAGACAGCAGATTCCGGACCAGAGCTTCGAAAGAAACTCAAAACGGCATTGGAGCATCACTTACGAGATGCTGACCCCTCCGACTGCGGGTTGATTCGCGTTGAGATTCCGCTCCCGACCATCGACGCGTTTGCCTGGCTGCACGCACAGAAGGGCCTGGACCACATGTACTGGCGAGGCCGTCATGCCGACGACAGGGTAGCCATGTGCGGCGTGGCCCGCATGATTTCGGGGAACACCCGCCCAGATTTCGAACACCTTGGTCAGGAAATCGATGAGTTTCTGGAACGACCTGGTGCAGAGCCCAGACTGTATGGTGGACTGCGTTTTGACCTGGACCGCAATGCTGATGCCACCTGGTTCGGTTTTCCCGCGTGGCGATTCGTCCTTCCGAGATTTGAGTTGCATCGCCACGGCGAACGAACCTTTCTCTGCTGCAACCTTGTGCTGCCCGAAGACCTTGCCATTCAGGATACACTCTTTGAGCAGGTAGCCGAACTTACCTTTCCCAGGGGAAAGCTGAACGGATTGCTTCCCAGGCCCGTCCACCGTACGGATTGTCCTGGATTTGATGGATGGAAAAATCAGGTCAAGTGGTCGCTCGATGCGTTCAGCAGAGATCTGCTGCAAAAGGTCGTGCTCGCGCGTCGGGTAGATTTCAGATTTGAGGAGATTCCCGACCCCATCCGCCTGTTGAATGTCCTTCAGGAAGCGACTCCCGATTGCTTTCACTTCCTGTTCGAATCAGAAGAAGGAGTTTTTCTGGGGGCAACACCAGAGCGCCTCTTTTTTCGACGAGGAAGGGAAGTCTTCAGCGAAGCCGTCGCCGGCACCCGTCCAAGGGGGGAGACCACCGACGACGACGAGGCCTACCTGGCCTCCCTTCTCGGAAGCGAGAAGGATCAGCGCGAGCATGCCTTCGTCCGAGATTTTATAAGAGAAGTACTGAACGCCTGTTGTCAGTCCGTTACGGTGGACGAGGTCGCGTCCGAAATGAAGCTCGCGGGAGGGAGACATCTCTGTTCGCGCCTTTCCGGTACGCTCATGTCCGGGATTACGGATCTGGATCTGCTGGATCGATTGCACCCAACTCCGGCTGTCGGCGGATCACCGACGACTCTGGCCCTGGAAGCCATCGATTCACTCGAAGACTTCAATCGAGGATGGTACGCAGGCCCAATTGGTTGGATCACGAGAGACTCTGCAGAATTTGCGGTCGCGCTTCGGTGTGGGGTGCTGGCAGGAGACACGCTGTCGCTGTTTTCGGGTGCAGGACTTGTCAGAGGCTCAGAGCCTGGAGACGAATGGCTCGAAATTGAACAAAAGATTACGGACTTCACTCACATTCTCGGTCTTGAAATCAAGAGCTCCAAATAGAAACCGATTCTGGACCGATCTGATGGTCGAAGAGCTCGTCCGAAATGGCGTGACAACCTTTTATGCAGCTCCCGGATCCAGATCAACCCCCCTTGTGATGGCCGCGGCCTCTCACGCGCACACCACCGTTCATATGCATTTTGATGAACGCGGAACGGCTTTCCAGACCCTGGGATACGGCAAAGCCACGGGTCATGCCGCAGCCTGGATAACCACTTCGGGGACCGCACTGGCAAATGGATTTCCCGCAGTCATTGAGGCATCTGTGGAGGAGGTGCCCATGATTCTTCTTACGGCAGATCGTCCTCCTGAGCTGCGAGACACGGATGCCAATCAGACCATTCGGCAGGCCGGTATTTTTGGAGATTATGTTGAGTGGTTTGTTGATCTCGCCGCACCTTCGAGCGACATTCCAACGGAGTATGTGCTGACGACCATCGATGAGGCCGTCGCTCGATCACGCAGAGGCGTTGTTCACCTCAATTGTATGTTTCGAGAGCCTCTGGCTCCGACCCCGAGGCCATACGAGGACAACCCTTCGGACCGATTGCAAGAGTGGGACGAAAGTGGCGCCCCGTTCACGACCTACGATCATGCGGAGTCTGTCAGCCAGGAGATCACCACTCGGCTCCTGGATGAGCTGGCTGGCGCCAAACGGCCCATGATCCTTTTGGGCCGATTAAACGGTGACCCCGACGCTATCCAGGAGGCAGTCATTCGGTGCTGCAGGCCGTTTGGCGCTGTGTTCATCGCCGATATATCCTCTCAGGCACGCCTTGGCCTAGATTCAAAAATCGGGATCGCTCATGCAGAAGCTGTCTTCTACGGGAATCCTCCCCCGCTGCTGAGTCCGGACCTTGTGATTCAGTTTGGAGCCTCTCCCGTGTCTAAGCGCACGCTGGCTTTAGCAGCGCAGGCACGGCACTTCGTGATTGATTCCCGGCGTCGCCGCATCGATCCTACCCACTCCTTGGACCACCGAATCGAAGCCGATCCACTTGAAGCGCTCTTCCTGCTCGCGGAACGGGCCGAATCGAAGGATGGAACGTCGCGCGAAGAAGTCGAATCTGAATGGTTGACCAACTGGAAACGGGTCATCAGCGCATCAGAGGAATGGCTGCGACAGGATTTGGGCCAGAAACTGACTGAACAGACCACCGCAAGAACGCTCAGTGAGTGCCTGAATTCCGATGTAGTTTTGGCCGTGGCTTCCAGCAACCCTATTCGGCACATGGATTTGTGCAGTTCACCCGGTGGAGCGCGAACTGCGCTGGTCGCGAACAGGGGTACCAGCGGGATCGACGGTACCCTTGCGACCGCGATGGGCTTCAGTGACGGTCATCAAAAGCGCCCTGTTGTACTCATCGGTGATCTGGCGCTCCTGCACGACATGAATTCTCTTGCACTGTGTGCCTCTCGAAATGCCCTCCTAGTGGTGATAAACAATGATGGCGGTGGCATCTTTTCTTACCTGCCCGTCCGCGACCAGGGTGCGGAGTTCGAGACTCTCTTTGGCACGCCGCACGGTCTGGGATTCGAGAGCGCCGCGGCCCAATTTGGCCTCGCTCACTCTCTGGTTTCAACCATTGATGATTTGCGGTCGGAACTCAGGGCTGCGCTTGACTCCAAAGATCCTCTGGTCATCGAAGTGCGTACTCAGAGGGACGCCAATCTCGAAGAACAGCGCCGGATACTCGCGGCGATGGCCGCACGTATCGCGCAGCTATTCGGAAACTGATCATGAAAGTTCGGTTCACAGATCGATTCGTGCGATGTCGGCTTTCCATCGAAGATGTTCTCAGCCTGGAGATGAAGAGTAGCATCACTCTCGAGCTACCCTTCGAGACACAATCGTTTTCGATAACGTTGTCGTCAGTAGACGACCATTCGAAGGCCCGTGTAAACCAGACCAATGCACACCTCCAGATCGATATTCCGAGTGAGTGGATTCGAAACTGGGCCAACAATGATGTAGTCGGGTTCGATTTTGCGGCTGACTCGTCAGATAGTCAGCCCCTGCGCGTCGTGATCGAGAAAGATTTTCCATGCGAGCATGGTCCGGACGGCAAATCAGTAACAGGATTGCCCACAAAAATGGATTGACTCCTGATGCTGGTTCTGAACTACAAGGGGTTGGTTGGCGCGGGAGATGAACGGGAGCAACCGCCTTTACTCTTTCTGCACGGCTTTCTGGGTAACGCCGATGACTGGTCCTCGATCGCGCGCGAACTTCCCTGTCCATCGCTGTCCATCGATCTGCCAGGTCACGGTGGTTCCGCGGCGGCAAAAGGCGACTGGTTCGAAGAAACCAGCGGAGCCCTTGATCGCCTGATGGAAGCCGAGCACATCGATCGGGCCCGCGTGGTGGGGTATTCACTGGGGGGCCGAGTTGCGATGCATTTTGCGCTGTCGTTCCCCGATCGAATTGAGAGGCTCGTTGTCGAGTCGAGCAACCCCGGCATTGAGCCTAACGCTGAAAGGGCCGCGCGACGCGCATCGGACGACATCTGGGCTGAAAAAATGGTACGTGATTGGCCCGATATGTTGTCCGAGTGGTACAATCAGCCCGTGTTCTCATCTCTTCTCGATTCGCCCTTGCTGCACATGATCAAGAAGGCAAGAGCGGCGGGCGAACCCACCAGACTGGCCGAGGCCCTGAGAGGATACTCGATTGGGCGACATCTCTCGATGTGGAACCAACTCTCAGCTCTGGAACCAGATATGCTGTTCATCGCTGGCACCCGCGACAGTAAATACCAGGACATAGGATCGCGGCTTCAAGAGAGATCTCCCAGAATCAAATTCGTGCCGGTTGAGGGTGCTGGCCATATTGTTCACTCGGAGCAGCCCAGGGCTTATCTTGCCGCGCTCGTGGAATTTTTTGAATTCGAACAAGGCTGAACCATGTCTGCAGTCGATTGGAACCCGGTCCGGGAATACACAGATATCCGCTACGATAAAGCCGAAGGAATCGCAAAGATTACCATCAATCGGCCCCACGTCCGAAACGCGTTCCGGCCCGCTACAGTGTCAGAGATGAGAGAAGCTCTGCAGGATGCCAGGGACGATGAGCAAATCGGCGTCATCATTCTGACAGGAGAGGGGCCCGAAGCATTTTGCAGTGGCGGCGATCAGAGCATCAGAGGGGACGCTGGGTACAAGGAGGAGGGCTCGGGCGTAATGCGCTTGAATGTGCTGGATTTTCAGCGAGAAATCCGGACCTGTCCCAAGCCGGTGATTGCGATGGTCGCGGGCTGGGCCGTAGGCGGCGGTCACGTGCTCCACGTTCTGTGCGACCTCACCATTGCAGCCGACAATGCAAAGTTCATGCAGACCGGTCCCAAGGTCGGATCATTCGACGGCGGATATGGCGCGAGTTACCTGGCCAGAATCGTAGGCCAAAAGAAAGCGCGCGAGATCTGGTTTTTGTGCCGTTCCTACACGGCCGAAGAGGCGGAAAAAATGGGGTTGGTCAACGCAGTTGTACCGCTGGATCGATTGGAGGGAGAAACCGTGCAGTGGTGTCGCGAGATCCTCGCAAATTCCCAAATGGCCATTCGCTGTCTGAAGGCCGGCTTGAATGCGGACTGTGACGGTCAGGCCGGACTCCAGGAACTGGCAGGCAATGCCACCATGTTGTTCTACATGAGTGAAGAAGGTCAGGAGGGACGTAACGCTTTCAACGAAAAGCGGAAACCCAATTTCTCCCAGTTCCCATACCGCCCCTGATTTGAATTCTCGCGTGGGCATATGGATCGAAGCAGCCAGGCCCAAGACCTTATGGGCTGGTATAAGTCCTGTATTGTTGGGAGTAGCGGTGGCGTATTCGGACGGCATCTTTCACGCGGTTTCGGCGATTCTTGCGTTAACCGGGGCGGTTCTGATACAGGTTGCCACCAATTTCCACAATGACCTGGCTGATTTCAAGAAAGGCGCCGACACCCCCGAGCGGCTCGGTCCCCGGCGTGCGGTTCAATCGGGGATGGTGACTCCGACTGCCATGAAAATGGCAACCTATCTGACGTTCCTGGCGGCGCTTCTTTCGGGAGTTTACCTCATGATGCGCGGAGGATTGCCCATAGTAGTCATTGGCTTCTCTTCCATCCTGTTCGGGCTCTTGTACACGGGCGGGCGATACTCGCTGGCCTATCTCGGGATTGCAGATGTCTTCGTCCTGATCTTCTTTGGTCCGGTCGCGGTGGCGGGCACCTATTTCGTTCAAGGATTATCGTGGCCAATCGAAGTCTGGATCGCCGGACTGGGTCCAGGCCTGCTGTCGGTCGGAATCCTGCTGGCCAACAATATTCGAGATTTTCGCGAAGACGGGCGGGCAGGAAAGAAAACGATGGTTGTGCGGCTCGGAAGGAATGCTGGAATCAGGATCTATGTGGCCTGTACGATACTGGCCGCCGCTGTACCGGTGGTGCTCTGGCAGGGTTACGAATCACCAGCGTGGATTCTACTCTCCCTCCTGGCAACCCCCCTGTTCTATCGAGCCGCGACTCTACTGAGAGCGATTCCCCAGGAGGATGGTGAGCGCTTGAACGGAGTTCTGGCCCTGACGGCAAGGAACTTGCTGATTTACACTATCCTGTTTTCCATTGGATGGGTAGTGGCAGCCTGAAATCGGATCGAATCTCCCGGCCAGCCCGAAAATGAACACCTCTACAACATTGTGCTTCTACAACTACTCGCTCGCGATGACGGAGCCCATTCCGGTCGGCGGCGCCATGATGTCCACGCGCAGAGGGATTCTTGTTCGCGCCGAGGACGGAGAGGGCAACACGGGATGGGGAGAGGCGGCGCCTCTTGATGGTTTTGGACCAGAATCGGTTGACGGCGTGCTGAAAGCCATTCGAAGCGGACAGGACACTCCTTCGATCGAGTTCGCTGTGGATTGTGCCCGCAGAGGGATGGTGGCGGCTAAAAACGGGACCTCGTTCGCTTCCACTCTGGGAAAAATGAGGCGAGCATGCCTGGACAACGTGAGGCTGAATCCGACAGGATCCATACGAGCGGGTGTTTGTGTGAAGTTCAAAGTCGGGCGCAACTCCGCTCATGAGGACAGTGATCGCCTGCTCAGCTGGATGGAGCTCAATCCTGAATCCACCGTCCGGCTCGACGCCAACGGCCTATGGAGCAAGGAAGATGCTCTTTTATTCGCAGACCACATAAGAGCGCGCCACGAGCGGATCGAGTTCATCGAAGAGCCCTGGAATGACTGCTTTGAGGTTGACAATCGAGCCGACTATCCACTTACACTGGCCATCGATGAGAGTCTCAATTCTGAAAATTGGGCCCATGCGGACGTTGTAATCCTGAAGCCATCGCTCCTCGGCGCAATCGATGGCGTGATGAGCCGGGCGCTGATGATTCAGGAATCGGGACGCAGCGTCGTCTGGTCCTCGGCGTACGAATCGGGAGTTGGCATGACTGCGCTAGCGGGGATCGCGTCTCGCTTCGACGGACCCGCCGTCGGATTTGGTACCTACGGATATTTATTGGACGATGTTGGAGGGAAGATCGAAAGTCTGGAGGGTGACTCCATCTGTGTTGCAGATCTGCCGGCTCTGCCCGGAGCACACATCGATATGCGCCGCCTGACCGAGATCCATCTGACGTGACCGCGAATCGTTCATATCGGGAGATCTTTCTGAGTACGAGCGGATCGGATTCGCCACAATGCTCGATCTGCCCGATCTCCTGGCAAGCGATCCACAATCCAGACCGCCGGGCCGTCGCACATGCGGACGGACTTGATCTCACCTTCGCTGAGCTGGACCATCTGGTTGCACAAAGGACTGCCCTGCACTCAAAGTGTGAATCATCAGTGGTGGCCTTGAGGTCATGGAATACGGCCCGGTTGATCGCCGACATTTTTGGCGCTCTCAGGGCGGGCCGGTCTCCGTTCGTAATAAGCCCTCGTTGGCCGGATGCCAGATACGACGAAATAATCGCCCTGACCAGCCATGAGCAAACCCGAGCCGCACAACCCGTTGAAACAACAAAAACGGTTATTCTGCAAGGCTATACACTGGTGTTGACCTCCGGCAGTACCGGAAGCCCAAAGATCGCACGCCACACCCCCGGAAATCACCTGTCATCCGCAATCGCGGTCAACAAAATCCTCAAACCCGGAGCAGGGGATAGATGGCTCTGGAGCCTTCCTGCCTTTCATATCGGGGGCCTGGCCATACTATGGCGTTCATTCGTCGCGGGCTCAGCCGTGCAACTGGTGTCAAGAGATCAGTCGATAGCTCAGCAACTTCTAGTGGCGCCGCCGACTCTGATTTCGCTGGTGCCGACGCAGCTTCACGATCTGGTTATTGAAGGCCTGCGGTGCCCCGCTGCCGTCCGCGATGTGATTGTCGGCGGCGCGAAACTGAACGCGGACCTTCTCGCGAACGCAATTGAACTGGGCTATCCCATTCGGACCACCTACGGGATGACCGAGACCAGTTCCATGATCAGCCTTTCCAATCGGTGGAACGCTGGGAGTGGCGTGAGTGGCGCGGGTGGCGCGAGTAAAATTGTGCACGCCGGAAGCCTGCTTGGTGGTGTCGAAACGCGCCAGGACGACGAGAGCGTGCTTGAAGTGCGGGGTCCGGTAGTATTTCGGGGCTACACCGAATTGGAGCGCAATCCGGGAGACTGGATGTCGACGGGCGATACAGTTCGGGTCACGGCGGAGGGTAATCTGGAAATTGGCGAACGAGCCGACGGAATGATCCTGTCTGGGGGCGAAAATATTGATCCCCATGAGGTTGCCGCTGCACTGTCTTCATTGGAAGGGGTGACATCGGCTGTTGTTGTGGGCGTTCCGCATGAGCGTTTCGGTGAACGACCAGTGGCCTTTGTCCAAATGTCGGGCGAGTTGCCAGCGAAGGACTGGTTCGAATCCGAACTCGCTGCCCTTCTACCGAAATATTGCATTCCCGATCACTTCCTGAGCCTTGGCCCGGTCCCTCACGAAGCCCTGAAGCACTCGCGCGCGGAATTAAAGGAGGATGCCGTCCGGATCGTTGCAACCCTGAAGGATCCTCTCCCGTAAGCACGAAGCGTGTCCAGACTCCCCTACGAGAGGGCTTCAGTAAGGACACCTCATAAGGAAGAACGAATTCGAGGGAAGTAACCGAAAAATCCATGTCAGAATCAGCACGCAGCGGTAGATCAAAATGGCTCCTGGCCGGCGCCCTTGTAGTTCTCATCATGTTCCTTACGAACAATAATATCGGCCATGTTCATATCGGAGGGTCCTCCCTCTGGTGGATCATCCTGATCGTGATTGCGGTCTGGTGCGTCAACAGCGGCAGATGTCGGGTTGGTTGGGGTGGTTTCGGCGATGATGACGATGACGATGATGTCGAAGACGATGTTGTCGATGAAGAGGATCTCGACGACAAGGAAGAAGAGAAGGGCTGAAAAGCCTGGATCCAGTCGGCAATTCTGATCCTTTTTCGCATACCGGATCCTTCGCAGACCGTAGATTCGCGGAGTGAGATTATTCCGTCAGACATACGGTGATGGTGACCCCCTGATTATCGTTCACGGCCTATTTGGAGCCGGTGGCAACTGGGCATCTCTGGCCCGAAAGCAGTTTGGCCGATATTTTCGAACGATTGTCGTTGATCTCAGGAATCACGGTCGCAGCCCACATTCGGACGTCTTCGATTACCCGGCCATGGCTCAGGACCTCCTCGAGTTGGTTGAAGACGAACACCTCTCTCATGCGCACTTTCTGGGACATTCCATGGGCGGAAAGCTTGGAATGCACCTGGCCCTCGAACACAGCGAGGTCGTTGACCGGCTGATTGTTGCAGACATCGCCCCGAGGGCATACGAGCCCCGACATGAATCGATTTTCAGGGCACTGGAATCCGTTGACCCATCCCTCTTTGAAAGTCGTCCTGAAATAGAAGCGGCGCTGCAGCCCATGATTCCAGAGGAAGGGTTGAGGCAGTTTCTGATGAAAAATCTTTCCAGGGAAGAGGGGGAATTCAGGTGGCGCATCAATCTTCCTGTCATTCGAGAGTCATATAGCGACGTATTCGGGGTTGTCGAGAGCTGGAATTCGTTCGAGGGCGACACCCTCTTTATTCGAGGAATGGAGTCTGGATATCTTAGCGAGAATGACATGCCTTCCATCCGTGCGCTATTTCCTTTTGCGGAAATGAAGGAAATGGAGGGTGCGGGTCACTGGCTGCACGCAGATGATCCAGATCTTTTTTCCGACCTGGTACTGGATTTTCTGGGGGCCTCCCGAATCGGATTTGGTAGAACCAGCCCGTAGGATGGTCGTTCGAGTGCTCCATCGCTCAAAATCCGCCACCCATGGACGATCGCAGAACAATCCTGTTTAAAGCTCTTTCGGAACGAATTCTCGTTCTGGACGGTGCTATGGGTACGCTCATTCAGCGCGAAAAACCCCAGGAAGACGACTTCAGGGGTGATCGCTTTATGGGTCATGGCCAGCCCCTCTTCGGCAACAACGACCTTCTGTCTCTGACGAAACCCGAGCTGATCAGGGGTATCCATGAAGAATACCTGGCTGCAGGATCGGATATCATCGAGACCAATACGTTTTCGGCTAATCGGATTTCGCAGGCTGATTACGGTCTCGAAGAAGCATCGTCCGATATCAATCTCGCGGCGGTTCGTGTGGCCCGCGAAGCCGCTGATGCCTGGACCCTGCGTACACCAGATAAGCCCCGGTTTGTGGCCGGTGCCCTCGGTCCCACAAACGCGTCGCTAAACATGTCTCCCGATGTGAACGATCCGGGATTCAGGACGGTAACCTTCCAGCAGATGGCAGCCTCCTATGCCGAGCAGATTTCTGCGCTGATGGACGGCGGTATTGACATCCTGCTCGTCGAGACCATCTTCGACACGTTGAACGCGAAAGCGGCAATTTTCGCCATCAACCAGGAGTTTGATCGAACGGGTCGAACGGTGCCCGTGATGATCTCCGGCACCATCGTGGATCAGAGCGGCAGAACGTTGTCAGGCCAGATTACGGAAGCATTCTGGATTTCTGTAGCCCACACCCCCGAGTTGATGTCAATCGGGTTGAACTGCGCGCTGGGCTCGGAGCAGATGCGTCCATATCTCGAGACGCTGTCGAACATCGCCCCGGTTCTGACGAGTTTGTATCCGAATGCGGGTCTTCCAAACGAGTTCGGAGGATACGACGAGACGGCCGAATTCATGGCTTCTCAGGTGGATGCATACGCCGCTGACGGCTTTCTGAATATTGTCGGGGGGTGCTGCGGTACGACCGCTGACCACATTCGGGCTATCGCAGACGCTGCGTCAAAACATCCACCGCGAGAAATGCCCTCCACCGAGATGACACTGCGGACATCCGGGCTCGAGCCCTTCATATTCCGAGAGAACCTGAATTTTGTCAACATTGGAGAACGCACCAATGTGACGGGCTCACGTCGCTTCGCACGACTGATCAGGGAAGACAACTATGATGAAGCGGTGTCGGTCGCTCTTCAGCAGGTTGAAAACGGTGCGCAGCTGATCGACGTGAACATGGATGAGGGCCTGCTGGATTCAGAAAATGCGATCACCCGGTTCTTGAACCTGATTGCTGCCGAGCCGGACATCGCTCGCGTTCCGGTTGTTGTCGACTCGTCCAAATGGGACGTTATCGAAGCAGGATTACGTTGCGTGCAGGGCAAGTCCATCGTCAATTCGATAAGTCTGAAGGAGGGAGAGGGTCCGTTTCGGGAGCAAGCCCGGCGAGCCCGAATGTATGGCGCCGCCGTAATTGTGATGGCATTTGACGAGAAAGGCCAAGCAGAGACGGCTGACCGTCGAAAAGAGATATGTCAGCGGGCTTACAACATTCTAACCAAAGAGCTCGAGTTTCCTCCGGAAGACATCATTTTTGATCCGAATATTTTCGCCGTAGCGACGGGAATTCCCGAACACAATCGCTATGCGATGGACTATCTGGAGGCGACGCGGTGGATCAAGAAAAATCTGCCCGGGGTCCAGGTGTCAGGCGGAGTCTCCAATCTCTCCTTCTCGTTTCGAGGAAACGACACGGTTCGGGAAGCCATGCACACGGTCTTCCTGTATCACGCCATTCAGGCCGGAATGGACATGGGGATAGTCAATGCCGGACAGGTTACCCTATACGATGACATCCCGGCCGACCTGCTCAAGGCCATCGAAGATGTCCTGTTCAACCGCGATGAAGAAGCGACCGAGCGGCTGGTGGATCTGGCCGAGAGGGTCGTCGGAAAGAAGGATGAGAACGAAGAAGAAGTGCTTGCGTGGAGACTTGAATCAGTCGAAGAGCGATTGAAATATTCGCTGGTGAAGGGCGTCGTGGAGTTCATCGAAGAGGATACCGAGGAGGCGAGGCTGAAGTACGAGAAGGCTATTCGCGTGATTGAAGGCCCTTTGATGGCCGGAATGAATCGTGTTGGAGATCTATTCGGGGACGGAAAAATGTTCTTGCCTCAGGTTGTAAAGAGTGCGCGCGTGATGAAGAAGGCTGTCGCCTGGTTGACACCGTTCATCGAAGCTGAAAAAGAGGAAGTCGGGGAAGGACAAAAACCGGTCAGAATCCTGATGGCCACGGTGAAGGGAGATGTCCATGATATCGGCAAAAATATTGTGGGAGTGGTGCTGGGGTGCAATAATTACGAGATCATTGATCTTGGCGTAATGGTTCCGGCGGAAAAAATTCTAGATGAAGCACTTAAACACGAGGTGGATGCAGTTGGGTTGAGCGGCTTGATCACCCCCTCTCTGGACGAAATGGTCCATGTTGCGAGCGAAATGCAACGCCGCGGTATCGACCTTCCGCTCCTCATCGGAGGCGCGACGACATCAGAAATGCATACCGCCGTAAAGATTGAGCCTGCTCGTCAGGCTCCGGTCATTCACGTATTGGATGCTTCGCGCAGTGTCACGGTGGTTGGCAGCCTCCTCTCGGATGAAACGAGAGACGAATTTGTGCACCGCACCAGGGATTCCTACGGAAAGCTGCGAGATCGACACGAGAATAGAACCCGCCGCGAAAAGTATCTCTCAATTTCTGAGGCCAGGTCAAACCCCCTACGGCTCTCATTCTCTCTGGAAACCGATCCGAAACCGAGAGATACCGGGATTCGACTGTTCGACGAAGTCAGCGTGAGCGACCTACGTCCCTTCATCGACTGGACGCCTTTTTTCCAGGCGTGGGAGATGAAGGGCAAGTATCCAGCTATTCTGGATGATGACAAAAGGGGAGAAGCGGCGCGTCGGTTGTTCGACGATGCGAACGAGATGTTGGATGAACTTACCGACGGGGATCTCCTGTCGCCGAAAGGAGTCGTCGGACTCTTTCCGGCGCATTCGGTTGGCGACGACATCGCACTTGAGATCGAGGGAGGCCAGAGGCTGCTGTATTCCCTGCGGCAGCAATCCCAAAAATCAAAAGGAAAACCGAACCGCGCGCTGGCTGATTTTGTGTCTCCTTCAACGGACGAGATCCAGAGCCATGTTGGAATGTTTGCCGTGACATCGGGTCATGGAGTATCCGAACTGGTTGCAGCCTACGAAGCCGACCACGACGATTACCGCGCCATTCTTATTAAGGCTCTCGCAGATCGACTGGCCGAGGCGTTCGCCGAGTACGTGCACGAAGTCGCACGTCGGGAGCTATGGGGGTATGAAAAGCTGGAGCGCCACTCGAAAGACGAGCTCATCGCCGAAAAATACAGGGGTATCCGACCGGCACCCGGCTATCCGGCGCAGCCCGATCACACGGAAAAAGAAACAATCTGGGATATTCTGGACGTGCCAGCTACGACGGGAATAGAGCTCACCGAACATCTCGCGATGTTGCCCGCAGCTTCCGTCTGCGGACTGTTCTTCTGCCACCCGGAAGCTGCATACTTCAATGTGGGCAAGATTGCGCGCGATCAGGCTGCGGACTATGCCCGGCGGAAAGGCATTGAGATAAGCACCACAGAAAAATGGCTCGAGTCCCGGCTGAACTACGAGCGCGCTAGGGAGGGTTCGTCTCTCTGATCCCTTCGGAGGCGACCAGGCCCCGATTTTAGTTCATAATGCTTCCTATCTTGCGGCCGTCTTTCTCCCAACATCGGGCGCAGCCACCCTATACCTGTACATCGGCCTAGACATTATGGAATCTATTCTGGGACTTCGGACGACCAGCGTCTCGACTATCGACGACCTTCGCAGCGGCTCAGCCTCTGTGACTATGCAGATGCTGGGCATTGTCGGGTTTGCAGCTCTGACCGCCCTCGGAGCTCAGTTCAGGCTCTACCTGTGGGAAGTACCGTTCACACTCCAGACGCTGGCGGTCTACGGAAGTGGCCTGTATCTGGGATGGAGAAATGGAATGCTTGCTCAGGGACTGTACCTCCTTGTTGGCCTTTTTCTGCCCGTTTACGCAGGTGATGGATCCGGCCCAGCGTATCTTTTTGGAGCCATTACGGCGGGATATCTTCTGGCCTACCCCCTTTCAGCCGCCGCCATTGGCTTTGCTTCAAAACGCTGGAATGGCATGGGCGGAAGCGTTCTCTCGATGATAGTGGGATCACTCACGCTATTTGTGCTTGGAGTGGGCTGGCTTCATTACGCGGCTGAACATGTGACCTGGTTCGAATCCATCGACAAAGGATGGCTTCGATTTGTGCCGGTCGATCTTGCGAAAATTCTTCTCGTGGGCCTCATTTATCAGGGAACGCGGTCTCTGACCAAACGGGGATAATTAGAAGGAACTGGGGTTGGAGGCATCTTGTTGACGGCAAGTGCTCCTCTACCGCTCATATATCCTTGTCCTCCTGATTCCTTTTGCTCCGCTCGTGGACGCCGTTGCGCAGACCTCGAGCGCACCGCTCGAAAAGGCCTGGACGATCCCCATCGAGGGTTCAATTCTGAGCGAACCGGACCTTCTCGGGTGGGCCGATGAGTCTCTGGACCATCTCTACAATATGCGCTACGAGCAGGCCGATTCCCTCTTTTCGTTGATCGAGTCGCGTTACCCCGAGCATCCAGTTGGACCGTTTTTACACTCGCTGACCATCTGGTGGCAGATCCTTCCAACCCTTTCGGTGAAGGACACCTCTCTGGATCAGGCGTTTCTGATGGAAATGAATCGGGTAATCGAGCTTTCCAGTCAGCTGGAGAGTGACCCCCGATATGCTTTCGACGCGATGTTCTTTAAAACCGCGGCGTACGGATTCAGGGGAAGATTGCTTTCAGACCGACACGAGTGGCTGGCAGCCGCGCAGGACGGAAAATCTGCGCTGGATGACGTCTTTGAAATTGCGGACGCGGATACCAGTAATGCCGACCTCCTTTTTGGTGTGGGTGTGTATGATTACTTCGCCGACGCCATTCCACGGAAGTACCCTATCGTGAAACCGTTGATGTTTTTTTTCCCGGACGGAGACAGCGCGCGTGGACTCAAGCGACTGAAGTTGGCTGCCGAGCATGGGCGGTTCGCTTCCGCCGAAGCCGCGTATTTTCTACTGCAGATCTACACGGTGTTCGAGCCGAACTACCGGGAAAGCATGGCCTACATTGGCGTTTTGCGAGATCGTTACCCAGACAACGCTCTGTTTCACGTGCTGCAGGGACGAATTCATTACAGGTGGGGCCAGTCAAAGGCAGCCCGCCCTGTGTTTGAGCGTGTCATACAGTTTTTTGGAGCGGGTAAGGCAGGCTATGTGAAGCCACTGGCCTCGCAGGCACACTATTATCTGGGCAGGGACGAAAGGCGAGTGGACTCCCTGCATGTTGCGCTTTCTCACTTCGATATGGCACTCGAGCTGGAATCCGGCTTCAGCCACGACTCGTATTTCCGTGTCAACGCGACACTTCAAAAGGGGATGGTGCTGGATGTGCTTGGCCGCAGAGCAGAAGCTGAGCACGCTTACAACCGCGTCCTGGGCCTGAAGGAATACTCGAATTCTCGAGAATTGGCTCGTCGCTACCTCAAAACGCCGTTTGGAGGTTGATGTAGGTGCTCAAACCCATCAAACGACTGGGCCAGAATTTTCTTCAGGATCCGAACACCATTCGTAAAATCGTCGGTTCGCTTGAGGCTGAGGCCGATGACCTGGTGGTGGAGATCGGTCCGGGCACTGGTGCGCTTACCCGCATTCTGGCTGAGCGCTATGCGCGACTCATCGCAATAGAAGTCGATGAGCGGGCTGTCGATCATCTGCGTCAGATTCTTCCGGACGTACACGTGATTCATGGTGACGTGCTCACCTTCGATTGGACCGAATATGCCAGGGAGCAGAATGGTGAGCGGTTGTCGGTTGTCGGGAATCTTCCCTACTACATCACCTCTCAGATTCTTTTTTCGCTCCTGGACGCAGCTGAAACCATGAAAGAAGCGGTTATTATGATGCAGTATGAGGTCGCGGCGCGGCTCGTTGCCGCGCCGCGAACCAAGGAGTACGGAATCCTCTCGGTAGCTGTTCAGCATTCTTGCCGGCCGAAACTGCTATTTCCAGTCTCCCGAAACGTGTTCTTCCCCCGGCCCGACGTACGGAGCGCGGTAGTTCGGCTCGACTTTTCGGAGCGGCCTCCCGAATCGGGGGTAGACTCAGCCTGGCTGAGAAAGGTCATCCGGACCGCCTTCAATCAGCGTAGAAAAACGCTCAGGAACAGCCTTGCAGCCATTGTGGAGGAGACAGGGAAGCCTCTCCCCGAGGATGTTGCCCCGAAACGAGCCGAAGAGCTTTCGCCTGAGGACTTTGTCCAACTGGCACTCTATCTTCACGACGCTTGATTTGATGATCAACGGATCGCGCCGGGACCGGGCTTCGCGGCCTTGAATTCCGGTTTCGATATCCGAAGGCCTACCACAGTGTTCAGTCACAGTGTTCAGTCCATGACATGGAACCAGCCAGCAACACATCACTGGAAGATCCGGCGCGTCTGAGCGGCCCCATTGAGGTCGACGCAGAACTCGTAGAAGATATCTCCTCGCTGATTGAGACCGGTCAACGAGGCATGGTCCTCAACGTCCTGACCGATTTACACCCGGCGGATCTCGCCAGAATCCTGAGTCACCTCTCGAAAGACCTGGCGCGGGAAGCACTGGAGTGGCTGCCTGCGGATATGGGCGGAGAGGTACTGGCAGAGCTGGATGATGATTTTCGCGCAGGCCTGGCAGACGACATTCCACATGAGCGTCTGACGGCAATGATCGACGAGCTGGAAACGGACGACGCTGCCGATGTGCTCGCCGACCTCCCGCTCGACGTAGCCAAAGAGATTATCGGTGCCCTGGAAGACGCCGAGGATGTCAAAGAATTACTCTCTCATGACGAGGACACCGCTGGTGGACTCATGGCCACGGAATTCGTGGCGGTACGCAGCGACTTTACTGTCGCCGAAGCCACCGAAGAAGTTCGTGTCAACGCGGACGCCATCGCAGATATCTTCATGCTGTTTGTTGTGGATGGACCGGGGCATCTGAAGGGGATCGTCACGATGAAGAAGCTGCTTCTTTCTCGTGCCAGCGCCCACATATCGGAAATCATGAACGACGATATCGTTTCCGTTCCGACAGACATGGATCAGGAAGAGGTGGCCCGCCTGATGGAGCGCTACGACTTGATCACCCTTCCGGTAATCGATGGGAATGGCCGCCTGGTAGGCCGGATAACCATCGATGATATTGTGGACGTGATTCGAGACGAAGCGGAGGAAGATATTCAGAGAATGTCGGGTGTGGCTGGAGGCGAAGAAGCCACGGATTCCGTCTTTCGGATAATGCGCGGTCGACTTCCATGGCTGCTGGTTGGTCTCGTCGGTGCTTCCCTAGCTGCGCTGGTCATCATCTCTTTTGAAGCCTCGTTAGCTGCGGCTTCGATCCTGGCTGGATTCATTCCCATCGTCATGGCGACGGCGGGAAATGCCGGAATTCAGAGTTCCGCGATAGCCGTACAGGGCCTGGCTTCTGGTGACATCTGGGCTTCCGATATCAAGAAGCGACTACAAAAAGAGCTCTCCGTCGCCCTGCTCAACGGCCTCGTGGCGTCGGTCGTACTCGGACTGGGTATTCTTATTGTGGGCCCCGCTTTTCCGGATCAAGTTGCCTCTCCAACTCAGCTGGCGTACACAGCCTCGACCGCCCTTCTGATTGTTATCGTCCTGGCTACAACTATTGGCGCGATGACGCCGCTGTTTCTTGACAAACTTGGAATCGACCCGGCCATCGCCACTGGGCCCTTCATAACGACCAGCAACGACATTCTGGGAATATTCGTGTTCTTCCTGCTGGCCGACTGGCTCTACCTCTAAAGGGAGCGAGGATCAGGTCTCTGATCCAGCTTCTGCCGCAGCTTCCGCTTCAAATTCCTGCAATGCCCGCGTATCGTTGTATTTCGACGGGCATTTGACGAGAATATTGTGTGCAATGAATATCTCACCTTCGGCAACACCTTCGATGACGAGTTTTTCTGCGTCTTCAAAATTTGCTGGTTTTGGGTTGAGATATCGCACTTCGCGGATATTTCCCGCATCATCCTGCATGTGAAACGAGAAAACGTTGGTGCGGGCATCGTATCGGAAGGTATCGGTGTCCAGCCACATTCCGACGACATGCGCTTTGGTACCGGTGGCCTGTGCCTCTTCAAAATTCATGTATCCACCAACCTGCTGTCCAAAATTCACGAAAAGAAGAGTCGTGAATGCCAGAATCAGGACAAGGCCAACGATTGTTTTGGGCTTCATAATCACACCTGGAGCAGGTTAGCTGCAAACCTGAAAAAATTACAGTTCGTCTTCTGGATCTGGAATTCGTTCTTCAACACTTCGTTCCACGTCTCGAAGCCGCTTGTCATTTCTTAGCAGAAGCACCACAATTCCCGCCCAGATGATCAGCACAACCGCGAGTACGACGAAAATCTTGTCATCTGCCAACATGACCTGTTCCATTCGGCTCAAGCTTTGCGTCGGGATATCCCCACCCGCCCAGAGGCTGTCGAATGCCGTTGAGACGGTAGATGCCGCCTGGTCGCCGGCCAGTGAGTCCTGATCAAGTTGACTATTCATGTGACGGATTACATTTCAGAGTCTTGAGTGACGCGATATTTGAGTAAAGAAATTCGGACCCGCTGCGTGTAAACAACCCAGAAAATACCGATAAAACCGATGATCGCCGGGTAAAACACGAGGCGCATCAGAGGGTCGGTGATTTCACTGAACGCAGGATTGCCTTCCGCGCCGGGATGCAGGCTCTCCATCTGCCTCGGTATCACATAGAGCAGGAAAGGGGTAGTCGTGGCTGCGAACAGATTGTAAACCGCGGCAATTCGTGATCTCTTTCTGGGATCATCCAGCGCGGATCGAAGCACGAAATAGGCCCCGTATATCAGTAGTTGGAGCGATACCATGTACTGCCGCGGATCCATGTTCCACCAGACATCAGTACCTACGTACCAGGTGAATTTAGACCACACTATGCCCGTCAAGAGCCCCAGTACGCCGAAAAACGCTCCCACGCGTGCGGCCTGCAGGGCACGGATGTCCTCAATCAGGTCTCCCGTTTTTAGCACTTTGAACGAGTGATAGGCCGAGACAAAAACCGCCGCCATCATCGTGAACCACATTGGAACGTGAAAATACAGGTTCCGGGCGGTGTGCTCGAGGATGTTGATCTTCGGAATGTTCAGCAGAAACGCTGCCAGCACCACGCAGGTCACCCATCCGATGACCAGATTTCGAACGAGCAGGTACCTCTTTAAGTTGACGACAGGTTCAGCCACGAGTGTATCGATAGATGGGAATCAAAGGGTTAAATGCGAATACTCGTTTTTTGATCGCCCGACTGAAACCCAGCGTAAGCCGGCGCTCAATCCAAGGTTACAGTGGGTGGGCTACCTGCGCAAAATAATTGTTCGCGAATGGCAGGAAGAATTGTCTGACATCGCCTTCACTCAGTCGGTCCAGACGTAGTCAAAAAGTAAAAAAGCGGCGGTGATCACCACACCGGAAAATCCGACAATCGTCAGCAGATCTCCCTGTACTTCGGCCCATCCGAGCCCACCCGAAAGGGCGTGTCGTGAAGCCCTCACAACGGAGAGCAGGAGCGGAACGAGCAGCGGAAAAAGCAGGACGGGAAGAAGTGGGCCCCTGTTGGTGGCACGCGCGATGATGGCCGACAGCAGGGTGGTTGCTCCGGCCAGACCAATCGAGCCCAGTAGAAGAGAGCTGGCGAGCAACATCACATCCTGAATGGTCATATTCAGGAGAACGCGAAAAACGAAAGCAGCCACCAGATTTACCGCCACCAGCAGCAGGAAATTGAAAATCAGTTTGCCGGCGAAGACCTGGCTGCCTGGAATATTGAGTTGGAGTAGCAGTACCGTTCCGCGCTCCTCTTCGGCGACGAACGAGCGACCGAGCCCGATGGAAGCTGAAAAAACGATAACAATCCAGAGAAGAACAGACTGCATTCGTGGACTCAAGGGGTCCTGACCCGAGGCGAACGCAATCAGGAGAAGGGACGACAGTACGAACATGAACAGCATGTTGAGCGCGTAGCGACTCCTCATTTCGAGACGGATGTCTTTCTCCAGGACCGCCCAGCTTCCGTAAATCCAGTTCAATTGATCAGTAGGGTTTGTTATCCCGATTTGTTTTCCCGAGGCCAAGGTACGCGATATCGCTCAGAATTCGCCGATAAACGCGATTTCAGGCTCCAGTACATATCCTTTCTGCTCTTCAACGGTTTTCACCACAAACTCGATCATCGAAAGGACATCCTGCGCCGTCGCACCACCCCGATTGATCATGATATTGGCGTGTCTGTGGGTAATCTCGATTCCGCCCTTTCTCGTGCCCTTCAATCCACATTCGTCGATCAGGCGTCCCGCGCCTATGCCTTCAATTTTCTTGAATATTGAACCTGCACTGGGTTCCGTGTCCAGCGGCGGGTGGCGCGTACTTCTCCACTCAAGATTTTCTTCCGTGATACGCCGCATCGTCTCGGAATCAGCCTTTTCAAGTTGGAACCGGGCAACCAGGACGATGTCGCCTGAATGTTGAATGATGGATTGATCGTAACCGAAATCGAAATAATCTTCCGTCACCCGCCGGCGAATATTGTCTGGACTCAGGATCTGAGCGTCGAGGACAACCTCTTCCAGGAACATAGTCCGCTCACGTTTGGGGGCCGGTGAGAGGAAATGGAGGTTCTGCCAGAGCGCTCCGCCTACCGTCGACGGAATTCCGGCGTAGTGTTCCAGGCCCGACCACCCCAGGTCGATAGCGATGTTTATCACGTTGGGCCAGAAAACGGCTCCGCTTTCTGCCTCCAGGATACCATCCTCAGAAACCGAGACGCGTTTCGCAGAATTTCGAATCACGAGACCTCGGAATCCCTTGTCCCCCAATAGAATGTTGGCGCCAAGGCCGAGGACGAAAAAAGGAATAGAGGCGTTTCGTGCGATCACAATCGCACCGGCGAGTTCCTCCGCCGATGTGGCTTCGTAAAACGCGTCTGCCGGACCGCCAATGTTGAACGTGGTGTACGGGCCCACAACGTGGTCAGCCAGAACGCGTTCGCGGCCCAGCGTTTCGGACAGGTGCTCAAATTGGCCTTTCGAAATGCCGCTCAAGTTTTCTCGTCGAATGGTGTGTTTACCGGATGAAATCCGCCTTCGTTCTGTTGTCCCTGCGCAACTACGAGGCGCGAACCTCGTTCCAATAACTATAACATTTATAGTTTTTATCACGGAAGACAACAAACAACAACATGGCTCAACAACAGTATCCCAATTTGTCCAAGGCGGCTTTGCGTCTGGGCATTATGGCCTTTGTATTTCTCATGATCGCCACGCTCGCGGGCGGGTGCATGACCACCACCATCGGGTCTGGAGAAGGCGCTGTGAAATTCAGCGTATTCGGGGGTACCGATCTGGATCAATTGTATGGAGAAGGATTGCAGATTCACCCTCCGTGGGTGAAGCTCCTTCGATATGACGTCCGTATACAAGAGCAGCTTGAAGACATTCAGGCGCTTTCATCAAACGGACTCTCGATCGGACTGGACGCCTCGATTCGTTGGCATCCTGAGGGCGATAAGATAGCCGGCTTGCACGTGACCTATGGTCCCGACTACTACCGGAAGCTCGTTCAGCCGGAACTCCGGAGTGCCGTTCGAGAAATTGTCGGGCAGTATACCCCCGAGGAACTGTATTCGACGCGGCGAACCGAACTGCAGGAAACCATTTTCGCCCAGGTGCGGGATGCCGTTGCTCAAAACGATGTCGTAGTGGACGCCATCCTGATCCGGGATATTTCACTTCCTGATCAGATTCGAACGGCGATCGAAAATAAACTGAAAGAAGAGCAGGAGGCCGAACGGTACGAGTTTACGCTTATTAAAGAGGGCCTCGAAGCCCAGCGTAAAGAAATCGAAGCGAACGGACAGGCGGAGTATCAGAGGATTATTACCGCGAGCCTCTCCTCGCAGTTCTTACGATTCAAGGGTATCGAAGCGACTCAGCTACTGGCGAGCTCGAACAACGCCAAGACCGTAATTATCGGAAGCGGCTCGGATGGGCTGCCTATCATCCTGGGCAATCAGTAGCTCTATCAATCTTAATGCATGATGGCGGGTCACAACGATGGGCGCGGCCGTGGAGGATCCACGGGCCGCGCCCAGACCGCTTCGGCGGCTGATTCCTCAAAGAGTGATTTTTTTGACCGCGTGTGGGCGGTTGTGGCGGAGATCCCTCACGGGAAGGTTACGACCTACGGACACATTGCCGAATATCTGGGATCCAAAAGCGCAGCTCGAACGGTGGGGTGGGCGCTGAATGCTGCGGCTGGTCACGGATTACCATGCCACCGTGTGGTGAATCGGTACGGTGGCCTCAGCGGACAGGCTAAATTCGGGGGTCCTCACATCATGGAGGACATGTTGCGCAGTGAAGGTATCGAGTTTGTCGAGGAGTGTGTGGTGGATATCGAGCGCCACCTCTGGATTCCCGGGAAGAAATCGTAATTCAGTTCGGATCAGGACGAATTGAATCGAGTGTCCGGAAGAATTCCGGAAAGGACACTGCAACCGAATCGGCACCGGAAATGTGTACAGGATCCGAGGCGGATAGTGCGGCAATGGCCATTGACATGGCAATTCGGTGGTCGTCAAATGCCGAAACGTGTCCTCCGTGGAGTTGCTGGGGCCCTTCAATTGCCAGCCCATCTTCAAATTCCTCGACTTTTGCGCCCAATGCACGCAGTCCGTTGACCATGGCATCGATGCGATCGGTCTCCTTGTGCCGGAGCTCACCTGCTGCTCTGATTTCCGTACGACCGCTAGCCTGAATTGCCGCCACGCAAAGAATCGGAATTTCGTCGATCAGAGATGGGATGATATCCTTCGCAACGGTGACGCCCGCGAGCTGCGATGCGTAAACGGTGACGTCGCCGATGGGCTCTGAAGAGATTTCGCGTTGGTTTTCAATTTCGATTCGAGCTCCCATGGCGCGCAGAACCTCCAAAAGTCCGGTGCGGGTTGGATTCAGACCTATATTTGGCATTTTCAGCACTGAGCCAGGAAGGATGCACGCAGCCACAACAAAAAATGAAGCCGCCGAAAAATCCGATGGGATCGTCCAGTTCCGCGGCTCGACGTTCATTCCTCCAGCGACGTGGACGAGGCGTCTGCCGTCCTGAACTTCGGTGGACAGTCCAAGCATTCGTTCGGTGTGATCTCTGGAGGGTAGCGTTTCGATGACGGTTGTAACCGAGTCGGCATACAGCCCGGCCAACAGGACGCATGACTTGACTTGCGCTGAGGCCACAGGAAGTGTGTACTCGATGGCGTAAAGTGGGCCGGATGCTGGTCCCACGGTGAGGGGCGCGTGTCCCTCGACTGAACCCACGCGGGCATTCATCTGGCGCAGTGGTTCGAGGATGCGACCCATCGGTCTCGAAGAGAGCGATTCATCTCCGATCAGCGTGCTTTGAAAATTCTGTCCCGCCAACAGACCCGAAAGGAGGCGCAGCGTCGTGCCCGAATTTCCGCAGTCAATGGGTTCAGGAGGAGGGGAAAATCCTCGAATTCCCTTTCCGTGTACGATCAGAGCGTCCTTCTCTGTGTCAATCTGGATGCCGAGCTGCCGAAGACACGAGATCGCCGATTGCGGATCGGCCGAGGACGGATATGCCTCAATCCGGCTCGTTCCATCAGCAATTCCGGCAAACAGGGCCGATCGCTGTGCGATCGATTTGTCCGCGGGCAGATGAATCGTTCCGCGAAGGTGCTCAGCAGGTTGGACGGAGCGGGTATTCCTCTTGTTATCGACCATCAGTTTAATCGACGGAAATTTCCGCTTCGACCTCGCCCAGGAGTCGGATTCGCTCTTCATAGGAAAGGAACGCATGGCGGAAGGCATTAATGGCCGCTTCGGCGGTCTGTGAAGCGCTTAGTCCGCAGCGTGTGTGGGCCAGATACATTTCGCCGGTAGTACTTGTATGGCTGAACAGTCGGCTGTCGGTATTGATGGTGATGGCAACACCGGCATCCGCCAGCTCCCTGATCGGATGTTTTTCGTACGAGGGAACGACGTTGGTCTGGACGTTGCTCGTCGGACAGATTTCGAGCGGGATCTGGTGATCAACCACGTGGCGCATCAGATCCGGGTCTTGAACCAGCGTGATTCCGTGCCCGATCCGGTGGGCACCGCAGAAGAAGAGTGCCTGATGAATGGATTCGGGACCCCAGGATTCGCCGGCATGGACCGTCAGGTTCATGAGATGATTCCGCGCGTAATAGAAGGCTTCCAAATGCTCTTTCGCTGGATTACCGGCCTCTCCTCCGGCAAGGTCGAAGCCAGACACGCCGCGATCTCGATACTCGACGGCCAATTTCGCCTGAGCCACCGAGGCATCTACAAATCGATCCCGAAGCGCGCACACGATGACAGAAGAAAGAATTCCATGGTCCGAACGGGCACGCGCGAGACCGTCCAGCACGGCTTCCATCACCGCTTTGAGGGATAGACCTTCGGCGGTGTGCAGGACAGGTCCAAATCGCACTTCCACATACCGTACGTTTTCTTGAGCAAAATCTTCCGCCATTTCGTAGGCGACCCGCGAAAGAGCCTCCTCCGTCTGCATCAACGCTATTGTGTAATCGAACCAGGCCAGATAGTCCCAGAGATCTTCGGAATCATCCACTTTTGCGAGTTCCACCTCCAATGTCTCCATCGTTGTCGCTGGCAGGAGGTCCATCTTATCCTGTTTTTCGGCCAGCTCGAGAATGGTGTGGAGTCGCAAGGCCCCATCCAGATGAGAATGAAGCTCTGCCTTGGGCCAGGCATGGATGGCTTCGCGCGTGAGTATCGATTGTTGATTCATGAAGCAGAAAATACACCGTTTTTCTGAGGACAACCGCGAAAATATTCTCTAGGAACCGCGAATCACACGGATCGTAAAGCCCTAAACAAGACGGAATTACATACGGATAATCAGACTTTTTCTGGTTATTTTGCGGCTCCACTCTCCGGCATCAATTACGCCACCTCCGGCATCAATTACGAAGGCGATGATTGAAAATGGACCGGCGAGACAGGACTAAACTTCAACAAACGCTGTTATGGGATCTCTCGGACCACTTGAACTCATTCTAATTTTTCTGGCAATCCTGCTCATCTTCGGTGCGAAGCGAATCCCAGAGATCGCAAGGGGACTCGGAAAAGGAATCAAGGAATTCAAGTCTGCTACAAGCGAGATTTCGAAGGAGTTCAAAGTGGACGAGCCGGTTAATCGGATAAACCCGGCTCCTCCGGTGCAGGGGCAACAGGCTCCGAGAGTAGAGACCCCCGTTCAGGCGACCTCGCCTCAACCTGCAGCACCAGCACCTGCCGCGGCACCTGCGCAGCAGGATCCCCCGGCGGCTCCCGATTCAGCGAATACGGGTCAGTAGAAGTCCTCGACCAGCCAATTTCTGTACAGAGCTTTTCAGGCCGGGTGCTTCGCGCCCGGCCTGAATTTTTCCTCCAAGCTCCACCGGGGACGCCGACTTCGCAGAACCTCCCTTCCTGTATTTTTCGTCGCGTGTTTACACAATATTACAGTACGCTGATTGTAGACTTGAGCGACGGGCCCTAACATTGCTTCGCTCGAAAGTTCGCGACAAGTGGTTCACCAGAGAGCACCGCGGATGACCTGAGCACGAGTTCTTTTTGATTCATTTGATAGTAGCTGAGTATGGCAATCCTGGTTGATAAGAACACGCGCCTCGTGGTGCAGGGTTTTACCGGAAAAGAGGGGACATTTCATTCCGAGCAGATGATCGAATACGGCACCACCGTGATTGGTGGCGTAACACCCGGCAAAGGCGGGCAGCTTCATCTGGATCGACCTGTCTTCAATACCGTATCTGACGCCGTCAAGGAAGAGGGCGCCAACGCATCCATCATTTTCGTTCCGCCCCCGTTTGCTGCCGATGCTATCCTGGAGTCTGCAGAAGCAGGCATCAAAACAATCATATGTATCACGGAAGGCATTCCCACCCGGGACATGATCTCCGTCTATCATTACGTGCAGGAACAAGGCGCGGCTCTGGTCGGGCCGAACTGCCCGGGAGTGTTTACTCCTGACGAGGCGAAGGTGGGTATCATGCCCGCAATGATCTTCTCGCGCGGACCCATCGGCGTCGTCTCGAGGAGCGGAACACTCACCTATGAAGCCGTCGATCAACTGACCCGCAAGGGACTGGGACAGTCCACGGCGGTTGGAATCGGAGGGGACCCGATAATTGGTTCTCAGTTCATCGACATTCTCCGCCTGTTCCAGGCAGACGATGAGACGGAAGCGGTCGTGATGATCGGAGAAATTGGCGGGACGGCCGAGGAAGAAGCTGCTGTCTACATTCAGGATCACATGGACAAACCGGTCTTTGTTTTCATTGCGGGCCGGACGGCGCCTCCAGGACGTCGGATGGGACATGCCGGGGCGATCATCTCGGGCGGTAAAGGCACGGCGGAAGACAAATTTGCAGCACTTGAAGAAGCAGGTGCGACCATAGTGATGAACCCGGCTGCCATCGGCGAGGCGGTCCGAGCGCATTTCAGCGTCGCCTGAGGGATGAGGCGTTCGTGCCGCGACCTGGCAATGTATTCACAAAGAGGCATTTCCGAGGAGGCATTTCCGAGGAGGCATCTCCGAGGAGGCATCTCCGAAAAGGCAACTCTGAGAGAGTCAGATGAAGATTGAGGACGTCAATTTTGTTCAGGGAGCTACGACGCTGGCTCAGATGCCCGAGACACAGATCTCAGAAGTCGCATTCATAGGCCGATCCAACGTCGGGAAAAGTTCACTCATCAATCAATTGTTGCGTCGCAGGAATCTTGCTCGAACGAGCCGCACCCCAGGAAAAACACAGGAGGTCAATTTTTTTCTCGTCAATAATCGTTTTCATGTTGTTGACCTGCCCGGGCTCGGATACGCCAAGGTGTCCAAAAAACAGCGAGCCTACTGGCAGAAACTGATCGGCTCCTATATGAAAGAGCGATCCCAGCTCCGCGTGGTATTTCAACTCATCGATTCAAGGCATCCTCCCACGGGCTTGGATCGCGAAGTTATCATGTTGATGCCAGAGAGTGATGCAGAGCACGTAATCCTTCTGACCAAGGGAGACAAACTTTCGGGCAATTCCAGATCCAAAGCTATCGCGGAAGTACGCAAGGTTCTCGATGGATTGGGACAAGAAAAGCCTATCGTCTTGACAAGTGCGAAAGATGGAAGAGGAAGGGATGAGATTCTGAATTGGATCGCGACCTATGTCCGTTGAGAATCATCGCCAATCATGGGGCACCCTAATACCTTATATAATCCCAACACATATTATCCCGAAAAATGAGCTTTCGCGTTTTACTTACTGATTCCGTTCATCCGGTGTGCAGAGAGCTTCTGGAGGAAGCTGGCATGGAGGTCGTCGACGGTACCTCGTGGGAGACGCAGGATATCCTGTCGCGTTGTGCGAATGTCGAGGGATGGATCATTCGGAGTGGCACAACCATCGATGCCGAGATGATCGCAGCGGCGGAAAAACTGACTGTTATCGGGCGGGCGGGTGTCGGCGTCGATAATGTTGACATTCCCACAGCGACCGAGAAAGGAGTTCTGGTTCTGAACGCACCCGCAGGGAATACCATATCTACGGCCGAACATACGATGGCCATGTTGTTGGCTCTGGCCAGAAAACTGGCGCCGGCAACGTCTTCTTTGAAATCTGGAAACTGGGAACGTAAAAAATACACAGGCTCCGAGCTGTTTGGAAAAACGGTCGGTATTGTGGGCATCGGAAAAATCGGACGCGAAGTAGCGCTTCGGTGCCGATCATTCGGACTGAAAATACTTGGAAGCGATCCTGTCTTGACACAGGAAGCAGCCGAGCGGATTGGGATCGAGCTGGTAGAAATTGACCGATTGTTTTCTGAAAGTGACTATATCACGGTTCACACCCCCCTCATTCCAGCCACGCGAGGCCTTCTGAATGATGAGACGCTGGCGATGTGCAAGCACGGAGTCTGTATCATCAACTGTGCGAGAGGCGGAATTGTCGATGAGCAAGCGCTTCTACGGGCGCTTGAGTCGGGCCAGGTCTCTGGCGCGGCGCTCGACGTGTACTCATCTGAACCGCCGGATTCGGAACTGACCGCACTCATTGCGCACCCTGGTACGGTCGCGACACCCCACATCGCCGCTTCGACGGAAGAGGCACAGGAGAAAGTCGCCCGTCAAGTAACCGAACAAGTCATTCATGCCCTACGAGATGAGCCGGTGGAGACCGCCATCAACGCTATGGCCCTGCGCATGGCCGCTCAGCCCGAAGTTCAGCCATATGTCGCGCTTGCGGAGATGCTGGGAAGGGCATCTCGTCAGCTTTTCGATAGCGCTGTCAATCGATTCGTGATCCGCTGCCACGGAGACGTTCCTCGTCGATATACCGACGTTATGCGCATTGCGGCCCTGAAAGGATTCCTGGAGGGAAGTTGGAATGAAGTCGTAAATCTGGTAAACGCACCTGTAATCGCCGAAAATGCGGGTATTGAGGTTGATATCCACACATTTCATCCTGGCAGCAGCTTTTCAAACCTGATTGAGATTGAAATGAGCGGACCGGAAGGCAGTTTTTCGATCGCGGGAACGCTTTTTGGCTCCGAGGATGCCCGAATTACGGCTATTGATGGGTACGAAATGGAGCTCAAGGCTTCTGGCCGGATTCTACTCTATCGCAATCAGGATCGGCCTGGAATGCTTGCGAGCGTCGGTCTTGTGCTGGCGGACGCCGGTATAAATATTGGCTCACTGGTCCTGGGGCGTAATATTCCGGGAGAAGAGGCTCTGACTGCGGTGGCCGTTGATCAGCCCATTCCTGAACCAATACTGGCCCATGTCGCCCTAATTGAAGGGGTCCACGGTGTGCGCATGCTCGAATTGATGCCTTGAATTAGTCTCGATCGTGAACTAATCTATATACGAATCGCATCCTTTTTTCGATTTAAGTTTGCTTTTGTCAAAAAGAAATGCCCGTATTTCGGAGTTCATATTCTCTTGACAACGGTCAAAACCCAATCTATATTTGGGCACCGATTCGGACTAAAAATAACGTTTAACCAAATAAGGACCGCTATTGGCTTTTCGATACAGCTTTTCAACCCCCACCTTTCAAGCGAAACCTGAACTCAGTCACGAGCGCTTAGCGCCCGGGACTGTACCTGTTGAAGCTGTGTAGATGAAGTAGTGAGTAGACAGGAATAAGGGTTACTCCCCGATGCAGTTCCTTAGGAGAGACGTTGTCTTTCGTCAAACAAATTCGTGCCTGGCACGAAAATCGCAAAAGCGCGTGTTTCGCGCATCATGCAAAGAACACGTGCCTAGCACGAAAACACATTGCTCTCATTTCGATGTGGGAATGGGATGCAGCACTTATTAAGCCACACATCAATTCACTAGAGGAGGTAGCATATGTTACGTAAATGGGGCTTGCTTGTACTCATGCTTCTAGCTGCACCTACCCTCGTATTTGCCCAGAACACGGGTAAAATTGCGGGAGTAGTGACCGATGCTGATACCGGGGATACAATCCCGGGAGCACAGGTCGTTGTAGTTGGGACTACTCTTGGTGCCATAACGGACGTCGATGGAAATTATTTCATCATCGGTGTTCCAGTTGGTAGCCATGACGTGCAAGCACGATTCGTCGGTTATTCCGAATCGACTGTCTCTGGCGTTCAAGTTTCTTCTGGGTATACGCAGGAAATTAACTTTTCGATCAGAGAAGGTGTCGAACTCGGCGAAATCGTCGTTGAATATGAGCGCCCGCTCATCCAAAAGGATGCTGTAGGAGTACCTAAGATCGTAGATGCTGAGGAAATTGTTAACCTACCTGTTCGTGGCGCAGCTGCTGTTGCCGCAATTCAGGCTGGTGTAGTTTCTGAAGAAGGATCAGGTACACTCAACATTCGTGGTGGTCGCGGAGCGGAAGTCACGTATTACATAGATGGTGTGAAGGTTGTCGGTACCGCGGCCCTTCCTCAGTCTGCTGTTCAAGAGCAGGAAATGATTATCGGAAACATCTCCGCCCGTTACGGAGATGCCATGTCCGGTATCATCAGCATCACTACAAAATCTGGATCAGCGAAATTCTTCGGTTCGTTTGAGGGTGTAACCTCCGAATCACTGGACGATTTCGGTTACAATCTGGCTTCTGTAGCGCTGGGTGGTCCTGTAGCAGGAAGTGGTGTCAACTTCTTCTTTGCTGCAGAATACCTCGACATGGGAGACAGCGGCCCACGCGCTATCGGAGAACTTCGGGTGAGCGACAGCACACTTGATGACCTTCGCTCAGCTCCAACGTCGATGCTTGCTCAGGATGCTGACGGCAATCAGGTCTTGATCCCTGTTCCCGCTTCACTCGGTGAGACCTATCTCCCCGTTAGTATTGGCGGAGACATTGTCGTTGTCAATGACCAGATCACGGCTGGTGACGGAACCGTCATCAACGTGCCTGCAGGCGTTGACGCATCATCGATCAACCCTGACTTTGTGCTGAGTTCGGATTACCTTCCGGAATCAGCATTTGATGTGACAAAGGACAAACGCAAACGTGGATATAATCGCCTCGCTTTGAACACGAATGTGAACTTTAACATCATCGACAATGTGCGTATGCGCGTCGGTGCTCGTTATGTCACTTCGGAGTCAGAAGGTGTTTCCACACGGTCAAGCGTTTTTTCTCCTGAAGATTCGAATATTTCGACAGCACAGGATCTCCAGCTCTTCACGACCTGGACCCACTACCTGTCCAATTCGACGTTCTATCAGTTGCAGGTTGACTACACCTATCGCACCGGCGACGGCTGCGATCAAAGGTTCTCGTGTAACCTCGAAAGTGCCCTTTACCAGGGTGACTTTGATCGCGACGAGTGGGCTACGACTCGTGGATACAAGAACATCTCTTTCGAGACTGTCGAAGTTGGAATCGATGATCACGGCACTGCCGACACATCTGACGATACGCCCATTACGGCGTCGCGTCCGACGTACGTCTATCGCTGGCAGGATGGTCGTTTCCCGACGAGTGAAACGGCAGGCCGCCTGATTAATCCATCGGGTGGAAATGGACCAGGTGGTTACAGTGATTACACACGCTCACAGCTTCGCTTCAACGCGATGGCTACGACACAAGTTGGTTTGCACCAGCTTGAGTTCGGCGGTGAGTTTGAATCACAGACCAGAAGGAGCATAGGCATCAGTGGACGGACACTGTCTCGTTTCGTTCTCGACAATGATGCGCTTTATTCACCGCGTCCTGAGCAGGTCAGTAACGAAGAGCTGGAAACTGCTGTCACAAGTTTTGACCAGCTCAGCTGGGAACAGCTTGAAGGCACGGTCGGCTATCTGGGTTACGGATTCCGTGGCAACGAAGTCGACGGCGAAAATCTGGATGCGTACGTGAATGACCTGGGCGGCGACGAAGCATATAATATTGCTCCGCACGAACCGCTTTATTACGGTGGTTACATTCAGGACAAAATCGAATTCCGCGATATCGTTCTGAATATGGGTATCCGCGTTGATGTCTTTGACAACAACACGCGTACTCTCTACGATCGTTATTCACGTCTGCCACTGGATCGCGTAAGCGATGTTTCAGGAACGAACCCAGCCATGGGATCGGACTTTGCGGTCTATTTCCTGGCCGGTAACATTGCGGGTTATCGCGATCGTCAAGGCAACTTCTATGACACTAACGGTCAGGAAGTACCAGGTGGTGATATCCTCTTGACGGGTGCAAAACCTAACGCGACATCACCGAAAGTCAACGAAGATTCCTTTGTGGATTATGAGCCGCAGGTAACGGTAATGCCACGTATTGGTGTTTCCTTCCCTGTAACGGATCAGGCGCTCTTCTTTGCCCGTTACGGCAAAGTTGCTCAGCGTCCTTCGGTGAACTCGTTCACGTCGCTTTCAGGAATGTCACGCAGTACGGGTCGAATCAACAACAACGCTCTCGAGCCAGAACGGACCACCGAATATGAAATCGGCTTCCGTCAGCGTTTGAGTGCTCGTTCAGCCATGACGATCTCCGGATTTTTCCGTCAGATCGAAAACCTGATCCAGCTTGATGACCTGCGTGAATCTTTTCCTCAGGGATACTCGACGTACAGCAACAAAGACTTCGGTACGGTTAAGGGATTTGAGTTCGATTTCGACCTTCGTCGTACGAACAATGTCTCAGCCAACGCCAACTACACGATGTCCTTTGCTCAGGGAACGGGTTCTTCGTCCACGACGACGAGGACTATCGTGTGGATTGACGAAACGCCTCCGAACTTCATTTCCCCGTTGGCCTTCGATCAGCGCCATACATTCAACCTCTCGGTTGATTACCGTCTCGGTGCAGGTGAAGGCCCAATTGTGGGTGGTGTCAAGCTGTTCGAAAACTTTGGTGTGAATGTTCTGGCCGTTGCAAGCTCTGGCCAGCCGTACACGCCTCAGGTTGAGCCCTTCAGTGAGATTGAATCCAAAGCCCCGGTTCCGTCCGGTGGAATCAATTCCGCACGTATGCCATGGAGCAACCGTATCGACATTCGTGTTGATCGGAAGTTCTCGGTAGGTTCTCGGTCGACGCTTTCTGCATTCGTATGGGTCCAGAATCTTCTGGATACACAGAATGTACAGGGTGTACATCGGGCCACAGGCCTTCCCGATGACGATGGTTTCCTGTCTACGGCAGGTGGCCAGCAGTTCCTGGGCTCAAGTGTTCCCGCAGCTGAAACGCTGTACCGCCACCGTAATCGCCGCCTTGGCAACTACGGTATCCCACGTCTAACACGCATCGGTGTGCGGCTTGATTTCTGATGATTTGACTGTGGCATCGGGGGCGGGCGAGTCTGCCCGCCCCCGATAAGTGCCCCAATCAGATTCCTGAATTCTAGCAATTGTTATAGACCGAAATGCACGGATGACTATGCACTACATAAGAAAAATCAGCTTTATTCTAGCTGCCGTCGCGATAAGCTACCTGAGCGTTCCCGTTCAGGCACAGGGCGTCGGCACATGCGAGCAGGCCATTGGAGAAGCCTATCTGGACATCAACAATGTCCGCGCTCGTATCCTTAATAACGGTAACCTGTTCTGGCGAGGCAGCCCCCACGTATACAACATACCCAAGGGTGGCCCGTCGAACGCAAACTTCACATCCGGTGTCTGGATGGGCGGCCTCGTTGACGGCCAGCTCCGCCTCGCCGGATCAACTTATGGTCCCTACGAATTCTGGGCCGGTCCACTGAACGACGACGGATCTCCTCCATCGGATTGTTCGGTTTTCGACCGTGTCTGGAAGGTTGCGAAGGAGGACGTTGTGGCCTACGACGGATCTGGTCTAGCCACTCCTGACCTTCAGGACTGGCCAACCGGTCTTGGCGCTCCGACGCTTGATGCCAATGGCGATCTCATCGATATGCAGGACCAGCCTCTGGCCAGCCGCGTCGATCGCGTGATCAACCTCGCAGCCGGCGAACGCCCGGCCATTCTGGGCGACCAGATGCTGTGGTGGATCAATAATGATCGTGGCAACCAGCACACCCGTACGGATACGCCAGCTATGGGCGTTGAGGTACACGGGTCGGCTTTTGCATTCAACACGGCAGGCGCCATTGGAAACACGACCTTCTACAAGGTTCGCATCCTTTACAGAGGCTCAGTCCCCCTCGAGAATACCTACATGGGTCTCTTTGACGATCCAGATCTGGGTAATTTTGATGATGACTATGTTGGATCGGACACGACTCTCGGCCTCGGTTTTGTCTACAATTCCGATAACGATGATGAAGGAGGAGAAGGCTACGGCGCGAATGTTCCGGCAATGGGCTATGACTTCTTCCAGGGTCCTCTTGTGGACGACAACGGCATCGATGATAATGGCGATGGCCAGATCGACGAAGCCCAAGAACGCCTTGGAATGACGGCATTTGCCTTCTACAACAATGGCGGTGGTGTTCAGGGTGACCCCGGCAACGGTGCTGACATGTATAACTACATGAAGGGACGTTGGAAAGACGGTCAGCGTTTTACGCTCGGTGGAAACGGTCTCGGATTTTCAAATATTCCGACCTCGTTCATGTTTCCTGGCCACCCGCCTGCGTTCTGGTCAGAATTCAACTCCGATGGACAGGGTAGCGCAATCGCTCCTGCTGACCGTCGTTTCGTGATGGCGACCGGACCGTTTACAATTCAGCCTAATGACGAGCAAACACTCGTTTACGGTATTGTGACGAGCTTTGGCGACGACAACATCGATTCGGTGCGTCAGATGAAAGAAGACGATGCGCTCGCACAGGCCGTCTTCGATATCGATTTCGAGCTTCCTTCTCCTCCCGCAGGTCCTCGCGTCACTGTTACGACGGATGACGGCTCGATCCTGCTTGAGTGGGGCTACATACCGACGGATAACAACTACCTCGATACGTACAATGTCATTGACCCCCTCCTTTCGGATGATGTCACGGACAACGATTACATCTTCGAGGGCTACAATGTATTCCAGTACGCAAACAGTTCTGATCAAAACGGTAAACGTCTGGCCACATACGATGTCGTCAACGGCATCACTCGCGTGATCGAGGGTCTGGATCTCACGTTCGTTACGGCAGAAGGAAACGATACGGGACTGGCCCATTCGCATAAAGTGAGTGGCTTGATCAACTACACGGACTATGAGTTTGGCATTCAGGCTTATGCCTACAACGCCACTTCTGGACAGAAAGTGTATGCTGGTCCGATCAGTCGTGTGAGCGCTCAGCCTTCCATAACCGACCTCGTTATCAGTGAAGCCGCTGTGGCTGCCGCTCTTGCGGGTTCTGACATTGAGTCCGTCAAGGGCGAAAATGTTGGTAACGGTAATGTGACTGCAAATGTGGTCAACCCTGCCGCTGTCACGGGTCACTCGTACAGCGTTGAGTTCTTTTCGCTCGAAACGGATGATCTTGGCAAACGAGTCGTGTCCGATGCTCACGAAGCTGAGCAAGATCTGGCCTCACGGGCACCAAAGTCTGGCTCGGTGTTGGTCACCACATACAACGTGGTCAATTCCACAACCAGCGGGATGGTCTTTGACGGAACAGCTGCGTATGCCGGAACCGGGCAATCGGCTCCAGAGGGCGGAGACGTTCTGCAGATAGATGGTCTTTCGCTGAACGTCACGGGTGCGCCTCTGGCGTTCCAGGACTTTCAGCTGGTCGCTAACGCGGCTGGCCCCGTAACAGGAACCGCGGGCGCAGCCGACTTCCGCAGCTTCCCGGTGAGTGGTGCTCGTCCTGGTGCCGACTCGCAGGTCAATAACGATGGCCAATGGTTCATCCATACCGGAGGAAACGGCTCGAGACCAACCATCAATGATTTCATTTCGCGTACCATGCGTAATGGAATGGCCACGGCCGTGCCGTTCGACTTCGAGCTCCGATTCACCGCTGGCGGCTCTCTGAATTACGACCGGTTCTTCTCCGGTGGTATTCTGGTCGGCGACGACGTACCGTTTGAGGTCTGGCAGACCGGAATCGCTACCCCTGACGACCCAAGCGACGATGTCCGGATGATACCGGCCATCATCGATTGGGAAGACGATGGTTGGGGCATGCGGGACATCGACCACGAAGTCTCCGGTGGCGCCGACGATCCCCAGAGCGACTGGATCTACTGGTACCGTCCGACCGACATGACGCCGGGCACATCGGGCTACGACGCCTGGGCGGCTGCCGCTCTGGCTGGCGGAGACGCTGGCTCAGGCGGAGGCCACCTCAGCGATGGCTCCGACGAGGTCTTCTCTCGGATGGTTGTCGTCAACTGGAACGGAGATACCTCGGCTACTGGCACTTTTGCGGACTACCTGCCTGAAACGGGCACGATCTTCCGGATTAGCACCACCAAGCCGAACCAGCCGGGCGATACGTTCGCGTTCTCGACCGATGGTCTAGGCGCTCGCGCTCGCACCGATGCTGAGGCCAGTGCCGCTATCGACGAAATCGGTATCACTCCCAACCCATACAAAGGCGCTTCGGCTTACGAAGTCAGCCAGCTGATTGATCAGGTTCGTTTCACGAACATGCCCGACGTAGCAACAATTCGCATCTTCACCGTCGCCGGTTCGCTTGTTCGGACCCTCGAGAAAAACAGTGCAAGCGCAAGCTTTGGCTGGGATCTCACGACAGAAGACAATCTGCCCATCGCAAGTGGTATGTACATCATCCACGTCGATGCGGGAGCTCTTGGCGAGAAAGTGCTGAAGTTTGGTGTTGTCAAGAAACGTGTACAGCTAAACACATTCTAGTTGAACTGGGAAGCTGGATTCGGCCTTCGGGCCGAATCCAGAACATCCCAACACTACACGAATCATGACGAACTTGATTTTTACAAGGAGGACTTTAGATATGAACAAGCTGTCCAGAATTTTTCTGAACGCACTCGTAGTGATTGCTCTTATGGGCATGAGTGTGCTGGACGCGAACGCAGGTGATGACAAACGTCGTGGTACGGCGGGTGCGTCACAATTACTCGTGCCTGTAACGGCACGTTCTGCTTCGCTCGGCGCTTCGATGACGAGTGGTATGGCTGGCATGAACGGACTGGAGGCGATCTTCGCCAACCCGGCCGGTCTTGCATTGAACACAGGTACGGCTGCGATTTTCAGCCGTATGGATTACGTTGCCGGCATCGGTGTCAATTTCTTTGGGATTGCACAGAACTTCGGTAGCAATAACATCGCATTCACGGTTGCCTCGTGGGACTTTGGTGATATTCCGTTGCAGACGGAGCTTTCGCCAGAGATCAGCTCGGTGACCTACAATGCTACCTTTATCACCGCAGGTCTGACGTACGCCCGTGTCTTCACGGATCGTATTTCTGCCGGTGTGACGGTCAAGGTGGTAAACGAATCGATTGACGATATCTCGGCAAGCGCCGTGGCCGTTGACATGGGCATGACCTACATCGTAGGGGAGTCCGGTCTGCGCCTCGGTGTTGCTCTGAAGAATATTGGTACGGAGATGAGCTACAGCGGTGTAGGTCTCACGAACCAGATTCAGCTGCCTTCGCAGCCGGGCAATGCCACCAATAATGCTCTCGTCTTTGAGAGCGAAGGAGTTGAGCTTCCATCATTGCTGAACTTTGGTGTGTCTTACACACGCCAGATGGCAGAGGGTGCTGTGGTTACGGTTCTCGGAAACTTCCGATCGAATTCGTTTGACCAGGATGAGTACTCAGGTGGTGTAGAGCTGGGCCTCTTTGACATGGTCTACCTACGTGGTGGCATGGACATTATTGGAGACCAGGACCTCTCATTCTTTACGGGAGTCAACTTCGGCGCTGGTGTCGATCTCGATCTATCGGGCACGCGCCTGCAGATCGACTTCGCATCGCGGACGACTGACTTCTTCGATAACGTCAGTGTGATCACAGTTGCTGTGAGCCTCTAAGACTTTATCGTCTGAATGAAACGAAAGCGGGGTGGATCAGTAGATCCACCCCGCTTTTCGTATGTAGGTGCCATCTCACTCCAACATATCGTCCCTGCTGATTTCAGCATTTTGTGTGTTCGCAGGGTGTTCGACTGGGGACACGATACCAGTCCCGCAAAGTACATCAGAAGTCCGCTTCCTGAATACCAGGGAAGGTGTGGAATTTGTGGGAGACGTCGCCTGTTTCGACTGTCACGAGACTGAGTACCACGGTTTCAATGAGCATGGCATGTCTCGCTCAATGTATGAGCTGACGGCTGAAACGGCGGTAGAGTCATTCGGGTCAGAAATAGTAGTTGACTCCTCTTCGGGACTCCGCTACCAGACCGTCGCGTCTGATTCTGGATTTTATATGCTTGAATTCCTGCTTGACACGCACGGAAATCGTGTGCACGAACTGCGCCGGGAAATGCAGTACGTGGTTGGCTCCGGAACGACTGCACGAACGTATCTTGCAGAACAGGACGGCTGGTTCTATGAACTACCTGTAACCTGGTATACTCAGCAAGAAAGGTGGGATTTCAGTCCGGGATATCGAATAGCCAACAAACGATTTGACCGAAAAGTGGCGGATCGTTGTATGGTGTGTCACAACAGCTATCCGACACCTGTGGCACAGACGAATGGGATGTACAGTGAAATGCCCCTCGGAATCGGGTGCGAGCGTTGTCATGGTCCCGGAAGTCTACATGTGGATGAGCGATTGTCGTCAAGTGAGGCACAGGGAGACTACGATGCATCAATTGTAAATCCTGCGCACCTGACATTGGAGAGGCGTCTTGATGTATGCCAACAATGTCACCAGAATGGCTCGGTTTCTCTCCTCCGTGATGGACGTACGGCTTATGATTTCAGGCCTTCTGAGAGCCTATCTGATTATGTGGCCTTTTTCCAAGCACATGAAACGGCCGAGTCTGGAGATATTGACGTAATCTCCCACGCAGATCGGTTAAAGCTCAGTGCGTGTTTTCTGGATTCCATTACTCTCGATACGCCGTTGGAATGTACTACCTGTCACGATCCGCATGACGGATTTCGAGATCAGGGTCCGGAGTTCTTTAACGAGACTTGTATCGGCTGTCACGGTGAGGATCGACTCGCGATTCTGAGCGCCAGCGATGCATTGGATACGCACTCCCTGGACGCTAATTGCATCGAGTGTCACATGCCCAAAACCGACTTGATTGACGCCCCTCATTCGGCGTTTACAGATCATTGGATTAGAGTTGTAAAGGATGGCGAAGGACCGCAACCTGAAGTGGCGCACGACGAAAACACGTTGACAGCGCGCTTTGAAAGGGATCGTTCAGGCCAGGCAGATGCGGACCTGTATGCGGGAATGGCTTATATCACGCGGGGTTTTCAGGAAGGTCAACCCGATCTAATGCGTAAAGGCATCGCTATTCTGGCCGATGCTTTCGACGATGGCCAGACGATGAGTGAAGCGCTGTATTTACACGGATATGCAAACGTTCTCCTCGGTCAATTTGAGGCCGCCATTCCCACACTCGAAGAATCTCTCCGGTTGGACCCTCAAAAAACGGAACGGCTCAACACTCTTGCGCAAGCGTATGAGGGTGCGGGTCGAGATCTGTCTCGTATAGAACGGTTGTATCGAGAGGCGCTCCGAATTCAGCCCCGCCTATCAGATGTTCGGATAAACTACGGACGTTTTCTGGAGGCCCGAAACCGGGTGGATGAAGCGATTGCACAGTATCAGGAAGCTGTTAGTTCCGAAAGCTGGAGTGTGCTTGGATACTACAATCTCGGGACTGCACTGTTGCGACAGGGAGAGCTCGAACAAGCTGAGATACATTTGCAGACTGCAATTGGACTGGACCCCTTTCATGGAGGAGCCCTGAGCAATCTGGGCCTCGTTCAGTTACAGCAAGGCAGACAGGCCGTGGCACTACTGACGCTCGAAATGGCGGTCGAACGCAATCCCGAGCACGCAGAGTCTCTTGAAAATCTCGGATCACTTCTTCTGAACAGCGAACTTTTACCCGACGCAATTGCGCTGCTGCTTCGGGCCGTCGAAGCCAATCCGCGTTCTGCCGATGCGTACGCCAAGCTGGGCTTGGCCTATTTCAGATCCGATAATTTCGTGGATGCTCGAATCAGTGCCCAGAGGGCCCTTCAATTGAATCCATCACATCCACTGGCAACACAGATAATACGGGCCCTGTAGGGGTGTCGAGGATCCAGCTACCGGGCCCAAATCGCCCCGAGGTTGCCCGCAGCACAAAGCATGTGTGCAATACTCGTCGTAGCCATACCCGATGTTGCCACAAGGAGCGTCGCGACGGCAAGCATCATCGAAAACAGGTATGAAAGGGGACCTTTCGACATGCGTAAAAAGAGTGGTGCGTTTCGAGCAGAAACTGAGAGGTACCTACCGTTAAAAAGGTGGTCCGCCCAGTTAGTTACCCCTTTGCGCAAGCGTCTCAGCTATCACCTTTGCGTGGAAGCGGCCATTTTCGATGAACCATCGGCTGGTGAATCGCCCTCCGCAGATCGTTCCCGCTATAAACATTCCAGGGCGATTGGTTTCGAATGTGGAATCATCATAAACAGGGGTTTCCGCCTCATCTTCCTCGATCTCGATCCCAAATGATTTGAGCAATCCATAGTCTGGATGATATCCTGTCATCGCCAGAATGATATCGTTATTTATGATAATCGCGCCTTTCGGAGTCTGTAATTCAACCTCCATCTCCGAAATATTCGACACGGTCGAGTCAAAATAAGCCCGTATCGAGCCCTCCTTGATTCTATTGATAAGGTCCGGGCGTATCCAGTACTTGACAGTAGGGCCAATTTCTGGACCTCGTACAGCCATTGTCACCGTTGCGCCTCGTCTGCGGCACTGAAGGGCTGCCTTCGCTGCCGAATTCTTCGCGCCAACGATCAACACTTCTCGGCCAGCATATGCGAAGGCCTCCTTGAAATAGTGGGATACTTTGGGAAGATTGGCACCCGGTACGTCCAACCGATTTGGCTGGTCGAAAAAACCCGTTGCCACCACCACATATCTCGAGTTTACGATCCGCTTCGAGGTCTGCACGACGAACGCGCCTTCTTCGCCCTCGACATTGACCACGGATTCGTATAGAAGAAGGTTTAAATCCTCTGCATCGGCGACCCTGCGGTAGTAGTCCAGGGCTTCTTCGCGGACCGGCTTGTAGCGCGCCGTGATGAGCGGATACCCTCCAATTTCAAGCAAATCTGGCGTGGAGAAGAATTCCATGCCGTTTGGATAGCCCACGAGAGAGTTCACGAGCGAGCCTTTATCAACCACAACGGCCGTCATTTGACGGCGCCCAATTTCGATTGCTGCAGCCAGACCGACGGGACCGGCACCCACGATGATCACGTCAACGTTCATTGTCGGCCCTCACTTTCTGGAAGAAAGATGTCATCAGGGAGGCACACGCAGCTTCTTCTACGCCCGATATCAGGTCGACATAGTGATTCAGGCGGGGATCCTGGGGAATGTTGTAAAGCGTTGACGCCGCGCCCGCCTTTTCGTCAAATGCTCCGTACACAACGCATTTGAGTCGCGCCAGAGAAATTGCACCGGCGCACATGGGACAGGGCTCCAGTGTTACGTAGAGCGTTGCCTCATTCAACCACTTGCTTTTGAGGGTGTCACAGGCGGCGGTAATGGCGATGACCTCTGCGTGAGCCGTCGGGTCGGATAGACGTTCGACCTGATTGTGACCCCGCCCAACAATTTGATTGTCGCTCACAACGATCGCACCCACAGGAACTTCGCCTTCGTCGAAAGCACGCTCCGCTTCTCTCAAGGCGGTCTTCATCCACCTTCGATGGTCGACCATCATCGCGTCCAGATTCATTTTCCCGAACTTTTTCGTGAGATAGGCATCGTCATACACCGTGGACCACCGCGTCCTCTGGATAATTCATAGCCGTTGAGCTTGATAGCAATTTTTTCTCCTGGTTCGTAGTTACTGGCATGGTGGTAGGACAGAAATCCATCTGCCGTTACGACCCGATAGCCCAGCTTGCTCAGTTCCTCGAATGTCTTCAAATTTCTTTCGTAGCCAAGCACAACGCCGGGCGCAAGAGCGAACAGGTTTGCGCCATCTGTCCATTGTTCGCGCTGCTGACTCAGCGGATCCGTTCCACCGCATGGAGCAAACGTGATGCTCCTGTCGAGCGTAGACTCGAGCGCCTCATGCAGGCTCGAATATATATGGCTGTTTAGTCGGAGATCGTCGTCAGTGGGGGAAAATGAGACCACGTTGTTGAGGCCGGATTGATCGATGAGTGGAGGAAATACCACACATTCATCCGGCGACGCGAAGGTAAACACGGTATCCAGATGCATGCACGAGCGCTCTGGAGGCAGGTTCACCATGATCACGTTTTCGATACTGGTTTTCCTGAACAGCTCACGGGTAATCGATATCACACCACCGAAGGAGGTGCGTTCTGAATTGCCGAGGACGATGGTTTTTTCGGAGGCCACCAACAGGTCGCCGCCCTCAAAAGTCACGCCCTTCGGCAAGGTGACAATCTTATCCTGAAAATCCTTGAACTCTGGGTGATAATGGACAACAACGTTGATGATGATGCTTTCTCTAGCGCGTGCCGACGTCGCGGCGTGGCTTAGTACGATGTGATCACCCACCACCGCAGCCAGATCGCGCATAAACATCAGATTAGGGAGCGGTTTTGCTTCAATCCGAAAGGGAGAGTCACCGGTCAGCGCAAAATGGCATAATTCTTTCGGAGAAAGTTTCCCGAGATCCGAAGCGAATGCCCGAAGATTCGACTCAGGAGATGCGTCACAGAGCTGATCGATAAAACTCTCCCTGGATTCGGCCTGTTCAAACGCCTCCAGCAGCAGGGTGGATATCTGAATAACGGAGCCGTTCGCGCCGACAACCTTTTCAAAAATGGCGCACATCAGTTCGTGCTCCGTTCTTGCATGGCTCAAAAAAAGGATATCCTCGAAGAGAAGAGCCTCCCGGTCCAGCGGGGAGACCATATCCATTTCGGCACCCGGCGTATGAACAATGACCTGGCGGAGGAGATCTGTCTCCGAATGGATTTGAAATTCTACGGGAGCCATGAATTGTTATGGGTGGTCGATCTTTGGCAATGCCAATAGTGGATCATCGCTGGTTCGGTATTACTGCAATCACTCTGAGAACGAGGTCAAGATGGAGCAATACGAGGAGAAATTACTGAACGCGCATCAAGGGTATGGATGCCTGCTTCTGGATCACTCCAATGGTGACAACGGATTCCAGTATTAACAGGACTGACACTCCAGACGCGATGGGTCAGGTGATGAAGCCCGCCCGTAGACAAAATTTATTGAACGTCCAATGATACGAATTCTACGACGGACAGACCGGCTCCCGTCTCATCAAATCCACCGATGAGAAGGACTCTACCATCGGGTAGCAGGGTCGCAGATTGACCGAATGCTGCCGTAAGCTGTGTGGCCAGATCGTCCGGAAAAGAGAAGTAGACGCCTGCCTCCTCCACAAATAGTTCGCCACCCTGGAACACATCGTCGATAAATTCGCCTCGGCCATTGAAATGTGCGACCAGGCCCGGGGCAAGGGTGACGCTCGAATGGCGGAGACGAGCAGTATTCATCGTTGTCGTCGGGGCAATATCGATCCCTGCCAGACTTCCGAAATCAATGGTCAGAGAAGCCGCGTTGAGCGTTGCGCCGAACTTGATGCCTGCTATCAGGAAACGCTCTGCTCGCCCCGATTCTTCCACCGTCAGCGCAGACTGGGTATGTCCCGCCATGAACTCGATGAAGGGTCCGACGGCGGGAGAAAGGGCAATGAGGCTATCATTTCTCAGCTGAAATGTCCGCATATCTCTTCGGATATCCAGTCGAGGATTCGTTCCATATTGGGTATCACCTCTACCTCCAAACAGGACGATGTAGACGTCCGTACCAATATGCCGCAGGACCGCCGTGTGATACATACGCCGAATGGGCTCTCCACTGGAGGGAATAGCCGAAAACGTTCCCGTCGTGGGATCAAAGATTTCGACCTGCTCAACCAGTTCCGATACGCTGGAAATATCCCCGAACGATGCACCCCCAGCGACCAGTATTCGCCCGTCGGGAAGGAGTGAAGCGGAGTGTCCAATCCGGTCAAAAAATGAGGTTTCGCGGGCGGGAGCAAATCGAACGAAAGCTGTTTCCCAGATGTATGCATCAAATGCTCCCGGTCCACCCGGCCGGGCCGAGCCGCCTAACAGGACAAGAGTTCCGTTCGGGAGAAGGGTTGTCGTGTGTCCACCGGTTACGAAAGTGATTATTCTCGCGGCCGTGGCCGACTCGAACGAGTGGGTCAGATGAAAGACCTTGACGGTGTCCAGGCCCATCGGTCCATCGTCTACCGTCGTTTCTATTACGAATTGATTGAGACCCTTCTGCAAAGAGAGGGATGCCAGCCAGCGATTGGAATTGGTCACCTGAGAAAACTCCACCCCACCCGTACGGACCTGAGTGACATCGCGAGCGGCAGTGACCTGTAACTCCAGGTCAATAGTGTTTTCGGAGAGGGCAATGCGAACATCCGGAGAGATCACCACCACCGTGGCTTCGCTCACTTCAGAAAATGAACGGTCACATGCCGACAGCATCAGTGCTGCGGTGAGCAGGAAGAAGGTGGTGGTGCGCCCCATGAGGATACCTTGTGGTGGAGGCGCTGATACGTCGAACGCTGATTCCGGCTCCGCGGGGCGTAATTTATGCCCGACAGTGCAGGCAGGTGTCGAAAGGTCCATCATAGGTCGTCCCTGCGCCTTTTCGAATCATGGGAATAGCCTACCTCTTCCAGGGTCAAACCGCTCGCTGCCGCAGCGAAACCGGCTTCGGTTCGGTCCTGAACCTCAAACAATCTCTTTATATCTGACTGCTCGCGTTTTCCCTGGCCGATTTCAATCAGCGTTCCGACGATCGCCCTGACCATTCCGTGTAAGAATCTGTCGGCTCGAATGCTAAAATTCATATCGCTCTCTCGATAAGGACCAGGGACCCAGTGAGCTTCGTAAATCTCACAAACGCGGTTTTCGGTTTCGGACGCAGTACGGCAGTATGAGGAACAGTTGTTTCGGCCGAGTAGATCACTTGCGGCACGATTCATCAGTTCCAGATCTGGCGCCGGTTTCAGAAACCACCGCGAGGATCTTCCCAGCGCGAATGGTCGTGTTGCCAATCGGTAGGTGTAACGCCGCCACCGGGCATCGTAGCGTGCATGAAAGTCATCATTGACTGGTCGGAGGTCCCGGATGGCTATGGAATGCGGTACGAGGCCGTTTATTGCCGCGAGCATGTACAGCGCATCGATATTGGTATCCGTGCTGAAATGAGCAACCTGACCGGCAGCGTGCACACCCGCATCCGTTCTTCCAGAACCGGTCACGACAACCTTCTCGCGCATGGCGGTCTCCAGAGCCGCTTCAAGGGCGCCCTGAATCGTTTTCAGTCTGGGCTGGGTCTGCCAACCGTGCCAGTCCGTTCCATCGTATTCGATATCGAGACGATAGGTAGGCAATTCGGTCCTCCTTACTTTGTCGCAAAATCAGTCGTGAATGTAGCGAATGTCGCGGTACGAGAGGATATTTCTGACAGGATTTATGGGTTCCGGCAAGTCCACGGTTACGCCGCGACTTGCACGGTGTCTTGATTACGAATCGGTGGATCTGGACACTTTGATATCGCGGTATCTGGGAATGTCCATTCCCGGCGTATTCGACGTGCTCGGAGCGTCCACATTTCGAAAGACCGAAACGGATATGCTTCTTGGCACCGCTTCACGGTCAAACGTCGTGATATCACTTGGGGGCGGGAGCGTTGTTTCTGACGAAAATCTCCGGTTTTGTCTGGAAAATGGATTTCTGGTTTACCTGAAGGCTAGTGACTCCTTTCTGGCTGATCGGCTTTCCGTCTCATTGCGGAATCGACCTATGCTGTTTGGAGAAGATGGTACGATGCTCGAGGGAGAGGCCCTACGAACCAGAGTTGCGGCATTGTTGAGCGAGCGAGCATCGAGCTATGAACGCGCGCACCTGACGGTAGACGTGGATAATCTCTCGCTCGATGCCATCGCTAAACAAATCTACACCGAGATCAAAAATGACGGGGCCGGCTGAGAGCCGCCCCCCATCGTGTAGAACAAAGAGAGCCGCATCTAGCCTGGATGTGCTGTCTTCATTCTGGGGATTCCATTCGTTTCGACATGGGCAAGAGGAGATCATTGAATCCGTTGTCGGCGGCCTCGATACCCTGGCGCTGCTTCCTACCGGGGGTGGAAAATCACATTGTTTTCAGATACCTGGACTTCTTCGCGGGGGAGTGACCCTGGTCCTGTCGCCGCTCATTTCCCTGATGCACGACCAGGTCCTTGGTCTTGCGGGCCGCGGAATAGCTGCTTTTGCGATGACGGGGCGTGTGGACGCCGCCTTGCTGTCGAACGTCCGCCGCAGAATGTCCTCTACGAACTCATTTTTTCTCTACCTGTCTCCTGAACGGTTGCACACCAGACAGTTTCAATGGCTGATCCAGGGGCAGCGTGTCGGATTGATTGTTGTCGATGAGGCCCACTGTATCAGTCCGTGGGGTCATGATTTCCGACCCGCCTACCGATCCATCCAAGAACTGAGAGCGAATTATGGTGCTCCATTCTGTGCACTTACTGCCACCGCGACGCGCAGGGTGGAACGGGATATCGTAAGAAGCCTCGCGCTCCGCTCTCCACGCGTCTTCCGATACTCATTCGATCGGCCTAACATCCACTTTTCTGTCTTACACGTAATCGACGCACGTGGCGAAGTGTTGGACTGGCTCGAACGCGAGCGTGGCCCAGCAATTATATACGACTCCTCTCGGGAAGGTGTTGAAATCTGGGCAGAAAAGCTGAGGAGAGCCGGGATTTCGTCTGCAGGATACCACGGAGGATTGAACGCGGGTTTCAAAGATCATGTTCAACGAAGATGGATGAGGAAAAAAGTTCGGGTGATGGTGGCGACGAATGCTTTTGGCATGGGAATAGATCGCCCGGACGTTCGATTGGTGTTGCATGTCGGGTTGCCCGATTCGTTGGAGTCATACTACCAGGAAGCCGGGCGGGCCGGCCGTGACGGCCGGCCCGCGCATGCCGTGCTTTTAGTGAGCCCGGAGGCTCGAAAAGCGAGAATGGCACTGCTCAAGGCCGGATCCCTTCTCCAACGAAGAAGAGCGAACAGACTCGTTCGCCCCCTACTGCGTTACGCCCAGCGGGAGATGTGCAGGCGGTGGGGGGTACTCGGATATTTCGGTGAGAGTATCCGGATTCCTTGCGGGAATTGTGACGTTTGCGGACACCTCAAACAGCGGGCATCTCATCATTGACGAGGGGTTTGATCGAGGACCAGGCTGTAGATGGCCAGCAGTCTCTCTGGCTCGGCCAGGAGTTGCTCAACGCGATCCATAAACTCAGTCTCCGTCGTGCCGTGAGCCGCCAGAATAGAGTCTCGGGCTTCAATATCGACGGATGAAAAATCCGAATTCTTCTGGGCCTCCAGATACGATGAAGCATCCGTGAGATGAAGGTCAGTGAGGATGGTGGCGAACGATGAATCGCTCGCGGTAAGTACGACCACATCGGTATCGATTGGTCCCTTGCAGGCAAGCCCTGATGTGAGGATCAACAGCAGCGCTGCGACACTTCCGACTTTATTGCGACCCTCCATGAATCATCCTCCGGACGCCGAAGACGCAAGTTCATCTTCAACCGATACTTCTTCCTTTGTCCAGAACGTGTGGGAGATGGTCTCTATGTGTCGCAGAAATTCGCGTTTGTCATATCCGGGCGCAAAGACCATCCCATCAATCATATACAGGCGTCCAGTCTCGTCATCGTAAAATGTGTAGTTCACGAATGGGCCGCCCATGCCATAGGCGACTCTTTTGCCGGAGGGTTCCTCGCCAATCATATGCCATAACCCCCGCGTTTCGTAGGCAAATCGGCCGAGAAAGACGATGTTTTCGGAGGTCAGTTCTCTCCTGAAATCGATGGCCACGAATCCGTCCATATTCCCACGAATGTGGGTTTCCGTGAGTCTTTCCCTCGCTTCATACACCCATTCCGGAGTCAAATTGGCGGGATTGAAATCTTCGATGTAGTAGACGAAAACACTCCGCCAGGAATCTGCATTAATCACGCGTCGAAGCCAGACAAAATTGGTTGTGTCGAGCGCCACGAAATAATCGTGCTGGCCCTTTACAGCGAACGCGTGGCCTGTCATTAACAGCTCCTCCAGCTCCGGTTGGCGCCCGTCTTTGAACATCTCAACGGTCAATCGCTTACGGGTTATTTCATTGAACTGATACCGGATGTCTTCTCCACGATCATTTAATTCATCAATGAGCGAGTCTTCATCCTTACCCAGTATGTAGAACACCTGCTGATTCGCTCTCCACAGATCTCTGCGCGATACGACTGAGGCTTGCCCCGACATCACGACGGCAAGCGCTTCCTCATCCAGGCGCGTGCGCAGGAACTCTGCTTCCGGGGTTTCATCTGAGAGCGGCGCTACAAAAACGACATTTTTCTGTTTCTGAATGGAATCCAGCAATCGTTTGGAGGTCAGAGAAATGCGCCGCAGATTGAATTCCCGCTCCGGTGCCGGGAGGGTCCCCAGGTACGGTGCAATATTGCCCCGAATGGATTCACCCAGCGGTCCTGCCCAGCGGGCAGAATCGATGACAACAACGACGTCACCTTCACGACCCACAGCGCCCGGTCGATATTCGAGTGCCTCGCAGCCCATCAGGAGACTTGCACCCACCGTTAGAATCAACAAAATTGTATAAAAGGAGCCTTTCTGCATATTAGGAGTCTGATTTCAATTCGCGGACGAAGGATTTCACCCTTTCCAAGCGTTCGGATGATTGTAAGGAGCTATCTGCCCAGAGATCCCCAATTATCCTGACCAGGGCGGACCCAACAATAGCGCCTTCGATGTCGGGCGTCATCTTGCGCACATCCGCGCCTGATCTAATCCCGAATCCCACCAGGATTGGATTCCGCGAAATGTGCTGTTTGGCCTGTTTCAGATAGTTCAGGATAGGCTTGGAGTCTCCAAGATCCGATCCTGTAACGCCCGTCACCGACACTGCATACACAAAACCGCTCGAAAGCCTGTCAATTTTTTTCATTCGATCTGCAGAGGTGGTGGGCGAAATCAAACAGATGACGTCAATTTTGTTCGCCTGGGCGGCCCGATAAAAAGGCGAGGCCATGTCAGGCAGGACGTCGGGTAGAATGACTCCGTTTACCCCACAAGATCGTGCGTCACTGTAAAAGTTGCTTATCCCATACTGCATAATGGGGTTTCCATATCCCATGAGCACGAGCGGCGTCTCAGAAGTTTTTCTGAACTCGGCCGCAAATCGTAGCGTGTCTTGCATCGTTACACCAGATTCCAATGCGAGTTGACTCGATTTCTGGATGGGAATTCCCTCTGCAAGAGGGTCACTGAACGGCATTCCGAGTTCGATGAAGTCTGCGCCGGCTTCATCAATCGCCTGAAGCAGTGGGGCAGTGGCTTCCAGATTCGGAAATCCACTGGTAATAAAAATCCCGAGCGCCTTTTCTCCTCGCCTGGAAATTTCCAGGATATGATCGGCGAGTACGGATCTCATATCAGACGTGCTCCGAGATCGTGGACATGTCCTTATCACCCCTGCCCGAGCAATTGACAACAATGATTTCTTCGAGTTCAGATTGGGAGACGATGTCTGGTAAAGCCGCAATCGCGTGGGCGGTCTCGAGGGCGGGAATGATGCCTTCTGTGCGTGAAAGCAGGCGAACACCCTGAAGAGCATCTTCATCAGAGGCGGTGATGTACTCTACGCGTCCGTTGTCCTTCAGGAACGAGTGCTCCGGCCCCACCCCCGGATAGTCCAGGCCCGCTGAGATGGAATGGGCCAGCTCCACCTGGCCCTGGTCGTCCTGCAACAGGTAGCTCGACGCACCATGCAGAATGCCCGGTCTGCCGAGGGTCAACGTGGCGGCATGTCTTCCACCCGGTCCTTCTCCAGACGCCTCAACGCCTATGCATCGAACAGCTGGATTATCCAGGTACGGATAAAAGAGTCCGATGGCGTTCGAGCCCCCTCCCACACACGCCACGAGAATATCCGGATGGGAGCGTCCTTCTCTAACCTGGAGTTGTTCCTTCACCTCCCGTCCAATTACGGTCTGAAAAGATCTGACCATTTTCGGGTACGGATGCGGGCCGACCACGGAGCCTATGATGTAAAACGTATCACGCACATTGCCGACCCAATCCCGGATGGCTTCGTTGGTTGCATCCTTGAGGGTCTTACTTCCGCTCGTCACGGGTCGGACCTCGGCGCCAAGCAGCTCCATCCTCTGGACGTTCAGTCGCTGCCGCTCCATATCCTCTGAACCCATGTAGACGACACACTTCATGCCAAACTTGGCGCACACGGTAGCGGTAGCTACGCCGTGCTGGCCGGCACCAGTCTCCGCGATGATCCTCGTCATTCCCATTTTTCTGGCCAGCAGGATCTGTCCTATCGTATTGTTGATCTTGTGCGCACCCGTGTGACACAGATCTTCCCGCTTCAGGTAAATTCGAGCCCCACCCAGATGCTCGGTCAGACGATTTGCTAAGGTGAGCGCCGTGGGTCTTCCAGCGTAGTCATTCAACAAGCCGTGATATTTCGCCTGGAACGCGGGGCTGCTTCTGGCCTCCTCAAAAGCGGCCGAAAGCTCCTCGAGGGCGCCAACGAGTATCTCGGGTACGTAGGCTCCTCCATAATCGCCAAAATGCCCATCTTCGTCAGGAGCCAAATACGGGGTTGGAGGAGCCGAGGATTTCATTTTTGAGCCTGATTGTCCTTCGTCGTTACTCATGCTTTCACCCCGCGAACAGCGCGAATGAACGCGTCAATTTTCCCAAAGTCCTTTTGTCCCGGTGATTCTTCAAGGCTGCTGCTTGCGTCGACCGCAAAGGGTGAAATCCTATCGATCGCCGTGGCGACATTATCGGAATTCAAGCCGCCGGCAAGGAAAATAGGTCGCACGAATGACTGATCTTGGGGGATCGACCAATCGAAAGATTTTCCGGAGCCACCATATTCAGCATCTGTTTTCGTATCCAGCAAGAAGTACTCCGACACGTCTTCGAATTCGGACATGATGGAGCGAAGAGAGTCCCGATTCATATCCTCGCCAACCCGAATCACTTTGATGATCGGCCGATCAATGTCTTCACAGTACGGCACGGTTTCATCGCCGTGGAGTTGTACAAACTCAAAGCCTACCCGATCACAGGTTTCGTTGACAACGGACGCGGTCTCATTGACAAATACGCCAACAGGCCGTGCACCGTACAGCCACGCGATAATATCTTTGGCCGATTCAGACTCGATATATCTCGGGCTTCCGGAATGCTGTACGAATCCCAGAAAGTCAGCCCCTGCGCCCGAGGCATAGCGCGCATCGGCCAGATTCGTTATGCCGCAGATCTTGATTCGCGTCATGCCAGCCCCTTCAAAAATGATGCAAGTGCGACGCCCGGTCGTTCTTCACGCATGAAGTATTCTCCGATCAGGGCAGCGTGAATCCCGCCATCTCGCAGGCGGAGTCCATCGTCCTGGCTCTCGATCCCACTTTCAGCGACTCGAATGACATGCTGCGGCAGCCGATTCAAAACATCGATGGCTCGGTCCATGTTTACTTCAAAGGTGTGCAGATCACGGCTGTTCACCCCGATGATGTCGGTGCGATCCACATCGATGAGGTCGAGTTCAGATGGAGCGTAGAGCTCGACGAGAACAGACAGTTCCAACTCCTCAGCCGCGGCTTGGAGTTCAGCGATCTGAGATCGTTCCAGACAAGCCGCTATCAGTAAGACGGCGTCCGCCCCGAACGCGCGCGCTTCATGAATCTGGTAGGTGTCGACGATAAAGTCCTTTCTGAGAATTGGAATTTGAATATGGGGTCGACAGATTTCCAGAAAGGCGATATCGCCCTGAAAATAGAGAGGTTCGGTCAGAATGGAGACCGCCGCTGCGCCGCCGTCCTGGTACTCCCGGGCGATAGACACGACATCGAAGTCTTCACGAATCACGCCCTTCGAGGGTGACGCTTTTTTGGCTTCGGCGATCACCGAAAACAAAGGCTCGTTCAGCGCGCGAGCGAGGGAAAGTGTAGGACGCGAGAATCCGGACATGGACTCCAGTGTCGATAAGCTTCGGTCGGCCCTTCGCGCCGAGATCACTCCCCGGGTATCACGTACAATCGCCTCAAGTATGGTGCCCCTGGCTTGCATCATCACAGTCCTGGAGCGTTTTGACTGGCGTCTACCAGGCCATTCAGAGCCGTGAGTGCCATTGAGCTGTCGATGGATTCGAACGCCATTGAAAGACCCGTTTCGACCGTATCAGCCATGCCGGCGGCAACCAGCGCAAATGAGGCATTCAATGCCACAATATTTCGGCGGGCACCGTTCTCGCCGCGGAGGACGCCGAGCAGGATTTGAGCATTTTCGGCCGCATCCCCGCCTGCGATCTCTTCGTTCTTGGCTCTGGGAAGCCCGAAATGCTCGGGCGCGATCACCTTTTCTACAACAGTATCATCGGTGGGTTGAACCCGAAAGATGGTAGTTGGGCCTGAAATGGATATTTCATCCATTCCATCGTGTGCATGGACACAGATTACAGATTCAGATCCCAGCGCAGCCAGAATACTCGCCATCATTGAGGCAACTTCCTTGCTGAACGCACCCACCAGTTGCTTGGTGACGGAGGCAGGATTGCAGAGTGGACCCAGAATATTAAAACACGTACGAACCTTCAGACCGCGGCGGACCGGCATCACATGTTTGAGTGCAGGATGGAACGTAGGTGCAAATATGAAAGCCATCCCCGCACGATCGAGACAGTATTCAACTCCTTCCTTGCCCAGTTCTGTTTTAACACCGAGTTCAGCGAGTACATCCGCGGAGCCGCATTTTGAAGACACAGAACGATTTCCGTGTTTCGCCACGATCGCACCCGCCCCTGCGCAGACAAACGCCGTCGTCGTCGAAACATTGAACGATCCACTGCGATCGCCACCCGTCCCAACGATGTCTATGGCCTCCGGTGGAGCCGAAACCTTGACGGAAAAGGCCCTCATCGCTTCGGTCAATCCGATTAACTCCTCGAGCGACTCACCGCGCGCCCGCAGTCCGAGAAGAAACGCTGCGATTTCCTCCGGCGTGACTTCGCCGGAGAGCATCAGTTTCATGGCGCGCGCCGCCTCGATTCGATCGAGTGGTTCCTGTTTGGCAAGTTTGGTGAGAATGCTGTGCATGGATGGACTCGCCGTGATTATTCGGCGTTTGCGAGCTGCAGGGAAAGCATCCAGTTGTCGATCATCGCAGGTCCTTCCTCGGTGAGGAGACTTTCAGGATGGAATTGAATTCCCTCCACAGGATGAGAGGTGTGCCTGACTCCCATAATGGTTCCGTCTTCGCTTCGCGCGGTGACCAGAAGCACTTCGGGCACTGTTTCGGGCTCAATTACGAGGGAATGGTAGCGAGTGGCTGTACACGGATCGGAGACCGCCTGAAATACTCCTTTGCCATCGTGATGAATTTCGCTGGTCTTGCCGTGCATCAGTTTTGGTGCGTACGTAATCCTGCATCCGTATACCTCGCCTATCGCCTGATGCCCCAGGCAGACACCAAGAATCGGAACGCTCGGCCCCAACTCCCGGATGGTGTCACAGGTTATACCTGCGTCAGCTGGGCGGCCCGGCCCGGGGGATATCAAAATTCCGGAAGGATTGAGCTCCTTGATATCCTCCAGGGTGATCTCATCGTTTCGGGATACCTGCAAAAGCGTCGTGTTCCGCGCCACCAGATGGACCAGGTTGTAGGTGAAGCTGTCGTAATTGTCAATGATCAGAATCATGGCATCTTCAATACGTGGTGATCAGGCCTGCGGCCGAGCGCACCTTTTCCATGATTTGTTCGGCCTGCTCGCGTCCCTGAACGCCGCCGGCCTGCAGAACGTCAAGCACGTAATCGGTGTCGGTTTCGAGGGTCCGCCTGCGCTCGCGGGCTTCGGCGAAGGTTTCGGTGATCAACGAAAGCAGATCGTTTTTTGCGTGTCCGTAGCCGTACCCTCCAGCGCGATACGCCGCAGCGATCTCTTCTCGTCTGTCATCACTGGCGAACAGGCTAATCAGAGCAAAGACGTTGCACGTGTCGGGATCTTTCGGTTCTTCGAGAGGAGTGGAATCCGTCACTATGCTCATGACCTTCCTCTTCAGCTCCTTGCCCTCGTCGAAAATACCTATGGTGTTATTGTAGCTTTTCGACATCTTTCGGCCGTCCGTTCCCGGCACGACCGCCACGTCATCCAGGATGTAAGCCTCGGGTACGGGCAGTATGGGCTCTTCGCCTGCGAACCGATCGTTGAATCGGACAGCAAGATCTCGGCAGATCTCAACATTCTGCTTCTGATCTGCTCCGACGGGTACCTGGGTTCCGCCGTAGACCAGGATATCGGCGGCCTGTAGAATCGGGTAATTGAAAAGACCCGCGTTGGCCGCCAGTCCCTGCGCGACCTTGTCCTTGAAAGAGACCCCCTTTTCGAGCTGGGATACCGGTGTGATGGTGTAGAAAATCCACGACAACTCGGTCACCTGCGGCACGTCGCTCTGCAGAAAAAGGTTGGATTTGGCCGGGTCAAATCCCAGAGCCAAGTAGTCCAGGGCAACGTCAATGGTGTACTTCTTGAGCGCTTCTGGGTCCTGGAGCGTCGTCAAAGCGTGATAATTGACAATGAAAAAATAGGACTGAAACTGATCGTGCAGCAGGATATGCTGCCGAATGGCACCAAAATAATTGCCAAGATGGAGGGTACCCGAAGGCTGAATTCCGGATACCACGATGGGTGGGAAAGTGGTCTCTGTAGGCTTCAATACTGACGTGGCAGGCATAGGAAATGCAGCTTATAATCCTCGAAGGGAGTGAAGTCGCTCTTTTTGATTGTGAATGACAACCCCGAGAATCGCTCGGGAGTGCATCTGGTGTTCAATATTCGTTTCATCGTCGAGAGCCGATTCGAGTTTGGCCTCTTGAGCCAATATTTTACCAGGAAGAGCAGTACCCAGGCGAAAATCTTCCGGATTCAAATCGATGCCGTTGTAGGCAACTCCACCGGAACTGAAAACCGTCTCACACGTTTTTCCAATATCCATTCGGAGTGTACGCAGACTGGCGGAAATCGCGGCCTGCTTTGCGCTGTCACCTGAAGCTTCTGCAGCTGCCAGATAGAATTGCATGAGTTCGTTCATCACCCGGATGATCGGGTTGAATCGATCTACAGTTTCATCGCGATCTATCGTGCGTCCAGCCCAGCCTTTCTGCAAGAATAGTTCTTTGATTCCCATCTTATTCCGTTCCTGACTTGGGTGAGTAAAGACCTGTAATGAAAGGTAGTGCAGATGCTCCGAACGATGCTTGAAAGTATTGTTTAAAAGGCTTCATAGAAGTTCTCCGGCCGCTACATTCATGGCTGAGTGTAGTGCCCGTGCCTTACTGAGTGTTTCCTCGTATTCAACCTTCGGAATGCTGTCTGCCACGATTCCTGCACCCGCCTGAATGTGAACAACGTCATCGGTGACCAACATGGTTCGAATGATGATGCAGGTGTCCATGTTGCCGCGAAAATCGAAGTAGCCCACAGCCCCGGCATACACTCCTCGTCGACACGGCTCAAGTTCCTCGATGATTTGCATAGCTCGAACTTTTGGGGCTCCACTTACTGTGCCTGCAGGGAAGCATGATTCCAGGGCATCAACCGGATTGCGGCCCGCGGCCAACGAAGAACTGAGGGAAGAAACGATGTGCATTACGTGCGAATACCGCTCGATATACGCGTAACGTTCAATCTCTACAGAGCCATATTCGCTGATGCGTCCCAGATCATTCCTGCCCAGATCGACGAGCATCAGGTGTTCTGCCCGCTCCTTTGGATCTGCGAGCAGTTCTTTGGCCAATGCCTGATCCTCGTCTCGGTCGCGTCCTCGTGGGCGAGTTCCAGCGATCGGCAGCAGATTGGCGCGACCATCCTCGACCCGGACGAGAACTTCGGGAGATGAACCGACGAGCTTAAAATCCTCAAAATCCAAGTAAAACAGATAAGGCGACGGATTTACCTGCCTCAGGGCCCGGTAAAGATTGAATGGGTCACCCGAAAATTTGGAAGAAAATCGTTGACTCAGAACAACCTGAAAGATGTCACCCTCAAAAATGTACTTCTTCGCTGCCTCTACGGCTCGTTCGAACTCGATCTGGGCTGTATTGGATTCCACATCCCCCTTCAATTCGACCTTGTCAGAACCGGGCTGAACGGGCCTGGAAAACGTAGTTTCAAGGTTCTTAAGTCGTTGGGCAGCTTCCTTATACGCACTTGGAAGGTCAGTCTGATCAGTGATAAAAACGCTGGCAATCAACACCAATTGGTGTTTGACGTGGTCGAATGCCGCAATCGTATCGTAGAAGCACCAGAGCGCATCTGGCACTTCAAGATCGCTGGGATTGTCGTCCGGAATCTTTTCGATCAACCGGACGCAGTCGTACGAGAAATAACCAACCGCGCCACCGGTCAAACGAGGCAGGTCTGACGTTTCTACCTCGGTGTAGGCCTCCAGCAGTTCAGAGAGAACACGGAATATGGAACTCTCGTGCTCTTCGACCGTGCCGTCGCTCAGTTCGACGGAGGTACGCCCTCCTTCCGCTCGCACCGTCATATACGGGTTTCTCCCTAAAAACGAGTATCTCGCCAGCACTTCTCCGCCTTCAACCGACTCGAAAAGGAATGGCTTGCGCGCTCCGTCCCTTAACTGGAAAAACGCACTGACAGGCGTCAGCAGGTCTGCACCCAGACGTCGGTGTATTGGCACAATGATCCTCTCAGCGCCGTTATCGCGGGCCGCTTCGACTTGGCCTAAAAATTCTTCGTAGGAAACCATAATCAACAAAAAAGCCCGTCACAATTCGTAACGGGCGGTGCAAATCAGAATGGAATCAGCTCGGCTGACTTTCTGTTTTAAGCAGGCACATACCCGTGGGGGGAGTTCCACCACCGGGTAGTCCAAACACTCTCTGTATGTGTCACATCGAACCTCACATCGCAAAGATAGGGTGACTCTCTGCTCAAGGCAAATTACTTCTTCGACGAGGGAAGAGGCATTTTGGGCGGAATGCTCCCGAACTGAGAGGCGGCGGGAGGAAGCGTGGCCAGGACGCGGTGAGCGATCTCAATCTCGGGATGAACGCGAATATCGTCCAGAATCATCATCGACAGTGCGTGCTCCGACCCGCGCCTCTTTCGAGCTTCGCATAAATATCGAAGGGTGAGTTCGACACCGTCCTGAACAATGCGGACGTATACGAACGGTGTCAGGATGGCGTAATGGATCAGAAACTCTCTGGAAATGAGGTGAATTTCCTTTCGTGCCTGCTGCTCAACGATCGCCGCCGACTCCTCCCCGTATTTCATCATGATGTCCCGGGCTGCACGCCAATTGCTCCGGAAAGTCAGCGTCAGGGGTAGTTCATTCCAGATGAAGCCGAAGGACCGTGTGTAGTTGTAGAGCGCGTGCTGAAAGATCCAGCTATTGGGAAAGTGGACGATGCGCCCGGTACTCTGGTCTGCATCGACCCATCCGCCGATTTCCATCAGGGTCGTTCGCATCACACGGACGTCGATGACATCGCCGCGAAGACCATTGATTTCAATTCGGTCTCCTTCCTTGAAGGACGAGAGCAGCGTAATCCTTGCCCAACCGCTGATGGAGAGCAATACTTCCCTCAGAGCAATCGCCAGACCCGCGCCAATCACCGTCATGACGGTGAGCAGATCTCCAAGGCCCGGTGACCACAAGATGGCGATAGCCGCGAGGGTCATGACAACAACAAATCGACGCGTTGATTTGGACGAACGATAAATGCGTTCGGCATCATCGAAATATCCGCGCGCGATGCGCTGTCCGAGATTGGTAATGAGAATTGCCACGATGATGATCAGCGCTGTGATCATCAGATCGATGGCAAACTCGGTTTGTAAGGTTTCCTGCATGGCTGCAGCCTGTTCGTATACGGTTCAGAATCTATGAAAGAATCGTTTGAAACGGACGAAAATCGGATCATTACCAATGTATTCACGGTATGGCGTACCATGTAATCACGACCCTGTTCGAACTGGCTCCAATCGGGTCTGGAAACTCCAGAAAATCAACGCGAAAGACCTATGAAGCTGCGGATAGTCTTTGCTCCTTTGGTCCTGGTAGTGCTGCTTTCGGGCAGCAGCCTAATCCAGTCGAAGCAGGAACCGATACTTGTCGAGGAATGCGGTTATAACGAGGATATGGCGAGGGTTGAAGACTATATGTCGCTGATCACGATCAGTGATCCGTACCTCGGAAATATCGATGCCTCCGTGACGGTGATTGAATATTTCGATCCAAATTGCCAGCACTGTAAAAATCTTCACCCGATCATGAAGCAGGTAATAGCTGACAGCGGTCAACATGCCAGATTTTTCATGATCCCCTTCGTGCTATGGAGGATTTCCTTGATTCAAATTGAGGCGCTGTACGTGGCCGGTCAGGATGGTCTCTACTACGAAATGCTTCAGGCCCAATACGACAATCGTCGGGAGGGTGGGATGTCGATGGACCAGATCGTCGTCCTGGCGCAAGGCCTTGGCATCGAACCAGGCAAGTTCAAGCAGCGATTGGAGCGCGGACTGAATCAGAAGATGATCATTGATCGTCGTCAGGAGATTACCGATCTCGGGGTAACGGGCACTCCCAGTGTAATGATCAATGGCCGGTTCATCACCGCGGAATCTAAATCGCGGCAGTGCATGAACGAATTGATCTCGGGAATCGCTATCGAGAACGCCGAGGGTTAGGCCGTTTTCAGGCGAGATGAGTTGCTGGGAGACCCAATGCCGGGCTGCGTGCGGAAGAAGAGTCTCGGCCAGCGAAAATGTTACTAACAAGCGCACAAAAGCCCGACCGACGTGGTGCTTTTCGGGCGGTCGATTTTGTACTTTTGTCCAGCGGACCCAGGACCCGATGAAGCGCTCGCTTTCGCGGCGTCCTGCGCCAACTCTCCTTCCTGATCGCCCAAATCTGAAATTGTCGATGCTCAACGACGCACTTGCTGCCACACTAGACATCTCACTTTCCCAACTTTCGATAAACACGCTCCGATTTCTGGCGGTAGACGCCGTTCAACGAGCCAACTCCGGTCATCCGGGTATGCCGATGGGAGCGGCGCCGATGGCCTACGCGGCATGGCACCGCCATCTGGTCGTCGATCCATCGGAGCCCGACTGGCCCAATCGTGATCGCTTCATTCTGTCTGCAGGCCACGGATCGATGCTTCTCTACGGGCTTCTGCATCTTACTGGATTCGACCTGTCGATCGATGACATCAAGAATTTCAGGCAGTGGGGAAGCCGCACTCCGGGTCATCCGGAAAATTTTCATACCTCGGGTGTGGAAACCACGACCGGGCCGCTTGGTCAGGGTTTCGCCAACGGGATAGGAATGGCGATTGCGGAAATCTTCCTGGCCGCTCATTTCAACCGACCAGGGTTTAGCGTTGTTGATCACCAGACCATGGCGATCGTTTCCGATGGCGATCTGATGGAGGGTATTTCGCACGAGGCCGCGTCATGGGCCGGACATCTGGGTCTGGGAAAGCTGACGTATCTCTATGATGGCAACAAGATTACCATCGACGGATCGACCGATCTGTCCTTTACGGAGGATGTAACGGGAAGATTTGAGGCCTATGGATGGCAGGTGCTGGAGATAGAGGACGGAAACGACGTCGAGGCCATAGATGCGGCGATCAACGAGGCTCGGGCCGAGACCGGGAAGCCGACGCTCATACGCGTTCACACGGTCATCGGATATGGAAGTCCAAACAAAGCTGGAACAGCTGCTTCACACGGTTCACCTCTCGGAGCGGCGGAGATAGAACTGACCAAACAAGGCCTGGATTGGCCCCTGGAACCCACTTTTCATGTGCCGGACGACGCCCGTGAGCACATGGGCGAGATTGCCACGCGCGGTCAGGAGAAGAGGGAAGCCTGGGAAGACATGATGCGGGATTATGAGGCAGAGTATCCCGATCTGGCTGAGCAGTGGGAACGATGGAATCGGGGAGATCTACCCGAAGATCTGACTTCGTTGATGCCCGCCTTTGAAGAAGGATCGAGTATCGCCACTCGAAGTGCGAACGGCAAGGTTCTGGCTGCACTCGATCTCGAAATGCCCAACTTGATCGGCGGGTCGGCTGATCTCACTGGATCCAACAAGACGGATATCCCGGGGAGACGGGACTTTCAGGCGGATAATCCTTCGGGAAGTTATTTCTACTTCGGGGTTCGCGAACATGCAATGGCCTCAATTTGCAACGGAATGGAGTTGCATGGAGGTCTGAGAACGTATTGCGGGACATTTCTGATATTTTCGGACTATATGCGTCCGGCGATTCGATTGAGCGCGTTGATGAGTCAACCCGTCACGTACGTGTTCACCCACGATTCGATTGGACTTGGTGAAGATGGACCAACGCATCAGCCGATCGAACACTTCATGACACTGCGCGCCATTCCGAACTGCACGTTCATCCGACCATGTGATGGGCCGGAAACTGCTGGGGCGTGGATTGCTGCCCTCGAGAATAAGACGGGGCCGACGCTACTGGGGCTTTCGAGGCAAAATCTGCCCACGATGAATGCAAATGTATCGGATGTGGTCGCTCATGTTCGAAAAGGGGCCTACATCATCCGGGATTCAGAGGGAGCACCTGACGCACTAATCATTGCGACGGGTAGCGAAGTTGAAGTTGGGGTCCGGGCAGCAACTCAGCTGGCCGAGGAGGGTCTAAAGGTTCGCGTGGTCTCCATGCCATCATGGGAAATCTTTGAACAGCAAGAAGCATCATATCGGGAATCTGTTCTTCCGCCTTCCGTCAGCGTTCGCGTCTCCGTCGAGGCCGGCATCACGATGGGGTGGGAGCGATACGTTGGACCCACAGGCCGCTCCATCGGATTGGATCACTTCGGTGCTTCAGCACCCGCTGAGGCTCTGTTCGAGCATTTTGGGATCACCGCGGAAAACGTCGCGAGCGCTGTGCGGTCTCAGCTGGGTTAGTCTTGCGCTCATCGCCGGTCTGTGTATTCCCGTCTCGGTTCAGGCTCAGGAGGCCCGGAAGGTGACAACACCCACAGACTGGGCGTGGAAGCCCGTTTTAGCCTTGGATGGCGTACTCATCGAGTACATTTTCTTTCCCGAGAAGGAAGGAGGCCAGGAGGGTGTTGTGCTGAAGATTGTCAACAATAATGATTTTGGTTTGCACTACCGATTTACCGTGATTCTGCGGAGTCTTGAATCTGTCTTTGAGAAGGATGTGGAAGGGTCTATTGAAGCGCAGTCTCTATTGACAGGCGATAATGAAGGACTTTTCTGGGCGCCCTTCGAGGGCAGTGAGTCGATTGGCGAGATCGGAATAAGAGGCTTCAAGACCGAGCGCGAACAGTAGCTTTATCGCGGTCGGTTAGAGTGCTACATTGACCGGGCATCCGCCTTCCCTCGATACCCACTTGTTTCTCAGTTAACCATCTCTGACAGCGCCATGTCTTCCGTCTCCCGCCGCTCGTTTCTTGAATCAGCCGCTGCCCTCGGCACCGCATCTACTATTTTCCCCGGGATTCTGTATGTGAAGGCGCTTGAGGCCGATGAAATAACGGTCGATGTCATCAAAAGCGCTGAAAAGCTGGCCGGACTCGCATTTTCAGACGAAGAGCGGGAGCTCATGCTTGAAGGTCTGAAAGGGTCGAGGGAAAATTATCAGGCTATTCGCGATTTGAAGCTGCCCAATCACGTTATTCCATCGTTGGTTTTCGATCCACAGATAGGTGGTAAAACCGCACCGCGGCTCGACGGCAAGTCATCTCTCGAATGGCGGCCTGACGAGAACATCAGAACGGCTTCAGACGAAGATCTTGCGTTCATGCCGGTGGCCGAGTTATCGGCACTGTTGAAATCTCGGCAGGTGACCTCTGTATATCTGACCGAGCTGTCGCTGAGCAGGCTCAGGAAGTATGGGCCTCTCCTGGAGTGTGTCATCACGCTCACCGAGGAACGCGCGCGTCGACAGGCGCGCGCAGCAGACGCCGAATTGGACGCGGGTCACTGGAGGGGACCTCTACACGGTATCCCGTGGGGCGCCAAGGATTTGCTTGCAGTCCAGGGTTATCCCACGACCTGGGGAGCCATGCCTTACAAGGATCAACAAATCGATCGAGACGCCGAGGTTGTTCAGCGCCTCGATGAAGCGGGTGCCGTCCTGGTTGCAAAGCTGACACTCGGAGCGCTGGCCAGGGGTGACGTCTGGTACGGAGGGAAGACCAAAAACCCATGGAAGATCGAGCGGGGATCGAGCGGCTCTTCTGCCGGGCCCGGAGCAGCGGTTGCCGCAGGACTGGCAGGATTTGCCATGGGCTCGGAAACGCTCGGGTCCATTGTATCGCCCTCGAACAGAAACGGCGTGACCGGACTCCGGCCAACATTTGGAAGGGTCAGCCGCGTGGGTGCCATGACGTTGAGTTGGTCGATGGACAAGCTGGGCCCCATGTGCAGAAGCGCCGAGTGTTGCGCCCTCGTCTTCGGTGCGATTCATGGACACGATTCCAATGACCCGACAACCGTCACCACCCCTTTTTCGTGGCCTGCGGGCAGGGATGTTCGCGACTTGAGGGTCGGCTATCTTGCCGACGAGTTCGAAGATGATGAGGATAAGGCGGTTCTGCAGGTTTTTCGACGCGCGGGAATCGCCCTGAAACCGGTTGCCTTTCCAGAAATCGATTCATCGCCCATACTCAGGATGCTATATGTTGAGGCTGCTGCGGCTTTCGATCAGCTCACGCTCAGTGGCGAAGATGATCTGCTGGTTCAGCAGAACCGAGGCGCCTGGCCGGACTCGTTTCGAAGGGCCAGGCTTACGCCCGCTGTGGAATATGTAAATGCGAGCCGCGCCCGGACTGTACTGATGCAGGCTATGAACGACATGTTCGCCGCCATCGACGTCCTCGTGATGCCGTCCTTCGGGAACGCGGGTCTGGGAATCACCAATCTGACAGGGCACCCTTCGGTGACCTTACCCAATCACTTTTCAGCGGTGGATGACTCTCCCGTCGCCGCCAGGCGAAATCCAGCTTCTTTCACCATAGTCGGTGGCCTCTACGAGGATGAGGCGGCGCTCTCACTCGCTGCGCTCTACCAGAGCCGAACCCAATTTCATCTGAAGCGGCCACCCATTGAATGAATGCGTCCAGCCGAGAAGAATATGTTCAGACACTCGGCAACCCGGAACTCGATCGGGCTCAGATACTTCACCCCTGGGTGAGGTAACTTTGCCCTCCCATCAATAATGCACCCTGACATGCCACACACATTTTATCTCGTTCTGCACGTCGCCGGCCTGGTCCTCCTGACGCTCTCCCTCGGAGGAATGATCGCCCAGCGACAAGCTTCAGTAGACAGTCGACCCAGGATCCTGCTCGTTTTTCATGGACTCGGACTGTTTCTGCTTCTGCTGGCGGGCTTCGGAATGTTGACTCGACTCTCGATCGGATTTCCATGGCCAGTGTGGATCTGGGTAAAAGTTACGTTGTGGCTGCTGCTTGGAGCCTTTCCTACTCTTTCAAAACGTTTCGATGCGGGTCTGGGCTGGTACATCACCGCCATTCTTATCGTACTCGCCGCCGCTATGGGCGTCCTAAAACCATTCTAGAATATGCCTGATCTGGATACCCTTCGATATCCCACCGGTCGTTTGTCTCTCGTTAGGATTACTTCACATGACGAGCGTCGGGCATTCATTTCGACGATTTCGAACTGCTCTGATAGGCTTAGAGCGGTGGTCGAAGACCTGTCGGACGATCAGTTGAATACCCCGTACCGAGAGGGTGGATGGACCGTACGACAATTGGTGCACCATCTGTTTGACAGCCACTGCAACGCGTACATCCGGTTTCGTCTCGGTTTGACCGAGGACAGACCTCGTATCACCGCCTATGATCAGGACGCGTGGGCAAGGCTGGCTGATTCTTCGGACGTATCCGTAAGCGTGTCGCTGGATCTTGTGGAGGGCTTGCACTTGAGATGGGTAGCGATGCTGAATGCTATGGCGCCGGAGGAGTTTGCTCGAATCATCCTGCACCCGGAGGATGGCGAGATGAATCTGGATGTCGTGCTTCAGATATACGCCTGGCATAGTCTGCACCACGTTCGCCACATCACAGCCCTGGCGGAAAGAATGGGGTGGTGAGCACTCTCGCCTACGACGCTATTACCTTGTCCACGTCACCTGTGCGGTAAATTTTCGCGGCTGACCCAACAGGGCCGGTCTATCGACATAGTGGTACTCGAGCACATTATTGATCAGCACCGCTAATTTCAGGGGCCCATGCTCGGTCGAGAGCCGAAGATCAAGAACCCGCGTGTCTACCATTATTTCGGCGTCGGTCACAAATCGCGCAAAATCGGTTTCTACGCGTTCAGGCTCAGAGGTATATCTAAAATCTGCGCCGGCTCGAATGGGTCCGAACACCGCCATTTCCAGGGTGCCGACGAAGTGATGGCGTGGGCGAAACGGAAGTTCATCTCCAGAGCTCTTCTCTTGGGTCGAGAGGAACGTGTAGCCCGCAGAAGCAGCCACTTTCCCCGAGCTGGACTGCCACTTCAGCTGCGTTTCTGAACCGATGACGCTCCTCTCATCGAGATTGATGAACTGGAATGCCTGTTCGGCGATGACCAGGCGAGGTTCGATAAAATTCTGATACGTGTTCCGAAATGCCGACAGGTCCCATGACATCGAGCCAAGTCTGCCCAGGGCTCCAATCCCCCTGACCCCCAATTCGAAGCTCTGACTGCGCTCGGGTTTGAGTTCCAGGTTTCTGACGATGGGCAGATAATCCCGATTGTCAGTAAATCGCTCGGCGAACGAGGGCACCCGAAATCCATATCCCCAGGCGACACGAATGATGTTGTTTGGAAACCATTCATAGGCCATACTGATTTTCGGGCTCAGGCTCGACTCCTTTTCAGAGGAATCGATTTGATATTGATCGTATCGGAGTCCTCCCACCAGATGGATGGTATTGGTCAGCTGTTCTTCAATATGGGCGAACACCGCGATCTCCGGCTGACCCCCGAGCTCATCCCCGTCGCCAGTTACGAAAAAGCTGCTTCTCGTCGTGATGGCATCCCTTGAAAATCCAATCACCACGCGCCGAGTAGGGCTTGGAATCCAATTTCCCTGGAATTCCCCACCGTATCGAGCCCCGACGGTGCCTTCGGATAATTTTTTTCGATCTCCTGTCTGGTCGTCGAGAGGTTGGACCAAGGTGCCGAACGCTCGAAGTTTTATTTCATAGAAGAGGCTCGATCCCACAAAGTGCGTGAACACCGGTAGGAGCGTTATCTGCCTGACAAAATCATCGGGAGCACCGTTTGGTGTGCTATCAGGGTCGATCTCCTCCTCCCCGAACGTCACACGGCCCGGATTCAGAACGTCTCTTGCCGACTTCCAGAAAATAAAATTGTCCCGTTGCCTGGCCATCAGGCCGACGAGCACATCCAGTTTGTACGAAGGCTTTGGCCTCCAGATCGTTTTGGCAAATCCATGGAAAACATCTCGCCCGGAGAGCGCGGTGAATCCAGCGTCGCGTCGAAAGGTGGCGCTGGTCCACCATCCGAATGTGGGTGAACTCCGCTCCGCATGAGACAATGCCACGCCCCAGAAAGGGCGATACTCGTCCCCATGTTTCCAGCCATCACGCCAGACCTTGTGTCTTACCGGATCCCATGAACCCGCGAAGGATCGAACGGTGGTCGTGGGTTCATCTGGCAGATCTCGGGTGATGACGTTGATAACCCCGCCCAGGGCGCCGCTCCCATAAAGAGCCGATCCGGGTCCTTTGAGTACCTCCACCCGGTCAATCTCCGAGGTGGGAAGCGCCTCCAGGGGTATCCCGTCCGAGTCGGGAGTGAGAAGAGGCATCCCGTCCAACATCAACAGCACGCGACTTCCTGTGTTATACGCAAAGCCGCTTGACCCTCTGATGTTGATTTGATTTCCCAGAATGTGGACGCCCGAAACCGTTTTCAGGGCATCATCCAGAATAATGGTATTTCGACGAGTCAGATCTTCAGCCGACAGGACCGAAATGCTGACCGGCACGGAGAGCAACGGCTGCTCTCGTCTCGAGGCAGTGACGACAACTTCGTCGGCAAGAAGTACCTTTTCCCGCAGCTCGACATCCAGCTCTACTTCGGTCCCGGTACTCAATCGTAGGACTCGCTGCTCGCGAAAGAAGCCGACCGCAGAAAACGTCAAGACAACCGAGCCCGTAATGGATGTCTCGAGCAGATAGCGTCCTCCCAGATTCGAAGCCACACCAATGCTCGTGCCTTCGACGATTACGTTTGCACCTGAAATCGGAAGGCCGTCTTCACCGGTCACTATTCCAGTGACAGACTGCGCAAGAAGAGGGACAGTCATCATCATGGAAAGCAGGTATGTCGACATCCGGAGCATCACTGAGGCGGGAAGATGGGTAAATCCTGAAAGTCCACCACGATCGAAAGAGCAACCGTTTCGCCCCTGGATACCGAAAAAATACCGCCATTGGCTGTGTACAGTCCGACCGGGCGCCACGAAAAGAGATTGTCTTCGAATTGCTGAGCGATCCCGGAGTAGAAATATGTACCCACTTGTGCGCTGTTGATCGCGAACACACCGGATTCGACATTGGTTGTCAGACCCGCGCTGATTTCCATTTCGTTCAGCCGAGAAAAGTCTGCGGTGTCGGTTGGCACGAAACGCATAGCCACGAATCTCAGATCGTTTAATTCGGTCTCGGGCGGCCAATTGCCGATGTAGGTAATCGATCCCTGTATCCTGCCGATGCCAGCGTCCGCAGGCGGCTGAAGCCCGTGGTCGCAAGCGGCAATCAGCACGACTGGCAATATGATCAGAAGTATCTGTCGCACGAATACATAGTACCTATGCCGTTTTCCTCGTTCAAGTCCACTTTCAAGTCCCAGGTGGCCGAGACAGCTATCTGGGCCGGGGATCGCCGCGGCGCTTGGAGGTGAAATCATTTGGAGACCGCCCGACTCAACAGGATGTTCGTTTTGAGTCAGGCAGAAATGGGCTTATATTTGCGGTCTTTGCGTCGATTTGTCAACCCACTATATGACTGCCCTCTGCAGCTGACAAATCAGGCGAACACCCATTTCGAATCAAGCCCTGTAAGGCCCGCATGAAGCTCACTTCTTTCGAGTACGAATATCCGAAAAACCTTGTCGCCAAATACCCGGTCGAACCCCGAGACTCGTCTCGCCTGATGGTGCTCAATCGTGCGGAACAGACGATTGAACACAAAAAATTCAGCGACCTGCCAGATTATTTTACCAAGGGCGACGTCATGCTGGTCAACAACACGAAGGTTTTTCCAGCTCGACTCTTCGGAAATAAAGAAAAAACAGGTGCTCGTATCGAGGTCTTTCTTCTTCGGGAATTGAATCCTGAGAGCCGCCTGTGGGACGTGATCGTCGACCCTGCTCGAAAAATTCGGATCGGAAATAAGCTCTACTTCGAAAACGGCCTGATCGCAGAGGTGATCGACAACACGACCTCACGGGGCCGAACGATTCGTTTTGTATTTGAGGGATCCAATGATGATCTGTACGCCAAGATCGATGAGATAGGCGAAACGCCCATTCCACCATATTTGAAGAGGGACGTCGAGCCAGAGGACAAGGATCGGTACCAAACTCTGTTTGCCGAAGAGCGCGGCGCGGTGGCGGCTCCAACGGCCGGGCTGCATTTCACGACGCCTCTCGTGAATCAGCTGAAAAACAAAGGAGTCGACATTCTTCCTGTCACGCTCCACATTGGCCTTGGTACGTTTCGACCGGTCGAAGTAGAAGATCTCACCAAACATCGGATGGATTCAGAGTTCTACCACGTTACTCCGGCGGTCGCCGAACGCTCGAACATCGCGCTGAAGTCTCCGACCAATACGATAACGGCCGTCGGTACAACCGTCGTCAGGGCAATTGAGTCGAGTCTCTCGGCTGCATACACGCTGAAAGCCAACATCGGCTGGACAGATAAATTCATCTATCCGCAGTATGATTTTCACATCACCGAGCGCCTGATCACCAATTTCCACATGCCCAGAAGCACCCTCATGATGCTTGTAGCCGCCTTTGCCGGCTATGATTTCATGATCGAGGCCTACAAAACGGCGAAAAAGGATAAGTATCGGTTGTTTTCCTTTGGAGACGCGATGCTGATTCTCTAACTAGTCGTTTGGCCTCCTGGTCGGGCCACCTGAATTGGCGATTATAGAAGTTTCAGCAGCGTTATGAACCCATCCGGACAGGTTGCAGTCATTATTCCGGCCGCGGGCCAGGGTACGCGACTTGGCGGACATCGAAAACAATTCAGAGTGCTGGGCGGAAAATCGGTCCTCGTTCAGACTCTCCTCGTTTTTGAACGGCATGATCTCGTCGACCACATCATTGTCGCCACTCCTGAGGAAGCCGTCGTGCCGTTGGGCTACGAACTTCGGAGTGTCGGCATAAGTAAACTGTTCGATGTGGTCGAAGGGGGTGAATCCAGGCAGGCATCTGTTCGTGCGGCGCTGTCCGTCCTGCCGAAAGAAGTTGATGTTGTTCTCGTTCACGATGCCGTGCGACCATTCGTGCGAATATCGAGCGTGACGGCTGTGATCAAGACCGTCAAACGTCTGGGAGCGGCCTCACTCGCGATGCCCATGACAGATACCGTGCGAAAAATCGTTCTGCCCGAAAGCGGGGACATTTCTTTTGGGGAGACCGTTCCTCGGGAAGAACTGGTTCGTATACAGACCCCACAGGGATTCAGACCAGATTGGCTCAAGGAGGCGCACGAAAAAGCGATTGAAAATGATACCGAGGCCACGGATGACGTCCTTCTGGTACAAAATCTCGGGCACGATGTATTTCCCGTCGCGGGGTGTTCGCTGAATATCAAAATCACCACACAACAGGACTGGGAACTGGCCCTCAGATACTGGGACCAGTGGCAAGCCATTCTTGAAGAAGAAGAACGCGAACAGATCGTCGGACAGGAGACGAAATAATCATATGAGAGTTGGTTTCGGATATGATGTTCATCGTCTGGTAGAGGGGCGACCTCTTGTGTTGGGTGGCGTCACAATTCCTTTTGAAAAAGGTCTTGTTGGACACTCTGACGCAGATGTGCTACTGCATGCAATCTCCGATGCGTTGCTGGGGGCGGCGGCTCTGGGAGATATCGGCACCCACTTTCCAGATACGGATCCTGCGTTCGAAGGAGCGAATTCGGCATCATTGCTGGAGAATGTGCACCAAATGCTGGAGCAACGCGGGTACACCGTGGTCAATGTCGATGCAACCATCGCGGCAGAGGCTCCCCGTATGCAAGGATTTACCGATCAGATGCGGTCGGTTATAGCCCGGGCACTTTCGATCGAAATTGGCGAAGTGTCTGTCAAAGCCACCACGACCGAACGGCTGGGATTTGTCGGGATCGGCGAAGGAATTGCTGCGTACGCCGTCTGCTTGATCCAAAAAGCAGAAACCAACGCATAGATGGGAGATTTTCTTGCAGAACTCATAGAGTGGATGGCTGAGCTCCCCCCGTTGTGGGCGTATGGCACCATTCTGGCGATTGCCTATCTGGAAAACGTCATCCCCCCGATCCCAGGCGATATGATTGTGGTGTTTGGGGGATACATGGCGGGTATTGGGATTTTGGATCCGTGGATGGTCATTCTGCTCGCGACGATTGGAGGGAGCCTGGGGTTCATGTCCATGTATGCGATCGGACACAAAATTGGGAGGGGCCTGCTGGAAGATGATCGCTACCGCTGGCTCCCCCGGAGGCGCATCGAGCATGCGCGTGAGAAGCTCAAGAAACGGGGATTTTCACTCATCGCTGCCAACCGTTTCCTGAGTGGGCTTCGTTCTGTGATATCACTGACGGTCGGTATGGCCCACATGCCGGTGTCAAAAACGGTTTTATGGAGTTCCGTCAGCGCGTTGGTATGGTGCGCTCTTTTGACCTGGCTCGGGGTGTTTGTCGGAGAAAACTGGGAAGTGGTAGACGGCTATTTGCGCACCTACGGCCTCATTGTAACGGTTTTCATTCTGATTGTTGTGGTCGTTCAGTTGCTGCGATACCGAAAAAGCCGTCAATAACGTACCTCTGAGTGAAGGCCGGTTTCACGGATCCTTTACGGCTTGCATGGTTGACATGCGTCGGAGGTCAGCGTAAATTTCGGGTCTGGCCAAAAACGCGGGTTGGGCCTACGCTGGCATAGCTCAGTTGGTAGAGCAGCTGATTTGTAATCAGCAGGTCGGGGGTTCGAGTCCCTCTGCCAGCTCCATCGGCGTCTGACTCGCGAGATAAGTGATCGGACTTCGGTAGAAACATACATATTGGACGGGTACCGAAGCGGTCAACCGGGCTGGACTGTAAATCCAGTGTCTTTCGACTTCGGAGGTTCGAATCCTCCCCCGTCCACAATGCGTACTGATCGAGTACCATGGTTCTTGGGATGGTTCCTGGAAGCCGCAGGATTCGATCGGTGCGTTGCTGCGTAAGCGGGAGTAGCTCAGTTGGTAGAGCATCAGCCTTCCAAGCTGAGGGTCGCGAGTTCGAATCTCGTCTCCCGCTCTAAAGCCTGGCTTAACGGACAGGATCGAGGGACCCAGCGCAGCGCCTCTTTAGCTCAGCGGTAGAGCACTTCCATGGTAAGGAAGGGGTCCCCGGTTCGATTCCGGGAAGAGGCTCTGACACGGTGCGAATTGGGCCGGTACGACCCCGCAGTGAACAGCGCGGCCACATCTGCCAATCGAACAGTGTAAATTTCGGTGATTCACTCGCCGGAGAACATCATGACCCCAAGAATTTTAACCATTCGTAGATTTACAACTGTTATTTTCGGTGTAGATTTACTGCGAGTTCTAACGAGACACCTGTAGGTAAGAAAACATGGCAAAGGAGAAATTCCAGCGCAATAAACCTCACGTGAACGTCGGTACGATTGGTCACGTTGACCACGGCAAGACGACACTGACGGCAGCCATCACGACGGTACTGGCCAAGCACGTAGAAGGCAATGAGATCAGTTCGTTTGATTCGATTGACAATGCTCCCGAAGAGCGCGAGCGTGGAATCACGATTGCGACGGCTCACGTCGAGTATGAGACGGAAGCGCGTCACTATGCCCACGTGGACTGTCCGGGTCACGCCGACTATGTGAAGAACATGGTCACGGGTGCGGCTCAGATGGACGGCGCCATCCTGGTGGTTGCGGCCACCGACGGTCCGATGCCCCAGACGCGCGAGCACATCCTGCTGGCTCGTCAGGTGGGTGTGCCCTACATCGTGGTGTTCATGAACAAGGTTGACCTCGTCGATGACGACGAGCTGCTTGAGCTCGTTGAGATGGAAGTGCGTGAGCTCTTGGACATGTACGAGTTTCCTGGCGACGACATTCCGATCGTGATGGGCTCGGCCCTTGGCGCTCTCAATGGAGAGGAAGCCTGGGAAGAGAAGATCATGGAGCTCATGAATGCGGTTGACACCTACATTCCGACACCCGATCGCGATCACGAGAAGCCCTTCCTGATGCCCATCGAAGACGTGTTTTCGATCACGGGCCGTGGAACGGTGGTAACGGGTCGTGTGGAGCGTGGCATCCTGAAGGTGGGCGACACGATCGACATCATCGGCATGCAGGAAGAGAAGCAGACGACGACGGTTACGGGCATTGAGATGTTTCGCAAGCTGCTCGACCGCGCCGAAGCGGGTGACAACGCAGGTATTCTTCTTCGTGGCACGAAGAAAGACGAAGTGGAGCGCGGCATGGTGCTCGTCAAGCCAGGCTCGGTGACCCCACATAAAGCATTTGAGTGCGAAGTGTACATCCTCTCGAAAGACGAGGGTGGGCGCCATACGCCATTCTTCAAGGGCTATCGTCCCCAGTTTTACTTCCGTACCACGGACGTGACCGGTGACATTGAGCTCCCCGAAAGCGTAGAGATGATCATGCCTGGTGACAACACACAGTTTACTGCAAACCTGATTGTGCCTGTTGCCATGGAGGCGGGTCTTCGTTTCGCCATCCGCGAGGGTGGACGCACGGTTGGAGCCGGTGTCGTCTCCAAGATTCTCGACTGAGAGAATTGGACTGCGGCGCAAGCAAGTGGATGACTGACTGGTCAACCACGGTGGTGATGTGCCGGGCAGTACACGGGCGTAGCTCAATTGGCAGAGCAGCGGTCTCCAAAACCGCAGGCTGCAGGTTCGAGTCCTGCCGCCCGTGCAACAGGCGAGCGGATTGAGAGACTCGATCCTCAACAAGAGATTTCAGAATAAAGAGTCAGAATAAAGAGTCAGAAGAAAGAGTAGGTGTGATATGTTAGGAATAGGAAATTACATGGAGGAAGTTGGCAAGGAGATGCGCAAGGTCACCTGGCCCTCCCAGAAGGAACTGATCAGCAATACGGTGGTCACAATCATTGCTTCCATCATGATTTCGCTCTTCATTTTCGGAACGGACCGGATAATCAGTACGGTATTGGAAGTCATTTACAACTAGTTGCTTTCACTGCACGGTTATCCCACGAATTGGAGATCCAATGGAGACCTCAAAAATTAAAAAGATCCACAAATGGTACGTCCTGCGTACGTTTTCGGGTCACGAGAAGAAGGTCAAGGAGTACCTCGAATCAGAATTGGAACGTCTCGGCATGATGGAAAAGCTGCCGGATATCATGATTCCAACAGAGACGGTATTCGAAATGCGCGGGGGTAAAAAACGTACCCGAGAGAAGAATTTCTTTCCAGGCTATATCCTGCTGAATGCTCTACTAGACAAGCAGCTGAAACATGTTATCCTGGGGGTTCCTTCTGTAGTCGGATTCTTGACCACTGGAGACGAACCATCACCGCTTCGGCCAGAAGAAGTGAATCGTATTCTCGGCAAGCTCGACGAAGTCCGCGAAATCGGAGAGCAACCGGAAATTCCATTCAAGGATGGCGATGCCGTGAAAGTGATAGACGGGCCGTTCAATAATTTCAACGGAACGGTCGAAGAGGTCTATCCCGACAAGATGAAAGTCAGGGTGATGGTATCGATTTTTGGACGGAAAACTCCACTCGAATTGGACTACCTGCAGGTCGAACGCGAAGACTAAGATCTTCTTCAGGAGCTTCGTCGCAATTTCACGTATGAACGCTTATTCGGGGGAACAAGCGTATACGCAAGATGTAGGTAGTCGGCTTACGCATTTTAGCACTTAAACGATGGCGGGAGCCGGTGAAAATCGGCGTTTGAACCGCAATTATGTATGGCAAAAAAGATCGACGGCTACATCAAGCTTCAGATTCGGGCCGGTCAGGCTAGTCCTGCTCCACCAATTGGCCCGGCACTTGGTCAGAAAGGCGTCAATATCATGGAGTTCTGCAAGGCGTTCAACGCAAATACACAGGACAGAATGGGACTTATTCTTCCGGTAGTCATCACCGTCTACGCAGATAAGTCTTTCACCTTCATCGTCAAGAGCCCTCCGGCTGCTGTGCTTCTCAAGAACGCAGCAAAGATTAAATCCGGTGCGGCAGATCCGCTTCGAGAGAATGTTGGCTCCGTCACCTGGAATCAGTGTAGAGATATTGCAGAACAGAAGATGCAGGATCTCAACGCATTTGACCTTGACCAGGGCGCTCGCATGATCGCCGGTACTGCCCGCTCGATGGGTATTAAAGTCAAGGGCGCACCAGCTGCTAATTGATCAGCTTCAGCAATCGGGCGACTGCCCGAACTGTCTGGAGCTTTTCCACAACCTGCGGGAGCTCGTTCTTCAAAACACGGGCATTTGTACCGCATAGATTTTGTTAACTATGGCCAAGAAAGGAAAACGCTATCGTGCCGCAGTCGAGCTCATTGAGCAAGCTGATGGCCCTATCGGTGTAGGCACCGCGATAGATCTTCTCAAGCAGACCGCTACGGCAAAGTTCGACGAGTCCGTCGACCTCGACGTTAGACTGGGTGTAGATCCCCGTCACGCCGACCAGATGGTCCGAGGAACAGTCGCGCTTCCACATGGAACGGGTAGGGACGTTCGCGTGCTCGTACTCGCGAACGAAGGCAAACAACAAGAAGCCCGCGATGCAGGTGCGGATCATGTAGGCCTGGACGACCTGGCAACAAAGATCCAGAAACAGGGATGGACCGATTTTGATGTCGTCATCGCCACGCCCGACGTAATGGCAGTGGTAGGACGGCTCGGTCGTGTTCTGGGTCCACGCGGTCTCATGCCGAACCCGAAAAGTGGCACGGTCACGATGGACCTCGCTGCAGCGATCAAGGAAGTGAAGGCTGGGAAGATTGATTTTCGCGTGGACAAGGCGGGCATCATGCACACGGCCATCGGAAAATCTTCTTTTTCAGCTGAACAGCTGACAGAAAACGCGGAAGCTTTTCTGAGAGAAATTTTACGTTTGCGGCCGGCAGCCGCCAAAGGCACCTACATGCGCTCCATCACCGTCTCGACGACCATGGGCCCTGGAATTGCCATGGATCGGAGTGAAGTGCTTGGAGAGCTCCGCTGAGTGGCCCTTTTGAACCGTCCGAAAGGGACACAATAAACAGCCTGAAAAGAGACTGAGTCAAATTATGGCAATGACAAGAACACAGAAGGAGGCGACTGTCGATCAGATCGTTGAGAAGCTCGAGCAGACGCCTACCATCTATCTCACCAATTTTTCCGGCCTGACAGTAGATCAGGCAACCGAGCTTCGGGGCAAATTTCGCGAAGCGGGTGTGGATTACAAGGTTATCAAAAACACGATGCTTCGCCTGGCGATGGAACGCATCGGCGGATACGATGAGCTGTATGATCAGCTTCACGGGCCTACGGCGGTGGCGTTCTCCGCTGAGCCGTCTGCACCGGGTCGTGTGATCAAGAAATACCTCGTCGACGCGAAGAGCGAGCTTCCAGAGTTGAAGGGTGCCCACGTCGAAGGCGCGGTTTACCACGCAGATGCTCTTGAAGTGCTCGCCAGCTTGAAGTCCAAGAACGAGCTCATTGGAGATATTATCAGTTTGCTGCAGGCACCGATGTCAAATATTGTCAGTGGTTTGCAGGCGCAAGGTGGCAACCTCGTGGGAGCCATCAAAACGATAGCCGAAAGAGCGGAAGCTTAATTGGCTGTCGCTTCACCCGGATGCAGTTGTCCGGGCGGAAACCGGGAACGGAATCTGAAACCCTTAATGTGCAGCCGAGCCCGAAATGGCACAGACCGCTGCAGGAACACCAGAAAAAAACAAAAGAATGGCAGATATCAATAAAATAGCAGAGTCCCTGGTCGGTCTCACGATCAAGGAAGCTAACGAACTTGCTCAGCTTCTCGAAGATGAGTATGGCATCAAGCCAGCAGCAGCAGCTGTTGCAATTGCAGGACCGGCAGGTGGCGACGGCGCCGCGGCTGTTGAAGAGCAGACTGAATTTGACGTTGTACTGAATTCTCCTGGCGAGAAGAAAATCAACGTGATCAAGGAAGTCCGCGCGATAACCGGTCTGGGTCTGAAAGAAGCCAAGGAAATGGTTGACACTGCCCCGTCAGTCATTAAAGAGGCTGCCAGTAAAGACGAGGCAGAAGAACTCAAGACCAGACTCGAAGGTGCCGGAGCTAACGTAGAACTCAAGTAAGAGTGCTATCGTGCAGTTCCACCAGAACTGACGCCGAATGACCTGGCCGGCCCCGATTTACGGGGCCGGCTTTCGGCGATTCTCAGTAGGTCGTCATAATGGCCGCAAGGCTTTCCACATTCCTAAACGGTAGCTGACCAGACTATGCCCAACGTCAAGAGTCAAACCGTGCGCTCCACGTTCGCGCGCATCAAGACAATTCGGGACTATCCAGACTTTTTGGACGTCCAACTGAAGTCCTTCCACGACTTCATTCAAGATCATATCCCAGCTGAAGAGCGGGAAAATGTGGGTCTCCAGGGAGTGTTCAATGAACACTTTCCGATACATGACAGCAGAGAGCGGTACACCCTTGAATTCATCCAGTTCAACCTGGATGCGCCCAAGCATTCTGTTCAAGAATGCATCGCTCAGGGTCTCTCATACTCGGTTCCCCTTAAGGCCAAGCTTCGTCTGTCCAGCAAGGAAGATGAGGATGAGGATGAAACGGAAGAGGCCATTGAGCAGGAAGTTTACCTTGGTAATCTGCCGTTCATGACCGAAAGGGGAACGTTCGTCATCAATGGAGCCGAACGGGTTGTGGTGTCACAGCTGCATCGAAGCCCGGGCGTATTCTTTGGTCAGAGCGTCCATCCCAATGGCACGTCGCTCTACTCCGCTCGTGTAATTCCTTTCAGGGGTTCCTGGATTGAATTTTCGACCGACGTCGGAAACATGATGTGGGCATACATTGACCGCAAGAAGAAACTTCCTGTGACGACCCTGCTGCGTGCGCTGGGATATTCTTCCAACGAAGAGATCGTCAAGCTCTTTGATCTGGCCGATACTGTTTCTTGCAAGACGAAGGCTGCGTTCAAAAAAGTTGTCGAGCGCAGGCTGGCCGCGACCGTTTCTATCGAGCGAATGACAGAAATCGTGGACGAAGATACCGGCGAGGTGATAGAACAGCGCATTGAGAGAGAAATCGTCCTGCCAGCGCAGCACGAACTGACGGAAGAGGATCACGAAAAACTTCTCGAGGCAGAAGTTTATCAGATTCACCTCGTGCGCGAATCAACCGATGGCGACGATCTCGATAAGACAACGCTGCTCAACACGCTCAAGAAAGATCCGACGCATTCCGAAAAGGAGGCTCTCGAGTATCTCTATATGCAGCTTCGTGGGACAGAAGCTCCCGATATCGAGACAGCCCGCGGAGTTCTGGAGCGCTTGTTCTTCAGCGACAAGCGGTATGACCTGGGTGAAGTTGGCCGGTACCGAATCAACTCGCGCTTGCGTCTGAATGAGGATATGAGCCTCTTGACGCTCTCTCGGAGTGATATTATCGCCATCATTACTGAGCTCATCAGTCTGCAGAATGGCAAGAGTAACGTCGACGATATTGATCACCTGGGCAACCGTCGCGTACGCTCGGTTGGTGAGCAGCTTTCGTCGCAGTTTTCACTCGGGCTGGCTCGCATGGCGCGTACCATCAAGGAACGCATGAACCTGCGTGATGCAGACAAATTCACTCCCCAGGATCTGGTTAACGCTCGCACTGTTTCGAGTGTGATTAACACGTTTTTCGGGACCAACCAGCTGAGCCAGTTCATGGATCAGACGAATCCGCTGGCTGAGTTGACGCACAAGCGTCGTATGTCTGCGCTGGGCCCGGGTGGTCTTACCCGAGAACGCGCCGGATTCGAGGTACGTGACGTCCACTACACACATTATGGTCGTCTTTGTCCGATTGAAACGCCGGAAGGGCCGAATATTGGGCTGATTTCGTCACTATGTGTTCACGCCCGAATAAACGATTACGGATTTATCGAAACGCCGTATCGGGTTGTGAAAAAAGGAAAGGTGACCAAATCCATCCAGTTTCTCTCGGCAGAACAGGAAGATCAGGTCATCATTGCCCAGGCGAATGCCCCCCTCGATGAAAAGGGTAATTTTCTGAACGAGTATGTAAAATGCCGTCATCGCGGTGATTTCCCAGTGCAGACGACGGACGTCATCCAGTACATGGACGTGTCTCCCAATCAGATCGTCTCCCCGGCGGCATCTCTTATTCCATTCCTGGAACATGATGATGCCAACCGTGCACTGATGGGATCAAACATGCAGCGCCAGGCTGTCCCTCTGCTCCGAGCTGAGGCGCCGTTCTGCGGCACCGGCCTTGAGGCTCGCGTGGCACGAGATTCTCGTGCCGTGATGATTTCAGAAGGGAGCGGTGTGGTCGAGTACGTGGATTCTCAGAAGATCACGATTCGCTATGATCGATCCGCTACGGAAGAAGCACTCTCGTTTGACGAGCCAGTCCAATCGTACGATTTAACCAAGTTTCGTCGAACCAACCAGGACACGTGCGTCAATCAGCATCCCATCGTCAAAGTTGGGGATCGGGTCAAAAAAGACACAGTGCTGACGGATGGCTTCTCGACGGATAAAGGTGAACTCGCCCTCGGAAAAAACGTGCTGGTGGCCTTCATGCCGTGGCGCGGGTACAATTTTGAGGATGCCATCGTCATTTCTGAACGTCTCGTTTCAGACGACGTGTACACATCGGTTCACATTGAAGAGTTCGAACTTCAGGTTCGAGATACCAAGCGTGGAGAAGAGGAACTGACGCGCGAGATTCCAAACGTCTCTGAAGAAGCGACCAAGGATCTGGACGAACGCGGAATAATCCGTGTTGGGGCTGAAGTGAAGGCTGGCGATATCATCGTCGGAAAGATCACGCCGAAGGGAGAAACTGATCCCACGCCGGAAGAAAAACTGCTTAGAGCAATCTTTGGTGATAAGGCCGGCGACGTGAAGGATGCGTCGCTGAAAGCGCCTCCAGGGATGAAGGGAGTAGTGATTGACACGAAACTCTTCAGCCGCCGGAAATTGGATCCCGCGTCCAAGAAAGAAGAGAACAAGCGTCTGGCAGAGATCGAGAATGATCTTGAGCTGTCCATGGGCGAATTGAACAATCGGTTCTGGGAGAAATTCCTGGGGCTGCTTTCAGGCAAGAAGGCGAAGGACTTCGTGGATCGCCAGGGCAATGTTCTCGTCGGTGCGGGCGCCAAGATCGATCAGAAGGCCTTGAAGGATGTTGATCCACTTTCTATCGATCCTCGTGTCGCCTTTACTGGCGATGAAAGCATGGATGCGGACGCCAAGAAGCTGATTCGCAATTACGAGCGCCAGAACCGCTTCATCGAGGGCAAAGCGAAACGCGACAAGCACCAGGTGCAGATGGGCGACGAGCTTCCCCCGGGAATCGTGCAGCTGGCCAAGGTCTACGTCGCCAAGAAACGTAAGATTTCTGTAGGCGATAAGATGGCCGGGCGACATGGAAACAAAGGGGTAATCGCGAAGATTGTCCCGCAGGAAGACATGCCGTTCCTGGAAGACGGTACTCCGGTCGATATCGTGCTGAATCCGCTGGGTGTGCCTTCTAGAATGAACCTCGGGCAGATCTACGAGACGCTGCTCGGCTGGGCCGGTAAAAAGTTAGGAATGAACTTCGCGACGCCGATTTTCGACGGGGCGACTGTAGCCGACGTCGAAGAGACCATGATCAAAGCGGGGCTACCGGTCGATGGCCGCACCCAACTTTATGATGGCCGCACAGGAAGTGCTTTTGACCAGAAGACAACGGTGGGTTACATCTACATGCTCAAATTGAGCCACCTGGTAGATGATAAACTCCACGCACGATCAATTGGACCGTACAGCCTCATCACCCAGCAGCCGCTTGGTGGTAAGGCCCAGTTCGGTGGACAGCGTCTCGGAGAGATGGAGGTTTGGGCACTCTATGCCTACGGAGCTTCCAACGTCTTGCAAGAGATGCTGACCTATAAATCAGATGACGTGCAGGGTCGATCGAAGGCCTACGAGTGCATTGTGAAGGGCGAAAATATGCCTGAGGCGGGTACTCCTGAGTCCTTCAACGTCCTCGTTCGCGAATTGCAGGGGCTGGGTCTGGAAGTCAAGCTCGACTGACATCATCCTCTCGCCCGTCCCTAACGGTTTTAAAATAAGATATCCGATATGCCATACGGAAAACCTCAGAAGACCAAGAAAAACTTCAGCAACATTACCGTCAGCCTGGCCTCACCCGAAGCCATTCTGGAACGGTCCTATGGAGAAGTTCTGAAGCCGGAGACGATTAACTATCGTTCGTTCAAACCTGAAAAGGAAGGACTCTTCTGCGAGAAAATTTTCGGTCCTGTCAAAGACTGGGAATGTCATTGTGGTAAATACAAACGCATTCGATACAAAGGGATCATCTGTGATCGCTGTGGTGTCGAGGTGACACAGAAGTCTGTTCGTCGTGAGCGGATGGGCCATATCACATTGAGCGTGCCCGTCGTTCACATCTGGTACTTCAAGACGCTGCCAAATAAGATTGGCCACCTCCTGGGTATCCGATCTAAAGATCTTGAGAAGATCATTTACTACGAAAATTATGTCGTGGTAAATCCAGGAAGCGCCGCTGCTCTGGGGGTTGAAGAGAAACAACTTCTTTCAGAAGATGAGTACTTCAATGTGCTCTACCAGATTCGGGAGGACAACAATCGCCTCGAAGATGACGATCCGGATAAATTTGTCGCGATGATCGGTGGCGAGGCTGTTGAGGAACTGCTGAAACGTTCCGATCTCTTTGGGCTCGCCCACGAACTGCGTTTTCAGATCAAGACGGAGACCAGTCAGCAGCGAAAAGGAGAGGCCCTGAAACGTCTGGCCGTCACGGAGGCATTCCGTAAAGCAAATCGCCGCCTCGAAAATCGTCCCGAGTGGATGGTGATGCGCGTGGTTCCGGTCATTCCGCCCGAGCTCCGTCCTCTCGTCCCTCTGGAAGGCGGGCGCTTCGCAACGTCAGATCTGAACGATCTTTACCGTCGCGTTATCATCAGAAATAACCGTCTGAAGCGACTCATCGACATCAAGGCTCCTGAAGTCATCCTGCGTAATGAGAAGCGGATGCTGCAGGAAGCCGTCGATTCACTCTTCGATAACAGCCGTAAGGCCAATGCGGTTCGTTCGGATTCAAATCGTGCGCTGAAGTCTCTTTCTGATATGTTGAAAGGGAAGCAGGGTCGTTTTCGTCAGAACCTGCTTGGAAAACGAGTCGACTACTCGGGTCGTTCGGTTATCGTCGTCGGTCCAGAACTCAAGTTGCATCAGTGCGGTCTGCCCAAGCAGATGGCCGTCGAGCTGTTCAAGCCGTTTGTGATTCGCAAACTGATCGAGCGCGGAATCGTCAAGACCGTCAAGAGTGCCAAGAAAGTAGTTGATCGACGCACGAGTGACGTTTGGGACATCCTGGAGAAGGTTATTCAGGGACGTCCGGTGATGCTGAACCGTGCTCCGACACTCCACAGATTGGGAATTCAGGCATTTCAGCCTGTTCTCATCGAAGGAAAAGCAATTCGTCTTCACCCGCTCGTATGTACGGCCTTCAATGCCGACTTCGATGGAGACCAGATGGCGGTTCACGTGCCGCTATCGCATGATGCCGCTCTCGAAGCTCAGGTATTGATGCTCTCGAGTCACAACATCCTGAGCCCAGCGCATGGTGGACCGGTCACCGTTCCGACGCAGGACATGGTGCTTGGTCTCTACTACATGACCAAATCCCGCGCCGATATGAAGGGAGAAGGCATGCGTTTCGGGTCCATGACCGAAGCCCGGCAGGCCTACGATCAAGAGATCGTCGAGCTGCATGCGAGGGTGACGGTACGTCTGGACGACGGCGCTAAGATGGAAACCACCATGGGTCGCATCCTCTTCAACGAGGTTGTACCCGAAGGCGTGGGGTTCATAAACGAGGTTCTTACCAAGAAAAACCTCCGCGGAATCATCGCGCGAGTACTCAAAGCGACAGGATTCCCACAAACGGCAGCATTCCTGGATGAGATCAAGGGTCTCGGTTTTGAGAATGCCACTACGGCTGGTCTGACTTTCTCGATCGCGGATATCGTGATTCCGGATGCGAAGGTAAAACTCATCGACGGTGCGACCAAAGAGGTAGAAAAAGCACGTGGCAACTACTCCATGGGCTTCATCACTGAGAATGAGCGTTACAATCAGGTCATCGATATCTGGACCCATATCAACAATCAGGTCTCGGAGGTCTTATTTGACACTCTCAAGGAAGACAGGGATGGTTTCAACGCGATCTACATGATGGCCGACTCCGGAGCTCGTGGCTCGAAAGAGCAGATCCGCCAGCTGGGTGGAATGCGTGGCCTGATGGCCAAGCCGCAGAAGAGTCTGGTCGGTAGCGCTGGTGAGATCATCGAAAATCCGATCCTCTCGAATTTCAAGGAAGGATTGTCGGTCCTCGAGTACTTCATTTCCACTCACGGAGCCCGTAAGGGACTTGCCGATACTGCCCTGAAAACGGCAGATGCCGGGTATTTGACGCGTCGCCTTGTGGATGTCGCACAGGACGTGACCGTTCGTGAGACTGATTGTGGAACGCTTCGAGGTATTCGTATTTCTGCGTTGAAGGACAATGAGGATGTCGTCGAACCTCTGGCCGACCGAATCCTTGGTCGCGTGTCTGTGCACGATGTGACAGATCCGCTGACGAGTGATCAGATTCTTGAGGCCAATGAGCTGATTGATGAAGAAAAGGCTCGCGCCATCGCGGAAACGTCGATTGAAGAAGTTGAAATCCGCTCCGTATTGACGTGTGAATCCCGCCGCGGCGTGTGTGCTCTCTGCTACGGTCGTAACCTGGGAACCAACAGGATGGTCGAGAGCGGAGAAGCCGTCGGTGTGGTTGCAGCTCAGTCAATTGGCGAGCCGGGAACGCAGCTTACGCTGCGAACCTTTCATATCGGGGGAACGGCGAGCCGTATTTCAGCCGAATCGACGGTGCAAACCAAGTTTGCTGGAAAGGTCGTCTTTGAAAACCTTAGAACGGTAGCCTTTGAAACCGATGAAGGGTCGAAAGATGTGGTTCTTTCGCGTCAGGGTGAAATCAGGATCGTTGATCCGAAAGACGGCGATCGCCAGCTGATTTCCTACCTGATTCCCTATGGAGCCGAGGTGCTGGTAAAGAAGGGTAAGAGGGTAAAAAAAGAAGCTGTGTTGGCGGCATGGGATCCGTACAACTCGGTCATCATGTCTGAGTTTGCCGGAGATGTAGGTCACCAGGACATCATCGAGGGTGTGACCTATCGCGAGGAATCTGATGAACAGACCGGCTATAAAGAAAAGGTCATCATCGATACCCGTGAACGCACGTTGACCCCAGCCATTCTTATTAAAGGAAAGGACGGTACAGAAAGGGAATACCCACTGCCGGTTCGCGCTCGCATCCAGGTGGACTCGAAGGACAAAGTGCAGGCAGGTCGGATTCTGATAAAAATTCCCCGTCAGTCGGCGAAAACCAGAGATATCACGGGTGGTTTGCCGCGAGTCACCGAGTTGTTTGAAGCCCGTACCCCTAATGATCCGGCAAAAGTCAGTGAGATCGACGGTGTCGTCTCTTTCGGAGGCCGTAAGCGCGGTTCTCAAGAGGTGATCGTGACGAGTCGCGATGGAACCGAGTCCAAGACCTACCTGGTTTCCATGACGAAGCATATGCTCGTTCATGAGAACGACTTTGTACGCGCTGGCGACCCGCTTTCTGACGGTCAGGTGGCTCCGCACGACATCCTGGCGATTCTCGGGCCCCGCGCCGTCCAGGTTTATCTGGTTAACGAGATCCAGGAAGTGTACCGCCTGCAGGGTGTGACGATCAACGATAAGCACATTGAGTGCATCGTGCGTCAGATGATGCAGAAAGTGCTGGTGAAGGACGCTGGGGACACGAACTTCCTCGAAGATAAAAACATCGATCGTTTCGCCCTGGAAGAAATGAACGACAATCTGTATGACAACTTCGTAGTCATCGACGGTGGTGATTCTGAGTTGTCGATCAGTGAGATTGTGGATCGTCGACGCCTCCGTGAGGTGAACTCGTCGATGAAGCGGCAGGATAAAAAAGAAGCGGTCGTCCGGGATGCACAACCTGCAGTAGCTGAACCCCTGCTCCTCGGAATTACCCAGGCGGCGCTGGCCACTGATTCATTCATCTCCGCAGCTTCCTTCCAGGAAACGACGAAGGTGCTGACCGAAGCAGCTATTGCTGGAAAGTCAGATCCTCTCTTCGGCCTGAAGGAAAATGTGATCGTTGGTCACCTGATTCCCGCCGGTACCGGACAACGGAAATACAAAGATTTGATCGTTGGATCGCAGACTGAGTATGAAGAAATTCAGGCTGCTATCGGAACAGATAATTCCGGAGATGGCTCGGCAGAAACTGTTGAGGCTTCCTGATCCGCTGATTCTAGTCGCCGATTCCGCATTGAGTGGAGCGGTGGTAACGAATGGGTTGTGAGATAGACTTAAAACCCCGGGCGCCTTCGGCGCCCGGGGTTTTGTTTTAACGGATTTGACCGATACAACAGATTGAATTCAGTCGGCAACGAGAGCCAGCTGAGCAGACATGAAAATGTGGTTGATCTGCATCTTCACTACAAGGGCATCGTAGCCTCAGATTGCACGCTTCGCCACCCTAACTCATCGCATGCTACGAGAAATTTACACGCTTCTAGGCGGCGTCGGCACCTTTTTCGCCGCGATCGGAATGTTTGTATCCGTTATCGCCTGGTGGATGGCTGTAACCGGAATCGTTGTCAGAGATATGCAAACGGTGACAAAGGGAATCCTACTGCTCCTGATATCTGTTTTACCACCCCTCGCCGTGATTGTATTTGTATCGTTTCTGGTCCGAGACCAAAACAAGGAGAAAGCGTCTCAAGTGGTCTCGAGGCGTGCTCGTTCAACTGATGGTCGAATCGACCTGGTAAGAGTGCCCACGAGAGAGGCGGAAACAGCGGCCTGAGGGGACTTCTGAAGACGTTCGGTTGACGATAACACCTTCTGGAGCAAAGTGACTATTGGTCGGCGCAGTGTATGGCGATGGCAGAGACGATTTCACGTTCGAAGCTGCCTCCGGTGGGACTGTTGAGCAACTCGTTTTGCACGACAAGGGTCGATGATCCTCCTCCATCCAGATTCAACGCGTCTCTAACTCCGAAAACTCTCATGATTCCGGCGAGCTCCGTCAAAGAAACACCCCGACTGGCTCGCTGTCGTCCGTCCACTACCAGGAAAAATAATTCGCCGTTCTCACCGATCCCTGCAGCGGTTCGGGGGTGAATATTCGGAATCGTACTCCCGAAGAAGACTTCTTCATTGACTGTGATACGATTGTTTCCGCTTTTTAGTAGCGCTGGGCCAGCAGATAGCGCATTGGTGACTTTCCAAACACTACTCGAGTCAATTGACAGCATCGTTCCCGGTTGCTCGGGCATATTGTCGATCGGGTCTTGCCACAACAGCACGGAGTCTCCACGAGTAGAGACCCACCCTATTTCCGCCGTAGTGGACCCGCCAAAACCAATGGCGGCCCGTTGCACATCGTATCGGATGTCGTGTCTGAACACCCCCGGCGTTGCCGCATGAATGAGTTCACCCCCGGAAAGCAGTAGTCCGATGGGTGCGAAGGATTCGTCCACTTCTCTGAAGTAGCCGCCGTTTACGACCAGGCATGCACCGGATTCTTTTGCAAAGTCGCTAGCCGATTGTCGACCGTCCTCGTCATCCGAAGAGAGAACCTCAACACGAACATCGCTTGAGCCCAGGTCAATTTTCGCCATCCACGCCTTCAGAGGGAGATTCTCATCCGTGCCTTCCCATACTTCTATCGCGTCGGGCAGGTCAAAGGACGAAGAGACCAATTTCCAATTTATGGAGAGGACGGTGATCCGTGGAGCAGCATCATCACTCCGGCAAGCAGGGAAAAGTAACAATAGGGCCAGGAGCACATTGAGTCGCGCATTCATGTTACAAATTCTGTCGAGTTCTTTGTCTAAGTTTGAATGATATTCAGAACTGTTTGGCAGGAAGGTACGGTCTTTTTATGTTCTCTGACTTCCAGTGTAATTGCAAACCTTTTTCCTCCAATGCTGGTCCAATATGCGAGCCAGCTGACGATGAATCACCGCGAACAAGAACTCATTCAGGCAGCAAAGGACGGTGACAATCGTTCCTTTGACGAATTGGTGCGCCTCTATGATAGTTGCATCCTGCAGGTTGCCCATGGAATCATGGGAAACATGCAGGACGCATACGACGCGTACCAGGAAGGGGTTATTCGTGCCTATCAAAATCTGAACTCGTTCAGAAGCGATAGTTCGTTTGGAACGTGGTTGACGAGAATCGTCATCAACCAGGCACTCAACATGAAGAAAAAACTTCGATGGAAGCAGCGCTTGTCCCTGGAACAATTGCAAGAAGTCGCTCCAGCGTTCTTGGAAGATTCCAGCGCCACTCCCGACGAAGTCTACGTTACGAATGAACTGTCAGCTGAAATACAAAAAGGCCTGGAGGAACTGTCCGACAGGGAAAGGGCCGTTTTCGTGCTGAAACATTTGCACGGTTACAAACTCCGTGAGATCGGAGTGATGATCAACTGCGCAGAGGGGACGGTTAAAAACTATTTAAGAGATGGTCCTGATTCATCGGACAGTCTGAACAACAAATAAGGTGGAGTCTTGCGATCTTATCACCCTCAAGAAAGGCTACAAACGATGAGTCGCAAAAGAAGAAACCACAGCAATGCCTTCAAAGCGAAAGTAGCGCTGGCGGCGGTCAAAGGAGATCGCACGATGGCCGAGTTGGCAGACCAATTCCAGGTGCACCCGAATCAGATTCAGACCTGGAAGAAGAAATTGATTCAGGACGCTGAAGAGGTCTTTGAAAAAGGGCATTCCAGAAAGCACAACGAGGAGGGCCAGATCAAGGAGCTTCACGCCAAGATTGGCGAGCTTTCGATGGAGAAGGATTTTTTATCCAAAGCGCTCGGTCGCACCCAGTAGGTGAGCGCCGCCAAATGATCGACCCAATCCACGACCTCTCCATCAAACGGCAGTGCAATCTGCTGGAGCTGAACCGCTCGACGGCCTATTACAAGCCGGTGGGCGAGAGCAAAGAGAACCTGGCCGTGATGAAAAAACTGGATGAGCTCTACATCGAACGTCCCACGCGAGGATCGCGCACCATGAAGGATGCGCTCGAGGACAGAGGTATTTTTGTGGGCCGCCATCGAATCCGGCGATTAATGCGTCTGATGGGCCTTATTGCCATTTATCCTAAGAAACGGACCTCGATTCCGGGAAAAGGTCACAAGATTTATCCGTATCTCTTGCGTAAGCTCAACGTGACGCGGCCCCGGCAGGTTTACGCAAGCGACATCACATTCATTCCGATGAAAAGGGGATTCGTTTACCTGGTCGCCGTCATCGACTGGTACAGCCGAAAAGTACTCTCACGCCGGATCTCCAATACGATGGACACCGACTTCTGTGTGGAAGCTCTCGAAGAAGCAATCGCCGTGTATGGAGCGCCAGAGATCTTCAATACGGATCAGGGCAGCCAGTTCACATCCGTGGCCTTTACTGATGTTCTGAAGAATCATGACATCAAAATCTCTATGGATGGCAAAGGACGCTGGATGGACAACGTGTTCGTTGAACGTCTGTGGCGTAGCCTGAAATATGAAGAGGTGTACCTTAAAGCCTATGACAGTGTGGCTGAAGCCCGCAAATCCATTGCTGTATACTTCGACTACTTCAATAACGAAAGGCGACACAGCTCACACGGAAGAAAGACCCCTGATCACGTATTTTTTAATCACCAGCCGCTTCAAGAAGCAGCATAATCAATCCGCAAGATTCCACCTAAGACCCTGTCCAGTTTTATAGGACCATCTCTTTATTTCGGGCCACTCGGAAGCTGCGCAAAGTTTTGCACTCTCATTCTGTTTCGACAGAACGATCTGCTAATCAGGCATAGCGCAACCAACTAACCAACGGTATGGGAAATACTTGTTCACATAATAAAGATGATTTCGTCCTCTATTTCTATGACGAAATGGACGATCACCAGCGAGCCGACATCGAGGCCAGAATGGTAGTGTGCTCTTCCTGTAAGGAAGCGTTCGCGTCCATCGAATCTCTGTCTATGACAGTGCCACGATCTCCATCCATCGAAATTGACGCTACGACTCTGGATGCCATCAGAAATGCTACATCGAGGCGCTTGCAGGCCGAGAAGGCTCCCTATCGTTCCCGACCAATCCTTCCTCGGCTTGGTTATCGCATGCAGTGGAGTGCTATCGCCGTCGCTGCCGTGGTAATATTTTTTGTGGGAAGGATCTCAATTGACACTTCCAGTCTGGCTCCTACGGTTGCCTCCGATCTCGCGTCGCAGGCACGCGTCTCCGATATCGATTTCGATTCGGATCGAGGATTGGTTCAGATCCAGTACGAATCCGCCCTTCAGACCTCTATCACTGGCGACATGTCTGACAGTAGAGTCCAAGCGCTTCTTGGCCGAGCGCTAATGGATGGCGAAAACCCGGGTAGCAGATTGAGCGCCGCCCGAGCTGTTTCAGAAGCAAATTTCCTGGGAATCAGGCCTGATCAGGCGCTGATAACGGCATTGTTACAGGTTCTCTCAACGGAAACAAACGGAGGAATCAAGCTCCAAACATTGAAAGCCTTGAATTCTCTACACAGAAGTGCGCCTGTGGCTGAAGAGGTGAAACAACATCTGGTCGAAATTTTACTGACAGATGCTAACAGTGCCCTGCGGATTGAGGCGCTAAAAGTGCTGACCCGGAGTGAGTTGGTTTCCATTGAGATGCAATCGGTGCTTGAGGCTGCCAGACAGGACAATAATCCGTTCATTCGAAGCCAGGCAACAAATGCTCTGATAGAGTTCGAGCAGACCACTCGGTTGGAAGACGTGAATTGAAGAGAATCATATGTCGAAACTAAAATTCATAGCTCTTCTCTTTCTGTTCCTGGGCATTGGGGTGTCCGAAATTCAGGCGCAGGATTTAAGCGGTGAGCCCGGAGACTGGAGATGGGAGAGGGAGTACTCGATAGAGGTCACTACCCAGGGGACCGTTTCTTTCGAAGAATTCAACGGATCGGCGGGGATATCGGGGAGCGATTCCAGATTCATCGTGATTCGCGAAATCATTCCGATACAGAGTGAGGCGCGCGAAGAAGCACGTGAAGTAGGGGAGGGATTCGCGCTGGATATCCTATCGGACTCGGATTACATAATGATTGAAAGTCCGGGGACGGTGAATGGAACGCGGTATGAAATACTCGTCCCATCCGGGATAACGGTCCATTTCGAGTCCAATGGTGGTGCAATCGCAGCCATCGATCTGGATGCCTATCTCAATATTGACACTGGTGGTGGAGCCGTAAAAATCCAGGATGTTGCCGGTCCTATCGACGTTCGCTCCGATGGCGGCAATGTAAACGTTGCCTATTCCTCGGGTGATGTGACGATCTCTACCAGCGGCGGTCAAATCACCGTATCAAACATTGAAGGCGAGGTCAGTGCAACAACGGGAGGCGGGCAGGTTGTCGTCAGAAACGTCGAGGACGGCGTTGATATCGTCACCGCTGGTGGCAATGTGGAAGTAGGCGACGTTGAGGGCGATGTGTCGGTACTCACGGCGGCAGGAAATATTGATGTCGATCATGTGGGTGGGCGTGTGACTGTCTCCTCGGGCGGCGGTGACATCGACTTGATTGCAATTTCAGGGGCCATTAGAGCGAGCACCAACGGTGGTGATATTGAAGGAAGGCAGTTGAAATCAGAAATGAGGCTCGAAACGCTGGCCGGTGACATCGATCTCGAAGAAATTAGAAGCGAGGTGCGAGCAATCACGGAAGTGGGCAATGTTGATGTCACAGTGATTAATACCTCTTTTCTGAGTAAGGGAAGTCTGATCATCGACGTAGGTCATGGAGAAATAGATATCAGATTGCCGCAAAATGTTCGTGCCGATATACTGGCCACGGTCGGCCAGAGTGGGACTATTGAAGTTGCGAGATCCGGCTGGGACGTCGAGGTGCTGAGGCAGCGACCAAACATCCGTAGAAATGAGGTGCGCCGCCTCGAACTTGAAATTGGAGGAGGCGGTGGAGAAATTTCTCTCAGCCTCCAGGCTGGGGATATTTACGTCCGAAACAGGTAGCAGGACGCGCACATTTTCGTGGTCACTTGTGATATGTAACTATGGCCAGCGCGCGCGCGTAGTCACCATAACGAATCAACGTCGAGAGGGATAAATGACGACTGGAAAAAACATTAAATCTACGATTTGGCTTCTGGCCTTCACGTTTCTGACCTGCGCAGCGCTGAGTACTACCGCGCATGCCAGGCAGGATATTGTGAAAGAATCCTTCTCAGTCAGTGAAGGTGGGACACTCTATATCGACGTAGATATTGGTAATGTCGAGATACTCACGGCTTCAGGTTCTGAAGTAACGATTGTAATGGAGCGGGATCTTCGAAATTCTTCGAATAGCGAACTGAAGGAAGTGCTGGCCCGGCACGAGTATTTTTTCGACCGTGAAGGAGATGACGTGATCGTTGAGACCCGTTTCGATAGAGATGACGAAAGCCGTGCCTGGCGTCGCTGGAAGAAGAATCACAATCTGAGAGTCAGTTTCTTCATTCGGGTTCCAGACTCCTACAACGTGGAATTTCGTTCAGGCGCTGGTAACATCGAAATTGCGGATCTGAGTGGATCCATTGAAGGCCGCACAGGAGCGGGAAATGTCGATATCGGAGATATTCAGGGTCCTGTGGACATCTCATCTGGCGCGGGTAATATTTCCATCGCAGGCGCATACGGAGAAATTTATGTCCATTCGGGCGCCGGAGACATCACTCTTGACGGTATCGAAGGGGAAATTGAGGCACGAACTGGAGCGGGAAATATCTATGCCACCATTACCAACAAGCTAAGCGGTGATTCTTCGTTTGGCACCGGCGCGGGAGATATTACCGTGTACGTCGATGATTCTGTGGGCGCAGACGTCACCGCTCACTCGAGCATGGGGAGTGCACGAACCGACTACGACCTGCGAGTAAGAGGAAAATGGATGTCCAAGTCATTCAGCGGTGAAATCAACGGAGGAGGGCCCGAGATATCGCTATCCGCCGGGGTTGGCAATGTGTCACTGCGTCGTAACTGAGAGAACACTTGGGTAGAGAACTTAAAAGAGGGCGCGACGAAGTCGCGTCCTCTTTTTTTATCTGCACTTTAAATATCTATAACACAGGTTAAATATCTAGAACACAGGCTGAAACTTGTAACGACGAACAACATAGACTAACTTAACAGTGTTAACCTTCCGTAATATGTCTGAGACCGCAGAAAACGGCCTACAGCGCCTGATCCTCGATACCGCCCGTCAGCTTCTGACGACAACCGGGTACGCCCAGTTGTCGATGCGAAATATCGCCAAAACAATTGGCTACAGTGCAACCAGCATCTACTTGTACTTTGAAAATAAGGACGAGTTGGTGCATGCCCTAATCGACGAGGGCGTTGATCTGCTCCACGAGAGACTCGTCGAAGCGAACGATTCTTGTGCGGTTCCCCAGGATCGTCTTCTTGCGATGTGCAAGGCCTACGTCTCGTTTGGCCTCGAGCGCCCTGAATATTACGAGATCATGTATGTACTGCATCCCGAGTACATCAAACGCTATCCAGCTGAAAAATATCGGAAAGCCAGGAAAAACCTCGAATTGATCGGAGCTGCCATCGAAGAGGGGCGGGTTGACGGGCCATCTGCCAACATCGATTCGTTTTTGGCGGCAAATCTGGTTTGGACGCAGTTGCACGGAGTAGTGACTTTGCTCTCCTCGGAAAGGGTTGACAAGCGAATTGATCCAGATCTACTCATCGACGGAGCGTACCAGCAAATATTTGGGAGTCTCGGAATAAAAGATGAGGTGGTCGAAGGAGAGTCGTAAATGCCTCAGGGGCTCAGCGACCTCAAGATGTGCGATATAGAACACCACTTGGTGGAGTCAGCGCGAGAACTGGAGTACATTGGGATTTCGTGAGTGAACATTTGAACATAGCAAAGCATGTCGGACGGCCTTCCTTCCTGGGACGGACTTTACCGTCTTTTCTTTATCACGCTAATGCTTCGCACCCTAATTCACGTGCTTTCGTACAAAAGGAACGAGGATCGTGGAAGGCTTACTCTACAGATGATTTCAAGAATGCCGCGGAAGAACTGGCGATCGGACTTCTTAATCTGGGGCTTCGCCCTGGCGATCGCGTGGCATTGTATCAGGAAAGCGACGTTTACTTCTGCCTGGCCGATATGGGGTGCCTGATTGCCGGCCTCGTAGACGTGCCGGTTTACCTCACGCACACACCGGAAACGATAAAATTCGTTCTCAATCACGCGGAAGTACACGCGGTCATCGCATCCGGAGGCGACCGGTTCGACGAACTCATTGAGGCACTTGAATTCCCAACTGGCGTCCGCCATATCATTCTCACCGAACCGGCCCATGACATCAAAGCCCTCGGTGTACCGGAGGAAATATCTCTCCTGACCCTATCAGATGTGCGCTCCCGTGGAAGGGACCTCATCCAGGCTGATTCTGAGCACGTTCGCGCACTCTCGGACAGGCTCGATCCCAGCGATCTGGCAACAATAATATATACGAGCGGGACCACAGGACGACCCAAAGGCGTCATGTTGACGCATGAAAACATCAGCTCCAACGCCCTGATGGCGTTTTCAGGTATCAAATCCTATAAACCTGGCATGGGCGGTGAGGTCATGCTTTCGTTTCTTCCTTTGACCCATGTTTTCGCACGGACCCTCTACTACGGCGCGCTCGCACGAGGAACCAGTCTGTATTTTTCACATCCGGATCGGTTGGTGGAGGACCTCACTACCGTTCGTCCCACCATTATTTCGACCGTTCCTCGCGTTCTGGAAAAGGTCTATTCGAAGATTATTGCTCGAACGCAAAGTGCAACGGGGCTGAAGGGAAAAATCGCAAGGTGGGGTCTGGATCGGGCTCGGAAGGAGTCCAGAAACTCGGGTCCTCTGTTCGGTGCCGCCGACCGGCTCGTGTACAAAAAGTGGCGGGCAATTTTCGGCGGGAAGATCCGCTGGATCATCAGCGGCGGGGCAGCCCTGAATTCGGAAATAGCGGAGGTGTTCGACCGCGCGGGTCTAACCATCCTACAGGGGTATGGTCTGACGGAAACCAGTCCAGTTATCGCGTTCAACAGACCAGATTCTAATCGAGCGGGAACGGTGGGAACCGTCCTGGAAGGCCTGGAGCTTAAAATCGATGAAGACGGAGAGATCCTTACTCGAGGTCCTCATGTAATGGCGGGCTATTTCAGAGACGAGGAGAAAACGGCGGCGATGATTGACGAAGAGGGCTGGCTTCACACGGGTGACATCGGTGAGCTCAGCGAGGATGGGTTTCTCAGAATTACGGATCGAAAAAAAGACCTGTTCAAGTTGTCGACCGGTAAGTACGTGATGCCACAGCCTCTGGAAAATCGTCTTTCGGCCGAGCCATTGATCGATCATAGCGTGGTCATTGGATCGGGTCACAAATTTGCCGCGGCGCTCATCTTCCCCAGCGAAGACAGCATCCGCTCGCTCGCAAAGAGTCTCGGTATTTCGTCAGCTATCGAGTTGCCCGCTCTCTGTCAGAATGAGCGTATCCTGAATGAATTTGGCCTAATCGTTGAACAGGCCAACGAAGGGATGTCACACTGGTCGACGATCAAGCGTTTCAGGCTTGTTCCAGCTGAACTCTCCGTCGAAAACAATCTGCTGACACCCACTCTGAAGGTGAAGAGGGCTGAGGTGAGAAATAAATTCGCTGAAGCGATTGAGGAGCTTTACGTCGACGAGCATCAATACACAGAAGATCAGGCTTGAGCGGCCGATACTTTGGAATGAACGAACCTAGATCATCATATTCTGCGCTTCCGTTTCGCAAGGTGGCGGTCGTTGGGGCCGGAACGATGGGTGCGCAGATTGCCGCGCATTTCGCGAACGCTGGCCTCGAAGTTGAACTGCTGGATATCGCTGCTCCGGAAGGCCGCAAAAATGTAATTGTAGAGGCGGCATTCAAGCGTGCCTCAAAACTGCGACCCGCACCGCTGTTCTCCGCAAAAACGGCAAATCGGATCCGATTGGGAAACTTGGACGAGCATATGGGTCGCTTGGCCGACGCAGAGTGGATTGTCGAAGCGGTCGTAGAGCGACTGGACATCAAGCAGTCTTTGTTCGAAAAGATCGAAGCCGTTGCGAGTGATACAGCGATCATTTCGACCAACACCAGCGGTATTCCAATTGCCTCGATCACCAGTGACAAAAGTGGCTCCTTCCGAAGACGCTTTCTCGGCACACATTTTTTCAATCCTCCCAGATACCTCAAATTACTCGAGGTCATTCCGGGCGCCGACACTGACCCCAATATCGTAGCCAGAATATCGGAGTATGCGAGAGTTCATCTCGGAAAGGGTGTCGTGGTTGCAAAGGATTCGCCCTACTTCATCGGCAATCGAATCGGAATATTTGCACTGCTGTTGGCGATGTCTGAACGAAGTGAGTACGGATTCTCGATGGAAGAGGTAGACACGCTCACCGGGGAGCTGGTCGGTCATCCCAGGTCCGCCACTTTCAGGACGGCTGACGTCGTAGGATTGGACGTGATGAAAGCAGTCATCGATAATTTGGGGGCTGCCATCGAAAACGATGAATCGAAGGCTGTATTCACCGTGCCAGCGGAGTTGGCAGAACTCGTGGAGCAGGGCCGTCTGGGCGCCAAATCAAGAGCCGGATATTATCAAAAGGTGGACGGGGAGATCAGATCCTGGGATCCAAGCGCGGGCGAGTATAAATCTGCACCTGATTTAGACCTCCCGTCCCTTTTAGAGATCAAGGCATCCGGCGGACTGGTTTCAAGACTCCGTGCCCTGTTTCATGATGAAACCAAGGTCGGTGATTCATTTCGGAGGACGACACTCGGACTTCTGGCCTACGCTGCTCGAAGAATTCCAGAGATAACCGACAGCCCGGCATCAATCGACCAGGCAATCAAATGGGGCTTTGGATGGAAGATGGGTCCGTTTGAGATATGGGATGCGCTTGGAATCGCAGAGGTGCGTGATCGTATGACGGAATTGGGCCTTAGCCTGCCGGATTGGGCAGCTGAGATGGATCCAGAGACCGGATTCTATCGGAGGGTCGGCGACGTTCCTTCTACATATAATCCTGAAGACGCCTCATTCACGGTGCTGAGCCTCGCGCAAGATGAAGCATCCTACTTCGCCGACAGGCGCGTCATCACGGAGACTGACAGCACCCTTTTGCGTCGTTTTTCGGACGATGTCGCCATTCTCGAATTCAGGTCGAAGGCCAATACTCTGGGTGCCGGGGTGATCAGGGATATTCTCGAAGCACTTGCTACCGTTGGGGCCAATCCCGATCTCCGTGGGCTGATCATCGCTAATTCGGGTTCGAATTTCTCAGTCGGGGCGAATCTGGGCGAAGTTGGGCAAGCGCTACTCGCCGGTGAGTTCGAAGAGATTGGCGGAGCCGTCAAAAATTTCCAGACCGCAATGGAAGCGGTGCACAATAGTTTGAAACCGGTGGTAGTCGCGTGCCACTCCCGAGTGCTGGGAGGTGCTACGGAGTTGGTGATGTCATGTCGATCTCCGTTGGCCGCCGCAGAGAGCTATCTGGGGCTGGTTGAACTGGGCGTAGGGCTCATTCCCGCCGGCACCGGATGCCTTCGTCTCATGGAAAATGCATCGCGCGCAGCGCCATCGGGTCATCCGAGTGAAATCCTTTCTCTTTTGCAAAAAAGATTTCAGCAGGTGGCCATGGCCAGAGTTTCGTCGAGTGCCCTGGACGCCAAGGACATGGGATATCTGGAAGAATCGGCCCCTGTTGTGATGAGGGAAGAACGGCGATTTTTTGCAGCAGCTGCAGAGGTCGTACGATTGTCAGATCAAGGGTATTCACCACCGGTAGATGACGCGAAGGTCCACGCGTTGGGCGCCCCCGGTCGTGCAGCCTTTGAATCCATGGCCTATCAATTTCACCAGAGCCGCTTCATCTCCGACTACGATCTACTCCTCGCTAAAAAGCTTGCTTACGTGATGACCGGCGGAGACCTGCTGGGAGATGGGCTCATTTCGAGATCTCATATTCTGGATCTGGAACGAGAGGCATTCTTGAGTCTCCTGGGAGAAAAAAACACGCAGGCCCGGATTCGGAGTCTGCTTGAAACAGGAAAACCACTGAGAAACTGAATGTGGAGTCACTGGGCAAATTGAACGGGTAGAGGAATAGGATGGAAATCAAATCATCGGCGTACATCGTATCGTCCGTGCGAACCGCAATCGGCCGAGCTCACAAGGGATCGCTGAGAACCGTGAGGCCAGAGACCTTGGGCGGCATCGTCGTACGTGAAGCGCTCGAGAGGGCAGGAAGTATCTCCGCCGAACAAGTTGACGACGTGTTGATGGGCTGCGCCATGCCGGAAGGCGCTCAGGGGATGAATGTGGGGCGCCTCATCGTTCAGAAGGCAGGTTTTCCTGATTCCGTTCCAGGAGCGACCATCAATCGCTTTTGCTCCTCAGGTCTGCAGACCATTGCCATGGCCACCCAGGCGATTTCAACGGGCTTCGCTGACGTGGTAGTTGCCGGAGGAGTAGAGTCGATGAGTCAGATCCCGATGACTGGATTCTATTATCAGCCGGACCCCGATCTGATGGCGGCCGATCCAGATGTCTACGTTTCCATGGGCAACACGGCCGAAAACGTGGCTGAGCGCTACGACGTATCCCGTGAGGATCAGGATCGATTTGCTCTCCAATCACATACCAGAGCGCTGGCCGCGATTGGAGCAGGCGTTTTTAAGGAGGAGATTGTACCTCTGGATGTCTCGCTGGACGCTCCAGGAGGCGTCCCGGGAGCACGTCTGGAAAAGGTTTTTGACACAGATGAAGGTCCTCGCGCAGACACGTCTCTCGAAGCACTTGCTCGACTGCGTCCGGTGTTCAGAAATCAAGGGACGGTTACAGCTGGAAATTCTTCTCAAATGTCAGACGGTGCCGCGGCCAACGTACTGGTTAGTGAGGAGGCGCTGGCGAAATATGGCTTGACGCCGATGGCGAAGTTGATTGGCTTTGCGGTTGCGGGAGTCGCACCGGAAATCATGGGTATTGGACCCAGCGCCGCAGTTCCTAAGGTTCTCGCACAGGTTGGCCTCAAGATTGAAGACATAGGACTCGTGGAGCTGAATGAGGCGTTCGCTTCTCAATCCCTCGCGGTAATCAGAGAATTGGGTCTGGATGAGTCGATCGTGAATGTAAATGGTGGAGCTATTGCGCTGGGGCACCCTCTTGGCTGCACGGGAGCGAAATTGACCGCAACGCTCATTCACGAAATGAAACGAAGGAATGTGCGTTTCGGACTCTGCACGATGTGTATCGGCGGAGGAATGGGCGCCGCTGGTATCTTTGAACTGTGTGACTAAACTTTGTATCGAAACTACGTGACCAAACTGCGTGACCAAACTGCGTGACCAAACTGTGTAGCTGAACGGCTTAAACCAACCAACCCGAGGGCTGAAAAACTTATTCAGCGAGATTTGTCGCCACAAATCGCAGGAGCAATTATGACTATGGAACTGCCTTTCTACTCGTTTCTGAGCACATTCGTACCGTCCTGGGTGTCGATCACACTGGTGGTGCTGGTATTCCTGCATCTGGGGTTTCACGGTCTCGGATTGAGGTGGTGGTTGGCGGTCCTTGCTGTCGTTCTGTATGGATATGGAGCCGCCGTAGGGTTGTGGATCGGGTGGGGCGTTGTTCTCGTCCTATTCGGCCTCCCATTATTTCGGCGGTTAATCAGTTCGGCTGTTATGAAGCTGATCGAGGCGTTAGAATTTTTACCTACGATCTCTGGTACAGAGCAGGAAGCGATTGATGCGGGCACCACGTGGATCGAGGGAGAACTCTTCTCTGGAAAGCCGAATTTCAAACGCATGCTGGCCGAAGATTATCCAGGCTTGACCGAGGAAGAGCAGGCATTCATCGACGGTCCGGCCCAGGAGGTATGCGATGCGACCGACGATTGGGATGTCTTTCAGCGCAGAGATTTGCCGCCTGCAACATGGGAATTATTGAAGAAACACCGCTTCTTCGGGATGATCATTCCGAAGGAATATGGTGGGCTTGGTTTTTCTGCATCTGCTAACAGTGCGGTCGTTGGGAAAATGAACTCGGCGAATGCAGTCCTCGGAATCACCGTCATGGTGCCCAACTCACTTGGACCTGCCGAATTACTCATTCATTATGGGACCGAAGAGCAAAAAGATCACTATCTCCCGCGTCTGGCTTCGCACGAAGAAATTCCTGCGTTCGCGCTCACCGAACCGGGTGCGGGCTCTGACGCCGGCGCAATGTCTGCGCGGGGAGACATCTTCCGGGGTGTAGACGGCCGCCTGATGATTCTTCTCAACTGGAACAAGCGCTACATCACGCTGGCACCCATCTCTACGATCTTGGGCCTTGCCTTTAAGTTGTACGATCCCGACGAACTGCTGGGCCGTGGCACCGAACTCGGTATCACTTGTGCTCTCATCTCGAGTGACGCTGAGGGAGTGGACAATGGTATGCGACACGATCCGATGGGAATACCATTCTTCAATGGTCCAACCTATGGGAGCGACGTGGTCGTCGATCTTGAAAAATCGGTTATAGGTGGCGAAGCCGGCGTGGGTCGCGGGTGGCGCATGCTGATGGAATCTTTGGCGGCCGGTCGCGGCATTTCCCTTCCAGCCGTGGGTACGTACGGTACGAAGACCGTTGCTCGTGTGGCGGGTGCTCACGCGGTTGTTCGTAAGCAATTTGGCCTCTCAATTGGACGATTTGAGGGAATTGAAGAGCCTCTGGCCCGTATCGGCGGGTATACATACCTGCTCGATGCCGCTCGGCGCTATACAAATGGTGCCCTGAATAAGGGTGCCAAACCGGCCGTTGTCACCGCCATAATGAAGTACAGCGCGACCGAGCTGTTCCGCGAAGCGATAAATGATGGGATGGACATCCTTGGCGGGAATGCTATTTCCAGAGGGCCTCGAAACGCGCTGGCCCACGCGTATATAAACACTCCCATTGGAGTGACGGTGGAGGGTGCAAATATTCTGACTCGAACGCTGATAATATTTGGTCAGGGTGCGATCCGCTCCCATCCCTTCGTATTGCAGGAGGTGAAGGCCCTCGAAGCGGGGGACGTGGCAGCGTTCGATCGTGCGTTCTGGGGCCATGTTGGCATGGTCGTTCAAAACGCGTTTCGAGCCGTCCTCCTTTCTCTCACCCGGGGACGTCTTGCGAGCGCACCGGTTGGAGGACCAGCGGCACGCTATTTCAGAAAACTTGCGTGGGCTTCGGCGTCATTCAGCATCATGGCCGACCTCGCGCTCGGAATGATGGGTGGTACATTAAAAAGGAAAGAGAAGATTACCGGGCGTTTTGCGGATATTTTCTCCTGGATGTATCTGGCGTCTGCAGCCCTCAAGCGATTTGAATCGGAAGGCCGACGAACCGAGGACGAACCCCTTCTCCGCTGGGTGATGGATACGGCCTTTTTCCGGATGCAGACGGCATTCGACGAACTGCTCGACAGTCTCCGACTTCCCGTAATCAGCTGGCTCTATCGTGGTCCCATTGGGGTTTGGTCGCGAATTAACCGCCTCTCCTCTGGACCCTCAGACTCAGATGGTCATCTGGTCGCGTCGATCCTGCAACACCCTGGCGAACAGAGAGATCGGCTGACGGATGGCATATACATTCCATCCTCAGCAGATCGTCCTATCGGAAGGATGGATAGAGCGATGATTGCCAGCGTTGAAACCGAGGCCGTATCGGCCGTGCTTAAGCGAGCCAGTCGGTCGGGTGACATTCCGAAGGGTCCTCTGGAAGCTCAGTTGGTCGTAGCGGTACAGAGCAATGTTATTTCCGTCGATGATGCCGCAGCCCTTAAGAGGGCGGAAAAACTTCGCGACGATGCCATTCAGGTCGACGCTTTTTCGCTGATGGATTACCTGAATACGTCAGATTTGCCCGATTCACCAGACCAGGCGTGATGCAGCAACGGTCAAAATAAACGAAGGACTTAACACGGTCTTTGAACCATGCCCGGGCAGGAATGCCTCAAAATGAGTATATTAGGTGCTCATGAGCCATGACCTAGACAACCCTTTTTTATTATGGCAACCCAAGGCATGAACGACAGTTGGGCCCGTGTGGTCAACCAGATTGAAACCATCTGGAGCGACCATGAATTCGGTGAAACCGAAATGAAAAAAGCACGAGGCAAACTGACGAAAATGGTCGATCTTATCCATGAGAAGACCGGTGAGCCGAAACCAGAAATCATTCAGAAGATATCTGCATTTCTGTAATTCGAAGCTCCCATCGAAATCAGATGAGCCCGGCCTTTCAGGCCGGGCTTTTTTTGTACACACCAATTGATCGTGGGAAACCTCCACGGAATGTATGCCTGAATTTGAAGAGTCGAGAACGGTAGGCGAGTCAATCGATCCAAAGAATGATCGCTTCAAGAAAAGAAGCGAAGCCTACGATCGTCTGCTCCTCGCGCATGATGAGAAGCGGAAGCTGATCTTCAAAGGGGGCGGTGAAAAGCGTCAAAAGCGTGAACACGACAGGGGTAAGATGCTCCCGCGTGAGCGGATCGCGACACTGCTCGACCCACACTCAGAGTTTCAGGAGATTGGGACGTTCGTGGCGGAGGGGATGTACGAGGAAGAGGGGGGTTGCCCGGCTGCGGGAACAGTCATGGGTACGGGACACGTAAGTGGAAGACTCTGCATGATCGTGGCGAATGACGCGACGGTGAAGGCAGGAGCGTGGTTTCCCTTGACGGCCAAGAAAAACCTGCGAGCTCAGGAAATTGCCCTCGAGAATCGTCTCCCCATTATTTATCTGGTCGACTCGGCAGGCGTCTTTCTTCCCAGGCAAGATGAGATATTTCCCGACAGGGATCACTTTGGCCGGATCTTTCGAAACAATGCCGTTCTCTCCGCCCGAGGCATCCCCCAGATAGCGGCCATCATGGGTAGTTGCGTGGCAGGTGGCGCATATCTACCGATAATGAGCGACGAAGCTTTGATCGTGGATGGAACAGGCTCCGTGTTTCTCGCCGGTCCGTTTCTGGTGAAGGCGGCCGTTGGGGAGGAAGTAGACAAGGAAACGCTGGGAGGCGCCTCGACTCATTCTGAAATTTCGGGTGTTACTGACTACAAGGTACCCGATGATGCTACGTGTCTCTCGACCATCCGCGATCTGGTTGCACGAATGGCGTCGGCAGATTCTGCTGGATTCAACCGTGTTGATTCAGTAAGCCCAGCGTTTGATTCAGGCGAAATTCGAGGAATAATGCCCGAATCGGGGTCGGAGCCCTATGATATGTTCGATGTCCTTGGCCGGATCATAGATGAGGAGAGTTGGACAGAATACAAGGCAGGCTATGGACGAACCCTTCTAACGGGGTATGCGCGTATCGACGGATGGAGTGTGGGGATCGTGGCGAACCAGAGAGAAATTGTCAAAGCGCGCGCAGGAGTCAGGGCCCGAACAGATGAGCTTCAAGCAGGTGGTGTAATCTACTCCGACTCTGCGAACAAAGCCGCCCGGTTCATAATGAACTGTAATCAGAAGCGAATTCCACTCGTATTTTTCCAGGACGTATCCGGCTTTATGGTGGGATCACGGGCGGAGCACGGTGGAATAATAAAAGACGGAGCGAAACTAGTTAGCGCGGTTGCCAACTCCGTTGTCCCCAAATTTACTGTGATAGTCGGCAACTCCTACGGTGCAGGGAACTATGCGATGTGCGGACGGGCGTACGATCCGCGAATGATTTGTGCCTGGCCCACGGCTCGAATTGCCGTAATGGGTGGAGCTCAAGCGGCCAACACACTCCTTCAGATAAAGAAGGCAACACTAAAGAGGAGCGGGCGAGAACTCACCGAGAGTGAAGAGTCTACACTGCTCGAGGAGATTCAGGCCCGGTATGACCGACAAACTTCACCGTACTATGCTGCGGCCCGTATGTGGGTCGATGAAGTGATCGCCCCCGATCACACACGCTCCTGGATCAGCAGAGGTCTGGAGGTGGCAGACCTGAATCCCGAGATAGCTGTGTTTAATCCAGGAATCATTCAGACTTGAGGGGAGCACGTATCATCATGATCATGCTCCCGAGTTAAAAACAGGGTATCTATGGCAGACACTATCTGGAAAAAGAGCGCCGATCTGGACCTCATGAACTCGGTTTCAGCAGATACCATGGTGAGTCGAATTGGTATCTCGTATACAGAAATCGGAAAAGATTTCATCGTTGCCACGATGCCCGTTGACTCTCGCACTTACCAGCCGTTTGGCCTGTTGCACGGCGGTGCCTCCGCCGCACTCATCGAAACACTGGGAAGTGTGGCCGCAAATCTAGCGGTTGGGGAGGATGAGTACTGTGTTGGAATAGAGATCAACGCAAATCATGTACGTGCGAAGCGTGACGGTATCGTGACGGGCACCGCGCGTCCAGTCCACCTGGGCGGGACCATTCACGTGTGGTCGATCGACATCGTAGACGAGTCAAACAAGTTGATATCTGCAGGGCGAATCACGCTGGCAGTTCGAAAGACGCAGTAACAGACGGACTCAGGAGCCCTAAATCGCCCGAAGATATTGTACGGCAAAGTGTTCGTTCCTGTCGAGCCACACCTTTTCTGTGAGAAAGCCAGCTTCCGTAGACATCCTCTGAAATTGATCGAGACGGTATTTGTGTGAGTACTCGGTACGCACCGCTTCTCCCTTGCAGAATTGAATCGAGTCGCCGTTTACCCGAACACGCTGATCCACGCGGCTGACCAATTGCATTTCAATACGCTGCATCACCGGATCATAAAACGCGCGATGGTCAAATGCTGAGGGAAGGAAGGACGACCCCAGTCGATCGTTGATATGACTCAGCATATTTTTGTTGAATGCTGCAGTCACGCCCCTTGAGTCATTGTACGCTGCATGCAGCAGTCGTTCATCTTTAACAATATCCACACCAATCAACATCCCTCCGCCAACGCCTACCAGTTGGTGGACGCGGCTCATGAACTGAACGGCGTGCTCCCGAGAAAAGTTACCGATGGTGGAGCCGGGAAAAAATACACTTATCCGTCCGTCGAAGATATCATCAAGGTCCAGAGAGATCACCTGCGAGTAGTCAGCGCAAACGGGGAGCACGCTTAGTTCGGGGAAAACTTTTTTAAGTGCGACTGAAGCGTCGATAAGGTGCTCCCGAGATATATCTATCGGGACGTAGGCAGCAGTCTCAGGGATAGCTTCCAAAAGCAAGCGGGTTTTAATGCTGCTACCGCTTCCATACTCGACCAGAATCACCGACTCTCCGAGTGAAGCCACTATGTCTGTAATGCTATTCACGAGAATGGAAAGCTCAGTCCGGGTCGGGTAGTATTCATCCAGGGTGCAGATCTCATCAAAGAGCTTCGAGCCACGCGCATCGTAAAAATATTTGGAGGGCAATGATTTTGGACATACCGATAGTCCCGCGATAACATCCTCAAGGATGGCATCCGAGGGCGGCTCAAGATCCAGGAACAGTTTTATCTCAGATTGGGTGGTCAATTATTTAGCAAGAAGTTTTTTCGACAGAAGTTCAGTGGATTGACTGAGCCAGGCGAATGCCAGAAAATTGCCAACGCGCTCCGGCGGGGAAAAAATTCCTGTAGGAAGGACGGATGTGGTCAGAAGGAGTTGCGCAGGAGCCACCTCTCAATACGAACTGATTGGACATGAACTTCCCGTTGTACTCCCCCAGGGCGCCCGGCCCGGGCCGGTATCCTGGATAGGGCGAATAATGACTGCTCGTCCACTCCCACGAACTTCCGAACATTCCGGCGAGGTCGTTGGTCTGTTCCGTTTCCAATCGAGAATTGAAAATAATTTCATCGGAAAAATGGCCGTTCATGTCCACCTGTTGCGCTGCGTTTTCCCACTCGAACTCTGTTGGGAGTCTCGCGCCACTCCAGCGGGCGTATGCATCTGCTTCGAAGTAAGACACATGGGAAATGGGGGCATCAGAAACCAGCGATATCTTTCCGTACAGCGAGAATTCAGACCATTCTTCATTTTCCTGAAGCCAGTATAGGGGGTGTTGCCAGCCCTGCTCCTGAACCAGGTTCCAGCCCTCGGACAACCACAAAAGCGGATTCTTGTACCCGCCATCATTCACAAAACGAAGGTACTCTCCGTTCGATACAGGTCGCTGTGCCAGCTGGTAAGATTCCAGAAATTGTCTATGTCTGGGGCCTTCGTTGTCATACGCAAACCCATCTCCTGAGTGACCAATCTCACAAATACTTTCCTCAATATCCGTGTACATCAACTCGTCCAGTGATCGATGTGCTGGGATTTGCAGCTCGCGATAGGTCGGCAGGAGGGGGTTTATTGACAGCACGTGTTTAATGTCGGTGACCATGAGCTCCTGGTGCTGCTGCTCATGGTTCAATCCAATCTCCATAACGCTGCGTATCTCTTCTCGCTCACCGGCTTCGGAAAGCAATCTGACCATGCTGTCGTCGACGTGCTTGCGATACGCAAAGACCTCGTCGACCCGTGGCCGAGACAACAGACCTCGATTCGGACGACTGAAGCGTTGCCCGGCCTGTACGTAGTAGGAGTTGAAAAGGTAGGCGAATTGTTCGTTGAGTGGGACATACGAAGGGTCGAATTCCCTGAGAACGAACGTCTCGAAAAACCAGGTTGTATGCGCAAGATGCCACTTTGTGGGGCTCACGTCTTCCATCGACTGAATGACGTAATCCTCCACAGACAACGGTTTGCAGATTTCCTCTGTCCGACTTCTGATCGATCGATATCGATCTGCCATCAACAGAGGTGGGTCCGCTGGTGAAATCAATGTTGAAAAATCCTGAGCTTGCATGTTCGAGCCATTCAGTGTTACGAGACAGTCAGTGTCGGCCAGGGGCACGTTTCGGTAAGAACTTCCGAAAAAGTAGAGAGGCCTTCGAATATCATTCGAAAAGGAGTCCTCCCGAAAGCCTGATCTGCTATATTCGGATACCTTGCGACTCCCACCCCGGCTAAAAGTTACGGTTGATCTTGAATAACTTCTCCACACATATATACGCTCTGGTTCTCCTATTGGCGTTTTCATCGGGTTGCAAGGGACCTGAAACGGCTACAAACTTGTCGCCGATTACTGTAGATCGGAGCAGTGAATTCCAGGTTGGCGATATCCGTGAAATCAATATTCCGGGGACTGAGATCTCCTTCCAGATGGTCTATGTACCGTCCGGATCCTACCCGATAGGAACAGATGAATCGGAGCCAGGCCGGGATTCAGACGAAGGGCCAATGCTGGATGTGGACCTCGATGGATACTGGATCGGTCGTTTTGAGGTGACGGAAGATGAATACTCTGTGTTTCGATTTCCAGATCGGGATGCGGACACCACAGCCGTTGCGGGCGCAGTCTATCGAGTTGATGCAGTGTCGCGACCAAGCCCTCCATACGAAGATCCTGCATTCGGTCTGAGCGGATCGGGCAAACCAGCTGTTGGTATGACACAGTGGGGTGCAATGCATTACGCAAAATGGCTGAGTGAAAAAACGGGAGTATTTTTTAGATTGCCCACCGAAGCTGAATGGGAAACAGCGTGCCGAGCAGGAACGCGATCGGCATATTCCTTCGGGGATACTTCGGATGTGATCGAAGAATATGCCTGGATGGCGTCCAACAGTAATGAGGTGCTGCACGTCGTGGGTTCACGAAGGGCAAATGCCTGGGACATCTATGACATGCACGGAAACGCGAGTGAGTGGATGCTGGACGAATACGAAGAGGACTATCACGCGCTCGTAAAAGAAGAAGCCGCTGCCAATCCCTGGATCCAACCTACGCGTTTGCATCCGCGAACGGTTCGAGGAGGTGCATTCGACGATCCCGCGGAAGCGGCTCGGTGCGGCGCCCGCCAGGAATCAACGCTCAACTGGAAGCGTCGCGATCCGCAGGTGCCGAAAAGCTTCTGGTGGAACACGGATTCGCCATTTCTGGGTTTTCGACTGGTAGCGCCCGCGAAGACACTGTCTCGGGCAGCGACCGAGGAGTTCTGGGTGCTGGTCCTGGGTGAATGAAAGTGCTGATTGAACTGGCGGGTCAACCCTTGGTCAGTTAGATTCCCACAGAGTATCATGGTCGTCCATCCCCCCGGCTAGGCGACATACTCTGAATCCCCTACCGTAATACAATCGCTCCACCAATGAAGAATTCGATCAAGGAAATTTCGCGCCGTGACTTCATGATGACAGGAACGGCCGCCGTCGTCGGCTCGGCTCTCGCCTCCCAGATGCCCCGCTCGGCCAACGCTTACTACACGTCAAAGGATGAGATTCGTATCGGATTGATAGGCTGCGGGGGAAGGGGAACCGGCGCTGCTTCCCAGGCACTCAGTACGAAGGAAAATCTCAAACTCGTCGCTATGGCAGACGCCTTCGAAGACAGACTCGAAGGCAGCCTGAAAGCGCTGACCAATCCTGAGGCTGAATTTGCGGAGGCCGTGGCTGGTAAAATAGATGTGCCGAAGGAGAGACGATTTGTCGGATGGGAAGGCTACAAGGAGGTCATCGCACTCGTCGATGTCGTGTTGATTACTACGCCTCCCGGCTTTCGCCCCATCCACTTTGAAGCGGCCGTAGCAGCCAATAAGCACATTTTTATGGAAAAACCGGTGGCCACAGACGCCACTGGTATCCGACGGGTTCTGGACGCCGCGGAATCGGCCAAGGCCAAAAACCTGAACGTGGTCGTTGGACTCCAGCGTCATTATCAGAGCCGTTATCTCGAGTGGGTTGAACGAATGCACCACGGGATGATTGGAGACATTACCACAGCCCGTGTCTACTGGAACAGCGGGGGCGTCTGGGTGCGCGACCGCGCTGGGTTGGAAGAAAAGGCGGGCAGGAAACTGACAGAGATGGAATATCAGATGAGGAATTGGTATTACTTCAACTGGCTGTGTGGCGATCACATTGTCGAACAACACATCCACAATCTGGATGTCGGCAACTGGGTCATGAATGCCACCCCCGTCCGGGCTCAAGGCCAGGGTGGGCGCCTCGTTCGGAGGGGAAAGGATCACGGAGAAATTTTCGATCATCATTATGTAGAGTATGAATACGAAAATGGCGCCCGCATGATCAGTCAGTGTCGGCACCAGCCAAATTGCCAGAATCGAGTGAGTGAGGCGTTTCACGGGACGAATGGTTCGGCGCCGTCGCCTGGAGTCCTGATTTCCTCCTCCGGCTACGATCTTTACAGACACCAGGGAAAGGATGACCTGAATTCGTACCAGGTGGAACACGACGAACTTTTCGCCGCGGTGGCCGCGGGCGAGTACAAGTATTCAGATGCAGAGAGAGGAGCGCAGGCGACTATGACTGCGATCCTGGGACGAATGGCAACCTATTCTGGAAAAATGATCGAGTGGTCTGACGCGATCAAATCCGAGGTGAGCATCATGCCCGAGACGTTTGCCTGGGATGCCGATCCACCCGTCATGCCGAATGCCGAAGGCTACTATCCAGTCCCGGTCCCCGGAGAAACAATCGTACTTTAAGCCAGCGGAGTAACTAATGAAACGGCGCTCTTTTGTGAAATTATCGGCCGCGACGGCGGCCATGGCCACCGTCGCCACCGCCGCGGTCCCCTCTCTTGCCCGCTCTTTGAGCACTACAAGGCAGGGCCAGCCTTTTCAAATGAAGTATGCGCCTCATCTGGGCATGTTCAAGAATCACGCTGGAGACGATCCTGTTGATCAGCTGAATTTCATGGCAGATGAGGGATTCACTGCATTTGAAGACAATAGCATGAAGTCCAGATCGGCCGAAACCCAGGAGGCGATGGCGCGGACGATGGCGTCGCGGGGAATTGAGATGGGCGTCTTTGTAGCTGCCAAGATTTACTGGAGAGAGCCCAATCTGGCGTCGACAAATAAAGAACTGCAGGACGAATTCCTTCAGAACATCCGGGAATCGGTCGAAGTTGCGCAGCGCGTGAACGCAACCTGGATGACCGTTGTGCCGGGTCACCTTGACTTGCGCAGGGACATGGGATATCAGACGGTGAATGCCATCGATTCCTTAAAGAGGGCCTGCGATATTCTCGAACCACATAACCTGGTGATGGTGCTCGAGCCGCTGAATCCCAGAAATCATCCCGGTCTATTTTTGACGAAAGTTTCTCAGGCGTTCGAGATATGTCGAGCGGTTGGCAGCCCTGCCTGCAAAATTCTTGATGACCTGTATCATCAGCAGATAACGGAAGGCAATCTGATTCCCAATATTGACGCGGCATGGGAGGAAATCGCCTACTTCCAGATTGGCGACAATCCTGGAAGAAATGAGCCTACGACTGGTGAGATCAACTACAAGAATGTGTTCAAGCACATCCAGTCGAAGGGATTCGACGGCATCCTTGGCATGGAGCACGGTAATGCAGGACCGGGAAAGGAAGGCGAGCGTGCCCTCATTGATGCCTATCGTTCGGTCGACTCCTTCTAGGTCCAGCCCGAAATCTTCGCGTCACGAATCCTTTTCGATCTCGAGATCCTGTCGAAGGGAGATTTCGGGAATGCGGTAGTTCACTCTCAGCGCCTGGAGGTGAGGTAGATTGCCAAGGAGGCGCCGGTGGAAGCTGTCGACATTCCTGCTGTGCTTCTGTGACCAGACAACCTCGGCCAGAGCGATGGCCCTCGGATAAGCCATGTACTCAGCATGTTCGGGCGTACTGATGTACTCGGTCCAAACGTTCCCCTGTGCTCCCAGAACGTGCTCCGCTTCGGTCGGCGTGAGTTCCTCTGGCGTCGGCTCAAACGCATATACCGTGTCGAGCGGTAACGTTCTACTTCTCCTGCCGATGGCGAGTGGCTCGCTCTCTGAATCAGCCTGATAATAATCGAAATAGACGTGGCTGGTCGGCGTCATTATCACGTCGTGGCCCTGACGCGCAGCTTCGATTCCACCAATCATTCCACGCCATGACATGACGGTCGCATTCGGAGCGAGGCCGCCCTCCAGAATCTCATCCCACCCAACCAGGCTTTTTCCATTTGCATTCAGGAACGATTCGATGCGGCGCACGAAATAGCTTTGTAATTCATGTTCGTCCTTGAGCCCTTCCCGAGCCATGACCGCTTGAGCAAGTACACTCTCTTCCCACTGAACTTTGGGGACTTCGTCGCCGCCGATGTGGACATACTTACTGGGGAAGAGGGGAATGACTTCGGCGAGCACATCGGTCAAAAAAGTAAACGTCGCTTCCGATGGACAATAGATATCGCTCTTGACTCCCCACGTAGTGGGCACATCAAAGCGTTGACCAGTACAGCCCAGCTCGGGGTAAGTAGCAATCGCTGCCATGGAGTGGCCGGGTAACTCAATTTCAGGGATCACGGTCACAAATCGTTCAGCAGCGTAGGCGACAATGTCCCTGACGTCATCTTGTGTATAGAATCCGCCGTGGGGGATACCGTCGCCAATGTAGGGGTCGAAATTCTTTTCCAGGATCGTTTCTGATCTCCAGGCTCCAACCGAGGTGAGCTCGGGATATTTTTTTATCTCGATTCGCCAGCCCTGATCCTGGGTCAGTCCCCAGTGAAAGTAGTTGAACTTATATCTCGACATCGTATCGATGTAGCGCTTCACGAACGCCACGTCGAAAAAATATCGTCCGACATCCAGGTGCATTCCTCTGTATGGGTATCGGGGCGCGTCAGAAATCATGACCGCTGGGACGCTCCATTCAACGTCATCAACCTGGTGGGAGTACTCTATCTGAGGAGGCAACATCTGTCTGAATGACTGCATCGCATAGAAAGCACCCGCGGCATCGCCGGCTCGAATGTTGACACGCTTCTTGCCGACCTCAAGCACGTACTCTTCGTGCGCCATGGCTGGATCAATGCTCAGCCAAAGATTTCCAGCTCGTCCAGAAACAGGAAGTTCGAAACCTGTAGCCTGACCGAGTTCAGCGGCAAAAAACTTGGCCACCGCATTCAAGCCTTCATCTTCAACCCGGAAACCGGCCGAAGCCGTCAACAAGAAATAATCGCCGGTTATTTCGATAGATGTCGGCATCGGAACCAGTGGAATGTCCGATAACACTTCCGGAGCATCTTTGGGAGCACATCCTATCAAAAACGGGAGCACGAGCAGCGTGGACACTAATAGTCGCATATCAGAGAGTCAGTTGATTGATCCATTTGTCAAGTTCATCGGGATGCACTCTTACGGAGACAATATAGGGTTCTTCGCCTTCTGCCCAGTGTCCATAGGTCGTTGTGACGATGCTACCATCTGGAAGAATCTCAACTCCTGGATACGTGGAGTCCCAGGCATTCGTGTTATCCATTATCCGAATCCGATATTGACCGGGTTCTCCCGCCCGGATGTTCTCATAGGTACCTACCCAAGCAACCCAGTCTCCGGCTGTCGGACTCCCAGGAGCCATGTCCCGAAAGGCAATGAACAATCTTCCATCCAATAGATATCGAGCCGTATGGCGGTCTCCTGTAAGTTCAGGCGGAAGGCTTTCGGGGGCCGACCACGTGTTGGATTCATCCAGTGAATAGACGATGTGAGAAAGACTTGTTCGGCTGTTCTCTCTCAGCAGCAGCGCGAGTTCCGAACCGTCCGGAGACCAGACAGCGCCCGGCTCACAAAGGTCGACCGACAGGCTGGAAACGATGGCTTCTGGCTCTCCCCATGTCAGACCGTCATCTTCCGAAACGGTCCGGTATACGGTGAAGTGAGTTCTTTCACCGCCGTCGTCAATGAAGCGTCCGTCGTCATGAAAAAACGCAACCAACGAACCGTCGGATCGCTGGATGAGGGAAGACATTGCAACGATTCCGCCGAAGTCGCCTATGGGTTCAAGTTCTGTCCAGGATCCTCCATCATCATCAGATAGTGCCATTCTGATGGGGTACAGGCCAGAAAAGAGCACTATACGCTTGTTGCCGATTGCCGTCTGGAATCGAAACAGTGTGGGCACTTCGAGAGACGAATCCCACGACGAGGGGGTTGGCAATCGCCCGCTCCACGTAGCTCCCCCGTCATTACTTCGCTTGTAAACTATTGGTCCCCGACCGTGACCTTTGGGATACGTCGTCAGAATAGATAGGCCATCGTCGAGCAGTACCGTAGTCGGATGACCTAGGTATTGACCCGATTCACGGTCCACTATGCGCTGCAGGCGGTCGACGCGAGACACGTCCAATACAGGAATGGCGAACTCGGATTCAATCAGGGCTACCGAATCAGCACGGGGATCTGAAGGCGCGGACGAGCAGCCGATCACGGCAACCGTCAGTAGGGAGACGATCCATATGATGCTAAAACTCTTCGTCATCGGGTAGAGGGGTTGGTGGGACAATTTCCTCAGGTAGAGGGTACTGCTGATTTTGGATGGAAACATCAGAGGCATCGAAACCAAACAGGTCCTCCTGGGAGAAGATAGCACGGTAGTCGGGAGGTTTGAAGAAGGGTTCGAATTTGGATGACAGTTCGTTTAGCCGTCGTAGATAGTAACTGACGTTCTCGTCGGGCACTTCAGGCCGCCAGGCTGAAGCCAGCTTTGCGTTCTCGAATGCCGGCCCACTTTCACCAGTACCCGTGATATAGAACGAGACTCGATCTCCCTTCCGGATGGGCTGCCGATTCGAAGATGCTTCCTTCAATGCCAGTTCGTAGGATGCGCTTCGTGATCGTTTTCCAGATTCGACGTCTCTCTGATACTTGCCCAGGCTCTCTTTCAGAGTTTCTGAGCGGGCAAACTCATAAGCGTGCTCCCACCTGTGCTCCGTGATCTTATCCCTGATCATCAAATACAACTCATGCATCTCCTGAATGCTGGAATGGAGCAAGAGGTGAATGGAGTCGCGCACGTATTTCCTTCCGAACGGTTCCGTTGCACGCGAGACCAGAGAGGACCCCTTCATCTTGATCAGCCCATCGTAATCCATGAGTGCATAATTTTTCATCTTGTAGGACATCATGCGCTCATATCTACCATCGAATCCGATTCGAATACCGTCCGGCATTCGGGCATTAAGATCGTTCAGAAACTCTCGTTCCATTTCCTCTGCCTGGACGTGGGCAGGGGGAACGAAAAACACGCCATCTGTATCGACCTCAATTATTTGCCCGCCCCTCTCCTGAACCAGCCTCATGATCGACAGCAGGATATTCTGGCCCGTCAGCGCCACGCGGTCCGCTTCTGAATAGTCGTTGAACAACGCCGCTGAAAATCCGAGGAAGCCATAAAAACTGTTGATGATGATCTTGTAGGAGTTCTGACGGGCGTCAAGGGCGCTTTTGAGTTCGTCTGAATCTGCATTTGACATGGCACGCTTGGCATCGAGGCGCAATGCGGTCAGCCGACCAAGCAGCGCGGGAAAGATCTTAAGTAAATCTCTGTCAGGACAGATGTCGTAATTCAGCATGACGGAGGGATACAGACTTTCTACATCTGCGTAGACGATTGGGCCTGTCACTCCAGTAAAAAAGATGTTGGTATATCCGCCGTGAGTCTGGGAGCCCCATTCAGATCGGGGCAAAGAATGCTTCTTCCTGAGATACTCCCGCACGAATAGGGATTCGATTTTGGCGGCCGGGCCGACGCGCGCCACCTGGCCGTACTCCATCGGCAGCATTTGGGTCAGATAAAAGTTCGACTCGGACAGGTGGCGCGCGATACGCTCCGTCTCGATAACATCATCCCCGGCATATCTGATCACCGTATCGGGATCTTCCTCCCACAGTTGCGTGATCTTGTCTCCCTCGACATAGGTGCGGTCTGCGGGAGCAAAGCCGAAGTACCTGGCAACCTCCTTCAACCCATATCCGGGTAAATCCCGCTTGATGACGTCGTAAGCCATCGCGAGGAAGAACGTATCAACCACGTGTCTACCAACGATATCCAGAGCCGTAAAGTCCAGACTCCTCTCCGCAAATCGAATGGAGGTAGAAAAAGTACGGGGTTCGGACCGATCCCTTCCGATCGCGAACGGCACGCCGTGCATGGCACATCGACGCATCAGATAGGGAAAATCAAATCGAAAAATATTGTGGCCCTCAATGATGTCCGGATCCTGCTCCTGAATGATGCGAACCGTTTCATCGAGAAGGCGCTCTTCTGACCACTCCGGAGTTCCGAGTACCTTTCTCCACCCTCGATTGTCCGAGAGGGCAATTAGAATGATCCGGTCTGCTCGTCGATCTGCATTGGGGAATTCCCGCTCGGAAATACACTCGATGTCAAGCTGCAGGCGATGGAGTTCGTCAAATCGCATCCCCTTGAAACAGGTCCGTCCGCTTTGCATCAGATATTGCTGAGACGGCGAAGGCACGGTGTACGTTGGTGCGGTATCACCGGCGGGTGTTGCGAGTCGCTCTACGTGACGCAGCGCATCCCAGTATTCGTTCCAGTTCGAGAGGACGATCAGATTGCTGAAGTGCAAATGGCCACCAAGCTGCTGATAGCGAAACTTGGAGCGATCGAAGCCTTTCAGCCATTTCACGTCCGATAGGAAGAAAAACGGGTAAAAGGGTTCTTCTTTCAGCTTGACGCTCAGGCCGTCTTCAGATCGTCGATAAATGTGAACGAGGCCTCGTCGGGAGGTTCGATCTGTCACCGGGTGGACGGCGACAATGCGTTGGGTTTCGTCGTGACCATGTAGAAGGAGATCGAGATCGTTCAAGGCAGGGCGGGGACAGCTGGGGGAGAAGCTGACTACGCCTGAATGGAAGGAATTATCCTGGTTTGCCGATGAGGCGCCGGCGGCATGTCCAACGGAGGTAGAAGGATCACATTTTAATCCGCCGGCGCCCCATCAGACAATCAGTTTCTGGTCACCTCGGTCAATTCGAAGCGCGTGTTGTTTTCCGTGACGTCAATCTCCAGAGCGACACCTATTCCAGGACAAAAATACTTGTATTCCAACACGTCGGGTTCCAGCGGTGTAGTGTCCTCGGTTTTCACGCATCCGGTGAGGGTTCCGAATGGCACATCGACGGTTTCTTCGAGAGCCAGGACTTGTCCGACATCTTCAGCTTGCCCCCGGAGGTACTCCTGACGGTATATGCTCCCAATCTTTGGGTTCCTGAACATGATGATCCCCGCCAGTGCTCCGTCGACGCCGTGCTCCCATGAACCGCTTCGATCGGTCAGAACTCCATTTGTATAGTTTTTTACATCCTCACCGAAATACCAGACATTTCCATTTTTGTCCTGGGCGTACCAGTCATCCGTGTCTTCGATAAGTTCACCTTCCAACCACACCCGGTCACGAATAATCGTCGTTACCACGCCCTGGACCAATTTTTTCGATCCGTTACCTCGATCAGAATTCGTTCCTGCCCCTGAGACGTGTTTCCCACTATCGTGGTTACCAGTCCCACCTCGAGCGGGAAGTAGGGATTGTACGTCTGGACCGTTGCAGAAAAATCGCTCGTCCGCACGGGATCGGGAAGTGGGAGACTGGTGATTTCAGGTCCAGTCGTGGCTGAGTCACACCCGGGAAGGCCTATCAAGATGAACAGCACTGGTCAGCACGAGGGAAATGGAGGGGTCAACGCGTTTCATCGATTCATACACGGTATGTAGCTGGATAGCTGGAAGCATTTGGGTAAAGAGTCATAAGGACCCACGGCCGCAAACTCCGAAGAGTCAAGACTGCTGCGTTCTCACCCCGCATCTTTAGGAAATACATAGTGCACCGGCGGAGATCTGTTGATTGCACCAAAGACGCCTACTGCTCCCGCAATCTGCGTTTTTAGGAAGACGGGTTCGAAAAACGGATTGATGTTTGCTTCCCGCTGCCGGTCCAACACATCGTAATAATCGGCAACCTCACGATTTAGGCTCTGAATGTAGACCGTAGCGACATCATCCTTGTAGTGGGTATATGCCGGCTCTACCACGAACCTGATCGATGCACCGTCCAGGCCTGTATCATAGTAGACGAACCGGCCGTACTCCTGGACCGTGAAGGATTCTCCATCGGCCAGACAGGAGCTTGAAATTTCGAAGTCATCGACTGTCTCGTGAGTATTGTTGAGGGGTCGGTCCATCTGAAACCGGTACTGGTTGTTCTGTCCGACGATGTCGTCGAAGTCAACAATCACACCTTCGTGACCACCGAAGATGTCGGTGAACGACTCGACATAGTCGGTGCCGGTGATAGTCACTGCGTCGACGTCTGTGACCGTTACTGCAGACCAGGATTCACCATTCCACAACACGCTGAGCGTGTATTCAACATCTTCCTCGATAACCACCGAGCCCTGGTAGGACGGCTCCCACCGACACGAGAACCTGTTGTAGGTGGAATCTGCGACCAGTTCGTCGACACCTGAGACAGAGGAAATAATCACCGTGGCATTGGGGATGAACAATTCGGAGGGCGTTGTCGAGCGCTCGAAGAATGGTACCGTACGGTTTAAGTAGATCGTAGGGACCTCGCCAGGCAAGAGCAGGCCCTCGATCGCGACCTTGTCCTCGTACGGCCCGGGATCCACTGTGATGGTCTTGACACAACCAACGCAAAAAATCATCACGCACAGCGCGGATAGCTGATATTTCATGGAACGCTTCGGTGACATGGTTAAAACCAGACGTTGTAAGAAATGGAGGGCACGATGGGCAGGAGGGATACTTCCTTGCCGATCGGCTCGTGGGTCTTAAGATCGAGGTCCAGAAAGACGTAGTATGCATTCGTCCTGCTGTACACGTTGTAGGCGGAGAAGACGAGCTGTGACTTCCGGACGCGTTTCGGACGAAGAGAGTAGGTTGCCGAGATGTCCATTCGGTGATAGGGGCGCATCCGGTAATTGTTCAACTGCTCATAGTCGTAGAAGAGTCCCGCGTACAGGTCGCCTCCCTGCGCGGAGTAGACCCGCCCCAGTGGCAGGGTATATGCGGCGCCGGTCGTGAATACGAAATTACCCGACAGCTTCCACCTCGAACTCAGATCATAATTTCCCGTAATGGAAACATTGTGCCTTCGATCGTAGCGGAAGGGAAATGTCTTTCCGGCATTCAGTTCTGGAAACTTCTGATCGGTTCGAGAAAGTGTGTACGATATCCAGCCGGTCAGTCGACCCTCGTTTTTTTTCAGGAATAATTCGGCTCCTCTGCTGGAGCCTTTTCCGTACGTCAGTTCACTGTCGATATCGATATAGCTGTACAGCTGGGTGCCTTCTCTGAACAGGACCTGGTTCCGCATCGTTTTGGTGTATACTTCGATGCTGCCTTCGTATCGATTGTCACGAAAATTGCGGAAGTACCCCACTGAGGCCTGCCTCGAATGTTGAGGAACGCTGTTGGCGCTTGAGGGAATCCAGATGTCGGTAGGTAGCGATGCGGTGGTGCTCGGAACCAGGTGAGCGTACTGGTTCATTACGGTGTAGGACACCTTAAGGGACGAATGATCCGTTATCCCCAGACGAACGGATGCACGGGGCTCCACGTTGGTGAAGGTTGCGTCTTCAGCCCGATACTGAGGAATTCGAACACCTAGATTCAGCCCGAAACGACTCGATATTTCCCATCGGTCGTTAAGATACACCGCCCATTCCTCCGTCTCCCGCGGCACCACGATGTTCTTGTTCAACTCCGGGATGACCAGATTCTTGATGACCTCCCCCTCTTCGCCGGTGGCGCTGTAGAGGTGATCCATGTAGATGGCGCCGAACCGGATGTTATGCCCCGAGCCCGGAAAGAACTGAAATTCTGCGCTGGCCGTTCGATCTTCGATGGCCGAATAGTTCTGGGAAAAAAATTGGCCCTGGATGGAGGAAACATCAAGGAAATACGTGTTACGAATCAGAGACACGTTTGAGAACAGCCTGCTTCCATAAATGTGATTCCAGCGGAGCGTCGCCGTCGAATTTCCAAAGTTGACACCGTTGCCCAGGCCGCTCACATCAACATATTCTGCGACGTCCCGAGCTCGGAAGTAGCTCAAATACACCCTGTCTTGAGCGCTCAGCCGATAGTTGATCTTTGAATTGACATCGTAGAAATAGTAGATATTGCGCTGTCCCTTCTTCTGGAATGGACGGGCAACCAGATCCAGGTAACTTCGTCGCGCGGATACGATGAATGATCCGTTCTTCTTTCCGAATGGCCCCTCAAACGTACCGTGTGAGGCCACCAGGCCAATCCCGGCTTGGCCTTCGTAACGGTACTGGTTCCCCTCTCGCATTGCGATCTCAAGCACAGAAGAGAGTCTACCACCATATTGGGCGGGAAAGCCCCCTTTGATTAGATTTACGCTGTTGAGAGTTCGCGTATTGAAGGTGCTGAACAAGCCAAACAGGTGATTTGGATTGTATACCGTCGCCTCGTCCAGTTGAACCAGATTCTGATCCGTGTTACCACCACGGACGTGGAATCCCGTCGTGCCTTCGTTTCCAGACTGGACGCCAGGTAGCAGCTGGATGACTTTGAGCACATCCGGCTCTCCGAGGATGGCAGGAAATTGTTCGACAACTCGAATGGGTACGTCCACCACTCCCATTTGAGTGGAGGTGACATTGAAATCATCCAGTTTGTCCGCGGCGACGGTAATTTCTTCCAGGGTGGCGGCTCTGATACGCAATTCCACGTCGAGAACCAGATTATCGATCAGAACCACCTTCTTGATCGCCGGCTGAAATCCGAGAAAAGAAAAAACGATGACCACGCTGTCCTGCCGCGGTAGAGTCAGAGAATAGAAGCCGTACTCATTGCTGACTGCTCCGCGATCGTCATTCAGTGCAATGATATGCGCACCGATCAAGAATTCGCCGTTGTCGCCATCCGTGATCGTCCCACTGATGGTTGTTCGCTGCGCAGCGGCTTCAGGAACGAGCAACAGAATTGTCAACACAATGGGTATGAGACGCAAGGGCAGTATGAAACGCAGGGGAGTCAGCACACGTGCAGGGTGGGGGTTCATCAGATGGGATAGCCCCATTTGGGGGTTCGGATCTGGTTGCAGCGAATCTCGTCCTTTCTAAATACTGACAATCCTGAACGGGAAACTGCGTAAGGTCGTCAGAGGGAAATCTGGAGAGACAAGAGAAACAGTCTGGGCAGGGCAGTTCGGCTGAACCGCGACGAAGGATTCCCTGCGGCCCCAACTTCAGCGGACACATCTTCGATCATCAAATCCACGACGTTTTGGCGATCGAGTACGTTTAGCACAACAAAGCTGAACTGAAGCTGTAGCGGATCGATCGTTAGATTGTACGTAAGCCCAGCGTCGAACTGTGCAAAAGCCGGAATCTTGTGTTCTTCGGGATGAGAAAGATCCAACTCGGCTATTTCCTCGGCGGCAGAAGTGAGTGGAAGGTAGTTGTAGTACGAGAGTCGGTACGCCCACGTGCGGCCAGCAATAACCCTGCCCAGAAGATTGATGCTAAGATTTGGTAGGACAGTTGTGTCAAGCGAAAAACTGAATCTGTGTGGAGCTTCCCATGGCGCACTTATCCATGCACCCTCGAATCGAGAGGGCTGTTGAATCTGACTCAATTCGAACGAGTAGGTGCCTTCGAGCTGAATAGATCGGCTGCTCCACGTACCAGATGCTGCTCCGCCGACGATACGGGATCTGGCTTCGGTTGTAGGACCCTCAGCAAGTCTGGAGTAATCCAGGATTATTTTTCGCGGTGAGTATTTCAGGAAGGATTCGAGCGTGAGCGACACCTGCGAACGCGGGTGCAGGACTATGTCCGCCGTCAGGTGGTAGGCGTATGACGGCTTTTCTTCCTTCCCGACGGGTATCCAGAGTCGAAAGCTGGGTAGCAGAGCCGTTTCGGAGTAGGGAGCCAGGTCAAATTGTGAGGTGTACTGTCTGTAGATTCCGCTGGAAAATCGATACGCCCACGGCATTCCTTTGGATGTTTGTACATCCTGCCTCCACGAGATCCTGGGTTCGAGATAGATTCGACCATGCGATGGTATGAAAGAGAATCGAGAGCCAAAGGTCAACGATGACAACTCGGAAAACGACAAAGCGTCTTCAAGAAATCCACCGATCAACCATCTGGACGGCTGAACGAGGGTAGTAGTCAGGTCAGGACGGAGGAGCGCTGGACGGGTGGAGACCGTAAAATCACTGTCAGATATTCGTGCGGAAACCCCGGCTGAAATGAACGAGCGGCTCCCAACGGAAAAGTCAGATCTAAGTCTGCCGCCATATTGATCTATTTCGTTGAAATCGCTGGCATTTGGGGTTCCATCTGATAGATCGAGCGGATTGGTAGAGAAAGGATGCTCCAATCGATAATCACTTTTCCACAACCCGATATGGAAGAAAGCACTCGAGCCGGCCACCCATTCATATCGAATCTGAGCCATGCGATTCGTCCACTGATATTCGTCCGCCCGTCGGGATTTAGCATCTCCAAATTCTTCAAATAAATCGCTCCCAAACACGTTGAATCCGTAGTAGGTCGAAGCCGAAATAGAACGAGCGCGTCCCAGATCAAGAGTCACGCTCGTGTGGAAATCTGTAAAGTCAATCTCGACGGGTCTAAAGACATTCGCTACAGTCTCGTTTCGAAGGTTGAGTTGTTCAGCCAGAAATACGTCTGGTCGGCTCCATTGCTTGAACTGGTCCACGAGACTTCCAGGTCGCAAACCCGAACCGAAGCTTTTGCGAGCAGACACTAACACACCAAGTGAACGGCCGGAACGCAACGCGAAGCGATTCGCAATTCTAGCATTGATCGCCAGCGGGTCCACTTGCACGGTCACCGCTGGGATGCCCGCACTGGGGACTCGTTGACTGATTTCCACGAAGCCTGCGAGCTGGCTGCCAGTACGTGCTGGGAATCCCGCTTTCTGCACGACCAGGTTTTGTATCGCCAGCGGTGAAAATGGTCCAATGAAGGCGCCGTTCTTGATTGGCATATAAATGGTCGCTTCGTCCAGCAGATATTCGTGGCTTCCGGACCCACTGCCCTGAACGTGAAGATCGCCAAGCGCTGGAGAGGAACTCAGACCAGGCAGAGACTGGAGATTATTGACGACCGCATATATCCCTCCGGGACGTTTGGTGAGGCGATCGGTTTCCTGCATGTTCGCCCCCAATCGTGAAGAGGGCTGGCGTAGGGTGAGACCGACAACCACAATTGGAGGAGAATGGACTAGCTCCAGATAAATTGGTACTCGCACGGAGGAGGCTTTCCAAGGTTCAACATCTACCTCAATACGCGTATCCTGGTATGCCACACGAGTTACGATGATCTGATTTGGTCCGGGCAACAATTTCGGAATTTGGAACCAGCCAGATCGGTTTGTCGCTGTCCCAATCCCTTGATCTGGTAACAGAACAGCAGCGTCTCGCACAGGCAACTGCGTTTCACCATCAACAATAATTCCGGAAATGGAGCCGAATGCTGGTGGCTGAAGTCCCTGCTGCGTCACCACAAAGGTGCCGTTGGACATCCGCAGATAATCGAGTCCAGATCCCTTGAGAACACACGTGAGGACAGAAGACAGGTCGGCGTCATGAATCTGGCAATTGCTGGTCTTGCCCTCCGCAAGTCTGGTCTCGAAAAACAGCGGGATGTTCGAATTGGAAATAAGGATTTCCAGCGCCTCCTGCATAGGTATGCCGATGAAGACAAAGGAGTAGACCCGAACGGAGTCTACTCCCACCTTGGCCTGCGAGAACGCATAGTTCGGATTTCCGGCTGCAACCAGTGAAGCCAGCAAAAGACCGATTACTATTTGAGCTCGGCTCCGCACGATTCTGTTCAACAAGTATCACATGTTGTGAACGGGATCTACTGTTTCGATGTCTGGGCGCCAGGGTTAAACACTTCGTAGCCTTCGACCGTGCTCCGATACTGTAGTCCGAGCGGAATGGTCAAGCCGTCGAGAATGAGTTCAGTGGATAGAGGAGAACGGAAGGCAGCACTGATGCCTATCGCGGCAGCCTCACTGGCGTGCAGGGTAATTTTTACTCCTAACTGCCGGCCTGCCTCGGCAATCGCTTCTTCCAATGGGAGATCTCGAAAAATAAGATCACCAGTCATCCACTCCAGATACGCGCCCTCGGCCACTGTCGATGCACTGCGTGGACGGATCGCACCGGTGAGCAGCAGGCTCTGCTGTCCTGCGGCGAGCTCAATTCCCCTCCGCTCCGTGCGGGATCGAAATTCTACCCTTCCTTCCAGCACGGTAACAACGGATCCCTTTCCTGCTAAATCCGCTCGAGAACGTACGTTGAACTTGGTACCCAATACCCTCACTTCTGCATCGGGCGTCGTTACGGTAAAAATGTCCTTTCTGGAGACCACTGCAAAAAACCCTTCTCCCCTCAGCTCAACCTTTCGACCCCTGAGGAAGCCCCGACTCCAGGAAAGTTCAGAGTCGCTGTTCAGAGTGACCTGAGATCCGTCTGGAAGAGTGACCTGCGCCCGATCTCCTGCTGGAACATATATCCTCTGGGTGCTGGACACCAACAAGGTGCCGATGGCGAGTACAAGGACTGCGGCGACGGAAGCTCTCCAGAAACGGTGCGACGATAGACGTCGGCCGAGTTTGGGGCGCATCATTTCATTGGAGCCTTCGATTCGAGTGGTCTCGAGTTCACCCACGGCTGATACTGCGACCATATTTTCATGGGAATCAGCCAGGCCATATTCTACTGAGACCGACAGCGTCGCTTCAATTCGCTCAAAAAGTTCGCGACGATCTTCGCTGGAAAGATCGGATGCTTCCTCGACCCGATCGAGGCTGGACCATGCGGTTGTAGCCTCTGCACGTTCCTCATCGGGAATATCTTCCAGAAGTGTGGCCAGATTGAGGTTTGACTGAGGTATCGGAGTGTTCACAGTGTTGCCTCGTTTCGGATTATTCGCCCGCGCAAATCTCTAAGAGCGTGCTGAACATGGGTGTCCACCGTTCTTTCGGACAGATTCATTATTCGCCCAATTTGTTTGTGTGACAGGCCATGATATCGGCTAAGCATGAACGCCTCAGATCTGCGAGGAGGCAATTCACTGATCCATTCGGTGATGGATTCGGCGAATTCTCTATCAGCCAGACTCGCTTCGGATGATGGAGCCTCGAGTATCGAGTACCAATCTCCAAAATCGGTAGTTACCAGACGATTCGCCCTCTTTTTGAGGTTCAGGGCTCGATTTCGGGCCATGGTATAAAGAAACGCCCTGGTTGAATATCGTATGACGATCTGGCTCCTGTTTTCCCAAAATCTGACAAAAATGTCGTGAATGACGTCCATGGCCAGCTCCTTCGAACCCGTCAGGGGCACCAAGTAACGCTCCAGTGGTCCTACCATAAGGGTGTAAAGATCGGAGAATGCCGACGAGTCATTCGTTCGCACTTTCGCCGCAAGGGCATCAGCCGTCTCAGATTTTGCAAGCAACTCGGTCACGACACCAACCAGTTAATTCCTGCCATATCGCTGAAAATTGCGACATGACGAAGGTGTTTAGTTAAGTCAATGACAACCGGATTATCCGGAATACGTAATGAGAGGAGAACTTTCCGGAAATGCAATGGGGTTGGGGTGCCCTCCCCGCTGGGCCTTATCGGATAAACACCACCTGCGTGGTCGTGCTCTCGGAGCCCGCGGTGATGTGCACGAGGTAGTTACCGGCCGCCGTAGCTGCATTAGCCTCCGGAATCCAGGTCCAGTCGTGTTCTCCGGGCGGTAAAACGCCCATCGAGCCACTCGAAATCCGTCTACCCTGCATATTCACTACCTCAATCGTTACGTCGGACGCTCGGGAGAGTGAAAATGGTATCGTTGTTCTCTCGGTGAACGGGTTGGGATAGGAAGCATTCACGACGAGCAGGGAAGGAATTTCGATCGGTGCTTCATTCGCGGTGACCAGTGCATCCAGCGGAAAGGTATACGATCCCCGGCCGAACGTACCCGCGATGAGCAGGCGGTCTAAGTTGTTCACTTCCAGGTCAGTCACGGTGACCAGAGGCATGCCTTCCTGGAGGGGAGCCCAGCTACTGCCCTCATCGAGGCTTACATACGCACCGATATCGGTGCCTACGAAGAGGTGGGTAGGGTGGTCGGGATCGATTGCAAACGCATCGACCGGAATGTCGGGCAGCGCGCCCAGACCTGTTCCGGAAACGTCCTCCCATGACGCGCCCATATCCCGTGAGCGGTAGACGTGAGCCTCGACATCGCGCCAGAAAAGGCCCGAAAACGTCACATACACTGTGGAGGGGTCATTGGGATGGACTGCAATTCGTGTGACCGCCCGGAATGGAAGATTTCCGGTGATGTCATTCCAGGTCGATCCGAAATCGGGTGAGACCCAGACGTTTCCATCGTCCGTGCCTGCGTAGATCACGTCCGGATTCGAGGGGGCCAGCGTAATCTTCGTGAGGGTCCCAATCTTTTCGTAGCCCAGATCCTTCGTAAGATCAGGCGAGATGGCCTCCCAGGGTGCATGGATCTGGACTCGACTCAACGTTCGGTACACCTTGTTGGTGCCGTAGTAAAATACACCGTGATCCCAGGGATCGATGACAAACGGGGTGTTCCAATTTTTTGGATCTTCATCCGGAATACCCACACCGGCATGAGCAAAGGGCTGACCGAATCCGGGCGGAGCAAACAAACCATCCACGCGGAACAACCTACCCAGCTGGAGCATGGCCCACGCAGTATTTGGATCATCGCGATCCGCGACCACCTCAAATCCATCGCCACCGTCCACAACGTCATGCCAGTCATTCGGAAATCCCGACTTGGTTCGGATGGGATGATTGTCCTGCGTTCCAGCGTAGAGACGTTCCGGATTGTTGGGATCGAAAGAGATTTCGTATATCTGAGTGATCGGAAGCGGTGCCAGGGGCTCCCAGTTCTCTCCCCCGTCTTCGGAAATGGCGACACCACCGTCATTTCCCTCGATAATGACATCTGAATCGAAGGGGTCATACGCCATGGCGTGATGATCGACGTGGGTGCCATCGGTGTGAACCCACAGATTTTCCGGGTCGTTGGTCTCAATCAACTGGACATCCAACACAAAGACATTTTCCGGGTCGGTCGGGTGAATACGAACCTGGGAGAAGAACCACGAGAATTGGAAAAGAACCGGATGAGGGGTCTGGCCGATGTTTGCTTTCTCGGTCATTTCACGATTTGGATCTGCGTCTTGCCAGGAGTCGCCGCCATCGTCAGATCGGTAAAATCCCAGATATCCAGATCCATCCGAATAAAATGCATACATCGTATTCGGATTGGACTGACTGATATCGAGTCCGATGCGGCCCACGCGTGCGCGTCCTTCCGAGTCGAGATGATCGTCGGGGTTCGGCAGACCGCGCGTATGATCCAGTAATTCCCAGTTTTCTCCGCCGTCTACCGATCTCCAGATTCCACTGCCTCTCCCGAACAGTCTGGATCCGATGGGACGTCTTACCCGCTGCCAGGAAGCGGCGAAAAGAACGTCGGGATTGTCCGGTCGCATGACCAGATCGATTACACCGGTGGAGTCATCGATGGCGAGAACCCGATCCCAGGTGGTGCCGCCGTTCGTCGATTTGTACACCCCTCTGTTTTCGCCCGGGAGGTAGTATGAACCAATAGCGCCCACCCAGACGATATCCGGATTGTCTGGGTGGACAAGAATGCGGCCGATACTGGTGGTTGATTCCAGCCCGACGGACTCCCAGGAGACCCCGGTATCGATACTTTTATAGACTCCCGCGCCGGCATAGTTGTTGACCGAACCATTAGCTTCGCCCGTTCCCACATAGATGATGTCCGGGTTCGAGGGGGCCAGTGCGAGATCTCCGATGGTCAGCACCGGTTGATCATCGAAAATCGGAGTCCAGGATTCACCTTTATCGGTGGAACGAAAGACACCTCCCGTGGCCGCGGCTACGTAGATGACGTCCGAATTGCGAGGGTCAAAAGCCACATCCACGACCCGGCCCCCAATATTTCCGGGTCCCGCAAATTCCCAGGCACCAGAAAGTCCGCCTTTGCTGGCCGATTTCATCGCTTTCAGCTCTCTCAAAGCACGGCTGTACGCATCGGGAGAGGATTTGAAATGAGGAAATGTTCGCTGCAGCCAGGCGTATTCGTTTGGCCCTTCCTTCACCCCTTCCTTCACACTTTCCTCCACCTCCAGTGTGGCCTGAGTGCTGTCAGCATACTCAGGTGTGTATTCTCTACACCCTCCTGACACCAGGATTGCCAGAGAAACAGCCGTAATCAGCTTGAAACGGGGAGACATTGGAAGATTTTGGTACCGATTTGAGCTACAATAAACGAAGTTCGTGTGGTTTCGGCCTTCTTATTTAGCGTCAAAGGTTCAGATCGTGGTCTGAACAGCAGAAACCACCTATTTTCGGGCATGCACATTCTTGCGACAGAGCGCGTCGGTCATCGTTTTGGAAAACGGATTCTTTTCCGACGCATGCACCTGGAATTCAGAGGAGGCCAAACAACGGCAATCACTGGGGCGAACGGATCTGGTAAATCGACACTGGTTCGGATACTGGCAGGGATACTGCGTCCCACGCGGGGCGATGTGATGCTACGGGTGGATGGCGGCCTGGTGGAGGATGAGTCGCGCCCGCTTTCGTGCGGACTCGTGGCTCCATATCTCAGTGTATATGATGGATTCACACCCAGGGAGAATTTGAACTTTCTTGCGAGGGCAAGAAGGATGGCAGACAGGGAAAAAAGAATCGAAAACGTACTCAATCAGGTCCAGATAGCGTCGCGAGCAGATGATTCCGTTGACACTTTTTCCTCGGGTATGCTGCAACGAGTCAGGATCGCATGCGCTTTGCTGTCCGATCCCCCGGTTCTTCTCCTCGACGAGCCCACGGCCACGCTCGATGTGGACGGGATTGCCATGGTTAGGGAGGTCATTGATGGCGCCCGGCGGGCTGGAAAAATAGTAATCGTAGCGACGAACGAGAGGGATGAAGCGGATCAATGCGAACACGAGATCAACGTCGAAGATTACCGCTAGCAGGCTGACCGCCCGGAGTTCGTCTGAACATTTCTCTTCGGAAGGCCACGACCGCGAGGGACACATCATATCCCTTCTCTTCCAGAACTCTCGCGGCCTCGTCCAGTGTTGAGCCAGTGGTCAACACATCGTCGATCAACAGTACCCGTTTCATTTTTCCGAAACGCGCCTGAAAGACACCGCGAACATTTGCGGCTCGCGCATCCCCCGACACGTCACTCTGCGACGCGGTGAGCCGAGGTCGCGAAAGCAGATGCGTCTCGCAAGAAACCCTGAGAACGCTGGCCACGTGAGTAGCGATCTCTCGGGTGGAGTTGATGCCACGAGTTCTGACCTTTGTGCGATGAGACGGAACCGGTATGCAAATTTCGATGTCGGGAAAGCAATTCTGATCCCGGAGTCGATTCCCGAGCAGTTCCCCCAACAATCTCGCTGCCTCCGGATCGGCCTGGAATTTTGCGGCGCGGTGGATCGATCTGATTGGTGATTCTGTGCGGTAATAAAATTGCCCCGTGACCATCCTGCCCAGCGGCGTTCTGCCGGGCCATTCACATTCAGGAATGGCGCATTCCATGAGCAGCCTGAAACAAGGGGCGCAAAGGAGCTGCCCGTCTGAGATTCGCCCTAAGCATGCTCTGCAGGAATCGGGATAAAATACTTCCAGAATGGCGCTTGGCCAGTGAGTCAGGGTGTTCCTTTTCATCTGAGGACGACCTCCAAAATGATGTAAGATTCCTGTGAAATGAGAGTTGATGGCTGGTTTTTGGAGGGCGATGTCATCGTTAATGCAACCCGGAATTCGTATACTCAAATGATAGGACGGCACCACTTTTTTCCGAAAATCGGCTCTCGGACGGCACATTCATGACGACCAGAAAACGTAAAGGCATGTTGATCAAGAACACCAATCCCCACACGGTGACGATCAAAATGACGACGCGAACGATTACGCTCGATCCGGGAGATGAAGAGCTTATCACCGCCGAAGAGGTTCTGGATGACACGCTTCGAACCAATCTTCAGGTGAGGGGAGTGTCGATAGTGCGTCCTGCCCTTGAAGAAGAGGAAGCCGAATTGCGCGAGCGACTTTCGTAGGAGATTCAGCAGCCAAGGCCACTCAACTGGCCTAATAAATTATGCGGATTTTAGCGCTCGAACCCTGGTACGGCGGTTCCCACAAGACCTTTCTGGACGGTTTGATCGCCCACAGTAGCCATCAGATTGATACCGTCACGATGTCGGCTCGATTCTGGAAATGGCGGATGCACGGGGGCGCGGTCACCATGGCCCGCAAAGCAGAGCGTATGTATTCAGACGGGGACAAGCCGGATCTGATATTCGCTTCGAGCATGGTGAACCTGCCGGCATTTCTGGCACTGACGCGATTCGAGCTGGCGGGCGTACCGGTTGTGATGTACATGCATGAGAATCAGCTCACGTATCCTCTGCCCGAAGGCAAGGAGCGGGATCACACGTATGGCTATATCAACTATTTATCCTGTCTGGCTGCGGATCACATTCTCTTCAATTCGCAGTTCCACTACGATCAGTTCGTAGAAGCCCTGCCGAGTCTTCTCCGCCTTTTTCCCGACTACACACATCTTAAAACGGCGCAGGAAATTCGGCTTAAAAGTTCAGTTCTGCATCTGGGCCTCGATCTTCGGGCGCATGATAAGTATGCGTCGGCGTATGAAGGACACGCCTGGGGGCCCGGGATGAAGCTGCCGATCGTCCTTTGGAATCAGCGCTGGGAATATGACAAGGACCCCGAAGCGTTTTTCCGATTGATGAATCGACTGGACGATTCGGGACACAAATTCAGACTGATTCTGGCGGGAGAACACTTTGAAGAACAGCCCCGCGAATTCGAGAAGGCTTTCGAACGATATGCAGAGCGCATCCTGCACTACGGGTATGCTGAAGACTTCCAAGAGTACAGCAAATTGCTTCACCGAGCCGACCTGGTCGTGTCAACGTCCATCCACGAGTTTTTCGGCATCTCGATGTTGGAAGCCATCTACTGCGGGTGTCATCCCATATTGCCGAATCGCCTCTCCTATCCCGAGCTGATCCCTAAATCTCTGCACAGTCCGCTCCTGCATGCTCCAATCCTGTATGAGGATGAAGACGAGCTCTTCGCGGTAATGACCAGAATTTTGAAGGGAGAAGATCGCCCTCTTCCCGTCAAAACGTTGAAGGAGATCTCTGCCCACCTCGAGTGGAGCCAGCACGTGAAGCACTTCGACACGCTGTTTGAATCAGTTGCGGCAGATCGCTAGTTGAACGAGATCCACCTGGTGGGATGCGCCAGTCTAGGCCAGTCCAGTTACTGGTCCATATTGTCTACCATCGCCTGGGCGAATTCGCTGCATTTCATGAGCGTTGCACCTTCCATCAACCTTTCGAAATCGTAGGTGACCCGTTTCTGGCCGATCGTCTTCTCGAGAGAGGAGATGATCAGATCTGCGGCTTCGTTCCAGCCCATGTAGCGGAACATAAGTTCGCCGGAAAGGATGACCGAGCCCGGATTCACCTTGTCCTGTCCGGCATATTTTGGAGCGGTGCCATGGGTGGCTTCGAAAATCGATAACCCTGTGTCGTAGTTGATGTTGGCGCCCGGTGCAATGCCGATTCCACCCACTTGAGCAGCCAATGCATCCGATATATAGTCGCCATTCAGGTTCATCGTTGCGATCACACCGTATTCCGCCGGGCGCGTCAGAATCTGTTGTAAGAAAGCGTCGGCGATAACGTCCTTCACCACGATTCCTCCAGGAAGTTTGCACCAGGGACCGTCACCGATAACTTCGCTGCCAAATTCTTCCCGCGCAATTTCATAACCCCAGTCCCGGAATGCCCCTTCCGTGAACTTCATGATGTTGCCCTTATGGACCAGGGTTACACTGTCTTTTCCATGTTCAATGGCGTGCTTGAGCGCAGCCCGTACTATCCGCTTGGTGCCTTCCGCCGAAATGGGCTTGATACCGAAGCCCGTGGTTTCCGGGAATCTGATTTTGGCGTAGTGACTCGGAAACGAAGTCTTCAGGACTTCACTGAATTGAGCGGCCTCATCGGTTCCTTGCTCGAACTCGATTCCCGCGTAGATGTCCTCCGCATTTTCTCGAAAAATGATCATGTTGATCAGGTCCGGTCGCTTAACGGGAGAAGGGACACCGTCGAAATAGCGGACCGGGCGAACACACGCATAGAGATCCAGCTTTTGGCGGAGAGCCACATTCAGTGAACGAAAGCCACCTCCTACCGGCGTCGTCAGAGGTCCCTTTATAGACACGAGATGATTTTGAATGGCAGTGAGCGTGTCTTCGGGCAGCCATTCGCCGAAATTCCTGAACGCTTTTTCGCCTGCAAAAATCTCAAACCATTCGATTTTTCTGGATCCGCCGTACGCCATTTTGGTCGCGCTGTCGAATACATTTTGTGCGGCTCTCCAGATATCAGGACCTATGCCATCTCCTTCTATGAACGGTATGATTGGCGTATCGGGGACTTCGAGGACGCCATCCGTGATAGTGATGCTTTCGCCATTGGAAGGGGTGGTCAGGTTTTTGTACATATTTACGGGTGGGTGGTGTTTAAAACTGGGGGAGCGGTACTCGGAGATCCCAATACTACAGGCGACGAAAAATAGAACGAATTCTAAGATCCCAAACTTTCCAGGCAGCTTCGCGGACTATGGCCTTACTCATCTTTGAACGACCTTCGGTCCGTTCAGTGAAGACGATGGGTATCTCGAGGATCTTGAATCCCTTTTTCCAGGCGATGAAATTCATCTCGATCTGGAAGGAATATCCATTGGATCGGACGCGATCCAGATCAATCGCTTCCAGAACTCGTCGGTGAAAGCATTTAAATCCGGCCGTTACATCCTGGATCTTGATACGGGTTATGGCACGTGTATAGATGCCTGCGCTGTAGGACAAAATCAGTCTGGATAGCGGCCAGTTCATGATTCGGACGCCGTCGATGTACCTGGACCCAACCACAAGATCGGCTTCTCCCGCGCTGACGGGACCAGTTAATCGCTCCAGATCGGCGGGATTGTGTGACAGATCGGCGTCCATCTCACAGATCAACTCGTAGTTGTTCTGAAGCGCAAATTTGAATCCCGCGATGTAGGCTGTTCCGAGGCCAAGTTTGCCCCCACGTCGAAGAAGATGAATCCGAAGCGGGTGGTCTCGCCCCTTCGCAGCTACCAGATCTCCTGTTCCGTCCGGACTTCCGTCATCAACGACGAGGGCGTGATACGTTATCGGAAGCCGCAGCACGTGATCGAGTACGGCGCTGATGTTCTCAGCTTCATTGTACGTTGGGATGACGACGAGCGTCAGCGCCGTTTGCATCCGGTGGTGCTGTTTTTATTAACGAGGGGGGCCCGGCAGAGAATTTACGACCGGGGAAAGTCCGCGTTTTTACGCAGAAACGAGATCGTATGTTCGACCAGTTCTTCCGGGAGTTCATTACAGCGACAATCGTGCGTCCATTCGATTGTTCTCTCGTACTGTTCCATGTATGGTTTACAGCACTTGCACATGGCAATATGCTCTTCGAACTGTGTGCGAAGGTTTTCCGGTAGCGACCCGTCCATATAGTCGCCCAGAAACTGGTTGACCTTCTCGCAATTCGGTGCGAGCCCCAGCATTGTTTTTATGAGGGTGACAATCTTCATTTCAATGGTGAAAAGTTCATCCGTCGAGCTCGGGGCGCTCGCTCTTGACTAGGTGTTTCTATTTCTGAATGTGACGAAATCATGCCTTGCCCGCCTCCTTTTTGAAGTGTGGATTTAACAGTTCTCGCAATGCCTGTCTGGCTCGGTGCAACCTGACCCGAACAGCACCCGAGCTGATGTCCAGCATCTTTGCGACTTCCTCAGTGGAGTATTCTTCCATGTCTCTGAGAATGACGATCGCCTTGTAGTCCGGAGCTAACTCCTCTATCGCTCTTCTCACAATGCGTTTCCGGTCAGACAGGTCGGCCATCCGTCCTGGATCCCATTCCACCGGCGAGCCAACAAACATCCCGCGTGAAAAACTCGGCTGCAATCGCTCCACATCCTGATCTTCCAACGAGCTCAGGCGACGGGATTTCCTGAGGGTCGCGCGCGCCAGGTTGATGCCGATCGCGTACAACCAGGTTGTCAGTTTCGACTCGCGTCGAAATGTATGAATCCGCTGATATGCTTGAAGGAAAGTTTCTTGCAGAATACTCTGGGCCTCATCGTCATCATTGAGGATCCGGACAATGACTCTGAACAATCTCGGGGATTCCTGAATCACGAGTTGCTCAAATGCTCGTTTATCTCCAGCGAGAATAGCATCGAGATCAATTTCAGTGGACGCTATGTTCGATTGCTCAATCGCGCCCCCCGATTTGTCTTTCAGCTCGTCGTTGTTGGCTTCTTGTTGCGCCTTGGTTGGCTCCATCGAAGATGTGTTACAGAGCAAATCGTGGATTTCCGATCTGCGCTTAACGTGTCCGGTTGAAACGCGTTCCACAAGCGGTCGAGTACCCGGGGAAAGCATTGAAAGGAGCCGAAGCAAGCAGCCATCGTTACGCTAGAGCGACCTGGAAAACCTCGAAGCGATTCAATTCCTCAGAAAAGCGCTTCCGGAGTAGATCATCACATTGACTTGTAATGACGAGTTATTACAACGCAAGTAAAATTTGGGTTAATGACACCGCAATTCCAGTACGATTGTCGTATTATCGAGGGCTCTGTAAAAATTTTAGTCTTCCATTTCGGCACAAATATGGCCAAGCAGACCAGAAAAACGTCATCCAAGAAAACGCCGGCGAAAAAAACTGCCAAACGGTCGAGCGGCAAAGCATCAAACGGTGTGCACGAGGTTCCTTCCTCCCTTTCCGTCAGCGTCTCCTTCGATACCTATCCCTCGGGCGCGTACAATCATACTGATCTCGGGCTTTCCGAGGATCAGGTGCTGGCGATGTACCGCAATATGCTTCTGCAGCGACGATTCGAAGAACGTGCGGCACAGATGTACGGAAAACAGAAGATTGCCGGATTTTTACATCTCTACATCGGGCAGGAAGCAATTTCAACGGGAACAGCTTCTGCGCTCCAAATCGGGAAGGACTCTGTGATTACGGCTTACCGCGATCACGGTCACGGTCTGGCCCTGGGCATGACCGCGCGGGAGGGAATGGCTGAAATGTTTGGAAAAGTAGGGGGCTGTTCTCGCGGAAAAGGCGGCTCGATGCATTTTTTCTCGAAGGAAAAAGGGTTGTTTGGGGGACACGGCATCGTGGGTGCGCACGTGCCGGTTGGCGTTGGGATTGCGTTCGCCCACAAGTACAAGGAAAGTGGCGGAGTAGCAGTGGCGTTTTACGGGGATGGCGCCGTTGGTCAGGGCTCGATCCATGAAGCGCTGAATTTGGCTTCGCTCTATGAGCTTCCGGCAATCCTCGTCGTAGAGAACAATCAATATGCGATGGGCACGTCCATTCATCGCGCGTTTGCCGAGACCGAATTTGCCAGCCACTCCGTGGCTTACAACATGAAGGGAGCGGTGGTCGATGGGATGGATGTGTTCTCGGTTTACAAAGCGATGCAGGACCATGTAGCGCTGGCGCGCGAGAATAAGCCCTCACTGCTCGAGATCAGGACCTATAGGTATCGTGGTCATTCCATGTCAGATCCGCAGAAGTATCGCACGAAGGAAGAATTGGAGGCCAAAAAGGATGAAGACCCAATTGTTCGCTTGAAGATCTACATACTGGATAATGATATCACTTCCAGCGAAGCACTTGACGGCATTGATGACGACGTAAAGCAGGAGGTTCTGGCCGCCGTCGAATTTGCGGAGAACAGCCCCGCCCCTGAACTGAACGAGATCTACGACAACGTCTACGAAGAAGCAGACTATCCCTTTATTTCCTGACCCGGAATCAGTCAGTCAAACCAACTTTTAGCTCACGACTTTTGATATGGCAATTTTACAGTACAGAGAGGCCCTTCGCGCGGCCATGACCGAGGAGATGGTACGCGATGACCGCGTATTCCTCATGGGCGAAGAAGTGGCCGAATACAATGGTGCCTACAAAGTCAGCGAAGGCATGCTGGAAAAGTTTGGGCCGAAGCGCGTGATCGACACACCGATCTCCGAGAACGGATTCTGTGGTCTGGGTGTGGGTGCAGCGATGAACGGACTCCGCCCGATTATTGAATTCATGACCTTTAATTTTTCGTTCGTGGCGTTTGATCAGCTCGTCAATAATGCCGCTAAGATTCGATACATGTCCGGTGGCCAGTTTTCGATCCCGATTGTTTTTCGAGGCGCCAACGGTGCTGCTGGCCAACTCGGTGCGACTCACAACACGTCCACGGAATCACTGTACTCGACCTTTCCCGGCCTGAAGGTTATTTCACCATCGAATCCTGATGACGCCAAAGGACTGCTGAAATCGGCGATTCGGGATGACAACCCGGTCATTTTCCTGGAAAGTGAGGTGATGTTCGGATTGAAAGGGGAGGTCTCGGATGAAGAAGACTACCTGATTCCAATCGGAAAGGCACGAATTGGCAGAAGCGGGACTGATGTGACGATTGTGGCTCACGGCAAGAGCTACTGGATTGCTCTTCGCGTCGCAGAGCGGCTCGAATCGGAAGGATTCAGCGCCGAAGTGATCGATCCTCGAACGATTCGGCCACTCGATATGGACACGATCGTTGAGTCCATCAAGAAAACCAATCGCTGTGTAATCATTGACGAGAGCAATCCGTTCGCCAGCATCTCTTCCGAAATAACGTATCGGATACAGGAGCGCGCCTTCGATTATCTGGATGCCCCCATCGTAAGAATTACGGCGAAGGATGTCCCGGCACCGTATGCGAAGAATTTGATCGAGTATTACATGCCGCAGGAAGGAGAGGCATACGAGGCCTGCAAGCGCGTCATGTACGCCCAGTAGAATCAGTTAATTAACACTACATTCTGAAGTCCAGACAAAAGACGAAAGCACATGGCTATCCCAGTTGAAATGCCGAAGATGAGCGACACCATGGAAGAGGGTGTTCTCGCTGCCTGGCTCGTTGAAGAAGGTCAAAAGATATCGGCGGGCGACGTTGTTGCGCAGGTCGAGACTGACAAGGCGACGATGGATCTGGAAGTGTACGACGACGGTGTTCTCCTGAAGCGCGTCATTGAAGAAGGTGATGCAGTTCCAATCGGCAGCTTGATTGCCGTGCTGGGCAAGGAAGGCGAGGACATTTCCGCCCTTCTTGCCTCTTACAGCGGTGGAAATGGAGAGGCCGCGGTTGAGAAGGCTCCTGTAGAATCAGAGACTGATGTAGCGCCGCCCCCTACCGTAGAAGCGCCCGCGCCCGTCACCCCTCAAGCTCCTGCCGTATCGGCGCCCTCTCCGGCCGCTCCGCCTGTCCAGGCTGCCGCGCCATCAAATGGTGCTCGAATCAAATCAAGTCCCTTAGCACGCAAGCTGGCTAAAGAGCACGGCATCGATCTGGCCTCTTTAGCCGGTACGGGTCCAGAGGGACGGATTGTGAAGCGCGATATCGAAACGGCGCTTGGCGGCGTCTTCGTCAGTGCACCCACGGTGGAGCCAGTGTTAGCTCCTTCGCCGACCGCACCCGCACCGGCTCCTTCTGCGCCGAAGCCGCCAGCCGCGCCGCCGGCAACGCCAGCAACGTTTGCCCTCGATGGCACCCACGAGGCGGTACGCATCTCACAGATGCGAAAGACCATTGCCCGGCGCCTTGCAGAGAGCAAATTCACCAGTCCGCACTTTTACTTGACGGCGGATGTCGACATGGAGAATGCGATCGCTTTCAGAGCGCAGATCAATGAGAAGGCCGAGGCCCAGGATCTTGGCAGAGTGTCGTTCAACGATTTGATCACCAAGAGCTGCGCGCTAGCTCTGCGCCAGCATCCATGGGTGAACGCATCCTGGATGGAAGATCAGGGCGAAGTCCACCTCCACAACGACGTACACGTGGCCATCGCGGTGGCCGTGGATGAAGGACTGATCACGCCCGTCATCCGGCACGCCGATCGAAAGGGCCTCGCCCAAATTGGATCGGAAACGAAGGCGCTGGCCGCCCGGGCTCGAAGCAAAGAACTGCAGCCTGACGAATGGTCCGGCTCGACGTTTTCCACGAGTAATCTGGGGATGTTTGGTATTGACGAGTTCACGGCCATTATCAATCCGCCAAACGCCTGTATTCTTGCGATTGGATCTATCCGGGACATTCCCGTCGTCAAGAACGGGGCCGTAGTCCCGGGAAAACGAATGAAAGTGACCCTCTCATGCGATCACCGCGTCGTAGACGGAGTTACGGGTGCAGAATTTCTGGCTACCGTTCGGGGCTATCTCGAGGATCCCGTAACGATGCTGTTGTAAGCTCGTGACACGGATTGCCCACATATCCGATATTCATTTCGGTCGGATAAAGCATCCCTCGATTGTCCAGGCCCTCATCGACGATATCAACGATGCCGAGGCAGATCTTGTCGTAGTGAGCGGCGACCTCACGCAGCGCGCCTTCGGACATCAATTTCGTGCGGCGCGTCGAATGCTTGACGCATTCGACGCGCCCACCCTGGTTGTCCCAGGCAACCACGATGTGTTTCCATGGTGGCGCATATTATCGCGATTGTTCGATCCCCTTAGAAGATATCGAAAGCTCATACAGCCCAACCTCGCACCGCGATGGAAAGGTGATGGAGTGATCGTTCAAGGAATCAATTCAGCGTTTGGGTGGAGTATTCAGGGGGGTAGAATCACTGACCTGGAGCTTCAGCAGATAGAGGATGGCTTTACGGACGCGTTGAAGGACGATTTCCGCGTTCTCGTAGTGCACCACCATCTGGCAGAATTGGAAGAGCTCGGCGACCATGACCTCTCCCGGGGGGCTCAAAAGGCGTTCGACACCGCGCATGCGGCCGGAGTCGGTCTCATTCTTTGTGGTCACCTGCACCAGTCACACGTGGCTCACGTGTCCGTGCATGAGGGCGCGCGGCCCATCATTGTGGCGACTTCCGGAACTTCGACGAGCAGCCGCGCGAGGGGAGAAGATCGATCGGCCAATTTCTATAATCAGATTCAGATCACCCCTGAGCAAATCACCGTAGAGGAGCGCCGCTTCTTGAGCGAAGTCGTTCAATTTAGCACCACATCCATCCGTCAGTTCGCGCGCTGAGCCTCACTTCATCAACAACATCGAGCCCGATTTGCGTCGTACTCGCCGTCCACTGCGCGCTGTAATGACATAGAAGTAAGTACCAGATGCCAACCGAGACCCGTCGAAGCGCATCAGGTTGTCTCGGCCCGCTCCCAGAAAGCCCACCTCAGCGCTGTTCACGATTCGTCCGAGAACGTCGAAGACCTGAAGGCGGACATCTGCCGCTTCCGGGAGGTCAAATACGATATTGGTTACCGGGTTGAACGGGTTCGGGTAGTTTCCTTTCAGCAACAGAGACGAAGGAATCTCGGCGGTAGTTGGGTCGAGACCTGTCACGACCAGTCCCGTAAGTATGCCGCCATCTTCGGCCAAGAAACTCAGTCCGAACGAAATGTCGGAACCGGCTGAAGGGTTTGTAAGCAGTAAAACGCCCGAAGACCCATCAAATGGAGACAGATCGAACGCGAAGACCTCTGCCTCCCCGGAGTCGAGATCAATTCTGAAGGTGATCGGGCCCGCCACGGCGCTGAAGGACTCCGTGTGATCCATGTAGGTGATGTCAGATCCAAGAAGGACGGGTAGAATAACTCCCATGCTGAGGTCAATATCCGGAAGTACGGGATTTGCGTGTGCGAACCATACACCGACTCTCCCGGAGGAAGCTGCGGATTCTCCTTCCAGATCAAAATTGATGAGATCGTAGCCCATTCCAGCCGATCCCACCAGCGCCTGAACGTGTCGACCACTCGCCGCCAGATCCAGATCATTTGACCCCAGATTCATTCCATCCACCACCGATTCGACCTCAAACCCGATGCTGGTCGGCTGATCTGGATCGAATCCCCTCGTCACGAGACCAGACGCCGCGGACGCCATAGAAGCTCGAAACTGGACTCGATCTTCACTCACAAAACGGACGCCCACCAAGTCCGACAAATTTACATACTGGATATCGGTGTCGTCAGAGTAAATATTCTCGGGGAGTCCGACGCCTATCTCTACTCCTTCGGGTGTAAACAGGCCGCGTGCGTCAATATTTCTCAAGATGATATTCGACGAAGTAATTGTTGCCACCGGCGTCCCACCAACGACAGTCCACGCTTCAGAAAGATCTTGGGCGCCACGAGAGAGCAACCGGTACAGCTCGCCCGTTCCCACGATTGATTCCGGAATCTCGGCGGCTATGGTCGCAGGTTGCGATTGTGCAAAGTTGACGCTGCTGGACATGATCCAGGAGAAAGGTGCAGCATCAACGATGAGCGCGCCGTCTGAAGCGGTGAGCGGGAGGCCAGTGCGAGAGGAATACTGACCCGTCACGTGCTCAATACCAAGTCGACTGGCGGACAGGAGTGGACTGGAGAACGAGAAGTAAAAGGGACGATAGTCGGTCGATGATCCAACTGGAAAGACAAATGATTCGGTGGAATTCTCGTCTGCGTTTCGAACGATCTGACCGACTACATGAGACACGACTCCTGGGTTGGGCGATCGACTGAACCCGGTTTCACTCCCCGCGAGCAAGAGCGAGTGACCATTCAACACCAACAGCCCTGAATCGAGCACGAGTTCATCGGTGATGGAAATCTCCACGGTGCCGTTTGTGGATTGCAGATCAACCCGAGCGCCGGGTGTCTCCACTTGCTCAATTGCCAGCGTGCTGATTTCGAGAGGCTGCGATACACTCCACACCTGCGATATACCCGTGAAACGAAGCAGCGTATTACTTCCAAGCGTTTGGGAGACACCGAGATCACTCGCGATTTCCAGCACGAGTCCCTTGAATTCTCCGTCAATCTGTGCGTTGCCAGATACTACCACTTCGATCGGTCCAGTCAGGGACGACCCGGCATCCAACATGAACCCACCAGTTTGAATGCTTGCCACCTGCGATGAAGACATTTCGATGTCTTCCAGCGAAAGTGACCCTGAGGCCACGAGATCGTGGCCGTCCATGCGGAACGAGTCTCCATTTTCACTTCCGGAAACGCTGACCGTGTCTGCCTGGAGAGTACCACCCAACCGTATGGTTCTGGGGATGGATGATTGAGACATACCGATGTACAGTCTCGCACGGTCAACAGACAGTGTTCCGATCAATGGAGGAGACAGATCTATGTTGGTGTGTCGTGCTGCTACCCCGAGATTAATCGCGCCCGGACTCATCAAACCGCTGCCAATGATCTGACCCGGACTCGCTGCATCGATTTGGTCCACGGCGAGCAACGACCCGTCGGTCAGCGTCAATTGGTGCGCGTTCAGGTCAAGGTCACCGGAGTGAATGACCAGCGCTTCCGAGACGATAATATCTGTTGCAAGTTTGACCCTGTTGATCGTGGATCCGGAGTTTCCAGCCAGAACAGAGAGGACACCAAGTTGCCCGGTGATGGACGGAATTTCGAAACCAGTGACCAAATCTCCCTGTAAAAATCCGGTATCGTTACCCGTCACATCACCGTCATCCAACTCGTAAAACACGTCCGCACTTCCCTGGAAGATGGGCTGTGCAGAGAGCGTACCCCTGCCTCGTCGGATGAGGACCGCGCCGTCCGAAAAGCGGAGCCCATCCGCCAGGTCGATGATCAAGCTGGCCCCCTGCTCGGCGAAGACAAAGCGGTTTGATACCACTACCGGCGATGACGATGCTTCCAACCTGACATTTCCGGACAAGCGGAGGTGAGGTATGGTAGTTTCGCTTAGAGCGAGGATGCTTGCATTTCCCCCTCCTGTGAGCACGATTTCGCCAACATCTGCGTCGATAAAGGGTGCGTACCTACCGGTCTGAAGGGGAGGCATCGATCCAGGGAGGACGGACTGCAATGACTGAGCCTTGATCGAGCCACCCTCAATGAGTAGAACCTGTTCGATGGAGCCGTTCAGCACGAGGTCTTGCAGGCCCAAATTGAATTCTCCGGATCGTAGAAGAAACGGTCGGTTGGACAGAATCAGCGAGTGAGGTTGACTGGTCGTGGATGCCAACGAAACCGTCCCCCCACCCGCGTCAATCAGTAAATCGATTGACTGAAGATTTGTGTCGTTCCCCAGGGTCACCGTTGTCTCACCGGAGATGATCAGGCGACCCAGCTGGCCGGAAAAATCACCAGAGATGTTGTCTCCATCCCCGTCAAAGGGGTCAGAGTCACTGTCCAGAATTACAGATCCACCCAGAAACTCAAGATCATATTCTCCAACGAACAGATCGCCGTTTTCGATTTCAAACCACTCAGTGACGATCAGATTGGAAGAAAGGAAAACGTTGTCTGAACTGGCAATTTCTGAGTCGGCCGAAATTAAAAGCCGGGGAATTCCGGCCGTAGCACCAATCGTCGCAGATCCAGCCAGCACGATAAATCCATCGGAACGGGAGTCTGCTGAGCGCGCACCAGCTCCTACATCGATCTCCAAACTGGACGCGAGCGAGATCTCGGTATTGTCCAGGAAGGTTACGAGTGAGCCCTGTTCGAGGCTCAAAACCGCATTTTCGCCTGTCAGACGCGCACCACTCAGCACTTGCAGTGAGGTCTGCAGCGCCACTTCGCCGCCTTCGATCGCGAACTCTTCTGAAATCCGAGCCGGAATGCCGCTCCAGCGAACTGATCCGCCTAGAATTCGAACAGAATCAAAATCAGTGATGCCGGAGATGACAGATGCAGTCGTAGTTGATTGCACCTCAATTTCGAGGTTCTCGATCCTCGAGCCTCCCTCAACGGTGCTCAACAGCGGAGAACCGGATCCTTCCAGCCTCAAGATTCCGTCTCCCGAAATCGTGCCGTTGACAAAGTGAGAAACTGCGTCACCCGGCAGTGCAAACGATTCCTCATCGAGGCGAAGCAATGAGCCAGCTGCTACATTCAATGCGCCTGAGATAGATCTGCTCTCGCCGGAGCGGACTCCAAAAATAGGAGGCACGTTTACCGGGTCCATGGCCTCGACCAGAAGGTTGCGGACGAACCCATCCTGAAACTCTTCACTAACGAGATGTAGTGTAGTGATGGAGCCCGTGTAAGCGAGATCATAACTGCTTCCCGCCACGACGGACAATTCAGAAATCGTATCTACGAAGCCGCGCCCATCGGGCGCGCCGGGTGAATTGATCAAATCTGAAAGGTTCAGCGTTACTTCAGGGATCTGGACACCTCCACTGAACTCCAATGAATTGCCCCTCAGATCGATGGAGCCACTCAGAAACAGAATATCGTCTGATACACGGAAGCCGCCGTTTCCCTGAGCTACCTCAACGAGTGCCTCATCATCGGAAAGATTGACCTTTAACGCCCCAAATTGGCCCATGCCTGAGAGAGAAAACGTGGCGTCGCCGGCTAGATCGATCCATCCGTCGGAGGACTGGATGCTGCCTTTGTTTTTTATCGCAGCGGTGGGTTGTCCCGAACCCAAAAGAATAGAGGCGCCGACTAAGTCAAGCGACGCACCAGTTGAGACGATGATCCGTTCGGAGATTGACATAGCACCCGCATCCACAATAAGTTCGACATCGCTCTCCAGTTCAAGATGCCTGAACAGCGTCTCAATTTCGAACGAAGCTCGCTGCTGTGAACTACCATCAAAAAACACTCCGGTGGAGGGCGCCTGAATGATGCCGCCAGAAATCAGGCCATCACCAGCAATGCTCAGATTCCCTCCAAGCATTTCGAACATTCCCGACGACATACGCCAGTCGCCACCGAGGGTAACTTCGGAGCCCGCGCTCGCACTGAACGTTCCACCGGATAGCAGTAGATCATTCGAAACGGATAGGGTGCTCCCACCGGAAATCGTCATAATACCAGCCAGCAGTTCCAGGCTACCCAGCACCACAGTATTCTCGCCGATCTCCGCGCCCGCTCCACTCACGACAATGGATGGGAGCACGCTGGAAGAAAATCCAGATAATGATTGAGACTGGGCACCAGCCAGCACCAATGTTCCCCCATCGACTGGTTCAAAAATGCCACTAGTACGGCTAATATCACCGTTAATCGTCAATACTCCACTAGACTCAATGATGAGTTCTCCGCTCGAAAGGAGCACATCACCAGGAATGGTGAAGAGTCCTGTTATCAGGAGGTTGGCGTCCGAATCAGCAAGAAGGAGGGATGGGAGCACGACAACGGCGTCTGAATATAGTTCTACTGTGCTCCCGTCAATGGGGTGCACAACAGAACTGTTCAGATCCAACTCGGAACTGGTAATGGAAAGATCGCCGCCGGGGCGAAATGTACTCGCGTCGATGGATGCAACGCTTCCGCTTGACAGAGTCAGAGATCCAAGAAAGGTCACCTCTCCCGGGGTCGACAGTGAGAGGGTGCCAGACTCGATATTCATATCGCCGCCACACTGGAAATCGCCCCCAACGTCAATCGTCAGGGATCCTCCATTTATCGCTACTCCAGGTAATTCCGAGCCGCCTGTAAACGTTGCGGCGCCCCCAACAATGGAAAGATCAGGAGAGACCGCACCTGTGGCAATGGAGATGCCAGGCGTGTTGCCGGAAAGTTCGATTATTCCACCATCGGAAGATCCTGTGACCGAGTCCTCTATCAAGAGGTTGCCGTTCTGTGAAAGCAACGAACCGGTGGCAAAAACCAGTGCCGAACCGCTGCGCGCCGCTAGTCCTCCGAGGAGAGTAAGCGTGGTACTCTGGGCCATTGACAGGGAAGATCCAGACATCAGTTCAATCCCTAATGCTGAGACACTGGAAGACGCTGAAATCGTCAATACTCCACCATTTAACACCGATATAGCTGCCAATACGTTGTGAGAGCCCAGTTCGAATGGGGCGGTGATCTCAACAGGTATGGTTATCGCACCACCTCCTCTCAATGATGCGTCCCCGCTCACGACCATCAGCGCTCCCGATGAACCCGTGATTGAGCCATTATTAATAATATCATCCGTGAGCGAGCCCGTCGTGAGTTGATGAGAAGACAGGTCTATCACTCCGGTATTAGTCAGTGGCGCCGGGCTGGATGCCAGGGAGATGTTCGCCCCAAAAATCATTTCACCGGCTACCGACAGTGATCCCGGCATTACCTGTGCGGTGGCGCCATCTCCAATCAGGAATCTTCCAGAAAGCACCGAAACGCCCAGAGCAGGCTCCATATTGCCTCCGATGGACGTCTTGGATATCGAATCGATGTTCAAATCCCCAGAGGATCCCCATTCAAACATGAGATCAGGCTCTATGGGCCGCGTGCCCTCAGACTGCATAACTGCCGCTGAGACGTTTCCTGTCCCGTTCAGCCGCCATGAAGCCGCATCAGCGCCGGATGCGAAGAGGATGAGCTCATTTTCGAACGTAATCGTACCCGTGAAACCATTTCCGACATCGATGCTCTCTCTGGTCATATCGACCCGAATCGCGCCGGAGAAGCGAACCTCACCACTGTGTCGAAACTCGACCATCCCGTCAGAAAGCGTCAGGTCGCCATTGAAGAGAGCGGTGCCCGGTCCCACGAACGTCAGGTCGGTATCCGACAGATTGGTGGGGAGGATAGCCAGCATTCCACCACCTCCATCGGTCTGCGGGTTCACCAGGAGCGACCGGTGTCCGGGCTCGTAAGTAATGTCCGTCGGAGCCACACCGTCCGAAAATTCGATGCGTGCATCGGTCGGTGGAGTCTTGAGGGAGTTGGTCGGGTGCGTCCAATCCGGATTTCCAACAGAGGGCTCGAGAGTCAGGGTCACGCCTGTCACATCGAGTCGGCCAGAGAGGAATGCCACGGTGTGCACGAAGTTCAACAAGCCGGGATCCATCGGGTCGTCAATGTTGACCAGCCCGCTTCCCATGACGAGGGCTGTGGCCGATTGGTTGAGCACGCTGACGATCCCGCTTCCGATATCCAGAATAAATTCGGACTCCGAAAAACGAATCTCGGTCAGGCCGGCAAATTGCTCGAGGACGAAGGTCATGGATTTGTCTGCCTCCTCGAGGTGAACACCATCCGCATCTTCACCATAGAAATATTCGCCAGCAGCCGTGCAGACCACGGCACCCTGTGGAAGCGACTCGAAGGCGAACTCGAAGGAGCGTAGTGGGAGTGTCTGCGTTCCGGGGTTGGTGTCGTTGCCATCCGAGGCGTTCAGCCAGGCGGTACAATCTTGTGCGCCTGCCGCTAGCGCGACGGCGCACAACACAATCAAACTGGCAAGACGCTTCGCCATAGAGCAGAAGATTTGATTTCTTTGGACCGATCACAGGAAGGGCCCAATGTACATCCCCAAGGAGCGACCATAAACCCTGAAATTTGCGACTATGTGAGGCTGCATAGAAAGCGGCTTAACTTTCGTCCAGATTTCGCCGATTCTCTCTCTTCGCAGACGGCGTAATCGGCGTGTTTGCGCGGCTAACATTGAGGAGATTATCGGAGCCCGAACGGGAGGTAAAATCACTTCACAAGAGATTGTGGCGCATTAGGAAAAGATCTTTCTGCGAAGACGTTGATTCCCTCCTGAAAAAGCGGGATCTTTAGCGGCGTTGAATAGGGCGAAAAAAGCAGGCGATAATCAGCTCGAAAAACACACCCAACGGTTAGGTATCGGCCGATTATCACGTGTATTTAGACCATTATGCAAAACACCCCACCAGGACGGTTACGATTGTTCTGAGCGGGCTAAACCTTTGTAAATGAGGCACTTATAATAGCTTCGATACGACAAATTGAACTTCTTGCTACCCCACCCCAAATGCATTGGTCGGTGCGAAAATCATTTCGCGGCCGAACATTTTTTGTGTTCGGTTGGACCGAGGACTAGCTAGATATTGAGACTGCCCGGTTGTTACAGGGCGATATCTTTCACACAACTCATCATTTCTTACCGATGAAAATCAAAGAGGCACAGTCAATGTTTACGAAGAGACTGCTACAACTCGTAACAAATACCTTTATGGTATTCTTGGTTGCTTTCACAATGTTAGGCGTTCAGGCTGCGCAGGCGCAGGATACCTATACCTGGTACGTTAACTCGACAGAAGGCGACAACACCAACGATGGAAGCCAGATGGCAAACGCCGGTGCCGGTGTGGGGCCATTTCTAACCTTCGCTACGGCAACAGCAGCTGCGACCGACGATGATACCATCGTTGTTCTTGCTGGTACATACACTGAGGATCTGGATCTTGATGGATTCGGTGGAACGGTACAGGTGCAGGCCGCAGGAGCAAACACAATCGCAGATTTCGACGGTCTTTATGTTGATGAAGCCGTGTCCATATCGGGCGGTGATGGAGCATTCAAGGTCGATTACGTTGAAATCAGCTATGCTACACTGACCATTGATTCGGGAATTCTAATCGTTGACGATGATTCTCAGGTCTACATGGAGTCAGATGACACTCCTTCGATTGCGACGATCGCTGGAGCAAGTCCGTCTTACGAAGGGATGTTCCATCTCTACTACAACGTTGACTCGTCTGGTGGTACTGACACCGATATCACGACTGGCATCGAACTTCCCGCTGACGGGGATATGGGTGGTGGTGATCTCTACGTCGGTGACTCGGACTCATACGACGACGGAACATTTACGGTGGACCAGGTCCTGATCACTAATTACCTCGATGTAGAGGATGATGGCGATGCCGTATTTCAGGGCGCAGTCACGGCCGATGATTCAATCGGTGGTGATGGCGACATCTACTTGGAGGGCTCCGGAACCTATACCTTCCAGAGCACGGTTGACGTAGACGATGAATTTGACGCAGTAGGTACAATCGTTCTCGTGGTTCAGGGTGCTGCAACGGCAGATAATTTTGAAGCCGACGGCGGGACCGACAGCACGTTCGAGTCAACACTGGATGTTGGTGGAGTAGATCTGCTTGCAAGTGCTGTTTTGGACCTTCAGGGAGCTGCTTCAGTAGACGGTGATGACTTTGATCATGGCTCAGATGACGCGGTTACTACGACTGATCTTGACCTCAATGGCGGTGATTTGAACGTGACCGGTGGCGGTACTTTCACGATGGCCAGCACGCTTACCATTGGTGACACAGAAGCTGGTGGTACCCGTGTTAGCAACGCATCCGGAACAACCACAATTGACAACATCGTTCTCGAAGCAACGGATGACGTGGGTGATGACGGTTCTGGTGGAGACGGCGATGAGACGTTCTCCATTATTATCGACAATGACGATGTTTTCGTTCTCAACGGTACGATCACGGAAGCTTCCATGACCGATGCTGACGACGGCGATGAAGACATTGACTATGTCGTTGAAATTGAAAACGCAGACGATGCTCTCTTTACATTCAATGCCACTACATCATTTACGGGTGATGTGACAAATGCTGCCACTGTTTTCGATAATGATGGGCTTGGCGGTGATGATGAAGGAATGGAAGTTGGTACGGGTGCTACGGTAAGCGTTTCGTCTGCCGGTGCTTTCAGCGGCCTCGGTTTCTGGGGCGGTCTTGGAACGATGGACATCACCGAAGACGGTGCTGACCTCGACAACCTGTCAGAAGTTGGAAACTTTGTTCTTTCCGGTGTTCGCGACTTCACGACCGTCGCCTTCGTTGCGACCGGCAACGTGGACATTCAGTCTGATGGTGTAACTATCGCGTCTGCCGGAGGAGCTTCAGATGTTGGTGGCGTTCTGACTGTGTCGGGAGACGGCCTCACCTGGGATGTCACTGCTGCAGGCGAAACACTGACAACAGACGGTCTTTCCGTAACTGGTACCGGTTTCACATTCGGTGATGCTGCTGATGACGTTCTCACTTCAGGCGGAACCACAGATCTTGGTGACGGAACTGTCCACGGTGACCTCAATGTTGACAACGGTGACTTCAGCACCGACGGTGGAGCCATTGCCGATGACTTTGATGTCGACGGCGGAAGCGCAACATTCGGTGGCGCATCATCCGTAGGTGGAACAGTCAACGTTGAAGAAGATGTGACCATCGTTGCCGGCGCAACGGTAACGTGGACCGATCTTGATGTAGACCTTTCCGACATTCTTGGAACGCTCACGGTCAACGGCGAACTGGATCTTACCGATACCACAGCCGGCGACCTTGCTGATCCAATCGTGGCTACTTCCCTGACTCTGCGAGGCGGCCTCACGATTGCTTCACCAGACGGCGACATGGATGCCAGCGAAGTTGATATCGTAATCAACGGCGACTTTACCGGCGGTCTTCTGGACGGTCTTGATGGCGTTCTTGTGAACATCCCATCGGGTGGAGCAACTTTCACTCCGGGACCAAACACAATTATGCATGGATTCAGCGTTACCGGCTCTGGCCGCACGCTGGCGATTGGTCTCGGTTTTGAGATTGACGAACTCGGTTTGGGTGTTCAGAATGACGCAACAATTGCTCTTGGATCGCAGACAATTACCATTTCCGATGGTGGTCTGACGTTGGACGATGAAGCTGCCGTTACCACATCCGAACCTGCGGGTGCACTTGCCTTCACAGGTGGTGGTGTACAGGTCGTCGCCGTCACTGGTGCTCCAACCACTGACCCGGTTCTTTCCAACATCCGCATCAACGGTACAACCACACTCGACATTGACGACGACATCGATATCTCTGGTGATGTCTCGCTCAATGACGGTACGTGGGACATCGACGCCACGGTCAACATGACCGGCGCAGTTGCAACCATCACGCGTGATCCTTCTACTGGTCTCCTAGATGCTTCAGGCGGAACACTCGACGGTGCGTGGGATGTTGTCTACTTTGGATCATCAGGAAGGGCTTCTGGCGAATTTGCTGATGGCCACACGGACGACGTTACGGTCAACATGAGCGATGGCGAATCCATCGTTATGGATGTAGCCGGAACCGCAACCGGTAACCTGCATGTTGAGGACGGTTTAGTTGACGTAACGGCCGACGTTGAGTTCGGCGGAAACTTCACCAACAGCGCTGATCTTGATCAGTTTGATGTTGATGTTGGTGGATCCCTCACGATCGGTGGCGATTTCACGGTCACAGAAAGCGACGACGCTCCTGAAGCAGACTTTGCTTCGATGGACGGCGATGTTACTATCGGTGGAGATCTTTCAGTACCGACTGACATGGTCCTGGACGGTAGAGACCTGTTCCTTACAGGGGACAGCTCGTCTCACACCAACGCTGGATCCATCCAGAATGACATCTATGTGAATGGAATCACCGTTTCGATTGCGGGAACAACCGACGATGTGAATGCCGATGCGGGTGTCTTCGACAGTCTGGATTTCACCGATGCAACGGCGACCATGACGGACATCCAGGAAACTGGGGATATTTTTCTCACAGACTCCAGCGTGGATATCTCATACGTAGATGGAGATGACGAAGCGATTACGGACAATTACCAGTTGGACGGTGCTTCTTCGCTGACCGTTCGCGGTACGACTGCAAATGCAGATGGCATTGAAGCTGATGATGTGACCATCTACGACACATCTTCCATCACCCTGGAAGCCGGTGTCGAGTGGCGCTCACTTATTCTGGCAGATTCGGATGATGACGATGTAACCATGGATCTGAACGGAAACACACTTTCATTCTACGACTGCTGCTTTGACGCACTCCTGGATGCAACAGTAACCGTCACAGACGGAACGATCGAAATTCAGGATGATGCAGGTGTGAGATTTGATGTGACCTTTAATCTGGAGGGTCTTGTTCTTCCGAACTTTACCAATAATGACGCTACTGATGTTCTCGATGTGCTTTCAGATTTCGAAGTATCCGGTACGTACACCGCAGCTGATAATGTAAACGTTGACCTGAACGGCAACACACTCACACTGAGTGGAGACGCTGTCTTTGGCGCCGATGTCAATCACTATGAAGGTGAGTTTGAAACCACCGGAACGACGATCACGTCGGCCGGCGACACGGCGTATGATGATCTGACGATCAACTCCAGCAGCACAACGACGTTTGCTGATGATGGAGATGGACCGTATGAGGTCACGGTGGGTGGTGACTTCACCCAGACGATGGGCGACATGAACATCACGGATCAGGATTTCACCCTGACCGGTGGCGTATTCGATTCCGATGATGGCGACATCAACATGGATGCAGGTGGACAGTTCTATATTGGTGAAGACACCGACTTCGATACCAATGATCGCGACATGAGCTTCCTGAACTTCGGTTTCGATGCCGTAGTCGATATGACTCTCGGAGATGGTGGTGATGGAATCACTGTTACAGGCGAACTGGAAATCGATGACGGCGGAGCCGTGGCCATGGATGATCCCACTGTTGATGAAGACAGTGCTACATTCACCGTTGGTGATGGTGCTACCATTTTTGTTTTTGAGGACGGCGTGCTGGCCATCTTCGAAGAAGATCCAACGCTCGGAACCGGACTCAACTACGACTACGACAGTGGTGCACCTACCACGAGCGGTAACGAACTTGCAACGGACATTGCAACGTTAACACTCAGGGATGACACTGATCTAAATCTAGACGACGATGTCTCCTTGACTGTATCTGGCAGTGTTACCCTCGACGGTACGCTGGATATCGACCCCGATGACGGCGACGAAGAATCTGTCACTCTAGCCGACGGTGGAACGCTGACGCTGGATGATGACGGTGCATTCAACGGTGAAGAAGGGCTGACGTTTGCAGGAGATTACCATCTCGTCATCGATGGTGAACAGACCACCAATGACGAGGAGTTCCCGGCAGCACCTGTGCCGCTCTCTCTGACGATCAACGATGATCTCGAGCCTCATGAAGATCGGACCGTTGTGGACTTCATCACAGATGCCGAGTTGGATCTCACCACCTCTGTTGTCATTCTCACAGTCACGGGAGACCTGACGGTAGAAGATGATGCATCTTGGGAAACCGATGACACCGCTTATTTGTCCATGGCTGGATCTGCTGCTCAGACCATGACCTCTGATGGCGCTGCTCCTGGCGATCTCGAAATCGATAACGCCGCAGGTGTAACCCTTGACGGAAGCGATCTTGACTTCTCCGGTGGCGGTACGCTCTACCTGACCGACGGTCCACTGACCACAGGAGACAATACGGTCATCCTGGATCATGGTGGAACTGCTGATCAGGGGTATACCCGTGTAGACGGAGTGATCAACGGTAATGTTGAGAAAGACGCTGATCTGGATGATGGCCCTCCAAACCGCATTGAATTCCCTACGGGAGATGCAACTGGCAATTATCGTCCATTTGCTATCACGTTTAATGATCCTGAAGGCGACATCGGATTGGATCCTGTAACCTTCTCCGTTGCTTATGATGGAACGAGTCCGATGGGAACCAATGGTCTTCCAATCGCGACCACGGATTCTGAAGGCAACGATCTTTCGATCGGTCGCTATCCAGAATTCCATTGGGTTGTCAGTTCGGATCCAACGATTTCTCCATCGGTTGATTACGATGTTGAATATCAGGCTGACGGCTACGACAACTTCGAAGGAGAAAGCGTTGAGCGCACCCGCGCAATTCGCCGCCAGGATGGTGCTACGACCAACTTCTGGATCCTGACAAGTCCCGAGGCAGGCGACAATGACAACTTTGCTCTTTCCGCCACGGAACCCAAAGTTGTGGCTCGTAATGCAGTTGGTGCAATTAACTCCACCGGCGTTCTGTTCACCTTTGGTCTGGAGCAGAACATGGTTGCACATGCAGTTGCAGACGTAACGCTGAATGCAGGCAATACCGAAGACATCGACCTGTTGGCGGTCTTCGATGGTGGCGACGAAGATTACAGCTACGACATCTCAGGTGACGACGCTGTAGCTACGGGCGCTGATGCAGCTGACGTTCTTACCGTGACCGGTGTAGGCGCTGGTGTAACCACGCTGACGGTAGTAGCTACTGACGGCTTCGGCGATACCGCTACGGCGTCCGTAGCAGTTACTGTCAATGCAGCTTTCGTTGCAGGCGATGCTCTTGACCCCGTTACGGTCAATGAGGGTGCAGCAGACCAGGATGTAGACGCTTCAGGCGCTTCAACGGGTGGTACTGCTCCCGTTGGATACGCAGTTGGAACGGACGACGCTGCTGTTGCCACGGCAACGGTTGACGCAGCCGGACTTGTAACGGTCACCTTCGTGGGTGTCGGTACAGCGACCGTCACGGTTACGGCTACTGACGATGAAGGCGATACGGTTGACAGCGACATCGCTGTAACGGTTAACGCCTCTGTCGGCGCCAACGACGCTCTGGCGGATGTTACCCTTGACGCAGGCGAGACGGCTGATACGGATGTATCGGGCGAGTTCACCGGTGGCACGATCGCAGCTGACTATGCCTACACGGCGGCTTCAGATGATGAAGATGTGGCCACGGTCTCTGTAGACGGCGCAACGGTCACGGCGACTGGTGTTTCTGCCTACACGGTGGTCGACGGCGAAGTTACTGGCGACGCAGCAGCGGCTACGGTAACGGTAACGGCGACCGACGATCTCGGCGCTACCTTCACCTCCACCTACACGGTTGATGTCAACCCTGTCTCGGGTGACGTTGATGGAAGTGGCGGTCCTTCGCCAGCTGGTGCATCTGCAATCCTTGATTACTCTCTCGGATTGACTACGATGACTGCCAAGCAGCAGGCCGCAGCTGATTACAATGGTGACAGCGATGTTACCGCATTTGACGCGGCTCTTGTCTTCGCAGCCTTCTTTGGCGGCAAAGGCGAGATTGCAGCAACTCCAACGGCTGACCTGTCGTTCGGTGAAATCGTACGCGAAAACAACATTGTCTTCATCCCGGTCATTGTTACCGGTGACGTAAACGAAGTTGTTTCGGCTTCTTTCTCAACGCTGATTGATCCTGCCTTTGCAACAATCGTTGGTGTGACCAGCGAATTGAGCGACGGCTGGCTCTTCAGGCACGTTGTCAGAGAAGACGGTAGCGTTCTTCTGGCTCTGGCCGGATTTGGCGGCATGAGCGCAGATGGCTCGATCGCAACGATCAACATCGAACTGACGAGCAGCGATGTTCAATTCAACCTGGGTGCTGAAGGCGCGGTAAATGACAACCCAACGATGTCGATCGACGACGTTGAAGTTGCTCAGCTGCCAGAGACCTTCTCGCTACACGGCAACTATCCGAATCCGTTCAATCCGAGCACGGCGATTAACTTCGACCTGCCCGAGTCTGCTGACGTTGAGATTCATGTCATCGACATGATCGGTCGTCAGGTGATGACCCTTCCTGCGACGACGATCGCAGCGGGGGCGAATCGAACAATTCAGATAGATGCCTCACGGCTCGCATCCGGAACGTACTTCTACCGGGTCATTGCCAAGATGGAAAGCAAGACGCTGATTGAAACTGGCCGCATGATGCTGGTCAAATAATTAAGCAGTGGGCGGGGCGCTTCGCGCCCCGCCCACAATAGCTTTCACTCTGGTAAACACACCCCATGAAGAGCGAGAATCCAATGCAAATGCTTTCTAACAAGTGGATTAAGACAGCCGCACTTTTCCTGGCTGTCATGTTGGTGGGAACCGGCACGAGTTTGGCTCAGGTGACAGTCTCCGTCGGAGACGTTACGGGCCGCCCCGGTGAAACTGCAACGGTACCCGTATGGGTAGCCGGTGTAGAAAGCGGAACGGATGTGCAATCGTTCAGCTTTACGGTCACCGTCTCTGACCCCGGCATTACTTTTACAGGCCATAGCACGGCTGGTAGCCTTTCGGGAGATGCTGGCTTCAGTGTCAACTCCAATCCGGCCAATGGCGCGGTTGGTGGCTTCTCATCGGGAACAGATATTTCTACGTCCGGCGCGCTGGTCTATCTGACCTTCGACCTCGACACCGATGGCGCATCGGGCGACATCACGCTGACAGGTTTTGCCCTGAACGCGGGTGACCCTGCTTCTGTGGGAGACTTTTCGTCTTCTTTTTCGGTTTCTAACCGAATCATTGCCGTTGCCGACGCAGCCGTTGGCGAGCTCTCTGACTTTGAAATCTGGATCAACCTCGAAGACGCTCTAGAAGCAGCTGACGGAGTAATATCCTTCAGCTTCGACCTGTCCTATGATCCAGCTGCGATGTCTATTGACGGAGCGACCGGTGTAAATGGTGTTGTTGCAGCCGGCATCACAGACGGCGCTGTCGTAAGCGGAAACGACGTCGATGCAGACACCTATCAAGTAGCCGGTTTTACAACTGGAGCTGATTTTGAGGGTGATGGTCTCTTCATCAAGGTAGCTGCAACAGCGGCTGCGGGATCAAGCTCATCGACGCTCGCCGTTACCAAAGTAATATTTAACGCTGGTGCGCCGGTCTACGCCGGGCTTAGCGGCACGCTCACGGTCAGCGAAGTCAACTTCGCTCCGGTCTTCACGGCAGAACTCGGTGATACGACGATGCTGGAGGACGATGGCGCCTTCTCCTTTGACTACGACGCAACGGATGCCAATGCGGATGCGATCACGTTTGTTCTGACGGCTGGACCCGGTTCCATCGACGCGGCAAGCGGCGTCTACGATCTAGACCCTGACGGCAATGCTGGTGTTCACACGGTTACTGTTACTGCCTCAGATGGCGAAAACACGACCGCTACCTCGGCGACCGTGACTGTCAAACGGGTTGACCTTTTCGAAGCCAACCTGGCCGGATTCAACGAGAATCCTCCAGCTCAGACAGTAGCCTCAGGATTTGTGTCCATGCGAATGGTTGGCGACGACGGCGTGCTTGAAGTAGACTTCAGTGCCTCCAACCTCACAGGCTCCATGACTGGAGCGCACATTCACATCGGTGGTGTGGGTCAGAACGGCGGCGTGTCCGTCGATCTAGTGCCCCCATCCGGCTCTTTCTCGGCGACGTACGATATCACGGGTAACACCGATGCGATCGATGCAATGCGAGAAGGAGATGCTTACGTGAACGTTCACTCCGCTACATACCCCACGGGAGAGCTTCGCGGCCAGGTACTTACTGATGGTAACAGTGCTCCGGGTAGTACAGTATCCATCGCGCCTACCTCAGTGATCATCTCGGGTGCAGGAACGGATGTGTTGTACGACATCTCGTGGCTGCCTGCCAGTGATGCTGATGGAGACACAGTCAATTATCTTCTGCAGATGGCTACAGATGCCGGTTTTGTCGATGTCATGTCACTTGATGCAATGGGCACAGCTACCGGTGTACTCGTGACAGTTGAAGAAGCTGCCATGCTGTTTGATGACGTCACGATGCGCGCACCAGGAAACATCGATATCGGAGGAGAAATCACAGTCTATCACCGCGTCATTACAACCGACGGATCTCTCTGGACGGGAGGCGCTGCCAGCAGTCTAACACTGACTCGTGGCCTCGTGACGGACAATGAAACTGAAGGATCGCTGCCGAGTGAGTTCGCGCTCCAGGGCAACTATCCCAACCCGTTCAATCCGACGACGACGATCCAGTTTGACCTTCCAGAGACCGCAGACGTGACCGTACAGATACTCGACCTCCTGGGCCGCGAAGTACTTTCGGTTCCGTCTCAGACGCTTGATGCCGGATCCGCGCGTTCGATCCAGATCAATGCTTCGAGCCTCGCCTCGGGCATCTATCTCTACCGCGTGATTGCCAATGGAGCAACGACCACGAGTATTCAGGTGAAAACAATGACGCTGCTCAAATAAGAGCCCATCGTTGTTGATGATTGTGATGCGGGCGCGGATCTTACGATCCGCGCCCGCATTGTTTTATAACAAACTTCGAAGATGTCCAGATTGCGATCCCCTCTCCCTACGTTATTGCTTGTCTGCATTTGCTCGAGCGCGTTGTTCATACCCGCTCAGCCAGCTGCGGCCCAGGTTGGGGTAGAGCTGCGACCTGGGATCGTAACGGGCGACACCGTGCGTGTCGAAGTGCTCATCGGAACAGATAATCAGACCCTTCCATCGCCAGTGACAGCATTTCAGTTTCAGGTCGTTACAGATGATTCAACGGTAACGTTTTTGGACGTTTCCAGCGCCTTCACTCTGGTCGATCGCGAAGGCTGGACGGTGAGAGCCAATCCGGCGAACGGTAAAGTCGGTGGCTTCAGTTCTTCCCTGGATGCCGTTAAAGATGGTGGAATCCTGCTCACACTTCTTTTTCAAAAGGTAAGAGCGTGTGATCCTTTTGATTTGGCACTGGACATTTTCAAGCTCAATTCTGGAAACCCGGATCATGATCCCAACAAACCATTCATTACGGTAGTGGCTTGTAAATAAAGCCCAGAGTCGTCTCATAATGAGGCAGAAACATCCGGTCGAGCTCCGTATATTAAGGTATATTAAGGTATATTAAGGGTGTCATGTGCCGTCGGCAGGGCTTCCCCATGATTTGGGCCAGAAAGGAACTTCGAAACATACGGGGAATGGATGAAGCGTAGGATACAGCAACTCTTTACAGGCATATGTTTGTTGTCACTGCTGGCCGCGGCGGACGCGCGAGCCCAGATTACGGTGACATTTGACGATATTGCGGGCTCCGTTGGAGATACCGTAACAGTACTTCTGTCAATTTCGAATGTCGAAGCCACTTCCGCATTCTCCGCGTTTCAGTTCGACGTGACTCCCAATAACAGTAACCTGTTCTTTTTAGGGATTCTGAGCGCAGGGACATTATCCAACAATCCCGGTTGGTCTGCTCTTGCCAACGATGGCTCTCATGCCGCGCTTCCAGGACGTGTGGGAGGTTTCTCGGGAACCGCCAATAAGATCGCTACCTCTGGAGTGTTGGTGCTTTTGCAGTTCCGCATCGATGGTACTGATGGTGGTTCATCCGTGACACTGGAAGGCACCAGGTTTTCTCTCGGAGCCACGGTCGCCCACACTCCAGAAATTCCATCAGCACAGCTGGTCATCTCTAGTCCGCCCGTGGCGACGGACGACTCCTATTCCGTCGATGAGGGCGATCTGCTGACCATCGGAGCTGGGACAGGTGTCCTGGCGAATGACACCGATGCGGACATGGATCCCCTGACAGCAACGGTGCTGTCGGATGTGTCAAATGGAGTCCTGACGCTGGCAACGGATGGCTCGTTTACGTATCAGCATGACGGTTCGGAGACGACATCCGATGTATTCACGTACACCGCTTCAGATGGAGGAAATACAGATACCGGTTCGGTCACCATAACGATCAATGCGATCAACGATGCCCCGATATTCACTTCCACTATGTCTGACGTGACAGTGAATGAAGGGGCGCCCGTCTTTGGGGACTATGACGCGACCGACGCCGAAGGGGATGTGCTGGTATTTGCCATCATATCTGCTCCAACCGGTGCCACGCTAGATTCCTCCACGGGTTTTCTTTCGTGGATTCCTGCGACCGCCGGGGTTTATTCGATAGAAGTGAGCGTCACAGACGGCGTAGATACTGTTAACGCTCCTACGGCAACCGTTACGGTCCGGGCCGTTGACACCTATCAGACCACGCTTTCAGGAAGTCATTTGCCTACTATATTTCCGACAAATGGTATTGGAACGATTTCCGTAGAACACGCGGTCTTGGAAGGGACATTGGAACTGAGCGGATCGTTCTCGGGATTGTCATCGTCGTATGCCTCTGCTCAAATCGGTGTTGGATCCCCATCTGAGGATGGAACCGTGGTATTCGCGTTGATTGCCACGCTGGATTCGGGCGACCCAACCCAGGGCAGCGGATCGTTTGACTCGGGTTCCAATAGCATTGATTTGACAACCGCGAATTATCCCGCGGGAATAGACCAGGCCTCGTTTGAGGCCTCTCTTGCTGCCGGTGATGTATTCGTTGTGGTGCGATCCTTGAATGCACTCACCGGCGAGCTGCGCGGACAGACGCGGACAGAAGCCAACACCGCACCCTCCGCTGTAACGGTGCTTGGGCCGACGGCGGTGACGATCGCCGGTGATCCGGGTGACGTCCTGTACTCTTTGAACTGGGCCGGTGGGCCGATTGATACAGAAGGGGACGAGGTCAAACTGGTTCTCGAAACTGCGTCCGACAATGCGTTTTCAGAGCTGCTAGAAGCGACTGATCTGACAGTCACTGTAGGTCTCGGAGTTGACGTAAGCAATGCGTCTGCCGCCGAACTGTACGACGCCATTACGGGCGGTACGCCCGGCAGCATCGCTGTGGGTGGGACCACGTCGGTTTTCTATCGACTGGTATCGACGGATGGAAATGCGCTAGCCACTGGCCCGACTCTCGAGGTAGCCCAGACGCGGGGTGCACTAACAAGTATCGACGAAGGTTCGGAAATACCCGCTCAGTTTGTTCTGCGAGGCAATTACCCGAATCCATTCAATCCGAGTACGACCATTCAGTTTGATCTTCCCGAAACGGCGGACGTTCAGATCGATGTTCTCGATCTTCTCGGCCGGACGATGATTTCCATACCGGTCCAATCGATTTCTGCTGGAATCAACCGTTCAGTTTCGATCGATGCCAGTGCGCTCTCCTCGGGTATTTACGTGTACCGAGTCGTCGCTCGCACGACGTCAGAGACTTATGTGTCTACTGGTACAATGACGCTGATCAAGTAGCGGTCATCGCCCGGAATTCTTCCATCGGGTCCTGGTAGGGGTGGGTGTTCCTGAGCAACCTTCACATTCTGGTGGTAGCCTCAGGTTTTGTTCTGGGAAGCGCGACGCTCCTGGGCGCTTCGGTCCAATGGTGGTATGTATCAATGGCGGCTGCTGGGGTGCTATTGGTTTATCACACCGATCGAGCCTTTCGACATTCTCCCGAAGACTCCGAGAACGCTCCAGAACGGCTTGCATGGATTGCAGGACATCGGGTGTTCTTTCGAGCGACGGCCTTCATTGCAGCCACCCTGGTGGTCATCAGCGCCATTTTTCTGGGGTGGATCTGGGTAGCAAGTGGAGTAGTGCTCGGATGTGTCGGTATGCTGTATTCGGCGCCATTTCTCCCAGGCCATAGAAGACCCAAGGATATCCCCTATCTAAAGACCGTTCTAATCGCAGGGTGCTGGGTGGGCGGGGGTGCTCTATTACCTGCGCTTCTGAATCCTTCTGGATCGTTGAGCTTGGGGGTGCTGGTGCTTTTCGGCTTGTACCGTGCTCTTTACATCGCGCCAAATCTTCTGGCTGCAGATTTCTATGACAGTGGTGGCGATCGAATGGCCGGGCTCCGGGGAATAGGGGCGAGGTTGGGAAAGCGATCACTCCTTCTCGCCAGCGTCGGATGCCTGATACTTGCGGGTGTCACAGTCTGGATGCTGATTGATACGGGCCTGGATGCACATCTTATCCTGATAGATGGTGTGGGGCTGGTTGGCCTGGTGGTGACCATAGCGCTCGTTAAAAATCCTGGTCCCACGTTTGTTGGATGGCTTGATCTCTGGGCTGCATTTCCCCTGGTGACCTGGCTTGTAGTCTAGAGCGAAGCTTCGTAAACAGTTCAGCCCCCGGCCTCTACCATTGGGAAAGGAAACCTCTTGCTCATTTAGAGGTCTCTGTAGATTACGGAAGTATGTTGGCCCAGAATATGCCCTCTGCCCGGCCCACACGCTGTACGCGTGAAACCGGCCCGGTCATTCGTATCACAAACCCCGCCTACTGATGCGCAGAATAGTTTTACTACTACTTACTACAGTTCTTACAGGTTACCTGGCCGTATCGCCATCTTCAGCACAGGATGCCGAGTCGAGTGTTGCAGCAGCTGTCGATATGCCGATGCAATCGATCCCCGTGCAACTTGATGTGGATCACGCAGCTTTTGCGTTTGAAATGGAGGCTTCTCTTGTCGAGTTCTACCTGTCATTTGAAGCTGCCACGCTTTCCTATGTTGCCTATGAGCAGGGATTTTTGGCCGAGCTCCCGATCGATATGTCTGTCGTGCGATCGACACAGGCAGCACTCGAGGGCACACCGGACGACCCGGTCTGGGAAGATCAACTGAATCTCAGTTTTGTGATCGCGGACACAACTGGTCTGTCGGAAGGTCAGCATTTCGTCCATCAGGTGAGAGCCGCGATCCCGCCGGGCGAATATGAATTGCAGTTATCCATTTCTGAGAATGATTCCGCCGGACGGGCTTCAGTAGAAATGAAGCGCGACGTGATTGTACCCGATTTTTCGAGCGAATCTCTCGTTCGGTTGTCTGATATTACCCTCGCATCATCCATTATTCAGAGCCAGGACCGAGCCAACCTCTTCTATAAAAACGGAATGCTGATCCGCCCGAACGCCAATCAACTGTATGGCTCGGGTCTAAATGTGCTCTACTACTATACCGAGGTATATAATCTGGATCAGGTGCCATCCAATACGGGCCGGTACACAGTATTCAGCTATTTGGCGGACGCGAATCTTCCTCAGCCGATGGCCAAGTATCAAAAGCGTTCACAGCGCAATGTCACTTCGCCTGATGTGTTGGTCGGTACGTTCAATATCCGTGAGCTGCCAAGCGGATCCTATTTTCTACGAATCGCGGTTCTGAACGAGAATAATGAGTCGATTTCGGAGCAGTCCAGAAAATTCTTCGTCTACAATCCCGACGTTCAGCGCGAGCAGCCCGTCGTATCTGTCGAAGAGTCGTTCGAGTCGAGCCAGTATGCGAGGATGACGGAAGAAGAAGTCGACCGAATGATCGAACATATCGATATTATCGCTTCCGATACGGAACGCAGGCGAATCCGAAGTATCCGTGATCTCGATGAGCGCCGTAGATTTTTCCAGCAGTTCTGGAACGTCCGCGACCCGAACCCCAATACACCGATCAACGAGTTTCAGGAAGATTTCTATTCACTGATTCAGTACGCGAACGACCGCTATACCAACAGCTTCGATGAAGGATGGAAAACGGACCGAGGCCGAACGCTCGTTCGATATGGAGCGCCAACGGCCATAGAGCCCCATCTTTTTGATAGAGGAATGTCTCCGTATGAGATCTGGCAGTTCAACAATATCCCGGGAGAAGGGCAGGCCCTGTTCATATTCGCAGATCTGGATGGGTTTGGATCGTTCGAATTGATTCATTCAACGGTTGCGGGAGAGAGAAAGCTGGCCAACTGGATGGGAGAACTGCGGCAGTAGCTGCCCCGCTGGAACGCCGGGGCGATTTTTCATTGATTCTTTTGTGGGTCCGGCCGCCATCAGGCGGCCGGACCCACATCGTTATAGCCCGATTCCCTATTTTCATCGTTATAGCCCGATTCCCTATTTTTGGGAATGCCTGATTTCTGGGAATGAAATTTCCGGTCGACAGCAATGATCGATCAGCACAGAAGAACCCCATGATTCCTGATCACTCATCGATAGACTCACTCCGCGACTGCGTTGGGGAAGAGGTGACCCTCAGGGGTTGGCTCTACAACAAACGGAGTTCGAAGGGTCTTCACTTCCTGGTCCTGCGGGATGGGACCGGACTGTGCCAGTGCGTCGTCAACGAAAGCGAAGTCGATGCCACCTCGTGGAGCGCAGCCGAGGACGCAACACGGGAAAGTTCGATTGAATTGAAGGGAGTGGTTGGAATCGATGATAGGCAGATCGGCGGATTCGAGGTTCAGGTTCGCTCCGCCGTCTTGATTCACAAAGCCGAGGAGTACCCGATCACGCCAAAGGAACACGGCGTCGATTTTCTTATGAACCATCGACACCTCTGGTTGCGCAGCCGGAGACAGTGGGCCATCCTGAGGATCCGTAACCGTGTGATCATGTCGATCCACGAATTCTTCCAGGGCCGCGGGTTTCTTCAGATGGATGCCCCCATTTTGACGGGAACGGCGGTTGAGGGTACCTCTACGCTGTTTGAGATGGAGTATTTCGGGCGGAGCGCCTATCTGACGCAGAGCGGTCAATTGCACGGCGAGGCGATGGCGATGGCGTTCGGCAAGATTTATACCTTTGGGCCAACCTTTCGCGCAGAAAAATCCAAAACACGCCGCCACCTTACTGAATTCTGGATGATAGAGCCCGAGATGGCCTTTTATGATCTCGATGGAGCCATGCAGTTGGCGGAAGATATGCTGTCGCGAATCGTCTCTGATGCGTTGAGGGATTGTCAGGCAGAGCTCGAGGTCCTGGAGCGAGATCAGGAGCCTCTCAAGCGGAGTATCGGCGGATATCCTCGAATCACCTATTCAGAGGCCGTCGATATTTTGAAGAGTGAAAAGACGGCGCAAATGGTCGCAGACAAAATCGTGGCCATCAAGCAGGAACAGAAAGAAATAGCTGTGGAAAGTGAGGAGGGCAAGGCAGCATACGGTCAGGCTAAAAAGTGGCAGAAACGTAAGATTGATGCGCGTGAGATAGAAATTCAGAGCCGGACGAGCGAAATCGAGGAAGAGCTCCGAAATCTGCCAAAGTGGATTGAGTCGGCGCGGCAATTTGAGTGGGGGTCAGACTTTGGAGGAAGCGACGAGACCCTGATCACCTGGAATTTTGATCGCCCCATTATCGTGCACCGCTTCCCGCATGGTTTCAAGGCCTTCTACATGAAACGGGACCCGGAAGATGATCGACTGGCCCTTGGAATGGACGTACTGGCCCCGGAAGGGTATGGTGAAATTGTAGGCGGGGGCGAACGCGCAACGGATCTTGCTTTTCTTCAGGAGCAGGTTAGAGCCCATGGACTGCCAGAGGAGGCGTTCAAGTGGTACTTCGATCTTCGCCGTTATGGATCTGTCCAACATTCTGGATATGGACTGGGTCTCGAGCGCACGGTGACCTGGATCTGCGGAATCCACCATCTACGCGAAACCATTCCGTTTGCCAGAACGCTAGATCGCCTGTACCCGTAGAAAAGATGCGAGATGTAAGTGGAACGCTACTTGCAATTGATAGCAGCAGACGGATACAAGACCGTCAATTCAGGTAAACCAGCAGATATTGAAGAGGTAGATCGCATGTTTTGTTCGAGATTCACTACACGTCTGACTCGGATGATGGGCGCCTCAGCCATCATTTTGGTAGCAAGTTTATTCTCAGTTCCAGGAGCTTTCGCTCAAATGGGGACGATAACAGTATCTGGACGGGGTGTGATAAAGATTTCTCCGGATATGGCAACCGTCCGTTTCGGAGTAGTGACCGACAACGAGCTGCCTGATCAGGCGCGCGCATTGAACGCACTGGCTGCAGCCGAGGCTATGAACGCCGTAAGGGCCATGGGTATCAACGAAGAACACGTTCAGTTGGCAAGCCTCCGTCTCACGCCGAAACGTGAATACGATCCCGATAGAAGAATCTACATCGAGTCAGGATTCGAGGCCTCTCGAGACGTGGTCGTAAAGGTTATGAATCTGGATATCTTACCGGATCTGGTGGCAACGATCGTCAGTAAAGGAGCCAATCGAATAGATAATATCCAGTATGGCCTCGACAATCGAGATCAGGTCGAACTGGAGGCCTACGAAAAGGCCGCGCACCGGGCTCAAGAAAAGGCAGGTGTGCTGGCTCGAACGCTTGGAAGTGCAGTGGGAAGCGTTGTTCAGATCAACGAGATGGGTGTTTCTGTGCCCCAACCGGTAATGCGAATGGAGGCGGCCATGGATATGGCATCGGCCGGAAAGGCTGTTCAGGCAGACGCGTTCGCAGGGGGAGAGATTGAAGTCAGCGCGAGTGTCACTGTCGTGTTTGCGCTGGTGACCGATAAATAGTAAGCAGGGCGGGCTCGCTGTAATCAGCGAGCCCGCCCTGATCGTTCACAAGACCCTGCCTTATCACAAGACCCTGCTCTATCCCAAGACAGGGTCGGTCGGTTCTACTTTCTGAACCACTTGTTGTAGACCCAGAGGATCAAGAGGGCTCCAAGAGTCGCACTGACGATCGAACCAATAAGTCCGTCGAGTACTCTGGCGACCCCGAAAAAACCGCCCAGCCAATTACCGACAAATGCGCCTCCGATTCCGAGCACGGTTGTCATTACAAATCCGCCATCGTCTTTGCCCGGCATAATGTATTTAGCGAGCGCGCCAGCTACAAAGCCGACAATGATGATCCAGACCATGGTATTCCTCGTGAGTGTTAAAACATCGTAATACGAGTCATATCTGAAAAAGGATACGGGTATCGTTTCTTACTTTCCTTCACATGGATCTACGCTACAGAAAATAACTCCCCGGTACTCGAATGAGCTCAATGGCTGCACCTCACCTCCAACTTACCCCAGCTCCATGCCCGGCACTCTTGTAGTATCCATATCGGGGATTCGAGGCATTTACGGGCGCGGTCTTGATCCCGATGTAATCGTGAACTACGCCTACGCCTACGGTGAATGGATCCTCAGGCAGCAGCACAGCAGTCCGCTTGTGATCATTGGTCGAGATGCCCGCGTTTCGGGTCCAGCGTGCTCCAAACTGGTAATCGAAACGCTCAGAAATCAGGGTATCGACGTGATCGATACCGGTCTGGCCACGACTCCGACAGTCGAAATGGCGGTGATCAAAGAAGCTGCGACAGGCGGGATCGTTCTCTCGGCATCACACAATCCGGCGGAATGGAATGCGCTGAAGCTTCTAAACGGCAAGGGAGAGTTTCTTTCACCTGCCGATGCGGCTGCACTGATCGAAGCGGCAAAACAACCCGAATTAAGTTGGGTTGAGAGTCAGGACGCAGGCTCTCTGAGGGAAGAAGACTACCTGGAATATCACATAGACGCTATCGCGTCACTCAACCAGATCGACAGCAAGGCCATCGCACGCCAAGATTTTCGAGTAGTCGTTGATGCCGTCAACTCTGTGGGGGGCTTCGCGATCCCAGCATTGCTCAAACGACTGGGAGTGAAAGACGAGCAGATCATCGAGATCAATTGTGAGCCGACCGGAGTTTTTGCCCATCCCGCGGAGCCGTTGGCGGAAAATCTGACCGAGATTTGTGAGCGGGTAAGACAAGAAGGAGCAGACTTCGGAATCGCCGTTGATCCGGATGCAGACAGATTGGCTTTGATTGCCGATGGAGGAGAGTTTGTCAGCGAGGAATTAACACAGGTCATTGCTGCTGACTTCTGGTGGAAGCATCACTCGGGCCCGTTTGCCACGAATCTATCATCCTCCCGCGCAATCGACATTGTAGCGGCACGCCACGGACACAGCGTGTTTCGCTCTGCGGTTGGCGAGATCAACGTAGTGGATGAAATGAAACGAACCGGAGCCGTCATTGGCGGCGAAGGGAACGGAGGAGTAATTTTACCGGAGCTCCACTACGGGCGGGATGCGCTGATTGGAGTCGCCATGGTCCTACAGCATCTGAGCGAGGGAGGCAATACGCTCTCCGACGTATTGCGAGATCTTCCGAAGTTACAGATGGTAAAATTGAAGACTGATATTGGAGATCTGGATCCGGACGAGCTACTGCTTCGGATGGCAAGTAGATACAGCGATGAGCGTATTTCAACCATTGACGGCGTCAAAATAGACTTCGACGAAGGTTGGGTTCATCTGCGAAAATCCAACACGGAGCCGATCATCCGGGTCTATGCAGAAGCCTCGTCCGAAGAAGACGCCACGGCCCTCGCGCATCGTTTTATGGCAGAACTGCTCGCTTGATCGTCAAGAATAGTTGTCTACAAATCCTGAAACTGTGCGTCTTCAACGTCTCGTTCCCGCACGTCGCGATCGGGGTGACTTGAAGCATTATCAGGACTTTGAGTACGGACCTGGGTTTCCGTGTCTCGAGACTGATCGACCCGATTCTGGTCGCCGGACGCGGCGCGAATAAGATTTCCGACCGCTCTGGATATGTACCAGGCTACGAAGAGCAGGAATAGCCACTTTAACAGCATATCAGAGCAGCGGAGATCTGGATGGCGAGGGATTGAAATACGTGGTACCAGGATGCTGGAGTCCGGATATCTGCCTGATGAGTTCGTTTAAATCGTCAGGATGTTTCACGAAGTCAATGTTCGTTGCATTTACGATCAGAAGGGGACTCAGATTGTAGTGGAAATAGAAATGGTTGTAGGCCTGATTCAGGCTGTCGATGTAGCTCACATCCATTTCTTTTTCGTAGTCCCGACCACGACTATGGATATTCTCCATGAGCCTGTCTGTGGAAGCCTGTAGATACACAATCAGGTCGGGTACCGGTGTCGTGGGCTGCATGATTCCGAACATCGTTTCATACAGCTTTAATTCGTCCCCCTCAAGATTGAGTCGGGCAAAAATGCGGTCTTTGTCGAAGGTATAGTCGGCAATCACGGAATTGTGGAACAGGTCACGTCCTCCGAGGCTCTGCTGTTGGCGAAAACGGCTTGCTAGGAAGCTGAGTTGTGTCTGGAACGCCCAACGGGCGCGATCAGAATAAAACCGCTCGAGGAACGGATTTTCGTCAAACTCTTCCAGCACGAGACGCCCGTCCACTTGTTTGGCAAGTAAGTGGGCAAGGGTCGTTTTTCCGACACCGATGACCCCTTCGATTACGATGTATTGAAGATGCTCAGGAAGCGTCACAGCGGGGTCGTCACCGGTGGACTCGGCAACACTGGGAGTTGGATCTTCAAACAGGCTCATTCGATGGAGGTTACCGTAACGTAAACATCGTTCGTTCAATCGCCGCGACATCTGTGCAGCGTGCCAGAAGATACCGAACGCCGGTGTTATACGGGGCGTGAATGTGGAGATCGCCGGCGATTTCTACGAGGGGCAGGAGCACGAAGGCCCGCTCGCCAAGGCGAGGGTGTGGAAGTATCAGATGCTCGCTTTCGTGGGGTTCGTCTCCGACTTGAATCAGGTCGATGTCCAAAGATCTGGGAAGCCAGCGCGTGCCGCTGGATCGAACGCGACCTCTTCGCGATTCAATGTCCAATACTTGGAACAGCAGGTCATCCGGTTTGAGATTGACTCGGCACTGGATTACCGCGTTCAAATAGTCAGGTTGCGGATCGGCCGATTCCAGAACGTGAGCGGCGCTTTCGTAGACACCCGAGACGGCATCGACGTGCACACCTGGAAGCATTCTCAACTCGTCAAGCGCGAATTGGAGGTGGGAAACGCGGTCTCCGAGGTTAGAGCCGAGCGCGATAAAGGCAGTGACAGCATTCATAAAAAAAGAGGGCGGCCCCTGCGGGGCCGCCCTCAAAGATAAGGTCAGGACTGGTGATTTCCGGTTGTGCCTTGCACGAAGGAAGTCAACGGATTCAATCTAGAATCCTCCCATTCCTCCCATTCCTCCCATGTCAGGTGCGCCACCTGGCATAGCGGCTTCTGGCTCGGGTTTGTCCGCGACCACGGCTTCCGTGGTCAACAGCAAGCTCGAAACCGATGCTGCGTTTTCGATTGCAGTACGGGCGACTTTCGTCGGGTCGATTACACCTGAATCGATCATAGAGCCGTAAACGTCAGTCTGTGCGTTGAATCCAAAGTCTCCTTTGCCTTCGAGTACCTTCTGAACAACGATAGATCCTTCATGACCGGCATTTGCTGAGATTTGACGAAGCGGCTCTTCGAGAGCGCGACGCACGATGGCAACGCCGATATTCTGATCATCATTGTCCGTCTTGACCTTGTCCAGACCTTTGATGGTGCGAAGATATGCGACACCACCACCTGGAACGATGCCTTCTTCAATAGCAGCCCTGGTAGCGTGCAGTGCGTCTTCGACGCGAGCCTTCTTTTCCTTCATTTCGGGCTCGGTTGCTGCTCCAATGCTTAGAACGGCAACACCGCCGGCGAGCTTCGCCAGGCGTTCCTGCAACTTCTCACGGTCATAATCGCTCGTAGTAGATTCAATCTGCTGCTTGATCTGACCCGTACGGGCCTTAATCTGATCGGCATCACCAGCTCCGTCCACAACCGTCGTGTTGTCCTTGTCCATGACAATGCGCTTGGCCTGACCAAGGTATTCGATTGTCGCGCCTTCCAGCTTGTAGCCCTTCTCCTCCGAGATGACTGCTCCTCCTGTGAGAATGGCGATGTCTTCAAGCATTGCTTTACGTCGATCACCGAATCCTGGAGCCTTCACAGCAGCGATTTTCAGCGTTCCACGGAGCTTGTTGACCACGAGAGTAGCGAGGGCTTCACCTTCCACGTCCTCTGCGATAATGACCAGTGGTCGGCCCATCTGTGCAACTTTCTCTAGAATCGGAAGAAGATCCTTCATCGCGCTGATCTTCTTGTCATGGATCAGAATGAACGGATCGTCCATCACTGCTTCCATATTGTCAGCGTCCGTCACGAAGTAAGGGGAGAGATAACCGCGATCGAACTGCATTCCTTCGACAACGTTGAGTGTGGTCTCCATCCCTTTTGCTTCTTCAACCGTGATGACACCTTCTTTGCCTACGCGTTCGAATGCATCCGCGATATCATTGCCGATATCAGGATCATTGTTTGCCGAAATCGTGGCAACCTGAGCAATTTTGTCTTTGTGTGCGGAGACTTCCTGCCTCATGTCCTTTAGATCGCTGACGACAGAGACAACAGCCTTCTCAATTCCACGCTTGAGGTCCATCGGATTGGCACCTGCGGTGACATTCTTAAGACCCGTCGCTATGATCGCCTGCGCGAGGACAGTTGCAGTTGTCGTTCCGTCACCAGCCACGTCGCTGGTCTTGGAGGCGACTTCCTTGACCATCTGTGCTCCGACGTTTTCGACTTTGTCTTCGAGTTCAATTTCCTTGGCGACGGTGACACCGTCCTTGGTGACCGTAGGTGCACCGAATTTCTTTTCAATGATGACGTTACGTCCTTTCGGACCCAAGGTCACCTTTACCGTATCAGCAAGCTTGTCTACACCTCGTTTGAGGCTCGAACGAGCGTCTGTATCAAAAATGATCTGCTTAGCCATGATATCCTGTTTGAATTATCGTTCTTGAACGATTGTATCTGCGAATCCGGATTTGAGGTCAATCCATTCGCGAAATGATGGGAGAATTAGTCGTTGACGATCCCGAGAATGTCAGATTCCCGCATGATCAGCAGGTCATCGTCGTTCATCGTGATCTCGGTGCCGGAATACTTTCCGTATAGAACGGTATCGCCTTCGCTGACGCTCATATCGACTTTGGTGCCGTTTTCAACCTTACCTGGGCCTATCGCCACAACGGTTCCGCGCTGGGGCTTCTCCTTGGCTGTGTCGGGAATGAAAAGGCCACTGGCCGTTTTTTCTTCTGCCGGTTGTGGCTTGACCACTACGCGATCGGCCAATGGCTGGATGCTAGCCATGGTTTGCTGCCTCTTTGACTTCTTATTGATAATTACTGAAAGTTTCGCTGGCACTCAAAGTGGGTGAGTGCTAAACGAAAGACATAAGTCTTGGGGGACAGCGGAATCCATAGCGGATACCGCAGCCTCGAAGAAAAGTAGAACCGTACTAGAACCACTCTGTTCCACGTTGTCGAGGCTAGAATTCGTGATTTGATTTGATTCAGCGCCGCGAGCGATTAAATTTCGATGAACCCGCCTTGAATCGGTTTCCTATTTCACGTTCTCTACTGAATCCATCACGTCTTCTCGTTTAAAGCAACCGATTCCAACAGGATTCTGGGGGGGCTTTTCTTTCGCTCTCGCAGGAACATCGGCACTAGTCGTACTGATATTTCTTCCCCCATTCCTGCCAGAGTCCTCCCGAATTTATGTGATGCAAGCGTTTGCAGGAGTGTGCCATCAGCTACCCTCGCGATCGCCTCACATCGACGGAGTTGCCCTGGCCGTCTGCCATCGGTGCCTCGGAACGTATCTCGGCCTGCCAGCAGCGGTCCTCATATTTTCGTCTCTACGCGGGCTGTGGCCTTTTTCACGAAAAGCCGCACCCTGGATTTTGATAGGGGCTGCCGTTCCCGCAGTCGTAGACTGGAGCGGAGACGTGCTTGGATTTTGGACCAACACGCCTGTCAGTCGCATCATTACCGGTGGAATCCTCGGCCTGTTTGCCGGGTATTTCCTGGTTGCGGCCATTGTGGATGCATTTGTAGCTCGAAAACGAAGTCGCACTTCGAGTCCCCACTCCACATCCGGAAAATCACAGAAGCAATCCGACCAACTAAAAATTGCTGGCGACTCATAGAAGTAGCCAAAAGTTTATTAGTTTAACGCCGCTCACTACCTCCATTGACCGCCAACGTCGAAATGCCAGATAAAAAACAATCCATCATTCTCGGCGGCCTCGTCGTAGGCCTCCTGAGCACCTCATATCTGGGCATGATAAACCAGGCTTGTTGCCTGGGTGTATTGATCGGTGCCGCGCTTTCTGTCTGGCACTATACGACGGAGAACGACTTAACCTTGAAAACCTCGACTGGAGCGGGAATGGGATCTCTTGCAGCCCTTTTCGGCTGGGGCCTGTCAACAGTCCTCACGTGGGCACTCACTCTTGTGGGAATTGGTGCCGATAAATTCACCAAAAGAGGTGCCATCGAGAGCATGGAAGCGGGGTTACCGCCGGAGCAAGCCGACGTCATTATCCCGATAATGGAGGAGTACTTCTTCGTGATGTATCTCGTGGGCATCGTTTCCTTTGCGATCTTCGGAGCCATCGGTGGCGCGATCGCAACGAAGATGTTCAAGAAAGGAGGAGACGAGCCGACCGATTTCGACGCCGTCGAAGAAGAAGAGTAATCTCAGCGGCGTGGTCGAATGCGCTGTTTGGATCGCGGTGGCCCGAGAACTTCCAGGAGCACGAAAGCTTCTCTCGTTTTCGTCAGGTCATGAAGATCGTCCCGAACGAGACTAGCGTACTTGCTTTCCTTTCGCCGGTCCTGCTTATCGAACGCCGAATAGTCGATGTCATGATCATGGACTATGACGGGTGCGCGAAAAGTCGGTAGTGTTCTTTTCTCAAACGAATCGTCGAAAAATCCGGAATCAGCCGGAGATTCAGGCTTGATCAGTTCCTGTCTCAAGGCCAGATCAGGCTGGCTGACGGAAGGAACGACGTCTGAAGGCCAAGGAGGCGTACTCAAAGCAGGAGGCTCACCGGTGAGCATCCGCGATATTTCAGACAGCGCATCGTCAAGCTGGCTGGTCTGAGTCGGGGCGCCCTCAACTTCGGAAGCGCTTGCCTGTTGGCTTTGAGCTCTCTTCTTTTTTCCAACCAAATATTGGAAGAGATAGACTGCAATGATTGCCAGCCAGAAAAGGACATCAATTTCCATTGCTTCGACTTCGAACTAAATGAATTGGCAAGGTGGCTAATCCTTGTCCTTGCCTGGAGTTCCGATTTCTTCCTCTGCCATGATGTCCAGAAGCTTCCGATTCGCCCTCGGAAACGCATAGTTCCCGAGCTCCTCTCGTAGTACCCACGCCAGAGGAAGATCGGTGGTGGGTTCGACATCTGATACTTTACTGCATTCGAACGCGTGAAGTGTTATCCGAAAATGGGAGTACGCGTGTTTGACACTGGCAATCGGCCTGATCGTCTCGACCTCGATAGCCAATTCCTCTCGTATCTCACGAACACAAGTTTCTTCGAATGATTCCGGGTGTTCGTTTTTTCCACCTGGAAACTCCCACAGACCTCCGAGCATCGCATCTTCGGGGCGTTGTTGAATCAGAATCCGGTTTTGATCATCCCGAATTATCGCGACTGAAATATTGAGATGAGGGACTGCCTTTGGAGGGCGTTTTCGTGGAAAATCATGCACTCGGTCGAGTGAACGAGCCTGGCAATTAACTGTAATTGGACAAACACCACACGACGGATTTCGCGGCTTGCAGACGAGCGCACCCAACTCCATCACGGCCTCGTTATGTCGCCCGGGGTCATTCCGATTCAGAACATCGCTGGCGAGCGAGTGAAGATGTTTGCGGCCCGAGGACGATTGCACATTTCCTTCAAACGCAAAAACTCTCGAGAGTACACGAATAACGTTTCCATCGAGGACCGCTTCCTCTTCTCCGAACGCGATGGATGAGATGGCGGCTGCGGTGTACGGGCCGACGCCAGGAAGTCTTAGCCATCCGGAGTAGGATTGCGGCAGCTTGCCATCATGATTAGAACAGATCTGTTTGGCGGCCTTATGAAGATTTCGAGCTCTGGAGTAGTAGCCAAGTCCTTCCCACGCACGAAGAACATCATCAATACTCGCAGACGCCAGGTCATCAACCGTAGGAAATCGGTCTAGAAAGAGATGGAAATAGGGCAAACCCTGGTCGACTCGGGTCTGTTGTAAGATCACTTCCGATAGCCAGATTCTGTATGGGTCTTTGCCATCACGCCAGGGAAGATCTCGGTGATTGATATCGAACCAATCCATCAGGCTCGACTGAATCTCTTCGGCGGCTAATTCGGAAGGGGCTAATTCGGAGGGGGCTAACTGGGTCACCGGACTACAACCCGAATCTCAAGGGGAATCACTGTCGCCGACCGCACCTCCGCTCGAAAAGAAATCACGTGTCTTCCAACATCAGAACGACTCGTTTTCCAGAAAAAACTGTCTCCCTTGAGCCAGCTGAACAGTGGAAGTTTTTCGGCGGAGTATCGGAGAATATCTTGCCCATCAATCGAATCTGGAAGAGTGGTAATGTAGACCCGACCCGCAAAAACCGTATCCGCCGCGAAGCCTGGTAGGAAATCAACCGACTCAGAACCGAATCGAAGATCAATCGGTTCATGTCCGAGTTCCTCTTCGCTGAACCAGGCTGAGCCGGCAACCAGGAAAAAAATTGCGACCGCGAGCGGGATAGTTTTCATCAGAACAAAGGTACGTGAGCAAATCGGCGAATCATATTCAGGCACGGAAAATCCTCCCGTCCCTCGTGGTGATCTGTTTGTTGCTTGCCCATTCGCTGCCCACACTGGCACAAGATCTAGAATTTCGGATTGTTGACGCCGATTCTTCGCAGGTATGGCCATCAGGATTGACCGATCCCTCCCAGTCAGCTTCATGGAAACGGGCTCTTCAGAACTTGTATCATGAACAGGGCTATCTCAGTGCTCGAATCGACTCTACTGATCTTGCAGCACGCAGAGTATTCGTTTCGAAGGGCATTCTTTCGCGGATCAATAGCGTTGAGGCCCCGAAACTGCCGCTCTCCTATCAGTCCATCTTGAATGCGGCCTCCGGGCAACCCCTTTCCGCGCCAGTAATCGAAGGCGTGATCAATACTGTGCTTGCTCGCTTCTCGTCCGACGGCTATTTGGCTGCCGACATCAGGCTCGATTCCATCGAGTCGAGTGAGACGGGCTTTTCTGTATGGCTGGGTGTTCACTCTGGACCTCCCACTAGGATCGAAGATGTTCGTCTGCAAGGTGACACGAGGAGTGGCGAACGACTCGTGTTCGATCTGGCCGGTCTACATTCGGGAGATTCCGCAGCAGAGGTCGATCTTGGAACAGTCCGTTCCGCCGTCTCAGGAGGTGGATATCACAAAGATGTGGGTGAGCCTTTTTTTGAGCTCTCAGACGATTCTACCGCAACGGTAGTGATTCCGGTTGTCTCACGCTCACCGGGAATGTTCGATATGGTTCTGGGATTTCTTCCTCCTACGTCCGCTGGGGGTGGACAGCTTGTCGGAAGCGGACAGATAGAACTGATCAACGCATTCGGAGCGGGGCGGGCGTTTGGGGCAGAAGTCCACCGCCTTCCCGGGCAAGCGAGCTCGGTGAGGCTGGCGGTTGAAGATCCCTTGTTTTTCGGGCTTCCTCTCCGTTTGCACGGTCGTTTTGAAGGGTATCAGCAGGATTCGACCTATAGCAAAACATCTTTTGGAGCAGGGCTTGCGCTGAGATTGGAACGTGGTGTCGAGGTAGGCGTGCGTTTGCGCAAGGAGTCTACGAGGCCCGGTCAGGCGGGGCAATCCATATCATCCTCTTCCCAGCGTGTGGCTTCGTCATCTGGTGTTTTTTTCGGCATTGACTTTCGTTTTGTACGAGTGGACAATCCGTTTCAACCCAGGAGAGGTTTTTCCCTCGAAACGGTTTTGGAGCGGGGCGTTCGAACCAGTTCCGCTCGCCGGGTTGAGGTAAATGAGGACACTCTGCGGGTTTCATCGAGAGATGATCAGGAACGGCTGACGATGGAGACGAGACTTTTTGTACCCGTCCGCAGCTCCCTGACTGTTGTGATGGGAGTGGACATGAGCATCATACATTCGCGGGATCTGGACGAAAGTGAACTGTTCCGAATTGGAGGCGCTTCAACACTTCGGGGGTATGACGAAGACCGTTTTCGGGGCCAGACGGTTGCCAGGGCGATGGTTGAGGCGCGAGCCTTTCTGGATAATGTGTCTTATGGTTTCGCGTTTTTTGACATTGGATTTGTCGAGAGGGGAGATGGTGGACCGGGCGATAATGACGATCTTATCGGATCAACAAACTGGCATCCCGGATTTGGCTTCGGCTTCGTCTTTGAGACGGCAGTGGGACCTGTAAATATTTCCTACGCGATGAACAATGAAGATGCGCTGACTAAAGGGAAGGTGCATCTGGGTATCTCATTTGGTCTCTGATAGTCGCCCTAATCAAAAATGAACACCTCAAAACACCGTTTTTTTGTACCGCCGGCGTCGATATCCGGTACAGCTGTTGTGTTTTCCCAAGAGGAGGCACGCCACGCGCGTGTTGCGACTGGAAGAAGGTGACGAGGTCACCGTGGTCGATGGAGAGGGCTGGACGTATCTGGTCAGTATCGAGACCATTCAGAAGCGAGGTCTCCTCGGGTCGATAAAAGAAAAGTGGGAGGGACTCGGTGAGACCACCTTCAAGCTCCACGTCGGTCTCGCCGTTCTGAAACAGTCCGCGAGGTGGGAATCATTTCTGGAGAAAGCCGTCGAGTCAGGATGCACCCGAATTTCTCCCATGATGTCGGAGCGGACTCAGGTCCCCCGCAACAAGTTCAACCGCCGGCGAGCGGAGTCGATTTTGGTGGGGTCCCTGAAGCAATCTGAGAGGAGTCGACTCCCCGAACTGGATGATCCCGTTGAACTGGCGACGCTACTCGCCGAAGACGGGTCTCTTCGATTGATATTTCACGAATCGCTGCACGAGGGGAAACGATTCGGGAAACGATTCGGGACACGACTCGGGACACGACTGGGAAAATTGTTGATGGAACTTGCACCCGAAGATGCGACCGAAATAAGGTTATTGGTGGGTCCTGAAGGTGGTTTCTCTGAAGCGGAGGTCGAAATGGCCATCGATTCGGGATGGATCCCAGTTTGGCTCGGAAAGCGCCGTCTTCGTGCAGAAACTGCTGCTATTACTGCCGTTTCGATGGTCGCTCAGATCATTGACGAGCGTTTCGAAGCGTCGTGAATCCTTTGCGAACAGCCCCGTGAAGACCCTTATCGGTTGATCGGACACGGGTCAAATGGCTATCTTGTCAGGCTGATACAAGAAATGCTGTGTTCGCCGATCGGTTTCGATACGGAGCCCTGAAAGCATTTCCCAAACGAATTGATTTGACTCCATGTTTACATTTTTAATAGTCCTGATCGCGATCATTGCCGTTCTGTTAACGCTTGTGGTACTTCTACAGAGTGGAAAAGGTGGCGGCTTGGCCGGCATCGCATCAGGTGGGGCGACCACGCAAATATTGGGATCGAGACAAGCTCCGGATTTTCTCGAAAAAGCTACCTGGACGTTGGCTACCGCCTTTATTGTGCTCTGCATCCTGTCCAACTTCGTAATTGGCCCAGAAGATCAGGCCGGTTCAGTAATCCAGCAGCAGGCCCAGTCTGGCCAGATTCAGACGCCCATTCTTCCTGCTCCGGGAGATACAGCACCGGCTCAGGACGCTGGAGCGACGGACACAGGATCTGGCGATGGCTCAGACGACGGCTCGGGCGACAATTAGAAATCACGAGTAAGTTAGACCTTTCAAGCGGCGGCGCCAGATAAAATCTGTGTGCCGCCGCTTCTGGTTCCTGCCATTTCTACTCTGCGTGGACCTGCGGTCCTCGGTTCAATAAATCGGTGAGATTGGCCAAAAAAAGGTGAGGCCCGGCGTCTTTTGGACACCGGGCCTCATCTACAATGCGGTCATTACTGATCTATAAGCCGAATTCTGTCTTCCTGAAAAAGGACCGCGCCTAATCAGGGAGATCATCATTTATCTGGGACTGACGTCACGGCCAGCCTCAAGCGGTCTACCCGCATCGATCAGGATGGGCACTCCTTTCGCCCGAAGGCGAGCGATGCTGCTTGACCTTGCACCCCATGAGGTTTACCTGTCCAACGCTGTCACCAACGTTGCCGGCGAGATCTTACCCCCGCCCTTTCACCCATCACCTGTGCCCCGGAGGGTCATCGGCTGGTCTTCTCTCTGTTGCACTTGCTGTCACCGCTGTGCGGTGCCTTCCCGTTAGGAAGCATGGTGCCCTGTGGTGTTCGGACTTTCCTCACTCGCCAATTGGCGGGCGCGATGATCCGATCAGTTCTCTATTGAATCAATTCCCCAGCGCTGAGTTTCGTCGGAAACGGATTGATCAGACCTTTACGCCCTTGACCGCATCCTTGAAAAGAGCACCATCGACGATGATTCGTCCGGTGTGTTCACACGCAACAATTCGATTGCGCTGGCGAATTTCCAGCTGACGTTGTGGTGGTACAGAAAATCCAGCCGCAGCACCTCTTTCGAGGGGCACCACAGCCCGTCCGTCTCGAACTCGCGAGCGCAGGAGATCGTAGGCCCGCACATAACGCTCATCCACCTTCTTTTCGGCTTTCTTGCGCGTCTTTTCCAGTCCAGCCTGTTCGCTCTTTGTGTCTTCCAGGACTTCCTGCAATTCGCCCTTCTTTTCTTTCAACTCCTTTTTGAGCTCCTTGAGACGCGCAGCTGCTTCTTCGACTGCGGTATCGCGGACAGGTTTTTGCAGATCGATTTCCTCTCCGAGGGTAGTGTTATCTACGATACGCTGTTTCTGCGCTTCGATTTCCTTGGTGAGTGCGTCGTATTCCCGATTGTTCCTGACTTGAAGTTGCTGTTCTTCGTACTTCTTGATCAGTTGTTCAGCGTCTTTGACATTGGTAACAGCCTGTTTTTTGCTTATTCCGTTGTCTTTCAGTTCCTGTTTGAGATTGTCAAGGCGAGTGGTGAGACCTTCTTTTTCGTCTTCCATATCCTTGATTTCGTCAGGAAGATCACCCCTCAGTTGTTTTATCTGATCGATCTTACTGTCGATGTGTTGAAGACGGATCAGCGCGACTAGCTGATCGCTGATTGAATGCTCGTGGGTGGTCGTGGCCATGCTCCGTTGTCGGCAGATTTACGAAATTGTATAGACGACGAAGTAACGGAATTTCTTTGACAAAGTTCGTTGTAATTCGTGCGAAGAATGCGTGTACCGTGACCGTCGCGGCGCGACGGAGACAGTGAAAGTCTCACTCACCCGAAGTTGCAATCCAGGTATGAACGGGTGAAGTGCGGTGTTTCGTGCGATTCCACTCGATCTCCGGGAACCGCTTCCGTAGCCACCCAACCAGCAAGGACTCTGTCATCTTCTCGGATTCGTAGTGGCCCGCGTCAATTATGGCCATTTCAGGTCTACCATCGTTTCCCAGAACATCGAAATAACGGTGATATGAGATATCCGAGGTCACGTAGACGTCAGCCTTCGCCCCGTGGGCGAGTCCAATAAAATCGGCTCCGGCTCCCCCGCACACGGCTACTTTTTGAACCCTCGAGTCGGGATTACCAACGTAACGAATGCCCGGATTCTCCAGTTTCTGACAGACCTCGTTCAGAAAGACACCGAGTTTAATGGGAGCGGGAAGGCTTCCAACCGCGCCAATGCCTGCATTTCTGAGTTCTTGTTCTACGGCGATGATGTCGTGAGCCATCTCTTCATAAGGATGCGCCTCCCTCGCTGCGTTCAAAACGCTTGGCAGTGCCCAGCGGGCAACCTCGACCTCCAGACGAATTTCGTTCACCGATTCTCTTGGACCGCTAGGTTCACCTTCAAATGGCTTGGAGCCGTCATCCGGCTTGAAGGTACCCGTTCCTCCGTGTGAAAAAGAGCACTCCGAATACTTCCCAATCCTGCCCGCACCCACGCTGAATACCGCGTCCCGGACACCATCAATATGATCGATGGGGACAAATAGAATCAGCTTTACCGTGCTGCCCTCCAATCCGGAAAGGAACTCGATCCGTTCCAATCCAAGAGTACGGGCCAGTTCAAATGATACCCCGTCTCTTGCAGCATCGAGATTTGTGTGAATGGCATAGAGGCCGATTCCACTCTCGGCCAGATCAAGGGCCATGGAGGAGACAAGTCCGGAATCAGTGAGCGATTTGAGAGGACGAAAGATGAGAGGGTGGTGCGTAATCACACACTCAGCATTCATTTTTTGAGCTTCCCTCACGACGTCAGGAGTCAGATCCAAGGCAATCAAGCCACACGTGACCTCCGCGGTCATCCTTCCAATCTGAAGGCCCACATTGTCATAGGACTGCGCGCTGCCCGACGGAGCCCATTCCTGCAGGGCTTCGTCAATTTGGCCAATAGTAATACTCATGATCGACCCGACGCAGCAATGCCTTCCGCTTCATCGACACGCGTGAGGGAAATTCCACCTAACACGAAAAGAAAAACAACAATCGCGATGCCAAAACGCATACTTCCAAACAGTAGTGAAAACTTGGCTATCAGGATGGGTCCCATAAATGCCGTCGCTTTGCCAGAAAAGGCAAAGAATCCGAAAAATTCATTCTCCTTGCTTTCCGGAGTAAACCGTCCGAGCAGTGATCGGCTGGCGGATTGCATCGGTCCAGCCAGTAGTCCGATACCAATTCCGGCAACCCAAAACCACATTGTGCTCTGCGTAAACACAGCGAGCAAGGTCGCCGCGATCAGACCGACGAGGGAAATATTTATCGTTGTTTTTCCGCCCCATCGATCATCAAGAAATCCGAGAGCCCACGCACCAAATCCTGCGGCAAGGTTCAGCGCAATTCCGAATATCAGGACTTCGTCCAAGGTAAAGTCGAATACATTCATTGCGTAGATGCCACCAAACCCAAAGATCGTAACAAGGCCGTCGTTGTAGATCAATCGGGCGAGCAACAACCGAAACACTTGACGATACTGCTTCACCTCTTCAAACACCCGTTTCAGGTCCTGATAGGCCTCAACCATGAGTCGACGTATCGGTGGAGGGCTGGCTACCTCTCGATCTTTGAGAAACAAAAAGGTTGGGATGCTGAACAGCGCAAACCAGCCAGCCACGAGGAGAGTGGTTGCACGAACATGTTCAGATGTATCAACGTCCATTCCGAACATAGGTGGGGCAGGCCGAATAAAAACGAACAATCCCAGGGCCATACATAGCAGCCCACCGACGTATCCCAGCGCCCATCCGTTACCAGAAATGCTTCCAATATTTTCTGCTGTTGAAATATCAGGCAGGAATGCATTGTAGAATACAAGCCCCATTTCGAACGCTACGTTTGCAATGACAAAGACAGTCAGAGCAAACAACACATCGCCTTCTTGCGGAAAGAACAGGAGGACGGTGGCCGCAATACAGACTATGGTCGAAATGCCAAGGAACCGTTTCCGATATCCACCGCGGTCAGCCATCGCTCCAACGAAGGGGGACAAGGCGGCAATGATCAACGCTGACACAGTGATGGCATTCGCCCACATGTCCAAGCCGGTGTCATAATCTGGAGCAATTTTCGATGCGAAGAACGTTGCGTAGACGAACGTCACGATAAGGGTCGTGAACGCTGAATTGGCGAAGTCATAGAACGACCACGCCCAGATGGCAGACTTGGATTTGCTACTTGCGTCAGACAAAACGAGTCGGTGTGAGTGCGCCGCAATCTACCTTTGGGGTCATGTCATCGCAACTCCGAAATCTCTCGTATCTCCCCGACAAATCGGGCAAGCTCTTCTTCGGTGTTATAAGCATGAACAGATGCCCGGACCATCACGGGAAGATTCCGAACCTCGGCGTCCAACTTGGCCCACTCGGGATGCGCCAGGCTCACATTGATGCTGACCTTATCGAGCGTGCTTTTTATTTTTTCAGAGCTGGTAGTGTCGTGCGAGAACGTCACGATACCGCATTGATTCGATCCCAGATCATGAACGGTGATGCCGCTTAAGCTCCTCAGTTCCTCACGCAGACGTGTCGCCAACATCCGTATCCGTGCATAGACCTCGTCCTGCCCCAATTCCAGGAGATACTGAACAGCTGCCCCCAGGCCAATCTTCCCTGCGACATACCCTTCCCAGTTCTCGAAACGACCTGCGTCGGGCAACATTTTAAATCCATTTCTCTCGGTCCAGGTCGCAGCGTGCAGGTCGAGGAAAGGCGGCTCTACCAGATCGAGGGACGAAGCGCGAACATACAGGAAGCCGGTTCCACGCGGTCCTCGTAGATATTTTCGTCCCGTTCCAGATAAAAAGTCGCACCCGATCTCATCTACATTCAACCGCATTTGTCCAGCCGATTGACACGCATCGAGCAGGTAGGGAATGTTATGTCGTCGGGCCACAACACCGACTTCGGCTGCAGGATTGATGAGCCCTCCATTCGTCGGAACGTGCGTAAGGCAGATCAGCCGGGTTCGTTCGCCGATCGCCGCCTCCAACCGAGATACGTCTACTTGCCCATCCCGGTCGTTCGGGATGACATCGATCTCAATTCCAAACCGCTTCGCCTGCTGCAGCATCGCGAGATAATTGCTGGCATATGACGCCTGGGCTGTAATAACCCGATCTCCGAGACGAAAACTCATCCCATAGAAGATCTGATCCCAGGCACGGGTCGCGTTCTCCAGCAGCGCAAGTTCGCCCTTTTTCGCCCCCAAAAGCTCTTCAAGGGCCCGATATGTGTCTTGATACGCCTCCTCAGCCGCGTCGTGAGCTTCGTAACCTCCAATGATGGATTCCCTGGTCAGGTGCCCCTGAATCGCGTCGAGAACGGGTAGGGGCATGAGCCCCGCACCTGCATTATTGAAATGAGCGACGTGCTCGCAGCCTGGAGTATTCGCGCGAAGGGCGTCGATGTCGAGCGACATGTTCGAAGAATTTGAATGAAACGAGGCGTATTTTCAGCGCCCAAGATACGCCGTACCAGCCCTTATTGGCACGGCCATTCCGCCCTCGTAGCTCAGGGGATAGAGCACCGGTTTCCTAAACCGGGTGTCGCAAGTTCGATTCTTGCCGAGGGCGCTTAGACGAATTGGGATGATTTCAGATGATCCCCCAAAGTCCGTAAAAACATCGTCTAAAATCGCAATTCGACTCTTACAAGGGGTCGATGACTCCGGCCAGTAAGAAAGAGGTTCCATATACCGTGTGTTGGCACATTTAAGAGCTATGCCCAAAAGTTGTGTATGGAAGGTTTAGGCAGCGTGTCGTTCTGATGTAATTCCGTCGGTGAATTTGATTCCTTTTTTTACAAGTTGCAATAGGTGCGGTGCATTCAGTTTCCTCCACTTCTTCTGAGCCTCTTTACATAGACGGAAGGCCATTGCAAGAGCTGTTTCTCGGCTCAGACATCCCCTCGTTTTGGCGGTCCTGAGGCGCACGGTCGCGAACGTAGATTCGATCGGATTTGTGCTCCGAAGATGGATCCAGTGTTCTGCCGGAAAGTCATAAAAAGCGAGCAGTTCTTCTCGGTCTTTCACCAGAATCTCTGCTGCTTTCGGATACTTTTGCTGGTAGGCTTTGATGAAAAACAGAAGGGCGCTCTCTGCCTGCTTTTTTGTTTCTGCTGTATAGATCTGCGTGAGGTGACCTTTTGCCTTCTTCTGAACGGACTTGGGCAGGCGGTTGAGCACATTTGCTGTCTTGTGCACCCAACAGCGTGCGGCTCGCGTCTCGGGATAAACTTCTGCGAGAGCACTCCAGAATCCCATGGCTCCATCGGCAACAGCCAGCTTCGGTCCTTGATCCAGCCCGCGGTGCCTCAGCTCCAGGAGCAACTCTCGCCACGACTGCTTGCTCTCGCGAAAGCCGTCCTCGAGTGCTATAAGCTCCTTCCTTCCATCGGCCGTAGCGCCGATCACGACCAGCAGACACAGTTTCTGTTTATCCATGCGTACGTTTACGTGAATACCGTCGGCCCAGAAATAGACGTAGTGCTTCTCCTTCAGGCTCCGCTTTTGCCAGTCTTCGTGCTCCCTTGTCCAAAGCGTCTTCAGGCGCGCAATCGTCGAGGAGGTCAGCCCTGGGGCATCAGGACCAACAAGGGCCGAGAGCGCTGCCTCAAAGCCGCCCGTTGAAACTCCCTTCAGGTACAACCATGGAATGAGAGCCTCAAGCGAGCGGCTCTTGCGGAGGTAGGCTGGTAGTATCGAACTGCGGAAACCGATTCTATCCTCACCCCGACCCGTACGGTCGCGTATGCGGGGCATCTTTACAGCGACCTCCCCGATACCAGTCAAAATCTTCCTCTCTGGCAGATATCCATTGCGAACGATGCGGTGGCGATTCTCTTCGTCGCGCAGGAACTGGTAGCGCTGGCAGAAAGCTTCAACCTCGGCCTCAACGGCTGTGGGCAGCATCTTTGCGGCCCCTGTTCGCAATACTTCTGTCAACACATCCTCTGTGCTATTGTAGTTCTCGTTCTCGTGTGCGTTATTCGTCTTCATGGGCGGTGTATCCTCCAATCTTCGGATTGACAATGACGTAATCATCATCAGGATACGCCGCCTATACCTTTTTCACCCGTACACAACTTTCGGGGTTAACTCGATGCGGATCTGCTGATGTCGATCTTTCGGAACGCGTTGCAGGGGGCACCTGTGGCTACGGATGATGAAGAGTCGACCAATGAAGATTTCGCAATAACCCTTAACCCTCTTTCAAACGATACTGATTTAGGGGGAGGTTTGCTGACCATTACTGGGGTTGGTCTTGCATCAAACGGTGTGGCGCTGAATAACGGGGATGGCACAATTACATATACGCCCGACGACGATTTCAACGGTGTCGATTCGTTCAGTTACACCATCCAGAATTCAGATGGAATTACCGATTCCGGAACGATCACGATCACTGTGATTCCCGTAAATGACCCACCAAGCTTTGGTACAGACGATGTCTTCACCACAGTTGTCTCAGACCAGATGATAATGGTGGGATCCATGACTGACGACGGTTCTGTCGGTCCGGAAGATCATGTTCTATTTGAGTGGAATGAAGCGACGGATGTCGATGGAGATGACATTGATTACACGTTCCTCGTGGCATCAGACGCGGCTTTGTCTAGCGTTTTGATTGAGCGAGAATCTACAACGTTTTCCGACAGTCTGAGCGTAGATGCACTCGCGACGATCATGTCCGATGCCGGTCAAGTTTCGAATCTTGACATATGGATTACCGTGACCCTCTCCGACGGACAATCGGGTGATAATCCTACCCCATTAAAGCTTTCTCTGGTTCGCGGATTTATCGTGTCTGCAGAAGATGCGGCTATTCCGACAAAATTTGCACTATGGAAAAATTATCCCAATCCATTCAATCCATCCACTACCATCAAGTATGACGTGGCGGCTTCAACCGAAATAGAGATAGCCCTATTCGATGTACTTGGAAGACAACTGAGCATTGTTGTATCTGGTCCCCACAGCGCCGGCACATATCAAGTCGTATTCGACGCTAGCTCTCTTCCGAGCGGAATCTATGTGTACGTAATGCGATCCGCGTCATTTATGGACAGTAAAACCATGACGCTGGTCAAGTAGCATTCCGATCTGTCACAGGTCGAGGAGCAAACGATATTGAGAGGGACACGGGACACTCAACCGTTGCGGGGGATAGAGCACCGGTTTCCTAAACCGGGTGTCGCAAGTTCGAGTCTGCTCACAAGTCGAAAAAAGTGTCGTAGATCGTTGTGTATCAACACATAATGCCGGTTTATCACGAACTGGGTGAAGGCATTGATTAAGGCACGTTTCGGTTTCCGCCCAAATCACGCGTTCTGAAGGCACCCGCGAGCCCGCTGTTCGTGTGCGGTATGTAAAATGCACGATTTCGAACAGGGCACTGCCACATTACTGAATGGATTTGTGCCCAAAACTCGAACAACTAACACCGTAGACAGCGCTGAGTGCTTGGTAACCTCGAGAGCCTGTTATTGAAATAAGGCGTAGGCGTCCGGGACCACATCTGAACACGTGGGCAGCGAAGTTTGCAGGTTCGCAGCCAAAATTGGGTAATCCGGCGCATGACAGGCCATATTTCCAACCGCGCACACCACTGATAAATCACTTTTTCATGCTGGGACGGATCCTGATTGTAAATGAAAATCCAGAATTGGCTGTTTCCGCTCGACGATTGTTGAACGGTAAAGCTAAACTGGTTCATTCGGTGAAGCGCCCCAATCGAATTCCATCCTTGATGGCGTCCAATCGGTATGACGTGGTGCTGTTGGACGAGGCAGTTCTGTCGAATGACGGGGTCGACGATTATTTCTGGATCCAGCATATCCTGCTGGCAGATTCAAACGTGACCATCGTAGTTACGTCAAGGTTGGAAAGCCTTTCTAATGTAGTTGGGGCGATCAAGGCTGGTGCTTTTGACGTTCTGCCCATGCCATGGCCGGGTGATCTTCCTGATCTCATTGAGGTGATAGCTGAACGCAGCAGAATTCAGCGATCTCAGGAACTGGCCAGGCGTGCCGGAAGCCAACCATCCTCGAGCCAAACTGATGTTGATGTTGAAGAGTTTATCGGCTATTCCGATGCGCTGGGAGAAGTACATGCCCAGATTGAGAAGGTCGCGGCGACCGATGCCAATGTGCTGATCCTTGGTGAGAACGGAACGGGAAAAGAGCTGGTGGCACGCGCCCTGCACAGGCGATCATTGCGTGATGGCAAGCCATTTGTCTCCGTAGACATGGGAGCCGTGACAGAAAGCCTCTTTGAAAGTGAGCTTTTCGGACATAAAAAGGGTTCGTTCACAGACGCGGTCCAGGACCGAGAAGGCCGCTTCGAAGCAGCTTCGAGGGGGACGTTGTTTCTCGACGAGATTGGGAATTTGCCGGTGCCCCTTCAGGCTAAGCTATTGACAGTCCTGCAGCAGCGCACCGTCACGCGCATCGGAACAAACAGCCCGAGGCCCATTGATGTAAGGTTGATCTGTGCGACCAATCAACCCATCTATGAATCGGTGTTCGACGGAAAATTCAGGCAGGACCTACTCTACCGGATAAATACTGTAGAGATCTATTTGCCGCCTCTTCGAGAGCGTAGTGAAGACATTCGCCCGTTGACCGAGTTTTTTCTGGCATTTTTCGCTGAAAAGTATAAGCCCAAGGTCGACCGTATTTCTGCTGCTGCTCTCAGAAAGCTTGAAAAGTATCCGTGGCCAGGGAACGTTCGTGAACTTAAACACATGGTCGAAAGAGCCGTCATCATGACCGACACGAAGGCGCTGCAGCCAGAAGACTTTCGCCTGCAGTCAATTCCCCCGTCAAATTCTCACAGCCTGATGTTCGATACCCTCGATCTTGAAACTGTCGAGAAGCGTGTAATACAAACCGCAATGGACAAACATGGTGGCATAGTATCCCAGGCTGCGAGCGAGCTGGGGTTGACGCGAACGACACTCTATCGACGCCTCGAAAAGCACGGCCTCTAGCTCCAATTCGACGGATTGGTGCATTTATTGTAGTCAAGAAACCTTGTCAGCTGTCTTCGGAGCAAAGCGGGGCGGGCCTTTTAGGCGCGCCCCGCTTTGTTTGAGGAACCGGATCAGTCCTTCCGCCCCCTCCATCTTCGAGTTTTTCTCCCTCTGACTACGATCGAAATGCACGAATTTTCACTTAGCGGAAGTGTAGACTATGCGGAAGGTCGTCGAAGAATCTTGTAGCCCGCCCGGCTCCTTCACGGAGCCGGGCAGTAGGTCCGTTAGAGGCTCACAGCAACTGTGATCACACTGACGTTATCGAAGAAGTCAGTCGTCCGCGATGCGAAGTCGATCTGCAGGCGCGTGCCCGATAGATCGAGATCGACACCAGCGCCGAAGTTGACTCCCGTAAAGAATGAGAGGTCCTGGTCTCCAATAATGTCCATGCCACCACGTAGGTAGACCATGTCAAAGAGGCCCAGCTCTACACCACCTGAGTACTCATCCTGGTCAAACGAATTCGATCGGAAGTTTCCGAGAACCGTAACCACAGCACCCTCTGCCATCTGGCGTGTGTAAGACACACCAAAGTTCAGCAATGATGGAAGCTCAACTCCTTCGCTCTCAAAGACGAGAGCATTATTGGTGGCATTGCCCGGCTGCGAAGGCAGCTGAATCTGGTTCGTGAGACCTACACCGCTGTAGCTCATCTCCGTACCAATATTCTTCAGAGCAACACCGAGGCGCAGACCGGACTCCCCTACGATGTAGGTCATGCCCATGTCAACGGCCACGGCGCTTGCCGAGATATCGTCAATCGATTCGTTTACCACCTTGACCGTCACACCGGCAGAAATACGATCCGTGAAGACACGGGCGTACGTCAGACCTGCGGTGATAAAGGTAGCATTGTAGGTCACCGAGCTGATCTCTGGCGAAAGCTCCGTCTGCAACGGAATATCACCAAAGTCCCACGAGGCAACCGTGAATGCGATGTTATTGCTACCGAAGTTCTGTGCAATCCCAAAGAAATTGACACCGATGCCGGCAACGTAATCCATACGGCTGAAAATCGCAGCCGTACCTGTGTTCAATGCAAGACCGGCCGGGTTGGCGAAGATCGCCTCCAGTCCGTTCATGCCAGCCATACCACTCGTCATCGAAGCGCCGAGCGAAGCAGAACGTGCCGTTACAGGCACGAGTAATTGTGACGCACCCGCCGTACCACGACGTTTGTCATCACCTGCGTTCGCGTCCAGCACACTCATGCCCATAAGAGCAATCACTACGAGTGCGTTCAGAAAAATTCTGGACAGCTTGTTCATATCTAAAGTCCTCCTTGTAAAAATCAAGTTCGTCATGATTCGTGTAGTGTTGGGATGTTCTGGATTCGGCCCGAAGGCCGAATCCAGCTTCCCAGTTCAACTAGAATGTGTTTAGCTGTACACGTTTCTTGACAACACCAAACTTCAGCACTTTCTCGCCAAGAGCTCCCGCATCGACGTGGATGATGTACATACCACTTGCGATGGGCAGATTGTCTTCTGTCGTGAGATCCCAGCCAAAGCTTGCGCTTGCACTGTTTTTCTCGAGGGTCCGAACAAGCGAACCGGCGACGGTGAAGATGCGAATTGTTGCTACGTCGGGCATGTTCGTGAAACGAACCTGATCAATCAGCTGGCTGACTTCGTAAGCCGAAGCGCCTTTGTATGGGTTGGGAGTGATACCGATTTCGTCGATAGCGGCACTGGCCTCAGCATCGGTGCGAGCGCGAGCGCCTAGACCATCGGTCGAGAACGCGAACGTATCGCCCGGCTGGTTCGGCTTGGTGGTGCTAATCCGGAAGATCGTGCCCGTTTCAGGCAGGTAGTCCGCAAAAGTGCCAGTAGCCGAGGTATCTCCGTTCCAGTTGACGACAACCATCCGAGAGAAGACCTCGTCGGAGCCATCGCTGAGGTGGCCTCCGCCTGAGCCAGCGTCTCCGCCAGCCAGAGCGGCAGCCGCCCAGGCGTCGTAGCCCGATGTGCCCGGCGTCATGTCGGTCGGACGGTACCAGTAGATCCAGTCGCTCTGGGGATCGTCGGCGCCACCGGAGACTTCGTGGTCGATGTCCCGCATGCCCCAACCATCGTCTTCCCAATCGATGATGGCCGGTATCATCCGGACATCGTCGCTTGGGTCGTCAGGGGTAGCGATTCCGGTCTGCCAGACCTCAAACGGTACGTCGTCGCCGACCAGAATACCACCGGAGAAGAACCGGTCGTAATTCAGAGAGCCGCCAGCGGTGAATCGGAGCTCGAAGTCGAACGGCACGGCCGTGGCCATTCCACGACGCATGGTACGCGAAATGAAATCATTGATGGTTGGTCTCGAGCCGTTTCCTCCGGTATGGATGAACCATTGGCCATCGTTATTGACCTGCGAGTCGGCACCAGGACGAGCACCACTCACCGGGAAGCTGCGGAAGTCGGCTGCGCCCGCGGTTCCTGTTACGGGGCCAGCCGCGTTAGCGACCAGCTGAAAGTCCTGGAACGCCAGAGGCGCACCCGTGACGTTCAGCGAGAGACCGTCCACCTGGACAACATCGCTGCCCTCAGCGCCCACCACGCCAGTAGCGGAATATGCTACGGTCCCGTCAAAGACCATCCCGCTGGTTGTGGAATTGATCACGTTGTATGTGGTGACCAACGCCGAGCCAGACTTTGGTGCCCGTGAGGCCAGATCTTGCTCAGCTTCGTGAGCATCGGACACGACTCGTTTGCCAAGATCATCCGTTTCGAGCGAAAAGAACTCAACGCTGTACGAGTGACCCGTAACGGCCGCCGGATTGACCACGTTCACAGTCACGTTACCGTTACCTATGTTCTCGCCTTTGACTGACTCAACGTCAGACTCAGGCGTCAATGCGGCAGCCACGGCAGCTTCACTGATAACGAGATCAGTTCTCTGAGGAGTGACGGTGACTCGCGAGATTGGACCCGCGTACACCCTCGGTCCCGATGGCGCGTTATACGCGTAAGCCTGGACTCCGAAGGTGTAATTGGTGTAATTGATTAAACCACTCACCCTATGCGAATGGGCCAATCCCGAATCATTTCCTTCTGCCGTAACGAACGTGAGATCCAGACCCTCGATCACGCGAGTGATGCCGTTCACGACGTCGTACGTGGCTATAAGCTTACCTCGTTGATCGGAGCTGTTTTCGTACTGGAATACATTGTAGCCTTCGAAGATGTAATCGTTGTCCGCGACATCATCCGAAAGGAGGGGGTCAATGACATTGTACGTATCGAGGTAGTTGTTGTCCGTTGGCTTGTAGCCCCACTGAAGGAGTACCGATCCGTCACCGACTGTCGTAGAAACACGAGGGCCTGCTGGGGGAGACGGAAGCGCGAAGTCAATGTCGAAAACGGCCTGTGCAAGGGCGTCATCTTCCTTCATCTGGCGCACAGAATCCAGGTTGTCATCTCCAAAGCTCGTGATGATACCATATACAAGCGTCTGCTCGTCGCCGGGTTGAATGGTGAAGGGTCCCGTTGCCATCACAAACCGGCGATCAGCAGGAGCAATCGCGCTGCCAATTCCGTCTGAGTTGAATTCTGACCAGAACGCAGGCGGGTTGCCGGGAAACATGAACGAGGTCGGAATATTGGAGAAATTTCGTCCACTTCCTCCCAACGTGATCCGCTGACCGTCTTTCCAGCGGCCCGACATGTAGTTATACATGTCAGCACCGTTGCCAGGATCGCCCTGTACACCTCCGTCATTGTTATAGAATGTGAACGACGTCATTTTAAGGCGCTCGTCGTCCTCATCAATCTGACCATCGCCATTATCATCGATGCCGTTGTCGTTGACCAGTGGCCCCTGGAAGAAGTCGTATCCAGCAGCCGGAGGAGCCGAGCCGTAGCCTTCTCCCCCTTCGTCATCGTTATCAGCGTTATAGACAAAACCGAGGCCGAGAGTCGTGTCCGATCCAACATAGTCATCATCAAAATTACCCAGATCTGGATCTGAGAAGAGTCCCATGTAGGTAGCTTCCAGAGGCACCGTGCCCTTGTAGAAGATGCGGTACTTGTAGAAGGTCGTGTTTCCAATGGCGCCTGCCGTGTTGAATGCAAAAGCCGACCCGTGTACTTCAACGCCCATTGCTGGGGTATCTGTACGGGTGTGCTGATTACCTCGGTCATTCATGACCCACCAGAGCATCTGGTCGCCCAGAATGGCCGGGCGCTCGCCAGCTGCGAGGTTGATCACGCGATCTACGCGGCTGACCAGAGGCTGACCAACCATGTCTAGGAGATCACCATTGGCGTCGAGCGTCGGAGCGCCCAGGCCGGTTGGCCAGTCTTGAAGATCGGGAGTGGGAATTCCAGCTCCGTCGTAGCTCACGATGTCCTCCTTCGAAACCTTGTAGACACGGTCAAAAACGGAACAATTTGACGGAGGCGATCCGTCGTCGTTCAGTGGACCGGCCCAGAATTCGTAGGGACCATAGGTTGATCCGGCAAGGCGAAGCTGGCCAGCTACCTGACCACCCATCCATATACCGGATGCGAAGATTGCGTTCGACGGGCCACCCTTAGGTATGTTGTATACGTGGGGGCTGCCTCGCCAAAACAGGTTACCGTTGTTGAGGATGCGGGCGCGAACATTGTTGATGTCCATATAGGATTCTCCAATGGCTTGCTCGCAGGTGCCGACGCTCTGCGCCTGAGCCGATAGGCTCAAGAAGCTGATAGCGGCGGTCACGATGAATAGACTGATTGTTCTAGAGTAGTGCATGGTAAATCTTGTCTGTATCGATTGGTCGACTTGCGCCCTCCATGAGTGGATAGATTCAGGGAATGCTCCCTGTCATTTCGTGCGGTGTCATTTCGTAGAAAGCACACATTGTTGACGAGACAATTCGGTTTAGGCATTGTCCGGCGATTCGGTACTGTCAGCTACAGGATTGACATGTTCAGATCCAGACCGAATGGTTTTTGGAAAAACCGGAGGTGTCAGGCGGTCCGTTTCGAATCTGAGCAAGTCTGGCGTTAGCTGGATTCCGGGAGAAAAAAGTGCTCGAAGCGAACGAGCACCGTTCGATCTCCTGAATTCAGTATGTGTCGCGCGCAACTACTTGAGTGCAACACGGGAGAGATTGCGACATTCGTGCCAAAACACGTTGTTTGTGGCAATCAGGCGATTCTGGCGCGGAAAGGCGGGGGTCAGGGAACGGACTGTGCATTTTTGAAAATAGCAGTGTCCGGAATCGAACATCCGGCGCACATACCGTGCAACCAGAACTGCATACAGTTCGTGACTTTAGGCACATGCAAAAAAGCTTGGTGTATATAACTTATTGCGCGACAACAAGTATTGGTATTTCGAATTTCGCCATCATGATAGCTTATCGACAAAACAGACCAGGGTTGCCCCGTCGGGCTCAGGTGAAGATTGACCCATCCTTCCTGGGATTCGTCGGAAAATCGGAAGCGCTCCGCTTTGTCCTGAAGCAGGTTGAAAAAGTAGCCGTAACCGAAGCAAACGTGCTCATTCTTGGAGAAAATGGCACCGGAAAAGAGCTGGTGGCTCGTGCGCTTCATGCCCTTTCGCCGCGAAGGCGCTCGGACTTCTATTCCGTCGATATGGGTGCACTCACTGAAACGCTGTTCGAAAGTGAGCTTTTCGGCCACAAGAAAGGAGCCTTCACGGATGCGCACGAACATCGAACGGGTAAGTTCGAAGCGGCAGGCGGTGGAACGCTGTTTCTGGACGAGATTGGGAATTTGCCGTTGAGCTTGCAGGCAAAGTTGCTCACTGTGCTGCAACAGCGCCAAATCATGAAAATTGGTTCCAACGAGAGAGTATCGATTGACGTCAGATTGATCTGTGCGACCAATCAACCAGTTCATCAGGCCGTCGCTGAAAAACGATTCCGACCGGATCTTCTTTACCGGATCAATACAGTAGAGCTGGTTCTTCCTCCTCTTCGGGAGCGGGTAGAAGACATAGGAATGCTGGCGAATCATTACCGGGATCAGTTCGCCAGCAAGTACAATCCACTCGTGGCGTCAATTTCGGAAAAGGCCGTACAAAAGCTCGAGTCCTATGAATGGCCCGGCAACGTCCGCGAACTGATGCATATGCTGGAGCGAGCAGTCATTATGACGGAGTCCGGAACGATTCAGCCCGAGGATATCCAATTTTCAAGGTCTTCAGAAAGCGATATCCACGTTTTACTGACCACCCTGAACCTCGATTCCGTAGAAAAACAGGTCATCGATGCGGCATTGAGCAAACATTTTGGCAATGTGTCAGGCGCAGCATCCGAACTTGGACTTACTCGTGCGACGCTCTACAGAAGGCTGAAGAAACACGAATTGTAAGTCCGATCGACTGTTGGAACGAAGCGTTGAAGAAGCACATGCGCGGCACCCGGTCGCAGCTGGTGGACCATCAAGTCACAGCTCGACGGTGGCCAACCGCACTGGCCACGATGAAGCAGCAACTTTCATGGGCTCGCCTCGTCAAGCCTTCCATTACCGTGATTGAACCAATAAGTACTGACCTATGAAACGCATCGTCCTTCTGCTGCTGATTTTCGCCTTCTCCGGTCCTGTTTTTGCACAATCCGATGAAGATGGCGTTCGCGATGCCGTCACAGATTATCTGGAGGGGCTGTATCAGGCAGAGCCCGAGCGAATCGAACGTTCCGTCAGCAAGGATCTTGTAAAATTCGGCCACTGGCGTTCGTCAGCTAATCAGGAATATCGCGGGGCTCCTATGAATTTCGAGCAGTTAAAAAACCTGGCAGCGAATTGGAATTCGAATAATCGCCAGGGGATCGATGACAGCACTCCAAGAGAAATTGTGGTTCTGGATGTGCTCGATAAGATCGCATCGGCCAAACTTACCGCCGATTGGGGTATCGATTATTTCCAACTCGAAAAACTGGATTGCAAGTGGATGATTCGACATGTCGTCTGGCGGTCTCATCCGATGGGGGACTGAGGTCTCCGATTTCCATCGCCGGATGATTTACATTCTGATGATTGAATCAAACTCCGGGCAAAAATCCGGGTCGGATAACATTTCATATCAGTGTGATCTCCGCCACATTCATATTCAGGCGCCTCTCGTACGATGAAGCCTTCCACTCTCTGAACGATCAGATAGATCAAATTGCTCGTGCGAGTCAGGGATACCTGGGTCGGAAGGAGTGGTCGGATGATGACGCGAATGTGGCCGTGGTGTACTACTGGAAATCGATGGAGGACCTCGAGGTGTTTCGAGGAAATTCTATCCACATATTGGCGAAAAGTCGATATGCTGAGTGGTACGCGGGCTACCGAATCGAGATTGCTGAAGTGAAGGAAGTCTACGGGGATGGTTTTTTCGACGACCAGTTCCCGGCCTGAATGGACGAAATCAGAAGCCGAATTTAAACGTCAACGTCGTGTAGCTCTGAACCCTCTTGCCATTTTCCCAGGCTGCTCTAAAAGTGTGGCTTTTTGCGGCCGTAATGGCAGATTCTTCTAGCCCGTACCCGACCGCGGATACGACTTCTCTCTCAACACCATCTTTGCTCAGTAAATAACGCCCCACAATCCGAGTGGATAGTACGCGACCCCTTTCATTTACAAGCACTTCTAAAACGATTTCCGCCCTGATATTTCGTCGCTTGGCGTCGCGGGTGTAAATCGGGGTGACGATGCGAACAGGTGAGGGGCCTCTGTCTGCCCGGGCTGCTGTGCTGTTACCAATGGGAGTGCCTTCGACCACCTCGATATCGTTTCCCGCCTCTTCCAGAATCAGCGACGTATCTGAAATTTCGAGCTCAATGTCGTCCAGAACCACATCGTCGGGCATAACCACAGGAGGAGCCGGAACCGGAGGGGGTGGTTTCCTCTGTTCCTGCCTGGTTTGCAAGATTTCTTCAGCCTGGATTACTTCCTGCCCACGCACGTCGAAAACAAGGCCTTCATTCGAATTTTCGACATCAGGCCAGAACATGAACGCGCCATTGACGATCAGAAGGCTGACAGCCAACGCCGCCATTATGTGCAGCAGATAGCCTTTTCTGCGTCTCGTATTTTTTTCGAACTTGTTCAAACGTGCTCGATGCGTCAGGTACCGATGGAATTGACCTTTATTATGATACGATGAGTGGACTATTCAGATTCGAGACAGTTGCCGAATCGTTCATTCCTGAGCCCGGTCTGCTTCAGGAAGCGGCTCGCGCAAAACCAACATCAGCATTTATGCACACTGATTGATCAGTGGTGGGCTTCACCGTATTTTGACCGTCGCGACAGGCTGTTGGTGCTGTTGCCAGGACATTTTGTCCGTAATTTACAGACCTTGAAACTCGCGGTCCAATAGTCTCGGTGTGAGTTGACATTCGAGAGTAGTTGGCCCTAAATAAAGGATACGGATCATCTTAACACGTGCTCTGCGCCCACTTTGCCCCCGGCATGACCAGCATTCGATTTCGCCTTCCCTTAGGTACAGGGGAGGCTTTTTTTTTGCTGTTTTGCCAAAGAAAGTAGGCTGAAAGCCCTCAAATACTGAATATGACCAGTAGTCATTCGAATAATCCGCTTTTATCGCCGCCGATCTGCAAGATTGCACTCGAAGATGGGACGGTTGTGATCGGGGCCGCCGTTGGTTACCGAGGCGAAACTGGAGGAGAACTGTGCTTCAACACCTCCATGACAGGTTATCAGGAAATCTTTACCGATCCGTCCTACCATGGCCAAATTATGATGATGACCTATCCACACATTGGTAACTACGGGACGATGGATCTGGATATGGAAGCGTCATCGCCGATGGTGTCAGGTGTAGTGGTCCGCGCCTTTTCACACCGTTTTTCGAACGGTAACGCGGATAATTCTCTGGAAGACTTTATGGTGGAGCACAAGCTGGTCGGTATTTCAGATGTCGATACGCGCGCGCTCGTCTTGCACATCCGCTCGAAGGGGGTGATGAACGCCGTAATATCTTCGATAGATCTGGATGATTCGTCGTTGATAGCAAAGGCAAAGCAATGGCCCTCCATGGAAGGATTGGAATTGGCTTCCAGAGTCACGGTAGAAGAAGAGTATGACTATGTTCTCGGGGAGGGCCCCAGAATTGCTGTCTACGATTTCGGTGTGAAGCAGAATATTCTTCGCTCATTCAAGGCCCGCGGGTGCTCCGTTAGAGTGTTTCCTGCTGCGACGCCCATTGAGACCATCCTGGCCTGGAATCCAGATGGCATATTCTTCTCGAATGGACCCGGGGACCCCCGTGCGATGCCCGAATCTGTTGAAAATACCCGAGGGGCCATGCAGTCTGGTATTCCGCTCTTCGGAATCTGTCTTGGGCACCAGCTTCTTTCTCTGGCCGCCGGTCTGAAAGTGTACAAAATGTTTGTGGGGCATCGAGGCGCGAACCATCCCGTTAAAAATCTTCTCTCCTCCCACGTTGAGGTCTCTACCCAGAATCATGGATTTGCCGTCGACAAAGAGTCTCTGACCGAAGACATTGCTGTGATGACACACGTGAATCTGAATGATGAGACGCTCGAGGGGCTGCGATTCGCGGCCTGCACAGCGTTTTCCGTCCAGTATCACCCCGAGGCTTCCCCTGGTCCTCACGACAGTCATTATCTCTTCGATGAGTTCATGTCAGATATCGAGAAAGAGCGAGGCGTCAAGACAACCGTGGATGCGGCTCCAGACATGATCTACGCGGGCCGATAGACACCTAACCAATCAATCACTTTCAGACCAAAGACCGAATCGAATGCCCAAGCGAACGGACATCAAAAAGATTCTTCTTATAGGGAGCGGGCCAATCATCATTGGACAGGCGTGCGAGTTCGACTACTCCGGTAGTCAGGCGGCGCGCTCTCTTCGTCAGGAGGGCTACGAGATTATTCTTGTCAACTCGAATCCGGCGACCATCATGACCGATCCGGTCACCGCCGACAAGATTTTTCTGCGCCCTCTCACCCCGGACTCGATCAAAGAAATTGTCGAAAGTGAGAGGCCCGATGCTGTTCTCCCCACCATGGGTGGTCAAACCGCTCTAAACCTTGCGAACAAGCTCCATGAGCAGGGTTATTGGGAAAAAATGGGCGTAGAAGTCATCGGGGTCGACATCGATGCCATCAATATCACCGAAGATCGCCAACTATTTCGCGATCTAATGGAGAAAATCGGAATCGATCAGGCCCGTTCAAAGGCTGCAAAGAGCCTCCTCGAGGCAAAGGAGATCACGCAGGATCTCGGCGGCTTACCCGTCGTCATCCGGCCCTCCTTCACGTTGGGCGGAAGTGGAAGCGGAATCGTGTGGACTGCCGATGAGTTCGACCAAAAGGTCATGCGCGGACTTGAAATGTCACCTGTCCACGAGGTGCTGATCGAAGAGTGCCTGTACGGCTGGAAAGAATTTGAGCTTGAACTCCTTCGAGACTCAGCCGACAACGTGATCATCATCTGTTCGATAGAAAATGTTGATCCGATGGGAGTTCATACGGGCGATTCGCTGACAGTGGCTCCGATACAGACTCTGACCGATAAACAGTACCAACTCATGCGAGATGCATCGATTCGGATGATGCGCTCCATCGGTACGTTCGCAGGAGGGTGTAATGTCCAGTTCGCAATTGACCCTAAAACGAGCCGGATGATCGCTATTGAGATCAATCCTCGGGTATCGCGCTCATCGGCGCTGGCGTCGAAGGCCACGGGTTATCCCATCGCCAAGGTGGCGTCGAAGCTGGCCGTTGGATACACGTTGGACGAACTGAAAAACGACGTGACCGGTACCACCTCTGCTTGTTTCGAGCCGGCTATCGATTACGTGGTCACCAAGATCCCACGATTCAATTTTGACAAGTTCGAAGGTGTGGACGAAGAATTGACGACCCAGATGAAGGCGGTCGGAGAGGTCATGGCCATCGGACGCACGTTCCCGGAAAGCCTCCAGAAAGCATGGCAGAGTCTTGAAAACGGTTATCACGGACTGGGAGCTGATCGGGATGAGACCGCCCGTTTTGAAATACGTGATCGACTTAAAAAATCGTACTGGGACCGCACTCTTCAGATCAGAAACGCATTCAAACTGGGAGCGTCGGTGGAGGAATTGGCCGACATCACGAAGGTCGATCCCTGGTTTCTGTTTCAGATTCAGGATATCGTGTCCATCGAAGATCAGATCCGTCGTAAGGTCCTGAAACAGATCGATCATGACTTCATGCTTCAGATCAAGCGGTTCGGCTTTTCAGACTTCCAGATCGCGTATCTCGTGCAAAACGAAGAGACCGAAGATGCGGTTCGTGAGTATCGTAAGTCGTTGGGCATCAAGCCCTCATACCAGTTGGTGGATACGTGTGCAGGCGAATTTCCGGCTCGGACTCCGTACTACTATTCATCGTACGAGTCGAAGACTGAAAGCGAGGTCTCGGACAAAAAGAAAGTGATCATTCTGGGCAGTGGCCCAAACAGAATTGGACAGGGCATCGAGTTCGACTACTCCTGTGTCCACGGCGTTCTGGCTGCGAAGGAAATGGGCTACGAAGCCATCATGATAAACTGTAACCCAGAAACGGTGTCGACGGACTTCGATGTTGCCGACAAGCTGTACTTCGAACCGGTGTATTGGGAGCGCGTCTACGATATTATTGAGCACGAGAATCCTACTGGAATAATCGTTCAGCTTGGCGGGCAGACGGCGCTCAAGTTGTCCAAGAGACTTGAAGAGAAAGGGATTCCCATCATCGGTACTCAGTTCGACGACATGGATCTTGCAGAGGATCGGAGCAGATTTTCCGAAATCCTGAAGGAACTTGAAATACCATTTCCACCATATGGCGCAGCGCGATCGGAGCATGAGGCTGTCGAGACGGCGGAAAAGATTGGGTACCCGCTCCTGGTTCGACCCAGTTATGTTCTTGGTGGTCAGGGCATGCGCATCGCCATCAACAAGGAGGAGGTTGAGGAGTGCGTCATCCAGATCTGGAAGCTGATGCCGGATAACGTGATTCTGTTGGATCTCTTCCTTGAAGATGGGATCGAACTGGACGTTGACGCGATCTGTGATGGGAAAGAGGTCTGGATCTGCGGAATTATGCAGCATATCGAACCAGCCGGGGTTCATTCGGGAGACTCGACCGCCGTGTTGCCGCCTTACTCGATCTCTGAGGAAATTCAGACCACGGTCCGACGCTATATCACCGAAATCGCGATGCGTCTCAAGGTGATTGGCTTGGTCAACGTGCAGATGGTGATAAAAAATGACATTGTCTACGTCATCGAAGCCAATCCTCGTGCGTCGAGGACGGTTCCGTTCGTAGCCAAAGCGACCCAGATTCCTATCACAAGAATTGCCACCATGGTGATGCTTGGGGAGAAACTGGCAACTTTTCGAGAGAGGGGAGAGCTGACGTCCTCACTCGAGGGATTTGCGATAAAAGAGCCCGTTTTCTCGTGGGACAAGTTTCCAGAGGTTAGAAAAGAACTCGGTCCTGAGATGAAATCTACCGGAGAGGCGATCGCCTTCATCGACGATTTTGAGGACGAGCACTTCCGCAAGCCTTTTGAAATGAGAAATCTCTATCTGTCAAGATAGAGATGAACATTATCCGAGCGGCGCGGGTCAATCGATCAGAGCGACGCCGAGGATCAGATTTGAGACAGTGAGGGACATTTCGTCGTCTATCGCCAATACATCCCAGTCGATGGTGACCATGCTAGGATAGCCGAACGGAGAGTATTGAACCGCGAGTTCATCGGCACCCTTCTTCGCGTCGCGGAGCATTTCGAAAATCTCATCGATCGTTTCGAAATACTGGAGGTACTCGTCGGGCAGGGGCTCCTGCGAAAAGTTGTTGATCGCGAATACAATCTTCGAATCGACGACTTGAACCCAGAAACTACCGCCGTTGACGCAGAAACAGCCCCTTTGGACTTCAAAATGATAGTCTCCGTCGTGATGGGCATTCCAACGGGATTGATTCACTTCGAGCTCATTTTCCGACGGATCATCCGGTCCGAGGATCTCACAACCCGATGCGAGGACGCCGAGTACAAGTAGTAATAAAACGTTGATTCGCATACAGACTGATCCCCCCGGACCCAATCCCCTCAAGAAGGTGAATCGGGATTAATGTATGTCCTGAAGCACAGGCAAACTATGCATCTCCGATTGCACGGCGGTCACATTGCCTGAGGCCGCGATGTTTCCGAGAAGAGCGGGTTCTATGCGTGACACACGACTCGAATCATGGGGTGATTCCACTCGGATATGATTGTCCGTAAATCCTGACATCAGTCCTCCCTTATCGCTGTCCTCCCAGAGAACGGATCGATATGAGCCAATGAAACGAGAGTAGAACGAGGCTCGCTTCTTTTCGGATAGAAGCCGTAGTCTTCTGTTGCGCCGAGATCGAACATGTTTTTCGACGGCCAGGCCACCCATCAAATTCAGCTTATCTACTGCCACGGTATCGGGGCGCTCCGAGTACGTGAACACGTGTAAATACGAGACCGGGAGGTCGGAAATGAACGCGAAGCAATTTTCAAATCGAGATTCTGTCTCGGCTGGAAATCCCACGATCACGTCGACCCCAATCGCGGCATCCGGCATGGTGCGCAAGATTCGATCGACTCGATCTGCGTACAGACTCCGGCGGTATCGCCGGCGCATTTTCCCAAGTACAAAATCATCTCCGCTCTGAAGAGGCAGGTGAAAGTGTGGCATGAAAGAGCGCGATCCTGCAACGAAATCGATGATTTCGTCTGAAAGGAGATTGGGCTCACACGACGAAATCCGGTACCGATCAACGGCCTCAACCCGGTCCAGTTCGCGAATCAAGGCCAGGAGTGATTCTCCACGTTCCCGACCGAACAAGCCAATGTTGACTCCTGAAATTACGATTTCCTTGAAGCCACGCTCTGCTATCCGTTCCGCCTGTTCGACGATTCCCGATATCGTATCTGACCGGCTGGCGCCGCGAGCACGTGGTATCGTGCAAAACGTACAGCCGTAATCGCAGCCGTCTTGCACCTTCAGAAAGGCACGGGTCCGCTCGAAAGCTGAAAATGCGGCCCCGAACTCGCTGACTTCGTCGATGCAGGAGACTTCGATCTGTGTCTTTTCTTTTTTGGAGAACGCATCGACGTAGGCGAACAAATTGAATTTCTCGTTCGCGCCCAGAACCACATCAACTCCGTCAATCTCGGCGATCTGTTCTGGCTGGAGCTGGGCAAAGCACCCTGTCACGATAACACATGCTTCCGGATTCGCTCTCAGAGCCCTTCTGATGGCCTGTCTGCATTTGCGGTCTGCTTGATCAGTGACGGTACATGTGTTCAGGACGACGACGTCCGCGCGATCCCCAAAAGGGACCACCCGATAACTTTTCGCTCTAAACTGGTCTGCAATGGTACCAGTTTCTGCAAAATTGAGTTTGCAGCCTAGCGTATGAAGGGAAACTGTTGACACAAATTCGTCGGAAATCTTAAACCACGATGGGGCTGCTCTCAAACGTGAATGCTATTTTTGGGTTTCAAGAGAAACTCATTCTCACGTCGAATCCGCCGCGGGAGCAACCAACCATTTGATGTTTGCTAAGGAAGGATATTTACTGATCGGAATACACCTGGTGATCAGCGTCATCCTGGGCTTCTTGGCCAGGTATGTGGGCGGAGTATCAGGAATCGTGATTGGCGTCTTAGCTGCTCTACCCTTTTTGTTTACAGTATACTTTTTCCGTGACCCCACGCGGGTTGTACCCAGTGTAGATGCGTACACGATGCTCTCACCCGCCGATGGAACGGTAGTGATTATTGAGGAAATAGAGGAGCCGCTCTACATCAAGGGCCGCGCTCGCAAGGTGTCCATATTCCTTTCTCCGCTGGACGTGCACGTCAACAGGATTCCGATAGGAGGGACGATAGAATTTGACCAGTATGTCTCGGGCCAGTATCTGGTGGCCTGGCACGAAAAGGCGAGTGAACTGAACGAACGTTCACAACTCGGCGTTAGGCATGTATCGGGACAGAAAGTGCTGTTCAAACAGATCGCCGGCGCCGTCGCCCGGCGGATAGTCTATCACATCACAACCGGAGATGTGGTGAGTACGGGGGATCGGTTTGGATTGGTGAAATTTGGTTCTCGAATGGATATACTGTTTCCTCTGGATGCTACGGTTTCGGTAGCGGTGGGAGATAAGGTCAAGGGAGGCCTTACCACGCTGGGTCGACTTTCAGAATCGCGCGAGAACTGATTGATGCTGGCTTCAAAGAAAAGAAAATCTAGACATGGTCTGAAGCAACGACGATTTCGTCAGCGCTTGATTGCCTATAGGGAAGCGAGGCCTGGTAAAGGAAGACGCAAGATATCCCGCTCAGCGGTTCCATCCTTTTTCACGTTGATGAACCTGTTCTGCGGCTTTATTTCGTTGATTCAGGTGCTTGAGGGCAGATTGGCAGCAGCAGCCTGGCTCATTCTGCTCGCCAGCATGTTCGATATTCTCGACGGGATGATGGCCCGCCTTACGAATGGCGAAAGCCAGTTTGGGGTGGAATTGGACAGTCTCTCTGACATCGTTTCCTTCGGCGTCGCCCCATCATTTATGATTTACGTTTTTGGTCTTAAGGAATTTGGGATGGCGGGAGTGATCATCGCATCGCTTCCTGCACTCGCGGGGGCCGTCCGTCTCGCCAAGTACAATGTTGATTTTGAAGAAGAAAAGGGGGACTACTTCAGTGGCCTTCCCATTCCGGTTTCGGGCCTCGCCATCGTTGCCATCATTCTCAATGCGGAGCTGGTGCTACAATTTATCGAGTTCGTGGGTGAGGTAAATGTGACCATGATCACGGTCATCGTGCTGTCCGGACTCATGGTTTCGAAGATTCCATTTGACTCCGCGCCTCATCCCTCAGCTGCATACATCCGGACCCACGCTCTGAAAGTCTTTCTCGTAACGGGAGGGTTCATACTCGTGATTATTTTTCGCGAGCGAGGGCTCCTGTTCGTGCTGATCGTATATCTTCTGATTGGCACCGGCCGAGCACTCGTTCACTTCGTGAAAGCCATTCGCGACGTGGAGCTGCAAAATATGGAGTGAGATTTGCGAGTCGGCGTACGCCTCGGCGTCTACGGAATCGTATCTTTGCCGACGTCCTGAACTTTCTTTTTTTCAAATGAGATCCATGTACAAGGCCAACATTACCGTAACATTGCGCTCCTCCATTCTCGATCCACAGGGAAAGGCTTCGGAGCACGCACTCTTGCAGCTTGGTTTTGACTCCGTCTCGCAGGTGCGCATCGGAAAATTTGTAGAGATGGACATTGAAGCAGAATCTCTCGATGGTGCGCGAGAGATCGCGGAAAGTGCTTGCGCGAAACTCCTGGCAAATCCCGTCATGGAAGACTATCACATTACCCTGAATGAAGTTGTCGCTGCCTGAACAAGACAATAACCCTGAAGTCGCCGTTCTAACGGAAGTCGCAGTTGAGACCGCGTGGAGCGTTCTGCTGTTCAACGATGAAATTCACACGTTCGAAGAAGTCTCCATTCAACTGATGAAAGCGACGGGCTGCTCCACCGGGAAAGCCGAAGACCTTACCTGGCAGGTCCATAACGACGGAAAAGCACAGGTATTTGAAGGCGACTTCGAGCCTTGTTTTCGGGTAACAGGCGTGCTCTCCGAGATTGGCCTGGTGACTCAAATTCTGGGATGATTGAGCTCTCTCTTGCTCAACCGACTGGTCAAAATTGCCGGATAGAGGAAAGTAATACTGGTGATACACGGATTTTTAGTCCCCAAATGGGCTAAAAAGGCCGAAAGACTCTCAAATTGGCGGGATCCGTGTCTATGTGATCGTGGCACGCTTGTTGGCTATTTCCAATCAAAAGGACAACAAGACCCCGTGAGGGAACGCCATGATTATTTCGACAAGACAATTTCTTTCTTCCGTTTGGCTGATTATCGCTGCTTTGATTGCGACGGCCCTGTTTTTTGCGCTCCCCGCGATGGCCCAGACCCAGGATCTGACACAGACAGGATATGCCAGTTGGCAGACGATCGGTCACCACGGTGCCAAAATGGCATCGGGAGAACGGTATGACCATAAAGCGATGACCGCCGGGCACTCAAACCTGCCGTTCGATTCGATGGTAAGGGTCACGAATCTGGACACGGACGAATCTATCGTTGTTCGAATCAACGACCGGATGAATTCGAAAAACGACAACATTATCAATCTATCCGGAGCTGCCGCAAGGCAATTGGGATTGTTCGAGGACGATGCAGCCGAGATTTCAATCACGATTCTGGAAGGTGGCAACATCGCAAATCTGATGGAAGATGCCAGCTATGCGCAAGACACTGTGGAAGAAGCGCTGGATGATGTCGTGAGTGCTCAGACGACTTCGAATGCTCCTGCAGAGAATGCGTCGCAGAGTCCAACAACGACGACGAATTTAAGGATGAGTGGAATGCCAAGCGTCGACCTTCCTGTTCGTGTCTACGAACAGCCAACGGTCCCGGCACCATCAGACATCTCCTATACTGAGGTAGAATCTCAGTTAGCTGTTGGGGTTTACACACTTCAGATTGGCTCATTCTCGACGCTGGAAGGCGCAGAAATCCTTGCTGCACAATACCGGGAAGCGTGGATCAGCACGGTAGAAGCTCAGGAAACGGTATCATATCGGGTGTATTTCAACCGATTCGAAAGTGAGCAACCGGCTCGGAGTGCTCAAAATCGATTGTGGGCCGAGGGCCAGGATAGTTTCCTCCGAAAAGTCGCTCCATAATGAAGCTGAATCAGGATGGGTATATTGACCATCGCATCCCGAACGACTGATGTCAGATTCCTATTTGGTTTTGGGCAAACCATCTGACTTTGTATTGCATCTATTGAAAAGGCGTCCCTACCTTTATTAAGCCGCGATTTCACGCAAATGTGGATAGCTCTATTTAGGTACTTTCTAAAAATCTTCTAAAAGATTTGGACGACTTTCCCGAAAAAGGACACGACCTACTCCCGCCAGACAAGCGGGAGTTCTCTGGTGATGGCGGCGGGTCTGCCCCGCCTGCGAATATGCCTGCGCCACCGAGCGGCGCAGAATATTACGACTATATGATGGGAATGCTTCGATCGGACCTCGATCGATGCCGGGACCAACTCCGCCGGGCCGAGGACGCGCTTCAGGAGGAGCGCAACCAGCACTCCACGGCAACCCAGATGAAAGCCGAAGAGTATCGAACCGAAATCAGCAAACTCGATCGCGAGATACACGTGCTCGAAATGTCCTCCATGCTCGAAAACGGCAAGAAGGACCAGAAAATCAACCAGCTACAGTTTGAGCTAAGTCACACCACGAACAATCCAGATGCGAGTTCGCTCGAAAAGTTTTTCCAGTTCGTAGAGCGGGTGGGCCCTTCCGTTATCGACAGATTTGCGCAAAACCCAGCCGCCACGGACCCCCAAAAAGAAATTCATTATTCCCCAGTCAACGAAACGCCCGTGCAGGACCCAACAGAGACTCCAGCGCGGCCTCCTGCCGATGAAGCGCTGGCTCACTTTCTAAATGAGATTTACAGCTCGGTTACCGAGCTTTTAGCACAAACGCAGAATTTGAAAGACGGGGAGTCGATCGATACTGCAGAAATGGCGCAGTATTACGCCAACCAATATTCCGCGCTAGAACGCAAGCCTGTTCTCGAAGAATGGAAGCGCCTCGTAACGAAAATTATTGAAGATGCAGGAGAGCTGAAAACGATGGCATCAGACATAGGCACTGTAATCGGGCGCGTCACAATCGATCTTCCGGCCCTCACAAATCTACTAAGCAACGTACCGCCAGGCGTCGCTGCCAGCATGATTGCATCCAACGGCGATAAGCAAGCACTCGCTTATCTCAAGGAAGTGATCATCGCAACTCAGGCGGTATGGTCAAGCTCGTCGTAACAGACACCACCAGTCCAGAAACCCCTGTCCGATCTCGCTCTGTGGGATTAGGCATCAAGGCCGCACGGCCGGGCCCGAAACGGTCTACCGTGCGGCTGCGCTATTTCGATTACACGTCGATCGAGCAAGTCCTTTCTTTCATTACTTCGCTGTCTATGAAGGGCGCCCAGAGTAGCCGTATTAACGAGGTGGCAAAACGCATCGGTGGCGCGGAGAGGACGACTTCAGCTAAAATCGCTCTTCTTTTTGAGTGGTTTCGCGCAAATGTTGCCTATCAACTAGATCCGCGCAATACAGAAGACATTCAGAGCGCCGAGCGAACCCTGACGAGGCGAGCTGGAGATTGTGAGGACCATGTCATACTCGCTGCCACCATGATGGCATTCCTCGGCATTGGCTCGCGCTACGTAGTAATTCGGCAACGCGGCCGCTCGGCATGGAATCACATCTATTTGCAGTATTGGGACAAAGGCTGGAAAAACTGGGATACCGGACGCCCCGATCCAAGGCCCCCCGACAGCGCGGCGCCAGAGCAAATAATCGAAAGTCGCAATGGGCTTCTTTTTCAACCCATGCAGGATCGGGCTCTGGCGAACCTATCCGGAAGCGACTCCGACGATACGCCGGTTCTCTTTGTGCCGAATAAAATTCGTGTTTCTGTACTGGAGCTTGACAGGTCCAAAAAGGAAATCACCATCGAGGTGAACTCTTGGCGGATTACGAAATACAGTTTCTCGTTCGACTGCCCGCATCCGACGATTGCTATCCGCAGCGAGCGCACGGGCAACCTACTCTCGGTAGCGGCTGTACCTGGCGGCATCTTTGAATTGTGCGTAAAACAACTAACCATGCGGCTGGCGAGCCTTGATGATGGCGACCGGTTGATATTTGAGGCCTACAAAGAACCTGGTCTTATCGGCGGCGCGTCGATTGATGATATCACAACCGGGCGAGCAACGCCTGATCTGGTGTCCGACCCGTGGAAGTTTGATGACGTGCCGGTTGTTGAGCCGGTAGGAAGCGGAGCCGAGGCGCTCGATTCGCTTGCAAGTGCCGCCAAATGGGCATCCGTCTTGGGAGTCTTGGCCGTTGGTACGTGGGCGCTTCTCCCCGTGATAACCTCAGCAAGGAGGCTCGCGTCATGAACGGCAAAAACTATCGCTACGAAGTTGGTGGCGCCCCAAAAACGACCGAGACCCCCCCTCCTGTAACTATTACAGGTCCATCAGAAAGCGCGCGATCCACGCTAGCAGATCTAGGCACACGCGCGGCAGACCTACTTCCAGGGCTCAAGGGTCCATCACTACACCGCTTCCTCGTAACGGCAAAACTAGCCAGTGACCCGGCAGCGTTTGAAACACACTACGAGGCCAATAAGGCCGCGATTGACCAATACATCGGCATGATTTCCGTTAAAAAGGTCAGTGATCAGATAGGCACAGATGTAGGCCTGGGTGACACTGGCACGTTCGTCGCCGGGCTTTTGGCGGGCGGAGTCACATTCATGACGGCACTGGCACTATACCGCAAGGTGAGAAAATGATACAATATGCGAATCCTCAACAGACGCTTGAAGGCGCGGGCCAAGTAGACGCTGCAGCAGCGGTTGTGAAGGGCTTAGAGAGTGTTTTCGGGAATATAGGAGGCGTCTTTGGGCGATCAATCCACAAGATGGAGAAAGGCATGGGTGTGGCCCTGCGGGCGCTGGTTGCTGGCCATCGACGTGGCGTAATCAGCGGCGACTTGCGCGCAAAAACCATCCTTGAGTTCTCCGATGGCGGCCAGCGCAAGAGTAAAGGCAATCGCCGAAATGAGGTCAAACAAAAACTCATTCAGAACGGCGTCGATGTCAGCACCGTTTCAGGTAGAGTGCGATGGGAAATCGGGGTGCCGATCCGCGTGCTGCCGCTCATAATCAACGATGCCGGGGAGGCCTGGCACTGGGTCTATGGTCTGGCGCTGCACCCGGATGCGAGCCAGCAAATACGGCGCGTGCTTTCCGAAAACACAGGAGGCAGCGTGACTCTGGACCCAGCGACCAGATACGAGGAGCCAGCGCAGAGCGGAGGAAATGTTGCCGCTGGCTTTACGCCCGGCCCAGGACTACTCATCGGTGCCGCGGCGCTGGGCCTTATAGGAATCGTCGCCGTCAACAGTAAGGGAAAAGGAGCAAAAGCATAAAACCGGTCGCGCCAACCGGAACATTTACAGCAGATCAGTGGAAATAGTAACCGCACAAGAATTACAGCAGAGAGAGGTCAACGGAATCCATTTCGATGAACCGTATGGCTCGCTCCTGGGCAGGCCTGAACTGCCGTACTCTGTCTTTCTGTGGGGTTCGCAGGGCTCTGGTAAATCAACACTCGCGCTAGGTATTGTAAACGCCGAAGTGCGCGTCACCGGATACCCAGGCCTTTATGTGAGCGCGGAGGAGGGAACGCGCGGCACGATCGTCTCGCGATCCAAGAGAATTGGCGCAACTGCCGACGGGCTCCACTACGCCGATTATTCGACGATCGAGGAGCTGCAATCTCAGTGTATTAAGCTGGGTGTCAAATTCGTCGTCATCGACTCCACAAGTGTGATCGATCCGAGCACGAAGAGCGCAATTGATCTGCACAAGTGGTTCATGTCCAATGGTATTTCTTCCATATGGATTGCTCACGCAACGAAAGACGAGAAGTACAAAGGCAATTCTGGCATCGCTCACGAAGCCGACATTGTTATTCGCGCCGATCAAGACGCCAAAAACAACGACACGCACTACGCGGTCCCCGAAAAAAACCGTCACGCAACTGAGGGGACTGGAATCGCCATTCGAATACCGATGCGCTCCGGTGAAATCGACCTGGTAGAGAAGGTGCCGCGTCCTAAAATTAACGCCACTGAGCACAATTCACCGACGCTGGGGAAGTCGCGTAGGGCAGTGCGCTCAAATGCAAAGAAAACCATGACGGCCCGCGAGTCGTGGCTTGAAGATCGCATCCTGAACGGCACGTCGATACCCGAGAAAGATCAATTCTACCGCCTGGAATCCACCGAGGCCGCCTTCGACGGTAAGACGGGCATGGTGTACCCATTAGGAGTGCAGAGCGCGGTGGTGTGGAGCCAGGGTGTGCACGTGGATGATTTGTGGTACGAATTTCTAGACTCTGCGTCGGATGAAGACCGTGCGTTGGTTGAGTCCTTCCTCAAAAGCCACAAAGGTGATCAACGATCAAATCCTGTCCACGCTTTCAAAATACGCCTGGCCGACGTCGTTCAGAAGCGCAAGAGTGCTCTGCGTGGGCTAGGATGGCTCAACCCAATGGTTGACCCACATCGCGGCGTTTTTGTGGACTGGAAGGAAGGCAGCGGCGATCTCACCTTTCGCCGTCGTCGCAGGCTTAATGAGAATCGAGAGCAGGTCCAGATAATGGAAATGCTTGTTGACGGGAAAATTGTTGATGCGGAAGGTGATCTCAACGCATCTGCCGCACTACGCCGACTGGTGCTGCGTAACAAGCACCGCGAAATCCAGGTCGACAATCAGGAGCAGGCAAAAAGGATTCTCGGAGCGCGCGCGTACCGAAAACGCGAAAAGGAAGAGGCGGCAGGTAAGAGCACAGCCCGCGCCGTGAGCAAAACGACACCGAAACCGAGTAGCGCGAAACCAACAACCAAGAGAAAGAAGAAGGCGACCACAAAACCCGTTCAGAAGCGCAGGAAAGGTAAAAAGAAAGCGAGAAAAAGCGCCACACCACGCAAGGACCCCCTGGTCAGGCTATCCAACGCCTACGGCACCTATGCCCGGCTGTCGGATGAGGTAGTGGAGAGGATGAGAGGGCTGCCGAAATCGCACCCACTTCAACAAAAGTATGAGAAGGTGGTCCGCGATCATCGCCGCTTGCCACAAAATTCGAGGCCGAGCGAAGCTGTTGTGCTCGACAAGTTTATCAGAGGCAACCTAGCCGAGATAGACAAGGCTCTCGGGCTGTCGAAAAATCCACCACCAGACTGTATCGACCGCGAAAAGGCAGCGCCGCCTCCCGAGCCTGAGAAAAAGATCAAGACGAAGTCGGCACCTCGAAAATCGACGAGAGCCGCCAGGAAGAAAGCGCCCAAGCGCGCGCCGGCAACAAAGGTAGAGCCGAACGACGACAACATTATGGCCCTTTTCGGCAAACTGGACAGTTTAATTAGTTGAGCCGTATCCAGAGCAAATATCGACTGAATCCAGCCGTTGCCGTGTCTGCGCGCATGGCGCGCTACCAGAAGATGTATGTTGCTTTTATCAGTAAATACGCGGCTAGGGTATGTGAGGGGGCAGATTTGCAAAGAGAGGCCATTGAGGCCGTTCTTACTGCCCTGGGCGTCGAACTGGCGATCAGCTTCCAACCCCTATTTGAGGACGCGATAAATGAGTGCAAGACGAAATCCGGAGAAAGCGCGCGAGCTGGCGAAAGCCAGAGCCGAGCAAGGAGTAGAAAACCTGAGAACCGGGGAGCGCAAAAATCCAGCGCTGACGGAAGCGGATCTAGCGAACCTTCAAAGCGATCTGGAGCACGAGAACCTTCTAAGCGATCCGGACGCAGGCGAGGACGACGAAATTATTCCCTGGGGAGCACGCCAGAGTTAAAACTGAGCAAGGAGAAGCGCCGCAGTATCAACGCCGACGCTCTCGCTCTGATTGCTAAAGAGAAGAAAAACTACTCAGAGGCCGAGCTAGACCTACTTCGGCAGTATACCGGCAAAGGTGGATTGCACACGGCCAGTAAAGCGGGCGAGCGCGAGATCGATGTAGGGATACTGAACCAGCATTACACCAGCTACCGGGTAATACGCTTCATGTGGAGCATCCTGGAGAGTCTGGGCGCCGAGAGAGGCTGGTTCCTTGAAGCGGGCTGCGGTATCGGAAACTTCGCAGGTCTCAAGCCTGATGGCGCGAACATGCTCATGTTCGACTACGACCGCACAGCCGTTCACATAGCGCAAACGCTCTATCCGGAAGAGGATGCGCTCGGCGTCGCGACAGATGGCGTTCTGAACGGCCAACTGATCTTCTGCGAGGCCGTCAACACCATGACAGGAGTAAACTGGCACCATGCCATCCGCGACCGCCTGGTTAAACTGGGCATTCCGCGCGAAATGATCGTGGTCGTCAACGGAAAAGAGAACAATCATCCGGACAAAAAGAAAGCGATCCAGGATCAGTTCAACGGCGGCGAGATCCGCATCATTATTGGTAACACGGCATCAATCGGTGAGGGTATGGACCTGAACCGATACACTTCGGATATGCACCACCTGGACGTTCCGTGGAAGCCGAGCGAGCTAACCCAACGCAACGGTCGCGGGCACCGCCAGGGCAACACAAACGGCGAAGTCACGGCCCATTTCTACCTCCTACGCTTCTCGATGGATGCCTACCGCATGGGCATGATTGCCAAGAAGCAGCGCTGGATCGATGAGCTATGGAAAGCCAATCTCGACGAGATGGAATCGGGCTCTGATTCAGATACGGGTATCAACGCTGAGGAAATTCTATTTGCGCTCGTCGAGGACCCCGTCAAACGTAAGATGTACCAGCTCACGGGAGCGCTCAGGAAGCAGGCTAAAGAAATCGAGTTCGCAAAACAGGACGTGGAACCCAATAGCGCCCAGGCCAAGGCCCTGAACAACGCGGTTCGCAAGCTCTTTTCCTCACAACAATCCTTTCGTGCCGTGGAGAAATTGCCCGCCCTGCCCAATGGGAAGTGGAGCAACTGGCGCGAGGATGGCTATCTAACGACAGCGGGTAGGATCTACTCGGTCTACGACGGAAGCATGCGCTACTTCGCCAGAGAAATGAGCACCGCGCACGAACTATTCGTCGATGGACACACCGTCTTTTCGGGCGGGGTCATTCAGACCAGCGACCTTAAATACGCAGCCGAGCTAAACATGATCGGACGCAGCTACGCTCGCGCGGGCATCGACAACGAGCGCGACGCCGAACAGCGCATTACAGAGGTGGTCATAAGATACGTCCGATCCTATTCACAGCAACGCGAGCGGATCATCGGTAAATATGACAGTGTGAAGGCGGCACACACGCTCACAGTCGCCCAGGACGATGAGCTACGCGGGCAGGTCTACCTCTCGGTTATCGCATCCCAGGAGACGGTCGTCTCGATTCGCGAGCTTGAAGCAGACACGGGCGCAGATGCGGGGCTCGCCGACGAGTTTGCATCCCTCATCAACGACCTGCGCTCGACAGACCAGATGCGATCGTGGCTCACCGAAAATGCGCAGCGCCTGGGCCTTCCGTGGGGAGAGGCCGCACGCACGAATCCGGCGCGCGACACGCTGGAGGTCGACGAGCTGGTGATGATCGGAAATGTGCGATCGCTCGACGTGGCGGGGCGCAGCATTCCGACCTCGGGATACTTCATGCTCACCGACACCGATCGAAATAAACTACTCCTGGTTCCGCGCGAACGAGTTGTGCGCGAGAATCCCAGTGCGAGCGATGTGTACGAAATGTGGCACGGCTTTCCTCCTGGTGGGCGAAGGGTGCGCCTTGAAGCGCCTGCCGATAAGCAAATGATTCCGGTGGGATTCGCCGAGAACATTCGCTACACATCCGACAAAATTATCGAAGCAGGCGACGGCAGAGGCCACAGCCATAACTACACCCATGATTTCGACGCCGGGAAGAGGGTGGCGTACTCATGGGGAGATGTGATCGTGATTGACAATTTGAAAATAAACGAGCGAGGCATTCTGAATTAGCATGAATGCAATTCGACAACGAATAAATAGTGCCGCAACGGCCCTGAAAAGAGCGGGTCATAAAGCGTCGCACACAAACACTGGCGATCATTTCGAGGCTCAAGCGGGCTCAACGAAAGATACCTATCTCACGAACGAGCTTGAGGTCGCCAACTTCTTTGAGGCCGAAGCCGCACAACGCGGAATCAGTCTTAAAAAAGGCGGGAAGGAGATAGAAAACCCTACCCCAAAAAAGGCCGCGGGCTCCGCAGCCAATCGCAAGAGAAGTAAAAAAACCAACCGTAATACGCAAATGAAGAAGCCTGCAAAGCAGATTCAAGATGCTGTTGGAACGATGCCCAAAGCCGCGACTATTGCGGGGGGTGCTGCCACCAGCCTGTTTATCACAAAAGCATTAATCACCAATTTCCTGGCCGATCAGAGCGCTGCCTTGCGGCAGTTTGTGCGCGTCGCAGTGCCGCTCACAGTAGGCCAGGTTCTTCGCCGAGTTAATTACGGCGACCGTGAGTTGCGGACGGGCCTCGCAACGGGCGCCGAAGTCGATGCGACAGTCGCAGGTATTCAGATACTTGCCAACTATGTGCCGCAGCTAGGCTTCGTGGCGGATCGGCTCGCGGTGGCTCCGGGAGATGCCTCTGAGACTCTTGAAGGTCCATTTGCCGCACTACCTGCCTTTGAGTATCCCGACGAAGTGGCTCCGTCAGAGGACGAGCGACCGCGCGCAAGGATCACTCACCTTTCTGAAGTCGGTTAGCGACTGGCAGAATTTCAGGATGCCGGACAGGGGGAAACTATAAACCGACAACCTGAACAAGTATTATCATGAAACCCTTTGGGCATTTTATTGTCGATATCGACGCGAACGACATTGGTGAGCTGAAGACCTTCTACGATACGCAGAGTATCGACGGATCAGTCAACAGTGTGCGTTTCTTCCCGCCAAATCCAACCGGGAATATCCTCGTACAGAACTACGAAAACCAGCCGTTTGACGGCATTGACGACTTCTTCCTCGTCGGCATGGGCTTTGCGCCCAAGACGCCGTTCTTCCACGCGAAAACGGCTGACTCAATGGACCCGCAGCACCTTCTGAACGCTCTGGCGCAGATGGTTGTGGTCATGAAGCCGGACGCAGGCAACCGGACGGAGGTTGAGGTTCCGCTTCCGCTCTACTACCGGCTCGACAACGCAACGCCGTTTACGGCAACGCACCACGAAACGGATGCGTTGGGCGACGGCGCTACTCCGGATGAAGATACCGGCCTCGCGCTCGCCTCGGCTCCCATTGTCAACCTGGCGCAGCCGTTTCTGCTGCAGGCTGGCACACCCTTCTACCTGACGGTAGAGTTTCCCACAGCGGTTGGAACGCTCATCAACGCGATGACCTTTACCAACCAACCTGGTGATTTTGGATTGATCTGCTCCTTGCAGTTCGCTCGCATCAACACATAGGGCACGCCGCGCCTAACTCTACTGGCTTGATCGGGCAGGGGAAACGATCAAAAACCAGACAAATGAGGCGTGCCATGCAGCACAAACGATTTAATCTTGAGGGGGCGACGAAGCTCGCCTTCTTATACGACACCAAGAGTAACGTCAATGGCGATACTGAGGTCGAGTTCTTCCCTCGCACCGTTTCTTCGAGCGCCATAGATCAACAGAACTATGACGGGAATCCGTTCAGTCCTACCTCGAAGGACTGGTACATCGTCGGCATAGGATTTATTCCTGTACTGCCGTGGATTGCGGAAGCGACGAACATCGACCCCAACAACATCCTTGCCGCATTGCAAGGGTCTCGCGTTCAGATCCAGATCGGCTCGCAGACCATTGCGACGAAGATGCCTTTCTCTCAGGCGGCGAATCTGAGCGGCCTCGAGGCGTGGCAGAAGAATAAGTTGACGGCAGCGGCGTTCGCTTCTTCTGTGCAAAACACCTTCCTACCCTCCTCTGATGTGGCCAAGCTTGAGCAGCCATTGAAGGTCACGGCGGGTACGGTCTTTACGGTGAAGCTCTTCATTCCAGTGTTCACGCTGCCAACAGCGGCGCACTGGGTGACCGCCGCGCAGGGAGGCGCCCTCGGCTTCAAATGCTGCCTCCAGTATTCGCGCGATAAGCTAGCAAACGAGCGGAACGCACTGGACTAGGGCGATTCGCCAAGGAACAAGCACGTGAGACGCGTTTGTGGGGGCCGCTTTTGAGCGGTCCCCACGAACCTGACCAGAAAGGAAATCAACAATGTTTCGACATCAGAGCTATAAAGGACTGACGGCTCATTACCGTCCACAGATAACTGCCACGGTAGCAAACGGCACGACCGACAGCACCTCGTTTGTATTTCGTGCCAAAGATCACGGCGCGATGGGTGTCATGTCCATCGCTATTCGTTCGAGTAAGCCGTTGACCGAGCTTGAGATAAAGGTGAAAGCCCTTACGGCCAGAGGTGAGGTGGTCGCTTTCGACGGCATCCAGGCGCACCTACTGCACAAACTCTTTGAACGCGGGCCACTGCACGCGCCGATTCTGGTCGAGTCAGCGCAGCCGTTGACGTTTGAGGTAACGAACCAGGGCGCAGCCTCCGCCAGCGTGTCGATCACGCCAGAGGTGCTGCTCGGCGAAGCGTTGCCGCTTTTCGAGGCAGAGCTACGAAGGCTCCACGGAGACGACCAAGGACGCATTCCGCACCTGTTCCTTTCGCACGTTCGGGCCTTTTCGCTCGCAGCCGCGGAAACAGGCACGCGGAAACGGGCGACAGATATGGGCCGCGCCGATCTGCTTTTCACCCGCCTCTTTATCGGATCAGAAGACGAACCCGACCTGGCCGTTTCGGTGGAGGCCAACAAGACCTCGCTCTTGGAGACGGTCTACACCGAGCAAATCGACCGTATCTGGAAATATAAAGACGATCTAAACCCGTTCTACATGGGCCAGGAAAGTCCTTACTTCATCACATTTGACAACCTGGACGCCGTGAACGCACAACGCGCCAGCGCCATTGTCGAGTGCTATTACTGGCAATAGAAGATGGCATCCTACAGTCGGTCAAAAGTCGTAAAGATACCCGCATCGCCGCTCTCAGGCGAGATTCTCGCGCCAAACGGGGGGCGGCGCTCGTTCTCGGTAGAAAACCTGTCCAACAAGAGTCTCTACCTCCTGTACTCGACAGAACTACCAACGACGAATCTGTTCACCGTAGTCGTGGCGGCGGGCGGGCGCTATACCGACTCGCTGATGGGTCACATGGAGAATGTCACCTATTTGTGGCCGAGCACCCCCGTGGGCCCGGCGTGCGTCACAGAAGTCAGCGATCCGGAGTAACGTTATGAGTAGTCCCGTCCCAAGATCAACCATCGTGCTCCGCACAGCGATCAAGAAAGAACTTGATTACGCGTGCCGGGCAGGCCACATGAAACACTTCGTGCGGTTCTCGGCTGGGCACGGCGTGCCCATCTACTACGCGCTCGCCGTCGCGTCTCGCGAGTCTCGAATGGGGTTGTACCTGGAAGAGAACCCGTCACTGAAGTGGCAGGGAGATGATGGCGCCAGTTGGGGCATCATGCAGATCAACATCAAGGTTCCGGGCCACGCTCGCGCTCTCACGCTGCGGGGCGCATACTCGGCGTGGGACCATCAGGGCATCATTGATTACGGCGTCTATCACCTCGGTGATCTGCGCCGCAGTACGGGCTCTTGGGTTCGCGCTTTTATGGCCTACAATGCCGGGCCTGATTGCAAAAGTGATGCCTGCACGACGGGAGGCAACTACGGCTCGAACGTAGCAACGAGGTCGTCCGTGATTAAGCAGGAGCTTCAATCGCGCGGCGTTCGTTTCGGTGCCTACGGCGAAATCACCAAGGGCGATGCGTGCCGCACGAGCGACTCGGCGGGCAGCTCGCTACCCGTGCCCGCCAATCATCCCGCAGATGTCGTTCTTCCAGAGAGGGACCTCGACCTCGGACCGCGCCTCTCTACTTTCTCGTCTCCTCCGCTCTGGATCGGACTTCTTGCGCTGGCTGGACTGGCAACGTATCACTTTCGAAACTCCTGAGAGATCATCATGGCGACCTCCTCAAACTTTCAGCGCATCGCTCTTGGAACTGAAACGAGCGAAAACATCCTCGCAAAGGCGGCGACGCACGCGAGCGCCGATGTGTCGGCGATGCAGTCGTGGGATGAACTCTCTCGCCTGGTCAACGGCGCGGTGGCCAACGTATCGGGCTTCGTACTGAACAGACCCTATTCGTCAGCGCTGCGCAATGGCCCGCGTGACCGCCATTACGCCGTGGCAAAAGTTCTGTCGGAGCGGCTCACAGAGCTTAGGGCCTGGATGGCGAAATATCCTCAGTGGAGGGCGCTGCGCACGACGGTTACGATAACTGAGGTGATGGCAAGCCGCACAACGAAACCCAGTTGGAATCCAGACGGAAGCGTTCGTACGGTATCGACATGGCCGGGCTGGCAGCCTTCCTTCACGGTAACCGCTCTTAATGGCTCGCAGCTCACAGCATTTCTACTGGATTACCAGGGTGATCTGGACCAGGTGGAAGGGATGTATGCGAGCGCTCTCATGACGGCGCTACCGCTTATCGCTAACACGAGCCCTGCTTACCGATGGGCGGTGGAAAAGCGATTGGAAGAGCAGCGCATTGCGGCCGAAAAACGCCGCCGGACAGAATATATATTTGAACTTGCCGCCGCCGCGTGGCCTGCGGGCTGGCAGCGCGAAGAGGGGGGTGCGCTCATTCAGCAGCACGTTTTTAGGCTAGGGACGGGCGGTACCTCGTTTGAAAACGACTACAAGCCCCTCGTCGACGCTGGGCTCGCGTGGGCCAAAATAGGCATGGCCAATATCGCCATGAACCTGGAAGATTATTGTAGAATCGCCAATAGCTGCCCCTCGCCCGGACCCCTGGCAACGCAGTGGGTTCGGATCGGCTTTTCGGACGTGGGCGACGACGCGTACCGCTCGATGCGGCTGCAGATAGCTCAATACTTTGAGCGACGTGCCGATCAGCAAAACTGGTCACAAGCAGATATTGCGGCAGCCATTCGCGATACGGGAGTACGCGCGGTTGTTGTTCGCGCCGTAACCGAGAATATCCGGGTGACAGCGGCGGCCATACGCGCAAGCGAGGAAGCCCAGCGGGCGAAAGTAGCCGCAGAGCAGGCCGCTATGATCGAGCAGCAGCGCGCACTGGAAGCCGCGCGGTTCGAAGAAGCACGGCGCGCCGCCGAAGCTGCGGCGCTCACAGAAACGGCGCGCCTGGCGGATGAGGCCAAGATCGAGGCCGCCGCCGAAGCGCGTAGGGCGAGCGAATTGGCTGCTGCACGCCAGCGGCGAGTTGAAATCGAGATAGATGCTGCGCTTGAGGAAGAGCGCGAACTGCGCGCAGCCACGACGCGCGGCACGACATTCGTAATAGACGCGACGCCAGAGCCGACAACACCCGTAATCAACATCCCAACCACTTCTACGGATGGGCCAGAGGTCGTCGATGATGTCAATATTCTTGACCGTCCCCCTGCGCCGAGAGATTTTGTCCTACCAACTTCGGAAGTCGTCATCATCGTTGATCCGCGGGGTCCAGACGAGGATGAAGCTCCCGTCACACCCATACCAATAATCACAGATATGCCTGATGATGGGCCCATCATCGCGGACCCGCCGGACCCAGATCCGCTCGTTATAGAGGAGGTGGATAGCGCGCAGGAAGCGCAAACGGCGCAGCCCATCACCGCTGGTTTTGGAGCCGGGAAAGTCATTGGAAGCCTATTTGTAATCGGCGCGGCTGTATTCGCCATCAAAAAAGCATCGTAGAGGGAGAATGAACAAAACAGACCAAGTCGTTACCGACGAGGAAAGAGCCCGCCACGAGCATTATCAGCGGGTCAGAGCCTCGCGCGCCATCCAGGGTATGCGTATTGACATGCCCAGCGGAAGCGTGACCGTGAGTCCACACCGCTCGATCACAGAAGCCAACTCTGGCCTTTCGGGAGGCGTCCTAAAGCTTATCTGTCCGTGCGAGGCTGAAAAATCAACAACCGAGACATCGCTCAATGATTTTTGATCCGGCAATACTACAAAACGCCGCGAACGGGGCAGGATCGATTTCGATCGGTGTGGTCCTGAGCATCGCGGGGTTTGTCCTGAATGCGGGGCTCCTTCTCCTGGGATGGCTCGGAAAGGGACTTATCCGCGACATTCGCGGCGATCATGTTGAGGAGGTTAAAAAGCGACAGGAGCTTGCCGAGCGTCTGCGGAAAGCGGAACTGATTCAAGCCGAGCGAAAAGGTGACAAGGATGAGATTATCCGACCCATGGAAGGCGTGCAAAAGGAAGTGCACGACCTCAAACGTGAGCAAGCGAGGGTTTTCGATCGCATCAACAACATTATAACCATAGCAGCCAAAAAGACGTGATGAAAAGAAACATTCTACAATTCGCCGTGGCCTCGGTCGCGACATTGATCGCGGTCTACGCCTTCCAATGGGCTTATGAGGAGCTGGCAAACCTGTCTGCGCTCATTGCCGATGTGGCTCGCATCACGACTGCGATCGCAATCTGGTTTTTGATCGATCTCGTAGCGCTACCAGGTATCAATACGATCCATGAAATTCAAAAAGGCAACCAGGCCGTCGCGCTCACTTTTGTCGGCTACTGCATCCTGGCCGGGATGATCTTTGGAGGGTAATATGAGACGATCAACTCTCTACAAAACGCTTCTCTTGCTCGCTGCGCTCGCCGCGATCGCGCTTTCGTCCTTTGGCCAGGCGCACTACGACAGCGCGCGGGTCTACGTGGGGACGTACGAACTCACGGAGAACAGCGGCCCTCACGTCGAACGGTTTCTGGCAAGCGTTGGCCTTCCTGCGGGCAATCCTTACTGCGCCAGTTTTGTGAGCCACACGCTCGACGTTGCCGTGCCGAGTCCTGTCTATCCTACCGTGCGATCGGGGCTCGCCACCAACTTCTTGAAGGGCGAGCATTTCACCATCACCGAAGTGCTCGAAGGCGCCTACCAGCCGGCGCGAGGTGATCTGCTTGTTTGGCGACGGGGCAACGGAATCTTCGGCCACATCGAGACCATCGATTGGTGGGACGGGAAATGCGGACAGACTATCGGCGCAAACGTCTCAAATCCCTTCCATAATGGCCGTGAAGGGGTCTATTTCAAGAACCGATGCGCGCAGCCTCTGAGCGAGTTTCGAATAGTAGCCGTCGTTCCCGTCAGATACACACGGAAAATACGCATATGATTACGACGAACCGCCGAGAGGCTATCGAGCAGATGATCAACGTGTTCGCGATTGAGCGGGGGCTGGACCCGCTCAATGATCGGGCGCGCATCGTGCGCGATTTTCTTCGTACGGCCCGCGACGGCTCGATAACGCGGACGCGATTGGCCAAGCGGGTTTACGGCAGGAACCCGGCGCAACTCGTCTCGGACGCAGAGTTCGTGGCGAGCCTTGCCACTGACGCGCCCGCATCTCAAGCGTTGAGAGTGGCCAGCGCGCGCTCGAAACGGGGTCCACTGCCAGACGGAGCCATATTCTCCTACTCTCCAAAAAGAGGCCGGGAAACATCTGAGCAAAAACATCAGCGCCAGGTAGATGCGAGCGGCGCATCCGCGCCAAGCGGCCTCGTGCAAAGTATCGTTCCGGACGAACCCCTGAATCAGCCCACGGCCCTCGTCAAGGAGCGAATTGCCCAGGCCGCCGCAGAGCGCGAGGTCCAACAGGCCAAAGCGGAGCAAATGGTACTGATGGAAGCCGCGCAGCCTGGCGATACTGAAACCGCGAGCGTGGCCTCACCTGGCCAGGCCGAAGTGGCGCAGGCTGCACTCGGGGGAATATCTGGTAGGGGAGCGCTGAAGCGGCACGGTCTTAAGGTCTTGCTTTTCATTATCGGCGCGGGTCTCCTGCGAGAGGCCATGACAGATTGAGCGCATACACATTCATATCACCACCCGAGGCGCGGCGCGTCCCAGTATCCAGAGCGTAAATCATGGCACTGAATCAAGCTAGAGACAATGGGCGTTTTACTGTAGGGCGCGGCAAGCCAACAACACTTGGCCGGAATGAGCTCTACATGGATCTAGAAACCAAACAGCTCTGGGTTGACCACAAAGGCACCGTGCGCCGCTACGGCACATTTGATTCAGGATCGACTGAGACCTACGCACGCCAGTTTGCCTACACGGCCACGCTCGACGCCACGGCGGCAACCACATGGGTAACGGTCAAGACGGGCTTCGGCGGCAAGAGCGCGGCGCTCATCTATGGCCGTATTGGCACAACAGAGTGCGTTGCGATCGCACTCCTGGCGCACGAGGGCACGACCGGGCTCGGCTCGGATCAGACATTGAGCGACAGCGTCGTCACGGGCCGCAATCTTGAGTTCCGAATCAGCAGCGAAGACCTCCAGGTACGCGCCGACGTTGCTGGCGACGAAGGCGAAACAGTTTACATCAGCGGATTAAAATTCGGAGTCGATGAGTAGATTAAGCGCAACACACAACTACGGAATCCGCCGCACCCTGGGCGTTGATCCACCAGACATTCTATTCCACTGGCAGCCCAATTACGTTGGACTGACGCCAGCATTCGGCGAAGGCATCGGGACATTCGTGAGAGCGACGACCGGAGCCTACACCGACTCTAATGGAGTGATCCAGAGCGCCGCCTCCGGTATTCACCGGAATCAGGACGGAGGGATTCTACTTGAGCCTCAGAGAACGAATCTTTGTACCCGTTCTGAAGAACTCGACAATGGAGCATGGGGCAAAACGAGATCGACTGTTAGCGTAAACGCCGTCAATGGGCTCGACGGGACGCTCACCGCTGACAAGCTCGTTGAGGATAGCGGTGGTGGAACACATTTTGCCAATGGCGTGTGGGCAGAAGGCTCTCCACTTTCAACTCACACTCAGAGCGTGTTTGTGAAGGCTGCTGGCCGGACGTGGATACTTCTCGTGATGACCGGTCCGAATGTGGGTAAGTATTTCGATCTGACCAACGGCGTTGCAGGACTCGATCACGGCGCTGGACCGGAGGCCTTTGGAATAGAGGATTGGGGAAACGGGTGGTACAGGTGCTGGATCGCCGCGACAACCTCTGGCGGAGCGTGTCAGCAAACTCTATACCTGGCCAGTGGTGATGGCACGTTCTCGTATGGCGGAGATGATTCTTCGGGTGTCTATTGCTGGGGTATGCAGTCCGAGCTTGGGGGCTGCCCCACGAGCTACATTCCAACCTCTGGATCGGCTGTGACGAGGAATGCGGATAGTATTGACCTTCCCTTCACCAAAACCTTCGAGACTGGCTTCACGGTTTTTGCTCAAGCAGTATCCAAATGCGCCGCGCCCATCGCGTCAACAATGCTCAACATCGGCGGCACCGCTGACATCGGCGAATATCGTTTTTCGATTGTGCAGCGAAACACCAAAGTCATGCAGGCGACCGTCGCTGCCAATGGCGCCGCGGCTCAAAATTATATCGGCGTGACTGAGACGATTGACGGGGAAGAAGCCTACGACTACACGTTTCAGTACGGACCCGTAAACGGTGTTCTTCACGTCGACGACACCCAAGAAGTCAGCGCGGCCTTAAACGATGTGCCGGGAGCGGCATTCATTCCCGACCCTGCAACGGGCGTCGCCAACGACACCGGAAACAACGCGTGGGTGTTAAAAGCCTTCCTCGTCGTCCGGGGCGTTATCACTCCAGCAGTCATGCGCACGTTGCTGCGCTCCTAGCCTGAATCCTCAGCGGACCAGGACGCTCCGCGAAGCCAAGTAATAAAACATGTCACATATTCGAAAAATCAGTCGCATCGAAGCAAGATTGCTCGTTGACGCGGCTCAGGATGGAGAATTGACGCCTACCAACGAGCAGCTTGCTGCTAGGTTCGACGCTGTTCTTGTTGGGAGCACCGATTTGGACCTTTTTTACCACGTGAACCGCGCATCGAGCGAGGATCTTCCTGGAGAGTTGGTTTCCGAGACCTTCGACTATCTCCCTGCCGCGATTAAGGGCCGCGTTCTTGAGTCAACCTACGAATCGGACGAAATCGACGCCGATGGTAACGAGGCGACGGTTACGCGCAGTGTGAAGGTTGATGACTTGCCTCCTGGCGCAAAAACCACTGCAACGAATCTACCCCCTCACCGATTCGCTGGAGAATGAACAAGGCTGCGTATCCACTGATATTGATCGCGCTCCTGATCGGGGCCTTTTTCGTTGGGCGTGCTCAGGGACCGAGCACGAGCGAGCAAGTGGCCGAGTTGCGCACGCAGATCGATGCCATCACGCTTGAGCGCGATTCTTTGGGCCGCGCCGTGAGCGTAAGGGCAGACTCACTGGCCAGCAACTTCGAAACGATCATCCTTTTACGATCGCGACACCGACTACTCGCCGCTCAGATCGAAGTGTTGAGAGCTGATATTGAACTGATTTCTAAACCAGGACCGCGCTATGCGAGTGTTTCAGACACTACTCTTGCTCGCCTTCTTACCGATGCCCTCTACGGGCCAGGAGGGCGCCTCACCGCCCGCCGCTGACTCGGTACGGGTCGTTGAGGTTGAAGGTCGCGTGGGCTTCTGGATGCCTCGCTCGGCTGCAAGCGACTACCTACACGTCGTCACGGCGGTTCTGCCCCGCTACCAGGAGTACATGCGATTAACCGTTCGGAGAGACGTGCAGGTAATCGATCCTCTACTGGCGTGGACAGCCCTTCAAGAAGCGGCTTACCGCAGGCAGGCCATCGACCTACAAGCCATGATTCGCCTCGACGGCGACGCCATCCGAAATCACGAGGAAATCACCCGATTGCTGGAGCGCAAACTGCGCTGGATGAGGTTCTACAAATACGGAGCCATTATTTCGGCTGGGGCGCTCGCAGGAGTGTTCGTCGCGCGCTGACACTGACACTGCGCCTGGTCTCCCAGAGGGAGGGGAGGTGCATAGCCGCTCGGTTTCATCCGTACCGAGTGGTTTCGGGGAGCCTACCTGGCGGCGGGCTCCCCGTTTTATTTTGAGGTGTGAATGCGTCGTTACCTGGTAAATAAATTTTCATCCCCTCCCATTAGCCAGAAACGCCGATTAATTCAGCGAAATTGGTCTAATACACTGTGTAACAAGGAGTTAAAAGGAACATAGCCGATACCAGCGCGTATAAAGAGAAACGGCGGCAGGATTACGCCCGTCGCCGTCTCGTTCATTGAAATCAAAACATGAGGTATGCCATGACTATCAATGGGAGAAGCTATAACATCGACGCCCTGTGTAAGTTGCGCATGATACTAGATGGGACCATCGAAATGGCCTCTTGGCTAGGAGAGATCAAGGACATGAATCTACTGGACCATGATGCTATAGATCGAAATCCGCACCTGTCAAGATCGGCGGTGAGAGGGGATGCTGCGCTTGCCTTATTTCAGAGAAATGACGTTTGTGCCATACTCACTTTAGTTCTTGAGGAACTAAAAGTCGAGATCGTTGACAAGGGCTATCCTATGGACTCAGTGGGGACGATAGCAGAATGGGATTTTCCCATCCAATACAATCCAGGCTAATCACAAAGCCGCCTTTCTTCGGAGGGGCGGCTTTTCTAGTTCGCACACTGAGGAGACCACGAAATGGGCGGGCCGGAGACGATCATCGGTCTTCGTTGGGGTAAATAGCCTTATTGATTCACTCAATATTGTGTGGTAGCATGGGTGGCAGCAACGAAGAGGGCCAAACGATGCGATTATCTAAACTATTTGTGGTAGTCATCGCAATTTGCATAGCAGGTTGTGACTCCGGAGGAGATTCAAATCAGGGGTCTAGCTTTACTGGCAACTACTTACTCATCTCTGTTGAGGGACAGCCACTCCCTGCTATTATTGTCCAAGTGCTCAACGACACGGTTGAAATAACCGCCGGGAATATTCGAATCAACGCCGATCAAACCTTTTCTAGCAGCGCTACCGCAAGACTAACGGAAAGCGGAGGCGTAACGACGGAAACGGTATCTCAGACCGGCACCTACACCAACAACAACACTGCTTTCACTTTTACGTATTCGGACGGAACCTCAGAAACTGGATCAATCAGCGGCAATGATCTAACCCTGATTTCAGAAGGTCTGGCTCTTGTGTTCAGGAAGTAATGCCGAAACTTCGCTCGACGCCGCAACGTAATTATTTGTGAACCGTGGCTGTGCAACGCGCGCGGTTCAGGAGGAATCGTTAGACAATGCTATGATTGAAGCAGTATTGCTTCTGAGCACCAGCCTCGAAATGATCGTGGTGGTGCTGACCATTCTACTTCTAAAACAGAGTCGGCGCGACGCGAAGCGTGACGAACTCGGCAAGCCGGTCCCCTTCTCATGGGGACCGGCTTTTTCGATTGCGCACACTGTATAGACCACGCAATAAAGTGGGTAAATTGGGGACAATCTAATGCCGTTTGACCCCGAAATGCCGATCTATTGCGGTGCCAAAAGATAAATGCGCAATCAGCGATCGCAGTAACCAACGAGATTCGAATATGCCTGGGCCCACCAAGTCGACCATAGAAGCCGTGCAGATAACACCTGAGTCCCGTCTTTACGCGATACGAGACTCGGAGCGCATGATTGCTGTCTTAATTTCCTATCGACCAGACATGGAAGAACCGCAAGATGTCTACCGCAGCTATGTTCCAGTTTCCGAGAATGGCCAGATCGATACTCACCAGGTGCGGCGGGACCTATTGCAAGTGAGAGGTGAGCTTAGGGGGAAGTATGATCTTGGCAGTATCGTAAGTCTGGGTGACGATGTGGAAGCATATTGCCTGGCGAACGTGTTGATCACCTTGGGCATCGAGAGTTACAGCTAGTATGAGCCACGATCAGGACGTAAAGCAAGTAGCACATATTTTTATTGAGCGTGATCATCTTTCGAAAAGGGTTCGAAGAACTCTGCATGTATTGCGGGTGAGCGGCGCCGTGGAGACCGATTATGTTGTTGACCGGCTGCTTGAATTAAACGATTCGGTGAATCACTGGTTGGGGCTGCCCACGAGCACGTTCAAGACCGTGATTCAACAGAAGGTCGAGATGATCCTGTTGGGAGTATTGTGAATGACTAAAACTGATCGCGACGCAAAAGCGATTGCAGCCATCCTCCGAAAGGGCGGCTACTCGTATCAGCAGACGAAACGGCTTTTCGCCGACGCGCGATCTATGTGCGGTCTGGTTGCTCCCAGGGCGGCCTCTAAATCGGTCGAGCGATTGAGCCAGGATGAAACAGAGCGCCTGCTCCGGGCCGCCTACGGAGTGCGCGACGGAGTGCGCGGACTCATGGTGCGCGTCCTCCTTGAAACCGGAAGCCGGGTATCGGCTTTCACGCGCATTGACGTAGCCGATGTGGACCTCACCGGCAATCTCATCCGTCTGAGAAACGACAAAGGAGGTGTAGACCGCGACGTTCCAATTCTGGCGAGCCTGAGCGATCAGCTCAGACTTCATATCGGGCGTCGCGAGTCGGGACCGCTGTTTCTCTCGCCCCGAGGCGGTGGATACTCTGTCCGGCGCACTCAACAGATCGTAAAAGAGGTAGCGAGCGAGGCCGGGATCCAGAAGAACGTCTATCCGCATCTGCTTCGCCACACCATTGCCCAGCACCTGGCCGACCAGGGAATGCCCGAGCAGCTCTTGCAGCGCTTCATGGGCCACTCACACCCTGCGACTACGCAGGTCTACTACGAGCCCCGCCAGCGCCAGGTCAACGATTCGTTTCAGGCGGCAATGAAGCCGGAGCAAGCGCGCGCTTTGTGAATTATCGAGGGCCGAACGCGCGTAACGTTACCGAATCGCACGTCGCCACATTTATCGGAGGTTGAGTCTTTGAAACCTCGCGCGAGCGGCCGATATTTGCGATAACCGGAAGGCCCGAGGGCCCGAAGGCCCCCGGTCCGCTATCCGGGTTTATGACTTCAAAAATGCGCTCACCATTTCGCAGAGCGCCGTCAGAAAGTGCACTAGGCTGCTACCTAGTTGCACTTTTTCTCGTTCGGCCCCTGTGGGTCGGCTGCGCGGTGGGTGTCTTCCTTTCACAGGAAACCTCCATCGTTTACTGAATAAATCCGCAGTTGCGGTGTGGACTCTCCACGAGTCCTCATTCATGGAAGCGTCCACGTCATTCAGCAGCTTTGCAGTCACTATGCCCACAATATAAGTATGGTACCGGCCTCAAGTGAATTGTTGTTGGTAAGTCTGACGCGCCCATTCTTGTCCGACTACGAACGAAAACGCCGCCAGGGCGGCTACGGGCCCTATTGCGCTGGGTAAGATGTGGAAAACGAGTAGGGACTTCTTGTTGACAAGTCGTTTTTATTCGCCCTCTGCCCGCTGAATAGTTCGCCAGATCGAGGGTTACCGCCTAATCGGGGCGCTTTAGGATTCCGATCGTAAGCAGGATGAGTGGCCCTGCGAGCCATGCTAGAAAACACGCGCCCATGTAGCGCCAGAAGGCGGTGCGCGTACTCCAGTCGCGAAGTGGGCCGGTTATATTGATCATTGCGGGAAGGCCTAGAATCGTCCAAACGAGAAGGGCGGTATTCAGGTCAATCATCGCGAACCCCTCAGGCATTCACGCTCGATCTCGGACCCTTGTATTCGCGGATATTCATTTACAGAGCGGGCCGCTCTTCCGAAATGATCTATTCTTCGTGGTTTGGCATCCCTGCCGCGAACGAGCCAGGATGCCCGTCGTGTATTCTTGCTACGCATCGCACTTTCCTAGTCGTGGACTGATAACGGGTTAAGGACTTCCTTTCCATTAGTAGCGGTCGATAACGAATGCGAGCGAGGTACTGTTAACGATTTTGCTCCTACCTGGTGGGAATCACGTAGGAGCGCAGAAAAGGGTCGGCCCCGCCTACGCTAAACGCGAATAAAGCGCACTCTCTGTCATCAGACAGATGGTGAGAGGCCGACCCTACTTAGTATGATCGGTAATCGCGTTTAACATTGGCGGGCCACCTGCATATCTCCACGGCACAGGCAGGTGCAGGGCAATATCATACAACATAAATCATTGCGCCGCATAGGGCTAGTGCACCGATTAGTATACGTGATTCTGCGTATTTTCAGGGTGGAGATTTTCCCCTGTTTTGATGTTGCCCTCACGGGCAAAAACGTGGAGCGAGGGAAAATCACGACACGAACGGGAAAACAAATTCACAGTTTAGCGCCAGTAAAAGGAGAAGGGCCGCGCACCTGTCAGTTCGCGACCTCTCAACAGGCACCCGGTTCATGGACACGCCATTTCTCGAATTGTAGCCCGGTCAATACTCAGTGGTGGCTGGGCGCTCGTTCAGATAGTCGATATACTCTTGTAATTCGGTTGTCCTGAATTTCCACTCTGATCCGATGTGAAAAACTTTTGCCCGAATCCATCCTCCACTAAAAAGCGTAACGTGCACATCGCATTCATACGCCTTTAAGAATGCCGATTTATACACTTCGATGAGTTTCAGGGCTTCGTCAGTCTTGATGATGCCAGCCCCACCTTTTTTGTGCTTTGCTCATTTTAATATCGCCTTCCTTAGACGCCTCTCGATCTCGTCTGTCTCCCAGCGTCTGAGGTAGAGGTAGTGCTTGATCATGCCGCGAGCTTCCCTGTTGATCCACTGGACGACCTTGATTCTGGCCTCGGCTCCCGAGGTGTGTCTCCTCGGCGCTCTGTGATACGCGCGGCCCTCCACGGCATGGCTGTGGATCTCGATCCGAGTCCGGAGCGCAGGAATCTGGCAGACGAGCGCCGGGAGGATGCCCAACAGGATGGCCAGCGTCCAGAAATAGAACTCCCATTTCTCCTGTTCGAGGGTCCACGAAGGCGTATCGCTGTCGTAGACGATCTCAGAACGGGTAGTTACTGGCCTTACGAGCACCCCGTCGTGTCGGCTTCAGGTCGTCCACATGGTGAAGTAGAAATCTGGGGAACGGTATCATTCTCCTTTCGGGATATTGGTCGTTGATGGCTTGGGGTGCGATGCTGGATATGTGGTTTGGGTTGTGGTCGCTGGGGTGAGTTCGGAGAGTCGGGGAGTTAACCCCGAAAGTTGTGTACGGGTGAAAAAGGTATAGGCGGCGTATCCTGATGATGATTACGTCATTGTCAATCCGAAGATTGGAGGATACACCGCCCATGAAGACGAATAACGCACACGAGAACGAGAACTACAATAGCACAGAGGATGTGTTGACAGAAGTATTGCGAACAGGGGCCGCAAAGATGCTGGCCACAGCCGTTGAGGCCGAGGTTGAAGCTTTCTGCCAGCGCTACCAGTTCCTGCGCGACGAAGAGAATCGCCACCGCATCGTTCGCAATGGATATCTGCCAGAGAGGAAGATTTTGACTGGTATCGGGGAGGTCGCTGTAAAGATGCCCCGCATACGCGACCGTACGGGTCGGGGTGAGGATAGAATCGGTTTCCGCAGTTCGATACTACCAGCCTACCTCCGCAAGAGCCGCTCGCTTGAGGCTCTCATTCCATGGTTGTACCTGAAGGGAGTTTCAACGGGCGGCTTTGAGGCAGCGCTCTCGGCCCTTGTTGGTCCTGATGCCCCAGGGCTGACCTCCTCGACGATTGCGCGCCTGAAGACGCTTTGGACAAGGGAGCACGAAGACTGGCAAAAGCGGAGCCTGAAGGAGAAGCACTACGTCTATTTCTGGGCCGACGGTATTCACGTAAACGTACGCATGGATAAACAGAAACTGTGTCTGCTGGTCGTGATCGGCGCTACGGCCGATGGAAGGAAGGAGCTTATAGCACTCGAGGACGGCTTTCGCGAGAGCAAGCAGTCGTGGCGAGAGTTGCTCCTGGAGCTGAGGCACCGCGGGCTGGATCAAGGACCGAAGCTGGCTGTTGCCGATGGAGCCATGGGATTCTGGAGTGCTCTCGCAGAAGTTTATCCCGAGACGCGAGCCGCACGCTGTTGGGTGCACAAGACAGCAAATGTGCTCAACCGCCTGCCCAAGTCCGTTCAGAAGAAGGCAAAAGGTCACCTCACGCAGATCTATACAGCAGAAACAAAAAAGCAGGCAGAGAGCGCCCTTCTGTTTTTCATCAAAGCCTACCAGCAAAAGTATCCGAAAGCAGCAGAGATTCTGGTGAAAGACCGAGAAGAACTGCTCGCTTTTTATGACTTTCCGGCAGAACACTGGATCCATCTTCGGAGCACAAATCCGATCGAATCTACGTTCGCGACCGTGCGCCTCAGGACCGCCAAAACGAGGGGATGTCTGAGCCGAGAAACAGCTCTTGCAATGGCCTTCCGTCTATGTAAAGAGGCTCAGAAGAAGTGGAGGAAACTGAATGCACCGCACCTATTGCAACTTGTAAAAAAAGGAATCAAATTCACCGACGGAATTACATCAGAACGACACGCTGCCTAAACCTTCCATACACAACTTTTGGGCATAGCTCAGAGTCGGGATATGAACTGGTCTATGGAGATGACTTTCACCAGACCACCACCATCACCTTCACAGGCTTTGCAGGCATCGCCCTCGCAGTGTGGGCAATCAATCCAAACGTGAAATCCCATTCCTTCCGCATCCTCTATCGTTATCCCCGGTTGGGTGGGGAGGGTTGCAAGATCAGCTATGATATCGAAGGCTGAATCGCTACACGGCAATTCTCGTTTATCACAGTCCATCAGATTACAAATCCGTGCCACCGCCATTGCCTGTTCCTCGGTAAAATCAGGGCGCGATTCTCCCGTGAGTTTCGCCATTAGCTCAATATTGATTCGAGGGCTTCTATCGCTCATCGTTCTTTCCGCTATCTGTGTTTGGGTCATTATCAGTCCTCATCCCATTCGCAGTCACAGGGCTCTTCTCCCCACATACCGCATATATCGCACCCATCGGGACTGTCTATCGCGTGGGGAGAGATGGTCCCGTTTGACTGGACAGCCTGGCTCTGATTATAGGTGGAATCTTGCGATCTTATCACCCTCAAGAAAGGATACAAACGATGAGTCGCAAAAGAAGAAATCACAGCAATGCCTTCAAAGCAAAAGTAGCACTGGCGGCGGTTAAGGGAGACCGCACGATGGCCGAGTTGGCAGACCAATTCCAGGTTCACCCGAACCAGATTCAGACGTGGAAAAAGAAGCTGATTCAGGACGCTGAAGAGGTCTTTGAAAAAGGGTATTCCAGAAAGCACAACGAGGAGGGCCAGATCAAGGAGCTTCGCGCCAAGATTGGCGAGCTTTCGATGGAGAAGGATTTTTTATCCAAAGCGCTCGGTCGCACCCAGTAGGTGAGCGCCGCCAAATGATCGACCCAATCCACGACCTCTCCATCAAACGGCAGTGCAATCTGCTGGAGCTGAACCGCTCAACGGCCTATTACAAGCCGGTGGACGAGAGCAAAGAGAACCTGGCCGTGATGAAAAAACTGGATGAGCTCTACATCGAACGTCCCACGCGAGGATCGCGCACCATGAAGGATGCGCTCGAGGACAGAGGTATTTTTGTGGGCCGCCATCGAATCCGGCGATTAATGCGTCTGATGGGCCTTATTGCCATTTATCCTAAGAAACGGACCTCGATTCCGGGAAAAGGTCACAAGATTTATCCGTATCTCTTGCGTAAGCTCAACGTGACGCGGCCCCGGCAGGTTTACGCAAGCGACATCACATTCATTCCGATGAAAAGGGGATTCGTTTACCTGGTCGCCGTCATCGACTGGTACAGCCGCAAGGTGCTCTCGCGCCGGATCTCCAATACGATGGACACCGACTTCTGTGTGGAAGCGCTCGAAGAAGCAATCGCCGTGTATGGAGCGCCAGAGATCTTCAATACGGATCAGGGCAGCCAGTTCACACCCGTGGCCTTTACTGATGTGCTGAAGAATCATGACATCAAAATCTCTATGGATGGCAAAGGACGCTGGATGGACAACGTGTTCGTTGAACGTCTGTGGCGTAGCCTGAAATATGAAGAGGTGTACCTTAAAGCCTATGACAGTGTGGCTGAAGCCCGCAAATCCATTGCTGTATACTTCGACTACTTCAATAACGAAAGGCGACACAGCTCACACGGAAGAAAGACCCCTGATCACGTATTTTTTAATCACCAGCCGCTTCAAGAAGCAGCATAATCAATCCGCAAGATTCCACCTAAGACCCTGTCCAGTTTTATAGGACCATCTCTGTTTCACCACTATACAGCGCCTTTTCGGCTCTCCAATTATATATCGCAGTGAACGGTTCCTAATACACTGGTGAACACAGATGAGTTAACCCCGAAAGTTGTGTACGGGTGAAAAAGGTATAGGCGGCGTATCCTGATGATGATTACGTCATTGTCAATCCGAAGATTGGAGGATACACCGCCCATGAAGACGAATAACGCACACGAGAACGAGAACTACAATAGCACAGAGGATGTGTTGACAGAAGTATTGCGAACAGGGGCCGCAAAGATGCTGGCCACAGCCGTTGAGGCCGAGGTTGAAGCTTTCTGCCAGCGCTACCAGTTCCTGCGCGACGAAGAGAATCGCCACCGCATCGTTCGCAATGGATATCTGCCAGAGAGGAAGATTTTGACTGGTATCGGGGAGGTCGCTGTAAAGATGCCCCGCATACGCGACCGTACGGGTCGGGGTGAGGATAGAATCGGTTTCCGCAGTTCGATACTACCAGCCTACCTCCGCAAGAGCCGCTCGCTTGAGGCTCTCATTCCATGGTTGTACCTGAAGGGAGTTTCAACGGGCGGCTTTGAGGCAGCGCTCTCGGCCCTTGTTGGTCCTGATGCCCCAGGGCTGACCTCCTCGACGATTGCGCGCCTGAAGACGCTTTGGACAAGGGAGCACGAAGACTGGCAAAAGCGGAGCCTGAAGGAGAAGCACTACGTCTATTTCTGGGCCGACGGTATTCACGTAAACGTACGCATGGATAAACAGAAACTGTGTCTGCTGGTCGTGATCGGCGCTACGGCCGATGGAAGGAAGGAGCTTATAGCACTCGAGGACGGCTTTCGCGAGAGCAAGCAGTCGTGGCGAGAGTTGCTCCTGGAGCTGAGGCACCGCGGGCTGGATCAAGGACCGAAGCTGGCTGTTGCCGATGGAGCCATGGGATTCTGGAGTGCTCTCGCAGAAGTTTATCCCGAGACGCGAGCCGCACGCTGTTGGGTGCACAAGACAGCAAATGTGCTCAACCGCCTGCCCAAGTCCGTTCAGAAGAAGGCAAAAGGTCACCTCACGCAGATCTATACAGCAGAAACAAAAAAGCAGGCAGAGAGCGCCCTTCTGTTTTTCATCAAAGCCTACCAGCAAAAGTATCCGAAAGCAGCAGAGATTCTGGTGAAAGACCGAGAAGAACTGCTCGCTTTTTATGACTTTCCGGCAGAACACTGGATCCATCTTCGGAGCACAAATCCGATCGAATCTACGTTCGCGACCGTGCGCCTCAGGACCGCCAAAACGAGGGGATGTCTGAGCCGAGAAACAGCTCTTGCAATGGCCTTCCGTCTATGTAAAGAGGCTCAGAAGAAGTGGAGGAAACTGAATGCACCGCACCTATTGCAACTTGTAAAAAAAGGAATCAAATTCACCGACGGAATTACATCAGAACGACACGCTGCCTAAACCTTCCATACACAACTTTTGGGCATAGCTCCACACACAGATACACTCGACATGGTTAAAATATTATAATTAAGCGTCGGGCATTTGACTTTTGCGACTATTGGAACGTCCACTACTGTATTTTTTCAGTCCAACCAGAAGAATGATCCTGAACCTGGAGTTGGGGCTGACCCTTTTCAGCGGACTATTTTGAGCTCTCAATCCTTCAAAATCGAAATCGTTCAAGGACTTGTCCACTTTCAGATGCTACAATAAGTTCACTTTTCCAAACGCCTATGCTATTTCCTGAGGAATTAATTTTAATTGAACTTAGGTAGTCTCCGTCCATGGTGTACCGATCTATTATTGTAAGGCTTCTGTCACTAATCGCTCTAGATTGAACATAAATAGTGTCTGACTCCACAAATACGGGACCACTATAATGCTTTGTAGGTGCCCTCGTCGGGCCTTCGATTGGTGGAAAAAATGTGTCTATCGACATTTTTGCAGATTGATTATCAATAGTTGGCATTATTTTAATTGTGGAAGCGGTCATATCGATTAATACGAGTGCCGGAATAAATGTTAACGCATGTACAATGACATTGTTTGATACAGCTAAGTCACCAGCTGCTAGTAATGTAAACATTCTGGCATCTGGCGCAAACGGTTTAACAAGTGAAGTAAATGATGGTTCTGAGTCCGTTAGAACATTATCTATTGAATATATTCTAAAGAGATTCTCTCTATCGAATAATGTGACGACCATCACATCACCGACTATTGATATTCTAAATGGTGGTCGATCAAGAGGTAAGGACTTAATATGTCTTCCATCTTGTGTGTAAATTTCGATCTTTAGGTTCATACTGTCGCCGATGTAAACATTATTGTTTATATCGATCGCGATGCTCGTAGGATTTAGTAATTGGCCAGGACCTGCACCAGCGCCAGAACTATATTCAGTAACTACGTTGTACTCTGCGTTCAATCTAAATACGTTAGCTTGGGTTGGATCACTGACAATAAAGTGGTTATCGTCTACTTGTTTTATCAATTCAATTAATGCGATTCCAGTGGAATCGGTCAATCTAAATTCACTTTCACGCTCAATCTCCGTTTCAAATACGCGAGTCAATTTCGAACCCGGTTGCTGGATTTCGGTTAGGACATCTTCAAGAGATAGTACCAGTTCATTGCCACTAGACGCTTCTTCATCTCTCGAATGGGATGGACTGCAACCTACGCCTGCGACAAGAAATGCAAAGAGGTACGAGTACCGGATGATTCCGTAGCTCCATTTACGCTTAATCATACCAAATATATCTTGGATTATTGATGTTATGTACAACGTGTAAGCGTAAACAACGCCAGCAAATATTTACTGTCGATTCTACAGTTTCATTCGCTGACGTTGTTTCCACCCCGTTAAATACTGTCAGATTAATACCAGTACGTCATGCAATAAAATGTCCCCGGTTCGCCCTCGCATTCCACGAATGCACATGGTACTGATCCGCCCTGACAGAGATGGTCCTGATTCATCGGACAGTCTGAACAACAAATAAGGTGGAGTCTTGCGATCTTATCACCCTCAAGAAAGGATACAAACGATGAGTCGCAAAAGAAGAAACCACAGCAACACATTCAAAGCGAAAGTAGCGGTGGCGGCGGTCAAAGGAGATCGCACAATGGCTGAGTTGGCAGACCAGTTCCAGGTTCATCCGAACCAGATTCAGACGTGGAAAAAGAAGCTGATTCAGGACGCTGAAGAGGTCTTTGAAAAAGGGCATTCCAGAAAGCACAACGAGGAGGGCCAGATCAAGGAGCTTCACGCCAAAATTGGCGAGCTTTCGATGGAGAAGGATTTTTTATCCAAAGCGCTCGGTCGCACCCAGTAGGTGAGCGCCGCCAAATGATCGACCCAATCCACGACCTCTCCATCAAACGGCAGTGCAATCTGCTGGAGCTGAATCGCTCAACGGCCTACTACAAGCCGGTGGGCGAGAGCAAAGAGAACCTGGCCGTGATGAAAAAACTGGATGAGCTCTACATCGAACGTCCCACGCGAGGATCGCGCACCATGAAGGATGCGCTCGAGGACAGAGGTATTTTTGTGGGCCGCCATCGAATCCGGCGATTAATGCGTCTGATGGGCCTTATTGCCATTTATCCTAAGAAACGGACCTCGATTCCGGGAAAAGGTCACAAGATTTATCCGTATCTCTTGCGTAAGCTCAACGTGACGCGGCCCCGGCAGGTTTACGCAAGCGACATCACATTCATTCCGATGAAAAGGGGATTCGTTTACCTGGTCGCCGTCATCGACTGGTACAGCCGAAAAGTACTCTCACGCCGGATCTCCAATACGATGGACACCGACTTCTGTGTGGAAGCGCTCGAAGAAGCAATCGCCGTGTATGGAGCGCCAGAGATCTTCAATACGGATCAGGGCAGCCAGTTCACATCGATGGCCTTCACTGATGTGCTGAAGAATCATGACATCAAAATCTCTATGGATGGCAAAAGACGCTGGATGGACAATGTCTTCATCGAGAGACTCTGGAGAAGCCTGAAATATGAAGAGGTGTACCTTAAAGCCTATGACAGTGTGGCTGAAGCCCGCAAATCCATTGCTGTATACTTCGACTACTTCAATAACGAAAGGCGACACAGCTCACATGGAAGAAAGACCCCTGATCACGTATTTTTTAATCACCAGCCGCTTCAAGAAGCAGCATAATCAATCCGCAAGATTCCACCTAAGACCCTGTCCAGTTTTATAGGACCATCTCTGACATCCTAGGGCGCTACAAATTGCAGCTTTATTGTCACAGTCTGGGGCACTGCCGCTTGCACTGGGAGCTATGCCCAAAAGTTGTGTATGGAAGGTTTAGGCAGCGTGTCGTTCTGATGTAATTCCGTCGGTGAATTTGATTCCTTTTTTTACAAGTTGCAATAGGTGCGGTGCATTCAGTTTCCTCCACTTCTTCTGAGCCTCTTTACATAGACGGAAGGCCATTGCAAGAGCTGTTTCTCGGCTCAGACATCCCCTCGTTTTGGCGGTCCTGAGGCGCACGGTCGCGAACGTAGATTCGATCGGATTTGTGCTCCGAAGATGGATCCAGTGTTCTGCCGGAAAGTCATAAAAAGCGAGCAGTTCTTCTCGGTCTTTCACCAGAATCTCTGCTGCTTTCGGATACTTTTGCTGGTAGGCTTTGATGAAAAACAGAAGGGCGCTCTCTGCCTGCTTTTTTGTTTCTGCTGTATAGATCTGCGTGAGGTGACCTTTTGCCTTCTTCTGAACGGACTTGGGCAGGCGGTTGAGCACATTTGCTGTCTTGTGCACCCAACAGCGTGCGGCTCGCGTCTCGGGATAAACTTCTGCGAGAGCACTCCAGAATCCCATGGCTCCATCGGCAACAGCCAGCTTCGGTCCTTGATCCAGCCCGCGGTGCCTCAGCTCCAGGAGCAACTCTCGCCACGACTGCTTGCTCTCGCGAAAGCCGTCCTCGAGTGCTATAAGCTCCTTCCTTCCATCGGCCGTAGCGCCGATCACGACCAGCAGACACAGTTTCTGTTTATCCATGCGTACGTTTACGTGAATACCGTCGGCCCAGAAATAGACGTAGTGCTTCTCCTTCAGGCTCCGCTTTTGCCAGTCTTCGTGCTCCCTTGTCCAAAGCGTCTTCAGGCGCGCAATCGTCGAGGAGGTCAGCCCTGGGGCATCAGGACCAACAAGGGCCGAGAGCGCTGCCTCAAAGCCGCCCGTTGAAACTCCCTTCAGGTACAACCATGGAATGAGAGCCTCAAGCGAGCGGCTCTTGCGGAGGTAGGCTGGTAGTATCGAACTGCGGAAACCGATTCTATCCTCACCCCGACCCGTACGGTCGCGTATGCGGGGCATCTTTACAGCGACCTCCCCGATACCAGTCAAAATCTTCCTCTCTGGCAGATATCCATTGCGAACGATGCGGTGGCGATTCTCTTCGTCGCGCAGGAACTGGTAGCGCTGGCAGAAAGCTTCAACCTCGGCCTCAACGGCTGTGGCCAGCATCTTTGCGGCCCCTGTTCGCAATACTTCTGTCAACACATCCTCTGTGCTATTGTAGTTCTCGTTCTCGTGTGCGTTATTCGTCTTCATGGGCGGTGTATCCTCCAATCTTCGGATTGACAATGACGTAATCATCATCAGGATACGCCGCCTATACCTTTTTCACCCGTACACAACTTTCGGGGTTAACTCCTCCTGGAGGCAACACAGAGAGTCAAAAAGATCTTCAGCACGTCTTCTGACCATGCGTTCCATTTCCTCTCTGACTCCTGCATAGAGCTCTGAAAGAGGAGTTCCGAAGACAACTTCCAATGCAAGTGCAGTTCGGAGCGTCGGTAGCCTGTTTCTTCTCTCATATCTAGAAATCGCCGTCCCATGTTCACAATTCAACAGACTTGCAACTTCTCTCTGGGTCAATCCAGAACGCAATCGGTGGGTTTTTAAATAGTTGGGTAATCGTGGAGACATGATGCGAAGAATTAGCGAGTAAACCCTCGCCACCCAATACTAATCTGAAGAAGAGAAGAACTAAGACGGATGCATGTGCCGTGTTAGGCTAATGCGCCGAGGTAGATCTGCCGATTGTCAAATGACATTTGAAATGTTGAGATCAATTGATTCTCAGCATAGCATTTAGGACTTCGGGGACGTTAGGGACTTCTGTGGATACCCCACCCGACTTCGTTCTCAAGAATGCACCTACCGGTAATACTCTACCGATTCAGATGCTCTTCAACAGCACGCATCATTTCGCTTACAGGCACATCAAAGCCACGAGAAATACGAAAAATAGTATCAATCGTGGGACTGTGCTTACCACGCTCAAGAAAAGATAGATAGGTTCGGTCAAGCCCACTTTCAAAGGAAAGCGTCTCTTGTGAGAGCTCTTTTTCAGCTCTCATCCTTTTCACAACAGCACCAAATGCTTCGGACTCTCGGCTCACAGGAATAACCTCTTGAGGGCAAGTTATCCTGATAAAACACAAGGGATTGTTGTATAAACATCACAAATAGCGTACGTTCGGGAGGTTGTATATGTATCACAGTGAATAGACGAGGATTTTGAAAGAATGCGCTATCTCCCAGTTTTATTGATTCTAGTTATAGCGGTTACCCCCGCAAAGTCACAAAATGCTGGAATACGATTAAACGTCGGACTTGCTGTTCCGCAAACCGATGTAGTGAAGGAATATTGGAACCCCGGCTTCGCCACAAGCGCCGGAATTGATATCCCGCTTTCATCCGTGATGTCACTGAGACTTTCTGGTGACTATAGTCGCTTCTCGCTGGATGATGACATCGTTTTGATTACAAATATTGGAATAGTGACCAATGTATCAGGCGGGACTCTTTCTTCCTTAAGCGCAATGGGTCACGCAATCTTTAAACTGGCTAACGATTCTGAATTCACTCCATATGTGGGACTCGGAGCAGGTGTACACCGAATCAAAATTGGCGACCTCAAGGCTTCCGAACTGTTTTCATCTGTAGAGCTAATTGGATCAGAATCTGAAATCAATTTCGGAATGATGGCTTCAGCAGGCTTGGAGTACCGAGTCTCTGGCAACGCGACTCCTTTTGTGGAAGTCACATATTCCAAAGCTTTTATAGAAGGCGATGATGTCGGATTAGCAGCACTTCGTATCGGAGTCATTTTTGGAGGAGGAGAATGAAAACTTCCTTACCAACCCTGTTGCTCATCCTTCTAACCACAGGATGCGCAGAAATGAAAGAGATACTTGAAGCTCCCGTTCCTCAAGATGCTGTAACTGCTGAAATCGATGCTCAAATTCCGCATGGTACCAATAGAATTGTTGTTCATTCCGCCATGCCGGCTGATGAACTGAGAGATGGTCCCGTTTGACTGGACAGCCTGGCTCTGATTATAGGTGGAGTCTTGCGATCTTATCACCCTCAAGAAAGGATACAAACGATGAGTCGCAAAAGAAGAAACCACAGCAACACATTCAAAGCGAACGTAGCGCTGGCGGCGGTCAAAGGAGATCGCACAATGGCTGAGTTGGCAGACCAGTTCCAGGTTCATCCGAACCAGATTCAGACGTGGAAAAAGAAGCTGATTCAGGACGCTGAAGAGGTCTTTGAAAAAGGGTATTCCAGAAAGCACAACGAGGAGGGCCAGATCAAGGAGCTTCGCGCCAAGATTGGCGAGCTTTCGATGGAGAAGGATTTTTTATCCAAAGCGCTCGGTCGCACCCAGTAGGTGAGCGCCGCCAAATGATCGACCCAATCCACGACCTCTCCATCAAACGGCAGTGCAATCTGCTGGAGCTGAATCGCTCAACGGCCTACTACAAGCCGGTGGGCGAGAGCGAGGAGAACCTGGCCGTGATGAAAAAACTGGATGAGCTCTACATCGAACGTCCCACGCGAGGATCGCGCACCATGAAGGATGCGCTCGAGGACAGAGGTATTTTTGTGGGCCGCCATCGAATCCGGCGATTAATGCGTCTGATGGGCCTTATTGCCATTTATCCTAAGAAACGGACCTCGATTCCGGGAAAAGGTCACAAGATTTATCCGTATCTCTTGCGTAAGCTCAACGTGACGCGGCCCCGGCAGGTTTACGCAAGCGACATCACATTCATTCCGATGAAAAGGGGATTCGTTTACCTGGTCGCCGTCATTGACTGGTACAGCCGCAAGGTGCTCTCGCACCGGATCTCCAATACGATGGACACCGACTTCTGTGTGGAAGCTCTCGAAGAAGCAATCGCCGTGTATGGAGCGCCAGAGATCTTCAATACGGATCAGGGCAGCCAGTTCACATCCGTGGCCTTCACTGATGTGCTGAAGAATCATGACATCAAAATCTCTATGGATGGCAAAGGACGCTGGATGGACAACGTGTTCGTTGAACGTCTGTGGCGTAGCCTGAAATATGAAGAGGTGTACCTTAAAGCCTATGACAGTGTGGCTGAAGCCCGCAAATCCATTGCTGTATACTTCGACTACTTCAATAACGAAAGGCGACACAGCTCACACGGAAGAAAGACCCCTGATCACGTATTTTTTAATCACCAGCCGCTTCAAGAAGCAGCATAATCAATCCGCAAGATTCCACCTAAGACCCTGTCCAGTTTTATAGGACCATCTCTGTGTTTCCAGTGGGACTAATGGGTGAGTTCGCGCAATAATATTCTGCGTGATGCGGAAATATCCATTTACTGTCTGCATAGACGTCCTCCATGTATTTGTAACCGTCTGAGCCTGCATCCGTCATCACCATACCAAAGCCGTCTGAAGTCAACTCAATTGTAAGGTCGACATAATTTCCACCAGTTTGCATTTTCAGACAGTAGAATCCATTCTCCTCTTTCAGCGCTAAGGTGGAATCCCATCCAGAAGCACAATTGAAGTACATGTAAGTTGCTTCGTACTTTGACACGTTGCTTTCGAATGATTCAAATTTGAGCGTATACATTTCGTTGTAATCCAATGAATCACGTTCAGTGCAGGTTTCTCCCGCTCCGAACGTGTCACCAACCTCTCCAACCCAGTGGTATTCTGGAGTATTGGTCGTATTGTCGCACCAATCTTCAAAACTTCCCGAATCTTTGATTAATGTGTGCTTTAGAGTAGGGGAAGAGGTATGGCCTTGAGACCAGGATACTTCAATCTTGTCTGCGTTGGAACTTGATTGAACCTGAAGGAACAATTCATGTGTGGGTGTTCCCTGTGATTTTCCAAATTCTTGTGCAAAGGAATAGCTAGCTCCGACCAGCAGTATCACGACTATTGCGCTCAGTTTTTTCATGATCTTTCTCTTTAGGACTTAGGTTAACAAGGGAAGTAGGTGGGGTTATTTCGAAAGAATGACAGAGATGGTCCTGATTCATCGGACAGTCTGAACAACAAATAAGGTGGAGTCTTGCGATCTTATCACCCTCAAGAAAGGATACAAACGATGAGTCGCAAAAGAAGAAACCACAGCAACACATTCAAAGCAAAAGTAGCGCTGGCGGCGGTCAAAGGAGATCGCACAATGGCTGAGTTGGCAGACCAGTTCCAGGTTCATCCGAACCAGATTCAGACGTGGAAAAAGAAGCTGATTCAGGACGCTGAAGAGGTCTTTGAAAAAGGGTATTCCAGAAAGCACAACGAGGAGGGCCAGATCAAGGAGCTTCACGCCAAAATTGGCGAGCTTTCGATGGAGAAGGATTTTTTATCCAAAGCGCTCGGTCGCACCCAGTAGGTGAGCGCCGCCAAATGATCGACCCAATCCACGACCTCTCCATCAAACGGCAGTGCAATCTGCTGGAGCTGAATCGCTCAACGGCCTACTACAAGCCGGTGGGCGAGAGCAAAGAGAACCTGGCCGTGATGAAAAAACTGGATGAGCTCTACCTTGAGCGGCCCACGCGAGGATCGCGCACCATGAAGGATGCGCTCGAGGACAGAGGTATTTTTGTGGGCCGCCATCGAATCCGGCGATTAATGCGTCTGATGGGACTCATTGCCATTTATCCTAAGAAACGGACCTCGATTCCGGGAAAAGGTCACAAGATTTATCCGTATCTCTTGCGTAAGCTCAACGTGACGCGGCCCCGGCAGGTTTACGCAAGCGACATCACATTCATTCCGATGAAAAGGGGATTCGTTTACCTGGTCGCCGTCATCGACTGGTACAGCCGCAAGGTGCTCTCGCACCGGATCTCCAATACGATGGACACCGACTTCTGTGTGGAAGCTCTCGAAGAAGCAATCGCCGTGTATGGAGCGCCAGAGATCTTCAATACGGATCAGGGCAGCCAGTTCACATCGATGGCCTTCACTGATGTGCTGAAGAATCATGACATCAAAATCTCTATGGATGGCAAAGGACGCTGGATGGACAACGTGTTCGTTGAACGTCTGTGGCGTAGCCTGAAATATGAAGAGGTGTACCTTAAAGCCTATGACAGTGTGGCTGAAGCCCGCAAATCCATTGCTGTATACTTCGACTACTTCAATAACGAAAGGCGACACAGCTCACACGGAAGAAAGACCCCTGATCACGTATTTTTTAATCACCAGCCGCTTCAAGAAGCAGCATAATCAATCCGCAAGATTCCACCTAAGACCCTGTCCAGTTTTATAGGACCACTTCTGACCGGTATAGCTTGATTTCCGTCGACGGAATTTATGACAATCCAATATCGACCAGAACTAAACTTGGACATGTCATAACGCAATACGTGGTCATTAATATGCGATTCATCGATTCGGGCAATCGCCCTACCTAACGAATCGTAAAGTCGTATATCAACTCTCTCTCCTGACCGAATCGTGGCATTCTCGATTAGTACCGTGACCATGCCAGCAGTAGGAATTGGATAGGCAATTGAGGCAGACAATCTATTTGACGCATTGCGAGGGACGTCATCTTCCTGTGAGTTAACCCCGAAAGTTGTGTACGGGTGAAAAAGGTATAGGCGGCGTATCCTGATGATGATTACGTCATTGTCAATCCGAAGATTGGAGGATACACCGCCCATGAAGACGAATAACGCACACGAGAACGAGAACTACAATAGCACAGAGGATGTGTTGACAGAAGTATTGCGAACAGGGGCCGCAAAGATGCTGGCCACAGCCGTTGAGGCCGAGGTTGAAGCTTTCTGCCAGCGCTACCAGTTCCTGCGCGACGAAGAGAATCGCCACCGCATCGTTCGCAATGGATATCTGCCAGAGAGGAAGATTTTGACTGGTATCGGGGAGGTCGCTGTAAAGATGCCCCGCATACGCGACCGTACGGGTCGGGGTGAGGATAGAATCGGTTTCCGCAGTTCGATACTACCAGCCTACCTCCGCAAGAGCCGCTCGCTTGAGGCTCTCATTCCATGGTTGTACCTGAAGGGAGTTTCAACGGGCGGCTTTGAGGCAGCGCTCTCGGCCCTTGTTGGTCCTGATGCCCCAGGGCTGACCTCCTCGACGATTGCGCGCCTGAAGACGCTTTGGACAAGGGAGCACGAAGACTGGCAAAAGCGGAGCCTGAAGGAGAAGCACTACGTCTATTTCTGGGCCGACGGTATTCACGTAAACGTACGCATGGATAAACAGAAACTGTGTCTGCTGGTCGTGATCGGCGCTACGGCCGATGGAAGGAAGGAGCTTATAGCACTCGAGGACGGCTTTCGCGAGAGCAAGCAGTCGTGGCGAGAGTTGCTCCTGGAGCTGAGGCACCGCGGGCTGGATCAAGGACCGAAGCTGGCTGTTGCCGATGGAGCCATGGGATTCTGGAGTGCTCTCGCAGAAGTTTATCCCGAGACGCGAGCCGCACGCTGTTGGGTGCACAAGACAGCAAATGTGCTCAACCGCCTGCCCAAGTCCGTTCAGAAGAAGGCAAAAGGTCACCTCACGCAGATCTATACAGCAGAAACAAAAAAGCAGGCAGAGAGCGCCCTTCTGTTTTTCATCAAAGCCTACCAGCAAAAGTATCCGAAAGCAGCAGAGATTCTGGTGAAAGACCGAGAAGAACTGCTCGCTTTTTATGACTTTCCGGCAGAACACTGGATCCATCTTCGGAGCACAAATCCGATCGAATCTACGTTCGCGACCGTGCGCCTCAGGACCGCCAAAACGAGGGGATGTCTGAGCCGAGAAACAGCTCTTGCAATGGCCTTCCGTCTATGTAAAGAGGCTCAGAAGAAGTGGAGGAAACTGAATGCACCGCACCTATTGCAACTTGTAAAAAAAGGAATCAAATTCACCGACGGAATTACATCAGAACGACACGCTGCCTAAACCTTCCATACACAACTTTTGGGCATAGCTCACCCAACACTCGTCAGCATCTTTATGGTAGTGAAGACGATTTCCTTCGCCGGGGTTCTGACAAATCATCACTCCCCCGAAAACGTCATTGTAAACGAGCCTGGCTGCCCATGGGGGTTTGCCCATTTTTTTCTTAACCTCTTCCAAGGAAATTGAGGGTGTATTCATCATGTTAAATGCGTCTACAACGTGCACCCCGTCATTCTTCAGGACCCTTGCCATATCTCTATCGTCCACTATTTTCTCCTTTAATTGAAGCAAATTTGGTGAGGAGGAACGCCTGGGACAGTGCTTCCCAAGGTCCGCTATTCTGATTGAGCTCTCGCTCAGGTACTATACCCCGGGCGTCCCACCGAGGTATACTCGAATCCCAGCTCCTTCATCCGGTCGGGTTTGTAAAGATTGCGCCCATCAAATATAGTGGGTTTGTTGAGTAAGGACATCACTCGATCGAAGTCGGGACGACGGAATTCGTGCCACTCCGTAAGAACAGCTAGTGCATCTGCGCCATCCAACACCTCGTAAGGTTCAGCTCCATACGAGATGGAGTCTCCAAATACAGCTTTTGAGGTCTCAACGGCTTCGGGATCAAACGCATGTACTTGGGCACCTGCATCCAATAGTCCACGAATCACGTAATGTGCGGGTGACTCCCGCACATCATCTGTTCGCGCCTTAAACGCGAGGCCCCATACTGCAATTTTCTTGCCTTCAAGTGAACCACCGAAGCTGTCGATTATCTTGTCCGAAAATTGCTTTCGTTGTCTGTCATTGACTGAAAGCACCGCCTCGAGAATCTTGAACTCGTATCCGTGTTCATCAGCTGTCTTTTTAAATGCCTCCACGTCCTTTGGAAAGCAGCTTCCTCCAAATCCGATGCCTGGATAGAGAAACAGATTCCCAATCCGGCTGTCCAGGCCGATTCCCTTTCGGACGTAGTCCACGTTTGCACCTACCTCCTCACAGAGATTAGCCACCTCATTTATAAACGATATTTTTGTTGCTAAAAACGAGTTTGCTGCATACTTGGTCATTTCAGATGATCGTTCATCCATTACAAGAATAGGATTCCCTTGTCGAACAAAAGGCTCGTATAGGGCCCGCATAATGTCTGCGGCGCGCTCCGATCGTGTTCCGATAACAATACGTTCTGGCTTCATAAAGTCGGCAATTGCCACACCTTCGCGAAGAAATTCGGGATTTGAGACAACGTCAAACTGAACCCCTTGTTTTAAGCCTCGTGATTTCAGTATTTCACAGACGATATCCGCCGTGCCGACGGGAACTGTACTCTTGTTCACTACAACGTGATATCCAGGATTTTCCCGTGCAGCCCATATGTCGGCCAAGTCACCAGCTGCTTGCATTATATAGGATAGGTCCGCCGATCCACCCTCCCCCGAAGGAGTAGGAAGCGCCAGAAACAAAACATCTGACCCGGGCGCCGTGCTGCCAAGATCAGTGGTAAAACTTAGTCTGTTTTCCCTGATATTGCGGCGCAACAGCAATTCCAACCCAGTCTCGTAAATGGTTGGAATGCCCTTCTTCAGCGGCTCCACTTTTCTTTCATCAATGTCAACGCAGGTGACATCAAATCCCATTTCAGCTAGACACGTACCTGTAACGAGACCGACATACCCAGTTCCAACTACCGCAATGTGCATACGATGTGCCGCGTAAATTAAACTATCGAAAACTACGCCATCTGAACCGGCATGTCACTTGATTCCAGCGCGTGCCAGTTGAAGATCTGATTCAACCATCTCGTTTACCATCGAATCAAGGTCATACTCGGGCGTCCACCCCAACTCGGTCTTGGCTTTGGATGGATCTCCAAGAAGCTGCTCAACTTCCGCCGGCCGATAATACCTGGAGTCAATTTCTACAACTACTTTGCCAGATGCGACATTCCTCCCCACTTCCCCCTGACCAGAACCTTCAAACGCCAATTCAATTCCTGCGCTGCTGAACGCAATCCGACAAAACTCTCGAACTGTGATCATTTTTCCAGTTGCTAACACATAATCTTTAGGCACTTCTTGCTGTAGCATCAGCCACATCCCTCTAACGAAGTCCTTTGCATGTCCCCAATCTCTACTTGCATCAAGGTTACCCAAGTACAATTTGTCCTGCTTTCCGAGCCTGATGTTCGCGGCAGCCATCGTGATCTTCCGTGTTACGAATGTCTCTCCCCTTCTCGGGCTTTCATGATTGAAGAGGATTCCGTTACAAGCATACATGCCATACGCTTCGCGATAATTTACAGTTATCCAGTATGCATACAGCTTTGCCACTCCATACGGCGAGCGTGGATAAAATCTGGTTGTCTCCGTCTGAGGAGATTCCTGAACTTGTCCAAACAACTCGGACGTAGACGCCTGGTAAAAACGGATATGCTTTTCTCGACCAAGAATGCGGATCGCCTCGAGTAAACGCAACACTCCGATTGCGTCAGCATTCGCGGTGTATTCCGGGGTGTCAAAACTCACCTGAACGTGACTTTGCGCACCCAAGTTATATATCTCGTCTGGTTGGACTTCCTGTATGATGCGAATCAGATTAGTCGAATCAGTTAGATCGCCATAGTGCAGATGGAATCGTTGTTCTTCGACATGTGGGTCTTGATAGAGGTGATCGATTCGCTGGGTGTTGAAGGAACTCGAACGACGCTTTATGCCGTGAACTTCATAATCTTTTTCAAGGAGAAGTTCGGCAAGATACGCACCATCTTGCCCAGTAATACCCGTAATGAGAGCCCTTTTCACTCGCTTCCCCTCATGATTATTGTCCGAAAATGAATGTACTATCAAATGTTTTGAAGATGTGACCCATTTAATATTGAGTGCGTTATTATTATAATCTAATTATTTAGTCTTGTGCACAATTCATGCTTTAAGTTCAATAAACAAAAAGTCGTCCATGTTATGTTCTATTAATCTGGACTCATATTTTATTTTCAGATAGTTCTGGAAACACCCTTGATGCTAATCCTCCCTCGTTTGAAGTCAAGATAATAGTTCTCATAGCTCAATCTCCCGGTTACCTCGAGCAAAATACAGTATATGTGAGATCGGCCAGTGTACTTCAAAATGGTGTCTAGGTATTCTAAAAATGTTTGTTCTTCCAGGAATCACGGTTCCGCGATATGCGCCAAAACAAGCTGTGTATCCCGATTTTATGGCCATATTCAGTGAATGATCGTCGGCGTCAGATAATCTCCCAAAAGGCCAAGATATATATTTACATTCACTGCCTATATTTTCTTCTATTTCTAGTTTTGAGCCATAAATCTCATCCTCCATCAATGAATCATCACCCGATATTGCAGAAAATCGTGCATGTGTTCGGGTGTGCGAGCCAATTTCATACCCCAGCGAAACCATTTCACGTAAGTCGGACCATTTTAGCATTTCTATAACTGAAGGGTATTCCGCGATCTCGACGCAATACTTTTTCGCATCGGTCCAGTTCGATTCTATTAAAGCAGAAGGAACAAAAAAAATAGCCGGAACAGCGTGTTTAATTAAAATCGGCAATGCTTTGGTATAATTGTTTCGGAAGCCATCGTCGAAGGATAAATGAAAATATTTTTTATCGATTTTACGTTCCCCTTGAAGCATTTGAATACACGTATCCGTATCGATGAAAACTCCCTTAGTTTTCAATTTTATGACTACCCGTTCGAAGTCGTTATTCTGGTCATCAAATACATGGTGACAGTAGAGACACCGAAGAAAAGTATCTTCTGATTTCCCTTTAAGAACGCAGGCGGTGGAAAGAACGGCGTCTCTAAGGATAGATCTCGATTTTTCGCGGAAGCCCTGAGGAAGCTGAGCCCCCTGCTTCCAGCGCGTTGCATAGTTATTTTCGTTCACGATTACGACGATATTTAGGATTAAAGCCCTCTAGTAGCACGATGATCATTTTCTCAGACTAATTATTGGCATACGCGCGTAAGGAAAACAATCTCTTCTTCATGTAGGAAGTTGCTGGGCCCAAATCAGGTGCAGGTTGGACGACCAAGCTTATATTTTCTGTTTCGGCTACACATTTTTTCGGAAGATCGCATCCCGAACTGACGTTCCGATTGTTTTAGTTCTTCATCACCGCTTCATCATTGGATATTCGCTTGGGGTTGGGATGTATAAATTCGCGAAAGATTCCAGAGTCGAGTTGACAGCTGCGTGGTTTCGACTTTTGCGACACTTTTGTGGGTAGTATTGGCACAGCTAATCAAACAAGTTAGTACTTCCGGTCCTTTGTCATCTTGTCTGGACATTGAAACATCGCTCGTGGTTTTATTCGTTCTTGGCGCAAGAAAAGGATCATTTCGGACTAAAACTTAAGATCCCTTTTTGAACTGATGAAGTTTATCTGGCATCCAGCCGTCAGTTCTTCGTGCAGCATTATTAGGCAGGCGATAACCGATCATGGCTCCTAACATGGATTGTATCGAGTAACGACCTAAGAGACGATGAGTACGGTAGACGCTCTATTTCATTCTTCTCAGAATCCTATTGTAGGAGAGTATATTCTGATTTGCCTTAAGTTCACCACATTATGGAATAGGAATCTATCGGGACAACCTCAGCTTCTTTTTGATCGTGAATTCGATCAGCTATGTTAAGGATTAGGCTATCAGGCTTAAAAACGCCCTTTATGGCGACCCATAATCTAGGCGGAATTGTCAATCTGAAATAATGTGGTTCATCTCGCCCTAGTTGAAATACATTGCAAACTCCACGAGATGAAGAATCCGGACGGTCGTCCCAGACGGCAATTTTTGCATTCCCGTGCACGACCGTCAGATTCAACGTCATCGAACTGTGCATTCTCCAGCCTTTTACCTCTCCAAAATCGATTTGTGAAAGATACGCCTCTTGAAATGGCATGTATCCCACGTCTCCTGCTTTCATAACGTGATACACGCTGCCCTTGGGAGTCGGGATAATCCGCAGTTTCGTTGCTACGACCTCGCCAATTCTGTCTAGTGGAACCACTTCTGCCCTCGTTCAGCCGCAAGGAGCTCATATTGACCTATCTGATCCAAGCTGAATTTTTTCAATTCAGCTTGGCCCTTGGTATAAAAATGATGATACCACGAGGCTGTCAGTTCTATCGTTTCCTCGTAATTGAGAATAGGAGACCAACTCAAGTAGTGAAGAGCTTTGTCGCAGGATAGCTTTAACAGAGTGGCTTCATATGGGCCGTCCGGAGAAGCGCGTTGATCCTCAATGTTGTATGTCAATCCGGTCAATCGTTCAGCCATCGATGTCACGATGGATTCAACTGAAAAGATATTCTCTGCTTTTGGGCCAAAATTGAACGATGATCCGTTCAGTCTGGTATTCGAGTACAGAATTGATCCCAGGAGTAAATATCCCGACAATGGCTCCAGAACCAATTGCCAGGGCCTTGTTGCCAGCGGATTTCTCACCGTCACATATTCGTTATTACTCCATGCCCTGACCATATCGGGGATTAATCGATCTGATGCCCAGTCTCCTCCCCCAATTACGTTTCCGGCTCGTACTGACGCTACCCGGATGTTGCTCTCTTTATCAGAAAAGAACGAATTGAAATAGGACCAGATAAAAATCTCAGCGGCTGCCTTTGAAGCACTATATGGATCTTTCCCACCCAGTCGGTCAGATTCTCTATACCCATAACACTGCTCAACATTTTCGTAGCACTTGTCACTCGTAATCATGATAGCAGCGCACTTTTTAGAAAGCTGTCGCAAAGATTCAAGCACGTTGAGAGTGCCAATCGCATTAGTTGTTATAGTGTATACCGGATCGTCGTAAGCAGCACGCACGATTGCTTGTGCTGCGAGGTTGAATACGTAGTCTGGTTGCACCTTAGCTACTAGCTCTTGGACTGCATCTATGGACCGGATGTCAACTTGATGATTGACAATGTCACTAGAAAGGTCTGCTGCCTCGAAATGTGAGGGTGAAGTAGGAACACCTATCGATGCACCATGCACTTCAGCTCCAAGACCGATGAGCCACAAGGTCAACCACGATCCCTTAAAGCCAGTATTTCCTATAATTAATACCGTTTTGCTTTTATAACTACCATTAAAAGAGATGGTCCTGATTCATCGGACAGTCTGAACAACAAATAAGGTGGAGTCTTGCGATCTTATCACCCTCAAGAAAGGATACAAACGATGAGTCGCAAAAGGAGAAACCACAGCAACACATTCAAAGCGAACGTAGCGCTGGCGGCGGTCAAAGGAGATCGCACAATGGCTGAGTTGGCAGACCAGTTCCAGGTTCATCCGAACCAGATTCAGACGTGGAAAAAGAAGCTGATTCAGGACGCTGAAGAGGTCTTTGAAAAAGGGCATTCCAGAAAGCACAACGAGGAGGGCCAGATCAAGGAGCTTCACGCCAAAATTGGCGAGCTTTCGATGGAGAAGGATTTTTTATCCAAAGCGCTCGGTCGCACCCAGTAGGTGAGCGCCGCCAAATGATCGACCCAATCCACGACCTCTCCATCAAACGGCAGTGCAATCTGCTGGAGCTGAATCGCTCAACGGCCTACTACAAGCCGGTGGGCGAGAGCAAAGAGAACCTGGCCGTGATGAAAAAACTGGATGAGCTCTACCTTGAGCGGCCCACGCGAGGATCGCGCACCATGAAGGATGCGCTCGAGGACAGAGGTATTTTTGTGGGCCGCCATCGAATCCGGCGATTAATGCGTCTGATGGGCCTTATTGCCATTTATCCTAAGAAACGGACCTCGATTCCGGGAAAAGGTCACAAGATTTATCCGTATCTCTTGCGTAAGCTCAACGTGACGCGGCCCCGGCAGGTTTACGCAAGCGACATCACATTCATTCCGATGAAAAGGGGATTCGTTTACCTGGTCGCCGTCATCGACTGGTACAGCCGAAAAGTACTCTCACGCCGGATCTCCAATACGATGGACACCGACTTCTGTGTGGAAGCTCTCGAAGAAGCAATCGCCGTGTATGGAGCGCCAGAGATCTTCAATACGGATCAGGGCAGCCAGTTCACATCGATGGCCTTCACTGATGTGCTGAAGAATCATGACATCAAAATCTCTATGGATGGCAAAGGACGCTGGATGGGCAACGTGTTCGTTGAACGTCTGTGGCGTAGCCTGAAATATGAAGAGGTGTACCTTAAAGCCTATGACAGTGTGGCTGAAGCCCGCAAATCCATTGCTGTATACTTCGACTACTTCAATAACGAAAGGCGACACAGCTCACACGGAAGAAAGACCCCTGATCACGTATTTTTTAATCACCAGCCGCTTCAAGAAGCAGCATAATCAATCCGCAAGATTCCACCTAAGACCCTGTCCAGTTTTATAGGACCATCTCTGGTACCGTTTAACGCCTTCAACTTAATTGTTTTTATTTTCCGAATTGTGCCCGTAGCCCGAAAGTAGTAAACGAAGACAGTATTCTACACCAAAGCAAAATGAACTGCGACGATACCATTAACTGGTTTAATCGTTACTGCGCTCAGGCCACCCTGTCCTAAGGTCATTCCAATTCAGCAGCACATTCCAGACGAGTGCGTGGTTTCCGTGGGTGTTCCAGCGGCGGATGGGCCGCGTTGCGAATAGAATGACATGTCCATCACCCACAGGTACATCCAGCACGGCAGCAGCGCCCTGCAGTTCCTCCGGCTTTTGAAGCATTCCGCTCATGTTAAGGTCCTTTTTTGCAAAAGAGACAACAACACGAGGCACTTCCGCGGCGAATATGGCGTCCTTCATTTTATCTGAAGTACGGTAGTTGCCGGCAGTCTTGTTAACACTGAAAACCGGTGCCTGACTGAAATAGGCAGGGATGTCGGCCCAGGTAGAGTCCGCACTCAGATCTTCATATCCGTAGATGATCGGGCTCAGAGAATCTGCGACCTGTGTGCGTGCGAGGAAGCCGCGGGCCTGAAGCGATGTCGTTCGGCGGATGCTCACACGGCGAGTCAGGCCCGCATCGATAGGAATGGACGAGGACGTTCCGGTTGTCAGAAATACGCCACCTTCTTCGATGAAGGCCTTCAATGCGGCCAACCCGTCGTAGCCCATACCGCGACGTGTGTCATCGGTCTGATCAATCTTACCGATGTGCGGGTATTCATCTGACGGCATCCATGGGGTTGGCTCGCTGACCGTGGAGTTGCCGGTTACAATTCGTTGGAAGTTCGATCCGGTGCGAGGGAGGATGAGCACGTCGAACTGCGCCAGGTTTTCAGTCGCCAGATCTTGCTCAGAGAGATAGGTATACGGGATGCCTATCTCATCAAACGCGAATTGCCACCAGCCGGCATCCTGTGGTGTGGACGTCCACGTGTGTATCCGTCCGACACGGGCGGGGTCAGCATTGTGCGTTGAAACGTCTGGTTTGGCGCGCACGGCGCGCAAGGTCAATCCAAGAAATTCCGCTGTTTCGATGGCCTCCTCCGATCGCTCAAATATGAGGCTGCCCGAGTGGAAGGTGTTGTCGCCCGATTCGAACCTAGATTCGGCGACCTCCATTTTAGTGCTAGCGAGCTTGTAGCGGAAAACCGCCACGGCGTCATCCGTGGTATTGTCCAGAATCAACCACTTTCCACGGCCTTCGACCCCACCATACGTCACTATATGTGTCTCCATCAGCGTCACCGGGGCTTCAAGCACCCAGGTAGAATCGATTCGAGTTGCCTCGACACGGTGCATGAAGGGGAGTGTCCAACCCGTGTCATCGTAGGGTGCATTCGCGCCGGAGGGGAAATCCTGTTTATCCAGCATTACCTGCACGAGCGTACGATATGGTTGGTCTAGGCGCACCACATATGATCCGGCTGGCGCTTCCAGATCGCCTTCGGACAGCGCTTCGTCACTCTGGTGGACTTCGATTCCCATGTCCATCAGCAGATTCACCATATACTTCGTGCCCAGCGGGCGGGCCTGCACACTTTCATGTGGAATGACCCAGGCGTATGGCGCTTCTGTCTTGCCGCGCTCAACCGATCGCGATGATTTCAGCCAGAAATTTTCGACGAATTGCTGAGCATTGTCAGCAGTGTATTTAAGCGAGGACAGAACGCCCGTCTGCATGAAATTTGTGTTGTTGCGCAGCGACCACATGACCTTTTCAAGTGGTGGGTTTGGGCGATACCACTGGCGAGACGTGCTTCGCGAATTCAGCTTCCGCTCGTAGGTGCCCGGCAGCGAATTGCCAAATGTCTCGTAGAATCGACCATTGGAGTTTCGCAGGTTGGCCATCCAGATCAGATAGTTGGCGGCCCAACCATTGTAAAAGTTGTGCGTCCAGACGCCGGGCATATTGCGTCGCGTCAGTTCGGAGACATCTTCATATGCGAGGTTATGCCACTCGTCGATAGTAATAGGATCAATCCACTCGTTGTATGGCCCCATTCCTGTTGAAACGTACAAGTATGGCACGGATTCGTGCAGATCATGCATCACGAGCGGCTTCCAGTGGTGAAACGTATCCAGGATGTTTCGCGTGAGGGCGAGCGCCATGCCATATCCGTCTCGATTGTTGTCGTGCGCAACGTATTTACCCCAGTAGATCAAGCCTGGAGCCACGCCGTCATGATCCATGGAGTACCGGGCGACGTCCACCATGCGGTCTCTGCCGTCCGGCTCGGCGACCGGCGTGAACATAGTGATGACGTTGTCCCTTATCGCGCTGATGTATTCAGAATCCTCGACCGCGAGCCGGTAGGCCAATTCCATCAGCATTTCTGGCGACCCAGTTTCTCCTGAGTGCAGGCCCCCCGTCAGGTAATAAATTGGTTTGGCGCTCGCAATGACATCTTTTGCGTCTTCTTCCGAAAGTGTGCGAGGATCGGCGAGGCGATTCAGGGCGATACGATAGGGTTCCAGATCAGAGATGGTGGATTCATTTGCGATGATCACTTCGATCATTTCTCGATTCTCTTCGGTGTAGCCAATATTTCGCACGAGCACATTTGGGGAAGCATCTGCGAGTTCACGGAGGTAGCCGTAGATCTCGACCGTGTAGTGAAGGATGTCTGGCGCGCCGATGATCGTCCCGAAATAATCAAGCGGACTCGGCACGGAATCAGACGAGGGAAGGTGGTCAACCAGGTCACTCAAAAAGCGATCTTCTGTGGTGTACTCCTTTATTTTTTCGCCATACACTTCGTCCATCGCCTGCTGGGCGATTTCGGTGTGGGGAATGAGGTAGAGGGCGAAGAGAAGGATTATGAAAAGGCGCATGCAACTACTTTGGTGGGTGAAGCACGCAATATCAGAAAAAAGACCGACTTCTCAGCCAGCCTTCAACTACTCATCGAGAGAAATGCGTAGCGGCGCTTCCCCAACGAACGACGAGCCGGGGCAATAGATAGGACTCTGTTGATCCAGTTTCCGGCACGGTTGAAACGAATGCAGCGGAAAAGTCAAAGAAAAGATCCGGCAGCGCCTCAAAAGATATGAGGCCAGCTGCAGCAGATGTTTTGACCAGATTTCCCTGCAAGAAGTCGTTGCCGAATTCGTGGGCCCGGCTGTCATATGAAACATTCGGATCGGACCCGAGATTCTCATCTGTATTCACACCCTGGTAGGTAATATCGACCACAGCTGTAAGAGTGATGCGCCGCGACGCAATCCAGGACGATTCGAAAATTAAATTCCATGCATTTGGGCCGGAGGGATGACCCATGACGTCTCCAAAGTGGGTGTAAGAATTGATGGTCTCGCCGTGGCTATACAGGAACGGTCGCATGCGTGCAAACTCAATCCGGAAATCTGTACGGGGTAGTCCAATATTTACGAGATGGGTTCCGAGTTGCCATGCCCACTTGTTGGCCCACCATCCTTCACCTCGGTGCTCAGGCACGTATTCGTCCAGTAAGAACTCTCCGTACAACTTGAACCCATCGACAAGTCGATACGACGCGGAAACGCCGACCATGGCATTATCTGGCGAGCCCCGATCCCGCTCGGCTGCACGAAGAAAAATGATTGGGCTGGCGTACACGAAATCGAATCGAGATCGCGTATCGAGAGAGTCTGTCGCGAACACGAGCGTTTCAAATACACTAATCTCGGTCCGGTCTCCAAGCCGAACGGCCAGTGCATGAGAGGCAGTGTATTTCTTGGGTAGAAATCCAGACGCCGTTTCTGGCCCAAAAGACGCCAGCGAAGAAAACAGTGTAGTGTATCGAAATCGTCCCAGCGAGGTTCGGATCTGAACCTGGTCGTAGGTAGCGACCGCGTTTGACAGCACAGTGCTCTTTGCACCGTTCCCCCACAGGTTCGAGTCGCGGCCCATGCGGATGTCAAAATGCTTTGAGTAATAGCCGACAATGGCGCGGTTGTCCAGCCAATCGTAGGCGCCACCGTCTGTGAGCTTCGTATTGGGACGACCAGGCGCCGTTTGAAATGCGACGTTCGGATCCACTACCTGCTCCTGGTTTTCGGTGAACTGGCCTTCGAAATAGACGTGTTTTCCAATGTGACCAGAGAAGCGGACTCCTCGGCTGAATCGCCAGACGTTTTTATTTTCGCGACCACCCAAACCATCATTAAAAAATGCGCGTCCAGCGCTGAGGTTTAGAATTGGATTGATCTGGGCGGACCAGGTCGAATCGGTTTTTGAAAATAGATCGCGTCCGTTCGAGAAGGCCGTGGACCACCACGACGAGGCTCGTGCTGCGCCCGAGTAGGCACTCCGGCCGAGATACTGCTCAAGAAGCTGGCTGTCAACCCCGTCGAGAGAATTGATTTCCCTTAAATAATTCCGAGCTTCATACACGGACAACGGTCGCTGGGAAAGAATCGCATTACTCAGTTTTCCTGCAGTCTGCTGCCGATTCAGAAATCGCTGCATAGGGCCGTCGATTTCAAGCAGGCCATCATTTTGCGAAAGTGCGGGCTGCGCGGCTACTACTGCCAGTAGGCCGACGATACAGAATGCACTAAATGTAAAGCGGATGATTCGGCTCACTGAGGATTCGGGAATGCTGGAGTTCAAAATGTACTGATTGAACAAGAATGGACTAGGCTTTATTCCGACGCGTGCTTGGTGGGCGAATCGGGGGTTAGATGGAATTCGTGTTAAGCGACTCGAGCTCGATATGCGCGTTGTGTGCGGCGGAAAGCCGAGACGGAAGTTCTTCCCTTGCGCGGGAATTCGAAAAGCGAGGTCTTGTGCCGTGGGCGAGACTTCCGAGACGAAGTGATACGATTTACAGCAGCCTGTATCGGCTTCCGGCGGAAGCCGGCGAAAAGCACGGCTAGTATCAAAACCAGCAATGGACGCCTAACGGCTGGTGAGCCAGTATTTTTGAGATTAAACATCGATTGGGCCTCTCGAAAAAGGGTAAACCTATTGTTCTTCCCTTATCGGCCCGAAACGGGAATCCATAACCCATTCAGCGTACAAACGCTGAATTTGCCACCAACCCCAAATCAGTCCGCCTCGTACCCCATCCAGCCCACTCCGCCAGTGGTGCAGACTTCGTCGGGGAGGGGGCGGGTGTCTTCGGGCACTTCGTACTGTTCGCGAAGCTGATCGAGACGCACTTTGAGGCTCGCCTCCAACACCGCGTGCTCCTCCATGCCGTAGATCGAGTTCATCTCATCGGGATCTTCCTCGAGATCAAACATCTCCCATTCATCGATTCCGTAGAAGTGAATGAGTTTATACCGGCTAGTTCGCACTCCGTAGTGCCGCCTCACGCAGTGCCATCCAGGGAATTCGTAGTACTGGTAGTAGAATGCATCCCGAAAAGACTCATCAGAGCCCTCTGTCAGGATAGGAACGAGCGATGCTCCCTGCATATCGGCTGGAATGTCCGCTCCCGCGATATCCAGAAACGTGGGCGCAAAGTCGACATTCGATACCAGGTTTTCGTTTCGAACCCCGGCTTCGGTCTGGCCGGGCCAGCGAACGATGAACGGCGTCTTCAGCGACGGCTCGTACATCCAGCGTTTGTCGTACCAGCCGTGCTCTCCCAGATACCAGCCCTGATCGGAAGCGTATACGACTACCGTGTTGTCCGCAAGGCCTGTTTCATCCAGATACACGAGGACGCGACCAATATTGTCATCAACCGATTGAACGGCACGGAGATAGTCGCGCATATACCGACTGTATTTCCACTGATCGAGTTCAGCACCCTGCAGGCCCGAAGCTCGTAAAGCTTCATTTCTGGGGTCATAGGACTCATTCCAGCGCACGAGCTGTTCATCGGTCAGATTGCGCGGTGGCGTGATTTTCAGATCGTTGGCATTGAGATTGTTGTCAATTCGCATGACAGCCTGGCCAGGAGCAGAGGAGCGCCCCGAATAGTCGTCATAAAAAGTCGACGGCAATTCAAATTCCTGATCCATGAAATCATCGATGTGATCCGGAGAGGGCTGCCAGTTGCGATGAGGAGCCTTGTGCTGATACATCAGCAAGAACGGTTTATCCTTCGGCCGGCCATCCTCCAGCCAGTCCAGAGCCAGATCAGTCAAGATCTCAGTGGTGTAGCCTTCGATGATCATGGTATCGGTGGGCGTTCTGATCGGAGGATTGTAATACGGGCCCTGGCCAACCAGTACCTGGTAGTGGTCAAATCCTGTGGGGGCGCTTCCCAGGTGCCACTTTCCAATCATTGCTGTAGCGTATCCCGCAGCCTGGAGGAGTTTGGGAAAGGTCTGCTGCGATCCGTCGAAGTGCGGGCCATTCACCATCTGGCCATTCAGGTGGCTGTACTTACCGGTCAGTATCGTTGCACGGCTCGGTGCGCAGATCGAATTGGTGACCAGCGCGGTTTCGAAGAGCATGCCTTCGGCGGCGAGTCGGTCGATGTTGGGCGTGCTGTTGATAGTCGACCCGTACGCGCTGATTGCCGCGTTCGCATGATCATCTGTAAAGATGAGCAGAATGTTCGGTGGCGCCGCAGGGGGCGTCGAACACGACGACAGAGAGGCGCCCAGAACGAGGGCCACGATGATAAAACGCATGGAATAATTGCGGGTGTGATTCATATCCGTAATAAACTTATTTCGAGGCCTCCTCTGCAATATCTCGGAACGCATCGCTGATTCTGGTCAACGTGGCCGCCACGCGAATCATCTGCTCGTCGGCCTCTACCCACTTGCGTTCTTCGATGGCTTCGCGAATTCCCGGCAATGTCTTGACCCCGTACCCAGTGTAGTATCCGGGCGCATAGATCTGATGTCGAAACCAGGGCCGCCTGGGCAAGCCGTCGTCCGATGCCATCGCGCGTTCGAGTTGGGCCAGAAGTCTATTAAGCTCAGGAGATGCCGCGGCCGAGGCAACGGCCTTGTCCGCGGTCTGAGAGGTGACGCGAAGATCCTCTACCGCGTTCTGCACGGCCGCGAACGAGATATGCGGCACCGGGCTCTTCGCAGCAGGAGGGGCGATACCCCCCTGGGGATCATAGGACAGCTTGTAGACACCGGATTCGACGAGTTTATTGTGTTTCGCCGTCTCCTCGCGCATTTCGTCGGCCAGCGCCTCCACCTCGTCCGCGTAGTCTGCCACGTGACCCACAAACGTTTCAAACCGGAAGGGGAGCATGTCAGCGTTCGCGAGCCGGAGCGTCGCGCGGCCGGCTACTTTCGCGAGCGTGACCCCATAGGCGAAGTCGGTATCACCAAATCGGGTGTAGTGTTCGAAGGTATCAAACACGGAGTGGTAGGAGCCTCCGTTGCTTTCCCCTCCGAAGCTCAGGTTCAAGGAAGAAATGCCGGCATGCTGGAGGAACGGAGAGTAATCTGATCCTGACCCGAGTGGGCTGATAGGGATATCTCCCTCTTCAGGGGTCGTCGATGACCCGCTTGCGAGGCCACGGGCGCGAAGTCGTTCCGACACAGTGACTCCCGTTTGAGGATCGTCTACATCTCGGGCGATCTGGTTGATGAACTCCTGGAGCGTGTGCGATCCGCCCATTCCCAGAAATCCACGTCCAGAGCCATCCGTGTTCAGATAAGCGACCATCTTCTGATCGAGCTCGTCACGATGATATTCGACCCACTCGGTCGATCCCAACAGGCCCGGCTCTTCAGCATCCCAGGACCCATAGATAATAGTTCGCTTGGGGCGCCAGCCAGACTTTACAAGTTCGCCGACGGCGCGGGCTTCTTCGAGCATCGCCACCTGACCACTGGTGGGATCGGATGCACCGAAGACCCATGCATCGCGGTGATTCCCGCGCATGATCCACTCGTCGGGGAATTCGCTGCCCTCAAGTCGAGCGATCACATTGTATGCAGGCACGACATCCCAGCTGAATTTCAGCTTGACGTGCACGCGGGCAGGGCCGGGGCCGATGTGATAGGTGATGGGCAGCGCACCTCTCCAACTACTCGGAGCCACGGGGCCCTCAAGAGCAGACAACAGGGGGAGCGCGTCCTCGTAGGAAATTGGAAGCACCGGAATTTTCATTACGGTTGGAGATTCCTCGGGCGTCATGCGCTCAGTATCCTCTTTCGCCCCGACAAATGGAGTCAGCGGATCACCCGGATAGAGTGGCATATCCGCCACGGAGCCTCGCTGAGCCCCCATTCCCATCTTGAACGGTCCCTCGGGATATACATCCCCGCGCCAGTAGCCGTCATCAAGGGGATCTGAGTAAAGAATGCAGCCGATGGCGCCGTTTTCATAGGCCACTTTCGGCTTGATTCCCCTCCAGGAGCCGCCGTAGCGGGCGATCACGATTTTGCCCTCGACGGAGATACCCCTTCGCTCGAGCTCTTCGTAGTCCCGGGGGATGCCCTGGTTCACGTAGACCAGCTCGGCCTCGATATCTCCATCAGCCGAATAGGCATTGAATGGAGGGAGCACGTTCTCCAGGTTGCCCGATGAGGCATCCTCCGCGAGAACGGGTTCGGTCAGGCCAGCAACAAAACGTGTAGGCGCCACGAGTTCGACCACGCGCACAAGTGGTGTTGGAAACAGGACGTGGAAGACCTCTATCTCGGTCTCATAGCCCCACGATTCAAACAGGCCAGCCACCCATTCTGCGTTTGCTTTCGACCCCGGAGAGCCGACATGCTGGGCCTGCGAGGTCAGATGCTTCATCCACGACCTGAGATTGTCAGGATTGAGGTGTGCATCGAATTGATCTTCAAGCGCGTGCTGGGCCGCCGAGCCTTCGGCTGAAAATCCGATAATCTTTTCGTCACCCGCGGGGGAAGCAGCGACGATCAACAGAACTGCGAGGACGAACGGGAAACGCTTCAGCATGGGATCGACGGGGAAGGTGGGGTGTCAGCGCGGAAAACGCAATGTACGCGCGTGTCCCAGAAAAATCAGCCCGTCAGTCGGCGAAATTTGGCAGCACTCCTACGGTGTCTAGAATCTCCTGGAGGCGCTCTTCGAGCATCGGCGTAAGCTGGGTGAGGGGCGGCCGCACTATTTTCCAGTCATCCTCCTGGTAATGGTCCGCCAGAACGTGCTTGAGCATCGGTACAAAGGGCAGGGCTTCTAGTGCTCTGCGCGTCTTGATCATCCTGTCCGCCAGACCCTTTTCGCCATCGAAAACGAGTCTAGCCAAGCGCGATGTGAGATTTGCCGTAGCCGATATGCAGCCGACTCCACCTTCACCCAGTACATAGGGCAGTAAAGCTTCCGACCCTGCAAATACAGCGAAATCTTCGATTTCGCGGCAGTAATTGGTCAAATTATCGGTGTCGCCGCTGGAATCTTTTATGCCCGCGATCACGCCTCCGTGCGCCTCTCGAAGCCGCTGAATCGTCGGAACCGAATAGCCCATTCCGGCCATTCTTGGGAAATGGTACAGTACCATTCTCATGTCGTCGCGGTCACTGCCTTCGACCACCGCTGATATTGACCTGAAGAGTCCATCTTCTGAAATATTCTTGTAATAAAATGGCGGGAGCATCAGGGTCGCCAGGCAGCCTGCATCGACGGCATGGCGAGACAATTCGATAGAATCGGTGATAGCGCAGCAGCCCGCACCCACGATGATTCGGGACATATCTATTCCGCGGCTCGCCAATCCGTCCAATAGATGGCGGCGCTCGGAAACGGAGAAAGAGTTCGCTTCGCCCGTCGTACCGAAGACGACAACGCCGTGGCAGCCGTTTTCAAACAACCATTTGACGTGACTCGCCATCCGGTCTTCATCAGGAAGGAGATCTGAGGTGACAGGGGTTACCGAGGCAGCCCAGAGTCCGGAGAGGTTTGTCATGAATGATGTAGTGGTCGGCGGGGAAATTCAAAAAGGGCAAGAAGAGCAAGAAGGGAAGGCCACCCAATGATTACAAACCGATAGGGTTCCATGCCCAAGCTACTCACGTGATTGGTCTGGCCTGCTAGCCGTCCGCATGCCCCAATGCTTTGTGTTGAATTGTTCAGACTCCCCGCGAGCGATGGACAGCGTCTACCACGAATCACCGGCATGCACCCTCGCCAGCAAAACGATCTGTCCGACGTGATAGGCGTAATGCGTCATCTGTCTTGAAATCGCCCGCACGACGCTGTGTTCTTCCCCGCGGATGGTCACACTTAGGGTGAGATCTTCTTCCGTCAGAGAATCCATGACATTGGAAACACACGACCACCCCCGATTCCAATAGGCCATCAGGTCACTTCGACCCCAGTCGGAGTCCATCTCAAATTCGTCATCTCGGTTACGATCTCTTTTCTCGCCATCCTTGGTCAAGAAGTTCGTCCATCTCGACAACATGTTGCCCGCCAGGTGTTTGGCAATAATAGCGATGCTGTTGCCGCCTGCGAACGGGACGTCGAACAAGTCGCCGTCCAACACCTGAGCCATGGCGAGTTCCGCGGTGACCTTGTACTTGTCGAACTGATTGCGGGCGTCGGAGAGATACTCGGTGGTTGGGTCCATGACACTGTGGATTATGCAGGGATTATGCAGGGATTACGCAGGGATGATGCGGGGATGGAACAAGGATTTGAGACTTCCTGTACGCGTACGCCTTCACGAGAGTTCACCTCGTGGAATACATTCCACAATATGGAATCTTCAATAGGAAAGAATGTCACGATTCCGAACAACAATACTGATCCTCGTCGCGCTCGTACTCCTGATACTCGCCGGTCCGAAGGTCAAAGTAGACGAAAGCTGGGTGGAGGTTTCTCCACCACAAGACCTCAATGCTTGGCTTGCAGAGAAGGAAGATCGTGTCGAAGGGATTCGCGAAGGACTTCAGAAACGAATTGTCTGGGCGGATTCCACAGGCCACAAAACACGTTTCGCGATCGTCTATCTGCACGGCTTTTCTGCCAGCAGTAAAGAGACCTACCCGTTCTCGAATTCGATCGCGGCAGAACTGGGAGCGAACCTTTTCTACACCCGCCTCGCGGGTCATGGTCGCGACGGCAGAGCCCTCGGCAATTCGACCGCCCATGAGTGGATTCAGGACACGGTCGAGAGCATTCGAGTGGCCGAGAAAATTGGCGAAGAGATCATCCTGATCGGCACGTCGACGGGCGCTACGCTAGCGGCGTGGGCGACCGCGCAGGAAGAACTAAGCGAAAAGATCTCCGCACAGATCTGGATCAGCCCAAACCTCGCACCGGCTAATTCACAATCAAATATGCTGCTCTGGCCCTGGGGGCGGGTGCTGTTGAAAGTAATGGAGGGCGATACGTACGGGTGGGAAACGCAGAACGAATTGCACGACGAAGCTGGAACCCAACAGTTTGGATCCGAGGTGTTACTCGAGATGATGGGACTGGTAGACGTCGTTCAGCACCAGGATTTTTCGCAAATCACGATTCCGACGCTGATGGTCTATTCTCCAACAGATGAGGTCATCGATCAGACCGTCTCGATAGGATTATGGGACGATCTGGGGGCTGCCCTCAAGGACTCGATGATCGTCACGCGTGCTCTGGACACGAGTAATCACGTCATCGTAGGCGATGCGCTGGGTCCGGAAAACACCATGCGCGTAGCCGAAAGGGTGCTATCGTTTATTAAAACGGCCACCGGAAGCCCGCCGACGGAGAATCGTTAAAATTCGTGGGTCAGGCGCAGGAGAGCCAAACGGCCGATTTCGGGGACGAATACGAATTCACGATGCTTGTTGTCCGTCAGATTCTGGATCGTGAGATTTACCTGGGTGTTTTTCGAGAAGGGAACGCGGTAGTTCATCGAGGAATCGACGACAAAAAAGCCCTCAACGGCACCCACGTACACATCCGATCGTACCGGGAAACCCTCGACGTACCGTCCTCTGACTGAAAATCCGATCCGTCCATCGGCGGATTCGTAGTAAAATTGAGCTCCCCCTTTGTGTCGAGGCGAATTGAGCGCAATATGGTCGACGCCGTCGACATTCCGGAAAAAATTGTCTGAGAGCCACGAGTACATCACCCCGACCCGCATACGGCGGCTCAGAAACATCATGACATTTATGTCGGCGCCATTGACCGTGACCTCGCCGAAATTCTGTCGCATGAGCATTACGGCAGTGGGGTCGAATGCCTCATCGGGGCTGACAGTACCAAATGGAATGGCGCCCGCCACGCCGGTGGCGACGATCAGCGCAATTTCAGACGAGGGGTCGCCGTCTCCATTTCCGAAAAGCTGGGGTGCATCGTCCAGGGGCTGGAGGGCTGCCAACGCCTCTGAATTACCCGGATCGGCAAACACGTTTTGAAGCGTTTCGATGAGCTCCGAATGGAGCGAAGGGCCGTCCAGGAATACATTTGGCGTACCCACGACAAACGGACCCAGAAAATTGCTGACCTGCGTGTGATACAGATCGACGCTGACGACTATTCTGCGCCCGATCAATCCCTTGTAACCGGCTTCCAGCGTTCTGGTGCGGGTGACTTTCAACTTTGGAAAGTCCTTCACCCCCGAAACCGGAACGAACGCCTGCGAATCCAGATCGAGTAACTGCAGCGCATTCGTCACGTTCGTGAGAATCGTAGGGAGCACTTCGTCGAGCGCGTTGGAGATCGCAGCGGCGTCCGCGACATCGATGATACCCTGCGCTACGAGATTGTCCGCCAGGCCGGCCACGGTCGATTGTCTGGCAACATCCCACATCAAGTTGGTAAACGTAGGATCGTGCAGATCGATATAGTCGGAAGTACTGAGCCCTCGAGGGTCGAGCGGCGCAAAAGGAGACCGGAAGCGAGGCGCACCGTTTGCTCCGTTCTGGAACGAAAATCCGTCGACCATGCCCTGCACACGCAGGTCGGTCGTGGGTGCGAATCCAAGGAGCGGCTCGAGTTGGCCGAGTGTAAAGAAATCCGCTCGGCCCAGGATGTCCGAGAACAAATCGTTCGGGAGGGGAGTGCGAAACGCCTGATTGTATGTTACGCGGGCCGTGTGAGCCTCGGCCGGTTTGAAAACGATTGCGGCGCGCGGAGAGAAGGTGTAGGTGTCCAGTTTATCGTGATAGTCGACGCGCGCCGCACCATGAAGACTCAAACGACGATTGACCCTCGTTTCGGACTGCAGATAGATACCGACCTCACTGACATTATCGCTGTCTTCGTTCCGGCCGCTGATCGTGCCCTCTCCTTCGGGCAGCGTGTAGAATGCGTCCAGACCGTACGTAAAGCGCTGGCCGGCCGAAACCTCAGTGTAGTGCTGAACCTGCGCTACAAACAGGCGAGAGACATCTCGAAAAATTTCTCCGGTTCGGAGGAAATAGGACGTACCGGAGTTCATCAGATTCCCGTATGCCTGTGCGAAGAATCGCCCTGACTGAAACCTGAGCTGCCCGTAACTGATTCTCGCGTTTTCGACCTGTGCCGCCCCGGTGGGAGTAATTTCAATATTATTTCCCCGCGTCATGCCGGCGCTCAGGATCAGGGAAGCTCCCGAGGGGAAGAGGTAGTCCAGGCGCGTATTCAGCGCCAGGTTGCGTACGTCAAAATCCCGGGCCCCAATCAAGAGAGTGTCTGCACGGGCTCCGGCCGTCAGGGCCTGGCTCCGGGCCAGCAGCTCCTCAGGATCAGAATACTCATACTCGTTTCCCGTGTAATATTGGGCGGACACCTTGTAGCCAAACCTGCGCCCGAGAGTCCCCGCGTGCCGGATTGAGCCTAGAAGAACGTCTTGCTGGCCAGCTGCGAGGCTGAGGGAAGTACCCTGAGATTGAAAGGGGCTCTTCGTGAGCATGTGGATCACTCCATTGGCAGCATTGGGGCCGTACAACGCGGACGCGGGCCCGGTGACCACTTCAATCTGGTCGATATCCCCGTTCGTCATCGGAATGAGCTGTAGGGCAGTGAGCCTGACGGAAGGAGCGCTGGCTATTCGGTTGTCTACCATCGTCAGCAGAGAGCTCGAAAGATTATCGTTGAATCCTCGAATCGCGATACGGGAGGAGACGAGTCCGGTGGTCACCAGATCCAGAGCAGGCACCGACGTCAGGTGGGACGCCGCCGTGAGTGCCGTTCTGGACTCCAGTTCTCTGGGCTCGAGCACGATGATCGATGCGGGCGAATCCAGGAGCCGCTCCGGTTTGCGTGACGCAGTAATCGTAATGGGATTGATAAGCTGGCTGCCCGGGTCAAGTCGCACATCCAGAACCTGACTCTCCGATGTGACAACGTAGTCCTCCTTCATCCATGAATCGTATCCGATGAATGTGACTTCTACCCGATAGGTGCCCGTCGGCAGCAGCAGAGAATATCGGCCCGCCAGGTCGGTCGCAGCGCCCGTATCCACTACCCCGATAAAATGAACATTCGCGCCCACCAACACTTCATCAGATTCAGCATCCGTAACGATCCCACTCACGGTAACAGGAGATTGGGCACGCGCCGTGCCGGAAAGCAGGAATGCCGACAGAACGATGTCGAAAACGACCAAAAAAGAGCTGAAACGCTTCATAAAAACGGAAAATTCGAGATATTTGGCCGATGCCGGGACCTGCGATGAACCGGAAGTCATAGAATCCAGGCCATCGAACCAATATATAAGGATGCCAATATATAAGGATGAATGTCGGTATGAAGGTTCAAATTCGGGGAAATGACCGATAGCTCGGACCGAATCGAAGGGTTACCAGGAAGCGTTTCGTAGTTTTTGGCTTCGTCTTCCTTTCTGCCCCTGACTTCATCCCTTACTTGGCGACAACCGAAACTCCCAGCCCCAAAGCCCATCCATTCGAGTCGGCTCCGCATCGAACGCTTCTACACCTTTCGATCCCTGTCCTGTTTTCTCTGGTTGCTGAACCGTTGACAGGCCTGGTCGACACCGCCTTTGTATCGCGGCTCGGCGCGACAGAGCTGGCGGCGCTCGGCGTGGGTACGATGGTTCTGTCGTCCATCTTCTGGATCTTCAACTTCCTGGGTGTCGCGACGCAAACGGATGTAGCGCAGTCCCATGGCAGAGGAGAGCACCAAAAAACCGGAGAAGTGTGCGGCATGGCGATGACCTTGTCGGCGATCATGGGTGTCGTCGCCGCGCTCGCCTTCTGGCCCCTCACGTCGACTGTTACCGCGTTACTGGGAGCAACGGGGGACATTCAGACCGCCGCGGTCAGCTACACGACCATCAGGTGGATTGGGTCGCCGGCGATCCTGATCACTATCGCTGGTTTCGGCGCCCTGCGTGGGGTTGAGCGGATGATGATTCCCCTCTGGATTGCCGTCACGGTCAACGCGCTGAATATTCTGCTGGACGCAGTGCTCATCTTTGGTGCGGGCCCCATCGAGGCCATGGGAATTGAGGGTGCAGCGGTCGCGACGGCCATTTCTCAATGGGTTGGAGCCATTATTACGCTGATTGTGGTCAGACGGACGTTGCAGGCCCACCTGGCCTGGCAGTGGCAAAAGGTGGGTCGCATGTTCCGGATCGGGGGCGATCTGTTTGTCCGTACCGGTATGTTGACCGCGTTTCTCCTCGTTGCCACGCGCGAGGCAACTTTGCTCGGGGCTGACGCAGGTGCCGCACATCAGGCCATTCGCCAGTTCTGGCTCTTTACGGCCCTTTTTCTTGACGCGTTCGCCATCGCCGGCCAGAGTCTTGTCGGATTCTTTTTCGGGGATCAGCGCGTTAAGGTGGTTCGAAAAGTGGCCAGGACCATTCTCGAATTTTCTTTTGGCTTTGGATGTCTGCTGTTGATCGTGATGTATTTCGGGGAAGACTCTATTGCTTCTCTACTCGTGCCTGAATCGGCGAGGGAAGTGTTTTCGAAGCCGTGGCTCATCGCCCTCTTATTTCAACCCCTGAACGCCCTGGCCTTTGGCACCGACGGCATTCATTGGGGGACGGGAGATTTTCGATTCCTTCGGAACGCGACAACGGTGGCGACACTTGTCAGTGTGGGATTACTCTATCTAGTGGGCGCGGTGATCGGCCTGAGTCTGTCTGCGATCTGGCTGGTAACCAGCGTGTGGATCCTGATCAGGGTTCTGTATGGAGTCTCTCGCGTGTGGCCGGGATCGGCAAAAGCACCCCTCGGAAAAGTCGAAACAAGCAGGTAATTTCACGGTTGATTTCACGATTGATCATACATCATCTCGAACCGACCGAACCAATTTCTTTCATGCCGACTCCTCACTATAACCGCGTCAAAACCTTCATGCAGAAGGTCGGCCAGGACACCCCCGAAATCGCCACCATTCCGGATGAAAAAATACGCATTCTGCGCGCCAAGCTGATTCTTGAAGAAGCCCTGGAAACCGTTGATGCCCTTGGAGTAAGCGTCGAAATAGAGGGTACCCTCTTGACAGAAGAGGGTCTACAGTACAGCGCGCCGGGAGAAGTGGACCTTAAAGAAGTAGTGGACGGATGCGCAGATATATCGGTCGTCACAATTGGAACCTTGATCTCTTTCGGAATCGATGATGACCCCATTCTGCAGGAGGTGGATGCTTCCAATCTTCGCAAGTTCAGCGAAGGAAGTTACCGTCGCGACGACGGAAAGTGGATGAAACCACCGGGATGGACGCCTCCGGATATTATGGGAGCCATAGACAGTGGGTACGGAAGATGAATCGAAGCTCGACGGTTATTAGTTCAGTCCTGACCATTGCGCTATCCGCCTGCGTACTGATAGGATGCGCGGAAGCGACCGGGAACACGGATCAACCACCGAAGCTTGCCAACGTTGAGCGGATCTCGTTTCCAACCGAGGGCAAGGCAGGCGAGCCCCATCTTACAAGGGGCCCCGATGGCGCGGTCCTGGCGTCGTGGATTGAACGTTTCGAAGAAGACTCCCGGATGTATTTCTCACGCTACACTGGCGGTTCATGGTCACCCAAATCAGAAATAGCACACGGGGACGACTGGTTCGTCAACTGGGCCGACGTTCCGTCTCTCGCCGTCTCCGACTCGGGCACAATGATGGCGCACTGGCTGGAACGACTTGGAGATACCCGGTATGCGTACGGAGTGCGATATGTGCTATCTACAAATAGCGGCGAATCCTGGAGCGAGGAAGCCTGGCTGCACGATGACCGTTCCCCCTCGGAGCACGGCTTCGTGAGCATCGTCCCGGCTGCAGACGGATTCATGACCACGTGGTTAGACGGCAATCGCTACGCAACAGGAGAAAACGAAATGTCCGTGCACGCACGATTCGTTTCCGCCGATGGAACGCTGGGAATAGAATGGAATCTTGACAGCCGAGCATGCGATTGTTGTCCGACGACCATGGTCAGGACCGGGGGATCGGAGTTCGTAGCGTTTTACAGGGACCGATCTGAGGGCGAGATGAGGGACATTGCCGTCGCTCGTTTTGAAAACGGCTCCTGGCAGGATCCCCAGCCGCTGCACGAGGACGGGTGGATGATCGAAGCGTGCCCTGTAAACGGCCCTTCATCCGATTATCTGGATGGAACGCTTGGCGTTGGCTGGTTCACCATGGCAGGAAATGAGCCGACGGTCCTGGTTTCGTTCTCGGAGTCGGGAGGCGATTCATTCACGGAGCCTGTTCGCATCGATCTTGGCAGACCAACCGGCCGCGTAGCGGTCCGCATGCGCTCCAGAGACGAACTAATCATCGCCTGGATGGAAGGAGGAGGTTCAGAACAGTCTGGAATTCTGGTCCGTACCGTTCGCAAGGATGGAACAATGGAAGATCAGATTCGCGTATCCAACTCGTCCACGGGTCGAGCGGCTGGATATCCGCGGATGGAGCGCGCGGGGGACGACGTGCTCATGTTGTGGACCGAACCCGGCCAGGAAGACAAGCCCTCTACATTGCAGTCGGCGAAAGTCAGTTGGTGACGAAAACATTCGATACCGCTGGCGCCAAGGCTGCTGATCTGGATCGCATCGTTACTCTTTTATCAAAAGCACATCTTCCGACGGAGGGTGTCGCAGAAATTCTGGACTCATTCCTGGTTATTCGAGACCAGGGTATAGTTGTCGCAGCGGGTGTTGTTGAACGGCACGGCGAGGATGGCCTGCTCCGTAGCGTTGTCGTCGATCCGGCGCGCCAGGGCCTGGGGTTGGGCAAACAGATCGCGTCTGCCCTCATCGCATCGGAACATCGAGATCTGTACTTGCTGACGGAGACTGCGGAGTCGTTCTTCGCCCGGCTGGGCTTTAAATTGATCGCGAGGGACGAAGCTCCTCCCGCCCTTCGAGCCTCCGAAGAATTTCGTTGTCTGTGTCCGGAATCCGCGAGCTTCATGCGGCGTTCGGTAGAACCTGACTGAACAGCCCAACTTTTCCTTTCTCCGCTCAAACTCTGAATCATGTCCAAATCGAATCGACGCAAAGAACGGGGCGCAAGAGCATCGCAACCCGGCCTGAATCAAAAAATGTTGTGGGTCACCGTGGTTTTTGCGGCTTTGGGAGCCGCATTGGCGTATTACGCCACGAACCTGACGTACAACATCGACAGCCAGGGACTGGTTGAAGCGAGTGGATGCACGATAAATGAGTGGATCAACTGTGATCTGGCAAATGCGTCCAGTTATGCAAAATTGTTCGGTGTACCCGTCGCATGGTTCGGTTTTCTGTTCTACATCGTTGCAGGCCTCTCGGCACTTCTGGGGGCGACATCAGAAAACAGGGGTAACTCTGCACCCTATATCGCGATCTCGTTCGTACTTGCAATAGGCGCCGTTCTCTTCACGTTTCTGAAAGCCTATCAGTTGTATGAGCTCGGTGTCCTGTGCATCGTTTGTGTCGGTATGTACGTCGCCAATTTCGGTGTCGCGTTTTCGCTCGGGAAAGGGCTTGGATTCGGCCTTGGCGGCTGGGTCGCGTTTCTTGGAACGTATGTGGCCGCCGTCCGCGGAAAAGCGGAGGCATTGGGGTTCTCACCAAAACTTGTGAAGACCGGGGGCATCGTCGCCGTTGTTTTCGGAATCGGATACGCGGTCGGCCTCAACCAGCAGCGAGACATTACGGGCACCAGTGGTTTTGATTACGATCTGGCGGTGAACGGACATTTTCGGCAGGTGCCGATTGACGTGAAAACAGACCCCAATGCCTCCGTCTGGGGCAATCCTGAGGCCGAACTCACCGTGGTGGAATTTGCTGATTTTCAGTGTCCGGCATGCGGGCAATCCGCGTTTCACCTTCGTCCGACGCTGTTTGAATTTCGGGACGATGTAAAATTCATCTTTATGAATTACCCCCTGGATAGCTCCATTAACGTCAGCATGTCATCTCAAATACACCCGCAGGCCGGCAATGCGGCAAAAGCGGGTGTTTGCGCGCAAGAATTCGGAGATTTTTGGGGTTTTCATGACGAGTTGTTTCGAAACCAGGGAATTCTTGGGTCGCAGCTGACGGCACGAATCGTAGAAGATCTCGGATGGGATGTGGGAGAGTTCGCGGCATGTGTAAACCGAGCGGATGTTCACGAACGTGTCCTGTCTGACCTGGCCAGTGGACGAGATGCACAGGTTAATTCGACGCCGACTCTGTATATCAACGGTCGAAAAGTCAGTCAATGGCGCAACACCGAAGTCATTCGGAGAATCGTCCGCGAAGAGCTATCGAGACAGTAGAGCAATTTTCGCATACCAGGGACGGCGGGGGTGCACGACTAAATGTTGAGATCAAGGCCCGGACAACCGATCACCGCCAGGTTCGCGCGATTCTCAAAGAGCGCAAGGCCCACAGGGTTGGTGAAGATCATCAGACGGACACTTATTTCAATGTGCCGGAGGGTCGACTCAAGCTTCGAGAGGGCAACATCGAAAACACGCTGATTTTTTATCGGCGCTCGAACATGGCGGGGCCGAAGAAATCGGAAGTGCTCCTCTACCGGGTCGATCCCGATCCGGCTCTCAAAGAAGTTCTGGCAGCATCACTGGGGGTCAAAGTCGTTGTCTCGAAGCGTCGGGAAATCTGGTTCGACCAAAACGTAAAGATTCATCTGGACGACGTGGATGGGTTGGGATTGTTTATTGAAATCGAGGCTATCGATTCGGATGGATCCCGGGATGAAGGGGAGCTGACCACGCAGTGCCGCCAATTCATGGAGCTTTTTGAGATCTCCGAGCAGGATCTCGTGGAAATATCCTATTCTGATTTTCTTTGCAAGTAACCTGATGGGCACCAAAGAGATGGAGCGAACAGAGCGCAGCAAGTGCTGCAAAGATTGTTGCCCACACCCGGCAATTCGCTTATACTTTATCGAACTTCTTTTTCCACCCATCCACTCACGGTGACGCACTCAATGAACAAACTTATTACGGAGCTAATTGGAACGTTTTTTCTCGTCCTGACTATCGGTTTGGCTGTAGGATCGGGCTCCTCACTGGCTCCCCTTGCCATAGGCAGCGCCCTGATGGTAATGGTCTACATGGGGGGACACATCTCGGGTGCCCACTACAATCCGGCTGTAACGCTGGGCGTCATGTTGCGTGGCAAGATTGAAAGCTCGGAAGCCGTCCGCTACATGGTAGTTCAGATTGTGGGAGCGGTGCTGGCAGCTCTGGCTTCGATGTACATCATGGGAGGCGACACCTTTTCTCCAGGAATCGGCGCTGGACACACGAGCATGCAAGCTCTGTTGGCGGAATTTCTTTTCTCTTTCGCGCTTGTTCTGGTGATACTCAATGTCGCAACTTCGGACGCAACAGAAGGCAATTCCTACTACGGCCTCGCAATCGGTTTCACGGTGATGGCCGGAGCGTTTGCCGTCGGAAGTATTTCTGGGGCGGCATTCAATCCAGCCGTCGCCATTGGATCGACCATCGTTGATGCCGGAATGGGTAGTGGATCATTCTCGGACATATGGATTTATCTCGTAGGCCCATTTGGTGGCGGTGTAGTGGCCGCGATGGTCTTCAAATACCAGGCTTCCTGAACGCACTGACTGTAGGCCGGCCGCTTTGCGGCCGGCCTACACATTAGATGGAAATTCCAACAGACATTAAAATCGAATCGCCTAGCCGCGCATCATTTGAGGACCTCGAGTCGCTCGATCGGTCCATTGTGCGCGTGTGGACCATAAAAACGGGTTTATTCTCGACAATTCTGGCGATTGGTGTCCTCGTATTTGACATCATGAACTTCTTTGAGTCGGAGCGTGCGATTCCATTCGGTGTCTATCCGCTCCTCATGCTTGGCGTCACGCTTGGTTTATCCTTCTGGATTCCGCGTCTGAGGTACAAATACTGGGGCTACGATCTGCGCGCTCAGGAGCTTCTGCTCGTGCGGGGCATCTTCAACCGAGTGCACACGATCATTCCACTGAGACGTATCCAGCACTTGGATGTCTCACAGGACCTCTTCGAGCGAGAGTACGACGTGGCGAAGCTGATCATTCATACGGCTGGCACCCGATCCAGTGATGTCATCCTGCCGGGCTTGACTCTTGCAGTGGCCGAGAAGCTCCGCGACGAGATGAAAGAGTTTATCACCGACGAAGCCCTCTGATGAAGCCTTCCAATGAACCGAGGCGGCTTCATCCGCTCACGCTGGTCCAGCGAATGATCGTCAGCCTGCCGGCTCTCATTTTCATTCTGCTTCCCTTCCTTCGTGACTCTGATTCGACCACCTGGTTCAACCTGGTTTTTGCGTTTGCGTACGCCCTGCTTGTCCTTCCCTGGATCGTGCTGTATTACGTTCGATTCCGCTACTGGATTACGCCGGACGAGCTCATCATCCATTCCGGTGTTCTGACGCGCCGAAAGCGCAGTATTCCAATCGAGCGCATCCAGAATATCGAGATCGAGCAGGGACCGATGCAGCGTCTTCTGAGGACGGCGAAGGTGGCCGTTTACACGGCGGGTAGCGCCTCGGCTGAGGGAGTCCTTGAGTACGTTTCGCTGGAAGAAGCACGGGAAATCCGGGCGGTGGTTCGCGAGATGCAGGAGGAATTTTCGGCTTCTGACACCCGAAATACTGGTCTCACGTCCTCTGTTGAGCCCCAAGCGCACGATGCATCCGCAGTTGATGCCGATTTGGATGTTCTTTTTGCGATGAGTCCTAAACGGGTTGTTCTCGCGGGAGCTTTTCGATTTTCTTGGCTGTATGTGGCTGGATTTTTCTCTCTGATGCAGTACATCGATCCCGATCCGACCGTTGTTTTTGCCTGGCTAGCGGGAGACAACTTTGAAGAGTGGTCCGCGATCATCGAAGCCTCACCCTGGATTGCCGGAATTCTGGTGGTTGGAGGTGCCGTGAGCCTTGGCTGGCTATCGGGAATCGCCGTGACAATGAATCGCTATCACCGCTTCCGGGTCCACCTCCTGGGCGACAAGCTGCACCGCGAGCACGGTCTGATGACGCTGGCCGAGGGCACCATCCCTCTGAAACGAATTCAGGCCTACATCATCCGCACGAATCCTCTCATGAAGCGATTCGGATGGTACCGAGTGGAGCTCCAGACAATGGGGATTGATCTGAAACAGAAGGGATTCCAGGTGGCAGCACCTCTGGCCACGATGGAAGAAGTGGCGGTCATCATCTCCGCTCTCGGAGGGATGAATGTGCCAAGCGAGTGGCAGCCCGTTTCAAAACTCACCGTGCGCCGTTTCATCATTCGAAACACGGTAGCCCTCGGGGTGGTCATCGCCAGTATTTGGTGGTGGTGGGAGGGGGTCATCTGGGGGGCAGCGCTACTCCCTCTCATCGTGCTCCTGGCCATTTTCCGCTATCGAAATATGGGGTACAGTGCGAGCAAGAGTGAGTTGGCCGTGCGCAAGGGGGTGTTCAGAAAACACGTATGGCTGATTCCAACACCCAAGATTCAGACGGTTTCACTAACGGAGTCCTATTTTCAACGGCGGCTGGACTTGAGTACGGTCTACGTCGACACTGCCGGAGCTTCGCCCGTTTCGCCTGCTGATATCGTAGACCTTCCCGAAGAAGCGGCGATCCGCTTGGTTCAGGGGGTGTATCTAGAATTCAATCCCGACTGAATTTCAGATTTCTTCCTGCGCAATTGGGTCCAGGGGATCGGGGAGATCAGGCCGATTCGGTTTCTGTCTCGGCGGTCCGTTGCCTGAGAGAGCACAGCCCCAAATACAGTACTACAGGAATGGTTTTTCGCTTGGCGGGTCCTTGAAGATCTATCGTTGTCCACCCTATCGACAGTGTCCAGGCAGCAGGTCCTATCCACGAGACCCACCACGGCATCCGGGCAAAGAGGAAGGCGAAAAGTTTCGCGGCTAACTGAGATCCGATAATCTTACCGATCGTCCCAAATATGATCGTCTTGATAAGCCCCTGAACGATTACATAATTGAACGCTTCGATCAGCATGGGAAGCGCGAAAACGCCAGCCGAACGCTTGATGAATGCCGCGGCTTTTTCTCGTTCGACTCCCAGGTCTTCCAGCATCTTCTGCTGCTCTTCCGGGCTCAGATTGGCGAACTGTTTTGTCGCGTAATCCGTAGCAAGTTTTTCGACCATTTCACGATCTGACCCAAGAAGGGGAGTATCCAGATCGAGGGTGCGAGCTACGTCACGAACGATTTCCTGGAATGACACACCACTCTCAGATCCTGCGATGGAGCGAAAGACATACATGATCTCCGAACTGCCGAGGTACCTGAGAGAAGATTCGAAAGCCGCCTCAACGGCCTCCCGGTTTTCGGGAGAATCCTCGTCCTCCAGCAGGGTGACCAATTCATCAAACTGGCTGTCCTCGTTCTGATTTACAGGACTTTCCATGATTTCGGTCAGAAACCGAAAATCTGTGGGTGTCAGGACGGAGAGCAGTTCAGTCATGATGAAAGCGCAGCGGCCCCGGAAGGAGCCGTGCGGCGTAAAGGAGCATGAAATTTCGTCCCCCGTCGTACGGAGCAGACTCAGGGTTAGTTACGAATAGCTGGTGGACGCAGCGCTCAGGGAATTCCCAATATCTTGTGCGTTTGAAGGCTGAGCCGCCATTTTGGGTTGTTTCGGCAGTAATAGACGGCTTCTCTGGTAAAGCGGTCGATGTCGGCACCATCCATCGGTTGCAGGAAGAAATGGTCGAATTCGAGGCTTTCAAATCGCTCAGGCCGGGCTTCAGGCTGAAACCACACCAATTTGAGCTCATTGCCACTTAGCTGCACTACTGGTGCATCTTTTTTGGGAGAAACGCAGATCCAGTCGATTCCAGAAGGTGCGGAGATGGTCCCGTTGGTTTCAACGGCAATTTCGAAATGGTGATCGTGAAGTGCGTCGATGAGCGCATCATCCAGTTGCAACAGCGGCTCTCCCCCCGTGCACACTACGAAGGGGTGTCCGGCTCCAATTTCCTCTTCCCATAGGCTCCCTACCCGTTCGGCAAGATCGATGGCGGTCTTGAATTTACCACCTCCCGGCCCGTCCGTACCTACAAATTCGGTATCGCAGAACGAACAAACGGCAGTTGCCCGATCCTGCTCGCGCCCGGTCCAGAGATTGCATCCCGCGAAACGAAGGAAGAGCGCCGTCCGGCCGGTGTGATATCCCTCGCCCTGCAGCGTGCAATACATTTCTTTGATCGCGTAAGCCATTCCTTGGGTCGGCCGATTTCGTCAGCCCTTCAATTCAGTTCAGTGTAGATTTGGGAGAACGCTTTTCACAGATAAAATATCCACGTCATCCATTATGCAGGTTCAGGGTAACACATTCATCGTAACGGGGGGTAGCTCAGGACTGGGAGCGGGCACGGCAAAGCGGCTGGTTGAATTGGGCGCAAACGTAATTATCGCGGACGTAAATGAGCAATTGGGAAATGCGAAGGCAGCTGAACTAGGCGAACGAGCCGTATTCGCACAGACAGATGTGACGAGCGAAGAAAGCGTTCAACGGGCGATCGATACCGCGCGAGATCAGTTTGGCTCCCTGGAAGGGGCCATCAACTGCGCCGGAATACTGATCGCGCGCAAAACTGTTGGCCGCGGCGGCGCGCACGACCTCGAGGGATTCGTCCGTGTAATCACCGTAAATTTGATCGGGACCTTTAACGTGATCCGACTCGCCGCCGCGGCCATGTCAGAGAACGAGCCCAATGAAGAGGGCGAGCGCGGCATCTTGATCAACACCGCTTCCGTGGCGGCTTATGAGGGTCAGATGGGTCAGGCCGCGTATTCGGCGTCGAAGGGCGGGGTTGTGGGAATGACGCTCCCGATAGCCAGGGACCTTTCGCGCAACGGAATCCGCTGCATGACGATTGCGCCGGGCATCTTTGAAACCCCCATGGTCGCCGGCATGCCCGATGAAGTTCAGGAATCACTCATCAGCCAGATTCCATTTCCAAAACGACTGGGGAAAGCATCCGATTTCGCCTTCCTGGTTCAGCACATCCTTGAAAACGTGAAGCTGAATGGCGAGGTCATCCGTCTGGACGGGGGCGTTCGAATGGGGCCCCGCTAATCTGTAAGCTAGATGACGCGTGCAGAGCCACCCCCCCGGCCGGGCAAAGATCACGTAAGCCAGCGAAATACCCGGTTCAGCAGCGAAGTCTGATTTCCATACGGAGGCTGAAGCGGTCTAAGAAGCCACGACCCCCAGCGGCGGCGCAGCAGAACCTGCCCATTGGAAAACGCCTTGAATCCGGCTTCCCCATGAGAGCGACCGATACCTGAGTTGCCTTCGCCGCCAAACGGACCAAATGGCTGTACAAACTGCAGAAGCGTAGCATTCACGCAGACCGCTCCGGTTCGTACGGAGGATGAAAACGTCCTGGTGACGTCTTTATTCCGCGAAAATACGTAGGTCGAAAGCGGGGGAGGTCTCGACAGAATTTCCTCGAGTGCTTCTTCCATCGAAGCAACCGGTACGATGGGCAGAATGGGGCCGAAAATTTCTTCTGTCAACAACTTCGCGTCGGGAGGCACTCCTTTCAGGACTGTAGGAGGGACCAGGCGCGAAGCAGCGTCCAGTTCGCCCCCAAGAATGATCGTTGCACCTCCAGTGAGCGCCTCGTCGAGCATCTCACGTTGCCTTTCAAAATGTTTGTCCGCGATGATCCGCGACACCTTCTCCCCCACATTTTCGGATCCATACGCCCGAGTGAGTTCGGCTTTTATATTCTCAATCAGTTGATCCTGGACACTCTCGTCCACCAGCACATAGTCCGGAGCAATGCACGTCTGGCCTGAATTGGAAAACTTACCGAAGCAGATTGCCCTCGCGGACTCGGTCAGATCGGCCGAAGCGTCCACGTAAGCCGGCGATTTGCCGCCCAGCTCAAGCGTAACCGAGGAGAGATGTCTCGCGCCCGCCACCATGACGATCTTGCCGACGCGAGGATTGCCCGTGAAGTGAATGTGTCGAAAAGGCAGGTCCAGCAGTTCGGTGGCCACTTCCGTACCTCCGAGGAACACAGCCGCTTCTTCAGGCGGATATACAGACTCTATGAGCTCCTTGAGCAATTCGCTCGCTCGGGGAGTGTTTTCAGAGGGCTTGATCACAAATGGACATCCTGCAGCCGTGGCGTGCACAACCGGCCCCAGCGTCAGCAAAATGGCGTAATTCCAAGGCGCGATGATCAGGCTGGGACCCTTCGGGAGGTACGCTACATCGGTTGTGGTTCCGATGAGGTAGGTGGGTGTTTTTTTCCTTCTCGGCTTTGTCCACCGCTTCAGATGTCGGATCGCGTGATTGAGCTCGATAAGCGTCGCCGTGATTTCGGTCAGATCAACTTCCGGACCGGGCTTCTTGAAATCAGTCCAGAGGGCGGCGCGAATCTCATCTTCCCGCTCGAGTAATGCCGCTTTCAACTTTTTCAGCCTTTCGACTCGAACAGAAACTGGAGAGCACGGATGCTTTCGAAACTGCGACTCATGTAATGTCAGGGTTTCTCTGGGGCTCAAGCGATTAGTCCGGTCGATTTTAGGGCTGGGAAGAAGATAGCAAACGTCCATCTTCTAACTAAAACAGGGCTTCCAACTGAGTACAGTATTATGTGTCCATGCTCACCATCGATCACATCCAGGCGGCTAGGACGTTTCTGAGAGGACGAATCCGAGCAACTCCCGTCGAGCACTCGCCAACATTGAGTCGGCATGTCGGCGTGCCGGTATGGTTTAAGCTGGAAAACCTGCAGGTGACGGGCAGCTTCAAGGCGCGAGGTGCGCTCTATGCGATGTCGCGGATAAAGGAACGGGGCGTTCATCACGTCGCGACGTGTTCCGCAGGCAATCATGGGAAAGGGGTGGCATGGTCGGCGATGGAGTTGGGAATGCGCGCAACGATATTCGTGCCTAGCGCAGTCGATCCGGTCAAGTTCCAGGCGATGCTGGACATGGGGGCAGATGTTCGGAGATCAGAATTCCTGGGCTACGATGACACGGAGGTCTGGGCTCTGGGAGAGGCCGAACGGTTAGGCCTACCCTTCCTGAGTGCCTACGATGACGTGGATGTGATGGCAGGCAACGGTGGAACGGTAGCTGTCGAAGTGAGCCGGCAGGTGCCGGGTGCGAGAACGTTCGTCATGCCCGTTGGGGGTGGTGGTCACGCGGCCGGATTCGCAACGTACATGAAAGATGTAGTTCCGTCATGCCGCATCGTGTTGTGCCAGCACGAGGGTTCACCCGGATTTTTGCGGTCCATCGAAGCCGGTGAGCCCGTGACCGAACTGCCCGCAATCAAGACACTCGCGTCTGGACTGGAAGGCGGATTCGGTGTCAAGACCTTTGAGGTGCTCAAAGACAAATACGATGACATTCGGCTGGTCTCGGAGAGCGAATTGAGAGACGCGATGCGGTGGATGATTGGTCTCCACGATACGAAACCCTATCTCTCTGGTCTACACGGAGATCGGGTTATCTATTTTAGTTGGTGACGCTATTGGTGACGCTTTTTGATTGGTATGTCCCCCTTTCAGCGGCGGAACAGACTCCTGCGGGCTCGTTTTTTCCGGCGGCTCCATAGAAGCAGCCCAATGATTGAGGCAGAAACGACTAGAGATGTGACTGGGTAAATATATTTCATCTTTTTCGCGCGAGCCCCTTGATAAATGTGAACGGAAGCCAGGTGACCCTGCCGAGAAACTCCAGCCAGAGAACAGATCTGGCGGCGATCAGGAGCAACCGGGTCCGGATGGGATGCTGTCTCGAATACCTTTGCATCGCCTTCTTGTCTCGGATGGTATCTGCGACTTCCCGCCACGGACGCTGAAAGCGCGTGCTCATCATGATGCGGGCCTTCGCATCAGGGCGCTTCTGTCTCCTTTTCACCTTGCGACTGTAACTGGACATACTACCAGGCGACCCCGTTGGAATGGTGCACTGCAAGCCACTTTCTGAATTCTATGCAGCTGACCAGTTTCCTTTCGATCCTGCGCCGCCTCATGGCCCATGCTTTGAATTGGGTCTGGTCGTGCACACCACCGAGCAGTGCCTGCAGGTCTGTGACTCGATATCCCCCCTTTGGAGAGGTCTCGTAGCAAACGCGCCGTGACCACTTGTCCGGAATGCTGATGTAAGCGTACACCTCACCAGTATTCCAGAAATGGACCATGTCGACGCGTCCGTTCATGGCCTACCCTTCAAGCGGAGGCGCAGGCCCCAGCCGGCGAGTGCCTGCCCATCCGTGGTCGAGTACATTCGGGCGAAGGCCGATACGGCGCGGTAGCGAATGGAGAACTCGAGGCCGACTTCTCCGACGCCGTCACCCATGATGTTGAAGGCTACGTATGGCGCTATCTGATAGCCGAACCTGGGCCCTCGAACTTCGAATCGATCTTGCACGAAGGAGCCCCGATCGGGAGCGTAGTAGGTGAGGATGACATCTCCGCGATCGAACCGAATCGGCGTCGGTGCTATTACTCCGACCACAGGGAAATCGACCGGTACCCGAACTTCAACCCGAACAGTGTCTGTCACCTGTCGATAGATCGTCCGGGTCACTGGCCGCATGATCGTGACGGTATCTCGCCTGGTGATATCCCGATCGACATATTGAATCTTCGTGTCCCGAATCAGACGGGGAAAGAATCTTCTCGACAGAAATGCGCCGGCGAGCGAAGCCGCGATCAGTACCGCTACGATTGCGACGATGTTGAAAGAGGTCTTGCTCATCAGTCTATCCGATGACCTGGTCGTCTTTCGACGGCTTCTTGACGTAGCCGGCCAGCAGGGAGGTCAAAAAAGAGATGAGCGCGACCACGCCGCCGGCCACCAGCTGTTCGATGGCCACCAGGCTTTCGGCGCCGACGTCGATGCCAAAGAGACCAATGAGCGCTCCGACGATGGCGGATGCTGCAGATGATGCGAAGACCTTTTTTGTAGGCTTATTATTGAGTTGCTGTGTCATTTTTCCGTTCATTGTGGTTAATCACCACTACGTGATAGATAAACCACGTAGGATGAGGTTGTAAAAACAAAAATTAGCTGCCTTCCTTTTTTTCTTCAGCCAGCCGTTTGATTCGGGTTTTTAGCTCGTCGACCAGTTCGTCACGGGCATCCTCGAGGGCCTTATCGAAGTTTGCACGATCAGTCTGGCGCTGTTCCTCGTTCTTCTTCCGCTCCTTTTCCATCTTCAGATAAAGAAACCGGATAACGAAACACGATAATACAAACAGTCCCGCCCAGCCGTACTTGATCAGAAAAGCCGTAAGTGGCTCCGGCGCACTCTCTTGGCCCCAGAGCAGACTCAGAGAGGCCCCGAAATAGGAGAAGACAAACGGTATTTTGATCCCGGTCATGACGGCTACGAGTTTAGCAGGGAGGCCTGAATACGCCCCATGATGATATTGAATAGGTCAACCACTACTCGGTGCCAGATCCACCCGAACCAGAACTCTTCGTTCTGCTCGCGCGCGATCGTAATCTTGTTGTAGTGATGGACCTGTTCGCCATTGAGCGCGCAGAACAGGGCAATTTCCCCACGCCAGCCGCGGCGTTTCAAATAAGCCGCGAGAGCTTTGACTGTAGCAGGGCCTATTTTCCCGTCCACAACCAGGTCGGTGTAGAACTTTCCGTGGTAGTTGCCGGAGTTGAGAATACCCTGTAACCAACGCCCAATCTTATGACCGCCTGGCCCCGTCATATTGACCGCCGAATCAAAGAGCTCGTATGCAATCGGCGGCGAGAGCTTTGCGATCGCGTCCAAATGCATTGCGCGCCAGTAGTCCTCGAAGAATACCTGATCCGCCATCTCAGCAGTGAAATCCCGCATGTCACCCTCATACTCATGCCGACGCGCAGTCTGCTCGGTCACGCCATGGTTTGTGGGCCCGCCGAGGTCGTTCGGATTGTTTACATAGCCGCCTTCAACCCGACCCGTTCTGTTCCGAGCTATCTCGAAATGCTTTGACCTTATGCGTCTGGACATTGTAATTCGTCTTTTGAGAAGCAGGGATAGTACACTGAATCAGGCCGCACCACGCCTCCATCGGAATCCTCGGCCATCCCATCCACCACGAAGTCTCGACACGCTGATGTTGCGAGAGCCGAAACGATGGCGGGTGCTAAGAGCCAGGTGATTCGATGGAGTGTTGCGAGAGTCATGCGTCAGCGGTAGCACCTTTCTTTTTCTGGCCGTTCGGTCCCGCGTCTTCGGGTTTCTCGACCTCGATCGCTGGTGTCGTTTTCTTCTCGTCGACAGGATCAGCAAAGTTCTCGAGTCCAGGAGGAAGAGAGAGCGCAGGATCGTCCGTCACCTTATCCCAAGGGCAGTTTTCCAGCATGAAACCGAGGGCGATTTCGACTATACCTTTGAGTTTTTCTTTGCCTTTCTTGATCTCCGAATGGTCGACTACGGCGATCTTGATGGTGACGATCTTGCCCCGCTGGTAGTCGCGCACCTTTTCCTTGACTGTTTCCCACGAGTGGCCTTCGCGAAACAGCTCCTTACCAGCTCGATTTGTCTTAACCGTGACGTCACCATTTTCCAGCTCCGTTACCTGAGCAGCCTGGCGTACATAGGCTCTGCGGACATGGGCCACGTGTTCCATCCTGTTATTAAGACGACCGTAAGTATCCTTTGCTGCTTCATGCAGTTTGGTAGATACAGCCGAGTGGAGGGCCTCGGTGATCGTGGCTCGCATACCCTCGACTTCCAGTAGCGATTTTTGTTTATAGATATGTTTCATCAGGGCGACCTTTTGGTGAAATGGAGATTGCTCGACAGGCGCTAGCTTGACGTTGGGCGTTCGGAGACCGTCACCCCGTATTCCTCAGCGGCTAACGTCCGTGCGAACTGGGAGAAGGAAAGAGGTTTTGCTTGCTCTTCAAGCGGGAAAGCCGACACTGGGATTTCTTTTCGCTTGATAACCACACCGTCCGCGTCTAGTAGATGTGCGTAGACGGAACCACCACCTCGGTGCTCCGCAGGGATCTTCGTACCCGGGTAGTTGGGCTGAGCGTACTTCTGTTCGTTCTTCCCGCTTGCGATAGTCACGCCAGGTCGATCCGGGTCCATCTTGAACCATTTCTCCGAATCGGTATCTTCGCCCGTGTAATGATCGATGAAGACGCCCTCGACAGGAACCAATACAGGTTCATAGACAGCGTTTTCGAAAAGCGCGACGACTCCAATCTGACCAACATGAGCCGGTACTGCCACTCCCTTTGATGCAGGGTCGTCTTTGAATGTTAACTTGTTCATGATGGTGCTGTGTCTGAGTAAGTGAGGTATCGCACTGTGCCGTTAATTTCCATTGCGATCGCGCCGTCGGCGCCGGCGGGTGTGCCGGTTGCCAGGATTCCTGAACCTTCGGCGAATAGGCCCAGAATGGTGTTTCCTGCGGTGAGGTCTGTTGAGTAGAGTGCGACGGCGTTTGCGGCTCCAGCAGTTGGGTCCGTGCCACTAAAGAGGACCGCGCCTCCTACCATGCTTGCAGGGGTGATCGATCCGTTTAACAGAATCGTTCCGGCAGATAGCTCTAGATCTCCGTTGCTCAGGGTGACGTTTCCGGCGAAAGTGGCAAGTTCTGAAGAAATGGCACCTGAGAGGGTGAGGTTGGCGACATCATTATCACCGCCAAGAACAAAGGTCGCCCCGGCCTTCGTGGTCGCCATAACAAGGGCGCTATTGCTGTACTGCCAGCGTATCCTTGCGCCTCTTGCGAGGGATGTAGAGCCCAGATAGTAGCTTGCAAATTTGGTGTCACCCACCAAAACACTTACGCCGCCATGATCGGAGTTCTCAAAGACACCTTCGTCAGCTTGAGTATTAGCCGTTACTGCGCCAGCCGAAGCAGTTCTGAACCACCCCGTGTACGTGGCGTGGGGCGTGGTCCCGACAGCGAATCGAGTGGACGCCGACAGCGTACCCGTAATCGTCGTAGCGCCAGCGGCAAGGGTGCCCGTGGTGATTATTTTCGTTGCGCTCAGGTCAAAGTTCAGTTCCGTCGGATTGAATCTGCCAAGTTCACCTGAGATATTGTTGTAAAAAACAATGTCCCCACCACCGCCAGTAGATTCCAACCTTAGATCAGAATTGAGCTTTTTGGATTTTACATATACTGCCGTTGAGCTTCCTAGCGTACCAAGATTCAGATAATTACCGCCAGCAACATCCCCCAGGTCGATGTCATTCGACTGAACAGTGAGGACTCCGTTGATCTGTACTGCGCTACTGAGCGTCGTCGCCCCTGTGACGAAAAACGATCCAGGCACATTAACTTCATCCCCGTCGGTGTACATGAACGTCGTGAGCGTTCCACCCTGCATGGATTTGAAGTAAGCGTCAGCGTCCTCGGAAGCATCGCTCGGATCAGTGATAACGTATCCGACCGAGCCGTAGGTGGTCGGATTGTCGCCATCGTTGAGCGCGTCAAAATCGAAGAACACGCCGTCGTTGACGGTTTTCGCGTCAGACTCGATCGATAGGACGGATACGATTCCTGTTCCGTCGACGCCCGTTGAGGTGGTATAGTTGTCGCCAATGAATGTGGCCAGGACGCCAAGCTGCATTTTCCCGTCAGACCAAGAGCCGCCGCCATCCACGTCGAGCAGAAGCAGATCTGTCGACTGGGGGGCAGTTACGTTGGTCGGTATGTCGTGAAAGAGGGAGTCAGCCATGATGCTACTCGTTTATGACGTCGTTCTTTTTCGGCACAAAGTGACCGAGGGAGCGACGCCCATTAATGTTCATTGTCGCGTTGATGGCGCGGATTGAGTAGACGTAGTTCAGGTCAAGGTCGAGGCCAGTGTCAGTCCATGTAAGGAGAGGTTCTGTGCGAACTAGCGTCGGTTGCGCCCGGTAATCAAGGGCCCGGTAGATTTCGTATCCCGTTGCTCCCGCAACTGCAAGCCAGGTGAGCACGGTGGAGAGGAAGTCAGCCGACCGAGCGGCCCTGACATCAGCTGGTGGTGAAGGCGGTTTGGGCCGCAGCACATCATTCGGACCGGAACCTGTACCCACAGGGACGCCGCCGATTACGTGGTCAGAGGTATTTATCAGTGCGTAGCCGCCAGCGTTGAGAAGGACGTTCCCGCCGCCATTGAGCCTGATTTTTCTATTTGCTGAGGTAGCCATTAGAGATCGATCACCCCGAAACCGTCGTCCTGATCTGCTTGAAGCGTCACATCTCCGCCGTTGGTCACAATGTCGTCGTCGTCGATTCTCACGACGAGCTTGGAAGAAGCATCGCCCGAGGCGTGGCGAATGACGATGTATGCGACCGCAGCCGTGCCGGCGTTTACCAATGGGAAAATCACGTCATCTCCGCTGAAGACAACAGCGTGTCCGTTCTGATTCTCGATCATGACCACGCCGGTCAGCGGTATCCGGGTATAGTTACCACCGCTCAGTTCATTGGCGGATATATCGGAGACAAAGCGATTGCCCGACTGGTCGAGCGTGTCGTTCGCGTCCACCAGAATAGCATCAAGTGTCTTCCCGGTGACGCCGGTAGACATGAGTTCCTGATACCCCGAATACATCCACTTGTGCATGACTAGCCTTTAGATTTTTTCGACTTTCCTTTGTCTCGATTTGCGGCCTCGGCTTCGTCGGCCATCTGCTGCGCCCGGTCAGCGTCCCTCTTCAGTTTGGCGGTGCGCTCCCGAACCATTTCCTTGTTCTTGAAATGCAGTTTTCGACGAGCCTTCGACTTGGGAGCGGCCCCTTGTTCATGGTTAAGGTCTATCCGTGTCTCGGCGAGCTTGCCGTAGAGGTGAGTTCCGATTTGAGCGGCGAGATCGGTGAGTACCTGGTCTTGCATCAGTTTTTCTCGGCGCACATTGATTTCGCGCTGAACGTCGCCGTTCTGATTCAGTACCTCCGCAGTGACACCGATCAATAGCTGAACCTCGCGTGTTTCGATGGAACCGTCTTCGTTGATCTGCGCCTTTCCGTCCTCTCCCATCACAGGCAGTTCTTCGGCCGGATTGAAGAAATCGAGCCGAACCGAGATATCCCCTGGATACGTCTCGACTTGCGCTACTTGTTCACCTTCTAGTTCAAACATGGTTGTTCTCTTTTAATCCGCTGTTACTGCAATGCCACTCGTCGTGCCGATCGCGTCAATGATTTTGTCGAACTTCGTGTCGATGGATGCGAAGTTGTCGTTGATTTGAGCATCATCACCAGAGCCTGAAACCGCTCCAAGCGTTGAGCTCGGTGTTCCTCCGGTGCTGTCAGTCAATTTTCCCACCGCAGATGCTTTCACAACTGGGGACTTGCCGTAGAGACCAACCTTTGATCCGTCATGATTGAGATCGCCGTCGATCTCGATTGCAGAATGGCACTTGACGCTCGTTTCGAAAACAGACAGCGCGGAAGTCCCTCCAATGTCGAAATAGGCCGCCTCGAGGAAGCCCCACAAAAGCATTTCTGCACTAGCTCCGCCGCCATCGTCGCCGACCATCTGCAAGACGCCCTGTGTGTTCGGTGAGTAGATCCACGCTTCTAGAGCACCGGAGGGGAGTGAATTTCGCCACTCAATCTTCTGTGTTCCGCCAAAACGTAGGCCGTAGGACGATCCGAGAACCAGATCCGAGTTCATCCAGAGTTCGACCGAGTCGTCGCCGTCCATGGACCAGCCATCGACGCCGGCCGTGTAACCAGAGCTTTTCAGTTCGTCGCCGGAAGCCATATTCCCATTAAGAGACAGCTTGGATAGTGTGATGTCCAGCCCTTCAGCACTCGCATTAATCTTTGCGACTACGTTCGTCGATTCGACAGGAATGAAATTGAGTGTCGTGGTGGTGACAGTGTTCGCGTAAATATCTCCGCCGTCGATCTTGGTGAAATCCGTAGCGTGTCGCCAGTCTGAGTCGTCTACCGCGACCACGTCCCACGAAGAACCGTTGTATCGCTTGACTGATTTGCGATCCGCTCCCGACGCTCCTGTATCAACCCACAGGTCGTCGGTTTTCGGAGTCGTTGGAGCCGTGGCCTGGCGGTAGATATCCGGGGCATTGGCGTCGGTATACGTGTTGGCAGCCGTCTCTGCCGTATCAGCCTTCGTCTGTGCACCAGAAGGTGTTTCTTTGGTCGTAGGATCGTAGCTGGCTGCAAACGTCGTGGCCGCTGATATGGAGAGGTTGTCGGCATCGATGTCGATCCCCTCGGGCGATGCGTTGATCATTCCAATTACATTTGTCGATTCGGCAGGCGTGAAGTTGAGCTGCGTTACCGTGACCGAGTTTGCGTAAACATCTCCGCCGTCGATCTTCGTCTGATCGCTTGCGTGTCGCCAGTCAAAATCATCTGTCCCGTAGCGTTCCCATGCCACGCCACTCCACTTGTATATGCTTGTGGGCGCGGAGCTGGTGTCCCTCCATAGCCAGCCAGGCAGTGGCGAGACAGGAGCGGTCACGCCTGAAAATGTCTCCGTTTTGTCGGATGGGTCGTAGCTCGAAGCGAACGTCACCAAGGCGTCAACAAGAAGATTGTCTCCCTGTATGAGAATCCCTTCGGTGGAAATGTTGATCTGATGGATAACATCGTCTTTCTCGACACGATGGTTGATGTTGCCTTCCTGGATCTTGAGCTCGGCACGGGTTGAGGTGTCTGGATATCGTAGCGAGAGCTTCGTAATGTCCGATGCAAGGACGAGGGAAGGGGAAATATCGACCGTCACAGCTGTAGCAAGATGATCCCCGTCGACCGTTACGGCGTGTTTGTTGCCTGGGCGATCGACAATCACATAGTTGTCGCCGTCGGTGAGGGCTGTCCCGATTTGCGCGCCACCCAGAACAGGTAGTGTTGGGTGCGAGCCAGAGGCCAGGTCCTCGATATCACAGATTGCGACCGCTGATTCACCCTTTTCCACCCTCGCCAAAACTTCTCCGGGCTCTACGCGAAGGAGCGAGAGCAGGAAGACAGGATCAATTTTGATGACATCGCCAGCGCGGACATCGATCGTCTCCGTGTAGATCGGAATGGAGAGCGAGCCAGCGTCAACGCCGGCGGAGGTTGTGACGTGCTGTGTATGGCCAGCTTGGGATTCGATGTAGATCGGCCAATCTTTGCGCAGGTTCAGCCGTGGGGGTTCTCTGAGCCCGGCCAGGGATGAGACTTCGCCACTCACATCAGTCCCGATGACACCAATTCGTAGCAAGGCCTCGTTCGACTGGACCAGCGTCTGGACAACTTCGAAAAGCTTGAAGTTTTGAAAGATGCGGTTCTGCAGCGTCACGGCGGGCATGAAAACCCCGGTTCCCGCTATCACGTCTTTGGGAAGCGTCACCGCCTCGTGGTTGCTCACCGCGTTCGGGAAGCCATCGAAACCATCTCCGTAGACAGGCTCATTGACCGAGATCTGCACCAGGCGGTCGACGTCGCCCTTGTTCACCGATTCCAGTAGGTAGAACGGTATCGGAGCTTCCCTGTCATTGGTTCGAACCTCGAAGCGCTCACCATACTTGAGATCAGCAAACGCCGATATGCTCATGTCGAGGATGTCTCCTGCAGGGACGGTCGAATGAACGGTCATGACCGCGTCGCCCGCGACAATTCTCGTGAAGACGGACTCGAAAGAATCTGAGAAGGATCCCTGAAAGGGCGATACGTCGACGGCAGAAGTGACGCTTCCCCCGATGAGCCTGCTCGAGATATCCGGCCGCGGATTGGCCAGCTTTACCCGCTTGGTGATAGGGGCCCCGGATGCGGAGTAGTTTTTGACGAGCTGTACTACACGCGCCGTTTCATCAAGATCGTACTGGAGGGCGTTGCGGTCCCAGAGGTCCTGCAGACGCACCCAGGATCCAATCTCCACGGACTCAGAGCCGGGATCGAACGTAGTCGGATCGATGAAATTCGTCGAAAAGGTCGGCCGGCTGCCACCCTGCTCACGCAGATGCTTGGCTCCGAGTTTCCACAGGGCGCGCGGGCCCATCTCCGCCTCGTACTGGTAGGCACTCGGCGAATTCGTGACCGTGAGCGCGTCTACAACGAAGGTCGCAGCGGTTTCACCAATGGTGAAGATCTCGATGTGCGCCGCGCCAGCGTCGGCCTCTGGACCACCGATTTGGATAGCCCTCAGCTGCTTCCCCTTTGGATCTGCCCGCTTCGTGCCCTGTGGGTGGCGGGCGCCGCCGCTGTCGACGAACTCCACTCGTACCGATCCGGATATCACAGAAATGTTAACCGAAATGGAGTGGTATGGCTCGTCCACTGACGGCGTGAGCGAAAGGACGCCCTCTCCAATGCTGACGCCACAGGCTACCTGCGCCTCTACATGGCACGAGAACGGACCATTCCTGACATAGGCCGGATACGTCGCCGCATCGTATTTCGTGAGCGTAGGAATCGTGGAGCCGACGTAGCCGACACCTTGAGGCTTCTCTGCATTTGGACTCGAGGGCGTGATGTCGACCTCCCACGTGGACATATTCTCAGAAACATCGATTTCTACGAGCTCATTTTCGAATGGTGAGACATCGAAACTGACCGACTCCTCGTTCGCCGCTGTGCTGCTGGCCTCACTCGTCTGTAAGTACACCAGCTCGTCGCCTGCGCTGTTCATGGCCACACGAGCCAGGTCGCCTGCCAGGGTGCCAGCATTACCAATCACCAACACCTGGTTATTGGCAAGCACTGTTTCAATTTGAAAGAATCCCCTAGAATCATTCCCGAAATAATGCGTATCAGTGGCCAGGTCAATCGGCGCCTGAAAGGGCGTGTCGCCCAGCGTGATCGTCGTGCGATCGCCACCGCCGTCATAGGAGGCCGTCGTGACGGGCCAGAGAGCCTTCGCGATAGTCACCAGGCCATCTGCCGGCCCCGCTACAGGAACGATGCGGTTGAACTCGTCTCGGTCCCCGTGATCGAGCTCACACGTCAGCCGGTTCTTGAAGGCTCCACTTCCTGTCGGACCCTTGATCAGACGGCTATCCGGATCGGCCGTGTAGCCGGCTGCGATCTCGGCTGCAGAGGCTCCGCGCCACGGCACCAGGTCGATGTAGCAGACATTTGCGACCCAGCGCTCAACGAATTCGGCAGGATAGCCGCCATTAACCTCTGAGAGCGCCTCGGTCAGCTTCCAGAGCAGCGCCAGGTGATCTTCGTTATTGGACTCGAGAGAAACCGTGGTGCCAGCCAGTGAGCTGTGGACGGTACCAGCTGCGAAGTGGGGCCCCATGTTGTGCGAGAAGATCTCAGAGAGCATGTCAGCCGGCGAGAGTCCGACGAGCGCCAGTGTTAGATCCACGAACCCAGAGGGCTCACGCGTGATGCGCAGCTTGCGCCGATCAAGATTGGTCCAGAATGGCCAGCACGTAACAACGACGTCGCCGCCTGATGGCAGGGGCTTGGCGCCATCTACCCTGAGGTACTCGACGGCTCCGCCGTTGAAATTGACCTGAAGCACTTCCCGCTGCTTGAAATAGTTGCTTCGAAGCGCAGCCTGTCCGAAGGCGCTCGTGGCGCCGAGCCGGAGCGTGGTCACGTCGACGCCGCGGTGAACCTCCTTGATGTGGATTGCCGCCACGAGTGATTTCATGACGTCGGTCTCGCCGCCTGCAGAGCGCGCTGCAGCCGAAGGGTCAGCGTGGAGCGTAATGGTATTTATAGCTGCCTGGGCCACTAGTTGGCACCCCTCTTTACGCGTCGCAGGTTGGATTCAGTCTTCTGCAGAACTTCTGCGATATCCAGATCAGTCAGCGTCCCGGATCCGAAGTTGTTCTGGAAATAGAAGTTGTTGCCACCACCAGCTGCTCCCGGGAATCCACTGGGAACAGAAGCCCCGATGCCGGCTGCAGGAGCGAGAGCCAATAGCAGCGTGTCTCGGATCTGGAAAAGGGTCTCGTTGCGAATCCGATGAAGGAAAAGACCTGATTCGGCGATGGCCGTTAGCTCGTTGGCCGATATCTCGGTGATACTGCGCTGATACTGAACCGAACGGGTGTATTCCGTGCCCGAGTCGAGTCCGGTAAAGCCCTGGAGGGCTCCGATGAGGTTGTTGATTTCGTTCGGCGAAAGGCTCCCGCGGAAGTCGGAGCTCTCGATTCCCTGTGTAGCGATTTCTGCGATGATCTCCGCCAGAGCTCTCGCGCCTTCGGCCGTCGTAGGATCGAGCAGAAGAAGCGCCCCCAGCTTGGTTCGCAGCTGATCCGAAATGCCGCCAAGGCCCAGCAAGCGACCAATGAGAAAGTCGAAGCCCTCGACGGCGTCATCGTCGATCGCGCGCCTGAACAAATCGAGATGAGCGATCACACCGTCTACAGACTGCGCGAATTGCCCCTGCTGGCCGAATAGACCCAGAATGTGCTGCAGACCACTGAACTCGGTGCCATCAACCTCTCCACCACTCAGCAGGGCGCCTGGATCCCGGCCGAGGCCGCGGAAGATGGCCACCAGTCCTTGGAGCTCCTCGAGGTCGGTAGCCTCGAGGTCGGCGAGGCCTGTTTGTATCGCGCTCATCAGCTGGCTCGAGAGGGCGCGCTGATCCGCATTTGAGAGCTCCGTGTCGATGTTCTCGAGGGCGTTGATATTGGCGATGACGTCTCTAATTAATGCCGCGGCGTCTCCGACCTGGTCGGAAGCCACGTCGGATCCAATCTGGCCCTCTCCGAATCGATCTAGGGCGCTCACCAGGCGATCCGTCGCCCTCGTGTACTCTTCTCGCAGGAGCTCCATTTGATCGCCAAGCCTCTGCTGTGTCGATGGGCCGTCGCTGCTGAGGAAGTTGATCACTCCCTTAATTGCGGTGGCAACTCCAGCGACAGCACCGATCCCTGATGCGATCGTGCCGGCTCGAGCCGCTCCGGAGGCTGTCGACCAGCCACCTGCCTGTTCAATATTTTTAACCTGGCGCTCTAGGGCGTCGAGATTGCTGAGCGTGTCCGCCAGGCCGTCGATGACCAGCGCCAGATCTTGAGGCATGCGGCTGAATACCCTGCCGAAGCGAGAGACCGCCCTGAATGACTCTGCAATGTCCCGAAACGACACTTTCAATCGCTTCGCCCGCTCGTTAGCCTCGTCAAGATTCTCTTTTGCGCCCTCGGCTACATCCTGGGTCTTCTGAAAGCTTTCTCCTGTAGCGATCAGAAGGTCATCCATCGTATCTGCCGAGATCCGGCCCGATTCGATCAGGTCCTGGAACACGTTTTTAATCCGGGCGCCGTATTCGATCGACAAGTTGATTTGCTCTTCCTGGGAGCGAAAGCTCGAGAGCTCACCCAGCGACTCGCGAGCCTTCACCGCCTTGATCTCCTGTTCGAACTGCTTGACCAGGTCTTGCATGATGCCGACGGACGCGGAGTCAAAGCCAGCAAATCCGCGCACCAGGTTGAATGGATCCTCGCGCTTCGTAGGGCCAACTTTCCCCGGGAGTTCGAGTGCATTCTGTTCGGCGTCGTAGAGGGCTTCCCAGGCGGCGACGAGTTCAATAATTTCACTTTTTTGAGACTTTAGAAGCTCATCTATAGCACCTATCCTCCTGTTATCCGCCAACTGTGAGGCGGTAAGGCCCGTTGTGCTGCCGTAGGTAGTAGGCCCGAGACCTACGCCAGTTGAGACTGAGGTAACCAATCTATCGGTGGACAGCTTCTTGAGGCGTTCTGCCTGCGCCTCGAGGTCTCTTTTTTCGGCTCTCAGAATTCGAGCCCTTGCTTGGACAGCGAACAGCTCACGCCGAATGCGATCGCGTTCAAGATTCCGCTCTTCCTCGTTCAGTGCAGCTACTCTGGCTTGGGCTTCAGCCAAGGCGATGCTGTGACGCTCCACGGCAGTTGTGGCGTCGTCCGTACTGTCACGGAATATCCACATGGCAGTGGCTACCGTGCTCAGAACCACGAGTAACGCACCCAAGGGATTGGCAGCTACGGCTGTGTTGAGGCTCAACATTGCGTATCGAGCGAGAAACAACGCGTTTTTTAGACCCCAGAGTCCGAATGACAGGCCCTTGATTACAGCCTCGGTGATAGTGGCACCACCACTGAACAGCATGAGTGAGACCCGAAAACCGATGTATGCTTTCGTCACCGCAACAATCGCTTTTCTGTTCTCCCAGATGAAGATGAGTCCGCCTCGAATCACCTGGTAGAAGGTCACCAGCTGCGCGCGAATGGTGGCCACGACGCTCGCCAGCTCGCCGCTTTCCCTGGCTTCCTCGAGCGTTTCCAGGAAACCCGTTGCATCGCGCTTCATGGCGCCAAAGAACCCGTCTGCGACGTCGATAAAGGTGAGCGAGGCCATGTCCTTGAGGTTGGACACAACGCCCAAAAAGGTCGCTGACAGCTGGCCCATCATGTTGTTGAACCGACCGCCTTCCCCGGTCATGTTCTCGAATACCTTGAGGATAACGGGGAATCCGATCTTGCCCTGCTCGACCATCTTGCGGAGCTCGTTTCCGCTCTTTCCGATGACCTTCTCGAGCTCCTCGTAAATTGGCACGCCACGCTCGGCGAGCTGCCTCATCTCCTCGGCCGTCACGCGCTGATTCGCCCTGATCTTGCCGAAGATCTGGGCCACGTCGGTGATGGGTGCCTTGATGCCCGAGGCGACGTCGCCGACCATCTTCATCTCCTGCTGCAGGTTGCGCACGTCGCCGCCCATGGCCAGGAGCATCCGGGCAGTGGCCACAACCTCTTCGAATTCGAACGGGGTCTTTTCGCCGAACGTGAAAACGTCTTTCAAAACGCGGTCGGCCAGCTTGGCATCGCCCAGCATCACGCGGAACGTCATCCGGGTCTGCTCGAGTCCACCGTTGAGGCGCCCGACGGTGCGCAGGAATAGGCCGATAGCCACTGTCGAGAATGCGCCGGCAATCGCCCGCTTCACGCGCCGGGCTATTCCCTCGGTCATCTTCAAGCGCCGATCGACCGTGTTGAAAAAACGCTCGTTCCCCTTGCGAGTACGTTCCATGTCCTTGATGGCCACATCAATCTTGCGACCATCGTATCGGACAGTGAATTCCTGTTCAAGGGGTATAAAGCTCATGCTTCACCCTGCTGTTTGCGCGCTTCAATGAGAGCGATTTGTTCGTTCATGAACTCCTCGCTCACATCGGGCACGTCGGTATGGTTGCGGGCTGCTGTCATCTCTGGATAGGCGCGCGCGCTGATGTTGTTGATGCCCCCGTGTGGATCCTTCTCGCTTGGCTTACAGGCCAGGTAGGCCTCAATCCATGCGTATTGACCAACAGCCCGGACGCGGCGTATTTGAGCGTGTTGCTGAAGGAAGTATGCCCACGTCTCGAGGAGGGGATCAGAGCCGAAAAAATTCCTGTACTCGGCGAGAACCGCGTGCCAGGAAGTCTTTTCGACGATGTCTTCGACCTTCTCGAGATCTGATTCATAGTCTTCCTTTCGTTCGTATCCAGACGAGAGCGCCTTTGAAGCGTAGCGCGAGGCCTCCAGGAACGGGATGCCGAGTTCGAACCAACCCCTAAACACCTCCTTCGGAAGCCACTCTTTGACGACTCCCAGGTAGTGTGCCTGCTCGCGCGCCTCACCCGACAAAGCCCCGGGGAGGGTGGCGATCACCGTCAGTGCAGTTCGCACGTCTGGTGGTCTCACGTGATATTCACCAATTACCCGTTTGCCACCCTCACCCCGGACGTCAAGTGTGATCCAGGAGCCAGAGAGCGACGCGATTACTGCACGCACTCCCATACTGTTCTACCTGGATTAGTAACCTGTTGGGAATGACCAGCTGGTTGTGGGAGAGCCACCGAGCGCTATGTCGCAATCGCCCTCAAAGTAGACCTGGGCCCACTCCTGCAGAGCCTGAGAGGCCTGATCTGACGCTCTGAGTAACGCTTTCCCGGAAATGGTGATCGGGTTACTGTTCACCGTAGCGCCCGCTCCAGCGTTGAATTTGCGCATGAAGGCCGATAAGTCATCGGCGCGAAAAGAGGGAACCACTTGGATTTTCGCATCCGTGATACCATTGCCTTTCGAGCCTATCGGGATTCCGATCAACGTCGGCGCCTGAATGATCGTCGGGACAGTCGAGTACCCCGTAGCACCAGTCTGGTCGGTGATCTCAGTGAAAAACTTCGCTAGAATCGCCGCTTGATTGCTATGAAGTGTGAGACTGACATTGGCGCCGACGCAGAAGCCCAGCTGGCTATCGTGAAGCTCATGTCCGCCTTCGTTTCCAGAGCCCTGGTGATTGAACAGGGGCTGAACCTCAAAATTTGGAAGAAGGCCAAGCTGCGTCAAATCTGCGCCGAGAGCTGTTGTCGGATCTCCGATTAGGCCCCAAGCGGGTTCGGAATACGTATTTGTTGCTGAAGTTTGCATGGTTAACCCCCTAACCGGTTATGCTTTTGGAAGGATGACGAGTTGGTATTCACTCGTCGAGAACAGTTTGTCCAGGTCCCTGTGCGCCAAAGGCTGCTCAGCTTCCCGCACCTGGTGAATTGGATTTGAGACGTCCATGTACTCGAGCGTCGGATCGAAATTGCTCGAGAGCAGATATTCGGTGACGTCGTCCTGCAGGGCCGCGTGAAATTCGTCTGGGTTACGCTTGTCTCGAGGCGTGTAAAGTTGTACCTGAATGACAAGGCGCTGCTCTTGGCTGGCCTGGATCCGGCGTCCTCCGATCGGGCGCAGCTCACGAACGATGAAATAGATCCCCTTCGCCAGGGCGACGTCTGCGTCCAGACGATTGCGAAAGACGGTGTCGACGCGGTCGGTGATAGCGCTCACACTGAGCAGCCCGAGGACAACCGCTTTCACGAGCTCGAAAGACCTGGTCGTTCCATTTGTTGGATATTCGTATCTCACAACGCTCCCTCGAGGCTGGATCCGTCTTCGGCGCGATTGTTCACGCGGAAGCGAAATGCGTTCTTGAGATTGTGCGAGACGTCAGCGAATCCTGTCGGGTGCTTCGGCCGGTCTGGGCCACCAGCTCTGAGCGGTGGCGCCACCTCGTCGATGTAGCTGCGGTGCCAGTCCATGATCTCCCAACCAGCGGCCTCGAGCGCCCGCTCGATATTGCGCTTTGTGGGCGGGATGCCCTTGGACATCATCTCCTCGATCGAGAGCCGGATGAAATCTTTGGTGACATCCACGTTGAAGACGGATATCCCTTCGATGTCATGAACGGCGCCGGCATATTCCTTGTTATTGAGGAGCGTAAACGTATGCACCTGCGGCTTTGACAAAGCCCGTAGCTTTGCAAAGACGAAATCTGCATTGTCTGTTACCGTTACACGCGCCATCTGATCATCACTGAATTTGAAAGTGCGTCCTTGCCGACGAGATCACCCGTCAGCTGCTGTGAGGTCTTCCCCCGGGTCAGGACGGCGTCGGCCCCACTCGAAAACGCCTCGACATTTCCCCCTCTCGGTATGAAGATTCGATCATGAGCCTTCACCTCGTCGTCGCCCGAGAGCTGCAGGTTCATCCGGTGCGACTGCGGCTGCGCATTGCACTCGCCGCTGTACTCCTCGGTTGGAGATGGCAGAGCCTGGTCGCCGTACTCGTCGTCGAGATCTGGATCTACCGGCTCAACCGGAACGGTCAGAACAAGTGTGTCGAGCCACTTCATTTCAGCCTCCGCACCGATTGAAATCTGTTCGGACTGGCGAGGCCCAGCGACCTCACGATTCCCGCAGCGACTGGATCGATTTCCGGAGGCGAACCTGTCTTGTAGACATTGGTCTCGCTTCCGAGCACGGCCATCGCTTTTATGAGCGTATCCGTGTCGATCGCAATCAGTAGGATCACCTGGCGAACGAGCGCCAGCTTCGCCTGCAGCAGATCATCACCGGTATAGGTCTTCGCATGCAATCCGAGCTGCTTTTCGGCGCGAATGACATAACTGTCAAACGCGTCCGAGTCTGCAGCCAGGAGTTGCTTGGCCTCTACCGTGAGGTCGCCGCGGGATGTGATGTCAAAGGTGACCATGCCGAATTACTTCGAGGAAGCGGCCGTTTTCGTCTTTGCAGCAGCAGCTTTGGCTTTTGCCGTTTTAGCCGCATCAGGATTGGCCAGACGATTTTGTGCGTCGAGCAGCTCGTCGTACTCAGAGTCGGAGAGCTCGACGTGATTGCCTTCGACCAGGCGAACGATGTCGACCTTCGTCGTCTTCGCTGCTTCAAAAAACTGGTTCGACATGTCCTTCTGGCCCGCGCCTTTATCGCCTGGGAAGAACGGCTTGCCCTTGAGTCGGATGGTGGAGATTAATTTTGACATGGTGATATCTCTATGATGTTTTAGGGATGTAAAAACGGATCAGTGACCGGGCTCAGACCCCCGTCCGGCCCGGCCACGTCTCCGCGAGTAGGGTCACTACGTAATTAGCGTATCCACCACGTAGACCCAGTTCTCATTGGGAAGCGGGATCCAGTTGCACTGGCATTCGATCGTGAGTCCACGACCGTTACCGGTAGATTCTGGAAAGACCATCATTCCCTGCTGCTCGAGCGACTTTCCGCCGGCTTCGGCCATGATGTGCATGGCGCGGGTGGAGGGTGCTTTGTAGAGCGTTCCGATCGTAGCGGAGCCGGCCGGAATGGCAGCGACAACACCCACTGGCCAGACGCGCGTGCGCGTGAAGGCTGTGCCCGCATTGTCGAAAACGTCCGCCGTTCGTTCGTTGACGAAGAACTTGAAGCCGTGACCGAACTGCTTAGTGAGCATCTCCTCGAGCTGCCCCTTCGTCACTTCGACGGCCTGGTTGATCCCCGGGATGTTGTTCGGAGCATCCTTGGTGATCTCGTCGAGCACCTGCTGGCTCAGCATGACGCCTCGCACCTGGCCAAACGTGTTCTTCGCGTTCTTGACGAAAGCTACGAGCTCGACAAAAGCATCTTCACCACCATCGTCCCAGGCGGTTGAAGCTACCTGGTAGCGGCTCGATCCAAATCCGAGACTGACGACTTCGGTCAGCCCTGTTTCAGAGTTTCGAACGGTGATCTGCCCCTTGGCCCACGCTTCAATCGCGTCAACTTCGACGCGGCGATGATTCGCGGCGACCAGTCGTTTGATGCGCGCAGGAATGCTGTTTCCGACGATGTCCCGAAACAGAGCGAGATTGTGATTCGCTTTTTCCCGAAGCTTGGTCAGTTCCAATTCATCGAGCGTATCGTACGCCTCAATCGGAACGATCGTGGTCTCGGTTGTTTTGGGGACCTGCATCGGGATTCGCCTTCCGCGGGCATTCCACGGGCGCCGATCCGATACGTAGCGTTCATCGAGATTCAAGATCTCGTTGATAACGATGCTGTCGATACTGGCCTCTGAATAGAGGGCCGGATACAGCATCTGCTTGGCCGGGTCAATATCGTTGACACCGAACACCTGAGCCTGCGCCGTCAGGGCCACAGCGCTCAACAGTGCAATTTCTTTAATCCAATGCATGACTTTTCTCCAAATGTCTATGCGATGACGAGGACGAATGCCCTCAATTCACTTGTTCGCTGGTTCCTGAATTACTCGACGAGGGCGCACTGCGAACCCTCGGCCCGGAAGCCAAGTACTTCGTTCGCGGTGAGTGCACGGCCAAGGTTGTCTTCGATCACCGCACGCTGCGCGAGGCAGATGCGAGCAAGAGCGATGTCGATGTTTCCTGCAGCATCAAGCAGGGCCGAGGTGTTGCCATCGGCAACGACCTGGGCTCCGATCGTTACGCCAAAGACGTACTGGTCTTCGACGAAGAACGTGACGAGGAGAAAGTCCGAAGAGGTATCCGTTGTCGTGGTCGTGATCTGATCGTCAGCTGTAATCGTGGTCTCACCGATCAAATCGGCACCGCCCACCAGGTTGGCGACAGTCACGAGGCGATCAGTCGTTTTCACGCCGGTCGCTGTGAGAGCACCAGCAACACCGCCGGCGACGATGATCTGATGCATTCCAGGTCGACGCGTGACGAGCTTGCCATTTTTGGTCAGAGGCACGCCTGGCTTGATGACACCGTCGGTATCGACTTCGTCCGTGCCCAGATCAGACAGATCGACACGAATGCTCGAAGTGTGGTCCACAGGACCGACAAACGGGGCATTGGTGAGGCTCACGCCACCTGCCCGGATTGTTTTCCGCTTAATCATGATTCAGTCCGTTTTTGTGAGCCACGATGGCCCAATGGTTCAATAAGCCGGCGAGCGGCTCACTTTTTCACCTACGGACTTCGGAATCTTACCCCAGCGAACTCAGACGCTCTTCGATCTCTTTGTCGATCGCGGCTGGATCTGCTTTCAGGCGTTCGGCAGCTTTACGTGCTTGGTCGACGATACCATTGCCGCTACCTCCCTTCCCATCTGTTCCAGCACCGTTATCGGTGTCGGAAAGGACGCGAGTATCGGGGGCGTCAGTGGCAACCTCATCGATGAAAGCGGTGATCAGGCCCTCGGTAGTCTCTTCCGCAATTGGCGTCTTGAGTCCCTTCGCAATGATTTGAATCTTGCCGTCAACCACTCGGATGCGGTTTTCATCCTGGGCTTTTCGTACTTCAAGTTCAAACCATGCTGAGTCAAAACGTTTGCTTCCGGTTGCTATCAGGTCCTTGATCATGCCCTCTAAAGAGGCCTTTTCGTTTTCCGCCTTGTGGCTCTCGGTATCCGTCTTGCGACCAGCCTTTTCGTCAGCGAGTTGCGTCGTGAGGCTTTCGTTTTCCTCTTTCAGCTCCGCTTCGCGTTTGGTGGCGCCTTCCGGATCTTTCTCGAGCTCCTGGACACGTGATTCTGCAGTTTCGGCCTGGGTAGTGAGCTTCTCATTCTCTTCCTTGAGATCGGTGACCTCCTGGTTGAGCGGTCCTTCGGCTGCGGCTCGGCCGGCGTCGTTGAAATGCTGTCGCACTTCCCGGGGCAGCTTGGCGTAGGATTCGGCTCTCGCCGTCTTCGCTTCATCACCCTTTTTATCGCCAACGGCCTCGTCGACCAGTTTCTTGAACGCTTCGAGTAGCTCTTCCCAAGTCTTCATAGGTACACTGTTGCGGATGTGTTTTTCCGAAAGCACAGATCGCGGCTCTGCGAGGGCCGAAAGCATGGATCACGGTTCCACGAGGACCGAAAGCATAGATTTGGCACTAGGCCAGGGCTCTACGAGGGCCCCGTTGAGGGATATATATACTCATTCAAAGAGAATTGTTCAACGCCAAACGGGAATTAAAAACTACTTGCCGCCTTTTTCGCCTCGAGAAACGGCGGGAGTATGGTGAATTCCCTGGTCTTTTGGTTCCTTTTCGTCGGGCCACGGCTTGTTATGCACAAATTCTCCAGTCCAGATCTCGTCGGGGATCTGATTGGGAAAGGCCAGGCATTCGTGGCCACCGAGATAATGCTTGCAGCTGAGACACTGTGTGTAGATAGGTCTGAGCATTAGTTAAGCATTTGAGTCAGTTTAACGGTTTTCGAAAGCTACGATTTCGGAATCTTCTGAAGCGTTGCCAGGATGGCACGGACCACTCTCGAGGGAATCATCGACTCGTGGCCGGCATGGATCATGGCGAACGCCTCGGCCCACAACTCCTTCGGATCCGAGCCAGCGTAAAGCGAAACCTTGGCGATGTCGTTCGGGCCTACACCAAAGCGACGCAGGTTGGGCAGGAACTGCCCCACGAGAGCATAGGAGAAATAAACACCGTGGCCACTCTCATGCAAGACGGCCATGTAAAGAGCATTGTCAGGATCGGCCTCCATCGTCAGCTGATGATCGGCATGTTGGGCGGCATTCAGCCGGCGCAGAAGCCGCTCCGATTCGGGGTCTCCGCCAGACAGCACGGCCTGCCGGCGCCGCATCGAGTACAGGGGGCTTCGCTTCCTCTGCTCGAATTCGGTCTTCATCTGCTCGGCAATCTTCGTGGCGTTTCGCATGAAGTGCTCGTCGATAATGAGGCCCATGTCGAGCTTCAGACGACGTCCTTCAGTGAGTGCAAACCCCTCGGCCGCGAAGTACTGTCCTGTGTTTGAGAGCTCGAGCGTTTCGAATGACATTCCGTAGCGCGCAGCGCCATCTGAGACCGCTCTGCCGATGTCTCCCAGCTGGCCGTCATTGATGCTGCGCAGCATACCCGTAGGTACATTTCTTTGAACAGGGATTTTAGCGCAGTCTCGCGCTGCAGGCGGTCGGCCCTGAGGTTGAACGCCGGCGCCTGCGGTAGTTTGTTCGGATTCGAGAACACCGTACTCCCCGACCTGCCGACCGCCGTTCGGCTGATGGACACCGACGATCATAGCTCGAAATCGCGCGACACCTGGTAGGACCGATCGACGACCTCTCGAGCGAGAGCCCGCTGGCGCGCCACGTGGTCGTTTGTCGCTGTTCTCCCACCCGGTCGCTGCCGGCTATTCAGAATCCGCTTTGATGAATGCTTGTTTTCCACATCCTGGTAATCGGGCCGTCTATATGGCGCGCGCGGTTTGCCCCAGTCGCGCGGATCCTTGAGCATGTGTTTTCGGCCGCACTGGTCGTATGGGTGCGGAGGCGAGGGAAAGGCCGGCGGTGGAAATCCCCCGGGGCCTAGCCCATACCAGTCCTGCTCGGCGAGGACGTCGCAAACATCCGGAGCCGACGAGAGAGACGAATGGATCTCCGAGAGTAGCCAGATCAAGTAGGCGATCACCTGGCTGCGCATCGAGGCCACGGTGTCGGCCTCGGAATAGGCGGTGTTGATCTCCGTCTGCGCAATTCGCCTCGAGTCGGAGAGCAGGCGCTTTGCCGCCTTCACGTCCACGTCCGGCAGAATGATGCCTGCCTGGATCGCCTGCCTGGTCCGACCGCCCCCGGGACCCAGGTGGCGAAGGGTCTCCAAGAGGCGCGGATCGTTGCCGCCGAGAATGAAGGCGAGCTCGTGGCGGGTGGCGCGTTCACTCTCTCCCCTGGCCACGGCAGATATCAACAAGCGATCCACATCGGCCGCGGCCTGCGTTACCCTGCGGTTGGCCAGCGTACGAAAGGTAGTCGCCAAGCCGAGGCCGCGCCGAACCATCATGAGCTTGACGGCCAGATCTGGTACGTCGGCGAACGTAGTGGCCACACGAATTCCCACGCTTGCACCGGCTGCAGCGATCGCCGCCTCGTGAGCGGATACGACGGTCTCGAACGTCGAATCGCGGGCGGCATCGAAGGCACTGGCAAGCGTCGTATCGAGCGATCGCATGCGATTGATCAGGCTCCTCGAGAGCTGCTCAGCGCGGGCTGCGGTAATCAGTCCAGACGATCCGTCACCAACCAGGCGGACAAGCATCCGGGCATACTCGTCGTAGAGCTGCCGAAGGAAACGCTGGGCGTCTCCATCGGGCGCCAGGAATGCACGCCGGCCCTCGGCGATCAAGCGTCGGTATTCATGGGCGAAATGGGCCATCGATTAGAATCCCGTGAACTCGCTGTCCAGGGCGCTGCGCTGCGCCTCACTCGCCAGCGACGCCTCGATCTCTGCCTGGATAGATTTTTCCGTGATGTTGCCCTCACCGTCTTCCTTGTCCAGATCGAAACCAATCTCCTCGAGTCCACGCAAGAACATCCGGAGCAGAACAGACTTACTGGTGAAGCCGGCGGCATTCATCAGGTCGACGATCTCGCGAAGTTTGGCGACGGCGCCGCGAAGGTCGAATCGTTTATTCCAGGTCACGCCACCCGTCGGCTTCGGATTTCCCCAGCGCATCTCGAGGTTGCGAACGGTCGCCGTCCGAGCCTCCTCGAGATTCGAAGCCAGATGGACGAGCTTCGGACTGAGGCCGTCGAGCGACATGACGCGCCGGGCCTCACCAGACTCACCGGGTGCTGATGATATCTCGCGGAGCATGAAGCGCGTGAAGCGCTCGAGGCATGCCGTAAGAGCTGCGGTCACCGCACCGGAGGCCGTGACCGATCCTGTATCGAAGAAGGTGTTTCGAACACCGGGTTCGGCAGGAACCGGAACGATCTTTCCATAGATGGGGCTCGTAGAGGCTCCACCCTCGCTCGATTCCTCGTGCTCCGCCACGCCTTCCCCCGTCTTCGGGTTCACCATCGAGTCCCACTGTTCGTAAGATACGGTCATGAATATCTGCCGGCTGCCCGAAGTGTGAGCATCGTTTAGCAGATCCGAGAGCAGGTTCATGTGCTGCAGGCTCAGCCGGCGCGCGTCTTCCGACGTTGGCGGCGTGATTTCGGAGCCCTTCTTGCGAACGTAGAAGAGCCGTGCGATCGGAATGTGGCCATTCGTTTTCGTCCAGTCGCCCTGCATCGGTCCGGTCGGGCTTTCGATCTCGTTTCCCTTCTCGTCGACCATCCACCAGCCACCGCCGGCGAAATCATCTCCGAGGCCCTCGTATCCCGCCTTCACCAGGATGTAGTAGGCATCCTTTGACTCGTCCTTGAATTCGCTTCCCTCGACGCGCAGGTCGCGGCGCTTGAGCTTGAAGTAAACCCACTGCAGCTCGCCGTTGGCGAAGTGCCAGTTGGGCGAGCTCACAGGAGAGTAGTCAACAGCATAGGGCCGCATTCCTGCTCTCTCGTCGGCCTTCGTTTTCGCTCCCTGCACTGTCGATTCGGTGAAGACCCATCGGAAGGACGTCGCCCATGCCAGGGCCAGTGTGTCCATCCAGAAGGCGTGAGCTCCGCGGGCATCTTCTCCGACGCCATCGAAGTTTCGGTGCAACATGCTCGCTACCGAGTCCGGATCAGCCAGCTCGCCGAGCGTGCCATAATCAAATACACCAGGCTGTTCGCGCAGCGTGCCCGTCATCTTCTCGGCCACCATACCCATGAAGTTCATGTAGATGGCTTCCTTTTTGCGCTCATCGTGACTGACGGTGTCTCCCGCAAGCTCCCAGATGTATTTCTTCAGGTCGTCGTAGACGGACGGATCACCGAGCAGATACTCTTCGTTGCGCTGCCAGATCTCGTGATACTTTTGCCAGGTCGGATGCTCCGACTTGATGATTTTTTTGACCAGGACCGCATTGATTGGCATGACTTTATCTGCGTATGCGAGGTTGTGAGGGCTTGTTGCGGGGGTCTGAAAAACGCTTGGCCTTCGACCAGCCGGCCGACTTGCTCATCTGAATTAGCTTCGACATCACGCCGTAGATGGCGTCGGCCAGGTCGAGCGGGCCGATAGGCTGAGTGCCACCTGTCGTCAGGCGGTTGAGGGCGGTTTCTGCCGCTTCATGCGGCCCGAGGATGTGGACAATCTGGCCGAGTGAATACGCCGTGTGCAGCTCCTCATGTCGCGTGGGCTTGGATTTACTGGCCGTGTCTTTCTCAAATTTGGGCTTGTTCAGGTAGATGCGGTTGGCTCCGCGCCGGTCCGTGGTGAGCAGCTCCTCCTTCACGAGCTCCTCCCAGATGAGATCGGCTAGATCCAGCCAAGTGTCGCCGCCCTGGTTTCCCTCGATCCACACCGTCATGGCTCCAACCTGAACCGCGACCTGGATCGCCTTGCGAATCGCTCTGCGCGGCTGCATGCGCCCTTCCCAGGCGTACTGAAGGTGACCAATCTTGTGATGGTCGATACCGGCAACGGCGATGCCCTGGCAGGACGAGGCCTTCTTATTCGTCGTAGCGGGGTCGACATAGACGATAGACCTGTCGATCCTGGGTGCCTCGAGCGTGGCTACCCGTCGGAACTCGATGTCCTCAAAGAGTCCACCAATCAGCTCGTCAACCTCGTGTTGACACTCCTTCTTGAAGGCGGCGGGACCATACTCATTAATGAACTTCTCGCAGGTGGCCACATCCTGTCCTTCCCACGTCGGATCGCCCGTAAGCACGCGGTACCGGATCCGGCCGGTCTGTTCGTCCTCGGTAGAGTCGTGGGTGAAGTTCTCGAGCGCCGGAACGGGGCCCGAGATGGTGGCATTGTAGAGGAAGCCAGCCTCTCCCTTGACGATCTGGTTGAAGATCGAATTGGAGTGGATCAGGTTCTGCACCCACAAAGATGTCGAATATTCCGATCCGGAGGGCAGGATCGACGTCGTGATCTTCTCGATCTTTTTCTGCGTTTTGAACTCACTGTCGTGCTTGCCGTCGATATCGTCGAAGATGAACAGATCCGGCCGCATGCCGTCGAGCTTTACCCCGCGCTTTGCCTTGTCCAGGCCGAGTGCGTCAATGATCAGGCCGGATGCTGTGCGCAGCCGAGTCCGGCGCCAACCCCTGGAGGATCCATATTTGCCGACCTTACGGGACGCAAGCGACGGGTAATAATGCTCGACGGTTGTCGACTCGAGCATCGTTCCGATCTCCTCGAGGTGATCATTCGCTTGCTCCTGAGTCTCACACACGTAGAGGATGTAGCGGCGCGTCTTCTTGGCGCCGACGGCCACGCTGATCATCTCCGCGATCGTTGACTTGGCTCCACCACGCGCCCAGACGGCTACCATAGGATTGATCGGCACGCGATCCTCGATCGACCAGGCCCAATCCCACACCTGCCGGTGGTGATCGGCGAAGTCGTACGTAGCGAACCCCGGGAAGATGGTGCTTATCCAGTCTTCCCAGTCAGAGACGTCGGCTTTTGGATCGTCGTCGGGAGGCTCAAGCTTCTCCGCTAGATCCAGAAAAAACCTGTCCCTTAAGGGCGGTCGATATGTTCCGAAGTGTATCGGATTCACTGAGTTCGAGTTTGAATGCTTTCGTTATTTCGGTGCGGACCACCTCGGCGAACCGGTCCATGATCACAAATAGGTGAGCTTCCGGAATGGATGCCTGCTCCTGTTTCGCGATGCGGCTTCGGACCTCAAGTGTTTTGGTCTTTTGAATCTGAAGAGCGTGAATGTCCACCCAGGTCCTGGATTCACTTCGACCCCTGTCTACAAGAGAACAGACCGCACCGATCGCATTCCTGGCGCTGTCGTGCTCCTTGGATTTAGTGGCGCGCTGTAGTTCGTCGCATGCAGCCTTCAGCTTTATCCAGAGAGCCACGTGGCCGTCAACGTCCAGTCCCGCCAACAGCTCGTCCATTCTAGTTTGAATCAGGGCCACTTCAGGATCGAGACTGAAGACCCTGTCGTCTACGAGGTGCTCGCCGTAACGAGCGCGATACCGCTCGGGAAGGCTCTTGGTGTGAAGTCCGTGTTTGTAGCTAGGGTGGTCACGTCCGCGCGGCGACTTGCCTCCGTGCATTCGGCACGTCCTTCTACCCTTGATCGCCCAGTTCGCGCAGCGCTTACCCGATCGCTTGCTTTTGGCCGTACATCTTCGTTTTCCGCTTGCCGCCATCTAGTGCATGAGGTATCTGTTGATGCAAGAGGTGATGAGGATTATCCCGTCTAATGGTACACATTCTCGAATGACGTATCAACGTCACCGTCAAACGATAGATTCGCGACACACGGACATAAAAAACGGGCCCCGTTGTGGAGCCCGGTTGAGAACTGCAAAATGCGCTTGTTATACGGTGGTCGCTTCGGGAAGCGTTTTGTTCGGCCTCTCTTGTCGTCCTTTCTGGCGTTTTGCCTCGCGCGCCTCCTCGAGCTCTGCCAGGGTGTCGAATGTCTGCCGACCATGCGCAAAATGGCGGAAAAACCTTGCAAAAGGACCAATATAATATATGTTATTCTTGTCCAGGCCGTCTGTGGCCATCACCTCATCGTTGTGCGCAATGACAGCCAAAACCCTCTTAACTGGCCGCTCCCCATCTTCGATCGACAACCTCTCGGCCGTCCAACGGGCAATATCCTCGTGCTTAACCTCATCCCTCTCCACTTGGCGCATACTGGCCTCCAGGCGATTGAACAACTTCACGAGGTCGTTAAAATCACGGGCCTTTTCTTGAAACCCCACGGTCCGTTCAAACGCAAACAAAAGTGTGGTCGCAATCGATACACCCAGCGCTATTGAGCTCATTCCCGATGTGAGTGTTATTTTCTGAACGAGTGCAACCGTTGTCGCAGAGGCAAAAATGAGCCCCATGAACATCGTCACGCGATACCACTTATCGAAAAAGCGTCGGCGCTCGGTGTTGTAGCGAATCGAGGTGCGGACACTGCGTAGCAGGTCGTCGTAAGGTCTATGTCTGTCAGTTGCTGCCATTTGGTCTCGTGTCACTTTTTCGTTGGGGGAACGACATCAATCGTTCCTTCTGGTTCTGACCGATATTTATCGGTTTTGGCCTTCTTCCTGCTCTTCTTAACTCCCGTTTTGTGTGACTTTACTTTTTTTGTCGTCTGTTTTCGTCGTTCGGCCATTATTTGTTACGATGCTCGTGGTCTTTTCATTCGATGATTTTGCCGCTCGCCCTCCGCCGGACGGCATGTTTTAGCCGAAATGACCACCAGAATAGTAGTATCGCACTACGATGTTGGCAAGGCATCGTGTGCGCCGAGCATTATGCAGCGCCTGTTATCCTCCGACACTCGCTTCACAATGGCCCTAACTAGCGCATTCTTGCGCGGTGGGGCCCAGATGATAAACATTAATTCTTTCCCCCGCCACCAAGTGGCTTGGTTATCGTTAGTACAGCAGGAATGGTCTTGGTACCCATGGTATTACCCTGAATTAATGCGTTCGGTTTCAATGACGACGCGCACGTCGTCCGAAAAGCGTAGTCGAATCTGTTCAGAGTCGCCCTTGAAAACAACCAGAGTTGAGTGCACCGGAGAGGTGTCGCCGTAGAACCAGGACGCCGGCAGGCCGAACCTGCGGCCGATGAGATCTGCGAATTCCGGCGGCAGGCAGTTCACCCCGGATTGCCAGCGGTAGATGGTGTTTTTGTCGCGCTTCCGGTTCAGTCCCGTCCGCTCATCCTGTGATTTGAGCCAGTCCGCGAGCCACTTCACGTCCCTGTTGTTCAGACGTAACAATTCCTCAAGCTTCTTGCCAGCAAAAACGGCGATGGAGCTGGGCGCGGACGAGGGGTCTGACATGGGCTGGCTGATGGATGTTTTAATGTATGACGCTGTCAGTATTGACGCAACCGATCAATGGTGCGATCCCAGTCGCCGAGCCACCCGTAAATCCGAGCGTCCCGGGCCATAATGAGGGCATCCTTGTATCGCTCGAGCTTCTCATAAATGGCCGTGAGATAGCTGTACCCGGCATGGCTGGGCAGGAGCATGATTTCCGGATTCTCAGCGATCAGACCATCTTTGAGCACCGTCGCCCGCTCGATGTGTTCGATCGCCAGGTCAATCTTGCGTTGGACGTCGCCCTCGTCTTTGTGCAAAAGATCCTGCAACACGTTGTAGGCGTAGTGGAGCTCGGTGCGGCTCGATCCATCCTTGGCCAGCGACAGCGCTTTTTCGGCCATGCGGACACCCGTCGGCCGCTCACCCTCTTCAGATATCGTGTATGCCGCGGTGGCCAGGAGTGCGAACGTGAGCCCGTCGCGCTTCAGAAAACCGTGGTTATCCATCTCGGCGCGTAGATAGGCGTTGTGAGCGATACTGCGATCACGTTCGTCCAGAGTGCTCCACCAGTCGGTTTGGCCGGCGGCAATGACCGTCTCTTCAATCATAGCGCCCGCATTGACATGAATTTCTGGATCTGCTGATCCCAGTCGCCCATCCATCCACCGTGCTTTCCGCGCTGGCACAGATCGATGGCCTCGTCAATGTCACCCTGTCCGAGAGCGAGCTCGGCAAGCACGCGGTAGGACAGAAATCCCGGGAGGAACACCCGATCGGGGTTGTCGCGCTTAATCCCGCCGCGGATGTATCCCTCGAGGGATATCTGCAGATTCGCGAAGGTGCGCAGCTTCTCCACCGCGTCATCTCGAGAGTGGCGATCGGCCCACCAGAGGCGCAGCTGCGTCTGGGTCAGAAAGTGCAGCGTCAGCGGTTGCTGCTCGTCGATATACTGCTGCCGCTCCATGGCGAACTCGCAGAGTTTGCGCGCCGTGGGCCTCGCTTCCTCGAAATCGAGAAGTCGGCTGGCCAGGTTAGCCAGGAAAAGTGCGTCGTTGGGGTCCTGCGACTTCGCCTCTCCAGTCGATACCGATCCGAAGATCTCCTCGACATAGTCGCGGTCCCGATCGGTGAGCACATACTCCCAGAAGAACGTTAGTCCGAACTTCTGGATGTCACCCTTCGTGTCAGGCATACTTGGGGGTCTGTAAAAGTGGGTGGATACGCTGTTTTTTTAGTTAGTCAAATTCGTCGATTACGTTCTTTAGGGGCAATTCCGGCTCATCATCTGCTTTACGCTGATCATAGAGCATGTCTCTGATATCGCGGAGGAGAGTGATGATCGCCTTGATCGCAAACATCGCGATCCCAGCGACGAACAAGTATCCGGCTGTGAACAGAAAACCAGGACTAAGATTTCCGGTCTGCACCCTGCCGGCCAGCGCGACGGCACCAACAATCAGAACAACCGCAATGAAAACGAGGCTGCCGATTGTGAGCTGGTGCCGGTCTTTGAATAGAGGTTCAGAGCTCATGTCGATTTAGTGATTCTACTTGGTTCCAAATACTTCTTTCATCGCGTGCACCAATGTGTCCAGGATTGCCTTTCCCTCCTCGTTCGGGTTGCCAACCCGACCATGAATGTGCAGAAAGACTTCCCGGCCGGTCGCTCGGTCGATCCAGAGGTCGCCCTCCTTGTAGTCTAGCGTTTGATCACTGTACGATTTGTTGTCCGTGGTAACGCGGAGCCCGCCATCACCTAGGCGCTCTAGCCGCCTCATCGTCGATACGGGCGATTTTCCGAGGAAAACCATGTATGGTCCGGCGCCGGTTACTTCAGAGCATTTAATAACAAAGACCGCTCTTCCGTGCGGGTACCAGGGCAGCATGTCGGTGCCATCCAGGTAATCCCAATAGGCATCGTCTGGTTCGGGGACATCTCCGCCGGACAGGCGCTGAATCATATCTCTCGGCATGGACACACTTGTGACCGCATCTTTCCCGATAGACCCGTCTTCGCTTAATGAGTAACCGCTGTATACGTAATAAGTAACGGTATCGAGTGGTGCAGAACGACCATTTCCCTTATGGGGCACAACTATTTGCTGGGTAGATCTACGTAGCTGATATACGCTTCTTCGCGGCTTCTGTAAAACTTTTCCTTTTGTCAGCTTTGTCAGTTCGTTGCGAATATTCTGCGGGGTGGTGTAGAAGGTGGATATAACTCTCTCGATAATCTCCGATGTCCCTAATTCCAAGTCAATTTCTCCCGTAAACAGGTCTACAATAGCTTCTCCGACTGTTTGTGGCGAATGTGAACTATCGATGAACTTGTTATACTTATCCGTCATATCAGTTGATCGAGAAGGTATAAAGCGTATATTTATCACCAGATCGGGCCACTTTTGGTCGCAATCTGTTCCAGAATTATCCAATATCGTTTCGGCCATGTCTGAAAACAAACGTCTTTATCGCCCTCGACTTGACTACGACGAGGACACAATTGAACGCCTAAAGCGAGCTGCTGATGCTGATCGCCGCACTGAGAATCATTTCATCGCGCACCACACGCTCGAGGCAATTAACAGGGTGCTGGAAGAGGCCGGCGAGGCCGCTCAAAACTCCTCCGCTGAACTGGCATCAACGTAAGGTGAGATTATTCACCATTTCATGCTGATCCTGTAACACTGTGCCTACATCCATCACACGATTCTCTACTCCCTTTCACGAGCTGCTCATCCGGGATTATTACGCCGAGGTCATCGATGTCCCTGAGATCGTCCAGGTCATGGGTGTATCGGCATCGCAGGTTCGCAAAATTATCAGGCGTGAAGCCCAGATAGAGGTCAGCCAGGCAATACGCTGGTGTAAATACCGATTCAGTATGGACGATCCGCGATACTCGCGCCTCTTCATGCCTACCTCTGGCGACGCCGTCAAGCGTGTCATGGGATCTGCCGATGGATCAGCTGACAACGAGGTCGTCGAGATTGTGCACACCGCCTCCGGTTTTGCCCGCGGACTTGAGGACAGAGACCTCTCTCGAGTTGATCGATCAATCAACATCATTAAAACTGAAGTGCTTCCAAATATGGAAGCCGAGCGCGCGCTGCTGGCCAGCGACATGACACCATGACCGCGCTGCTCAACCATATCGACCCGATCTGGATCGCCGTCTTCTTCTTTTTGCTCGGGTGGGGCACCTGCTGCCTGATCGTGGCCGTCCTCACCCGGGACGAACCCAGCTATTCTGACCTCGCCGGCTGGCGAGTCATTGTCACTTACGACTACGATCTGCTCGAAGCTATCGAGCGGCTCGGATACACGGTCCTTTCACGACCAAATCAATCAGACCCCCATGGAAGCAACGAAACCGGAGCAGACGCTCCACCACTTGGAAACGGTAAAAATCCTACAGGGCGCCGTGGCTATATCAAAGGCAGAAACGGAGCTCGAGCTCCCGAGCCCCGAGCAGCTGCAGGCCCTTCTTTCTGGCTCACTGGAAGAGCTTGATCTGGAAATTCTGCTGGCTGGCGAAATCGCTGCCAAGGCCGAGGCCGACTGCCTCCTGTTCGAACACCTCCGGCGATCGCTTCGGTATGAGATCATCACTGACCTGCGCCGCGGCTACGTGATCCGAGAGGAGAAGATCACCGAAAAGGCGCTCGAGACCGAGGCTTACATCCGGCCCGAATATCTCTCGCTGCTTCAGCTGCACCACCGCGCCCAGGAGCGCAAGGGCTTGGGCCTGGTCAAGGCGAGTGTGCTGACGAGTGTTCGCGAGCGCAAGATGATCGCGCTCTAACCGCAGCTTGATTTCGTATAGGCCGGCATCACATCCATTCCATCTAATCCATCGATTTAGCTATGTCAGATACTACGCTTACCGTCGGCGACGGCGACCGAAAATTTGCGCACCCCAACCCCTGCGTGACCCGGGCGGTGTGCGTCGACATGTACATAAAAAACGACGTTTCAACGCGCTGGGGGCTAAAGGATCAGATCCATTTCCGGTGGGAAATTGACGTCCCAAACCCGGACTATGAAGACGGCCGGCACTTCGTGGTGAGGGAATTCTACACATTTGTGCTGACCGAGAAGTCGAATCTCTACGCCCTCGTCACTTCTTGGACTGGCAAGTCGCCACCGAAGGGAGCTCTAGTCGACTTCGAGTGGTTCGTCGGGCGCTCCTGTATGGTTCAGATCGTGCACGGCCACAACGCCAGTGATCCAGAAGATCCCTACATCAACGTCAGGAACGTGATGCCGTTGATGGAGGGAATGCAGCCCTTGCAGCCTTCTGGAAGATATGTTCGCCAGAACGACCGTGATGCATTGGATCGGAACGGATCGGCGAACACCGGTGCAGCGGATAAGGCAGCGGATGAGGAGGCGGCGCGCAAACGCTACGGCGGGCAAGAGGACACACCCGCCGCCCCTCGTCCCGCACCGGATGCTCCCGCGCCGGCGCCTGCTGGTCACACAACGCAGGTGCCAGCTCAAGGAGCCCTCTATGAGTCTGATGAACCTCACACAACTGCGCCGGCCGCAGCGCTGCCGCCAGGTACTCCCATCACCAGGGACATGGGTGGAACGCCGCTCGATACTGTTGTGGGCGCGCCTTCCGAGGATCCTGGATTCAGGCCCAACGACGACCTCCCTTACTAATCACATGCTTCGGCCTTGCCACCCTTTAGCTACGTGCTCGTGTGACTCCTTCCTTCCACAGTGACCCGATACCCTTCGAACACCTTAAAAACGTCTCTTCCAACGCAATCGTGACCTGGCTCGCAATACGACATAACCAGAACGCCGAAGGCATCATGCTCGGAGATTTGTTTGCCCTGCTGCCTGTCGTTCCCTTCGGCCGATCTACGCTCTATCGCAGCCGCGACCAGCTCGTAGATGCCTCGATTTTGATCGCCGAGAACGACGGATTCCGGTGCGTTCTGCCGCCTGCAGATGGGCACAAGGTTCCCACGGGTGGGAATACCATGCCCACGGATGGGAACGCTGTACCCACGGGTGGGAATGGCGACGAATCAGGAGCGGCTATTCCCACGGGCGGGAAAGCCATACCCGCCGGTGGGAATGGCACAGGTCTTGCTTCACGGGCACGCGCGATAGATTTAAAACATACTTCCTTAGAAGAACCTTTAGATATAGATAAAGAAGAAGAGGCTCCAACTTTTAAAGAAGACTCCTGGCCTCTGCAAACAGCTATCTATTTCGCAGAGAGCCTTGCCCGCCTCGGATGCCTGGATGTGGCCACCTCTCGCCTGAACGCTTCCAAGCGTGCAGACCGGATGCAGATCTGGGCAAAGGAGTTTGATCTCTTGATCCGCGTCGACGGATACAGCGAACACCAGGTGGCCACCATTCTCGAGTGGCTCTTCCAGCCTGACAACTGGTGGATTGCCAACCGCAACATTCGCACCGCGATAAAACTGCGATCGCTCAACAGGCAGAAGGAGCGCGTCTTCGACGTTTTCGCTTCGCAGGCTGGATCCGGGATCGAACGGCGCGAAGACGACACCGCCTTCAACGACGAATTCGGGGACACCTATGAGAACTGACGCCCCCAAACCCATCTCCGACCAGATGGGAAATATGCGCGATGCGTGGAGCAACTCCAGCTATCTGTCCGACGAGGTGAAGAAGAGGATGGATGCCGAATTCGAAGGCGGGCGCGAGAATCCGAACGAGCCGATCGGCGCGCAAGAGCGCCACCTGGCCGCGCCACAGACGCCAGCTCAGAAGCTGAACTACTTGATGGAGCTCGCTCACGTGCCGAAGATCTTTTTCGGTGCAGATATCGAGACGAACTGCCAGATTTTCAACAAGGAGCCCGATAAGGCCGTAGCGCTGCAGCGAGCCACAGAGATGGCGCTCGAGGGATGTATTCCCGGCCGTAGCCAGAATCGTTTCAGCATTATGCTGACCGGCAGCTTCGGCCAGGGAAAAACCTGGTTGGGAACGGCGGTGTTCAAGGAGCTGCTCGCCCAGATCGGCGAAGGGGGCAGGTGGACCACCTTCAGCGCGATGATTCGAGACATCCAGGAGGCGTATTCCGGTGGCGAGACCAAGCGCCGCATTGATCAATATGCGCAGGCAAAAGTGCTGCTTCTCGACGACGTCGGCGATCTCGAAATCAAGAAGGAGACCGAGGACCGCCAGCGCCTCTTCTTTGAAATCATCGACCACCGCAATTCCTGGTCGCTGCCGACGATCATGACCAGCAATCTGATCGCCCCGGCGCACTTCAAAGAACGCTTCGGAGAGCGCACATTCAACCGCCTCTACGAGATGAGCGCCTTTCTCCCGATGGCCGGCCGCAATTTTCGAATTCATCCTCCGGAGGCGACAAATGTCTGAACCGACCACCGACGTCTACGAATCATTCTCCGCGGCCATCATGGATTGGATCCGGCCCGCATGGATAGCGGCAAAGAAGGCGCAGCGAGGATTGCCAGAGGGTGAATTCCTGGCATTCTGGCGAGGCTTTCGCGCCGCGATGTTGGTGGTCAGGGTGGCCATCGAGAGCCGGTCCCGCGAATACGACGTCCTCGAGGAGAGCGCTCGCCGCGCCCTCGAGCTCGAGCGTGAGCGTAGGGAAGGTGCAGAAGAGACTGCGGAGTACTTCAAAAACGAATTCGCTCGCCTGCAGCGCAAGCATTTGCAGCTGAAGGAAGAATGGAGACGGAGTGACGCGGCATGAGATATCAATTTATTCCAGAGGGCGAGGGGCGGATTTCAGCCGGCATCCAGTTGCTACTGATTGTGGCTATGATCGTCGCAGTTCTTGGGGGGCTCGGATGAAAGGATTTCCAGAGCTCATACAAGCATCCACCGGGCGAAGTGTCGCTCTCGGCATCGATGCGGGTGTCCACACGGGCGCGGCCGTCTGGGATCGCCGCGGCCACCGCTTCCTCTGGCTGAAGACAGTTGACTTCTGGGACGGCATTGGCCTGATTTCCGGCCTATCACGAGCCGCCAGCCTTGTCGTGCTGATAGAAGATCCGGGCCAGAACCGCCCTGTATTCGGCAAAAATATTGACGGTAATGACCTGGCCATCAAACTCAAAATGGCCCAGGATGTGGGGAGCAACAAGGCTTTCGCGCGCCTGATGATCCAGTACTGCGAGCGCCACCACCTCCGGTTTGTGGCCGTCAAGCCGACCAAGAAAAAATGGGATGCTGCCCTATTTCGCCGCTTTACGCGATATGAAGGCCGCACCAACGAACATACGCGAGACGCCGGCCGGCTCGTGTACGACTTCTAACCGAACAAACAATCATGAAAACACACCTTTTTCCACTTCCACATTTTTTAGCCTCAATGGACGGCGGTGAAGCGCCAGCAATCGACAAGGCGGGGCCTGACGAGACGTCCGGATCCAGCGTCATGCCGGGCGGCGACATCGTCGACGGCAAGGACGTCGGGGGTGGTTCGCCCGCTGACAAAACTGGCGGCAGCGCGCCCGAAAAAGAGGTTGGTGGCCAGCTGCACGACCACGACGACGAGACACACCCGGATTCTGAGGGTGTCGAAGAACACGATTCAGACGAAAACGGATCCGTCGTCAGTAACGGGGATGTCAACGGCCTCAAGCTCGTGACCGCCGAGGTCTTCAAGGAGGGCAAACTGCCGAGCGGCGAGACCCATAAGTCGATTAAGGGCCAGCACAAGCTCACGGCCGAGGAGCTCAATGCAGTGGGCGATCAGATGGTCACCTCTGTTCGCCGGATCGATGAGCTCGAGGAGGAGAAAAAAGAAAACGCTCGAGATGATAAAGCCGGTATCGAGGGCGAGAAAAAGAACCTGAAGCGGCTGTGTGATCAGCACAGAACGGGTACTCGCCCGCGAAGCTATCTCTGCCGCCTGGTGAAGGATTTCGAAGCTGGCAAACGTCGGTGGATCGACCTGGCCACTGACACCGAGATCTTGGCTGAAGATCTACTGGCTGAGGACTATGAGAAGGATCTCTTCGAGGCCGAACAGGAAAATGCGCGCCGAAACCAGGAGGCCCAGGTCACCGATGGCCAGCTCGAAACGATCGAGCGACTTTGCCAAGAGTGTGGCTTCAAGGAAGACGTTCCCCACGAAGCTGCAATCCAGCGCTTTGGCCTTCCCGAAGAGACGATGCTCTCGGACCTGACCCACCAGGAGGCGGCGATCCTGATCAAGATGCTCGGAAGTGTGGTCACCATCGGAATCGGCGTTTTCAAGAAGCTTGTTTTCAGCGCACTTGCAGCTGGATACTCTCACGATCACGCCGCGACCGCATCCGCCTTCTTGTTCGAGAACGCGGACTATCCGGCGCTCACGAAAGACGAGGTGTGCGCGCACCTGGATGAGGTGTACAGGCAGGACGAGGAGCCCGACAATCCCTTCCGCGAGTTCTCTCCCGTCGAGCTCAAGGCCACACCAGATCTCATGGAGGATTTGAAACGCGCTGCAGCTGAGGCTGGCGACGAGGGGACGCAGATGGAAGATATCTGCATGGAAAACTACGCATGTGATCTCGTCGACATCACCTATGCGGATGCCGAAAACATGCTGGACTACTACCGCGACCTGATAGAAACTTCGTCCGAAGATGGATCGGATGAACCGGAGGAAACGCGCGAGGATTCGGAGGTGGTAGAGGCCGACTAATCCCAGAGCTTTCCTCCACGTGATCGGCGCTTTTCCAGAGGCGCGGGTCACAGACAGATCCTGCCTGGCGGCGCTGGCCGCGGGTGGCTTCACCACCGCCGGGCGGGACTCTGTCACCTTTTACGAGAAACTGGCCCTTTGAACCGATAAATCAGACCCCAATGAAGATTGCCATCCTAGCAGACCTGCACGTCAGAGGCTCAGATCTCGACGTATTCGAAGCACAGATGAGCGCGGCCATTCGCGCGATGGTAGAGCGGGACGTATTCACGGCATTTGTCGCCGGCGATACGTTCGATAGAGATAACATTCACGACCGATCTGCATCAACAGGGCGCATCACGTGGACCGTCGCCCGTCTCCTGGCTAACTCTGGAATTCGTTGGTACCTGGTTGATGGAAATCACGACAAGCCCAACGACACGACGCGTTCGGCCAACTGGTCACTGGCCTCCCTCGACAATGTTACCGTCATTTCAGAACCATCGCGCATTCCGATGGGAGAAGGAATCGAATTCTACTGTGTGCCGTGGTACTACGAGGCGCAGATGGCTCCCCGTATTGAGGAAGCACTTCGCCTCCAGGACGAGCATGTCAGGGCAGAGACGAGAGTACTGATCGGCCACGGCCAGGTGCGCGGTGCCCACATGTCGGGGACTCAGTACTGCGAGCACGGCCACTTTGCGATCGGCTCAAATGAACTCCTGGCATACGGCTTCGATCATATCGCGCTCGGCGATTTTCACCGGCGCCAGCCCTTCTACGTGGGGGCGCTGCGCCAACTGAATCACGGAGAAGAAGGCAACCCCCAGGGCTTCGAGATCTACGACACTGATTCGAACGAGGTCGAGTGGGTAGAGCTCCGCGAGGCCCCTCAGTATCGGACACTCATCTGGACGCAGGGCGAGCCAAAACCCGTGACAAATCCGGCAGAGGTGACCCGAATTCGGACGGAAGGATGGACGCCGACAGCGGCGGAAATCGGTGATATTGGGCCGCGCGACAAGATTGATCCGGTAATTGAGCGCCAGGCGATTCAGCGCCGAATCGACGACATCCCCGAGGGCATACTCTCGGACATGCACGCCGTCCTGGATCTCTATCTGAAGGCCAACGATATCGAGATCACGAAGGAGCTGCACGACGAGCTGGCGAGGCTTCTCGAGATGGGCGCGCTCTCCGCGTCAGGTCTTCAGCGATCGGCCCGGGGCGGCACGCTCGATATCATTGAGACCCACATCAAGGAGATCGGACCGCACCTTGATCTGTCAATTGACTGGTCAGAATTCGGAAGCCTGGTTGCGATTCTCGCCGCGAACGGGACGGGCAAGACTATTCTCGCAGAAGCTGATTTTGCGTGCCTCCACGGGGAATTCCCATCCTACCCGGGGCCACTCTACGACGTGATGACCCAGAACGGTAGCGGCACCTCCGAGCTCAGAACGGTCTTTAAGTACGGGGAGGATCGCTATGTGGCCAGCCGACGGCTTCACCAGACGGCGAAGACGAAATCTCACGAGGCCACACTCGAAATCATGGAGGCAGGCGCCCCTCGGATCGTGGCCGGCCCCAAGGTGGGAGATTTCGATAAGGCGATCGAGCACCTTCTGGGAAGTAAGCAGAGCGCGCTAGTGTCGTGGTTCTCGGGCCAGGGCGGTACCGGCGACATCTGTCTTTTGCCCGTTGTCGATCGGCGCCGTGTTTTCGGCGAGCTCATGGGTTCGGACGGACTCGAGGAGCTGTCACAGCGCTCAAAACAGGAGGCCGCAAAGGAGACCGCCGAACTCGGCGAAATCGAGCGCAGCATCGAGGCCGAAGCGGGCCTGCCGGAGGAGATAAGGGCGAAGGACGAAGAACTCATCCGGGTCGATGGACAGCTGCTCGAATTGGGTAAAGAGCAGACTGGCGCGGACACAGTTCTTAAGAATCTCACCGACACCTTGGTGGGGCGCAAAGAAATCCTCGCCCGCGGAGAGGAGGCCCACAAAGGAGCTCCCGATATCCCGCGGTTGAGAACCGACTACCAACTAGCAAGGCTTGACTCGGACGCTGCGGCCCAGGCGGCAGCCAGTCTCCCGTCGTTCGAGGCGAAAGCGTCGCGGCTCGAGTACGCGGATGGTCAACTCTCAGCCCACCAGAAATATTCATCATGGAAAACGATTGACGACAACCTAACGACCTCGATAGCCACGCAGGAAAACACAATCGCGCTCTATGATATCACCGATGCGGATCGGGGAAACGCGGCGGCTCAACCAACGGTCAAGGTGCAGCTGGACCAACTCAACACAGAGGCGGGCCAGCTTGTTGAGAAAAACGCAGAACTCAACGCCGCTATCGCCTCGGCAGCCGATCAGGTAAAGGCCCTCGAGGAGTCACGCCAGCTCTCCCCGCTGTTCGGCACCGACTGCGCGCCGTGCCCAATCCTGGCGTCTCTGAAGGCTCAGGTTGGATCAACTGAAGAGTGGAAAGCCCGTGGTCGTGATGCGGAGCTCGGCCTGGAATCTAATAAGAAAGGCCTGGCGCGGCTGGGGCCGCTCATCGAAGCCGAGGAAAACAGACTGGAACTGTGCAAAGCGGCAAGCCTGAAGATCGCCAGCGCTGCAGTTCATTTGGCCCCTGCCCGAGAAGCGCTGAAGGGGTACGAAGACCAACTGCAGTCGCATCGAAAACTTCCGCCTACGCCCTCTGACCTGACAGAGCTGCAGGCGGCGAACCTGACGACCACGGCCAAGGTCCTGCGGCCGGAAGTTGAACAGCTTCCCGTTCTTCGCGATCGCGCCTCAAAAAAAGAAGAGCTCGAGGCTAGAACGACCGAGAGGCACAGGGTTCTGGCCGCTGCTGAACAGCAGATAAAATTGCTCCCAGACCTGTATGTCCTTCGCAGCGCCATCACCGCGGCAGCGCTCGAGGCCACCGAGGCTGTGCTGCGCAAGGATTCGATCGACGGGCAGGTTGTGGAGGCGAAAGAGCACCGAGCTCGCACTGCCGAGGCTCTCGAGGCGCTGAATGTCCGCCGCAAAACGGTGTGGGAAAACACCCAGCGCACCTCCGCAAAGAAAGCCCGTGTGGCGCTGCTGCGCGTGCTCCAGGAGGCCTTCGGCAAGAAGGGCGCCCAAGCGCTTCTGCTCGATGCGTCGATGGCAGATCTCGAACAGGACGCCCACGAGATCGTCAGTGAGGCGACCGACGGAAGGTTTGCAATCGAGATCAAGACGCAGACCCAGAATGCCGACGGATCCATGAAAGAAGACCTGGCGATCATGGCCATCGACCAGCACGGACGCCGCGACGTCTCTCGGTTCTCAGGAGGAGAGAAGCGACTATTTCAGATCGCTCTGCGCATCGCGATGACCAGGTGGATTGCCCGCCTCACCGGGCGCAGCGCCGGCGCCATTAGAATCGATGAGACCTTCGATGCGCTCGACACGGAGCGCGCGATCGTGGTCATCGAAATGTTCGAGCGGCTCAAGGATCGGTTCTCGCGTGTCATTCTCGTGACGCACAACCCCTCGTTCGCCTCCCGCATTCCTGATCGCATTGAGCTCGGAAAACAGACGCCGGCGCCGGCACAGGCCGAGCCCGAAGAAATGGAGCTCGAGGAGGCGCCGCTATGAACGAAGTCCTTCAAATCGACCGGCTCTCGAGGAGCGAACTCGCCAGTATCGTCGAGAGCGCTGTCGAGCGGGCCGTGAGCCCTGTGCAGCGCGAGCTCGAGCTCTGGCGCCAGCACGCCATCCGGATGAAGACCGTCATTTCGGCGTCCGACGCAGCCGTCCTATCGGCTGTCAAGCGAGAGACCGTGATCGATGAGTGGATAAAGCACTGGGGCCTGCCAGCCTTCAAGCGCGGCCAGCAGTGGAATATGTACTTCGTCGACCTCATGGCCTGGCGCATCGGCGAGGTCGGGTTTTCCATACGAAGCCCACACATCACAATTGTTGAACCCCAACACCTGGCACGAAAGCATGCAGGACATCGAAGCATATCCACTGCGCTGGCCACTCGGATATCCGCGAACTAAGTACCCGAAGCTGTCTCCGTTCAAGAAGACCCGCTACGACTACGATCTCGGCAAGACCTTGCGGCGCACGCTCGAAGCCGAGCGCACATTCCTCAGAACGGAATTGCGTCTGCTTAAGGCGAAAAACGTAGTGGTCTCGACCGATATCCCGCTTCGGCAGGACGGAGAGTTCTACTCGCAGCGGCGCAATCCTGATGACCCGGCCATTGCTGTCTATTTCGTCCTGGGCGACCAGCAGAAGGTGATTGCGTGTGATGCCTGGAACAACATACAGGATAATATTCGCGCCATTGCCAGAACGATCAAGAATCTGCGCGGCCTCGATCGCTACAAATGTACCGACATCATGAAGGGCGTTTTTTCCGGCCTCGAGGAGCGCATGTTGCCGGCAGCCGGCGAAGGCTCGGGCGCCGCCTGGTGGGACGTACTCGAAATCGATATGGGGGCTTCAGCCGATGAGATCGATCGGGCTTTCAAGCGCCTGGCCAAGCTACACCACCCCGATGTGCCTGGAGGCAGCGCCGACACCTATCACACCATCTCTGAGGCCCGCCTGCAGGGACTCTCATCACGAGGCCAATCATGAAGAAGAATGATTCAAACGCCAAGCTATTCCTGGACGTCGAAACGACAGGCACCCAGCGCGACAAAGACCAGGTGGTACAGCTGGCCATGATCCTCGAAAAGGGAGAGGGGCGCCTGTCCTACAAGTGGCTCATGAAGCCCACAATAGAGATATCTCCCGGGGCCCTGGCTGTCCACAAGATCACCGCGGCCATGCTCGAAAACGAGAAGCCGTTCTCGCACTTCGCGGAGTTCATCTATCAACAGGTCCTCGCCGCCGACGTCATCGTCGGCTACAATGTTGATTTTGACATTGCTATCGTAGCGGCTGAATTGAAGCGCTGCGGCCTGGCCGACCCCTTCGTCGGAAAGACGAAGATCGACCCGTATAAGCTGTGGCTCGCTCGGCGTCCCAGAAAACTCGAGGACGCATATCGCGAATTCGTCGGATCCGAAATGACGGATCAGCACGATGCTCTTTCGGATGTCACCGCGACCGAGGCCGTCCTCTACGAGATGATCCGGGAGTTTGGGCTCGAGGACCTCAGTACAGACGAGCTCTGCGACGCCTGCTTCCCTGACATGAAGCACTGGTGCGGGCCGAGCGAGCACTTCGTGTGGGAGCCGTGGGGCCTCAGCTTCGGGTTCGGAAAGTCCAACGGGAGGCCACTGTTGGGTTACCACGACATCAGATACATGAATTGGATGCTGGGCGGCACCTTCCCCCAGCACGTGAAAGACATCGTTTCGGCTCGCCTGCATTGGAAGGGCGATCGAGATGGATTCCACGCCGCTATGGAAGAGGTCTACGGCGGCACGCGCCAAGCCTAGGTCGCGATCAGCCAATGTAGACCGATATCGCTGAGTTGAACGTGCTTTAGAAAGTACCAGGCAAGCCCGCCGCTCACTCACATTCAGACTCTTCTGAACATGACGAACGGCCAATCTGCGACGCGACGGGCTTAATACTTTCCCGTTATTGCCTCTTTCAAGATGGCATTATCAAGAACCTGATCTGCCAGCAGCTTTTTCAGCCGGGTATTCTCCTTCTCGAGTTCCTTGAGACGACGAATGTCCTGCTTGTGCATCCCGCCGTACTTCTTCTTCCATCGCTAGTAAGTCTGTTCAGTTACTTCAATGGATTTGACAGCTTCAGCTATCGATTGGCCCTGAGCACTCAGCGATTCAACCGTGCGAAGTTTCTCGATGATCTGGCCTGCGGTGTGTTTACTTCCTTTCATGTTGATGCAGTTGATTAAGGGCCATGCATCCTAACATACATACTGGATCAAAAAACCGGGGTCATGCCAAAGTGATAGTTACAAACTCCGCTTGGAAGATTTGAAGCATCAAATACCACGGAGTGTATTCAGGCGTTTTGGTAGCCGTCGACAAGCGAATCCACGTGCCTTCCTGAAGAATCATAGACCTTTAACCTAAGATGAAGCTCTTCCGGAATGGTGTATTCATTTGTGGTTGTTGGGTTGAATGGGTTCGGATAGTTCTGAGCGACTACAAATTTTACAGGAAGCTCTTGCGGCTCTGAAATATCACCGAATCTTGGATTCCGCCACTACTTCATAACGATCAGTTTTCGAGTTTCTGTTGCGCGACCAACGCCATTTTCACCAACAACCACTAGCCTCACCAGATACTGACCACTCGCGAAACGCGACAAATCCACATTAACAGTATGGCTTCCGGGTTGAGCTGAGAGAATTGATTTTTTTTGAATCGTGCGACCCAATATATCGACGAACTCAATCTCAACGGCACTCTTTTCAGCGAGCACGAACCTTACGACCGTATTCGGATTGGCAGGATTGGGATAAAGAGACAGCTCCGAAGTATCAGATACATCGCTCTGCACCGTTTTCGATGCAGCTGAACGACTCAAACTCGGAAATACTCTAGGGGAGTTTCGGTCAGAATGCTCTATCCGGCCCGAAAAAGAGAGCTCTCGTGCTAGTACATCCAGCTCCCTCTGCTCATGATCGCTATTTCCAGACAATTTCGAGAGTTCAGTGAAATAGGAATTTGCTGTTGCCGTCTGACCGAAATAATCTGCAAGCAAAACAGCTGAAAGAATGAACTCGCTTCTTTCTTTTACGCCTGACATTTTGGCGTGATGGTCGGCTAATAGATGAACTGCACTTTCGAAATCTTCCGTGCCCATATATTCTTGGAATACAATTAAGATCGCCCGATCAGAGGCGGCTTGGATCGATCCCGAGCTTCTAGATAAGTCAACGCCGGCAAACGCGGAAACAAGATTTTCGAAATATCCGATTGTACGTTCACTTTCTCCGAATCTATCTTTCTGATCTGCCTTTTGAAGGGAATACAGTCTTGCCAGCGACTCAGCATCAACACCAAGTCCTGTTTCCTGCAGCCGAACTCGTAATTCCGCAATCGTTTTTCCAAGAGTCATTCTCGGAGTTAGCGAACCAGCCTTGTAGGCGCCTACAGACACAGATGAGTAAGGCGTGTAATCGACCGATCCGTCAAACAGGGCCGAAGTGGGAGTTTCCCCCCAATAATTTTTTTCTGCATCCGCGCCATAGGATGAGTCGTTGTCGATGTACTTGTAAGTTGTCCCAGGATCTGAAGAATCATAGATATCATTGAAACCACCTCCACCGCACGGGGGCGGGCCGCCTTCACATTCACCCAGCCATTTGCCGGCGTGGATCTGGCCGGATGACGTCGCCAGAATTTCATCGCCACCATTGTCACGGATGGTGTTGTTAGCCTCATCATCCATGTAGAACCAGGCTCCAGAGAGTACTTCAACTCCTCCGGCAGACGCGGCTGACGAAGCGTTGTCCTCAATAAGATTATCATCCAAGTTGATAATGGTGGAGCTAGTCAATGACATTCCAGCCTCTCCAGAACCGGTGATCTCTGTTCCTGTTATTGTGACATTAGAATTAACTGCAACAAGACCGTCATTTGAATTGTCCCGCAGATAACTATCCTCCAACGTAAAGCTGCTTCGACCACTTACGAAATCAGCCGCAGCACTCAGGCCATTTTCACCGTTTTTCGAAGTAATATTCGTAAAAGTATTATTGGTACTCCTGACATGAATATTCTTCGTTCCTCCATCAAATACGACGTATTCGAGAGTATTTCCGTCGGCTTTCAGGTCGAGGTAATCCCAGCTCTCGTTCGGATCAAGCCGTTCAAAAACGATTGGATTTGAGGAAGTACCTGTCAGGTCAAGGGCCTTGTCGAAGGTAATCAGAGCGTTTTCGCCCAATTTAAACGTAGCTCCTGCATCGATATCGTAATCCCCCGCATCCGATTTGAATATCATCTCAGCATTGCTTTCAAGAACAATTTGTCCTCCATTTTTAAGCGCGAGAAACCCTCCATCTTCAAAAGTAAGCGTCGATCCGGTGTTGAACCTAACAGAGCCCCCATTGTCGGCGACAATACATGCTCCAGAACAATTCATGTCTATTCCGGCACTGTTAGGGTTTAAATCCTCAATATTGTCAGATTGATTCCAGTTTACGCCGTCGCCAATAAGTTCTGTACCGGTTCCGAGACACTGAATTAGTCCGCCGCTTTCTATTAGTAGGTATCCATCAATAGAGAATTTGGACCGCCGCGATGTCGATCCGTCCATATACAGTGTAGCTCCGTTTTTGACAACTCCGTCATTACCGTCCTCAAGCGTCGCATAAACATGTTTAAATGTCGCATTGCCGGAAATAGTCAGATCATATCCAGTCGTTCCGGATCCGTTTCCCTCGAAAACGATTTGCTGATCGTATGAATCCGACGCATCTCCAGCAATTTCTGCGCCACCCGTCAGTTCTATAAAACTGCCCCTTATGGCAGTAAAAGCACCGTATTGGCCGTCAAGATTTATTTCTGTTCCGTCCAGAATCAGCGTAACATCGTCTCCGACAATCAACTCTGTATCGTCCGCAAAGGTCAGTTTTACATCACCCCAGTAGACAATGGGATTTGCTGCCGGTGCTTCTTCCACCAATTCCAGATCTGCGTCTGCTGTAAGTGTATAATCGTCGAGCGTCGTCTGAAAGGTCATGACGAAATACTTCGTGTTCTTTGACTCACCTTCACACGACTCAACGCTTCCATTCCCGCCGGTAATTACAGCACTGGCGCAGTAGTCGATCAAGTGGTGAGGATATATCCACTTATCATCGCTTGTAAACTTTGCGCCTAGATATTCATAATCATCTGATCCCAAATCTACAGGTACTACTCCAAAACCATCCGGATCAAGTTCAATTGCCAAATCTGCCTTATTGGCAGTATCCGCGTAGAGGCAGTAGAAACCGTTTGCTTCTTTATGCGGCGTCGTATCGTCCCAGTCAAGATCACAATTCATATACAAAAGTGATATCGTGTGCTCGACTTGCCCGGACTCAAGAGCATTTATTTCGATAGAATAGAGTTCATTGGGATCCCAAATATCATAAGTTTCACACTTGGGTCCTGCTCCATAGATTTCACCTACTTCGACTACCCAATGGTATTCATTAACAGATTCTAGGCACACATCCGTCCACCCGGATTGTCCTTTTATGAGAGACACGGCAATACTCGGACTTGATGTATGTCCTGTGCTTGCGTAGATGTCCACCCTATCAGCGGTGGAACCTGAAAGAATCTCAAAGAAAAGTTCGTGGGTGGGTAGGGCTGCGCGAGACATCCCCGATTTAGATACGGAAAGGTTCTGCGCCTGAACGGTAAAAACGCAACACATGCTAAAAAATAGAGACAGTATAAAAAAATTGGTGCGCCATGGATTCAGATTGGGCATCGAAAGATTGATCATGTTCTGGCCGTTAGTTTGTTATTACAATGGACACGGATTCCGATCCTTCCGAGTGAAGTAGCGTCATCCAATAAACTCCTGGAGAAATGTTCGAGAGATCCAGCCGTCGCTCTAATGAAGGAGCCGAGAATGACCATCGCTTCACCTCTCGTCCTATCAAATCGTATAGCAGAAGGGAAGAGCCCATGTGGTTTCTAGTACTCGCCGAAGACATACGTAGGATTACAAATTCCGAAGCAGGTGAGGGATAGAGCTCAAGCAGAATAGATCCAGGAATGTGCGACGGTTCTGAGTCAATCCCTACGCTGACGGCCGGTGAGCCGTATTCGTAGGCTCCAATATCGACCGTTCCCATCCACTCTCCTGTGCTAAAAGCGCGGTGCCGCTCGTCCAAATCGACTGGTGTATTCTCCCAGAACAATCCGTCCTGGTCGAGATCGAGGCTATCCGTCGGAAGCCAATCATTATTGCCCCCATCCACCCCTGGAGAAAATGCTGTCAACCGAAAGTCATCATCCTCTGTACCAGCCAGACCGTCAATACCAAGCGGGCTAACAAAAAGAGGGTCAGAGCCCGTGACCTGCTCGATCACAGAAAATGTAGAATGAAGCTCGCCCTGAAAAATCGAATTGAATATGGACATAAGTCCATTTGTCGTTCCGACCTCTCGATCTACTTGCAGATCAGTATCTAACACGTCGTCTGTAGTATTTCCCCAGAAGATTGAATTTTGGATTGCAACCCTATCCTTCGGATGATTGAAGGCGAGATAAATAGCAGCACCATTTCTACCCGCGCTGTTGTCGGCAAACGTGGTGTTTACAATGAGGTTGGAATGATTACTTGAGTTGATGGCACCTCCATCCCGGTCGGTTCGATTTCCGTAGAAAATCGAACCGATTATTGCCGTAAAGTTGTCGGGATCATCATCTCCACCCACATCGAGTGCTCCGGCTCCTTTATCAGCTGAATTTGAATAAAAGCTCGAATTCCAGATCGTCACGACAGATTCATCGAAGAGCGCCGCGCCGCCCCACCACAGGGATTCGTTGTTAGAAAACGTAGTTCGGACAATCGTTGTTCGAACGGACTGACTATAAATAGCTCCGCCAGATCCCTCTGCAACATTTTCGTCAAACAGACAATTTGAAATAATTAGCGACCCAAATCCTGAAACTTTGAGTCCGCCTCCACGCTCTTCAGTATGATTGTTTCTGAACTGAACATTACTGATGGAGCCATTCTCGTACACAACATTGATAGCAGCGCCACCTCCGTTACGTGATACATTGTTTCTAACAACAAGATTTGATAGACGAAAGGGGCGGCCAGGTATTGTAAGAGCTCCAGATCGAGAGCTGGGAGAGGAAGAAATCTGGCTCCCCTCGATGGTGAAACCGTCTATTGTGGTGATATCTTCGGCGGGGAGGCCAAATATCTCCGGCACAAAAATTACTTTTCCGGAGTTTTCTGCTCTAGAAGGCCCGTTCGGAAAATCGGATTCCAAGTCATTATTCAAGAGGTCGCCCGAAAGCACAGTCTCGTTAAGAGAGGGGTCTCTTTGAGATCGCTCCGTTTCTCCGCCTTGAAAGCCTCCATAGAGACCGATCACGGCACTGATCTCAAACCACGCCGAGCGATCACCTTCAGTGAAATCACGTCCGAGATCCGGCGTGTATCTGCCCGTAGCTACCCATATTTCATCTCCATTTACGGCAACGGCCAGAGCATTTTGTAGGTATACGAAAGCGTCATCCCACGAAGCTCCTGTCGCGCTTCCCGAGGCGGAGTCGTGAACATATAGTACGTTCTGTGCCGAGGCGTCCGTCAAAGAGAATTGGGCCATGCTTATTGCGCAGAGGAAGAAAACGTATGGATAGGTCGTGTGCGTCTTTCTCATTTTCGGTAAAGTATTAGTTAGCTACAGAGCTGCAATAGTAGGGTAGGTTGAGCTCAAAATGCATCCCTTTAGGAACGTGTATTCGTTTCTACCCTAGTTGAAGGAGAAGGTCTAAAAAGGCCGGTTTCACGTTTTCGCGCATCATCAGGTAGTGGTCGGAGAGACAGGCTTTTCAGACGGTTTGTCGTGAATCACTGCCGCCTCTGTTGGGGATTTACCCGGCTCCGGAACCTGACCTTTTACCACCGAAGGAGGTACAAATATTTCGCAGAAGTAGCAATAGAGCGAATGTCACATTTGCGCTTCTGGTCGAAGAGATCCGACCCGATTTTCCGCGCTTTGTATCGGTGTAGAGTGGTGAAATGCTTAGCTAGGATCTCTACTAATGCACAATTATTGCCCAACCATCATTTCGCATTTGTCTTTTGGCCGCGCAATAATTCCATAAAACAAACTGCTGGCAGCCTGTTTTTGGTGCTCGGAGCCTCATTTATTGCGTGGTCTGTACAATGTGCGAAATGAATCAGACCAACGTCGAAGAGGTGATGGCATGACCCTGGAAGACGCTTCAAACATTTCGATAGAAGTGTTTGATATACAGGGAAGGCTCCTCGATAGGATTGGTAGCGGATTCTTTGACGCAGGCAAGCACCAATTTTCCTGGGATGCATCGCGGCAACCATCGGGAATTTATTTTTTCAGAATAATGACGAACAAGCACGTGTTCAGCAAAAAAGTCACTCTGTTAAAATAAGCTCACCTGAATAATTGGAGAAGGTGGGTCCTGGAGTATGAGCTCCGGGACCCACTTTATTTTACGGAGCCTCCGGAAAACCGCTGCGAGTGTTCATTCCATCCTCGGGCCGAGTCTACTTGGACTATTGGCGCTCTCAATTCGGCAGCGAGTGAAGAGGTAGCGGGTTGGCCGCATTTTGGGCTGACAGCTCTGGTCACATTACGCTGATCCGGGTAGACACGAATGAAAAAGATAAGCCGAGTCAACGAATGCCGACTCGGCTCATTAGTTATTGCAGCGTGATGAGAACCTGAATGATCAACCACGCGATCATCACTAGATCACACAGCATGTGCGCATTCTTTGACACTTTCATCTGAGTTGCCTCTTATGAAATGTCCAAGGCCCTGGACCATTAATAGGTGCAGAACGATTTTTCGTGCCATGCCTGACACTATCCTTTCACCAATGCATTGGTTTCCAGAGCCATCCTAACCGCGATGATCTGCCAAGCGGGGCGGAGTCTTTCATCGGCACCACAAGGGAATCCCACGATTCGACACCTGCTACCAACAGGCATCGCAGAGCCTGGTAGCACCAGCGCACTTTGTGAGCACGGCTGATAGACTCCTAGGAAGTGACTTATCTACGATCAGGTGTCCAACATGGTTTCAGGGAACTATCGCTCAGGTAACAACGCCTTCTTGAGCCGGTCATCGTATCTCCGCGACCTCATCGAGTCTATATAGATCTGAGTGGTTTGAGGATCGGAGTGGCGAAGCAGTCGCTGTATAGCCTGAATCTCCCAACCTTCCTGGTCAAGCCGGCTGCCAAACGAATGCCTGGCCACGTGCGTCGTAAGGGGCGTTTCGATTCCGACCATGCGCTGGATAGCCTTCAGATGCTTGTTGATCAGAGAGGTTTTTTTCTTGCGCTGATCAAAGGCCGGCCGGCCCCCGATGACCATGCCTTTGGGGAAGTAAGGAAAAATGTAGTCGTCTGGATTGAGCTCTGGCCATCCATATTTGCGGAGCACCTTCTCGGCCGGTGGCCAGAGCGGGAAGGATTCGGACGGCTTTCCCGTTTTCTCCATGTCGTACTCGACCACCCACATGTTTCCATCGTGGATGATGTCGCTGCTCTGCATCTGGATGACGTCTGCGATCCGGACGCCGCCCTCATAGAACGCTATCAGAAACGCATTGCGAGCATCGTCATGATGCTCGGCCAGGTCGAGATCTTCGATCTCCCAAATCTTCTCGATCGATATCGGATAGTGCCGACTGCCTTTCTTCTTCTTGAGTTGCAGCCTGAAGAACGGATTCCTCTCCTGGGGAAAGCGATCCTCCCGGATTGCCTGGTACAGAATCGTCCGGATGCTGGTCAGGTTTTTATGAACCGTATTCGTTGCATTGCCATAGTGGCTGATGAGGTGGGTGCGAAAGTCCTCGAGGAGATGAACATCAACGTCGTCAAAGTGAAGATGCGCCTGGCCAGTGCGGCTCTCGACAAACGCAGCCAGCTTGTTGTAGGCGACTCGGTAGGCTTCGAAGGTCGCCCACTGCCGGCGCGCCTCGTAGCGCTCGAGCTGCTGCCGGAAGTAGAGCAGAAAATCGTCGGCGTCGCCGATTTGCTTGGTTTCTGTAGAGCCCATTTCGGCTCTCTGTATGGCCCTCAGATCGCCGATAATTTTAGACGCCGAAACACCCTCGCGCGAAACGATCGCTAGGTCTAGCATACGCTGCGCACGCGATCGCCACACAGAAAGGTGCTCGTTGAACTCCCGCTCCATCGCGTGGCCCTTGCGCACCTGGGATTGCTTCTTATTCCAGTCTTTTTCCAGAACCCGGATCTTGAGCTCGAGGATGGAACGCTTCTTCTGATGGCGGATGATCAGGCAGATCGGAGCCAGGCCGTCGGGGCCCTTTTTGGAGGCCCACCTGGACAGTGTTACTTTGGCCACGGGGGTTTGGCGTCAGCGAGTGATGGATACGGTGACGCTATAGGTGACGCTTTTTGCCCAGAAAAGCAAGGGGTGGCGCCGGAATTGACCAGGTGAATTTTAATAATCGCCGTTTAAGACGGTATTTCCGGCGAAACGCCCATTACTTCCGTGTGGGAGGGTGGATGATTGGTGAGTCGAAATGACGATGCCCTGAAAACAGACCCATCGAAGCGGTCGATCTAACCTTTGCCTTTTCCGCCGCCCTTACCACCGCCTTTTCCACCGCCCTTTCCGCCGCCTTTTCCGCCGCCCTTACCACCGCCTTTTCCACCGCCACCTTCTTCGCCGCCCAGAGTGATAGATCCGTCGAACCGGATGATGGTGGAATCGATGCCGCGGTCGGTCAAATATGTACGAACGCCAATTTCGGGATATCGATTACTCACGCCGGTGATTTCCAATGTGGAACTCGAGGGTACCTCTAACTCGAACGTGCCTGTGTCCGTAGAACTGTCCATCGACAGCTTCATCAGTCCGTTCGCCTCAAGGTTGGTGAACGGCATGTTGCCTCCATTGTAGGGATCCATTTTTGCTTTCCAGCCAAAGATGGCTCTGGCAATATCCAGATTTCGGCCCACGATCTGGTCAGACTCACTCTTTTTCGTACCCTCCGAAAATGCAGAGAGACCGATCGTGACGGCAAGCACCGTAACGATCAAGCCCGCCACAAGAAGTAAGAGTTGTTGCTGTCCCATTATGAAGAATGCTGAGTGTGAGTGGCACTATCCAGTGATGGTCCGGGGCCATCGAGTACTGCCAACTTTCACTGACCTGGTGTGACCTGCTCGGGTACGCCTAAGACTCGCTCAAACCATCGCTGTGTTTTTCTTGAGCGGCAATCTTGATTGGGCGCTGATGCGCAACGGGCTCACGACCAATCACCTTCTGGTTTATCTCTGCCTTAGGCAGAGTGACCGTAACCAACGTGCCCTTTTCTGGCTCTGTATCGATTACCAGGGTGCCGCCCATCTGCTGAATCAAACCTCGGGCAACCGTCAATCCCAATCCGGCGCCCTCGAAGGAACGCGATGTCCCGGTCGATTCTTGACGGAAGACATCGAAAATGTAGGGTAAGAATTCTGGGCTCATTCCGCGGCCCGTGTCTTTGATACGGACGGTAAAGGACCTGTCGGTCGCATCGATGCGCACGGTTATCGATCCCTTGTCGGTATACTTCACTGCGTTATCCAGAAGGTGCTGTAGCGATTTCTTGAAAAAACCGGCGTCAAGAACTGCACCTACACGTAACTCTTCAAAGTCCAGGCTGATTGATAGTCCCTTTTCCTCCGCTTCCGGTTCAAATTTTGATACGAGTTTCTGAACCAGTTCCGAAACGTCCACTGGCTCATTGCGCAGCACGAGCCGCTCGGTCGAGAGGCGTGAGACTTCCAGAATCGAATCGAGCGTTCTGAGAAGGCGCTTTCCTCCCTTCTCAATCAGCGCGACAAACTCCTGGTGTTGTTCATTTACCTCCTCTGCAAGCACCTGAGCGAGACCGATAATACCCGAAAGCGGGGTCCGGATCTCATGGCTCATATTTTCGATAAATTCCATCTTCAGGCGTGAATGTTCTTCGGCCACTTCTTTCGCCCGGATCAGTTCCAGTTCAGATTGTTTATGCGCGGTAATGTCTCGAAGAACCAGAAGCCAGTCGAGTTTATGATTCGGGTGACGCGGCATGGGCTTGATGTTGACATCGAACCATGCACCTTCTTGTCCCTCCTTACCAGCGTTATCGTATCCCAGGAAAAGCTCGGGATGTTTTGGCTCGAGTCCACCGCGAACGGAATTCCATTCGATCGCCAACTCAGACGAAAAATCTGATAGATGCTTACCGGTAATCTCAACTCCCACGATTTTCAGGAGCGCTTCACCTGCCGGGTTGATGTCGATCATCAGACCTTCCGAGTCCAGCACAATGAGAACGTCATCCATTGTCGTAATGATGGCCGCGCGAGCAAACGGGATCATATCTAGCATTCGGTAGCGAAAGAGTCCCCATGCGAACAGCACACCACTGAGGGCGAATCCGATCGGAGTCAGGTCCAAATTTGTGAACTGACTGAATTGAGAGTGAAAGATCCCGTTCGCTACGAGTGGCAGGATGGCACCTGCTGCAACCATGAGTGAATGTTTGCGGTAGTTCTTCGAACTGGCGAACGCCGTGCGGATATAGTAACCGACACCCAGGGCAATGAGTACGTAGCTATATATCGTCTGCACCCAGTACCACGCACCGAACGCTCCTTCGCCATCTGGATCTGAACCGGAAAATAATCCTTGTACCGATCCAAATTGGAATCCAAATGAAGGATTCATGGCGAGCAGAACAATCGTTACGAAGGGAATAATGAGTAGGCCCGACGCAAGAACCATCGACAGTTTCTTGCCCTTCCTGGAGTAGGTTGCGGCAAGAAGGACCCAAGCGACCGGCAGAACTGCTACAAATACGATTTTTGCATTGGCCCAGACCAATTCATCCACCACCGATCCGAATAGGAACGGCATACTGGCCATGAGGCACCAACCCGCAGCGAAAATCATGAGCAGCATGAAGGGCCAGGATACGGTCTTCTTACGCTGATGCCAGGCTAGCAGAATCAGTATGATACATACGAGGGCCGAGAGCAGATATGGCCACACGAATACAACTTCATTACCAAACATAACATGCCTCTTGATTGCGTAGACGTCGTGTCCTCGGGATCGTCCCAAAGCAGAAATGCTTAAGGGCTCCATGAACTTATATCGACCGGTGACTGCTCTTCTTCAATGTTGGAATCCCCGTCAACGAAGTCTGGTGTAACAACTATGCTCAGCTAGCCGTAAATCCATCAAACCACTAACCAGAAAGCACCTCCCTATGCATATGCGACCCGCGCTGTATTTGTTGATCTTTTTCCTCTCGTTTTGCGGTATCGAATTCGCTTCCGCCCAGTCCAAAGTCCTCGCCGAAATCGACGATCTGACCCCGCGTGAACATCGCGAAGATGGGTTCATTTTGGCCTCTACGCAGACCATTCAGATTGACGCTATCGGCGCGGAACCAGCCCGTGAGCGGCACAATTGGGGCTTCAATGACGACGAAGACAGGGATCTATGGCCAGCCAATGCATGGATTCTCGACGCTCAGACAAGAGAACTCGTTTGGGATCTTCAGTCTGAGAACACCGATCGCGCCCGACATGGCCTACGACAGTTCAAAGGATCACTGACTCTTCCAGCCGGCACCTATGAGGTTCATTATGGATCGTACGTAGCCACATCATTCAGCTTTTCTGTGAGAAATGGAGTGTCGAATGTGTTTGGCAAAATCTTCGGCGACTCGAAGAAGGCGCGCTACAGCGGCCATTACGTCGACGATGGTGCTTTTGAAGATTTCCGAATCACGGTCACCGGAGAAGGAAGCCAGGCTCGAGCCAAAGACGTTCGAGTAGCGGCTGAATCGTTCGAAGGATCAGCAATCTTGTCGTTGCGCCCATACACTTCAGAATCAGATCGGTACGGACTCGAACTCGATCGACGAGCCGACCTCGATATTCTGGCCATCGGAGAAATGGATAGCGGCGGCCAGTATGACTACGGATGGATATTGAACGTGGATACCGGTGAACGAGTGTGGGAAATGGAATATTATGATTCTGATCACGCTGGCGGTGCAAACAAGAACCGCATTCTTGACGAAAGTATCAGTCTCCCGGCTGGGAGCTACGTCGCCTACTTCGTAGCGGACGACTCTCACGACCCAGACGATTGGAACACGATGCCTCCATTCGATGCAGAGTTCTGGGGACTCACACTTTGGGTACAGGACGACGACGCACGCAATAGTGTGCGGATATTTGAGTACGAGCCTGTTCCGTCAAATCTAACGTTCATCTCAATGACTGGCGTTCACGACGACGAGATGCTGGCCGAAGGATTTTCACTCGGTGGCACAACCGATGTAAGCATTTATGCGATCGGCGAAGGTACCAGCAGCGGCATGGTCGATTATGCGTGGGTCGTGGACCGAAACACTCGCAAACGTGTCTGGACGATGCGTTATCGAGATACCGAGCATACTAGCGGTGCAAGGAAGAATCGGCTAATGAGTGAGAAACTTAGCCTCGATGCCGGAAACTACATGGTCTATTACCGCAGTGACGGCTCTCATTCCTATGGCGACTGGAATTCCAGCCCTCCAGCCGAAAACTCATACTGGGGCATCAGCCTGTCGACGTCGAACGAATCCGATCTGGACAACGTCGGACCAGTGCAGCTTGGCAATGGAGGAAAGGTCCTTGCAGAATTGGTTCGAATTGGTGACGATGACAGGGAACGCTTCGGCTTTGAACTCGATCGCGACGCAAAAATCAGAATCATCGCAGTCGGTGAGGGAGACTCCGGAGAGATGTACGATAAGGCGTGGATCGAAGATCGGGACACTCGCCGGACCGTTTGGGAGATGACGTATCGATCATCCGATCATGCAGGCGGAGCCAGAAAAAATCGCCTCTTTGACGGGACGATCCACCTGGACGCGGGCGACTATGTACTGCGTTACAGTTCAGACGGCTCGCATTCCTACGAAGATTGGAATGCTGATCCTCCGGACGATCCGGAGTCATGGGGCGTCACACTCCTACTTGAAGACTAAAATTTGACTGAATTTCCAGAAACAGGAAGGTTTGCATCTGCCAACCTTCCTGTTTTTTGGATTGTCTAGGAAGCATACTTCCTAATGCCAGCGCACTGGCATCACTGCCCCCAGATATCGTCCGCTATGAAATCTCAACTCTCTGGCCTCTCGAAAACACTTGCGCTCGTCGCGATTCTGTTCTTTCCCGCGACTTCGATTGCGCAGACAGCCAATTCGATCGCGTCGTCACGATCGGAGCGTCGCTCCTTTCGGATTCATGGTGTAACTGATTCATTTGTCCGCTCGATGGCTGACATCGGATACAACGATTTGGATGCCGACGAACTCATCTCCTTTCGCATCCATGGTGTAACCGCTTCCTTCGTTGAAGCCATGGACGAGTTGGATCTGGGTCACCTGTCTGCTGATGATCTGATTACGTTTCGGATTCACGGGGTATCACCGAGATACGTAAAGAATATGCGCGGCTTGGACCTCGGACACCTCTCGGCCGACGATCTCGTTTCTTTTCGAATCCACGGAGTGGACGGAGACTTCCTGAAGGAAATGGAATCGCTCGGGTTCGATCTCGATGCTGATGACGCCGTCTCTTTCCGGATTCACGGGGTAACGCCGGCCTTCATGAGTGACATGGCTGATATAGGATTTCCGGACATGGACGCCGATCAGTTGGTCTCGTTTCGTATCCACGGCGTAGATGGGAAATTCATCGATGAAATGGAAGATCTGGGCTTTGACAATCTGTCCAGTGACGAATTGATTTCCTTTCGCATCCATCGCATCAATGCCCGGTTCATGGAGGAAATGGACGATCTGGGTTTCGATTCCCTGACGCCAGATCAGGCGCTGCGTCTACGGATCTATGATATCGATGTGCGATACCGCGATAAGATGGAAAAGCTGGGCCTTTCCAATTTCACGGCCGAAAGACTGGTTGCGATGAAGATTCTCAGGGTCAATCAGAGATTCGTCAATGAACTTCGTGGAGAGGACGCCGACGATATTGACATGCGTGACCTTCTCAGGGACCGCAGCGGGAATCGATACAATTACCGAAATAACTACGACGACGACATCTGGGATGCGCTGCACGATGTAGTGGAAGACATCACGCGGCTGATGTAGTCGTTTTGATTGAAGAAGGGACTGTACCTGTTGCGGCCCATGGCTTTAAATCCCGATTCACGCTTGTGGATCGGGGTTTTTGCGTTCGGCTGGGTTAGCTCATAACTCGTCGGTGCCCGCGAATCTGCCCTGAAGCGATCGGAACTGGTCCCGGGACTTCGAGTAGTTCGGATCCCCGCCCAACCATTCTCTCAAGAGCATCCCATGCGCCGCCTATCCATCGCCCGAGCCCTTTTATTGTCTTTCAGTCTGATCTTCTTTGCGGCCTGCGCTGAGCCCGCCGAAATGTCTGATGAGGCGGCCTCAACTGACCACGCTCCTCGCGTCGCGCTCGCAGCGACCACGGACGGCGAAATGCCTCCAGCTATCATCGGAAACGGCGGAGACCTCGAAGGCGTCGATGTGCACTACGTCGATGACGACATGGCCACGACAGGTTATCTCGCTGTTCCGGAGGGCGAAGGCCCCTTCCCTTCTCTGGTAATCATCCATGAGTGGAATGGGCTGACGGACCGTGTTCGCCAACTGGCAGACGACTTCGCTGCTGAGGGCTACGTCACTCTGGCCGCTGACCTCTATTCAGGAGAACTGGGAACGAATCGCGATGAGAACATCGCGCTCATGACGGCTGCGGGAGAAGACATGCCCGGCGTCATCGCCAATCTAGATGCAGCCGTCTCACTATTGCGCGGCCGAGATGACGTGACTGGACGTGTCGGCGCGATGGGTTGGTGTTTTGGAGGTGGAATTGCGCTCTCATTCGGTCTCGACGGTGTGGATCATGAGGCCACCGCCATCTTTTACGGCCGCTTGGTCGACGACCCGGAAGTTCTGGCTACCATGAGTCACGAAGTCTATGGCACCTTCGCCCAACTCGACCGCGGCCCTGCGCCTGAGCAGGTCGAAGCCTTCGAAGCTGCGCTCGAATCTGCTGGAATTGAAAACGATCTTCACATCTATGACGAAGTCGGCCACGGATTCTGGCTTCGCGTCGATCAGGATCTGGAAACGCGATCGGCACCTGGGCTCGACGCTTGGAGCAGGCTGAAAGCCTACTTGAGCCGCACGCTGCAGTCGTAGAAGAGACTGCGGAGGGGCTAATCCCCTCTCATCAATCCTTCGGCATAATCGTCAAAGTTGAGTATGACTCGCATTTGTGTAGAGGTGTTTGCCGCGAAATTCGGCAGGGACAGAAGAACTCTGCCGTCCGGCGTGAGATTGAAATGCATGTGGTCTCTCGCCCGATAAATCAATTCTTCCGTGCCAGCTAACCGAAATCCTGAGTCCGTCGTTACCGGGATCCGGTACAGCGATTGAAGAGTCCTCATGTAGTAGATGAAATCACCCTTCGCCGACCATACCGGGTAGCCGCCCGAGGATGTGATTTCCACTTCTGTAGTCCCATCAATGGACATCACTACGATAGACCCCTCGGAGGCTGCTCCAGATCGATATACGATATAGTCACCGTCCGGCGAAAAATCAGCGTCGGTTTGATACCCTTTCCCGGTCGCCAGCAAGCGTTCTTCTCCACTCTCAAGATCCAGCAGAAATAGATCGGGGTTATTTTCCCGCATCCTACCGTATACCAGTATCGACCCGTCTGGCGAAATGGCTGGATTGGAAAATTCAAGTGAATCCGTCAGAATGACCTCCAACGGACTGGATGCATCCGAACGTCGTCGTGCAATACCAGGCACACCATCCTCGCGCTGGTCAAAATAGACGAATTCGTCGTCACTCGACCAGTACGGATTCTGATTGTGGCGTACCCGCGTAAGCCGCGTGACCGTTTGGGAATCCAGATCAAGCCGATACAGATCTCGTCGGGTATCACCCTCCTGGCGCGTCTCCATTATGATGGATTTCCCGTCATTCGATATGGCAAAATCGTTCGATATCCCCGGCACACTTCCCAGCCTGAGAACCGAGCCCTCATCATTGAGCTCGTAAATCGCTTCACCGGAGGATATTGTGCTCGAGACTGCTGGCTCCTGAAATATCAAGTGGCCACTGGACGAGCGGGCCCAGGTGTTCATGGTCGCAATGGGTACGGGAGCGCCAGATGTCTGTCCGGTTTCCGGATCAAGAGAAATGAGCGATGTTGATTCGCCGACAAGCCCACTCGGTATGACAAGCGCCAGGCCGTTATCTAAAATTAGTTGAATGATGTACTGCTGGAATACAGCAGCACTCTTTCCCCCGATGTGCGCCCAGGACTCAACACTTGAGGTAGTGCTAACATGTGAACTCCAATACACGGTACTGGAGTTGGGAACAATTGTCGGCAAGAAAAAGCCCACGGCACCCCCTTGTAGTAGATCTGTGCCGGCCACAATTCTAAATGTACCATCTTCGGAGACGGCCGCGAGTGAGAAGTCAGGCGTTGAAAAATAGACATCCCCATTTTCGCCCACAGCAACTGTTGCCACAGACTCCTCCGTGCCCGGAATGGGCGTGGCCTGTCCACCTGAAATCGCCAACCGCTCCAGCCGGTCCTCATCAGCATCTCGAATAATCAACCAGCGGCCGTCAGGACTCGTTTGGACCAGATCTGCACCTTCTGTACCCGGCACGATTTCGGATAATCCCGTGTCCAGCGAGTATCGCCTGACATAATGGTTTTGTCCTGCAGAATCCTGGGCGGTATAGAAGATGGATCGGTTGTCGGCAGACCATGACAGATCCGGAGCCTCGGTACGCTCTTCAAGTTCAACAATAAATTGAGTTGGGGGAAGAATACCGGCCTCGGAGCCCGACATGATCGTCCCAATTACCACGCCCGCTATGACCGCAACCGCCACGACACCCCACATCCAATTCGGAAATGCCTGATTTTTCTCCGTTACGGGATCAACAGACATCTGCGCCGCGCTCATCGCAGTTGCCGAGCGAGTGGAGTGTCCGCTTCCGCCGAGATCGACACTTTTGAGGTCCGTCAGGAGATCGGCGGCCGTCTGGTAGCGGTATTCTGCGTCTTTGTGTAGCAACTTGTTAACGATCCACTCGAGCCCCATGGGAACGCCCGTGCGAACGGCCGTGAGTGGATCTGGATTTTCATTCAGGATGCCGTACACGATGGCCTGCTCGTAGTCACCGCCAAAAGGCAGGCGTCCTGATACCATTTCGTAGAGCATCGTTCCGAGCGAATACAGGTCGGTTCTACCGTCCACCTCCTGTCCACGAGCCTGCTCAGGGCTCATATAAGCAATCGTTCCCAACGTCGAGCCCATGCGAGTCAGCATCGTGGACTGATTGGTCTTCGCCAACCCGAAATCCAGCACTTTCGCCACACCGTCCGCCGTCAACATCACGTTGGCGCTCTTGATGTCGCGGTGTACGATGTTCTTCGCGTGCGCGGCTTTCAACGCCTCCGCTACCTGGGAAGCAATATTTACCGCTTCCGTAAGCTTTAGCGGGCTCTTCTTGATGAATTCCGAAAGCGTCTCTCCATCGATGTATTCCATCACGATGAACGGGCGCACATCGTCGGTATTGGAGCCTTCGGGAACGGCCTCGTCTATCTCAAAGACGCTCGCGATATGCGGATGGTGAAGCTGCGCGGCAGCCTTCGCCTCCCGGTAGAAACGCAGAGATGGTCCCGTTTGACTGGGCAGCCTGGCTCTGATTATAGGTGGAATCTTGCGATCTTATCACCCTCAAGAAAGGCTACAAACGATGAGTCGCAAAAGAAGAAACCACAGCAACACATTCAAAGCGAACGTAGCGGTGGCGGCGATCAAAGGAGATCGCACAATGGCTGAGTTGGCAGACCAGTTCCAGGTTCATCCGAATCAGATTCAGACCTGGAAAAAGAAGCTGATTCAGGACGCTGAAGAGGTCTTTGAAAAAGGGTATTCCAGAAAGCACAACGAGGAGGGCCAGATCAAGGAGCTTCACGCCAAGATTGGCGAGCTTTCGATGGAGAAGGATTTTTTATCCAAAGCGCTCGGTCGCACCCAGTAGGTGAGCGCCGCCAAATGATCGACCCAATCCACGACCTCTCCATCAAACGGCAGTGCAATCTGCGGGAGCTGAATCGCTCAACGGCCTACTACAAGCCGGTGGGCGAGAGCAAAGAGAACCTGGCCGTGATGAAAAAACTGGATGAGCTCTACCTTGAGCGGCCCACGCGAGGATCGCGCACCATGAAGGATGCGCTCGAGGACAGAGGTATTTTTGTGGGCCGCCATCGAATCCGGCGATTAATGCGTCTGATGGGCCTTATTGCCATTTATCCTAAGAAACGGACCTCGATTCCGGGAAAAGGTCACAAGATTTATCCGTATCTCTTGCGTAAGCTCAACGTGACGCGGCCCCGGCAGGTTTACGCAAGCGACATCACATTCATTCCGATGAAAAGGGGATTCGTTTACCTGGTCGCCGTCATCGACTGGTACAGCCGAAAAGTACTCTCACGCCGGATCTCCAATACGATGGACACCGACTTCTGTGTGGAAGCGCTCGAAGAAGCAATCGCCGTGTATGGAGCGCCAGAGATCTTCAATACGGATCAGGGCAGCCAGTTCACATCGATGGCCTTCACTGATGTGCTGAAGAATCATGACATCAAAATCTCTATGGATGGCAAAGGACGCTGGATGGACAACGTGTTCGTTGAACGTCTGTGGCGTAGCCTGAAATATGAAGAGGTGTACCTTAAAGCCTATGACAGTGTGGCTGAAGCCCGCAAATCCATTGCTGTATACTTCGACTACTTCAATAACGAAAGGCGACACAGCTCACACGGAAGAAAGACCCCTGATCACGTATTTTTTAATCACCAGCCGCTTCAAGAAGCAGCATAATCAACCCGCAAGACTCCACCTAGGACCCTGTCCAGTTTTGTAGGACCATCTCTCGCGTACGGTCTTCCTCGGAGGCGAGTGCGGCAGAGGGCAGCACTTTGATAGCCACCGTTCGGTCGAGCTTCGTGTCCTCGGCCTTGTACACGACCCCCATACCCCCGCGGCCGAGTTCTTCCTCGATGCGATAATGAGATAAAGTGGTGCCGACCATTTCACTAGGGGAAATTTAGATGCACCTAGTATCGCGAATTCATCCTGAATAGGCAATTCACGGCGCCAGAACCGTCAGCTCCGACAGAATGGCGTGGATCTTTTCACTTCCTCGGCACTGGAAACTGCTAATTAAAGTACTTGTCGATCACCCACTGGGGTTGGTGACGGTCAGGTTGCCTGTTGATCGCTGAATAATCGAACTCCTGCGAAACCAAGGAGTCGACCCAAAGCGGATGCGGGTCGTCCATGGCCTCGTGTTCCACTACCATGATCGCCATGAGACGAGATATCTGATCGGCGTAGGCAGCATCGCCCGAGAGATCGTTCATTTCGAATGGATCGTTCGCCAAATCGAATAATTGGATGCGATCGATTCGTGGATAGCGGATCAGTTTCCACCGGTCATCCCGCACGGCGCGGTGAATGTTTTGAAAGGTTGTATACAGAACGTCTCGCGGCCCATCAGAATCACCTCGGATGAGATCAGTGAGGTCATGCCCATCAATTCCCATGGGCATCTCGAAACCTGTCATCGTCGAAATGGTCGGAAACAGGTCATAGAGCACGACGAGAGCACCTGACGAACCAGCCTGAATGCCGGGACCCGCAATAATCAGCGGTACGTGCGTGCTGTGTTCATAAAGGCTCTGTTTCCCCAACAGCCCATGGCTTCCCAGTGCCAGACCGTTGTCGGCCGCAAAAATCACGATGGTGTTCTCGCTGAGCCCGTTTCTTCCGAGCGCATCGAGCACGTCCCCTATCCGGGCGTCCATGTGGGTGATCAGACCGTAATACTCCGCCAGCTGGCTACGAACGTCTTCCACCGGGCGCGGCCACGCGGCCAGTCGTTCGTCCCGTCCGGTCATCCAACCATTGTGGAACGGGTGCACGGGCAAGTAATTGGGCGGAAGAGGCGGCCGGTCGTCCAGGTTCATGGTCATGAATTCGGGCTTCGGAGTCCGAGGATCATGCGGTGTGGTGAACGAGATGTAGGCCAGGAACGGCGCGGTCGTATCCGAGTCCGCGTGTTGATTGATAAAGTCGATGGCAGCGTCCGCGAACACGTCCGTGGAAAATCCCTTGCGCTCAATCTCCGTGAACTGACCATCTGCCAACAGGTCCTGAACTGGAGCAGCGTCGTGGTCACTCATTCCCCCGAAAAAGATGTCCTTGCCGTCTGAAAAGCTCCGGGCGAATGATTCCCGACTCTGATGCCATTTTCCCGTTCCAAATGTCACGTATCCTCTTTTTCTGAGCTGTTCCGGAAAAGTCGCGACTGTATCCAGTCTGTCATACACGTGATAAAGGCTGCGGCCGCTCATCAACATGGCTCGGCTCGGTGCGCACACGGCGCCGTGAATGGAACCCATGATGTGCGCCTGACGAAAATTGAATCCGCCGCGGGAAAGTTCATCTATCGAAGGTGTGCTGACGAACTGATTGCCATACGTCCCGACGGCATCTGCACGTTGGTCATCCGAAAAAATAAACAGAATGTTGGGTTGTTCTACCGATTGGGTGCCGCGGCAGCCGGACAGCGCGAGAACCGATAACACCGCAATGGGCAGAATTCGTCGGACCGAGAAATAGTGCATGATCAAAGTGAGCATAGTTGTCATGGTGGGTAATCAGGTTTTCAATGTAGCAGATAGTCATGACAAGGAAGAGTCTGTCTAACCCGCGTGGAGATGTTTGCTATGTGCGCCCTTTTAATCGTATCGAGATCGAATCATATCGAACCGTATCGAATCGAATTGCAGGCTATCGTTTCATTTCGACTCATGTGTGTGATGAGATCACCGAAGAAGGGGGACTCGAATTGAAGACCAATTGTTTGTCATGTCTATTTTTTTCGTTATCATGAACATGACACATGCCTCATGTATACGGAACACGCATGACCTTCGCACCGGAAAAACCCTTTAATGAGTTACCTGACCTACCGCCCGATTCGACGTTTTTTGAATCTCGCGAGATCATTCAGCTTACCATTGAAGCCAGAACTGCACTGGCTGAGTTGAAGGGTACGTGCTGCACGCTACCGAACCCAGACATTCTTCTGGAAACAATTTCTCTTCAAGAGAGCAAAGACTCTTCCGAAATTGAGAACATCGTAACCACGCAGGATGAGCTTTTTAGAGCGGATGCCCTGAGTGGCATTTTGTCAAAATCGAAAGGATCAGGACCAGCAAAAGAAGTTCTCCGCTATCGTCTCTCCATGAAGATGGGCATGGATGAGATGAACATAAATGGCCTTATCACTACAAACTTGTTGGTATCCATCCAACAACAGCTTCGTAATACGGAGGCTGGTATCCGCAAGCAAATGGGCACAGTCATTTCCAACCCAGAGAGTGGCACCGTTATTTACACCCCTCCCTCCGGCGAGGCTCTCCTTCGTAAAAAACTTGCTGCTCTCGAAGTTTTTATCCATGAAAACGAGGAATTGGACCCGGTAATTTGTCTGGCGCTGATACACTACCAGTTCGAAGCGATTCATCCATTTTATGACGGTAACGGGCGAACCGGCCGCATTTTAAATGTTTTATACCTGATTCAACGTGGACTTCTGGAGCATCCAGTACTATACCTGAGCCGATACATTCTTCTTCATCGCCCTGAGTACTACGCGCGGTTACGCGCCGTGACCGAACGAGGAGATTGGGCCGGATGGGTCTCGTTTATGTTAACTGGGGTTCGAGAAACCTCGAAATGGGCACTTGCCTCAATTATCCAGCTGAACGAGAAGATCAATGAAACCGCGGATCTCTCTCGCTCCAAGATGAAGTCTGGCTACTCTCGAGAACTCATCGATCTCATCTTTAAACACCCGTATTGCAAGATTGGCCATCTGGTCAACGCAGGAATTGCTGGGCGGGTCACGGCTTCCCGCTACCTGAATCAGCTTGAAGAACTTGGCATTCTGATTTCGATCCAAATACATCGAGATAAGTACTTTATAAATACTGCCATCATGCGTAGTCTGGATGTACCGCTTCCGGAAAAAAAAGATTGAGCGTCTGATGCACGACGAAGGATATATCAAATTCAACACCGATTGGACCGAGGGTCCGCCCGTGAGTTGGCACAAGATCCGCACGCTCAGTGAGTGGCGGCAGCAGATGTACAAGGTCGGACTGATCGGCGCCCTCCCAGACGGTATTGGGTACGGGAATATCAGTGTGCGGGACGACCCTCCGCGTGAATTCCTCATCACTGGAGCCATGACCGGGAACGTCAGGGAACTCGGGCGGGAGCACTTCACCCGAATACTGGACTACAACTTTGAAGAAAACCGCGTTTCGTGTATCGGTCCCATAACGGCATCCTCCGAAACGATGAGCCATGCGGCCTTTTACACCGCATCGAGATCAATTGGCGCCGTGATTCACATCCACAACGCGTACCTATGGAATACGTATTGCAACGAGTTGCCTACCACGTCGCCACACGTCACGTACGGAACTCCCGAAATGGCGTACGAGATCATTCGACTGCTTACTGAAAAAGAACGACCCTCAAAACAACTCGTCATCATGGGTGGACACGAAGACGGCGTAATGGCCTATGGAAACAGCCTCGGGCACGCTGCATCCATCCTTCTGAACTGCTGCGATCGCCTGTTTCGGCCGTCGGTAGCCTGAGCAGCCACCTCAAGCCTCGATCATCTCTATCAATTTCCCTGCTGCATACTCGACGAATGCCGGGTCTTCAGCATTATTATCAAGTGCTTCGACCGTTATCGAATCGGGAAGGGTACGCTGAAGTAACTCCCAGTAGATCCGGTCCAGTTCCGGATTATAGAGCGCACCGCCCTTTGCCGAGTAACTGCTTACTCCTTTCAACGGCATCAGAAAAACAGCATTCCCCGTTGTGTGTTCGAGCCGCTCGCTAATTGCCTCCGCGACACGGGCCTGCTGATCTGCGTCCAATCGCGGAACGAAAACGTATGGTGAGTGCCAGACTATTTGGTGGTCGTCCCATCCGTCGGGGACCTTGTTGGGTTCGCCGACAAGAATACCGAGATGTTCGGAGCCTCCGGGGCAAATCACCTGGGGTAGTCCCAGTTTGCCAGCCACCGTAAGCCGTTCGGGTCCCGAGGCGCGGAGTACGCCATACACCCCATCAGCGATTTCACCCATCGCATAATCAAAAACTGCAGTGATGATGCCCTCTTTCATCATCTGCTCCATTGCCTCTCCACCCGCTCCAATGGCGTGGAAGGTGATCACCTCGTATCCAGCGGCCTCAAATACGGTCAGGGCGTGCATCGCTCCCTGGGTGAGCACACCCAGATTGGTCATTCCTATGACCCCCTTGGCGGTAGATCTGGTTATGCTTCTGTCGATCTGGGCCATACCCCATGCGCATGCCGCTGCATTCGCTAAGATCTTGCGGGAAAACACGTTAAGACCAAGAATATCGCTCACGGCGAACATCATGGTGATGTCCTTGATTCCGACAAATGGCGACGTATCTCCGGATGCTGCTGTCGAGAGCATCACTTTGGGAAAGCCGTACGGCAGCGCCTGTAGGACGGGCGCGCAGGTTGAGGTGCCCTGCGTGCCACCAAGGGTTACGACAGCGTCAATGGCACCGGATTCCTGGAGCTTGAGCATTTTTTCCGTCGCGCCGGCTGTCACAAATGGGCTGGCCTTCGCACGGCTCGGATTATCGAGCAATTCCCCCAGTGAACCACCCCCCGCCCCGATGATTTCTTCCCTGGACACATCCGCTTCAACTCCCGGCTCGCCTACGACCCCGATGTCGATGAGCATGGCTTCTCCACCCAGAGCCTCGATTTCTTTCCGCATGAAGTCGGCTTCTGCGGCTTTCGTGTCGAGCGTGGCTAAAATCGCGATGGTTTTCATACTTCGCGCACGGATTAATTGGAGAAACGCAGGCTGGCGAACTCTGATGCAGCCTGGGTGACCGCCCGCTCGATGGGCAGACGTTCGGTCGAGGACCCGGTCCAGAATCCATGGCCTGACGTATTGTCCAACATGTATTGAGCATCAGCCGGATTCTCCATCGCCGCACCATGAGCAATGAGAATCACGTCCGGGTGGACTTCCCGACACTTCTGATAGGCATGCTCGGTCTGCTCGGCCGTTTGCTCAATGGTCAAACCACTGTCATATCCCTTCAGTCCCCCTTTCGTGGTGCCAGCGTGGTAACAGAAGATGTGCGGCAGAGCTTGTTCGCAAACAGCGATCGAGTCTTCCAGCGTGAAGCCCAGTCCGATTGAAACCATATCCATCTCTTCCCTGGCCAGCTTCAACATGTCAATTTCGTTCTGCAGCGTGATACCGGCGGATGTCAGCACATTATAGATCTCCGAATCATGATCGACATAAGAAATGGAGGGTCCAATATTGGAGACGGACTGGACGCCCATGTCTTTGCACTCCTGCAACACCATGCGCATGTCTTTCAGTGGGTCATTCGCGTTCAGGCAAGCGCACACGAATGCCTTGCCCTCCATTGCGGGCATAATGTCCTCGCGGGTGTAATCGAGCGTCTGTCGGTTCGAATCCAGAATGGGCCACATCATAGCCATCGTGCCCATACCATTGGCTCGCAGCCGCGCACCCGAGAACGTGTTAACGCAGTCGGTACCGCATTTTTCAAGCAGTTTGGCTACCAACCCGCTTCCTGCCGAAGAAATCATGATCGGAATGCGCTGATCTAATTTCGCCTGAAGCTTGGCAAGGATTTGGTCGGTAGAAATACGTTTGGTGATCAAGGTCTGACTCTCACTGGTGTTATTGGACGAAGAATAGTACCAGCGTGGCGCTCCCGCAAACGTGAACTACAGGCTATTTGATTAAGTCCTTTCTGATGCCTGACAGATTATTTTGAGTATCTGCGGAGAAATTCCGATCATGCCCATCGGTAGACGAACATTGGGCGGAGCACGCGTATCGCCGCTAACGATGTTCAACAAAGACCCAGATTATTGCCAGATACGCCAACCGGTGAACATCTGCTGTCATGCTGCAGTCACTATTTACCAACACCCCCATGCCGACCTCTACTTTCCCTCGATTTATTTTCATATCGGTCATTGTTTTTCTTAGTACGGGCCTCGCCAGTGCACAGAATGTTTCTGAGCATACACGGGTCGTTGAAGCGTTAAATCTTTTGGACCTCTGGCTGGATGCGCAGACTGCCTATCAGGATTTGCCTGGAGTTTCGGCCGCGATCATTTACGATCAAGAACTCATCTGGAGCAGCGGATACGGTCTGGCGGATGTTGAAAACCAAATCCCGGCCACGCCAGAAACCATGTATTCCATCTGCTCGATCTCAAAGCTTTTCACGAGTGTCGGAGTGATGCAGCTGCGCGATGAAGGAAAGTTCAGGCTTGATGACGATCTGGGTACCATTTTGCCTTGGTTTGACCTCGAACGAAAATATCCAGAAAGTGGGACGATCACTCTGGAAGGAATTCTGACGCACTCGTCCGGGCTTCCTCGTGAGTCAGACTTTCCTTACTGGGCTGACCCATTTGAATTTCCTTCTCACGACCAAATGGTGGACCGCCTATCGTCCCAGGAAACACTTTATCCCGCGCGAAAATATTACCAATACTCCAATCTTGGCCTTTCCCTTGCGGGAGAAGTTGTAGCGGAGGTATCAGGGCAGTCGTTTGCCAGATACATGCGAGCGAACATTCTTGATCCGCTCGAAATGACGTCCACAGTATCAGAGATAGGAACGGCATGGAATACTCCGAACATGGCGGCCGGATATGGGCCCAAGGGGCGGGATGGCGAGCGAATGCTGGTCCACCAGTTCGAAGGAAATGCGATCGCTCCAGCCAGGGGATTTGCGTCCACAGTGAAGGACCTCGCAAAGTTTGCTTCATGGCAGTTCGAACTGCTTGCCAACGGCGGAAATCGAATCCTCGATACAAACACACTTCGTGAAATGCATCGGGTTCACTGGATTGATCCAGATTGGGAGACAACCCGGGGATTGGGCTTTGGTGTCGTACGGCGAGGAAATAAGACCTTTGTCAGGCATGGCGGTGGATGCCCGGGGTTCAGTACCGAATTCCTTCTTCAGACCGATGACAAGATCGGAACTGTCGTGATGATCAATGCCGGATCTACCGATCCTGGATTATTCGCTCGTCGCGCCTACGAATTGATTGCACCCGCACTGAAAGCGGCCAAAAATAGCACCGACGAAGGCAAAATGATGCCGGCGGATTTTGAGACTTTTCTGGGTGTGTATGATTCATTTCCCTGGCGTGGCGAATCAGTCGTCATACCATGGCAAGGAGGAATAGCTGCTGTATCGTTTCCGACAAGCGATCCGCTCAACGCCCTCATGAAATTGAAACACATCGAGGGAAATCGATTTCGACGGATCAAGGATGACGATTCACTGGGTGAAGAGATCGTATTCGAGACCGATCCAGATGGAAAAGTGTTGAGAGTCTGGCGGCACAGCACTCCCAGCGAACGAATTAACTGAACGGAAGATGGGTGATCTGGCAATTGCTGAATCCTTCAAGGGCAGATTCTGTCAGTCAGTCCCCGTCCGTGCTAAACGCGTAGACCGTCTGGGTGCTGTACGTCTCACCCGGTCGCAAAATCGTTGACGGAAAGTCAGGTTGGTTGGGAGAATTGGGGAAATGCTGGGTTTCGAGACAGAATCCAGATCGATATTCATACGGATTGCCATTTTTTCCCATCAGAGATCCATCCAGGAAGTTTCCCGAATAGAATTGTATCCCAGGCTCGGTGGTAAATACCTTCATGATCCGGCCGCTCTCGGGTTCGAAAACCCGCGCAGCCAAACGCAACCCTTCAGTGGTATCCGAAAGCACGAAATTGTGGTCATAACCCAGGCCAAAATCGAGCTGCTCACCGCCCGAATCGATGCGTGCTCCGATATCCACCGGCGTTCGGAAGTCGAATGCCGTGCCCGCTACCGAACGTATTTCACCCGTCGGAATCAAGCCGACATCGATTGGTGTGAAGCTATCGGCTGATAGCGTGAGCTGGTGATCAAGGATGGAGCTTGACGACGGTCCCGCAAGATTGAAGTAGCTGTGCTGCGTCAGATTTACCGGAGTTGCGGCGTCCGTCGTGGCCTCATACGTGAAGACCACCCGGTCATCTGAAGTTAACCGATAGGTCACTTCAACAGTCAGATTCCCCGGGTAGCCTTCCTCATCGTCTCGACTCACATACCTGAATACGATTCCGCGGTCCTCTCCGTCACTGAAGGGCTCCGCGTCCCAGAGTACTTTATCGAATCCCTTCAGCCCTCCATGCAGGTGATTTTCGCCGTTATTGACGGCAAGCTCATAGGTCTCGCCATCGAGCGAAAAACTTCCCCCGGCAATTCGATTTCCATATCGCCCGATTATTGCTCCGAAATAGGGCGTCTCCTCCAGATAAGCGTTGAGATTGTCGTAGCCCAGGACGATGTCCTCCAATATTCCATCCCGGTCCGGTGCGGTGAGTGATGTGATGATTCCACCATAGTCAGTGACGGCCATCATCATGCCGGCGGGGCTGTTAAGGGTGTACAGCGTCGCTTCTCGGCCATCCGGTAAACTCCCGAACGGAACAGCAGTGATCTCGGTGTGATGTTGGATTTTTTCTGGACCACAACTCGCCAGGCCCAGACCCAGTCCGCCCAACAAAAGGATTACGAAATATTTCTGCATGACCATCAATACGTTGGATGGGTGGTGGCAATCACCAGAAAATGATGTAAAGGGCTGCAGTAGCGGCAATAATGCAGCTTCCGAACACATGAGAAAGCGGGCTCGTTCTTAGATCCACCAGCCCACGATCCGGAATAACGACGGGTGCTGCGAGCGGATTCTGCCAGCGTTCCCAGCCCATATAAATGACGATCACTATGCCGGTTATCATCATGTGATGCAAGAAAGCTACATCGGGCAATACCCAAAGCAATACTCCGTACACCGGGATGCCGATGATCATGGCACCCACAGCCGCACGTGGAGGCGTCCGTTTTGAAATCATTCCAACCACAAACGCGGCCACGATGCCCGGCGATATGAATCCCCAAACCAGTTGGATGTACGTGAATACGCCTTCGAAACTCGAAATAAAGGGTGCCCAAAGGCATCCAGCAATTACAAAGAAGGCGGTCGCCTGCCGACCCGTTCGAACGAGCTGCTTTGCCGTAGCTGTCGGGCGAAGGTGCCGCTTCACGACATCCATTGTCAAAATCGTCGATGCCGAATTCAGCATGGAGTCCAGGCTGCTCATGACCGCGCCGAATAATGCAGCGAACATGATCCCTCGCAGTCCGGCAGGAAGCAGGTTTCGCATCAGCACCGGATACGCCGCATCGGCCTGGCTGATCTGCCCGGCGTACAGTTGCGCTGCCATGATTCCTGGAAAGACGATGATCATCGGGATGATGAGTTTGATCCCGGCCGCCAGGAAAATTCCGTTTTGACCTTCTTTCAGGCTTTTCGCTCCAAGCGTACGCTGCGTGATGAACTGATTGAGTCCCCAGTAGAACAGATTTGGAATCCAGAGACCTCCGACAAAAACCGCCAGCCACGGCATTTCAGGGTGATTCCACGGCAGGACTGTATGCAGCTTGTCCGACGAGCTGGCTACAAATGCATCCCAGCCTCCGACCGCGTCAAGCGCCAGCACGGTGATCAACGCACCTCCAAGAAGAAGCGCAATGCCCTGAATAAGGTCTGACCACACCACTGCTTTGAGACCGCCATATACGGTGTAGGTACCTGCGAGTATGCCGATCAACCAGATTCCGGTAACCAGCTCCAGGTCGAATATCTGTTGCAACGCCAGCGCACCCGAGTACAGGACCGCAGCCAGCGCAACGAAAATATAGATCACCATCATGAGGACGGCCATGAGGGTCCGAGCCGCCACGCTATATCGATACTCGAGATATTCGGGGATCGTAAAAATACCGGCGCGCAAGAAACGCGGAAGAAAAAAGAGGGCCACAATAACGAGCGTCACGGCCGCCATCCATTCGTAGGAGGCAATCGCAAGTCCGAGTTCATAGCCGCGCCCGGCCATCCCAACAAAGTGCTCAGTGGAAATATTGGACGCGATCAGAGAAAATCCGATGAGCCACCACGATAGATTTCGCCCCGCCAGAAAATAATCCTCATCGGTCTCTTCCTTGCGTCCGGCGTAGAGTGAAACACCGACTACAAAAAGAACAAACGATACGAATGCGAACAGATCCAGCGTTGTCAGCTGCATAGGGTTTTGACGGGCTATGAGAGGCCTTTTAGCATATTACCAGATCTGAATCTCTGTCGCGCCGGAAACAGAAGGAAGGTCGTGTTCAAAATACACTCGAACTATCGCCGTTTCGACCGGATCAAAATGCAGCATATTTCTGGCCATGGACAGCGGAATTTCGGGCACACTTACAGGATTTTTAACCGACATCCATTCTCCCTCACGAAGCACTCTCACCTTCAGCCCGCGTGGCGCCGAAACGGTGCTGTCTATGCGGCCCAAATAGCGAGCAGAGTCTCCCCATAAATAGGCATCGACTCTCGAAACGGTTTTAGGACCATCAAATTCTATCTGGATCCAATCCTCTGCATTTGGTGTATTGTTCGCCGTCCAGCGATTGGCCTGGTAGGTCGTCAGGCCGAATGAACCGTCGATCAAAACACCGAGATCATCCGGATTCGGGGCAAACGAAGCAGAGACACGAGGAAAAGGCCTGCGATCCGGATTCAGGGCAAGATTGCCGGGCTGCGCGGTAGGTGGATTGATCCTTGCTCCAGAAGGCGTCCAGATTTCGATCTCAGAGAGTCCGGTATAGCTGTTCTCTGAGTGGGTGAAGATGACCCGGATACCCTCCACATCTAGAGGCTCAAAAGAGATCGTGTTGGCACGCCTCGCCATAGGTCGCTCCGGGTGCCGAGAGCGTTCGTTGATTTCGGTCCATTGCCCTTCGATCAGGGCCTCGACAATGTATGCTGCCGGTGGCGCAAGCGAGGCACCGTCATCGATAAAATATAGTTTGACTTCGGACACTCTCTGCCCTGATTCGGGTCCAACCACGCCGAAATTAACCGCAATCCAATCTTGTGGGTTTGGTGAATCAAGTGTAGTCCAACGGTTTATCGGAACATCATGGTACCATATGCCACCGTCGTTTGCGTAGAAGACTGGCGTCGACGGATGCGAGTAGGATGCGGTGATTTCGGGGAAGCGTCGCCCGTTATTGACTGCAATATTGTGAGGGCGCTCGAATGCCATCGAGGCTCGGGTTGGCGGAATGCTCACCTTAATGTCCGCCAGGTCAGGCCGATTCAGAACCGTTTTACCATCAAGCAGGACCGTGAACCCGGCACCCCGGTTATAGCGTGTTCCGTCGTGATCCCAGACCAGTGACAGTTCGTGCCCATGATAAGAGACGCCCTCTACCGAAAAATAATCCCAGTCGTGCGGGACGAGTGGATTGATCCGCAGCGAATCGCTAGTTGTGGCACGAATCCCTAGAAGTCCACCCAGGATCAGATCGACGTAACCGGAATGCAAATAGTGCTCGCTGTGGTTGGGCATGTCGCTTCCGAACCAGGATCCGTCGAACGGATTGGCCGATTCCGCAATGTAGGGGCGGCCGTCCTTGTACTGCGTGTGGGTATAAATACCGAGCAGTTCGACATAGTCAGTCACATCCACTTCATCCTGTTCGTAGTCGTTGAGAAGGTTTGCCATCGCCACAAGTGTCTGTGTGGTGGCGTACGGCCAAGATTGACCGCTCCACACGCAGCAATTCGGTGACACGTAAAACTGCGGATCGTTCTGTTCCGTTGTTGTCGGTCCGAAGGGAGCGAAGAAATAGTTGGGATCCATCAGAAATTTCCAAGCGACAGAATGCTCGGGGTCCGGAAGATTGAACTGCCACGGGACATAGCCTATCAGCTCTCGCCCGTGTTCGTCGCCCGCAAAGGGTCCCGTTTCATAGGTCCGGGATTTAGCCTCAATTCCAGGAGGATGGTCATCCACCCACTGGTGTAGGAAGAACTGGCGGCGATCGTCCCAGAGCTCTTTGAGCACCCGTGTTTTTAATATGGTTGCTCTTTGGGCGAATTCAGTTGCCCTCGCGTCTTCACCAGCGACGAACGCTGTTTTAGACAAGGCGATGAGATCGCCGTACACGTATGAGTTGAGTGTGGGTCGATATCCTTCTACCACCCAGTCATCTTCAGCCTGGCGACTATTGATGTTGACCTCCATACCGTCGTCGTGACCGGTGCGGTAGAAGAGGCCGTGCTCTGGATCAAAGTGCTCATCGAACCATCCTGACACCTGTTCTTCCATATAGGGAAGCATTGAGGTGATCCAAACGTCGTCACCCCAGACTTCATGAATCTGCCAGAGCCCGGCTCCATACCAGTTTGAGTAATTTCGAGGCCGCGCGCCCTCGGTGTCGATCCAGTACCGGGAAAAGTCATCTATGATGCGGCTGTTTTTCATCCAGCGTAATTCGGAAAGCTGATGCCCCAGCGGACAAGCGATCCCGCCATACGTACCCGACCAGAATGGCCGGTCGATAAATTCGGTGAATGTATAGCCCGTTTCGGGCGAGCCATAGGTGAGGTGCTTTGTCATCACCTCCCATCGATAATAATAGACTTCATCGATCTGAGGGTCAGGCGTTTCTATGAAGGGAATATTTTCGGAATACCAGTTCCAGTCGCGATTGTCCCACCAGTCGTATCGATCGAAAACGAGCTGCTTGTCTATGATTTGATCGGATTCGCGACACCCGGTCAAGCCAATCAGAACAATTACGAATAGGATGAGCTTGTTCATTTGCGGCGCGTGTCATGAAGAACGGGAATCTGAAACAAAAGAGGCGCAAGTCACCCCTCGTACACGATTGTTACCATGTGCGATACATGCTCGTTTTCGGATTGAGGTAGATCAATCTCGATTCCTGTTTCCACTAACCGTGTATTCTGGACTGAACTGATGGAGGTGAAAATAGGAAAGATCCCTCGGCAGACCGATTCGGCCGAGCATAAAAGTGCTGATATCACGCGGAGCAACCATTACATTGCTCAAGACCTCGAATTATCGAACCACCTCTTTATCCAGGTAATGAAACCAATCTTGACGGGAGCGGCCATGAGCGTTGCCAGCATTCTCATCGGCATGATGGTGATCACTTTTGTAGCCGAGAGTATAGAATTTGCAATCGTGACCATGGTTAACGGCAGCATTCTCACGGATGAGGAGGCCTACTTCGCGATTCGAAATCAATCTGGAATACTGGTCGCAAAACTCTTCTACAATGGCCTGGCAGCATTTATTGGGGGATATGTCGCCGCCTGGATCGCTGGGAAATCAGAACGTGCACATGGTATCGCGTTGGCGGTCCTCCAACTGGTAGGGCTCATATACGGAATGACCGATCCCCAGATATCGCTGACCACTCCCGACTGGATGTGGATTGCCATGATCGTGACGTTGATGCCGCTGATTGTTTTCGGAGCAATCTTCAGATCGCGCAAACGTGACCTCTCAAGCGCGAAGTAACCGGTGGATAACATTCACGCAATCGAACCCGGGAGACCGCTCGAACATCGACACAGGACGTCAGATTTTTTTACCGATTATCACCCCACGGAAGTGCATCACCCTCGATCCACGGCGCGCCCGCATCAATGAGATCACGGCTCAACCCTGAGAGTCGGTCAAGGAGCTCTTCCAGACTGGTTCGATATCCCGTCAATTGACTGTGCGCGATTTGAAGCTGCTGCTGATGCGTGGCCGTCGGCCCGTAGGTCGAATTGCCCACGCCCCTTTCTACTGCGGATAGCCTGTTTGCCACCGTGGGCCTGGTTTTTTCTCCCGGTTCGCCCTTCGACCTCAATCCGTTTAACCCTGAGTCAAGCTCCAGCAGGTCCTGTTTTGCCTGATGAATTCTTGAATCCAGGTCGCCTGGAGTAGCCGTCGCCCTTCCCAGGGCAACCTGCATTGCATCTACAGTTTGCAGCGCCTTCGAAAGAGTAGACTGTACAGCCGACGCCGCTCGCGTCGCCGTCTCCAACATTCTCCAAAAAGCAGCCACATCCTCATGTGACGAACCCTCCAACGCCCCTGCTCGCAGCGGCACGACATCGAAAGTCTGTGGTGAAGACAGTTCCGTTACCTCGCCATCTACCCTTTTGGACATGGTGACGGTGTACGTACCGGGCGCGACCAGCATACCGCTGGCGCCGGTGTCCGTAGCAGTCAATCCCACGGCCTGCGGAGAAGGAAATCTGAGGTCCCAGGCCACCCGGTGAAATCCGCTCGTCACCGGCCCTTCAACACGACGAACCACGTTTCCATCCGTGTCTGTGACCGTAAACAGTATAGTCGGGTCCGACTCCCTTCTTTCGGCTTCCACCGCGTCCCATCCGGGAAACTCAACGGATCGTCCCGCATCGACGGCTTCTTTCTCCGCTTTTTGTCTGACTTCTTCCCGGGTCATCAATCCGTCCCGGAGGTAGTATGTGAAGACAGCTCCAAACGGAGGATTGGGCGCCAGATAGTGCGAACTGCCCTGCGATCCCCTCCCAGCGCCAAAGCTTAACATGGGGCGCGGAACGTACCACCATGCCTTCCGCGTCGGAAACAGAGTCGCTTCTTCGCCCAACTGAGTGGTCGAAACACCGCGAAGGGCACTGTAATCATCGAGGACGAAGAATCCCCGGCCGAAGGATGCCCCGACGAGGTCATCTTCTCTTTTTTGAATACCAAGATCCCTGAACGAAATCGTCGGCATGCCGCCGATGAGTTTGACCCAAGTGCCGCCGCCGTCCACCGTGAAATAGATTCCAAACTCGGTCGCGGCGAACATCAGATCCGCATCGACATGATCCTGAACCAGTCTCCAGGCCAATGTCCGATCGGGGAGATTGCCACGAATGGAGCGCCAATTTTGCCCGCGATCGGTGCTTTTGAACAAATACGGGCTGTAATCGCCGTACTTGTGATTATCCAGAACGACATAGACCGTGTTCGCGTCGTGCAGATCGGCCTTGATGTCGTTGACGAAAGCTGTTGCGGGTAATCCCGGTAGGGATCCCACCTCGAGGGCTCTCCAATTCGCGCCCCCGTCTTCGGTCACCTGAATGAGTCCATCGTCCGTTCCGGCGTAGATCAGGCCTTCTTGGAGCGGAGATTCCGCCAGCGAGGTAATCGTATTGTAGTTCGACATCGCCCCCACATCCCAGGCGTTGTCCCAACTCTGAGTGCCCCCCATGATGGGAAGCGTGAGCCGGTCCTGGTCCCGGGTAAGGTCGTCGGAGATCGCCGTCCAGTTGTCCCCGCGGTCATCCGAGCGCCAGACGCGCTGCGACGCGAAGTAGATACGCGACGCCAGATGCGGGCTCACCAGTATGGGCGAATCCCAGTTGAAGCGCTCGTAGTCTTCGTCTGCGCCCGGTTGAGGCTGAATATCGACGACTTCACCTGTTATCATATCAACTCTGGATAGCGCTCCCTGCTGTCTCTCGGCGTACATGATGTTGGGATTTCCGGGCTCGGTCGCCGGCTGGTGGCCGTCCCAGTTCAGGACAATTCGCCAGTCGGAGTTTTGGATGCCGTGCACATTATCTGTGCGCGATGGACCTCCCTGGGTACTGTTGTCCTGTGTGCCGCCAAAAATGTTGTAGAACGGCTCGCTGTCGTCAAGGGCTACCTTGTAGTACTGCGTAACCGGAAGATTTTCTATGAAGCGCCAGCTCTTCGTCAGGTCGAAGCTTTCGTAGAGACCGCCGTCCGATCCCACAAGCAGATAATCGGGATCATCCATGCGAAACGCGATTGCGTGGTTATCCCCGTGCTTGTCACGCTCATTCATCCGGAAAAAGTTCTTGCCGCCGTCATCAGAAATCTGAAGATTAGCATCCATCAGATACAGACGTTCAAACTGGTGCGGCGAAGCATACAGCTCCTGATAGTAGTGGGGACCGGTCGCTCCAGACACAGTGTCCGACATTTTGGTCCAGGACGATCCCCGGTCGGATGAGCGAAATACGCCTCCCGTCTTGCGATCCAGTTCGATAGCAGCGTAAACGATATCGGGCTGCTGCGGCGAAACCGTAATTCCAATTTTACCCATGTTCGATTCGGGCAGTCCTCGGGTTAACCCCTCCCAGGTGTTTCCGCCATCCGTGCTTCTATGAATGCCGCTTCCGGGGCCGCCGCCCATGTATGCGGCGACAGTCCGGTGGCGTTGCCAGGTGGCCGCGTAGAGCACATCAGGATTGCGGGGGTCGATGGCGATATCAGTGACTCCCACCCACTCACTGTCACCGAGAGTCTTTTTCCAGGACTGTCCACCGTCACTCGATTTGTAGAGGCCACGGTCGCCGCCCGATGACCAGAGCGGGCCCTGCGCTGCTACCCAGATCACATCGGACTTCTTCGGGTGCACGATAATTGTCGAGACGTGCTCTGAATTCTTAAGACCCATGTTGGTCCAGGTAGCACCCCCATCGTCGCTTCGATACACTCCGTCTCCGTAACCCATGTGGCGTCCGCCTACGTTTTCGCCCGTTCCCACCCAGACGACGTGGGGATTACTCGGATCGATGGTCACGCTTCCCGTTGAATAGGAAGTCTCCTCGTCGAAGATGGGCGTCCACGTAGTTCCGGCGTTATCCGTTTTCCAGACTCCACCAGAAGAAACGGCGACATACCAGATGGAGTCGTCTTCAGGATGGATAGCGATGTCCGATATCCGACCCGACATAAAGCCGGGTCCAATATTTCGCAGCTTCAGTCCGTCGAAGGTGGCTGCGCTCATTTTGTCCTCAGCATCTCTTTCTTGCGCGGAAACCACAGATACTGGGAGGAGAAAAAGAATGGCCGCGACAAGCAGTAGGGAGATCTTATTCATGATTATGCTGGATGGAAGGATGGATTGCCGAATCACGGGTGGGTTTTCGATCAGAATGCAGATCGCAAACATAGCGTATTTGACCGAATATCGACAGATTCTTTCGGCCATCGCCGCGCAGGGGCAGAACGAAAAGATGCATTGAGATCGTGCCGCCGCGTTATATCTTACAAGAAATCTCAAATCGACTTCCACTCCATAACCATTTCAAGATGAAGCTTCGCTCCGTAATGCTACTGCTTTCGGCGATGATCCTCAGTTCCACCGCCCATGCGCAGGAAACGGACTCGACCATGACTCGGACGCTCGACCCAATCGTCGTCACGGCTGAAAGAGTTGCTTCCACGCTTTCGTCCTCGACAGTCGGAGTCTCGGTGCTCACCGCGAGGGATTTGCGGGTTCTTCCAAACAGAAATGCCTCCAGCCTGCTGGGATTCATCCAGGGAATGACGTTCCTGGATTTCGATGGTCTCGGATATTCTCCCCAATCGGTCACCCGCGGGTTTTACGGAGGGGGTGAGGCCGAATATGTTGTCGTGCTGCTGAATGGAAAGCCGATCAACAATCTCGAGAACGGGTTGGTTAATTGGGAGCAGATCACGACCTCGTCGTCCACAGTTGTCGAAGTGCTGAGAGGCGGCGCATCTTCACTTTATGGCGATGCCGCCATCGGAGCGGTCATCAATGTGCGAACCGAGGCGACTCAGGAGACTGCCGGTCTCTTGCGGGCGAGCACCGGAAACCTGGGCGTGCGCACTGTTCACGCTTCCCTGTTGAGCAATCAGTACTCGCTACTCGGCGATTTTTCCTCGACCGACGGATTTCGGGATCACAGCAAACGCAAGTCCGGAACGCTGCAGGGGTCCTACCAGGTGGTTAGCGAAGAAGACAGAACACTCGTTCTGAGAGCATCCCTCAATGTGCGCGAATTCGACACACCCGGACCGCTTCGCTCTACCGACATCACCGATGACGGGACAGAAAGCCTTGCCTTCTTTCAGTTCGACAGCACAGAGGAGCAGACCTTTAGAGCCTTTCTAGACGGAGGATGGCAGGCGAGTATGGGAAAGATCGATGCCTCGATTACCGGCGAGCTTCGCAATCAAGACCTCATCCGCACCCTTCCTCTGAGCGCAGATTCCGCTGACACGCAGAAAAGGCAGGTCGACGCCCTCGGTTTTAAATCCAATGTTCAGATTTCAGGTGTTTCACTCCCCTTACCGATCGACAATCAACTCGTAGTGGGTGTCGATGGGTTTTTCGGCACACTGGACACGCGATATCGTCACATCGCCACGGGAGGCCTGGCAGATGCCTATTTGAGTGCCTCGGGCGATCCGGGAGATGTACTCTCTGATGGTTCGGCCTCACGAAACGGCGCCGCCGGATACGCCCATCTTGACCTCAACCCCTCCTCGAGGCTGAAATTATCTCTGGGAGCACGAGTCGACTGGATCAATGATTCGTTTGACGAAGTAGAGGGACTGTCGGAGTCCGTCCCCTCGGCCTCGCACACTGCGTTCAGCCCAAAAGCCGGACTGAATTATCGGTACAGTTCCTCCTCCTCTCAGGTAGGCAATGTGTATGCGAGCGTCAGCAGCTCCTTCAAGGCTCCCACGCTCGATCAACTTTACGATCTCCGAGCCTTTCCGGTACCCTTCCCTCCCTTTTCCATCCAGATCGCGAATGCGAACCTCATTCCTCAGGAAGGCACCAGCTACGAACTCGGTTTTTACCACCGAATCGCCGGCACGAATGGCTGGTCGACCATGCTCAGCACGTCGGTGTACACCATCGATATGACAAACGAGATCGATTTCTCGTTCGACACCTTTTCAAATGTCAATATCGGAAAGAGCCGCCATCGAGGCATTGAAACGGGCATCAGCACGGCGAAAAACGGGGTTGGATCCGCATTCCTCAATTACACGCTCCAGGATGTCACGTCCCGAATCGGAGAAAACAAGGGCAACGCAGTGAAGGCAATTCCTCGCCATGCCTTCAGTGGTGGTGTCGTGGCCGACATTGGTCCAATGACTGCGAGCATCGTGCTGAAAGGAAATAAAAAGACCTATGTGGATGATGCCAATACGACGGAGCTGCCAGATTACTCGACGGTCGATGCGCGGATCACCTATTCGAGGGATGCTTATTCGGTAACGTTGGATGTCTTCAACGCACTAGATAAAGAGTACAACAGCACAGCCTATCAGGACCCAGCAGGATCCGAAACTCTATTCATCTTTCCTGCCGCGTCGCGCACGATCTCTCTCGGGCTTGAGTTGAGATTGTAGACGCGATCAAGAAGAACTGGGATAGGCGGTCAAACATCACAGGTACGTTGGTTATGACACCTCTAATACGACAGATCGAACGCCTTATTCTCCGAGATCTCGAAGCCATGGCACGGGAAATCGATTCTTTCCCCGATGACAATATGATTTGGATGACTCCGCCTGGAATATCCAATCCAGCCGGGACGCTGGCGATGCACGGATGTGGAAACCTCAGACATTATGTCTCCCATGTTCTGGGAGGAACGGATTATGTTAGAGACCGCACAAAGGAATTCTCCGATAGATCGGCCTCCCGTCAATCGATTCTGGAGGAAATCGTCGCAACGATTTCCTCCCTGCGGAGTGTTTTTCAAACGCTGGACGCGTCTGTGCTGGAGTCGAGATTTCCAGAGCAAGTAGGCGGTTTTGAGCTGAATACCCAGCAGTTTCTTTTACACCTCTGCACACACCTTTCCTTTCATCTCGGTCAGGTGGGCTATCTAAGGCGAATCCTGACGAAGGAAAATTACAGTGTCGACCCGGTTTCCCTCAAGGCACTCACTTGAGGGCCGACTACCGGATCCTAACATTAATAAGGAATAATTGATGGCGACCATTTCAGCTGAACTCACTTCGGGAACCGCGGTCCGGATGTCGAACGGCCGACATAATTGGAGTGCGGATGAGCCCCTTGAACTAAAGGGGACGGACACGGGCCCCACTCCCTACGAACTGCTCCTGGCCTCGCTGGCGTCGTGCACCTGCATCACTCTCGCGATGTACGCGCGACATAAGGGCATCGAATTGCGGTCGGTCACAACAGCTTACGAGTACGCTCGAGTCCACGCGGATGATTGCGACGAGTGGGAAGACGCCAAGACCGGCTTCATCGATCAGATCAACACCAACGTAAAGATTTTGGGCGACTTCGACGAGAAACAGCGAAAACGCCTGGCACAGGTGGCATCGCGCTGTCCCGTCCATAAAACGCTTGAAAGAGGGGTCGTAATTTCAGATAACGTCAGTTTTGAGTAATCCTTAGATCAGACGCGATTATGTGTTTATTTCGCTACTTCCTCTTTTTTGTCCTGCTCACAGGTTGTCAAGACCCACCGGGTTACGATGTGTCGACTCATCGCCTCGGTGGAGCGGCAGATTCACTTTCCGTTTTCGAGCCCAACATCGCAATCGATCCGACTAATCCCGATCGCATTGTCGCCGGCGCTCAATATGGAGTCGGGTACAATCGCGGTGGACTCAGATTCTGGACGTGGGCGTCCGAGGACGGAGGTAAGACATGGGAGAATGCGGAGGCAGTTCCTATGGCACTCAGCCGTGAGCCCACCATGGCGGCAGACCTTTCCCTGGTTTACTCGAAGTCGGGTGAAGTCCTGTTCTTTGGTATTACAGGTGATACCACTCGTGCAGGCTTTCCGGACGCAGCCCTTGCTCTGGCACGATCACGAAACGGCGTCGGCGAATATCATACAGACCGCGTTGTTGGCGAATCGACAGAATATGCTCCGGGAAACTTCGAAGTCAGCGATAAACCCTGGATGGTGATGGACCATGTCGCCGATAGTCCCTTCGCGGGTCGCCTATATCTCTCTTGGACCCGAGTCCATGTACGCCTCGACCTCGATCCGATTTCAATTTCACGTACGCTGGTGTTGGGTGCGCTAGACGAGAGTGGTTCGAGCAAGCTTGTAGATGTCGGAGACGAAGGACTGGGAGTGCAAATGACTGTCCGATCGGGTGGTTCGCTGGATATGGTCTGGATGCGGGAAGAAGCCAGCGACTCGACCTACAGCATAATGCATGCTTCCTCCACCGATGGCGCAGCAACCGCCACCGAACCAACCGTAGTTGTGACCATCACAGAGAAAGGTTGGGCGCCAGATTTACCGACGCTCGCGGTTAACCGCCGGGACGAGCTGCTCGCCTGCTGGCTGGTGGTGGAGTTGGATGAGGGTCAGACCCGGATTGATTGCAGTCTGTACAAAGAAGGATCGTGGTCCGTGGCGGCGCCCGTTTTGTCAGATGAAAATAAGACGGTGGGATACCCGGCCCTTGCCGCAGTGGGTAATTCATGGTGGTTGCTCTCTTATGAGGCGGACTCGCTGGCGACTCGCGTCGTGCTGTCGAAATCATTGGGCGGCCACTCCTTTGAGCCCGTCGATACGCTGAAAATGGCGCCCCTGCCGGCAGATGGGTTTTGTCCAAGTCCAATGTTGCCCTGTCGCCGCGATCTCGGCTTGTTCATGCCAGGAGACTACGTGGGATTTGCCGCTTCCGGCAGCCGTCTCGTTGCAGCCTACGTCCTTCCCCAAGAAGGCGCACCCGACGGTCTCGCTGAGATGTGGGTATCTATCATCGACCCATGACCCCTGGAAAGTGCGTTTGAAGGTCTGTTCTGCTGTATCGGTTGCTTTTATCGAGTGAATCGACTAGGATCCCAACCAATGCCTGCCGTACCGTCAGAAAAGATGAACGGCGCTCGCCATTCAGAACGGATCCCCAGATCACCTCTCTTATAAAATATCGAAGGTTCGAAAACTCAGCTGCTACTACCAGAGCTGAAGGTCAAAGGACGACCCACGGCTCGTCCCGAAGAACTCCAGACGTCCATTTGTTGTGCGCGAAAGGATTACGCTTGCTGGTATTTATTGCGGTATTCCTTGTGGGATCAGGCTTTACTTCCAGAACGCTGGCCAATCCTCTACAAGATGATCCGTTCAGAATTCAGTGGCACGATCATGTGTTTCAGTCAGATGAACCGTTGCCACACACGAGTGGAAGTCTTTCCCTGGCCGCCTATCCCGATACCGTAAGGGGCTACTATTTCGTGCAACTCAGCGATCCGGTATCAGCGGCGATGCGAGATCAATTGGTAAGCGTTGGAGCAGATTTGCTCGACTACGTCTCCAACAACGCGTTTATCGCCCGCATGGATACGACGGCCCGCAATCAGGTAAATGCACTTTCGAGCGTTCAGCACGTCAGCATTTTTCAACCCGCCATGCGGATTTCTCATGATTTGACGGACCGTATCATAAATCCAGTTCCGGACGCGCCACGATTACCGCCCAATGTTGTGGACGCGGATCCTCAACCTCCTCCACCTCAGCCGCCAAATGTCTTCCAGCTTACCGTGCGAGTTTTCAGGGACCAGAACCTCGCAGATATTCAGGTTCTCATCGAAGATGAGGACGGGACTATTCTTCAGATCGCACAGGATCCTGACCGAACCAAACTCCTGGTAAGTATTCCGCGCGGGGATGCGCTGGCTCTGCCGCTTATCAACGGGGTCCGCTGGATAGAAGAATACTCGGTGTCCGTAATCTTCAGTCACTCGATTCCTGTGGCATCCATGAACGACCAGGCTCGAGGTGTGATGAACGTCGCGCCCGTATGGGATGTTGGATTATTGGGGGCCGACCAAATTATTGGAATTTCAGACACAGGAATTGATTCCGGTGTGAATGATGCTTCGATGCACGACGACCTGCAAGGCCGGATCGACAAGATATTCAGCTGGCCAGTCCAGCCGGGCAGTGACATACTTACTTCAGGCACGGACGATGGAGCCGCCGATTCGTACAGCGGCCACGGAACACATGTCGCGGGCTCTGCTCTGGGTGATGGAAACCGGTCAGCAGGCGCGATCAGTGGTGTGGCCCCCCAGGCAACACTCGTGTTTCAAGCGCTTGAGCAATTGACGATATACAACAACGGTACCCGAAATGGAATGACTGGAATCCCCTTTGATTTTACGAAAGTGTTGCAGGAAGCCTACGATGAGGGTGTTCGCATTCACAGCAACAGTTGGGGAAAATATCTCGGCGGAGAATATGACAGTCGATCGAATGATGTCGATAAGTTTGTGTGGGAGCATCCGGACATGCTGGTCCTTTTCTCGGCTCAAAACGGGGGCGTAGATTTAAAACGGGGACAATATTATTGACGGTGGCTCTTTAGGTTCACCCGGCGCGGCCAAGAATGCTCTCACCGTGGGCGCCTCGGAAAACAACCGACCAACGATTGGTGAGCAGTACGTCAAGTATTCGAATACAGGATACTATCAGCCCCTTATTCGGGATGATCTCAAGGCGGATAACATAGATGGGATGGCGGCATTCAGTAGTCGTGGTCCGGCAAATGCGAATACTCCCGACAACCAGGATAATCGAATCAAGCCAGACGTGGTGGCACCCGGAACGATGGTGCTGTCTACCAGAACGCAAGCGCCGGCGAATGTGTCCTACCGGTTCGATAATATGGAAAGTGGAACGGGACAGTGGACCACGACCGGTCCGTGGGCTCGGGTCTCTTCAGATTCCCACTCCGCGACAACGTCCTGGCACGACAGCCCCGGGGGTAATTACACGGCGGGCGTCACAACGGAAATGCGTTGGGCCCCGATTGACCTCTCTGCCGCATGCACGGACAGAATGCTTCAGTTTTGGTTTAAAATCGATGTAAAACAGGGTGATGTATTTGTCATACAGCTCTCTGACCCTGCAATCCCGGGCAGTCCGAGACGCTTCCCCTACATCGGCACCATGGCCAATTGGGAGCCGCTTCGGGTCCGGCTCGGAGACTATTCCTGTTCTTCCAATCTGACCGTGAGTTTCCGAATTGAAGCCGACCCTGATGCCAATACAGGAGACGGCGCCTGGGTGGACGACGTTCGAATCTACAAGGGAGCGTTCGGTCAGGGCATTCCCAGTAATTATGGCCTGACGCCAGTTGGGTCGACGGTGGATCAGAACTATATGTTCAACAGTGGTACAAGTATGGCAACGCCGCTTACCGCGGGTGCTGCAGCTCTAGTTAGACAGTACTATATGGAGTACGAAGGTCGACTGTTTGTCTCGGCAGCTTTATTGAGGGCGACCCTGATCAATGGCGCTGTGGATATGAGTCCTGGGCAGTATCCCGGAATCACCGAAGTGGCACAACTCCCCAATAATGTAGAGGGCTTCGGGCGCATCGACGTTAAAAACAGCATCCTCCCTCCCCTGCCTGCTTCGCTGTCACACGTCGATGAACTGTCAGGCATAAAGCAGGGTGAAACGACGGACTATACGTACACGGTCACGGATCCTCTAGTCCCGATTGTCGCAACGATGGTTTATCACGATCCAGCCGGCGAGACCCTGGTCAATCAGCTCGATTTGAGAATCATCTCACCAACTGGCAGCACATCTTTTCCAAATGGTCTTACCGCTGCAGATTCCAGGAACAACGTCGAGCAAATCCGAATTCCGACTCCGTCAGCGGGCAGCTACACCATCAGGATCGATGCGCCGAGAGTGATGACGAGCGCACAACCCTACGCCCTCGTAGTCACGGGCGGGGGCGAGCTCATCGAGCGCGGACCGGTGGACGTGATGCTTGCGCTCGACATCTCCGGAAGTATGCAATCCCCGGCTTGTTCGTCGTGCGAAGCCAAGATAGACGTACTGAAACAGGCGGTCGAGATCTTCGTGCAGGTGTGGACGGCTGTCACAGTGCCCAGCGATCGGATCGGAGCCAATTACTTCGCGAGCACCATTTCTAAATTCCAGGTCGGCACTGACGTATTGGTCCCCGTATTGCCGAACGCACCTGGTCTCATCACGGATGTGAGAAGCAGAGTTGCTGGTGGATTGACCGCTATGGGAGGCAGCCTTCAGACAGCGATAAACGCGCTTACGGACGCCACAAGACCCCGGAATATCGTTCTTTTTACAGATGGCATGCAGAATCTGAACCCCATGGTCAACGATGTAACATTCGAAATTGAGAACGTGCCGAAAAAAGCAAGCTCAGCCGTAAACCCGACCTCACCTCCGACAGACTTGAATGCAAATCTGGGAATAAAAGTAAGCACCATTGGAGTGGGTAGTACGCCGCAGTTCGCAGGCCTTCTCAGCGACATCGCTGCTCAAACCGGAGGATTAACCAAGCTGACTACCACGCCGGACGAAGAGCTGAGGCGCTTCTTTATTGAGGAATTAGTCGATGTACTCAGAGGATTCAGCCCACAATTGTTGGCGTATCGCCACGGAAGTATGGCTGGAATCTCAGCAACCGAATCTTTCGAGGTCAACAACACGGCTCGGCAGGTAATTTTGAAGCTGAGCTGGAGTCCGAGCGATACCCTCACATTCCGTGTGGAAAAAGACGGGACGGATGTAACCGCCCTCGGCCAGATCATCGATGGAGATTTTTATCGCATATTTTCTATCGATGTCCCCGCCCGTGGACCGGGTGAGCTCATCACCGGTGGCGGAGACTGGCACATGCATATCAGCGGCCAGGCCGCAACCTCCTATGAGGCATCTGCAATCGTGGATGAAGAATCGCTCGAGTACAACTTTTCCGTGGGCGCGGCGCATTATGTGGCGGGAAAATCTCTGGAGTTGAAGGCCCGCTTATCTCTCGGAGACCAGCCGCTTCCAACTGCGCAAATCACAGCTCACGTTCTGGCACCAACAATAGGACTGGGTACACTTCTCTCGGACACCACGTCGCTCGTCATTCCTCCAGGGATTCGGTTTGAGTCCCAGGCGTCTCCCGCTCAACGGAAATATCAACTCAAGCAGCTTGATGATGGCTTTCATGCGGCACTGCAACCAGTAGTGCACACCATTATGTTCGAAAGTGATCATGATGGTGATTATTCGGCCACCTTCCCGGAAACGAAAGTCACCGGCCTTTATAAAGTGATTTTTCAGATTGATGCCAATCACACTGAAGCGGGTTCCTTTTCGCGAACGGAAAGCCGGTCTGCCCTCGTTAGCTTCGGAAACGCCGATCCGAGCAGCTCAGAATGGTGGTTGTCACCTGCCGTGAACGGCGGGCGACAACGCCTTTTTATCCTTCCAGTCGATCGATTCGGCAATCTTCTCGGTCCCGACTATGGTCACGTGATCGACGTTGAAATTAACGGCGATCCCTTTGAGATCGAATTGGTTGACGCTCTGAATGGCAGCTATTCCTTCATCGTCCCGAGGGAGCTCGGAACTGAATCCAGAATAGTGGTCCGTGTGATGAATGAGCTGCTCTTCGATGATGTTCTGGGTGAACTACACCAAAGGCGCTAGCACCTGCAAGCCGAGCAGCGAATGATGTACAACAGCATCAGGTTCACTGATATCAAAAGAAGGGCTGTCGAACTCATTCCTAGAACATTCGCAGAGGTAATTTCCACCACGACCCCAAGCACCAGCGCCAATACGGCGACACCCAGAATGGTCTTGCAGAGGGGATCTGTTTCCTCTTCGACACAGTTGATCTCACCCATTCCCTGTCCACCAATAACTGTCGGTTCTTCCCCAGCAAGTGCGGTCCCCTGGTCACCAATCACCGTAGGCTCTTCGCCACCAATCACTGTGGGCTCTTCGCCGCCAATCACTGTAGGCTCTTCGCCTCCAATAACAGTGGGTTCCTCACCGCCAATGACCGTCGGCTCCTCACCACCAATGACTGTGGGCTCTTCACCAGCCCTGAGGAATCTGAACGTAAAGTTGAAAGATTGTTTTCGAGACATGGTAGTATGAGGCCTCACCAAATTGTTTAGTTCAAACTGATGGCGCTGTCCCAATAATCCTGCTAACAGCTTCGAAAGATGATTGAATCAGGTTTCGATCTGAGGGCGCGGTGCGTCAAAGGGTGGGTAATAAGGAGCGAAGCGCCGCATCCAATTCTAGAGCTTTAGCCCACCATTGTAATGGAAAATGCTCGATTTATGCAAGAATGGATGTAAATCAGCCATTTCAACCTCAATTACTGCTCAAACTGGCGTAGGAGAGCCTCATATTCAGGATCCTTCCGGAGATCATCCAGCCATATTGATGATTCCATCGCAGCAACGGAATGCCCCGCTTCGAGCGCTTTTCCGATATAAAGCAACGCGGTTTTCCGGTCACTCAGGATTTCGTAGGTCTTTCCAACTGTACGAAACGTGGCAGATTCCACAAGCTGAAGTGCAAGAAGCTGTTCAATCGCCGAAAGAGATTCCTCTCGATTGTCCAACTTCGCATGAGTTTCCGCTAGAATCTTTAGACCTGCACTTGAATTAGGATTGACCGCTATCAGCTTTTCAGCAATTCGGATAGCATGATTCCAGGCCTGTCTCGCGTTTTCGCTGTCTTCCAGCCAGTGATATGAATTCCCCAGATCACCCCAACTCTCAACATATGCGCTGTCGAGTGCAAGAGATTGCGTGTACATATTCACGGCCCCCGAAAAGTCTCTGCGCAGATAAACAATCCCGCCCAGATTGTAAAAGGCTCTCGCCTTGACCAGTACTGCTTCACCACTCACCTGCGTCACCCGATGGTAGATGGATTCAGCCTGGTCCGTGTCTCCCATCAAATGATATTGCACGGCCAAATTATTGAGCCCATATGCATTATCAGGCGCAAGCTCCGTGACACGAAGAAATTGTTCTATGGCATCTGCACGACGACCCTTGCCGTGATAGAAAATTCCAAGTTTATTGTAGTAATTCCAGTTGTCAGTTTTGGAACGAATGGCATCGAGGTAAGCGTTTTCTGCCTCTACAAGTTTGTTTTGATTATTCAGGCTCGCCCCGAGTCCGATGTAGCCAGGACCATAGCTGGGATCGATTTCCAGCGCGCGCTCGAACGACTCTTCTGCATTGGAATAATCTCCTTTCCCGTTATAGATGATTCCGAGAGTAACATGAACAGGAGCAAGATCTTCATTTAGTGCCAGAGCAGCTTCGGATTCTGTGATGGCGCTGTCGATCCAGTCTACCTGCTGCGTAAGTATAAATTTTGCCCAGTATGCCTCGCCCAGTCCGGCACGTGCAAGTGCAAATGTGGAGTCACGTTGGATGGCTCGTTCGAAAAGCTCAATAGCAAGATCTGTGTTTCTGGGAATCTCGAAGCGCTGCAGATACCCCTGACCCTGAACATAAAACTCGTAAGCACCCGGCACGGTCGTACCACCGGCAAGTAGTTTCGCCTGATCATCTGGCAGTAATTCGATTTCCAGCATATTGGCCAGGTGTGCTACAACAGATTCTTCCATCACCGAGCCATCGTCGAGTGACTCATTCAGGATTTCAGATGTCAAACTGACTTCGGTTCGCGCATCTATAAGTTCAAGAACCAATCGGATCCGGTCATTTTCACGCCATACAGTCCCAGACACTGCCATATGTACGTGTAGCTCAGAACCCGCCATTCGAGCTGTCTGAACTCCCCTTTTTATCACTTCGCTGGACGCAGCAACCCAAAGAGACTCGTGAAATTGCTCCAAACCCATGAGTTTTGAGGTCACGACATGAACCAGACCGTCGACCATGGATTGAGTCGTTGGATCCTCTCCAATGTTTACGAAGGGCAGCACAGCGATGCCGCGAATTTCAGGCACAGTCCACGGAAAAACCTTGTATCGGAGCGAGGGAATAGCCAGAACGAGTAGCAGAGCTGCCAGAACCGGAACGGCGACCTTTGTGATACGCCTGATCAGGCGCTGGCGTGTCGCGCGGACCCGGTCTGCTGATCGGGCGAATACTTTAGATCCGCGTTGAATCCTCAGAAGATCGTCCACAAACGCTTGTGCAGACTCATATCGATCCCTTGGCTCCTTGGCGAGACATTTCAGAACAATATTCTCCAACTCTGCAGGAATGTCGACTTTGTGTTCTGCAGGTGGCACTGGATCAAGGTTGATGATCGAGTACATGACGGCCGAATCGTACTCTGCTTCGAACGGTCTGATGCCGGTAAGCATCTCGTAGAGGACTATGCCCGTTGACCAGATGTCGGTGCGCTTGTCAACGTTTTCGCACCGGGCCTGCTCGGGCGACATGTACCGAACCGTGCCGTATCGACGTGCTGTTTCCGAGAGCGAATCATCGGTCACCTTTGCAATCCCGAAGTCTAGGATTTTCACTCCCGACTGCTCGTTGACCATGAGGTTGCCGGGTTTTACGTCGCGATGAACAATTCCGGCACTGTGTGCCGCGCTGAGTCCTTGTCCGATCTCGATGGCCAGACGAACACTCTCGTCCGTAGAAAGGGAGCCTTGTTTGATTTGCGCAGAAAGTGTCTCTCCGCTGACAAACTCCATGACGATAAACGTCTGCCCATCCTCGGTTTGTCCGAGGTCGTGAACCGTAGCAATATTCGAATGGTTCAGAGCAGCAGCTGCCTTGGCTTCCTTGCGGAATCTCGCCGCTTCCTTTTTCGACGGGGTGAGTCTTGGGGGAAGTACCTTGATCGCTACGGTTCGCTCAAGTACCTCGTCCTCTGCCTTATATACGATACCCATTCCGCCACGACCTAGCTCCTCGACAATGCGGTAATGGGAGAGGGTAGTTCCTACCATGGGATTTACTCCATATTGAAGGAGTATCGCTCAGCCAAAGCGCAATGGCAAGGTAATCAGAGGCAATCTGGTGCAGCACAACACTCGAAATACATCCTACCCAGCGTTAATTATATGTTGTAACTTTGTATATTTAATCTCGTAATGTTGCAATCACCGTCTCCATTTCTCTATGCCCATTCCACAACTTGGCGCTTTCGAAGAGCTTGTCCTCCTCTCGGTTTGTGTATTGCATGACCATGCGTACGGCGTAACCGTCCTGGACGAGATCAAAGATCAAACCGGCCGTACACTCACCCTGGGCGCAGTTCACGCCACCCTCTATCGCCTGCAGGAGAAAGGGTTACTGGATTCTGAATTTGGCGCGGCAACAGAGAAGCGCGGCGGTCGCCGCAAGCGGTTGTTCATAGCGACTAATGCTGGCCTCGAGGCAATTCGCACGACCAGAGGTGTCCGGGAGCAGATGTGGTCGCTAATTCCTGAACTGAAAACTGTTCGCACGGCACTAGGCTGATCTACTCCACATTCCGTCATGACCGGTACTCCAAAACATACTCCCCCACGCCTGGCCCTGTATCTCCTTGAGCGTCTCTGTGACGAGGATTTCTTCGAGGAATTCACCGGCGACCTCGCGGAAGTGCACCGCGACCGTGCTAAGAGATCGCCTCTTTCGGCAGATTTTCGGTACTGGATCGACGTGTTCTCATTCGTTCGGCGACGGTTTTTCAGGCGCACAGCTGAATCCAATACCACACTTAGTCCAATCATGTTCAAGAACTATGTCCGCGTGTCCTGGCGCGGTTTCACCCGAAATCGCAGTTATGCAATCGTAAATGTTGCCGGCCTCGGGGTCGGGCTTGCCTGCTGCTTGTTAATCGCACTCTTCCTGAAAGACGAAGTGGCTTTCGATCGTTTCCACGAAAACAGTGATCGGATATACAGGGTCGTGAGCGAAGAGACCAACACCGGAAGACTCGTGAAGCGGGCGAGCACCTACATGTCGTTGGCTCCGACGTTAGCCCATGAGTTTCCGGCGGTCGAGAAGCGCTCACGCATCTATCCCTATCCGGCTTTGCTGGTTGACGACACGGGACGCAAACATCAGGAAGATGGCGTGATGATGGTGGATTCAACCTTTCTGGAAATGTTCTCCTTTGGAATGGTGGTCGGCGACCCCACAACGGCTCTCGATGCGCCGTTTTCGCTGATCGTCACCGAGTCGACAGCGAATCGCATATTTGGACGGGTTAATCCCATTGGTAAAGTGGTCGAAATGCGTGTCGACCGCGGATCCTATGACTTCACCATTACTGGAGTCACGCGAGACGTTCCAGTGAACAGCCATTTTTCGTTCGATGCCCTCGCCTCCATGTCGAGCCTTGGTGCGATTGCTCCACATGTATTCAGCTGGCACTGGCCTCCCGTCTATTCCTATGTGATGCTCCATGCGAGCACAAATGCGGAGCTGTTCGAAGACGGCCTCTCGGTGATTACGCAAAAGTATCTGGCGAATGAGGGTCTGGCTCGCACGTACAGTCTGCAGCCCCTGGAAGACATCCATCTGTACTCGGACCTCGAAAACGAGATTGCAGCGAACGGTAGCATCCGATTCGTTTACCTGCTGGCCATTATTGCCGTACTCATCCTTGGAATTGGCTGTATCAACTTCATTAATCTTGCGACTGCGCGTTCGGCCATGCGGTCCCGCGAGGTAGGTATGCGCAAAGTGCTGGGCGCCCGCCGCGCACAGCTCGTCCAACAATTCATCAGTGAATCGATGCTGACGACGTTGATAGGGATGATCTTTGCAATAGGGCTCGTCTGGATGTTCGTTCCAGCGTTCGAGACCTTGACAGGACGCGAGCTTTCCATGGGGGCGCTGGCCTCTCCGGCCAGCCTGGCAATGCTGGTAGGGCTGACACTGGGAATCGGCCTGGTCACCGGGTCCTATCCAGCCTTCTTCCTCTCCTCCTTCAGGCCTATTCGCGTTCTGAAAGGACTCAGTGGTAGCGGTGGCACGGCAGACATCGTGCTGCGTCGCGGCCTGGTCGTCTTCCAATTTGCGATCACGAGCACACTCATCGTGGGGACCCTCGTCATCCAGAAGCAGCTCTCATTCCTGCAAGGCGAACGACTCGGTTTCGACAAGGAGCACGTCTTGGTCGTGCCCTTACGCGACACGGCCAATCAGATTAGTCACGAAGCCTTGAAGCAGGAATGGCTGCGAGATGGACGTATCCAGGCGGTGTCCGCTTCGTCGGGATACCCTAGCTATACGGACGGATTACACGATTTCATGGTGATCCCGAAGGCGGCGCCCGAGGATAGCGTCGAAACGCTGATCCTGACCATCGACCACGACTTCGCCGAGACATACGGACTTGAAATACTCGCGGGTCGAGATTTCTCGGAGGACTTTCCTGCTGACGCAATCGACGGATTCATGGTCAATGAAGCGGCCGCAAGAAAATTTGGGTGGATTGACCCTATCGGAAAGGAGCTCACGCTTGAGATCTGGGTCAGAACGCTCGAGCACAAGCAGGGCAAAGTTGTCGGCCTTGTGCGCGATTTCCAGTACAACTCGCTGCACCACGCCGTCGATCCCATCATATTTCACATCCAGGCGAACTCGTTTTACAACGACTACATTTCCGTGCGCATTGGCCCCGGAGACGTGAGTGAAACGCTTGCCTACTTGAAAGAGGGCTGGGCAACCTTCAACCCCGATCGACCTTTTGAATATCAGTTCGTAGATGAAGTCTTCGATGCGATGTATCGCTCGGACACTCAGCTCGGCAGAATGCTTGGTTCATTCTCCCTACTCGCCATCCTTGTGGCGTGCCTCGGCCTCTTTGCCCTCGCAGCCTTCACGACGGAGCGACGAAAAAAAGAGATTGGTATTCGTAAGGTGATGGGCGCTACCGCTTCCGGGGTCGTATTTCTGCTTTCGAAAGACTTTCTGAAGCTGGTCGCGCTGGCATTCGTTCTGGCAGTACCCTTCTCCTATTTCGCCATGGAAAACTGGTTGGGAGGATTCGCGGACCGCATAGACCTCGACGCGAGCCTCTTCCTGCTTGCAGGTGCGGGTGCGCTGTCGATTGGAATACTTGCTGTCGGATATCAGGCCATCCGTGCTGCCCGCACTAATCCTGCCTCGAGCCTACAGTACGAGTAAACCCGGCCCTTGGCCGTAAAAAATCGACAGACCTACCCAGGCGTCGGGATCGCATCGATTTGCTGCAGCAGACTGAGCATGTCAAAGCCAGACTCGGCTTTCACGATCTTGCCGTCCACCACATGGTGGATATTCAGACCGGTAAATTCCACGTCGTTTCCACTGGGGGGTATGCCCTGCATTTCGCCCGTCTGAGTACCTCTGAACGTGATTGCCGTGGCTACATGACTTCCTTCGGCAAATTGAAGGCGGATGGTGTGGTTCATGTCAGGAAATGCGGAACCGAAACCTTGAATTAGCCCACCTAGACCCTCCTTATTCAGCGGCTCAGGCACTCCTGGAAAACTCCAAGATATATCGTCCGCGAATAGGTCCATGATGCCGTCCATATCGCCCGCGTCAAGCAGTTCATAGTACTTCCTGACGATGGCCTTGTTTTCTTCGGCTGACATAACAAATTTCCTTTCTTTATTGGATCAGAGCCAGCTTGGCAGTTAAGAGCTGGAGGCTCCGGGCGTAATGCGGCTGTAAGGAGGCCCACCCAACAGCACAATAGGAAAAATAATCGCGAGATGAGGGTCAACTGGCGATGCAATTTAAGAAAGTGTCGACGAGGGTGTATCAGACTACTTTTTCCGCAGAAACGGAAAATCGACCTTTCGCGACTCGCCATCCTGATCTCCTGATATCGTAACCATCAAGGAATCTGCTCCGAGAAGCCGGTATTGGATCCGCTGGGGGAAATCGTGGTCGACATTCTCGAACGTTGCACGATCTTCTCCGAGCTCGATCAGCTTGAAGGGTACAGGATACGTGTTTTCTGCCACCTTGGGTATGTAGAACAACTCATCTTCCATCTCCACGAGCAGCAACGACTCGGTAAACACCGTCTCACCGCTCGCCTTGGAAGTGGTCACACTTTCGCCTTCAAAGGTACTTTCGCTCAACCGGCTCCAGGACTCCTCGGTGATACTCCTCTCGGTTTCTCGCTGCCACACGCCGATCAGCCAGCCGATCCTGTCTTCAAGGGTGTATTGCCGATCGTAGACGGCGTGACCAAATTGTGCCCAAACGCCATCCCTCAAGACCTCATCTGTCACTTCCATCGCTCCTGAGTCTAGCAGATGGTAGGTCGTGCGCCCCTGCTTGGTTTCTCCTGATCCCCAGTTGGAGTTGAGAACGGCACCCTCCACGACCGCGCTCAGCGGAAGTTCTACCCCGCGAGAATCGATCCACGTGCCCCGGTATTTTCCGCTCTCTGTCGGATAGTAGGATGCTTCGGCTTCGACGAACGGATTCCTGAACGATAAATGGAGAAAGCGATCCTTCAATCGACGTTCCCACACCATTTCAAAATCGGCCGGTTGACCGAAAAGTGTGCCCGTTCCCCGCCAACTTCCGATAAAGTCGTCAAGTACGGTTCTTTCTTGAGCCAACGCATTCGGGGCCAGCCACACGGCCAGCGCGATACCGATCAACATCCGATTTTTCATGTGCACCTAGATCCGTGGTTTAGCCCGACCGGCTCCAACATACCAACCGCGCCCATGCGGCACTTGTGGGTCTACCGAAAAACTCGGTTTTCGCTTCCGGAATGATTCATCCTTACTCGTACTGGGCTGAGCCAGGGCCGTCTGGCTCGTTCTTAAATGTCGAATTGGGCCCAGAGAGGCCAGTGATACTTGATGGCCTTGGTGAAATAGGCGGGATCCTGGTCCCATGCTGCCTCGATGAATGGCTTTTGATCGAAGTCGAAAACACCTGAGTTTCCGGTACACGCTTCGCTCAGGCAGACGCTGGACCAGCTCAGTTTTCCCCAATCACCTCAACAGTCACGGGCTCGCTCCGATAGTCTCCTCCAAGCCCGATCAGATCATACGATCCCGCAGCTAACACCTGCATTTCTCCATCCCGCAGAATTCGTCCATTCCACTCCAGGTTCGTTGTATCGACACCGCCTGGCTGCAAAGAATACTCGATGTAGTCGGTGATGCACGCAAGATCATCGGCAGGATATTCGATCTCATCGACGAGCACACGAACCCACAACCGACACCCCGAACTACCTGCTCCCCACACAATTTGTTTGTCCCCAACATTTTCGAGACGAATCGTAACGATAATCGGCGCGGAGACCGAAACCGTCGACGCGCTCAACTGTGCGGTTACCAGAATTGGAGAATCACTGTTTCCATCATTTGGCGCAATGCCCTCTGAATCGCAGCCGCTCGCCAGCAATAGCAGACAAGTGAGTGCGATTAAGCCTTTCGATCTTTCTATCATCTATCCCTCTCCTGGTATGACAAGCGTAGATAACGATTGAACTACGTGTTCCTTCCCAAAAGACGCCACATGTGTTCAGATTTGGACCTCAGTGGTTTATTTCGCGCACCTGACGGCGCCTAAGTCTTTGGTACCCAATTATTGTCAGTTGTTGACTTTTCCCCTAATTATCACGACATAGCCAGATGCGTTTATGTTTTCTCGCCGGAATTTGGAAGGCATGACGAATCAGTTCCGATGATCAGGACGCTCCAAACCCACCATTGTTGGAGAAATTACCGATGAATACGAAGCTCTCGCAATCCACCCTGTTTTTGACCCTTCCGCTGCTCGCAGCACTGCTGAGCGTAACTACGGTGGCTACCGCCCGACAAATCGTTGTTCCAGCCGGGTATGTTGCCCAGGTCTTCGCCGACGGATTGCCGGACACCGAGGCCCTGGCTTTTGATGATGCGGGCAATCTGATCTCCTCCTCTTTTAAGTGTGTAGCATCTTGTGCGGTGTTCCCATTTATCTTTTCTGGAGAAATATACAGCTTCGATTCCGGCGGAAATCGTAGTCTTATTGCTTTCAACTTTAGCAGACCAATCGATGTCGACATAGACGACGACCAAATACTCTATGTGACGGACCTTGATCTGAACGCAGTTTTTACCATTGATTTGAACGGCTCGCTCCCGGTCGATGCATCGACCTTGACGCCGTTGGTCTCTGGTCTGGACGGCCCTACCCACCTGGAATTTGGCCCAGACGGCTTCCTGTATGTCAGCGTCTTAAGAGGTGGTGTTGCTTTTGGACATGACAGAATTGTAAAGATTGACGTAACCACGGGTAGTGAGGTAGAATTCATCCACTTTCATCCTCATGCTCCAAATCCGGAAGGAAAGGCGTTTAATGCCGATGGGGACATGTTTTTTTCTCTACAATTTTTTTCCCCACGAGACCGTTCGGAGACGTCCGCAAGCTTGATTTCCCGTATCCCACGACCTTGCCCATTTTTGGCCAGGGCCAGCCGGTCATCTTCGGAGGCCTGAGGTCGCCAGGAGGGATTGATTTTGGCCCGGATGGGAAGCTTTACATAGCGACTCGTTTTGAAGTCATTGCGGGCGACACTAGCACTGGTTCAACGATAACATTTGCCTCCGGTCTGAGTGGTGGTTTTTTCAACAATCTCAGGTTCAACGCCGACGATCATTTGTTCGTAACGGACCAGCCTGGTGATCGAATCATCCGCATATGTGAATCAACTTCAGTAAGCTGCTTGACTGTAGTTACCGAGCTCAAACTTCTCGATCTGCCCAACGGCCTTAAAAATTCACTCTCCTCCAAGCTCGACAATGCTCTGGCGAGCTACGAGAATGGAAATTCGAACGCGGCGGTAAACTTGCTTAACGCCTTCATCAATCAGGTGGAAGCGAAACGCGGCAAGAAAAAGAATGGCCTCACCGATGCACAGGCGGATGAACTGATCGCGAGTGCCCAGGCTATTATTGACGAAATAAATGGGGGCGCGGCGCCAAAGGGCAACCTGGCGGCGAACGAGTCTCTGACTGTACCCGATCAGTTCGTGCTCGAGAGTAACTACCCGAACCCGTTCAATCCCCGGACAACCCTCCGTTTCGGATTACCGGAATCGGCGCACGTATCTCTTGAGGTCTATGACATGATGGGGCGGATCGTGCGCGTTCTGATGGATGGCGTCCTATCAGAAGGAATGCATGAAGCATCCTTCGACGCTGGGACGTTGCCAAGTGGTGCGTACATTTATAGACTGGTGACCCCTGCTGGTTCACATTCGCGAACAATGCTTCTTCTCAAATAACTCTCGATCTGTCTTCGAGACAACCAGGATGAAACCATGAAAAATATTTTTGCGACGGTTCTTTTCTGCTCCCTCATTGGCACTCCGGCTGTGGCACAGTCAGGGCTTAATATTTATGTAGGTGGCGGCGGTGCAATGCCGTTGGACCCCACTGAATTCAGCGACTTCTGGGAGTTGGGTTACGGCGCCGGTGCGGCCATAGGGTATTCGTTTGGGTCCAGTCTCGAACTGATTGGCGGAGTCGACTACAGTAAATTTTCACTCGATGGCGACGCTCTTATAGATGACTTGGGGGACTTCGGCACTGACATTGACATCAGTGGTGGAGATATTTCCATGCTCTCATTTAGTGCTGGACTGAAATTCAACATCGGAACGGGCGGATCCTTGAGCCCCTACCTCCTCGGAATGGGGGGCATGTATACTCTTTCCATCAGCGATGCCACGGTGAGCATTGATGGGTTCAGTGAGACTGCGGAGTTCGTCGAGGAAGAAACGGCTTTTGGAGCTGCTTTTGGTGGTGGATTTGAAATCGGGTTCAGTTCAAAAGCGAGCTTGTTTGTTCAGTCGACCTACCGCATCGCCTTCACCGAAGAAGAGAGCACGAAATACTGGCCCGTCAAGATCGGTCTGGTATTTGGAATGTGACCAGGCCAAGGCTCCCTCAATTAGTACATCACTGACCGGGTCCTCGCATATGCGTAGCTTGAGCCCAGCAACCGTTTTCTTAGCCTTTTTCTGCCTTCTGCTCACAATGCCTCTCGCCCAAGCACAGGATCGACGAGCCTCAACGCTTGCGGGAAGGTCGACGGTCTACGCTCCCAACGGGGCCATCGCGACGAGCCATCCGCTGGCCAGTACAGCTGGGCTTGCTGTATTACAGGAGGGTGGCAACGCCATTGACGCAGCCGTCACCGCTGCTGTCGTTCTCAATCTGGTCGAGCCCCACGCGTCGGGAATTGGTGGAGACATGTTTGCCATCCTCTGGTCCGCCGAAGAGCAGAGGCTCATAGGGCTGAATGCAAGTGGACGAGCGGGGAGTCTCATGACGCGAGAAGAAATGCTGCGTCGTGGTCACGATCGGATCCCCTTCAGAGGAGCCGAACCGATCACGGTGCAGGGAGCGCTCTCGGGGTGGGTTGCGTTGCTTGAAAATCACGGAACGATAAGCCTGGCCAGAGCCTTCGGTCCGGCAATCCAACTTGCGAAAGACGGTTTTCCCGTCTCGCCCATCATCGCGCGACAATGGGCAGCTGAAGTCGAGATACTCAAACAGGATGTTGGGGCAAGTGCAGCGTTCTTAATCGATGGTGAACGTGCCCCTCGAGAGGGTGAGTGGTATCGAAATCCTGATTTTGCCAGTTCTCTGCAGATGATAGTCGATCAAGGTCCGGAAGTTTTCTATGGCGGAGAATTGGGAGCGCAGATTGTGAATGGGGTGAAGGCGCTGGGAGGATTTCTGACCCTGGATGACCTTAAAAACCATCAAGCGGAGTGGGTAGAGCCCGTCTCTGTCCCATTTGGGGAGTACCGGCTGTGGGAGCTGCCTCCCAACGGCCAGGGAATCGCGGCGCTGGAAATGCTGCGCATTATTGAGCCCTACGATTTCAAGGAAATGGGCCATAACACAGCGCCCTACCTCCATCACCTGATCGAAGCGAAGAAAATTGCGTTCGCCGACCTCGCCCAGTACGTAGGAGATCCGGATTATATGACGGTCTCGACCGGCGATCTGCTGTCCGACACGTTTATTGAGTCCCGGCGTGAAAAGCTCAATCCGAACCATGCCGCTGAACACCAGGATCCCGGCGAAATCGTGACTGGCGGCGACACCATCTATCTGTCAGCGGCCGATCAGTTCGGCAATATGATCTCTTTTATCAACAGCATCTACCAGGAGTTCGGATCGGGAGTGGTCGTGCCTGGAACCGGTTTTGTTCTTCAGGACCGCGGTGCTGGATTTACGCTGGAAGAAGGCCTGGCCAATACACTCGCGCCCGGCAAAAGACCCTTTCACACGATCATCCCCGCTTTCGTTACACGTGCAAGCGCAGACGGCTCCCAAGAGCCATGGCTCAGCTATGGTATCATGGGCGGGTCAATGCAGCCACAGGCCCATGTGCAGGTGCTCCTGAATATTGTCGTTTTCGGCATGGATCTTCAAGAAGCGATCGACGCCCCCAGGTTTAGACACCAATTTGGAGCCCGGGTAGCCCTTGAGGCTCCCATTTCAACAGAAGTACGTGCTGCGCTCACTTCGATGGGTCACGAAATCGTAGATGAGAGCAGGGTCTCGTTTGGAGGTGCACAGGCCGTGATGCGACTCGAACGTGGATGGGCGGCCGCTTCGGATCCCAGAAAAGACGGGATGGCGGCGGCGCACTGACACTCCATTATCGTCGATTAGTTACAGTTCGTTATGAGTCATTCAAAAAAGGGTATAGTCTTTGATTACCGGGCACTGCGCCTGATTATGGGGCTCATCGCGTTTTCTCTTCCCTTCGTTGTCACACTGATCTCGGCTACTTCCCTCTCGTCTATCAGTGCGTCCTACCACACTGATGGCCGGGATATATTTGTCGAGCTATGCCCAAAAGTTGTGTATGGAAGGTTTAGGCAGCGTGTCGTTCTGATGTAATTCCGTCGGTGAATTTGATTCCTTTTTTTACAAGTTGCAATAGGTGCGGTGCATTCAGTTTCCTCCACTTCTTCTGAGCCTCTTTACATAGACGGAAGGCCATTGCAAGAGCTGTTTCTCGGCTCAGACATCCCCTCGTTTTGGCGGTCCTGAGGCGCACGGTCGCGAACGTAGATTCGATCGGATTTGTGCTCCGAAGATGGATCCAGTGTTCTGCCGGAAAGTCATAAAAAGCGAGCAGTTCTTCTCGGTCTTTCACCAGAATCTCTGCTGCTTTCGGATACTTTTGCTGGTAGGCTTTGATGAAAAACAGAAGGGCGCTCTCTGCCTGCTTTTTTGTTTCTGCTGTATAGATCTGCGTGAGGTGACCTTTTGCCTTCTTCTGAACGGACTTGGGCAGGCGGTTGAGCACATTTGCTGTCTTGTGCACCCAACAGCGTGCGGCTCGCGTCTCGGGATAAACTTCTGCGAGAGCACTCCAGAATCCCATGGCTCCATCGGCAACAGCCAGCTTCGGTCCTTGATCCAGCCCGCGGTGCCTCAGCTCCAGGAGCAACTCTCGCCACGACTGCTTGCTCTCGCGAAAGCCGTCCTCGAGTGCTATAAGCTCCTTCCTTCCATCGGCCGTAGCGCCGATCACGACCAGCAGACACAGTTTCTGTTTATCCATGCGTACGTTTACGTGAATACCGTCGGCCCAGAAATAGACGTAGTGCTTCTCCTTCAGGCTCCGCTTTTGCCAGTCTTCGTGCTCCCTTGTCCAAAGCGTCTTCAGGCGCGCAATCGTCGAGGAGGTCAGCCCTGGGGCATCAGGACCAACAAGGGCCGAGAGCGCTGCCTCAAAGCCGCCCGTTGAAACTCCCTTCAGGTACAACCATGGAATGAGAGCCTCAAGCGAGCGGCTCTTGCGGAGGTAGGCTGGTAGTATCGAACTGCGGAAACCGATTCTATCCTCACCCCGACCCGTACGGTCGCGTATGCGGGGCATCTTTACAGCGACCTCCCCGATACCAGTCAAAATCTTCCTCTCTGGCAGATATCCATTGCGAACGATGCGGTGGCGATTCTCTTCGTCGCGCAGGAACTGGTAGCGCTGGCAGAAAGCTTCAACCTCGGCCTCAACGGCTGTGGCCAGCATCTTTGCGGCCCCTGTTCGCAATACTTCTGTCAACACATCCTCTGTGCTATTGTAGTTCTCGTTCTCGTGTGCGTTATTCGTCTTCATGGGCGGTGTATCCTCCAATCTTCGGATTGACAATGACGTAATCATCATCAGGATACGCCGCCTATACCTTTTTCACCCGTACACAACTTTCGGGGTTAACTCGATCGGTGACTCCAGTAGAGACTGTCGGACAGCCTCGTACCGTTGGTTCATTTCGCCATCCAATCGGACCACGACTACGTTTTCCTTATCAAGTCCGAGATCCTTCGTCTGAAAAAACCGGAGCTGCTGGTAGATGGTGAGCGTTCCCACTATCAAAAACACGGACACGGCGAACTGAATCACCACCAAGCTCTTCCGTGCGCTGATTTCGCCTCTTTTTCCGATCGCACTCTGGCTACGGAAGACGCGCACAACATTGAGTGAGGACAGATAGAACGCTGGATAACTCCCAGCTACAGCTCCCGTGAGCAGAGAAATTCCCAGGAAAGCCGCCCAATTCCAGGTAGTCAGGCTTCCAAGCATGATCTGGGCGCCTGTCACTCCATTGAACAGAGGCATCGCGATGGCCATCAGTCCTGCCGCCACAACAAATGCCACGAGTGAAGTCAGGATTGCTTCCCCCAAGAATTGTTGGACTAGAAATGAAGGCGTTGCGCCCATGGCTTTCCTGACACCAATTTCCCGAGCGCGCTGATTGGATCGAGCCGTCACGAGATTCGTAAAATTGATGCACGCGATGAGCAAAATTGCCAGACCAACCAGTCCGATGAGGTAAACCCGCTGAATGCGACCTCCGGCCGGGCGCCCCTGCACAAAGGCGCCGTGCAAATACGTATCTCTAAATGGTTGAAGAACAACATCCTGTGGTCCTGCGTCCTCACCCAGCCGCTCCTGCAATACGGGTCTGATTTTAGCACTCAATGCCGTTGCATCAGCACCAGGCTCAAGCAATACCATGAGTTCAAACCAGCGTGGGCCCCACCGCGTGACGTGATCAAAGTGTCGCACTACCTCCTGCACCGGTAGTACCACGCCAAACTGAAGCGTCGAGCGCGCCGTCACGTCTTCGAAAACGCCGGTAACGGTAAATTCCCGGTCGTTTTGTACCGTAATAGCTTCGCCCAGGACACCACCGTTCGATTGCCAGTAGTCCATGGTGAAACTCTGGCCGAGTACAGAACCATTTCTCCTCCAGTCAAAACCAAAATGTTTTCGGGCAACCGATTCTGAAATCACAATGCTTGTCGGATCATCCAGAGAACTCGACGGATCGCCTTCGATGAATGGAAAGGTGAAAGCGGTGAAAAACGCCGGACTAGCGTAGTACCCGATCTCATGGCTGGCTCCTTCCTCATGCCTGATTGCGACCTTTACCGGAAGTTTCAGGATGGCCTCAGAAACCTCCGGATAGTTCGATGTTATTGCCTCGGCCAGAGGTAAGGGGGCATTGGTCCACGTCGAAATCTGATCACTGTCATGGGTATTGATCTTAACCTGATAAAGTCGGTCGCCATTTTCATGAAACCGATCGATGCTCATCTCATCTTGCGCCCAGAGAAAAATGAAGAAACTACAGGCCAATCCTACCGCCAGGCCAGAAATGTTTAATACGCTGTACCCCTTGTGCTTAATGAGATTTCGGAGCGCGATTTTAACGTAGTTTTTGAACATGGAAAACTGAAAAAGGAGGGTTTTTAAGAGAAGATTTTGGTGTTTGAGCTTGCGCCAGAAAACATCTTTGAATGCCTCGTCCAGCAAAACAACATTTCCGATATGCGCCTTGGCCTTGCGAAACGCTTCCTCTTCGCTGAGTCCTTGCTGCATCAAGTGAGCAATGTTCTCGCGAAGATGAAGCTCCAGCTCTTCAAGATCGTCCTTGAAAATGGAGCGGCGCTTCTCGAATACATGTCTCCATGTATCGATCGCCAATTCGAGGTCAAAAGGCTTGGTTGCCATCTCACATCACCCGAACGAAACGTTTGGTTGCCACAGGCTCACCAGCACCTCATGAACCTTCATCCACTGCGCTTTTTCAGCGGCTACCGCCTTTTTACCTTTCGCCGTGAGCAGATAGTACTTGCGTCGAGGCCCAGAATCGGAAGGCCGCCATACTGCTTTTATCAGATGCTCTGTTTCCAGTCGATGCAAGACGGGATACAGCGTGCCGGCATTCCATTCGATCGCTCCCCCGGATATGTATTTTATGCGTTGACTGAGCTGGTATCCATAGGCCTCGCCACAGGCCAATGTTGCAAGAACGATGGGGCGAATCGCCGCTGCGGTCAGTGTCTTCGGAATCATACTCATGCGAGTCTTCAGGTATGCTCTTTATAGGTATACATAGCCTGACTATACTTTACATCGATATAGTCAACATCACAAAACGTGACCCATTAGATAAAGTTGCAATCTTGTGAGATCCAGGCTTGTCTTGAGAGCCACAGCTGGACCTAAACAACCTGGGCGATCCTTCGGATCGCCCAGGTTACACTTAAAATATTCTACTCATTAACTCATGCGCAACGTCACAACTCAATTCCGTCCAGCACCCATAGCTCCAACTGGCCTCGTCTCTTGCTGAAGGTTAGCCCCTTTCCATCAGGGTGAACGCTGACCGCTCTGTACTGATCTTCCTCAAAGACTGGTTCACCGATCGCACTTCGTTGGCCGGTAGCAATGTTTCGTACATAAAGTTGCTGTCCTGAATTAGCCCTGTTTTCGGCAAATACGAGGTGTTTAGCGTCCGGTGTCCAGGAAATACCGACCCAACTGGAATATCCCAGCGGTTCCTCAGTCTCTTCGAGGACGGTGACCTCGCCATCTCTGAGAGTAATTAGCTCGATGGATCCGTTGCTCGATGCTGAATCATCGCTCGGCTTCACTGTGACCGCGGCGATGTTTCCATCTGGCGAAAGTGACATCCCAACTATCTCACGCTCACCAATGTCAAAAATTATTCGCGCTGTTCCTGTTCGCAGGTCCATCTCAACGATTTTTTTACTTGAGGCGAATACAACTTTCTTTCCATCAAATGAGTAACCCCTTCCTCTGATGTCCGCCATGTTTCCTACATAGAATCGTCGACCAACGATTTCATCGAGTTTGGTGTACGTTCCATCCCGCACATCAACCGATAGAAACACCATATGGTTTTCACGTGGTGCGTCACGATCAACTGCATGCATCAGGACAAAATTATTGTCTCGGGACCACGACATAGCTTGGAGCTGATTCTGATTCACCCGAAACGGCAAATCAAATACTTCTGTTGCTCCAGAAATCAAATTTGAGATAATCACTGATCCGGAGGACAGAAATGCGAGTAAATCACCGCTCGGAGAAACCGATCCAATTTGTTGCTTGCCGTATCTGGCAGATGAGACGACCCTTAAATTGTTTTGTATTTCTCCTGTTGAAAAATCAACACCCTGTTCGTTAACAAAATTCTTGGTGACCCTTTGACTGTAGAAGTACCTGCCGTCATCGGCGACTCCCATAGAACCGACATCACCATCAAAATCTGAGAATACAAGTCTGGAAGAACCGGACGCGCGGCCGTTTTCAACACCAACAACACGGAGCTCTGTGGCTTGATCGGCTCGATTCAAAAAGAATACATTCTTGCCGTTCACACTCCATAATGGCCCATAATTCGTCTCTCCACTCTCCACGAGTGTCTGCGATCCTGATCGAATGGTAGAAACGATATTAATTCCTCTTAGATCATCGGGACCTCTTCTACTGTCGGAGAAAGTTTCGTAAACAACATGTCGACCGTCGGGCGAAAGATCCATACCGAAGGTGTGCCAGTTTTCCGGAAGCATTTCAACTACCCGAGACTCTCCAGATTCTGGGTCAACCAACGTAATCGCATCCGTAACATGATTGTCATGCTCATTGATCGAAAGAACAGATGTACCGTCGCTCGACCAGCTTACCGGGAAAGGAATTGGGAAGATGCCTGGTGGGAAGAGAACTCGCGTTTGCTCCGTGCTGGTATCGTATATGCGTATTTCGAAACCCTCATTTGAATTCCAGCCATACATCAATTTTTGTCCATCCGGCGACCAGATCGAAACGTCTCCGTAAGAGTATTCTACCGGGCCCCAGGCTCCATCTGAGCTGATTAGCTCGTAATTCCCGGTTTCCAGGTCAATGATGCCGACATTTCCGAGACCGCCATTGTCGAAGTTTGTCCACCGAACAAAGGACATAAACCGGCCATCACGCGAAACCTGTCCCATCGCATCAGGAATGTCCATGACATGCTTCTTGAATACGCTAGATGAAACCGGCTGAGCTTCGTTTTCTGTAATGTATGCAAGTAACAGCGTGAGCCGACTCTGAGCTATTTGGGTCGCTTCCTCCTGCTCAGAATAGTCATCGAGCACACGCTGGTAGGCGTTTCGGGCCTGGTGCAGCCCCTGACGTTCGTAATTCTCACCGATTCTGATCAGCGCCTTGGCTGCCAGGGCCCGATCAGCGCCGGATGAAACCACCGGTTCATACAGGGAATTCGCTCCCGGGAGATTTCCCTCTGAACGCTCGAGAACCAGCGCCTGTTGAAACAGGTCATTCGCGGATTGGGCAAACGCGGGAGAGAATAGGAGTACGGTTAGGATTGTTGTTAAGAAACGTTTCATGGGGTCACCTCTGGTCGGGTTAAATATCTACACCCAAATTCGTGCGATCTGTGAGGATCAGTGTCACGGGCTGATCCATCCTCTTTCTTCATCTTGCGAAAATGTAGACACGAAACCCTCTACCAATTGTCATGAAAATGTCTACCTATCAGGGCACCAGCTTGTAGCCCACACCGTGAACCGTCTGTATGTGCTGCGGATCAGAAGGAGTATCCTCCAGCTTACCGCGAATCATCGAGACGTGATTATCGACGGTGCGTGTGCTCGGAAAATGATCGGCACCCCAGACTTGATCCAGGAGTTCGTCACGCGTGACTACTTCACCCAGACGGGACGCAAGTAGTTGTAAAACCCCATACTCCTTACGGGACAAGGACACGGCGATGTCCTCCTTGTGTGCTTCAAACTTCAGAAAATCGATACGGACGTCTCCGAAATGGAGAGCATCAGGTAGCTCATCCGGTGCTCCCATCCTTCTCAACAGCGCCCGTATTCTTGCCAAGAGCTCAAGAATGGAAAACGGCTTCGTGACGTAGTCGTCGGCCCCGAGATCGAGGCCCATTACTCGATCGAATTCCTCGCCCCTCGCGGTAAGCATCAAAACCGGCAATGTGTACCCTTCCCGCCTGATTTTTCTGCAGAATTCATAGCCATTCATACCCGGAAGCATCACATCCAAGATGATCAGATCGGGTTCATCCTGCGAAAGACTCTCATAGCCTTCTTCGGCTGAATCGATGGCTGTGACCTCGTACGATTCGAGGATCAGATTATCTGATATACCACGCCGAATCGCGGGATCATCTTCAATGACAAGAATTCTGCTCACAACAGCGGTAGTTTTATCATGAAGGTGCTGCCATTTCCTGGACTGCTGATTACCTCGATCAAGCCATCATGAGCTTCGATGGTGTGATGTACCAGAGAGAGCCCAATGCCGGTACCTGGGACATTGGATTCTACCGCATTCTCCCCTCGATAGTAGCTACCGAAAATCCGCTCCAGATCTTCAGCCGCGATGCCGATTCCCCAATCTCGCACCCACAACTCCGCATATTGACCGTTTCGTCTCAATCCAATCAAAATATTGCGCTTCTCACCTGAGAACTTCATGGCGTTGGTGAGCAGATTGAGGAGAATCTGCTCGAGTGCATCCGGATCGGCGTTGACGGTGATCTTGGAATCATCCAGTTCTTTTTTAAGCACGAACTTTTGAGCTTTGAGGGGATATTCCAATGCTTCGAGAGCTGCGTCAACCGCAGAAAGCGCCTGAATGGGTCTCAAACGATACTCTTTGACTCCCTTTCCAATCTTGGAAAAATCGAGAACGTTGTTCAGAAGACGGGTCAACCGTCCGCTCTCGCTGATGATAGTATCCAGATATTCTCCTCGTAGTTCAACGGGGGGGGGGGGGCGCGGAAGCGAAGTGTTTCCGCGAACATTCGGATGGAAGTCAGCGGCGTTTTCAACTCATGAGATACAGAGGAGACGAAATCTGACCGCAGTTGGGCCATCACCATCTCTCGTCTGGTGTCGCGCCACCATAAGTAAAAGCCCAATGAAGTCAGACTAATAATTAACACCATCGCAAGGATGATGAACGAAATTCGGCTCATCCGCTGGTTTCCTGCTCCCGGAGAGTCTGAGGGTGTCAATTGAGCGTAGATACCCTGATAAGACGGCCCCAACCATTCGTTTGGGGGGGATGAAACGGATGACAACACGCTTACGTCATAGTTCAAATCTGCGAGATTCATATTCAATGCGGTTTCCTGAACTACCCGCCGTGCGTCCATGACCACCAGAATCTCTTGGTCCATCGAATCATTTACGAAGGTGGATAACAACCATGTATCGTTCGCGTGGAGCGTGTATCCCCTCTCGCCCGTCTGAGAAACGAGTCTGGGCAGAATGGAGCGAAAATCTTCCTGAAGTCGAATAGAGGAGAGCGTAGCCTGCGCAAAATCGTCAATCAAGTCAATCGTGGAATCTTCGCCGGCCGTGATCAGCGTCCGTAGTGTGTCATGGACAGCCCGATACATGAAGCCTGCCTGCGGGGTGAGATAGAGCGGGAATCGCACAAAGGAAGCCAGGCTTGCAAGGAGCTCTGGGTGAAAAGATTTGTTTGACGCAAGCGCTTGGGCGGCATAGAGAGCCAGCGGAACACCGTAATCATCCGTAATGTGAACATCCAGGTTCAAGAGCTCGCGTCTGACGGCAGCTGCTTCCGCGAGTTGCCCAGATTTCGAGAGCGCTCGGGCCAGAGAAAAATTAGCGTAGGCGCGCTGGACACTATCTGCGGCAGATAGTGCTGCACGCCGATATGCAGTCGCAGCCTGCTCGGCTAATCCACTGATGAATTCGAGCCGATCGGCACGCTGCAGATTTCTTCCAAACAGACCGCTGTGAACGCGTCTATCGAACGCTTTCGAATTGTTAGACAGCTGCCACGGGAGCTTCAAGTCTCCGTTCTCAATTAATGCTACGAGGACCACTGATTCGTGGTACTGTACCTCGCCAGTAGACCGACCATCTGCAATCGTTCGAGTGGCAGCGTCATCTCTGATCCGGGCCGCCGTTTCTCCGAGAGCATCAGAAAACGATTGGAAGGTGTTTTCGAACGCCTCGACGCGTCTCGACTCTTCCAACTGGGTCTCCTGTAGGATTAATCCAATCCCCAACCCTATCAACGCGATACTGGGTATGGCGACCGCCAGAAGAACCAGTACCAATCTGCGTTTCGATAGTGGGCGTTTGTTCATCACTTATGGCGTCGCTTCGGAATAGTTGCCTTTCGGCTAACCCGCGTTCACTCCCAAAACATGAAAATATCATTGCCATCCCGTCAGGATGTCATGAAATTGTCTGCTACCGCCTACCGTCCGTCCTGAAGGGTGAAGCAGGTAATCCCTCCTCATTGTAAAGATTGGCGCGGTCAGGATTATTTGCCCACGCATATCGCACCGACACAGGACTGGATACCTCGGAGCTGGAAACGATGACCGACTTACCGTAAATTTGGGCAGTCGCCCAGTGGTAGGTCCCATCCGATCCAGCAACAGCAAAGCCGCCGAGCGATGCACCATGCGCCATCAATCCGGATTCAGCGTGATTGAATTCAATCACGATGCTCCCACCGTCCACGCGGTGTGACGCGTACATCGGGCCCGAGTACTCTATTTCCTCGCCGTATGCGATATGTCTGGCAGCAAGCGAGAGCCGGAGTCCTACGTCCTGTTTATTTCGCGGATGGATGTCGTTTGCTTCTCCGATATCGATAATCACCGCCTGTCCTACGTTCGGAAGATCGAGCGCCGCTGACTGCGACTCTCGGAGCACGGCCCAGTTGCTTTCTGTTGGCGTGTCGGATGGTTGCATGAAGTTGGCCAGTTGAACGAACAGGAAGGGAGCATCTTCGACATCCCAAAGCTCCCGCCAGCTCGTTATCATCTTCTGAAAAAGCCCGGCATATTCTACCGCATCTTCCTCACCGTCATTTGATTCGCCCTGATACCACAGGAATCCCATCACGGGGTAGGAGAGCATGGGATGGATCATCTTGTTATAGAGCTGGGTCGGCATATGCTGCCGGGCTCGAATTTGCGGTGGAGCCACCGCTCCAATTTTGAATTCCCAGGACCCTGCGAGTGGCCGTCGGCCCTGGGCCGTTTCCAGCCACATTTCGTTTTCTTCGCCGCGGATCCCGCCAACACCACCGGTATCCTCCGCGCGAACGGAGATCACATTCACACCCGGATGAAGCGTTCCCGCCGGAATGGCATATTCTCTCGGCACTTGCCAATTACCCGTTGTGGAGCCGACTTGAATGCCGTTCACCCACGAAATGTCAGAATCATCGATCCGCCCGAGACCTATCATCACATCTGAATCCCCGATTTCTTCAGCCGTGAGCTCTACGCTCAATCGATACCACGCAATGCCATCGATCTCATCGTATCCCTGCCGCTCCCACCTTCCGGGTGCGGTGATCTCTGCCCACTCCGAAGTATCCAGTTCAGGATCCGCCCACCTCGCATCTCCATCCACCAACCCACCGTCCACGGCTGGGAGCACTCCATGTTTTTCGTTCAGCCGGTGTCGAAGAGCTTCCGCGGTTTCCCGATCCTGATCTTTGATCGCCTGCATTGCGTCCTCGCCAAACACTTCCAGGCTCATCCACGGCTCCACACGGCTTCCGCCCCACGAGGAATGGACCAGTCCGATGGGCACGTCTACGTGTTTCTGGAGCTCACGTGCGAAATAGTATGCCACGGCTGAGAAACTGCCGACATGCTCTGGATCAGCAATCTGCCAATCTCCTCCGGCCAGCTCATCCTCAGAATATTCGGACCAGGAGAGCGGCACCCGGAAATGACGAATCAGTGGATGATCTGCACTTGCGATTTCCTCTTCGGCGTTGTTCGAATTTGACACTGGCCATGCCATGTTCGATTGTCCAGAAGCGAGCCACACATCGCCAAACCAGATATCAGAAACCTCGATCACGTCGACCCCGTCAAAAATTTCCATCGAATGAGGCCCTCCTACCGGCCGAGCCGCCAGTTCCACGCGCCATCTACCATCACGTGAACTCGTTTCCAGCTGCGATTCATCCCCCATGGTGATTTTTACCTCGGCTCCCGGTGGAGCATAGCCCCAGATTGGAAGAACGGCGCCGCGTTGCGCAACCATACCGGTCGATATCAACTTCGAAACACGGAATGTCGTATCGACGGCATCACTCGAAGACACGCCTCCACTCTGGCAACCGAGGAGTAGTAGGCAGCTAAGAATCCAAACTCTGATATCTTTCATGATCTTCCTTTCGATTGCACGCAGGCGCACTGTGCCACGGTGATGGTGAATGATCAACAGCACTCCAACATCCTGAATCAGCCGGCAAATTGCAAAGTCCAGCAGTCGACCTATACACCATCGGGCGAGGTTTCTGGTTTTTCCGCTGATTTTTCCGTTAACTGCATCGGACTTGAAAACGCTCGATGCCTGAATTTGCCACCGGGACGCCTTTAGAGCACATCATGTTGTCAGGACCATTATCAGAACCCCCACTCAAATCGAATCTGGATCATGAACAGTAAAACGATTATTGGAAGCCTTCTTGGATTTGCCGGGCTCTTCGGATCGGGCTATATCCTATATATGTACGTGCTTGGAGGCATTTTAATGGTGCCCGAAGACCCGGACTTCATGTACATCATTCTCGGAGAGATCGTCTTCGGGTATCTAATCGCGACGACGCTGAGTGCGTCGGGTGCGAAGAACCCTGCTGATGGAGCTAAGGCGGCTGCTCTACTGGGCTTTGTTATAGCTCTTGCTGCAGGACTGATCGATGTTGGGGCTGAAGCAGGAGATCTTATGAATAACATAATTGACGCAGTCGTTTGGGGCGTCCGTTGGGGAATAGGTGGCGCCATCGTAGGATGGTGGCTCGGTAAAGACTGAACGACCCGCTAATTGATTTGAAGGCAGCACCGCGCCTTCAAGGGGAAAGAGCTGGCGCGGCCTATGGCCGCGCCAGCTCTTTTTTTGTAATCGTTGTCCGATCTGGGATTGTCCGAAGTCTAATTGACCGTGATGGTAATCTTCTCAGAGACCATCGGTGGATCGTGCGGGACGTGGCTCTGATCACCAAGGATGAGTTGCAACGTGTGCGTACCCGGCTCGAGATCAAGCGAAACCTGGGTCTGCCCTCCACCGAAGTGCCGATGATTAGCATCGTTCGGGATCGGAAACTCGAAAGATGGCAATTCCTCGACATCGATCAATAGGTGATGGTGCCCGGTATTGTCCTTCATCGTTCCCGACGGTGCTACGCCCATTCCGCTCAGCCCAAATCGAACGGTCACTGATCCACCGGTCTCGTCTCCATCCATCGGACTGATGATATAAAGGGTGGCTCCGTCGGCAGAACTGCTGCGTCCGGCTGCTTCCTGTTCTTCGGTGGCGGCCGGCGCGCCATCTTCTGCCGGGGTCTGGCATGCACTCAAGAAGGCGAACGAAAATATCAGGGTGAAAAGACAGGAGGTCCGGTTCATAGCTCTACACGTGAGTGGGTGGGAGATTTGTGCTACGCATCAATTCGCGCTTGCGGAGACTGAAGCTACGGCCAACTATTCTTCCACGTCAACAAAAGGTAATATGGCCCTCTCTAGCGCCCGATAGGTCGATTTTTGGGCGCCGCCGTGTATGCCCCATCCGTTGAATACCACGACAATGTCGTGCTCCGGAGATACCAGAACGAACTGACCACCGTACCCGTTGCCGCCGAAGATCTTCGCCTCTCCACCTTCCTGCGCTAGAATCCACCACTGGTAGCCGTAGCCAGGATCGGCACGGGTGTTGCCCAGATTAACATCCGAAATGATGGGTCGCGTGGAGGACTCAACCCACTCTCGGGACACGATCTGTTTGCCATCCCACTCCCCAGCCCGTAAGAACAGGTATCCGATGCGCGCGAGGTCTTCCGTTTTCAAATAAAGACCGCCTTCTGTGTCTGCTTCACCGTCGGGCGTAATCTTCCAGTAAAACTCGTTGATTCCGATAGGCTTGAAGAGACGTTCGCGCGCCCACTCATCGGCCCGCTGGCCCGTGGCTTCGCGGATTATCTTGCCCAGCAGTACGCTCACGCCGTCGTTGTACTGGAATCGAGTACCCGGATCGCGATCCATCGGACGCTCTAGCACATACCGAATCCACTCATCGCTGTTCTCCATCTTGATGGTATCGTGCTCGTCTCCAGCGTATCCACCCGTAGTGACCCACTCGATACCGCTACGCATGGTCAGAAAGTCAGCAAGTGTGGTCGATTCCTTGCGCGAATCGGTCGTGTAGGGCTCATAATCATCGAAATAAGGCATCACGGGGGTATCTACCCCACCAATCAACCCATCGTCCATGGCAATGCCCAGTACGGTCGACATCACACTCTTAGTGACCGATTGTAACGAATGAAGCTCGGTGCCTTTGAGGTACGGATGCCAGTCGGGATGGTCATAATTGTAGATGTAATTGGTCGTGTCGTAGTCGGCCATCACCGCCCAGTAATCTTGCTCGAATCGGTGATCAGCAACCACTTTCCCGTTTCGAATCAGCATGAATGCGTCCACCAATCCGTACACCCCCGACTCCAGTTCAGAGACCAGGGTTGCTATCGCATCCGCGCTGATGCCTTCCGCTTCCGGGGTCGAAGTCGCCCATGTTTCGCCCGGCCATATATGGGTGGCGGCGTCGGAACGAGTGGTTTGTGCAGTTGCGCTGGCTGCAACTAAAAACAGCGCCAATAGTATGGAACTGATCCCGGCGCGAGATAGATATCTTGGATTCATGGAAGATCTCCTCAGAGCGTGTCGAAGTGGAATCGGGGTGGAGTCGGGGTGGAGTCGGGGTGGAGTCGGGGTGGAATCGAGGTGGAATCGAAGTATAGAGCGTGGCTGCGGATTTTTTCAGGGCAACCGCTGCGACTATGGAGTGCGATAATTCCTGAACTTTGTTTCGCAGGCCATGGGCGATACTTTCGCCCGTCTCGCAGGCAACTTCGAGCCATCGTCGCCCCGCCCAACCCCAACCCAATCACATGTTCGTACTCGAGAGCTATACGCTGGCTGTCATCTTTTGTGTGATCACGATGATCTGCTGGGGCTCGTGGGCAAACACACAAAAATTGGCCGCAAAGACGTGGCGCCTGGAGCTCTTCTACTGGGATTATGTCTTCGGCATCGTTCTCGCGGCCCTCCTTTTCGCGTTGACTATGGGAAGTACGGGCAGTGAAGGCCGCGGATTTCTGGAGGATCTAGCCCAGGCTTCCTCTGGGAGCCTCTGGTCGGCTGTGGTCGGCGGCGTCATTCTGAACGCAGCGAGCATCCTGCTGGTCGGCTCGATTGCGCTCGCTGGAATGGCGGTCGCCTTCCCGGTTGGATTCGGTCTGGCGCTCGTTATTGGCGTCGTCGTCAATTATGTGGCTCAACCTCAGGGAGACCCAACGCTACTTTTCGCAGGCGTAGCGTTCGTATCTGCAGCTATCGTTCTGGATGCCGTCGCCTACAGACGAATACCGGATGGCGATGCGTCGGAAGGAAACACGGGCCTCATTCTTGCGATTTTTTGCGGCATACTGAGCGGCTTCTTCTATCGCTTCGTAGCCCAATCAATGTCGCCTGATTTCATTCAGATGGAAGCTGGCAAGCTCAGCCCCTACACGGCGATGGTGTTCTTCGCGCTGGGAATACTCCTGAGTAATTTTGTATTCAATACCGCCATTATGCTCAAGCCCTTCAAGGGACAACGCGTCTCGCCCCGAGACTATTTCAGAGGTAAAAAGAGTGATCATGCCTGGGGAATCACGGGAGGCATGATCTGGTCGGTCGGGATGATGTTTTCAATAATCGCATTTGGCGTAGCCGGACCGGCTATTTCTTATGGCCTGGGCCAGGGAGCAACGATGATAGCTGCCTTCTGGGGCGTGTTCGTATGGAAGGAGTTCGCAGAAGCTCCAATCGGCACGAACAGGCTTCTCGGCTTGATGTTTGTCAGCTTCACTGTCGGGCTGATATTCATCGTGGTCGCGGGATCGTAGCGCCGAAAGTTCTATTCCGCGCTCTTCAAATTGAAAGACCAGAAGGCCAGTCCACCCGGTATGATCACCCCAAGCCAGGATGCCCACATCGGGATCATCATGTCTCCAATGGAAAATGACCAGCCGTTGAAAATTCTGATGAGGTGAACGAGAGCAACGAAGGTAAATAGTATTCCTGAGGCTCTCAGATATTCTTTGTGTCCCATGATCTTATCCTGTCTGTGCGTGGTGTCGCCAACGAAAACTACACGTGCCCACAATCCAATAACGACAGAAGACCTCAGACCTACAAGCAGGCTGTGAAGATCATTCCTCCGGTTGTTCGATTTCCGTCATCGATCGCCGAAGTTGCCGCACGCCCAGAAGAGCCATGCTGAAGACTCCTACGTTGATGAAGCGCATGTACTCGGCTGCAAAGAGATGCGTGAAAAACGCTCCAACCATTACCACCAGCAGACCGGCGGCAGCATAACGCGCTACCCGCGGAATTAGTAGACCTACGCCGCCTGCGAATTCGAGTGCACCGACAACGTGCGCAAATCGTCCTGGATAGCCCCAGTTTTCGAACATTTCCAGCACTCCTGGAGTGCCTGTCAATTTGGGAAGACTGGCGATTACGAACAACAGCCCGAAAATGATCTGTAGTGACCAGCTCAAGATGGAACGGGTTTTTGGTGACATGGACATGACTCCCTCGGATGGTTAACAATCCATCAATGAAGCCTCGATTCAGCCCAAAACACCTTTCAAAAATCTATCATCTTCCCGTTCTTTTTCTATAGCGACCTTTCTCGCATCCTTCAGCCCGTGAGAGCGTAACTATGAACATGAAAATGGCGAACGGACAGATTGATCTTGGTACTTTTCGAGTCTACCCGGACCGATTGTTAGTCGCAAACGGAAACGGCGAGACGAAGATTGCGCCCCGCGATATGGAGGTTCTCCAGTGCCTTATCCTCGCTGCTGGAGCCGTTGTATCCCGGGAAGAAATCCTGGCTACCGTCTGGGCGGATGTGGTAGTCAATGATGAGGCCGTTTCTCTTTCAATATCGAGGCTTCGAAGTGCACTCGGAGAGAGCGCCAGCTCCCCAAAAATTATCCAGACGATTCCAAAGCGGGGTTACCGAATTGCGCAGCCCGGAAGGGGTCGAAAAATGACTCGCGGTCGGGTAGCCTTCGCAATCGTTTCTGTGTTGTTGGTACTGATGACCATGCTATTTATGCAGGTCCAGTCCGTGTATCATGAACTCGCTGACACGGATGAATCTGAAATCGTTGCCGTCAGCCCTCCTTCTCTGGATCCGGAAGAAGATTCTTCAGCAGGTAGCTCAGCACCAGAAAAAGAGCTCCAAAACCCATAAAGAGAAGAACGCGCCAGATCGTCTCGAGCGTTGCCAGATCTACCAAAAACAGTTTCGCCACGACCAGAATCAACGTAGCTGAGCCCAGCATCCTGACGACGCTGACATTTCGGAGCAATCCCAGAACGAACAAAATCACCGCATAGGCGCCCCAGACGATCGTCACGACGCCCTGACCACTCTCCAGCGAGCGCAGTTCCAAGAAAAGAAAGACCAGAAAGTAGGAATGAGCCACGATGGCATAGACCCACCGCCCAATCTTGGAAGCAGACCTGGTTGCTATGTAAGCGATTGAGCCAAGAACGATCAGTGTGGTTAGCCCATTGGGATTCAGAATTGGAAACGAATCACCGAGTGGATCCGCCCAGCGACTAACCATGCCAATAATGATCATTGAAAACAGAATATGCGCGAGCAATCGGGTATGCTTGCCCGTAAAACGAAGACCGATTTCGTAAAGCAACACCGCTTCGATCGTCCACGCCAGGAAGAGCTCATTGCCTGACAGGATGAGCATGAGCGATGTCGTGAAAAGTAGTACAGCCGCGAGCGCATGAGCGGTTGCGAACTTCTTGTTCGCCTCGGAGCGATGCTGCATCCTGGCCGCCCAACCATACAAAAGGGCTCCGGCCAGCACTATCAGTCCAAAGCTAAATTCTGAAAGGGACCATGTGAACCATGAAAACGCCATGACCAACAGTGGTGTCGCCGTGAAATGGACCATCAGGTATTGCCGTCGATCCTCCTGCTGCTGCGCGGATTCGTCGCGGCCCTGATCTCCTTGAAAAAAGCGTGGGTGTGAAGACGGATCCCGATCGGACACGAGAACGCGGTAGAAGGGCACCAGAGCAAACGCCGCCCAAGTAAACAAAATTCCCGCTTGCATTGGCCATCGGTCACCCGCGCCTTGCTCCCCCGCGAACGGCCATGCTCCGAGCAATCCGATCGCTAGCACACACCATCCTCCCAGGATGGTCAACCACATGACTGCCCGCCACCCCCTGAAATAGTATATCCCGCAGCCGCAGGCGATGAGAATGGACACATAGGTCATCAAGGCCGCGAGCGTCCCAGTGGGCGTGTAGAGTAGAAAGGGCGTAGCGAAGCCACCGATAATTGCCACTAGAGACATTATTGGCTCATCCTGTTTCAGCGAAAAGAAGAACGCTCCGATCGTGACTCCGATGAGAAACAGGTATCCAGTGGTGATAGAGACCAGCGAAAAGACCTGAACGGCTGCAAATCCCGTAACAAAAAATGAGGCAATGCCCCCTCCAAAGAGCACCAGGCTCAGATACCTTCGTCCCTTGTACAGACGGCTGCTGAATCCAATCAGCCCGAGCCCAAGACCGAGGCCAAACAAGAGTCGAACGGTCGGTGTGAGCCATCCCTGATCGATGGAATACTTAAACAGAAAGGCCAATCCAAACAGCAGTAGAGCAATCCCGACCTTGCTGAGCCAGTTTTCGGTACTCAATATCTCGTCGAGCCAGCTTGGCGCCACCTCTTCGCTCTTCTCTCTACTCTTCTGCATTTTTCGAAGCAGTCGCTGCTTCTCCTCATATAGTCTAATGGTCTCTTCGGGAGAAAGGGCATCTGGCTGGGCCGCATTGGAGGCACTGGACGAGCTCGTTTCGCCGACACTCTGAGGTGCCTGAGCAGCCTCACTCTTCTCCGAGCGCTGGAGTTTTGCCGTGAGACGCTCAAGGCGAACAATCGCGGCCTCCATCTTTTCCAGTCTTTCTTCGATTGGGTCCAGTGGGGTGTCTTCCATGAAGTTGAGTTGTAGGTGGGGCGTGCAACCGGTCCTATGTACGAATGACCGGGCGCAACATCCAACCAGCGCCGCCACACCGTCCAACCGATGGCGCACGAACTTTCACGGCGAAAAGTGGGCACCGTATTGTATTCTGGTCCCTGGCAGTCTAGCCAGCCACCGAAACGGACAAGACGCATGCAAGCTGACGAAGAACACATGGATCACGGTAACAGCCACCATCACAACGGTGAGCCCTCCCGGTTGAGGCTGGCTACGAGCGCGACGACACATTGCCTTCTAGGATGTGGACTGGGCGAGGTCGTGGGGGTCATCATCGGTACCTTTCTCGGATGGACGAGTGTCGAGACGCTGATTCTGGCGGTCAGCCTCGGATTTGTGTTCGGCTTCGCACTCGGAATCATTCCCCTGCTCAAAGCAAATTTCGGCTTGCGGTGGGCGTTTAAACAGGTGCTGATCGCGGAAGGATTGAGTATTGCGGTGATGGAAACAGCGGAGGTGCTGATCGAGGTATACACGCCGGGCGTGATGAGCGCGGGGCTGGCCAGCCCCGTATTCTGGGGTGGAATGTTGCTGGCGCTAACGGCGGGCTATATCGCCGCCTTTCCAATCAACTACTGGTTGGTGGGTAAGGGAATACGACATCAACACTAGGTTTCCTCTAACCGGCAGGCCCGACTAGAAAAGAACAGAATATGTCGAAAATCGAGTTTTCAAAAGAAGAGAAAGAGTTCATCGTCAAGGACATTCAGAACTTTTTCAGCGAAGAACTGGACCAGGAAATCGGGCAATTCGACTCCATCTATCTGCTGGATTTCTTCTCGGATAAGATCGGCCCGTACTACTACAATCGGGGACTATTTGACGCGCAGGCCATCCTGGAAAAACGAATGGATTCGATCAAGGAAGCAATCAGTGAACTCGAAAAAATAACTGAGTTCGCGCGGTAGGCGCTTTTGCTGAGCGCCCTCGAATGGGATAGATTCCTCGCGTACCACTCCACATAGAAGAACCCTGCATGCTGGAAGGACCCCTATTGATTGTCGTTTTGATCGGCGCTGTCGCCTTCATCGTCGTCACGACTTCGATTTATAAGCTCCACCCGTTTTTATCTCTGATCATCGCCACGATCGGAGTGGGCCTGGTGGTCGGAATGCCGCTTCAGGACCTCATCACCGCCGTGAATACCGGTTTCGGTGAATTGATGGCCTATATCGGCCTGGTAATTGTGTTTGGAACGATTATCGGCGTGATTCTCGAAAAATCTGGCGGCACCATCCGAATTGCCGATGTGATTCTGAAGGTTTTCGGAAAGAAAAGACCGGCTCTAGCCATGTCGTTGATCGGCGCCATCGTGAGTATTCCCGTGTTCTGCGATTCTGGATTCGTAATCCTTTCCAGCCTCAATAAAACTGTGGCGCGCCGAGCGAAGGCCTCGTTGTTAACCGTTACGATCGCGCTCGCGTCAGGCCTCTACGCGACTCACACGTTGGTCCCCCAACTCCGGGGCCCCTCGCTGCTGCAGGTAATCTGGGAGCGGCCGACTATTTGGGCACAGTCATCGGATTCGGACTCCTGACCTCAATCCCAGCCATACTGATTGGCTACTGGTGGGCAAAACGCATCGGCAAATCCATCACCATCGAAGGCGAGGAGGATCTATCCGGAATCGAGGATGCGCTGGACGATGTCGATTCGCTTCCATCCGCAATGAAATCGTTCGCACCCATAGTGCTGCCGCTCGTGCTGATCGGGGCCGGATCGATCTTCAAGATTCTCGAGCTCGCCGGAAGCTTCGCAGAATTGATTTATTTCATCGGAAACCCTCTGATCGCTCTGTTGATCGGTGTGTTCGCTGCGATGGCACTCATGCCACGATTCGATGAGGAGCATGTTGGAAAGTGGATTGGAAAAGCTATACGCCAGGCAGGCCCAATCCTGCTCATTACAGGGGCTGGCGGTGCATTTGGAGGCGTTTTGAAAGCAACACCGCTCACTGAATTGATCAGAAACTCGGTCGCAACAAACGACATATCGGGTATCTACTTTGTTCTGATAGCCTTCGGTGTTGCTGCGGCCTTGAAGGTGTCGCAAGGGTCTTCAACTGCCGCCCTCGTCATTACGTCTTCGCTGCTGGCTCCGATTCTTGCCGCTGTGGGTATTGCCACGCCAACCGCGCTGGCGCTGATCGTCATGGCTATCGGAGCAGGTGCGATGACCGTGTCTCACGCCAATGACAGCTACTTCTGGGTCGTGAGCCAGTTCGGCGGCATCGCAGTGGGCGACGCCTATCGCTCATTTACCGTCGTGACACTATTCCAGGGCTGCGCGGTGTTGACGACTACCATCATTCTGTATGCGATTCTGGTCTAGCACAGTCGACACACATGCGTCAATATCGTTGCCTTTCAAGCGCCTAGCGCGTTTCTTTAGTCGAATCAGCCGCCCATCCAATGATTGGCTCCACGCTATCGCACTACAAAATAACTGCCGAGCTCGGGCGCGGCGGCATGGGCATCGTGTACCGGGCCCAGGACACGAAGCTCAATAGAGAGGTGGCGATTAAAGTGCTGCCGTCGGCTGCGCTGGCTACCGAGGATGACCGGGCCCGGTTCTACCGCGAAGCCCAGGCCGCCGCTCAGCTTCACCACGCTCACATCGCAACGATATTTGAGATCGACGAGGCCGTTCCGAGTGACGCACCGCACGGCACCCAGGCGAGCCCGTTCATCGTCATGGAATACATCGAGGGTGAAACGCTCGAGTCTCGGGTTAAGCAGGGTCCGCTGAAGTTATCTGAGGCCGTGCGTATCGCGATCGAAATGGCTGAAGCGCTGAAGGCGGCTCATGGCAAGGATATTGTCCATCGAGATATCAAGAGCGCCAACGTGATGTTGACTGCCGAAGGGTCGGCCAAAGTCCTGGACTTTGGCCTCGCCAAGACGGCGCAGTCGACTCAGCTCACACGGTTGGGCTCCACACTAGGCACCGTCTCGTACATGAGTCCCGAACAAGCCAGAAGTGAAGCAGTCGATGCTCGCACCGATCTCTGGGCCCTCGGTGTCACGCTGTACGAAATGATCACGGGCAGCAATCCCTTCGGTGGTGATTACGAACAAGCCGTCGTTTACAGCATTCTGAACGAAGAACCCGAACCTCTCACCGGTCTCAGGACGGGTGTTCCATTGGAATTGGAGGCACTCGTTTCCAAAAGCCTCAGAAAAGATCGCGACCATCGATATCAATCGGCTGCGGGAATCATCGCCGATCTCAAATCGATTCAGATCTCGTCGACGTCGGGGCTATCTCGTTCGGCAGTGCAAACTGGCAATACAACTGACAAAACAACTGGTATCGCTCCACACGAACCAGTCAGTCGCTTTCGAAGCATGACAATCGGTTCAGTCATCGCGTTGTTTGCTCTGCTCATCGGTTGGTTTATTCCAACTCTATTCTCGAGCGAGGAATCTGATTCGTTGAGACGGTTTTTCCAATACGAGACGGATCTGGATTGGATCGATATCGCTCCAGATGGAAGTAAGTACGCCTATGTTAGAACTGACACGCTCTGGGTACGATCATTTGATTCGAGCGAACCCGCTGTCGTCGCGGTCTTCAGACAGGATTTTCGATTGGTGTTCTGGTCGCCGAATTCAGATGAGATCGGATATATCGATAACAGGGAATTATGGACATCCAAAAACGACGGTCGAGATGTGGTGCGCATCGCGACGCTACCTCCGAGCGAACGGACCGAAACAGCCCTATGGACGCCAGAAGGGGACATCCTGGTCTCGGTGCAATATGGTGGCGCGAACGGCGAACTGTTTCGAATACCTTCCCGAGGGGGCCGGCCGGTAAGCGAAAAACGCTTTAATAGTACTGAAAACTTTGTCCAGCTGTTTGATATGGCTCTTTTGAATTCCGGCAAATTGATCGGAGTCGTGAACTCTGGTGCGGGACGGGTCATCACTCTGGTGAATCCAATAACAGATCAGGATCGAGAAGTGAATAAATTGCTTCTCGAGGCTACCTCGGAAGGTCAGGATCCAATTTTCTCGATCGCATTCGACCCTTCTGGATTCTTACTGTACGATAGAAGATTGGATACGTGGGTCATGAAAATAGATCCCAATACGGGAGCTCCATTATCGACACCGGCCATTCTTTTTCCGGGTGTGTTTTCGGCTAGTGTATCGTCGAGCGGTACTATAGTTGCCCTTGAGGCTACAACGCGTAGTGTCGATACCGAAATGGTCGAATTTGATCCCCAAAAAGAGACGATGACTCTCACACAGCTGGGGATATCTCGTTCGCTCAGGTGGCCCCTGTATTCCAATGATGGTAAGCAGATTGCAGGTTGGACAAATGGTATAGTGATAGTGGATCCGTCCAGAAAAAATATTCGCCAGGTAGTTGGTAGCGGCGCTGGTATTTCGGACTGGCTACCAGGAGACACGAGAGTATTGCTGTCGATCTTTTCTGATTCGACGAGCCAAGGAATATTATATGCACTGGATCCGGCAGGAAGGAAGGAGCCTGCGATTGTTTTGGACCTGGATCAGTCCGCATTTTATGCTGTCCTTTCTCCCGAGGAGAAAACCCTAATGTATTATCAGGTCGATCCTGACACAGGCCGGGACCTCTGGGTAGCAGAGGTGACACTCATTGATGGTGATCTATCCATTGCTTCTGAGCCCAGAGAATGGCTGGTGGGACCGGCAGACGACGCCATTCCACTATGGCATCCGAGTGGTAAGTGGATCGCTCATATATCAAATGAATCGGGCCAATATCAAGTCTATATCAGACCTTATCCAGAAGCGGCACCGGAGATTAGAGTCTCACCGGGAAAAGGATATTCTCCACAATGGGGACCCGATGGAAAGTCCATTTATTATCAGGATGACGATTCACTATATGTGGTAAACGTCGAGGATGTGAGCAGCATGCGCCTTTCCTCTCCGAGAGGACTGATTTCTCTGCGCGATGAGCGCATTATTTTAGAAAGTCCCCTGGAACGGCTTTTCACTATTCATCCCGGTACCGGGCGTTTGTTGATGGGTAGATATGTGAATGAGCCTCCGCCCTCCAAAATTACCTTCATAGAAAACTGGAAATCGGTCGTTTTGGAGGACTAGTGTTCTGGAGGCTCTAGTAGGCCCGATTTTATTGCCATTGCGTAGGCAATTGCCGATTATTGAGCCTCTTCACCCATTCGAAAAGCCATGATTGGCTCCACCCTCTCCCATTACGAAATCACCGCCGAGCTCGGGCGCGGCGGCATGGGCATCGTGTACCGTGCGAGAGATACGAAGCTGAATCGTGATGTAGCCCTCAAAATTCTTCCCGCCGCGGCGCTGGCAAGTGAAGAAGACCGCGCGCGGTTCTTCCGAGAGGCCCAGGCCGCCGCGCAACTGCATCACCCCAACATCGCCACCGTTTTCGAGATCGACGAAGCAATCCTCAAGGACGCGGATGGAAACGAAGTCAACGCCACCGACGGCCCGCGCCCCTACATCGCGATGGAGTGCATTTCAGGTGAAACACTCCAAGAAACGATTAAAAAAGCGCCCCTCAAGCTAGCTGACGTCGTAAATATCACATCTCAGGTTGCTGAAGCCCTCAGTGCGGCCCACGCGAAGGACATCGTGCATCGCGATATCAAGAGCGCGAACGTGATGATCACGGAGGACGGCATCGCGAAAGTTCTCGATTTCGGCCTCGCTAAAACCGACGCGTCCACGATGCTCACCCGCATGGGTTCAACACTCGGAACAATCGCTTATATGAGTCCCGAGCAGGCCCGTGGACATGAGGTGGACGTCCGCTCAGATCTCTATAGCTTGGGTACGGTGATGTATGAGATGATCTCGGGCAAGCTTCCATTTGAAGGCGAGTACGAGCAGGCCATCGTCTATGGCATTCTGAACGAGTCACCCGAGCACCTGACAGCCGTGCGAACTGGCGTCCCGATGCAGCTCGAGTGGATCGTCAATAAGCTGCTGTCCAAGGAAGCGGACTATAGATATCAGAGTGCCGCAGGACTCCTCGCCGACCTCAAGACGGTCGATCTGGGCGGAAGTGGAAAATCCATGCGTTCAATGCCTGTCGCGAGCGCAGCGGAATTGAGTCCAATCACAAGCCCGTTGACAGGCCGCGTGATGCCCACCTGGGGCTGGGCTGCCATCGTCGTGGCCCTGATATTGGGAGCAGGTGGGATGTGGATGCTGAATTCTTCCGGCACTACCGATTCTAACACGGTCATACGAACCAAATTGGACGTGCTGGACGGCCCAGATCCTCCCTTTGCGCTCGCGATTTCGGGGTCGGGCTCTCTCCTGGCATATTCTGATCGTGAAACCGTCAAGGTCCGGAACATGACGACCGACGAGGAATGGGAAATTCAAGCTGCGCCGGGTATCGAGCGAATCGTTTTCTCAGAAGACGAAGACTGGCTTTATATGGAAGCACCTGGTACCATTTTTCGATCACAGGTCAGAGGTGGCGCACCCGTAACGCTCGCTTCCGTATCAGCCAGATTTTCTACCGTCAATCTGGCGCCGGAAAACATGATTGTTTACGAAAGTGCGGGCAATATTTGGCGACAGAGCCTTGCTGGTGGAGATGCAGCAATAATCGTCGCCAGAGACTCGACTAAACGCCTTGACGACCCGCACCTGACCGCGGATGCCAAAACTCTCCTGGTCCTCGAAGATGTCGTAAATTCGACAGTCCGAATCGCGGTTCACGACTATCCGAGTGGAAGGCGTCGCGGTGAGCTGAATCTGCCAGGAACCAGGCCAAGGTACCTTGAATCGGGGCACCTACTGTATACGATCAATGGACAGATGTTTGCCGCTCCCGTAGATCTCGAAAGTGTCGAGGTGTTGAATGCGGGTGTCCCTCTCTCGAACGGGTTCTCATACCAGGCGTTTTCGCTCACCTCGGATGGCCACCTGTTTGCAGCTCGGCAAACCGAGGTCGTCGGAATCGGATTCGCAAATCGGCGACTGACCCATGTTGATTGGGAAGGAATCGAAACGCTTTTGCCTCCTGAGGTTGCTTTTTACGTGGAAATGGATCTGAATACTGCGGGCGACGAAGTCGTCATTGAAGTCATTGAAGGAAGTCTCGATATATGGGTCGTCAACCTGAATTCTGGCGTGAGAAATCGAATAACATTTAATAATCGGGGAGATGATCCCTACTGGCATCCGCTCGGAGATTCACTATTGTATGTTGAAGGGGCTGGAGGGTTTGCCAACGAAATAGTTGTCCGTTCGGCTGACGGCTCGGGAAGCGAAAACGTAATCCATCGAACAGAAGATGGAAGAATATGGCGTCCCCGCCCTTCTCCTGATATGAAATTCGTGTTGTTTGAATTCAACTCTCAGGAAACCAGCCAACGAGATATATGGCGACTGGATGTGGAGAACGGAACGACGCGTGCGGTGATTTCAGGAGAAGGCCATCAGCAACGGCCATCGTATTCTCCCGATGGACAGTTCGTTGTCTATCAAAGTCCTGGATCGAGTGGCCAAAGACATATTTGGATGCAACCAGCCACTTTTGACGAAAATCGCTGGGATATATCCAGGGGTCCAGGCGAAGAGGCGCGGTGGTCTCCTGACGGTTCTGCGATCTATTATAGCTGGCGCAACGAACTGATACGTGTTGACATCGAAACCTCCCAGGGATCAGTGTCCATTTCCAACCCTGTCACCGTGCTCTCGCTTGACGATCCTCTCCTGGGATGGGATTTATCACCGGACGGGTCGGGGATCGTAATGGTCCAGGCTGAGCCTTCTGTTAATATCAATCCGACCAGCGCAACAACCGTAGATGGAATGATAGATGTCGTGTTCAATTGGACATCTTATCTGACCGATTTGATACCGGTTCCGGACTAATTAATGATCGGCTCCACTCTTTCTCATTACAAAATCACCGCCGAGCTCGGGCGCGGCGGCATGGGCATCGTGTACCGCGCGACGGACACGAAGCTGAACAGGGATGTGGCGCTCAAAATTCTACCGGCCGCGGCGCTGGCAAGTGAAGAGGACCGAGCGCGCTTCTTCCGTGAGGCCCAGGCCGCCGCGCAACTGCATCACCCGAACATCGCCACCGTCTTTGAGATCGATGAAGCAATCCCTCAGGATGCAGATGGCAACCCCATGGCTGAGTCTGACGGTCCCCGGCCCTTCATCGCCATAGAATTCCTCCAAGGGGAGTCTCTTCAAGAGATGATCCAGAAAGGTCCGATGAAACTCGACGAAGCCGTTCGAATCTGTGCCCAGATTGCAGCTGCTCTGAAGGCGGCCCACGCCAAAAATATTGTTCACCGCGATATCAAGGGCGCCAACGTGATGTTGACTACCGAGGGAGTGGCAAAAGTCCTCGATTTCGGCCTGGCGAAGACCAACCAATCGACTCAGCTGACTCGTATGGGTTCGACACTCGGTACTATCGCGTATATGAGTCCGGAGCAGGCTAAAGGTCAGGATGTGGATGGCCGCTCTGACCTGTATTCACTGGGAACGGTTTTTTACGAAATGATTGCCGGACGACTTCCTTTCACAGCGGATTATGAACAGGCAGTGGTGTACAGCATCCTTAACGAAGATCCCGAACCACTTACCGGAGTTCGGACTGGCGTACCGATGGGTCTGGAATGGATCGTCAATAAATTGCTTTCGAAAGAGCCCGGGCATCGCTACCAGACAGCGGCGGACCTTATCGCAGACCTGGAGACAGTTGATCTGAGCGGTGAGGGGTTGAGCCGGCGATCCATGCCTGCTGTCTCGACGATTGGTTCTGCTCCGGCGATGAGAAAACGCAAACTCCCGGATATGACTACGAGGATTGTTGCGGGGGCGATTCTTCTAATTGCAGTTGCCACAACCTGGTTCGTCGCCTCGTTGCAGAACGACGATGCGTATATCCGCACTTCCCGAGAGTTTACCCTGAACTTTTCTCCCTTGACCGACGTCGGCTATCCTGTGGTGTCTCCTGATGGATCATTTTTAGTATTCATGGCCACAGATGATTCGGGGCCCGGCGTATGGATGGATCGTTTTGACGGAAATGCGCCCGAGAAACTTCCCTTAACAGGTGGGGAATTTTTTTTACAGGTGTCTATCGATAATCGTTTTATCGTTTCCTCTGATCCTCTACAGGTATACTCGATTGAAACAGGCCATGTGGAGACTATCCTTCCGGCTAGCGAGAGGGCCTTCGCGGCCGTTCGGCCTGAAATCGACGAAGTCGTGTATGCCGACATATTTGGGCCTCTGGTGGCAAGGCCCCTTTCGGGTGGTCCGGCACGTCAAGTCACAGAGATATCCGGGACAGAAACCTCCCAGACCAGACACATCGTACTTCCGAGCGGAAAAGGGGTGATGACATCATTCACCGTCGCCAGCATGGATAGTGCGCGGATAGAATTTGTGGATTTCGACACGGGTGAGCGCCAACCTCTTATCTCGAATGGATATTCCGCGATATATCTCCAGTCCGGTCACCTACTGTATTACAAAGGAGCCCAAAGGTCGGCCTTTGTGGTTCCGTTCGACATGGAGAGTGGGACCATAATCGGAAACTCCATGGCGCTGGGCCCCAGGTACAACGCTTCAAAAGTGTCTGTGGATCAATATGGCAATGCGTTCATCGGTCGATCCACCCGCGTCGATTTAGGACGTACCGGTAGAATTATTCATGTTGCCCAGAACGGTTCCGAGGCGTACTTGAATTACGAGACTCCGTCAGGCACTATTTTCCCATCTGCCTCATCGGATGGATCTCGCGTTGCGTTCTATACCAACATCACGAAGGAAGTATTTATTTTCACGGAAGGCCAGGACGCTCCGTCTCAGGTCATACCTACCAATGATTCTTCCTCTCCGCAGCTGAGTCCGAGCGGGGAATTTATTGCATTTCGAATGTTGGCGGAAGACACTGTGAACAACAATTTTCCCGAACCAAGAATCTTGGTCAGAAATCTCAACTCGGGTAAAGAATATTCGCTGGGTGTGCCCTTTCTGGATAGATTTGATTGGGCGGGCGACGATAATATTGTCTATTCCAGCATCGAGCTTGCCGTCTCACCGGGGCAGAGTCCATTCGGAACGGTGAACACGTGGAATGTTTCATCTGGCACCTCCACCGAATTGTTTTCAATTGAAAATCAAACCCGACTGAGCGCTTCGACCGATGGCAATTGGGTACTCTATACGGCTCAATCTGGTAATACCGCACCCCAGATCCTCTTGAGAAATGTGAAGCAGGATCAGGACCCGATTATTATATCGAACGGAAACTCTCCTGTCTGGAGTCCCGAGGGGAATCGTATCTATTATGGATCTTTTACAAACCAAATCTACTACATAGATATTGAGCTTTCGGAATCGGATGTATTATCATTTGGAGCCAGCGGCAGAATAGAAAATTATGATCTGAGCGTGTCCTTGTTTCTGAACGATGGAGAAATGATCGTTCTGGAAAAGGAATCCATCGCCCAGGGCGGCAATATTACGATGAAAGAAAACTGGCTTGAAGAAGTAAAGCGATTGGCGCCCGTGGACCGCGACTGATAATCTCACAGATGATGGTCATTTCGAGGTCAAATGACGATTATTTGGCCTTCTGAACTTGAGATCGACGAGGCTGTACTTAGAGGTCGGCATACACACCGTTCGATTCGAAAAGGGTACGCCTGCGGCCTTATCGCGTCTATATTGTGATATGGATCTGGAAAAACTCAAAAGTAAAATAGACCGAGAATGGGGCTACCGCGTCGCGGAGGAGCTGCGGGTTCGTGATCTAAAAAACAGATCGCATAACCAATGGCTTGACGACCTTCCATCCGTCCATCATGTAAAAGAACCGACAGGATACCTATTCCAAGCGGCCGCAGACGTTCAAAAAGGACTTCACAAGCGAAACGTTGTGTTTTGCTTCATCGGCGGTATCCCGCTGCAGCAATGGGGTGAAGTTCGCCATACCAATGACGTTGATCTGACTATTTTTTGTGAGCTAGGAGAGGAGTTGGACGTTTTCGATGTATTGGATTCTATTTTGGAAACTCGTATCGAAAATCCGAGGGATATGGTTCTATTCGGACGCATGTTTTTAGGTCGAACCAAAAAAGGCAAGCAGGTTGACATTTCAATCGGCTTCACTCCGTACGAGCGGCGGATGATGGAGCGCGCCCAAGATGTCGATTATGGAGTTGACGTCCCCTTGCACATCTGTTCACCAGAGGATCTGATCGTCACCAAAACCCTAGCAGGCAGGGGGCAAGATTGGGTGGATATCAATCGTGTAATTCAGCGCAGTGGGGAATCCATGGACTGGGACCTGGTCTACGACGAAGTAACCCCGTTACTCGCCTTAGCCCACAAGGAAGACAATCTTCCCCGCCTGAAAGCCATGGTTGACGAGGAGTATCCAACGGACGTGTGACCCGTGGATTTCGGCAGGCAAGCCGAATACACAAATTACCGATAAGTTCTTGGACTAATATTCGTAGGTTTTGGCGAATCTTGATCTGAATTATCGTGTCATCACGCTCCCTCCTGCTTCTTCTTGTTACAGTCCTCATACCCGGAATTGCACTGGCAATCGTAGATGTCGGACTGTTGAGCAACAGCAGAAGCTTATTGACAGGCGAAGTGAGGACCAGGCTCCCCTTGTTGCCCGCGAAATGGCCGATTCGTGGCAGCCAGGCTTGATCGCGAGGCGGCGGCGGCCGCTGCATCTGGGCGCGCGAATGCGCGCAAAGATGCAGCAATCGCCACTAGCGGTTAAACCCTTGCCTTTCAACGACTATTCTCCGATTTTGAGGCACACCCGCTGCTCCCCCCATGATTGGCTCAACACTATCCCATTACGAAATCACCGCTGAACTCGGTCGCGGCGGCATGGGCATCGTGTACCGCGCGACGGACACGAAGCTGAATCGGGAGGTGGCCCTCAAGATTCTTCCCGCTGCTGCGCTGGCAAGTGAAGAGGACCGCGCACGGTTCTTCCGCGAGGCCCAGGCCGCCGCGCAACTGCATCACCCGAACATCGCCACCGTCTTTGAGATAGATGAAGCGATCCTAAAAGACGCGGACGGCAACGAAGTCAACGCTACAGACGGTCCCCGCCCCTACATCGCGATGGAGTTTATCAGCGGCGAAACTCTCCACGAGACGATCAAAAAGGCGCCGCTCAAGCTTGCGGACGCGGTGAACATCACTTCCCAGGTTGCCGAAGCTCTGAAGGCTGCCCACGCCAAAGAAATTGTGCACCGCGACATCAAGAGCGCCAATGTCATGATCACGGAGGACGGCATCGCGAAAGTCCTCGATTTTGGACTGGCCAAGACTAACAACTCCACGATGCTCACGCGCATGGGATCAACGCTTGGAACGGTGGCCTACATGAGCCCCGAGCAGGCGAGAGGCCATGAAGTCGACGGCCGCTCAGATCTCTACTCGCTCGGCACGATGATGTACGAGATGATCTGCGGCACCCTCCCCTTCGCCGGAGAATACGAGCAGGCTGTCGTGTATGGCATCTTGAATGAAACACCGGATCCACTTACCTCAAAGCGCACCGGCGTACCCATGCAGCTCGAATGGATCGTCAACAAACTCTTGGCCAAGGAAGCCGACTATCGGTACCAATCCGCCGCCGGGCTACTGGCCGACCTCATGACGGTAGATCTGAGTGGGAGTGGTCAATCCCGACGCTCGATGCCCGCCGTATCAAGTGCTGCTTCGTCTGGACAGACCTCGTTGACGGGGGATTCCGCATCACTTCCTGCATGGATGTGGCCAGTCCTGGGACTTACTATCCTGGCCGCCGCCGCCGCTGGTTGGTTTCTTCGTCCCCAATCTGATATCGCACGGCCACCGACTGCACGTTATTCAATAACCCTTCCGGATCAAGAGATCTTCCCCAGATTACGGTTTCTGGCTATGGCATTGTCCCCGGATGGAAGCCGTCTGGCTTATCGCTCGACAAATGGCATGTTCGTTCAGCGATTGGACGACCCAAAGGAGAGAGTTCAGATACCAGAACGAGGAGCGTTTGGCGCGCCCGTTTTTTCTCCGGATGGCGAGTGGCTACTCTACTATCATGCCGGTTCGGGCTCTTTGAAGCGAGTTTCTGTGTCTGGAGGATCTGCGCTTGACATTGCTTCAGCTGGCAGCCTTGTGAACGGAATATATTGGGCCGAAGACGGCAATATATATTTCACAACAGGCAGGGGAGGCATCTGGCGAGTGTCAGAAAGAGGAGGAGCTCCAGAATTTCTGCACGGTATTTCCGGGTACTATTCGACTCCATGGTTGCTTCCTGGCAACCGATACTTGCTCTTCGGTGAGTCGACATCATTCAGTTCGCCATCAATTCGCGTTTTCGACCTGAAACAGGACTCGTCTTGGGTTCTGATCGATGGATTTATGGACCCGCACTATGTCAAGGAAATGGACAGACTCCTGACGTACTCAAACGGGTCGATATTCGAAATGGAGACCAATCTTGATGATATGGTCGTTGTCGGAAACCCGGCTCCACTCTCCAAAAATATTCAGCTTGCGGTAGGTTCAAGGGCCGGTCACTGGACCGTGTCCGAAACCGGTGTACTGGCATCGATACAAGGTGCCTGGGAATCGGTGGCGGGCGGAACGACTCTATCCTGGTTCGATCCCAAAACGGGTCTGGAACCTGTTTTACCTGACCTCCATAATTACCGCTATCCTCGTGTCAGTCCGTCAGGTGACCAGATTTCTGTTGCCATAGTGACAGAAGATCCTCCGGGACTATATGGAGTTAACCCCGAAAGTTGTGTACGGGTGAAAAAGGTATAGGCGGCGTATCCTGATGATGATTACGTCATTGTCAATCCGAAGATTGGAGGATACACCGCCCATGAAGACGAATAACGCACACGAGAACGAGAACTACAATAGCACAGAGGATGTGTTGACAGAAGTATTGCGAACAGGGGCCGCAAAGATGCTGGCCACAGCCGTTGAGGCCGAGGTTGAAGCTTTCTGCCAGCGCTACCAGTTCCTGCGCGACGAAGAGAATCGCCACCGCATCGTTCGCAATGGATATCTGCCAGAGAGGAAGATTTTGACTGGTATCGGGGAGGTCGCTGTAAAGATGCCCCGCATACGCGACCGTACGGGTCGGGGTGAGGATAGAATCGGTTTCCGCAGTTCGATACTACCAGCCTACCTCCGCAAGAGCCGCTCGCTTGAGGCTCTCATTCCATGGTTGTACCTGAAGGGAGTTTCAACGGGCGGCTTTGAGGCAGCGCTCTCGGCCCTTGTTGGTCCTGATGCCCCAGGGCTGACCTCCTCGACGATTGCGCGCCTGAAGACGCTTTGGACAAGGGAGCACGAAGACTGGCAAAAGCGGAGCCTGCAGGAGAAGCACTACGTCTATTTCTGGGCCGACGGTATTCACGTAAACGTACGCATGGATAAACAGAAACTGTGTCTGCTGGTCGTGATCGGCGCTACGGCCGATGGAAGGAAGGAGCTTATAGCACTCGAGGACGGCTTTCGCGAGAGCAAGCAGTCGTGGCGAGAGTTGCTCCTGGAGCTGAGGCACCGCGGGCTGGATCAAGGACCGAAGCTGGCTGTTGCCGATGGAGCCATGGGATTCTGGAGTGCTCTCGCAGAAGTTTATCCCGAGACGCGAGCCGCACGCTGTTGGGTGCACAAGACAGCAAATGTGCTCAACCGCCTGCCCAAGTCCGTTCAGAAGAAGGCAAAAGGTCACCTCACGCAGATCTATACAGCAGAAACAAAAAAGCAGGCAGAGAGCGCCCTTCTGTTTTTCATCAAAGCCTACCAGCAAAAGTATCCGAAAGCAGCAGAGATTCTGGTGAAAGACCGAGAAGAACTGCTCGCTTTTTATGACTTTCCGGCAGAACACTGGATCCATCTTCGGAGCACAAATCCGATCGAATCTACGTTCGCGACCGTGCGCCTCAGGACCGCCAAAACGAGGGGATGTCTGAGCCGAGAAACAGCTCTTGCAATGGCCTTCCGTCTATGTAAAGAGGCTCAGAAGAAGTGGAGGAAACTGAATGCACCGCACCTATTGCAACTTGTAAAAAAAGGAATCAAATTCACCGACGGAATTACATCAGAACGACACGCTGCCTAAACCTTCCATACACAACTTTTGGGCATAGCTCGACTATATGTGTTGGACTCCAACAGAGGCAGCAAGACCTATCTGTATACCGACAGCCCCGTTAGCTTATGGTCACCGGATGAAAAGCAAGTCGCATTCGTTGGAAATGATGATGACATCCTGGTCCTTCAGGTGGATAATCCATCCGACGTAGACACGCTGTTCGCGTGGACGGGTGCAACCCTTCCTACTCAATGGACTTCAGATGGACGATTTATCGTGTTTGGTAACGAAAGCAGAGGAGCGGGAGGCAGTGATCTGTATTTCGCAGACCTCGAAAACGAAACGGTGGAGGTCTTCCTTGAGGGAACTTCAGACTCCGATTTTGGGGCAATATCCCCGAACGGAAAGTGGATAGCCGTTGAGTACAGTACCGATGGGCCGGAAGAGATCGTCGTAATGGACTTTCCGGTAGGCCGTAACCGAGTCCAAGTAAGTACGAACAGTGGATCCTATCCAATCTGGCACCCGGATGGTTCAAGCCTGTTTTATGAATCAAATCGCGAGATATGGAACGTACCGATCGATAAGGATACGGGAGCTGCGGGTACCCCTTCTCTCTACTTTGCGGGCCCTGTAACCGGAACGGGAGGCGGATTCCCCCAGTTTGATGTGCACCCGGACGGCAAAAAACTACTGGTCTTGATGCCCGCGCAAAGCGCGGATGAGAATGGATTCGATCAGGAGGTGGATAATCGGGTGGATATTGTGGTGAATTGGTTTACTGAACTCGAAAATCGTTAGCATGTAGCATGATCGGCTCCACCCTCTCTCATTACAAGATCACTGCCGAGCTCGGGCGCGGCGGCATGGGCATCGTGTACCGCGCGACGGACACGAAGCTCAACCGTGAGGTGGCGCTTAAAATTCTACCCGCCGCGGCGCTGGCAAGTGAAGAGGACCGAGCGCGATTCTTTCGCGAGGCCCAGGCCGCCGCGCAGCTGCATCACCCCAACATCGCCACTGTTTTTGAGATCGATGAAGCAATCCTCAAAGACGCCGATGGGAACGACGTGAACGCGACCGACGGCCCACGTCCGTACATCGCGATGGAGTTCATCTCCGGCGAAACGCTTCAGGAAACGATCAAAAAGGCTCCCCTGAAGCTCGCTGACGCCGTAAATATCACGTCCCAGGTTGCCGAGGCCCTCAAAGCCGCGCACGCCAAAGAAATCGTGCACCGTGACATCAAGAGCGCGAACGTGATGATCACCGAAGATGGCATCGCGAAGGTTTTAGACTTCGGCCTGGCCAAAACGAACAATTCGACCATGCTCACCCGCATGGGCTCGACACTCGGTACCGTGGCCTACATGAGTCCCGAGCAGGCCCGGGGTCAGGAGGTAGACGGCCGCTCTGATCTTTACAGCCTCGGCACAATGATGTATGAGATGATCTGCGGGCAATTGCCTTTTGCGGGAGAATACGAGCAGGCAGTCGTATACGGCATCCTGAACGAAACACCGGATCCATTTACATCGAAGCGCACGGGCGTCCCCATGCAGCTCGAATGGATTGTAAATAAACTGCTAGCCAAAGAAGCCGACTACAGATACCAAAGCGCCGCTGGACTTCTTGCTGACCTCATGACAGTGGACCTGAGCGGCAGCGGGGCGAGCCGCCGTTCAATGCCCGCCATGAGCGCGGCCCAAGAACCGCTAACTTCAGAGACTACGGCAAACAAAATGCCCGTCTGGGGCTGGGGAATAGTTGTCGTGGCAATCATTCTAGGCGTGCTCAGTACCTGGCTGGTGGGTGGTAGCGAGCCAGATCCGAGCAAATCAATCATTCGGGCGACTCTTGACGTGATGAATGAAGGAGGAGTGCCTTATACGGTGGCGGTTTCTAAATCTGGATCGTTACTCTCGTTCTCAGACCGAGAAGGAGTCACAATAAAGAATCTCGAAACAGGAGAAGAGTGGGATATTCCAGACTCCGAGTTGGTAACGGATGTTCGATTCAGTAGCGACGCGAGGTGGATGATTCTTCAAAAACCCGGACTGCTTCTTCGCTCACCCGTGCGAGGTGGTCGTCCGTTTAAGTTGGTCGATGTAATTGCTCGTTATTCGTCCGTAAATATTGTCAACGATGCAGAGCTCGTATATGAAAGTGCAAACACTATACGGAAGCTAGATATGGCTGGCGGGGAGCCTGTTGAATTGCTGGCTCGCTCAGAGGCTATCGGGTATGACGATCCGTTTGTAACCGAAGATGAACGCTTCTTGATAGCGGCAGAATTTGTGGAAGGAGGCCAAACGGGAACGATAAAGGTCTTTGATTTTCAGTCAGGACGATTATTGGGAGATCTAGGCATTCAGGGTCGTCGACCCATCTATCTGGATACGGGACATCTGCTCTACCAGTCGGGATCAGACGGCATGTACGCCGTTCCGGTAAGTTTGGAAAATATTGAAATAGTGGGTGCAAGCATACCCATTGGACGATCACTCTCGAATCGAGCTTTTTCCGTAACGAGTGACGGTCATTTGTTCAGCGCAGATCAGCTTTTCAGTGGAGTCGCAGCTGCAGAAAGGCAATTGGAAAAGCTTGATTGGCAGGGAAACAAAATGCTGCTTTCACCAGAGCGAGGAAATTATGACGATTTCGCGCTCAACAAGGATGGCCGACGAGTAGTCATCGAGGTTTTTGACAGTACGGGCGACCTCTGGGTCGTGGATATTGTGTCGGGCGTCCGAAACCAGATTACTTTTGAGGATTCAGGTGATGATGCACGGTGGCATCCGAAAGGTGACTCCATTTTATATGCCGAACGACGCGGAGTTTTGTTCGGAGAAATCGCCACTCGGGCTGCAGACGGATCGGGTCAAAAACGTGTCCTGTACCGAGTAGATGATGCCAGAATTGACGATCCCGATCCCTCCCCAGATTTCAAACACGTGGTTTTTGAATATCGATCTGACGTTTCAGCCGGGTCTGATATTTGGATGCTCGACGTGTCATCCGGAGATGCCCGGCCCATAATTGCGGGGGAAGGAGATCAAGAGAGGCCCCGTTTTTCTGTGGATGGGAAGTACATCGTTTATTCGGCACCTGAGAGCGATGGAACTCCAGCCATCTGGATTCAGCCCATTTCGCTCGACGGATCCAAATGGAATCTATCGAGAGGATTCGGCTTTGATGCCCGTTGGTCACCTGACGGGACCTCGGTTTACTTTCGAACACAAACCGGATTGGAAAAAGTGGTCGTCTTCACCGAGGACGGCGTGGTTTCTCCGTCGAATTCGGAGACCGTCATATCCGGTTCGTCCAGACTTTTTGATTGGGATTTCTTGCCCGATGGCACTGGAATTGTGCACGTGGTCGCAAACGGCTCCGCAGAAGGTGTAGACGTAGCTTCCGTATCTGGCAATATTGACGTGGTCTACAATTGGACGGAATGGCTCAAAAAAGAAGCCCCAGCATCGAAATGATTGACTCCACCCTCTCCCACTACAAAATCACGGCCGAGCTCGGGCGCGGCGGCATGGGCATCGTGTACCGCGCGACGGACACGAAGCTGAACCGGGAGGTGGCCCTCAAGATTCTACCCGCCGCGGCGCTGGCAAGTGAAGAGGACCGAGCGCGGTTTTTTCGCGAGGCCCAGGCCGCCGCGCAGCTGCATCACCCCAACATCGCCACCGTTTTTGAGATCGACGAGGCCATCCTGAAAGACGCCGACGGCAACGACGTAAACGCGACCGACGGCCCGCGCCCCTACATCGCGATGGAGTTCATTTCAGGAAAAACGCTCCAGGAAACGATCAAAAAAGCTCCTCTCAAGCTCTCAGAAGTCGTAAACATCACCTCTCAGGTCGCCGAAGCCCTCAAGGCTGCCCACGCGAAAGAAATCGTGCACCGCGACATCAAGAGCCCGAATGTCATGATCACCGAGGACGGCATCGCGAAGGTTTTAGACTTCGGCCTCGCCAAGACCAATCAGTCGACGATGCTCACGCGCATGGGCTCGACGCTGGGAACGGTGGCCTATATGAGCCCCGAGCAGGCCCGAGGTCAGGAGGTCGACGGCCGCTCAGATCTCTACAGCCTGGGCACGATGATGTATGAAATGATCGCGGGAAAAGTGCCGTTCTCTGGAGAGTATGAACAAGCAGTGGTCTACGGTATCCTGAACGAATCCCCCGAACACCTGACCGCCGTGCGAACGGGCGTCCCGATGCAGCTGGAGTGGATCGTCAACAAACTCTTGGCCAAGGAGGCCGATTACCGCTATCAGAGCGCCGCTGGCTTGCTGGCTGACCTGAAGACGGTCGATATCAGCGGCAGCGGACAATCCCGGCGCTCCATGCCAGCAGCAGACATGGCTGGAACGCCTTCATCAACAGGTGCAGGATCCGGCAGCAGCATGCCTGTCTGGGGCTGGGCCATCGTTGCAGCAGCTTTGGTCGTGGGTGTTCTCGGTTCTTGGTTCTTCGCGCCGACAACCCCTGAAAATGAAGACACGGCGGTGCGCGAGCTCTTTATTGAACTACCCGAAATTGTAGCAACGTGGTCCTACCACCCGTCACCGGATGGCAAGACCCTCGCTTTTTCCGGAGCAGACTCACTCGGTGCATTTGCACTTTACTTTCTTGACCTCGATACCAAAAATATCAGGCATTTCCCTGATGCAAGCGGCGACGGGTTGGACTTCTCTCCGAATGGCAGCCGATTTATTTATGGCGCGTCTGGTGCTAACTATGTAATGCCCTCTTCCGGTGGCAGTCCGACCCCGATTGAGGATTCTCGAACGTATGAAGCTAAATGGATGGAAGACGAAAGCATCATATACGTCGATCAATCACACAGCGGCATATGGATTGCTCCTCAGGACGGAGAAGAACCCTTCGAAGTCGTAGCAGGCGACTCGACTTCTGTCGAGTTTTTCGGATTACATCCATTGCCTGGTAATCGTTATGTGCTGTTGAGCCGATCTGTAAATCGGCAGACGGGAGAAATGCACGTTCTCGACATCACGAATGGATCACTGAAACCATTAGGAGTTGGAGGATATCCGCAATATCTGGCAAGCGGGCACCTCCTGTATAAGACAGGAGACAATCAATTCGCGGGTCCGCTCATGGTGCGACCATTTGATCTGGATCGTCTTGAATTTGACGGGCCGGCCGTGACGCTCAGACAGCAAATATCGATTCTTCACTATGAGTCTGACCAGTTTGGAACGTGGTATGAGATCCCAAATGCCGAAAACCGCGTAACAGACCAATCCACTCATTTTTACTCAAGCACTGAAGCGGGGGCTGAGGTCGAATTCAGCAATGACTTTTCGATGGGCGCTCCTCGATTGTCACCCGGTGGAGTGCTTCTCGCCTATTCTGTTGACGATGAGCAGGAAGAGCGGTGGCTGGAAATTCGAAATCTGGTTTCGGGAGTACCGTATCGATTAACTTTTTCGGGAGACGTGCTCTTTTCTTCCTGGTCCGCTGCGCATCCAGGTCTGATCATGATTGAGCGCGACAACAAGTTGGAAATACTCTCCGCCAGCCTTCTTTCGTTGCAGGAGACGTTGCCCATAGAACAAGCCAATGAGTTTGACTGGTCGCCAGATGGTCGGTACGTGGTTTATATCGCTACAGGTCAAGGTTTTGGACCACTCAGAATGTATGATCGGGAGACGGAAGTAGATTTGTTATTGGATGAGTTTTCGAGAGCTCCGCGGTTTTCGCCAGATGGCCAATTTATTGCGTACACAAAATTCGACAACGGATTCAAGTCATTCGTGCGGAGCGCCCACGGAACAGGTGGGCGTGAACTGAGCGTTGATGACCCGAGTGGTGGTGTCGGTTCTCCAGTGTGGTCCAGCGATGGTAAAACCATTTTTGTTACATCAAGGCGAGGTGGTCGCGGATACAGTATTGCTGTCGACATAACATAAGCGTTTGAACAGAAGGGTAACGCTAAACTGTTGTTTGATGCTGATAGTCGCCGGTTGTGGTTTGCGCCCGGGCCGGATAACAAACTCTATGTACTGACCGCAGACGATGATCTCATGATGAATGTTGCTCAGGGCACACCGCAAGCGGCTCGAATCAAGGTCGTGATCAACCACGATGAGCGCCTGAAAAAACTTGCACCCCCGTCTAAATGATCAGCGCATTATGATCGGCTCCACCCTCTCCCATTACGAAATCACCGCCGAGCTCGGGCGCGGCGGTATGGGCATAGTGTACCGCGCGACGGACACCAAGCTGAATCGGGAGGTGGCCCTCAAGATTCTTCCCGCTGCAGCGCTGGCAAGTGAAGAAGACCGAGCGCGGTTCTTCCGCGAGGCCCAGGCCGCCGCGCAACTACATCACCCGAACATCGCGACCGTTTTTGAAATCGACGAGGCCATCCTGAAAGACACCGACGGCAACGATGTAAACGCAACAGACGGTCCCCGTCCCTATATCGCGATGGAGTTCATCTCCGGAGAAACGCTTCAAGAAACGATCAAGAAAGCGCCTCTCAAGCTCTCAGACGTCGTAAACATCACTTCTCAGGTGGCCGAAGCCCTCAAGGCTGCCCACGCGAAAGAAATCGTGCACCGCGACATCAAGAGCGCCAATGTCATGATCACGGAGGAGGGCATTGCCAAGGTGTTGGACTTTGGACTCGCCAAGACCAACAACTCGACCATGCTCACCCGCATGGGCTCGACGCTGGGAACAGTGGCCTATATGAGCCCCGAGCAGGCGCGTGGTCAGGAGGTGGACGGACGCTCCGATCTCTACAGCCTGGGCACGATGATGTATGAGATGATCGCGGGCAAGGTGCCGTTTGCCGGCGAGTATGAACAGGCAGTGGTCTACGGGATCCTGAACGAATCTCCCGAACACCTGACCGCCGTGCGCACGGGCGTCCCGATGCAACTGGAGTGGATCGTCAACAAACTGCTGGCCAAGGAAGCCGATTATCGTTATCAGAGCGCCGCCGGCCTGCTCGCAGATCTCAAAACTGTGGACCTTTCTGGCAGCGGAACGACCAGACGATCGATGCAGACCACGACTGCACAAATGAGTGATTTTCAGGAGCAGGACGCTAATCACAATCCAACTCCATCACGGCTCTGGATGTGGGTAGGGTCGGTGGCCATTGCCGGGGTTTTTGCTTTTTGGGGTTGGATGTTGGGATCTCCAGGTGAGACGCAGGACCTGCCCTTTCGAAAATTCGGCGTCGCGCTGCCGCCGGCGTCATTTTACACTTTTCCTACTGCATCACCGGATGGCCGATATTGGGCCCTAGCTTTTTCACATCCAACCGAGCTATCTGAAATCAGATTGTGGGATCTCGAGACGAACACGATACAATCCATTCCTGGAAGTGGAGGCTATTTTCGACCTAAATTTTCACCAGATGGAAGCTGGATTGCATTCTCAAACAATTGGCACACCGCCCGAGCCCGAGTACCTTTGGGAAGTGCGTTGCCGGTGGACAGTTCTGCGGAGTTTATTTGGATAGACACCGAGCACCTGCTCGTGGGTCGAAGGGATTCGCTATCTGCAACCATCATCTCGCTTCAGGACGGATCTAGAACATCGATCGAATTTGACGAGGTAGATAGCACATATACGGGTTTCTGGGATTACGCAGGAGTACCGCACTCGGATACTTTCTTGCTTACCGGAGCCAAAGCCGACGAGTCTCGAGACGTATTGGTCGCGGACATATCTGATGGAACCGTCAAGGTATTGATTCAAGGTGCGTGTTGCGCTCTTCCTCAAATACACGATTACCTGCTGTACATGACCGGGGAGGAATTGGTCAGAGATAATCCTCACGGGAAGCTGGTGGCGCAGCGATTTGATCCCGACGAATTAGCACTGAAGGGCGCTCCAGCAGACATTCTTCCAGACCAGGTCATTCAGTTTCAGATGGGAGTCGGCTTGAATGATATGTTTTTTCAACTACCCAAGCGAGTTATTTTTATTGATGAATCCAGTCTGTCGTGGCTGTATCCCGAAAGCGGATTGACCGAGTCACTTGGATTTCCGCTCGCCAAATACGACCGAATCTCTCTCTCTCCAGATGGATCCCAGGTAGCCGTCGAAAAAATGGGCAACGCATCCGGGGGGGAGGGGAAAAACATTTATATCCTTGATATTGAAACAAGGGCCGAACGCAGGCTCACCTACGAAACCTCGGAAAATCGTGCCCCATCTGGGGGAAATCCGGGAAAATCTATTATCAGAGTGGCCCATATCGCGAAACTGACCTCTATACCAAAAATGCCGATGGATCCGGAAGCAGCCTCTTGCTCGTAGAAGACGCGGCATTCCCATCTTTGTCTCGGGATGAACAGTGGATCGCCTATGTAAAGTCCTCAAATAGTGGAGACCTTTATGCGATGAATCTTTCGTCTGGACGGCAGGTCGCGATCGACACCACCGCAATGAACACCAACGATCCGGCCATCAGCCCAAACGCACGTTACATCGCATACTCCCAAGATCCTCGAGGCGGTTTGGCGTCTGTTTCTGCCGAACAGCGAATCTTCGTTCGCTCTTTTCCTGACGGGGAATTTCGCACTCAGCTTACTGACGAGTTTTCTGACGATCCGTTCTGGTCCGCGGATGGTAAGACACTCTATTATCAGACCGGCACTGTTCTGAAGAAAATCGATGTGGAGACCGACGGTGCCTTCCGTCCCCTATCATCGCCCGGGGTCGTGCAGCCATACGTTTTTCGCTCCAGAATGTCGGTCTACGAAGGTAGCGACCGGATATTGATCAAGCATGAAGGGGAGTCGCTAGCCGTTCCAGAAGAAGCGACAATGGAAGTATCCTTTAATTTTTCCACATATCTCGATCGAGTGCTACCCGAAGACAACTGACGATTCAGCAAAATGATCGGCTCCACGCTATCCCATTACGAAATCACCGCCGAGCTCGGCCGCGGCGGCATGGGTGCGCTAGGTAGCGGACCAATCAGTTATTCTCAGCGTTTCAATACCTATGGAACATCAAGACAAAATTGTAGCTGTTCGGCGCCAAATGCGAGGAATAGACCCTCCAAAGCCCGTTATCCGGGGCTCTCCCGCGCAACTCATCTCCATGGTTTGGCCCATCACATGCGATGCATGGTCAATGGCGGGAAAATTCGATGCTGAATCCCGATTACAGAGAGATGTTGTCCGCGTTGTGCGACGCCGAGGCTGACTTCATTATTGTGGGAGCATTCTCCCTCGCAGTTCACGGAAATCCTCGTGCCACCGGAGACATCGATATCCTCATCCGGCCGTCGGAGGAAAACGCGGGAAAAGTGATGGCCGCACTTCGGGTGTTCGGGGCTCCTCTCGATCAGATCACACCAGCCAACCTCTTACATCCCGGAACGGTCATTCAGATTGGCATTGTTCCTCGTCGAATAGATATACTGACTGCCCTGGAGGGGATTGCGGACTTTGACGAGGCATGGGAAACTCATATCGTTGCGGAGGTTGAGGACTTGAATCTTCCCGTTTTAGGTCGTGACACTCTCATCAGGAACAAGAGCGCATTCGAAAGGCCTCAGGACCTGGCCGATGTAGCGTGGCTGGTGGCCAATAAGGAATGAACGACGTCTCATGATCGGCTCAACCCTATCTCATTACAAAATCACCGCCGAGCTCGGGCGCGGCGGCATGGGCATCGTGTACCGGGCCCAGGATACGAAGCTGAACCGTGAAGTAGCGCTCAAACTCTTGCCGTCCTCTGCGCTGGCAACGGAGGAAGATCGGGCCCGATTCTACCGCGAGGCCCAGGCCGCCGCGCAACTGCATCACACGAACATTGCCACCGTCTTTGAGATTGATGAGGCGGTCCCGAGTGACGCCCCGCATGGCACATTACCTTCTCCCTTCATTGTAATGGAATACATCGAGGGTGAGACGCTTGATGCCCGTATCAAGAAGGGACCCTTGAAGTTAAAGGAAGCTGTTCGCTTAGCCTCCGAAATTGCCGAAGCCTTAAAATTAGCGCACAGCAAGGACATCGTGCACCGGGACATCAAAAGCGCAAACGTGATGTTAACGGGAGATATGTCCGCCAAAGTCCTGGATTTTGGTCTGGCGAAAACAGCTCAATCTACCCAGCTCACGCGCATGGGATCTACGCTTGGCACAATAGCCTACATGAGTCCCGAGCAAGCCCGCGGCGAAGAAGTAGATGGCCGGGCCGACCTGTGGGCACTTGGAATTACACTGTATGAAATGGTCAGCGGCTTGAACCCCTTCGGAGGCGAATATGAGCAAGCGGTGGTCTACTCCATTTTGAACAACGAACCAGAACCACTCTCCGGCAGGAGAACTGGAGTTCCCCTCGAGTTGGAACGCATCGTAAATAAACTCCTCGCAAAGGATGCTGAGAGACGTTATCAGAGCGCCGCTGGATTGATTTCCGATTTAAAAGGGATAGAGTTTGCAGATTCGAAAACCAATCTAAGTTCCACTTCGCTAAACCCAGTTTCTGGTCGAATTCAAGAGCCAGGCCCTACCGAATCAGTGGGCAAACGCTTCTCCACAACCACCGTTGGCCTGGCCGTGCTTCTTGCGCTCTTTCTGGGTGTAATCGGGGGGAATGTCTTCCTCGGGTCATCTGCTAATTCTGACTTTCAGGCACCCGTCCAACGAATTACCACTTCATTTGAAGGGCTTGTCGGATTTACTTCGCCCGTGATCCCCCCCGATGAACGCTACCTGGTATTCTCCGCTATTGACTCACTCGGTGAAACTGCTTCGTATGTATACGATTTTGATTCAGGAGAAATCGTCTCGCGATATCCGCAGTCCAGAGTAATGTATCCGGATATTTCACCAGATGGTCGCTGGGTGGTTCTTTCAGGAATTGGTGCTGATATGCAAACATTTCTACTTCCCGACGGAAATCCGACTGTAATTTCGAGAGTAGGAGAATGGACATATTGGGAGTCTAATGAATCTCTGATCTTCAGGCTGAATGGTGATCTTTACAGAATGTCAGCCTCGGGAGGAGAGCCATCACTGGTTGCAGTGCCTGATTCTTCTGAGGGTCACAACCGCCTCTGGCCTTCTTACGTTTTCGAGGATGGTACTAAAGCATTTATAACTGCAGGGGGCGTCGGTACTACAAATAGAACCATTTTGTACATGGATCTTGAATCTTCCGAGTACCAAATAATTCAAAAGAATGCCCATCAAGCAAAATATCTAAATAGCGGCCATCTGATGTACCTGCAGGGAGGTCGTCTGACAGGTCAGCTTGTAGTACAGCCTTTTGACAAGGATAAAGGTGAATTGTATGGCCTGCCGGTCAACTTGACCACGGAGGAAATTACCTGGGTAAATTGGAATGTGAGTGAAGAAGGTACTGCGATATACAGTCCTGCTGTTACGTTCACCGGGACGATTACCTGGATGGATATGAGCGGCTTTATCAGTGAGCAGGACCTTTTAGCAGACGATTCCTACAGTAATATTTCATTGTCACCTGCAGGAGACCGAGTACTGATAAGCAAGAATCGTGGTATTGATGCTTTTTCTCCCAGTCAGGTCATAAGCCTCGACTCAAGTCGACCCCCATTTCTGATTTCGGCTGATGTCCTTGCTACATCAGTAAGCTGGTCGGCAGACGGGTCCCACGTTTATTTCGCCAACACGGGTCAGTCTGGCACACTGTCGACCATTTACAAGGTATCCGTCGCAGATGGCGGTCGTCCCGAACAAATTGCTCAAATTCAAGGAGCTGCCATCGAGCGATTATCTGTCTCACCAGATGAGTCATTTATTTTATATGATGAGAGCTTATCAGATGATTTATATCGTTTTGCTGTTGCAGATCAGTCAGTCAGTCCCTGGATAGAGACTTCAGATTTCTTGGAACGAGATCCGACCGTTTCACCGAGCGGAAGGTATGTCGCTTATATCGTACGCCAACAAAGCCGAGGCAACAGTAGTAGTGGTATTGTGGTAAGCGACATTGAAGGCAACGAGGTATGGAATTTTACAGATCCGTCAACATTTTTAAGATCTCCACAGTGGTCGCCAGATGGCAACTACCTCTACTTTTCAAAATCGTCTGGAGAACTGGTTCGGGTACGCGTCTCTACAGATGGGGACTTTTCGGTCGAGGGGAACGTGCAGACCATTGGAAAAATCGCGGGTTTGACGGATACCTATTCCGTTCATCCAGATGGGGAGAGGATCATGATCTTATCGTTTCCTGAATTATTGTCAGACGAGAAGATCAATTTCATCTTCAACTTTGGCGAAGAAGCGAAACGCGTCGCACCAACTCAATAGGCATCGATTTGATTATTGCTAGGCCAACTCAGATCTGAACTACGAAATGATCGGCTCCACTCTCTCCCACTATCGTATCACCGCCGAGCTCGGGCGCGGCGGCATGGGCATCGTGCAGGTCGCGACGGACACGAAGCTGAACCGGGAAGTGGCCCTCAAGTGGACCGACTATCTGAAAGAACGTGTGCCTGTACTGGAGTGAATGGGAAACTTTCAGATCTTGCCGCTTCTATCGCTTATAATGCGTAGCCGCCCAGTTTTTGAATACACCATCACCCGTATGCTTCAGTAAAAAGACCTCACTCACCGTGAAAGGAGGATATGATCATGTATGTCGTTCGAAATGTTTTTAAATGTAAAGCCGGAGAAGCCAAACATCTGGTGACCAAATTCAAATCCGTATTCGATGTCATGCAGGAACATGGATTCAACAATCCTCGCATCATGACAGATACAGTTTCTAATTATTGGACAGTCGTTTTCGAGGTAGAAGTCGAGACTCCTGGAGCCTATTTCGATGCAACCGACAACATGCCCAGAGAAGATGAACGCATGAAAGGCATGGACGGATATATGGATCATGTGGAGAGTGGTTATAGAGAAATATTCAAAGTTGAGTAGACCATACTCATGATCGGTTCCACTCTATCGCACTACGAAATCACCGCCGAGCTCGGGCGCGGCGGCATGGGCATCGTGTACCGCGCGACGGACACGAAGCTCAACCGGGAAGTGGCCCTCAAGATTCTTCCCGCCGCGGCGCTGGCAAGTGAAGAAGACCGAGCGCGGTTCTTCCGCGAGGCCCAGGCCGCCGCGCAACTGCATCACCCCAACATCGCCACTGTCTTTGAGATCGACGAGGCCGTCCCCGAAGGCGGCGACGAAGGAGAGCCCCGGCCGTTTATCGCGATGGAGTTGATTGATGGTGAATCGCTGTCAGATTCGATCAAGCAAGCTCCATTCACGCTTGAAGACTCACTTCGCATCGCATGTGAGATTGCTGAAGCCCTCCAGACCGCTCACGAAAAAGACATCGTGCATCGAGATGTCAAGAGCGCAAATGTGATGCTGACCACCAAGCGCACCGCAAAGGTTCTCGACTTCGGCCTGGCGCAGACGAATCAGTCCACGATGCTCACTCGCATGGGTTCGACACTCGGAACGGTGGCTTACATGAGCCCCGAGCAGGCACAAGGACAGACAGTGGATCATCGCACCGACATTTGGGCGCTTGGATGCGTGCTCTACGAAATGATCATAGGTCATCAACCCTTTGGAGGAGACTACGAGCAGGCAGTGGTGTATTCGATTCTTAACGAGGCACCCCAGCCCGTCACTGCCCTGCGCACAGGCGTTCCAATGTCCCTGGATTGGATCATCGGGAAATGCCTGGCCAAGTCTGCCGACGAGCGCTATCAGAGCATGCGGGAACTCCTGGTAGACCTGAGAAATGTTGACCTCAAGAGCGCGGGCTTCTCGAGGATATCTTCGACCAGCGCCACGGTGATACCATCAGCGTTTGACTCCCCGATAGCCGGCAAAAAGAGTTTCGGTCTGCGTGAAACGGTCGGTATTGCTGGAGTGGTGGTTGGGCTGATTATCGGATTTGTGATTTTTGGGAGCGGCGAACAACGCTACTCTGAACGGACGGTAAGCTTCACGTACGATCGAATTCCAAACTTCACTATCACCGATCTTTCTCAGAGAGCCGTTTCGATTTCGGAAGACGGAAAATGGATCTCAGTGGCCTCGTCGGGCGATCTTTACAGCGGCCGAACCGATGTCTTTGCGGAGGCAAGACCGATTTTCAGTGAATTTGGTCTAGGTCCGCATACTCCGATGGTTGAGCCGAGCGGCAATCGAATCGGATTTATCGATGTGAATGGAATTATGTCGATTGTTACATCTGAAGGCGGGGTCCCCTTTACAGTGTCCGGTTCCCATGTCGGCGGAACCGGTCATTCGTGGGCACGCAACGGCAACATTTATGCAGCGTTCGGCAATCAGGGAATTGTCAGTACTCCCGTTTCAGGACAACGTTCTTCGAAAGTAGTGCTGCCTGACAGTTCGACCACAACATACTACGGTACTCCTCTTCTTCTGCCTGGTGGTCGATTTCTGATGTATGCCAAGGTTCAGGCTGCACTTGGATGGTCAAATGCATCCTTGATGGCGCTTGATATGGAAAGTGGTGAAGAACGCTTGATCTTTGCTGGCGGGACGGACCCAAAATTTGTTGAACCTGACATTCTGGTGTTTTCCCAGAGCGGCACGCTGATCGCGGGCCGCATTGATCCAAATGATCCTCACAAAATTGAGGGGCCTGTTCCCGTCTCGAATGAAGCCATATGGTCGCTTCAGGCCGTCGCTCAGTATGATGTTTCCAGTATGGGCCATCTGATTTTTATTTCTGGAGAACAGTCAGATTTTGGATGGAAGCTCGCCTACCACTCCAGAGACGGAGATGATGTGATCGACACACTGAATGTCGATAAAAAATTGTACTACAGCCCGGTCATTTCCCCTAATGGACGCCATGTAGCTGTCGATTTCCAAAATCCTCAATCAGCCATACGCGAGCTGGAAATCGTAGATACGCAAACGGGAAGAGTAACACCCATCATGACATCAGCAAATGTCTGGACGCCGGTCTGGAGCCCAAATGGAGAGAGGGTAGTATTTTCTGCTGAGAGCGACGAGACGTCCATTGGCGCCGTGATGTGGAGATCGATTGACCTCTCTGATGAAGTGGAGGTTTTGTACGAAACTGAGAACTGGTCGGGACCCGATTCATGGTCTCCCGATGGCAAGACCATCTTGATCACTGAACTCAAGCTGGACGATGAAGGTGGCAGGGAGCTTCTTTTATACGACGTGGAAACAGGTAGCGTCACCCCATTCCTGAGCAGTAATTTTGATGAAGAAGACGGAAGATTTTCTCCTGATGGCAGGTGGATTGCGTACACGTCGGATCGGTCAGGAACGCAGGAGGTGTGGATTACTTCCGTAGCTCCTGGCGGAGGCCAGACGAAAGTGTCGAATGGCGGTGGATTGAAGGCCAGATGGACACCCAACGGCAACTCGATCGTTTACATCAACAAAGATCGGTTGTTTGAAGTACCGATCCGGTTTGAGGACGGGCCTGATCCGGGCGTTCCGACCCAGATTATTGACGGGCACTACTATTTTCACTACAACACCGGCACGATGGGTGAATACGATATTCATCCTGATGGCAGAGTTCTCCTCTTTGACAGAGATACTTACGGATCAATGACTGGTGAAATACGTGTCGTTCTGAACTGGGGAAAACAAATCGACCAGATCATCCCGCCTTTGAACTGATTTGATCCTACGGAGGCCGCAAGCGCTGGTGCTACGATGCAGTAGGATTTGTAGCTTTGCAGTCATGTCGACCTTATTGCTGGATCACCTGCTGAAAGATATCCGGGCCTGCCGCATTTGCAAGGCACACCTCCCCCTGGGCCCTCGCCCCGTCGTTCAAGCCCACCAGGATGCGAGAATTCTTGTCGTCGGCCAGGCGCCGGGCATTCGTGTTCACAGATCGGGCAAACCTTTTGACGATCCGAGCGGCGTCAGGCTTCGAAAATGGCTGGACATGACGCCCGAACAGTTTTACGATTCCCGTCTGCTCGCCATAGTCCCGATGGGCTTCTGCTATCCGGGTACCGGGAAGTCCGGCGACCTTCCTCCCCGACCGGAATGTGCCCCTGCCTGGCGCGAACCGCTACTCAACGCGTTACCCAACATAGAGTTAACACTTATCCTTGGAATGTATGCCCAGGCCTACCACCTCAACAGCAAAGGCAAACGACTAACCGACGTTGTTGCTGACTGGGAGTCCTACTGGCCGTCTCAACTGCCTCTGCCTCACCCAAGCCCCCGAAATATTGCGTGGTTCAAACGCAATCCCTGGTTCGAGGACGATGTGATTCCAGTGCTCCAGCAGAAAGTGCACGCCATTCTGAACGGATGATTTTCATCTCGTGCTGTACTTTGCTGGGCCGAATCTTCGATCGAATTGCAAAAGATGGAAAGAATAATTGTTATCGGATGCGGCGGCTCTGGAAAGACGACACTTTCTCACCAGCTGGGAGATTTACTGTCCATCCCCGTACACCACCTGGATAGGCTGTTCTGGGATCCGGGGTGGGTCAAGGTCGAAAGAAATGCCTTCTTCAAGAAGCAGGAGCAAATAATTTCAGGAGACAGATGGCTGATCGACGGGAACTATGGCAGCACGATGGAGGCTCGCATCGCGCGCGCTGACACGATTCTCTTTTTGGATCTGCCAACAACTCACTGCTTGTGGAATGTGATAAAAAGATTTTTTCAGTATCAGGGGAAGTCGCGCCCAGACATGACGGACGGAAACTCCGAGATGCTGGACCTGGTGTTCATCTGGTATATCCTGACGTTCCGGCAGAGGCGCAGGCCCCTCATCATGCAGCGGTTGGCCGAGGCGCCTGGAGATACCAGGGTTGTCCTGCTGAAAAACAGACGGGCGGTCGGGACATTCCTGAACGACATCGCTGATCAGCAGCGGCCTGATTTATAGCGACCGCATCTCCCGATAGCACTGAAATGTCATGCCCCGCGCCGCGCCTGCTGCGTCGACTCTAATCCGATTTGTCATCTGATTCGCTCTCCCCGTCCTCTGCTTCGCTCTCCCCCTCTTCGTCTTCGTCTTCGCCGAAAATATTCTTGGCCTTATCCCGTAGGCGCTGTTTGGCGGCTTCTACATCCTTCAGCGTGTCCTGAAGCTTTTCGAGTTCGCTTCCGCGAACCTTCAACCCTTCGCGGATAAACAGGGCAGCGGCCTCCGAGCGGCTCTTTACTGCTCCCGCCTCTACCCATGCATCAAGCGACTTGCTGCTGTCTTCATCGATGCGAACCATGACCACCTGATCCCGGATGGCCCTCCCCATTTCCTTGACACTATCCGCTAGACCTGGGGCTACGCAGACGATTTTGATCTTCGATTTGTCAAAATCGGGTCCGCACATGTCCTCGATGTCGATGCTGAAGCCCTCGAGCTTTTCCCTGATCTCATCGAAAATATTCCCTTTCCAGTGCACATTCATATTCTTACGCCATGTTGAATTACGATTGTAGTGTAATACTATTACGCATTACGATAGTTTCGTTCGGTCTTGCTCTTTTTTGAGAAAAACTCCAACTGGTCCTGCCGCAACTATCCAAAACATATCCAGTATATATCACTGTGATATATACAAACGACCAGGTCGGCAGAATTAATGTCAGAAAAAGGAAAAACGTGGTTTGCGATCCTCGGCTTCCTTAGTTGGAAGCCGATGTCCGGCTACGATATCAAGAATCTCGTCGATATCTCGCTCTCCTACTTCTGGACGATCAGCTACGGGCAGATCTATCCCACCCTCAAAAAGCTCGTCGAAGCCGGCTACGCCACAACAGAAGTCGGAACGGGAGCCGGTGCCCGTCAACGAAATCTGTTCAACATCACACCTGCAGGTCAGCGTGCTTTCGACGACTGGATGAAGCAGCGGGTCGATCTCTCTGTCCAGAGAGACGAGATGCAGTTGAAGCTCTTCCTGGGTGGCCAACGCGATACCGCACAAACAATTTCACTCATCGAGGACTTTCGAAAGCAGCAATCTCAGCGACGGACACAGTTGCTTCGCGAGTACGACGAAACCAAACCGGCGCTAGAATCAGGACAGTTTGCAGATGACATCAAATGGCTCGAGCCCGAAGGCCTCTCCGGCGGGCGTCAAAAACAAGCGGTTCGCGAACAGACACTGATTTTCCTGTTGAGCATTCGGCAAGGAATACTCAAAGCCGAAGCGCGCATCACCTGGTGCGAAGAAGCCATTGCCCTCCTCAAAAATCCACCCTACGCAACCTGACCAAATCATGCCCAAGCAGTTCTCACGCGTGTTAGAAATAGCCGCCGTCTTCGGCGCGGCCCTCGTCATCATCGTTGTCGGCCTACCCCTGGCGGGCGACAATTTCCTTGCCGTTCAGCTGGTCATCTGGGTTGCGAACATCGCGATGATCTCCATCGTAGCCCTGGCGCTCAGACGCCGCGGCGAGAGCTGGGCTCATTGCGGAATTCGTCCCATCAAAAACTGGCTCCGACTCATTGGCGCCTCGCTGTTGGCCTTTGTATTCGCCATCGCGGCCTTCATAGTCGGCTCCATCATCATGGCCAACATCACGGGTATTCCGGAATCGGCTGACATGAGTTCCTACGAATTCATTTCCGGAAATCTTCCCATGCTCTTGCTGGCGCTCTCCGGTGTCTTCGTCGCCTCGTCGTTCGGAGAAGAGTTTGTATATCGCGGATTTCTGACCACCCGAATAGCCGAAATGATGGGCGGTCACAAGCAGGCCTGGATCTGGGCCGTAGCAATAAGCAGCCTCGCATTCGGCCTGGCGCACTACACGTGGGGGTTGATGGGCATCGTCCAGACGACCTTCATGGGAGCCGCGCTTGCCATCGCCTGGATAAAAGCAAAGCGCAATCTCTGGGTCGTCATCATCGCGCACGCATACATGGATCTGATCCTGATGGTGCAGATGTACCTCTCTTAGTCCACAGTCAGAACTGAATGTGCGGCGGTCAGATTTCTATTGAGTGCAGCCTCATCCCATAATTTATTCGATTGGTCACACCGTAGGCAATTCGCCGAAACGACGGGCCTTCATGCCCGTAGCTGTGTTTGTGGGAAAGGATCGCTCAAGGCAGTGATCACTAAGCTGAGTCCACTGACCCCGTTCCCGGTCGCCCTTTGTAGTGCGGGGCCCCGGAAGCGTTGGCTCACAACTACTTGATAGTAAATTTGCCGGCCGACCCCAGCGGTGCACTGGGTCGCATTCGAACTTTTTTGTTCGAGTGTTGGGGCGACCGGCATTTTTCATTTTATTGGCCTTCGAACCGGGCAGAATTTAAGAGACCGCTCACCACGAGCCATTCGATATCCTTATGCGACAGATACCCACCTTCCTACTTATCCTGGTCTTCTTCTTTCCACTCCAGATTGCTGAGGCCCAGGAAACCGGCACCGTGATATCCGCGAATATGGCTGCGGACACAGTGGAGCTTTTCGACGCAGCTTCCCGAGAAAAAATCGTCACCCTGGAGTCGGGCCCCGCTCCTCATGAAGTAACCGTATCGTCTTCCGGAAAGTGGGCAATCGTTACGAATTACGGTAACCGCGCATCTATTGGAAGCTCACTGACTCTCATCAACGTCCCCGAAGCAAAGATTGAAGAACGATTCGACCTGGGCCTATACCAACGACCCCATGGCGCGTTTTTTATGCCGGGTGACACGCTGGTTGCCGTCACGAGCGAAGTTCGAGGAGTTGTCTTGTTTCTGGACATTCGGAGCGGGGAGATTGTGGATACGGTCTCCACCACGCAGAGGGCATCGCACATGTTGGCTTCGAGTCTGAGTGGAAGGAGCATGTTCACCACTAACATCGTGGACGGTACAATCACGGAAATTGATGGAGTCACGCGGACACGAGGACGGGTCATCGAGGTAGCGCCCATGGTGGAAGGAATCGCCATGTCTCCGTCCGGCCATCGAGCGTGGGTGGGAAGCAATGCAGCCAAAACAGTGTCTGTAGTAAATGTCTCCTCTGGAGAAATAGAAGCGACCTATTCCGATTTTGGATTCCCCTACCGCATAGCGGTCACGCCGGACGGGGCGCTGGCCTTACTGGGTGACCCAATGAGGAGCGAGATAAGAGTCGTGAACGCAAGATCTCTCGAGTTATTCGACACGATCAAGATTGCGAGTGATGGAGCCATCAGCGCGGCCGAGTTCAGTGGATCTGCCTCACCCGAAGGACTCGTCATCACGCCAAACGGTCAGTACGCTTACATCTCCCTTCAAGGGCTGAATCAGGTATTGGCGTTGGATCTCGCCACGCTTGAGGAGGTGGGCCGATTCGACACTGGCGCTTGGCCCGACGGTATCGGCTTCTCTCCACTCAGCGCATCTCTGGACCGATAGCTCAGCCGTCTGGATTCAATTTTTCTCAATCCCGTGGATAAATACGCCGAGGAAATTGAGGAAGTAGTACTCCCGATCAACGGAAGGAACAGAGTAACTATCAGATAAAGCCCGACCCAGAATTGCTCGTACTGAATAGACGAATTGACTTACGCAGAGATCAATATTCAGACCGGGCATGAAGCATCCTTCTCGAACGCCTTCCCGGAATATGGACCGGAGCTGTTCTGCTAGTTGCTCATTCGCGTTGTTGAAATCCCGAATTAGATCGGCATCGATTCGATCTCGATTGATGCCTTCGTAGTCAACGTAAGATTGGAGCTTGAACGAATCAGGATTTTGCATCGAATAGCACATGTACGAATCGGCCCATTTGATGAGCTTGTTCAAACCACCGCGAACCGTTCGTACCGCTTCTTCGTGAATCGCTATCCGGGATTTCAGATCGCGAAGAAATACAGACAATACGATTTCATCCCGGCCTGTGAAATAAGAGTACAGCGTCCGCCTTGTGTATTCGGCTTCGCGGGCAATTAGATCAAGGGAAGAGTCGTCCACACCATGAACCGCGAAGGTCCGGCTGGCGCTCTCAATCAGAAAATCCAGGCGCGCTTGCCTTTCTGAGGCTTCTCGATGCGACATTTTATTTACACACTATGTATAATCATTTATACACTATGTATAATTCTAACATTAGTTCCTTTGATATCGTTGATTCGACGATTTTTAGTCGATATGCCCTTGCGGAGCGCGACCCGAAATCTGCCGCTGATACTATCGAATTTCCGTTCAGAGTTACCAAAATTGCTCGTTGCGGACGACGCGAGTCGCGAAACTCGCTTTCTTTGATCACGTAGCCGGTGGTCATATTCGCACGCCTCACTACCTCTTCAATCATCTCCCGTCACATCACAGCATAACTCGATGAATTTTCGCTATCCGTCTTTTTTGTTCGGTTTCCTTTTTTCATGCCTCGTCTTGCCCTCCCCTACCCTTGCTCAGTTTGCTGATTCTGTGACCACCGTGCACATGGCGGGCAATGTTCATATGCTCGAAGGGGCCGGAGACGTGATCGCGGCTTCCATCGGCGAAGATGGGGTACTTCTGGTAGATGACGGTTTTCCTGAGACCGTTGACGCAGTTCGCAACGCACTTGCCAGCCTTGGAGGCGGTGAACCCCTGTTTATCATCAACACCCACTGGCACCACTCGGGAGCAAACGATGCGTTTTCAGAAACGACGACCATAATAGCACACGAAAAGACTAGAGATCGACTCCGCGACGGCGCCACCATGTATACGCGCGAAATGCCGCCGCGCGAACCGGAGGCGATGCCCGACATCACGTTTACAGAAACGATGTCGATGTATTTCAACGGGGAGCGAATTGATCTCGTCTATCTGCCTGACTCCCATACGGATACGGACATCGTAGTCATCTTCACTGAATCAAATGTCGCAGTACTGGGCGATTTGTATGTGCCGTTCATTCCGATCACCGACTAGCGAGCGGCGGCGATCTTTACGCGTCGGTTGAAGCCGTCAAGTTTTTACTGGAAAGGCTCAACGAGGACACCAAGATTGTGCCCGGCCATGGTAGGCCTTCGACCTACCAGGATCTGGAAGGCTTTCTTGAAATGCTGACGGGAATGATCGACTATGTTGAGTCGGCCATCGCGGATGGCATGACGCAGAATGAGGTTATTGCCGCCGGGATTCCTGAAAAATGGACTGGTTGGATGGCCGATTTACTCCCTGCGGACTTTGTCCTTCAGAACCTGTATGAAGGCGTTACGAGACCTTCTTCCTACAAGTAGAGAGCCTCGGTCGCCCTCACTTTTTCCTCAGCCCTCTGAAAATCGCGACTATCCAACTCAATAGGACCAGTCCGGCGGATGCGAGACCGATAAAGAAGAGTTCAACCCGAAATGATGCGGGGATGAAACCACGCGTAGTCATCAGTAGAGCCATCCCGACCAGGCCGCCTGATATCCATCCCGTTTTTTCCATCAATCCGGCTCCTTCGAGGAGTTTGGGCTCGGATGTGCGATCAAGCAGCCTGGATCCAGCGCTCCATATCTTATCTGCATCCCAGCAGAGCAGGTAAATTGCGGAAAGCAGCATTCCGGCGGTGATGTATACCGTTCCCCCGAAACCGATTCCCCAGGTGACCAGAAGTACACTGAGCCCAATCGGCAGAAAAAACACCGCGCCCAATGTTGATGTCGCAGGTATCAGCAGAAGCACGTCCGCTACGATCTGACAGAACCCAATGAAGTACCAGAATGGGCCTGTCTGAAACATGGCCTCAAAGAAGAATCCAACGGGATTATCGACTGGGAGCGTCGTGAACCGATGGCCGGTAGCTTTGACGAGCCCATCGGAATGAAGGCCATGGCCAAGAGCAATCGATTCATCAATGTGAATCTGCTCAGCCACGGTTGTGCTTTCGCCCACGCGTGAATCCGCGCGAGTCTTGGAGGGAGAGTATTCATAGGAGGCAGTTACGAGACGACCGTCCAAATGTTGAGGGTGTGCGACACGCCCGTCCATGAAGCCGATTCAGTCTCCATCTATTGCATTTCGAGCGTATTCGACCCGGTCGAGCGAAGATTCTGCTGTAGCAATTTCAACCAATATGGCGAAATACTCTCCTGCAGCCACTGCATTGCCACTCATTTCAGCTGCCCTTCCCGATCCATATAGGCTGTTCAGTCGGTTTGGCGTGCGAGACAGCGCTAACGCGTAGGCTTGGATTGCCTGTTCGGGCTGATCCAGTTCGAGAAGCATATCGCCCAACATCTCAGCGGCTGGCAGGACCTCACCTGGTGTCACCGGATTTTTGGTGGTCGTGGCTTCCAGTTCGGATGCTTGGGTCATAGTGCTGAGCGCTTCTTTCCTGTCGCCCGAATCAAACTCAATCCAGGCCTGAAGCGCAAGTTTCTGTATTTCAACCTGTGTCGCCCAATCATATTGCCCCGGCACCTCACGAGACAGAGCCTCCAAGCTTTCGAGTCGCGCCATCGCCTTAGAGGCTTTTGCTGTCTGTCCGGTTCGGGCCGCACCGACTCCCCCTGCAAACACGACGATAGCCTCCAGATGCGGATATTGCTCCCACATGATTGTCGATGGCCAGCCTGCGCTCAGTTTGCTGGCACTCGCCCAATCCTGACGTTCCAGAGCGATACGAGCAGGAACCGCCGCGTAGGCATACGCGCTTGCCGCATGATTATATACCGGACCCTCCTGTCGAGCCATCTGATTCCATACCATCGCTGCGCCTTCGTCTTCGCCCCGCTGAAGATGGGCGTAAACGAGATAATCCGAAGCATGTAAATAATGAATAGAGAGAGCTCCATTCATTGGACTATCAAAAGCCAAAGCCGCTGCCCGGGTGTTGTAATCAATCGACTCTTCCCACGATCCAACCCGCGTGAAAATATGGGAGGTCATATGCAGGGCATGCGAGTTCTCTGGGGCGACCATACCGTACTCTCGCGCCGCTGGAAGGCCGTCATTTGCCAGTTGAGGCAGGTCGTTTGCATGAATAATGTAATGGAGAGCTCCAGGATGATCGGGCACCTCGGCCAAAACCTCTTTCGCCATGCTACTCGCTCGCTCTTGCATCTCTAGACGATTTTCAGAGGCCGGTGCGATTGCAATCATTGACAGTGAATGTAGAAGTTTCGCCTCCACGTCGGCAGGGAACGATTCTGCTACCTGCTCCCACGCACTCGCGTATTTGAGGAGCCGCTCATTCTCCGTGTAGTTTTCCGCGTCGGTGAAATACGCCTCGGCTGCCGTCAGGTAGGCATCTTCAAGCCCAGATACTTCTCTCATGGCGCGAGCTTCGCTTAAAAGCCCATTTCCCCGCTGGAGGTCTGCACCTGTGGGCACATCAGGCCAGAGAGGGTGAAACAGCGTCAGGGCTTCTCCCCATTTCGCGAGAACACATGTTGAGTCGATCTCCGACGCGGCGGCAAATTCTTGTCTTGCACCGCCATACGTCATGCTGTGAAAGAGGGCCACGCCTCTACGGAGTTGTGTTTGGGCTTCTGGATTGCACACATCTGCAATCGCGACACTACCGAGAGATGATCCCTGCGCATCATTCACTTCGGTTGCGCCGTTTTTGGGCATTTCACCACAGGCGGTCAACAGAACGAGGCTACAAATCAGCGAAAACATTCGATTTCGGAATAGCACTGGACTTCTCGGTTATTTCGGGAGGAAATGGTCCATTTGGGCGAGTGTGGACCAACCATCCATAGTACAGTGATTGATCGTGTCCTTCAAGGGCTTACCCTTTTGGTGTCCACCAGCCATCACCGCTGGCAAGGCAGGACATTTAGACGACGCCAGATCAAATGCGTCACACGACCTTGCCTTCTTGCCCTTTCAACTCCCTTGAGCGATACTGGCTGGATCCACCTCAGAAGCCTTAATGATCGGAACCACCATATCCCATTACGAGATCACGGCTGAACTAGGCCGCGGCGGGATGGGCGTGGTCTACAAAGCCCGTGATACACGTCTGAATCGGGACGTGGCGCTCAAATTTCTGGTTGATCATCTGATTCCGGACGAGAAGTCACATGATCGCTTCATGCAAGAGGCACGTGCGGCTGCGGCGCTGAACCATGCAAATATTTGCACGCTGCACGATGTTGGGGAAGAGGATGGTAAGCTGTTCTTGGTGATGGAATTTGTTGAAGGGCGAAGCCTGAAAGAAATCATTGATTCGGGCGAGTTGGATGAGACAACAGCAACGGACTACGCCCTCCAGATTGCAACGGGACTGGAACGAGCACATGAAGCAGGAATCGTTCACAGGGATATTAAACCCGCGAATATCATGATTACGCCTCGAAATGAGGCCAAAATTATGGATTTTGGCCTAGCGAAGCTGAGTGGTGGGCTTGATTTGACCAAAACAGGCTCAACGGTCGGAACGGCGCTGTACATGAGCCCAGAACAAGCCCGGGGCGAAGTATTAGATTCCGCATCGGATGTGTGGTCTCTGGGCGTGGTCCTTTACGAGATGTTGGTAGGCGAAAGGCCCTTCAAGGGCCAATACGACGCGGCACTGATCTATGGCATTCTGAATGTCGAACCGGATTTTGCGCATGAACGAGTAAATCCTATCGTAGGTCATCTGCGCAGCATGCTGGCGAAAGATGCTGCCAATAGACCCGCTGCCGGGGACGTTGCTTCAGCATTGTCAGTTAAGGCTTCCCCGTCGTCGGAAGCCACGACGCCGACTGCTGGTTCTGCAACAATAAGATGGAAAACGCTCGCCGCGGCGGTTTCCGTATTAGTCGTCGGATCCTTCGGATACCAATTTTTGTCATCCGAAAGAAGCTCCGAACCAACTGAAAAAACAGGAATCGCTGTCATTCCATGCGAAGATCTTAGCCCTGTTGAGAGTGGTGGTGGCCTCGGTATCGGATTGGCCCACGTGATCTCAGAGGATCTCCGGTATTATTCACAGCTCAAAATTCCAGAAAGCACGGCGACGGGCTACTTCAGGGACAATTCAGCGACCGCTGTAGAAATCGGAGAGGCGCTAGGCGTAGACTATGTCGTCAATTGCTGGATTACCAGAGACCTCGACCAGATCATAGTCCGAGCGGAACTGACGGAGACCAACTCGGGAGAGTTGCTGTGGGGAGAATCTTTTGAAGACCAATTCGACCGTGTTCTGGCCTTACAAAGGAGAATGCGTGATCAAATTATTGGGAAAATGCGAATCCCGCTCCTGAGGCGATTGCGAGATGGTGATGCCGATGAAGTTGATCCGCGAGCATATGACTACTATTTGCGAGCGTTCGAGTACGATAATTTGGAGGGTTGGCCAACCTTGATTCGATACATGGATCTCGCGCTATCGAAAGATTCAACGTTTCTTCGGGCCCACTTTCGGAAGGCAAGCACCATTTTGAACATGGCTGGCTTTGGTGCTATGGATCTTGAATCCGCCTCTACCATTTTCAACCATCACGTTAATAAGATTCTTAGTCTGGATCCCGACTTTTCCAGGATTTTTACATTGTTGTCCTTGGGCCAACTAATGATCGATAATGATTGGGATGCTGCACTTCAAACAGCGTCCCTGGCTTTAGAAAAAGGCGACCCGTATCCGGGGCACGTTATCGATATGCTGACCGGAAATCTATCTCAGGCCAGATCAGACATAATGGAGTATGCTCGGCTAAACGCGAGTTCTTCCGGGCTCAGTTTGGGAAATGCCCACTATCTGATGAGAGCTGGATATCTGGCGGAGACAGAAATAATTCTTTCCAGAGCCGAAAAGTACCACGCTGAAGAGCCTTTATTCGGGCTTCGACGGGGAGAACTTGCACTCATGAAAGAGGAATACCAGCAAGCCCTAGTGATCTTCAATGCAATGGTAGAAGCGGGTGCTGGTAACGATCCATTTGTTCGAACGTACCAGGGAATTGCTGCCGCGGCGGTTGGCGACATGAACCTGGTTCGAGAAGCGCTGTCTGTGATTGAACGCCTTGATGCCTCTTTGCCAACCCCGCGTTTTCACATGTCCAGAGCATTCATGAAGGCCTCTCTGGGCGAAATCGAAGAATCAATCGAATTGTTGGAAGAGGGAGTCGAGGTGAATGCCATCTGGGCGTATTGCTTCTGGTACTACATACCGCTCCCTGAAGTCAGATCTCATCCGCGATTCATCAAAATAATGAAGGAAACCATGCCAGGAGATGCCTGGTCCTATGCAAAGTTCTCGCGGGGCGGCGGATTGCTGAATCCTGAAGAAGTTGAAGCAAACGCCTTGGACTGGCGGACGCTATATGGCCAGACTGACAAATGATCGGAACCACCATATCCCATTACGAGATCACGGCTGAACTAGGCCGCGGCGGGATGGGCGTGGTCTACAAAGCCCGCGATACGCGTCTGAATCGGGACGTCGCCGTTAAAGTGCTTGCCGGACATTTAAAAGGTGACGAAAAGGCCCAAGCTCGATTTGAACAGGAGGCGCGCGCAGCCTCGGCACTGAACCACGATCACATTGGCGCAGTGCATGATGTCGGCGTGACCGAAGATGGCCAGATGTACTTGGTCATTGCGTATTACGACGGAAGTGCATTGCATGATTTGATAGACGAAGGCGCGTTGCCCGAATCGGACGCCATTCGGTACGCATCCCAGGCTGCTTCAGCACTCGCTGAGGCACATCGCGCGGGCATCATTCACCGCGACATCAAACCCGCGAACATGATGATTCCCGACGGCGGGAGTTTGAAAATACTCGACTTTGGACTGGCGAAGCTTGCAGGTGCAGTTGATCTGACAGTGACAGGATCAACACTTGGAACGATGGCTTACATGTCTCCTGAACAGACGAGGGGAGAAACCGCCACTTCTGCATCAGATGTGTGGTCCTTGGGAGTGGTCATGTATGAAATGTTGAGCGGCGATCGCCCGTTTGAAGGATCATATCCGTCGGCGGTGGTCTACTCAATACTAAATGTCGAGGCTCCACGCCTCGAGGGTATTCCGGGAATATAGCAGACCTTGTGCAGTCGTGTCTTTCGAAGGAGGCGACCGATCGAGTGACGGCTGAAGAATTGGCTACAAGGCTTGGGAGTACTGCAGGCACTGTTGCAGCATCAGGCTCTGCCGACGCATCAGCCAGATCCACTCGGGCGAAACCGTCTTCTCGTCCCACGCTTTCCGTGCGCACTGTCGCTCTGGCGATTGGTGCATTTGTAGTTGGAGCCCTCATTTGGTGGTCTGTCCCGCAACGCGCCAACTCATCCAGCAGGCTTACAGGCATCGCGATCATTCCCTGCGACGACAATAGCCCCAACAGGGAAAACGACTGGTTCGGAAACGGGCTCGCCGAGGGGCTTTCCATTTCACTTTCAGACTACGGACAAATTCAGGTTTCAGAATTTGGTGCGACCCAGTATTTCAAGTCCAATTCTGCCGATGCTGTCACAATAGGTGATGAGCTAGGCGTTGATTATGTGCTCAGATGCACGGTTGCTAGCGATGGTGTAAACATTCGAATTACAGCTTCTCTGGCCGAAACAAAAGGCGGACTCCGAATCTGGAATGATCAATTCAACGAACCTTTTGATCAACTATTCGAGCTCCAGGACCGAATAAAAGGTCAGATTTTGACAGCGATGGAAATTGAGATTCTTCGAGCACAGAGGGAAAGTGGCGCCAGAAGTGTGGACCCGAAAGCCTATGAGAATTATTTAAAAGGATTGCATTACCGAGCAGATCCACGAACAGGCGGTACGGCTCTGACCTTTTTTGAACGGGCTCTCGAAATTGATTCCACGTTTGCGGAGGCGCACTTGTCTCTGGCAACTGTTTTAGGTAAGAGACTCGCATTTGGTTTAGAGCCAGCTCAACCGACATTAGATCTGATCTGGAAACACATTGATCGGGCCGTGGAGCTAAATCCAGAAAGCATGCATTCCTGGGGGCAAAGGTCACTCTTTTCTGCCAGTTTCAATCTGGATTGGGAGGCCAGTTTTGAAGACAATAGGCGTGCCGAGGAAGTGGGTTTGAGGGATAATTGGTGGCAGAAGTACTATCTAGCAGAATTTTCGGACTATAAAAGGGCGATTTTCGAGCGAATTGGGAACCAGAAATACGATATTTCGAGGGGGGAATTGTCTGCGCACATGTTGATGCGAGCGGGTTATCTAGATGAGGCGGAGGAAATCATATCACTGCTTGGAAAAGTCTATCCCAACAGTCCGATGATTCTGATCAGATACGGCGAAACACTGCTCATGCGTGAACAATTTGATGCTGCGCTCGAACACTTCACCATGATGGTTGGATTTGATCCCACAAACGTGTTCCTGAGGATGTATCAGGGCATGGCAGCATCGGGAGCAGGAAAGGCTGAGATTCTGAACGAAGCTCTCGAATTAATCGAACGAGCAGATGAAACAGAGCCAAGGTTTCAAGTCGCGCGTGCTATTCTATATCAGTTCAACGACGAAAAGGAAAACGCGCTTGCTCTGCTGGAAGAAGCGGTTAATCTTAAATCAATCTGGGCCATTTCGATAGGGTCTTATATATGGGACCAGGACATTCGAAATGATCCGCGCTTCGAAGCACTCGTCCGCAAGGCGATGCCCAATGACGCATGGCTCACAGCACGATTCAATCGGGGCGGTATGCTCATGAATCGGGACGAGGTCGAGACGTATGCTAAGTCATTGAGCAACTGATGGTTGTGTAATTCCGCCTGCAACGTCCGCCATGCGAGGTGCAACCCAGGATGTGCACCCAACTAAGTGGGCCTATTCCTTGTACTTCGGGTGTAAATCGTTATGTTTTAAGCGTCTTACACCCCAAAGACCAACCATTCGGGTGCTACCATGACCGTTGAGCACTGTAGAAGGCTGATATCCTTCACATTAGCCGGCTTGTTTCTCGCTACCTCCTTGAACGCGCAGTCCGGAAGAATTACAGGTATTATCTCGGATTCTGAGAGTGGAGATACTCTTCCGGGCGCAACGGTCCTGCTGCTGGATTCCGATAACAATCAAACGGCTGGCGCCGCAACAAACCAGGAAGGGCGCTACGAATTCACGTCCCTGGCAACTGCCTCCTACAAGCTCGAAGTTTCTTTCGTTGGATTCGAAAGTGTTTCAATTGATCTACGTCTTCCGGATGGAGAGACACTGGAAAATGACGTTGAACTCGTACCGACGGGCTTCAACCTCGGAACAGTAGAAATAACGAGTTCTCGCAGAAGAGAGCGCCTCATGGACACTCCTTCCTCAGTGAGCGTCATGGGCAGTTCTGAGATCAGGTATCGCGCGGGGGAGTCACCGGCGGACGCTTTGCGCACGATCAAAGGTGTAAATACGGCTTCCACGGGATTGGGGACAACTAAGATTACCCTTCGCGGATTCAACTCTGTTTTTAGCAACGATGTGCTGTTTTTAGCCAATGACCGACAGGTCAATCTTGCGGCATGGGGTCTCATCCTGGCTAACATTGCTCCAGGCCGGCTGGACATTGATAAAATCGAAGTGATTCGAGGCCCAGGAGCATCTCTTTACGGAGGAGGCGCCGATGTTGGTGTCGTTCACTATGTCACGAAAGACGCGTTTGACCATCCGGGTACGACACTTTCACTCTCCCAGGGCGAGCGCAGTTATCAAAGCATTGAATTTCGCCATGCGGGCACGGCTGGAGCGAATAGCAAAATAGGCTATAAGGTGAATGTCCAACACGTCGCCGGAAACGACTGGACATACGACCGTAGCGATTCTCTAGATGCGGCGGTTTTGGACCGATCGATCGATCAAGGTTTTGATAAAAACGATTTCATTCGGACACAGGTAGACGCAGAGATTGCGTATCGCTTCACTGACGAACGCCGGCTGACTCTTAACGCAGGTTATGGCTCGCTTACGGGAGTCTCTCTGGGAGGAGTTGGTCGCTTTTTTGCTGACCAGAGTCAGTTTAGCTACGCCCAGATTCGATATCGACAAGGAAGATTTTTTGCCCAGTCCTATGCCTACCAAACTAAAAATCCAAATAATAGCCTGTTTTTGGATGTCGACTTTGACGGAGACGGAGCTCCGGATCGCTTCATAGACGAAAGCTTCATGTACACAGCTCAGGTGCAGTACGATTATGACTTCAATCAGAAGAACAATCTCGTGGTGGGAGCTGACGCTGATTGGCAAACGCCACGTTCTCGCGGCACGTTATTCGGAATATTTGAAGAAAGAGATGACACGCGGGAAATCGGCCTTTACGCGCAATCGAGACACCAGGTAATCGATCGTCTAGCCCTTAATTTTGGAGTCAGGGCAGATCATCACAACGTTCTGGAGGATGTCTTTCTAACTCCCCGATTTGCAGCAGTGTTCACGCCTGCGCCAGGCCATCGAATAAGGGCATCTGTCATACGCGGATTCAGCCCACCCCAAGCGTCACAGTTGTTTCAAGATATTTCCGTCGGCCCACTTTTTGGAAACGTTCAAATAATAGCGCGAGCCCGCCCCCGGGATATTGAATGGGAGCGAAACCCGGCATATGAAGCCCTCGCGGGTTCGGATATAGCGATTTCCAGCATCCTTCCAGGTTTGGAGGGCACAAGAAGCGCGGCCGGAATACCGGTGGATTTAGCGTATGGATGGATATACGGTGGTCTCGCGGGTCTTCCGGCTTCAGTCCTTGCAGGAGCCCTCGGCCAGAGTGGGTTTTCTGCAACGGAGCAGCAAGCAGCAATCATACTCGCGCAATTAAGCCCTGCCCTCACGAATGTAGGTGGCTTTTCGCCCGGAGTATTTCGACTACTGGATCCAGCCAGCGGAGCGTTTCTTGATCCCTTCACTCCGAGCACGGTCCCTGGAAGAGCACCAAGATTTAATACGACCATCGAGATTGGATATAAAGGCCTCATCGGGAAAAATTTCATATTCGAAATTGAAGGATACCGGTCCCGATTTAAGAATTTCTCAGGTGGGATCATTAACTATTCACCGTTCGCATTCGTGCCTACTCTGGGTGATGATCTGATCGCTGCCCTGGCCGACGGCGTCAGCGGAAATGATGCGCTTCTTTCCGAGCTTTCTGCGATCGGTATCAGTTCGGCTGCGTTTTCCGAGTTCTTGATTTCGCTGGCTGGAGGAGCTCCGATAGGACCAAACACGCCCATCGGCATCGTGCAACCCGTTCAGGAAGGAGTCCCCGGAGAAGGGGAAGCACCAAACTGGTATCTATTTTCCAATCAGAGCGGGACCATTACCATCTGGGGAGTAGATACATCGTTTGAAATGAGACCTGCCGAAAACTGGACGGTTTTCGGAAATATTTCGTGGGTTCACGACAACATCTTTGACCCTGAAGATGCAGGTGTGGATAATCCCGATTTTCTAGTGTCCTCGAACACACCGCGGGTCCTGGGTAGTCTCGGATTGGAATATGATTTTAAGCCCTGGTCGTTCTACGCCGCAGGACGGTATCGTGGCGAATCAGAAAGGGTAGAAGGAATCGCCATGTACTCGGGTATCGTAGACGCATTTTTCATTGTCGATGCGAGTGCCGAATACGACTTCCCATCAAAACTTTCGGGACTCAGTTAAGGGCTCAATGTCAGAAACCTGATGAACAATGTGCACCGAGAGTATCAGGGCGGCCGAAAGATCGGCCGGTTCGGCCAGCTCAGACTCACGTATGATTTGTAGTAGATTGCTTGTCCGCTGATCGACCTAGAACTTGAACCCCACCGATTATTGAGAGCCGCCGTAAATAATGATCGGTACCACCATATCCCACTACGAAATCACGGCTGAACTAGGCCGCGGTGGGATGGGTGTGGTATACAAGGCCCGCGACACGCGCTTGAACCGTGATGTTGCCCTGAAATTCCTGGCCGATCATCTCATTCCAGATTCCACTTCGCACGATCGATTCATGCAGGAGGCGCGGGCCGCTGCAGCGCTCACGCACTCCAACATCTGTACACTCTACGATGTAGGCGAAGATGACGGGAAGCTCTTCCTGGTAATGGAGTTTGTCGAAGGACGGAGCCTCAAGGAAGTGATTGAGTCGGGCGAGCTGGAAGAAAGCACCGCCACGGACTTCGCCCTCCAGATTGCGGCGGGACTCGAACGCGCACATGAAGCCGGCATCGTTCACCGGGATATCAAGCCCGCCAACATCATGATTACGCCCCGTAACGAGGCCAAAATCATGGATTTTGGCCTCGCCAAGCTGAGCGGCGGGCTGGATTTGACGAAAACGGGCTCGACCATTGGTACCGCCCTCTACATGAGTCCGGAGCAGGCTCGCGGCGAAAATATCGAAGCATCCTCTGATGTGTGGTCGCTGGGCGTGGTTCTGTATGAAATGGTGACCGGCGAGCGTCCCTTCAGGGGCCAATACGACGCTGCACTGATCTATAGCATTCTCAATGTTGAACCCGACATCCCGGTTGGGCTTTCGGAATATGTAAATCTATTGCTGGAACGCGCACTGGCGAAGGATGCGACCCTCAGACCTAGCGCCGCCAATATCGTGGAGGTCTTGACTGATAGTGGTGGCACAACGATGTTGGCGCCCGCATCGCGGCCTTCGAAGCTCAGCACGACTCAAATTTCTCTCCTCGCCGCGGTGCTCATTGTCATTGTCCTGGCCGTCGCATTTTGGCCCTCCCCACCGGGCCCCGTCGAATCTGATTCCACGAGAATTGCAGTGATTCCTTTTTTCGACAGAAGTCCGGGAGGAGAGAGTAATTATATAGGGGATGGAGTTGCGGAGACCCTGATTTCTTCCCTTTCTCAAATGGCGGGTGTCAGGATTCCTTCGCTCCTTTCGACCCGCCAGTTTCAAGGCTCCGAGTCGGATCTGAATGACATTGCATCTCTTCTTGACAGCCGGTATCTGATGCATGGATCGATTCAAAAATCGGGATCTCAAATAAGACTCACAGCCTATTTGTTTGACACAGAATCCAACACCGAAATCTGGACCTACCAGTTCAACTCGGAAGAAGGTGCAGTCTTTGATTTGCAGGACAACGTGGCAGATTCGGTATCTGCGGTTTTCAGCAGAGAGTTAGGTTTTGGAACCCAGCTTCCAACGATAGAGCGAGGGACTACCAATGAACTTGCCTATGATTACTACCGGCGCGGTTTGTTCGAACGAGACAACCGAAATCAAACAGACGCGATCCCACTCTTCGACCAGGCGCTGGTTCACGATCCTGATTTTGTTGAGGCGATGGTGGCGAAAGCCCGCGCAATGAGCGGAACAGTGGGATCGGGAGTTGCCAAAATTTCCGCGGAAATGATTGCGGAATTCCACCGATTATCGAAACGCATATCAGAGCTGCAACCCAATTCAGTCAATATGCTCAATACTGACGCATTGATAACTGAAAAACTCGGGGACGTAGAACGATCACTTGAACTCGCAAAACAAGCATACAATCTGTCCGAAAGGAGTCCTGGCTTAGCCCACAGTTACGCAAGGATCCTCTTCCAACTGGGCTTTGTGGTTGATGCGGTTGAACTCCTCGGGCCGGTGGTCGAAAGCGAGCCACTTTATTACAGTCCAAGGTTCGCTTACACCCTTTTCACCTGTCGAATGAGCTATGCCCAAAAGTTGTGTATGGAAGGTTTAGGCAGCGTGTCGTTCTGATGTAATTCCGTCGGTGAATTTGATTCCTTTTTTTACAAGTTGCAATAGGTGCGGTGCATTCAGTTTCCTCCACTTCTTCTGAGCCTCTTTACATAGACGGAAGGCCATTGCAAGAGCTGTTTCTCGGCTCAGACATCCCCTCGTTTTGGCGGTCCTGAGGCGCACGGTCGCGAACGTAGATTCGATCGGATTTGTGCTCCGAAGATGGATCCAGTGTTCTGCCGGAAAGTCATAAAAAGCGAGCAGTTCTTCTCGGTCTTTCACCAGAATCTCTGCTGCTTTCGGATACTTTTGCTGGTAGGCTTTGATGAAAAACAGAAGGGCGCTCTCTGCCTGCTTTTTTGTTTCTGCTGTATAGATCTGCGTGAGGTGACCTTTTGCCTTCTTCTGAACGGACTTGGGCAGGCGGTTGAGCACATTTGCTGTCTTGTGCACCCAACAGCGTGCGGCTCGCGTCTCGGGATAAACTTCTGCGAGAGCACTCCAGAATCCCATGGCTCCATCGGCAACAGCCAGCTTCGGTCCTTGATCCAGCCCGCGGTGCCTCAGCTCCAGGAGCAACTCTCGCCACGACTGCTTGCTCTCGCGAAAGCCGTCCTCGAGTGCTATAAGCTCCTTCCTTCCATCGGCCGTAGCGCCGATCACGACCAGCAGACACAGTTTCTGTTTATCCATGCGTACGTTTACGTGAATACCGTCGGCCCAGAAATAGACGTAGTGCTTCTCCTTCAGGCTCCGCTTTTGCCAGTCTTCGTGCTCCCTTGTCCAAAGCGTCTTCAGGCGCGCAATCGTCGAGGAGGTCAGCCCTGGGGCATCAGGACCAACAAGGGCCGAGAGCGCTGCCTCAAAGCCGCCCGTTGAAACTCCCTTCAGGTACAACCATGGAATGAGAGCCTCAAGCGAGCGGCTCTTGCGGAGGTAGGCTGGTAGTATCGAACTGCGGAAACCGATTCTATCCTCACCCCGACCCGTACGGTCGCGTATGCGGGGCATCTTTACAGCGACCTCCCCGATACCAGTCAAAATCTTCCTCTCTGGCAGATATCCATTGCGAACGATGCGGTGGCGATTCTCTTCGTCGCGCAGGAACTGGTAGCGCTGGCAGAAAGCTTCAACCTCGGCCTCAACGGCTGTGGCCAGCATCTTTGCGGCCCCTGTTCGCAATACTTCTGTCAACACATCCTCTGTGCTATTGTAGTTCTCGTTCTCGTGTGCGTTATTCGTCTTCATGGGCGGTGTATCCTCCAATCTTCGGATTGACAATGACGTAATCATCATCAGGATACGCCGCCTATACCTTTTTCACCCGTACACAACTTTCGGGGTTAACTCCTCGAATTGGAAGGATGGATGAGGCGGAACGAAGCGTCCAACAGGGACTAGAGCTTATACCCGGATTCCCACCGTTCTTACTTAGACAGGCCGAAATCCATGAGCTCAAAGGCGAAAATCAACTGGCGATTGACATCCTCGAGCCATTGGAGGCCAGTGGGGATCCGTTAATCGCATATTTTCTGGCTGTAGCTTATTCGCGTGAAGGACGAATGGTCGAGGTTCAGGAGATATATGAATTCCTGGTCGATAAACAGGCCAAACGCTTTATTCCCACATCTGTTTTTGCTGCTCTTTCAGGACATCTGGGCAGATTCGATGAGGCAAATGCTTTGATTGAACAAGCTCGCGAAGAGCTCGATCCCTGGGTTTGGAACGTCTCCTACGCAATGGGTACTCGGGATAATGTAACGTGGGACCGAAATGCATTTTTAGACTCACTTTTGCCTGACAACCCCTGGAAAGTCGCAGAGTATGATGAGTACGATGTCATCACCAATCCTGAAGAGGTTCAGGCCGCGGCCGAAGCTCGTTTCCCTGGATTAGGCGTACGCGAATGATCGGCACCACCCTATCCCACTGCAAAATCTCCGCCGATCTAGGCCGTGGCGGCATGGGAATCGTGTACAAAACAGAAGTTCAAATCCCGTAGAACAAAATGAAGCTTCGCCACTGCATCGTATTCATGGCGCTCCTTGCTTCTTGCAATGGCTCAGCACCTGATTCCAACACCGAAGCAAGTGATGAACAAGACCGTCCAAATATAATTTTTATCATGTCGGACGACCATACGACTCAGGCCGTTGGCGCCTATGGAAGTTTTTTGGCAGAATTAAATCCCACCCCTCAAATTGATGCTTTGGCAAGAAATGGAATGCGTTTCGATCGTGTATTTGTCAACAACTCTATCTGTACGCCGAGCCGGGCTAGCATCATCACTGGACAGTACTCTCAGACGAACGGTGTTTTGGATCTGAATGGCAACATCGCTCCTGACCAACAATTTCTTCCGACTGAAATGAGCAAAGCCGGCTACGAAACGGCGATGATAGGAAAATGGCATCTGAAAGAAGAACCGGCGGCTTTCGACTATTACAGCGTGTTAAAAGGTCAGGGCAAATACTATGACCCTGAATTCAGGGTAAGGGGTGAAAATCCCTGGCCTGAGAACATGATCGCAAAGGAGGGCATGCATTCCAGTGACGCTATTACTGACATTAGTCTGGAATGGCTAGAGAATGGTCGGGATACTTCTAAACCCTTTTTCCTTATGCACCATTTTAAAGCTCCGCACGATATGTTTCAGAATGCGGAACGATACGACGAATACCTTGCCGACATTGAAATACCTGAACCAGACAACCTTTTTAACCCACCAGCAGGATCCGATGGCTCCAAAGATCTGGGGTCAGGGATAGGGAGAGAGCATTCGCCATGGGGTCTCGCAAATTATTTGGAAACTCCCGATATAGCAGATGAGCGTGAGTTCGTCCAGTCGACCTATCAAACGTATCTCAAACGATACTTGCGTTGTGTTAAAGGAATTGATGACAACGTTAAGCGGCTACTCGACTTTCTCGAAGAAACAGGCGAACTGGACAATACGGTCATTATTTACACCGGTGATCAAGGATTCTTCCTCGGTGAACATGATGTGATGGACAAGCGATGGATGTACGAAGAATCTATGCGCATGCCGTTTATCGTTCATTGGCCCAATAAAATCCAAAAAGGAAGTGTCAATAACTGGCTCATCAACAACACAGACTTCGCGCCAACCATACTGAGCATTACTGGCGTCGAAACACCCGACTACATGCAGGGCCACAGTTTCGCTTCGGCGCTTGATGGCGATCCTGAACCGGCGGACTGGCGTACGGCTACCTACTATCGATATTGGATGCACATGGCCCACAAACTAGCAGTACCTGCCCATTTCGGCGTACGCAGCGACCGCTACAAACTGATCTTCTTTTACGGTACAGACTTCGTCAAAGTACCGACTGATAGAACGGATCTTGGCTGGGGAATGCAGAACAACAAAGATGGCAATCGTTACCGAGAAAACACGCCCGTCGCCTGGGAGTTTTATGATCTGGAAAGCGATCCTTCTGAGATGAACAACCTCTACGACGATCCACAATATGGCGAGCAGATTAAAGAAATGAAGCTTGAACTTGAAAAGATCAGGGAAGAGCTGAATGAGACCGATGTGCAATACCCACACATTCAGGAGATAGTACGAGCAAATACATGAGGTATAAACAGACGTCGTTGCTCATGATCGTATGCTGCATCGTTTCGGGATGCGAACGGCCCGTTGTTCAGGAACTGCCCAATATCATCATCATTTATGCCGATGATTTGGGATATGGGGACCTCTCTTCTTACAACGCCCAGTCTGCTTATAAAACGCCTCGACTCGATAAGTTGGCTCGGGAAGGAATTCGGTTTACCGACGCCCATAGTCCATCTACGATCTGCTCCCCTTCTCGCTATGGACTCTATTCCGGACAACAGATATATCGCTCTACCGGCGCCGGCGGCCGTGCCTTTGAGGGTCCCGGCGGGCCCAGTTTTTTAAAGCCGGGTACACTCACCATTGCCGATATGCTACGGGAAAAAGGGTACAGGACGGGCGTCTTCGGTAAATGGCATGTGGGGCTTACCTGGTATGACGAAAACAATGAACGACTCGGGGGTGGGTTTGCAAACTCGCTCCTCATCGATTACGAAAAAAGCACGCCTCTGGAAGACGGTCCCAACCAGAGAGGATTTGATGAGTCTTTTATCACACCCAATTGCCCCAACACTGATCCTTTGTACATCTACATCGAGAATGGAATGGTGCAGAGCCCTGCCAGTCAAAGGCATAAAAGGGACACCCTTCCCAATCCGGGAGGTAAATGGCGTTTGGATAATGATGAAGGGTGGATGTCTCCGGGCCATAATTTCATGGAAGCTGATCTCCTCTTTTATGAAAAGACACGTGAGTTTATAACAAACCACCGAACAAACAGCCCCGACCAACCTTTTTTCGCCGTCTTCTCTACTCAGATTGCACACGCGCCGGTGCTACCCGCACCTGAATTCAATGGCGCTACAGATGCCGGCCCCCGGGGTGACTTTGTTTGGGAACTCGATGTTTTGGTCGGTCGGGTTGTAGATCTGGTAGAAACGCTCGGGATTGATGACAACACACTGATCATTTTCAACTCGGACAACGGCGCCGAGACCTTTCATGTAGACTGGATGCGTCAGGATCACAATCACGACGCTTCCGGTGGATACAGAGGCATGAAGCGTGATGGGTGGGAAGGCGGACACCGCGTCCCCTTTATCGCACGTTGGCCAGGTCATTTCCCCAGTGGTTTGGTTTCGGATCAGATGATCAACACCACAGATATTTTTGCCACGCTCGCTTCGGTTGTTGGTTACAAACTCAACGATGATGACGCTACGGATAGTTATGATATGTTGCCGGCGATGCTAGGGACGCTGGACAAAGATCAATCGATCAGACCATACTTACTGACCCAGAGTTTTCGAGGAGATTTTCAGATTCGCCAGGGAAACTGGAAGTATCTCGACCACACAGGTTCTGCTGGAAATAATTATGATAGGGATATTTTGAAGCCATACGCTTTACCCGAAATGGCCCCTGATGCACCTGGTCAATTGTACAATTTGACGGATGACCCCGGCGAAACAATCAACCTGTTTTTTACCGAGGCATCTAAGCGGGAAGAACTGCAAAATCTCCTTCAACAACTAAAATCCAGCGGGCGAAGTGCGCCGAAAAACAGGATTCCAGTTGGAATCGAGTAGTAAAGACAGAGATGGTCCTGATTCATCGGACAGTCTGAACAACAAATAAGGTGGAGTCTTGCGATCTTATCACCCTCAAGAAAGGATACAAACGATGAGTCGCAAAAGAAGAAACCACAGCAACACATTCAAAGCGAAAGTAGCGGTGGCGGCGGTCAAAGGAGATCGCACAATGGCTGAGTTGGCAGACCAGTTCCAGGTTCACCCGAACCAGATTCAGACGTGGAAAAAGAAGCTGATTCAGGACGCTGAAGAGGTCTTTGAAAAAGGGTATTCCAGAAAGCACAACGAGGAGGGCCAGATCAAGGAGCTTCGCGCCAAGATTGGCGAGCTTTCGATGGAGAAGGATTTTTTATCCAAAGCGCTCGGTCGCACCCAGTAGGTGAGCGCCGCCAAATGATCGACCCAATCCACGACCTCTCCATCAAACGGCAGTGCAATCTGCTGGAGCTGAACCGCTCAACGGCCTATTACAAGCCGGTGGACGAGAGCAAAGAGAACCTGGCCGTGATGAAAAAACTGGATGAGCTCTACATCGAACGTCCCACGCGAGGATCGCGCACCATGAAGGATGCGCTCGAGGACAGAGGTATTTTTGTGGGCCGCCATCGAATCCGGCGATTAATGCGTCTGATGGGCCTTATTGCCATTTATCCTAAGAAACGGACCTCGATTCCGGGAAAAGGTCACAAGATTTATCCGTATCTCTTGCGTAAGCTCAACGTGACGCGGCCCCGGCAGGTTTACGCAAGCGACATCACATTCATTCCGATGAAAAGGGGATTCGTTTACCTGGTCGCCGTCATCGACTGGTACAGCCGAAAAGTACTCTCACGCCGGATCTCCAATACGATGGACACCGACTTCTGTGTGGAAGCGCTCGAAGAAGCAATCGCCGTGTATGGAGCGCCAGAGATCTTCAATACGGATCAGGGCAGCCAGTTCACACCCGTGGCCTTTACTGATGTTCTGAAGAATCATGACATCAAAATCTCTATGGATGGCAAAGGACGCTGGATGGACAACGTGTTCGTTGAACGTCTGTGGCGTAGCCTGAAATATGAAGAGGTGTACCTTAAAGCCTATGACAGTGTGGCTGAAGCCCGCAAATCCATTGCTGTATACTTCGACTACTTCAATAACGAAAGGCGACACAGCTCACACGGAAGAAAGACCCCTGATCACGTATTTTTTAATCACCAGCCGCTTCAAGAAGCAGCATAATCAATCCGCAAGATTCCACCTAAGACCCTGTCCAGTTTTATAGGACCATCTCTGGCGCCGTTTAGGCTATTTGACTTTCCAGAAGCAACGGGTACCCCTAACTCGGCGTGTCGTTCAACAAAAGCGTACGAAATTGCTGCGACCAGTCGGCCAGTGAGATTTTCAGATAGCGAGCCTCTTCGGCACTACTCCGGCTGATGAGGCCTTCCGTCCCCGGCTCTACCCGGATACAGGCGAAGACCGGCCCACCGCCCTGGAGGATGCCGGGAAGGGCGGCCTCGTAGGCATTGGGGTCGTCGAACCCATAGGTATTATGGAATCCGGCTGCTTGGGCCATCGCGACGAAGTCGAGGTGCCCGGCACCCGGTACGGGCTGGTTGCCCGTGATCTCGTAGGTACCATTGTCAATCACGAAAAGGACAAGGTTGGAAGCGCCTGAGGCGACGATGGTCGCCAGGGTGCCCAGAGACATCAGCATGCTACCGTCGCCGTTGAGGCAGATGACGGTGCGGCTCGGCTGGGCCAGGGCGATGCCCAGAGCCAGGTCGGCGGTGTGACCCATCGCACTGTCGGCCGAGGCAAAGTCGAGTTTGTGGTCCGAATACTGGGCCCAGGGCCGGACGACGCTCATCGTGGTGACAACGACCTCGTTGGTACGAAGGCGCGCCAGCGGCTCAAGGAGTTGGGCTTTAGTGAGCATGGGTCGTCAGGAAGATGCGTGGGTGAGGAGCAGGGCTACCGGGCGGCCTTCTCGGTGGGCCTGTGCCCAGGCCTCGGCTACAAGAGGAGCATCGTGATCGGTACCGTACAAATGGTAGGGGATACCCCAGGCCCGTAGCGTCGGCTCGGTGAGTAACGCCACCGAGTCCACATCGCTCTGGGTCAGTGTAGTGCGGGTCGGCGGGCCGGCGTGGGGGTCGAGGTGCGCCTCCTTCATCTTGGCGTAGCCGCGGTAGCCAATGAGGCATAACAGCGGAACACCCATACGTACAGCCGTGCCTCGGAGGCTGTCGCCGCTTTCGAGCAGACCGGTGGTTTGGATTAAGACGGCCGGGTGCTGGCGACCAAGCCAGAGTCCCGACGCGATCGCAAAGGCTTCTCCCTCGCGGGTCGCCGGAACCAGGCTCATGCTCGGGTCGCGGAGGATCAGGTCGAAGAGCACCGCCGAGCCACTATCCGGGATTCCGACGATGTGCGAGACGCCTACATCGGCGAGGGCGCTATACAGAACATCCGCCCGTGGTCCGGTGTCGGATGGTAGGCTCATTGCAGGCACATTCACGTCATCGAGGAAGCAATGCCATCGACGAGGTCCGGATGCTTCAGCGTCGTCTTGAGGGCAACGATAGCGCCCGTCGAGTGGGCCATAGGCACGAAGGGGTCCAGTTGTTGCTCCTCCAGGTACTCGGCAACAGCTTCGGCAGCGAAGTCGAGGGCGGTGATGTTATTCCAAATATCATGCATTGGCTGTCGGCCATCAAAGAAACCGTAGTCGATGGTGGCAGAACTGGACCGCAGAACTTGAGCGGACGATTCCGCGCGATTGACGAGCGCATTCAGACAAAGAAGCCGAAGGCGCTGCCAACCTCTCCCGTAACTACATGGTGAACACGAAGTTATAGCTCATTGATTCTTCGTCGTATGTGGCCTCGAAAGAAGTAGGCCAGCTGCTCATCTGATCAACTGCCGGAACGTCAAGACTGAAGGCTTGCCGTTCGAGTAGTAAATCTCTTGAAACCATTGGTTCGACGAAGAGCACATCCTGGGAGTAATAGCCGATGACCATCGTGGCCCCGAACGGTTCAGTAGCGTTCATCTCCTCCTCCTTCAACGAATGCATTCCCATACCGGGGACACACAGACCAACTAGAATTCCTCCGAGCTCCGGAATGTCCATATCTGGAAGTACGTACGCCGCTGGAATTACATCGGGCTTACTTTCATCAGTACAATCGATTGCTTCGACATCATCGCCAGGAATGGTATTGAAATGAAAATCGAAGTGGGGAATCAGAAACGTTCCAGGAGGATGTCCATGCGCTTCCCAATTTATTCCCAGGTGATCGATACCTGTAGCTTCTGTGATTTCGGCGGGGAGAGAAATTCTGGCAAGGGTAGGAGGCGGAAATACCATTGGATCATCGAGCGGCGCATTTTCGACAAATGCCAGCGGAATGGTTGCTCCGAAATGGGTCACATTTTCGCCCTGCATCGTCCCCCACGTGCAGATTTCGCCTTCGAATACGGACTGACATTCTCCCTCGTACGTCGTACTGGCGGGTTCTACGTACGAAGCTTCTTCTGCACAAGAGGAAATAATGAGCGCCATGGCACACAACGGTATAGAGAAACGGGCAGGCATGATGATGATTCCTTTTCAGTGTGGGGTGAACTGGGATTATGACCATGTGCGAAATTATCAGTGGCATCGCAAGAAAGAGCCTGTCTAATCCGTTGCTATTCAACCTGAAGCTTCCGATCATGGGCTATCATTCTCTTTAGACCACATGATCGGCACCACCCTATCTCATTATAAAATCGTATCCGAGCTCGGCCGCGGCGGTATGGGTATCGTGTACAAGGCCGAGGACACGAAACTCGACCGGACGGTTGCCCTTAAAATCCTCCCGGCGACGGCGCTCACGAGTGATGAAGACCGGGCCCGCTTTCACCGCGAGGCCAAGTCTGCTGCAGCGCTGAATCATCAGCACATCGCGGCGATCCACGAGATCGATGAAGCCGTGCCCAAAGGCGGTTCGAGTGAGCAGCCCCGCCCCTTCATCGCGATGGAATTCATCGATGGTCAGACACTCGAAGACCACATAAAGGAAGGGCCGCTCACTCTCGAAGAAGCGGTTCGCATCACGTCCCAGGTCGCCCTGGCGCTGGAAGCCGCGCACGAGAAAGACATCATTCACCGGGATATCAAAGCCGCAAATGTGATGTTAACAGCCAAGGGCGAAGCGAAGGTGCTGGATTTCGGCCTTGCGAAGACGAGGCATTCGACGATGCTTACCAGGATGGGCTCGACCTTGGGGACCATTTCCTATATGAGCCCTGAGCAGGCCCGCGGAGATAATGTTGATCACCGGACGGATATTTGGGCATTGGGTGTATTGTTCTATGAATTGATTTGCGGGCGTCTGCCCTTTGGTGGTGACTACGAACAGGCGGTCACGTATTCGATCATGAATGAAGACCCTCAGCCGCTCACGGCCATCAGAACAGGCGTTCCGATGTCTCTCGATTGGATAGTTGGGAAGCTGCTGGCCAAGAAAGCAGACGAACGGTATCAGTCAGCCTCGGACCTTTTGGTGGATCTGAAGACCGTCGATCTCACCCAGATGGGCCTATCGCGCACGACGTCTCAGACCAATGTATCTGTGGATCAGCCAGGCGCGGTGTCGTCGAAGACTGAACAGAGGAGAATCAAAGAGTATCTGCCCTATGCACTTTTGGCGATTGGTCTGCTTGCCGGTGTGGGTCTGACGCGGATTTTGAGCCCCGCTCAAAATCCGCCCCCGGTTCGCCATCTCCAAAAAACATTGGAAGGTTATAGTGTCAGCAGATGGCCGGTCCTTTCTGAGAGCGGAAGATATTTCGTGGTGGGAGGTGCTGGTCAGATGCAGACCCAACCCTCTCTATCCGTCTTCGATCTCGAAAACAATACGTCTGTTACGATTCCGAATTCATTGTACTCCGGCTGGCCCAGTTTTTCAAAAGACGAATCCCGCATTGCATTCATATCAGACGGAACGCTGAAAATTGCAAATCTCATTGGAGGCGATCCAATAGCCGTGGCACCTGCTACGAACGAGCCTCCGATATGGGCAGATGATGGATCTTTGTACTTCCTGTCGCCCTCCACTCAAATGAATGTTGTCCTACCATCGGGGCAGGTAGAATCCTTCATGCCCGCAGATTCGGCTATCGTCAATATTTTCACAGGAAGTTTGACACCAGACGGCAAGACCATGTTCGTCACAAAAAACGAGGTTGAGGGGAAGGTTGCAACACTGGCTATGGATATGGACACCGGAAGAATGAAGCGCATCCTGGAAGCGAACGGATGGATGTCAAGATATGTGGAATCTGGACACCTTATTGTTCAAACAGGTCCAAATGGTCAGTTGGTGGCGTACCCTTTTTCAATGGAAGATCTGGAGATTACGGGTCTTGCCGAGCCCATCTTTCAGACTGTAACGGTTTGGGATTGGTCAGTTACGGAGTCTGGCCATCTCTCGGCATACGCAAACAGGCAGGGAAATCTACTGGAAATGACTGAGCTGACTGGCGATGGTCAGATCCGAACTCTGATAGCGGAGCAGATGGACTTCGAAGAATTTCAATTTTCTCCGTCTGGGGATCAAATTATTTCAGAAATCAACGGGTATCAGAATGGAGTGGATCAACTCTTGTTGTTCGAACTCGATTCGGGGAATTCAAGGCAGATTAGTTTTGGCGAACAGTTTTTTGAGCCTTCATTGTCTCCCGATGGACGCGAGTTGGTGTTTTCTTCAATTTTGAATGGAAGTCAAAATATCGGCCACATGCGGATCGATGGAAGGTGTGGAGTTACCTGGCTCACACGTTCAGATATCAATTCGGGAGATCCCGACTGGTCACCATCCGGAGAATTTGTCGTCTACGATGAGGCCAGTCTTGAAAGTGGATTTGATATATGGAAATACTCACTGGGTGACAGTACTGCCGTTCGCCTTGTTGAAGAGAGCGGAGGCCAGATGTATCCGCGTGTGTCACCAGACAGTCGTTTTGTTGTCTATCAGTCTGATCAAACTCGACAAACCCAAGTATTTGTACATGATATGGAGACTGGCACAAGACAAATCGTGACTCGAGAGGGCGGATATCGGCCCGCATGGGGGCCAGAGGGTGAGAGTATTTACTACCGGTTACGGAATGATCTTATGGTTGTTGACGTGAGCACCGATGACGGTTTTACTTTGGATGGTCAGGAGACACTCGTAACGAGCGTGGGTTCGGACTTTTATTTCGATGTATCAGACAATGGACGCATAGCTATTGCCAAACGCAGCGGCGAATCTTCAGTCCTGGTGGATATCGTTCTTAACTGGTCATCGGCGTTGGAGGGCGGAACGAACTGATGATCGGCACCACCCTCTCCCACTATAAAATCGTATCCGAGCTCGGCCGCGGCGGTATGGGTATCGTGTACAAGGCCGAGGACACGAAACTCGACCGGACGGTTGCCCTCAAAATCCTCCCGGCGACGGCGCTCACGAGTGATGAAGACCGGGCCCGCTTTCACCGCGAGGCCAAGTCTGCTGCAGCGCTGAATCATCAGCACATCGCGGCGATCCACGAAATTGACGAAGCCGTGCCCGAAGGCGGTTCGAGCGAACAGCCACGCCCCTTCATCGCGATGGAATTCATCGATGGTCAGACTCTCGAAGACCACATTAATGAAGGGCCGCTCACTCTCGAAGAAGCAGTTCGTATCACGTCCCAGGTCGCCCTGGCACTGGAAGCCGCGCACGAGAAAGGCATCATTCACAGGGACATCAAGTCGGCAAATGTGATGCTGACGGCCAAGGGAGAGGCGAAGGTGCTCGATTTTGGACTCGCCAAGACACGGCATTCTACCATGCTGACCCGAATGGGCTCGACCCTGGGGACGGTCGCATACATGAGTCCGGAGCAGGCCCGGGGTGAAAATGTTGATCACCGAACCGATATATGGGCTCTTGGCGTTCTGTTTTACGAGCTGATCAGTGGGCGTCTGCCCTTTGGTGGTGACTACGAGCAGGCCGTCACGTATTCGATCATGAACGAAGACCCTCAGCCGCTCACAGCCATCAGAACAGGCGTGCCAATGGGCCTCGAGTGGATCGTCGGAAAACTACTGGCCAAAAAAGTAGATGATCGTTATCAGACCGCGAAGGACCTGATCGTTGACCTCCGAACCGTGGATCTGGCATCGCCGGGGCTTTCGAGATCGTCGATGCCGGCACACAGCGCTGCCGCGATTCCTGTCACGCGTTCGCCAGGGGTGAACCTTCCTCCTCCCGCTTGGGCCGCCGCCGGTGCACTATTGATTGTCATAATTTGGTTTTTATGGCCAGCTGGCACTCCCGAAATCGCCCAGAGTAGTGCGAAACGCTTCACGCAGACAATGTCGTTCAACGCAGCTCTCGCCGCCGCAGACATTTCTCCAGATGGCAACAAAGCAGCGTTCATTGCGGATGGAATCCTAACGCTTGATCTCACCACCCAAGAATGGAGAAGATATCCCGCTTCTAGTGTCTATCTCCACCCTGAATTCTCCAATGATGGCTCTTCGCTCCTCCTGACGGGAAGTAATGAGATCGTACGGTTGTCGCTTCTGTCGAGTTCAATGGTCCCCGTAGTTGAGACAGGCGAAAGTGGACCGAGGGCCAATTGGCGAAATGATGAACTCGTCGTTTACGAGGAGAATCAGACGCTGTTCGAAGTCTCGATTACGACTGGCGAAAGAAGGCAGGTAGTTGTGAGAGACAGCCTCTTAGGAGAATCCGACCTGGACTGGCCCCACGTTCTTCCCGGAGGGGAGGTTGTCGTCGCGACATCGGAGAGAGGCACTGAGCCGGCCAAAATTGGGTTTTGGGATATCGACTCCGGCAAAAACCTTGGTTATCTGGACTATCCAGGCAGACGCGCGCAGTGGCTGGACCCGGGACATCTTCTTATTCACATGGATTTGAATGCTTACGCCGTCCCGATTGATTTCAAGACGTATACGCAGACCGGTCCTATCACGACGTTGGCCGAAAACCTGAGAGAAGAGGGCCTGAGTGCCTCGAGTGAAGGCACGGTGCTGCATGCGGGATTCGACTTTGGATCCTTCAATTTCCTGGAGCCGGTCGTCCCAAGGGTATTCGAGAGGGTTGCTGGCAGTCTGAATACGATTTCTTCTCGTGAGCTGATCCCAGCGGCCAGATATAGAAGTATCGACGTTCATCCAGATGGTAGACGAGCAGCCATTGTTGTCGTGGAGTCTACGGACATACCCATTCGTCGGGATATCGTGATTCTCGATCTGGAACAAGGGACAAGACGCTCCATCACGCGAGACGGCCGAAGCGATTATCCGGCGTGGGGCGTGACGGGAGATTCGCTTTTTTTCATTCGAACCAGGCCATCGGGAGATGATGCTGTAATGGTGATGGCTGCTGACGGAACAGGGGAAGAACGGATTGTCCTTCAGGGAAATATTCCGAGGCTCGTCGACCTCAACGTGTCTCCGGATGGCGCCTATATAGGATATGCTCAAGGAGTGCCGCCGACGATCGGCTTGTTTTCCCGGCTAAGCATCTTGCCCACTGGAAAGCCCCGATTCGTCATAGAAACCCCAAACAACAATCCGCGCCACCTAAAATTCTCCCCCAACAGTAAATTTATTGCCTACGAAGATGATGGTGGAATTTTTGTGCAATCTCTTGAGCGCCCGGAGAGTCTTCCCTTTCCCTTATGGGAGTCCGGCATGACAAAGCCCCAGTGGGCACCGGATGGCTCAAAAGTTTATGCCATGGACACGGACCGCTCCGTACACTCCGTCGCCGTCCAGACCGAGCCGGTCTTCAGAGAACTTGCCCCCCCAGAAATGTCCATGGTCCTGTCCTTCTCTAGAACTGGAGGCGTCTTTGCGACATTGCCTAAGATGGATCATTTTGTCCTGTCCTTCAGGAATCCTGGCGCCGAAAACGTGGATCGCCCCGATTCGAGTGCCATCGAGTTGGACATCCATTTCCTCGTAAATGTGCCCGAACTGCTGAACAATTAGGCCGCTGCATCATGATCGGAAGCACTCTATCTCATTACAAAATTACCGGCGAGCTTGGCCGCGGCGGGATGGGCATTGTCTACAAGGGCGAAGACACGAAGCTCAACCGAACGGTGGCTATCAAGGTTCTTCCGGTCGCAGCGCTCTCCAATGAAGACGATCGTGCCCGCTTCTACCGGGAAGCTCGTGCCGCGGCTTCACTCAGCCACCCTAACATCGCCATCATCCATCAAATCGATGAGGCTGTTCCGTCGAACGCGCCTCATGGAACGGAGCCGAGTCCGTTCATCGCGATGGAATTCATCGAAGGCGATACGCTCGAAGATCAAATCAAAATGGGTCCGTTCGGGCTGGAAGAAGCGGTCCGCATCGCCATGGCAGAAGTCGGTGCTGCGAGCGATTACACCATTGATCAGTTCGGGACCATGTACTCGAAGCAGTTCAACGCTGACGGAGTGCTATCGCTCGGGGATAATTTCGTGGTCTTGGATCCATCGAGTGGAGCTGAAAATCAACTGACGCTAACCGGAAAATACTTTAACCACCGGGTGTCACCCGACGGTAGACAGATCTCGTTTTCGGCGGACAATGACGAGAATGGTGTTGGAGAGTACATCTCTGTTTTTGATCGACAGACGGGAAATACAAGACAATTAACCCCAAACGGACAAGCTAATTTTTCTGCGTGGTCAGCGGACGGCGAAAGTCTGTACCTCGAGTTTAATTCGAAGCTGGAGAGATGGTCAAACGCGTCACTTCTCAGACTAGAGGCCATCGAGACAGAAGGATTGGTAGGCAGTTTTGATGTCTCCCCGGACGAGAATCTGATCATCTATATCAACCACGATAATCAGGGATTCGGTAACCTACACATGCTTGATCGCGAATCTGGGGAGGATCGCATCATAATGACGGGAAGTTATCGGGACCCACGATTCTCTCCCGATGGAAAGTTCATTGCAGTGTCTGACGGGAATCCAATTCGGGTCGTCGTGTACTCGGTGGAAGACGAGACCACCATCGTTGCAACCAATGCCTCGGAGCTGGCCTACGAAGCCCTGTGGGGACCCGACTCTGCTTTGTATTACCATGCAGATCCCAACCTGCTCATCCGATTACCTGTATCGCTGGACGGCTCGTTTCGACCTACCGGGCGCTCGTCCCTCATCAACGCTTTCAACTCTGACTTTTCCATGGACTTCATGTCAAATGGATCCGTCGTTATCCACGAACGATCTGCCTCAAGTCGACCATTTACCCCAGGTTCGCGCTCAGAGTCATTCAAAATTGACGTGACTACGAACTGGTTCGAGGTCGCGAAACGAATCGCTCCAGCGTCCCAGTAAAGTTATTGCGGGTCGGAAGCGGAACCTTCTTCCCCATCTGCCGCCCCACCACTCAACTTGATTTCAATAATCCTGTGGGGCTTCTCGTCCTCGACAGAAAACTCGATGTCAATGGCTCCCAAAGAATGATCATGCGTCGTTCCGATTGTCGTCGGGCCGACAGGACGATACCCTTGGCTCGCAAATCCCCCCAAAAGACCCCGAACTTCCTGGATGTAGGCAAGAAAACCGTCTCCCTTTTCTTCGATCAGAGAAGGAGCGATTGTATCGGTGATAACCGATTCCAGATCATCGTCTGACGCCTGCATCAACGTCACAAAATTGCGGATGCCCATTCCGCGCGGTGAATCTGGAGACGGCCCTCCCTGAGCCAGCACCATTGCGGGGAAAAGCATCGATAGAACCAGCGCTGCAGCGCCGAAATATTTCTTAGAAATCAACATGTTGATTGGACTGTTTGGGTCGCTAGTGGATGTACGCATGACCTCTAAACGCGATACGTACAGGAATTAGTATCTAAAAGGCTCCGAAAATAGCGGTGAGTATAGTCCAACGTCCTACTTAGCGACTGCTTCGTTCGATTTGCCGACCAGGGGCAGCCACACGTAGAAACACGTACATCCTGGCTTAGATTTTACATCAAGGCGGCCACCGTGTTTGTTCACCACGATGGAATAACAGGTGTGAAGGCCGAGCCCAGTCCCGTCTCCGACCGCCTTTGTAGTAAAGAACGCGTCGAAAATGCGTTGCAGATTTTCTTTTGGAATGCCCGGGCCGTTGTCTTCAATTTCGACCATGACACCGTCATCAGAGAGAGCGCTGCGGATGCATATCGTGCCGCTACCTCCCATGGCCCCGACAGCATTGTCAATCAGATTTGTCCACACCTGATTCAGCTCGCTACCGAACGCCTGAATTTCAGGAAGATCCTCGTCCAGCTCTTCGATGACCTCAACTCCTTCCTTCAATTTGCTGTTCAAGATGATCAGCGTATTTCGAATCCCCGTGTTCACGTCGACGGACAGAATGTCGGCTTTATCGAGGTAGGAGTATTCCTTGAGCGCACCCACAATGGATGAAATGCGCTCCGTACCAAGATGGATTTCCTGGAGAAGTTGGTAGACCGCAAATGACTGGCCCAGCGCGCATAAAACCAGCTCAATGTGATCCTTAGGAATATCCGCGGCAAGTCGGTCGAGTTCTTCAACGCTGATTTCGACTTCCACGAGATTGTCGATGATTTCCCAGATGTTTTCAACATCGTGGTCGTCCAGCCAATCTTCAATGGCCTGTTCGAGATCATTGCGCGCAAGAGTAGAAAGCGTAGATGTCGCCCTGGCCCGCGTGCGAGCCAATTCATCGAGCTTCAAAAGGTGGTCGTATTCGTCGTTGGTCAGCTCCAATCGGCCGACCTGTACCATCGTCTTCTGAAAACTGGTAAACGCTGCTTTCAGATGCTCCGCACCCCGCCGTGCAGCTGCCGCTGGATTGTTGAGTTCGTGGGCGACGCCCGCCGACAGAGTACCGAGGGTCGCCATTTTTTCGCTCTGAGCGAGCATGCGTTCCGCATCTTTTTGCTCGGTCACGTCAGCGCCATAGACAAACACGTTTCCATTTTCTGTCTTAGGTGTGTGCGTAAAGGTGATGTATCGCTCGCTGACCTTGGCTTCATGAATCACGTCCTTTGCAGAAGACATAATTTTGCCCCACAACGCGTCGGTGATGTCCGGGCACACCTTCTGCCAGTTCAACCCGACGAGCGAATCCTCTTTGAAGAGCACGCGAGCCGCCCGATTAGCCAGAATAATCGCTCCATCGTCTGCAAAACGGATCACTGGACCAGGATTCATGTCTGGAAAACGAGCCATTTCGGCAATTTGAGCTGTTCGCTCGGCGAGCTCTTCTTCTGCTCTGCGACGATCTGTCGCGTCTGCGCCGTAGACGAACACGTTTCCAGCCTCTGTAATGGGAGTGTGGCTGAAAATGATGAACCGATCGCCGACGGTTGCTTCATGATTGACATCTTTTTTTGATGCCATAACCCGATTCCATAACTCATCCGTCATATCGGGACAGACCTCATGCCAGTTCAACCCCACCAACGATTCCTTATTGAACAGTTTTCTTGCTGCACGATTGGCGAGAACAATTCTTCCATCTTTTGTGAATCGCAGGACCGGACCCGGATTCATGTCGGGAAATCGCGCCATTTCAGCGATCACAGCAGTCTGCTCCGCCAGGGCCATCTCTGCCCTTCGATGCTCGGTTACGTCCGCACCATATACGAAAATGTGGCCGCTTTCGGGTCTCCTGGCGTGGGTGTACAAAATGCACGAATCCGAATCGCCCGCTTCAAAATGGAACGGCTCATCGGCCTTCGTTATGGCCGACCAGGTCTTGGTATCCATCCCTGGACACACATCGTACCAGCAGTCGCCAATGGCATCTTGACCACCCAAAACCTCTCGTGCGGCGGAATTCAGCATCTCAATCGTACCGTCAGAACCAAGACGAAGAACAGGTCCCGGATTCATGTCCGGAAATTCTGCCATCTCCTGTGCTCGACTCAGCTTTGGCGGAGCCGGGTTGCTCACCTTATCATCAGAATTGTCTTGGTTCATGTTTCAGCTATTTATCGGGCGTTGAATGCCCTCCCTGTCTGGAGTCGAAATTATTTATCCGCTTCGCAAGTTGAAACAAATCATATGAAATAGACACCTATCTTGCACACCGTCAGCCCGAAAATTCAATTTGGAATCCGTGAAAGAACATTCAACTTCCTGGAAATCGCTTCTCGTTGATAGAGAAATCGTCCTCAGAGGATTGCGCTTCGCCGTGGTGGTTGGAATTATTCTTGTCGCCATCAATCATGGAGATGCCGTTCTCCAGGGTGATATCGACTCGGACCGGTTGGCTCGAATTGTATTGACCGTCATTGTACCTTACTGCGTGTCCGTATTTTCGAGTATCAGCGCCATACGACGAATGCAGCACCGGCTTTCCTGACGAAACTGGCTCGAAGTTAGCGTCTCTCTACTCCCGGAATCATGAAAAATCTTTGGCTCTTGGTTTTCTCATTGTTGATGGCCCTCGTAATGTTTCCCGGGCAATCTGCCGCCCTGCAGGACACCATTACTCTGACGTCAGTCAAAGATAACACCCTGTATGAAAGCTCTGCCGGTACTTTGAGTAATGGAGCGGGCTCGCATTTATTTGTGGGCAGGACCGGCGCCGGAAATGCAGGCGCGGTGCGAAGAGCAGTACTGGCGTTCGACGTGGCCTCAGCTCTGCCGGCCGGAGCCGTCATCGACAGTGTTCATCTGAAGATGCGCATGAACAGGACGGTTGCAGGCGCACGAGTCGTTTCCGTTCACCGATTGCTGGATGACTGGGGGGAGGGTACTTCCGTCGCGACCGGTAACGAGGGCACCGGTATCAGCCCTTCGACTTGAGATGCAACCTGGATCCATACGTTTTTCAATAGTGGATCCTGGGAGTTTCCTGGAGGCGAATTTGATGACGCGAGCGCCAGCATGCTCATCGGCTCGGAAGGCTCCTACACCTGGAGTTCGACTCTCGAGCTGGTCGCAGACGTGACCCATTGGATCGATACACCTGCAGAAAATTTTGGCTGGCTTCTGCTGGGTGATGAGACCGTAAACACAACGACTAAACGCTTCGCGAGTAGGGAGAATGGCGATCAGTCTGCCCGGCCTCAACTCCAGATCTATTTCTCAATAGCAACCGACATTGAGACCGAGACCATTCCGACGTCCGTACATCTACAGCCAACGTATCCAAACCCGTTTCAGCGAACGACTACGATTGAATACCGTCTCGACACACCGCAACTGGTATCACTCAAGGTGTATGATTCGTTGGGACGCGAAATTACTACTCTGGTGGCCTCGTGGCAGGCCGCGGGCGCTCACAAAGCGACCTTTGATGCGAGCAATCTTCCGGCCGGAGTCTATGTATTTCGCCTGACCGGAGATAATTTCGACGAGATCGGAAAGATGATTGCCCTGAAGTAGGCCTGAATTCGCCTCCTCATGCCTTGATTGGTCGATTTGCGGTCAGCTTCAGCCCGCTTTCGAAATGTGCTTGCAGGCCGTAGATTCGGTTTCCGAAACAACACTACGACTTGTCGCTATGAGTATCTCGTGGCGAAAGCGGAAGATCGCACCACACAAATTGAAACGGGCTTCGTGCCTGAAGAAAATTCATACTGAGAGGAATCAAGATGTATCGTTCGTTATTGTCCGTACTTGCTGTCGCCGTGATCGCGATGGTCGTGACCATCGATCCGGCTGTCGCTCAAGACGCCGACCAGTCTGTTGACGAAGGTGGCGTTTTTGTAGAAGGATGGATGGGCAGCGTGGACGCACGCGCAGCCGGAAACGGAATGTCCGCCGACAACGCAAGCTTTTCCATGGAAGACGGCAACTATTCCGTTACCACGGGACCATCGGTCACCTATTGGAGCTCGGAAAACACAGCCAGCGGCAGTTATACGGTCATGGCCACGTTCCATGAACCCGCCTACATGAGCCTTGGTGGTCACCCACACCCGTACGGCGTCTTCATCGGCGGAAATGATCTGGGAACAGAAAACAGAAGTCTGCTCTACTGTGTTGCGTATGGCAACGGAAAGTTCATCATCCGCGGTTTTTCGCCGGAGACGTTCCGGATGAACGGCGACAGCCAGGAAGCAAACGATGCCGTTGACAAGGCGGAAGGCGAGCATGGCCCCGTCACACAGGCAATAAGCATCTCAGTATCCGAAGAAAAGGTTGAGTGCACAATCAACGGAACCGTTGTTGGAAGCTATGCGACATCTGACGTGGTCGGCGAAGGAAAACTCAAGTCGACTGATGGTCATTACGGTGTTCGCGTCGGTCACAACGTTGAAGTCAACTTCAGCGGCTTCCATTCGATGCAGAACTAGAACACCCAGTCCTATTTGAATTCCGAAGTCTTCCGGTGTCGACCGCTTTGGCGGTCGACGCCAACTGCTTCTGTCCGCCCCGTTTGGCTCTACCCACACAGCACTCGATTCGACCATGAAATTCCTGTCCCGCCCAATCTGGCTTCTTTTTATTCTTTCTATCGCTGTTCTCGGAGCGTGCGAACAGGCCGATTACGGTTCGGCGAGCGGCGACGATCTCGAAGAGCGCGCTCGAGGAATCCATGAGCGCGTCATCACGCTGGATACGCATAATGACATTCAGGTATCCAACTTTACTGAGGAGCGTAATTACACGATGGACCTGGGTAATCAGGTCAATATTCCGAAAATGATCGAAGGAGGCCTAGACGTCTCCTGGCTCGTAGTGTTCACCGGACAGGGTGATCTGACGGATGAGGGATATGCGGCGGCCTATGAGAACGCGATGGCGAAATTCAACGCCATCCACTGGCTTGCGGAAGAAAAAGCGCCGGATCAGATCGAGATTGCCTACACCTCCGACGACGTCCGGCGAATTGTCGCGGACGGAAAACGAGTGGCGATGATTGCGATCGAAAACGCGTATCCGGTCGGCCTGGATATCGGGAATATTCAACTGTTTGAGGAAATGGGTGGTCGGTACATGTCGTTATCCCACAACTTCCACAGCCAGTTTGCCGATTCAAACACCGGCGAAAGAGATGATATCTGGTTGCACGATGGTCTCAGCGACCTTGGCGTACAAGCCATCGCCGAAATGAATAAATGGGGCATCATGATCGATCTTTCTCACCCGGCAAAGACCTCGAACATGCAGACAATGGAGTTGTCGCGCGCTCCGGTCATGGCCTCACACTCGGCCGCTCGCGGACTCAACGACGTAAGCCGAAATCTGGATGACGAAGAACTGATGGCTCTCAGAGAAAATGGGGGCGTCGTGCAAACGGTAGCATTCAGAAGTTATATCGCGAGTGAGAAAAACGGCGCCTACCAGGAAGAGGTCGGTTCGCTTCGGGCCGAGATAGCTGAAGAGATGGGCGTTGAAGTAATTTCGGGTCGTCAGGCGTTTCGGGCGATGTCGATGGATGAACGCCAGGAGTATTTTGAAAAAATCACGCCGGTCAATGAGGCCGTCGATGCTCGGATGGATGAGATCGATGCCGGGCCAGTGGACGTCGCCGACTTTGTGAACCACATTGACTACCTGGTCGAATTGATCGGAATCGATCACGTCGGTATCAGCTCCGACTTCGACGGTGGTGGTGGAATCGACGGCTGGAACGACGCATCTGAAACCTTCAATGTGACCCTGGAGCTTGTACGTCGCGGATACTCCGAAGAGGAAATCGGAAAGATTTGGAGCGGCAACCTCCTTCGCGTGTTGGACGACGTTCAGGAAATCGCTGCCGAGATTCAGGCTGAGGATTCTTAGAGGACGAAGCCAGCCCGTAACAAGCGAGGCAGCGGAGGCACCGGAGACACCATAGTGAAATACATCCTTGCTCTCGATCAGGGGACGACCAGCTCACGAGCCATTCTGTTCGACCACGCCGGGTCGATTGTGAGCGTTGCACAACAAGAATTCGAGCAGATTTTTCCTCAGCCCGGCTGGGTCGAGCACGATCCCCGTGAAATTTGGTCATCGCAGCTCGCGACGGCAAAGGAGGCCATCGCGCAGGCAGGAGCCACGGCGGCAGACATCGCTGCCATCGGTATCACGAATCAGCGAGAGACGACGGTCGTATGGGATCGCCGCACCGGCGATCCCATTTACAACGCCATTGTCTGGCAGGATCGACGTACCGCTGCATTCTGCGATCAACTGAAGGCCGATGGACAGGAAGACCATTTTCGACAGGCAACTGGACTGGTTCTGGACCCCTATTTCTCGGGCACGAAGGTACGGTGGATCCTGGAAAACGTCGAGGGTGCACGCGAAAAAGCGAAACAGGGACATCTGGCATTCGGCACCGTCGATTCATGGCTGGTCTGGAACCTGACCACCGGACTGGAACACGTCACCGACCCCAGCAACGCTTCTCGGACGCTCCTCTACAATATCCACGATCTCAAGTGGAGTGAGGACCTCTGTTCAAGACTGGATGTTCCTCAATCTCTGCTCCCAACCGTCGGGCTCTCCAGCGGCATGATTGCCGAGACTTCTCCCGACCTCTTTGGGTCTTCCATCCCGATCACCGGCATCGCGGGCGACCAGCAGGCGGCGCTCTTCGGGCAGGTATGTACGCATCCCGGAATGGTTAAAAACACGTACGGAACGGGCTGTTTTATGCTGATGAACACCGGCGTCGACGCCGTGCCATCCGAAAACAACCTTTTGACGACGGTGGCCTGGACAATCGGTGAAAAGACCGAATACGCCCTTGAGGGAAGTGTTTTCATCGGTGGCGCTGTCGTGCAATGGCTGCGAGACGGCCTGAACTTCGTAAAAGACTCGACGGAAATCGAGGATCTTGCCCGCCAGGTCGATTCCAGCGAGGGGGTGGTTGTCGTTCCCGCGTTTACCGGCCTGGGAGCTCCCCACTGGGATCCCTATGCCCGTGGCGCAATGTTTGGCCTCACGCGCGGCTCGACGAAAGCCCACATCGCGAGGGCTGCGCTTGAGAGTATCGCCTTCCAGGTAGCTGACGTGATCCATGCTATGGAGCGCGACGCCGACTTGAAACTTTCAGAGCTCCGTGTCGACGGCGGCGCGGCGGCCAATGACCTGCTGATGCAGTTCCAAGCGGACATTCTGGATACCGAGGTCTTCCGCCCAAAGATTCTGGAAACAACCGCCCTCGGAGCGGCCTACCTGGCCGGGCTTGCCGTAGGATATTGGAGTGGCTTGGACGAACTGGCCACGCAGTGGCAGGTGGATCAGTCGTTCACCGCGAGCATGCCCTCGGATCAGATTGAAAGCCTTGCTCAGGATTGGAAAAAGGCACTGGAGCGGACTGGCGGTTGGGCCTCGAAATGAGCCTTAATCGAGATCAACTTCTCGACGAAGCCCGCTCCAGCGAGATATGGGACGTCATAGTGATCGGTGGCGGCGCGACCGGCCTCGGTACCGCGTTAGATGCGGCATCTAGAAGCTATCGAACGCTGCTTTTAGAATCGCACGACTTCGGTAAGGGGACTTCCGGCCGAAGTACCAAGCTGATTCATGGCGGCGTGCGTTATCTCCGGCAGGGGAACATCAAGATGGTGAACAAAGCGCTTCGCGAGCGCGGTCGCTTACTCGAGAATGCTCCCGATCTGGTAAAGCCACTGCGGTTCGTGATTCCGTGCTACAAATGGTGGCACAAGACGTGGTATGGCGCGGGAATGCGGGTATATGACGCCCTCGCCCGTAAACTCAGTATCGCCCCCTCTCGCACATTGAGCCGCGAGGACACCATCGCATTTCTTCCGGGAATCAATCCCGACAATCTCCGTGGCGGAGTGGAGTACCGGGATGCACAATTTGACGATACGCGCCTGCTCGTGAGCCTGGCTTCGACATGTGCCAGCCTGGGCGGTGTACCTCTGAACTATATGCGCGTGACCGACTTCGTCAAAGAACGAGGTTTCATCCAGGGCGTGGTGGCCGTCGACGAGGAAACTGGCACCTCACATTCCTTTCGATCCAGGGTTGTTGTGAACGCGACGGGCATCTTCACGGACAGCGTGCGCCAGATGGATCGTCCTGACTCCAGACCCATGATGCAGGCCGCCCAGGGTATTCACCTGGTATTGGATCCCTCCTTTCTTTCAACCGATACCGCGGTGATGGTACCCGATACCGATGACGGGCGGGTCATTTTTGGTGTCCCCTGGAACGGCCGAATCCTGATTGGGACGACCGATACACCGCGAAACCGAATCGATGTGGAGCCTCTCGCAGGGGAGGACGAAATCAGTTATCTGTTGGATCACGCTTCGCGTTATCTGGCGAAAGCTCCCCGCCGCGAAGATGTACTGAGCATTTACGCGGGCCTACGCCCACTTGTAAAGGCCCACAGGTCCAAAACGAAGTCCATTTCGCGCGATCACACGTTGCGGGTATCCAAAGCGCGCCTGGTCACGATCACAGGCGGCAAATGGACCACGTATCGTCAGATGGGTGAGGACGCTGTAAACCGGGCCGCAAGGGTGGCCGGACTCCCAAAGAAGAGCTGCGTCACGCGAGAACTTCGGCTAGAAACGCAGCCGCAAGATGACACTGGTTCGATCGACTCAAGTGCTGGAATGGACGAGAAACTACACGGCAGTTCATCCTACACACGGGCCGATGTCTTGCGGGCCGTGAGATACGAAATGGCCCGCACGGTAGAGGACGTACTTGCGCGCAGGACCCGAATGTTATTTCTTGACGCACGGGCCGCAATAGCAGTGGCGCCCACAGTTGCGTCTATCATGGCCGCTGAGTTAGGATGGGACGAAGATCGAGAGATTCGCGAGGTGGCTCGTTTCAACGAAACGGCGCAGCAGTACATTCCTTCATATCCATTCTCCTGATGCGCTATCTTTTTTTGTTTCTTCTATTGCCGCTCGTCGGCTGTACCAACCCCCCTTCCAACTTCATGGTTGACATAGATTTACAGGGACATCGTGGTACACGGGGACTTTATCCCGAAAACACCCTCCCCGCGTTTTTCGCGGCCCTCGACATCGGGGTCAAAACGTTGGAATTGGACGTTGTCAGCGACGCCGATGGAACCGTTATCGTGTCGCACGAAGCTTGGATGTCTGCCACCATCTGCTCCCATCCGGATGGCCGCCCCGTCTCAAAGGAAGAGCAGCGAAGCCTGAACATTTTCGAAATGACCTACGATGAAGTATCCAGTTTCGACTGCGGCCTCCGGGGTCACGAAGGCTTCCCATACCAGCAGGCGGTGGCAGCCACGAAGCCAAAACTGGTCGACGTCATCGATGTGGTGAATGCTTACGCGGTGGAGCATGGAATTCCAGCGCCGGTCTTCAACGTCGAGATAAAGTCCAGCAAAGAAAATGACGGCGTATACAATCTTCCCCCTGCGGACTTTGCGCAGATGGTTTACGATGTCCTGGTTGAGAAGAACGTGCTGGACATGTCTACCATTCAGGCGTTCGATGCCCGCATCCTGGAAGCAATGCACGACATCGATCCAGACGTCAGGACGGGTTGGTTGATCGGAAATGAAGACGGATTCGCCGTGAACATGGCCAGGCTCTCATTCCTGCCAGATATTTACACCCCCAATCACAAGTACGTCGACGCCGAGCTGGTCGCAAGCGTGCATGACGCCGGAATGCTGCTCGTACCGTGGACGGTCAATGAAACAGAGCGGATGCGAGAATTGATTGATCTGGGTGTGGATGGAATTATCACCGACTACCCGGACCGCGGACGCCAGTTACTGGACAATTTCTTTCGATAACGACTCACCAACCTCACTTTCGAAAAATGTCACCCTTCCTAGCTGAAATAGTCGGAACGGCCCTCTTGATTCTCCTTGGAGATGGGGTCGTTGCCAACGTCTTGCTGAATAAAACCAAAGGACAGAATAGCGGCTGGATTGTCATCACTATGGGTTGGGGTCTCGGCGTTTTCGTCGCGGTTTTTGCAGTTGCATCGATAAGTGGCGCACATATCAATCCCGCCGTCACCATCGGACTGGCCATGGCCGGAAAATTCGCGTGGGCGCTCGTTCCCGGATATATCACGGCGCAGATGATCGGCGCATTCATCGGAGCCACCCTCGTCTGGCTGCATTACAAGCCTCATTTTGCCGAAACAGAAGATGCGGCGCTAAAACTGGCTGTTTTTTCCACCGGACCAGCCATACGAAACTCGCTTTGGAATCTGGTATCTGAGATTATCGGCACCTTCGTACTCGTCTTTGGCGTTCTCAGCATGGCAGCACCCGATATTGGCCTCGGTGCGCTCGATGCGCTACCCGTTGGCCTGCTCGTTCTGGTGATCGGCCTGGCGCTTGGCGGCACCACTGGATATGCTATCAATCCAGCCCGCGACCTCGGACCTCGAATCGCACACGCCGTCCTTCCAATCGCTGGAAAGGGTGACAGCGACTGGGCCTATTCGTGGATTCCGGTACTGGGTCCGCTGCTGGGTGGATTGCTCGCAGCGATGGTTTTTGGAATGCTTGCCTGACCCACACAGTCAGCGCGGAATGACTGCGGTGAACACGGTGCCCTCTCCTACTCCATCGCTCTGGACAGAAATGCTTCCTCCGTTCCGTTCAGCCGCAGCGGCGGCGATGGAAAGCCCGAGTCCGCTTCCGGACCTGCCCATAATTTCGTCGCGATTTGAACGGTAGAATCGATCGAACACTCGATCCAGCTCTTCAGACGCTATTCCGAGTCCGTCGTCGTGCACTTCGACTACAATTTCGGTGGCTTTCTTGTCAAGCACGACGCGAATCAGTCCGCCGTCTTTCGTGTACTTGAAAGCGTTGTCCACCAGTACGTTGATGATCGTAACCACATCATCGGGTACTGATTCCAGGTCCATCCCTCCTTTCGAATCACCTCCTCTCAAATCAAACTGAAACGATTTTCCGGATTCTGTAGCCAATTTAACCCATCCTTGGATAAACGGACTCAGGTCTGCCGTCGTACCTGTATGATCGGTTTCGCTCTGAATTCGAGATAGCGACAGGAGTCCTGTAAGGAGGCCGGAAAGGCGTGTCGCCGCATCGTGAATCTGTTCCAGAGAAGCCTCCATCTCCGTCGTATCCCGTTTCTTTCGAAGAGAGATTTCGGACTCGGTGGCGATGATGCTCAGCGGATTCATCATCTCGTGCGCAGCGTCTGCAGTCAGCTTTTTTTCTCGAATAAATCCGTCTTCTATACGCGCAAGCATTGAGAACAATAGTCTTCCTGCTGCTTTTATCTGCGAATGCGTCTGCCGTTCTGGCCCAGGAAGCCGACGATTTCAGTGATATGACGGGCTTATTTTCGCTCTTTGTCTAAATGCCAGATGGGTCGGAGGCTGAACTACCACTCAGTTTTGAGTTGGACGGGGAATCTCTGCAGGCATTCGCCGCCTGGACAGACGATGAAATAAAAATTCCTACGGCGATGGAGGACGGCAAGCTGTCACCGTATATCTCCCTTGGTCACGCCGACATAGCGTGCGTGTTGTCTCGAGACGAAGAATCCGAATTTACGGGACTATGTGAGGGACCTGTGGGTCAGCTCGCATCCGTGCTGAGACGCCCCAATAACGTCCAGGCTGTTCAGTGACGGAGATAAGGCTCGCCGTCGAATGCTTGACTTTTGACGTCTAAACTGCCTCCGTTTGAGCCACCATGGATCCGCTGCGGGAATCGATCTGATTGCGCACTGCAGCTTCTGAATTTCAGAAAATATCTTCGGGCCTACGTGTTATCCCCCATGCAGTTAGAACTACCTCGTGTCAGCCACGATTGGTGTGTGTATTGATACTACATACCAGACATCCAAAGACGGTGGAGTACGCAGATCTACGCATTTTTGTGATTTGGCCCCGTAATAATGTCATTTTGACACATTTATAACCTGTTGCAGGGCAACATCGGTTTGGCTGTTACGTCCTGCTAACTGGACGGTGAGTGATGCTAAGTGACAGCTGAACGATGCTCCGCGAAGACAATACTGTAAACCTCTCCGCCGTTATTGGTGTCTGGAATACCACTGACAAACCGCCGACATGAGTTGGTTGTGCTACATGAAGCGCACGAGACTCGTCGTTCCAATTCGAGAATTAGGGGGAGGAAATGAAAAGACTTACCGGTCTTCTATTGGTCGTGCTCGAGTTAACCCCGAAAGTTGTGTACGGGTGAAAAAGGTATAGGCGGCGTATCCTGATGATGATTACGTCATTGTCAATCCGAAGATTGGAGGATACACCGCCCATGAAGACGAATAACGCACACGAGAACGAGAACTACAATAGCACAGAGGATGTGTTGACAGAAGTATTGCGAACAGGGGCCGCAAAGATGCTGGCCACAGCCGTTGAGGCCGAGGTTGAAGCTTTCTGCCAGCGCTACCAGTTCCTGCGCGACGAAGAGAATCGCCACCGCATCGTTCGCAATGGATATCTGCCAGAGAGGAAGATTTTGACTGGTATCGGGGAGGTCGCTGTAAAGATGCCCCGCATACGCGACCGTACGGGTCGGGGTGAGGATAGAATCGGTTTCCGCAGTTCGATACTACCAGCCTACCTCCGCAAGAGCCGCTCGCTTGAGGCTCTCATTCCATGGTTGTACCTGAAGGGAGTTTCAACGGGCGGCTTTGAGGCAGCGCTCTCGGCCCTTGTTGGTCCTGATGCCCCAGGGCTGACCTCCTCGACGATTGCGCGCCTGAAGACGCTTTGGACAAGGGAGCACGAAGACTGGCAAAAGCGGAGCCTGAAGGAGAAGCACTACGTCTATTTCTGGGCCGACGGTATTCACGTAAACGTACGCATGGATAAACAGAAACTGTGTCTGCTGGTCGTGATCGGCGCTACGGCCGATGGAAGGAAGGAGCTTATAGCACTCGAGGACGGCTTTCGCGAGAGCAAGCAGTCGTGGCGAGAGTTGCTCCTGGAGCTGAGGCACCGCGGGCTGGATCAAGGACCGAAGCTGGCTGTTGCCGATGGAGCCATGGGATTCTGGAGTGCTCTCGCAGAAGTTTATCCCGAGACGCGAGCCGCACGCTGTTGGGTGCACAAGACAGCAAATGTGCTCAACCGCCTGCCCAAGTCCGTTCAGAAGAAGGCAAAAGGTCACCTCACGCAGATCTATACAGCAGAAACAAAAAAGCAGGCAGAGAGCGCCCTTCTGTTTTTCATCAAAGCCTACCAGCAAAAGTATCCGAAAGCAGCAGAGATTCTGGTGAAAGACCGAGAAGAACTGCTCGCTTTTTATGACTTTCCGGCAGAACACTGGATCCATCTTCGGAGCACAAATCCGATCGAATCTACGTTCGCGACCGTGCGCCTCAGGACCGCCAAAACGAGGGGATGTCTGAGCCGAGAAACAGCTCTTGCAATGGCCTTCCGTCTATGTAAAGAGGCTCAGAAGAAGTGGAGGAAACTGAATGCACCGCACCTATTGCAACTTGTAAAAAAAGGAATCAAATTCACCGACGGAATTACATCAGAACGACACGCTGCCTAAACCTTCCATACACAACTTTTGGGCATAGCTCGTCGTGCTCTTTACCATTCCATTGTTCGCTCAGGATGGAAATAATTCGGGCTCGCTTCGTGTCTTTTTGGACTGCCGGTTCTTCTGCGACACCCGATATGTGACCGATGAACTTCCGATCGTGGATTTCGTGACCGAGCGCACAGCGGCAGACGTTCACATCCTTCATGCGCGACAGACCACGGCAGCGGGTGGAGCACTGATTACTCTCACTTTTCTCGGCCAGCGCGACTACGCTGCACTCAGTGACACCCTGCAATATTCGACGATCCCTGACGCAACCAACGATGAGCGACGCACTGCGTTACTACACAATCTGACGATAGGACTGACCCGATATCTCGCGAAGGCAGGCCTGTCTGACAAGCTTGTCATTAGAGCGATCGCACCCCCGCAAAATGTTGTCCAGGATGCTTCGATAGAAAAGGACCCCTGGAATTACTGGGTGTTCTCCCTGAGCGCCAGCGGAAACGTGAACGGTCAAGCCACTACGAAATTCGTCCGGAAGCGAGGTAGTCTTTCGGCCAACAGAACCACCGAAGCGTTAAAAATCCGGATCAGCGGCTCGCTCAGTGAGTCAACCAGCGAGTTTGATGTGGGCGACGAAGTCATAAAGAGCGGAACTACTTCGGAGCGACTGAGCCTGAGCGTTGTAAAATCAATCGGAACCAATTGGGCGGTGGGCGGCACGTCGTTCGTCTCCGGCTCCAGTTTCCAGAACGCGAAATTGCAGATGGAGATCGGTCCTGCTATTGAGTACGACATCTTTCCGTATTCGGAGTCTACCCGCAAATATCTAACGATAAAGTACGACATCAAACTGGCCAGACGACAGTACGAAAAATTGACCATTTTCGCCCTCGAAGAAGAGACCATCCTGCGCCACTCACTGGACATCTCCCTCAGCCTGACTCAAAAATGGGGGAGCGTATCGCTCTCGACGGATATCAATCACATGCTGACGAACTTCGAGCGCAGTCTTACCGACTCCTACAACCTGGGTGTATTTGCGTCTGCAAATTTTCGTCTATTCAGAGGTCTGTCTCTCAACGGATTTGTCTCTTACAATCGTATTCGAGATCAAATCGATCTACCCAGTACCGCAGCTACAAAGGATGAAATTCTTCTGAGGTCTGTTCAACTCCCAACTGGCTATTCTTACTTCGCCAACTTCGGTATTACGTACCGCTTCGGTTCGATCTTCAATAACGTAGTCAATTCACGCATGGGCGGTGGCGGCGGAATGATTTTCTTCTAGTGATTATCAGACCGTCATTGCAATTCCCACATTGCAATTTCAAACTTGCATTTCCAACATTGCATTTCCCCATTGCCGGAGGGCGGGCTGCGAAGCAGACCGCCCTTTTATATCGCACAATTGTGCGATATATAGATTATTCAAAGCTTTTTTCGCACAATAATGCGAGATATATCCATTATTTATGAATAACTATGGATTAACTTAATATTTTGCATTTTATTGCGATATATATAATGTTATAAAGGTTTTATCGCATTATATTGCGATATATATTCCATCAAAGAGATTTTGCGCAACGATGAAGATTAGCAATTCACTGAGTGAATCCGCCGTCCTTGAGGAACTCGGTTCCAGGCTGGCCTTCGTTCGGGTTCAGAAAAACATATCTCAGGCACAACTCGCGATCGAAACTGGCCTGGCAAAGAGAACGATCGAGTACATCGAGTCTGGACGTCGAGCAAGCACGAGTACCTTGATTCGAATCCTTAGCGTGCTCGGGCTGCTGAAGCGTCTTGATCTGATTTTGCCTGAAATGGAGCCATCGCCTATGGAAGTATTGAGGTCCCAAGGTAAACGGAGAAAACGGGCGTCATCGCGAGGAAAAATATCTGAACAGTCTTCCAACTGGACGTGGGGAGAGGATCGCTAATTGTAGTTCGCGAGCTCGGACTTGACATTATTTGCAATGAATACACTGGCAGAAATACGTCTATGGGGTTCGACTATTGGGGCGGCGCTTTGGAATTCGGAAAACGATATCGGCTCATTTCAATATGACGGATCATTCCTGCTCTCCGGCATCGAGCCGTCTCCCATTGTCATGCCACTGTCGAAAAATGTCTACCAATTCCCCTCCCTTTCAAAACAAAGTTTCAGAGGCCTTCCTGGTCTCCTGGCCGACTCATTACCGGACAAGTTTGGAAATGCACTGATCAACACTTGGCTGGCGCAATCGGGCCGCACGCCCGAGTCATTCAGCCCCATAGAGCGTTTGTGCTTCACAGGAAGTCGCGGCATGGGTGCAATCGAATTTTTCCCTACGACATCGCCGGAGGTGGATGAGTCAATTGATCTTTCAGTGGGCCAACTTGTACAAGTTGCCAAAGAAGTCCTTGGTACTCGAACCGAATTTACCACAAGCCTTGATCCGGAAGGTCTTTCTCAACTTCTTCGTGTGGGATCTTCTGCCGGTGGAGCGAGGGCGAAGGCCTTGATCGCCTGGAACCCAATGACCAACGAAGTCAAATCCGGACAGGTGGAGACCGGATCCGGGTTCGAATATTGGCTCCTGAAATTCGATGGTATTTCGGAAAATCGGGGCAAAGAGATCAATGACCCAAAAGGCTATGGCGCGATCGAATATGCATATCACCTGATGGCGACCGATGCAGGAATCTCCATGGCAGACTGCAGGCTGCTGGAGGAAGGCGGTAGACGACACTTCATGACGCGCAGATTTGATCGTTCTCCTTCGGGGGACAAGCTGCATATGCAGTCGCTCTCGGCCCTTCGCCACTATGACTTCAACCTGGCGGGAGCCCACAGCTATGAGGAGGCGCTGTTAACCATTCGGCGCCTGGGATTGTCCATGCTCGATATCGAGCAGCAATTTCGCCGTATGGTTTTCAACATCGTGGCCCGCAACCAGGACGATCATGTAAAAATTATTGCGTTTTTAATGGACAAGAAGGGTGCCTGGTCGCTCTCACCGGCATTCGATGTAGTGTACAGCTACAATCCTGCTGGCGATTGGACATCGCGGTATCAAATGACCATGGCAGGAAAACGCGACAATTTCACCCTCTTGGATTTCGACGACTGCGGGGACAGCGTTTCCCTGAAGCGGGGTCGAGCCCGGCAAATCGTTCAAGAAGTGGGTGACATAGTTACCAATTGGGCTCACTACGCCGCTCTTGCTGGCGTTGGAAAAGCCCAGACAACGAAAATTGCCAATGCCCATCGATTAAGCTTCGACGGATAAGATTTCGTTAGTCTGGTGCCGCATCGAGCCTGGTGACCGCTGCAATCAATCGTGTCTGGCGTTCGCGGAGGTATCGACAGACGGGACTGCGGATCGGTATCCGTTCAGTCGCGTCTAAGTGCGGTCTAGAGAGTCAATCAGAAGGAATTTATAGCGTGGCAGATAAGGACGTGGCAAAAAAAATAGTGACGGGACTGTTGTCCCTGAAAAAAAGAAAAAGAACCCGCTGACGAATGCGTCCTCGTGGCGAGAAGCCAAGACCCTCATGTGGTCGCATCGCAAGAAGCTCGCGTTTGGATTCGTTCTGATGGTTGTCAATCGCCTCAGTGGGTTTGTCCTTCCCGGAGCGTCGAAGTACCTCATCGACACAGTCATTGGCGAGAATAGATTGGATTTATTGTGGCCGATAGCGCTCGCTGTCGGCGTTGCAACCATCGTTGGTGCTATCACCACTTTTTCACTCTCTCAAATTGTGAGCGTAGCGGCTCAGGGCGCGATCATGGATATGCGCCGTCGTGTCCAGGCGCACGTTACTCGACTCCCCATTCGATATTTCGATGGAACGAAGAGCGGCGTCCTCATCTCCAGAATCATGACAGACGCCACCGGCATCCGAAATCTGGTCGGAACCGGCATTGTTCAGCTCGTTGGGGGGCTATTTACGGCCACCATCGCGTTGGCCGCGCTCTTCTGGATAAACTGGATGCTGACGGCCATCACTCTCGGACTTCTGCTGCTCTTTGGCGGCGGAATGGCGGTGGCCTTCAAGCGCCTCCGTCCACTCTTCCGAGAGCGAGGCGAGATCAATTCACAGGTCACAGGACGTCTGAACGAAACGCTCAACGGCATTCGAATTGTGAAGGCCTATGGCGTGGAGAATCGGGAGCAGAATGTGTTCTCGAAGGGCGTGGACGAACTGTTTCAGAATGTCAAGAAGTCGATTACGGGAGTCGCTGCAATATCGACCTTCGCCGGGCTCATAATCGGAGGTGTCGGAATCGTGATGATGATCGTTGGCGGCCGGGCAATCGCGGACGGGTCCATGACGCTGGGTGATTTCGTCATGTACATCTTCCTGGTCGGATTGCTCGCGGCACCCATTGTCCAGATGGCCTCCATCGGGACGCAGGTATCCGAGGCCCTTGCAGGACTGGATCGAATCCGGGAGTTGATGGATAATAAAACTGAAGACGACGAAGATGAGTCCAAGTCATCGCTGGGCGCGGTGAAAGGTGATATTTCGCTCGAAAACGTGCACTTTGCGTACGAAGAAAATGTCCCTGTCCTGCGTGGTGTATCTCTATCTGCGCCAGCCGGTACGACGACGGCACTGGTAGGCTCAAGCGGGTCAGGAAAAAGCACGCTGGTGAGTCTGATTATGGCGTTCAATCGGCCCGACGAGGGTCGTTTGCTGATCGACGGACAAGACCTCGCTAAGATCAAGTTGAACGATTATCGCGCCAATCTTGGAGTGGTGATGCAGGAAAACTTCCTTTTTGACGGCTCCGTAGCGGATAACATCAAATTTGCGAGACCGGATGCGTCTCGAGACGAAGTTGAACGGGTCGCACATCTTGCACACTGCCATGAATTCATCACTGGGTTTCCTGACGGATACGATACAATCGTGGGCGAGAGAGGCGTGAAGCTCTCGGGCGGTCAACGCCAGCGCGTGGCCATCGCCCGTGCCATCCTCGCCGACCCCCGTATCCTGATCCTGGATGAGGCGACCTCAAGCCTGGATAGCGAGAGTGAGGCCCTTATTCAAGCTGGTTTCGCGAGTCTGAGACAGGGCCGAACCACCTTCGTAATCGCGCATCGCCTCTCAACCATTCGTAGTGCGGATCAAATTGTGGTTCTGGAAGAAGGCCAGGTGGTCGAGTGCGGGACTCATTCAGAGCTCATGGCGAAGGACGGCCGCTATCGCGAGTTGCACGATCAACAGTACTCGTGGGAAGAAAATCTCTTTGTGAATCCTGGTTAGGATTACATCGTCGAGAGCACTCCTCCCAAAATCTAGTAGTCGAATACTGCTATCGTTGAATTTTTATCCGGACCAGCGAGTTGAATGACGACGATTGAAGGAACCGTAATACGGATTCTCTCTGATGACACCGAAGGTGACAAGCACCAGCGCTTCATTGTAGAGAAGAAGGATGGTCGAACGCTCTTGATTGCACACAACATCGACATGGCACCCCGACTGTTCGACATCAAAATCGGGAAACGAATTACCGTGACCGGTGACTTCGTGGGGAACGACCAGGGCGGCCTGATTCACTCGACCCACAAAGACCCCGACCACGAACGCGACGGCGGCTGGATCGACTACCAGGGCCGGAGATTTGAGTAAATGATTAGGGGCGCCCTGCGGGCGCCCCTAATCATTTGGAAGAGATTTGCCGGGCACGTTTACGGCATAACTTCGAAGATGATGGCTTTTACGTCCGTTTCGCCAATATTTTCCACACGGTGGGTCCAGGGACCGTGATGCATCACATGACCGTCAGGAATATCTGCCTCCATGCTCTCGCCGTCGGGAAGATGAATTCGGACATGACCACCCTGAATGAAATAGACGGTCTCGCTGTGATGGGAGTGTTCATTGTCGATCACTCCGGCGGGCAGACTCATTTCGATCACTCGAATGTTGCCTTCGTGTGAGAGCAGCTTGTAATTATCGGAAGCGGCCTCGACGGCATCTATATAGGACATAGGGTTTCCTTGAACTCTTAAGGTGACTGGTGCTCGGTCATACGGTACTGGTTTTGGCTCAATCTTGCAATAGTCACTCCCTCTCCCCTCACCTCCGCGGCACCTATCAATCACGGCGGCGTCCAAGTAACACTTCATCAATCAACATTTCGAATAATGTCCCGAGCCTTCGTAAAAGAAGATGCTGCCGATGGGGTCGTCTATATCCCACCGCGTGCTCCACTCCCTGCGGGCGCAGTAAACTTTGTGACCCGGCGCGGCCACAGGCTTCTGAAAGAAGAACTGGAGCAGCTCGAAGCCGAGCGGGAGCAATTGAAACGCGGCGACAAAGAAAATCAGGACATCACGCGAGCGCTCACTATCGTGCGCGGCAAAATCAAAGATCTTGAAGCTCGAATCGCAGGTGCAAAACTGGTAAACCTGGCTTCCCAACCCCAGGATGAAATCCGCTTCGGAGCAACGGTGACAATTAAAACGGTGAATGGTGGCACGCCCGGGCTGGTACGAACCTTCGCTATCGTCGGCGTCGACGAAGCGGATATCGCAACCCTACGGGTGGGATTCGTCGCTCCGATATCCCGAGCGCTGATTGGACTTGGAGTCGGCGAGACGACAACGTTGATGATGGGGGGCACTGAGGAAACATTGGAGGTTAGCCACATCGATTACCTGGATGATCTAAAGGATGACTGACTCCGTTACCTTCGAAAATCGTTTCACCCGAAAACTGCCGGCGGATCCCAGTACTGAAAACTTTCCGAGGCAGGTAGCGGGCGCTTCGTTCACTCGAGTTAATCCGACGCCGGTAAAGAACCCCCGCCTCATCGCACATTCTAGGGAGATGGCAGAGCTCCTGGGCTTCTCCGAAGAGAGTGTCCACTCTGAGCAGTTCGCCAGAGTCATGGGAGGCAATGAGTTGTTTCCCGGAATGGATCCTTTTGCTATGAACTATGGTGGGCATCAATTCGGGCAGTGGGCAGGCCAGTTGGGTGACGGTAGAGCCATAAATCTCGGCGAAACCAGCAGTCCAGATGGCCAGCACTGGATGCTCCAGCTCAAGGGTGCGGGACCCACCCCCTACTCGCGAACGGCAGATGGCCGCGCGGTGCTCCGATCTTCAATTCGGGAATTTCTCTGTAGCGAAGCGATGTTTCATCTCGGAGTTCCGACGACGAGGGCCCTCAGCCTGGTGCTCACGGGTGATCAGGTAGAACGGGATATGTTTTATGATGGGCATCCAGAGTTCGAACCGGGTGCCGTCGTCTGCAGGGTCTCCCCGTCTTTCGTGCGCTTCGGTAGCTTTGAGATCCATGTGGCTCGCCAGGAAATCGAGCTCCTCCGCCGACTTGCCGACTTCACCATAGAGACCGACTTTCCCCACTTGGGAAATCCATCAAAAGACGTCTACCTGAAGTGGTTTGACGAAGTTTGCAGGCGGACAGCCGACATGATCATCCACTGGATGCGGGTCGGATTTGTGCACGGCGTCATGAACACAGACAATATGTCCATTCTGGGCCTCACAATAGACTACGGCCCCTACGGATGGATCGATGATTACGACCCGGGCTGGACGCCAAACACGACCGACGCCCACTCCCGCCGATACGTTTTTGGCAATCAGCCACAGGTTGCTCAGTGGAATCTGGCCCAACTCGCCAGATCGATCTTACCGCTCGTTGACGAGGTAGAGCCGCTTCAAGCCATTCTGGATGATTTTGCTGGATACTATTTGCTCGGATTCCGGAAAATGATGGCGACAAAACTTGGTTTCGAAAATTCTGAAGCAGACTCGGACGAAGGTCTGTTAACGGATCTGTTTGCCCTCCTGCAGGCCGAAGAGACCGACATGACCATCTTTTTTAGAAAATTGGCCACCGTGAATCTCGACGACCGTGTAAACCAGGTAGATCCACTTCGGGAGGCCTGGTACGCTGCGCCAAGTGATGATCTTCTCAACAGGACAGAGCAGTGGCTTTCCCGGTATGTTGATCGCGCCGGCGAGGATGGGAGCACCGCTCAAGAGCGAGAAGTACGCATGAACGCAGTCAATCCCAAGTACGTCCTCCGCAACTATCTCGCTCAGCAGGCAATTGACAAGTCACACGAGGGTGATCATTCGATGATCAGCGAACTGCTCGAGGTCATGCGCAATCCGTACGATGAGCAGCCGAAATTCGAGCATTATGCAGCCAAACGACCTGAATGGGCCCGCAACAAGGCCGGCTGCTCAATGCTCTCGTGCAGCTCGTAGACAGCTGTTCTGGAAAGCTCCAGACCCTTGACCTGATCGGGATCAGAATCCACTCAACGCCTGGCTAAGGTCTTCGATAAGATCATCGATGTCTTCGATGCCTGTAGAATATCTAATCAGGCTTTCCGGGATTCCCATGGCGGCTCGCTCTTCGGGAGTGCACTCGACATGACTCGTAGTTGCTGGCGGGCCGACGATGGTCTCGACGGAGCCCAGATTTGCAGCGGCGTGGGCAAAACGGAGCCGTGGAATAAATCGGCGCACCGCATCGAAGGTGTCGTCCTTCAACATGAAGCTGAGCATCCCTCCGAATCCTTGCATCTGTTTGCTTGCGATCTGATGGCCTTCATGAGAGGCGAGCCCTGGATAAAAAACCCGGCCGACCGCGTCGTGGGCTTCCAAAAACGATGCGACGCGCATTGCACTTTGATTCTGCTGTCGGATGCGAAGCTCGAGCGTTTTCATACCGCGTAGTAGTAGGTACGCGGCCATCGGATGGAGCGTCGCACCATTGATCTCTCTGTAGTGATAGATCGTGTCAATCAAAGATTGCTCCCCGCAAACAACACCGCCCAGGGCATCTGCGTGCCCTCCCAGAAACTTGGTGGCGCTGTGCACAACCAGATCGGCACCGAGAGTGAGGGGTTGCTGATTGATGGGAGTGGCGAATGTGTTGTCCACAACCACTGTGGCTTGGACTTGGCGTCCAGCCGCAGATAGCCTCGCGATATCCACGACTTTCGTCGTCGGATTGGTCGGACTTTCGAGATAGACAAGCTGGCATCCCTTGCCTATTTCCGTCTCAATATTATCGTGATCAGTTGTGTCACACAGCGTTACGGATACACCAATTTTTGGAAGAAATTCGGTAAATATTACATTTGTGCCGCCGTAGGTGTCCTTGACCGAGACGACGCGGTCACCTGGTCGGAGCAAGGAAAACAGCGTCGCGCTGATTATCGCCATTCCGGTGGACGCACTCGTGGCGGCTTCGGCATTTTCCAGTAATCGAACTTTTTCTTCGAACGCGTGGACCGTCGGGTTCGTGTTGCGGCTGTAGATGTGACCTTCTTTCTCACCCTTCGCGACGGCCAGCCACTCGTCCAGGTCGTCGAAACCGTAGGAGACGCTGTGTACTACCGGGACCTGGGTCGCCCCTTGCATCAGATATCCCTCTTCGCCGGACCAAACACATTTGGTACCAGGACGTGGTGTTTTTTCTTCCATCAGAATCGCTTAGAAAATTGGACTCAAGTATACAACGCAGTGAACATTCTCACGCGCGGACGAATCGAACGACGGCACCGCCGCGTGCTTGAGCCAAGAGGTCAATGTCTTGGGAGAGAACATGGAATATGCGCGGATAACCTCCCGTTGTTTGTCCATCGCGCATGATGATGATCGGTTGGCCGTCCGAGGGCAGCTGAACACTTCCTGGCATAAGGCCAGTAGATAACATCGAACCCGAGGATTGCACCTTTAGCGCAGGACCCATCAGTCGAAGTCCCATTCTGTTGGAATCAGGAGATACTTTCCAGATTGCGTCCAGCAAGTGCCCGGCGGTGGCCGGCGAAAACTGATCGGCTTCGGCCCCTGGGACTACCCGCACGGTGGTCTCGTCATCCGGCGGGGTAGTCTTGGACGATTCTGGAGTCGAGGCGCGGTCAGTACCGGCCTTCAGGATGTCTCCTGCTCGAAGAGAGCGGCCCTCGAACCCGCCGAATGCTCCCGGGACATAGGTCGATCTGCTTTGCATGACGAGAGGCACGTCCACCCCGCCGGTAAGCGCGAGATACGCTCGAGCTCCCATCAACAGGCGAGAAAACTTGACCGTATCTCCCTCGACCAGGCTCAGTACGGGGCCCTCCGCTGACGCACCGTTGACAAGTACATCAAACCGTGCACCAGCTATTGCGACCCTGGTGTCGGTAAGGGCCACAAATTCAGGGCCCGTCATGGTGATTTCCAGAACTGCCGCTCCCGGAGTATTTCCGAGGAGAGAATTTGCGGCGCGCATGGACCTCTGGTCCATCGCGCCGCACAGGGGTATCCCGTATTTCATGAATCCAGGCCTGCCAGCATCCTGCACCGTCGTCAATAGCCCGGGTCTGAGGATTTTCAGTGTATTCACGGGGGCCACGCTTCCAATTCATCAATGGATATGGGGGTGAATCCGATCTCCTGCATGTGTTTTGCCCGGAATGGCGGGTCACGGCTCAGATCAAACAATGAAATCGGGGTCCGACCGATGATCTGCCACCCCCCTGGACTTGAAAGCGAGTAGATGCCCGTCTGATTTCCTGCAATGCCGACGGATCCTTTGGGCACACTGACCCGTGGTGACGCGCGCCGAGGACACGAAAGAGCATCATCCATCCCTCCCAGATAGACGAAGCCCGGGATGAAACCAAGCATATAGACCCGGAATGCAGAGGCACTATGACGCAGGACGACCTCTTCCTGACTCATCTCACAATGACGAGCCACTTCTTCAAGGTCGGGTGCGACAGAGGGATGGTAGCAGACTGGAATCTCCAGAATCGGCCCTGGATCGATGTCGATCTGGGTGGAGAAATTGATTCTATCGGCAAGGATGCGCAATACCTCTCCCATCTCGACGATATCTGGATCGAAGTGAATCATCAGGCTCGAAAACGCCGGAACGACATCCAGCACACCCGCTATCTCTTCGCCTTCAACCCAGATCCCAAGACCAATCACGCGGCGCACCATCGACTCGGATATCGAGTCTCCAAATCGAAGGAGAAGCGATCGATCCCCGTTGGGAATAAATTCTGGAGCTTTGAGGTGTTCGCTACTCACGATGCAGACCTGATATCGATTCCGGCTTCCTTCATTCGTGTCCGCACGAGTTGTGCCGTTTGAGTGGCCCCGGGATGATCGCCATGAATGCAGAGCGTCTCGTTTGGCACCTCAATTAGAGTACCATCCTGGTCGATTATTTCCTGGGATATTACCAGTCGTATTGCGCGCTCGGCCATCATCTCCACGTCGGTTAAAACTGCGCCCCGACTACTCCGAGGCATCAATTGCCCGGATGGCAGATACGCCCGGTCGATGAAAGCCTCGCGCACCACCGTGAGTCCCACATCCCTCCCCGCACGATCCGATTCTGATCCGGAAAGAGCGTACCACTTCAACGAAGTACCGAAGCTCTTCACCGCTTCCGCGGCCACAAGGGCCTTCTCGTAGTCGACTGATAACAGATTGTAGAGTGCGCCGTGCAGCTTGACGTGCTTAAGCTCGCCGCCCTTGGCACTGACGAGGGTGCCTAGTGCTTCAATTTGCTCAAGAATTAAGTCCGCCATCTCATCATTAGACAGTTCTATGGCCCTGCGGCCGAATCCTTCAGCGTCATCGTACCCTGGGTGCGCTCCGATTGCGACGCCGTGCTCGAGTGCGAGCCCCACTGTGAGGTTCATGACGTCCGAATTCCCCGCGTGAAAACCGCATGCGATGTTACAAGAGGAAACGAGCGGCATAATCTCGGCCTCCCGAGCCAGTCCCTCGCGTTCGGTGCTCTCTCCAAGGTCACAGTTGATATCGATGCTGAAATCTTTCAAATAAATCCAAAAGCAGATAGTAGGCTCCGACCGGAGAGCAGTAGAGTTACCACCACCACAATCATCCCCATCAGGTTCTGGCGACGCGTGTTCACCAGGTCGCCCAGAATATTCCGATCATTCATCACCTTGAGTAAAAATACAGCCATGACCGGCAATAGAAATCCATTCGCGACCTGTGCAAACCAGATGATGCTGATCGGACGAAGTCCACTTGCTGATACCGCAACTCCGGCGGCCAGAATCAGGGCCCAGATGATCTTGAATCGGGGCGCCCTCAAATCCACCTCCCAGCCCAGAACACCCGTCGCAGCGTAGGCCGCGGCCAACGGTGCAGTGATGGCGGAGGAAATACCGGCTGCGAGCAGGCCAATGCCCATGAATACGACCGACCACTTTCCAAGGAGGGGTTCTAGCTGAACGGCCATATCACCGGCGCTCTCGATGGCGATTCCTTTTCCAAAAAACGAGGCTGCCGCGGTCGAAACGATCGCGATGGAGATCAGGCCACCCAGCGAGATTGAGATTCCAATATCCGCTCGCGATGCCGCCAGATCTTCCGCACCATTGAACCGCTCACGCGCCACAGACGAGTGCAGAAAAAGATTGTACGGCACGACTGTGGTTCCGACCAGAGCGATCACGGTCAGTACCGAGCCTTCAGGCAGAGAAGGAATGAACAGGCCGCTGAATATCTCTCCAAGATCAGGCCGGATAAGAATAAACGTCGCGATGAACGCCAGGCTCATCGTTACCACCAGCCCGATCAACGCTTGCTCAAGCACCCGATATCGAGCCCGGGCCAAAAGGCCCAGCGCTGAAGCACCAATGAGCAACGGCCACACGATGCTGCCAGCCGGCATATTCGGAAATACGGTATCCAGCCCCAAAACGGCACCCGAGATGTTGCCTCCCTCATAGGCGCCATTTCCGATAAAAATCGCCGAGACCACCAGCGTGACCATCAAGCCACGTCCCAGCGGAGTCTTGACGGCCGCTCGTAGCGCCTCCCCGAGCCCCAATCGGCCAACGATGCCGAGACGAGCTGCCATTTCCTGCAAGACCATGGTCGCAAGGATTGAAAACAGCAGAGCCCATAGAAGCGTATTGCCAAAATTTACCCCGGCCAATGTGCACGCGGTTACGGTCCCCGGGCCTACGAAGGCGGCGGTTACCAGGGTGGCAGGACCCAATGAGAACCTTTTTTTCATTGGCGGCAGTCGATGAGGAAGGAGTCCCGGCGGAGTCTTCTTGATCTCGATTCACGGAGGCGGCTCGCGAGATGAATACAGAATATCACCTCCAGTTGCAACATGTCTCAAAATTGACGTCATTTCGGGGTGCCCTGCGTAACTATAAGTACGGCACAGCGTTGCCCGAGACACCACTCATTCCGAATCTGTCATGATCAAATCCCGCCACGTCCTCGCAGCCTTGATCGTCCTCTCCGGCTGCTCAGGCTCGAGTTATACCGCCTCAGACACGACTGACGAAGTAGCGGTGGAGCCAACTCCCATTGAGATGCCCGATGCGGCCGAAAAATCTGCAGACCGAATCTCACTGGATCCGAAAATCCTGTCCGGCACGCTCGATAACGGACTTTCTTACATGATCCGGGCCAACGAAACACCAGAAAACCGAGCTGAGTTGCGCCTGGTCCTCAACGCAGGCTCCATACTGGAGGACGACGACCAACTGGGCCTGGCCCATTTCGTGGAGCACATGGCGTTCAATGGCACGGCCAACTTCGAAAAACAGGCTCTGGTAGAGTATCTGGAATCCATCGGAATGCGTTTCGGCGCAGACATTAACGCGGGCACCAGTTTTGATGAAACGGTGTATATGCTGCAGCTCCCAACGGACTCAACCAAACTTTTAGACACGGGATTTCAGATTCTGAGGGATTGGGCCGGAAACCTGTCATTTGACGCGGAGGAAATAGAAAAAGAACGAGGCGTGGTCATCGAAGAATGGAGAAGGAGACGCGGAGGAATGGCGCGCATTCTGGATCGCCAGTATCCGGTACGATTTCATGGATCGCGCTATCCCGATCGTCTACCTATCGGCACAGTGGAAAGCCTGGAAGGATTCGATCCTGATCGCCTTGTCCAGTATTACCGGGACTGGTATCGACCCAGCCTGATGACGATCATAGCTGTCGGAGATTTCGATGCATCAGCCATTCGGGCTCAAATCGCATCGCTGTTTTCTGACCTTGCTGATCCGGTTTCACCGCGAGAGCGAGAGTTGTATGACGTTCCCGATCACGAGGAAACACTCTACTCGATCGAATCGGACCCCGAGGCCTCGTTCGCATCTGTTGGAGTTATATATAAACATGCCCGTGGAGACGAGGGATCACGTGAGGAGTACATAGAGAGCATGAGGCGATCGCTGTTTGCAAGTATGCTTAATCAACGACTCGGTGAGCTTACCCAGGAAGCAGATCCTCCGTTCATCGGGGCCGGTGGCGGCGATGGATCGCTGGTCCGCACCAAAGGTGCATTCCGTCTGAGCGCCAATGTCAAGGATGGCGAATACGTTCGGGCTCTCAGGGTCATTCTGGAGGAAGCAGAACGAGTCAGACGATTCGGATTCACGAAGACAGAATTCGACCGCGCCCGGACATCGAGATTACGCAGGATGGAGGTATCCTACAACGAACGTGATAACGAAAGATCGGGCAGACTTGCCGCCGAGTACATCCGCCACACATTGGCAGGTGAATCGGTACCTGGAATAGCAGCCGAATTCAGACTGGTTCAGGAAATTCTTCCGACCATCACGCTGGATCAGGTCAATTCGCTGGTTCCGACCCTCATGACCACGACCAATCAGGTCATCTCCATTTCGGGTCAGGGCACGGATGAACAGCCCATGCCGACGATTTCCGAAGTGCAGGCGGTTTTCAATGGCATCGCTTCGACCGACCTGAAGCCATACGAGGACCAAACACTGGATGCGCCATTGCTCGCTGTGATCCCCGAAACGGGTAGGATCGTTGAGGAATCCCATAGAGAGGAGATCAACATGACCCGTTGGACGCTGTCCAATGGGGTGAAAGTTGTCCTGCGTCCTACGGAATTTAAAGCGGACGAGGTGCTCCTTTCCGCTTCCAGTCCAGGTGGGGCTTCCCTCGCGTCAGATGAGGACTATCTGTCAGCGGGCTTTTCGACAAGTATCGTAGGCGCAAGTGGGGTTGGAGATTTCAACGCGATCGAGCTTTCCAAGAAGCTGACAGGCAAGATTGCCAGGCTTCGGCCATTTGTCGCCAATCTCGAAGAAGGATTTTCCGGATCCGCCTCCCCACAGGATCTTGAAACGCTCTTTCAGCTGACCTACCTCTACGCGACCGCGCCCCGCGCCGACAGCAGTGTGTTTGCCTCTTTCATCGGTCGCATCAACAGCATGGCGACCGCGATGCAGGCAAGCCCGCAATCTGCGTTCGGAGACACTCTGACGGTCACATTGAATCAATATCACCATCGGATGAGACCCTTCTCGCAGGAAATCCTCGGGGAAGTGAAACTGGATGCAGGTTTCGAGTTTTTCAAGGACCGCTTCGCCGACTTCAGCGATTTCACATTCTACCTGGTCGGCGCATTCGATCTGGAGGGCATCCGGCCACTCGTGGAAACCTATCTGGCCACGCTTCCCTCCACAGGCCGAGTAGAGACTTTTCGAGATGTGGGTATCCGGACACCTCCCGGCGTCATCGAAAAGTCGGTGTTCAAAGGCGTCGAGCAGCAGAGTCGCGTCCAAATCGTATTTTCTGGAGAAACTGAATGGTCCATGGAGGAGCGTCGGGGCATGCGTATGCTCCAACAGGTGCTTGATACACGCCTTCGGGAACTCCTTAGAGAAGACCTGGGTGGGACCTACAGCGTTTCGGTGAGAGGGGCGCTGATCGAAGATCCCTACGAAAACTTTCAGTTCACCATAGCATTCGGATGTGCTCCAGATCGGGTAGACGAGTTGGTGTCTAGCGTTTGGGCAGACATTGAACTGCTCCAAAGCGAACCTCCAGACGATGATCATATGGCCAATGCCAGGGAGGCAAGTTTTCGATCCTGGGAGGTGGGGCTAGAAGAAAACAGCTACTGGCGGAATTCACTGCAGTTCTACATTTCTCGGGATATGGACCCCGCACGGATCCTGATCAATCCGTCGGATGCCCTCGAAGAAGTTTCTGGCGAAGACATCATGAACGCGGCTAGGAAATATCTAAACCGCGACCGCTACGTACGCGTGACGCTTTATCCGGAGGATGTCGACTCTTAGATTGTCCAAACTTAGCTTAAAATATTAAACCCCAGAATCGATCCTGGTTCTTGCGCAAAAATTGGGACGTAACGGCGCCACGATTTCTGCTGAAGCTAAGTTCGGGTTCTGGATGACGAACTTCCCGGTTCGAAACGATCGTTTATTTGAGCAGGACCATCGTGCGAACTTGCTGGAATAAACCAGCTTCAAGTCTATAGAAATAGACTCCACCGGGTAGCCGGCTCGCTTCGAAGGAGACTTCATGATGACCCGCTGCCTGTTGCGCGTCGACGAGTGTTGAGACGAGCAATCCCCGGACGTCGTAAACCGCTAGCCGAACAGCAACCTTGTAGGGCAGCGCATAGTGTATTCGGGTAGAGGGGTTAAAGGGGTTGGGGAATGCTGCGTTTAGCGCGAAATCGTACGGGAGCTCCGCCGCCTCTTCGGTTGCAACATCGATGCAGCCGCTGCTTTGTAAATCTGTGAGTCCCTGGATCCAGGCTTGAAAGGCGGGATCGGCCGACTCGCAAAGGCTTGTCCCCTGAAAGTGAAAACCAGTGAGCATGGAGAGGTTGACCAGGCTTTGCGGGAGAGTGCCCGTCAGTAGATTAGATCCGATGCGAAGCTGGGTGAGATTTGTGAGATTGCCCAACTCCGCTGGAACCGTCCCGGTTAGCTGATTCGAGTAAAGAAATAAGTGAGCGAGATTTGTGAGATTACCAAGTTCCGCAGGAATAGGCCCCGTCAATTGATTGGAATCAAGATACAGGTGGGTGAGATTTGCGAGATCTCCCAGTTCTGCTGGGATCGACCCCGTAAGCTGATTCGAGAAAACGAGTAAAGTTGTGAGGCTTAAGAGATTCCCAGTTCCGCGGGAATCGTTCCCGTCAGGTTGTTTCTATAAAGGTTCAGCTGACTGAGACTTCCGAGATTTCCCAGTTCCGGAGGAATAGAGCCCGTCAATTGATTGTCGTAGAGAGACAGTCGGAAGAGGCTCGTAAGAGTACCCAGTTGCGCAGGAATCGCTCCCGTCAATTGATTTTGACGAAGATGAAGAAATCTAAGGCTTGTGAGACTGCCCAGTTCTGCAGGTATCGCGCCCGTCAATTGATTCTGTTCAAGTTCCAACAGGGTGAGGTTGGTGAGATTTCCCAGTTCCGGGGTGAGAGAACCAATCAGATTGTTGTTACTCAAATCAACTCTGGTAACGCGTCCAGCAGAAATCGTGACGCCAAACCAGGTTTCCAACGGCTCTTGTGAGAGCCAATTGGTATTGTCTGTCCAATTGACGCCATCCGTCGAATTATAGAGTGATTCAAGAGCCTGAAGATCGGAATTGATCGCGACAATAATGGGTTGGCTCAGAAGGACAAGATCCGAAACGATCGTATTGGTGACCTCAAGATTATAGCTTCCGGCATCACCTGGAATCGCGCTCAAGATGCTGTACTGCTCCGAAGTGGCTCCAGCAATGGGCGCTCCTTTTTTGGACCATTGATACACATTGGCAGAGCCTCCAACGCTGAAACTCAGAGTTGTGTCTCCATCTTCCAGAACGGAAATCGTGGATTCCGCACCAAACATCGATTGGGGTTCGTAGACGAATCCAGTAACTCCAACGTTGGGTTCCAGATCTTCAAACGTGAACTGATTATCCTGAACCTCAAACAAAACTAGGTTGCTCAACCCACTCAAATCGGGTAGGTCTGTAAACGCATTGTCGTCCAACCGTAAGAAGGCGAGACTGGTCAGATTTCCGAGTTCCGGAGGTACAATTCCCGTGAGTTGATTACCGTTTAAGACCAGGGATACGAGGCCAGAAAGATTGCCCAGTTCTGGCGGAATCGTTCCCGTCAGTGCATTGGAGTAAAGCTCCAGTGATGTGAGGCTCGCAAGATTACCCAATTCTGACGGAATTGCTCCTGTCAGTTGATTTTGATAGAGCTTAATTTCGGTTAATTCTGTGAGATTCTCCAATTCTGACGGAATTGCACCCGTCAGTTGATTTTCATAGAGATGAAGTTCGGTTAGGCCAGCAAGATTTGCCAATTCTGTCGGAATACTTCCCGTCAACTGATTGGAACTGAGATTCAGGCTCGTGAGGTTGGTGAGATTTGCCAATTCCACGGGGATCGAGCCGGACAATTGACCGTCAAAAAGGAGGAGACCTGTCAGATTGGTGAGATTGCCCAGTTCCACGGGGATCGATCCAGATAATTGACTGATGCTAAGCGACAGGGTCTCTAGATTCGTGAGATTGCCCAGTTCTGGTGGAATCGATCCAGATAAATCACTGAAGGTTATTGTCAGACTAGAGAGATTGGAGAGATTGCCCAGCTCCGGAGGAATGGAACCCGACACTCCATTCATGGACAAGTTTAATTTTGTGAGATTAGTGAGATCGCCAATTTCCGGAGGGATGGGACCCAACAATAGGTTGAATTGCAAATTCACCTCGGAGACGCGATTCCCATCAACGGTGATGCGAGACCAGGTGGACACCGGCCCAGTTAACCAATTTGTATTGTTTATCCAGCCGTCACCAGAGGTTGAATTGTACAGTGCGACGAGGGCCAAGGAATCTTGCTCTGCGACCTGAGCCTCGGCTCTAATAGGGGCCGAAAGGAAAAACAAGATCGCAACCATCAGCGACCATGTTCGGATGTGTCGAGGGGCATTCACTGCGTGCCTCCTTGTGTAATTTCGCGAAAGGCATCACGGGCGCACCTGCGAGAATCAGGTGTCACCCACAGATGTCAGGGATCTCGGTGAGAATCGCGTGCATTTTAGATACGCAGACGAAAAGGCATATACAACTCCAGAATTATCGATCATCAACGTTCTGATTGTGCTCCCACCACAAACGCGAGAGAATTCCGACGATACCGCATATCTCGCGGTACGAAGTTTTACGCGCTCGATGTATCTGGCCCCTGATCTTTCGTTCTCTGTCGATCATTTGCCTCTGCTTCAGGGCAATATTGAGTGCCCTTCGGAGTTAGAGGGTTTTAGTCCACATGATCACCCATGCCATACCTAGTTGCTCTCTTGCTGTTCGTCTGCAGCGTCAAGTTTACTGATGCCCAATCCTCCAGTCTGGCTCCTGCAGAGGCTATCCGAATTTCAGAGGCATTCTCGCTCGCCGAATACGTGGGCGACGAGGTCTGGGAAGGCGGGGAGGCTGCTCCGTTCGCTATTCTGCTCATCACCCCCGAGAAAGACTTTCTGATCAATCATCCCTATCCGACAGATGATTTTCACTTAGAGGGCACCGATGAGATACTGGGCATGGAGGTCTTTTCGAGACCCTCGGGGACCTACTCGCCCCGGTTGCTCGCGACGTTTCCTGCCGTTGCAGACATTTCCACGATTGTTGTCGGCCAGGCAGAAATGACTGGCAAGAGCTCAACGATGTGGGTGTTGACACTCTTACACGAGCACTTTCATCAATATCAGAACGCATGGCCCGACTACTATTCGGGTGTCGACGCACTCGATCTCTCGGGGGGCGATCAGACTGGAATGTGGATGCTCAATTACCCCTTCCCCTACGAAGAGGACGAAGTGGTTGAGGCTCTGCATCGAGTTCGCGATGAAGCTCTGATGGCGCTGAAATCCCACGACGACACCACAACCTTGCGAGACTTGGCGGGCGCCCTTGAAGACCTGCAGTCGAAAGTATCTGAAAAAGACTTCCGCTATTTGTCATTTCAACTGTGGCAGGAAGGAATATCCCGATATACCGAAGAAGTGGTGGCCGAAATGGCAAGCAGCGGTTACAGCGCTACCGAGGCATTCGTAGGTCTGGAGGATGTAATCTCGTACGCCGACGCGCTGGACGAACTTGAGGAGACACGATCGAAGGAAATGGCCTCGATGAATCCTGTGACGGTCAAGCGTGTGGTTTTTTATCCCCTGGGAGCTTCGCTGGGAACGTTGCTGGATCGATACAGCCCGGACTGGCGAGGCGACTACTTCGAGAGCGCCTTTGACCTGATTTCGATGGTCATAGGCCAAAAATAAGAGAGTGGGGCGCGCCATGCGCGCCCCACTCTTGATAAGACAATCATTTCCGGTGAAACAGAGCGGTCTAGAGGCCCTGATCCTGTTTACGTACCAGGAAAAGTCCTTCTCCCATCGACGTCACGGCGATCACTCCACTGTTGAAGTACGGATAGTTGCTCCAAGAGCCGCCGCCACCGAAGGGTGTGGTATCCAGGAAACCAACTTCGACCGGATTTGCACGATCGGTGATGTCGAGGATTCTAAGACCACTGCCGTAATTGGACTGATACATCAGGTTATCCTTGATGTACAGGTTGTGGTCAGTCGTCGTGGTCTCAGCAATGTACTCGTGAACCAAAACCGGCTCGTCCAGATCACGAACATCCCATACGAGGGTGCGCGTTCCGTCTACAAGACCCTGGGGCTCATCGCCTTCGTCGTTCATGTAGAAGAACTCGTGATCTTCAGAGAGCCATCCCTGATGCGCATAGGCAACGTTCGGGTAGACGACCATCGAAATAGCTTCCGGGTTGTCTTTGTCCGACACGTCGGCAATGGAAAGAGCGGTTTCGTTCGAACCGACACAGATTTCTTTGCCAGCGTGCTCGGTATCGGGTCCGGCATAGGTCACACACTGTGCATCATGCGAGTATCCCGTCCCGCGTCGACCCGTCGATGGATCCGCGAAACAGCCCGCGAAGGTTGGATTTTTCGGATCACGAATGTCGATCATGTGGAGTCCGCCGCCGCACGTCTCACCCCCGGAGCTCGAGCCCACCGAATAAGCGAATCCGGTTTCTTCGTTGATCACGATGTTGTGCGCGGAAGCAATGTTGTCGTAAAGCACGTCGGCTTCCAGGATCCCAGGATCGCTGCCATCCATATCACGAAGGCGCGTCAGATCGAAGACCTGCATGCCGTGAGGGCCTGCGCCATCGGCAACGATATACACATGATTCTTGTAAACTTTCATGTCACGCCATGCAGCGGCATTGGAACCATCTGTCATCGGGAGATTGCCGAGATAGGTTGGCATACCGGGATTGGTTACGTCGACGAACGAAGTTCCGTCGCTGCGGCCAACCAAAGCGTACTCGCGATTCGTATCGGGATCACTCCATCCCCAGATGTCATTCGTCATGGACCCACGTGATCCGCCCATTTCTGAAAGCGGTACGAAGGCTACGATGTCGACATTACTGCACTCGAAATCAGCCGCCGCATTGTCTTCGCACTTGACTTCGTCACCTGAAATAGCCGCAAATCCCTTTGGCTGGTTGACGATCAAGTTTTTCTCCATCCACTCGCCTTCTTCGGACATTTCCCACACGACAGCACCACCGGCACGCGAATCGAGGCCCGTCGCACCAATGACGGCGACCCCGTTGTCTCCAGCCAGCGTCGCGCCGTAGGAGGCGCGTCCAGAAACGCTTTCTGCCCTAGATCTTTCCGCGCTCGAGAATCCACCATCCTCATCACGACCAAACCAGTAGGTTACGCCCCTTCCACGGCTGTCTCCAGGGGCTCCCACGAAGACTCCGTAATCATTGACCGAGACGAACGCTCCAAATTGAGTTCCACGAGCGGAAACGAATGGTGCGAGCATTCCTGAGCCAGCATACGCGGCTGACTCTTCATCCCAATTGAATAGCGACACCGTGCCGCTCCCCTGAGCATCAAACGGAGCGCCAACTGCTGCCCTGCCTTCATTAACGGCTATGGATGATCCAAAACCACCTCCTTCGGAGACTCCCTGCGGTCCAAGCTGACCAGCAGAAACCCAGGCGCCATCGGTGTACCGGTAGGCGTATACCGAGCCGACTTCAGTGAATTCCTGTCCACGGCGACCGAAACGACCCGCACGCGCTGGAGCGCCTACGAGAATAAGATCTTCGCCCGTTGCGACTGCCAAGCCAAAGAGTGCACCAGCGGAAGAATCCGGCGGAGACAGCTTCGTTTCCTGCATCCATCCACCGTCTGAGTACCGATACACGTATACGGCGCCGGCAGCGTCGTTGTGAGCAGTAGTGGATACGACAGCGAATCCGTGACCAAGAGCGACTGTGCCTCCGAATCGATCGTCTCCCGATACATCTGAAGCCATCAGCGCCGTCCCTCCATCCCAGCTCCCGTCATCCTGACGGGTGTATACGTAGGCACTGTTTGTTAGCGGAGCGCCGACAATCATCTGCCATCCATTTGAGGAAAGTGCGCGGCCGTATCCATCACCAGCTTCAGCTCCGCCAGGAGCTTCCATCTGATAGGATTCCGCCCATGATCCATCGTCGGTGCGATTGAACACGTAGATGCTTCCAGGAAAGGATCCGTTGCCGGTTTCGCCGACGATGATGTCTTCGCCAGAAACAGCCACTGCGCCGCCAAATCCCTGTGCGAGAGCCGCCTGGGAGGTCACGCTCAGTAGAGCAGCGACGGCGAGAAATAGTATAAATCGTCTCATAATGCCGAAAAGTAGTTCTGTGGATCAAAAAAAGTGGGAATTCAAAAAGTACGGGATAACGAGGCCCAATGCGACCCAAAAACCGTCAGCAAATCAGATCCGGAACAGCGGACGGGATATTCGTACATCATCCAGGACGAGCGTGACGAAATATGTGCCGGGAGCAAGGTAATTTGTGTCGAGAGAAATACTCTGGCGGCCGGATCCCCGATTCGGGATCCGCTTCTCAGACACCACTCGACCCAGTAGATCATGGACGAGGATACGGCCCGAAGACGGACGAGGAAGGTCGAACTCGATTCGCACGAAATGCCGAGACGGGTTTGGGTAAATCGACATCGATATTTGATCGGGAATAGACTGGCCGGATTCATTGCTGGTGACCTGTTGCACGTCTATTGTGACAGTTGCGACGCCTGATTCTTCCCGGGCAACGAAAGGTCCCGAAGCCTGAAGTGAACCTGATATAGAGAGCTCCACCTCATTCCCGCTCAGATCGAATGAGTAGTCGGAATCGATCGTGAGTAACAACAGTATGTCTCCATCCTGAACGATGACGGCTCCTGTCAGATCAATTCTGGTTTCGGTCGTCAATGACTGGGGATCGCTGGAGACTTGTCCGCTCAGCAGCCCACTGCCATCGAGCATCGTATCAACGCTTACTCCAATCAGGTTGAAAGACTGGGTAAATACCCGCAAAACGCCCGACGTAGACGTTTTCTCTCCCGCTTCCACTATGAAGAGCTGAACGGCCTCAGCATCAGCATTGATTCGCAAGGTCCCCACGGTGACGATGACCCCATAATCGAATCGAAGACCAAAGGCCGACTCGTTTCTGATGTTCAAGTCCAAAATCCGAATAGAGTCGACTGCAGTGGGGACCACTCCCAGATGAGCTATGCCCAAAAGTTGTGTATGGAAGGTTTAGGCAGCGTGTCGTTCTGATGTAATTCCGTCGGTGAATTTGATTCCTTTTTTTACAAGTTGCAATAGGTGCGGTGCATTCAGTTTCCTCCACTTCTTCTGAGCCTCTTTACATAGACGGAAGGCCATTGCAAGAGCTGTTTCTCGGCTCAGACATCCCCTCGTTTTGGCGGTCCTGAGGCGCACGGTCGCGAACGTAGATTCGATCGGATTTGTGCTCCGAAGATGGATCCAGTGTTCTGCCGGAAAGTCATAAAAAGCGAGCAGTTCTTCTCGGTCTTTCACCAGAATCTCTGCTGCTTTCGGATACTTTTGCTGGTAGGCTTTGATGAAAAACAGAAGGGCGCTCTCTGCCTGCTTTTTTGTTTCTGCTGTATAGATCTGCGTGAGGTGACCTTTTGCCTTCTTCTGAACGGACTTGGGCAGGCGGTTGAGCACATTTGCTGTCTTGTGCACCCAACAGCGTGCGGCTCGCGTCTCGGGATAAACTTCTGCGAGAGCACTCCAGAATCCCATGGCTCCATCGGCAACAGCCAGCTTCGGTCCTTGATCCAGCCCGCGGTGCCTCAGCTCCAGGAGCAACTCTCGCCACGACTGCTTGCTCTCGCGAAAGCCGTCCTCGAGTGCTATAAGCTCCTTCCTTCCATCGGCCGTAGCGCCGATCACGACCAGCAGACACAGTTTCTGTTTATCCATGCGTACGTTTACGTGAATACCGTCGGCCCAGAAATAGACGTAGTGCTTCTCCTTCAGGCTCCGCTTTTGCCAGTCTTCGTGCTCCCTTGTCCAAAGCGTCTTCAGGCGCGCAATCGTCGAGGAGGTCAGCCCTGGGGCATCAGGACCAACAAGGGCCGAGAGCGCTGCCTCAAAGCCGCCCGTTGAAACTCCCTTCAGGTACAACCATGGAATGAGAGCCTCAAGCGAGCGGCTCTTGCGGAGGTAGGCTGGTAGTATCGAACTGCGGAAACCGATTCTATCCTCACCCCGACCCGTACGGTCGCGTATGCGGGGCATCTTTACAGCGACCTCCCCGATACCAGTCAAAATCTTCCTCTCTGGCAGATATCCATTGCGAACGATGCGGTGGCGATTCTCTTCGTCGCGCAGGAACTGGTAGCGCTGGCAGAAAGCTTCAACCTCGGCCTCAACGGCTGTGGCCAGCATCTTTGCGGCCCCTGTTCGCAATACTTCTGTCAACACATCCTCTGTGCTATTGTAGTTCTCGTTCTCGTGTGCGTTATTCGTCTTCATGGGCGGTGTATCCTCCAATCTTCGGATTGACAATGACGTAATCATCATCAGGATACGCCGCCTATACCTTTTTCACCCGTACACAACTTTCGGGGTTAACTCCTCCCAGATCGAGCTCAACCTCCCCAACAATGTTCAGATCCTCTTTGTCGTCATCGGTGCCCAACGATGTTTTAACGGACACGTCGAACTCCAGCATCGACAGCGACGGCTCAAACGCGAGATGCTGCACGGGAAGAGTCCGTATCCGATATTGAAAAGAGTCCTCTCCGACGTATCCCACATCGGCCTCATAAAAATATGTATGTCCGCCGAGTCTTTGGAGCGATCCGTGTTGGGGCTCGGTAACGATGACAATCTGAACGGAGTCTGCCGGAAGGACATCGTTCGGAAAAAATGCCTCAACGCCGTTGATCAACTGACCTCCGTTGCGAAGCGACAAGTGGTCATCGACAGCCACGAGGGTCTGTGCGCTCGCAGCTACGACCAATAACCCAGAAATAGATATCGCTACAAGGCGTTTTCGCATCGAAAGTAGATTCCCTGTGACTCTCTGATTATCGAGACCTTCGATATCTACACGATCTGGTATCCGGAGGTTGCCGTTTCTGCTTTATAAAGATCAGAAAGACGGGCGGTCATGGGTCCTGGCTGCCCGGATCCGATCAGGCGTCCGTCCAGAACGGTTACCGCTGCCAATTCTCCCATGGTACCCGAACAAAACATCTCATCGGCTCGATAGGCGTCGGCCAGCGAAACGCGACCAATAGAAATCGAAATTCCTTCCCGCTCGCACATCTCAATGACTGTCTGGCGCGTGATGCCTTCCGGACAGGCGTCGGTTGCCGGCGTAAAAATGGCCCCTTCGCTCACCAGAAACACATGCGTGCCGTTCGCCTCCGCGATGAAACCATCTTTATCCAACATCAGGGCGGAATCTGCTCCTGCTGCATTCGCTTCGATCTTAGCCATGATCGACTGGATCAGGTTGTTGTGATGAATCTTGGGATCCATGTAATCGGGTGGAAATCGACGGATCGACGAAGTCATGAATTCCAATCCAGATCGATCATAGACGGGTTCTTTCCACTCCGGAAGTACAAGAAGGGTTGGTCCCGATTGATTGAGCCTCGGGTCCATACCCGAGGTTATCTTCACGCCGCGCGTGAGGGTGATCCGAATGTGCACGCCATCTTGCATCTCGTTGGCTTCCAGCGTGCGCCGAATCTGTTCTATCAGTTCATCCGGTGTCGGAATCTCGCTGAAAGCAAGGGCTTTTGCAGATCCTCGCAGTCGTTTCAGGTGCTCAGTCAGCTTGAAAATCCGGCCCTGGTACAGTCTGAGTCCCTCCCACACGGCATCTCCGCCCTGTACGACGCTGTCAAACAGGCTGACACCCGCCTGATCCCGATGCAACAGGTCGCCATTGATATTGACGATCAAATCTCGATTTCGTGCATCAAACGTCTGGAGCATTACCGCGCTTCTTTTTAAGCCAGAAATAGGATATCGGAAGGCCAGTGAGAACAAATGCCAGATCAACTGCTGATTTCTCCCACTCAAAAGTGAGGCGGAAGAGCAGCAGACCGACCACGCCACAAAGGTAGATTATCGGGAGCAGAGGGTAGAGTGGGATTTTGAAAACCTTTCCTTCCGTTTCACCAACCTTTTCGCGGCGAAACTTGAACAGCGCCAGCGTTGTCATCGTATAAAAGATCAGGATCGCGAACACCATTCCGGCGGCGATATTTTCGAAGGAGCCCCTGACGAGCAGTATCACCCCAGCCCACACACAGTGTGCCATAATTGCCCGTGTCGGTGTCCGAAAACGCTCATGTATATGGCTGAGCGACTTGAAAAATATACCGTCACGCGCCATCGCGTAATAAACGCGCGAAGCTGACAGCATGGTACCGTTGATACTCGAGACCGCAGAAATGATGGCCAGCAGCGCGATCAGGGAAGCGCCCACGGGGCCGATCATCAATTGAGCCACGTCGGATGCGGGCGTGGCGGTCGCACGAAGCGCATCCATACCGAGCGCTGAATGGTAGATGGTAATCACAGAGACATAGATCAGAATGACCAATCCGAGGCCATAAATCATGCTTCTTGGGATGATCTTGTGGGGACTTTTCATCTCGCCAGCTACGTAACCGACCCTGTCGTAGCCCGTGTGTGTGAAGACGATCAGCATGAGAGCCGGAATCAGATTGTAGAAAAACCCGACGTCCCTGAGAGGTGCAGCTTGCGAACCAAGCTGACCGGGTGTGCCCTTCAACAAATACAGAAAGAGCGCTACAAAAAGCAGCAGCCCCGCAACTTTTACGACGGTTGTTATGCGTTGAAAGATTGCTGACCATCGCACACCGACATAATTGAACGCCCCCAGGAGGGCAATAATGGATAGAGCAACCACGGTGTGGCTCGTATCCGAAAGGGGCCGAAAGAAGGAAACGTAATCGGTAGCGATCATGGCAAGTCCAGCCGCCGGACTCGTTCGGATAATGAAGAGTTGAGCCCAGCCGAACATGAACCCCGCATAAGGCCCATATGCCCTGGTAATGTAGTTGTATTCCCCTCCTGTCGAGGGAATACGCGTACCGAGCTCCGCATATATCATCCCACCGATGAAGACAAACGCAGCTACGATGAGCCACGTGGTCATGACCTGGGTGTAGGAGCCGAAGTAGCCCGCAATCAGATAGGGCGTAGAATAGATACCCGAACCAATCGTGATTCCGATGAGAAGAGCAATCCCATCAAACGTCGTTAAATCTTTCCGGAGGTCGGCCATGACCCGGAAAATGCGACTTACTTATTTGAGATCAAATTTAACCGGGATCGACATGTACACCGGTACCGCACGGCCTCGCTGAAGCGCTGGGGTAAAGCGCAGTTGCATCACGCCCGCCTTCGCTGCCTGATCAAGCAAATCATGCGCCGATTTGATTATCTGCGGACGGGTAGGAAGTCCTTCGGGTGAAACCACGATCTGAATGACGACCGTTCCTTCGATTCCCGCTTTCTGCGCGATCGTCGGATAGTTTACATAGCTGTAGAGCTGCTGCAAGCCGCCAATGATTTCTGGATATTTTTCGACAACAACGAAAATTTCCTCTATCTCATCTACCACAGCCGACGGCGGAGGTGGAGGTAGGTCGTACAGTACCGCTTCCAGGTCCAATGCCATGTCCAGATCAAGATCCTCGTCCTCCAACAAAGCATCATCCGGTACAACGACAGGGATAGGCGGCCTCGGTGGTGGTGGGGGTCTCTCGATCTGCTGGGTCTGCTGGATCTCCTCCATCTGCACGATTTCCTGATCGGGCGTCACAAATACGAGGGCGTCGGTTACCGAAATGTTCATTCGAAAGGCACCGATGGTCATTGAAAGGGCCAGTACGGCACCAATCTGCCCTATAATCAGGTATTCCATGCTTCGATCTTGATAGCTCAAAGCACGTTCAGCGAATCGAACGGCCAATTTTTCCCTGGACAACCCCTTGCTGATCATCTCCTTCTTGGGGAGACGACCAAACGATGCGCCGTAGGCAGGTAAAAACCGGCCGACCAGGAATGATCTACTCATCGTAATGCATTCTTGGAATGAGGGTAGTGATACGTGTCCTGCACCCGAAAGTTGGGCAGTTGAGTTGATAGACTGAATTGTGGAACGATCGACTCAGTCACGCAGAAAGAAAAAATGGTCGGTCGGTCCGTGGCCTCGTCCGATAGAAAGGCCGGCGCGGATGGCTTCGGTCACGTAGGACTTCGCATTTTCTACTGCTTTTTGGACCTCCTGCCCTTTTGCCAGATTCGCTGCGATGGTCGCGGCGTACGTGCAGCCCGTGCCGTGAGTGTGTGGTGTATCTATTCTCTCGCTGCGAAAGATGTGGAACTGGGTTCCATCGTACAATACATCCACCGCATCTTCCTCTTCATCCAGATGACCACCTTTTACCAGAACAGCCGTCGGTCCCATCGAGAAGATCTCTTTTGCGGCGGCGCGGGCAGCCGACTCCGATAAAATCTCATAACCTACCAACCGCGCCGCCTCGTGAGCGTTGGGCGTGCACACCGTGGCGAGCGGGAGCATTTCATCGATAAGAGCCTGGACCGCGTCATCTTCGAGCAGCGAATATCCACTTTTTGAGATCATGACCGGATCTACCACAAGCGGCCGTATTTCATGTTCTCGAATTTTCGCGGCAACTGTGCGGATGATGTCACGCGAGGATAGCATGCCGGTCTTTGCGGCATCAATTTGGATGTCGGAGAGAACTGCATCGATCTGCGATTCGATGATTGAGACAGGTAGATTCATCGCATCAGTTACCGCTACGGTGTTCTGAGCTGTGATGGCCGTCAAGACTGACGTAGCGAATACCCCGTTAGCCTGCATGGCTTTGATGTCCGCCTGGACACCCGCTCCTCCGCCCGAATCACTTCCCGCGATTGTTAACGCAACCGGAATTCGCATAGTCAGTTTTTTGAGATCTGTTCTGTGAAAGCACCGACAGCAGAGAAAATGTCTTCAGCCTGCATGATAGCTGATACTACCGCTACACCATGTACACCGGCATCGAGACATTCAGCAACTCGATCCGGCGTTACGCCTCCCATTGCAATAACGGGCATAGACCCGGCCACCTCGCATGCTTTCGCCAATCCTTCTGTACCCTGTGCATTTTCGTTTGGATGGGTCCGGGTTCGATATACGGATCCATATAACACGTAGCGCGCGCCGTCCCGGCGAGCATTCTCTACTTCAGCCGCGGAATGAACGCTCCTTCCGATCATCGAATCGGGGCCCAGAACGCCAAAAGCCTCCCCCACTGTCGGCCCGTGCACTCCCGTGTGTAGCGGAAGCCCCATGGATTTCGCGGTAGACAATCTGGAGTTGATGCTGATGATGGTCTTCGAACCGAGCTGATTGATTCTGGAAATCAGTGCACCCGCAGCAAATTCGAAGGCGTCCTCTGTCGCGGCATGATCACGGAGATGCACCCATTCTACTCCGTATTGAACCGCACGCAATACCCGCTTCGCTATATCGGGATCGGAAAATCGATCCGCGACCAAAATCAATCGGGAAAGCGCCATAGTGCTACGTGGACGCTGCGGTGGGTCCAGTGGCTCGGGTGCCTCCGGGTGCTCCCTCGATTCGTCCATCCATACTCGAAGACGCTTCCGCATAAAACTTCCTGGGTATCCTGCCTCCCAGATAGGCCAGTCGGCCTCCAATGATCGCATGTTTCATTGCCATGGCCATCTGGACTGGATGCTTTGCTTTCGATACCGCAGTATTAAGCAGGACGCCGTCATAACCCAGCTCCATTGCTCTGGCTGCATCACTCGCGGTTCCAATTCCAGCATCTACCAGAAGAGGAAGATCCGGAATGAGCTCCCTGATCAGCTCCAGATTGTACGGATTGACGATTCCCATCCCACTCCCGATGGGAGAAGCCAGCGGCATCACGGCCGCACATCCCATGTCAGCCAGTTTTCGACACGTCACTGGATCATCGTTCGAATAGGCCAGGACCGTAAAATCGGCAGATATCAGCTCGGATGCTGCCTTTAACAGCTGCTCCACGTCCGGCATGAGCGTTTCATCGTCTCCGATGACTTCCAGTTTGATCAGATTCGTTTCCAGAGCTTCGCGAGCCAACTCCGCCACAAGAACGGCTTCTTTCGCCGTATAACACCCTGCAGTATTGGGGAGTAGTCGAACAGGCAGCGAATGGAGTAGGCTCAAGAAACTTTCCTCGCCGCGTTCGGCAAGATTGACCCTTCGAATGGCCACCGTAATCATTTCGGACTGTGACGCCTCGATGGACTCCATCATGACCTGTGGACTCGGGTATCCACTCGTTCCGAGCAACAAACGCGACTGTAGCTTCAGATCGGCGATCTGAAGCAGGTCATCCCGATCGTCCCGACCAGCTGGTGTGTCTTGTCTGTCGTGCTCGGGTATGCTTCTATTTGTTTCGGTCGTTACCTGCATTTATCCGCCTTGCTGGGCTGTTACGATCTCGATTTGATCCCCTTCACCGATCATCCGGTTTCCCCAGTCATTTCGGCGGACGATGGCGTCGTTCAGCGCAACCGCAACGCCGCGGCTCGACTGCGCATCAATCTTGCGTGCCAGGAGGATGTCTGCAAGCGTTGATTTCGGCGCAGTCCGTGCCTGCTGACCATTAATTTTGATGGAAATCATACTCATGTCGTCGAAAGAAAGCGTTTCGGTGAGAAAAATGACATCAATTCGCTCTCTTTCTTTTCAAGAATTGAGTCGACCGCTTCGAGCGCGGTTACTGCAGATAACAATATTCCGTGCCGATAGTGCCCGGTAGCGATGAAAAGTCTTGGATCACCCGTAAATCCAATGATTGGTTGATGATCCCGGCTACCTGGTCGAAAGCCCACCTCCGCCGCCAACAGCTCCTGTTCGAGGATTCCGGGCACCAGAAGTGAGCCCCCTTCGAGAACGGAGAAGACGCCGCCGGCCGTGAGCCTGTCATCAAATCCCATCTCTTCGCTTGTGGCTCCGACAATCAAACGGCCATCGCTTCGCGGAACGAGGTACGCCCGCGAGCCTCGCACGACATGGGAGAGGGAGAACGGGCTTTCCATCTTCAGTTCCAGAATCTGCCCTTTCACCGGCCGCACCGGCGGAACCCATTCATCGGGCAGGCCTGCAATCAGCCTGCTCCAGGGTCCAGCCGCGAGCACCAATCGGTCTGCGCTTATTTTTTCGCCCGAGTCCAGGATGACCGCAATCGAATCGGATTCCATGTCGATGGACTCAACCGGGGAGTCCTCTTTGATCTCGCCGCCATGCAGCCTGATAGCTATGGGAAGGGCCGCAATCATTCGTCGATTGTCCACGCTGTGGTCTTCGGGCACACCGATTGCCGCCACAATTCGGGGAGAGAGGAACGGTTCGCGTTCCAGTGCTTCGGCGCCGGAAAGCCACTCCACCGGATATCCCTGTTCCTGCTGGAACTCAAAACCCCGCCTCAGAGCTGCGGCCGCATCACGGTCCTCCGCCACGACGATGGTGCCGAATGAAGAGTAGTCCAGATCCAGTCCGGAATCGGCGCTGAGTTCCTCGGCAAAAGAGGGCCAACATCGCAGGGAAGCCCGACACAGTTCGTAAAGTTCAAACTCTTCGAACCCGATCTCTGCAGACGCCGCCAACATACCCGCTGCCAGGCGAGAACTCTGTTGCCCCGTTTTTCCTCGTTCGAGTAACGTCACCTTTTCTCCACGACGAACCAGTCGCCACACAATCGACATCCCGATCACTCCTCCTCCAATTACTATGGTGTGTTGCTCACTCAAGCTCGAATTGGGATTGGGGTTGTGATGGATGCGTGGCACGTCATCATAAGGTATTCCCGGCCGCCGTTCACGCTTTTGCTGATTCTGGCATCTCGATTTTTGGTTTACCCTTGCACTGCGGATAGTTTCCCCGATGGATAGTTTCCCTGATGGATAGTTTCCCCGATAACACGAAATGAAACGTTTACCTGACGAGTGTGCATGACCAGACGGCTCGACACCATCATTGTGGGCGCGGGACTCGCGGGGGCCTCGACGGCGTTCTGGCTCTCGCGCCAGGGTCAGTCGGTGTGTGTGCTCGAAGCGGGCTCGATTGCTTCTGGGGCATCAGGGGTGGGCTTCGGCCTGGCCAATCCAATGATGTCGAGAAAGGGTCGTCCCGTCTGGCGGGTTCATGACGCCTTGGCGGCTCTCGAAGAAATGGGCTGCTCGGGAAGCCGGGGTATCCTGCGTCCGGCTAAAAATGAAGAACAAGCAGACTATTTCAGAGAATCGTGTGGGTTGAGCCCGGACATAGGGGGCTGGGTCAGTGCAGAATCGGCCGCTGAGCAATTCCCGTTTTTGATCGCACCGTTCGGACTCATTTCGATCCCGTCCGGAATCGCCGTCCAGATGCCGACCCAGATCAAGTCCTGGCTGGGGGGTATCGATGTACGCGAAAACACGATGGTCAACAATTGGAAAGAATCCGGGCAGGGAGTTGAACTCGATTTATCAGACGGTTCCTCATTGTCTGCCGATAAGTTGGTGCTGTGTTCAGGGAGCGCCCTGCTGAGGGATCCCAAAACTCAACATCTTAATCTGCACGGGATAAAAGGTCAGACGATTCGGGTGCGAAAGCCTGACGCGCTTCCTGAGCCGCTGCCATCATTGTCCGGATTCGGGTACGTGGTAGACGAAGGCAACGGGTTGCTGACGATTGGTGGTGGTTTTGAACACCAATGGTCGACCCTGGAGACGACACCCGACGCAACTACTGACCTGCTTAACGCGGTGGCCTACATGATTAAAGGGATCGATGAAGCCGGGATAATCGAGCAGTCGGCTGCCATCCGCATGACCGTGCCAGGCACGCGTTTGCCTATGATTGGACCACTCTCTGGTTCGGGACGCGTGTGGATATTTACCGGTTTGGGATCGAAGGGTATTCTCATGGCAGCCCTCCTGGGAAAAAATATTCCTCGATTTTTTGCCGAACCACTGGCCATTCCACCGGCGTGTGGGGTTGTCAAACGAGGTGCAAACTCCTAAAATGGAGATGACCTGTATTTTGCCGGTAAATCGCTCACACTGAACGAACATGAACGACGTGACCACGACCAAAATCGCCGACATCCTCGGCCAGGAAGCATCCTATCTGCTCGATCATAAGAGCACGACCATCGATGCCTCTCAGTTACATCTGCCGGGATCGGATTTTGTCTCGCGCATCTGGATGAATTCCGATCGGAATATTCCCACGCTAAACTCAATGCAGTGCCTTTTTGGCCACGGTCGACTGGGCGGCACGGGCTATCTCTCCATTCTACCGGTCGATCAGGGAATTGAACACGCTGCAGGAGCTTCTTTTGCCAAGAATCCGATCTATTTCGACCCGGAAAATATCGTCAAGCTCGCCATTGAGGGCGGATGCAATGCCGTGGCTTCCACGTACGGTATTCTGGGATCGGTCGCGCGCAAGTATGCGCACCAAATTCCGTTCATCATGAAGTTCAACCACAACGAACTGTTGACCCTTCCGAACACCTTCGACCAGATCCTCTTTGCCCGCATCGAAGAAGCATGGAATATGGGCTGCGTGGGAGTCGGTGCGACAATCTATTTTGGTTCAGAAGAGTCCGGCCGCCAGCTGGAAGAAGTGTCCGAGGCGTTCGCTCTGGCGCACGAACTCGGGATGATGACCATCCTCTGGTGCTATATGCGGAATAGCGGATTCAAGGTGGATGGGGTCAATCATGAATCCAGCGCCGATCTGACCGGCCAGGCTAACTACTTGGGGGCGACCATTCAGGCCGACATTCTGAAACAGAAGCAGCCCACACAAAATGGCGGATACCAGGCTCTCAACGCGGGCGATTCGTCGTTCGGAAAATATGATGAACGCATCTACTCCGAACTGTCGAGCGACCATCCGATTGATCTGACCCGGTATCAGGTTGCAAACGGATATATGGGACGAACGGGTCTCATCAACTCTGGTGGAGCTTCGGGAGACGATGACTTGCAACAGGCCGTTCGCACGGCTGTCATCAATAAACGAGCGGGAGGAACCGGACTGATTTCGGGCCGCAAGTCGTTCCAACGACCGATGAAGGATGGAATCGGCATCCTGAATGCCATTCAAGACGTATATCTGGACGACGGAGTAACGATTGCCTGAGGCAAGACTTCATCCTGGATGCCATCTGGCAGAACGAACGGTTATTTGGCTGGAAGGAACGTGAAAAGATTGAGCACACCGGGGTGCAACTTCCAGGCAGGGGTCTTCCGTATATTGCGCCTCCAAGCACGGATTCGAGGAATCCGCGAACCATCATTGAAGACGATGTTTGACCCGGGTCGAGCGCCAGGTCGCGCACGACAAACCAAGCGAAACGATCATGACTGATAAGACGGTCAAACCGGACGAAAAGAAGGAAGAAGCCAAGGCAAGCGCATTGCCACAGGGCGACTCTTCCTCTGAGCTAGCGACTCCAGAAGTCAATTCTGATGGTGCCGGCGCCGCGCTTTCGATGAGTGTTCCAGCACCCGCAGGGCCGAGCCTACTCGAACAATACACCGCTCACTATCCGGATTGGGCGAAAGAATTCGCAAGGAAGTATTTCACCAAGACCCTCACGCAGTTCATCCTCTACGGAAATGTTCGCGATCTGGTGTTGAGCAGAAGCGAAAACGGCGATCGATCTTACGTTTCTCTGCACGAGTTCCTGGTAGAGGAGTTGTTCGCAGCTCGAGATATCATTCTTTTCTACGATCGATCAAGCGGAATTCACTTCGCCGATAGTGCGTCACAAAAGGACTTCAACAGGGCTCTTTCCGGCTACGATACCATCTTTGGGACTGAATTCGCGAAGAAATTGCCCAAGGATCCGGTTCGAGTACTTTCGGTGCTCCAGAATTATTTCCGACTGAGACTGGGTGAAGGAAAGCGCATCGCGTGCATTATCGACTATGCAGAAACCATCATTCCGATGGCTGAAGCGTCGATGTATTCTGCAGAGGATCGCAACGCACTCGTATTTCTTCAAAAGTGGGCCCATGATCCACTTTTCCTGAACAGTGATTTTACGATTGCCCTCGTCACCCAGAACCTGAGCGAACTGAATCAGCAGATCGTTCAGAGCCCCTACACGGCCGAAATTCAGATTCCAATCCCGGGTAAAGTGGCTCGAAGAGAGTATGTAGACACTTACTTGGATGGCCAGGAAGGCGATTGGGTTCAGCATTCTGAGGTTGACGCGGCCGCTCTCGCAAGCAATACAGCCGGTATCGGGCTAATTCAGCTGCGCTCCATTCTTGCTGACGTCCTGGAGAATCACACCGAGCTTACATTTGATGTCCTTTCATCGATGAAGAAGGAATTCATCGAGGCTGAGGCGTTTGGAATGCTGGAGTTTATGGAGACCGACCTTACGCTGGATATGGTTGCCGGTCACAAGGAAGCAAAGAGTCACCTCCGGCAGGCGGCCAAGGCCCTTAAGGCTGGACGACCCGATGTGATGCCCATGGGGTATCTCGTGAGCGGACCTGTTGGATGCGGGAAAACGTTCTCGATCATGTGTTTTGCGGGGGAAATCGGCATTCCGATGGTAACCCTTAAAAACTTCCGTTCGCAGTGGCAAGGGCAGACCGAAGCCAATCTCGAAAAGATTCTGACGTTGCTTGAGGCAATGACGCCCGTCGCAGTCATGATTGACGAAGCCGATGCGGCCCTCGGCAATCGCGATGCAGGCGGCGATTCCGGAGTATCCAAACGGGTATTCGGACAGATCGCTCAGTTCATGTCTCAATCCAAAAATCGTGGTCGAGTGATCTGGTTTCTGGTGACCGCCAGACCCGACTATATGCCCGTCGACCTCAAGAGACAGGGACGTGCCGAGGAGCATATTGCACTGTTCTATCCCTCAACGAGAGAAGAGCGTGAAGAGCTTCTGACAGTCATGATGAAGCGCACGAATGTTAAAATAAAAATGAGTGACATTCCCGAGGCTCTATTGAACGGAGAACGGACTTTTTCCGGCGCCGACATGGAAGCTCTGCTGACAAGAGCCAAGTTCAGGGCTGCATCAGACGGTCGTACCAAAGGCAATGTGTCGCAACGAATACTGCAGGATGTTGTGGATGATTTTATACCACCCACGTATCCCCTGGAAGTGGAGTTGCAAACACTGGTTGCCGTCCTCGAATGTACAAGCAAGTCTCTATTGCCAGAACAATACAGGACGATGGATCGAGAGACGATGGTTCGCCGCGTGGATGAACTCGCTCATCTCATCAAGTAGACGGCTGCAATATTCTGGGTGAAAAAGTGTGGGGCGCTGGCCATCGGCCAGCGCCCCACCTGTATGTAAAATTCCCGAGACGAATCTATAATCGCGCTTGTACTACTTTTTTGAACGTTTTTTCTTAAGAGCCTGCTCTGCATCGAGCAACTGATCATACAACTCCCAGCTGATCAGAACCGCGTAAGGCTGGTTGTTCTTCTGGATCAGAATTCCTCGATCTATTTCTTTTGCGTATTCGACCAATTCAGATGTGTTGGAACGCAATTCAGTAATCGTGGCGATCGCGTCAATGCCCTTGGTGAGATACATCGTATTAATACCTGACCATATAATTGAGTATTTAGATGTCTTATTTCGCTTTTTATCTCATGATTTGAACGGAATTTCCCTGTGGTGAGAGGTGATTATAATGAATAGTTACCTATACTTTGCAACGTATATGTAGATAATTTATTCACATTATCATTGATGCTTATGTGACTGATCTCCCTCTGAGCCTCATTCTGAGCACCACTCTAAACACCACTGGGGCCATATCTTCGACTCATTCGAGTGCGACTGTCCGAATCGTCGGACACCCTATTTCCGGACGGGGCCTTCGGGGCCTTCCGAGTGACTGGCTATTTTTTTCCCCTGTGTGACGTGCATTCATTACGTACCTTTGCGATGCGCTTACCCACGCATATCACCCTACGCACCACCCTGCATAGTCATGCTTCTTTGCAAAGTTACTGGCACCATTGTCTCCTCTCGGAAGGATGTCACATTTCGAGACGGCAAACTCCTGGTCGTCCACCCCATTGATTCCATCGGCGATTACGAGGATGGTCTCGACATGCTGGCCATCGACCCGGGATATGGAGCGGGCATGGGAGATGTCGTCCTCGTTGCCAAAGAGGGAGCGGTCGTCCGGCAGCTGATGAAGGGTAAGGATGTGCCCGCGAACGTAATTATCCTGGGCGTCGTCGACGACTGGTCAGCACAAGCCTGACGGTCCTGATTTCCCGCAGGCGGACACTTCGAGCGTCATACCGGACCCAAAACGGGATTCTGAGGCAACAAACTATTGTAAGGATTGGGGTTGGGACCTACATTTCGCCTCCCCGAACTCTCCATACCGGCGACCTTCATGTTCCACACTTTCCACCGGTGCAGAACCTATCTGACCCTGCTCCCTAGCGTCCTGTTGATCGTCGCTGCGACACCGCAGGACGCCCTCGCTCAAAAAGACAGCCCTGATATCCCGACCGTCTCCAATGTCGTTGCCATTCAGGGTGCCCGAATCGTCCAGGCACCAGGCCGCGTTATTGAATCGGGAACCGTCGTGTTTCGAGACGGGGTCATTGAAGCGGTCGGAAGACGCGTCGATATCCCATACGATGCGTCCATCATCGACGGATCCGACCTGAGTGTTTATGCGGGTTTTATCGATGCGCTGACGAATGTTGGCGTGCAGGAGCCCAAGCAGCAAACCGGGGCTCCGCCCTCGGTTCCGGACCGAAGCAATCCCACTTTCGAACGAGCCGGGATCACCCCCGAAAAAGATGTCCGCGTTCTACTCGATCCGTCCGATAAGTCGGTAGATGCTCACCGCAAGATTGGCTTCACTGCCGTCCACGTGGTCCCCTACGGCCGGATGCTCCCCGGAACCAGCGCGATCGCGTTACTGACGGGAGATGATGCCGCGAATATGATTTACTCGGACGCCGCGGCCACGATGTTCAAGTTTCAAGGCGCGCGGGGCGTGTATCCGGGGACACCGATGGCCATAATGGCCAAGTTTCGGCAACTCTATAAAGAAGCCGATCGTCGAAACCATCTGGAGTCGATGTATCGGGAAGATCCTGTCGGTATGGTCCGACCACCTTACGATCCGGTGCACAGCGCCTTCATCGCGCTCATCGAACGAAGTCAGCGGGTGTTCACGTTTACCGACGATGCACTCGAAATACACCGCGCCTTGAATCTGAAAGAAGAATTGGGGATCGACATGGTGATTACTGGGCTCAGTGCCGGATTTGACGCAATCGATCGCATATCAGAGACCGCTGTTCCGGTCGCCCTGACCCTGGGCGTTCCAGAAAAACCGAAATGGGCCGCCAAGATCAAGACAGACTCGCTGGATCAGATACTTGGTTCGTATACAGACGAAACGCGCACTGCCACATTTCGGGACGTCGAAGCAGAGCGTCGCAATCTGGAAGCGAAGCAGCTCATCTCGCGCGCTCGATACATTGGAATGCCCGCAGCGTATGAAGAGGCCGGCATTCCCTTCGCATTTACGTCCTACGGTGTAAAAACGAGCGAAATAGCTTCCAACCTCCGCGAGTTCATTGAAGGCGGACTCTCGGAAGATGCCGCACTGGCGGCCCTCACGACAAATGCCGCCGACTTGCTGGGACTTTCAGCGAGTATGGGAACCGTCGAGCAAGGAAAAATGGCAAATCTAATTGTGACCACCGGAGACATTTTTGACAAAGAGACCAAGATCAAGTTTGTCTTCGTTGACGGACGCAAATACGAAACGAAGTCTCCCTCAAAATCCGACGACAAGGACAAAGATGAAGATGAAAGACGCGACGAGGACCGGTAATGAATACTAAAACACTGTACTCCGTGGGCCAGAGCTTCCTTCTGATGTTGTTTGTAGCGCAGGTGGCGACGGCACAAAACGTTGTCATCCGCAACGCCACTGTCTTGAGTGTTACCAACGGCACTCTTGAAAACACCGATGTACTCATCACGGGAGGAATCATCAGCGAAATTGGAACGGAGCTCCGTGCGCCTCGCGGAACCGAGGAAATCGACGCGACGGGCAAGTTTTTAATGCCGGGAATTGTCGATGCCCATTCCCACATCGCGCTTTCGAGTATCAACGAAGGATCCAGTCCAGTCACAGCCGAAGTCTCGATGGAAGATGTGGTAAATCCGTACCACCTCGGAATTTATCGGGCACTGGCCGGCGGTGTGACCACTTCTCATACCATGCACGGCTCCGCAAACGTAATTGGAGGCCAAAACGAGACGATAAAGCATCGCTGGGGCGTGACCGATCCGGATGACCTGCGCTTCGATGGAGCACCAAGAACCATCAAATTTGCGCTGGGTGAAAATCCGACCCGCAACCATGGACGTCGAGCGAGCGGTGGAACCGGAGCCATTGTACCCTCCACGCGAATGGGCGTGGAACAGGTCCTGCGTTCTTCTTTCGAGAATGGGAAACGTTACATGGAGGCCTGGGGCGACTACGAATCCAGGGCCGCGACCGATCCTCGGGCGATCCCCCCTGCCTACAATGGCCGGCTTGAGGTGATGGCTGACATCATCAGAGGAAATATTCTGGTCCACTGCCACAGCTATCGGGCGGACGAAATCCTGATGTTGACGCGTGTTCTGGCGGACTACGGAGTGCGCAACATCACGTTTCAACACGCGAACGAAGCATTCAAGGTCGCCCCCGAGCTTGCGGCATTCGGAGCACACGCCTCCGTTTTTGCAGACTGGTGGTCCTACAAGTTTGAGGTCTACTACTCGACGTCTTACAACGCTGCCATCCTGATGAGAAACGGCATCGTCACCTCGATTAATTCGGATTCGGGCGAACTCAATCGACATCTATTTCACGAAGCGGGCAAGAGTCAGCGATATGGCGGCCTCACAGACGATGAGGCGCTCTCGATGATCACTATAAACCCCGCCATTCAGCTGGGCATTCAGGATCGAGTGGGCTCCATCGAGATCGGAAAAGATGGTGACGTGGTGATCTTCGATTCGCATCCGCTATCCGTATATGCTATACCCGAGATGACCTTCGTGGAAGGCAAGAAATACTTCGACCGAGTTGAAGATGCAGACGACATGCGCATGGAGGTCAGTCCGACGGCAGAGATCGGCATGTATGAGGGGCAGATAACCGGTCGTGATCGCATCCACCACGACGGGGAGATCATCGACTTCTTTGAGCTCTTCGGCGAAGCAACTGAATTGAGCGAATTGAATTTAGAGAACAATTAATCTGGATCGCGAGAATCATGAATCTTCTCTTGACACTTTTTCTGGCGACGCTAAACCTCTTTCAAGTAGGACAGCAGCAGGACCAGAAAGCCCGGCAGGGCTCGTATGCGATCACAAATGCTCGCATTGAAACGGTATCTGACGGCACTATTGAGAACGGAACCGTCCTCATCGAAGGAGACCGGATTGTGGCAGTTGGTGAAAATGTGGTAATCCCGGCAAGCGCTACGATCATCGATGGCACCGGTCTACACGTGTATCCTGGAATGATCGATTCTGGTACCCAGCTTGCGCTGACCGAAGTCGGATCCGTCCAGGAAACAAATGACACCAACGAAGTCGGCGATGTGACCCCCCACATGGATGCACTGACGGCGGTGAATCCGAATGCGGTAGCCATTCCCATCACCCGAGTCGCAGGAATCACAACGGTGATCACCGAGCCAGCGGGTGGCCTGCTGCCAGGACTGGCCTCGATGATCAATCTGTTTGGTTATACGCCCGAGCAGATGCAGGCTGGGGGCGTCAAGCTGCTGGTTCTCCAGTTTCCAAGCAAACCTCGTGCTGGCGGCGGATTCAGACGGTTCGGAGGAGCAACCCGAACCGATCCCGACAAAGCCTACAATGATGCCCTGGACAAGTTGAACGAGATCTGGGACCGGGCAGAGCTATATGACAGCATCGTAACCGAATACGCAGCCAGTCCCGCAGGAAAAACACAGCCCGTATATGCGCCAGAAATGGATGCCATCCGGCCGGTAATCCGGGGCGAACGAAAGCTTATGCTCAAGGTCAGCGCCGAGAACGACATTCTCGCCGCCCTGGATTGGGTCAAAGAGCGGGACCTGACAAATGTCGTGTTCAGTGGGGTGTCCGAAGGATGGAGAGTCGCCGATAAATTAGCCGAGTCCGGCATTGCCTGTATTGTTGGACCCATTCTGGCAACCCCCACGCGTTCGTCTGACCGATATGATCGCGCGTACGCGAATGTCGGCATGATGGTGGACGCCGGTGTCAAAGTGGCCATTCGCACGGGTGAAGGCGATAACGTTCGGAATTTACCGTTCAACGCCGGATTCGCCGCTGCCTATGGCCTTGGGAAGGAAGAAGCGTTGCGAGCTGTGACTCTCGGCCCGGCAGAAATATTCGGTATCGCGAACGATTACGGATCGATTTCTGTGGGCAAGAAAGCCAATCTGTTCATTTCCGATGGAGATCCGTTCGAAACCAGTACCAACATTCTGGCTCTGTTCATCGACGGATTCAACGTTCCGATCGAAAGCAGACAGATTGATCTCTACAGGGAATTTCTGAATCGGGATGAGGGTAGATTGTCGCCCGTCGAGGTGCTCCCGGCAGATCACTAGGCGATTGAAGCCGCTCCAGAATCGATCTGTCATCAGCTGTGCGTTGACGTGGCATAAAACCGGCGCACTTACACTGTTATTGTCGTTACAATTAACGACTGTAGTTTATTCTCAGAGCACCGAAGAACGACTCTATTACCGGAATCTGAGCTTCGGCAGCGAAGCATACTTTTCCCCTCTCTCGTTCATTTTAAACGACGCGTTCGATATTCTGCAGGTGGGCACTCACGACCGCGACTTGAGGAACAGAGATTATCGGATCGACGCAAAAAATCTTTGGAACAACATTTCAGCACTGTTCAAATCGATACGAAAATATGGCACTCGAAACTTCATATCTCAGGAAATCTTCCCACTGAATTTTCACCTTGAGACGGCGCAATGGGGCCCCAACTATCTATTGCACGTTATCGGTGGCGGGATTGCCTATCGAACCCTTTGGGAATACTACGATTCTCACGGTTTTTCTCATCCCGGACCTTATGACTTATGCGACAATCGCCGTTGAGCGCTTCGTCAATGAACTCAATGAAAACAATGGGAGAACGGGGATAAATGTTGACCCGATAGCAGATATTTACATCTTCGATACAGCGAGCATCCTGCTTTTCAGATCGAAACGCGTTCAACGATTTTTTTCTCACACGCTCCATGGGGCCGTCTGGGGTAAGCAACCCTCATTCATCATCGGCAGTGGAGAACTGCACAATGTTGGCCAATACTATTCCTTCAAACTAAAACCTTCCGTATGGAATCGAACCAGCCTGTTTTACCATGTCGGAATGGGGTTGATGGTCGGTCTCTCCAGAGAACTCGAAAATCAATATGCGTTCTCGGTCGGAGCAGGAATTAAAACGAGCAAGTTGAGGGAAGTAGATGAAAAGACAGGCTTGTATACCATCGAAAAAGCGGAAACTGTAGGTCTATTCCTGGATCGCGAAAATTCTCTTCTTGCCTCTCTTCAGGTCTCACACAATGCCAAGAAAGTAATCGAGTTAAATATTTATCCGGGTATCTTGCCTATTCCGGGCACCGGTTTCTGGATGTCCAGATCTCGGGATGGCATTTTCCACATGGGTCTCACAACAAGAATTGGAATTGGAACCGGAGTGAAAATCAACTAGGGCTTTTCTTTGCTCTTTATTGCGTTCCAGTGGGCATCCATTTGTTCGAGCGATGCATCTATCAGCGAAACGCCTTCCGATTCGAGTGCTTGCTCCACACCCTGAAATCTTCGGATGAATTTCGCGTTTGTCCCTCCCAGAGCACTCCCAGGATTCATTCCTGAAAGCCGGGCGTAGTTTACGATTGCAAAAAACAGGTCGCCCAGCTCTGCTTCTTGCTCCTCGATGGACGCCCCTGCGTCTGCAAGTTGCCGAAACTCGGCCAACTCTTCCGATACTTTTTCCCATGCGTCCGCGGGGGCCGGGAAGTCAAAACCCACGCCCGAGGCTTTTTCCTGGATCCGGAGCGCCTTGAGCAGCATGGGAAGGTTGCGAGGCACGCCTTCCATGGCCGATTTCTTTTCGCCTTCGCGAATCTTAATAGTTTCCCAGTTCGTGAGTACCTCCTGCACGTTGGCGACTTCCGTGTCGCCAAAAACATGGGGATGTCGCCGTACCAGTTTATCCGTTTCAGCCTGGATCACATCCTGAAGGGTGAACGTTCCAGCTTCAGCGGCCATTACACTGTGGAAGACGACATGCAGAAGAATATCACCAAGCTCTTTTTTAAGTTGCACCCAATCCGCATCGTCAATCGCCTCAACCGTTTCATAGGCTTCTTCAATAAGAAGGTGCTTTACGCTCTCATGGCTCTGTTCCTTATCCCAGGGGCAGTCACGTCTGAGCTGCCGGACGATGGCGACGAAGTCTGAATAGGCCTCAAGCGAGGCCCCTGCTTCGGTGAACGTTGGATCGTAAATCTTTTCGGTCATTCGGGGCGAAGCTGTTGGTAACTTTCGTCTCCATTCGTCAGATCTTTTGACGATGGTGGCGTAAGATGTCTCAGGTTGAGGGAAGATGCGCAAATGGGCGAGCTGTGACAAACGGCTGTCAGATGCGCTGTTTATATTTTCAATCGCAAGTTACAAACTCGGCTCCCCCGGCTCTATAAAAAGAGACCGGCTTTTCAAAAAGAGAGTTGGAAAGAGATCGCCGTGCTCGACTCAGGTACGTCCACCTGGACTGATCCTGATTCGAGAGGGTGACCTCGGGCAGCAGGGGGTTTTTTTAACAACCACACCCTTTGCATCTCCTGGTGGTTACGGATGATGTAGCGGGGATCGAGGCAGGATGTCTTGATTCCTGAAAGCCGGCTTGCCGGTGGATACGTATTGAATCGCCAGGGGCTCATGTAAAAGAAAGAATTCAGGAGGTGTACAGATGGCACGTGGAGTAAATAAGGTGATCCTGGTCGGCAATCTCGGGCAGGACCCCGAATTACGCTATACCGGATCCGGAACGGCAGTTTGCAATCTTCGTCTCGCGACGAATGAATCGTACAAAGACGCCGGTGGCGAATGGGTGGAGAGAACGGAGTGGCACAGCATTGTCGCGTGGAGCAGGCTCGCAGAAATCTGCAACGAGTATCTGAAAAAAGGCTCTCAAGTCTATTTTGAGGGCTCACTGCAAACTCGTTCTTACGAAGACAAGGACGGTAACACGAAATATGTGGCCGAAGTCAAAGCCAAAGAAATGATGATGCTGAGCGGGCGGGGCACAAATGGTGATTCGTACATCGCACCGGCAGCTGCGAAACCTGCGAAGCCAGTGGCAGCCGCGAAAGCGGCGACTACGGCTGCGGATTCTGGTTCTTCCGACAGCTACACATTTCAACCAGACGACGATCTGCCATTCTAATCTGCAGGTCTAGTCGAAATTGAGTATGTGTGGGGCGCTGACTTCGTCAGCGCCCCACATTCATTTAACGGACTTCCCGCTTCAGTAGACCACGGGCCTTTGGCGCATCTCTGAGTCTTGGACATCCAGGCCGCCTGCGTCATTGGAGGTGTTTCAGCCAATCAACATTGGGGCACGGCGAATTCCTGAAAATGTGAAGCCTCATCCGTAACTCTGCCCTGAGATCTGCGAATACGTGCTGTTAGCCTGCACCATACTCCTTCCCTTCCCCCTCCATGCTAAGCAATTATCTGCTGGTCGGCCTTCGCCATTTGCGTTCACAAAAGGTATTCGCTTTCCTGAATATTGCTGGCCTGGCCCTCGGGTTCGCATGTTTCTTGTTGATCTCGCTCTTCGTTACAGACGAACTGAGTTACGACAAACATTACAGGGACGCGGAGAATATCTACCGGATTCAACTGACCGGACAGACCAACCAGGGCACCCAGATCCTGGCCCAGACTCCGCCGAACTGGATTCCGGGCATCGTCGACCAGCAGGCAGAAATTGTCAGCGCCGTACGGTTTAAGCCACCTCGTCAAAAATGGATGGTAGGCTATGAGGACGACAACTACTCTGAAAACTGGTGGACGTTTGCAGACGCTCAGGTCTTTGACATGTTCGGAATCGCACTCACGTTGGGCGATGCCGCGACCGCGCTAGAGGCGCCCTGGACTGTTGTCTTGAGCGAGTCGATGGCCAAAAAATATTTCGACGATGCCGATCCGATGGGCCGGACGCTAAAATTGGACAATCAATACGAGTTCACCGTATCGGGCGTGATGGAAGACATGTTGCCCTCATCCCACATGCGGTATGATTTCCTGGCTTCCTTCGAATCGATGCGCGATCCGACCCAGTTGTATCTGATAAATGTACCCGAAGCACCGTTTCCGTTTGCGTACACGTATCTGAAACTCACGCCGGGAGCATCTCCGGAATCTGTATCGGCAGCCATCTCCGAGTATGCTGCCTCCGTGGCACCACAGGCGGGGGTCGAGGTCATCACAAACCTTGTTTCCATCACAGACATACACCTCACGTCCAATCTGGGAGACGAGATTGTCCCGAATGGCTCGATGACAACGGTCTGGATATTCAGTGCGATCGCCCTGTTCATCTTGTTGATCGCCTGTATCAATTTCATGAATCTGTCCACAGCCCGTTCTGCCAAACGGAGTCGGGAAGTTGGCATTCGGAAAGTGATGGGCGCAGGAAAAAATCAACTCGTTACCCAGTTCCTGGGTGAAGCGCTGATGACGTCGTTTATTGCCCTGGTATTATCCGTCGGACTCGCCTCGCTGTCGCTCAGCGCCTTCAACGTCCTCACCGGAAAAGCTTATTCCGTGGCCAGTCTGTTCGATCCCACTCTCCTGATTACGATGCTGCTCACCGCTATCATCGTAGGCCTTATATCGGGCTCGTACCCCGCATTTTTCTTGTCCTCATTTTTGCCGGCGACCGTCCTGAAAGGAATTCATGTCGCCCGAGGAGGGGGACGTGTTTCACTGCGGGACGGACTGGTCGTGTTTCAGTTTGCCATTTCGATCGCCCTGATCATCGCCACCGCGACCGTCTACCTGCAGATGGTTTACATCAGCGAGATGGATCTGGGATTTGACAAAGAGCAAGTCGTGACGGTCGAACTGACCGACCCGACCCCCTCTTCGCGCTACCCTGCGTTGCGGGAGGCGTACCTGAGTCTCAGCGGAGTCGAATCGGTGTCGGCCGGCATATCGTCTCCGGCTGGATTTTCCAATCCGGCTCGACTCAGGCCATCTCATGCCAGTGAGGAGGAGAGTTGGCCGGTGACACTCTTCATCGTCCGCTACGACTACGAGCGGACTTTGGGAATGGAAATGGCTGCGGGCAGGGCCTTTTCGAGAGATTTCCCGTCAGATACCCTGACGGGGGTCGTCTTGAACGAAGAAGCGGTACGGACATTCGGATATCCAAGCGCTGAGGAAGCCATTGGCCAGGAGGTGATCTTCCCGGGAGGTGGCAATAATCGGCGGGAAATCATCGGTTTGGTGAAGGACTTCAATTCGGCCAGCGCCCATCAGAAGATTGGGCCGGTCGCCATGGTCTACAATTTCTTTGCCTTTTATGCCTTTGTTCGGATAACTCCTGCAGCCGCTCCGAGGGTCATCGCCCAGATGGAGGCAATCTGGAACGACGTTGTCCCAGGTTATGTGTTCGATGTTAGATTTTTGGACGACCGATTTGGGGTGTTGTACAGTACAGAGCGCGTCCTTCGAAAACTACTCCTGTATTTCGCCGCGCTGACGATATTCATCGCCTGTCTGGGTCTGTTTGGGCTCGCGTCGTATGCTGCAGAAAAGCGCACCAAAGAGGTGGGCATACGAAAGGCGCTCGGTGCGACGGTAGGGGGTGTTACGTACTTGCTGACCAGAGATCTGGTAAGGCTGGTCATTCCAGCGTTCATTCTCGCGGCCCCGCTCACCTGGTTTGCCATGAATGAATGGCTTTCAGGATTTTCCTACGCCACAGATCAGACCTGGATGACCTACGCGATCGCATTCGTAGCCGCAATCGCAATCTCTGTTGCAACGGTGAGTTGGCAATCGATTCGCGTAGCTACGACGAACCCCATTCACTCCCTTCGATACGAGTAAGATTACAACCAGTCGCTTTCCGGCTTGCATTTCATTCCTCGGAGCGGGTTATTGCAACCGCCAAGATCGAGGTACGCCCTTTTCAAGTGGTAGCCTGCCCGATTTTCTGGCATTACGTATCGTCCACCCAGGAATCACAAGGCAATAACTACTCATGGCATCTGCAAATCGCGGTCAGTGGAGCGGCAAAACAGGATTTATTCTTGCGGCAGCCGGATCGGCAATCGGTCTGGGAAATATTTGGCGCTTTCCCTACACCGCCGGTGAGAATGGAGGAGGGGCATTCGTCCTCGTTTACCTTGGATTTGTCTTTCTGATCGGCGTCCCGGTCGTCCTGTCTGAACTTTCAATCGGTCGGTTCACCAAACTGAATCCGGTTGGAGCGTTCAAGAAGCTGGCGCCAGGAACCAACTGGAAGTGGTTGGGCGGTCTGGGAGTGCTCACGGGTTTCGGAATTCTAGCGTTCTACGCAGTCATCGCTGGCTGGACACTCTCCTATCTGTGGAGCTCGATCACGGGCCAGATCGGAGGCGTGATCACGGCCGACGAAAGTGGAGCTATATTTGATACGCTGATTGGTGGTTCGGTAACGCCGCTAATCCTCACAGCGATATTCATGGCTCTGACCATCGGCGTCGTTCGTGGCGGTGTGTCCAAAGGAATCGAAAGGACGACGAAGATTTTGATGCCCACCCTCCTCGTCGTTCTGGTCATCATGGCCGTTCGATCGATGACGCTCGAATGTGGCATGGAAGGCGTTGCATACCTGTTCCAGCCTGACTTCTCCAAACTTTCTGTAGGAGTGATCATGGCAGCGCTCGGTCAAGCACTTTTCAGTCTTTCACTCGGCATGGGCGCAATGATCACGTACGGATCCTATTTCCCCGAAAAGGAAAATCTCCACCAGGCCGGAATCATTGTCGCACTCTTCGACACTGGAATTGCCATACTCGCGGGACTGATCATCTTCCCGGCCCTCTTCAGCGTGGGTGCCAGTCCAGACGCTGGACCTGGTCTGGTGTTCGTAGTGCTTCCTTCTATTTTCGGCCAGCTTCCTGCGGGAGGGTTGTTTGCGATTGCGTTCTACTTCCTCCTGGCGATCGCGGCACTTACTTCGACCATATCGCTGTTAGAGGTTGTAGTGGCGTATTTCGTGGATGAAAATGAATGGGACAGAAAACGTGCCGCATTGTGGATTGGAGCAGCATGTTTCGTCTTTGCCATCCCTTCCGCGCTTTCGCAGGGTTCGGTCCCGGCCGTTCCCGCTCTGGGCAACTTCCTCGGAACGGGTATTGATTTCCTCTCGCTGCAGGACATCATTTGGGGTAACTACTCGCTTTCGATTGGCGCCCTCGGTCTTTGTCTGTTTGTCGGTTGGAAGTGGGGCGTGCCGGCTGCGCTCAATTCGCTTGAGTCGAGTGGACACTCGCTACAGGTATCAACGATGTACTCCTTCCTTGTGCGGTTCGTCTGCCCAGTCGCCGTTGGTTTAATTCTTGTTTACATTATCTGGACGCAACAGTACTTCTAGTACCGGAGTATCATTGGCGTGATTCCAACTATTTTTTAATCTTCCGAGGGATCTTCCTCACCGACTTTGGAGCCTCCGTCCGCGCTTTTCTTGAGCGTACTGCATTTAATTCAGGAGAACACCCTGGACACGGGAAATCTGATCACTGGATCGATCGTTCTCGTTCTTCTGCTATTTCTGTCTGCACTTTTTTCCGGCTCTGAAGTAGCGCTCTTCACGCTGGACAGTAGCCAGAAAGAAGAACTGAAAATGGGAGAAGATGCGGCTTCCAAACGCGTCTCTAAGTTGCTGGCCCACCCACGATCCGTTCTCGTCAGCATCCTGATCCTGAACACGATGGTCAACGTCGGTGCCGCCATCACGGCGGCCGTCTTGACACACGCGGTCGCAACTGCAAACAGCTGGAGTCCTGTAGCAACCGTTGTCATCGAGGTGATCGTCCTGACGTTTATCATCTTGGTAGTCAGCGAAATAACGCCGAAACTGATTGCGGCCCGACAGCCGGTCAACTTCACAAAGCGCATCAGTTGGATCCTGCTACTGCTGCATCGGATTCTGCAACCGCTCTCTTCCATGCTCGCTCGGGCGATGCAAGCCTTTCATGGTCGATTTTCTGGCTTTGAAGAAAAAATATCGTCTGAAGACCTGAAGACCATGGCTGAAATTGGTGCGGCCCACGGGACGATTGAGGAAGGAGAGCGAGAAATGATTCATTCGATCGTCGATTTCGGAGACACCAGTGTTCGGGAAATCATGATCAGCCGTCTGGATATCATCGCGCTCGATGTCGGAGCAAATATCGCAGATGCGATTGAGATCATTCGTCGGAGCGGGCATTCGCGCCTTCCCCTGTATGTCGAGCACCTGGACAACATTCTCGGAATCATTTATGCAAAAGACCTCCTCCGAGTACTGACGGAAAATCCAGACGAAAAAAACATCGATTGGACGCGCCTCGCGCGTCCTGCGATTTTCGTCCCGCTTGGAAAGATGCTGGATGATCTCCTCCGTGACTTTCAAGAACGCAAGACGCACATCGCGCTGGTCGTCGACGAGTATGGCGGAACGGCGGGGCTGGTGACTCTCGAGGATGTGCTGGAGGAAATCGTCGGCGAGATTCGCGATGAACACGACGAGGATGAAGAGGAACTGTACGAAAAAATATCGGCCACCGAATACCTGGTCGACGCTAAAATCGATCTGGACGATCTCAACGAAATTCTTGGCACTAAAACCGATACCGAAAAACTGGATTTCGAAACCTTGGGAGGATTAATCTTCGACCTGGCGAGGGAGATACCGGCTGAAGGTGACCGTTTCGAATACGCAGGCATTACCTATGAGGTCACCGAGGTCATTAATCATCGGGTGGTTCAGGTCCGGATCAAGATTGGCTCCAGGCGCGACCAATCTTCTTAATCGTGATCGAATCCTGTAGGACCTGACACCTTATTGTAGCTATCTTTGGGCATCCAGGAAGTCCACGGAATCTCCACGAAACACATTCCATTCCGGCGACATTCAAGCCATCTCTTTGTTGCCGGCAGCCTCCCGCAAAAATGCGCTCTATTCGCGAGTATTGTGGTATTTTTGGCATTTTCAATGCTCAAAATGCGGCCCACAAAATTTATCTGGGCCTTCACGCTCTTCAGCATCGCGGACAGGAATCTGCGGGCATCGTCACATCTGTTTATGATGAGGCAAAGGGGCGCAAGGTCATGCCGGCCCATAAGCGCCCTGGTTTGGTTCTGGACGTATTCAAGGACCCGACTCTGTTCGAGAGCAAGCTTCTTGGCACGGCCGGTATAGGACACAATCGATACTCCACTTCCGGGGCCTCAGACAACGCCGCAAATATTCAGCCTTTGCTGGTTCACTACCGTGAAGGAAATCTGGCGTTGGCGCACAACGGCAATATTTCCAACGCGCGCGAGATCAGGCGCAGCTTCGTTGAGCGAGGTACACTGTTTCAGAGCACTTCCGATTCGGAACTCGTGCTCCATCTGATCGCACAGAGTACGCGCCGAAAACCGATTGATAAGATTGTCGACGCCGTCTCCCAGCTTGAGGGAGCTTTCTCTCTCGTCATTCTGACCGATGATTCCCTCATTGCACTTAGGGACCCGAATGGATTTCGGCCTCTGGCGATTGGACGCATTCCGCGGGGTGAAGGGTCGGATGCCGACGCGTGGTGCGTTGCCAGTGAGACTTGCGCGTTCGACCTCGTTGGCGCCGAGTATGTACGGGATGTTGAACCCGGTGAACTGATAGTCATCAATCAGAAGGGAATCGAGACCGGGCAGTTTGACTCATTCGCGATGGCGCGCAACAACGGAGTGAGTCAGTGTGTTTTTGAATACATCTATTTCTCCAGGCCCGACTCCAAGATTTTCGGAGAAATGGTTGACAAGGTTCGCCGCAAGATGGGCAAGCAGTTGGCCCACGATGCGCCCGTACCGACGGTCCCCGAAGGTGATGCGAAACCCATCGTCATCAGCGTGCCCGATTCATCGAACACGGCCACGCTGGGATACGTGAACGAGTGCAAGAAGCTCGGCCAGCGCTGTCGGTATGAGATCGGTCTGATTCGAAATCACTATGTCGGGCGGACGTTTATCGCGCCCGGACAACACTCTCGTGAACAGCGGGTGCGGAGCAAGTTCAACACTGTCGAGGGAGTCTTGAAGGGTCGTGTAGTCGTAATGGTCGACGATTCGATTGTTCGCGGAACTACAGCCAGACAACTCGTGCAGATGGTGCGAAAAGCGGGTGCAAAAGAGGTTCATTTCAGGGTGGCTTCTCCTCCCGTAAAAAATCCGTGTTTCTACGGCATGGACTTTCCGAGCCGCGAGGAGTTATTTGCCAATGAGCACGAGAGCGACGTCGACGTGATGGCGAAATGGCTGGGCGTAGATTCGCTTGCCTATCTAACGGTGGAAGGAATGAAAGGAGCGGTGGCCAGTGCGAATGAGCAAGGCCACGGATACTGCGATGCCTGCTTCTCAGGAAATTATCCGGTGCCGGTAGAAATGAACGTTTCTAAAGAAGAAAATGAGTGGTAAAACATTCCTGTTTTTACCCACTAATCTCTGCTTTTCTGTAAACTTCTCCTCCCTCTAAGGCCCTTTTTCGGTCTTTTTCACTACTGTCAAATTGGCAGACATCTCTCAAAACGCCCAAAAAGCGGGTAATTGCGGCTCATTTTAGCTTAAAATCACATACTCATTGTCATATTTACAGACAAGTTGTGCTCTTATATATGTGTTGTTATATTAAAACTTGTTCGCAGGGGCCATACACTAGGTCTCTCAGGGACGAAGAACGGAGGGAATGCTCGCCCGATGTTCTAATCCATACCGAACCACCACAGCCACACATACATGCGAAATCCGGTCGATCGCGCGATCAGAGCCATGACGTATGGAGCCGGAGTTGTTGGAGTAGTACTCTTCATCGTATTCCAACTTCTCTAGTAAAGGCTCCTGCCGCTCTTATTCAATCCCCCTCTATTATTCGGGGTGTATTGACTCGCGAACAGAACCACCTATACCCTAGCACAGCTACCTTGTGGCTGTGCTTTTTTGTTATCATGTTTTCGCAGTAATGAGTGTTGTGAATAAGGAGCGTCCACATATCCTGGTTGTCGTAAATGTATTCCGTCCAGACCTGGGTGGAGGCGTTCTGTTTTCCGATCTGTGTGATGGTTTGTTCGAGCGTGGCTTCGATATCACCGTGAAATGCGCGTACCCATATTATCCTCAATGGAGAGATAAATCAGGGCAAAATGATCTGAGGATTCGCACAGAAATAAGTGATGGATATCGGGTTGAGCGCTACGGCCTCTACATCCCGCGCAATCCCAACAGTCTTGTGCAGCGCCTGATAAATGAGGCCTCATTTTTTTTGTCGCTGTTGAGACGTCTTCCCCGAAGCGGCCAGTTTGATGCAGTTCTCGTTTTTTGTCCACTCATCGGATCGGTCGGTTATGCTGCTCTCGCTGCCAGACGGGCGGGAGCTCCCCTCTGGCTGAATGTGCAGGACCTTTCGGCCCAGGCCGCTACGGCCGGCGGCCTTACAAGACGCTCATCAAAGCTTGAGAAAATCCAGAACTTCTTCTTCCGAAAGGCTTCCTTCTGGAGCACGATATCGGAGTCCATGATCGAGGTATTACAACGCATAGAAGGGGCGCCCGAGCGCGTCGAATTAATCCCCAACTGGCTCCACGCGTCACTCGGAACACGTCTTGAATCTTTCTCTCCCCGATCGATCACCGACCCGGAAGCTCCAGTCCGACTGTTCTATTCGGGCAATATCGGGGGGAAACAGAATTTACTTGAGTGGTGCAAACGCCTGTCTCTGACAGATCACGCCTTCCGACTGCGTATCCACGGCGATGGTGGACGAGCGCCGGAATTACGAAAGTGGATTACGGCTCAAGAGGATTCGCGTTTTGAGATGCATGACCTGACGGATGAAGATGGCCTTGCGCAAGCCCTGCGTTCAGCAGACTTCTATGTAATCACCGAGCGCGCGGGTGCAGGAAACGCGTTCATTCCCTCGAAACTGATTCCCGGAATGACTTCGGCAACACCCATCCTGGCCGTTTGCGACCGGGGCGGGCCACTCGGCCGGGAAGTGATCGAACACGGCGTCGGTGTACAGATCGGGTGGCACGATGACGAAGCCGTCGCAGCATTTTTTCGGGGCCTTCGCCAGAATCCGAACCAGTATCTTCGGTGGAGCGAGAATGCACTTGGGCGGAGCCTGTTCTATAATCGGGAGCGCGGCATAGATAGATGCGTACAAGCACTGGAAACAATGACAGAGACCTCATACAGCAACTTGCCGCTACGATCCCATGGGTGAATTGATAATGGTCGGCGACCGGGTGTTGATCGCGCCCGAAGAAGGCGAACGCAAGACCGATTCTGGCCTCGTTCTACCCGCATCTGTTGCGGAAAAAGAACGGGTCAGAAGTGGCCGTGTCGTGGGCATCGGGCCGGGATATGTGACCCCGAATCCAGAATTTACTGAAGGCGAACCCTGGTCCCAGAATCGAGAAGCGGTTCGGTATCTGCCGCTTCAGGCACAATCGGGCGATTATGCCTTTTTCCTCCGAAAGGACGCAATCGAAATAAAATTCGAGGGGAATACGTTTCTGATCGTCCCGCACGGGTCCATTCTGGCACTCCATCGACCCGATGCAGATGACATCTTGGGCAATCTGGGTAATCTGGACCAGATGGATAACCTGGAAGACATGAACCGCTGATCGGGCTCAGGATTGAACTTCCAGCAGATCAGTTTCCATCTTGACCGATGGTTGGCCACGCATCGCACGAGCCAGAACCCGAGACAACGCCACCAGAGCCAGGCGCATATTGACATTTCTTTCTACCAGGTGACTTGTCTCTTCCACAGCCTCAATCATGGATTCCAGTCGGGCATCTGGAAGATTAGCCGCGAAACTGGTGAGCGTTTCGACCTGATCGATATTTACGATGAGGTCCAGGTCTCCGGTAGTTCGAATCAGGAGAAGGTCCCTCAGTAGACCCATGATCACCTGGAGTTGAAACTTCACGTACTCCCTGCCCTGTCCGATCATCGAGTCGGTTGCCGAAACAACCCGGTCGCCCTTCCCCTGATAACTCAACCTTAGGAATTCAAGTACTTTTTCGCGCGTCTGGAGTAACTCCTGGTTTCCGAATAGCTCGAGCGCTCGACTGATGCTCCCATCGGCCATTCGGGAGAGCATCGCCGCGATGCCGGGCTCTACGCTGCGAGCCAACATGGCCTGTTCCACTGTGTCGTTCGAAAGCGTATCAAAGCGGACTTGCTGGCAGCGGGAAATGACCGTCGGCAAGAGATGATCGATGCGGTCAGTGATCAGGATGAAGACCGTGCGATCTCCCGGCTCTTCCAGGAGCTTCAGGAACGCGTTGGCAGCATCGGATCGCATCCGATCTACATCCAGCAATACCGCAACCCGGTGAAGTCCTTCGGCACGGTGGAAACTCATCGCCCGACGCAATTGGGCATTGATATGCTCGACCGAATAGAAAATCTGCTTGTTGGACGAAGATCTCGATCCATCCAACGTTGGCCTGCGCTGAAAATCAATTCGTTGATAGGGATCCTCGGCAAGCAGTTGCAGCCGGGCAGAAACGTCGTGTAAATCGGCATCGGTCGTCGTGGGCATCAGGACGTGAACATCCGGATGAAGCCCCTTCGCTACCTTGTTACACCCACTGCAGTTTCCGCAGGCATCACCGCCCTGAAAGTCAGTGCACTGCAGGGCACCGGCCAATGCTAGCGCCACTGCGCGTTTCCCCACTCCGTCCGGGCCGTGGAATATGTACGCGTGCGCAACCCGCTCCTGCTCGATTGCTCGCGCAAGCGAATGAACTACCCGATCCTGCCCGATGATATTGGCAAACAGCATGCTCCTCTGACGCATCTTCGAATCAGCTGGATCCCGACTACCCTACGAATTCGGCCCCTGACACGTGAAGAAGTCGCTGATCACGCCTCGAGAACGGGGCCTCATCACGCAATGGGCAGCAAGATTCTTGCGGATTGGTTCGATCTCAATAAGGAGGTCTCCTTGATCTCTTCAGGAATATTCTGGCGAGGCCCTTACTTAATTTCCCTAATAACTGTGATTCCGCGGAATTTTTTCGTAAGAGTGGTAGAGTCATGTCTAATAATTCTTCATCATTTCCCACCAGTGCAATGAAAAATGGATCCCTACCGATCTTAGTGTTAGCGCTGATTTTTATGGTTGGCGCCTGTTCTGACGACAACTACGCAGTCGTAAATCCAGACTCATCAGAGGAATTAGCTCTCGCTGACGGAGAGGGCCCACTTTTTGCCGCGAAAGGTGCCGCAAATAAAATAACGATTTGTCACACTCCACCTGGGAATCCTGGTAATCCACAAGTAATAACCGTGGGCGAAAAGGCAGCTGCCAAACATCTTTCCCAGCATGATGGTGACGGCTTGGTCGGTAGCGGATTTCCTGATTATGATGAGAATTGTGTTCGATTCCCTGAGCCCGAACCGGAACACGCATGGGGTCAGGGAGCAGTTTTTGTATATGATTCAAATCCGAATGGGGCCCGTCGATTTCCATTCGGCGTTTACCTTTCTACAAGGCAGCCCAAAGAAATCTTCCATCACGATTTTGGTCGCGCCTGTTTCTTTACAGACAGAAATGATCCGACCGCGGGAAATACTGTAGACCTCGTGATAAACGGAGGACCAGTCATTGGAACCGTTACGACCCATTGCCCCGAATGGGGAGAAATGTCCTTTACGTACGATATTTTTCCGTCCTCACCATGGGTACTTCAAGATGTTGAGAGCCTGATCGATAATGCACCTGACTGCGGAAACTTGAAAACAATACCCATTCCATCTACTAATCTCTCTTCGTGGGACGATGGAGGTGGGCCTCCGGGAACCCAACCTTACGAACCTCCCTTCCCCCATCACTTTCGTTACTTGAGTGAATCCGTTGGAGGAAAAACAGCGACCTTGGGGCCATTCAGTGCGCTACAGGTGTACACCGACCAAACATCTTGTGCTGTGGTTCATGCAATCGTAGTCGCTTCATCTTGACAATGCTTTCATAACGATTCAGATGGACCATAATCCGGGTCATTAGTAGGGGTAGCTCTCGCGGGCTACCCCTTTCTATTTGAATCAAAAAGCACGAAGGTGAGCAGAGGATCAGTTCATCCTGGGAAATGTGTTTCCATCGATGACCATTCGGATGACATCTCCTTCGGCATCCGTCTCGAACACGTATTTCTCACCGAGCCGCTGACCATTTCGGAGCTGTTGAAACGTGTCGCCCTCAATGTGCTTTAAAGTTCTGACCCTCAACTGGGTATCGGCGGGAAACCGAACCACGGCGAGTTCTCCGTTCCGAGGTACGATCTGAAGTTCTCCCCCGAACGGGTGAGAGTCGTAGCGGCCGATATACTTCGCGAATTCGGCTGGGAGTGTTTTTCCCCCCTCTGGATTATCACGTGCACTCTTAATGGCTGGAGCAACGATATTATATGCTTGATTCGTATACCGCCAGATTGGTAGCATCGTATTTGCAAGTATGATTGTGGCGATTTTTTCTCCCATTTCCACATGCAAACGCGACTGATAACCAGGACAGAAGCCAGCGTGCCCTACAAACGTGTTTCCTCCACTTTTGGAAATGTCGAATCCCAGACCCCATGTAGTTTCACCAGCGGGATCTAAAAACTGAACGCGTTGCATCTCGCGAAGGGTGTTTCCGTCAAGCACTTCAAACTCTGCTGATTCGACTACCCGGAGCATCCAGGATGCAAACTTGGCCAGGTCTTCCACCGTAGAGGCCGAACCATATGCCGGGGCTATTCCTCGTGCTTCGAAGGGCCCGACCCTCAGGCGTTTCCCGTTTCGATGAACGAAGCTGTATCCAATCGCAAAGTCATCCATGCCACGTAGGTTTTCGATCTCGGGCGTAGACCGAGTCATACCCAGGGGTTCGAAAATATTTTCGGTGATATAATCACCATAGGCTTGACCCGATTGCTCCTCTATCATGTCACCGGCAAGAATCATCCCCAAATTAGAATAATTCTCGACCTGCCACGCTGGAAAAAGGGTCTCCAGCTCCGGAATTCGTTCGATGATATCGTCTCGCGATGGATGTTCGAATGGATACATCTCGTCAAAACCTGCTCCGTTTGGAAGACCTGACGAATGGGTTAACAGATTTCTGAGAGTGATTAAGGGGGTTTCCGGGTCTCGGTTCTTCAATTGAAACCACGGAAGTATGGTATCGACCGGATCATCGAGCCTAAGCAGGCCTTTATCCCGTAACTGCATAGCGCCCACACTGGTAAAGAGCTTCGAGATCGAGCAGGTACTGTATATAGTATGCTCTGTCGCCGGTTGATTGCCTTCGAGATCGGCGTAACCAAATCCTTTACTCCAGATCACTTCCTGATCGTAGACGACGCCAATCGAAATTCCAGGAATTTGTTCATAATCGCGCTGGGCATCGATCCACCGATCCAAAAGATATATCGCATCAGAGACTCTGGGATCATCCTTCAGATCTTGTGCCGGTAAAATGGCGGGAAACAGTGCAAGCAGACTTATGGCAGCTATATAAATCGAACTATACCGACATTTCATCTCACTCTCCTCAGGTAAATTGCGAAATCAGCGGGAGCGTTTTCTGATTCCAGCGCACCATCTATCCTTCCAACTGGCATTCCGGAGCATCGATAATTCCTGCATGAGCCGACAAGCCAGCATCCTTCGCAAAACACTCCCCGATGAATATGAGGAAGGAAATGCAAACCTACCCCATCACGTTACACGCGGCACAAGTCCCTCCTCGGCAAGCTTGTTCATCATGAATAACCCGCTGAACCTGAACTACCACGATATTGCCGCATTGATAGGAGCCGATACGTACAGTATCTTCGCTCCGCCCTTCGAAAAAGGGTACAAGCATGGCGAGGTAGCTCAGCAGGTTAGAGCGTCGGATTCATAACCCGGAGGTCGAGAGTTCAAGTCTCTCTCTCGCCACAGCTTTTATTGACGGTCGACTCCATGTTGACCTCGATAAGAAACCCTCTCACGCTAGTGGGAAGGCTATTTTTTACCGCATATGCTCTTTATGATAGGACTCGAAGAAGGTCGCTTTTAATTTCAAGGTTTTCTCCCGATAACAACTGGAATCTGGCTGAATCGGCATCTACAAATCCCCTCTAGACACTTGACTTCCAACGAGATAGCGAGCATATTATCCTCCAGCGCAAAAAAAAGAAAATTTTGCGTACTTAAATAGTTTATAGAGGACATAGAAGTAGTGAAACGTCAATCCCGCCCCCTCTACTTATTTCTATTTCTGATTGCCGTGTCCGTAACACTAGTAGCCTGTGACTCGAACGGTGATGAGGATACAGAACTTGTTGTGGACGTAACAACCACCACGACGACTACAACGGTCGCGCCATCAGACCCCGTGGTCCAAGAGATAGCCGATGCGGTCACTGACGATTTCCAAGGAGTAGTCGGCGATAACGTCGTCGTGGACAACACTGCAGGCGCCATACAGCAAATTACCTCCGTTTCGACGACGTCCTCTGGCTCATCTACTACAACGACTGCGACCGTTGCCCCGCTGGTCAACGCGACAACCGGTCAGCCAACTGGTCAAGTAGCAGTTGTCATTCAATCAGGTACGCAAACGACAACAACTATCGTTTCAATGAGCAGCACGGATCCCAGCTCTCTTGTAGGTGCAACGCAAGACCCGTCGGGACAATCGAGTACTTACCCTTTTGATGCCACCTTCAACCTGGGAGCCGCCTCGACACAGAAATCGGATAGTGGGTCCCTACTGTGGGTATCAGATTTGAATGCTCTTATTTCCGCTATTCCCAACCTTACCAGCGTCGTTGAGATAAATGGCGTATCGTGGGCTCAAGCCCTTGCTGATGCCATAGCGGCCGGCAAAAGTGATGCTCACGTGATTGCTGGAATATTTACGGCAAACCTGACTACTTTATTTACCACCCTGAAGAGTGGACATGATGCCGCGAGGGCGGAATGTCAGGGTCAGGTCAGCGCGATCATTGTTGTTTTCTACGATGTTATTATTGGCGGCCAGGTATTTCCGTCTTCGGTCTCTTGCAATCCTTTGGATCCCCCTTATAGTACGCCGTAAGTCGAGGCAATCGGAACTATCGGTCTTTATGTTGCCCTCGCGCGGAATTGGGTGCACAGTGGAAGGGCTCAGCGCCTTGTTTGTGGGCTCGAAGCGGAGAGATCTGTGTCTTGGAGAATTCAAGGGTTAGTCACGATTGACCACCACCCACAGCTTGATCGATGCCCACGACGCTCAGAACAGTCCTAGTAGCTCTTGCAATTTCGTTTCTCGCGTACGAATCAGTTGGGCAGGTGCTGTCGCCAGGAGAATCGGCGTTGGTCATACCTACGGCTGAATCAAGAACCGACGCCAGATTGACGATCGGATACGGCCAGCTGCCCAACGAGGTATCAAGTCCTTCGGGTGGCCGGTTCAAACCGGCCCGGTACCGTGACGAGGTCTATGTCATTACGCTACAGTTCATTCCCCGCGTGACGCTCCACTACCGGCAGTCGTTCAAGGTCGGTGGCACTGGGATCGATCGCGTGCTCGGAGTGCATGCGACCCTCGTTAGGGAAGGCCAGAAACGACCAGGCGTCTCTGTTGGAATCCGGGATGCGAGCGGTACGCGCAGGCATCATGCTTCTTACGTCGTCATGACAAAGGGTCTGAACGCGGGTCCCTTGCGACCGGCTCTAACCCTTGGATACTCAAAACATGTGCTTGACGCTGGATTCCTGGAAATGAAAGACGGCGCGTTTTACGGTTTTTCCATCTCGGCATGGCATCGGACCGAATTCATGCTCGAGTATGACACGCGATTCCATTACGCTGGAGTACGTTTGTGGCCGCTAAAATGGGTATGGGTAACAGGTTTTGTGGCCGAATGGGAGCACCCGGGATTTGCGTTCGGTATTTCACGGGCGCTCTACGGAAGCAAAAATCACTCGTAGCGCCGCTCGTCTTCGGTGAAGAGCTTCCGCATCGCCGGCGCCAGGATCCGCAAGTCACTCCATATGTCGAGGTCGGTTCTGTGGAGCTCTCCACGATTGGGACGGACGAAGCCAGTTAACTCTCCACGAACAACCCTTCCAAGATCATGCGGCACGTATTGCTGCCGCGTTGGATATACGGCAACACGTCCGCGCTTCAATCCGCGAGGCGGCGAGAGCGGCACTGCAAATCGGAATCCCGGATAGATGTTGAAACCGTCGTAGAAGGCATGCAGGCCGATCTCTGTCTCTCCAAACATTCGGGTGATCTCGCCCGAACTTCCGGGATTCAATTTCACGTCTTCACCCGGCCTGCGGAATTGGCTGATTTCCCGAATGAATTGGCCGGTGCGTCCACGCAGCCGAATATTGTACCAGGGTAGATACACTGTCCCGTCCAGGTACCCTGTCCAGAAATTCACCGGTCCGCGCTCAAGTTCACCATCTGAAAACGACCAATATCCCGATGCGCTCACGCGTCCGCCCAGCACAATGGGCCAGCCCTCGCTGATCCAGTACAGCTGAAAGTCGCCTCCGTATCGATTGCGCTCATAAAAGCCCGCAGAAACGGCGCCAATCCAGTTCGGCGCCAACTGTCGCCGGATTCCAGCCATCAGCACGTTTAGATACGGCTTGGACCAATACTCGGCATTACGTTCGGGGAGCTGATTGCGGATGGGGATGGCAACCTGCGTGCTCACCATGACGCCGCTCGACCACCAGAGCTTTAGTTTCGGGCCAAGTGCGATTCGATCCCGAATCCAATCTCCCTGATAGCCGACTGCGAAATTGTAGAGTAATTCCAGCTCCATATCCACGTACAGACCGATGGCGGGAGCCTTAATAGAATCCACATTCGAACGCGAAATACTGCTTCTGTCCACGGCAAGGGATGGTATCGCAATTCCGAAACGATGTGGCGCGATTCCCGCGATGCCACACGCTTCCAGCCATCCTCGTGATTGTTCCAATACACGCTGTGAATGGCGTAGAGGCTGGCGGGATACTCGATCCTCATAGACGATCCAGGTCTCCGAGTCAATTTCTGTCATGTGCGCAGGACCCAGATTCCGGAATTCCTTGGGAACGACACCGCAGGCCTGCATTGGCATCGTAGTCTCCTGGGCACTCACCGTAGGTAAGACCCACAATGCTGCCAAAACAAGAGCTGGTAAACGATGCATAGTGACTGAAAGAAATAGAACCGGTCCTCTCATCGAGCCTCTTGCCGGCGACAACATACTTTCTGAGCGGGCAATCTAGCGAATTCGATTGTCTCTGTTTTCTGTACAGTGTTGGATGGCAGAGGGCAGGAAGTAAGGGAGAAGTGCTCAAGAGGTTTTCAGATTTCGAAATCTACGTCCATTCTCTACCCGGAGACTCAGGGGACCCCTCATTCCGGTGATGAGTTGTGCCATCGTCGGCTGGCTGCTACTGCAGGTGCCACCCACCGAAGTCGCCACCATCGGCAGGCTGATTGCGGTTTGTGTGGTGTTCTATGTAGTGCGTTCACGCTTCCGCAGTGCCCGGATTAAGGCCGAAATTAATTGATGAAAATAATTATTGTAGGAGCCGGCTTCGCGGGTCTGTCTGCCGCCCATAAATTGCATAAGAGTGGAGCGGAAGTCATTGTTTTAGAAGCACGCGACCGGGTGGGTGGACGGGTTTATTCCAAAGCGTTGAGCAATGGTGAAGTGGTGGAAATGGGAGGTGAATGGATAGACGAGGGCAATAATCTCTATCACTCTCTGATTGATGAGATGGGACTTACAAAAACTGAAGTGGGTATCGACTTCATGGTGCGCCAGATGATGAAAGGCGAAAAGGTAACTGAGGAGGATTGTATCGCAGTCAACAGAAAGGTGAATGCGAAGATTGCCGAATATTCAGCACAAGAAATAGAGGCAATGTCTGTTCAGGATTTGCTTGATCAGGTTGACCTCAGTCCGGTACAGCGACGTCTCATCAGCAGCAGGCTTCAGGCAAGCTATTGCGCTACGTTGAATCAAGTTGCCCTGAGGGCAATGGGTACATTTTCCACCCATGAGGGTCCTGGCCGCTACTTCAGGGTCGATGGCGGAAATCAGGCCCTGGCCAAATCGCTCGCTTTGAGCTTGCCAGAGGTAATCTGCAACAAGCCTGTTACCGAAATTAAACAGGATGAAGAAGGGAATAGTGTCCTGGGTTGGGGTGTGGGGTCACTGATACGCTATTGCCATCAGCGGATCTTCCTCATTCATCGCAAGAGATGTAACGAGAAATAGAATTTCTCCCGATGCTGGAGAGACCACCTCCTGAAGGGTCTCTCCAAATATGTCTGCAATTCGACCAAGATTTTGTCCCGCAACGACACTGTCGCCAATGGATACTTCAGGATAAAAGAGTCCATCCACCTGCGCAGAAAGCCAGCTCCAACCCGAAAGACGCTCTGCCTTGTCGCCGGGATCAGGAATTGACTCATACATACTGAATCGAGACATCACGCGACGGACGCCGGACTGCAGAATATCCACCTCGCTTTCACGCCATACACCTTGTCCCCCTGCCTCTGTCAACAACGCCGGGATACCTGCCCGGGCTGCAGCTGCGTAAGTCGTCCCTCCCAGCCCACCGGGATCATTTTTTACCAGGACAACTCTGATGCCGTATGAGTCGGCCATCGCTGCTGCAGTGTCATCAACTGCTTGATTCCCGGTAATATTGTACGAGACAAACGGAATAAGCGCTTCTATCATATCACCGCCGTGCATATCGATGTACATGTCTGCCTGCTTCATCACGTTGTTGAAGAGCCATGCTGCCCAGGCTCTGGTGAATGTGCCATTTTCATCACCTGGAAATTGACGATTCAGGTTTAGACCATCGACAGGGGTGATGTAAATGCTGCGCGCCTTGAAAGCAACAGGGTTTGCGGAAGGAATGATGATCATCTGCCCCTTCAGTTGTTGCGGCTCTATGAGCTGGCCCAGGCGGGTTGCAGCTTCAACGCAAGGGTATTCTCCGCCGTGAATGCCTGCCGTAACAACAAGAGTTGGGCCTGCCCCAGATCCATTGATCAGATACACGGGCAGATGGACGTCAACACCCTGAATTTTAATGGTCGTTTTCGCAGCTACCTTTGTTCCAGGTTCCGCGATCAGGTCGGAGAGAGAAAGATTGGAATTAAATGGCATGAAGCGCTCAATTCAGGTGAGTTATCTGGGCGGAAAAAACGAACCCCACACTTCTTCTGAAGAAGGCGGCGTGAGTAGGCTGACGACGACGAGCAAACCTATTGAAACTGTCACAGCCGGCAGAACAATGTAATCACTGCTTGCAAAATCGAACGCTGAACCTCCCAGAGTCATGGTGAAGTCGAAACCAAGAGAATCCAGAACGGCTAATCCAATAATGGTTATCAGGCCGCCGCTGATACAGGCTGTCGCACCTTGTGGAGTAACGCGTTTCCAGGCAAACGCGGCCACCAGAACCGGTGTCAGCGTTGCTCCGACAACAGAATAGGCGTAAAGAGCCATGGAAAGAACCGTCTCAAATTGGGTGAGAATGACAGGCCCAGAATGCCGAACACCATTATGGATGTCCTCTGAACGGCCAGTTTGCGTTCGTCAGGCGCATTTGGATTGATGAAACGCTCATAAATGTCGCGACTCACATTGGTTGAAGACACCAGAAGCATTGTACTCCCACTCGACAGAACAATTGCGATAGCCGCGGCCAGGAGTGCAGCTCCGATACCGACCGGCAGGGCATTTTTTGCCATAAAAAGAATGACCGTCTCCGATGCCGCTCTTCCCAGCTCCGACGTTTGGGTCAGCATTTCGGGATACATGCTACGCCCGATAATCGCAATGAGAGCAATGCTGGTCTCAATCACCATAATCCCGAGAACCATTCCCACGACTGCTCGACGCGCCGAACGCGAGTCGCGTGCAGAAAAAAATTTCTGGTACATCCCGCTCTCGCTAAACAAGAGCAGGAAGGTGGGCATTGCCACTCCCAGAACCCAGAGCACGTTGTGGCCACCAAGGGGCGTCAGCATCTCTGGTGGAAGAGACAGGAATAATTCCGTCCCTCCTCCGCCGGAAAATACGAGATATAAAAGTGCACCTACTACGCTGAGAGAAATTATGACTCCGTTTACGACATCAACAGAGACAATGGCTACCATTCCTGCGACAGCAGTAAATAAGATGATCACTGCCGCTGTGATATACATCCCCGCCTCTGCCGAAATCGCCCCGTCCGTCACAATATTCAGTATCCAGCCTCCGCCTCGAAACTGATAGGCGGCAATGGTGACGTATGAGAGAATGATTGCCATCGTTCCCAACACCCGGGAAGTTGGATTGTATCGTTTCTCGAGTATATCGGGAACGGTGTATTGGGAAAGGCTTCGGACTCTGGGTGCCATGAAGTAGACGGCAACGAGCCCGACCCAAGCTCCGATGGAAAACCAGAGCGCTGACAGCCCACTTCGATAAGCCAGACCGGCCCCACCAAACAAAGTGCCTGCACCCACCCACGTGCATACCAATGATCCAACCAGAACCCACGCAGGCAACGTGCGCCCCGCAACCATAAAATCCGCGTGATTCTTGATGGATTTGGCGCGCCAAAATCCTATCCCTATCAATATGACAGGATAGATCAGAACCGTTAAAGTCAGAGCCATAAGTACGCTATGCTTTGTCTGGACAAATATAGCTTTTCGTTCAACCAGATAACTTGGTGGGGGAGATAGGTCACCAGGCGACCACCATTTGCCTTTTGGCCCTAAGCCTTATTCGTGAGGAGCCTTGTGCACTAAAGCCAATTCGCGTTAATTGATCACCCCCCCGAAACGAGCAAACGCGAAATGAAAACCGACCCAATCTCCAAATCGCGCCGGAAGTTTGTGGCCGCAGCCCCGTTCGCCGTCGCGGGAGCAGTCGCTTCGTGCGGCGCGCCGGAGCAAGATGCTCCGGCGCAACAGGACACCTCAACACCAGGCGCTCCACCAACATTTGGGACCATGAAGGAAACCGGACCGGAGGTTAGCAGGAAAACGTTCGCCGAAGCTGAGAAGCTGATGCAGGTCAAGATGAGCCCGGAAGATCGCGCCATGGCAGCTGAATCCTGGGGAAGATCCATGGCCGGGACGCTGGAGCGACGCACGGGACCACGAACGCTCGATATCGGCCCTGACGTGTATCCTGCGTCGGTATGGAATCCGATTTTGCCGGGAGTGACGGTTCCAGATCTGCAGGAGCGGTTCGTTCGAAATGATTCTGATCCGGGGCCCGTTCCTTTGAACGAAGCCGATATTGCGTATGCACCAGTCACGAAGCTTTCGCGCTGGATCGAGCAGGGCGAACTCACATCTGAGCGGCTCACGCGCATCTACATCGCACGAATTGATCGGTTTGATCCACAACTTCAGTGTGTCATTACCCTGCTACGTGATGAAGCCATCAGCGCAGCCCAAAAGGCGGACATCGAGATAGCCGAAGGGCAATACAGAGGGCCATTGCATGGCATTCCCTGGGGTGGCAAAGATCTGCTGGACACGGCCGGTATCCCTACGACCTATGGCGCAGAGCCCTATAAAGATCGCATTCCTGACAAAGATTCCGCCGTCGTCGCACTTCTCGAAGAAGCGGGCGCTGTGTTGCTGGCCAAACTCAGTCTTGGAGCCCTTGCACTCAACGACGAATGGTTCGGCGGATACACGGTCAATCCGTGGCTCCCCGAAGAAGGCGCGTCTGGATCAAGCGCAGGCCCCGGCGCGGCGACCACAGCCGGTTTAGTAGGGTTTTCCATTGGAAGCGAAACGGGCGGCTCCATAATCAGCCCCGCGATGCGATGCGGCGTTGCGGGGCTGCGGCCAACCTTTGGCCGCGTGCCAAGAACGGGAGCAATGACGTTGTGCTGGTCTTTTGACAAACTCGGACCTATGACGCGCACCGCGGAGGATGCGATGTTGGTCCTCAGCGCAATTTCGCGCTATGATGCGGGCGATATGGCCAGCGTACAAAGCGTCCTCGATTTCGACGCCAAAGCCTCGATTGAAGGTCTTCGTGTGGGATATTTTCCATCATGGATGGATGAAGCTCCTGCAACCGACGTCGATCGGGCTGCCCTGCAAGCGCTCGTCGATCTGGGGCTGAATCCCGTCGAAGTCTCGCTGCCGGATTGGCCATTCCAATCGATTTGGCTTCTGGTATTTGCCGAGGCAGCTGCGGCTTTTGAACATCTCACGCTGAGCGGCGAGGATGCCACCATGAAAATTCAGCGGCCGGACGCCTGGCCAAACCTGTTTCGCGAAGCCCGCTTTTTGTCGGCCGTAGATTTCGTTCAAGCAGACCGTATGCGACGGTTGGTCCAACTCGAAATGGCCCGCATTTTCTCGACCGTAGATCTCCTGCTCGTCCCCTCCCTCAGGGATGAGGGATTGTCCATTGGAAATGCTTCTGGACATCCATCCTTAACTGTTCGCACCGGCTTCGTGAATGTTTCTAAAGCCCGAAGCGACTGGGCTCCGGGTCCAGATAGAATAATCCCGGAGTTTGATCCGCCTCGCCGAGTGCCACATGGAGTGACGCTCATCGGCCGGTTGTTTGACGAAGGCACCATCGGCCGCGTCGGAATTGCTCTCGAGCAGCGCTCGGGCGCGTGGAAAGATCGTCCCACCGGATTTTGACGTCGGCCTCGCCTGGCACCGTCACTTCGAACACTTCACCCTCGAAACCCACCATGAAGTACACCTCTAAATTTCTAGCCCTGCTCCTTTCTGGCCTGGTCATGTCTTCTCCAGCCGGGGCTCAGGAAGTGGCACGAGGGGACGCCGTAATCGCCATCCGTGCAGGGGCTCTACTCGATGTCAATTCAGGTGAGGTAATGCGAGATGTCCTCGTACTCGTGCGGGAGGGCCGCATTTCGTCGATTGGCAGCGATCTTGAAATCCCGGACGGAGCCACAGTTGTCGACCTGTCCGATAAGTTTGTATTGCCGGGGCTCATGGATGCTCACACCCACCTGCTGATTCAGCCAGATTACGCCTCCAACAACCCGATTTTATACAAATCCATTCCCTTCAGGACAGCGGAAGGCATCGCGGCCGCGCGGGCAACGCTCATGGCCGGTTTTACTTCGGTGCGGGACATGGATTCCGAAGGTGCAGATTGGGCCGACCTGGCCGTTCGAGACGCCATCAGTCAGGGCCTCGTCGTGGGACCCCGGGCTCAAGTCGCTACACGGGCCCTTTCCATTACCGGGGGATACATGAACCAGAATGGCCTCGCGCCACAGATTGACGTGCCCCATTTTGGAGTGCTCGTGGATTCGGACGATGCAATTATCAAGGAAATTCGGATCGAAGCCAAATTCGGCACCGATTGGATCAAACTGTATGCAACTGGAACTACCAGGCACATCGATTTAGAAAATATGACTCCTCTTCCCCAGTTCAGTCGTGAAGAGATCGAGTTAGTCGTGAATGAAGCTTCGCGTTTTAAAATTCCGGTCGCCGCGCACGCCTACGGTGGCCCCGGAGCATACGATGCGGTCAATGCAGGGGCACGCTCCATAGAACATGGTATGTTGCTCGAAGACGCGACGCTGGATTTGATGGTGGCAAAGGGCACGTTCTGGGTGCCAACTATTTCGGTTTATATGAGCGATGGCCTGCCCGCTGAGTGGAGTGCTCGCACTACCGCCATCGTCAGCGCCCACAAAGAAACTTTCGGCCGGGCAATCCGGAAGGGAGTAAAAATCGCCTACGGAACGGATGCCGGGGCGATTCCGCACGGCGAAAACGCCATCGACTTCGGTCTTATGGTCGACTATGGAATGACGCCTTTGGACGCAATTCGATCTGCGACAATTGTAACCGCGGATTTGATGGGCTTGGCGGATGAAACCGGTTCACTAACCCCTGGTCTGGCTGCTGACATAATCGCTGTTGACTCGAACCCGCTGGACGATATTGAGGCTCTGAAGCGGGTCTCGTTTGTGATGAAGGACGGTCACATTTATAAACAGTGACTCTCGCTCAATGAAACTTAGTTCAGGGCAACAAGGAATCATTCATGGCTGAGTCGAATAAGGAGCGAGGCGAAGGACTGCTACGGGTGATTGGCACCGGTGTCCTTGGACTGAGTGTTGTCAACATGGTGGTCGGGGCCGGTATTTTCGCGCTGCCGGGCCGCGTTGCGGCGGGGCTTGGGTCGGCATCGATCATTGCTTACCTGATCTGCTCGGTCACGGTTGCGCTTGTTTTTCTCTGTTTCGCCGAGGTGGGTAGCCGTGTCTCGCGCAGCGGTGGTGCCTATGCCTACATCGAGGAAGCATTCGGTCCATTTGTCGGATTTGTCTCGTCGATCCTGTTCTGGTTCGGATTCTCCGCGCTGGCGAATGCAGCGGTCGCAGTTGTCGTGGTCGAGGCCATCGCCATTGTGTTTCCGATCCTGGATGAGTCCCTCCCGCGCGCGCTATTCATCATAGGGTTGTTGGCGTTCCTGGCAGCTGTGAACGTCCGGGGCGTCAAAGCAGGCGTGCGTTTATTCGTTTTCAATACGGTCGTCAAGCTGGTGCCGTTACTGCTTCTGCTGGTCGTGGGACTATTCGCGATCGACCTCGCGAACCTCGCAATACCTGAGTGGCCCTCTGCAGGAAAAATCGGTGCGACTACAGTTCTCTTATTCTACGCGTTTTCTGGAGCCGAGTCCGCGCTGAGCGCAAGTGGCGAAATAAAAAAACCTTCGAGGACCGTGCCCCTCGGACTACTCCTCGGACTGGGCGGCGTTCTGCTGCTCTACGTCGGCCTGCAAACGGTGTCGCAAGGCGTACTCGGGGCCGAGCTTGCTAACCAGACTGAAGCGCCACTGGTCGCGGTTGCGACCAAAGTGTTCGGCAACTGGGGCGGAAAGATGCTGATTGTCGCTGCTGTGATTTCAATCTACAGCAGCCTCAGCGGTGCCATGTTGGGGGGACCCAGGATTATTTTTGCGTCATCCCTGGACAACAACCTGCTAAAGTTCCTTTCAAAGGTGCATCCGAAGTACAAGACGCCCCACGTCGCGATTATTTTCTTCGCTGTAGTTATTTGCCTGTTCGCGTTGACTGGTACATTCAAGTACCTGGCCATAGTTGCAACCGGCTCACTTCTGCTTGTCGACCTCGGAGTCAGTCTTGCAGTGCTGCGTTTTCGGCAGCGTGACGGATTACCCAAAGAGGGCGAGTTCAGGTTGCCATGGGGGCCCCTGATTCCGTTGATGAGTTGTGCCATCGTCGGCTGGCTGCTACTGCAGGTGCCACTCACCGAAGTCGCCACCATCGGCATGCTGGTAGCGGTTTGTGTTGTGTTCTACGCAATCCGTGCACTCTTACGCAGTGTCCGAAATAATGCTGAGCCCATTTGATGAAAATAATTATTGTAGGAGCCGGCTTCGCGGGTTTGTCCGCCGCACATAAATTGCATAAGAGTGGAGCGGAAGTCATTGTTTTGGAAGCGCGCGACCGGGTGGGTGGACGAGTTTATTCTAAAGAGTTGAGCAATGGTGAAGTGGTGGAAATGGGAGGTGAATGGATAGACGAGGGCAATATTCTGTATCACTCTCTGATTGATGAAATGGGACTTACAAAAACTGAAGTGGGTATCGACTTCATGGTGCGCCAGATGATGAAAGGCGAACAGGTAACTGAGGAGGATTGTATCGCAGTCAACAGAAAGGTGAATGCGAAAATTGCCGAATATTCAGCACAAGAAATAGAACAAATGTCTATTCAGGAGTTGCTTGATCAGGTTGAACTCAGTCCGGTTCAGCGACGTCTCGTCAGCAGCAGGCTTCAGGCAAGCTATTGTGCTACCCTGGATCAAGTTACCCTGAGAGCCATGGGTACATTTTCCACCCATGAGGGCCCTGGCCGCTACTTCAGGATTGACGGCGGAAATCAGGCCCTGGCCAAATCGCTCGCTTTGAGCTTGCCAGAGGTAATCTGCAACAAGCCTGTTACCGAAATTAAACAGGATGAAGAAGGAGTTATTGTCTGGACTGAAAATCAAACGTTTTCAGCCGACAAACTGGTGTTATCTGTGCCCATCTCTGTCATCAGTAAAATTGAGTTCTCACCAGCACTACCCGAAGAGTTTCAGCATGCCATTGCTGTTACCAAACTGGGATCTGCCGCGAAGTTATCTGCTGTTCTAACCGAAGAACCTCCTCTATTGGCCAAACAGGATTCGGATGCACCTTATTGGTGCTGGACAGGTCAGGTTCGGGACGGACTTGCCCAAAAGGCCATTACCGCTTTTTGCGGTTCAGAGCATGCGCGGAAGCAATTGAAGACGAATGATAAAGATGATGATACCTGGTTTGAATCGATTCAGACCAATTGCCCTGAACTTCGATTTTCTGGAAAATATGTTAAGAAGGATTGGGTTGATGATCCCTGGGTAAGGAGTTAACCCCGAAAGTTGTGTACGGGTGAAAAAGGTATAGGCGGCGTATCCTGATGATGATTACGTCATTGTCAATCCGAAGATTGGAGGATACACCGCCCATGAAGACGAATAACGCACACGAGAACGAGAACTACAATAGCACAGAGGATGTGTTGACAGAAGTATTGCGAACAGGGGCCGCAAAGATGCTGGCCACAGCCGTTGAGGCCGAGGTTGAAGCTTTCTGCCAGCGCTACCAGTTCCTGCGCGACGAAGAGAATCGCCACCGCATCGTTCGCAATGGATATCTGCCAGAGAGGAAGATTTTGACTGGTATCGGGGAGGTCGCTGTAAAGATGCCCCGCATACGCGACCGTACGGGTCGGGGTGAGGATAGAATCGGTTTCCGCAGTTCGATACTACCAGCCTACCTCCGCAAGAGCCGCTCGCTTGAGGCTCTCATTCCATGGTTGTACCTGAAGGGAGTTTCAACGGGCGGCTTTGAGGCAGCGCTCTCGGCCCTTGTTGGTCCTGATGCCCCAGGGCTGACCTCCTCGACGATTGCGCGCCTGAAGACGCTTTGGACAAGGGAGCACGAAGACTGGCAAAAGCGGAGCCTGAAGGAGAAGCACTACGTCTATTTCTGGGCCGACGGTATTCACGTAAACGTACGCATGGATAAACAGAAACTGTGTCTGCTGGTCGTGATCGGCGCTACGGCCGATGGAAGGAAGGAGCTTATAGCACTCGAGGACGGCTTTCGCGAGAGCAAGCAGTCGTGGCGAGAGTTGCTCCTGGAGCTGAGGCACCGCGGGCTGGATCAAGGACCGAAGCTGGCTGTTGCCGATGGAGCCATGGGATTCTGGAGTGCTCTCGCAGAAGTTTATCCCGAGACGCGAGCCGCACGCTGTTGGGTGCACAAGACAGCAAATGTGCTCAACCGCCTGCCCAAGTCCGTTCAGAAGAAGGCAAAAGGTCACCTCACGCAGATCTATACAGCAGAAACAAAAAAGCAGGCAGAGAGCGCCCTTCTGTTTTTCATCAAAGCCTACCAGCAAAAGTATCCGAAAGCAGCAGAGATTCTGGTGAAAGACCGAGAAGAACTGCTCGCTTTTTATGACTTTCCGGCAGAACACTGGATCCATCTTCGGAGCACAAATCCGATCGAATCTACGTTCGCGACCGTGCGCCTCAGGACCGCCAAAACGAGGGGATGTCTGAGCCGAGAAACAGCTCTTGCAATGGCCTTCCGTCTATGTAAAGAGGCTCAGAAGAAGTGGAGGAAACTGAATGCACCGCACCTATTGCAACTTGTAAAAAAAGGAATCAAATTCACCGACGGAATTACATCAGAACGACACGCTGCCTAAACCTTCCATACACAACTTTTGGGCATAGCTCCTGGGTAAGCGGTTCATACACAGTTATGAATCATGAGGCATATACGGCCGTGAATGTCTTCGCCAGACCATTTCATCATATCCATTTTTCTGGAGAACATACCGTGGCCGAAATGTCTGGAACCATGAATGGGGCTTTGGAAAGTGGTGTTATAGCGGCAGAACAAATCTTGGCCAGCGACAACAAATAGGTGTCCTAGTTGGATGGCTGGCCTGCACTCGAAGCTGAAATAGTTCTTCCGCCGCCTCTGATCGAGCGCGACCATTGCGAGCAAGCAGCAAAAGAAGGGCGGGGCCGCGGCGATTATCGCTGCGGCCCCGCCCTTCTGCGTTTTGAAGTTCTGTGCGACGCTACTTCAGGAGCATCATCATCTTCGTGAACTCACTCTTCGGAGTCGTCAAGCGGTAGATGTATCCGCCGCTTGGTAACTCAGCGGCGTCGAAGCGCGCCTGATGGGTGCCCGCTTCCAGTACGCCGTTCACGAGAAGCGCTACTTCCCTTCCCAACAGGTCATATACCGCCAGATGTACTTCTGCCGATTCAGGCATCGCAAAGCTGATGGTTGTCTGTGGGTTGAACGGATTCGGATATGCCGACATGAGTGCAAACGATGTCGGTTGCTGGTTGTCGTCCATCAACAGATCCGCATCAGCATCAGAAGTCTGGAACGTTGTCACTTCAGCGAAACGAGGTGCTGGTGAGTTTGACGCGATCCATTTCGTGAGCGTCTTGGTCTTGCAACCATACTTCTGCTCATTGGACGGCTTATTGCTCTTCTTGCTGGATTTCTTGCTCGACTTCTTACTGGACGATTTATAATCGTTCTGTGCGAGAAGAATCTGCTCGCAAGAGCATCCAAACGTATCCGTCAGCGTGAAGCCGTAAGGAACCGCTTTTTTCGAGCTCTTCTTACTCGATTTCTTGCTTGACTTCTTGCTCGACTTGCCACCAAGAATAGTGTCGAACGTGGTATCGCCATCGACGAGTGCCCAACGGTTTTTCTTGAGTCTCTTGCTCGGAACCGTTAGTTCAGGGAAGGACGTATCTGCGCACATGTCGATGTCGTCATTGACACCATCGCCGTCTGCGTCTGGTGGTGAGGGCGTATCGTTCGGGTCGTTGGGGTCGGAGCCCGCAGCCACTTCCTCGCCATCTGAGGCTCCATCTCCATCCGAATCCGGATTTGTGGGATCAGTGCCATAAAGGACTTCTTGCGAATCCGTTAGACCGTCATCGTCTCCGTCTGGCAAAGGGATAGAGCCGTCATCGACGGTAATCTCATACATCCCCCCTGCCAATCCTCCGCCGTCAAAGATGATTAATTCAAGAGTGTGTGTGCCGTTGAGCGCAAGTGGGTAAGTGAGGCTGGCGTAGCTCCAAGCGTCGTCTTGGTATCCCACCAAAGTTCCATCGATGTAAATCCAGGAGCAGTTGTCCGCTAGCAGCCTTAGGATGTAAGCCCCGTTAGCAACGTTGTTTAATACCCTCCGGTACTTCGTATAGTGCTTGTCGCCACCACCCAAGCCGTGGCCGTTTGACGACACGTTATTCCAGGCATTGATCCATTGACCAATGAATCCAATGCCGGCAGCGCCAGGTTGCCAGACGTGAGCATTTGTACCCAGCGCAAATGCCGAATGCATGTTTGTCCAGGGCCCTGCCAGGCCTGGACTGTTTGGTGCATCGGGAGCACAGTCTGTGGTGGGCCAATGGGAGCCTACTTGAAAAATCGGATCCCACGTGTCTTCATTCCCATCACTAGCGTAAAGGGTTGTCTGCGCCTGCGTCGACTGAATGGCTGCAAAAGACATCATCAGCGACACGGCAAATATGCCAAGTTTGTACTGCTTGTTTATGAAATTCATGAAAGGGGTGCGGGTAATCATTGGTTCAGTGGTTGGTCTCTTAACAGGAAGTACGATTATGTTACGTATAAATACGTATAAAAAGGATGTTTTCACAAGTCCACGTTGAGGTTATGGCGATGATACTGTCCACCATATTTTCCGAGTCTCGTCCACCTGGATAGATTTTTCAACACCCTGAGTAGAGAGAAATATTCGTATTGTCTTCTTTGATCCGAGACCGATCTTTCCCCTTATGAAGCCCTTGCACATTGAAACACCGCTTATCGAGTCCTCCGCGCTGAGCATCGGTGCGGGCCGGAGGATCTGGCTGAAGCTGGAGTCGAACCAGCCGCCTGGTTCGTTCAAAATTCGTGGGATTGGGTTGGCTTGCCAGGAATATGCTCGCCGCGGCGCCACCCGGTTCATTTCATCGTCCGGCGGGAATGCGGGTATTGCTGTGGCCTACGCCGGGCGCCATCTGTCCGTGCCGGTGGTCGTCGTGGTTCCCGAGACCACAACGGAAAGAGCCAAGACATTGATTCAGCAAGAGGGGGCCGAAGTGATTGTCCACGGCTCTTCCTGGCAGGAAGCGAATGCACTGGCACTTTCGATGGTCAAGGAGTCTGATGCGTTTCTACATCCGTTTGATGACCCGCTTATTTGGCAGGGACATGCCAGTCTGATCGACGAAGTGGTGCAATCGGGAGTGAAGCCGGATGTCGTCGTTATCTCCGTCGGAGGAGGCGGGTTGCTGAGCGGCATAATCGAGGGGCTACATCGAAATGACTGGCTCGATGTCTCGGTGATTGCCGTCGAAACGGAAGGAGCAGACACATTGGATCAGTCGATTCAGGCAGGCTACCCGGTCGAATTGCCCGCCATTACCAGTATCGCCACGTCACTGGGCGCCAGGCAGGTTTGCGAACAGGCGTTCAACTGGTCGACGAAGCATCCCGTTCGCAGCATCGTGGTTTCGGATCGTGCTGCTGTATCAGCGTGCCAAAGATTCCTTGCCGACTACCAAGTAGTAGTAGAGCCGGCTTGCGGAGCAGCTCTTGCAGTTGTATACGACGGCGCACTGGAACTTGAAGAATTTGAATCCGTGCTGATCGTCGTTTGCGGAGGAGTTACCGTAACCGCCGAGCAGTTGCATGAATGGTCGGATGAATATGCCGAATAGCCTGGCTTCCAGCCGATTGGGCCGTACCTAAACAAGACTTTTGCGAACGAATCATCATGGAAAGAAGCTGGCTACAAAAACTCGAAGCGGATCAGATTGTCCTGATCGACGGGGCCATGGGCACTGAACTTCAACGGCGCGGTGTGCCGATGGACGAAGTGGCGTGGAGCGGAGCTGCGGTGCTCAGTCATCCAAAGATCGTGCGTGAAACACACGAGGACTATATCCGCGCCGGCGCAAAGGTTATCATTACAAATACGTTTGGATCGACGCGGCAAATGCTCGAGCCGGCCGGCTATGGAGATCAGGTCGAGACGGTCTTTCGGGGGGCGGTGAAACTTGCCAGGCAAGCTCGCGATAACATAGCCGAGCAAGGTGTAGCAGTGGCAGGTTCGATTTCAACAGAGCCGCCCGGCTTTGATCTAGAAGCTTTTTTTTCACCTGAAAAGGAATTAAAGGCCTACAGGGAAGCTGCTGGCCTTCTCGTGGACGCGGGCGTGGACTTGATTGCGCTGGAGATGATCGTTGAAACGAGTCATGCGTCCCGCGCAATGCAGGCGGCCCTGGAGACGGGGCTTCCTGTGTGGCTGGGAGTTGGGTGTAAGAAAATGGAGGATGGCAGGATCGTGAGCTTTGATCACACCGATCTGGAGTTTGCCACGGTGCTGGACGCTGTCATCCCGCTGGGGCCCACCGTCGTAAACATCATGCACAGCGAGATCGGGGCCATTCCTGAAGCCATTGAATTGGTTCGGCAGCGGTGGTCGGGCCCCATCGGCGTGTACCCAGAATCAGGATACTTTACCAAACCGCATTGGAATTTTGTAGACGTCATTTCGCCAGCTGATTTGGTGACTGAAGCACTCGGGTGGGTTCGCTCCGGCGTTCGTCTGCTTGGCGGATGCTGCGGCACAAGCCCGAAACACATCCGGGCTCTCCAGGCGGCAATGCCGGAGCTGGAAGCTGCTCGAGGCTCATAGCCTCGCGAGAGGGTAACAAGACCGCATATTCAGGACGAGTGATGCCCATTTAAAGGGTATTGAGCAAGTTTGTCTTGTTGATGCCCATTTGACAATCCAGGACTCGTGTTCGAGATTAGAAACCCTCACTTATCGGCCATTATTATGCGCGCTATTACATACCTGCTAGTGGTTTTCGTCCTCTTTCTAACTGCACCGCTCCAGGCCGTCGGGCAATCCGGCTCTTTTGGTGCTGCAGTCGTTCTCGACCAGGACGAACTGATAATCAGCGAGCCCAATACTACCTTCCGTGAGGGGTCGGTCTACGTCTACCGCCAAATCGAGGGATCCTGGACGCTGAATCAGCGCATCGTGGGGCCCGACAACCATCGGGCCGATGGTTTTGGCAGCGTACTGGCAAAGACGGGTGACACGCTTTTCATTGGCCAACGAGACGGCCCCGTGCACGTCTATGCGAGGGGTGATAGTGGATGGCACGCCGAGGGCACAATCTCAGGAAACGGCACGTCGGGCGTCGATCCAGGCTGCGACACATACGGCTACTGTGGCACGGACTTCGCCATTTCGCTCGCCGCCGAGGGCGATTGGCTCCTTGTAGGAGCGCCGGGTGCCGCACCCTCAAGACAACGTCGAAACGAAGCAGCGCCTTCCCAAGCTCCAGGCGTTGTGATTGCGTATCGCCGAGATAGCGACGGTCAGTGGATGGAACACGCCACTCTTCAGCCAAATAATGGAAATGAAGGAGACCGGTTCGGATCCACCATCCACCTTGAGAATGGGCATGCGTTGATCGGAGCCCCTCTTTGGGATGACGAAGAAGTAGGTCTGGAAAATGTCGGCCGCGTGACCAGGTTCGCGCTACTGGATGGAGCGTGGTCGGAATTAGGATCGCTTACGTTCTTTTCCGAATCAGCCGCCAATTTTGGAAGTGCCATCGCGCTTGAGGGTCATGAGGCCCTCATCGGTGCTCCCGGCTCGAATGGCAGTCGCGGCGCTGTGTTCGCATTTGATGCTGCAAACAGCGATGATGGATGGTCGCCGACAAAAGTCATGAGACTCGGTGATGGAGAAACCGGAGACCGATTCGGAAGCAGCGTTGGGTTTTCAGGAGCGGACGTCTGGGTCGGTGCACCCACCCTACGCGAGAATCTTACGGGGTCAACCTATGTGTACGGAGCAGGCCCAGATGGATCACTGGCCGACGCGCCGAAACGAATTCAGCTCGAAAACACCGTCGAACGTGATGCTTTTGGTCAGCACATCGTCGCCAATGGCGACGTGGTGGCTGTTTCAGCCCCCGGTATGCACCACCAGTCTGGTGCAGTATTTGTCTACTCCGAGGGCGCTCCCGAGGGAGAGATGCTCGTGGGTCCGCCCGACGCATTGGGCGCCCTGCTGGGTGAGGAAAGAGAGTGCGTGGATGGGAAGATCGGGCCGTTCGATTGCGACGAAGTTGAGCTCCTCTCATTTATACCGAATTCCATTTTGAGGGCGCCTGAGAATGCCCGGGGGGTGAGGACCAATGATAATTGGGGTTGGACGGACTCCGAGACTGGGCGCGAATACGCGCTGGTGGGCCGCAACGACGGTACTTCTTTCATCGACATCACCGATCCGTCCAACCCGGTATTGATAGGTGACCTCCCCAAGCCCTGGGGAACTCCACCTTCTCAACTATGGCGTGACATTAAGACCTATAAAAACCACGCCTTCATCGTCGCCGACGGAGCGGGCGATCACGGTATGCAGGTCTTCGATCTGACTCGGCTTAGAGACGTGACCGACGCACCCGAGCTCTTCGAGCCCGATTTCCACTACACCGACATCGCCAGCTCCCACAACATTATCATCAACGAGGAGACTGGATTTGCCTATACAATCGACCGCCAAACGTGTGGCGGTGGTCTGTATATGATGGACATTCAGGATCCACTGAATCCGACCTTTGTTGGATGCTCCAAAGTCGGAGAACGCGGAACCCATGACTCCCAATGCGTCACCTACCAGGGTCCGGACTCACGTTACGCCGGAAGGGAATTGTGCCTGAATTCCAACGGCGCATATTTTGAAATCGCCGACGTGACGGACAAAGAAAATCCTGTAGTTTTGTCAACGGCTTCATCACCTGATGCAGCCTACATCCATCAGGGTTGGCTCACTGACGATCAAAAATACTTCTATCAGGATGACGAGTCCGACGTAGTGCGAGGCAATGTTGAAAAGACCCGCACGTTGGTCTGGGACTTGACGGACCTGGAAGACCCGGTTCTGATCAACGAGTTTATGGGATCCTTACCAGCCAGTGCGCACAACCTATACCTCAAAGATGGCTTCGCTTACCAGGCCAACTACCGCTATGGCCTTCACGTCCTGGATGTCACCGACCCAGAGAATCCTGTCGAGGCTGGATTCTTCGATACGGCCCCATACAAAGAGGGTCCGGGCTTCAGTGGAGCGTGGAGTACGTACCCCTTCTTTGAGAGCGGTACGGTCCTGGTGACCAGCGTTCAGGAAGGGCTCTTCATTCTCCGAAAGCGGGAGGTCGCCTTCTAGCACTTGTGCGACGGCTACTAATCCTGTTACTCGTTGCTTCCAACGTGCATCGCTGTAATTGGCAAGTCCCTATCGCATCACAAAATACTTGCAGAGCTCGAACACGGCGTCATGGATATCATATGGACCCGTGAATCCAGAAATCTTGACAGCGCGGTTGCGATCAGGGTGCTCAAATGTAGATATTGCGCCAGCCCCATTGTCAGCAGATGATTCTTCGGAATCCCTCATTTACCCACCCATCCGACATCCACGATGAATACTGAACGGCGACTTTTTTACGGCAGCTGTTTTGCGCTGATCACAACGGCCCTTTCCTTCAGCATTCGAGCGGGCATCCTCGGTCAACTTGGAGCTGAACTGAGTTTCTCTGCATCGCAACTGGGCTGGATTAACTCCATGTGGTTTCTAGGATTTCCGATTTCCATGGTCATCGGTGGGCTCGTTTATCATACCGTCGGGCCGCAGAAGATCATGCAGTTTGCGTTTTTCGCCCATGCTGTCGGGATCGTGATGACCATCTACTCGGGCAGTTTTGTAGGCTTGTTGATTTCAACGCTGCTGATTGGTCTTGGAAACGGCTGTACGGAGGCCGCCTGCAATCCGATGATCGCCGATACCTATGAAGGTGTGAAGTTCAGCCAGATGATGAATCGATTCCACATGTGGTTTCCCGGTGGAATCGTGATCGGCAGCCTCATATCCAAGTTCATGACCGATGCAGGCTTCGGGTGGCAGGCCCAGATCTGGGTCATTCTGATTCCCACACTGGCCTATGCCTATCTCTTCTGGGGGCAACAATTTCCAAAAGCGAAAGTGGCGGAATCTAAATCCGTTAAAAAGAATTTCGAGGCAATCTTCTCTCCACTGTTCCTCTTCATCTTTGCGTGTATGGCTCTCACGGCGATCACAGAATTTGGTCCTCAGCAGTGGGTCGGCCTGATCCTGTCGAAAAGCGGCGCGCAGCCGATGCTCATCCTGGCCCTGGTCACCGGTCTGATGGCCGTCGCTCGGTATTTCGGAGGCGAGGCCGTGGGAAAATTCAGTCTGACTGGTATTTTGCTTGGTTCAGCTATTCTGTCGACCATTGGGGTCTTCATGTTCAGCACGCAAACTGGCTTGATGGCATACGTTGCAGCGATTATTTACGCGCTCGGCATTGCCTATTTCTGGCCCAATATGATCGGATTTGTTGCTGAGAATATCCCAAAAAGCGGCGCGCTTGGCATGTCTCTCGTCGGAGCAATCGGCATGTTCTCCACCTCGATATTCCAGCCCATCATCGGTGGATGGATCGACTCGGACAGGGCAGCGGCTGCCGCGACCGGGCTTACGGGTGATGAGTTGGAGTTGGTTGCAGGACAGGCAACGCTGGGTACAATGATTCTCTTTCCCGCAATCCTGGTAGTCCTTTTCACCATCCTTCATTTTTGGGTAAAGAAGGGAGATTCAGAATCCGATACGGCTTGATTTGAGTAGAAATTGGACTTGCGCCCAGCGTTTCGTATTTCGCAATAGAATCCTCCGTATATCATTGTGAAACACCTACTTACAGTGCTGGTCGCCTTTGTGTGCGTAACGCATGATGCGCATGGACAGAGCGAAGCTAACGCGCTGCCCACCGATCCCTTTTACGTTGCAGCCCATACGGCGTCAGAGCTTCCGGTAATTACGCCCAATGACAATCGCGACCGCGCCGGGACGCTCAATGACGGCGTTCTTCGTGTAGCGCTGGAAATTCGACGCGGTGTTCTGTATCCGGAGACTGAGGACGAACCCGGATTGCGCGTTGAAGCCATCTCAGAAACCGGACAGATACCAACCATTCCCGCTCCGATGCTGCGCGTGTCGGAGGGCACAACGCTCGAAGTAAAAATCACGAACCTGCTTTCAGACAGCACCGTGACAGTTTTTGGTCTCCGAACGCGCCCTATGGCGCCGCCGGACAGTCTTGTCCTTCGACCAGGAGAGAGAACAACGGTATCGTTTCTTGCCGGTGAGCCGGGGACATACTGGTACCGGGCTCAGATAGGTGCGCCGAACACTGGATTTGAAGATCCAGAGAGGGGTCTGACGAGTGGCGCGTTCATCATCGACCCCGCGGGCCCAGTCGCGGACGACAGAGTGATCGTGATGAACATCTGGTCGCAGCCTGACTCAACGATGCAATTCGGTGGATACAATACGCTGTTGGTCAACGGAAAGTCCTGGCCCTTCACAGAGCGCATCAAATCCACCGTGGGTATCACAGAGCGGTGGCACGTCGTCAACGCGACCGGGCGGAATCATCCGATGCACCTGCACGGGTTTTTTTACCATGTCCTCGGCTATGGGACGACAGATACATTTGACACGTATGCCACCGAAGATCACCGCGAGGTCGTGACGGAACCGATGCGTGGCTACCAAGCCATGCTCATGGAGTGGACGCCCTCACGAGAGGGAAACTGGCTGTTTCATTGCCACATTTCGTTCCATGTGGGGAGTGGCAACAGATTGCCCGGATCTTCAGAGAACCACGCAATCCACATGAGTGGGTTGGTTCTAGGGATAAATGTCGCTCCTGGCGAAACGGACCTTATTGATCGGGGCGAACCGCGGCACATCACATTGAATGTAGATGAGTACGAAGGCCCATCGCGAGTTCGGTTCGCCTTCAATCACGATGAAGTCTTCGCTCCTGGGCCGGAGTTTCATTCTGCGCCCGGCCCTGCGCTCATCCTGCAGCAATATCAGCCTACTTTCGTGACCGTGGTGAACCGGATGCGAAGCCCGACGGGTGTCCACTGGCACGGCCTGGAGCTGGATTCCTGGGCAGACGGCGTTCCAAATTGGAGTTCTTCGGCCGGAAAGACCTCGCCTGTGATTCAACCGGGAGAATCATTTACCTACAAACTATCATTGATGCGTCCGGGATCGTTCATCTACCACTCTCATCTGGACGATGTGTCCCAACTTGGAAAAGGTCTCTACGGCGCACTGATAGTGATGCCTCCGGGAGAAGAGCTCTCTCCCGTTGAAGATCATATCTATGTCTGGGGGTGGCGGGAAGATGATCCAGTCCGCCTTGAAGATGTAGAATTGAATGGGATATCGATAACCGAATCGCAGCCTGAAATTCACACGATCGCGGGTTCAAAACATCGGCTGAGGCTAATCCACATTGCCGCCGCTGGAAACATCACCATGCAGATGTTCAGGGACGGCGTGCCTTTTCCTATACGATCCATAGCCAAGGATGGAGCAGATCTACCCGTCAATCAACAGAAAATGTTGGAGACGCTTCCCCGGCTGTTCATCGGTGAAACTGTGGATCTCCAGTTTAATCCCGATGCTCCCGGCACGTACACGCTGAAAATCGGATATGGGGACGATAGTATGGCGTCCCAGACATGGATCGTGAATTAGCTACTACACCGAGAACGTAAAGGTCAGTTCGTCGGCGTATTCTCGGCTCCTTCGGTAGCCGCGTCGGTTGCTCCTTCGGTGGCCGCGTCGGTTGCTGGGCCGCTGACTCCGTCAGAAGTGGTCGCGTCGGTTGCTGCTTCGACTGCGTCAGATTCTTCTTCTCGACGCCGGGTTTCCAGTTTAGAACGCATGTGACCCAGAACTGCTACGAGTTGCTGCATCCGTATCGGTTTTACCAGCACATCTATCATTCCTTCCGCGAGACATTTTTCTCGAATCGATGCGGAGTGATCTGCCGTAATTCCGACAATTATCGGAGGAGTCTTCATGCGCGCCTTTATCTCGCGAGCGGCGATGATTCCGCTCATATACGGCATGTGAATATCCATGAAAATCAAATCATAGTTTTCTTTCACGGCTTTGGATACCGCCTCAGCACCCTCTCTAGCTGTAGTAATTTCACATCCCAGTTTTTCCAGATGAATCTGGAGCAGCTGGCGATTCACAAACAGATCGTCTACTACCAGAACTCGAGCTCCGGTAGATGCTCCCCGAACAGATTTGTTAATGGCCTTTTTCATCCGATGGGTGAAACCAGAATATCTCGCCGAATAGTTAAGCGGCGGTCGCTGCCAGCGAAGGGTAAGGGAGAACTGATGGTATCGGCCATGGTAGAGGCGTTCTTTACTGTACTCAGGACTGCATTACAGGATGAAATTCATTCCGGGAAAAAATCCGAGGATCAAACGTTCATCAGTCGTTTCACTGACGGGTGCTGTAGTCGACGAATTTAATCTTAAAACAGCGCTATTCCATCAAGAATATTGTACGTAGTAACCGATAGGCATTACAAATCGGCGCAGCGTCGTTTCCACATTGTGACAAGAGATACTCGTTGGAGTTCCCCTGGAGTATCCGAAACGTGGCTTGAAGTCTTGAAAGCTCGCGTAGCGCACTTTGAAAGTGCTGAGCAGGGTGGGCTCTTCAGGAGCCGGAAGATCAGCCTGTAGATCGGCTCTCAACCACTTCGGTGGATTCTGAAGTCTGTTCTTTTTTCCTGAGATCCAATTGAGTACGCATCTCTCCCAGAGTTGCCATGAGTTGTTGCATCCGGACTGGCTTTACGAGTACATCGACCATCCCTTCTGTGAGACATCTTGCGCGAATTGTCGCGCCGTGATCAGCTGTAATCGCAACGATCATGGGACTCACACTCATGCGAGCCTTTATTTGACGGGCCGCCTCGATTCCGTTTAGATACGGCATGTGGATGTCCATGAAGATTAGATCATAGTTGCCCTTTAACGACATCGACACGGCTTGAATGCCGTCACTCGCCGTATCAATCTCACAGCCCATTTTCTCCAGGTGAATGCGAAGAAGTTTTCGATTGACGAAAAGATCGTCGACGACCAGAACGCGAGAGCCGCCTAGCGCACCTCCAAATGAAACATTCTTTGTCTGTTGTAGCTTGCGAGAACGCGGTGTACGCACAGCTGGCCTATTTACTAGTGATAGCTGTCCCTGTTCAAGGCGACGTGGAGTAGTCGCCGCTGCCGGGGCCTTAGCCGTGTTGGGAAGTTGCGATTTTTGGAACATGCCATTATTCACGGGTCAATGACGGATAATGAGAGTTTCGGTAATCGACGACCCCGCTGAATACGTATTGTTACGCATTTGGAGTCGCATTTCTACCCATAATCCGGCATTTTGGACTGAAGAAGAGAGTTGGAGCCCTTCAGAAGCCTCATGAACCGCCGAATTCCCGCCTACATGTCTTCCCAGTATTCTTCGGGCATTTCCTGCGCGAGAGCGAGAGCACCGTCCGCTCCCGCGTACAGAGGATCATCAACAATGGTGACTTTGAAGCCGCCGTATTCTTTCAAAGAATCGGCCAGCATCGAATCCAGGCCCCGGATCTGAGAGCCGCCGCCGGCGAGATAGATATTTTTCTTTACCTGTTCCTGAAAATCCGGCTCGTAACGAGAGATCAGATCCATCACAGCTTCGGCCATTGGTGGGACGATACCCTCACACACACGCTGCATTTCATTGGTGATGTCGAGAGTCGTCATTACTCCTCCCACTGGGACACTCACTTTAACGCGGGTCCTGGCCGCGCCAACGAAGGCCTTCTCCTCTTTGAAGGCTCGAACCATCGTTTCTGAAAATGAGGCCTGTGGATGCTTTTCACGGACCAGATCCAGCAACTGGCGGTCGATGTGATCGCCGCCAAGTGCGAGTGTTCGCTGGTCATCTTCACCAGGCATGGTTCCGTGCATGATGCAAAAATCAACGGTACCAGCACCGATGTCGATAATGAGAGCGTTGTTCAAGGTGCCCATTCCGTACGCAATTGCGAACGGTTCCGAAACCACCATCAGTCTATCCGCATGTTCTTTGACTGCATCCCGAATAGCTAGTTTGTTGACCCGCAGTGCTTCGGCAGGAACTCCGACGGCCGCAAATACCTCGGACGCGGAAGCCGGCCTTATTTTTGAAATCAGATGATGTACCAGTTCGCGTACGGCCTCCTCGTCTCGCTCGGTACCGTCACGAATCACTCCCTGCTCAAGCGGCCTTGATATGTTTACCGAGAGGCGATTTTCCAGCGCTTCAGCTCCGAACAAAACATTTTTTTCCAATAGTTTTCTCGAAACGAAATCTCGGGGCCAGCCTACATAACTCTGTACCCACTCTTTCTTTCCGTTGCTGGCCGAGATGGCACTGCGAGACGTACCAAGATCGATTCCGATATAGACCGTACTGCTTGCTTTCTTTGGAGGCATAACTTTCTGTGATGGACGGCGGCTTCACCCGCACCGTATTACTAATTATTCGCTGTCCCCGGTCAGCGTGCTGAGATAATTGACCACACCTTCTTCCAGAAACAGAGCCAGTTGCTCGCGGTATTCCGGAGCGGCAAGGCGGGTCTCCTCATCTTCATTACTAATTACACCAATTTCAGCTAGGATGCCAGCGGCATCTACTCCAACGAGCACTACGAAAGGGGCTGATTTGACACCCCAGTCACTGACCTCGTCGTTGAGCCGACGGGTATTCCGAATCAAGCTGGACTGAACCGCTCGGGCAAGGCGTTGAGACTCCTGAAGAATTAAGCGATCCCCTATCCGGTTTATCATCTGATTGAATTCAGCGACCGAATAGTCAGAATTCTGATTTTCAAATTGCGCGCGATCCAGAGCCGTTGGACTGGACTGGGATCCAAAATAATAGGTCTCAAGCGCATACACGGGTTCTGTCGGGAAATAATTAACGTGTATCGAAAGGAAAAGGTCGGCCTCTTTCGTGTTGGTGAATTCAGCCCGCTCGCGTAGGGACATGCTCCTGTCCTGGGTACGAGTCTGATAAACCTGTAGCCCATGTCCATTGCGAAGTCTTTTTGCCAACCTCTGAGCCACGTCGAGAGTTATCTCTTTCTCAGTCAATCCGCCCCTGCCCGATGCGCCTGGATCGACTCCGCCGTGGCCCGGATCGATTACTATTTTTCGAACACCAAGATCGAAGAGGGTACTCAGCGGAAGTTTACTTTCTACGATACCCGAAAGATCAGTTGGTACATTCTCACGAGACTGGAGGCTGGTATCGATGGGAACTGCGATGGCAGCGTTTCCCGGCGAGGCCACTCCTATCGCCCGTTCCCCATCCGATCCTGGACCCCACATAGACCAGAGCCCCACCGAGATTGTCGCCACTAGTATCGGTATTGCCAGCCAGGGAAGACCACTCTCGGATTCTTTGCCCATCCAGGAGCGTTCCCGAATGCGGCGATTGTCCTCGTAGACCTCGCGTAGTATATGTCCTTTTTCTTCGGACGTCATTTCGTGATGATCGATCGTATACTATATTATAGCATTTGAATCGGGCCCACTCGTAACTTCGGTTGTTCCTCCATCACGAAGGCCTGTCGGCCAGAACGCATCTGTACTCAAGCTTCTGCGAGAGCTGCAGATTCCGCTACAACGGATTCCTGTACGTTCCGGGGCATCGATTCGTAACGAGTGAACGATGAGCTATGGAGTCCCCTACCCTGTGTCATCGAGCGCAATGAAGTTGAATACCTGTACAGTTCTGCTTCCGGCACCTGAGCCAGGATTTTCTGAAAGACTCCTTCAATCTCCATCCCCTGAATTCGGGCTCGTCGTGTATTCATGTCTCCCATCACGTCGCCAGTGTAGGACTCTGGCACCAAAACCTCCACGTCATGAATGGGCTCGAGAAGAACTGGGCTGGCATTGCGGAAGGCATCTTGGAAACAGGCGCGAGCCGCAGATTTGAAAGCAGCTTCGTTGGAATCGACGGGGTGCATTGATCCGTCAAAGATGACTACACGAACATCGCCCACTGGATATCCTGCTATTGGTCCACGCGCGCAAGCTTCCAATACGCCCTTCTGAATCGCGCCGAAGAAGCGGCGCATGTCTATCACCCCACCCACTATAGCGTCTATGAAGTAAATATTCGATCCCCAGGACGTAGCGTGGGTGTGCTCTCCACGAACCTTTATATCTGGAGTCGGCTTGAACTCCTTGTCGGCAGGCTCCACAAAGAGACTGAGGTCGGCAAACTGTCCGGCTCCACCGGTTTGTTTTTTGTGGCGATACTTGGAGCGTGCGTGGGCATGGACTGTTTCGCGATACGCAACCTTCGGTCTCACAAATTGAATATCTACTCCAAACCTTTTCTTGAGTCGATATTTAGCTATTTCGAGCTGCATTTCGCCCTGGGCGCCAAGAACCAACTGGTTCAGATGCTGGTCATGCGTGATTGCAAGAGAAGGATCTTCTTCGTGTAGCTGGTGCAGTCCCTGGGCCAGCTTGTCTTCCTCTCCTTCCCGGGTAGCAATGACCGCTGTTGAGTAGCGGGGCTTGGGAAAATCAATTTTCTCCATCACGACACTGCTTCCCTTGCGGTGAAGTGTATTGTTGGTATGCGAGTTCTTGAGTTTGACGAGCGCGCCCAGATCACCTGCATACATCTTCTCGACGGGCTCACGTAGATGGCCGTTGATGACAAAAAGTTGACCGAGGCGCTCCGTCACTCCCGTAGATGCGTTCACCACATCCAATCCGGTTGTGAGCATTCCAGAGTACATGCGAAAGAATGAATAATCGCCCACGTGGGCTTCGGCCATCGTGTGATAGATCAAGGCAACAGGTTCGCCAGCAGAATCAGGTTTGATCGATCCTCCTCCCTCTGTTCTCGCCTCGGGCATCTGGGCGGGCGTCGGACAAACATTTCCAATAAACTCCATCAGGCGCGACACACCGATGTTGAGTGTGGCACTTGTCAAGAAAATGGGGAACAGCTGGTGGCGAATCATGGCTTCGCGCAATCCGGCTCGCATTTCGTCTTCGGTCAATGTGCCCTTGTCGAAATAGAGCTCCATCAGGTTTTCGTCGTTCTCCGCAATGTTTTCGATCAGTTCGTTGTGGAGCTGTTCAGCTTCAGCCGCAAACTCCTCATCGATGTCACTCAGAGTCATTTTGCCGTTGTCGTCAAACGTAATTTGCTTCATGAGCAGTACGTCAATGATGGATCGGCTACCCCCTCCGGCCGGAAGCTGAACCACTGAAGCGCCGCGACCGAAACGATCTTTGATCTGAGAGACCAATTCCCGAAAGTCGGTTTTGGCCTTGTCGAGCTGATTGATAACGAACATCGAAGGGATGCTCTCTTTGACTGCCGCGCGCCATGCCAGCTCGGTTCCTACCTGTACGCCCTCTCCAGCATTGATGAGAAAAAGAGCTGAATCCGCCACGTGGAGGGAGGCCGCTACTTCACTGACAAAATCGGGGTAACCCGGGGTATCGAGTACATTTAATTTATTACCGGCAAACTCCACGTGGAGCAGGGAGGCAAATACCGACATCTCACGTTCTTTTTCACTCGGATGGTAGTCGCTAATCGTTGTGCCTTCTTCGATCGATCCCATGCGCTGAAGTGCCCCTGTCGCCAGGAGCATGGCCTCAGCCAGCATTGTCTTACCGCTGCCCTGGTGCCCGACCAGCGCAACGTTGCGAATGTGATCGGCATCGTAAACCTTCATCATGTGCCCCAATTGTGAATTACTCGACGACTCTGCGGAAAACAGGGCTGATAAGATACACTTGTAAACAGAATTATCAACCCATCTCAAACTCGCATTATGATACCCTAAGAGCCTATTTTTATGGATCTTTCAGCCGCCTTCGTCCAGGTGCTGAAAAGAGGGAACCTACTTTCAACTTTATGAACATCATCAGGACTGTGTGAACTCATTTCTGGCCATAGAAACAACCTCAGATGTGTGCAGCGTCGCATTGATCAGGAGAGCAGACACACGCGTGTTGGAAACGACCGAGAAGAGGTCCCAAGCACGCGAACTGATTCCCATGGTAAAGCGACTACTGGATGAGAGTGATTCCCTGCCGATGGGCATCGCGGTTTCAGCTGGGCCCGGTTCTTACACGGGTTTGCGAATCGGAGTTGCCTCAGCGAAGGGACTGGCCTGGTCGATGGGACTGCCTTTTTTCGCTGTCTCGTCTCTCGAATCGCAGGCGGCGCGGTTAAAACGCGATCATTCTTTGAAGGCGGGAGTGCGAATCACGTCGATCATCCGGGCCCGCGGCGAGGAAGTGTTTATGGGAAGGTTTGAAGTATCTGAATCGGGGATGACGCGGTTGGCACCCGATGCGCCGGAGCTCATCGAAAAGATGAAGCCGGGTGCACAGGACTTCCTGATTTCGCACGACGAGGATCTCCTGGAGCAATTTTCGGGCGAGGATTCCGATTTTCAATGCGCCCATTCGCCTCTCAGTGCCACCAATCTTGCCGCACTCTTGCTGAATCAGCACGAGGTTTATCGCGTCCAAGACCTATCTTCCTTCGAGCCGTACTATCTGCGTGACTTCGTCGCAAAAAAAGCTGCGCGAAGTATCTTCGACCGTATTCCGTTCTAACTGCCTCGTTTTCACACCCAACCCGACTACAGGATGCCCTGGTTCAAGAGAAAATCAGCCGGAATAAAAACGGCCAGTAGCGCGCGCAAGGAGGTCCCGGACGGACAATGGGTTAAGTGCGCCGGTTGCTCTGAAACAGTAAACCGCAGAGAACTGGAAAAGCAGCGGATGGTCTGTCCGAAGTGCGATTATCATTTTAAAATGTCCAGCACGGACTATTTCGAATTACTCTTCGACGGAAAGTACGAGCTTTTCGACACGAGCCTGGAAGCCGTGGACCCTCTGGAGTTCACAGATCGGAAAGCGTATACGGATCGACTTGAGGCAACGCGCGCCAAGACTGGCCAAATGGACGCGGCTCAGGCCGCTGTCGGCGAAATGGGAGGCCATCCTATTTCAATTTCGGCGATGGATTTTTCATTCATTGGTGGATCCATGGGATCGGTGGTTGGCGAAATTGTGGCCCGTTCCATCAGGCGAGGCTACGAGCGAGGCATCCCAGTGATGGTTATCGCTCAAAGCGGCGGCGCCAGAATGATGGAAGGTGCGCTGAGCCTCATGCAGATGGCCAAGACTAGTGCTCATCTTACGAAGCTGTCCGAGGCTGGACTACCTTTTTTCGTGCTGCTGACCAATCCGACGACGGGTGGGGTTACAGCATCATTTGCGATGCTCGGCGATGTGCATATTGCTGAGCCCGGTGCGTTGATTGCGTTTGCCGGCCCGCGCGTAATAAGGGAAACGATGGGTCAGGATCTTCCGGAAGGATTTCAAACGTCAGAATTCCTGAAAGAAAAAGGATTTGTAGACCTGATTATCGATAGGCGCGAGCTTAGAGAAGGAGTGATCCACCTGCTGGACCTCCTCATGGAGAAGGAATCGAGGAAGACGAAACGCAAGGCGAAAAAACAGAAGGCCTGAGAGTCGGCAGCATCCCGGGGGGGCCCTCGGAGAACCGGTAGCAGAGGTGGCGGCAGTGGTGACGGTGGTGGTGGTTCGACGAGAAGCGACACCAGAAATTCTATAAAAAACGAAAAGCCCGGCGCACCCACTTCGCCGGGCTTTTCTATTTGCAGCTACTGAAGTTAAAGCCTTATCAGAGAGGCCTTGAGTAGCTCACCCATCAGCATAATAGGATTACTGGTCGGGCCCTGATTCATCTAGCTGCTGAACCGTCATATGAAGCGAGTGAACGGCAGAAGCCCCGGCCGGATCGGCGAAGATCGCGATCACTTAAATCGGGCTTCCTGATTGTCGATATAGAGTGCAGAATCAATTGAAAGAAGGCAATGGGTGCTGACTTCCTCGGTTCGGGGAATGTTTTCAGGATTCGGTCCGAGAAACGGACTTGCCACTTCAAAATGTTATGCTACACTCTGCACGTATATACTTGTTTGCGCTCATTCTGGGCATTTCTGCGCTCTCCGCTCCTGACGCCCTGTCAGCCGCGAGAGGAGCAGAGGTCCGCGTTCACATTATGAACAGCATGGATCTCGACGTGATGTCAGTCACCGCACGGGTTGGCTCGGTCCAGATCGTAAGCAGAGGGAACTCATTTTCAGTCCGGGCTGGCGAGTCCATCCGAATCACTCGCCGCGGCAGTGAGGTTGAGGTAAAGGCCGGACGGAGAACGGTTCGAGATTCGTTCGTAATGATAAAAGGCGCTCCAGGTGGATCATTCTCCGTCGAGGTCCCGACCTCCTCTGGAATCCGGACGTATTCGGGATCTCTCGAAATTCGCGCCGATCGCTCAAATTCCGAGCTTCAAATTGTAAATCTGGTTCCACTGGAAGACTACGTTGCTTCCGTCGTGGGTTCAGAATATGGACTCGATGACTTGCAGGGAGCCAAAGCGATGGCGATAGTCGCTCGCACGTACGCGCTTCACGCGCTTCAGCAGGGCAAAAGTCTATTGGACGACGAGCGCTCACAGGTATATCAAGGTCTGTCTCATGCGACAGCGGCTTCAAGACGCGCAGCGCTGGAAACCGCAGGTCAGGTGTTGAAATATCGCGGAAACCTTATTGAAGCCGTTTATTCGGCTTCCAACGGCGGTCGAAGCGCCACGAACGAGAGTATCTGGGGTTCGAATCCGCTTCCCTATCTGAGATCTCGCAAGGATCCTTTCGATTCGAAAGCATCCCCACATGCGTCCTGGTCCTGGTCGGTTGACGAAAGCAAATTACTGAAGGCACTTTCACGCGCTTACGGTTTTACCGTAAAGAACGTAAAGATGGGCAGTAGTAAAGAGGGTCGTGTGGAAGAGGTGCGTCTGGAAGGGAGAAGTACGTCCCGTCAGATATCGGGATCATCGTTCCGAGCGACAGTTGCTCGAGCTTTTGGTGGCCGAACTCTGCGCAGCACCTATTTCAGTGTGAAGAAGCGCAGGGGCTCTTTTTCATTCGACGGTCATGGGTTCGGCCACGGTGTTGGTCTCAGCCAGTGGGGTGCCCACGGCATGGCCCTAGCGGGTCGCTCTTTCAGCCAGATTCTGGATTTTTATTACTCCGGAACCAAACTGGAGCGGATTGCATCTTCTGACGCAGACATTTCTGCTGTTGAAGTTGCCGTGCTTTCCGGCCCGTCTCAGACTCGCTCTTCGGAGCCTGCTATTTCAAATGCTGGTTCTCGATCTTTGACCGGGAAGTCAGCGCCTCTGCAGAGAGTATCGAACAGATCTGCAACTCCTAAAGAAAAAACATCATCTATTTCCACCACCGACTCCGGTAGGGCCATTTCAGCCAAAAGCGTATGGGGATCGTCTAAGAACGACGATATTGATCCCAAGGTTGAAACGAAGAGATCCACGAAAAAGCGTACCCGCCGCAGTGGGTGGTAGAAGTCTGTATGAGGCGTCACTCAGACTGGATAGAGCAGAATGCTGTGGTCGATTTTAATCCACATCTTTCCTGAGGCGCACGAATTCTCTGGAGACTGTAGCTCCCGCCTTCTGGCGATAAAAATCAACAGGATCCACCCATGGAATAATGGCACTGGCGAAGCCGGACTCTGCCATGTCCGCCAGACACCGTAGCAACAGCTCGGCACCAAGACCACATCCTCTCATCTGAGGATCCGTTCCCATCGGCCCAAACCACCCAGTTTCCCTGTTGTTGGCTGTGTGAGCAGCAAACGCGACGACTTCCCCCCGTTTTAGTGCAATGTGCAATGTCGGGGGAGAATTATTGAGTGCGTTGGCCACCTCGTCATTCCAGGCATCCCAGTGTTCGGCCAGGAGCTTGTCGATGGCCTTGCTGTCATCGGACCTGGCTCGGCGTATGTGACATCCAGAACGCACATGGTCGAGGGCTGATACATTGTGCCCCGCAAACTTTTCAAGCCTGGTTTCGAGATTCACAGCCCGCTCGAACGGCTCATAACCGCAATTCGCGTAAAACTTCAGAGCGTCCTCATAGCGAGTGTCGACTCCAGGTGTGAGATAGTTCGGCGCAGATTCTGCGACGCGAACCTGTAGGGCTCCCTCTTGAATTAAAAACGATTCCAGAGACTGCAGCAGAGATGTGCCGATACCTTTTCGACGGAACTCGGGCAACACACAAAGCATTTTTATGTACCCCCGCCTGTTCGTCGCCCGATAAACTGCTGCTCCCCAGCCGGTTATATCGTTTTCCTTCTCACAGAGGAGGAGACCGTCGGGCACGATGTCATTGTCGCGAACGAGCTTCTCTTCCAGTATCCCTCTCGAAATCGAATCATACAGGGCAGAATCGTTCCAGATGCGAAGCAGTGCACCAAAATCGCCGGGCGCAATGATTCGAATAGTGCCGCCGTCGCTCATTGTTTGTCCTTCCAGATCACATTTTGGCCGTTTTCGCTTTCCCGAAGTCGGGATCAATATCTACCCGTCCAGCCACTACAAATCCCGGAATCGTCGCGACCAGCACCCAGATAAAGAAGTATTGATAGCCAATCAGTTCCTGTATCCAGCCACTGAACATTCCGGGAATCATCATTCCTAGCGCCATGAACCCTGTGCATAGGGCAAAATGGGCCGTTTTGTGTTCGCCTTCCGAGGCGTGGATCATGTAGAGCATGAATGCAGTGAAGCCGAAGCCGTAACCAAATTGTTCAATCGCCACAGCAGTCTGAATTAACAGGGAACTGTCCGGCTGAACGAACGACAGATACACGTACACCAGGTTCGGCAGGTTTATCGCCGCAACCATCCACCAGAGCCAGTATTTCAATCCGTTTTTCGCGGCCACGAATCCCCCCAGGATGCCACCCAACGTAAGCGCAACGGCCCCTACCGTCCCGTAGACGTAGCCGACCTGGATGGTCGATAAACCGAGTCCCCCGATGTCTTTTGCATCCAGAAGGAACGGTGGCGCCATCTTTCCAAGCTGAGCTTCGGAAAAACGGTACAACAAAATGAACGCTACCGTCACCCAGATGCCCTTTTTCGCGAAAAAGCTCCTGAATGTATCCTGGAATTCCGAACTCAGGTGGCCAATCGTGATGTTATTACTGCCCGCATCCGCGACCGGAGTGGGAAGCATGAACCGGTTATACATCGCGAGGAGCAGAAACATACCGGCCACTAGTCCCATCGTGACCGCCCAGGCCATCGGTAGGCTGCTCATGGTGATCTCCAACTTGCCCGCCAGAATCACCAGCAGCCCCTGCCCTGTAATCATCGCCAGGCGGTAGAAGGTGCTCCGTATGCCGACAAACCATGCTTGGTTTGAGTCGTCGATGCTCAGCATATAAAAGCCGTCGGCCGCAATGTCATGGGTTGCGCTGCTGAAAGCGATCAACCAGAAGAAGAGGAGCGACCAACGAAAGAATTCAGGACCCGGTATGGTAAGAGCAACGGCTGCCAATCCGGCACCAATCACGAATTGCATGGTGATTATCCAGAAACGGGTGGTCTTCAGGATATCGACGAAGGGGCTCCAAAATGGTTTGATGACCCATGGCAGGTACAACCAACTCGTATACAGAGCGATATCGGTGTTTGAGATCCCCAGTTTCTTGTACATCACCACGCTGAAGGACATCACGATGATGTAGGGAATTCCTTCCGCGAAATACAGGCTCGGAATCCAGCGCCAGGAAGCGCGTCGTTCTCTCTGGGAAGCGGTCATGTCACTCAAAATCACTATCCGATTGTTTTTCAGGCCTGTTTCGGCTTACCTCAGGAATGCGAGAATCCTCTTCATCACGCTGTCGCGGACACCTTTACCGCCGATGGTTTCGAAGGGGAATCCCATCACGAGGGAGCCACCCCTACCCTCTCTCCCAACGACCGCGCTCATGTTGTTGTCTGCATAGCGCATGAGTGTCCGTGCTTCTTCGGTCGGCTCGAGTGCATCCGGGCTTTCCACCCGATAAGTCCATGCAGTGCGCGCCGTATTGAATTCAATTTCTTCAAGTTCGCCGAGAAATCCATTGAGAGAAAGGACCGCACCATGTTGGACGGCGTGGTCAGTCCGCCACGAAAAACCGAGGACATCGTGTGCGAATGACCGGCCCTCCTCGTCCGATACGGGGCCAGCGAGATCAGTCGCAACGTGAGCCCCCGATATCATCACCGATCCTCCCACGTCAATGAACCGGGATATTTGCTCGCGCATCGGGGCGGGTATCGCTTCGAAGTCTTGAAGGCGTCCCGGACCCACGGTGGTTTTCTCCTCACCCAGAATGACATCCATGACCATGAACCGGTCCGCGTCGTGGTGACCGTTCAATGCCTCGTCGCTGGTCGTCGAAAATGAATAACCCGCCGCCAGGATGGCCGCACCATGGATTGCCGGATAGTCGAATGTGTTTCCAGTGAGAAGTTGGGTTTCAAAAGTTGAATAACTGGCTCCATGCCCCGGAGAATCATCGTCGAGCCAGGGCGAGTCTATATCAAAATCATATTGATCACCCACATAGGACATGTCGTAACCGTCCGGGACTCCTTCATCAACGAAGCCGGCGAACCCTCGGAAGCGGCCATATTCCAGGCTGGCAGGCGCCGAAATCCTGTCGAAGGCAGCGACGATCAGCACTTCGCCTACTGCTTCGCTCGCAATTGGTCGCCCCGCGGATACCTCTTCCGAGAGCATACCCTCCCCACCCTCGTTTACGGCCGCAACCCGAAATCCGTAGAGGACTCCGTTATCGGCCCCCCGAAACTCGTATGTGGGTTTGTTCACATACAGACCATTGTCGTATCCCGAAGTGCCGGTTCGTGTGTAGATCACGTATCCGTCTGGCATTGCACTCGATTCAAGTGGATCTACGGTTGGCTGCCAGGATACACGGATGGCACCTTCGCTCCCGAGAATTGCCTCCATATGCGACACGGGAAGGGGTTGGACCACGGGCTCAAATCCGTTCTGACTAGCGAGAAAACGCAGCATTCCCTTGTAGACAGAGCGGGCGACATCAAATCTGAATCTGGGGTCCAGGCCCAGGCGCATATCGGCGAAATTCTGGTGTGACAGCAGCTCGAGAAGGATCCCCGGCACATTTGGACGAACAGCCTCGCTGTAGTCCCGATCCCAGATTGCACGCCTTGTCCAAGTGGAATCGTATTTCGATCGCAAGTCCTCGACAATCGTTGCCTGCATAATGTCGCCAAAGTCTCGACTGGCAAATCGGGACATCCCGTCTGGAAATTCACGCTCATCCTCGGCCCCCGTTGAGCTGTAGATCATCAGCGTACCGATGAACGCATCGGACCTTGTAATTCCTGCATCGGTGTGGAAAGCCAAGGAAAGGTCGATTGGGACACCCAATCCTCGGGTGGAGCGATCCTTGTTGGGTCCGAAGGGAGCTCCCCGGAGATAATTGACCCATTCTGCGCGCCCTCGGTAGTCATCTATGTAATCGCTCTCGGACTCCGTGACATTATAGACCAACGTATCAGGCATTCCGGCGAACTGCATGTAGTAACGAGCACCTTCGGTGAACCGCGGGCGTCCGCTGGTCTGCCCCCCTCGTGATATCGATCCCATTCCCCCGCCGAATCGAACAGCGTCTGCGCTGATGGCCTTTCCAGGATCCGAACTAAAATTATTCAGGTCCACACGAGCCGTCTCGGGATTTACTCCTTCATCGAACAGGAAAGTGCCCAAATACACCCATGTCCCGCTTTTCATGCGCTGGTCAACGCTGAATCGCGTGCTCCCGCCCGAGTGATAGACCGTGTAGCGGGCATCCCCAGTTGCATTTTCTTCGGCACCATAGGATATGTAAACGGCGTAATGGCCCGCCGAAGGCATATCCGGAATCCAGGATGCAGAGGCCGTGGTAATCTCTTCGGTCCTCGAAACGCGATAGAATCCCAACTCAAACGGATTTTCATTGAGGAGCTCGGGGCGGTAGGCGAAGCCGGGCGTGTCGCCTGTTCGAAATGCTACATCGGCTTCACCAACTTCTATATAGCGGCTTCCAGATGAGCCCTCCTCACCCAGGTCTACGATGACCTCGGCTACCTGCGTGTCGCGCTCCCGTGGCATGTGAACAAACGCTCCGGCGCCCTCCAGCATCGGTGCGAGGTAGGGAACGATGATGGACATCGGAAAGAGGTCTTCTACCGTCTGGAACAGGCGCGCACGTTGCCATTCCCACCTGTCAAGTTCGTATTCGTAGTACCATCCGTGACTTGGCCAGATAGCGATATGTCTACCGGACAACGTGGCATCGCTCCGCCAGGGCCGCTCCAAGTTGATGGTCAGGCGAATCGGAGGACGAAGAGACGGAGGCAGTTTCGAAGTGTCCCCGGCACCAGTACGGTACAAATTGGGTATAAGGGTCTCAAGAGAAACCCCAAGGGCCGTCAATCTCATATCCCAGTTGAAAAACACTGGATTCAGGCCCTCCAAGAATTCTTGTGTGATCGATTTAAGCGGCTCTTCCCTCCAGGCAACCTGCGCAAAGGCATCATTAAATGCGACGTCGAGCGTCCGACCGACTCGATCGATCCGTACGGTATCCACCGCAGACGCAGAATCCATGTCTTCCATGCAAACACTGCGCCTGCATTGATCAATAGTAGCCGTAAGATCGGCCATGGCCAACGTGCTCAGGGCGTTATCGGTCATGTCGTCTGCGCGGAGCGCGGGGCTCGAGGAGGCGCAGCCAGCCAAAATCAGAGCGCCCAGAAGGAGAACACCCTGTAGAAAGACGCTCGGATCCGGGTTAATCGATGGAATGATGGGTGGTCTGCCACTCATTGGATCAAGGTGATGACGGCCTCACTCTCGAGACCAAGGCGGGAAACCGCGCGGACCACGACGGCTATCGCTGCCGGGTATGCATCCAGCGGGAAGGATCTATTCCATCCAGGCAAAATCCTGGTTTCCCATCCACTGGTTGATTTAATATGAATGACCCAGTTGCGAAGAGATTTGTTCGCCGGGGGAAAGAGCGCCAAATAGGAACGCTCACCCAGGTGCAGAACATCGATCGTCGGCGCAGAGGGTACCTCTCCTTCCAGCCACGTGGTTCGGGGTGCAATGGCTGGCTTCGAGTACACTCCAGAGGTTAGAGCATTGCCCATCTCGTGATCAGCTGGCATCATCGAACGCATGGAGAAGTGAACATTCCCCGTCGCTCCCCCCGCAAGGCGAGTGTGTCGAACCTGGGAAACGATTTCTTCAGGGCCCCAGTGGCTTCTGCCCTCGAGGATAACACGGCTGGTATAATTTCCGGGCCAAATGTGCCGATTCCACTTGTTTTGCTGTATCCACCACCCCAATAATTTTCCGTAAGGCTGCTCGGCGCTGTCAAGAGCCCAGTAAAGTTGTGGCGTGTAATAGTCCACCCAGCCATTTAATAGCCACTTTCTGGAGTCTGCGTACAGATTTTCGTAGGCGTCGAGACCGGTGATCCCGTCCGGATATCCGGGCCGCCAGATCCCAAACGGTGAGATTCCGAAGAGCACCCAGGGTTTCAGCTCCTTGATGCCGATATAGAGATTTTCAACCAGCCTATCCACGTTTCGACGACGCCAATCGCTACGACTCAAACTGTCGGCGGAGGCCGCAAAAAAGACGCTGTCTGAAAATTCGACCCTGTTTCCCGCAGCATCATTGATCGAATAGGGATAAAAATAGTCGTCCAGGTGAATACCATCGATGTCGTAGCGCCGGAGGACATCCATGATTACCGAGAATGTGTGATGAGTGGCATCCGGTGAGCCCGGATCCATCCAGAGCAGGTTTCCGTATCGATGGACCGCCTCGGGAAACCGGGTGCTCACGTGATTCGCGGCGAGACTGTCCGGCGCGGTAGGGTGATAGGCCCGGTAGGGGTTGAACCAGGCGTGAAGCTCGAGGCCCCGTCGATGCGCCTCATCGACGGCAAAAGTCAGGGGATCATAGAAAGGATCCGGGGCCATGCCCGCTTCTGCGGTGAGGTAATATGACCAGGGTTCCAGTTCGGATGCATATAGGGCATCTGCACTCGGTCGAACCTGAAAAATGATGGCGTTCAGATTCATCATGACCGCTCGATCGAGCAGTCCGAGCATCTCCGACTGCTGCTCTGCCGTAGACAGTCCAGGTTCGGAGGGCCAGTCGATGTTGTCGACCGTGGCAACCCACGCCGCTCGAAATTCGCGGTCTATTCGGGGCATTTGGTTCCGAATGTCTGCGATGCGCTCGACGTCAATCGGATCCCGGGGTAAGGCCGTGTCTTCTATGGCCGTGTCTTCTACGGCTGTGTCTTCTATGGCTGTGTCTTCTACGGCTGTGTCTTCTACGGCTGTGTCTTCTATGACGAGACTCGAGGAAGATGTACACGTCGATAAAATAAATACCGCCAAGAACGGAAGGCCATTCAGTCGCATTCTCAAACCGATAGGCTGTAGTGGTGATACTCTGTGTCAAGCTGCCATCCAAGATCTTCATAGACGCTGCTGGCCGCGATATTGTCACGTGCTGTTGCCAGTTCCAGCCCGGCGGCACCGCTCTTCCTGGCCCACTCCTCTGCGTGGCGCATCAACTGATGCCCCACTCCCCGCTTGCGAGCATTCCGGTCGACGAATAAATCATTCAAAAGCCAGATCGAACGCATGCGCACCGAAGAGAAAAGAGGGTACAACTGGGAAAATCCGACTGGGGCTTCCTGCTGGTCTGATGCCAGTAATATCACTGAATCGGCGTTTTCGAGCCTTTTTTTGATAAATTCTCGAGCAGCCGGGAGATCACTCGTCTGTTTGTAGAAGACTCGGTACGCATCGAACAGCGAAGCCACGCCGTCCAGATCGCTGAGTGTAGCCCGTCTTACTTGAATTTTTGTTGCCGTCATGGACGCTGGCTTGGTTAACGGTCTGTGGATTGCTCTGTCACCTTTTCGGTTTACAGGCCCTAGATTCTCTGTCGAAGATACACAGCCAACCCATGTCTCGCGGCACACTGGTCCAAGTAATATTTATTGCCCTTCTGGCGACAGGTGTCGGCACCACAATTTCGCACGCGCAGCGCAGATCGGATGACCCACTCCGATTTCTGAACTGGCTTCGCAGCGACGTGCGCCAGAGCCCGAGAGCTCTGACGCACGTCAGCCCCTTTCGACTTCTCGCAGGCTCCGGCCTTATCGCGGCCACAAGCTATTATGACGAGACCGGCTCAAAGAATCTCATGAGGTGGCACAATCGCGAACTCATGCGAGTTCTGGAGGAACTGGGAGATACCAAGGCAACCCGACCAGCCGGACTGCTCATTTTTGCGGGCTCCCTCCTGCAGGACAATCATCGCGTGCAGGACGCCGCTTTCACCAGCCTGGAAGCCGTCATTTTCGCTACAATACTCACAAACGGCCTGAAGACCATTACCGGCCGATCCCGTCCTGCGGACTCAGAAGGTGCAGACCACTGGCAGGCATTTAACGGTGGAACCTCGTTTCCAAGCGGACATGCCACCACGGCGTTCGCGGCCGTGACCCCCTGGCTTTTTTATTTTCCGCATCCGTTAACGTTTCTTCTCGCCGGAGCCGCAACCGGAACTTCTTTATCGCGAATTTCGCTTGGACATCACTGGCCCAGTGATGTCCTGGCCGGAGCATTCATCGGGTATTCAGTTGGAGCCTGGTTGGTCCGTCAGCACACCGATAATGATTCCCTTTCGCCGCTCGAGACCTTTGTCGGACCCGGAACCCTCGGACTCAAGGTGACGTGGTGATCAATGAGCTGCGGATGCACGAGAAAGTCGGTCCATGAGGGCCCTTCCAATTCCGCTCTCGTCGACTCGCTGGCAGTGCAGTTCGTCTATGTCCTCGTTTTCGCATTGCCTCATGAATGCAAACAACTCGCGGGCGTATCGATCTACCGTCTCTGCTACGTGAACCAGTGCATAGGCGCCCTGTACTGATGGGGGCTCTAATCCTATGTAGGCCAAGCGTTTAGTGGATATTATGCGAACTGTGTCATCCACGAGTCTGAGCTTCGCACGACCTTGATAATGCAGGTGTCTGGTGCCCGGGCTTCCTGCAGTTGAATCCAGGCCCTCCTGGGCGAACCGGATCGTTGGAACAACCAGCCTGAGATCTTCAATGGTCACGCTTCCGGGGCGCAAGACAACGGGGTGCTCTCCTGTACAATCCAGGACGGTTGATTCAAGCCCGAACCGTGGACTTTCTCCTTTCAGAACTAGATCGATCCGACCATCCAAATCGTCGACCACAGCTTCCCATGTCGTCGGACTGGGGCGTCCGGATTGGTTGGCAGAGGGTGCCGCAACCGGTTCGCCGCAGGCCTTCAGGAATGCGATAGCCACCTCATGATCGGGCATCCGGACTCCAATCGTATTCAACCCAGCCGACACAGTGTCCGAAATGTCCGGGTGTTTTGGAAGAACCAGCGTAAGAGGTGCCGGAAAAAATGCGTCGACCAGATCGGCCGCCACAGCACTGACCGAAGACGTGACGTCTGCGATCCAGGAAGGGTCCGCGATGTGTACGATCAAGGGGTTATCCGGTGGCCTACCCTTGGCAATAAATATATTTTTGATCGCCTCACTGTCACCCACGCGAGCACCCAGACCGTAAACCGTTTCCGTTGGAAAGGCTACGAGTCGCCCGTCGCGGATTGCGGACGCCGCAATCTGGATATCTGTGGTAGTGCGGGTTTGCAAGTTTTACTTCCAGGAAGAGAGAACCCCGGAGAGGGTTCCAAAATGAGCGCTGAGCCGCGTACCTTCGTCGAGACTGGACAGAAAATGGGCGCCCCATCCCGGGAAATCGCGCTCATCCCAGAGAATGTTGTGCCACAATCCAACGAACGTTCCGCCAAATGTCGCGCAGCTCTGGATCAACTGATTGGTCTCGCGCTCCGCATCCACACGAGAAAGATTTTGCCTGTTGAACAGAGCAGATTCCATCATGCACAGCGGAAATTCCCACACTTCGGTTTCAATATCGGATTGCGGATCATACAGGGGGAACGGTAGACAGGTGCCAAACCTGAATCCCCCGCACTCGGAAAATCCCAGCGTCGAGTCGATGCTGAAACCTGCGGCATTCAGGATATGCATCGATTGGGGGTGGTCATGGCGGAGATAATGAGCGCGAAATGAAGCAGTAGGTATCTGCGTCACAAATTCCAGTTTGCTCTTCTCTATCGCCAGACGCGTGGGATATGAATATGAGTGATACGAAGGATGCATGCCGATTTCATGCCCTTCCCTGATCTGTCTCTTGATTTCGCCCAGGACGTGGCTGCCGTGCAAATCGTAGCGTGAGTCCCTGGATCCGTGTGCGGCAACCTTGTAAAAGAAGGTGCCCTTCGCTTCTCTGGATTCCAGCTCACTCCGGATGCGCCCCAAGGCGAGCCGGTAAGGATCCTTGGTCTCCAGCAGAGAAAACCCCACATCCAGCAGCCGCCTGAAACGCGTGGACGCCGTCTCCTTTTCCTTGTTCAAGATGACTCGATCGAAAATTTCTCGTTTATAGATCCCCGGGCGCCATTTTCGATCATAATCGATATCGTGTGTCGAGCAAAACGCCCAGTCTTTTCCCGCGTATTGTCGGCGATCCATTTTCGCACCACGTTTTCGAAGGGCATCCGCTGCGATGAAGCGATACCACTCCACTACCGGTGTCGCACGCACGTTCAATTTATTTTGAATAGATGCTTCAAACGGAAATCGACCGTGCTCGTCTCTTTTTCGAATGACTATTTCCTGCCACCCGCTCAAGAAATAAAACGTCGAAGCCACTGGATCGAAGGAAATTTCTCCGCCGGCGCTGAACAGCACGGGGATTCTCTGATCGCCGACACGGACGTGACGAATGCTCAGCGTATCTGGCTGTGCTTGCTTCTGAAAATGGTCCCAGGTTGATTCGTGAACCTTCAGCTTCCAGGTTGCATCCGAGAGGCCGTCCGTGTCATTTCCGTAGTAGATCGAGACATCCTCAAGCTCTGAACGATCAACGAGAATCGGCTCAACCCTGAAGGGCAGCAACAACATCCTGAGAGCGTACCAGGCTTTCGCGCGAAACACATCGGGAAGTTCTATGGCGCAGGGAATTTTCTGCAATCTGTTCGGGGTCTATTCGGGAGTGCGCAGATATACTACGCGTCACACGGGACAATTAGGTACTTTCAGGCCATAGTGATGGTCCTGGGACTTGAGAATCGACGCATTTTACGAAGACCTTCGCCCGATGGCATACTCTTGAACGGACGCTTCAAAATATTTTCAGATCCGGTACACGGATTCATTTCGGTGCCGAGGGGATTGATTCTCGATCTCGTCGGAACACCGGAAGTGCAACGATTGCGTCGCATCCGCCAACTCGGTATCGGCCACATGGTGTTTCCGGGCGCGGAGCACTCTCGATTTGGTCACGCGCTAGGAGCCATGGCACTCATGCACGATGCCCTCATATCCCTGAGTGAAAAAGGAACGTCGGTATCGCCCCAAGAGCTGGAAGCGGCGCTTGCGGTGGCGCTGCTACACGATGTAGGACACGGCCCGTTTTCTCACACGCTGGAGCACGAGATTCTGACAGATTTCCGGCACGAACAGATGAGTCGCGCGCTGCTGGAAAGGCTGAACGGGCGATTTGAGGGCAGGTTGGAGCTTGCTCTGGCCATTTTCGATGACACCTACGAGCGGCGTTGGTTTCACGAACTGATATCGAGTCAGCTGGATATGGATCGCCTCGATTATCTACGCAGAGATTCGTACTACACCGGCGTTGTGGAGGGCAAAGTGGGGGTTGGCAGGATAATCAAGACCCTCAGGGTTCACCCGGGCGACGGTTCCCCTGAGGACCGAATGGTAGTTGAAGCAAAAGGGGCACACGCCGTCGAGAACTACCTGATTTCGAGAAGGCTCATGTACTGGCATGTGTATCTCCACAAGACCGTGGTCGCGGGTGACCATCTTCTGAAGTCGGTAATCAGGCGAGTGCGCTGGCACCTGGGAGAAAATCGGGAAGACATGGTGAACGGCGGATCGGACGCCTTCCTGTTTTTTCTGCGCCAGGGATACTCCTCGTCAGACCTTCACCGGGAAGACATTCAGGATGCATACGTCGCCTTGGATGACACCGATATCATTTTCAGCCTGAAAAACTGGCAGTTGAGCGACGATAGGATATTGGCAGATTTGAGCCGAAGAATCCTCGTTCGAGACTTTTTCAGAGTTGATTTCGACGTCGATAATTCCCGGTTTGCCGAGCCTGAGATGGAGCGGCTAATCGGCGAGTATCTGATTGGTGAACATCTTAGCGATGAAGATCACCTGTCCGAAGACATCTCCTTCTACCTGCATCGATCCCACTCGACCCACGAAGCGTATGACACTTCTGAAGACACGATCAGCGTGCTGAACAAATCTGGAATCGTTGAGGAGCTTTCCGTGAGTGAAGACGGAAGAATCGTTTCTGGACTGGCCGAGCGGCAGATCCGGTCATTTATATGTTACCCCAAAGAAGTCGGGCAATGATCCAGAATCTGTCCTTGCTGGCCCACGTATTTCCTACATTCACTGGAGATGAAATCAAGGATCTATGACGCGGATCGAAAACTACATCGGGGGACAATTCTCGGGGGCGGAGAGTGGCGACACACTCCCACTCATCGACCCATCAATCAACGAGAAATACGGCTCCATTCCCGCCTCCGGAGCCGATGACATAGAACGGGCAGTCCATGCCGCATCCCAGGCATTCGAAGAGTGGGGAAGCAGCACGCCAGCATTCCGGTCTAAGTGGCTCAATCGCCTTGCAGATGGTATCCAGGATAGACTCGAGACCTTTGCGGAAGCAGAATCCAGGGACAATGGCAAACCTGTCTCTCTGGCCCGAACCGTCGATATTCCTCGTGCGATAGCGAACTTCCGTTTTTTTGCGGGCGCGATCCTGCATGATTCAGCTGACGCCTACACCGACACTCCCGGAGTGTTCAATTACACCCTTCGGCACCCGCTTGGCGTTGTCGGCTGCATATCACCCTGGAATCTCCCGTTGTATCTGTTTTCCTGGAAAATCGCGCCAGCACTCGCTTCGGGAAATTGTGTAGTCGGAAAACCCTCTGAGGTGACTCCGCTCACCACGTATCTGCTTGCCCAGACCTGTGACGAGATAGGATTTCCAGAAGGCGTGTTGAACATTGTTCATGGGAGCGGCCCGTCCGCCGGCGGGGCCATCGTAGCACACGAAGATATCAGAGCAATTTCCTTCACCGGCGGCACGGCGACGGGCCGCATCATCGCGCAATCGGCGGGCGAAGCTTTGAAGAAAGTATCGCTCGAACTTGGCGGAAAAAATCCGACCATCATCTTTGCGGACGCCAATCTGGATGAAGCAGTTGATGGCGCTGTCCGGGCTGGATTCTCCAATCAGGGGCAGATATGCCTGTGTGGGTCACGTATCCTGATCGAGCGGTCTGTTTATGATGACGTCAGAGACAGACTTGTAGAAGCGGTATCTGCGATCAAGGTCGGTGATCCTCTTCTTGCCGAAACAAAGATGGGAGCGATCGTCTCTGAGGATCATCTGAACAAAATCATCAATCATCTGAGTGTTGCACGCTCCGAGGGCGGTGTAATTCTGTGCGGTGGTGAGCGGCTCTTCCCCCAGGGCCGATGCGAAAATGGATTTTTCTTCAGCCCCACGCTCATTGAGGGGCTTGCGGCATCGTGCCGGGCCAACCAGGAAGAAATCTTTGGCCCGGTCGCCACCCTCCTTCCCTTTGAGGACGAGAAGGAGGCCATCTGGCTGGCTAACGGTACGCCCTATGGACTGGCCGCTTCTGTTTGGACGACCAATTTGGAGACGGCGCACCGGGTTGGGCATGAACTCCAGAGCGGGATTGTCTGGGTGAATTGCTGGATGCCGCGTGACCTGCGAACCCCGTTCGGGGGTAACAAGAACTCTGGCATGGGCCGCGAAGGTGGATTTCACGCGCTTAGATTCTTTACCGAACCCAAGAACATTACCATCAAGACGGCCTGAATGACATGATCAACGAGATTGTTACGAGTCCGAATGCGCCAGATCCGGTGGGGGCATACCCTCATGCCCGCCGAATCGGTGATTTCCTCTTTCTTTCGGGAGTTGGACCGCGCCAGGTGGGATCAGATGACATTCCTGGCGTGACACTCTCAGAATCAGGAGGAATTTTGGACTACGACATCGAGATTCAGACCCGGTCTGTACTGGACAACGTGGAAAGCGTTCTGAAAGCGGCCGGCCTCGGACTCGAGCATCTCGCCGACGTCAGCGTATTTTTGACCAATATGAAAGATGATTTTCCGACATACAATCGAGTGTATGCTGAGTATCTTTCCGCCTACAAACCCTGCCGAACGACGGTAGAAGTCGTCTCCTTGCCGACTCCGATAGCCATTGAACTGAAGTGCATAGCAGTCTTTCCCACTGAATAACGCCTAACCGGTCCCCGAACACCATGCTACCTCCTATCAATTTCCAAGGATGGATAGACGAAAATCGTCATCTGTTGAAGCCCCCGGTGGGCAATAAATGCGTCTACACCAAGGCCGGCGACTTTATCGTGATGGTAGTCGGTGGGCCGAACGCCCGAAACGACTATCACTACAATGAAAGCGAAGAACTCTTCTATCAGATTGAGGGAGACATCACGGTAAAAATTATTGAGGACGGACAGCCCAGAGACGTTCATGTCCGGGAGGGCGAGATGTTCTTGCTTCCAGCCAAGATCCCGCACTCGCCCCAGCGCACGGCGGGCTCGATTGGTCTGGTCATCGAAAAAGTGCGTGATGACGACGACACCGATGGGATGATGTGGTTCTGCAAGAATTGCGGGGAGAAACTCCATGACGAGTATTTTCATCTCGAGGACATCGTGGCTCAACTTCCGCCGGTAATTAAACGGTTCAATGATTCCGTCGAAGCCCGGACCTGCACGTCGTGCGGAAGTGTCATGGCTCTTCCACAATAAGCCGGATGAGCATAGGCGCCTACGACATACATACCCACATCCTTCCGAAAACCTGGCCCGATCTGAAGTCCAGGTACGGATACGGGGGCTTCATCTCTCTGGATCATCACGCTCCTTGCTGCGCTCGAATGATGAAAGACGGCACGTTTTTCAGAGAGATCGAGTCCAACTGCTGGGACCCGAAGATTAGGATGGAGGAGTGTGATGCTCAACGTGTCGAAGTTCAGGTTCTTTCTACCGTTCCGACGATGTTCTCTTACTGGGCCAAGCCTGAACATGGCCTCGACCTGTCGAAGTTATTGAATGATCATATCGCTGGAATCGTACGTGACTTTCCCCAGCGGTTTGAGGGTCTCGGAACGATACCGATGCAGGATCCAGACCGAGCTATTCTTGAGATGGAGCGTTGCGTTTCGGACCTGGGATTGCGTGGGATTCAGATTGGGACACACGTCAACGGGATCAATCTCTCAGATCCCAGATTTTTCCCATTGTTCGAGCGAATGGATCAGTTGGGAGCGGCGCTCTTCGTGCATCCTTGGGACATGATGGGCAAGGAGCAGATGGAGAAATACTGGCTACCCTGGTTGGTGGGTATGCCGGCCGAGACCTCCCGAGCGATTGCGTCCTTTATTTTCGGCGGAATTTTTGAACGATTACCCGGCCTGCGGGTGGCATTTGCGCACGGTGGAGGCTCGTTTCCGTTCACGGTTGGTCGATTCGATCATGGATTTGACGTGAGACCGGATCTGTGCGCTGTAGATAATAACAGATCTCCCCGCGAGTATTGTGGGCATTTCTATCTCGATTCACTGGTGCATGACCCGGCCGCCCTGCGGTTTCTGGTCGAACTGTTCGGTGCCGACCGAATTGCCCTGGGCACCGATTATCCGTTTCCCCTTGGTGAACTTCAGCCAGGGTCGCTCATCAACGAGGTGTATGCGGATCAGGGCGAGTTGCGGCAACAACTACTCAGAGATACGGCCCGAGAGTGGCTGGGAATTGCTGAGTAATGGCTTCATTTTCGAATATCGATGCGACCGCCGAAGGCGCCCTGGGCCTGGACGCTGCTGATCCCCTGCGCGCACTCCGAGAACTGTTTCACATCCCCCTGACGGGTGCGGGACAGGGCGTTATCTACTTCACCGGCAACTCTCTGGGTCTGCAACCCCTTTCCACGAGGGATGCGGTCAACGAAGTGCTCGACGACTGGAAAGAACTGGGTGTTGATGGTCATCTGAGGGCCAAAAATCCCTGGCTGCCCTACCACGAACGTCTGACGAGGGGCATGGCATCCATAGTGGGCGCCCTTCCCAAGGAAGTGGTCATCATGAACTCCCTCACCGTAAACCTGCACCTGTTGATGGCCAGCTTTTACAGGCCGAGTGGACTGAAGCGGAAAATCTTGATCGAACATCATGCTTTTCCGTCGGATCGCTACGCTGTTCGTTCCCAGATCGCGTGGCACGGATTGGACCCAACCGAAAATCTGATCGTCCTGGGTGAGAAGGAGAATTCGGACGTGCTGGATGAATCGTCCATCGAATCGGAACTCGCTAACAAAGGCGAAGAAATTGCGCTCCTACTCATCGGTGGTGTGAACTACTATTCGGGCCAGCTATTCGACATGGAGCGAATTACCCGGGCCGCACACGACGTCGGCGTCGTGGTTGGCTTTGACCTGGCGCACGCTGCGGGCAACGTGCCGCTCGCACTGCATGATTGGGATGTAGACTTTGCTGCCTGGTGCTCCTACAAGTATCTGAACGCCGGTCCTGGCGGTCCGGCTGGCATATTTGTGCATGATTCCCATGGCAACGACCCGGGTGTACCCCGGTTGGCGGGATGGTGGGGTCACGACAAGACCTCACGCTTTGCGATGCCCGATGAGTTCAATCCGATCACAGGCGCGGAAGGATGGCAGGTGAGCAATCCACCAGTTCTCTCATTGGCGGCACTCAAGGCCTCCCTGGACGTCTTTGAGAGTGTTGGGATGGATGCTCTGAGGGAGAAAAGCATCAGACTAAGCGATTATTTAAGGTATTTGATCGAGAAACCCTTGTCAGACCGGGTTGAAATAATTACACCCAGGCCGGTCTCGAGACATGGAGCACAGCTATCCCTCCGAGTTTTACGAGGCGAGAATAACGCAGTATCTGGTTGGGCTGTGTTTGACTATCTAGAATCTGTCGGGACGATCTGTGACTGGCGCGAGCCGGACATACTCCGGCTCGCGCCAGTCCCGCTCTACAATAGTTTCACCGATGCGTTTCGCTTCGCACAGCAGCTGAAAGATGCGTTCCATCGGGAGGATACATCCTCGTGATTACTCGAGATAAGCACGCCGTTATTTCGGGTGGCGGGCTGGCGGGATCGCTGCTGGCCCTCGTCCTCGCAAATCGAGGGATGAGGGTCACCGTTTTCGAGAAGCGCGGCGACCTGCGGAGCCTCAAGGCGCCCTCCGGAAAATCGATCAATCTGGCCCTGTCCGAGCGCGGCATCCATGCGCTCTCGAAAGTAGATCTGGCCGATCAGATTCTCAAAGGCACCATCCCTATGCGTGGACGCATGATTCACGCTCGCGACGGTTCAACCAGTTTTCTTCCCTACAGTCAGAATGAGGGCGAATACATTCGGTCGGTCTCCCGGCCCGGGTTGAACCGCACTCTCCTCGAGAAGGCGGGGCTTCACCCCAATATCGGACTTCATTTCAACAGCGAGGTCTTGTCGACCGACCCGGACAAAAAAGTCGTCTCCCTCAATTCTCCTGACCCTTCCGGGAGGGAAGTCAGCTACGATCTTCTTTTCGGCGCAGACGGCGCGGGTTCGCGGGTACGGAGCAGCCTGCACGCAATTTCCGACATCGGATATCGACAGGACATGCTGGAGCATGGTTACAAAGAGCTCTCCATGCCCGCTTCGGCCGATGGCTCATTCGTCCTGGAACCCGAAGCTTTACACATCTGGCCGCGTGGCACCTACATGCTGATTGCTCTGCCCAACCTTGACCACACCTTTACGTGTACGCTGTTTCTTCCTTTTGACGGCGATCCGGGCTTCAATCAACTCAAGGAAGAGTCGCAAATCAGTGCGTTTTTCGATTCTCAGTTTCAAGATGTCATCCCGCTTATTCCCTCGTTGCTTACAGATTTTGGCAACAATCCGACTGGCAAGCTGGGCACGGTCCGTTGCGATAAATGGACCTACGGAGACTCTGCCCTGATTCTCGGCGATGCGGCCCACGCCATCGTACCCTTCTTCGGTCAGGGCATGAATTGTGCGTTTGAGGATGTGTCCGTACTGTCTGAGATGCTGGATGCAGGAAATCATCCATCCTGGTCCAAGCTGCTTCACGATTTTGAAGAGGATAGAATCGTGAATGCCAATGCCATCGCAGACATGGCATTGACCAACTACATAGAAATGCGTGACCTGGTCGCTGACCCTGCTTTCAGAGTCAGACGCTCTGTAGCCCTCGAACTGGAAAAACGATTCCCCGAACGATTTATTCCAAAATATTCACTCGTCTCATTCCACCGGGTGCCCTACAAACAGGCTCAGGACATAGGAAGAAAACAGGAATCCGTGTTGAAGACACTGTGTGGGGGGAGGCAGGGAATTACTGAGATTGACTGGGAGCTGGCCGAAACGCTCGTGGCTGAGCTGGGCACGATGAGCTGGGCACGATGAATTAAGCTTGCAGAATCGTTAGCCCAGATTCCAGCGAAATCCAAGTTGTTCAATTACTTCTTCTGGTAAGGCGGGCAGCTCAGATCGCGGAATGAAGAAGGTGGACAGGTTGACGAGGTCAGAAAATACTTTGTTGTGCTGAGCAGCTTTTCTCAGATACTCGTGTCCCGATGAGCCCCCTGTTCCGATTTTTGTACCGATCATTCGCCGCGCCATCAACGAGTGCCTGTAGCGCCAGTTCGTAAAATTTTCGTCGACATCGCCGAGCACGTGGAGCAATCTGAACGGTAAATGCAGGATCGGTTCATCACGGTAAAGATGGATCAACAGAGCGGCTTTCAATGCCTGGTGAGAGAGTCTTTTTTCGCCCGTCTCGATCAGATTCAGATATTGTTTTTTGTCAAACAGAGCCTCGAAATGGATCTCCGTACGTCGCAGGTTCGCCAGCTGGGCCTCTTGTTCGCTCTCAGACAGAGTTGGATGGCCCTCTATCATAGCCTTATCGGAGGCCATCATGCGAGAAACCGCGCCGCGATAGGCGTCCCAGAAGTCGAAATCGCCGAATTCGATGAATGGAGTTCGTGCCAGCCACGATTCAATCAACGAGAATATGGAGGCCGACTTTTCAGCCGCCTCTACAGCCATTTTGTCTTCGTCGGAGAAGCGGGAGGTGTAAGCGGTCTTGGTGTATGCATGCCGATCATGCGGTCGCATTCCCATTTTGTTCTCAATAAGACGCCACTGTGCACTCTGAAATCCGGAGGCCGGAAACAGATCATCCCGGAAATCCAGAAAATCCAGAGGTGTCATGGTCTCCAACACATCGATCTGCTGCATCAACACACGTTGAATGGAAACCACCCGCTCAAGATGTGCGACTGCTTTGCCCAGCGCTTTTTCTTCCACCACCTCCTTATCAAGGATTCTGATCGCCCCATCGACCTCCCAGAGTATCTGCTTGAACCAGAGCTCATACGTCTGATGCACAATGATGAACAGCATCTCATCGTGAGCCGCAGTTCCCTTCTTTGAGGATTCGAGATGTTGAGCATCCAGAATCTTTTCGAGTTGAAGATAATCTCCGTAGTAGAGGGGGTCGCTGGCCATCCCGGTCATCCTAATTTGAATTGCCTGGTTCTGGAGTCGTGTCCATCCCCATCTGCTCTTCCAGAATGTAAATGTCTGCCAGATTGCGGCCGATCTGGCCATAATCCAGACCGTAACCGACGACAAATAGATTTCGGATTCTGAATCCTACGAAGTCGAGACGTACATCCACCGTGGTTGCCTCATATTTGTGCAGCAGTGTCGCGGTCTTAAGAGAGGCCGGGTTTTCCTGGGACAACCTGTCGAGCAAGTATTGCATCGAAAGCCCAGTGTCCACGATGTCCTCAACCACTATGACGTGGCGCCCTCCGATATCTGCGTCAACACTCTTAAGCTCTTTTACCTCTCCCGACGTAATTTTTGCTTCGCCGTAGGACGACAGCTTCAGAAAATCCATCTCGCAGTCGATCTTCATCGCCCTCATCAAATCGGACAGAAACATGAAAGCCCCGTTCAATACACCGATCAGAATAGGCTTTTTGTCTCCGTATTCTTCGGCCAATTCAGCCCCCATTTCCTCAATTCTGGAACGAAGGGTTTCGGCCGTCAGGTATTTGCGAAAGCGTTCACCGCGAATGATGACCGTCTGTTCGTCGTGGACGAGAAATGTGGCTTCCATTTCCTTCAAATTGAGGGTTTCAAAAATTGACACCCAGTGGATAACAGTTGCCACTGGACTCAGGTGGGATCGGCTGGCACTAAAGTAAGTGATTCCGCTCTTTTATCATTCCCGATTCAGGTCACGAAAGTACTCGTCCAGTAGAATTGGTCGATTCCTCTCGCTTTTCAATCCACTCACACCGAAGGACTCGCGTGGTAGAAGTGGTAACTTTGAATCGGTCATCAATTCTGTGCCCCACGACCCATGCGATACGCCCTCCCGAAAGGAGAACCTGTACGTTTTTTTTCTCGGAGGCCGCTACCCCCTCGTCGGTCAGAAACGACTTGAGTTTCTTACTCCCTTCCATGCCTAGCGGGTAAAACCGATCTCCTGCAGTCCAGCACCTCAGGCTGAGATGATTATGGAGCAGATCACTGTCCAGATATGCGGTTTTCTGATCAGTTGTCACGCAATCATCAGAAGAGGCCATCATCTCTCGGCAGACAAGCCTTCCACTCTCTGTGATCGTATCTCCGCGTCGATGGACGGCAGAGGGCATTCGGTCGGGCTGCGAAACGATGCGCTCCATCACGATGCGATCGCGCTCTCGCCAGGCCCGGACAGATTCTAATTCCACTCGTTTTCCAACCTGAGAACCGACCAGATTGAGGACAGACCTCGCAATGGTCGACCTTCGGGGGGCGGTAGAGTCGAGATGCTCGATCATTTCCATCACGAGCCAGGTTGCAATCCAGCCAGGTAGACGGTCCAACTCGGACAAGCTCAGGATGGTACCAGTCTCATCGATGCTGGATCTCAACTGCGTCCGAAATGTTCTGATGTTGCCCGAAAGTCCTAATCCGGCCTCCCGGAAGGACGCATATGCGGGTGGAGACATCTCGCGGAGCTCAGTTCTGAGGGCGCTCCTCTCAAATTTCGGCGATGAGTTCGATTCGTCTTCCCGCCAGGCGAGAGCCCGCCGCACCGCCTCTCCTTCGATCTCGGTCCGAGTGAAAGAAAGCAGCGGCCGTACCAGGCTGACCTCTGAGTGCCTGGACAGTGGTCTGCTACTCGACATCGCGGCAAGTCCGACAACGCTCGTCCCCCGTGCGAGATTGAGCAGCATGGTCTCCAACTGATCATCGGCATGGTGCGCCACGGCTACATACCGAATGTCATTTTGCAGGCACAGCGATTCGAACCACTCATACCGGACGAGCCGCGCCCAAGCCTGCAACGATTTTCCGGGCCGCGAGGATTCAGGGACGTTCAGTGCGTGGAACTCAAGATGCAGCCGAGAGGACAGCGATCGGACCAGGTCTTCGTCCAGGTTGGAAGCTGATCCGCGCAGGCCATAATTGACGTGAGCGATCTGAACCCGGAATCCTGCCTCTTGAAGCAATAAGGCGAGCAGCATGGAATCCACACCCCCGCTGACACCCACGAGTACCCTGGAAGCAGTCGGAATGATGTGCAGACTCGAAAAATGTTCTTTCAGGCTGGAAGTCATGATCTGAACCGATCCTGTTGCGCGAACTGAGGCGAGCTATTTGCCCTCAAAGCGCTCTCGAAGCTCTTCTCCCGACAGGGTAATTATTGTGGGTCTCCCATCCGGGCTCACGTAAGGGGAATCACAGTGGAACAGTTGATCAATCAGGGAGCGCATCTCGCCGGGGCTGAGTTTCATGCCGGCACGAACAGCACCTCTGCGAGCAACACTTCTTGCCAGATTTTCCCTTCCTGACAAGCGTTCGACGCGCTCAAAAAGTCGGTACTGATCAACTATTTCGTCGAGTACACTACGTTCGTCGCCTGTCGAGATGTCGGCCGGCACACCCCGAACGATCACACTGTTGCGTCCGAACGCGGCAACGTCGAACCCGAGTTTCTTCAGGTCAGGCATCAGGTCTTCCAAGAGTGCATAATCTGACGCTGCAAATTCGATGGTTCGCGGAAAAAGTAATTGTTGCGACAATCCGAATCCGCCTTCCAGACACGAAAGCGCCTGTTCGTAAAGAATGCGCTCGTGCGCCATCTGCTGGTCAATGATTACCAGTCCGGAAAGGATCTGAGTGAGGATGTAGGTGTCATGCAACTGCCACAGGAGCCCTTCCTCACCAACGCCGCCCGACTTACTCGAACCTGCGTCATCTGTCGAAGCAGCAGGAACGGCAGTCGCCATCTGGGTTCCGCGATAGAGGGCCTGGCTGGCCTCCGATACCCAGTTCCTCGGCTTCGGAGCGGGGTCGTCAGACTCCCGCTCCGAAGCCGCCCGACTCACGGGAGTTGCCCGTTCCAGCGGATCAAGATTCAGTGAGAGACCTTTGACCGGGCTCGCCTGAGTGATATCCGGTGTGTGTAGGTTCATCCCCAGAGAGCGCCCAACGACCGCTCGGAGCATCCCGTAAACGCCTCTCTCATCGTCAAACTTCACCTCTGCCTTCGTCGGATGGACGTTCACATCGACGTGTCGAGGTTCGATTTCGAGAAACAGGGCAAAGAATGGATACGATCCCGCCGGAAGCAGGTACTCATAAGCCGAAAGCACCGCATGCTCGACATATCGGTGTTTCACGTAGCGACCGTTTACAAACAGAAACTGATTTCCGCGGCTGCGACGAGCACCCCCGGGCGGACCCAGAACGCCTCGGACTGACAGATAGCTGGTTGACTCATTGAGAGGAATCAGTTCGTCTTCACGAGCGACAGGAATCAGAGACCTGACGCGATTCGATAGATCAGCATGAAACTGACCGCTTCCTTCCCCACGCACATTAATCAGTTCATTACCATCGTGCAGAAGTTGAAACGACACCGAGGGATTTGACAGTGCCAGGACCTGGATCATGTCCAAGATGTGCTTGAGCTCGGTCTGCGGCCGTTTCAGGAAATTCCTTCGCGCCGGGACATTGAAGAACAAATTTCTAACGGCTACGGAAGTGCCGCGTGTGGGCGCCACCGGGCCGGACTCGATTAGCTCCCCGCCATCGATTTTTACCCGAAATGCGGGGTCCGAATCGTTAAGTCCGGTCTTGAGATCGATCTGAGAGACGGATGCCAGCGACGCCAGCGCCTCCCCACGAAATCCAAGTGTGTGGATGATTTCCAGGTCGTCAACCGAGCGGATCTTGCTCGTGGCGTGACGCTCGAAACACAAAATCGCATCTTCTTCTCGCATGCCACAGCCGTTGTCGACCACCTGAATGAGTGAGCTACCGGCCTCCTTCAGAATCACCTGGATTTCGCTCGCTCCGGCATCCAGCGAGTTCTCGACCAGTTCCTTGACGGCTGAGGCCGGCCGCTGGACAACCTCGCCGGCAGCGATCTTGTTGGCCAGAGAGAGGGGCATCACTCGAATGATTCCACCCGCTTCCTGGATCTCCTCTTTGTCAATACTTGGGGCGTCAGCCTGCACTTCCCGTCCGCTCACAATCTTGTTATCCAAGCGTTAAATACATGTAGGTTACCATGGCAACCAGAACAATGAATATAATGAGTGTCAGCGGACTTCGGCGTTGTCTGTTCGAAGGCGGTATTCGCATCCGTCGCTTCAGCCGCTCATCTTTTTTAGGGTCGTAGAATCGGGGCTGGTACTCGAACTTCTTGTGCCGAACTTTCTTACCTGGTGTAAACAGGGCCATTGCGAGATTCAGTGACAGTGTTGAGCTGAAAAGTCTGAAAGTCAGGGTCCTATACCAAAATCTACCCTTCGACGTTCCTAACACAATCAGCGAGACAGCAGCGAGGTCAGCTCTGAAAGGTACAGGTAATACGCCGGTGCTGTAAATATGATGGAATCAAAACGATCCAGAAATCCTCCGTGACCCGGAAGAACGGCAGCAGAATCCTTCACGCCAGCGGCCCTCTTAAAAGCGCTCTCCAGAAGATCTCCAATCTGACCCCAGACACCGGCCAGGAACGCAAACACAACAACGTCGATCCACGACAGCTCGGGAATCCACTGAGTCTTGAACAAGGTCGCGGCGCCAATTGCCAGAACCACTCCTCCTATCGTCCCTTCCCAGGTCTTGTTAGGCGAGATGGAGGGCGCCAGTTTGTGTTTACCTAGAGACCGACCCGCGTAATAGGCGCCGGTATCGGTCGCCCAAATTAGGCAGAGCAGCATGAGCACAATCATAAATGCTGCATCCAAGCCGTTTGCCTGCTCGGCTTGCCAGTGGATATCGATCATGAAAGTGATCATGATTACTGGATACACCATGGTCGCCAGCGTACCCGCAAACCGTTCCATCGATCGACGAACTCCCGTGTAGATGGTTGAGGCGGCAAACAGCATCACCACAATCAGCAGTGCTGTCTGCCACCACTCCACGAAATACTTGCCGAACCAGCTGAGGCTGAGCAGCAAGGACCAACTGAGACTGACCTGCCACCCCATTCTGCGGAGCATGTACACAAACTCCATCTGCGCGATAAGGGAAATCACCGCGATGAAGGTGAAAAACACCCAGTCGCCGACGTATACGGTGTAGACGATGAGTGGAATTCCAACCAGCGCTGTCAGTATGCGGACCAACCCCTGATTCATGCGTCTTCCCGCTGCTCAGATGGAGGGGCTGCCCGCTCGGGATCTGCAGCAATTGCGATTTCTGTGAGGTCTGCATCCGAAATCTGGGTAGACGAAAGAAGGGACTGAGCCTCCCCTTCCGATTCCTTCGGAACGAGCACGTAAATGGCCGACATCGCTCCCTGGGTGAGACTGAACGATCGGTCTTTCTTGCGCATGGTGACGGCTGGAATTCCAGAATCATCGAGGCGGTCCCGAACCAGATCGGCTTCGTAATCCGTTCCGGTATGAAACACGGCTATCCAGCCATCAAATTCTTTCGCGGTCATGGTGTTGCCTCGCTGAGTTCATTCGGATCCGAAGGGCTATCGACAACAGTCGAATGGCGCCCATCGTCGATCCCGTTCTGGGCCCTGCCATTATGCATAAACCAGAGCGTACCAGCAAGTACCATGGCTGCAGGAATGACGATGGTAAGTGGAAATGTGAATGATTCCAGATCCACGTTGTAAGATTCAGAACTAGCCATTTGTCCCATCACCGCGGCAAACGAATTGTTTGCGAGGTGGATAAGCATGGCTGGAAGAAGGCTCCTTGAACGCCAGGTGACGTAAGCCATAAACACACCCAGAATCGAGAGTGGAATGGCCTGGGTCAGTCTCAGATGGTACAATCCGAAAATAATTCCGGAAAACGCTATTCCCCACCAGGCGCCGAGCGCTCGTTCGGCCTGTCGCTGCACGAATCCTCGGAACAGCACTTCCTCGCAGATGGCCGGGGTCAGGGCAAGCATGGAGATCGCAAATGCCAAATTGAACTCATGCGTCAGCACGCCCTCGATCAAGTCCATCTGAGCCTGCTCGAGATCCCGAATCCAGTCGGGCCATGGCAACGAATTGCTTACGGAGCCCGTCCACTGAACGATAGGAATAAGGGCGATGAGCGCCAGAATGGATAAAAAGAGGAATCGTGGGTCGACTATGCGTAAGCGCAGGAACGACTTCCAGGTAGAAGAATGGAGTCGAGCAAACCAAAGGGCGGGGAGAAGTAAACCGAACACCTGCCCCACGGTGTTGGAAACCAGGACCGTTCCGGGATTGGCGGCAAGAACGCCAGCCAGGTCATTGAAAATATCCTGCAGACTCAATCCTGCGTTCAGCAGCAGAGCCAGCAGGACGACCGTGCTGATTCCCTGAAACAGAAAAAATGCCGCAATCAGCCCGATGAACGCCGAGAGGAGGGGTGTGAGACGAGTACGTTCAAGGCGCCCGTCGGTCAGAAATGATGATGTCGAGGGGAGCACGTGCAAAGAAATTCTTATTTACGAGGCGCTGGTACGCGCGAAGGCCCTTCTTGTCCCTCAGGAGAGTTCGAGCAGGTCGCGACGTAAGCGATTGATTATGGTACGCAACCTCGTGTAGACATACTTGTGGTTTTCGAACTGCATGATCTTCGCAATCTGTTGTGCTCGCATGCCGTGTTCAAATCTGAGAAGAATCAGCAACTGATCTTCTGGATCCAGGTCCTGAATGGCTGAATTCAGTACAGAGACACGATCACCTTCGGAATGATCTACTTGATCGGGGGAGCGCATTGTTCCGGGAGGTGAGAGTCCCATCTCGTTGAGATCGTCGAGAGAAATCATGGGTCGATTTGCCCGGAGAGCGGCGAGGAGGTGCCACCGCTTGTTGACCGAAAGGAGTTCGTCGATTCGTCCAATTGCCGCTCTGACATCTGTGCCAGAACAGTCGGTTCCGTTGTTACTAGAAATCAAATCTGGAATTTCAGACTGCGGGATATGGTCCTGATAGTAATATTTGAAAACCAGTTTCTCGCACTTGTTGAGCTTGTCAATAACCGAATTGGGAACGGATACCATCCGATTTTTCCTGAATCGGTCGCGGCACGCGTTTGCAACAACGACCGAAAGCCAGGGGGTCAGTTCGCTGTTGATTCGAAAGCGTCGGAGAGCCTTGAAGTTTTCGTGTTGCAGCCGTTCGCAGATGGAGGTGTAGGTTTCCATCACCTCATCCGGGTCCGATAGAAACCGTCTAATCATGCGAAGGATGATCGGCGTGTACTTGTCCAGCAAAGAGGAATACCCGAGGCCGGGGTCCGCTTTAAACTGTTTAATAAGTGCAGTATCAGTCATGCCATTTGTCTGGGCACATGAACCAACGTCAGGGATTGCTCCTTGTGGTTCGGAATGTGATCGCCGTGGGTAGGAAATCATTAACACAAACTTTGTGTCAACCGGTGTGTCCAGGCGGAACACCTCGGGCGTTCAGTGCTATATTCGTGCCTTCACGCGCTTGTAGCTCAGTTGGATAGAGCGTTGGATTCCGGTTCCAAAGGCCGGGGGTTCGAATCCTCCCAAGCGCGCAGACCCGCTTGCTTCAGGCAGGCGGGTTTTTTTGTGCTGAGAATTGGCTTCGGCTCCAACGTCAAAACAGCTGATGCTGCGTCTCGAGATCGAGAAGATTCGAAAAGATGCGTGAGGGACGCAGTCTTTCGAAGAGGAGGGGCCGCGAGATGGATGTGGGGCATCCATCTCACAGTTTCCTGAGGAGGATCAAGGGGCTCGAGGGTGCGAGGGCAGAAATAATCAAGGAACTGCCTGTCCCTCATCCAAGATGATGCCAAAAAATGACGGAGCCACCCAAACGGTCCAAAATGACCGATTTGGGTGGCTCATACCCGACTTTGTCTCAATTTCGGATCGCCTGGGGGTGTTCCAGGCTCAAATCGAGACTGATTTTATCACTTTTCAGACGGCAATATCGTGGAGTTGGCCTTCACTCGCGGCAACCACTGTCGCTACGGTCGCATCACCAGTCACGTTGGTGACTGTTCTGCACATGTCCAGAATTCGGTCGACGCCCAGAATCAGTGCGATTCCTGCCACAGGCACACCGACGGCCTCGAGAATGATCACTAGCATGATGATTCCTGCCCCGGGCACGGCAGCCGTACCGATGGATGCCAGAACGGCCGTAAACACTATCGTTACTTGAGCGGCCAGGTCCAGCTCCATTCCGATGGTCTGGGCGATAAAGACGGCCGCAACCGCTTGATACAGACCGGTGCCGTCCATGTTGATTGTAGCTCCCAGGGGAAGAACGAATGACGAGACCTCTTCCGAAACGCCAAGATTCTTCTCACAGCGTTCCATGGTAATGGGAAGTGTGGCACCGCTCGACGAGGTCGAAAACGCAACCAGCTGTGCAGGTCCGAGAGCCTTCCAGAAATCGGAAATCTTTCGGGGCGTGAAGAACTTCATCATGCTGCCATAGGTCAGCGTCATGTGGATCGCGAGGCCCAAAACGACGACGATGCTGTAAAAACCGAGAGCTCCCAACAACTCCATGATCTGGCCGAGATCGTCTCCTGCGATACTCGTGATAGTATCTGCAAGCAGACCGAAGACGCCAATCGGCGCGAAGATCATAATGATCTCTACCAGCTTGATTATGAGATCGTTCAGGCTGTCAAAAAAGTCCAGCAGGGGCTTCGCCTTCTCCTTCGGAATCATCAACAAACCGATCCCTGCGAAAATCGCGAAGAACACTACCTGAAGCATATTCCGGTTCGATCGGGCAGCCTCGAAGAAATTGTTCGGAATCATATCCACGATGGGCTGCAGGGGCCCTCTCTCAGCAGCTGCGGCCGCACTCCCCAACCCTGCCTTGGCCTGCTCCGCAAAAGTCTGCTGCAATTTGTCGCGCATCTCCTCGGGTACGCTGCTGCCAGGTTCCAGAATATTCACCAATAAGAGCCCGATGACCAGCGCGATTACTGTCGTTCCGATATAGATCGCGATGGTCTTTCCACCAATTCGCGACAATTTTCTCATATCAGAAAGTGAAGCAACACCCGTCACCAACGACGCAAGAACCAGCGGTACGGCTATCAGGAGGAGCAATCGGAAGAATATCTGCCCGAATGGAGCAATCCAGTCACTTGTGAACTGTCCCCATCCCTGCGCCGCGGCAATGACTCCATAGATGAGTCCGAGCACTAGCCCGATGATTATTTGCCAGTGAAGTTTCTTGTACCAGGGCATACGGTCTTCGGTTTTACAATCAGAAATGAAGTGACGCGGCTGAGGGCCCAGCAAAGAACGCTCTAAGGAGACGACAAATCAAGTATTCTCCCCGCCCGGTTTTAAAACCGGATCGAGACCTGCGCCACCGGCACAACCTGACCTGCTCCATTGTAGGCCAGACCCATCCTGGTCTTCAGGCGGTCGTTGTGAAGCTTGGCACTCACGGCCGCGTCAACTCCTGCAATTACGTGGTTCAGCACCACGAGCAGGGAGATCTGGCTGGCCTTTCGAAGCAAATCCTGAGAGTGAGCGTGATCACTGGCATAGTTGAAAAACGAATCCGACACGTTGGGTTTGGAGCCACCCGCGCCCGTATGCTCGGGGTCGATCGACACCTGATACTCGCCCTCGGCGTTCTTCCACATCACATAATCTTCCCAGCCCGGAGCAAACTGAAAGTATTTTCCTATCAGCTCATAGTACTGCTGATCCGCAAAAATGGGAAGCTGATGGGAGAAGACAGCGCCGGTCTCAGGATGGAAGACCTGTCTCTCGATGGCGTTTATCTGGTCGAACATAGCCCTGACCCGCACCTGATCTGACTCGGACCACGTCGAAGGATTTCGAAAGTCCACGCCGGAGATTATGGTTACGGGAGGGGCGGAAATGTTGGCTCCAAACTCTGAGCCCAGGTATTCAGAATAGTCGTTCAACCAGCTCGCATACTTGGTCGGACTCCAGGCAGCGTGTGCCATGTCCTGAAAGTCGTCCTCGGCGGAAAGACCGCGAGAGCGCAGGACGAAATACCCCGTGATCGCCGCAGCCTCCAGTGAGACGGCCAAGAGGGCCTTCAGCTTTTGCTGGTTGTAGAACTGGCCTGCCCCCGGAAGGATAGCAGACATGCCGAATGCCAGTGGAACACTCCGTTCTCCCTGGGAGGGCCACAAATTTGCTGCCATCCGACTCGGTGCTGCCCCGTGGATCAGTGCGGAACGAATCGCAGCGCGACTTGTGAAGACGGAGAGCGTGTCAACCGATGCCGTTGCGTCATTGGGACAAATGACCAAGGACAGTCCGACCAGCCAGAATAGAACTCGCGTCATTTACAGAAGGGGTTGGACGGCTTTTTTAAAAAAATCATAGCTTCGCGCGCCCAACAGGTATCGTCTCACAACGCCGTTGCGATCCACGATAAAGGATGCAGGCCGGATGACGAAAGCTCCTGTAAATGGCAGCGGAAGCTCTGTTCCGTAAGGCACATACATGCTGTACGTGTCGAGTGGAAGCTGACGTTCGAAGGACTGCAGAAGGAGCGGTTCTTCATCCGATATGGACAGGATCACCAGACCGTCGTCTCTCAGCTCTCGCTGAAGTCGATTCAGGTCTGGAATTTCTGCGAGGCAGGGCCCACACCAAGTTGCCCAGAAATTGATGATGACCACCTGGCCCTCGAAATCTTCGAGCGTAGCGGTCACGCTGTCATCTACACCCGCAAATGAAAAATTACCGGCTTCGACCTCGATGATAGCGTCCTGAAACACGTCTTCAGTCGCGACTCGCTGTACGGATTCGGCGATAGCCTTTTCGGTGTTGCGGGCAAGGAGCATCAGAGCTACCGCTGAAATTATCAGAAGTGATGAGAGGATTGTTCCGAACCACTCCATCGCGTCTCTGGGCCGCTTCGCCTCACTGTCTTTGAGAAGGATCCACAGGAAGCCTGTCCCTATGACAATCATGATGAAGCCCATTCCGTAAATAAGGGATGATTCCATTCCAGTTACTGGTTAGAATTGATCAAATCCGAAGAGGATACCCACGTGCCACTGCCACGCCTTTCCGTATCGCACGAACTGCTGGCCGTCAGGAGTGACGAATCCCTCATCCAACTGGAATTCAAACGAGTCCAGACCATACGTCGAGCTGATAAAGAAAGCGGTAGGTAAGAGGTAGTACGAGCCAAGTCCAATTCTGATTTCCGCCCCAACATCTTTTTTTGTCTCCCCAAAACCCGGCCAGTCACCGGACCATGCCAGAGCAGCATCCGCAAACACGCGCAGATAAATTTTGTCGACATACGTGAAGAGCAGCTGTTTGCCGATCCGAGGGAAAACAGGAAACAGATAGGCTGCCTGGAACCATAGAGTTTCGTTACCGCCCAGTGCATAGAAGGGATATCCGCGGGCTCCCGTCAGGCCGCCCAGATACTCATTGTAGAAATCATCCTGAACCTCCCCCAAAATGGTGCTGAAAAGGGTTCGGAATCCAATTCCGTGGGCGCCCTCACCCGGCCATCCGGGGAGCTTGAAGCCCCCTCGGGCGGAAAACGAAAGTCGATTGATGGTCGAGCGGTCGTATACCGGCTGCAAGAGGCCCTCCTGGATATCAAAACTTTTCAATAATCGTCCGTTTTCGCGTTCGAAGCTCAGCTCGGCACGGATTCCGTGTGGAACGACATTCATATCCCGATGCGGCGCGAACGACTCAAAAATGAGCTTTGCGTGATAGGCTCTCCCGATGAAATAGCGGGACGAACTCGAGGGAACGAACTGACGGAGTTCCTTCGAAAAGAAGCTCTTGGTTTTTACGCGGTATGGACTGTATCGGTATCCCACTTCCGAGAGCAGCACTCGACTGATCTTGCTTTTCGCCAGCAGATCCACCTGCCACAGATTGTAGGACAGATCCGCCAGTGTCGTTTCAGGAAAACAGGCCGTACAGGGAAATTCCTCTATGGAGAGCCCATTTTCGACGTTTCGGCTGATATTGAACAACTGGACGGAGAGCTGCGGTGCCCACCGCTTATGGAAAAACGGAAGACTTCGTGCATAGTCGACCTGCAAGAAAGCGTCCCTTTCGAGATCAAGCAGATTCGATGGGGCGAAAAAATCACCAATTGACGAGGCGTCTCCAGAACCTGGGCCAATCAGAAGCCCACCGAAGAAACTCAGTCCGCCAAGCACCTCCCGGGTAGCCGCGTATACACCGACTTTGGTATTCCTCCAGAGGGCCTCACCCCGGGTGCGGTCTTTCAATCGGACATCGGACAGTCTTCGTTTTCTGGAAACATACCGGTCGAGGCGAAGGACGGGCAGGAAGCTGAAGGAGGTGAATACAGGATCGTACCGGGTGGCAGAACTTTGTGATTCTTCGGCTGAGAACGATCTCAGGTCCGAATCATCGCGCTCGTTGAGCTCAGACTGCTCTGGGGTCAAGCGCTGAATCTTTTGGGACTTGATCAGAAAATCCGGCGCCCGATAATCGGCTGGCGCCGAAGTACGTGGTACCGAGTTCTCGTATGCAATCTTATACCCTGAGGCCTCGAAACGGCTGTAGGTAAGTTGCCCCGAACTGGAGACAAATGGCATGAACGCACCACCAGCTTCATCGGTAATTGCCACGGCGCCACCACCCGGCAGCAGGCGGTACAGATTGAAGATGCCCGACCGGTCTGAAGCGAAGATCATGTGACCCTTGGGATCGAATGTGGGTGACCTCTCATCTGCCACCGAGTCGAGAACCGGTTCCAGTTCTTCTCCGTTTCTCCTGACACGATAAATATCTCGACCGTGGGCTTGGCTGAGTCCAAAATAAATCCACTCGCCATTGGGGCCCCAGACCGGATCGGTAACCTGAGTGCCGTCATCAAAGGTCGTCAGAGCAACAATTTCAGGCCGTTCACCGGGGTCGTCCTGGTGGGGAAGCAAGTGTAGATTGGTCGTGCCGTCGCCCTTCTGAATGAATACAATCCATTCTCCGCCAGGACTCACCGAGGGAGAATCCGCACGCTGGTTCCAGGTCAATCGGGTGGATTTTTCGGTCTCCAGGTTGAATCTGTACAGGTCCAGGTAAAGGTGTCCCTTGTCGGTATCGTGGGTTTTCGAATAGATCAATCCTCCTCCATCGGCTGTCCACGCGATTGGACCGGTCGCCGTCGATACTATGCGGTGTCCAAATGCACATGTGTAGCTCGGGGCGTGCCCGAGAATCGATTCATCAAGTACGAGGCGTGCTGTGGATTCCAGGCCGAGATCTTTCACCCAAACACTCGTCCTTCCGAAATCCTGTCCACGATTGGACAGAAACGCGATCTGGCTCCGATCAGGCGAAATTCGAGGATAATAATTATGGAAGCCCTCGTCTTCCAGGATTTCTGGTGAGGAGGTGCCGCTCGGTGCATGCGAGGAGTAGTATCCACGGAGTTCGGCCATCCAGTCTCTGTAGATGGTCTCGCCCCGAACACCAAACGCATCTCTGGCGGCCTGCTTAAAATTCCAGTTGCTCCAGTTGCCCAGCTCGGCGCTCAATGTCTTCAGGGATTCCTCACCAAATCGATGCACCAAGTACTGAGTGAACGCGAATCCGTGATTGTACACGGATTCGCGCATCAAGCTCGTATGGGAATAAAATCCTCCCATGTCATTCAGGCTTAACTCCGTTCCGGCCAGTACCTGGGTCCGGAGCATCATATCTCGGTGAGAGTCCCAGCGGTCGTAGTCCATCCACTCTCGCTGGAACTGTGCTGTTCCTTCGGCCAACCACGCCGGATTGTTCAGAATCGGCACCGGGTAGGATGCGATGACATTCGGAAATCCGTACAAGACATCCGGGCGACGCACGGTTTCATAGTCCAAATATTGGAGATAGAAGAAAGGCAGGCGCCTGCTCGCCTTCATGGTCTTCTGGACCTGGATCATATGCGTGAATTCGTGCGAAATCACGTTTCGAAGCCAGTTGTGATCGCCCCTGAAGTTCGTACTCAGAGCAGGTGCCCATATTTCGATCACGTTGTCAAAGAAATAGGCTGCTCCATTTGAATAGTCCTCATAGTCCTTCAGAACGAAGGATACTTTGGTGTCTGGACGGTAATCGTATAACGAAGTAAGCGGCTCGTAAACGTCCTCCGCGATGCGGGCAACCACCCGTGCCGTTCTGCTTCCGGCACCTGTCTCGTCCGAGTGGTAGTGAATCAGATAATGGTCGGTTTCGATGGTATACCAATCCAACTCGCTGCGTACGTAATCGTAGTAGGAAATGGGCTCCTGAGCCATCGCCATCTGAGCCACCGGCGCCACCAGCGCCACCAGCGCAAACGTGACCGACAACCATATCATCGAGAGGATATTTCTGAAGGCTCTTCTCATCGGATGATGGCCATCTTAATCAAACGAGAGTCTTTTCTGCCGCTCACCGATGTCGCCCTCACGCGCACCAGATAAATTCCGCTGCCTGCAGAGGTGCGCCACTCCACTTCAGAGGGGACATTCGCTCGGACTCTCACCATTTCGAACTCATCGATCATCGCCCCGAACATATCGACGATAGTGACGCGAACGTCTGACGCTTCGAGAACGGAGAATCGAATGTGAGTGACTCCATCTTCGATCGGGTTAGGCCAGTTGTAGGTCTCATTTCCAATCAAGAGACGGCTCGCGTCATCTGGAGTAGCGCCACCTTCGAATCTGGGATGGGCCAGGATGTCGAAATCAACGGCATTTCTCGCCGACTCACTTTGATATTCCCAGGATCGGATTTCCCCTGATCCGGATATGGTCACTATCGATTCCGTGGAGACGTGAGGGGCTACGGCGGAAACTTTTCCAATCGGCAGAGGAAATCCTTCCAGACGGTTTGCGGCGGAGGTTATCCCTATTCCGTCCAGATATCCGTTCGCCGTCGAAACAAAAATCATGGAACTCCCTGATAGGTCGACGGCCGCAATCGGGTCAGAGACGGCATCCCCGCTCAATGCAAATGGAAATGAAGACACCAGCGCTCCCGTTGAGTGCACAGCATAAAGCCATGCACCACAACCAAATACTACGTCAGCGTCTCCGTCAGCATCGATATCGAAGAACACCGGATCCGTGACCAGGCATGAATGGGAGGGTACGATGTTGGAAGGAACGATGCTGGAGGCTACTCCCTCAGAGGTCAGCGTGTGAATCACGTCTCTGGACGTGGACGCCCAGCCCAGCATCCATCCGTCATCCCGTACGGATCCATCGATCCGGGAATACGGCGCGATGTCATCAATGAAGGTCGATACGAGCACGCTTCCTTGTCCGTCGAAGACTCCGATATCCGTCACGATCAACTGCCGGGAAGAATTGCGGTCGAAAAAAAGAATATCCAGAACACGGCCTGTTGCCGCGTTCACACTCCCATTAGAAATACCGTTTGCCTCCACCGATACCTCGGCAATGACCGGCTGCGTTCCAGCCATGGCACCGACACGAAAAGTGGTCCGCCCTCCGGTCTGAAAGGAAGCGATCTTAGGGCTGAAATTAGTAAGCGCCTGGGAAAAAGGCGGTGAAATCGGGATCGATCCGCTGAGTCCGGGAATCATCGAGTCCAGAGAGAAATACTCAGAGCTTACCACTACGGCGCCGAACGGGCCAATGGCCGGCCGTGTGTACGCCCATGGACCACTACTTTCGCCATCCGAGGGATTCGTGCTGGACCACAGAAACCCATCACCACCTTCAGTAGAGCCGAAAGACCAGATCAGATTTTCGGGATTTCCGCTGGCGAGCAGGCCCCCCGACTGAAACGCTGACTCTCCCAGAAGAGCATTTCGTTGTTCGACGATCGGCACTGCCTGGCCATCCCTCGCTCCGACAGTAAACGACATCTCGACACCTGGTCCCGAAAAATTGGTCAAATTGACCACGGAGGGGACGCCACCGTTTGCGTCACTTGATGGGACGGTGTCGGAGGCGAATCGATTTTCGTAGAGCCGAATTTCCTGCCCTGTGTTCGTTCTGACGGTCACCGGATTGCCCTCATACCAGAAGTCGAACGGTGTACCGAGGTCGAAACGGGGTCCGAAAATACTGGCGTTCGAGGAGAATCCGATGTCCTGGGCCCCATCTGCCTCTTCCAGATCGATGGACCGTGCGAGGGGATCTGCATTTACCGAATTGTTATCGAAGCCTGCGCGTAGGCGATTTTCATCGATATGCCAAATGAGCATTCCACCCAGCAGCGGGTTGTCGTTCTCGTCAATTCCGCCGGGAAGCGCAAAATCATAATTGTCCACGTCCACCACAACGCCGCCAGGAAAAGCCGCCACGGTCTGAGTGTTGAATTCTGGATCCGCATTGTCGAATACTACATCGCGCTCTCCCTGCGCATCCCAGACCCTTAGATGAACACCGTCGCCTTCAGGATCGCGGTGACGATTCTCGATCAGGAAATACTCCGCATCCGAAATCGATAACAGGGCCGTCTCATTAAGGTCCGGATCGCCGGAGGCACGTAACCGAACGATAGATTCGGGTGCCGGATCTTCGACGACATCCGCCCATCCCAGGAATCTCTTTGTCCACGCAGATGGCTCCGGAGGAAACAGCCCGCTGAACGCGAATATTCCCAGCGCATCCATCACACCGAATGGTCCGATTGCACTCTCACCTGTGACCGTATTGAAGAGATCCGGAACACCCAGATAGTTCAGAAAACTCGCCGCCAGCAAGCCGTTCGTGGACAGTTCAATGAGAAACGGTTGCTCCGTCAGGAAATTGAACCCCAATCTGGACTCGGTTCTTGGAATAATGAGCGTATTGCGGATTTCGATACCGTCGACGGTCATCGACCCGCCGCCGAGGCGATCCAGAGCGGCTTCACCCAAAAAGAGCGAAGGCAAGTCCTGAGGAGTCTTGTCCAGCGTCGTTCCAACAAGTTCGATATCGCGTCCAATTCCCGCGTGGAACAGAATGAAGGTGGTTCTCTCGGGGTCAAGTCCATCGGGCAGCTGTACTCCCTCCACATCAGCCAGGAACCAGCTTTCCTGAACGAACGAGACTAGTTTCAGCAGTTCACCATCCGAATTTGAATCTTCCCCGGTGGGACTGTATTGCCCCATCTCCTCCGATACCCGAATCACATCCGGCAATAGATGGGTCCTGATTCTGGTTTTCCCGTCAGAAACCCGCCCAATATAATTTTCGAGAAACCGTAGGTGGGCCGAAAAATAGCCCGCGTCGTGCGGCAACGGATCAATCTTCGGCGGATCTACTCCTTCAAACAACACACCGGCGAACGTGCCGTCTCCCGTTGTGAACCGGGTGGTATCGGGTTGAAACTCAACGCGCAGGGCAACTACATCGATGACTCCCGGTGCCGGCCTCATCTGGGCGCGCGCGTACGCGGCCGGAAGCAGCAAAACCAGAAGCATGAACACGCCACGACCCGCAGACGAGCTGCTCTCGAACCCGAGTATTCTCGTCATGATATGCCGAAAATTGCCGTGTAGATCTGTGTTGACGGTGTTGAACGTGACGGGAGAATCCATCACCCGAAGACCGATTCGCAACTCATGAACTTACTTCTCGAAATTCACCAGCATCGAGAAACGCATAGTGTTCGCGAGAGGTGAGTTCTGTTCGGCGTAAATGTACGAGAAATCGATCCCGATGATATTCACTCTGACACCTGCCCCAAGCGTCATGTACTTCCGATTTCCATTGTTCGGATTTTCGTAGAAGTAACCAGCCCTCAGCGCGAAAAGGTTATTGTACCAGTACTCAACTCCCGTACCGATCGTTAGCTGATCAATTACGCTGAGCGTCTCAAACTGGGCTTCGTCATCGGCAAGTGCATTGGTCCGAACATCGATCGACTGCCAGGACGAAAAGATGGCCTTGTAGAACGGATCAGCTTCGTATTTGGTCGAATCGCCCGTCGAGTAATGGATCAGATCCTTGTTGAAATCGGTAACCCACGTCAGGCTGTTGAATTCATCAAACTCCATTTTGAAGGCATATCCGAATCGCAGATTGGTCGGAATCGGATCCGATTGGGCATTGTCTGAATACTGGATTTTCGGCCCCATGTTAGCCAGGTTGAACCCTAGCGACAATTCTCCCTTCATGGTCTCACCCATGCCGAACTTTCGACTGCGATACAGCCCTGCGATATCGAAAGCGGTCGAAACGCCGGCTTTCGTTTTCTGGGATCCCACTACCTGACCCGGAGCGAGATTGGAATAAATGAATCGGACGCTCGTCCCGATTCCGAATCGTTCACTTAGCTTTGTACCGTACGAAATGCCCGCGGCTAAATCGTACGAACGAAAGGTGCCCGTCGGGTTATTCTGTGCATCACGTCCTTCGTGCTCACCAAGGAACAGGTAAGTGAGGCTCGCACCGAACGTTCCCCATCCAGGAATGTTATGTTTGGCTATCAGATACTCGTAAAAGAGATCCGCGTTGAATTCCGGTAACCAGGCCGAGTGCGTTATCGCAGCTTCTGTACCGGTTTGGAACGCCAGTCCGGCTGGATTCCAGAACATGGCACTGGCGTTATCCGCAAGCGCGACACCGGCATTTCCCATACCCGAGGCACGGCTGTCCGGTTCAATCTTGAGAAAAACGACGGCCGAACCACCCACTTGGGCTGCGGCGACCATTGGAAATGCGATAATAACTCCTAAGAGTATCGCTACGAGTTGAGCTCCCCTCGTTCTGAGACCATTGAAATAGGTGCTCATTCTACCCCTGTTCATTTCGTACATCTTAACGCTAGAAAGTTAAAAAAGTCCTGTCAATCCGACCAGGTAATTGGTCGGGGATCACGTGAATTCGTTCACACGATGTTTCTAATACGTGATTTCCAGTAACTGTTTTTCTATCGCTCTCCTATCGGATGATGACTAATTTTTCAACGTGTTCGCTTATTTGACGCTCACCGTTGGTTTGCTCTACAGCAATCCTGATACGATAAAGGTAGACCCCTGTTGCGGGACGGTCCAGATCATCGTCTTTTCCATCCCAGTAGACCTGCAAAGGCCCACTGCCCAGGACACCTTCCGGAAGAGCTTCCGCCGTACGAATCGTACGAATGGGCCTTCCACTCAGCGTAAATATGCGAATCTGGACCTCCGCCGGAGTTCCAGAGGGTTGGTTGTGCTCGAAGATGAACCGGGTTTCCCGATTCATCGGATTCGGGTAGTTATACACATTATGTACGTTCAATACCTCATCATTCGCGACAGAAAATGACAGATTGGCTGAATTCGAGTTATTCAGCACATCCCAGGCCCGGACGCTGAGCGAATGCGCTCCTGGCTCCAGATCGGTAACATTCCATCTGATTTCGCCGCGCTGGAACGAATTCTCATCCGCAACAAAAGCACTCCCAATGTCTTGCGCACTCTGATCTTCCTCATCGATCGAGAGCAACATCTCGTGCCCGACACCAGCGCCAACCGTATTTATCCCCGATTCGTCGTATAACTGCACGATCAGCTCAGGATTCGACTCCACAGAGCCCCCGTCAACAAACGCCGTAGTGTTGAGAAAGAGGCTGATTTCGGGTCCAACATCGTCATCCGGGGGATTGTCGGAGGTGCCTCCAACCAGGAAATTTTCCGAATAGCCCGTTGCCTGGACCTGCTCGTTGAAGGCATAAACAGAAATTCTTCCAGGTAGATCTGAATAGCTGATATCCTTTGGAACCACAAATTCGGCCGTGAACTGGCCGGAAGTGACCTGAACATCTCCGCGCCAGATGAGGTCTTCACGCTGACGGAAGTAGTCTTTTGGGCTGAAAAAATTGACAAGCAGTGGAACCTGGCGCTCGGCATCGAAGACCGTTACGTTGACGGTCCCGTTGAAACTGGCGTTGAGCACGCCAGACGCCGTCATAATCTGGCCCTCGATCGTCACTCGGTCCAGCGCCTTCATCTGCCCCGTATCCGTGAGCAAATCCGTCTGAAGGAGCTTCGTGACGACAGCCTCCCCCGCAGGCAGCCCGATGCGCATGGATGGATCTCCCAGCAGATTGAACTTTCTACTGTTTCCCTGAAGACCGACACCGGTGTTTTTGGTCTCTCGTAACGCGTCTCCTAGACGTTTAGGCAAGTTGTCCGAATCGGGCATAAAGAGTTGTTGATTCAGCGCCCTGTTTAGTCCAGCGTTCAGAGAAGTCGGCGATGAAGAGGTATATGCTAATCGAACCGCCGTGAGAACAGCAATGGCACCTCCATCGGGATTCAGCAACAGCTCCTCGCCGGCACTCTGCTCCCCTTCCAGGTCCCACCATCCAAACGAGCAGGTGGCCGTAATGAATAGCGGGAGCTTATCTCCATTTGTGAGCGCACGGGCGTGGTCTTTGGTGAACATCTGTTCCTGGGCCAGACCATTCGGCCCGCCGTGTCCGCTGTAGTTGAACAGGAGCAGGCCCCGCTCAAGTGCCTCCAGGATCGCACTGGTGGCATCCGGAAGCCTGAAGCCATTGAGGAAAACCCTGTCATATGCCTCGCCGTAGATCTTGCGCATGTTGATCTCGGGGTACACCTCGTCCGTAATAACCTCCGTAACCTGATCAATATTCGTGAGATGTAAATCGTACTGATTGTCAAGACCTGTCAGACCTGTTGGACCGTCGTCGGCGACGGCCAGGTAGGTGGTCCTCCACGGCCCGAAAGTATCCGGATTGTCATAGGCGATGACTTTGTCGACCATCAGTTCGGCTTCGCCTGGGGTCTGGACCGGAAAACGACCAATCCCGACATCCACTCTCTCTTGTGTCGTCCCTGTAATGCCAGTGAACTGCCAGATTCCTTCGTCATCATCCAGCAGTCCGAAGTAGTCGTCCGAGGTATAGGAAGCCACGGTATTGGTGGACGTCGCGGTTTCGTATGGGAAAATCAGATTGGCCAGCGGCGTCGGGAAACCCGATAATCCGCGAAAATCGTAGTGCCCATCTCCGAACAACAGAAGATAATCCGGCAGCTGACTCGGGCCAGGGGCCTTGTCGTACAGGAATTTCATGTAATCGCGAACCGCCCGCATATCCGGAACGCCGCCCGCAAACTCATTGAAAACCTCGTTCTGGCTGACCACACTTACGTCCATACCTTCAGCTCTGCGATGGTTGGCCAGTCGGTTCGCAGCGTTCAGGAAGAGCTCGGGGGCTACGATCACGAAATCCGGAAAGCTGGCGATACCGTGCAGATTCTGATTGGCAACCATCTGGCTTTGACTCGCAGTCAGTGGCTTGATTGAGCCCTCGGTAAATGCAAAAATGTCACGGGGGCGAACAACCACCTGTGAGGATGGAATGTGGATGACGAAGTTATTGCCTGAGGGCTGTGCTTCGTACGCTCGTTGCATCCGCCCGTCCGTTACGTCCCAGACCCGTGGCGAAGATGAAAAACCGCTGAGCAGAAACTGCTGGTCGGTGGACTGAAATGGACGCGTTGAAAACGCGAGTGCTTCATCTGTAGGGGTCAATTCCTGCTCGTACGTAACTGTAACCCAGTCCACGGCTGCCTGTGGCTCGTTCACCTGGTTCAGGAGGCGCATGGAAAGGTCGAGGGATTGCCCTGCCGATACTGGCTGAGTAAAAGAAAAGGTGGTGACCGACGCGGCCGAATCTTCCGCCCGCTGACCAGTGAAAGTAGGGGCCGTTCGCTGTGCGAGCGTGACCCCATCTGCAATCATCGCCACAGTCGCACGTGGATTTGAGGCGATGGCGACGCGGGCTTCCAACTGTAGAACACCCGACAACAGTCCTGGTAACGACAGATCGGAATAAATCGGCCTCTCGCCGCCAGATCTGATGGTGTTGCTCATCCAGTCATGTCCACTGCCATGCTCGCGGCTCCACACCCTTTCCTCAAGGTCCACAAAAAAGCGACCCTCCGTAGAAGAAAACACGGGAGCGGAAGAGGCTGGCGGAAAATTGGATTGACCGAGTTCGGCTCCCGAGGAACCCACCTTCAAAAATACGGCGTTATCGTTCGAAAACGGGTGCACAAAATGCTTGAATGCACCGTCCTCAAACAGCCATCCCGAAGGGGCCGAGGCAAAGAAGAGCACGAAGTCCGATTCATCGAATCGACCGTCACCTCCACCTTGCCGGACGACGGGCAGTTCGGCTATATCTTCGGCGCGCGTCGCGCCAGCGAGCGCGGGTAGCGGACGTCCGCCGTTTCCATACAGTTGAACGTCGGAAGGGTCGATTGCGTCTGGTGTCAATCCGAGACCCTGAAGAAAGGAGCGGTCTACCCGGTAAACACCATCTTCTGTAATGGATATTCTGAATACCTGACCAGTTGATAGAACACTCTCAACAACCCCTCCTTTCGCGGCCTGGAAACCGCCCGAGGAAAACGGCGCGCCGGCGGGGCTCCGCACGGACACTACCATTTTTCGGTATCTCCGGAGGACAGAACGGGTGGCGTCCAATCGAAAGGCGGCAGCCACGATTTCAACCACAGGTTGTTTCTTGTACAATCCGAGGCCGCTTACCCTGGCATCTGCCTGACTCGGCCCACGATCCTCAAGATCGGGGGCCATATCGACCGTCACTTCGTCGTACTGGCGTTCCAGAACGGTGATCTCAGGAAGCGAGTAACCCGGTAGATCCAGGCTGTACGAGCCATTAATCAAGCCACCAGAGGCTACATCGAGCACGGGATAGCTCCACAGGCGAACCTCTGCTGAATCCACGAACGCAGTCAGAGACTCATCCCAATCGTAGCTGAATTCAATAACTACATCCCCTGAAGAGCCAGAACTCTTGGATACGCTGAGTTGAGCCAATGAAGAGTGCACCCCCAGGAGTAACAACACGGCCAACAATAAAGCCTTGCGTTGCAACGATATGTTACTGGAGTGATCTGCTGGAGGTCGCATGACCTGAATAAGCTAAGTGGCTGAAGGAGAACACCATCAAAATGGCGGCGGTGTTCTTCGATTCGTATCAGTTGAAGCTATATGGTTTCCAGCGATCTATGAATCGGAGAGTTGTTCGGCCAGGTCCGTCAGTTTTTTTCTGACGACAATCAAACGATCAATATTTTCAGATAAAAGCCCAATCGCTTTCACCATGTCTTCGAGAGGACCATTAAACTCATTCTCGGTCCCCAGCGCTCTGGCGAGCTCTCCGAGCAGCTCTACATTGCCGGAAATAACTGACAACGGGTTGTTCGCGTCATGATGCACCTTCGAAAGATCGCGGCGAATGCTCTCCAGCTTCTCCTGCAGGTCTTTTATTATGGATTGCTCGATTTCCGTCATCGCGTCCTAAGAATATCGTGTCCTATGAATACCGTACTCAGGTAACCGGTTCCCCGGTATTAGGGGAGTTATGCGTAACGCTCACATCGAGCGTGGCCCAGAGTACGCCGACCGATCCACGGCCCTGAAGATCGATTTCAGACGCATACCACCTGCTCGAGACGCTACCAGCCGTGGTCCGGATCTTCAACTCCTGACTCCTTTTTTCGGGCGCCCCATCAATCCACGACTTGAACAATTTTCGCTCCTCGCGATTCGGAAATACCTTCTGGGTAAACAATTTCATATCGCTCACAGAATCTGTGTCCACTCCCGTGATCATTCGGGCCGCTGGAGACCAGAAGACCAGTTCTGCCTTTTCGTCAAATACCACAACAAATTGCCCGGTTGCTTTGAGGACGCCGCTCAGCAAATCATCGCTGGACGTTGATGCCCCCGCTACCGCATCGATATCGACGGGTGAGCCGTCACCTGAGTGCCCGTTAGCGGATGCCAACCCGTGCTCAAGATCAATTTCAGTCTGAGCAGATGGAAGATTCAGATCGGAAACGTCCAGCAACTTCTCGGCGATTATCACATGAGCCGATTTACCGCGGTGCCTCAGAGGATAAATACTGACGGCCAGTGGCTCCGAAATCTCATCCACCTCTGAAGGAAAAACTTCCATTCGGCTGACGCCAACTTTGGGTGAGTCCGCGTGAGAAAACCATTTTTCAAGCATCGTTACGGGCAAGATTCCCGTCATCAGCGAAACATTCCGGCCCGTGATCCACTGCTTTTCTGCGTCGAGTCTTTCTGCCAGCGCTCGATTGCAATCAACGATGAGTGAATCCGAATCTCGAATCAGCGCCATTGCGGGCATCGCATCAAATACGCTTCGGAAGCGGAAATCAGTTTCAGCCAGAAGCAGTTCTCTCGATTGAAGGCGACGTGCCAGGTCGACGACGCAATCTGCATGACCACCCAATGCTGGAGCGGTCTCCGCCCATAGTCGATCCAGGGCTGCTTCGGAAACGGAGTGTCCCCGGACCAGCTCAATCGTCCGGTCATCCAGTTTCCGAAGGGGACCGGAAATTTTTTGTTTTAATGTGACGCCAACGAGAGTTGCCACCAATACCCACAGGATGAGACTCATGCCGAGAATGATTCCGAGATACCACACGCCCCTCATCCAGATTGAATTTGACCGGGCCACGATGACTACCCACCGTCCCAGTTCCGCATTGTGAAGGGCCGTCATTACAAGTCGTTGCTCACCGAATCGTACACGCTCCTGAATCATTCCCGAGCCCTTGCCATCGAGCATAGTCCACCATCGTTCGTCGAGGCGTTGCCCAATGTCATCCGCGCGGTTGGAAGCCATGATGTCCCCGGTGGCACTGAGCACCCATACACGCTCGTAACCCCTGTTTTGGCTTACTATCGCGAGTCCGTTGCGACCAGGATTGACCACTGCGCTGGTCTCAAAAATGGCTCGAGCGGTTGCTTGCTGCTCCATCCACGCTTCGTTGTTGAGCCTGTTGTACTCAAAAGCGGATAATAGAATGGTCACAACGAGCAACAGAGACCCGAAGGGGAATAATATGCGCGACGTAAGCTGTCGCAAAGGAATGCCAAGTCGAACGGCTGAGGTTCGTGTCACGGGTAGTAATCCTGAATAGATTATCGCATACCCGAACATCCCCAATTTTCATGCCATATGATTCAAGAATCGGGCGGGAAATCTTTGAAATGCCCGTTGGTGCGTACCTGTTTTCGCATCGATTCTGCTTCTTCGACGGCAGGAATGAACCGCTCCAGGTGATCGATCAAGAATCTTATCCTCGAAGATTCCGCATTGTTCTCCAGCACGTTCTGCTTCTGTTCCAACGTCAGACCGGCATTGTGCGCGATAAAATATGACAGACGATTTCGATCCTCATAGAGTGACGGGGATGGCGTACGACCCGCCAGCTCCAAGAGCTTGATGTGCTGCGCTATCAGCCGCTCGATCGACTCCTTTTCGGATTGCCCTTTCTGATCAATCACGGTTTCGAAGTCGGCCGTCAGATAGGTCCTGTTATGATAGACGTGGGTAATTCGAAATCTTTCCAGTCCCGTGACAATCACGTTTTTTCGACCATCTTCGAAGGATTCGGTGACTTTGCTGATGCTGGCGGTGCATCCTATTTCTTTCAGTTTGCCATCAGTGACAAGCACGATACCGAAGGGAGCCTTCTGCTTGAGACAGTCAGAGATCAGATCTATGTACTTGCCTTCAAAAATGTGAAGCGGTAGCACTTCGTCCGGGTAGAGTACAATCTCCAGGGGAAACAGGGGAAGGGCATCGAGCTGCATAAAACTTCGAATCCACGAACGATGTGACGAAGGAATGGGGACGCTCTAACACTCGGAACGGCTTGGGGTGCCGGGATCTCGTCTCGGAGATGTATTTTTACTCAACCTATATAGTTTTTCCAACCATCCTCACTACGCGCAATGCACAGACTGGGACGAGGCAACTGTCCTGCGGTCGATCCAATACGGTCTCGACAGCGAGCCGTGTGGGTACTGGTTGTAGTGTCGATTCTGACTTTGTCGCGCGCGTCTGACCTGCATGCGCAGCGATCGCTCTTTGGCTCTGTGGATGATCCGGAAGAGCAGTCAAACGTCGCCTGGTGGGAGTCCTATTCGGAATTTCAGACGGCCGGTGGTTTTTCCCTTATCGGTCCTCAATGGAGAACGGCGGGTCTGCTCGAATGGTCTTCCTACCGAGCCAACAGCTCGTTTCGCCTCTCTTCTACTTTTCGGGCAGGTTTGTACGGCGCGTACGAACCGGACAGCGACGAATTGTACGACCTTCTGAGGGTTGTTGAATTTGCCCGGTATCGCCCTGCTCGAGGCGGCGCCTACGTCCGGATTGGTCCCCTTGATAGAGCGCGGCTGGGGAACGGATACCTTGTCAATTTTTTATCCACGGAGGCCAGTTGGGATGAAAGGACCCTTGGCCTGGAAGCCAGATTCGATGGAAGATATGTTGCGCTTGAAACCATCTCGGCAGATATATCCAGACCCGGTCTGATTGGCGCCCGATTGTCCGTGTCGCCGTTTCGAAAAAACTCTTCGAACTTGCACGCCCTCACCGTCGGAGTTTCAATGATGCAGGATCGCGACGTTACGCTTGAAAGTGGAGATCACTTTCGAGGTGTCGAGTTCGATATTCGATATGTCGCATTCAACAATGGAGGATTTGACTTCATCCCCTTCGCAAGTTTCGCTCAACTGAAGAGTTTCGGCCAGGGAATCTTGATCGGTGCCGATCTGGAGAATAATAATTTTATTGATCTGGCTCGAGTCCACCTGCGTCTGGCCCTTCAGTACAACAGCTCGGATTTCCTGCCGGGGTATTTTGGAAGTTTCTATGGTGTCAGCAATATGCAGTCGAGGATTCTGAAAAATCAGAACGGGCCGCCCGTGGACGTAGCTTTACGAGATATCGAGAGGGGCAAGTCGATCAACACGGAGCTTCGTGTCCTGGTTTTCGAGCGCTTCGAGTTCTGGTACGCCTTCATGAGGTATCACGGCGCGCAGAAGCTCAGCGAGTATCACCTTCGGCTGTTTTTTCGCGCCCCGCGATTCACACTCGCAGTGGGACAGGACCGGAGGGGATTGAAAGGATTCTTGTCCCTTCTGGGGGAACTGGGTGAGGAGAACAGGATGAGATTCGAATTCGCCTATCGCGTGTACTCCTCCTTCTGGGTGCAATTTGATGCGCACTACACTTACCTGCGAGTCACGGGCACACCAGACTCCAAGGGCTACAGTATTCAGCGACGATTTGACCCATTAATGGGTCTGAGAGTGCGATTTTGACCTAGTTGCGATTTTGACCTAGTTCAGACAATCGCCAAACTCATTTCCATCATTTTCTCGAGCGGAGCCAGCGCTTTGACGCGAATCTGTTCGTCCATTTTGATCTCCGGCGCTTCATACTTCAGGCACAAGTACAATTTTTCAATCGTATTGAGACGCATGTGGGGGCACTGACTGCAATTGCAGCCTCCCTCCGGAGGAGCCGGAATGAACGTCTTCGACGGGGAGTCTTTCTGCATCTGGTAAAGAATTCCCTCCTCCGTGGCGATGATGAACGTATCGAAGGGCTCTTCCACGGCAAATCGCCTTATTTGACTCGTGGATCCTACAAAATCTGCCTGGCGCAGCACAGGTTCGTCACACTCCGGATGCGCGAGGACGGGCACACCGGGGTAGCGGACCTTCAATCGGACGAGTTTTTGTTCGCTGAACGTCTGATGCACGATGCAAACTCCGTCCCACAGGACCATATTGCGGCCCAGTTTTCTGTTCAGATAGCCCCCCAGGTTCTTGTCGGGGGCAAATATGATCGGTTGATCCTCTGGAAACTGCCTCACAATGTGTTCTGCATTGGAAGAGGTGCAGATGACGTCGCTCTGAGCCTTGGTAGCCGCAGAACAATTGATGTATGACACGACGATGTGATCGGGATGCTGCTCCTTGAAACGAGCGAACTCGTCCGCAGGACAGGCATCTGCGAGAGAGCAGCCAGCGTTCAGATCCGGGAGCAGGACCTTTTTCGACGGATTGATAATTTTCGCAGTTTCCGCCATGAAATGGACGCCGGCAAAAACGATGATTTCCGCATCAGTGTCGGCTGCCTGGCGGGCCAGACCCAGTGAATCGCCTACGTAGTCAGCGATATCCTGAATTGCCGGTTCCTGATAATAATGGGCCAGAAGAATGGCATTTCTCTCGACCTTCAACCGATCTATTTCGGTATAAAGATCTAGGGTGGGGTCAATCGAGCGATTGACATACCCAACGAGGAGATCGTATTCAGGTCCGGCTTCCACGGAAACGACTGACTGACTTGAATATTGGGGCAAATCTGGAGTGATTGGGTCCTATTCCGTGCCGCCTAGAACGTTCCAGTCTCCACATGCGTGCCCATTCGATCTTTCGCTATTTTGCCGATCTCCCTGATGAAACAGGGCCTCGCATTCCACCAGCAGGAATCCCGTGCAAAAAAAGAAGATTCTGTTCCTGTGTACTCATAACAGCTCCCGATCGCAGTTGGCAGAGGGCTTGATGCGACACCTGTTCGGAGATCAATTTGAAGTTTTCAGCGCGGGTACGGTGGCCAGGGGTGTCAGGCCCGAGGTGCTCACGGTGCTGGAAGAATTGGGTATTGACGCTGGCGGACAATCTTCGAAGACGATCGATCAACTCGGAGGACTCGGCGCTGAGTGCGTCGTTACGGTCAGCGACGATGCGCGCGAAAAGTGTCCCCACGTGCTTGGGGGCGAAGAGACCTTCCACCAGAGCTTCTTCGATCCTTCTACACAGGACGGCACCATGGAGGAGCGCACGACAGCGTACCGAAAATCACGGGATGAGATAATGAGCTGGCTGGAAGCGACATTTCGCTAAGTGTGCGTCCACTATCTGCGTGCGTCCACTATGGCGCGCCCACTGGATCGAGATCTACTCAGCTTTCCATCCTGCAATCTGATCGAAGAGATACGTGCGCACGTTGTCCAGAGGAATGCGATCCTGGTTCATCGTGTCGCGATTTCGGATGGTCACGGATTGATCTTCTTGAGATTCACCATCTACGGTGATACAGAACGGCGTTCCGACTTCGTCCATCCTGCGATATCGGCGCCCAATAGCCCCTTTCTCGTCATAGAAGGCGTTAAAGTGCTCTTTTAGACCTTCCTCAATTGTATGGGCCAATTCTGGCATTCCATTTTTCTTGACCAGCGGAAAGAGCGCGACCGTTATGGGGGCCAGTTTCGGATGAAACTTCATCAGAGTACGCGTATCCCCTTCCAGTTCTTCTTCCCGATATGCTTCACAGAGAAGGGTCAAAACTGTCCGGTCCAGTCCTGCCGAAGTCTCCACGACGTACGGCAGATATTTTTCATTGGTTTGAGGATCGAAATACTCGAGCTTTTTACCCGAGTGCTCCTGATGCGCCTGTAAATCAAAATCGGTGCGACTGTGAACGCCTTCGATCTCCTGCCATCCGATGGGGAATTCGTATTGAATGTCGAACGCAGCGTCCGCGTAGTGGGCCAGCTTCTCGTGTTCGTGCCAGCGCAGTTTCGAAGGCCGCACACCGTTCTCAATGTGCCACTGCATCCTTTTTTCTCGCCAGGATTCGAACGCCTCCATCTGAGTACCGGGCTTGACGAAATACTGCATTTCCATCTGCTCGAATTCCCGCATCCGGAATATGAACTGTCGCGCTACAATTTCATTTCGAAACGCCTTCCCAATCTGTGCGATTCCAAACGGAACCTGATGGCGACCCGTCTCCCGGACATTATGGAAGTTGACAAAGATGCCTTGAGCCGTTTCCGGGCGCAGATAAATTTTGTTCTCTCCGTTGCTTACCGGTCCAACGTGGGTATCGAACATCAGATTGAACTGACGCACTTCTGTCCAGTCGAAAACGCCGGAATCGGGGGATCGGATCTCCTCCTCCATGATGAGTGCATAGAGAGCACCAGCCATGTCATCGGCATTGAGCGCCTCGACCAGGCGTTCATATACACCATCTGCTTTTTCTTCCTTTCCCTTGCGCCTGAGCCGCTCTACGTACTCCTCGATGAGCTGATCGGCCCGATAACGTTTTTTGGAGGTCTTGTCATCGATCAGCGGGTCATTGAACGCATCTACGTGTCCAGAGGCCTTCCACGTGGTCGGATGCATCAGGATCGCTGCGTCGAGGCCTGATACATTATGGTGCTGATAAACCATCGAATTCCACCAGCGCTGGGTCACATTCCGCTTGAGTTCTACGCCCAGTGGTCCGTAATCATAGGTGGCCGCTAGCCCGCCGTAGATCTCGGAAGACTGAAAAATGAATCCGCGACGTTTCGAAAGCGAAACGATCTTATCGAAAAGGTCGGACATTCAACGAGTGGGCGTGTGGAGTAAAATGGAACCCCGAATCTACGGATGAAATACGGATATGGCAGTGCCAGGGCTTGAAGATCTGCGTGATATTGTAACTGGGACAATGATCTGCCCCGCATCTTCATCCATCACTCGCGGTCGTGAGGCCCCGTTCGGCAAGTGAGGTATAGGTATCAGCAGCGATGATGATGTGATCTCGCAGAGGTATTCCGACGACCTGCCCCGCTCTGGCCAGCTGACGCGTGATCAGAATGTCCTCGCGGCTGGGCTCCGGATTTCCTGAGGGGTGGTTGTGAATGCAGATCACGGCCGCCGCGTATTCAAGAATTGCGCGGCGAAAAATGAGGCGGGGCTCCACGATACTTGAGGCCAGGCCTCCTTCACTCGCCGTAAAATCCGCAATCCGAACGTGTGCGGTGTTGAGCAGAATGACCTTGAACACTTCTCTTTTGAGATCTGCCATCACCGGGCCGTATTCCCGAAAAACGTCCTGGGGACTGCGAAACGAGGCCGCCGCCTCTCGAGGAATCCGCGAGAGGCGGCGGCCCAGTTCAAACGTCGCTGCCAGCCTCGCCCCCTTTGTGGGTCCAATCCCATCCTGACTCAAGAAGTCGCGAACGCCACGTGAAGCCATCTCCCTTAGAGATGAATACGATTTGAGTAGGGATTCGCCCACCATGACGGAGGAGCGATTTTTGGCACCCGTCCCGATTACCAGAGCCAGTAATTCGGCATCCGTAAGAATGGAGATGCCATGTTCAAAAAGTTTTTCTCTCGGGAGTGGCGAGATACTACCGTCCGGAGGGCCGTTCACCTTCATAAATGAGTCCTTTCTTCTGAGAAAAGACACTGGCCTGGCTTGGGCGTAACCGTCAGTCGCGGGACGGAATGAGGCTGTTCAGTAGATCTTCGTTCGTAGGATGCTGCTGCATGTGTCTCATCAGAGCCAACATGGCATCGACCGGACTGCGGCTATTCAGAGCTCTGAACAGGCGGTTGTGTTGATCTATCCAGTCGCGCCCAATGAGGAGCTCTTCGTTGCGCGTTCCGCTCTTGCGGAGATTGATGGCCGGATAGATCCGCTTGTCGGCCATCTCCCGGTCCAGCACAATCTCAGAGTTTCCAGTGCCCTTGAACTCTTCGAAGATGATCTCATCCATTCGGCTTCCTGTATTGATGAGAGCCGTGGCGATCAGCGTCAGTGACCCACCACCTTCGATATTACGTGCGGCCCCAAAAATCTTTCTGGGAATAGTCATCGCCCGCGAGTCCAGACCACCCGACATGGTGCGTCCGCTGCCCGGCGAATACAGGTTGAAGTTTCGGCCTAGTCTTGTCAATGAATCCAGTAGCATGACCACGTCCTGCCCCTGCTCGACTACGCGCTTAGCGTATTCCAGAGAAAGCTGCGATACGCGGACATGGTTGTCTTCATCTCGATCGTTGGAGGACGCGAACAGCGTAGCAGAAGTGCTTCGACGGAAATCGGTCACTTCTTCCGGGCGTTCATCCACGAGCAGTGCAACCAGCTCAATCTCCGGGTGATTCTTGGTTATGGCGGCCGCGATCTCCTTCAACAGGAATGTTTTCCCCGTCCTGGGTGGGGCAACGATCAGCGCTCGTTGTCCCTTCCCGATGGGCGCCGTCAGATCCACGATTCGCGTCGTGAAGTTTTTCGGGTCGGTTATCAGCTGAAGTTTTTCGTCCGGGTAGATAACGTGGCCCTTATCGAAATCACCAAATTTTACCCATTCTTCCAGAGGCATTCCCATCACCGAGTCGATGTGATGGACCTGCATATCTCCTTTTCGGCCCGGCCTCAATGTGCCTTCCATGATCATCCCATCGCGCAACTTGTTGCGCTTGATCAGGGCAGGTGAAACAAAAACGTCTTTCTTTCCCTTCGGAATATCGTGGCGAAATTCCCGGATGAATCCGAATTTCTTATCGCCAATCAATTCCAGAATTCCGCTGAACGGTTTGTCGGACATGAAGTTATAAATTATTTCAAATCCCCTGACTGAAACGCCAAGCTCAGGCGTTGGAAGGGATAAGAATGCCACGGTGATTATCTTCTTGACTTCCGCCCGTATAAATGAGGCGAGAGAAGACGGACCGAATTGTGAGCATGCCTCCTGGAGCCTGTTGAAGCTCTCGGGCACAGATAGGTGTAATATAGCAGGTATTAGGCCCGACAACAACGAAAACGCTTCTTGGGACTACGAAATTCGGATTCAGAATCAGGCCAGAACCTCCACCTCACTGTCGGTGGAGCTTCCATCGTCGTCCGGATTTTCGAGTCCGGGCAACCTGATGCTCCGGATCTTATGGTGCTCCATGGTTGGGGAAGTTCATCCTCGTCCATGGGACCCTTGATCTCACGACTGTCCGCCCGTTTTCACGTAATAGCATTCGATTTCCCAGGTCACGGACTTTCTGCTCGCCCTCAGCATGCCTGGGGAATGGACGAACAGGTGGAACTGGTTCTACAGATCGCCGAAAATAAACACTTGTCAAATTTTGGGATCGTCGGCCATTCCAACGGCGGCCGGGTCGCACTGGAACTGGCGTCGCGCTCACCTTCTGATCAAGGACCCGCGTTCCTGGCGCTCATCGCACCGTCCGGTATTCGCCGCAAACGGACCCTCTCCTACTTCATTCGGTTGTGGACAGCGAAAATTCTGAAAGCGCCGTTTCTCGTTCTTCCTGAAAAGCCAAGAGAGCTGGGACTCGACTGGATCCGTCATTCTCTCATCTGGCGATTGCTTGGGTCCTCTGACTATCGACAACTGAGCGGGGTAATGCGCGAGACATTTGTCAGAACGGTCAACCACTACTTTGGCAACGGACCAAATGAGAGTGGACTCAATAATGTCACGTGTGACGTCGTTCTGTTCTGGGGATCTGATGATACCTCGATTTCCCGAAAACAGATGGATATGATGCTCGACCTGCTTCCAAACGCTGGACTATACGTAGTCAAGGACGCCGGACACCACGCTCAATTGGACCAACCCGACGTGATTGCGGCCGGAATAACTGGAATAGCCGGAGTAGCCACATCGTGATTACGCTGAACCTCATAGCAGCAACCCTCGCAGTAGGCTTCGCCGTGTGGAGAATCGCGAGGCGGGTCCGTTTTTCACTGCACATGCTGCAGTTGTTCGGCTACAAGAGTGCTGATTTTGGTCGTTGGCTTAATGAGCGCACGTTTGACGTCGTCTTTCGGCTATCGCACGCCATTGGTGTGGGTCTCACTGCACTGGCCATCCTGTTGCAGCCAGCGGGAGCCCTCTGGTCTATCGCACTATATCTGCTCTGGACAGTCACATTTTCTTCTTCCCGAAGGTATCGACGGGATACGCCTAAGAAACCTCTCGTCTGGACCGCCCGGATGAAACGATTGGCGTTGAGCTCGGGAATCATCGTATCCATTCCCATCGGAGCGGGATTGCTCCACGCATCAGGAGAGCAAGGCGTTCTCTGGACCGCGTGGTTTCTGTCCGGTTTTCTGCTCGCTGACCTTTTTGCGCCCATCGCGACCCGATTTGCTGCTGTCGCAAATACGCCCTTCGAGCGCCGAATCCACCGCGGATTCAAATCCATGGCAAGAGTTCGCCTCGCTGAGCGCCCGGACATCGGAGTGATTGCCATCACGGGCTCCTACGGCAAAACCTCGGTAAAATTCGCAGTCGGCGAAGTGCTGTCCCAACGCTTCGCAGCGCTCATTACTCCAGGCTCGTTCAACACGCCGATGGGGATCAGCAGGGTGATCAACGAACAGTTGACGGACGAGCACCGATATCTGGTCCTCGAGATGGGCATGCGGCATGAGGGTGACATCGCCGAACTCGCTCGCATCGCTGCGCCCAACATTGCCGTCCTGACATCGATTGGAATCGCCCATCTGGAGTCCATGGGGTCGATTGAGGCCATCGAGAAGGAAAAGTTGTCGCTGCTTCAATTCCTTCCTCCCGGAGGTCATGCGGTGGTAAACGGCGACGACAGACGGATCATGAAGGCCGTAAAAGATGCCGACTGCAGCCTCACCGTGGTCTCGACGTCTCCCGGCGTTGGCGACCTGTGGGCAACAGACATCTCCTATGGCCCGGAGGGGTCCTCGTTTATAGTTCAGACCGCATCGGGAGAAAGGGTCCCATTCCAAACGCGGCTTCTCGGGAAACATAATGTGATCAATATTCTATTGGCGCTGGGCGTTGGCCTGGTCGCGGGAATGAGGCTTCGCCAGATGCGGTACGCCATCTCCAGGCTAGACCCGGTCGAGCACCGATTACAGCTCAAAAATCAAAATGGGCTCCTCGTAATCGACGACGCTTTCAACTCCAACCCAGTTGGAGCGGCGAGTGCGGTCGATGTGCTCGGACAGTTCACATCGGGCCGACGGGTGATCGTGACGCCCGGTATGATTGAACTGGGGGACCAGGAGGCGGAAGCCAATCGGGAGTTCGGTAGACAGATCGCTGGCAACGTGGATGACGCCGTTCTCATCGGCTCCGAACGAACCCGTCCTATCCTCCAGGGACTTCGAGACGAAGATTTTCCTGCGGAGCGCACCCACGTACTTTCGACTCTGTTCGAAGCCAGGGATTGGATCGCAGCCAACATGGGCCCTGGAGACGTTGTGCTGTTTGAAAACGATTTGCCGGATCAGTTCACCGAAGCCCCGGGGAAAGCATGAGCCAGGAGACCCAGAACACAATGCCGGATCTGTTCTCAGATGTTGTGCGGGATACCAGCGATCTCGCTTTCGAACGAAAGCTCTGGGCGAGCGGCCTGATTCATGTTGCTGGCGTGGATGAAGCGGGGCGGGGCTGCCTGGCTGGTCCCGTCGTAGCTGCGGCCGTCATCCTGCCTCAGGAAGTCAGAATTGAGGGCGTAACGGACAGTAAATTGCTACGCGAAGCTAGGAGAACAGATTTAGCTTCAATCATTAAGGAAACGGCGCTTGCCTGGTCGGTGGCTTCCTGTTCAGCCTCGGAAATAGATGAATTGAACATCCTGTGGGCAGCGATGGAGGCCATGCGACGAGCCGTGGAGGGCCTTGAAGTCGCGGCCGAGCACGTCCTGATCGATGGAAGTACCTCTATTCCACATCTAGAAGTCTCATCGGAAGCAATCATCAAGGGTGATTCGAGAAGTCATACCATCGCTGCGGCCTCGATTCTCGCCAAGACCCATCGCGACGCCCTCATGAAAGAATTGCACGTCGAGTTTCCAGTCTACGCCTGGATCACCAACGTGGGTTATCCGACGAATGCGCACTACGAAGCGCTCAGGAAACATGGTGTGACCGATCATCACAGACGCACTTTCCGGTTACTTTGATGGGCGAAATCCGGGTATCCATCATCATCGTGTCCTGGAACGCGATTGACGTCGTCAAGCGCTGTCTGCCCAGTGTAATTCGTACAGACTTTGATGGTTTTGAGATCATCTTCGCCGACAACGCTTCCTCGGATGACAGCGCGAGCTGGGTGGAATCAGAGTTTTCTGAGATTCGCGTGGTGCGCAATCCGGAGAACTGGGGATTCGCGCGGGGCAACAATGAGGCCGCTCGCCTTGCTCGTGGAGAGATCATTGTTCTTCTGAACAACGATGTAGAAGTGCCTGCTGATTGGCTCACACCAATCGTTGCACATCTGGATGAAAATCCGAATGTCGGAGCGGCGCAGCCCAAACTCCATCAGTTCGACAAGAGAGATCATTTCGAGTACTCGGGTGCCGCTGGGGGCTTTCTCGATCGACATGGATATCCATTCGCGAGAGGCAGAATATTTGACACTTTGGAGGAGGACAAGGGTCAGTACGATGGTACGTCCGAAATATTCTGGGCCTCTGGGACGTGTCTGGTGATTCGGAGGAGCCTCTGGGAGAGGTTTTCTGGGCTCGAAGAAAGCTTTTTTATGCACATGGAAGAGATCGATCTGTGCTGGCGAATCCGGTCAGAGGGATATCGAATCGTGTGCGTTTCTGGTTCTGTCGTCTATCACATAGGAGGTGCCAGCCTCGCCCAGGAATCCCCGCAGAAAACGTATCTGAACTTCAGAAATAATCTCCTGATGCTGTACCGCAATCTGCCGCCGAACAAATGGCGGCGGGTTTTCGCTGCCAGATTGGTGCTGGACGGAGTGGCGGTACTGCGCGCATTCCTGACACTCAAGCCACGAGACGGCTGGGCGATACTGAGAGCCTATGCAGCGGCGCACCGGATGAAATCACAATTCTCGCAAGCGCCCCGTGAGGGAAGCGCTCCTCTCCCCTACAGCGGCTCGATCGTCTTCGATTACTTCCTCCGGGGCAGAAAACACTTTTCAGAACTGTAGCAGGACTAAATCCGCTATTCGGAGTCACGCTGACCCTTTGGAGGCCTCAACGCCAGTCCAACCGAGAGCAGAATCACAATCATGGCCGCGGCGGCGATGATCGTCGGGACTTCTCCAAAAAAAGCAAAGCCCAACAATGAAGCTCCAACAGGCTCGAACAGGCTCGCCAGACCGATCGTTGCCGCGGGGAAGTAGCGGACGGCGTAATTAAGTGCCCCATGGCCCATTAGCTGCGGGACGACGGCCATCGTGAGGCACAACGCATATATCGACCAGTCATAGCCAAACAGGTCAATGTCCCGAACAAGGGCGACCGACAGGGTGGTGAGTGCCGTAACCACGTAGAGAGGCGCTACATAAGCGATCCATGACCTACGCTGTCTGACGTGACGACCGATCAGGAGATAGACCGATATAAAACCCGCGGCTGAAAGCGCGAGGCCGTTTCCCAGCAGTGGATTGCTGCCTTCGAACTCGTTTCCCATCGAATGATCCGCCCAGCCAAGAGCTACCGTGCCCAGGGTTGCCACGATGATAGCGAGGATCTCAATGTTACGTGGGCGCTCTTTCAGGATCAGAAAGCCCAGGATCGCCAGAAAAATAGGACTCAACGAAACGAGTGTCGACGCACTCGCAATATTCGTGTAGTAGAGTGAACTGATCCAGGTGACGAAATGAAAACCCAGGAAGGCTCCCGAAACCACGATCAACAGGCATTCGCGTCCCGTGAGCGAAAGAATTTCCTTGCGCCCCCGTGTGAGCGCAAAAGGCAGCAGCATGGAAGCCGCAAAAATGGTTCGCCAGACGGCGACAGCTTCACCGGGCGCGTCCCCTGCATATCGAATAAGAATTGCGCTCACCGATATGGCGAGTAGGCCAGCGCCCAGAATAAGGTAGACCTGAAGGCTTCGCTGCTCCAATGGCGCCTCCATTATCGAAGCCGATCCATCGATTTGATCAGTTTGATGTCTTTGTCGATGCTTCGACCGGCCATCACAAAAAGAAAAAAGGCGATGACCGGACTCAGCAGGATCGCCAGCGATCCAAATGATGCCACTGATTGTGCGAGAGGAATACTTTCCGACAGGTACTGGGCTATGAACACGACAATGAGCCCACTCAGACTCGACACCTTCAAACCGAGCAAGACTTTGCGCTGCATTTCTCTGGAATTGTACAGGAACACAGAAAACAGCGCACCCACCGCTGCCAGACTGAACAGCCCCAGGGTCAGAGGAGCAAACCATGAGATTTCCATCGCGGTCTTCCCTACCCAGATTTCGTCCAGGAGATACACCATAGCAAGCACCATGGACGCCAGAGCAAGATAGATCGATTGAATGCGCTGAATCATAGCTCCCTCAGTTTTTACGCTCTTTTGGACACCCGTGCAGCCACCCGCACGGCCACCTGCTCAGCGAATTCAGTCGTCGTGGCGCTTCCACCCTGATCGCCCGTCAGATAGTTGCCGTCTGTATACACCTCCACCAGTGAATCATGGACCGAGTCGGCCGCCTTGATTTCACCGAGATGTCGAAGCATCATTTCTGCCGAGCGCAGGAGCGCGGTCGGGTTGGCCTTATTCTGCCCTGCGATATCAGGCGCACTGCCGTGGACGGCTTCGAACACGGCGTATTCGTCTCCAATATTGACCCCTGCAACAACTCCCAGGCCTCCGACCAGACCGGCTGCCAGATCACTCAGGATGTCGCCGAACAAATTCGTCGTCACAATGCAGCTGTATTCCTGGGGTCGCACCACCAACTGCATGCACATATTGTCGATGATGCGGTCATTGAATTCGAGTTCTGGATAGTCGAGCGAGCGCTCTTGGGCCAGTTTGAGAAACATCCCGGACGTCAGTTTCAGAATGTTGGCCTTGTGCACAACCGTGACCTTGTCGCGACCGTGTGTCCTCGCATAGTCGAAACAGAAATTAATAATTTTCTTTGATCCTGCCTTTGAGATGCGGGCTACGGAATCAGCGATATCGTGCCGTTCATCGTACGATTCCAATCCTGAGTAGAGGCCTTCTGTGTTTTCCCGGAAAATCATCAAATCGACATTCTGGAAAGGCGTCTCGATACCAGGTAGGTTTTTACATGGCCTTACGTTGGCGTACAGGTCCAGCTTCTGCCTCAGCTGGACATTCACTGACTTGAATCCCTTTCCGACAGGAGTCGTGACCGGGCCTTTCAGCGCGATACGGGTACTCCTTATCGATTCAACTACGTGATCCGGAAGCGGCGTCCCGTACTCTTCGACGGCGTTTGCACCCAGTTTTTCGTGTCGTACCCAGTCAAATGAAATGCCTGTAGCTTCGAGGACGTTGACCGTAGCCTCAGTGACCTCGGGCCCAATCCCGTCACCGGGGAGAAGAGTAATTCTGTACGACATGAGTAGAGTTTGGCGCAACCGTTAAGGATTTTCAGGTAGAGACTGAATTTACGAGAAGACCAAAAAAAAGGGCCCCGCCAGCGCGGAGCCCTTTCGATTTCTGAATTGATTCACGTAGCGCTATAACAGCACTAGGACGGAATCTCTCTTTTTGAAGAATAGTTGATCCTGAGGGTACCCGCCTCTCGCAATTCGCCGTGAATGTCGAGGACTACACCCATTTCCGAGGTCTCGTCCACCTTGAGTGAAACGATGAGCCGCGGCTGCTCGACAAGTTTGCGATACATGATCGTTCTGACGTTCCCCAGATCTTCAACCAGAGCATCGTCAATCTGCACGCCGGTTTCGCCGATTCGATTGCCTTCAAGCTTTCTGGGGCCGATATAGACGTAAGTAACCAATCGCTTCTGATCAATCTTGGTCAGAGCCTCGGCCTGCGGAAGTAGCGTCCGTACCTGGACGGTTGTCTCCCTGAGCACCGTAGTAACCATGAAAAAGATCAGCAGCATGAAGATGATATCCGGCAGCGAAGCTGTTGGAATCTCTTCCTTCGTCTTGGTTTTCTTTTTGAAATGTCCGGACATGTCGCGCTCTCAATTTAACAAATTCTGGAGGGTTGATCAGGTCGCATCTGGTTCGGCTATCGAGATGGCGGCCTTTATCTTGTCTCTGATGACATTTTCAGCTCCAGACTCAGTGATCGCCGCTACGTAGCTCTTGTAGTCCGGATAGCCGAGCGCCCTTGCTTCTGAATCCCACATCTCGAAGTAGGCCATCCACACCTCGTCAAGTACATTCACGTACGCATTGTAGGGTGTCTCTCTTGAGGTCTTGATCGAGACCAGTGCTCTTCCAGCAGTTTCGGCGTAACGCGGGTCAACACCCTCATTAAGGACGTGCGTCATGACTTCCTGGCGAATCAGCTGAACGGCGGAAGGTTGATCTTCCACGAGCACAAGACCTGCTTCGTTCACAAGAATCTTCAGGACATTCCGTTCACGAATGGGCGGCGGTATGACATCTTCCTCAAGTTTGGGCGGCAGCACCATTCCAATTCCCGTATCGACGTCGATAGTAGTCGTTACCAGGAAAAAGATGAGCAGGAGAAACGCGATATCCGCCATCGATGAAGTTGGAATTTCTCCCTCCTGGCGCGGCTTCTTTTTAAGCACTGGCATCTGGTTTCCTCAGTAAAAATCGTTGATCGCTTAGCTGAACAGTCCTTTGAAACTGGAGAGAAGAAGAGCTGCTGCAGCCAGTAGGAGAGCAATCAAACTCCCCAATACAGCGGCATCAGCCCAGTTTCCCATGATTAATCCAAGGATGCCAACAATTACAAGCGGGATCATCGTCAGCACGATTGTCAGCGTATCTGCGTTGCCCCAGGAAAGCGAACGGAGGCCAAATGCAGCGATCGTCACAACACTCGCACCGGTAATGATTAGAACAGCCCAGATGGCGTAGGGTACAATTTCAGCCATTTTATCTCAGGTTTTGTGTCGATCAGCGCCAACGCGCTGACCGAGATTTCCTTTTTATCAATCAGCCCTGCGAAGGACGTCCTGCATTAATCAATACCAGCGAGTCAATGAGCTCGATGGAGGCTTCTTCCATATCAATCACGATCCGGTCGATCTTGGACGTGATGTAGTTATAGAAGAACTGCAGAATGATAGCCGTGATAAGGCCGAACACCGTAGTAAGCAGGGCTATCTTGATACCCCCGGCAACCAGGCTCGGTGAAATATCTCCAGCAGATTCGATGGAGTCGAAGGCCGCAACCATCCCAACTACCGTTCCGAGGAATCCAAACATCGGAGCGAGTGAGATAAAGAGAGAAAGCCAGACAAGACCCCTCTCCAGGAAGCTCATTTCGATTGATCCATACGAAACGATAGCCTTTTCGACAGCTTCGATTCCTTCGTCGTGACGGAGAAGTCCAGCCTGAAAAACTGCGGCGACGGGTCCACGAGTATTTGCGCACACTTCTTCCGCAGAAGCAATGCCGCCTTCCTCGAGCGCACCCTTAACCGTGACAATAAACTTTCGAGTGTTTATGTCCGCCCTGTTTAGCGTAATAATTCTTTCGAAGGCAATGGCCAGACCGATAATCAGCGAAATGAGAACCGGCCACATATACTCGCCGCCCTCATTAAAGCGCTGCACTAGTGCGTTGACAAATGTCTCATCGGCAGCCACTTCCTGCGGCAACATTAGAAGCAGGTTAAAAAGCGTCATAGAAGTCATCCCTCCTATTCGGAACAGAATTGTTTTTGATGGTCTTGAAATGCTGGTGGGAGCAAGTCAACGATCTGACCAAAACCCCAATCAGTCAATCGGCCGCTCATCCATCGAATCCCGGTTGATGAACGGCCGAAAAAGCAGGTCGAATAATATCCAATAAGCAGCCGTTTGTCAATGCACAAGACACGACATCCAATCGCGTTTTTAAATAATTCCGATTCGTTGGCCTTCATTCACCACGCTAGACACCAATCGAAAGTTCAAGTTGCCGTCCAAATGAGGTAAATCTGACATTTTTTAAATCGAGCGCACCTGCCGCGCCAACGCAACTGCCGGGCCTCAATTAATGCGCCTCCGCGTACTGCAAGGCCAGATCATCTGCCGGATTCCACAACATCTGTGACTCAATCAGCAGGTGATCCACTTTGCTCCACACAGGATACCACGCGCTTCGGTCATACAGACGGGTGCCGAGCCTTCCCTTCAGAAGCGCGTGCAGCTCATTACGGTCTACCGCCAACTCGACTGTAGTGAAGTTTACGCTCTCGGCCATCTGGGTAGATCTGTCGCCCACGACGACCCCCCGCTCGGCCGCGTAGGATAGAAAAGCGTCCACCATTTCGTCGTCCACCTCAAAAGAGGCGACAAATCGCTCCTGCGTCTCTCCCCACGTGGCTTTGATAGACGCGCCATACAGGTCAACCCAGGTCCGGATAAATTTATTTTCGAGACTCTGACCAAGGACAGCCCTCATGAGAAGTGACAGGCTGTCGGGAGGAACGATGTAATCTGGAATCACGCCCCCACCCGCAATTACTGTGCGGCCTGAATCCGTCTGGTATTTCAGCGAATCTGCTCTGCCCGACAATAAGTCTGCGGAGGTCTGTGTGCCATCGCTCATTCGCTGGGCTGCCTTGTTGGCATAGTAATCAGAACGATCCCCATCCTCATAGGCGGTCTGAATCAGCCTCCCCGAAGGCGTGAAGTACCTGGCAACGGTCAGTCGTAGAGCACTTCCGTCGCGAAGCAGGTACTGTTTCTGGACGAGGCCTTTTCCAAACGTTCGCCGTCCGACGATCAGCCCACGGTCGTGATCCTGAACGGCACCTGCAACGATTTCGCTCGCGGATGCTGAACCTCCATCAACCAGGACCATGAGCGGACCCGATTCCCATAACCCGGAGCTGGTAGCGTAGAACGATTCATTGCTGTCGTCCGTCATGCCCTTCTGGGAGACGATCAATTGTCCGTTTTTCAGGAACTCATCGGAGATATCGACGGCCATTTCCATGTAGCCGCCCCGGTTTCCCCTCAAATCAAGCACGAGTCGTTTCATTCCCTGGCGCTTCAGCGTCCGGAGACTCTTCATGAATTCGACGTACGTGGTCCGCGCAAACCGATTCAGGCGGATGTAGCCCGTGCCATTTTCCATCATGTAGGAAGCATCCAGGGTGAAGATCGGAATCTTGTCCCGGACGATATCGAAATCGATATCCGTTCCAACTCCGGGACGCTGGACGGTAACCCGAACTTTGGATCCGCGCGGACCCTTCAAATTTCGTTTAACATCGGCATCCGAGTATCCAATGGTCGAGCGCCCGTCAACCATAATGATTCGGTCGCCAGATTGTAATCCAACTTCTTCACTCGGCCCGCTGGGTAAGACGTTCAGCACTGCCAGGGTGTCTGCTCCATCCGGCCCTTCGAGCAGTTCGTAGGAGATGCCGATTCCTTCGAACGCCGCATCAAACTGCTCATTCTCCCCTTGCAACTGCTGGGCGTCAAAGTAGACGCTGTGTGGATCCAGGTTCTCCAACATGCCCTTGATGGCGCTTCGAGCCATCTGATCCGGATCTACCTCTTCGACGTAGCGCTTGTTCACAAGCAGAAAAACGTCCTCAATCCTGCGTAGTGCCTCAGCAGTGTCCGCACTCAGACTCTGGCCTTCCATCTGGACACCCAGAAGGATGACAGACACAATAATGGCAGACAGCAGCAGCGTTTTCTTCGCCTTAAAAAAAGTCTTCATGCGACGAAATGGGGATATGTTGAAGAATGGTTCTGGATTGAGATCTGGCGTGATGCCGTCTGATTGCGAGCCCTTACGGAACGCTAACCGCGATTGATCCCGATTGGGTATCAGGTCACCCGTTTTCGACCGTAAAATAAAGATCAACATATATCTTACCTGCTCATTATCGAAGTCGATGCAGGACGGCATAATCCGTAGATTCCGACTCAGGAGATGATTTTTCAGCCAACTTCGAGAAGCCCAGCCCGACATGACCAATAAAGCAATCGCAAGGCCACTCAAAGAGACGGCCGCGCTGATCGAGTTGGCCGGTGGAAATCCGTTTCGCGCGCGCGCCTTTGCCAATGCTGCACGAACCATTGAACGACTTGAGGAGGCGGTTTCAGACCTTCTGGCGTCGGGTCATCTTACCGATATCAGGGGAATAGGCAGTGGCCTGGCCTCCCAGATTGAAGAAATCCTGTCATACGGCTCTTTCGAAGTTCGGGATGGACTGCTGGGAGCCTTACCACCCGATCTGCTCGACATACTCCTGGTGAAGGGGCTGGGAGCGAAGAAAGCGAGAGTGCTGTGGCAGACCCTCGGTATCCAGTCACTGGACGATCTCGAAGCGGCGGCGGTGGCAGGCCGCATCGCTGCCCTGGACGGCTTCGCAGAGAAGAGCCAGGCTTCCATTCTCGAAAACATCTCCCAACTCCGCTCCTATCAGGGCAAAAGGAGGCATGCAGATGCCATGGGGCTGGCTGAACGCTTTTACGGAATTCTTTCGGAAAACGGCGCTGTTGATGCGGTAACATACACAGGAGAAATCGCTCGGAATCTCGAAATTGTTGAAACGATATCATTTGTTGTCACCACGAATGAGCCCGGCTCGGTTGACATCCCCGGTGTCACACTGGAACGAGAAGTTCGTGGGCCGTATACGGAACTGACGGCGACATTGGATGACGGAATGAAACTGGAGATTGTTTGCACGGAGCCCGGGCGGGCTGGCAATGCTATTCTCCGCTACACCGGTCCGGAAGCCTTTACTACCGAGTGGGATAAAGTCTATGGAGAGAGTCAGCAGGCGGCGGATGAAGCCTCCCTGTTCAGCGCCGCTGGATTGCCTTTCCTCGCACCGGAGCTTCGAGATCTTCCTGACGCATTTTCCCGTGCTGGCGAACTGGCGTCCATCGAGTTGATCGATAACAGCCAGCTGCGGGGAATCGTGCACAACCACTCGACGTATTCAGACGGCGCCCACACGTTGAAACAGATGTCGGATGCCTGTCGAGATCGAGGATTCGAATACTTCGGGATATGCGATCACAGCCAGTCTTTGAAAATTGCCCATGGGATGTCGATCGAGACGGCAGCGAGACAGAAGGCAGAAGTTGCCGAACTGAATGCGGGGTTCGCGGACGATGGAGGCAACCCCTTCCGCGTCTTTTTCGGGGTAGAGAGCGATATACTCGCCGACGGAAGCCTGGATTATCCGGACGAGGTACTGGCGAAATTCGACTTTATCGTAGCCAGTGTGCATGTTCGATTCAATATGACCCAAGCGGAGGCTACCGAACGGGTGATCAAAGCCGTTTCGAATCCCTACACGACCATTCTTGGTCATCCGACAGGAAGATTGATTTTGAAGCGGGAGGGTTATCCTCTGGATCATGTCGCCGTACTGGAGGCTTGCGCTCATTATGGCGTCGCCATTGAGCTGAACGCCAATCCGTATCGACTCGACCTCGATTGGAGATGGATCGAAAAAGCTCGAAGCTTGAATGTTCTGGTCTCCATCAATCCCGACGCGCATTCGATCGAACAACTGGATCTCATGAAATGGGGTGTTTCCGTAGCGCGAAAAGGAGGACTTTCGTCTTTTGAATGCCTGAATGCCATGTCCTGCAACGAGTTTGATACCTTCTTAAAGAACAAACGAGCAGGCGTAAACTGATCTCATGGTCAAGAGACTGGGCTTGATTCTTATGCTGGTTGTGACTGGAACCACGTTCATTGGGGTGCTGATCGCCTATCTGGCTTTTTCGGCGGGTCCTTCTGCACCCAGAATGATCGAGACGGCGAGTGTAAGCCAAATGACGACGACTGCCTGGACTCCTGGTGGAGGGATCAGCGTATCGGCTTCGACATTTTCGGATGCGATCACCTCCCTCGGGTATGTGCACGGCCGATCTCGCTCATGGCAAATCGCGTTGTGGCGTCAAGCCGCGCTGGGTAGGCTCTCGGAATGGTTTGGCGACGATGCCGTCCCGCTCGACGGCTGGGTCCACCAACTTGGAATCGCGAAGGATGCTCGCCTGGCTATGGAAACGCTGGATCCTGGATCTCTCGAACTGCTGGAAAAATATGCGCAGGGCCTGACACTGGCGCTCACGTCGAACGATCTCAATCGGGGTGTGCCTTTTCTGCTGCTCGATATTCAGTCCGAACCCTGGCTGCCCTGGCACACTATCGCCGTCGAAAGACTCTTCGCGTGGATTGCCACCGAAGCTTTTACCATCGAGGACCCGAGTGAAGCAGCTGTGGCCGATCGTGCTCTCCGTTCTCTCCTTCACGTCTATGGTTTCGGATTGAATACCGTGACCGGGGTTCGAACTGATGCACTCGATTTCGTTGCTGCGCGCTATGTCACAGGCGATTCGGGCATTCCCTTCTTTGTGGAAACTGACCTCGACTACGCTTCGGGTACGTTTACAGGGTTGACCGTGCCGGGTACCCTAATCGCTCCTTTCGGAAGGACACATGCCGAGACGTGGGCCCTCCTCCTCGAGGGAACCGGCAAGAAGGGAATGGAGCGCGTGCCCGCCGATCAAATCGTTCGTGAGTTTGAGCGACTGTCGCTCAGTACGCGCGAGGACCTGATGAGCATTCTGCGTTTTCCTGGCGGCGTGCTGCTGTCGGCGCCCGACAGAAGGGCCCCGACAGCACCCGTACCGACTCTACGCTGGTCGGGATTCGACACCTTGACTGATTCAGAAATCTGGCTTTCTGCGCTTGCCGGTGAGGCTCCGTCTCCGAAACTGATCGCCCCGACGGGTCTCAGCAAGACTCAATTTTCGTGGGCCGTAACCGGAAGCCCCAGGGCGAGTGAACGGTACGGCAATCAGATCGTTTTCCTTTCGTCGTCCGGGGAAGAGCTGACCCCGCAGCGAACGGTGAGTACCCTCATCGATTTGGTCTCGGTCGAAGAATTACTGGAAAGTGATTTCAGTCAATCAGCTCGGGAATCCGTGCCTCTCCTTCTCGGGCGCCTTCCCGATTCCCTGATCACAATGGCTGACGAGCGGGAAGCGGTTCGTTATCTTCAAAACTGGAATCATCAGTATGGCGCGGCAGAACCCGGGGCCTCAATTCTGGAGATTTTGACAAGGGAGATTCTGCATCAAGAACCGGGTACAAACTTCCTGTCGGCCGATTCACTCCTCCTGGATCAGTTGACGGCCACGATCCACTTCCTGAGATCCAGATTTGGACCAGAGTTGAGTGGCTGGAGATGGGATACTGTGCAGGAGCGCCAAATCTATTTCCCAGGCTCGACCCCGCTCCCCGCAGATGGGGGGAGAAAGGAGGCGGCGTTCGTGGGGAAGTATGTTCCCGTCTTCATTTCGGGCCCCGGACATCCACAAACCTTCACCTGGGGTTCAGCTCGCATGCCCAAGCGTCTTGCGGCAAGCTCGGCGTGGGAAGGCGCCATCCGGGCGGACGCCAGTCCACTTTATTTCCGTCGACCCTCGGTCGATTTTAGTGCATTCCTTGGTACGTTTCTGACCGCCGATCGTCCTCCAATTCTGAGCCGCTTGCTCCGGAGCGAACTCCAATATTCCACGAACCTGGTTCCTGCTATTGATGCGGGTCTGGGCACGTCAACCTCCCCAACCATCGATGGGCGGTGACCCAGGAAGAGTGACCGATGAACAGTGACCGACCCATCATTGCCAGCGATCGTTCAATCATCATTGGTGCCGATGCAGGCGGGAGCACGTTGGACATTAAATGCCTGATCGGCTCTGAGACCTATTCAACCATTACAACGAGCGTCAATGTCAGAAATATTGATCCGAGAACATTTGGCGGACATGTTGCTGAAACCATAGAGAACTTGTTGCCGGCGGGCACCAAGCGGGATCAGTTCCGATTTTGCCTTGGAGCAGCCGGCGCAGGATCCCTTTCGTTTCAAAATGCTCTTTCGGGGATGCTGATGGATCGTTGGGGCGTCACATCGGATCGCATTCTGGTGGTCACGGACGCCCGAATCGGCCTCGAAGCCGCGTTTGGACGCACTCCCGGAATCATTGTCATCGCCGGAACCGGCTCCGGCTGTTACGGACTTTCCCCGGGGGGAGACATGATTCGTACAGGAGGATGGGGCCGTGAGATTGGTGATCCGGGCAGTGGGACTGCCATAGGATTTGATGCGGTAAGGCAATTGCTGGTTGACCTCGAAACGCACACTTCGACCCCCCTCGGCATATCCACTGCGGATGAACTCAATCTGCCGAATCCAACCATCGAACTTGTTCTGGGGGCAGTTTATGCAGACGACTTTAGCGTGGCATCTCTGGCACCTCTGGTCCTTAAGTTGCTCACCTCAGGTGATCCCGCTGCTGAATCAATCGTCACGAAGCAATGCGCCCAATTGGCTGGTCAGTGCCTGCGTCTCGCGCAGCGCGTCCCGCTGGCGGCGCAGCACATTGCCTTGATTGGAGGCCTCACGCGGAGCGATTCGTTCGCGTCCCTACTCTCGGACGCGCTGCGCGAAGTACTTCCGGACGCATCTGTGAAACGCAGTTCGCGAGAGCCTGTTGAGGGCGCAGTCGACCTGGCGCGGAGACTTTGAAAGAGGCCTTGAAGCCGTTCGAATCGGAACTGGGATCAGAGGCGGGGGCTGGCGCTCGCGATCTCTTCGGAACTGGCTTCGCGATACTCTTCAAAGTTGGTCGTGAACAACTCAGCGAGTTTTTCCGCTGCCACATCATATTCGGCCGCATCGATCCATGTATCTCGAGGAATCAACACCTCCGAAGGCACGCCTGGCACCTCAGTTGGAATCTCCACTCCAAATACGGGATCCGTTACGGTGTCCACCTCATCCAGGGAGCCACTGTGGATGGCGTCAATTATTGCACGCGTATAGGAGAGCTTCATTCGGGAGCCCACGCCGTAGCTCCCTCCGGTCATTCCGGTGTTTATCAGCCATGCCCTTGCACCGTGTGTGTCCATCTTCTCGGCAAGCATTCCTGCGTAACTCGCGGGGTGCAGAACAAGAAAGGCATCCCCGAAGCAGGCCGAAAACGTTGCCTGAGGTTCGGTCACTCCGTCTTCCGTACCAGCTACTTTCGCCGTGTAACCAGAAATAAAATGGTACATGGCCTGTGACGAGGTCAGTTTGGATATCGGAGGCAGCACGCCAAACGCATCGTACGTCAGAAAAATGATGTTCTTCGGGTGTCCACCAACGCACGGGATCTTGGCGTTCTCTACGAAATCGATCGGATAGGCAACCCGTGTATTCTCCGTAATCGAGGAATCATCGAAGTCTACGATGTGGGTATTCGGATCATAAACAACGTTTTCCAACACCGATCCAAACCTGATCGCGTCAAAGATTTCGGGCTCCGACTTGGCGGAGAGACCGATGGCCTTTGCATAGCAACCCCCTTCAATGTTGAATACGCCATCCTCCGTCCAGCAATGCTCGTCGTCTCCGATCAATGCTCTCCGGGGGTCTGCTGAAAGGGTCGTTTTTCCGGTCCCTGATAGACCAAAAAACAACGATACATCTCCATCTTCCCCTTCATTTGCGCTACAGTGCATAGACAGAACGCCCTGCTTCGGCATGAAATAGTGCATGATGGAGAAAACACCCTTCTTCATCTCTCCCGCGTATTCGGTCCCCAGTATGGTCAGCTCATTGGCTTCGAAATTCAGTGCGATGCTGGTCTTTGAGGACATCTGATCGGTCTGGCGGTTCGCGGGAAACTTACCCGCATTCATGATGGTGAAGTCGGGCCGGCCAAATTCCTCCAAATCCTGCTCCTCGGGACGAATCAACATGTTCTGCATGAATAACGCGTGGTAGGGCCGTGTGCATATCACGCGCACCTTGATGCGGTAGGCGGGATCCCACCCGGCAAAACCGTCAAATACGTAGAGCTGCGAAACCGTGTTGAAATAGTCGATGGCCCGTTCGCGGTTGATGTCGTAGTTGTGAGGGTCCAGGGGGATATTCACCTTTCCCCACCATACGTCATCGGTGAGTCCTGTTATGTTAACGACCCGTTTATCTTTCGGGCAGCGCCCTGTCTTTTCGCCCGATCGGAGCATTAAACCGCCGAGATTTGAAATGGCGGCCCCTTCATCGCGCAGAACGGCTTCCTGATAAAGCTTTGCGCGGGAAAGGTTACGGGCGACGTTTTTGTTTGTAATACCGAGATATTCGAGTGAAAAATCGGAATTCATAACACGTATTTGGGTGGCTCCAGAATGATGGAATTCAGAAAATTACAGTGCCTGCGTCCAAGTAGGATGAAGATCAACCAAAGAAGATAGCATCCCTCTTCCAGACTGACACAACGTGTCATTGCCGGATTCGGTTCTGTCTGTTTTCGATCAGGCTTTCAACCACGCTCTCATCCGCGAGAGTGGATATGTCTCCCAGGTTGGAATAATCGTCGGCGGCGATTTTGCGCAGGATCCGGCGCATGATTTTTCCGGAGCGAGTTTTTGGCAGTCCGTCTGTGAACTGCACGAAGTCGGGCCGAGCGATTGGGCCAATTACCTTACGCACCTGCGCGACGAGTTCGGATCTGAGCTCGTCTGTCGGCTCGATCGATGCATTCAGCGTCACATAGCAGTAAATCCCCTGTCCCTGGATGTCGTGAGGAAATCCAACCACAGCCGATTCCGCGACGGTCGCGTGTGCCACGAGTGCACTTTCGACTTCGGCGGTACCCATCCTGTGCCCGGAAACATTGATCACATCGTCAACCCGGCCTGTGATCCAGTAATATCCGTCTTCGTCCCGTCGGCACCCGTCACCGGTAAAGTACTTTCCATCGAACGACGTGAAGTACGTGTTTACGAATCGTTCGTGGTCCCGATAAACGGTGCGAGCCTGGCTCGGCCACGAGTCCGCCAGTACCAATACGCCCTCACAGGCCCCGTCCAGAAGATTTCCCTCGACATCCAGGATTTCGGGCCGAACGCCGAAAAACGGAACGGTCGCCGCTCCAGGTTTCGTCGCAATCGCGCCGGGGAGGGGTGTGATCATGATCCCTCCAGTCTCTGTCTGCCACCAGGTATCTACTATGGGGCACCGGGATCCTCCTACCACTTCGTTATACCATCGCCAGACTTCAGGATTAATGGGTTCGCCCACCGTTCCAAGCAGTTTCAACGACTCCCGGGAAGAGTTTTCCAGGAACTGATCACCCTGCTGCATCAAGGCTCTGATCGCCGTGGGCGCTGTGTAGAACTGGGTTACCCGGTGTTTATCTACCACCTGCCAGAAGCGGGAAGCATCCGGATACGTCGGCACGCCCTCAAAAAATACCTGCGTCGCTCCGTTGAGCAACGGACCATACACGATATAACTGTGACCGGTAATCCACCCGACGTCTGCCGTACACCAGAAGACATCCCCCGGCTGATAGTCGAATACATACTCGTGCGTGAGCGATGTGTAGACCAGGTAGCCGCCGGTCGTGTGCAACACCCCTTTGGGGGTTCCGGTCGACCCACTTGTGTAGAGAATAAAAAGGGGATCTTCCGAATCCATGTGCTCAGGAGGACACCTGTCGGGGACAGAATCCATTTCCTGATCGAGCCAGTAGTCCCGTCCCTCGTGCATTTCGACCGGGCGTCCACTCCGGCGAGCTACCAGCGTACAGTTCACGTCCGGGCACTGTTCGAGAGCCTTGTCGGCATTCGATTTCAAGGGGACATATTTCCCAGCGCGCCTGGATTCGTCCGCGGTGATTAAGACGGTGGAATCGCAGTCCAGGATTCTGCTTGCGAGGGAATCAGGGCTGAATCCGCCGAAGACTACCGAGTGAATCGCTCCAATTCTAGAGCAGGCCAGCATGGCGTAGGCCGCCTCCGGAATCATCGGTAGATATATAGTAACGCGATCACCCTTCGAAACGCCGTGTTTTTTCAGCACGTTTGCGAATCGAGACACCTTTTCGTGTAGGACCCTGTACGTGATGTGGGATGCAGTCTCCTGGGGGTCGTCGGGCTCGAAGATCAGCGCGGTCTGTTCACCTCGGGATTCGAGATGTCGATCGATACAGTTGTAGGATGCATTGGTTTTGCCTCCTTCGAACCAGCGAATGTGTAGGTCTTCCTTCTGAAATGAGGTGGATTTTACGGTTGTGAAGGGTTCAAACCAATCAATTCGGCCAGCCATGTCGCCCCAGAACGCATCAGGGTCCTCGATGGAGCGCTGATACATCTCTTCGTAGGCCTGCCTGGACCCGATCAGCGCCTGTCGGGCAAAAGAATCCGGTGCTGGATAGCTGGCGTCCATAATGTGATGTTACAATTTCAGGTGTGACAGGCGGCTACGTCAGGAGAGTGCGAGCGCGTAGAATACGTCATTTCCGGAGAATACTGAGCGAGAGCATTGAGGACTGGCGTCTGATTTGTTCAGATATTGTCACAAGTAAAGATCGCAGGGCCGGCACTGAACGGGTCCGCGTGATATTGCACGCCACATGACAGATGTTGCTACATTAGGAACGAACTGAAAAGGTCGCCTGTTCAGTCGATCCGCGGCTCCACCATCAGAATCAGTATTCGACTTCCGTTAATGATCAACTCGATGTCTTCAGCCGTGCGGTTGACTCACAAAAACATACGCGCCGCCTGCCCTGCACACGTGCCTGGGCTCATCGGGCCCGAACCATCTCCTGCTCTGCGGTACTGGTTGATGGCAGCACTATTTATGGCCGGGTGCTCAGCCAGCGCCCCGATCCTGGAGTTTCCACCATTCATGGAGCCTGAAACTCCCGATGGGATGGTGGTTGTGGGGTACTACCCTTCCTGGGCCAGCGAAGATGATTCCTATCGGGTTGAGGATATTCCGGCTCACCTTCTGACCCACGTTAACGTCGCATTTGCGGACGTCGACTCGTTGAGCGCTACCGTGAAGGTCGGATTTCCACAATGGGACTTTCCTTCCGGAGGCAGGCGTGGCCGGGCCGGAAACTTTGCTGTACTTCGTGCGCTCAGAGCCCGAAACCCTCACTTGAAACTCCTGATTTCAGTGGGTGGCTGGACCTGGTCGGCTACTTTTACCGAGGCCGCGCGCACTCCTGAATCCCGACTCGAATTTGCTGTTTCTGCTGCACAATTCGTTGTTAATCATGGGTTTGACGGAGTTGATATCGACTGGGAATATCCTGCCAGCGATGGACTTCAGGCGGGTCATGCACGGGATACTCAGAACTTTACACTGTTGCTTTCAGAGCTCAGGGCCGAACTCGATCGAGTCGGCGAAGAGAGAAACAAGCACTACTTGCTCACGATCGCAGCCCCTGGGGCGGTAGAAATGGCGAAGCGTTTGGAACTGGCTGAAATTCACCGGTATCTCGCCTGGATTAATGTGATGACCTACGACTATGCGGGGTACTGGAGTGAGAAAACGAATTTCAACGCTCCGCTCTATGCGACCTCTTCGCCAACCGAACCAGCAGATTCTTTGCTTACCAAGGCAAACGTGCACGACACCATCGAGGCGTACCTGAGCGGCGGCGTTCCTGCGAGGAAAATTGTACTTGGAGTGCCCTTCTTTGGAAAATCGTGGAAGGGAGTTGCCGCGGAAAATGACGGACTCTATCAGAAAAATGAAGGACTGTCTGATATCAGCGCAAGTTGGGTCAGTGTTTCGACCGTCCACGAGGAGATGGCTCACCATTGGGATGAAGAAGCTCAAGTCCCCTGGCTGCACGACGCCAAAGCTGGACTCTGGGTATCTTACGAGAGCCCCCGATCGATCGGCCTGAAGGGCGCATTTGCCCTCGAGAGGGGTCTTGCCGGTGCGATGTTCTGGGAGCTCACCGGAGATTCTGCTTCCCATGAACTACTGCGCGCGCTGCTGCTGGGCCTATCTGGAGAGTAACACAGGCTGAAGCGTATCTTCACGGCCAACGGAAATCCCCTTTTGACATGCAAGCCCCTCCCTCTTCGAAGCGCGAAATGGTCATCGTCATTACAGGCGCCGCCAGCGGTCTGGGATATCTGCTGGCTGAACTTTTTCTGGATGCGCATGCTACGGTCATCGGGCTGGATATCGACGAAACTGGATTGCGGGAGGCTCGAATCAATTTGGGTGACCGGTTTTCTGGCGTTGTCTGCGATCTTTCCAGTGCAGAGGCGATTTCGACTGCATTCGAAGGGATAATCTCGCGGCATTCGGGCGTCGATGTGTTAATCAATAACGCTGGAATCGTGGCCGGAAAGCACCTGTTGGACCTTAGTGCGGCGGATATCGAGAGCACATTTAGGATCAATGTCATTTCTCACTTTCACACAGCCCGGGCGGTTCTCCCCTCGATGATCGAGCGAGGATCGGGCCACATCGTCACCGTTGCCTCGGCCGGTGGAATCGTAGCAACACCGCGCCTTTCAGCGTACAGTTCGAGCAAGTTTGCAGCCATCGGCTTCGATGATGCCCTCAGAACTGAAATGAAGCGACTCGGGCATCCCATTACCACGACACTCATCGCGCCGTTCTTTATTGGAACGGGCATGTTCGAGGGCGTCAAGACCCGCTTTCCCCTCCTTCTTCCCATCCTGAAACCCGATCGTGTCGCTCGAAAAGCCTTTCGAGCCATCGTCCGGAAGAAGAGACGGCTGATCATGCCGTGGTTCGTCTACTCCTCATTTCCGTTGCGCCTCTTGCCGGTCGATCTGTTCGACTGGGTGGTCGACTTTTTTGGAATTACCAGGACGATGGACGAGTTCAGGGGGCGAGCCTGATCATGGTTCTACAAACTGCGCCGCGCGTGCACCGATGACCGCGTTGGTCAGAACGATTCGTTGAGCGTTTTTGACATCTTCCGGAAAAAGCGTTCTCTCCCTCGCTCCGGTCTCCAGCATGAATACCCGTCTACCGACTCCTGCGAGCAGTCCGCAGGAGACGGGAGGGGTCATCCAGACATCATTGATCATGACGAAGATGTTCGTGATCGCGCCCTCGGTGACTTCGCCCCGTTCGTTCGTCAGCAGCGCATCGAACCAGCCATTGGCGCGGGCCGTGGCCCGCGCCCTTTCGTACGTATCGCGGTGAGTGGTTTTGTGTCTGAACCATGGATTCCCGGACGAGGCTCGCGTGAATGAAAGACCGATCTTCAGCTCTTCGTCGCCCCCATCCTGAAGCGGCTTTGATTCCACCGAAAGAGCGCCATTTTCGCCCAGAAGGACCCGAATTCGATGATCTCCGCCGCCCGGGAGCGATGCGCAATAGGCGTTCACTTCATCTCTCACTCCGTTTCGGTCGAAGGAAAATCCAAATTCCGAACTGGAACCCTCCAACCGGTCGAGATGGAATTCGAGGAGCGCAATCTTACCTGAGAAACGCATCGTTTCTATCAACTCAAATCCACTCTCCAGTCGTTTGTCTGGCGTAACAAACTGCCTTTTCAGCAGGGTTTCGAGGTATTCATCTTCGGGATCGGAGTCCCACACAATGCCTCCTCCCGCCCCGAACGTCATCTTCGAGCCCGAAAACGTCGCGGTCCGGATGGCGACCGAAAAGGTAGCTTCTTCGGGTAACGAGCCTGTAGCATCAGGAGACGCGTGGGATGCGGGCGAAGCGTAACCGATGGTCCCGCAATAGACTCCGCGGGGCGATGCTTCGATTTCTGCGATTCGTCGCATCGCCCGAATCTTGGGCGCCCCCGTGATCGATCCGCACGGAAAAAGCGCGGAGAAAATGTCAGACAATCGCGTCCCTGACACCACGTTTCCGCGCACCGTAGACGTCATCTGGAGCACAGAGGGCAACTTCTCGACAGAGAAAAGGTCAGGCACGTGAACGGATCCCGGCTGGCAAACCATCGAGAGATCGTTTCTGAGAAGGTCCACGATCATCAAGTTTTCAGCGCGGTTTTTTTCGTCGCTTTGCAGCCACTCGGTGAGTGCGTGATCTTCACCTTCTGAAACGCCTCTGGGCGCAGTCCCCTTCATCGGACGAGCGGTCAGCTCGGACCCTGACAGGTGGAAAAACAGCTCTGGGGAGAAGGAAAGAATGGTGACTTCAGGCGCAACGACGATGCTCCCGAAGTTGACCGGCTGGCGTGATCGAAGCAGCGGGTAGAGCGATACGGGATCTCCGTCGAAGGCGGCCGAGAATCGGGTCGTGTGGTTGATCTGATACACCTCTCCTTCGTGGATGAGCTCTTTGATGGCGTCGACGGCCCGCTGAAACGATCCTTCCGGCTCCGTTTCCTTCAGCACCAGCGCGTCCGCGCTGCCCTGAAGGTTTGCCCCTTCCACCAATTGACGATCTTCATACACACCAAACCACGCTAGCGGGTAACCCAACGCTGCCCGCCAGTCTTTCGATTTCAGATCGGAGAATTTGTCGGGTAAAAACGAGAATCCGGCCTCATAGCTAAGATATCCCGCCACGAACATCCCATCGTTCGTTTCGTCATCAAGACGGGTCAACAGCTCCGGTATTTCATGAACGACATCGGCCCGGTACGTCCGAATCGGGTCTCGAAATAGAAATGCGCTGCCGTGAGCACCCTCACCTGTGCCGTCCAGGAAGACGGTACCTTCGGTCCCGAGGGCCTCGATCAATTCATCAATAGTCGTCACCGAGGGCAAATACGGGTTTACGATTCATCCACGTGCCACGAGTGAAGTCCGGAAATGCTTGAGGAGCATTCCCCGCTGAAATGGAAGCCTCGGAAAGCGGAGAGATTACGCTCCAAGTTGCGGCGTCGTACGCATCGAGTGGGGTATCGACTCCCCTTCTGAGGGATTCGACGAAAGCATGATCGACGAAAAAATCCATGCCGCCGTGCCCGGCTCCAGTCGCGCTCGATTCATACTTCTTCCAGAGGGGGTGATCGTACTGCTTGAGGAAGGGTTCAGCTTCAGTCCAGGTGTGCGCCTGGGTCAAACCATCCAAACAGAGCGAGCGATTCACGTCCATCCAGATACCTTTTTCCCCCTGAACACGGAAGCCCAGTGAATAGGGGCGCGGTAGATTGGTGTCGTGGCTGACGATAATCGACTCTCCGTTCTGAGTTCGGATGACTGTCGTAATCACGTCGCCCAACATGAAATCGACCGAGGCGTTGGGATGATCCTCACCACCTTCCTCAACGATATAGTTGTGCAATCCCCGGGTCTTGGAAGCGGTCGATGTGAGAGAAACGAAACGATTGCCGCGATTGATGTCTGTGTAAACGGCGATGGGGCCAATGCCGTGGGTCGGATAGAGATCCCCGTTTCGATGTACCGAATGCGCTGTTCGCCATTTGGCCTCCGAAAAGCCCTTCTCTCCAAATTCAACGCCGCCTCCATACGGCTGGCTGCCATTATTGAATTTGACGTTCCGGAGATCGTGTTGATAGCCGCATTCCAAATGGATCAGATCTCCGAACAGGTCCTGTCTGACCATGTTCATTATGGCCATCACATCTCGGCGATAGCATACGTTTTCCATGATCATGCATGGTTTCCCGGTCTCCTCATAGGTATTAACAAGGTCCCAGCATTCTTCGATCGTGTTCGCCGCCGAAACCTCTACGCCGGCGTACTTGCCTGCCTTCATGGCGGCAACGGCCATCTTTGTGTGCCATAACCAGGGCGTCGCAATGATCACGCCGTCCAGGTCGTCGCGCTCCAACATCTGCTCGAACGCAAGTTCGCTGTCCCCATACACTGCAGCTTCCGGTTTTCCGGCTTCCCGAATCAGTTTTTGCGTTACGGCAATCACGGCTGGATCGATATCACAGATCGCGGGGACGGCGGTATCCTCCCGCCGGAGGAGAATCTTCAGATGTTCTCGTCCTCTCTCTCCCACGCCGATCAATCCGATGCGGGCAGTCCGATCATCTTTTCCACTCAAGAAAGCTGCAGCCTTGTCCTTCACATCTCCCGCCAGAGCCTTTCCCGATCCAACACTGGCTCCGACACCTGCGATTGCTCCTGCCTGTAAGAATTTCCGTCTGTCCATGCCTCGTCTTCACCCTGTCGATGTTTGTTTGGTTGCCGCGCGGACGCGTATCGCTGAGCTTGTGAAGTACGGTTGGCCCGCCACGAATGTCAAGCAGTAATAGCAGTAGGCGCGGGATATTCGAATGCGGGATTGCTACCTTTGCGCCTTCCCCCATCTGAACGAGTTTTCTGCATGCAGCTTTCAACACTGGATTGGACCATCATGGGTGCGTTTTTCCTCGCCTCCATGGGTATCGGTCTGGCCGTCTCGCGCCGCTCGGGCAAAAACTTTCGTTCATTTTTTCTCGCGGGACAGTCGATGCCCTGGTGGCTGCTCGGTATTTCCATGGTGGCCACAACCTTTTCCACGGACACCCCAAACCTGGTAACAGACATCGTGCGCGGATCTGGCACCGATGGAAACTGGACATGGTGGGCGTTCCTCTTGACTGGTATGCTGACTGTCTTTCTGTATGCACGTCTATGGCGACGATCTGGCGTGCTGACAGATGTAGAATTCTATGAGATACGCTATTCTGGGTCTATAGCAGCGTTTCTGAGGGGATTCCGGGCCGTGTATCTGGGAATCGTCTTCAACATTATCATCATGGCGTCAGTAACCCTGGCCGCGATCAAAATTGGGAGCGTGATGATGGACTGGTCTCCCATCGAGACGGTCGTAATCGCCGCAACAATCACGATGGTTTACTCCGCACTCGGCGGACTCCGGGGCGTGGTGCTGACCGACATGATCCAGTTTGCAATGGCGATGGTGGGCAGCATCTGGGCCACCATCTACGTACTGAATCTGCCAGAAGTAGGAGGGCTGACGGCTCTGCTGCAGCACGAAAATGTCGCCCCCGCAATGTCCTTCCTACCGACGTTCTCGTCGGGCTCACTGAACGACCTGATTCCCGTTTTTATCATTCCAATTGCCATTCAGTGGTGGGCCGCCTATTACCCGGGCGCGGAGCCCGGCGGCGGTGGCTACCTGGCCCAGCGGATGCTGTCGGCGCGGAATGAACGCGAAGCCGCCGGAGCCACGTTGCTGTTCAACGTCCTGCACTATGCGCTCAGACCCTGGCCCTGGATTCTGATCGCTCTCGCCTCTCTCGTGGTGTTTCCTGATCTGGCGTCCATCGCAGAACGGTTTCCAAACGTTCCTGAGCACGTCGTAAGAAATGATCTCGCCTATCCGGCCATGCTGACCTATCTGCCCGCGGGACTACTGGGATTGGTGGTAACCTCCCTCGCGGCTGCCTACATGTCAACGATGTCATCCCAGGTGAACTGGGGCTCTTCGATCGTGGTGAATGATCTCTATCACCGATTCATGAATCCAGCGGCCACAGAAAATCAGCAGGTATGGGCTGGCCGTATTTCAACCATCATCCTGATGGTTGTGGCGTGCACGCTGGCGTTGTTTCTGGAAAATGCGCTACAGGTATTCAATATCGTTCTGCAGATTGGGGCGGGAACGGGCCTCATCTTCATTCTTCGCTGGTTCTGGTGGCGAATCAATGCCGAATCGGAACTGACGGCCATGATTGTCTCGTTCGCCATCGCCATGATATTCGCATTCACCGATGGTTTTGGACTCGAAGCCTGGCAGCAACTGCTCGTGGGAGTTGTCATCACAACCGCAGCCTGGGTTGCGGCGGCATTCTTGTTCTCCCCCACTGACGACGAAACCCTGAAAGCGTTCTATCTCAAGATTCGACCTGGTGGACGAGGATGGACGCGTATTGTCACACAGATCGAAGAGGATACTTCTGGCGACGGCGCCGACTTCCCGCAAGCCATTCTTGCCATGATTCTGGGAGCAGGAGCCATTTACGGAGCCCTTTTCGCGACCGGTTATTTCCTCTACGGACAGGTCACACTCGCTTCCGTGGTGACGGCCGTGGCACTGGCTTGCGCGTACGGACTGCTCAGGATATGGCCGCGCCTTCAGTTTGATTGATAAGATTCAGGTTGACTGATCCTGATCAGAGCTGCATATCGAGGGCGGGGTAAGATGCTCCTCCGAGCGTCCAGCATCCCGCAGAGGGAGTGTCTTTAAAGAACACCGCTTGACTTGCTCTTGACGGATGGAGGCCGAGGTATGCATCCCTCCAGTCGGACTGGAATGCATTTGCAGACTCGGTGGAAACGAGCGCCCACACCGCTCCGCCGAATCCGGCTCCGAAGCCATTGGCTCCTTTAGCTCCGAGCTCCCGCGCCAGGCGCGCAAGATCGCTGGTTTCTCCGGTCTGATTTCCGAGCCACTCTTTGGCCATTTTCTGTGACCGATCGGTTACCTCGGAAAACGTGCTCCAGTCGCTCATAACCAGGGCTTCGATTGCCCTTGGGATAATCAGATCGCATTCTTTTTCGAACTGCTGATACCGGTTCCAGAGGTCTTCATTCCGGATGCAGTGCCGCAGTGCTTCTCGGTCGAAAGAAGGAGATAACAGCATCTCTCCCATCGTCATACAGTCTTCATCGGCGTCTTCCGACCATGCTTTCGCGACTTCAGAAGCTCTCAGTGAGGCCAAATTGTAGCGCTGTCTGGCCTCACCGGTTTTCTTGGCCTTCACTCCGCTGCCACCGATCACGAAGGTGTGATCTTCTGGGAACTGCACGGCCTGCAGCGCCTCGATGGGCGCGTATGTGTAGAGTCCAAGCCCGCCTGGACGAGACAGGAATATGGCCGTGTGGTCCTCCGACCCGCCGCGGGTTCCGACGCCGGCGTCTCCCTCGAAATCTCTGAAGTCGGCTCCGGACTCAATGGCTCCCGCAAATTCTACAAGTTCGGTGCGCGACATCAGGGCGGCACGGGCCGCCTGCATCCCACCACCCTTCAGAAGCGCCAGAAGCACTGTGATCACCAGGGCTGATGATGAACTCATTCCCGAGGCGCCGGGCAAGTCGCTTTCCATCACGATTCGGACGCCACTCTCAGGTTCGCCAAAGTGTCTGATCATCCGATTCAGCACCGTAGACGGGTAGATGGACCAGGACGCGTCGTCGATCGGGGCAGGACTGCTGAAGGGCAGCTCAATGCTGAGGGATCGGGCCAGATCTTCTATGATCAGCGACTGCCGATCGTGCCGGGATACTACGGCCGCGATCCCCCTGGAGGACGCGCAGGTCAAACTCACTCCCCCGGCATAGTCCGTGTGTTTTCCCAAAACCTCAATGCGGCCCGGCACGAACTGCAGATGTCCTCTGCGACGATCGTCGTTGGGCGATGCTTCAATCAAAGCCGAAAAACGCTTCGTCAGCGATGTTTGGCCTGTCATCTGGAGAAGCTCTGAAAGATTTTCGCCCATAAATCGTTCCTTATGCATCGAATTCTGGAGGAGTTCGCGCCCTAAACTGCGCATTAAATCTTAATGTTTTTCCACTTTCCCTTTCCGAACAGATACGCGCTGACGAGTGCTGCGACAACCTGGGCGAGTGCGATAGCGTAAAATACACCCTTCGTTCCCATTCCTGCGGGATGCGCCAATGCCCAGGCCAGTGGAATCTGAATCATCCAGAATGCGAAAAACTGAATCCAAGTTGGTGTGGTCGTGTCGCCCGCTCCGTTGAATGCCTGCACCGTGACCATCTGGATAGCCCAAATCGGGTATATCGCCGTCAGTATGCGCATGCTTTCAATACCCACTGCCTTGGCGCCCGGTGAATCGACGAACAGATCTACAACTTCGGGAGCAAAGATCCAGAAAATGACCCCGAGAACACTCAGGAATATGATGTCCACCAGCGTGCAGTACCAGACCGATTTCTCCGCCCTTTCGGGCTTCTTCGCGCCGAGGTTTTGCCCGACCAGTGTGGCGGCCGCGTTACTGATACCCCAGAAGGGGAGCAGCGCGAAAATGATTACCCGAATGGCTACCGTATACCCGGCCAGAGCATCACTTCCGAAGTCTGCAATCAGCCTCATTATGGCCAGCCAACTCGCCGTACCTACCAGATACTGCAGCATTCCGGGACCAGATATTTTGAGCATGCGGCGCAGGATCACGCGATCGATCCGGCAGTGATGACGCTTCAGCTTTATCCGCGTGCGGCCACCGACCAATATCCAGATCTGAAATGCGACCCCGAATGTGCGTCCGATGCTGGTGGCGATTGCTGCGCCGGTAACACCCATTTCTGGTATGGGTCCAAACCCGAAAATGAACATTGGATCCAGAATGATATTCAGGATATTCGCCAGCCACAGGGCTTTCATGGCGGCGCTGGCATCGCCAGCGCCGCGAAAAATTGCGTTGAACAGGAAGAGCAGCAGGATTACCAGATTCGTCCCGAACATCACGGCGGCATAGCCTGTGCCCAGTTCCTGAACAGATCCAGTAGCTCCCATCAGGCTCAACAATTCGGGAGCAAAAAAGGCGGCGACTAGACCGGCTGGAACGGCAAAACAAACCGTCAATACGATCGCCTGCCATGCGGATCGCGAAGCACCATCGGAGTCCTTTTCTCCGATCCTTCTCGATACCATGGCCGATGCTGCAAGGCTCAACCCGAGGCCGATCGCGAAAATTATAATGATCAGAGAAGCGGTAAGTCCCACCGCTGCAACGGCATCAGATCCCAGGCGGCCCACGAAGAAGATGTCTACGACTTCGAAAACCGATTGCATCATCATCTCCAGTACCATCGGAACGGACAGCACCATGATGGCTCTCCACAGACTGCCGGATGTATAGTCGTGGGGCTTTCCACGGAGCGCATCGAAGATGTCGCGCCACGCAGAGTTGTAGTTGGAAAGGGGTGAATGTGCTTTTCTATCAGCAGCCATGGATTCGTCTGAGACGGACGGGAGACGAATTCTCAAATCACATTCTGGACGGAAATCTTACGAGAGACTCTCTCGTCGCAGCGTGAATCGGTCATCATTGTCGCCCGCAAGATTCGGAAATGCGGAGCTCGATTGCAACGCTATTGCGTAGCCATATCGAGGGACGTGTCGAGAGCGAAATCGACGGCGGGGGCGAACAATGCTTGACGCATGGGGCGAATACTTTTCCGGCGGCAGGAAGCCGCCATGGCTCTGAAGGTCGCACACAATACACAGCGAAAATCAGGCCTACCCAAGACCGACTGAACTTCACATCCAAGCGGTCTTGATAGACCGATTTCTCGCAGCGTCTTTATCGGATCTTTTCTTGCCCATCCTTGTGGGGTTAGCTAATTTGCGCGCCGACTTGAACGAGGTTTTGCAGTTTTGAACCTGGTTCACTGCCGCAGTTTTGCACACCCCACGCTAATGACCGTATCCATTCTGTTCTTCGTGCTTGCTACAGTCGCCTTGGCCGCAGCACTTGGAATGCTTCTCTCCAGGAATCCGGTCACCAGCGCGCTCTGGCTCATCCTGAATCTATTCTGCGTGGCGGGTCTCTACCTGACACTCAATGCCGAGTTTATCGCCGTCATTCAGGTACTGGTCTACGCCGGGGCGATCATGGTCCTGTTTCTGTTTGTCATCATGCTGCTCAATCTGGCATCCCTTCCAGATCTCAAGCGTGTTGAATGGAAGCGAATCATCGCATTCATGCTGGGAATGGGCCTTTTGGCCATGTTGACGTTCATTTTGGCGCACGCTCTCGACGTGATGCCGGATCCATTATCTCTCGACCTCGCGGCCGAGACGGGTTCTGCGTCCTCTCTCGCAAAAGTACTGTTTACGCAGTACGCGATGATCTTCGAGGTCATTGGCATCTTACTTCTCGCCGCGACCATAGGAGCGGTAGTGATCGCGAAGAGGGATCCCGTATGACGAAGGAGCACCCCCTGAATAATCTCCAATTTATTTCGTGATGGAAATCACCCTCAACTGGTATCTGACACTGAGCGCTTTGCTGTTCACGATGGGAGTCCTCGGATTCCTGTTCCGACGCAACGTCATCATCATGCTGATGTCGGTTGAGCTCATGCTCAATTCGGTCAATCTGACACTGGTGGCGCTGAGTCAATCGATGGGCGATTCTTCCGGCCAGGTGCTTGTCTTTTTTGTGATGTCGGTAGCCGCAGCTGAGGCCGCAGTCGGACTCGCACTCGTTATTGCCATTTTCCGCAACAAGCTGACTGTCGACATCACGAAGATCAACCTCTTCAAGTACTAACCTGCAAATATTTATCTCGTCAGATATTAACTCCAACCGGAAACGCGCACCACTGCCGTATCCACCTTTCGGTCACCGATGGATCCTGAACTTTTAATCGAACTTGTCATCCTGCTGCCGCTTCTCGGAGCTGTCTTCAACGGTCTACTCGGACTGTTCCAGCCAGCGCATCGGACGAGGGAGAAGCTGATAGGGACGGTAGCTACCGCCATGGTGGCCCTCCCATTTCTGATTGCCGTCTATCTATTTGTGACGTTTGAGGATGAGGCCATTGTCGCCACCGTCTTCACATGGATGGCGGCGGGTGATTTGACCGTCAATTTTGCGTTTCGGATCGATCAGTTGTCTCTCCTGATGACGATGATCATCACCGGCGTGGGCGGCCTGATCCACCTCTATTCGACCGGATACATGCATGGAGATGACGGATACTGGCGCTTTTTCGCATATCTGAACCTTTTCATCTTCGCCATGCTGAATCTGGTGCTGGGCAACAATCTGGTGGTCCTGTTCCTCGGCTGGGAAGGAGTGGGTCTGTGCTCCTATCTCCTCATCGGATTCTGGTACAAGGATCTCAAGAACAGCGCGGCGGCGAACAAGGCCTTTATCATGAATCGTGTCGGGGACTTTGCCTTCCTGATGGCCATGTTCATCCTGTTCCGTGAGCTTGGCGCTCTGGACTTTGATTCACTGCTCGCCGGAGCACCATCAATGGATCAGAGCTCGATCAACTGGGTCGTCTTCTTGCTTTTCATTGGAGCCACGGGCAAAAGCGCACAGATTCCTCTCTTTACCTGGCTCCCCGACGCGATGGCCGGCCCGACACCCGTTTCTGCGCTCATCCATGCCGCCACGATGGTTACGTCGGGACTGTATCTGCTGGCTCGCCTTTCGGTGATTGTGTTGAGCGCCCCTGTCATCATGACCATCATTGCTGTGGTCGGCGCATTGACTGCCCTCGTCGCCGCAACGATAGCGATCACACAGAATGACATCAAAAAGGTCTTGGCCTACTCGACGATCTCGCAGCTCGGCTACATGTTTCTGGCGACTGGTGTTGGCGCGTTCTACGTAGCCATATTCCACCTGATGACCCACGCCTTCTTCAAGGCTTGCCTGTTTCTTGGTTCTGGAAGCGTAATCCATTCCATGCATCACGTCGAGCACGAACTCGCCATGACGGGCACGGACACGAACTGGATGCGCAGGATATGCGCACGATGGGTGGGCTCAAGAAATACATGCCCGCCACCCGCATGACGTTTCTGATTTCTACACTGGCCATTGCGGGAATTCCCCTTCTTTCGGGGTTCTTTTCGAAAGACGAAATCCTGTTCAAGGCATTCGAATTTGGATATGACGGGCATCTGGTAGGCTGGCTGGTCTACGGCGTCGGGATTGTCACGGCTCTGCTAACCGCCGTCTACATGACGCGGGCGTACGTTCTGACATTCGAAGGAGAGGAGCGCTGGCCCCACGCCGACACTATCCATCCTCACGAATCACCCTGGTCGATGACCGCGCCGCTCTGGATTCTGGCTGGACTGGCCGCTGTCGGAGGCTTCGTCGGAATACCGGCGGTAATCGCTCACGGTGATCTGAATTGGATACATCACTTCCTGGCTGGTGGCGATGCACCTGTGGCGGAGTACGCGGTTCAGGGTCATGTCCCCGTGGCTCTTGAATGGGGCCTTATCGCATTTTCATCGCTGATCGCACTCTTCGGGGTTGGGATGGCCTGGAAGTGGTACAGTGCGGAAGGATTGACCTTCGACGAAAAACTGTCTTCCCGATTTGGAGGACTCTACCGCCTGTGGAAGGGCAAGTATTTCGTCGACGAGGCGTACGATCGCACAATTGTTCGACCGCTCATCGGCGGCGCCATCCACGGTCTGGCTCCCTTCGATAAATACGTGGTCGACGGTCTGGTAAATTTCGTAGGCTTTTTCACACGTGGTGCAAGTTTTACGATGCGATATATCCAAACGGGTATCGTGCATTCTTACGCCGCCGCCATCGTTTTCGGAGTCATCTTACTCGGCTGGCTGATGCTGTTCTGACCTGAGCCTTTGCACCAGGCTCCAAAAATAAGTACATGAATATTCCGTTCCTCACATCGATAGTCATCTTCCTGCCACTGGCGGGAGCCGTTGTGACGATGCTCTCGAAAAGCGAATCGGCCATCAAATGGTCGGCGCTGGGCGTAACCGTTCTCACTTTTATTGTGTCGATCGGCTTGTACCTCGGCTTCGATCCTGCTATCTCGACATCCACTGCGCCCCAGCTCGCGGATCTGTCGGGTAGTTGGTTCCCCGAACGATTCGACATCAAATACTTTGTGGGAATCGACGGGCTGAATCTGCTGCTCATCATGCTGACCACGTTGTTGGGGCCCATCGTTGTGCTATCGTCGTGGAATTACATCGGCAAGTCGCACAAACCTTACTACACGCTGCTGCTCATCCTGCAGACCGGCGTGACGGGCGTATTTGCCGCTTTCGACATATTTCTGTTTTACATCTTTTTCGAGCTGACGCTTATCCCGATGTATTTCATCATTGGGATATGGGGGGGCGAGAACCGCGTGTACGCGGCTCTCAAATTCGTTCTCTACACACTAGTGGGCTCGCTTCTCATGTTGGTAGCACTCATCTACCTGGGATACGCCGCCGGGGACGTGGTCAATGCCGGCGTATTCACAACGGACTGGTACAAGCTGGTCTCGTTCAATATGCCCATCGAGACCCAGGGCTGGCTGTTTTTGCTGTTTGCCTTGGCGTTCGCCATCAAAGTACCCCTGTTTCCTTTTCATACCTGGCTGCCCGACGCACACGTCCAGGCGCCTACGGGTGGCTCGGTCATTCTGGCCGGTGTACTTCTGAAGATGGGTACGTACGGGCTGGTCCGTTTCTGCCTGCCATTTTTCCCGAATGCCGCTCAGGAATACGCAATGACCTTCGCCGTCCTGGCCATCATCGGTATCATCTACGGGGCGCTGGTATCGAGGGCGCAGAGTGACGCGAAAAAGCTTGTCGCGTATTCATCGGTGAGTCACCTGGGGTTCGTCGTCCTCGGAATTTTTGCCTTCACGGTGGAATCGATGCAGGGCGCGATGATTCAAATGATCAACCACGGCATCTCCACGGGAGCACTCTTCTTGATCGTCGGAATGCTCTACGAGCGCCGGCACACCCGGGACATGGCCGACTATGGAGGACTCGCATCATCCGTTCCCATGCTCACGTTTTTCATGATCTTGAGTGTACTCGCTTCTGCTGGCCTACCGGGCTTGAACGGATTTGTGGGAGAGTTTCTGATCTTGGTGGGCTCATTCAAGAGCACGGTGCTCGACAGTCCGATCCTGATTGCACTCGCGACGACTGGTGTCATCCTGGCGGCTGTTTATTTATTACACATGGTCTACCGAATGTTCTGGGGGACCATAGATCGCGAAGAAAATGCGTCCCTGCAGGATCTGAACAGGCGAGAACTGGCCCTCTTGATTCCTCTCGGGGTGCTGATGGTGGTGATGGGAATCGCCCCTGCCCCGTTTCTCGCCAAGAGTGAGCCCGCCGTAAATGATTTGCTGGAGATGATCGAAAGCAAACGAATCGCCGCGGAGGTTTCGGCAGGACTGAGAGACAGTGTGGCGTATGTTGCTCCGGGCGCAGAAGACCAGGTAGAAAACCTGGCAGAAGACCTGGATGACCCTGAGGTTTTGCCTCCAGACCCCATTCACTGATAAGATGAAGAATTGCAAATGATGCGCTCTCTGTCCGTAATTTCCTGTCTGTCGTCCCGGCTGTCCCTGATCCTGATTTTGGGATTCATGGTGGCGGGAATGCAGTCGGTTCGTGCGGATGGAATTGGGGTGGTCACTCAACAAGAAATGGAGGCGGTCCAGGAGCCCGTTCAGGATCACGAAGCTGATGCCCCGACTGGCGAAGAGCACGGAGCCGGAGCGGAAGCGCAGGAAGAGCACGCAGACGATCACGGCCCCTTGCCACCCCTATGGATGATCATTCCGTTCGCACTGATTCTGATCATGATCGCTACGGGACCTCTCTTCTTCGCCCAACACTGGCATCATAATTATCCCAAGTATTCCATTGGTCTCGGGCTTTTTGTAGCGTCCTATTACATTTTTGTGATGGACTCCATCCTTCCAATGGAGCACGCGATCTCTGAGTATATCTCATTCATTGCGCTGGTGGCATCATTGTTCATAGCCGCTTCGGGTGTTTATCTGCACATAAACATCAAAGGGACGGCGCGCAACAACGTGATATTGTTGTTTGTTGCGTCGGTCATCGCGAACGTGATCGCGACGACGGGAGCAGCAATGCTGTTTATTCGATCCTACATGCGCCTGAATAAGGGGCGCCTGAAAGCATACCACATCGTCTTTTTCATCTTCCTGGTGGCAAACGTAGGAGGAGCCCTCACGCCGATCGGAGATCCACCCCTGTTCCTCGGGTTCTTGCGGGGAGTCCCGTTTTTCTGGACGATGACCAACGTATGGTACATATGGTTTCCTGCCACCGCGCTCATCCTGGGGGTATTCTGGGTCCTGGACTCCCGAAACAAGGCGGACAGTCCCGATCCTGATCCCGACCAACCCGTCGTATCCATGATTGGCACCAAGAGTTTTTTCTGGGTCGCCATCATCATCGTTTCGGTGTTCATCGATCCAAACATCTTCGAGTGGGTGCCCAATCTGAACGAGCTCTGGCATGTTCCGTTTGGCATTCGCGAGATCGTCATGGTGACGGTCGCGGTCCTCGCCTACCTGACGGCGAACAAGACCGCGTTCGAAAAAAACGAGTTTCATTTTGAGCCAATTCGAGAAGTCGGCTGGCTCTTTCTCGGGATCTTTGCAACCATGCAGCCGGCTCTCCAACTGATCAGCAATTTCGCACAGCAAAATGCGGATGCGCTTTCGGTCGGAACGTTTTATTGGGGAACGGGGACGCTATCCGGAATCCTGGACAACGCGCCGACCTATCTGAATTTTCTCGCGGCGGCGATGGGTAAGTTCGGCATGGATGTGAACGATCCATCCTCCGTGCTGGCCTTCGCAAACGGCATCGATTCCGCAATTTACCTACAGGCAATTTCTGTTGCCGCTGTGTTTTTCGGAGCCATGTCCTACATAGGCAACGCCCCAAATTTCATGGTCAAGGCGATCGCGGAAGCCAATGGAGTGCAAACGCCCTCATTCATGGGATACATCATCCGATATGCCATCCCGATTCTGGTCCCGATTTACGCCATCATTTACATCATATTCTTCAGCGGCTGGGTATTCTGATATGGAAACACCAAACAACACTCCGCTATCCGAGCCCGAAATCGATCGTGCCCTCGAGCAACTTGACGGCTGGCATTTTGCGGAAAACTCTATCGGAAAGACATTCCAGTTCGGCGATTTTCGTGAAGCGATCGGCTTCATTGTGAGGATCTCGTTTGAAGCCGAAGCGATGAATCATCATCCCGAACTTTCCAATGTTTATTCGCAGGTTCACATTGCATTGAGCACCCATGATGCCGGCAACCGGGTGACAGCCAAAGACTTAGAGCTCGCGCGACGCATCAACGACATTTCCTGGATTTAGCACTAAATATGGACCTTTCTCAAGCATATTCTCTAATGTGGGGCGACATGGCAGCGACGCTGTCGCTCGTCATTGTGAGCCTGGCCGGCCTTGTTCTGGTTGTATTCGATGCATTCAACAACAGGCACGTTGCCACACCGTGGATCGCCGGTTCGGCGCTCTTGGCTGGATTTATTGTTGAGATCATGGGGTTGGGCGGCGGTGAAGGCACCGCCTATTACGACATGCTACGAACGGGCGGTTCAGCAGCTTTCGTGAACGCCCTGGTCCTTGGCAGCGGAGTGCTCACCGTCATCCTGTCCGTTCCTTATCTGAAAAAGATTGGACACAACATTGGAGAGGTGTACGCGCTGATATTGTTCGCGACAGTGGGCATGCTGGTTCTTGGCGCTGCAAACAATTTGATCGCTGTGTTCGTGGGCCTGGAGACCATGTCAATTTGCCTCTACATCCTCACCGGATTCGTCCGCTCCGAGTCAGGATCCTCCGAGAGTGCCCTCAAGTACTTTCTCCTCGGAGCCTTCTCAACCGGATTTTTCCTGTACGGCATCGCGCTGCTGTATGGCGCGACGGGAACGATGGATTTCTCTGCGATGAAAGCCGGGGTCGATGGCGGCGGCGGGGTCATGTTCTGGGGCGGCGTTTCTCTGCTTCTGGTCGGATTCCTGTTTAAAGTCAGCGCGGCTCCGTTTCACATGTGGACGCCGGACGTGTATCAGGGTGCTCCCACGCCCATTGCCGGCTTCATGGCCACGGCATCTAAAACGGCGGCTTTCGGAGCTTTGATCATCATTCTGTACAAGGCCCTTCCCACCGAACGTTGGACGGAGGTTCTCGCTGTCTTTGCCGTTATCACCATGGTTCTTGGCAACATCATTGCACTGTCACAGCAGAACGTAAAGCGCATGCTGGCCTACTCTTCGATTGCGCATGCTGGATACGTTCTCGTTGGCCTGTCCTCGGGGCTTGTGGAAGGATACTCAGGCGCGTTGTTCTACCTCATGGTGTACATCATCATGAACATTGGAGCGTTCGGTGTCGTCGCGCTACTCGAGTGGGATGGCAAGGAAGGCAGTGAGCAGACGCTCGATTCACTCGCGGGAGTTGGCTACCGAAAACCGCTTCTCGGCTGGGCGATGGTCGTATTCATGTTCAGCCTGTCTGGTTTTCCGCCACTGGCGGGTTTTCTGGGTAAATGGGCCGTTTTCGCACCAGCAGTTGACGCCGGACTCGTCTGGCTGGCCGTCATTGGGGTCCTCGCCAGCGCCGTCTCAGCCTACTATTATCTGCGGGTGTTGGTGGTCATGTTTATGAAAACAGAGACCGAAGCCTCTTCAAAACTGGCAGACTCATTCACGATTCCGCGAAGCTCTGCCGCCGTAATTGTACTGTGTGTCATCCTGCTGTTCGTATTCGGACTCACAACTTCGGTCATTGAGCTCACCGACGGATTCTTCCAGTCAGGCTCCGTCGTGACCACTGCACTCGGAAGGTAACTGGAGCCGATGCACACACTTTTCGACGGGATGCCTCGAAACAGTGACGTTCGTACATTATCTGTTCGCCTACGAGCCGACCCCCTCACCAAGCACGCACTATCAAGATGCCTCATACACTCCCCGACCTCCCTTTCGCTCATGACGCTCTCGAACCCATCATCGATGAACGCACCATGCAGATCCATCATGGCAAGCATCACGCCGGCTATGTCGCAAAACTGAACGCAGCGCTGGAGGGTCATGAGGAGCAGGCCGGTAAATCAGTTGTCGAACTGCTCAAGGACATTGAGAACGTCCCGGATGCCATCCGGGGTGCGGTTCGAAATAATGGTGGCGGCCATGCCAATCACTCTCTCTTCTGGTCAATCATGTCTCCCTCCGGCGGCGGAGTTCCTGAGGGTGCGCTAGGGGCGGCGATAGACAGTGCATTTGGATCTTTTTCAGACTTTCAAGCCGCATTCGCTGCTGCTGCTGGCACGCGCTTCGGGTCTGGATGGGCCTGGTTGGTCAAGGAAGCTTCGGGCGCTCTGAAAGTGTATTCGACCGCAAACCAGGACAGTCCTCACATGAATGGAGATACCCCTTTACTGGGTCTCGACGTCTGGGAGCACGCATATTACCTGAACTATCAGAACCGGCGCCCAGATTACGTCGCCGCTTTCTGGAACATCGTAAACTGGAGCGCGGTGGCGACTAACTTTGATGCTGTCCACTAACCAGTTCGCCAGAGAGACGACGGCCCTGGAAGGACCGTCCTAGTTTGTTTTTGCCATGCACCCAACGCTGAGCGGTCTTCCCGAAGACATCCTGATTTGTCAGATGTCATATGACGACGAGATCGACGGGTCATGGACGCGATTTCTGACGGATGCTGAAATCGCTCGCCGTTCGGGCATGAAGAGTGAGGGACGACAACGCAGTTTCACATTGGGCCGAGTGGCTTTGCGCTCACTGTTGGCTAGGCATCTTGGGGTGCCGCCGCGCGACGTCGTCCTGATCGTGGAACAGTCCGGAAGACTGGCGTGCCCAAATTCAGGACTTTATTTGTCTCTTGCACACTCAGGCGATCAGGCAATTGCCATCGCCGCTCCACGAAATGTCGGTGTCGATCTGGAAGTGATCCGCGAAAAGCCTGAAGAATTGCTGAACTACATTCTGGCCGACGGTGAACGGCAGCACATTCAAGAACTGCCCCTCGACTTCACGCAATCGCTGTTCCTGTGCTGGACTCTGAAGGAGGCCGTTTTGAAGGCGAACGGGACGGGCCTACGCAGATCTCCGAAAAAGGTGGAGTTGGCGATCGACCTGGACGCCGGATCTGCCCTGGCGACGGACCCGCAAGGTCAATCCTGGACCGCACGCTTCACCATTGAACAAGAATATGTGCTTTCTCTGGCTTTTGAGTCGAACCCACAATAGGTGGACGACAGGCCAGAAACAGGTTAACAGCGTTAAATTCATGTCCACGTCTAAAACCTGAAGGACCCACGGGCGTATGCCTCGACTGTAGGAAAACCACCTGAATTAGCCTCAAGGCCGTTTATTGCGCTAATGGAAGCAACTGGCACCGATACCACCTATTCGCAGACGAATCACATCCGTTTCGTGACCGCTGCCAGTCTTTTTGACGGTCACGATGCCGCAATAAATATCATGCGGCGAGTACTTCAGTCCGCAGGAGCGGAGGTTATACACCTCGGCCATAATCGCGCGGTCCAGGAAATCGTTGATACCGCCATCCAGGAGGATGTTCAGGGCATTGCAGTTTCGTCCTATCAGGGCGGCCACATGGAGTATTTCAAGTATATGGTCGACCTGCTGACCGAACGAGGGGCTGGCCATATTCGAGTATTTGGCGGAGGAGGAGGGGTAATCGTACCTGCGGAAATAAAGGAACTCCACGAGTATGGGGTAACACGCATTTTTTCCCCAGAGGATGGACTGGAGCTGGGTCTTCGCGGTATGATCGACTTGATGATCAAGGAGTGTGATTTTTCCGTTACCGCACTGGAATCAGGAAATGGCCAAATCCCGCAATCTGACGACGGCGCGGAAATCAATCCGAGCGCCATCGCCCGTGCCCTGTCAAACATCGAGTCGGCCTCCGAAGAAGTGTCCGCCGCTTCCGGTGACGGTGCAGCACTCGATTTAAAGCAAACACTGACCATCGGTATTACGGGTACCGGCGGTGCAGGAAAATCCACGCTCACCGATGAGCTTGTTCGTCGGTTCATCACAGACTTCGACGATCTACACATTGCCGTTCTGTCCGTCGACCCAACTCGAGGTTCAACGGGTGGGGCGCTCCTCGGAGATCGGATTCGCATGAATGCGATTTACGACGACGCTGGCAAACATGTGTTCATGCGATCCTTCGCGACCCGGCAGGCCAATCGTGCCACATCGAAGGCGCTTCAGGATTCCATCGCAGTGTGCCAGGCGGCGGGCTTCGAACTCATCATCCTGGAGACCGCTGGCATTGGTCAGAGCGACACAGAGATCGCAGACATGACCGATATTTCGGTCTACGTCATGACGCAGGAATTTGGAGCTCCGACACAACTCGAAAAAATTGGCATGCTGGATGTTGCCGATTTTGTCGCATTAAACAAATTTGAAAAGCGAGGAAGTGAGGATGCGTTGCGCGATGTACGAAAACAAATGCAGCGCAACCGGGCCGATTTCGACGTAAGTCCGGTCGCGATGCCGGTGTATCCGACCATGGCGTCCCACTTCAACGATCGAGGCGTCACCAATCTATACCTGGCCCTTCTCGACAAACTGAATACAGATTTCTCCTTTGGTCGGCCTTCAGGTACCTACTCATCCGACGACGAGCCGGTTGAAGGTGGCGATGCCCAGGCGCTGATCCCCGCTCGAAGTCAACGCTATCTCGGAGATATCTCAGATGTATGCCGCGACTACCGCTCTCGCGCGGAATCTCAGATCGCATACGCCAGAAAATGGGGCGAGGTCGCTGGCGCGCTCCTCCAACTGAATGAGTGGGGGCCGGAGGATAGAGATCTCCTCACGCCGCGCCTGGAGCAGATGGCCGAGCGCTGGTGGGAGCGTCTGGATCACCGATCCAAGGCTATCATTGAAGGGTGGGAGGATCTGGAAAAACAGTACCGCTCAAAGGAAATCAGCTATCAGGTTCGCGGGAGCTCTTTCACGGTGCCACTCTTTACCGAATCCCTGTCCGGAACGATGGTGCCCCGCGTAGCACTGCCCAGAACGAAAGAGCCAGGCGAGCGGCTTCGCTACGCTCTGCTGGAAAATCTACCCGGCTACTTTCCATTCACCGCTGGCGTCTTCCCCTTCAAGCGAGTCGGAGAAGATCCGACCCGCATGTTCGCTGGCGAGGGAAGCCCGGAGAGAACAAATCGCCGCTTCCATCTCGTGTCCGAGGACAACCCTGCCAAGAGACTGTCGACGGCATTCGATTCGGTGACCCTCTATGGCTTCGATCCGCACGAACGCCCCGATATCTACGGGAAGGTCGGAAACGCCGGAGTCTCGATCTGCACGCTGGATGACATGAAGAAGCTGTACTCCGGCTTCGATCTGAGCAATCCTTCCACGAGTGTATCCATGACCATAAATGGGCCGGCGCCCATGCTTCTGGCCATGTTTCTGAATACGGCCGTCGATCAACGCATTGAAGACCACTTCAGGAAAGACGGTTCCTGGGAGGGCGTGTCGAAAAAAATCCAGGCAAAACTCGGAAAGAGCGGCCCTGAGTACTCTCCCACCGGACCCATGGGACCAGTGGACGGCCTCCCCCAGTCCCATGACGGGACCGGACTCGGCCTGCTGGGCACGCACGGATTGCAATTGGTCGACTGGGGCCTGTTGCCAGCTGAGATCTATGAGAGTATCAAAACCGAGACCCTCAAAGTGGTTCGCGGTACCGTGCAGGCAGATATTCTGAAAGAAGACCAGGCCCAGAACACCTGCATATTCTCCACCGAATTCGCCCTCCGCATGATGGGAGACGTACAACAGCACTTCATCGATAATGGGGTCAGAAACTTCTATTCCGTCTCCATCTCAGGATATCACATCGCCGAGGCCGGCGCCAACCCGATAAGCCAGCTTGCGTTCACGCTGTCGAATGGATTCACCTTCGTCGAGTACTACCTCGCCAGGGGAATGAAGATCGACGACTTCGCTCCCAATCTCTCTTTCTTCTTTTCAAATGGAATGGATCCGGAGTACTCCGTAATTGGCCGAGTCGCCAGGAGAATCTGGTCCGTCGCAATGAAGAATCGATACGGCGGTAATGCTCGCAGTCAGAAACTGAAATATCATATTCAGACGTCTGGACGGAGCCTGCACGCTCAGGAAATCCAGTTCAATGATATCCGGACCACGCTGCAGGCCCTCATGGCCATCTACGATAATTGCAACTCATTGCATACCAATGCTTACGACGAAGCTATCACAACGCCCACCGAAGAAAGTGTCCGCCGTGCGATCGCCATTCAGCTCATCATCAATCGGGAGCTCGGGCTGGCGAAAAATGAAAATCCGATCCAGGGCGCCTATATCACCGATGAGTTGACCGATCTGGTGGAAGAAGCGGTACTCAGTGAATTCGATCGGATCAACGACCGCGGCGGCGTGCTGGGAGCGATGGAGACCATGTATCAGCGCTCAAAAATCCAAGAAGAGAGCCTCTTCTACGAACGAAAGAAGCACTCCGGCGAATTGCCCGTAATTGGTGTGAACACGTTTCGCGAAGACATTGCAGAAGACGGAAGCGCCGAGGCTCCTGTTGCCTTGATGCGCTCCACTGAGGAAGAAAAACGGCGTCAAATCGACAATCTTCGCTCCTTCCAGGCGCGAAATCGCGAGAAAGGAATTGCGGCTCTGGCCCAGCTGCAGGAAGTCGCCAGGGCCGGATTGAATACATTTGAAGCCCTCATGGATGCGGTCCCAGTGTGTTCTCTTGGAGACATCACCCACGCACTCTTCGAAGTGGGCGGTCAGTACCGGAGAAGCATGTAGTCGACCGGACCTGATTTATGGCAGGAATGTGTCACCTTTTCCGCGTGCCTGCGTACCACAACATTGATTTCGTGAATACCCAGGCACCGAACAGAGCTCAGCAATGAGAATATTCGCCGTATTGGCCATCGTAGGCTTTTTTTGCGTTAGTGTGTACAGCTGCGCCGATGAAAACGACCGGCGTGATGCAGACACCATTTCTGAGGACGTGGCCCAGGACATCGGGGAAGAACTCGAGCGAGAACTGGAGCGGGCTGAAGATCAGATAGAAGATCTTCGGGATCGCATTGAAGATCGATTTGAAGACGACATGTCTCGGGAAGAGCTCCAGGAAATTGGTCGCGAAGTGGAAGAAACCGTCGCAAGCGGCATGGCCCGAGTAGGAGAACTTCTAGAAGAAATCGGTTCTCGAATCCAGGAAGATGCGGACGTAACCGTCGTAGACTATCGAGACTTCAGGAGTCTGCTCGCAGACGAAATAGAAGGCATGGAGCGCATCGGAATGAAGGGTGCCAATAAGGGTGGCTTCGGAATGCGCGTTTCCAAGCTGGAAGCTGAGTATGAATCGGAAGACATCGACATGCAGGTGACCATCTTCGACACCGGCACCATGAAAGGTCTTCTCGCGATGGGCTTCGATTACATAAATCAGGATATTGACGAAGAAGATCGGGATGGCTTCAAGAGAACCCGCAAGTTTTCCGGCTATCCAGGTTTTGAAGCGGCGCAATATGATGGTCGTGATGCCGAGATTCAGGGCGTAGTAATCATCGAAGAACGCTTCGTCGTCGCGCTGAACATTGAAGGACGAAATGTGGACAAAGACATCGTCGAAGATGTTTTCGATGACTTCCCATTCCGTCGTCTTCGCCGGCTCGCCCAGTAACTGAGCGTCGGATTGGCCCTGCTCATTTTCTACGGATCCAGTGACCCCCATTGTCGTTGATGTGGCTGATTGCACTGTGTAATCATTTCGTGTAATCATTTTGTGCAATCACTTCGATTGAAAGCGATCCTCCAACTCGGCTGGTATTGATCTGTTGAAGCGCATCCTTCTCCTGACCATCTTCTGTTTCTCGATGACGGTGGGTCTGGCCCCGACTATGACCTACGGACAATCCGTCACCGGGACCACTGCGACTGAATCCGTCTCTGTCAAAAAGGCGCTCCTCTACTCAATTTTACTTCCCGGGCTAGGCCATAAATATGTCGAAGGAGGACGCTGGACCCGATGGGCGGTAGCGTACACTGCGGCGGACGTTGGACTCTGGCTAGCCCTCTTTGGGGGCGAGTGGCAGCGCAATCATCTGGAGAACTCCTACACGACACTGGCCTCCCGGTCTTCGGGAGCGCAACTCGATGGAAAAGACCGAACCTTTTACCTGAATCTGGCCTCATTCGAATCTTCGGATCTGTATCTGGAGACGATGCTCCGCAATCGAGCGTGGGACCTTATAGACTACGTGAGCGATCCAGCCTTTCACTGGGAATGGGAATCACAGAGGGACTATGAACGATTTCGAGACCTTCGAGACGATGCGGAATCGCTTCGCCGGCGGCGCTCAATACTGATAGCTTCACTCATCGCGAACAGACTCATCTCGGGCGCGATCGCGGCCAGGAAAGCCACCCGTTCTCGCCGACTATCCGTTTCCGCATCGCTGGCCCCTCCGATAGAAGAGTGGCCAGTATTCGCTCTTCGCGTGGGATTCTAATTGAATCCTTGAAACGCCTCCCAAGTGGGAGTATCTTTGCCGCCCTTCGAGAGGTAGTTAATCCTGGGCCTTCCCCTGACGCTGACAACTCCTCGATTCGGGTCATTAGCTCAGTTGGCTAGAGCGCTACGTTGACATCGTAGAGGTCAGAGGTTCAAATCCCCTATGACCCACTCATACCCCATGTAAGTCGTTGACCTGCATGGGGTATTGTTTTATAGGGAGAACATAGGTAGAACAAACACGTCGAATAAGTATCTCCTTCGAGTTACGATGAGGGGGGGTATGGGGGGAATTTTCTTCTGTCCATTCATGCGATAGTCGCTTAAAAATTGCCGACCAATTTTTGAAATCTTAGGCCATATACGATCAATTGTAGATGATTCGAATAAATGGGTGGCTGGGGATCAACACGTTGGACGTTTCACACGAGAAAGACACGCACCAGTGAATGTGCTCGTTTTTCGATAAATGACCTCTTCCCCCTTGGCGTTGATAAAGGGGTCGTGCATAAGATCGCTTGGGAGGTCCCACCAGGGAATAAATGCATCGCCAGTATGACCTACCTACTTGGTCAAGATGCTAATCGTGTATGCTCAATTGTTGGAGTAATAAGGTTTTCGTTCTCACGGAAGACACTCCCAGTTGATGTAGATCTGACGTATACCAAGTGTAATAACTATGGAGGCGTGAGGTGGTGGTTGCAGTGTCCCAGTTGCGTGAGCATCGAGACGCTAGCCAGACGGAAATACCTGTATATCCATCCTCATCTTGGACTGATAGGATGTCGGGTTTGTCTTGACCTGAGCTATCCCACTAAACGAAGAAGCCGAAGACTTTTCGCATCTTGATCGACTTTCGAGATCGGAATGGTCTAAAAATGTGCATTATTGCTTATTGTATTATGCTGATTTCGTAGTTAGACTTATATCAGTAAGCGCACACGAGCTGCCCGCTATGGTAACATAATTTAGCCCGAAAGGTTGTATCCGGAATAATCGAAGCTTCAGGTGACAATGGATTCTAAAAAAACAGCCAAACGAATTCGCGAAATCAAATCTAATTATAAGACATTAGGGATTGATTCTGAACAAACCCGTCTGTCGCTAGATACGAAATCGAGTCAGTATCAGAAGGCATCAATTACGGAAAAATCTGTCCATTTTATCAGAGCAGGAGTCAATTCAGACGAGTTGGAGGATTCCTGAAGTGCCTAATTGGAATGAACTGCTCGATGAGATTAGTGCGGCCGGAAGCAAGTTCGATATTATTCGGAGAAAGTATCTCAGCGAGCTATATGATCTGACCGGTCGAAATGTCATTATCTATTACTCAGGTTGGCTGCAGAAGAAGGGAGTCACCCGTTTGGAAGTAAACGATGCCGACAAGAATGGCCTGATGACAGTGATCCATAATCTGGACACAGCAAAAGGGCTGGATTTATTGCTGCATACTCCTGGCGGCGAAACAGCCGCGACCGAATCCATTGTTGATTATTTAAGAGCAATGTTTGGAGATAATATGCGGGCATTCATACCTCAGCTGGCAATGTCAGCAGGAACGATGATCGCGTGTGCTTGCAAGGAAATTGTGATGGGGAAGCAATCAAGTCTTGGGCCTGTAGATCCTCAATTTCAAGGAATTGCGGCACACGGGGTAGTCGAAGAATTTAATAGGGCACTGCAAGCTGCTCAAAATACTCCTCAAACTATACCGATCTGGCAGCAAATTGTCGCCAAGTATCCACCCGCTTTCGTCCAGGAATGTGAAAAGGCTATCGATTGGTCAAATGATATGGTTTCCGACTGGCTCTTAACAGGAATGTTCAAGGGTAGAAAAACGAATGCGAAAATAGTCAAGGTCCAAACTATTGTAACAGAGCTTTCTGATCATGCGCTGTCAAAATCGCATGATCGACATCTTTCTTATGACAAATGCAAGAGTATCGGATTAAAAGTCACTCGATTGGAGCAAAATCCTGCTCTTCAAGATGCTGTATTGTCCGTTCACCACGCTTGCATTCACACACTGAGTACAACAGCAGCTGTAAAAATTATCGAAAATCACGAGGGAACCGCTTTCATTCAGCAGGCTGCACAGCAACAGGTCTTGATTCCAGGCCGCACTTGACATGCACATTTTACGTGAGCGACCCGTATGCGAATCTATCGGTGTGATCTGAACATGAGGGCACCAGTGGCTCTACACAATGTTAAGGGTAATCAGGAATAAAAAATCATGCCAATTGTCGCGATGACACGACGGAGGATGCAGGTCCTCATTGGCCGTATTTGGAAGCCAAAAGGTGCGACTCCCATCCTCGCTGAGGCGGTTAGAAACGATTACTTTCTGGGAGGAGCGCGAATGCTCGCTCTGGCATCCGGCCAGCAGGAGAAGCAAAGGAAGGAGACGTTTCATGAATATCGGGGAGAGTGGTGGCCAAACACGGTAGTTATGCCATGGTTCAAAAGATGTTTGTTATGTTCTTTATTCCGTACCCTCAAGCATGCCCCAACCAGGTCAAATAGTATCTCATTTTCGCATTCTGGAAGTGTTGGGAAGAGGTGGGATGGGTGTTGTTTACGTCGCGGAGGACCAAAAACTGAAGCGCCGTGTCGCGCTCAAATTCCTTCCACCCGAGCTCTCGGCTGACAAGACGGCGATAGAACGATTCAAACAGGAAGCGCAGACTGCCTCAGGACTCAAACATCCAAACGTGTGTACGATCCATGAGATTGGTGAAACCAGCGAGGCACAGTTATTTCTTGCGATGGCTCTGTATGAAGGCAAGACACTCAAAGAGATCATAGCAGAAGGTCCCCTGGAAGTTGACAGGGCCTCCTCACTGATAAAGCAGATAGCAGCGGGATTGGCCGCAGCACATGGCGAAAACGTGGTGCATCGCGACATCAAACCTGCAAATATTCTGATTACGGATTCGGATCGGGCAGTTATTCTGGATTTTGGACTGGCAAAGCTGGCTGGACTGGCAGATTTAACCAAAACAAAGCAAACTGTTGGGACTGCGGCGTACATGTCCCCCGAACAAATACAGGGAGAGTCCATCGATCCCCGGTCAGACATCTGGAGTCTTGGCGTTCTGTTGTACGAGATGCTTACCGGAAATAAACCGTTTGGCGGTGAGTACGAGCAGGCTATGTTCTATTCCATCCTGAACCAGGATCCGGATATTCCGCCGGATACACCCGAACACCTGTCCAGCCTAATTCGGGGTTGCCTCCAGAAAGAAACTGATAATCGGTTTCAGAATGCGCACGAGGTATTGAATCAACTGGAGAATACCTCCGGTAGCGGGTCTTCGGCGACGCCAAGCGTCCCAATGCCTAGACTGAATAAAAGGTTTACGCTCCTGGCTCTTGGAGTTGCCCTCGTGGCAGTGTTGTTCATGCTGTGGCAGCAAAGTGGTGTTTCCGTTGACATGGAAGCTCTTCAGGTTGCAGTGGAGTCAGGGCAGACTGATACGGTGTTTGAACTCCTGGTATCGGCCGGAGTCGGAGCAGGAAATGGAGCGGTAGAAGATATCGTGGCCTCTCTTTCGGGAACCCTGACCGTTTCCACTACACCTGAAAGCGCGCTCGTTTCTGTTACCAGAGTCAGTCCGTTGGAGACATTTGGCGATCACCTTTCGCAACCAATCGGGAATACGCCACTGAGCGAAATCTCCCTGATATCAGGGGAATATCTGGTTGTGATGCGTCTGGACAATCAGATTGAATCAGAAACGAAGGTTTTTATTGAATCCGGACAGATTGTGGAGATTTCCAGACTTCTGATGGAGTCGCCACCAGGTATGGTTTTGGTTGAAGCGGGGCTTTCTCCGGATGGCGTTCTCATTGATGCGTTCTGGATGGATCGCACGGAGATCACAAACGGGATGTATCTGGCATTTGTCTCAGATGGAGGATACCGCAACACGGACTTGTGGGTGGATGGCGAATATGATCTGGCTTCGTTCGTAGATCGCAGTGGATTGCCTGGGCCTCGAACGTGGTCGGGTGGAAATTATTCAGCCGGCACCGAAAACTACCCTATAACGGGCGTTTCGTGGATAGAAGCTACTGCGTATGCTCGTTGGGCTGGAAAAGAATTGCCTTCCTGGGATCAGTGGTGGCGTGCGGCTCTGGATGAAGGCGGTCCGACATACCCGTGGGGAAATAATTTCATGGGCACAGAATTCAGATCCAACTTTTCACTGGAGGGTAGCAAGGAGGTGGGTTCATTCAAGCCCGGAATAAGCCCATTCGGTGTACATGATATGGCCGGAAACGTACGGGAGTGGCTTCAAGAAAAGGAAGAAGGAAGTGAATCACGTCTGGTTGTAGGAGGATCATGGCAGGACCCTATTTATATGTTTGAAGCTTCCAAGTCGGAGTCTTATCCTGTTGATTATCGTGGGCAGACCTTTGGATTCAGGAGCGTCCTGAATTTTTCACCAGAATAGTTTTTGATATGCGTGGTATTCTATTTTTTCTGATGTTTCTGGGTGGAATCGTTGATGTCACGGCCCAGAGGAATGATGTCTGGCTCGAATCTCCAGTGGATGATGCCACGTTTGCAACCTTTCTGGATTTCTTTTCTTACGACCAGAATGTTCCTTTTGATCTGATTGTGAAAAGCGAAACCGAGCTCGATGGTGTTTTGAAGGAAGAGTTTTCATACACAACTACGGCAGGCGAAACGGTGTACGGCGATTTTTATAAACCATCATCGGGAAGCGACGGTCCAATTCCTTTGATGATCCTTTTACACGGAGGTGGCCCAAGCGGAAAGTACAGTCCTCATATAAGGCAAGTGGGTGAGCAGTTGGCTCGAGCTGGCATTGGAGTTTTGGGGATAGATATGCCTCATTTTGGTGAACGGGCTGACGGATTATTTACGTCTTTTGGTGAACAAGACAAACATGATAATCTCTACAACCAGAAAGCCGCATATCTGGGTTGGGTGACCCAGACGACAAAAGACTTGAGTCGGTCAATTGACCTGATGATTAAAGAGCGGAATATCGACCCCTTGCGGATAGGATTATACGGGTTCAGCAGAGGCGGGATAGTGGCATCAATAGCGGGAGCTGTTGAAAAACGATTTTCACTTGTAATGCTCATATTGGGGGGTCATATGGACGCCATGGAGCAGGAGCATTTCGCTGCTGCCTGTCCTGCCAATTACATCGGCCGAATCGGTCCCACGCCCCTGTTCACTGCTAATGGTCATCTGGATGTTGACATGATTGAAGAGAGTCAGGTTCGCCCATTATTCCTTCATGCAAGTGAGCCGGTTACACATTTGTGGTCAAATGTCGGACATACACGGCTTCCCGAAGAGGATTGGGCGAAGGTGACCAAGTGGTTACTTGAGCACCTTTAAACTAACACCTTTAAGAAGGCCGATGTCAATAGGGCGTAGTTCACCCATGTGTTTTTTTCTAGCAGTTCGATTCAAAGGCTGGTCTGCGTGGCGTCCACTGCGTATCGATTCGGATCACTACTCTCGGTAGCTTCCAAACACCTTTCCGGTCCCGTGATTCCAAAGGAATCGCTGCTCCTGTGAGCTGTCCCAGATACGACCCTGGTTAAAACGCGGGGCTTCCCAATCAAGCGCATGGATCATGGATCCAGTTAGAAGTCGGGGCTTGCCCTACGGGGCCACGAGGCGAGCTTTTCTCGCTCGAGTTTCATGCCTTTGAACACTCTGTTGTACGGCTCTTTCGTCAGGAGCACGAAGTAGACGGACTTGGCGATCTCTTTGGCCACGAGCGCACGCGCAATGGGCGCTCCTTTCTTTCTGGCCATTCGCTGATAGTGTTTCTTGACGACGGGGTAGTACTGAATGGCCCTCGTCGCAGCATGCGAGAAGGCAATCTTAAGATATTTGTTGCCCTCCTTCGAGGAGCGGTGTCGCGTCTTGCCGCCCGAGTTATGCGCACCCGGAACGAGGCGGCAGTAGGAGTAGAAGTTCTTGACTGTCGCAAAGCGTTCGATGCCGTCGACTTCGAGGAAGATGGTAAACGCATTAAGCCTTCCGATACCCGGAATCCAGAGCAATCGCTGAATGTCTTCGGTATCGAGAAGAAGATGATTGAGTGTACTGTCGATCATCTTGATCTGCTCGGTGATGAGCCCCGCCCGTTCGGTGTGAAGGGCGGCCTGCAGGCGAAAGAGCTCAGGAAGCTCATCGAGTGAGGACGTATTGAACTTCTCAAGCACGCGGTGCACCGAATTGATGGCCGAAGTGTGCTTCTCGACCAGATGTAGTCGCGCACGAAGCGTGTCTCGGACATCGCGCACCTCAGATGATATTTTGTGGGCTTCCGGGATCAGTCCCACCCTGAGTAGCTGAGCCAGTGTGTGCGCGTCGACCTTGTCGGTTTTGACCTTCGCATACGAAAACGCCTTTACGAACTTGGCGTGGGCCAGGTTGAGATCAACTCCTTCTCGTTCGAGCAGATCATTCATCCAGTACCAGCCCGTTGTGGTTTCGACGGTGGCGTGGTGCTCTCCGGGAAGGGTCCGGAAGTAGGCTAGAATAGACTCGGGATTGTTTTTAAGCTTCTTCGAGCGTACGATATCTCCGTCTTGATCGAGTGTTGTCAGAAAGCTTGTGCGCTTATGCTGATCGATACTCGTGAAATAGACAGTTTCCATGAAGTGCCTCTTGTTTTCTGTTGAGATTGCACTCCAATAAAGGAGGCAAGGGGCCTTCTTGGAAATATCAAGCGCATGTTGCGGGCTCGCACGACTAGCTGACTCGGTCTGCAACGGTTACTTTCTGGAAGGGGAGCGCATGCTCGCCGCAAATCCGCCAGCTGTTATATACTCTCTTGAAAATCAAGCCTTCACAGCGGGTATCTGGTAGAATTTCTCTCCTTTAAAAGGAGTTTCGTTCTTGAGCATCCCAAAAATGGAGTGCAGCAGTTTTCTCATGACTGCAACGATGGCCACAAGTGGTTTTTTGCCCTGGGCGATCAGGTGTTCGTAGAAGGCCATGATGTTGGGCTCCCATTTGATGGCTACGAGTGCGGGCATGTAGAGTGCTCGCCTGAGCTTGACGTTTCCCATCTTTGAAATACGCTCACGCTTTGCGACCGAGTCGCCAGAAGTGTATTTGCGAGGATCAAGTCCTGCATGTGCTACCCACTGACGTACGGACATGCCATCGGGCAGAATCAAGATTTCTGGCAGAATCATGACAGCGCTTTTCTGTGCAATTCCTCGAATGCTGGTGAGTAGCAGAAATGCGGAATTCATCTGGTCGTGCCCTTCAATTAAACGAATTGCCTGTTCTAGCATGGCGGCGAGTCTGCGTTCCAGATGTCGAATGTTCACCTCGATGTCATTGATTACGATGGCTGATGTGGTCACAGTTGCACAGGCTTGGTGCAACCGTGCTTGCTCGCGGGTTCTCTCTGTGGTGAGGGCATGCATGCGGCGCGACATGCCTCTGAGCTCTAGAATCTCGTCTTTCGGAGGTGTCCAGAGCACAAATACCATGCGGCTTGCAAAATCGGCCAGCATATCGGCATCGACGCGGTCTGTCTTTGATCGGCGCATTTGTGCTCGTGCAAACTGACGCGTGGCAGATGGATTGGCTACCATCAGTTCAACAGCGGAACACGAATCAAGGGTCAGCGCGAGGTCGAGACTGTAATTGCCCGTTGCCTCGATCACCACACGCACGAACGCTCCAGGCTCCATAATCCACTTGATGAGCTGGCCATGACCTGCTGCGGTATTTAAAAACTGTTTCTGGCGAGCAGAACGATTTTCTTGGTGGATACATACATCGATCGTCGCCTTGCTTATATCGCAGCCAACAAAGACATTAGTGCACATGAGTCACTCCGGTTTGTAACGTGAAACGGATAATGATTCCGGTTTCCCATCCCGAACCCTGGAGTTAACCCCGAAAGTTGTGTACGGGTGAAAAAGGTATAGGCGGCGTATCCTGATGATGATTACGTCATTGTCAATCCGAAGATTGGAGGATACACCGCCCATGAAGACGAATAACGCACACGAGAACGAGAACTACAATAGCACAGAGGATGTGTTGACAGAAGTATTGCGAACAGGGGCCGCAAAGATGCTGGCCACAGCCGTTGAGGCCGAGGTTGAAGCTTTCTGCCAGCGCTACCAGTTCCTGCGCGACGAAGAGAATCGCCACCGCATCGTTCGCAATGGATATCTGCCAGAGAGGAAGATTTTGACTGGTATCGGGGAGGTCGCTGTAAAGATGCCCCGCATACGCGACCGTACGGGTCGGGGTGAGGATAGAATCGGTTTCCGCAGTTCGATACTACCAGCCTACCTCCGCAAGAGCCGCTCGCTTGAGGCTCTCATTCCATGGTTGTACCTGAAGGGAGTTTCAACGGGCGGCTTTGAGGCAGCGCTCTCGGCCCTTGTTGGTCCTGATGCCCCAGGGCTGACCTCCTCGACGATTGCGCGCCTGAAGACGCTTTGGACAAGGGAGCACGAAGACTGGCAAAAGCGGAGCCTGAAGGAGAAGCACTACGTCTATTTCTGGGCCGACGGTATTCACGTAAACGTACGCATGGATAAACAGAAACTGTGTCTGCTGGTCGTGATCGGCGCTACGGCCGATGGAAGGAAGGAGCTTATAGCACTCGAGGACGGCTTTCGCGAGAGCAAGCAGTCGTGGCGAGAGTTGCTCCTGGAGCTGAGGCACCGCGGGCTGGATCAAGGACCGAAGCTGGCTGTTGCCGATGGAGCCATGGGATTCTGGAGTGCTCTCGCAGAAGTTTATCCCGAGACGCGAGCCGCACGCTGTTGGGTGCACAAGACAGCAAATGTGCTCAACCGCCTGCCCAAGTCCGTTCAGAAGAAGGCAAAAGGTCACCTCACGCAGATCTATACAGCAGAAACAAAAAAGCAGGCAGAGAGCGCCCTTCTGTTTTTCATCAAAGCCTACCAGCAAAAGTATCCGAAAGCAGCAGAGATTCTGGTGAAAGACCGAGAAGAACTGCTCGCTTTTTATGACTTTCCGGCAGAACACTGGATCCATCTTCGGAGCACAAATCCGATCGAATCTACGTTCGCGACCGTGCGCCTCAGGACCGCCAAAACGAGGGGATGTCTGAGCCGAGAAACAGCTCTTGCAATGGCCTTCCGTCTATGTAAAGAGGCTCAGAAGAAGTGGAGGAAACTGAATGCACCGCACCTATTGCAACTTGTAAAAAAAGGAATCAAATTCACCGACGGAATTACATCAGAACGACACGCTGCCTAAACCTTCCATACACAACTTTTGGGCATAGCTCGCCTATCCTCTACGTCATTGACTAGGATTCCCTAATTCTGTGCACTAACTCGATAGCTGGTCTGGCAGCCTCTATGCCGTATCCGCGCCCGTTCAAAATATCAGCGTAAACCGCTGTGTGCAGATCAGCGAGTCCATCTGAAAATTCGAACTCCTTTCTATCAACTTTGAGTGATCGCCAGGTGGTCTTCCCATCGGCGTTTTCTGGCAGGTCAGATCGATCGACGGAAAGATGCCACGTGACGCTAGCTTTTTCGAGCTCGAGCCGTCCGTTCATTCTTTTGACCTCTCGCACTTCGACGGATGACTCTTGAACTGAACCAAATATCCAGATTAAAACATCGAAAAAGTGAACTCCGATGTTCGTTGCCACGCCACCTGATTTCTGAATATCTCCCTTCCATGATGTGAAATACCATGGTCCGCGTCCAGTGATGTACTTCAAATCGACTTCAAAGTGGGTACCATCGGATGATCCATCTACGAACTTCTTAAGCTGCTGAATGGACGGATGGAGTCTGAGTTGCAACACATTATATATACGCTGCCCTGTCTCCTGCTCAATCTCCTGAAGTGCATCCACGTTCCACGGATTCAAGACGAGTGGCTTCTCACAAATTGCGTCAGCTCCGATACGAAGGGCAAACCTGCAATGTGCATCATGCAGATAATTCGGCGAAGCCACGCTTACATAGTGTAAACGATGCTCATCACCGAGTCGTCTTAGCTTTTCTGCGTGACGGTCAAAACGCTCAAATTCTGTAAAGAAACTTACATCCTGAGCGTAGCTATCCAGGACTCCTACGGAATCATTTGGGTCGAGCGCCGCCACAAGCCTGTTGCCTGTATCTCGAATCGCTTTCATGTGCCTGGGCGCCACATATCCGGCTGCCCCGATGAGACCGAAATTTTTTGGAAGGATGTTCGTCATGTCCCGGTGAATTCGATGAAATGGTTCAGTGCATGAAGTGCGTTATATCGTCGGGCTCGACCCAAGCCAGTCTGCCGGCCCAAAGTCAGACTACCAGGAAGCTCTATAAGCAATTACTGGGCTCTTCTGCTTAATCAGCCCGCACGAATAGCCTAATAGAGGCTCTTCAACCAAGCGGAAAATAATTCGATACCATCCCAGGAACTTGCAAGTATTCAAGTTCGAAAGTAATCCTTCAACCTGCTTTTCGGCCCCAGAATAGGGCTTATGCCCTTGATCGAATCGAGCCATATGAATAACCAAGTGTCATCGGGATGAAGATAGTCAGCTAGTTAATGAGGAGAGTGCCATCGGAAACAATCCATGGACGGAATGTATCTATCCAGTCGACTCATTCGATGCCTGAATTCATCTTAGAACATGACATAAACATTGGGTGGTATTTCCTCTGATTGATCTTCAATAACGTAGAACTCCTCCGCGATAGCTGCTAGCGAATTTAACAATACAGGAAGCTCGGAATCCTCGTTGTTGTTCCAATATGCTCTCAGGTCTTCTGCAAACGATTCTAACGTGACGCTTCCAATTATTTCGAAATCCTGTTTACTCATGCTTCTGACTTTTCGCACGTGGTAATAAGATTCCGTGTCGTTATCTATCGAAACCCATGGAATGATGTCTTGCTTGAGCTTCATCTCCGCGGCTAAGGGCATGAGTTCGCGGTCAAAAAAATGTTTGAGCTTCGGATGAACACTTGATAGATGATCGGGATCAGTCGAGCGCATATTCTGTTTTCCAATCTTTGATGGTATCCGGCACGTCGGGTTGTTCCTTTTTGTATAAGATACAATCTTCCATTACTAGTACATCAATGCCCGTTCTCATAAAACATGTTGACCTTACTCCCATAAAGTGGACAGGTAGTTAAGCGTACTTTGCATCAATACAGAGGTACGCAATGGGAACGAGAAGGAAGTATTCCAAAGAGTTCAAACTGGAAGCCGTCCAGTTAGCTGAGATCAGTGGCAACACGAGTCAGACGGCCAGGGAATTGGGCATCAATGCCGGATTGATCAGGCGTTGGAAGCAGCGATTCGAAGAGGATGGTAAACGAGCGTTTCCCGGGCACGGTACTCCTCGTGATGAGGAACTCGTCAAACTCCGCAAAGAGCTCAGACGGGTCAAAGAGGAGAACATCGTTCTAAAAAAAGCCGCCGGTATTTTCAGCAGAGACCTTCGATGAGATACCGGGTTGTGGACGAAGTAAGAGGGTTGGTGCCAGTCGTGCGAGCGTGTACGTTTATGCGGCTATCGCCGAGCGGGTATTACGCATGGAGGGGACGCGCACTGAGTATTCGAGAGCATGAAAACCGTGGACTGTTGATTCAGATTCAAACGATTCACCGGGCCAGCAGGGGTACGTATGGCGCTCCGCGAGTGCATGCCGAGCTTCGCGCTCAAGGCGTCGCGGTAGGGCGTCGTCGCGTGGCTCGTCTGATGCAGCAGAACGGGATTAAGGCGCTCAGGCGCCGCAAGAGGCGTGTACAGGCTCCATCCGCTCCTCTTGAGGCTATCAAGGCCAACGTGCTGGATCGTCAATTCATGCCTGACAGGCCAGGCGCCGTGTGGACAGCCGACATTACATATTTACCGACGGCTGAAGGATGGCTTCGGCGATTTTCTATCGCCGATGGCTGTCGTGCTGGATTTGTACTCACGCCGAGTCGTTGGATGGTCAGTACGTCCCTCTCTCGCAAAAGAACTTGCCACCAACGCGCTTCAGAACGCGATTGAGCATCAGCGGCCACGGGCAGGGCTAATTCATCATTCGGATCGAGGTAGCCAGTACACGAGCTATGAGTACCAACGAATGCTGCGGCGCGAAGGGATCACCATCTCGATGAGCAGGAGCGGATCCTGTCACGACAATGCTCCAACCGAGAGCTTCTTCGGGACACTCAAAACGGAGATGCACCTTCGAGGAGATCCATTCAATTCACATGCTGAAGCAAAACGAGGACTCTTCGAATATATCGAGGTTTTCTACAATCGCCAACGTCGACACTCAACCCTTGGATACCAGACGCCGATGGAATTTGAACAACACTATATTAACCAACAAACCACCGCAGTGTAGGCTTAATCAACTGTCCAGAAAACCGGAGTAAGGTCACTGTGTCGCCTTTCGTTATTGAAGTAGTCGAAGTATACAGCAATGGATTTGCGGGCTTCAGCCACACTGTCATAGGCTTTAAGGTACACCTCTTCATATTTCAGGCTAGAGCTATGCCCAAAAGTTGTGTATGGAAGGTTTAGGCAGCGTGTCGTTCTGATGTAATTCCGTCGGTGAATTTGATTCCTTTTTTTACAAGTTGCAATAGGTGCGGTGCATTCAGTTTCCTCCACTTCTTCTGAGCCTCTTTACATAGACGGAAGGCCATTGCAAGAGCTGTTTCTCGGCTCAGACATCCCCTCGTTTTGGCGGTCCTGAGGCGCACGGTCGCGAACGTAGATTCGATCGGATTTGTGCTCCGAAGATGGATCCAGTGTTCTGCCGGAAAGTCATAAAAAGCGAGCAGTTCTTCTCGGTCTTTCACCAGAATCTCTGCTGCTTTCGGATACTTTTGCTGGTAGGCTTTGATGAAAAACAGAAGGGCGCTCTCTGCCTGCTTTTTTGTTTCTGCTGTATAGATCTGCGTGAGGTGACCTTTTGCCTTCTTCTGAACGGACTTGGGCAGGCGGTTGAGCACATTTGCTGTCTTGTGCACCCAACAGCGTGCGGCTCGCGTCTCGGGATAAACTTCTGCGAGAGCACTCCAGAATCCCATGGCTCCATCGGCAACAGCCAGCTTCGGTCCTTGATCCAGCCCGCGGTGCCTCAGCTCCAGGAGCAACTCTCGCCACGACTGCTTGCTCTCGCGAAAGCCGTCCTCGAGTGCTATAAGCTCCTTCCTTCCATCGGCCGTAGCGCCGATCACGACCAGCAGACACAGTTTCTGTTTATCCATGCGTACGTTTACGTGAATACCGTCGGCCCAGAAATAGACGTAGTGCTTCTCCTTCAGGCTCCGCTTTTGCCAGTCTTCGTGCTCCCTTGTCCAAAGCGTCTTCAGGCGCGCAATCGTCGAGGAGGTCAGCCCTGGGGCATCAGGACCAACAAGGGCCGAGAGCGCTGCCTCAAAGCCGCCCGTTGAAACTCCCTTCAGGTACAACCATGGAATGAGAGCCTCAAGCGAGCGGCTCTTGCGGAGGTAGGCTGGTAGTATCGAACTGCGGAAACCGATTCTATCCTCACCCCGACCCGTACGGTCGCGTATGCGGGGCATCTTTACAGCGACCTCCCCGATACCAGTCAAAATCTTCCTCTCTGGCAGATATCCATTGCGAACGATGCGGTGGCGATTCTCTTCGTCGCGCAGGAACTGGTAGCGCTGGCAGAAAGCTTCAACCTCGGCCTCAACGGCTGTGGGCAGCATCTTTGCGGCCCCTGTTCGCAATACTTCTGTCAACACATCCTCTGTGCTATTGTAGTTCTCGTTCTCGTGTGCGTTATTCGTCTTCATGGGCGGTGTATCCTCCAATCTTCGGATTGACAATGACGTAATCATCATCAGGATACGCCGCCTATACCTTTTTCACCCGTACACAACTTTCGGGGTTAACTCTTCAGGCTACGCCACAGACGTTCAACGAACACGTTGTCCATCCAGCGTCCTTTGCCATCCATAGAGATTTTGATGTCATGATTCTTCAGCACATCAGTAAAGGCCACGGGTGTGAACTGGCTGCCCTGATCCGTATTGAAGATCTCTGGCGCTCCATACACGGCGATTGCTTCTTCGAGAGCTTCCACACAGAAGTCGGTGTCCATCGTATTGGAGATCCGGCGTGAGAGTACTTTTCGGCTGTACCAGTCGATGACGGCGACCAGGTAAACGAATCCCCTTTTCATCGGAATGAATGTGATGTCGCTTGCGTAAACCTGCCGGGGCCGCGTCACGTTGAGCTTACGCAAGAGATACGGATAAATCTTGTGACCTTTTCCCGGAATCGAGGTCCGTTTCTTAGGATAAATGGCAATAAGGCCCATCAGACGCATTAATCGCCGGATTCGATGGCGGCCCACAAAAATACCTCTGTCCTCGAGCGCATCCTTCATGGTGCGCGATCCTCGCGTGGGACGTTCGATGTAGAGCTCATCCAGTTTTTTCATCACGGCCAGGTTCTCTTTGCTCTCGCCCACCGGCTTGTAGTAGGCCGTTGAGCGATTCAGCTCCAGCAGATTGCACTGCCGTTTGATGGAGAGGTCGTGGATTGGGTCGATCATTTGGCGGCGCTCACCTACTGGGTGCGACCGAGCGCTTTGGATAAAAAATCCTTCTCCATCGAAAGCTCGCCAATTTTGGCGTGAAGCTCCTTGATCTGGCCCTCCTCGTTGTGCTTTCTGGAATACCCTTTTTCAAAGACCTCTTCAGCGTCCTGAATCAGCTTCTTTTTCCACGTCTGAATCTGGTTCGGATGCACCTGGAACTGGTCTGCCAACTCAGCCATTGTGCGATCTCCTTTGACCGCCGCCAGCGCTACGTTCGCTTTGAATGTGTTGCTGTGGTTTCTTCTTTTGCGACTCATCGTTTGTATCCTTTCTTGAGGGTGATAAGATCGCAAGACTCCACCTTATTTGTTGTTCAGACTGTCCGATGAATCAGGACCATCTCTCATGTTACGGGCTTGAACGACTGGCTGAGTCTGTCAGAAACAGTTACTTTCTGGAAGGAGAGCGGTTGCTCGCCGCAAATCCGCGAGCCGTAATACACACTAACCCAAATGGTCAGGTAAGATGTCAGACGTAAAAAAAATTACTAGACGAGCCGCGCTAAGTCTCGGAGCAACAGCTGTTGCAGCGGGAGCAATTGGTAGCGCGCTTCCGCCCATGATCAGAAAGGAATCGGACTGTGAGACACCGGCTCAAACGGAAGGTCCCTTCTTTCCTAAACACGAACAGGTTGATAAGGATTTAGACTTGACTAAAATCACGGGGCACCCTCTTCAGGCATTGGGTGAGGTAGTATATCTCAGCGGCCAGATTCTTGGTGACGACTTCAAACCGGTTCCAAATGCTTTAATCGACGTTTGGCAAGCCAACAAGCATGGGCGATATCACCATGAAGATGATCCTAATCCGGCTCCTCGGGATGAGGACTTTCAGGGTTGGGGAAAAATCAAGTCCGATGAACAAGGTCGTTACAACCTTAAAACTATCGTGCCGGGCGCATACCCGGTGGATGACAGGTGGTGGCGTCCGCCCCATATACATTTCAAGATCTCCAAGCGTGGTTATCACGAATTAATTACACAGATGTACTTTGATGGTGACCCCTTGAACGAAAAGGACACCATTCTCCTGGAAATTCCAGAGGAGCATAGGGACAGGGTTGTGGTTTCTTTTGTCAAAGGAGCGCTTGGTGACGATCCCGGCTCTAAACGAGGTGAATTCAACGTAATGATTCGTCGTGCAAGACAAAGCTAGACCGAGCTATCAATAGAAATCCCAGTGCAGGCGTCATTAAGGTCGGAAGGTGAATTACTAGGCTAGTGCCCATAACAAGCGCATGTTGCAGGTTTGCGCGACTGGCTGAGACGACCCGGAACGATTACTTTCTGGAGGGGGAGGGCATGCTCGCCGTAATTCCGCCGGCCGTTATGCTTACTCGGGCTCGACGGCTGTTTCTAATCTCATCGATGCCGTCTAGTTCTTTGGGATCTCGCGAATGAAAACATTTCGCCAGCGGATCTCACCGCCATGGGTCTGCAGCTGAATCGGCCCTCGGTCAAATACCGGGATCTCGCGGTCGAAGTAGTTTTCCATCACAGCGCTATCGACCACCTTCTCACCGTTCAGTTGAACGGTTACTCTGTTTCCAATCATCAGGATGCGGAAGCTATTCCACTCACCGAAAGGCTTGTCCATTAACTTCAATGGATCCTTTCCGGGTGCATCTTGACTGTTGTTCCAAAGGCCGCCCGACCCTTGGCCTGCGCCGATATCCCACTTGCCGCCCTCCTCGGTGGTATCCCAAATCTGAATCTGTGGGACACCGCGAGGGTAGATTCCGCTGTCGGCCATTGGTACGGTTTTGTATTCGACCAATAATTCAAAGTCACCGTAATCCTTGTTGGTGGTCAGGTAAAGCCCCGAACCATCATTGACCAGCTCGCCATCTTCGACGCTCCAATGCTGACGTATATCTTCGCGGGTTTTGTGTTTGTGCTTCTCCAGTTCTTCCGCCGACATTTTCCAAAGAGTACGCGGATCCTCAGTGCCGTGGCCGAACCAACCGTTGAGGTCATTCCCATTGAAAAGAGCGGTGAACCCCTCCGGTGGGTTGTTTTGTGCTGTGGCCGAGTCCATGCTGAATGCGGTGAGAGCAAGGACTCCTGCGAAGAAGAAGGAGATCGGACAGTGCATGTAACCAAGGAAAATTCGTGATCAGATCATACAGGCTAAGCTAGCCCAAGTGACTCTGCCCGCCTAGCGAGAGAAGATTGTATTTTTTTCTTATCCAGAGGATTTGAGAGTACGCATAACAAGCACATGTTGCGGGCTCGCACGACTGGCTGAGTCGGTCTGAAACAGCTACTTTCTGGAAGGTGAGCGAATGCTCGCCGCAAGTCCGCCAGCCGTTATATACTCTCTTGAAAATCAAGCCTTCACAGCGGGTATCTGGTAGAATTTCTCTCCTTTAAAAGGAGTTTCGTTCTTGAGCATCCCAAAAATGGAGTGCAGCAGTTTTCTCATGACTGCAACGATGGCCACAAGTGGTTTTTTGCCCTGGGCGATCAGGTGTTCGTAGAAGGCCATGATGTTGGGCTCCCATTTGATGGCTACGAGTGCGGGCATGTAGAGTGCTCGCCTGAGCTTGACGTTTCCCATCTTTGAAATACGCTCACGCTTTGCGACCGAGTCGCCAGAAGTGTATTTGCGAGGATCAAGTCCTGCATGTGCTACCCACTGACGTACGGACATGCCATCGGGCAGAATCAAGATTTCTGGCAGAATCATGACAGCGCTTTTCTGTGCAATTCCTCGAATGCTGGTGAGTAGCAGAAATGCGGAATTCATCTGGTCGTGCCCTTCAATTAAACGAATTGCCTGTTCTAGCATGGCGGCGAGTCTGCGTTCCAGATGTCGAATGTTCACCTCGATGTCATTGATTACGATGGCTGATGTGGTCACAGTTGCACAGGCTTGGTGCAACCGTGCTTGCTCGCGGGTTCTCTCTGTGGTGAGGGCATGCATGCGGCGCGACATGCCTCTGAGCTCTAGAATCTCGTCTTTCGGAGGTGTCCAGAGCACAAATACCATGCGGCTTGCAAAATCGGCCAGCATATCGGCATCGACGCGGTCTGTCTTTGATCGGCGCATTTGTGCTCGTGCAAACTGACGCGTGGCAGATGGATTGGCTACCATCAGTTCAACAGCGGAACACGAATCAAGGGTCAGCGCGAGGTCGAGACTGTAATTGCCCGTTGCCTCGATCACCACACGCACGAACGCTCCAGGCTCCATAATCCACTTGATGAGCTGGCCATGACCTGCTGCGGTATTTAAAAACTGTTTCTGGCGAGCAGAACGATTTTCTTGGTGGATACATACATCGATCGTCGCCTTGCTTATATCGCAGCCAACAAAGACATTAGTGCACATGAGTCACTCCGGTTTGTAACGTGAAACGGATAATGATTCCGGTTTCCCATCCCGACCCAGGCGGCGGACATTGTATATGCAGGCTCACAGTATCACGCGAAATGATCCGGGCCTCGTAAACTCCTCAGCCTTCTGCTTGGGTCAGGCGGGGGGCTGATATAACGGACAGGTTCACTGACAAACAGGACCTAATGCAGCTACAGCCTTCCCCAGAAACCTCAACATAACGAGAGGCGGGAAACCGACTGTTTTCTAGATACAATGCCACACGGCTGGGAATTAGATGAGTATTCAGCAGCAGTCTATGCAAATATTGAAGAGATATATCTGGCGTGCCTTTTCGGTAATGATCAGCTTGTTCATTGCAGTGATTCTGGTCCGCGCTTGGTTTCATCAACCCGAGTCTCGGGAAGCTATATCAGAGATCAAGATCGAATTTGATAATTCGGTTGCAGCTCGTCATTTGAGCGAAGCGGTGAGGTTTAAGACAGTCTCCCCCCAGAATGCGGCAGACTTTATGCCAGATGAATTTTCGGGCTTCATTGACTGGCTGAAGCTTTCTTATCCAGAAGTCCACGAAGTGATGAATCTTGAGATAGTGGGCGATTACACATTGCTGTATCGGTGGACGGGTCAAAAGACGAACGTCAAACCGATTTTACTAAGTGGCCACTACGACGTAGTACCCGTCAGTCCGGGCACAGAAGATCATTGGTCTCATCCTGCCTTCGATGGGGCAATCGTTGATGGCATCGTGTGGGGACGCGGAACCCAGGATGACAAGAGCGCCGTGATCGCATTGATGGAAGCGGCCTCAGTATTGATACAGTCGGGTTTTGTCCCCGACCGAACCATTTATCTTAGTTTCGGACACGACGAGGAGCTCGGTGGAAACAACGGCGCGGCGAACGTAGCGAATTACCTTGAGAGCCAGGCGGTACATTTGGAGTGGTCGTTGGATGAAGGTTCTTTCCTTCTCGATGGGATGTTTCCCGGAGTAGATCCGCTTGTAGCCGCGATAAACGTTGCAGAAAAGGGGAGTGTTACGCTTGAAATCGTAGCCAAGGCGTCTGGTGGACATTCGTCCATGCCGTCTACTGAGACAGCTGTTGGAAGACTCTCCGCGGCTATCGTAAAACTTGAAGATCATCCGATTCCCGGCGGTTTGACGGGCTTAAGTCTACAGGTTTTCGATTCAGCGAGCCGTTTCATGCCCTTCGGTTATAAAGTGGTCTTTGCCAATCTGTGGATCTTCCGCAGCGTCATTGATAAACAGATGTCTAAGCTCAACTTCGGAAACGCAGTTCTGAGAACGACCACAGCGCCTACCATGTTGTCAGCCAGCGTAAAGACAAACGTATTGCCTTCAGAAGCAATTGCGACGGTTAATTTCAGGATCCATCCTCGCGATACCGTCGAAAGCGTTGTTAGCCACGTTAAATCTGTGGTTGAAAGTGAACACATCGAGGTGCGACAGCACGGCTCGGGTCGACCCGCCTCTGCCGTATCGGACTGGAATTCACCCGGATTCAAGGCAATCGATCTCGCGGTTCGCCAGATTTATGGAGAGGTAGTGGTGACGCCCGGGCTTATGATTGCAGGCTCTGATACCAGGCACTATAGTAGGGTCGCAGAAAACTCATTCCGATTTAATCCGATGGTGCAAAAAACAGATGACCTCTCTGGTTTTCACGGTACCAACGAAGAGCTATGCCCAAAAGTTGTGTATGGAAGGTTTAGGCAGCGTGTCGTTCTGATGTAATTCCGTCGGTGAATTTGATTCCTTTTTTTACAAGTTGCAATAGGTGCGGTGCATTCAGTTTCCTCCACTTCTTCTGAGCCTCTTTACATAGACGGAAGGCCATTGCAAGAGCTGTTTCTCGGCTCAGACATCCCCTCGTTTTGGCGGTCCTGAGGCGCACGGTCGCGAACGTAGATTCGATCGGATTTGTGCTCCGAAGATGGATCCAGTGTTCTGCCGGAAAGTCATAAAAAGCGAGCAGTTCTTCTCGGTCTTTCACCAGAATCTCTGCTGCTTTCGGATACTTTTGCTGGTAGGCTTTGATGAAAAACAGAAGGGCGCTCTCTGCCTGCTTTTTTGTTTCTGCTGTATAGATCTGCGTGAGGTGACCTTTTGCCTTCTTCTGAACGGACTTGGGCAGGCGGTTGAGCACATTTGCTGTCTTGTGCACCCAACAGCGTGCGGCTCGCGTCTCGGGATAAACTTCTGCGAGAGCACTCCAGAATCCCATGGCTCCATCGGCAACAGCCAGCTTCGGTCCTTGATCCAGCCCGCGGTGCCTCAGCTCCAGGAGCAACTCTCGCCACGACTGCTTGCTCTCGCGAAAGCCGTCCTCGAGTGCTATAAGCTCCTTCCTTCCATCGGCCGTAGCGCCGATCACGACCAGCAGACACAGTTTCTGTTTATCCATGCGTACGTTTACGTGAATACCGTCGGCCCAGAAATAGACGTAGTGCTTCTCCTTCAGGCTCCGCTTTTGCCAGTCTTCGTGCTCCCTTGTCCAAAGCGTCTTCAGGCGCGCAATCGTCGAGGAGGTCAGCCCTGGGGCATCAGGACCAACAAGGGCCGAGAGCGCTGCCTCAAAGCCGCCCGTTGAAACTCCCTTCAGGTACAACCATGGAATGAGAGCCTCAAGCGAGCGGCTCTTGCGGAGGTAGGCTGGTAGTATCGAACTGCGGAAACCGATTCTATCCTCACCCCGACCCGTACGGTCGCGTATGCGGGGCATCTTTACAGCGACCTCCCCGATACCAGTCAAAATCTTCCTCTCTGGCAGATATCCATTGCGAACGATGCGGTGGCGATTCTCTTCGTCGCGCAGGAACTGGTAGCGCTGGCAGAAAGCTTCAACCTCGGCCTCAACGGCTGTGGCCAGCATCTTTGCGGCCCCTGTTCGCAATACTTCTGTCAACACATCCTCTGTGCTATTGTAGTTCTCGTTCTCGTGTGCGTTATTCGTCTTCATGGGCGGTGTATCCTCCAATCTTCGGATTGACAATGACGTAATCATCATCAGGATACGCCGCCTATACCTTTTTCACCCGTACACAACTTTCGGGGTTAACTCACCAACGAAAAGATCAGTGTTGAGAATCTCGGTCGTGGGATTCGAACGTATATACAAATCATCCGCAATGGATCGACTTTGTAGCGGATACGAGATCTGTGTGGTGGGAAGGAGCGGTGAAGGTCACTCTTTGTCACACATCTTGACCGAATCATTTCTTGGCTATTTCTTACGAAGCCAAGGACTAGTGAGTCGAACTGCTGTTCATAATTCGAATCGTGCGGCATAACACCTTTAAGAAGGCCGATGTCAATAGGGCGTAGCTCTTTCATGTGCTTTTTTTCTAGCAGTTCGATTCAAAGGCTGTTCTGCGTGGCGCCCGCTTCGTATCGATTCGAATAACCACATCTAGTGGCAACCAAACACCTTTTCGGTCCCATCATTCCTATTGAATGATTGCTCTCGTGAGCCGTCCCAGATACGATCCTGGTTAGAACGCTGAGCTTCCCAATCAAGCGCATGGATCTGTCGGACAGATCCAGTTATGCATCGGGGCTTGCCCTGCGAGGCCACGAGGAGAGCTTGGAGCGTTCCAATCTCATTCCTTTGAATAGTTGGTTATACGGCTTATCCGTCTGGAGCACGAAGTAAACGGACCTTGCGATTTCTTTGGCCACGAGCGCACGGGCAATGGGCGCTCCTTTCTTTCTGGCCATGCGGTGATAATACTTTTTCACGATGGGGTAGTACTGGATGGCCCGCGTGGCCGCGTGCGAGAAAGCAATCTTGAGATACTTGTTGCCCTCTTTCGAGGATCGGTGGCGCGTTTTGCCGCCTGAGTTATGCGCTCCCGGAACGAGGCGGCAGTAGGAATAGAAGTTCTTCACGCTCGCAAAGCGTTCGATGCCATCGACTTCGAGATAGATCGTAAATGCGTTCAGCCTTCCAATACCCGGAATCCAGAGCAGTCGCTGAATGTCTTCACTATCAAGAAGAAGGGCATTTAGCGCCCGGTCGATCATCTTGATCTGCTCGTTGATCAATGCCACTCGTTCGGAGTGAAGGCCAGCCTGAAGACGAAAGAGTTCAGGCAAATCATCAACTGAATCTGTGTTGAACTTCTCGAGCACCCGGTGCACCGAGTTTTGTGCCGATACTCGTTTCTCGACCAGGTGCAGACGAGTGCGAAGCGTGTCTCGGACATCGCGCATCTCCGATGATATTTTGTGTGCTTCCGGGATCAATCCCACCCTGAGCAGCTGAGCCAGTGTGTGCGCATCGACCTTGTCGGTTTTGACCTTCGCGTAGGATATCGCCTTGACAAACTTGGCGTGGGCCAGGCTGAGATCAACTCCTTCTCGTTCGAGCAGATCGTTCATCCAGTACCAGCCCGTTGTCGTTTCAACGGTTGCGTGGTGCTCTCCTGGAAGGGTTCGGAAGTAGGCCCGAATCGAATCCGGATTGTTTTTGAGTTTTACGGAGCGTACGATATCTCCGTCTGAATCGAGTGTGGTCAGAAAGCTTGTTCGCTTATGCTGATCGATACCCGTGAAATAGACTGTTTCCATGAGGTGCCTCTGTTTTTGAGTTAGATCTATGCACTCCTAATGTCGGAGGCAGGGGCCTTCTTGGAAATATCAAGCGCATGTTGCGGGCTCGCACGACTGGCTGAGTTGGTTGGAATCGATTACTTTCTGGAAGGTGAGCGAATGCTCGCCGCAAATCCGCCAGCCGTTAGGCCGACTGGGTTGTGGTTGTAGCCCCGTTTAACTTCTTGTGCATTCAATTCAGGTGAGGTGGTCATGCGAAATCCATTTGCCCGCGGCGTCGGTGGAGTCCTCAGCGCAGATATTGCGGTGCCAGAGCATGAGCAGGAACTCAGCTTCTACTCACAGATCCTAACGACAGGGAGTGCCCCCCTTTGGCGTGACGATCTGAGGAACAATCGAGGCGCACCGGTCATCGGCTTGGGGGCACGCGCCCCAGAATACGAGGCTCTCCCCTTGCAATGGATGCCGCACTTCCAGGTTTCCGACGTTGGTGCCAGTGCGGCACGCGCCCTCGAACTTGGTGGCAGCGAGCTTATGCACGGCAAGAGCGAGGACGGTCAAAGTCAATGGGCCGTTCTTGTAGACCCCATGGGCGCTGCATTCGGCTTAATCCCCGTCGTTGGGGCCGAATCGGAGGCCGCAGACCAACCTGAAAACGTTGGTCGTATTTCCTGGCTGACGCTTGTGGTTTCGGACGTCTCGTCGACGTGCGAATTCTACGAACAGGTCGTCGGATGGTCGACAGGCTCGGCCGACGTCGACGGGGGATTCGAAATGCTGCGACCCGCCGGTGTGTCTGCGGCGGAAATCTGCCATGCGGGCGGTGATAAAGCGGAAATCCCACCCGTTTGGATACTTAGTCTGCCTGTCGATGACTTCGAGGAGAGTCTTCGACTCGTTCGCGAGGGCGGCGGTGAGATCATCAAGGGATCGACTGACGCCGGGCACGCCGTCATTCGAGACCCAGTCGGTGTTTACATAGCGTTACAGGCCAATATGTGATGCGCAGCGGCCTAACAAAGCGATTCTGTGGTCAGTCTAACGCCTGTGGTCGCTAACACTCCCGTCCGCAGATCGCAAACCGTTATCCCTCCTCACTTGTGGGGGCCTTGGCAGACTCTTCCTATGGCACGTCCTAGTGCTCTTCTCCTTCCTCATGGGAGTGCTCACTTTCCGCACTTCCTTCTACAGAGTGTTCACCTTCCTCGCCATTTCCTCCTACTTCAGCGTGGGCACTATAGCTCTCAAAATCGCCGGACCCAGCGTGAAGCGAAACATCAACTTTTTGACCAAGCGCCAGACTAGTTCTCTCGGTAGGACCGAGTTCAACCCCGTTCGAAAGGTGCACTTCAACACGGACGTTATGCAAGGTGTTGTCACTCACATTTTCGACAGACCCGAGGAATCTATTTGACTCCTCGTCATAGTTAAGAATTAGCCTTGTGCCCAATCGCACATGGTCGTATGTCTCACCAAGAGCATTCTGAGTACCATCTTCTTCGCCACTTTCGTCATGGGATTCACCTTGATGTTCTGTCTCGTTTTCTCCGTCGTGCTCAGTGGATTCAGACACACCTTCTGATTCACCATGTGACTCTTCAGATCGACCATCAGAACACCCGACAGCGACTACCAACAACAGACAGCAAACCAGAGAAGAAAGAATTGAACGCAGAAAATTCGTATTCACAATCATTCACAGATAGGTGGGGAAAGACGTCTGAGCATGATACAAAACATAGAGAGATGGTCCTATAAAACTGGACAGGGTCTTAGGTGGAATCTTGCGGATTGATTATGCTGCTTCTTGAAGCGGCTGGTGATTAAAAAATACGTGATCAGGGGTCTTTCTTCCGTGTGAGCTGTGTCGCCTTTCGTTATTGAAGTAGTCGAAGTATACAGCAATGGATTTGCGGGCTTCAGCCACACTGTCATAGGCTTTAAGGTACACCTCTTCATATTTCAGGCTACGCCACAGACGTTCAACGAACACGTTGTCCATCCAGCGTCCTTTGCCATCCATAGAGATTTTGATGTCATGATTCTTCAGAACATCAGTAAAGGCCACGGGTGTGAACTGGCTGCCCTGATCCGTATTGAAGATCTCTGGCGCTCCATACACGGCGATTGCTTCTTCGAGAGCTTCCACACAGAAGTCGGTGTCCATCGTATTGGAGATCCGGCGCGAGAGCACTTTTCGGCTGTACCAGTCAATGACGGCGACCAGGTAAACGAATCCCCTTTTCATCGGAATGAATGTGATGTCGCTTGCGTAAACCTGCCGGGGCCGCGTCACGTTGAGCTTACGCAAGAGATACGGATAAATCTTGTGACCTTTTCCCGGAATCGAGGTCCGTTTCTTAGGATAAATGGCAATAAGGCCCATCAGACGCATTAATCGCCGGATTCGATGGCGGCCCACAAAAATACCTCTGTCCTCGAGCGCATCCTTCATGGTGCGCGATCCTCGCGTGGGACGTTCGATGTAGAGCTCATCCAGTTTTTTCATCACGGCCAGGTTCTCTTTGCTCTCGCCCACCGGCTTGTAGTAGGCCGTTGAGCGATTCAGCTCCAGCAGATTGCACTGCCGTTTGATGGAGAGGTCGTGGATTGGGTCGATCATTTGGCGGCGCTCACCTACTGGGTGCGACCGAGCGCTTTGGATAAAAAATCCTTCTCCATCGAAAGCTCGCCAATCTTGGCGTGAAGCTCCTTGATCTGGCCCTCCTCGTTGTGCTTTCTGGAATACCCTTTTTCAAAGACCTCTTCAGCGTCCTGAATCAGCTTCTTTTTCCAGGTCTGAATCTGATTCGGATGAACCTGGAACTGGTCTGCCAACTCAGCCATTGTGCGGTCTCCTTTGACCGCCGCCAGCGCTACGTTCGCTTTGAATGTGTTGCTGTGGTTTCTTCTTTTGCGACTCATCGTTTGTATCCTTTCTTGAGGGTGATAAGATCGCAAGACTCCACCTTATTTGTTGTTCAGACTGTCCGATGAAGAGCTATGCCCAAAAGTTGTGTATGGAAGGTTTAGGCAGCGTGTCGTTCTGATGTAATTCCGTCGGTGAATTTGATTCCTTTTTTTACAAGTTGCAATAGGTGCGGTGCATTCAGTTTCCTCCACTTCTTCCGAGCCTCTTTACATAGACGGAAGGCCATTGCAAGAGCTGTTTCTCGGCTCAGACATCCCCTCGTTTTGGCGGTCCTGAGGCGCACGGTCGCGAACGTAGATTCGATCGGATTTGTGCTCCGAAGATGGATCCAGTGTTCTGCCGGAAAGTCATAAAAAGCGAGCAGTTCTTCTCGGTCTTTCACCAGAATCTCTGCTGCTTTCGGATACTTTTGCTGGTAGGCTTTGATGAAAAACAGAAGGGCGCTCTCTGCCTGCTTTTTTGTTTCTGCTGTATAGATCTGCGTGAGGTGACCTTTTGCCTTCTTCTGAACGGACTTGGGCAGGCGGTTGAGCACATTTGCTGTCTTGTGCACCCAACAGCGTGCGGCTCGCGTCTCGGGATAAACTTCTGCGAGAGCACTCCAGAATCCCATGGCTCCATCGGCAACAGCCAGCTTCGGTCCTTGATCCAGCCCGCGGTGCCTCAGCTCCAGGAGCAACTCTCGCCACGACTGCTTGCTCTCGCGAAAGCCGTCCTCGAGTGCTATAAGCTCCTTCCTTCCATCGGCCGTAGCGCCGATCACGACCAGCAGACACAGTTTCTGTTTATCCATGCGTACGTTTACGTGAATACCGTCGGCCCAGAAATAGACGTAGTGCTTCTCCTTCAGGCTCCGCTTTTGCCAGTCTTCGTGCTCCCTTGTCCAAAGCGTCTTCAGGCGCGCAATCGTCGAGGAGGTCAGCCCTGGGGCATCAGGACCAACAAGGGCCGAGAGCGCTGCCTCAAAGCCGCCCGTTGAAACTCCCTTCAGGTACAACCATGGAATGAGAGCCTCAAGCGAGCGGCTCTTGCGGAGGTAGGCTGGTAGTATCGAACTGCGGAAACCGATTCTATCCTCACCCCGACCCGTACGGTCGCGTATGCGGGGCATCTTTACAGCGACCTCCCCGATACCAGTCAAAATCTTCCTCTCTGGCAGATATCCATTGCGAACGATGCGGTGGCGATTCTCTTCGTCGCGCAGGAACTGGTAGCGCTGGCAGAAAGCTTCAACCTCGGCCTCAACGGCTGTGGCCAGCATCTTTGCGGCCCCTGTTCGCAATACTTCTGTCAACACATCCTCTGTGCTATTGTAGTTCTCGTTCTCGTGTGCGTTATTCGTCTTCATGGGCGGTGTATCCTCCAATCTTCGGATTGACAATGACGTAATCATCATCAGGATACGCCGCCTATACCTTTTTCACCCGTACACAACTTTCGGGGTTAACTCACCAACGAAAAGATCAGTGTTGAGAATCTCGGTCGTGGGATTCGAACGTATATACAAATCATCCGCAATGGATCGACTTTGTAGCGGATACGAGATCTGTGTGGTGGGAAGGAGCGGTGAAGGTCACTCTTTGTCACACATCTTGACCGAATCATTTCTTGGCTATTTCTTACGAAGCCAAGGACTAGTGAGTCGAACTGCTGTTCATAATTCGAATCGTGCGGCATAACACCTTTAAGAAGGCCGATGTCAATAGGGCGTAGCTCTTTCATGTGCTTTTTTTCTAGCAGTTCGATTCAAAGGCTGTTCTGCGTGGCGCCCGCTTCGTATCGATTCGAATAACCACATCTAGTGGCAACCAAACACCTTTTCGGTCCCATCATTCCTATTGAATGATTGCTCTCGTGAGCCGTCCCAGATACGATCCTGGTTAGAACGCTGAGCTTCCCAATCAAGCGCATGGATCTGTCGGACAGATCCGGTTATGCATCGGGGCTTGCCCTGCGAGGCCACGAGGAGAGCTTGGAGCGTTCCAATCTCATTCCTTTGAATAGTTGGTTATACGGCTTATCCGTCTGGAGCACGAAGTAAACGGACCTTGCGATTTCTTTGGCCACGAGCGCACGGGCAATGGGCGCTCCTTTCTTTCTGGCCATGCGGTGATAATACTTTTTCACGATGGGGTAGTACTGGATGGCCCGCGTGGCCGCGTGCGAGAAAGCAATCTTGAGATACTTGTTGCCCTCTTTCGAGGATCGGTGGCGCGTTTTGCCGCCTGAGTTATGCGCTCCCGGAACGAGGCGGCAGTAGGAATAGAAGTTCTTCACGCTCGCAAAGCGTTCGATGCCATCGACCTCGAGATAGATCGTAAATGCGTTCAGCCTTCCAATACCCGGAATCCAGAGCAGTCGCTGAATGTCTTCACTATCAAGAAGAAGGGCATTTAGCGCCCGGTCGATCATCTTGATCTGCTCGTTGATCAATGCCACTCGTTCGGAGTGAAGGCCAGCCTGAAGACGAAAGAGTTCAGGCAAATCATCAACTGAATCTGTGTTGAACTTCTCGAGCACCCGGTGCACCGAGTTTTGTGCCGATACTCGTTTCTCGACCAGGTGCAGACGAGTGCGAAGCGTGTCTCGGACATCGCGCATCTCCGATGATATTTTGTGGGCTTCCGGGATCAATCCCACCCTGAGCAGCTGAGCCAGTGTGTGCGCATCGACCTTGTCGGTTTTGACCTTCGCGTAGGATATCGCCTTGACAAACTTGGCGTGGGCCAGGCTGAGATCAACTCCTTCTCGTTCGAGCAGATCGTTCATCCAGTACCAGCCCGTTGTCGTTTCAACGGTTGCGTGGTGCTCTCCTGGAAGGGTTCGGAAGTAGGCCCGAATCGAATCCGGATTGTTTTTGAGTTTTACGGAGCGTACGATATCTCCGTCTGAATCGAGTGTGGTCAGAAAGCTTGTTCGCTTATGCTGATCGATACCCGTGAAATAGACTGTTTCCATGAGGTGCCTCTGTTTTTGAGTTAGATCTATGCACTCCTAATGTCGGAGGCAGGGACCTTCTTGGAAATATCAAGCGCATGTTGCGGGCTCGCACAACTGGCTGAGTCGGTCTGAAACGATTACTTTCTGATAGGTGAGCGTATGCTCGCCGCAAATCCGCCAGCCGTTAGGCCGACTGGGTTGTGGTTGTAGCCCCGTTTAACTTCTTGTGCATTCAATTCAGGTGAGGTGGTCATGCGAAATCCATTTGCCCGCGGCGTCGGTGGAGTCCTCAGCGCAGATATTGCGGTGCCAGAGCATGAGCAGGAACTCAGCTTCTACTCACAGATCCTAACGACAGGGAGTGCCCCCCTTTGGCGTGACGATCTGAGGAACAATCGAGGCGCACCGGTCATCGGCTTGGGGGCACGCGCCCCAGAATACGAGGCTCTCCCCTTGCAATGGATGCCGCACTTCCAGGTTTCCGACGTTGGTGCCAGTGCGGCACGCGCCCTCGAACTTGGTGGCAGCGAGCTTATGCACGGCAAGAGCGAGGACGGTCAAAGTCAATGGGCCGTTCTTGTAGACCCCATGGGCGCTGCATTCGGCTTAATCCCCGTCGTTGGGGCCGAATCGGAGGCCGCAGACCAACCTGAAAACGTTGGCCGTATTTCCTGGCTGACGCTTGTGGTTTCGGACGTCTCGTCGACGTGCGAATTCTACGAACAGGTCGTCGGATGGTCGACAGGCTCGGCCGACGTCGACGGGGGATTCGAAATGCTGCGACCCGCCGGTGTGTCTGCGGCGGAAATCTGCCATGCGGGCGGTGATAAAGCGGAAATCCCACCCGTTTGGATACTTAGTCTGCCTGTCGATGACTTCGAGGAGAGTCTTCGACTCGTTCGCGAGGGCGGCGGTGAGATCATCAAGGGATCGACTGACGCCGGGCACGCCGTCATTCGAGACCCAGTCGGTGTTTACATAGCGTTACAGGCCAATATGTGATGCGCAGCGGCCTAACAAAGCGATTCTGCGGTCAGTCTAACGCCTGTGGTCGCTAACACTCCCGTCCGCAGATCGCAAACCGTTATCCCTCCTCACTTGTGGGGGCCTTGGCAGACTCTTCCTATGGCACGTCCTAGTGCTCTTCTCCTTCCTCATGGGAGTGCTCACTTTCCGCACTTCCTTCTACAGAGTGTTCACCTTCCTCGCCATTTCCTCCTACTTCAGCGTGGGCACTATAGCTCTCAAAATCGCCGGACCCAGCGTGAAGCGAAACATCAACTTTTTGACCAAGCGCCAGACTAGTTCTCTCGGTAGGACCGAGTTCAACCCCGTTCGAAAGGTGCACTTCAACACGGACGTTATGCAAGGTGTTGTCACTCACATTTTCGACAGACCCGAGGAATCTATTTGACTCCTCGTCATAGTTAAGAATTAGCCTTGTGCCCAATCGCACATGGTCGTATGTCTCACCAAGAGCATTCTGAGTACCATCTTCTTCGCCACTTTCGTCATGGGATTCACCTTGATGTTCTGTCTCGTTTTCTCCGTCGTGCTCAGTGGATTCAGACACACCTTCTGATTCACCATGTGACTCTTCAGATCGACCATCAGAACACCCGACAGCGACTACCAACAACAGACAGCAAACCAGAGAAGAAAGAATTGAACGCAGAAAATTCGTATTCACAATCATTCACAGATAGGTGGGGAAAGACGTCTGAGCATGATACAAAACATAGAGAGATGGTCCTATAAAACTGGACAGGGTCTTAGGTGGAATCTTGCGGATTGATTATGCTGCTTCTTGAAGCGGCTGGTGATTAAAAAATACGTGATCAGGGGTCTTTCTTCCGTGTGAGCTGTGTCGCCTTTCGTTATTGAAGTAGTCGAAGTATACAGCAATGGATTTGCGGGCTTCAGCCACACTGTCATAGGCTTTAAGGTACACCTCTTCATATTTCAGGCTACGCCACAGACGTTCAACGAACACGTTGTCCATCCAGCGTCCTTTGCCATCCATAGAGATTTTGATGTCATGATTCTTCAGAACATCAGTAAAGGCCACGGGTGTGAACTGGCTGCCCTGATCCGTATTGAAGATCTCTGGCGCTCCATACACGGCGATTGCTTCTTCGAGAGCTTCCACACAGAAGTCGGTGTCCATCGTATTGGAGATCCGGCGCGAGAGCACCTTGCGGCTGTACCAGTCGATGACGGCGACCAGGTAAACGAATCCCCTTTTCATCGGAATGAATGTGATGTCGCTTGCGTAAACCTGCCGGGGCCGCGTCACGTTGAGCTTACGCAAGAGATACGGATAAATCTTGTGACCTTTTCCCGGAATCGAGGTCCGTTTCTTAGGATAAATGGCAATAAGGCCCATCAGACGCATTAATCGCCGGATTCGATGGCGGCCCACAAAAATACCTCTGTCCTCGAGCGCATCCTTCATGGTGCGCGATCCTCGCGTGGGACGTTCGATGTAGAGCTCATCCAGTTTTTTCATCACGGCCAGGTTCTCTTTGCTCTCGCCCACCGGCTTGTAGTAGGCCGTTGAGCGGTTCAGCTCCAGCAGATTGCACTGCCGTTTGATGGAAAGATTATGGTTTCGGTCGATCATTTGGCGGCGCTCACCTACTGGGTGCGACCGAGCGCTTTGGATAAAAAATCCTTCTCCATCGAAAGCTCGCCAATTTTGGCGTGAAGCTCCTTGATCTGGCCCTCCTCGTTGTGCTTTCTGGAATACCCTTTTTCAAAGACCTCTTCAGCGTCCTGAATCAGCTTCTTTTTCCACGTCTGAATCTGGTTCGGATGAACCTGGAACTGGTCTGCCAACTCAGCCATTGTGCGGTCTCCTTTGACCGCCGCCAGCGCTACGTTCGCTTTGAATGTGTTGCTGTGGTTTCTTCTTTTGCGACTCATCGTTTGTATCCTTTCTTAAGGGTGATAAGATCGCAAGACTCCACCTTATTTGTTGTTCAGACTGTCCGATGAATCAGGACCATCTCTGGTCCTGATTAACAAATTGAACAGACACTAAATGAGAACCCTAGTTTTTATTTTCGTTGTGGCAGGATTGATCGCCGTGAGTGACAAATCTGCCTCAGCCCAGCTGAATGCATCATCAGTTATTTTTGATGACTTCGAATACACGGACGTGGATTGGTGCAATGAATTGACCGACACAAGTTGTTCGAATCCCGGTGTTGGCTCGGTATATGGACACAATACTTGGCACACAAACACTTCTAAATCAACCACAACCTCGAGGCTCTGGTACCGCTATCTATGGCAGGAACAGACCAATCAATATGACTCGACATCAACAAGTGTTGATTCGGGGAATAGTGGACACGTGTAGTTTACGGCAGCAGCAACCACGTATAATGGGCATAATCCTGACGGGACGATCCCCGAACAAATCAGCACAGGCTTTCATGCGAGAAGGGGAACATGGGCTGCGCGAGTAAATTTCGGTGACCTCGCGCCCTCTGACTCCGCAGATCTGATTCAGGCATTTTGGCTTTTGTCTCCGATTCAGGGAATGCACGGCGACACCACTTGAGTCTGGGACGAAGTAGATTTTGAGTGGAATAACACCTTTCTTTCTAATCCAAGTACCCCATCGTGGCAATCTGAGCACTATTTGAGTACAGGCTATTTTGCAGGCGAAGGTGACTCCGGTGATATAGTAGGCCAAAGGCGCCCGAGCTATGCCCCTCCATGGCCAAGCGGAGAAACCGCGGGCACTGCGGTCGAATTAGAATGGAATTGCCGGTGGGTTTGGGGGAATGAAGAAGTTGTCGAAGCGTTGGACAATGGAGAGTGCTCAGATGCACTCATTGGCGAATACACAGATGGATCGGGAAACAGCGCAACTTCTGATCCCGGAACTATTCTCTTTATGAAGGTCACCGACACTGATGTCTATTTTGAAATCGTTTCGGATGGTTGGGGCGGTGTAATTGTTGCGAAATCGAATACTACCGCTCTAGAAACGATTCTCCCTCTCATTGCCATTTTCAGTCAGCATATCCAAGACAAGGTCTCGACGGATCTGAGCGAAGAAGAGGTCTACTCTGCAGACTGGTTCTACTACTCTCCAGATACCGATTTGGATATCAACGAGGTCAAGCAAGATGCCACGTACCTCAGAAATACGGTCGACACGCCTCGCTTCAACAGCGAGCTATGCCCAAAAGTTGTGTATGGAAGGTTTAGGCAGCGTGTCGTTCTGATGTAATTCCGTCGGTGAATTTGATTCCTTTTTTTACAAGTTGCAATAGGTGCGGTGCATTCAGTTTCCTCCACTTCTTCTGAGCCTCTTTACATAGACGGAAGGCCATTGCAAGAGCTGTTTCTCGGCTCAGACATCCCCTCGTTTTGGCGGTCCTGAGGCGCACGGTCGCGAACGTAGATTCGATCGGATTTGTGCTCCGAAGATGGATCCAGTGTTCTGCCGGAAAGTCATAAAAAGCGAGCAGTTCTTCTCGGTCTTTCACCAGAATCTCTGCTGCTTTCGGATACTTTTGCTGGTAGGCTTTGATGAAAAACAGAAGGGCGCTCTCTGCCTGCTTTTTTGTTTCTGCTGTATAGATCTGCGTGAGGTGACCTTTTGCCTTCTTCTGAACGGACTTGGGCAGGCGGTTGAGCACATTTGCTGTCTTGTGCACCCAACAGCGTGCGGCTCGCGTCTCGGGATAAACTTCTGCGAGAGCACTCCAGAATCCCATGGCTCCATCGGCAACAGCCAGCTTCGGTCCTTGATCCAGCCCGCGGTGCCTCAGCTCCAGGAGCAACTCTCGCCACGACTGCTTGCTCTCGCGAAAGCCGTCCTCGAGTGCTATAAGCTCCTTCCTTCCATCGGCCGTAGCGCCGATCACGACCAGCAGACACAGTTTCTGTTTATCCATGCGTACGTTTACGTGAATACCGTCGGCCCAGAAATAGACGTAGTGCTTCTCCTTCAGGCTCCGCTTTTGCCAGTCTTCGTGCTCCCTTGTCCAAAGCGTCTTCAGGCGCGCAATCGTCGAGGAGGTCAGCCCTGGGGCATCAGGACCAACAAGGGCCGAGAGCGCTGCCTCAAAGCCGCCCGTTGAAACTCCCTTCAGGTACAACCATGGAATGAGAGCCTCAAGCGAGCGGCTCTTGCGGAGGTAGGCTGGTAGTATCGAACTGCGGAAACCGATTCTATCCTCACCCCGACCCGTACGGTCGCGTATGCGGGGCATCTTTACAGCGACCTCCCCGATACCAGTCAAAATCTTCCTCTCTGGCAGATATCCATTGCGAACGATGCGGTGGCGATTCTCTTCGTCGCGCAGGAACTGGTAGCGCTGGCAGAAAGCTTCAACCTCGGCCTCAACGGCTGTGGCCAGCATCTTTGCGGCCCCTGTTCGCAATACTTCTGTCAACACATCCTCTGTGCTATTGTAGTTCTCGTTCTCGTGTGCGTTATTCGTCTTCATGGGCGGTGTATCCTCCAATCTTCGGATTGACAATGACGTAATCATCATCAGGATACGCCGCCTATACCTTTTTCACCCGTACACAACTTTCGGGGTTAACTCAAAATAAAAAGTGGATCTCAGGATTGGCGCACAAACACGGTCTCCTGAATCAACTGAAGGCAACGGCAGAAGCTGCTCTGAGAGACAGAGTAGACGAGCAGGAATCGACCAAGAAAAAACTCCGTGAACAGCCTCCATCACATTTGGATCTGAGTGAATTGAAGGCAGTGATTTCAGCCGCTCGTAAGGCCGGTGATCTTGAGCAGCGGTTGACCAAATCACGAAAAAGTGCCATTGAAGACAAGACATCCTGCGAGAGTGAATTATCTAGGTTAGGGAAATTTCGCGGAACGATAGAAGCACTTTCACAAACTGCCATGCCGGTGTCTGAGACAATGGACATTTACGAAAGTCGACTTGATGAGCTATCTGAACAGTTCAGAGATTATACGCGCAGAACACAGGAACTCGGAGCCGAAAAGAAACAGTCAGATCATGAATTAAAGGCGCTACTGTCGACCACTGATATACCAACAATCTCGGAGCTTCAGGAATCACGACGTGTCCGGAACGCAGGATGGCAGTTAGTGAAAAAAAAGTACATCGAAAGGTCCGATGTCGAAGAGGATATCGAAAAATATGCACCTGAATCAGACCTCCCGACCCGCTATGAGTATCACATTGACATCGTGGACCACATCTCGGATAAACTTCGGTTGGAAGCTGACGTTGTGGCGAAGAGGGTGGATCTTGAAGAGAAGATTGAAAGTCTGACTTTACGCCTGAGTGACTTCATACAAGGGACCAGTAAAGTAAAGACTGCCATAGAAGTCCAGAAAGAAAAGTGGATTGCAGTTTGGAAGCCTCTGGGAATAGATCCAGGAACTCCGCGAGAGATGAAGCAGTGGCTTCTTAGGGTGGAAAGGCTTCTGGCAAGCATCCGATCCGCAGAGACTGTTTCTGGTGATGCGCAAAAGCTCGACGACGAGTGTACACGCTTAAAAGACACTCTTTCCAGTCAGGTTGCTAAATTTGATGAAACGATAGATGTGCAAGAGCTGAGCCTTGACGCCATAATCAATCTGTGTGAACAGCGAGTCGAGCAGGAGGAGGGCGCTCTCGCACGGAAGGCGCGGCTAGAACATTCGCTTGACGATGTTGAGATCCACACAAAACGAACACGTGAAGAACTTAAGTCAATCGAGAATGGCCAATCCAATTGGAAACGGGAATGGTGTCAAGCTATCGATGGGTTGGGGTTGAAACCGGATGTTCACCCAGAGCATGCGACCGAGACATTCGATCAGCTTGAGACGTTTTTTGAGAAATACAATTTATCAGAAGAATTGCGCAAGCGAATTTATGGAATGGACCAAGTTGAAGAGGATTTTAACATAAGAGTGATAGAATTCGCCGATAGAATTGGGTTCAACAGAGACGAACTTGAAGCGAGTAGTATTGCAGCTCAGCTCACGCGAGATCTAAATGAAGCGCGTGAAGCCCGGGCAACCTTGAAAAAAGTGGATGCCCATCGCAAAGAGAGAGAGGGAGAAATCGAAGACGCTGATATTACGATTCGGACAGCGAACGAGCTTCTTGCTTCACTGAGAGGACAAGCGGATGTCGAGGTCGACGGTGATCTAGAGTCGGCTGCCGAAAGTTCACGACTTATGCGCAAGCTGAAGCAAGATCTTGAAAGGCTCGAGCAGGAGCTCATTCGGAATGGAGACGGCCTGAGCATTGAAGAATTGGAAAATGAGGCTGGGGAATCAGATTTTGATACAATCGAGGGTGAGCTGGAGAGAATTTCCTCAGAACTACGAGAGTTGCACGAGAATCGAGATACTCTACGCGATCAAAGACAGACATTTCAAAACGAGATCGATGCTAAAGATGGCAATGACGGTGCCGCAAACGCGTCAGAGCAGGCGCAGCAACACCTTGCCAGTATTGTAAATGGTGTCGAAAAGTACCTACGTCTTCAAATTGCTGCACTAATACTTGAACAACGAATAGAGGAGTATCGAAAGAAAAACCAGGCTCCAGTTCTAGCTAGGGCTGGTGATTTATTTTCGCGGCTCACACTGGGATCATATGCGTATCTTCGAGATGAATTGGACGCTAGCGGAAAACCCATCTTGCTTGGCGTTCGTCCAAATGATGCGGAAGTGTTCGTTGATGGAATGAGTGACGGTTCCAGAGATCAACTCTACTTGGCGCTTCGCCTTGCAACCCTCGAACAACATTTGAGCAAGGGAGAACCTATACCCTTTGTCGTCGACGACATCCTAGTAGGCTTTGACGACAATCGTACGAAGGTGTGTCTTGAGATACTGGCTGAACTGTCAGCGAGTACCCAAGTATTGCTTTTCACTCACCACCGTAGGGTAATTGAACTAGCAGAATCGATTGAGACAAAGGCGGGGATCTTTATACATGAGCTGGCTTGATGATTAGTGTGACCGTCCGCAGATATCTCAGAGAGGTCGCCATGGATACGCTGCGATTCGCCGTGGGGTTCTACCCCGATTCCGTTGACGGTTGAGTTAAGATTAGTTCGTTTGGTTGAACTGCGCCCCAAATCAGGGTAGGATCCGAGTGAGTTGATCTGTGAATTGAAACTTCTTCGATCTTCCTCTCAGATACATACTCTCTGAATATGAGAGATGTATAGAAATCAAGAACAATGCTTGGTTGGAGGCACAACGTAATTGATTTTGCGATTGCTATCCTCGCCGCGTTGGCCGCCGGCTTCCTGCTCTAATTTCCCGAAAGAAAAGGGCCTGCTTGGCGGTAATGAATCCCCAAGAATGGGTAATATTGCTTATTGATAACTGTACCGGAGTTCCCGTAATATAACTGTTCGTTTTTACGTTCAGCCGGTACTGATGTGATGATTCGCGCTACTCTGCTTTTGTATATTGCGGTCTTATTCTTGCCAATCGACCTCCTAGGTCAGGATGTGATGGTAGAGAAAGACCCCGTTCCGCGATTCAATCTTATGTTCGGGTACAGCCCCGAAACTCCGCTGGCGCCGTACACGGATACCGCTAGCTTTTTTAGTTTCGACCCCCATACTAACACTTCATCTGGGGGCGTAGGCTCCCTTGATGTCAAGGTTTCTAATTCGTACAGTCAAACACGAGAATACTTGGATATAGGACTAAGCGCCTACTACTCGTCAGGCCTTACAGATGTAGCAGCTTCGTTCGCATACCATAGCTCGAAAAGCAGAGAAGACAGAATGACCTTACTCCGGTTTTCTGGACAGTTGATTAAGCCTACACTGCGGTGGTTTGTTGGTTAATATAGTGTTGTTCAAATTCCATCGGCGTCTGGTATCCAAGGGTTGAGTGTCGACGTTGGCGATTGTAGAAAACCTCGATATATTCGAAGAGTCCTCGTTTTGCTTCAGCATGTGAATTGAATGGATCTCCTCGAAGGTGCATCTCCGTTTTGAGTGTCCCGAAGAAGCTCTCGGTTGGAGCATTGTCGTGACAGGATCCGCTCCTGCTCATCGAGATGGTGATCCCTTCGCGCCGCAGCATTCGTTGGTACTCATAGCTCGTGTACTGGCTACCTCGATCCGAATGATGAATTAGCCCTGCCCGTGGCCGCTGATGCTCAATCGCGTTCTGAAGCGCGTTGGTGGCAAGTTCTTTTGCGAGAGAGGGACGTACTGACCATCCAACGACTCGGCGTGAGTACAAATCCAGCACGACAGCCATCGGCGATAGAAAATCGCCGAAGCCATCCTTCAGCCGTCGGTAAATATGTAATGTCGGCTGTCCACACGGCGCCTGGCCTGTCAGGCATGAATTGACGATCCAGCACGTTGGCCTTGATAGCCTCAAGAGGAGCGGATGGAGCCTGTACACGCCTCTTGCGGCGCCTGAGCGCCTTAATCCCGTTCTGCTGCATCAGACGAGCCACGCGACGACGCCCTACCGCGACGCCTTGAGCGCGAAGCTCGGCATGCACTCGCGGAGCGCCATACGTACCCCTGCTGGCCCGGTGAATCGTTTGAATCTGAATCAACAGTCCACGGTTTTCATGCTCTCGAATACTCAGTGCGCGTCCCCTCCATGCGTAATACCCGCTCGGCGATAGCCGCATAAACGTACACGCTCGCACGACTGGCACCAACCCTCTTACTTCGTCCACAACCCGGTATCTCATCGAAGGTCTCTGCTGAAAATACCGGCGGCTTTTTTTAGAACGATGTTCTCCTCTTTGACCCGTCTGAGCTCTTTGCGGAGTTTGACGAGTTCCTCATCACGAGGAGTACCGTGCCCGGGAAACGCTCGTTTACCATCCTCTTCGAATCGCTGCTTCCAACGCCTGATCAATCCGGCATTGATGCCCAATTCCCTGGCCGTCTGACTCGTGTTGCCACTGATCTCAGCTAACTGGACGGCTTCCAGTTTGAACTCTTTGGAATACTTCCTTCTCGTTCCCATTGCGTACCTCTGTATTGATGCAAAGTACGCTTAACTACCTGTCCACTTTATGGGAGTAAGGTCAGTGGGTCGAATAGAAGTCTTCCGGTAAATGTGCGACTTGGTTTCCATTCTCGCTGTATTCGGGGCTATCGGGGCCTACAATAGGCAGCATATTGGCAAAGTGGCCTGCACCACTGGGAAGAAGACTGAACGAGCTGTCGAAGCCTCTCGAGACCGGACTCGTTTCTTCGGTGGACCCTAAATGCCACTTACCAGTCATGTATGTGTTGTATCCACCATCCTGAAACAATTGTGGTAGAGCGACAACATTGTGGTTCAAATAGCCTTCGTACCCCGGCTTTCCTTCTTGGTTGGGCGCAGCTCGCCCGGCCATTAGAGATGGTCCTATAAAACTGGACAGGGTCTTAGGTGGAATCTTGCGGATTGATTATGCTGCTTCTTGAAGCGGCTGGTGATTAAAAAATACGTGATCAGGGGTCTTTCTTCCGTGTGAGCTGTGTCGCCTTTCGTTATTGAAGTAGTCGAAGTATACAGCAATGGATTTGCGGGCTTCAGCCACACTGTCATAGGCTTTAAGGTACACCTCTTCATATTTCAGGCTACGCCACAGACGTTCAACGAACACGTTGTCCATCCAGCGTCCTTTGCCATCCATAGAGATTTTGATGTCATGATTCTTCAGAACATCAGTAAAGGCCACGGGTGTGAACTGGCTGCCCTGATCCGTATTGAAGATCTCTGGCGCTCCATACACGGCGATTGCTTCTTCGAGAGCTTCCACACAGAAGTCGGTGTCCATCGTATTGGAGATCCGGCGCGAGAGTACTTTTCGGCTGTACCAGTCGATGACGGCGACCAGGTAAACGAATCCCCTTTTCATCGGAATGAATGTGATGTCGCTTGCGTAAACCTGCCGGGGCCGCGTCACGTTGAGCTTACGCAAGAGATACGGATAAATCTTGTGACCTTTTCCCGGAATCGAGGTCCGTTTCTTAGGATAAATGGCAATAAGGCCCATCAGACGCATTAATCGCCGGATTCGATGGCGGCCCACAAAAATACCTCTGTCCTCGAGCGCATCCTTCATGGTGCGCGATCCTCGCGTGGGCCGCTCAAGGTAGAGCTCATCCAGTTTTTTCATCACGGCCAGGTTCTCTTTGCTCTCGCCCACCGGCTTGTAGTAGGCCGTTGAGCGATTCAGCTCCAGCAGATTGCACTGCCGTTTGATGGAGAGGTCGTGGATTGGGTCGATCATTTGGCGGCGCTCACCTACTGGGTGCGACCGAGCGCTTTGGATAAAAAATCCTTCTCCATCGAAAGCTCGCCAATTTTGGCGTGAAGCTCCTTGATCTGGCCCTCCTCGTTGTGCTTTCTGGAATACCCTTTTTCAAAGACCTCTTCAGCGTCCTGAATCAGCTTCTTTTTCCACGTCTGAATCTGGTTCGGATGAACCTGGAACTGGTCTGCCAACTCAGCCATTGTGCGATCTCCTTTGACCGCCGCCAGCGCTACTTTCGCTTTGAATGTGTTGCTGTGGTTTCTCCTTTTGCGACTCATCGTTTGTATCCTTTCTTGAGGGTGATAAGATCGCAAGACTCCACCTTATTTGTTGTTCAGACTGTCCGATGAATCAGGACCATCTCTATATTCGGAATAAAACGATATCCCAAAACTTCGTCGTACTCAAATATCTGTCGTTTATTCAAATCGGTCTCCTCCACATAGCCTGAGGTCCAAATCCATATTATCCCTACTTAGCATATGGTGGATTTGATGACGCAAAAGTGATTCGAAAATACGCCCGTTAGAGCGGAGTTGGAAAATCAGTCGCTATGTTCGCGCTTTAATAAACATTCGTGGAATGGTCGCCAAACCAATGTAATACCGTTCGACAGACCATTCATGCATCCTACCTCTTTCACCGATGACGCCCCTTTTCTCTCAAAAAGACGTTGAGTCGCCTAGGAAACATATATAGCCCAAAAATAGGGAATTTTTAGCCATTTCAGAAGACTCGAATTACCAGATCTGTCATGTCAACTCCTTGGCTCACAAGTTATATACGTCCAGGAGGCGCCAAATTCGAAAGCACCAACAAACACGATATCCATAGCCATGCGCATGAGTATCAATCGATTCTTGATCGCTTCGTCAGATGCTGTTGCCCCGGTGATCTTTTCTGCGCCTCCCACCCATCCCAACACGCCCTCGTGATACACGCTCAAGAACTGATACCATTCGTCAACACGGGCTGGGATTCGCTGGTGGCGGACTGACGTAATTTCAAATCCTTCAGAGCGCAGACTGTCTAGATAATGCTCTAGCGGCTTTACTGGAAGAAAATACTTTCGCCGCAACGTGTCATGCTGAGAAATATAATCAGCGTCATTCAGTCCGTCTCGGTATTGCTCGAAAGCGTCCTCTTCTTGGACAATTTCCATGGCCTTCGAGTGAATCACCTCTACCGTTTCGTCAATGATCCACTCATCGTCAGGTAAATCTGGATTCTTGATATTGCCCGACTGTATAAAAATACGCCCCCATGGCCGAAGAACAGATTTCCAGTTTCTGATCGTCTCAGACAGACCGAAATACAGATGGATCGCATTTGTTGAAATGATGCCGTCGACACGGCGGCTCAACATTTCGCCCCCCAGCACTTCGTCGAGCCGCTGTAGGCGGTGCTCTTCGCGAAAATACCGAATGTGACGAAATGCCATTCGCTGCTCGTCCCTGAATTTTTCCAAAGCCAGCCTCAAAAACTTGGGTGACGAATCTACGATTATGATCCCCACATCCTTGGACCCAAACCGGTCCAATAGGCGCTTCGCCAGGATTCCCGTTCCACCCGAATAGTCAATCAGAATGTCTCCCTTACGGACGAATCCGACGATCTCTTCAACCGTGTAATCAAGATTCGAGTACCATCCGTGATTTTCAACGGTATCGTAATTCAGCGCAAGCTCTTCGACCGGTTGATTCGCCCAAGAATCGGGCGGGATGCGGGCAAATGTTTCAGGCCATTCGAATGCCAACGTGTTATCGGGGCTTTGTTTGCTGGAATAAGCTTCACACTCTGGCCTAATCTAGCGACCCACTCATACCCAATCCATCTTCGCCTAGTACCAATCAATCTCCACAGAGCTGCTTTCCAGGCTGTCCTTTTCAATCCCACACACTCCCCACAACATCGTCACACTTCTGTGACAACTACGCCTGCATGGCCCCGTTAATTGGCTACGAGTCCGAAAGTCTTCGCGATCATTGGCATTGTTTGATGATCAATCGATTGTCGAAGTGCTCCGGTCTTGTGAGTCGCACAACAGTCGGGAATACGACAAACCCTCCCGCGATGCGACCGAGATGAACACCCACGTTCAACACTCGATTAACACTATTGGAGTTTAATGTCATGAAGACGAATTGGAAAATTTTAGCCAGTCGATTGCTCAGCCTCATGGTTGTTGTGACCGTACTGGCAGCTTGCGACTCAGCCAGCGGAATATCAGGAGACGAATCTGGATCACTTGATGAAACGGTATCGTTTCTCGCGGTCGATCTGGGATTGAGCGTTTCAGAAACTGCCGCACTCTCGGATTCTTTCAACAAATTTGGAAGTGATGGTGGCGACAAAGAGCCCGGATTTCTGTGGTATGTAGCTGCTGATCTGCAGGCTACACTGACAGACGAACAGAAAGCCAAACTGTTTGACCGCATAGCACAAGGCGACGCGAGACAGCGACGAGGTGGCGGGCAGGGCGGTTTTCGTCCGGGCGGTCATGGCGGCGGCGCCCTTTCGCAGATTGACCTGACGGAAGACCAAGAGACTGCCATCACGGCGATTCGCGAATCTTTCAAGCCTGCGATCGAAGCAGTTCTGGCGCAACGCGATGCATTAACGCGTGAAGAGATCAAAGAGCAACTTGTTGCCATTAAAGATCAGGCACAGGTCGAGGTGGAAGCCGTGTTGACGGCCGATCAGCTGCAACAGATCGCGGATCTGAAAGCAGCGGCTGAAGCTGCTCGTGCCGATCGCGAGGCGCAGAGAGAGGCCAATCGTGCGGCAGCAGAACTGGTGAAGATTGAGGTCCTCGGACTTACCGATCAGCAAGTAGCGGATCTGGATGCTCTGAAGGCATCAGCCGAAGCCGAACGCGATGCCATTCGCCAGTTGGCCGATTCGGGCGCAAGCGACGAAGATATCCAGGCAGCAATTGAAGCCGCTCACACGGCAAACCAGGATGCGCTAGCTGCTATAGTGGACGACACGCAGTTGGAAATCATCATGATCCACGGAGCTCTAGCATCGCGGATGCAGAGACGCCGCGCAGGTAAAGGTGGTCATGGTGGACGTCCCGGCGCAGGTGGAGGATCATTTAGCGGATAAAAAATCACACGGAAGATGCACTTGGGGACGTCGCTTAGTTGAGCGATGATTTCGGTCAGTTGCTCTGGCCCAAATACCCCAGGTCATAAGGTGATAACGGTTACCCGGGAAGTGGCGGGTTTCGGGTAACCACCTCGGTTCAGGGCGCAATGTTTTCTCAGAAAACGTTGCGCTCTGAATTTTTTTTGCCTGGGCTGTTCGGTTCTGTCTCCGATGGTTCTCTATGGGTGTTGCCGGTGATCTCAAGACGGGGATCACTGCGCTGCATTCTGTGAAGTTGAACCATTTCTGTGGAAAGTGCTGAGGAAGCTATGAAGCAAACTGTATTGATTATTGTTGTTTTTGGAGCACAATTAATTGCTGCTCAACAGGTCATCGCCCAATCGACGACCATTATTTCTGAGAATTTTGACTCGGCCGTCTCTCCCGACTTTGGTGCCGGCGTGTCGTTTTTTGATTCCAGCTGGAAGACAAGCACATCTTCTGCATCTCCCGGGTCGGGTGGAAACAACGCCGTGCATACGGGCTCCGGAGCGGGTGTCCTTGTGCTGGGTCCCATTGACCTTTCGTCCGTCGATGAAGGCACCTTCTCGTATTACGCCAGGCGAACATCTTCTTATTCAGCCGACAGTTTGATCGTCCTCGCCTCGATTGACGGGGGGACGACCTTTCCGATAACGCTATTCGCCGGGGGCTTGCCCGGCGCTACGAGCACGTATGAGCTTATATCGGTCTCTTTACCCGCTGCCGTCCTTGGCCAAGGGACGGTCCATATCGAGTTTGACGCGCGAGGTGGTACCTCGAGTGGGTCCAATATTCGGATCGATGATGTACTCATCGAGGCGCCTCTGGATCTATCGACCACACCCGCCGCCTTTGGATTCGAGGATGCCGCAGCCACCTGGAATCTGGTGGATCAGAATTTTCAAGTCGGAATCGATCTGTCCTGGCCCGGCCCCGACTCGATCCAGGGCTTCCAGTTTGATCTGGACTGGGATGATTCGATTATTTCGCTTGATTCGATTTTTTCAGATGAGACGCGACTTCCTCCCGCCCACTGGTCCATTGCGGCTTCCATCGGAAGCGGCACCGCACCCTTCGCCGCGTTGAGTCTTACACTCGACGGATTACCTCCCGGTGCGTACGGCGATCTGTTGACGGCTCACTTCAGTCTGGCCGGCCCGCAGCCCTCCTCCGACTCTCTGGTCACTTTAGGAATGACGAGCCTACTCGTAACCGCAACCTCACCTCTGGGGACGGAACTGTCCCTACCTCTGGGCAATCGTTCTCTCGCACTAACGTTGTCCCCAAATCAAGCTTCCATTTCGCTCAGCCAGACGGCGATCGATTTCGGATCTGTCGTGGTCGGTGATAGCGCGTCTGTCGTGGTCACTCTCTCAAACGCGAGCGGCAGCGCCTCGCTGGATATTTCTTCGATCGACAACACTGATGAAACCTCCTACGCTGCCCTCCCCGCCTCTCTAGCCGTTGGTGCTTCGACGTCTCTTGTCTTCTGGTTTAAGCCCTCTTTCGATGAATATGGGCTCCTTTCTGGTAATCTCGTGCTTTATCACAATGCCCCGGGCGACTCCACAGTGATAGCCTACACCGGAGTGGGTCTGGGTGGCCGGGGCGATTCGGATGCAGACGGCGCGTTTGATGTGGCCGATGTGGTTGGCTCGCTCGACGTGACCGTCAATCCGGCGTTGATATCAGCCGCTGATCTCCCCCGTCACGACCTCCATCCGTTTCCAGAGGGTAACGGCCTGGTTGACATCCGCGATGTTACTGTGGGTATTCAGGCCATCTTGAGGGACGAATGGCCCGATGGCAGAGCGCTTCCTGTGGCGGCCCCGGTATCTGGTCCGGCTGAGAAATGGAATCCTGTACAACTGTTTGCTGGAACCGACGGAGTCCTCTCTCTGATTTCGAACATCGATCTTCGCGGCATCCAGCTGGAATTCACGAGCGACGAGTCACTTCACTTCAAGATGACCTCAAAGGGCGGCGTAACCGTTTCTGAGCGCTTTGACGAGCGCGTGTCGAAGCATCGAGCACTCATTTTAACATCTGTATCCGCTCCCCTGGAGTCTGGAACACACGAGTTGATCGGCAATTTTCCACTTAGTGCTTCCCTGGTCAGGGGGGTCGCCATTGACCTGCGAGGATCAAAAGTGCCGGTCTCCTTTGAACGAGCGATCGCGTCGTCGACAGAAACGCCGCTTCCACGTGAAGCCACTATAACTGTGTATCCCAATCCGATTCTTGCTGGTTCGTCGGCTGGGGTCTCAATCGCACTGCAAAGTGGAGATCAAGAAATCCACGTATCCGTTTACGACGCGCTGGGAAGGGCGATCTTCACGAAAGCGTATCCTGCGGGGACGAACTGCGCTGCACTCCCAGGCGAAGCTTTCCGCGCTCCAGGTCTCTACTTCATTCGAATCGTGACACAAAAAATGGCAACAACGATTCCCATCATTGCTGCCAGATAAAGTTGACGCTCAGACGAACCGATGCGACGGTCTCTTATGGAAACAGGTAGCGATCCATGTAAAGAAAGAGCAGCGTGCTAGCCGTGGAAATCCATACCAGAAATACGACGACCAGCGCAACCAGCTTCCAGGTCTCTGACCTTGGACTCTTGTGAATCACCTCTCCGTTAGATGTGGTGTCCGCTACATCAATATTTACGTTCATCACCAACTCATCGGACAACTCGATTGTCTGACCTCGCACTCCATCACCTCGAACAGGAATCGTCCTGACGACTACGACCTGGTCTACAGCATCAACACTTTTGGCTTTCCACATCGGCATCATTGGATTGATAACATTTCGCCGCCCATCTCCTGACCATACTGGAAGCGGCTCCCGGGTGCCAGTTTCAAGACCGTCTCCTGAAGCATGACGAATCTTCGCTCCGTACCCGTCACCCACATAGTTTGGCACGAGGGATGACGGCACGCCATTCGCTCCTACTCCTACATTTGGGACGACTTGTGCACTTCCAGCCAAGGCGCCATTACGATGGCGTGGCTGGAAAGAGGAACGGTTAAACATCAGGATCTTAGTAGCAGTAGTATTTCACAAATCAGTTCTGATCAGCAAATCGCCCATTGGAGAGGGTATTGCTACTTCTACATAACGAGACATTCCGCGGAATTCGCGAAAAAACACTGAGAATAAAGAGGCCTGCGAGAGCTATTGAGGCCTATTTGCCAAGATGTGCCCGGATATCGGAGAGGCTGTCTCCACCGAATTTCTCCAAGAGGGCGTTAGCGATCTCCATCGCGACGACTGCTTCCGCGACTGTAGAAGCCGCTGGAACGCTCGTAACATCGCTTCTTTCGTAGCGGGTCGGCTGCGAATCTCCAGTCACCATATCCGCTGTTTGAAGCGGTTTAATGAGCGTCGGAATGGGTTTCATATAGCCGCGTACGATGATCGGCATTCCGTTTGACATGCCTCCCTCGATGCCGCCCGCCCGGTTCTGTGTCCGCGGGAAGCCTGAATCGCCAGCCGTGATGGGATCGTGAACGCTCGAGCCTCGCTCGAACGCTGCCGCCATCCCGTCTCCGATTTCCACCCCCTTCTGGGCCTGAATGGAAAGAACAGCTCGCCCAAGAAGCGCGTCCAGCTTTCGATCCCAGTGGACATATGATCCGAGTCCCACAGGCACTCCGGTCACGACGACCTCGTACACACCCCCGAGACTGTCCCCTTCCTTCTTGACTGCCTTGATGTGTTCGATGCACCTCTGGGTCAAGTCTGCATCGATCATCCGCACTTCACTTTGATCGGCTACTACGTTGATGGATTCGGCGCCCGACGCGCAAAGATCCGCCAGCGATTCCGCATACTCGGAGGGATTGTCATAGCCTACCTCGCCAATCCTGACGACATGGCTGCCGACTTGAACACCGAGTTCCTTGAGCAGCTTTCGAGCAATGGAGCAACAGGCTACGCGCATGGCCGTCTCCCGAGCGCTCGCTCTGTCGATGACGGGCCTGATGTCATCAAATCCATATTTCTGGGCGCCGGTGAGATCGGCATGACCGGGGCGCGGCAGTGTAATTGCATCGATACCTTCGCCTTCTCCACCGATCGCCATCACATTTGGCCAATCCGACTTGTCTTTTCGGTAGGCCGCGTTGTCCAGGCGTAGCGCGATTGGACTTCCCATCGTTGCGCTAAATCGAACACCCGAGTAGATATGTACACGATCCTGCTCGATCTTCGCTCGACCACCTCGGCCGAACCCCATCCACCGACGGGCAAGATGCTGATCGATGTCCGCCGCCACGAGAGGGACGCCAGCGGGTACGCCCTCTACGATACCGATGAGGGCTTCGCCGTGTGACTCTCCTGCTGTCAGATAGCGGATCATAAAGAATGCGAGGTCGATGAGTACGAAGGGCCCAAACTACACCAATCGCTGCATTTTAGCTCACTGACGGCGACTTCTTACGCCCACAAAAGCCCTTCGCGGGCTGTCAGATCTGAATATCGAGCCGCCTCAAATGTCCACTATTCGGGACAGGGCAGCATCAAATCACTGAGAAACTTCGAAAAACACGATATCGCCGTTCGGATTGATGGCCCGAATCAGGACCTCATCATTTGTCGAAAACAGCTCCCGGATTGTATTTACGTTAAATACAGGCTTGTCATTGACGTTCGTGATGACCAGCCCTCGCTCAACACCTGCGCGGTCGAACAGGCCCTGTCGCTCAATAAATGCAACAAGGACGCCGTGCTGTATGTTGAAACGGCGTCGCAGACGTTCATCCAGATTTGCCACTCCGACCCCCCAGTCTTCGAAGTCGGCGATCATGTCGTCAGGAATGGGTGGAACGATGAACAGTTGTTGATCACGCTCAGTGTTGAGCTCTGCAAGCCAAGTCGTATAAGCGGGGTCATCATTTCCCTTGAGCGTTACTTCGAGATGTAGGACCTCGCTGCGCCGCCAGACCTCTATCGAAATCTCATCTCCTGGAGAGAAGAGGGCAATTGCGCTCTGAAGTTCATTCGGCTCGCTCATGGGCCTTCCACCAATTGAAAGGAGGACATCTCCATCTCTCAGGCCGCCTTGATACCCCGCCAGTCCGGAGTGCACTTGGGAAAGATATACACCACGTATCGAATCCAGTCCCAGATCCGCCGCTCTTCCAGCAGTCATCGACCCGATTGTAACTCCCAAATATCCACGCCGCACTTCTCCAAAAAGAATCAGATCACGAACAACGCGTTCCATGAGCGCAACCGGGACTGCGAATCCGTACCCCTCGTACGATCCTGTTTCTGTTGCAATGGCGGTCGCAATACCGACCAATTCGCCCCGCAGATTTACAACGGCCCCTCCCGAGTTCCCCGGATTTATGGCCGCATCGGTTTGAATAAAACTTTCGATTCCCAGCTGCTGATCGATCACATCGACCTGACGACCCAGGGCGCTCACAATGCCCGCCGTGACCGTCGACGTCAATCGAAACGGGTTGCCAACCGCCAGAACCCACTCACCCACCGCAATATCACCCGCCTTTCCTAGTGCAATAACGGGTATTGGGCTTCGGGGGTTGATCTTGATGACGGCCAGATCGGTTGTTGGATCAGCACCAATCACCCTCGCTTCAAATTCGCGCTTGTCGCCCAGCATCACCTCAATCTTGTCGGCCCCATTGATCACGTGATTATTCGTGACGATGTAGCCCTGGTCACTGATGATCACGCCACTTCCCAGACTCTGAGAAGGCCGCCGCTGCGGAGTCCTTCTGAGCGGCGACAGAATACTCTGGTCCAACCCACTCTCGACCTGGATGTACACAACCGCTGGAGTGACCTTCGCCGATACCGCCTTGAACACCTCGTTCATCGACATGACGTCGAGATATTGGGTCGGCACTTCGGCATCGGGGACTGAGACGAATCCCGGAGTCACATCGGAGCCCAATTCGACTCGACGAACTACCTCATCGGGAAACAGATCTACCGAGAACACGCCTCCGAACCAGAGCGTCAAGAGGATTCCGGCAAGCAAACCTGATATCACCAATCCCATTCTGTTGGGAGGACTTTCGTGCTTTTGTTCTCTCACTGCGGTGTTCTACAGTTTTTTTGTGTTTGGGGCCTGTTGTTCACGAGCCACTGCTCTTATGTGCCAACCGTCGCCAGCTCGTTTCGCGTTTCTTGTACGCGAATGTCAGGAGATGGTGACAGTTCTTCGATCTCGTCCATCATCAGATTTACGACAGCTGCGTGTGATAATCGGGCCAATTCCTTTCGATCCAGCCCGGAAGAAGGGATGGGGGCTCCAATTCGGATGACATAATGTAATGGACCGAGCGCCAGGATTTGCTTGATGTTGGAGACCATGCTCTGTGGCGCCGCCCAGGTAACCTGCGTCCGCGATTCGGAATCCACCTTTTTTCCGTTAATGGTTCTGACATGGAAGTACACGGGAAGGATATAGCCGTCTTCCATATTCGCTACAGCCTGGAATCCTGTCGTCTTGAAGGTGTTAACTTGACGCCCGTCAGAAGTAGTGCCTTCTGGAAAAATCAGGACGGGGACTCCGTCCCTCATGCGATCTTGAATCTCGTTTACCGTTCCGACCGTGGTCATGATTTTTTTTCGATCCACGAAAATCATTCCAACCGCCCTGAATATGGCCCCTAGACCAGGCCAACCGCCCATTTCTGACTTGGCGACAAAGGCAAAATCGAATTGTGACCCGACCACCCAGGGGTCGAACTGGCCGATGTGATTCGTCACGACGAGCATCGGAATGTCTTGCGGAAAATCACCTACGACCTCCGAGCTGATCCTTAGAGCCCTCGCGAGAGCCGCGCAAGTCAAGCGTTGGCGTTGTGACAGATACTTGAATCGGGCGCGGGCTTCCAGCCCGCGCCTTGTATACGTCGTATAGACGCTACAAACCACGATAACCACAATAAATCGTATGACCCTAAATACTCGCATTTTTTGATGTTGTGGCGAATTCTCGTTTCACAGGCTCATCAAGAACACTTCGACTCCGATATCTGACCACGCTGCTTAACACTCTGGAAAGATGCGATAACGGCTGCTCAAATCGTTGGCTTCTACAAGAGTCAGATGTTGACACGACATCAGATGGTTCGATTCTCGAAAGGACGACTTCGTCGTGGGTAAGATACACTCGATCCATGCTTGGATCGCAACTATACCCGGGCACTCGATCCCATTCCACGAACACTGATTGGAGACTGACGTGGAGCTGCTGCTTTTTGAAAATTCACAACGAATATGGTTCCAACGCCCTTTTCGCTCTCAACACGGATGGTAGCCCCCATGAGTTCGACCAGGCCTGATATAATTGCGAGCCCGAGACCCGGCCCTTCATAGGTTCGAGAGAGTCCATCTGACTCCTGTACAAACGCTTCAAATAGCTCTGGTAAAAACTCGGGGTCAATCCCGATGCCTGTGTCTCTGACATGAAGTTCGACACTGTCTTCAGTATCAACGAAACTCACCTCAATACTGCCCTCATCGGTGAATTTGATTGAATTACCCACAAGATTATGAAGGACACAGGACAGACCATGAACATCCGCCGAGGCAAACAAAGGTCGCTCTGGACGAACTACTTTGATTTTTAAGTCCTTCTTCGATGCCGCATCGTGTAGCTGAACGATTTCTTGCATACTCACCTTATAGAGATCAATTGATTCCATATTGATATCCATCATCCCGGCCCGCAGTTTTGCCAGGTCGATGAGCGAATTAAGCGTTTCCATCAGACGGCTTCCGCTCTCCTCGATGATATCCAAGAACTCACGGTATTCTGCATCTTTGGGAATCTCTTCCTTCAAGACATTGGTGAACCCAAGAATGGCGGTCAGAGGTGTTCGAAGCTCATGTGAGGTTGTGGCCAGGAATTCATCTTTAAGTTTGTTCGCCTGCTTGAGCCGCTCATTCGCCTCCGAAAGCTTTTTCACAACCTCACGTTCGCGCTCCAGCTCGAGGGCCTGTTCAACCGCCGCCCGGTGGGCCCGCCGCATCAGAATGTATTTCCGCCCAGAAACGATGATTACAACGCCTAATAGAGCGAATGCCAGGTACGCATATATAGTTCGATACCACGGCGGAAGAATCACAAACGAATAGGAGGCAGTGCGACTAATCCGACCCAATACATCTTTCGCTTCAACTACTAGTGTATAGCTGCCTTCATTCAGATTGGTAGTGTTGACCTCCGGTTTATTGTCCCAATCTGACCACGTTGAACCGTCGGAACCAATCATGGTGTGCCGATACTGCACACCTTCCGGATTAGTGAAATCGGTTGCGGACAGGGTAAACCGCAGGCCTCTTTCAGAATAATTTATCTGGGGAATAGCCCATTGTGGTTGGTGACGAGCAATTCCTCCATCCTTTGCTCGAAATACACTATGAAAAAGTATCTCTCCCGTCGTGTTCTGTATGACTTTCGAGATGTGTGCGTTTAAGAATTTTATACCCGGTATGTCGTATTTGGGATTGTATCGAATTAGTTCGCTTCCATTATTGAACCACACTACTCCAATCTGGTCGACCAAAATAGAAGATGAGTTAACCCCGAAAGTTGTGTACGGGTGAAAAAGGTATAGGCGGCGTATCCTGATGATGATTACGTCATTGTCAATCCGAAGATTGGAGGATACACCGCCCATGAAGACGAATAACGCACACGAGAACGAGAACTACAATAGCACAGAGGATGTGTTGACAGAAGTATTGCGAACAGGGGCCGCAAAGATGCTGGCCACAGCCGTTGAGGCCGAGGTTGAAGCTTTCTGCCAGCGCTACCAGTTCCTGCGCGACGAAGAGAATCGCCACCGCATCGTTCGCAATGGATATCTGCCAGAGAGGAAGATTTTGACTGGTATCGGGGAGGTCGCTGTAAAGATGCCCCGCATACGCGACCGTACGGGTCGGGGTGAGGATAGAATCGGTTTCCGCAGTTCGATACTACCAGCCTACCTCCGCAAGAGCCGCTCGCTTGAGGCTCTCATTCCATGGTTGTACCTGAAGGGAGTTTCAACGGGCGGCTTTGAGGCAGCGCTCTCGGCCCTTGTTGGTCCTGATGCCCCAGGGCTGACCTCCTCGACGATTGCGCGCCTGAAGACGCTTTGGACAAGGGAGCACGAAGACTGGCAAAAGCGGAGCCTGAAGGAGAAGCACTACGTCTATTTCTGGGCCGACGGTATTCACGTAAACGTACGCATGGATAAACAGAAACTGTGTCTGCTGGTCGTGATCGGCGCTACGGCCGATGGAAGGAAGGAGCTTATAGCACTCGAGGACGGCTTTCGCGAGAGCAAGCAGTCGTGGCGAGAGTTGCTCCTGGAGCTGAGGCACCGCGGGCTGGATCAAGGACCGAAGCTGGCTGTTGCCGATGGAGCCATGGGATTCTGGAGTGCTCTCGCAGAAGTTTATCCCGAGACGCGAGCCGCACGCTGTTGGGTGCACAAGACAGCAAATGTGCTCAACCGCCTGCCCAAGTCCGTTCAGAAGAAGGCAAAAGGTCACCTCACGCAGATCTATACAGCAGAAACAAAAAAGCAGGCAGAGAGCGCCCTTCTGTTTTTCATCAAAGCCTACCAGCAAAAGTATCCGAAAGCAGCAGAGATTCTGGTGAAAGACCGAGAAGAACTGCTCGCTTTTTATGACTTTCCGGCAGAACACTGGATCCATCTTCGGAGCACAAATCCGATCGAATCTACGTTCGCGACCGTGCGCCTCAGGACCGCCAAAACGAGGGGATGTCTGAGCCGAGAAACAGCTCTTGCAATGGCCTTCCGTCTATGTAAAGAGGCTCAGAAGAAGTGGAGGAAACTGAATGCACCGCACCTATTGCAACTTGTAAAAAAAGGAATCAAATTCACCGACGGAATTACATCAGAACGACACGCTGCCTAAACCTTCCATACACAACTTTTGGGCATAGCTCGTGCCCAATACCTTGGCTTCTGTCATCGCTAAGCAAACCCGGAAACTGAAGCGGGTTACCATATTTCCAGCGTGATATTGTTCTCGTAGGAGTACCGCTAATGGAATATGACGAGCCGTCAACCGTGACGTCCTTCACGTGCCACCTTCCATTTGTGTCCTGGCTATACGAGAACTCTGATGTTGTCAGCCATGTGAAACTTAGGACAAATATTATAAATGATTTCTTGATGCGTGATGCCATTGTGCGAGCTTAAAATTGTATTAAAGTCAATTTGTTGGGCAGTCATGGAAAGGTCGCTGCGACCTTTCCATGTAAAACGTAAACGAGGCCAGTTTTACGACATGAGAACGACCGCCAACCCGGGTTTATCAGTTGGGTTCCTTCTTAACATTTCGCAGCGGGGATAACGACGCGATGACGTAGGAAGAGATGGTCCTGATTCATCGGACAGTCTGAACAACAAATAAGGTGGAGTCTTGCGATCTTATCACCCTCAAGAAAGGATACAAACGATGAGTCGCAAAAGAAGAAACCACAGCAACACCTTCAAAGCGAAAGTAGCGCTGGCGGCGGTCAAAGGAGATCGCACGATGGCCGAGTTGGCAGACCAATTCCAGGTGCACCCGAATCAGATTCAGACCTGGAAGAAGAAATTGATTCAGGACGCTGAAGAGGTCTTTGAAAAAGGGCATTCCAGAAAGCACAACGAGGAGGGCCAGATCAAGGAGCTTCACGCCAAGATTGGCGAGCTTTCGATGGAGAAGGATTTTTTATCCAAAGCGCTCGGTCGCACCCAGTAGGTGAGCGCCGCCAAATGATCGACCCAATCCACGACCTCTCCATCAAACGGCAGTGCAATCTGCTGGAGCTGAACCGCTCGACGGCCTATTACAAGCCGGTGGGCGAGAGCAAAGAGAACCTGGCCGTGATGAAAAAACTGGATGAGCTCTACATCGAACGTCCCACGCGAGGATCGCGCACCATGAAGGATGCGCTCGAGGACAGAGGTATTTTTGTGGGCCGCCATCGAATCCGGCGATTAATGCGTCTGATGGGCCTTATTGCCATTTATCCTAAGAAACGGACCTCGATTCCGGGAAAAGGTCACAAGATTTATCCGTATCTCTTGCGTAAGCTCAACGTGACGCGGCCCCGGCAGGTTTACGCAAGCGACATCACATTCATTCCGATGAAAAGGGGATTCGTTTACCTGGTCGCCGTCATCGACTGGTACAGCCGAAAAGTACTCTCGCGCCGGATCTCCAATACGATGGACACCGACTTCTGTGTGGAAGCTCTCGAAGAAGCAATCGCCGTGTATGGAGCGCCAGAGATCTTCAATACGGATCAGGGCAGCCAGTTCACACCCGTGGCCTTTACTGATGTGCTGAAGAATCATGACATCAAAATCTCTATGGATGGCAAAGGACGCTGGATGGACAACGTGTTCGTTGAACGTCTGTGGCGTAGCCTGAAATATGAAGAGGTATACTTGAAAGCCTACGAAAGTGTGGCTGATGCGTGTCGCTCAATCGCCGATTACTTTGACTACTTCAACGGAGAACGGCGACACAGCTCACACGGAAGAAAGACCCCTGATCACGTATTTTTTAATCACCAGCCGCTTCAAGAAGCAGCATAATCAATCCGCAAGATTCCACCTAAGACCCTGTCCAGTTTTATAGGACCATCTCTCCTCTTCTCCTCGCACCTCCGGCAAATTCTATAAGTGTCGCGAACAATTTTGGTTATCACAGGAGAGGGAAGATTCTCCCCAACAACACGCGAAAAACTATATGGATGACAACATATGGTAACCAAAAAAATCCAATATGGGTGATTATACATTCACTCCTCGGCAAGATCGGGATCAAATAGCTATCGGGAGAGATTGAGCTTTGAATCCCATTTTGCAGAAGGGTGCTGGGAAGTATTTTTCTGAGATTGAGTCGCGTTGAGAGAGATAGAGTGCGACCTCGCTGATTCGAGGATTCATTAATCAGCCCCGCTTCCTTGGGAAGAGTACATGGATTAAAAAGCCGATTGATCACTCTGCTTCAGAGTCGGCGGTCAGTGGAATTCGCCCAAAATATATTGATAGTACAGGCACGAGAGCATATGCGTAGAATATTGGTGACAGGTGCAGCAGGATACATCGGATCAGTGCTCACGAGGCGACTTTTGCGTAGTGGTCACAGAGTTACCGGATTGGACAATTTATTTTTGGGGGGGGGGGGGGGGGGGGGGGGGGGGGTCACTACTCAGCATTTACAATAATGATAGATTTGAATTTGTGCGAGGAGACCTGAGGCGCTTAACAGATATTGAGAGAGCTCTCGAAGGAGTTGATGCGGTAGTCCATCTCGCAGCAATCGTCGGAGACCCTGCTTGTGCGAAGCAGCCAGAACTTGCCCGCGAAATCAATTGGAATGGATCTCAGCAATTATACGATCTGTGTTCAAAATCGTCTGGAGTTCGAACATTCGTATTTGCATCAACGTGCAGCAATTACGGGAAGATGGAGAATGTGGAATACACGGATGAAACCTCTCCCCTTAGACCTGCATCCCTGTATGCAGAACTGAAGGTGCAATTCGAAGAGTACGTTCGAAACACTCCAGCCTCGAACGGAATGACAGGAACGTCGCTCCGTTTCTCTACGGTATTTGGCCTGTCTCCACGGATGCGCTTTGATTTGACGGTCAATGAGTTTATTCGTGACGTCGCGCTAGGTCGTGAACTTGTCGTTTATGGCGAACAATTCTGGCGGCCCTATTGTCACGTTGACGATCTCGCAAGCGCGTGCGAATTGATACTGAACAGCCATCCAGATCTAATCGCGAACAACATCTACGGCGTTGGCGATACGAATCAGAATTTCCAGAAAAAAACAATCGTAGACGAATTTCGAAAAATCGTTCCGAGCGCCAAAATCAAGTACGTCGAGAAACTGGAAGATCCAAGAGACTATCGGGTGGATTTCTCAATGATCAAGAATGATCTGGATTTTCAGATCACCAAATCGGTTCCGGAAGGTCTGGTTGAAATTTGGTCTGCGATCAACGATGGACTTTTTTCTGATCCATACGATATAAAGTATAAAAATGTGGTCGACTAGGATCGACTTACAGAAATCTATCTACGCGAACATCACCGATTGCGTGGCCCCGTTTATCGTACTGATTAAAGCATTTCGCTCGGACTGCCGACTGCGCTAATCTTGCCAGACTGCAACCTAAAAATGCGATCACATTTAGATACCGTCGAAAGACGATGGGCGACTATCAATATTGTTTTTTGTCCATGCAAATTATAGACAGCCTTCATGAAGCTTTTTTCTGTTTCATCATCTAGAGAGCTAGTTGCTTCATCCAACACTAAAACCTCAGGATCTCTGTAAAGTGCCCTCGCAATTCCAATTCTCTGTCGTTGACCACCCGAAACTCTGACACCGCGCTCTCCGACCAGAGTATTCAGGCCATCGGGTAAACCGGCTACAAATTCATCCAGTTGTGCCGAAGATATGGACGTTGCTACTGCTTCCATATCAATCTCTTCCTCTGCAACTCCGAACGCTATGTTTCGGAGAAGTGACTCATCCGTCAAGAAGATAGATTGAGGTACATATCCGATTTGATTCTGCCACAGGCGAGGAGCATGAAGAATATTATGACCATCCACGCACACCTCGCCAACGGTCGGTTTTAATAACCCCATTATCAGGTCGACCAGGGTGCTTTTCCCAGACCCACTCGCCCCAATTAATCCAACCGTTTCACCCGCTCTTATCTTCAGATCGATATTTCGGATGGTTGGCTTTTCAGCCTCTTCATAAGAGTAGGAAACTTGCTTCAGCTCCAAAGCCGAAGACAGTGATATTTTCTCGCGGTCTCCCTTAGGATCCGAGCTCAATCTCTGAAGCGCCAACTCATTTGAGATAACACCAATCACGGGCAATCCATATGTGATAGCTTGGATAGAACCGATTATTCTACTGATGGATGGCATCAATCTGAATGCAGACGCCCCAAATAAGCCTAATACAGGAATCATTTCGGACATCTCTTGCCCCTGCCAGGTCAATGTCATGACCAGGACCGCCAACCCTGTTACTGACAGCATTTCCAACCAAAGTCTTGGGAGTTGCTGCAACACGTTGAAAAATCGGCCAGCTTGAGCACTTTTTTCTGTATGATATTCGTACTGGGACATGAATTCGTCCCTGCACCCGATGAGGATAACCTCTTTAATTCCACCCAGAGCTTGTTGTAAATGCCGAATTCGTTCACCATCGTGAAGCTGGCGCGCCACGCCCCATATCTTCATTTTTGACCTTGACAATTGATGAAAGATCAAAGAGGCTATTCCTAAAACAATCGCGATGACCGTCACTCCGAGCGGCTCAATGACTAGGAGTAAGAATGCAATTCCACCCAACACGAGAAGCTCCGTTATCAGGCGAATTGAACTGCTGAGCACCGTGGTGTACTGACCAACCTCACCATTACAATTTCTGATCAGTTCAGCGGAGTTTCTTCTCAAATGGAATGAATATGGTTGGGACAAGTATCGGACAAAGAGCCGCTGAGACAGCTTCGCTTGAACTGCAAATGCAAACTTGGCCTGATGACGGGTCAAGAACCACAGAAATACTGTCTTCAGCGAATAGAGCAGTATCATCAGGCTCATCGCACCAAATATGATATCCCGAGGAGAAGGTGACCCGAACCACGAAACCAATGGTCTCACGAAGTCATTATTTAAGAAGACATCGGGCTGAGACAACAAACCAAGAGCAGGAATGATGAGGCCTATACCTAGCGTCTCGGCAGCCATTCCGATGATTGTCAGGCCAAAAAGTAGAATTGCTCGCCGTCGCTCTGCTTCTGTCAGAATATTATATATCCGCCGAGCTGTATTCACGGTTCGTTCGACCTGTTAAACAGAACTAGATTCCTATGCGCGCCACACATGAGTGGATACTTTGCCAGTGTGCCTAAAAATTGCGTTGCGCGAATCTACAATTTGATCTAGCCAGTCGAATAACTCCGCATAGTTTATGGCCGTATGGTCCGTTAAAATTACTGCGAGGTCGAATCTACTGATGCTCTCCTCACTCCATTCAACACTTTTTTCTCCCGCCCATACGGCATGGTCCCGGGTATCTCCGATTTCTGGAATCAGAGGATCAAAATAGGACACATGTGCTCCCATCTCCTGCAACAGGTCCATGACCACAAAAGTAGGCGATTCCCTGTAATCACTTATGTCTCTCTTATACGAAAGCCCGATACACAAAACGGCCGAATTCTTTACCGCTTTTCCGCTCACATTGAGAGCTTTCACACAGGTAGCAACCACATAGGAGGGCATCTGAGTATTAATCTCGCCTGCGAGTTCAATGAATCGAGAACTGACTCCGAACTCTTTAGCCTTCCACGCCAAATAAAATGGATCTATCGGAACACAGTGGCCCCCTAGTCCCGGACCCGGGTAAAATGGCATATAGCCGAATGGTTTGGTCTTGGCAGCATCGATAACCTCCCAAATATCGATATTCATTTTTTGAAAGACGATTTTCAGCTCGTTTACAAGAGCGATATTGACCGACCGAAAGATATTCTCCATCAATTTTACGGCCTCAGCCGTATTGGTATTTGATACAGGAACTACTGAGTCAAATACGCTCGCATAAAATGACTCCGCCAAGAGAGAGGCATCAGATCCAACTCCCCCCACCACCTTAGGAATATCGCGGGTCGCGAAATGCACATTTCCTGGATCTTCTCTTTCTGGACTGTACGCAAAAAACAGCGATTTCTGACTCCTCATTGAACTTAATTGTTCACACCTGGGAACTACTATATCCACTGTCGTGCCCGGATATGTGGTCGATTCGAGCACTATGAGGCACCCGTCCCGGAGGTGGGGAGCTATGTTTTTAACCGTTGTCTCGATGTAGTAAAGATCAGGGGAGTTATTTTTTGTCAGCGGTGTTGGGACACACATTATTATTATGTCCGAGGTAGATAGTCTTGAATACTCTGAGGTTGCTTCAAATCTATCTGAAGATGTCAAAGATCCAACAACCGTGTCATCGATGTGAGTCAAGTAGGAGGTGCCTTCGTTCAACTGACCAACCTTGAGCTCATCAATGTCGAGCCCTAACACGTCGAACCCTGCCGAGTGGATGGCGTCTACCAGAGGAAGGCCGACATATCCGAGGCCTACAACTCCGACGGAAGCAGATTTTGATAGTATTTTGTCATACAAGGCTTGGGCGGACCAGGATTTTAACATTATCTGCCCTGTAGCTTGGTATTCCTCATGCGTGATCACACCTCTGTAAAAATTCGATATCTCGAATCATTTTTATTGTAAAAGTCGATCAACTATCAGACTGACAGATGCGACAGCCGCTATGATTGGAAACAAATCTCGATAGGAAAACGATGTCCTTGTGACTGACTCAACAGTTAAAATATCACCTGCCAATAGGATCGGGTCTTCCTCACTCACGGCAATGCTATTTTCCATCTGCTCCTGAAATACGACGGATTGAGGCGATCCGTTAATATTTCGATACAATCGAAGCGACAGCACTCGCTTTGATCTTCTAGATCTCGCGCCAAGAGCAGGGCCGCCGGCTAGAGATACCAAATGACTTAAAGTGGTGTTTCTCGGTATTTCGTAGAGTCCAGGGTATGTGATGGCACCCCACACATGAACTATGATTGTAACGTCTCCGGGATCCGAATAATTATAATAGGCAGCAACGCTCATTCGGGAGCGTTCTTCCGCCTGAATTTGAGCGTTCGAGGACGAAGGGAAGAGTGTGATAACTGAAAGAAATATGAGTAATCTCATTCCTTGATTCATTGTCAATAATGATATCTTTATTGCAGAAGCGGTTAAAATGTTGAGGTATGGTTAATCGGTCGTACCATAGCCATAGCCATAGCCATAGCCATAGCTGTAGCTCTGACCGTAGCCATAGCCGTACCCGATGGTTGGATCGAATCGATTTAAGATTACCCCGAACGATTGATGCCCTACATCTTCTAACATTTCGCGAACTCCTTCGAGAGATGCCCAATGAGATTCGCCACAACTCGTTATAAGTAGAACCAGATCAACGGAAGGAACGAGCAACAGTGCATCTGTGACACTCAAGATCGGAGGAAAATCAATAATGATTATCTCATATTGCGATTTGAGTTCTTCAAACAGTTCTTTCATTCGATTAGAACCGAGTAGATCTGCCGGGTGAGTTAACCCCGAAAGTTGTGTACGGGTGAAAAAGGTATAGGCGGCGTATCCTGATGATGATTACGTCATTGTCAATCCGAAGATTGGAGGATACACCGCCCATGAAGACGAATAACGCACACGAGAACGAGAACTACAATAGCACAGAGGATGTGTTGACAGAAGTATTGCGAACAGGGGCCGCAAAGATGCTGGCCACAGCCGTTGAGGCCGAGGTTGAAGCTTTCTGCCAGCGCTACCAGTTCCTGCGCGACGAAGAGAATCGCCACCGCATCGTTCGCAATGGATATCTGCCAGAGAGGAAGATTTTGACTGGTATCGGGGAGGTCGCTGTAAAGATGCCCCGCATACGCGACCGTACGGGTCGGGGTGAGGATAGAATCGGTTTCCGCAGTTCGATACTACCAGCCTACCTCCGCAAGAGCCGCTCGCTTGAGGCTCTCATTCCATGGTTGTACCTGAAGGGAGTTTCAACGGGCGGCTTTGAGGCAGCGCTCTCGGCCCTTGTTGGTCCTGATGCCCCAGGGCTGACCTCCTCGACGATTGCGCGCCTGAAGACGCTTTGGACAAGGGAGCACGAAGACTGGCAAAAGCGGAGCCTGAAGGAGAAGCACTACGTCTATTTCTGGGCCGACGGTATTCACGTAAACGTACGCATGGATAAACAGAAACTGTGTCTGCTGGTCGTGATCGGCGCTACGGCCGATGGAAGGAAGGAGCTTATAGCACTCGAGGACGGCTTTCGCGAGAGCAAGCAGTCGTGGCGAGAGTTGCTCCTGGAGCTGAGGCACCGCGGGCTGGATCAAGGACCGAAGCTGGCTGTTGCCGATGGAGCCATGGGATTCTGGAGTGCTCTCGCAGAAGTTTATCCCGAGACGCGAGCCGCACGCTGTTGGGTGCACAAGACAGCAAATGTGCTCAACCGCCTGCCCAAGTCCGTTCAGAAGAAGGCAAAAGGTCACCTCACGCAGATCTATACAGCAGAAACAAAAAAGCAGGCAGAGAGCGCCCTTCTGTTTTTCATCAAAGCCTACCAGCAAAAGTATCCGAAAGCAGCAGAGATTCTGGTGAAAGACCGAGAAGAACTGCTCGCTTTTTATGACTTTCCGGCAGAACACTGGATCCATCTTCGGAGCACAAATCCGATCGAATCTACGTTCGCGACCGTGCGCCTCAGGACCGCCAAAACGAGGGGATGTCTGAGCCGAGAAACAGCTCTTGCAATGGCCTTCCGTCTATGTAAAGAGGCTCAGAAGAAGTGGAGGAAACTGAATGCACCGCACCTATTGCAACTTGTAAAAAAAGGAATCAAATTCACCGACGGAATTACATCAGAACGACACGCTGCCTAAACCTTCCATACACAACTTTTGGGCATAGCTCCTGCCGGGTTGGGGACACTTTTCCCGACGGTTAATACATCAAGATTTTCAACGTCTGTTCTAATAGCCTTAGTCGAGTTCATCGAACGATCAAAGATTAAATCTGAAAATCCCGGCTCGCGCGCTAAATCTAGCAATTTATGGCTCGTCGGTCGACGCATATCCAAGTCCATAAAAAGTGTTTTTCGGCCAAATTGCGCCATCGTGATAGCGATGTTCAGGGATGACACCGTTTTTCCTTCTCCAGGACCAGCACTGGTTACCAATACAATTTGGGTTTCGCTGTCCGGCGTGGCATAGTCGATATTGGTGCGAATTCTTCTGAACGCCTCGGATACAGAAGATAGAGGATTGAGTAACGTGTAAAGAGAGGTCGCAATTGCACTCCCATTCACCTCGACAAATGTAGATCCATTAAAATCAGATCGAATCAACGCTTCCATATTTGGTAGTACACCAAGCAATGTGAACCCTTTCGAACGCAGTTCTTCAGGCGTTCTGATTTTATTGTCTGCTGCTGATCTTACAAACGCAACCACCACTCCAAAGACTACCCCGAGCATAGCTCCTAGAAGTAGATTTATCGAAATAATTGGACTCACGGGCGATGCAGGTATCACAGCGTGGTCAATTATATCTACATATCCAAGCTCAGACTCTTCCGCAATTCTAGCTTCCTGAAGACTTTGAAAAACTGTCGTGTACATTTGGGCGCTCGTATCCATATCCCTTTGGAAGCGGGCTAACACAACGGCCTTGTTCGGAATGCTATTAATCTTTGCACTGTAAATTTCTATTTGCCCATCTAAAACGTCCATTCGAGCCTGTGCACCACTTAGCTGCACCCGTTTGTTGATGAGGCTCTCCTGGAATGAAGCCACCCGACGGAGTAGATTTTCTGAGTCCTGACCAAGCAGAAGGGACTCATCAGAAAATAATCCTTCCGTGAATTGGACCGTCCTCGTTGCTAACTCCGCAGTGAAGTCCGAGATTAGGATCTGGTTGTTGGAATAATCACTATCCAATTGGGGATTGCTTCCTAAATCGGGATTAATAGACAGCTTTTCTGAATTAGAAATTTGTAGAGTCGTGATCCTGCGTTTCAGTGCAATAATAGCCTGATCTTCTATCGACCCCATGGTTCGCGACAAGCCGGGAATAATGCGATTGATCTCAGATTCCAAAGACTGGATTTCAGAATTTCCTGCTCGGATTTCAAAATCCGTTCTGTACCGCTCGGCTTCCAAGGTCATCTGTTGCTGCAATAGCATTCTAGCTTCAACAAGCGGATCCACAACACCTTCTTCTTCGGAATATGCTAGAATATTTGATTCGGCACTGACAAGTACGCTATCGAATTGGCTGGCTTGATCCTCCAAAAAAGACACGCCGGCGGCGACACGCCTGCGGCTCGAGGATATATTATATTGACGAAACTCATCAGCGTACATATCAGCTATGAGGGCCGCCTCCACGGGAATCTCGCTCCGAGCCGTGATTCGGATCAGATCGACATCTCGATTTACGGGACGAACTGCAAGAATGCGGCCTCATAGACGATCGGCAACATCTGCCTGAGTCAGTACAGGCTGGTCTGGATTTGATTTCAGAATTGACAGCCGAATTTGAGTGCCTGGGATGGTTTGCCAATCCAGAAGCGCATCGGCAACCCTCAATGCGATCGCACGGGATTTTATTATTTCGATTTCATTGGCAACCTTCCGATTCGCAGTCTCTAGGCCCAAAAGCTGACCCAACTGAGGACTCGATGACTCACTGGTAATTAAAAGGAGACTCGAAGCCTCATACTGAGGTGTACTGACAGACGTGTACACAGTTGAAGCACTAAGTACGAGAAAGAAAGAGAGGAGTAAATACCACTTCTTGGATACCACAATTGAAAAAAGCTCACCAAACGATATCTCAGTTTTATCGGGTAACTCCGGTCGATGTCCGAGGCGTACTTCTTGTATCATTTAACCTTTCGAATGATTGGCAAACAAAAACGATATTGATTCAGATTGATTCTGATAGCGGGTATTGAGTTCTCCTGTTGCAAGCTTTTTCAGGACATTTCAACTGTTTCGCTATAGAGCTGACCCAAGATTCTTGTTTCCCTTTTTTCTTTGTTATTCCGAGAATGAAATAGAATATATAGGCTTACTGTTCAGTCAAGCAATATCGCTGTTAGTTCTAAAGTTAATCTCGTAAAAAGTGTGATGGCCCGGTAAATGACGATCACTGAAACTACCCAAATCCGTACCTTGATATTTTGGATTGATTCTCCCCGAAGTCGTGACGGTTTTAGACTCATCAATTGCTCTTGGCGCGATAGACGATTCAGTTAGACCGAAGGGCCCTCTCATAATGGTCTGGCTCCATCAACCCTCGCCGCATCGGCTACTAACATCCTCATCAATTCTGCCGCAACACCAGAGCCACCGTTTGCTTTAAAAGTTATGTCAGCAATATGAAGGATTTCTGGCGCCGCATCTCCGGGACAGGCTCGAACACCACATAAATTCATAGCATCAAGATCGTTCAAATCGTTTCCCACGAAAATAGTGTTTGCCAAAGACAGTATACCGTCCGCCTCCATTTCCTTCAGAACCTTTTTTTTGTCTCCCACGGATTGGATAACGGGAACGTTCATTTTTGCTGATCGGACGGATACAACTGGATTGGTTTCGGTGGAAATAATATGCAGATCGTAACGTTTTTTGAGAATCGATATTGCCAGGCTATCTGACCGATTACAAAGAACACTTTCCTGCCCGCTTTCTGAGGTAAGGACACGATTATCCGTCAAAACACCATCAAAGTCGAAAACAATGTGCCGGATGAGATCGAGATCGAAGGCCCGCTTCGGCGCACAGTGCTTTAGAAATAGATACTCCATGAGTTCCAAATCATCAAGATTGTCTAACTCCCACATTTGCCAAGATTGCATTCTAAACACGCCAAAATTTTCACCGAGGCGATTATTGTAATCTGTAATGACGGAAGATTCAAAAACATAAATTGATCCATTTTCAACCAAGGATGCCGCCCGATCTTGTCGCCTGCCTCGATCCAAATAATCAAAATTAACCGACCGCAAACCAGATTCGTCACTTTCCCAGAGAGTCATGTCTCCTAATTCTGTGACTGAGAATATGGAGTCTAGTTCTTCACGAAGAAGTGCCCGAATTGTGCTGTCGATATCGTCGGGTAATCTGAGAGGCGACGTTGTTTGAAGAAAAACAACATGGCTGGGAGGTGTATCGGTTTCAGAGACGAACTCCAAGGCATGCTTAATTGCGGATTCTGAAGACGAATGATCCCCTGAGATAGCCGCCGGTCTTGCGATTGGAACCGCACCTAAGTTTTGCGCACACCGAAGGATGTCAGGATCGTCGCTCGAAATATACACTTCATCAACTAATGTTGCTTTTTGTGCCTGAACTATTGACCATTCAAGAAGTGGTCGTCCACAAAATGGATGAATGTTTTTTTTGACGATCCCCTTGGACCCTCCTCGTGCCGGAATAATTGCTACTGTTCTGATCTTTGCCGTCATTGATTCAAGTTTTGAATTCGTCTGAAAAACTGAGAAGGAGTTTTGTGAATTCATTTTGTCACGTGCTGCTACTTGTTGGCTGGGTGTTCGGTCACCCGCCAATGTCGCATCCATTTATTCATTACCAACACGTGCGACCACCATCGATAGCTAGTACGCTTCCATTCATATAGGAAGACGCATTGCTCAACAGAAATACTACCGCCCCCTGATACTCGTTCGGTTGAGCCATGCGACCCATCGGAATCCGGCTACTCAAATCTCTGATAAAAGCGGGATTCTGATCAACTTCGACCCCACCCGGGCAGATTACATTGCATCGTACCCCTTGCGACGCCCAGTACGTCGCGACATATCGTGTCAGTCCGATCACTCCGCTTTTGACTGCTGAATACGTTATTGGTTTAACAGGTTGATCCACCTCGTCGATTCCTTCTCGTCGGTAGAGCCGCTGATCCGGAGCTATCAGTCCTAGATCGGACGAAATGTTAATAATGCTACCTCCCTGTCTCGCGATGGCGCTACCGTAGTGTTTTAGACATAAAAATGCGCCAGTTAACCCAACATTTATATCGGCCATCCATGCTTCCATGGGAAGTGATTCCAATCGTGTGAAATTCACGCCTCCGGTGTTAGTGACTTTCGGGTTATTCGCGGCATTATTGATGAGACCATCGATACGACCATAATGAGCAAGTACTTCGGTTACGTTTTCTTTGACGGCATTTTCATCTGTAATGTCTACGGTGTATCCCGACGCATCGACGCCATACGAGGCAGCCAAGGCCGATGCGAGTGCTCCTACCTTTTTCGTATCCAGATCCAGCAGAACTGGAATACCGCCCGTCGCACTCACAGCTTCAGCATGCTGCTCGCCCAATAATCCCGCTGCTCCAGTAATGACGACCACTTTCCCTTCCAGCGAGAACATTTTTGAATCCATGGAACGATTTGTTTGAGGGTAGAATTAGAGGGATACCATTTGACCACCGTCAACTACAAGGCGGGTTCCCGTTATAAAAGAGGCCCTGTCCGAGCACAAGAATAAGGCCGCGTCTGCCATTTGTTCAGGAGTGCCAAAACAACCCATCGGCACTGTTCTTTCGATAAGCGAATCCACACCTTCAAGATCGTTCGCTCGTTTCTGTTGCCAGCTGCTCCCTTCGAACATCACATTGCCTGGAACCAGTACATTTACGCGAACAGAGGGAGCGAGACGGCGCGACAGTTGCTTTGCGAGGGCAAGCACCGCCGCTTTTGCCACGGAGTAGGTCGTGGGGGCGCCGATAGCCTCCAACCCTGCAATGGACGACACAAAAAGTATGACGCCTCCTTCTGAAAGTATCGGAATGGTTGCACGAGCAGTTTCCTCGGCGGCGCGAAAATTTACACGCCAAGCCTCTTCAAACTGTTCGCGATCAGAAAGAGCGATCTGAGACCCACGACCGTCACCCACATTCGCGATGACAATGTCCAACTTCCCCCATGACTCTTCTATCTTTTGTACTGAAAGGGCCCAGTCATTTGAATTTGCAGCATCCATTGCGAAGGTCATGATGCGATCGTCACTCTCAATGGATTCGAGAATCGTCTTGGATTCACGTAGAAGTGCTTCTTCGCCCCTGGCAATCAAGATTACTTTGCAACCCTCAGCCAGAAATGCCCGTGCCATCGCAAGGCCGATCCCCCGGGATGCACCGGCTACCAAGACACGTCTATTTTTCAGATCCAGATTCATCTTAAGTCAGGTACTTGGCTCGAAACTGCTCGTATTGTTTTTTGAACATCGCGACCCCCTCATCATCGCGATACGCCTGAAAAATTATCGGCCCGCTTTATCCCATCTCAGAAATGTGACAAAAAATCTTTCCAAATTCGGCATCACCTGAACCTAAAATGACGGATTTTCCCCCAAAACGACGGTCTTTTACATGCACATCAGAAATTCGATCACCATACGCGTTCCATTCTTCGTCCGGATTATATCCAAGGTACGCACTATTTCCGGTATCGTAATTCACCTTGATGTTGGGAGATTCGAGTCGATCCAGCAACGCGCAAAACGGTCGTGGCGCCAAATCCGTTTCTAAAGCCAGATTTATTCCGATCCGCTCTGCGAGTGATACTGCAGGTTTGATAGCTCCTATAAACCTGGTTATGGATCCTGAGACATTGAGCGATGAGTTATCTACACATGGAATAACAATCTGTCCGATATTCAGCTCGCGACAGCGGAGTTGTAATAACTCCAATACCCCCTGACTTTTTTCGACCTCATCTACTTCGAGTGAATGGAGGGGAGCTTCCATGAAATAATCCGCGCAAACGGAATACACGGCAACTCCTGTTGTTCGTTGAATTTCTTTAAGCTGGTCGTTCCCCGACTCGGTTAGCAACGGATTTTCCGTTGCCCCTTCATAGTCTAGAATGAATTCAATGCAGTCCAATCCAATTTCAGCGGCTAGGTCGAACTCCTCGCTCCAATAGTCTACCGGGTGAGCTTGATACCGTCCTTGGTACTTCGGACCAAGCCTTCCTTGCATTATTCCAATCGGAGGGCGTTTGGTCATTGCAAGCTCTGGTTAAACATATCCGCCTCTACGAGCCCACAGAGGACATGTCCCAGCAAAATATGTCCCTCTTGGATGCGCTCGGTTCTATTCGAAGGCACACAAAGGCATGACGACAGCTCGACCATTCGACCTCCTGAAGCACCCGTAAAACCCACAACCGTAATTCCGAGATCTATTGCCAGCTCAATTGCGTTTAAAATATTTAGACTGTTTCCACTAGTCGACAGTGGTAGGAAAATATCACCCTCTCGGCCTAGCGCGCTCATTTCTCTCACAAACACCTGATCATAGCCATAATCATTGCCTATGGCGGTCACAGAGGAATTATTGGTGGCCAACGCTACGGACGAAAGAGGACTCCGCTCAAATCGAAGACGAGAGACAAATTCAGCAGCCAGGTGCTGAGCATCGGCAAAACTGCCACCGTTTCCTGCAAAAATAATCTTGCCGCCTTTTCTCAAGGAATTTGAACATTCTTGGGCCAGATCTTCCAGTTGTTTTGGAATCACGTCTGAACCAACCAATTCGTTATGAACAGTAGCCGATTCTCTTAATTCGGAAAATATCCACTCTGTTCTCGTCATTTTATTTTTGGTTAAAACGATATGGCGAAGCTGCGTCTGTTCCTGGCCCTGTATCGCTGGTATTCCAATTCTTTATTTGCGCCGGAATATCTATTACAACGTTTTTAGACCAGCTGTCAATCAAGCGAGAAAAACCAGGACCAACTTTACCATCTCCTATTGCCAAACCATTGAGCCTGGTGACGGGTAGCATGCAGAACGGCGTCCCGGTCATAAAGGCCTCATCCGCGGTGTGGACATCGTATGCATCGATATTTTTTTCCTCCACTGACATTCCTAGTTGAAGGCACAGCTCCTCCATCACATACGAGCGAGAGACGCCTCTCAGTATGTTTCTCGGTTCAGGAGATATGACGGTGTTGTTCCTAATAATGAAAAAATTATCCCCCGTACCTTCGGCGATAAATCCGTCGGGATCCAGAAGAAGCGCCCAATTGTCATCTCCTTCAATCAGTGAGGCTTCAATGTTAGCCATCAAATAATGAATACGACTTCTATTCTTAATCTTCGGATCCAGTAGGCGGGATGGAATCGCTCGCTGCGATGTTATTACAGCGTTTATCCCATGTTCAAACAATTCGCCCATTCCGGTTACAGTCCAGCGCAATGGGAAATCGGTGATTAAAACGTTTGGTCCTTTCCTAAGACCTTCTACCCCTTCATAAATACCCAATATTCCTCGAGAAACATCGATCATGAGTCGATGCTCATCATCATCCTGAAACAAGGGATCGTTCGCCTCAATCGTTTCCATACAGTGCCTTTCCATTTCCTCGATGGTGACGGGTATATGTATGCGAAGGATCTTCAGACCGTAGTACAATCGTTGCAGGTGTTCTCGAAGCTTAAATTGTTTTTTTCCAAATGAACGAGTCATCTCGAACACCATATCGCCAAACATAAGAGCTGAATCATAAACTGATATCTTGGCCTCCGCTTCGGGAATGAGTTCGCCATTCATCCATACCAGTCGACCACTCTTCATACCAACACCTATCTACTTTTAGGAAAAATACTTAGTCTTACTCCCGTCCTCGATTCCTCAGAGAATGTGGGCGCGCAATTTTTCCGCAACACTAGCCTCGCTGGGATGCGGATCTATGCCGCCATCTCCCATGGCCTTCTCAATTTTTCGGACAGCTCCAATCAACTGTCGAAGTCCAGCGGGCTCGACAGAAGCAGACTGATCAGAACCGTACATAGCTCGATCGAGGGTGATGTGTCTCTCGAGTGACGATATACTTAAGGCGGCAGCAGCGTAGGACACAGCAAGTCCAACTTCGTGTCCGCTATATCCAACATCACACTGAAATAGTTCTCTGAGAGTATTGATTCTTTTCAGATTTGCGTCCTCTCCCCTCATTGGATAGGTCGATACGGTATGCATGAGCTCAAACGAACATTTCGCTTCACGAAAAATATCTGTTGCAATCTGAATCTGACTCTGGGTACTCATCCCGGTAGAGATAAAGGTATGCTTTCCCTCGGCGGCCACCTTGCGGAGCAGCGGCAAATACACAATCATCGCGGAAGCGATTTTGTTGTATCGCAAATCAAACTCACTTAAAAAATCCTGACTTTCGAGATCCCAGGCTGAAGCAAACCACTCTATACTTGCGCTCTTACAATAATTTTCTATTTCAGAATATAGAGATGGTCCTATAAAACTGGACAGGGTCTTAGGTGGAATCTTGCGGATTGATTATGCTGCTTCTTGAAGCGGCTGGTGATTAAAAAATACGTGATCAGGGGTCTTTCTTCCGTGTGAGCTGTGTCGCCTTTCGTTATTGAAGTAGTCGAAGTATACAGCAATGGATTTGCGGGCTTCAGCCACACTGTCATAGGCTTTAAGGTACACCTCTTCATATTTCAGGCTACGCCACAGACGTTCAACGAACACGTTGTCGAGCTATGCCCAAAAGTTGTGTATGGAAGGTTTAGGCAGCGTGTCGTTCTGATGTAATTCCGTCGGTGAATTTGATTCCTTTTTTTACAAGTTGCAATAGGTGCGGTGCATTCAGTTTCCTCCACTTCTTCTGAGCCTCTTTACATAGACGGAAGGCCATTGCAAGAGCTGTTTCTCGGCTCAGACATCCCCTCGTTTTGGCGGTCCTGAGGCGCACGGTCGCGAACGTAGATTCGATCGGATTTGTGCTCCGAAGATGGATCCAGTGTTCTGCCGGAAAGTCATAAAAAGCGAGCAGTTCTTCTCGGTCTTTCACCAGAATCTCTGCTGCTTTCGGATACTTTTGCTGGTAGGCTTTGATGAAAAACAGAAGGGCGCTCTCTGCCTGCTTTTTTGTTTCTGCTGTATAGATCTGCGTGAGGTGACCTTTTGCCTTCTTCTGAACGGACTTGGGCAGGCGGTTGAGCACATTTGCTGTCTTGTGCACCCAACAGCGTGCGGCTCGCGTCTCGGGATAAACTTCTGCGAGAGCACTCCAGAATCCCATGGCTCCATCGGCAACAGCCAGCTTCGGTCCTTGATCCAGCCCGCGGTGCCTCAGCTCCAGGAGCAACTCTCGCCACGACTGCTTGCTCTCGCGAAAGCCGTCCTCGAGTGCTATAAGCTCCTTCCTTCCATCGGCCGTAGCGCCGATCACGACCAGCAGACACAGTTTCTGTTTATCCATGCGTACGTTTACGTGAATACCGTCGGCCCAGAAATAGACGTAGTGCTTCTCCTTCAGGCTCCGCTTTTGCCAGTCTTCGTGCTCCCTTGTCCAAAGCGTCTTCAGGCGCGCAATCGTCGAGGAGGTCAGCCCTGGGGCATCAGGACCAACAAGGGCCGAGAGCGCTGCCTCAAAGCCGCCCGTTGAAACTCCCTTCAGGTACAACCATGGAATGAGAGCCTCAAGCGAGCGGCTCTTGCGGAGGTAGGCTGGTAGTATCGAACTGCGGAAACCGATTCTATCCTCACCCCGACCCGTACGGTCGCGTATGCGGGGCATCTTTACAGCGACCTCCCCGATACCAGTCAAAATCTTCCTCTCTGGCAGATATCCATTGCGAACGATGCGGTGGCGATTCTCTTCGTCGCGCAGGAACTGGTAGCGCTGGCAGAAAGCTTCAACCTCGGCCTCAACGGCTGTGGCCAGCATCTTTGCGGCCCCTGTTCGCAATACTTCTGTCAACACATCCTCTGTGCTATTGTAGTTCTCGTTCTCGTGTGCGTTATTCGTCTTCATGGGCGGTGTATCCTCCAATCTTCGGATTGACAATGACGTAATCATCATCAGGATACGCCGCCTATACCTTTTTCACCCGTACACAACTTTCGGGGTTAACTCCACGTTGTCCATCCAGCGTCCTTTGCCATCCATAGAGATTTTGATGTCATGATTCTTCAGCACATCAGTAAAGGCCACGGGTGTGAACTGGCTGCCCTGATCCGTATTGAAGATCTCTGGCGCTCCATACACGGCGATTGCTTCTTCGAGCGCTTCCACACAGAAGTCGGTGTCCATCGTATTGGAGATCCGGCGTGAGAGTACTTTTCGGCTGTACCAGTCGATGACGGCGACCAGGTAAACGAATCCCCTTTTCATCGGAATGAATGTGATGTCGCTTGCGTAAACCTGCCGGGGCCGCGTCACGTTGAGCTTACGCAAGAGATACGGATAAATCTTGTGACCTTTTCCCGGAATCGAGGTCCGTTTCTTAGGATAAATGGCAATAAGGCCCATCAGACGCATTAATCGCCGGATTCGATGGCGGCCCACAAAAATACCTCTGTCCTCGAGCGCATCCTTCATGGTGCGCGATCCTCGCGTGGGACGTTCGATGTAGAGCTCATCCAGTTTTTTCATCACGGCCAGGTTCTCTTTGCTCTCGCCCACCGGCTTGTAGTAGGCCGTTGAGCGATTCAGCTCCAGCAGATTGCACTGCCGTTTGATGGAGAGGTCGTGGATTGGGTCGATCATTTGGCGGCGCTCACCTACTGGGTGCGACCGAGCGCTTTGGATAAAAAATCCTTCTCCATCGAAAGCTCGCCAATTTTGGCGTGAAGCTCCTTGATCTGGCCCTCCTCGTTGTGCTTTCTGGAATACCCTTTTTCAAAGACCTCTTCAGCGTCCTGAATCAGCTTCTTTTTCCACGTCTGAATCTGGTTCGGATGAACCTGGAACTGGTCTGCCAACTCAGCCATTGTGCGATCTCCTTTGACCGCCGCCAGCGCTACGTTCGCTTTGAATGTGTTGCTGTGGTTTCTTCTTTTGCGACTCATCGTTTGTATCCTTTCTTGAGGGTGATAAGATCGCAAGACTCCACCTTATTTGTTGTTCAGACTGTCCGATGAATCAGGACCATCTCTTTGTTCTGTGATTGGCGTACTACAAATTGGACAAACCCATCCGATTTTCGATCACAGGGAAAGTCCATTAAAACCAAGCTCTTTGGTGAATCCCATCTATTTAGACGAGTAGCGAATCGTTGCTATCCTGAGTTAACCCCGAAAGTTGTGTACGGGTGAAAAAGGTATAGGCGGCGTATCCTGATGATGATTACGTCATTGTCAATCCGAAGATTGGAGGATACACCGCCCATGAAGACGAATAACGCACACGAGAACGAGAACTACAATAGCACAGAGGATGTGTTGACAGAAGTATTGCGAACAGGGGCCGCAAAGATGCTGGCCACAGCCGTTGAGGCCGAGGTTGAAGCTTTCTGCCAGCGCTACCAGTTCCTGCGCGACGAAGAGAATCGCCACCGCATCGTTCGCAATGGATATCTGCCAGAGAGGAAGATTTTGACTGGTATCGGGGAGGTCGCTGTAAAGATGCCCCGCATACGCGACCGTACGGGTCGGGGTGAGGATAGAATCGGTTTCCGCAGTTCGATACTACCAGCCTACCTCCGCAAGAGCCGCTCGCTTGAGGCTCTCATTCCATGGTTGTACCTGAAGGGAGTTTCAACGGGCGGCTTTGAGGCAGCGCTCTCGGCCCTTGTTGGTCCTGATGCCCCAGGGCTGACCTCCTCGACGATTGCGCGCCTGAAGACGCTTTGGACAAGGGAGCACGAAGACTGGCAAAAGCGGAGCCTGAAGGAGAAGCACTACGTCTATTTCTGGGCCGACGGTATTCACGTAAACGTACGCATGGATAAACAGAAACTGTGTCTGCTGGTCGTGATCGGCGCTACGGCCGATGGAAGGAAGGAGCTTATAGCACTCGAGGACGGCTTTCGCGAGAGCAAGCAGTCGTGGCGAGAGTTGCTCCTGGAGCTGAGGCACCGCGGGCTGGATCAAGGACCGAAGCTGGCTGTTGCCGATGGAGCCATGGGATTCTGGAGTGCTCTCGCAGAAGTTTATCCCGAGACGCGAGCCGCACGCTGTTGGGTGCACAAGACAGCAAATGTGCTCAACCGCCTGCCCAAGTCCGTTCAGAAGAAGGCAAAAGGTCACCTCACGCAGATCTATACAGCAGAAACAAAAAAGCAGGCAGAGAGCGCCCTTCTGTTTTTCATCAAAGCCTACCAGCAAAAGTATCCGAAAGCAGCAGAGATTCTGGTGAAAGACCGAGAAGAACTGCTCGCTTTTTATGACTTTCCGGCAGAACACTGGATCCATCTTCGGAGCACAAATCCGATCGAATCTACGTTCGCGACCGTGCGCCTCAGGACCGCCAAAACGAGGGGATGTCTGAGCCGAGAAACAGCTCTTGCAATGGCCTTCCGTCTATGTAAAGAGGCTCAGAAGAAGTGGAGGAAACTGAATGCACCGCACCTATTGCAACTTGTAAAAAAAGGAATCAAATTCACCGACGGAATTACATCAGAACGACACGCTGCCTAAACCTTCCATACACAACTTTTGGGCATAGCTCGAGAGAACCAGATCAATTGTAATGCCCACTGAAAGGACGGATGGATGCTGACTGAAAAGCGCGGAATCGGCAAGGAGCACGAGAGTGATCACCATCGCCAGCGGAACGATGATAACGATCAGGTTGCTGTTGAGGGCCGAATTCCGGTTCATGCTCGCTCTTTACTTTCTGCTCTCTTCATACTCTGCGATCATCACATCTGGAGGTGTGCTCGCAACAGCTTCAGCAATCACGTCCAGGGCTACGTCCTCCAGTTTCCGAAAGCGCATACAGGATGCACCCATATTCAGCTTTTTCCCGGCCTGTTCAAATCCGTCTCTGATCCTCTCTTGCATCTTCTCATTGTGATAGTAGCAGCAAATGTGGAGGGAGACATAGTTTTTACGATTGCCCAGCGCGAAATATGAAAGAGCATCACCGTTGTAGGAGTGGGGATAATCTTCAAAGGGGATTTCGTAGTTGATCACTCCCATGCTCATTGTCTCTGAATAGCCTTCGGGAAGATTTTCGACAATAACATTTCTGATAGCGGTAACCGTCTCCTTCCTCCCTGCTGGAAGATCCGCGATGTACTCGTCCACTGATCTTGTTAGTGTTTCAGCCATGACAAACCTGCGCGATTTATGATTTACAAGAGCTGGCGAATTCCGCGACGGGCGAATCCAATCCCCGATCTACACCCATCCTAGCTGTTTTTTGGGTGTAAAGCAACATGTGCGCTTGGGCACCGGAGGCTCAGCGAAGTGTTCAATTCCCGGCTTCGGAGAGAGGCAGGTTTCGCACGATCCTCGAACGATTCCCGGATTACCCCAGACAGCCCAGGGATCAACTTGAGCTATGAGGCTGAACGCAGCTACGTGAAAAACGGTGGCACGGGTTTGATGAGGCCGCATCGCGGGATAGATTTTACTGGTGTCAATTTTCCTGAATGAAAATCTACTCCGGGAAAAACCTCGTTTTAAAGGCTTCATGCTTGACCCTGGCCTTCTCCAGAACGGCAATAAAGGCCGGATTTCCCCTAGCGGGGTCCAGGAATCTACACCCTAGCATATGAGGATAGGTGAAATGTCCTCGTTCGATCGCTTTGTCGAGCGTCGAGATGCATTTCTCAATCTCTCCATTTATGCAGTATATGCCAGCCAGAAAATACCATCCTTCGCCATCAATGAGCTGAGCAGCCTCCCACCTCCGAGCGGCCTCAATGCCTTTCTCGTACTCATTGTCGAGCGCCGACAACATGGCAGTGGAGAAAAGAGAAAGTTGGAGCATCGTTTCCCTACCAGAAACGCTCGTGTGGGCCCACAGTGCTCTCGCTTCCTCGATTTGCCCTCTCCGGAACGCGACTTCTCCCGCCCAGTGATCAGCCAGAATGGGTGGTGCCAGGCGAAATGCTTCCGTCGCATCATCATATCGTCCGCCGAACATGAACGAAAAGCCGGCCGACTTGAATGTTGGATTCGTGGGGTCTTTCGCGAGAGCTGCAGTCATTGCGGCCATAGATTCCTCGATCATGCCGGCATAGCGCAATACGTAACCGTAGGCAAACATCGCTTCCGCATTCGCGGGAGCAATCTCGAGCATTTGTTGCGCGGTCTCCATGGCCAGATCGGTCTCCCCAAAGTCAGTGTAGAGCATAGTCAGATGCACCCTGGCGCTGACTAGCTCCGGGTTGATCTCTAGCGCCTTCAGTAAGAATTGTTTTGCTTCATTAGAGACCACCTCACCCCCATGATCCCAGTAACCCATCAGCTGCCTGCGCCTGCCCAGTGCAGCCCATGCCGGTGCAAAGGTCGAATCAATCTCGATGGACTGTGTAAGCATGTCCACAGCCAGTTGGTGGCCCTCGGATTCCTCCGGGTACGACAGCGATCGCAGGTAGTATTCGTAGGCAAGGGGGTTCTGTGGGACGTCAGCATTCATCCGATCCTGTTCGTCCTGGGAAAACGAGATTTCAAGCCGCGAGAGCAGGCGCTCCGAGACCAGATCCTGCATCTCAAAGGCGTCCTGATATGAAAGTTCGATAGGCTCGCGCCAGACCGTTTGCTCGGTCTCCAGATTGATCAACTCGACGTTGAGCCGCATGAGATCGCCCTGCTGGAGATAATTACCCGCCAGAACGAAGTTGACCGACATTTCATCCCTAACCTCGTCAAGATCGTAATCGCCGTACTGATATTTTCGGACCGAATTTGATGGGCGGACGGTCAGATTCTGAACGTACGTCAACGAACCTATGACCTGGTCAGCCAGCGCATATCCGAGGTAATCGGTATCGGGGTCGCTGCGCAGGTTGGAAAATGGAAGCACTGCGAGTCGATACACAGACACTTGCGATGGACCTGGACCCTCAGAAAGTGTCGGCCACCAATACACCAGTCCAAGGCCGAGGGCGATGGCCCCGGCTATGTATAGGCGGGTAGCGTAAGACGAATTCGTCGCTTTTGTTGGTAAGACCTGTCCTGTATCGCTCTGAGGAGCCTCGCCAACCATTTTCAGATCAACCAGCATGTCGTCCAATCGCTGGTATCGTGCTGCTGGATTTTTCTGTAGAGCCTTCTCAACAATTCGCTCAATTTCGATCGGAACGCCCGCTCGCAGATTGGTAATGGGCTCGGGATCCTCATTCAGAATCGAATAGAGGACGGCCTGTTCATAGTCTCCACGGAACGGTCTTTTTCCGGTGATCATCTCGTATAGCACGACCCCCAGCGCCCAGATATCCGTTCGAGAATCGACGCCGTCGCCTTTCGTCTGCTCCGGAGACATATATGCCGCAGTACCCAGAGTCGTCCCCTCCTTGGTCAGGACCGTGCGATCGATGAGTTTGGCCAGCCCAAAGTCGACGATTTTTACGGTAGCATCTCCCGTGATAAGAATATTTGCCGGCTTGATATCGCGATGAATTATTCTTTCCCCGTGAGCCCTGGTCAATCCTAGAGAGATTTGAATCGCAACGTCGATGGCTTCCTCGATTGCCATCGGGCCACGATTGATAGTTTCTTTCAGGGACTCCCCGTCGTAACAAGCCATCGCGATGAACAGTTGACCATCGTCCGTTTCATCGATTTCGTAGACTGTGCAAATGTTATTGTGGTCAAGGGCCGACGCGACCCTCGCCTCATGCACAAATCGTTTTTTCTCCTCCTCCGATTGGCCGAGATGGTGAGGTAGGAACTTCAGAGCCACAAAACGATCGAGTTTGGTATCCTCGGCTTTATAAACCACTCCCATCCCGCCTTCGCCGAGCTTTTCGAGGATCCTGTAGTGTGAAATGGTTCTACCGATCAAGATTCGCTACAACTATCTAATTAGACGTGGTATTACACCTTGCGTGCTCGTGGAGCGATACAGTGTGAACCCCCATTGTATGATTTCACCGTCTGCAATTCAATACACCCGATAGAGAGATGGCTCGATTATGCGTCCAGTGGTCTGATCAGGGTAGTTCACTGGATACTCGAGGTGGAATCTTGGACCTACCCTGGCCACTCAGGCGCGGGGCGGCCCATCCACACCCAGACGATGTAATCGGTCGGAGGCGGCGCCTCTTCCAGCACCCTGAGACGACGAGCAACTTGTCCCCGGTGGTGCATGCTGTGAGAGGTCAGCTGGTGAAGAGTATCCAACAATGTTGTCTCGGTGGGCTCTCGCGCCAGCGTTCTCTCAAAGTACTTTGCCCAGGGAAGCACCGCACTATCTGCGAGATCCTCGTTGGAGATCGAGTTGAGATATTCGAGGGCTTCCGGATGGAAACTCGCTCCCCATTCACATTGCTGAGTAGGCGATTTGAATTCTTCTCGCTTCCATCTGATGAAAGGCCGCTCCAGCCAAACGTTCAGGAAGGACTGCTGCGTCACGTGAATGTGCATGAGGGTATCCAGAACATAGTCGTCCGAGGTGGCCGCTGATGATCCGAGAACTGACTCCCAGATGCGAGCGTCTGCCCAGTTCATATGTTGATACACATCTTTGAGATGCTTGTGGTTCATAACAGCCTTTGGATCAATAAGTCACACGTATCGCGGAATGAGTCGAATCAAGAATCGCTGTTCGACCGAGCCGCAAGCCAGCCACCGATTGAACCCGCTACTACGCGCCCAATATTCGAGATAGCAAACATGGTTTGAAACTCTGCACCATTAGCAACAAGTATGGTGATATCAATGGCGGCAACGGTGACTCCCAGGAGCAGGCCGTTCAGAATATGCTGGCCCGAGAGTCCCTTGGCGACCCACCATCCGCCGAACAGTGTAAAACAAAACCCAGCTATCGGACCGATCCAGTAGCCGAGACGCTCGGCATATGCCTGCAATGCCTCTTGTTCCGAAGGACCGAAAATAGCGATCACCACAACGAGCGCCGCCACGGCTAAAATTTCTGCGATGACGGCTATGACGGCGATTCGAATGAATCGATTTTGCATGTCAATACCTTCTGGATGCGTCGGCAGCTAAGCCTGACAGATTATCGCGGGGTCAGGTGATCTATCCAGTGTAGGTCTTTGAGATCAATCATCCAACCGCCTGAATCGAGCAGTTCTGGCCTGAGGATATCGATGCCGACCAACGCATTTGGATCATATTGCTCATTCGAACGGTTTGGCTGCTTGACTCACTTAATCGGTAGGACCCATGAGAAGAGCTCGTCTTGGAATGATCGTATTTCTCCTCGCGGCCGCCTGCGTCGTTCCACTGAAACCAGCGACGGCGCAAGAGCCCAGCACGGCGACGCCAGAACAGCGCTTTTTCGACTGGACGGAGCTGAAACATGATGTCGCTGTGTATGAGGATCGTCGCAATCTTATGGCGCAGACTCTGAACGAGCGGGACATAGATTTTTTCATGGTCCCGAGCGCCCATGGACGATCACACGGAACGACATTCCGCCAAACAAACGATTTTATGTACTTCACGGGGCTGGAGCTGCCCCACTCCGTCCTCGTGATCGATGTAAAGGCGGAAAGATCGATCATTTATGCCCCTCGCAGGGATTCCCGTTTTGAGAGTGCTTCGCGAGCAAATGACTTCCCTGGTCGTCCGCTGTCAGACGATCCTGAAATTGCGCGTGTGGCCGGGATCAGCGATCTACAACCGTACACAGATTTCGAAGGGGCGCTCGCCAGGTGGGTTGGCGAAGATCGTACCCTGTCGATAAATCTTGGAAGACCTGGCGTGATCTCCTCAATCGAAAAAGACTTTATCATGGATTGGAATCCTGCCATGACGATGCTGAGTCACATTCTTGAAGTACAACCCAAGGTCACTTGGGTGAACGCGTATGATGCCGTCGCGCGCTTGAGAATGGATAAAAATCCGGAGGAAATAGACGTTTTGCGTCGAGCAATCTCGCTGACAGTGCAGGCAATACGGCATTCCGCGGGATTTGTCCGGGAGGGCGTCGATGAGAGAACACTGGAAGCCGAGCTCGAAGCTGTCTACAAGCGGGGCGGGGCGCAGCGGCTGTCTTTTTCTTCCATTATCAAATCGGGGCCGAATTCGCTTTGGCCGTGGAGAATCCTTGCGGCGCATCATGATCGGCGTAATCGCGAGATGCACCACGGCGATCTGGTGATATTTGACGTTGGAACGGAGCTGGACTACTACATCAGCGACGTTGGAAGGACGTTTCCTGTATCTGGATCATTCACGGAGCAGCAGGCTGAAAAACTGTCTATGATAACCGCGGTTTCCGATGCGGTAATAGCGGCAATTCGCCCGGGCAAAACCCTGTCCCAACTCCTGACAGTTGCCGTAGCGGCAACTCCAGAAAACGAGCGTCAATACATGCAAACGGGAAGTTTTTTCGGGCATCACATCGGCATGACGGCTGGCGACCCAAGTTTGATTGGAGCGACCCTCGAGCCCGGGATGGTTTTCACCATCGAACCGTGGTACTACAACCATGATGACGAAATTTCTGTGTTCATCGAAGACGTGATTCTGGTCACGGAGAGTGGCGCAGACGTATTGACCTCAGCGTTGCCGAGGGATCCGGAAGAACTCGCCGGGCTTGTCGGTAAACGCTGATGTTCTTACCACCTGCGCGGTGCTCCGGTTGGCATTATTCAGAAGAAGGAATTACCATAGGGCTCTTGATCGGCCTGCGAGACTCCCGTAATGGCGGATTTCATCGCCGAATAGATACACCCGCACAAAAGGCTAGAAGAAATGAGAAAGTGGATCTCGATTGGACTGGCTGCTGTAGTCCTGTTGATCGGAACGTTTGTCGTCGTAAAGAAAGTCTCACCCGTGTCGTGGGGATGGTGGGGTACGTATAACAGCACCGCAAATGTGGCCTTAAAAGGCCATGATCCGGTTGCTTACTTCGCTTCCGGCGAGCCTACGCTCGGCGACAGTGACATATCTTTCGACTGGGGCGACGCGACGTGGAATTTCTCAACCGCTGAGAATAAAGAGCTATTCGCGCAAGATCCTTCATCTTATGCACCACAATTCGGAGGATTCTGTTCGTTTGCAATGAGCAAAGGATTTACAGCAGACATTTCTCCCGACGCATGGCATATTGAAGCCGGAAAACTGTACGTATTCGCAGATCAAAACGTCAGAGACGACTGGGTCTCAAGTATCGGTGAAGGCTCTCTCGACGCTTCTACAACAAACTGGGCGACGCGATAGCGACTGCCGACATAAGACTGATTAACGCGAAGCCACAATAAGTCGGCTAGTTGCCCACGACTGCCAGGCCCTGTTTAAAGACGATGTCAACCGGGATACCCTCGTCTGAGAGTCTGTCCAGATCCATCTGAAGTTGGCTTCCTACGCGTGCGTATTCGTCGACAAAAGCCGATACACCCTCATAATCACCATCCCCCTGGAATCGAAGGATTTTCTCTGTCAGGGCGTTCATGGCGTCAATCATCCTGTCGTAGTCTGCACTGTACGCTCCGGATTCTTCATCGCGTGTGAAAGCACTCATCTCGCTGAAAAAGTTGAAGCGGATCATATTGGCCCGGCCGTGAGCACTCGATGCACCAAATCGGATCGAACGGAATATGCTGGCCAGGAAGGTCACCATGTTCTCGCGTATATCGGCCTCGATTTCTCCTTCCTCGATCAATTTGGAAACCATATACAGTCCGAGAACGTCCGCTTTTCCTTCTTCGAGTGCCGAAGCATGCTCCTTGAGGGCACCACGAACGGTTGACGAGCCATCGAGCGTATTCTTTATCCCGAGTCCGTGCGCTACCTCATGGAACATCGTATTTCCGAAGAACGCGTCGAATGAAATGAATTCCCGCTGGTCGTCGGCGATCAGAACTTCGGAAATAGGCACGAGAATCTTGTCGAATTTGGCCTGCATCGAGTTTTTGAGCTGCAGCCGACGTGTACCCTTCTGAAGCTGGACTTCCTCGTCGTTGGGGAGATTGATGGCGATGGTCTTGGATCCGGCGTTGGTATCGCCGGCGTAGTAGATCACATCGTAGGCGTTCAGATCAGAATCCGTGCCAGGAGTTTCCTGCTTGTATTCAGGCGGCACGGGAAGCCCCTCCTGGAGCATGGGCAGAAGGGCCGCATAACGGGACAGGCGATCACTCCAACTCAGGTCCTTGATGAGAACGAACGCCTCCGCAGCGGCTTTGTATCCATAGAGGCCATCTTCATAGGTCTCAATCGGCCCGACGACGATGTCGATACGGTTGTCCTTCATGTCCATCCACGCGAAGTCACTTTCCTGATAGTCAGAAGAGGTCAGTGCATCCGCGCGGAGTTCGAGATAACGCTTCAATCCGGGCTCGTCTGCAAATACCGATGCAGCGCGAAGCTCATGTGCGGCGCGCTCCATGTGCTCAGAAAACACATCGTGGTAAGCGATCGTCGCCAGACTCTCATCGGCATCGCGCGCGACCATCCTATAGAGGCTGGCCAGGTCTGAATTCGTAGCTGCAGCGACTTCAAATTCTTCTTTGGACATATCCGAAGGATACATGTTTGATCCGGCCGGTTTCTCCCCCACTCCGTCGATGAACGCTGCATTGCCATCGATGCGGTCCCAGGGGCCGTAATTGATTCGGGCAAACTCGCGAAGGGCCGGGTCTTCGATCGAGTCAAGAAGTTCGTCACGATCTCCATATGCCTGCATCCAAAAAATGGCCTCCATTTCGTCGGCAGCCGCAAACAGGTGGGGAAGCATTTGACACTCATTCTCGGAGAGAACACTGAGGTCGGTCGTGAGGGTGAATGAGGTGTATTTCGAAAGCAATCCGCGACCATAATCTGATCCTTCCGTCATGGTTACATCAATGCTGTTCATGGAGTCCTCGTTCGAAAGAAACGCTGCGCAGTCAAATGAATCCGAAGACCCGGTACCATTCTGGCACCCGAAGAGAAGAAGGACTGCTCCGCAAATCAGAAGCGTGATTCGATTCATGGTAAATACCTTTGCACTTATTCGATTAGACTTCTGTAGCTCACCTAGCGTCGCGATCGAGAGCCGCCGCGCCCGTCCTGGTTCTTCCCGTCCTGTCGATCGTCGTCATCGCGCCCAGACTGGCTTGATACTGGACGCTTGTGGAGATTCTCGTGATAAAGATCGTCCAGCAGCATGGCGAGCAGTTCAGGCTCTTCATCTGCGAGGCTTCCAACCAGGGGCAGGAAGCGCTGCATCCGCTCCTTTTCAAGATTGGATCGATCTCTGAAGGTAGATTCCAGCACAACGGTCAATCTGTCCGTCACGCGGTGGGCTACATCATCATCTCCTGGTACATCGTGTTGTGTCATGGGGATTGAATAGCGCTGCCCAATGGCAAGCAGTGCTCTTTGTTCTTCGATGGAAATGAGTACCAGTGCGGTCCCGGTTTTACCGGCTCGAGCCGTTCGACCGGCCCGATGCACATAGTATTCGTGGTCCTGAGGCAGATCGTACATGATCACGTGACTCAGGTCGGTAATATCGATGCCCCGTGCTGCGACATCCGTCGCCACCAAGAATCGAAGTTTACCGTCTCGGATCTTTTGCATCACCTTTTCGCGAGCCTTCTGTGAGAGGTCTCCCGAAATGCTGTCTGCATCAAATCCATAGTTCTTGAGAAACTGACCCAGGTACTCGACATCTCGCTTGGTGTTGGCAAAGATGATGGCTGACTCAGGGTTCTCCATTTCGATAAGCCGCGCAAGGACGCGATCCTTGGCCATCTTCTCAACCCGGTAATAGCGGTGTTCGATGGCATCCACACTTACGTTCCCCGTGCTGAGGGAAAGGAAACCGGGATTCTTAAGAAATTGCCTCGACAGATAGCGGACGCGCCTGGGAATGGTAGCGCTGAACATACAGGATTGCCGTGTCGGAGGCAGATAACGCTTCAATTTGAGCATATCGGGGTAGAAACCCATCGACAGCATCTCATCTGCTTCGTCAAACACCATCATCCTGAGATCGTCCAGGATGAGTCGGCCCTGCTGGATATGATCCAGGACCCGTCCCGGGGTTCCGATGATTACCTGCACGCCCGCCTTCAGAGCTTTTATCTGCGGTTCGTATTTAACGCCGCCATATATCACAACGCTCGTAAACACGTGATCGGCGCATAGAACCTCAAATTCCTCGTGAATCTGCCGCGCTAATTCGCGTGTCGGAGACAGAACGAGCGCCTGAGCTCCCTTCTGATTTTCGTCGAGCAGATTGAACAGCGGAAGCAGAAAACCACCCGTCTTACCCGAGCCAGTTTGAGATTGAACGATCAGATCCTGACCATCGAGCAGATAGGGAATGGCCTTCTGCTGAACCGGCATCAGCTCGGTCCATCCTATCGACTCGACAGCTTCGCGCAATGTAGCGGGGAGAGTCGAAACTGTTGCCGAGGGTAGCGGCGGATCAGGCTCAGCAAATATACTACGGGCCTTCTCTTCACTCCGCTCAGCCTGCGCTCGCGTGGTAAGATCGATTCCGGTGATGAAGCTCTTTTTAGGGCCGTTAGACATAAACTATTTGACGAATGTTACAATTAAGGCAGGTGTTACAATTACATGGCAAGGCCACCGTCCACGTGCAGGACGTGACCGGTGACATAGGATGCTTCGTCGGAAGAAAGATACAGCACGGCCGACGCGATATCAGCCGGTGTTGCTGCGCGCCGTACAGGGACTGCACCCAGCATGGCCTCGCGGGCCGCGTCAGAGAGATTGGAGGTCATGTCGGTCTCGACATATCCAGGCGCTACCACGTTGACCGTGATGCCTCGTGCACCCAGTTCTTTGGCCAGGCTTTTGGAGAAACCGATGATGCCGGCTTTCGAAGCCGCGTAATTGGTCTGTCCAGCATTTCCTGTGACGCCGACGATAGAGGACATGTTGACTATGCGTCCGCTGCGCTGACGCATCATGGGGCGATAGGCCGCTTTTGAATAGTTGAAAACGCTCTTCAGATTGGTGCCAACTACGGCATCAAAATCTTCCTCGCTCATGCGCAGCATCAGACCGTCACGGGTGACTCCAGCGTTATTGATGAGGATGTCGATGGATCCCCAGTCGGCGACGATCTCCGCCACTGCCGCTTCGGCAGCCGCAAAGTCCGCAGCGTCAGCCTGAAATGCCTTCGCTTTGCCACCGGCTTCGTTCAGCTGCGATACCAATGCTTCGGCTTCTTCGGTAGAGGATCTATACGTGAACGCAACGTTGGCTCCGCCAGCTGCAAATCGCTCGACGATGGCCTTTCCGATCCCTCTGGTGCCGCCGGTTACGAGTATGTTTTTATCTTTAAAATCTGCTTCCATTCGCCGTTCTATCCGTTTTTCATGTCTGTCAAATCGATTCTGTGTCCGCGGTCGTGGATACAGATCGCGTCGCGAATTCCCTTCCAAGCGTTCTCTTGACGAGTCCACACAAGACCTTTCCGGCTCCTATCTCAACGAAGTTACGCGCACCATCTGCTTGCATGGCATTAAGGGTCTGCGCCCAAAGCACAGGAGCAGTCAGTTGCTCGAGGAGTCGACGCCTGATCTCATCAGGATCTGTAGTTGAGCGGGCCGTCACATTGCAGTAGATGGGACAGGAAGGAGAATCGATATCGAGCGCGGCGAGTGCTTCAGTGAGGCCCCTCGTCGCATCGTCCATCAGAGGCGAATGAAACGCTCCCGATACCGGGAGAGGAAGCGCTCGCCGCGCACCCCGTTCCGGCGCCATCTCGATGGCCCGTGCAACTGCATCTACATCTCCCGAAATGACCACCTGCCCCGGTGAATTGAAGTTGGCTGCGCGAACAATCTCGTTCTGGGAGGCATCCTCACAGAGTTTCTCGACATCCGCATCTTCCATCCCCAGGATGGCAGCCATCGATCCGGGCCGAATCTTGCCCGCACCTGCCATGAGTTCACCCCGCAAGCGAACCGTCCGGAGTCCATCCTCGAAGCTGATGGCTCCCGCCGCTGCCAGTGCGCTGTATTCTCCAAGGCTGTGACCCGCTACCATCTCCGGCTTCAGAACTCCACCTTCGATGGCAGCGAACGCAGCCAGAGAGTGCACAAAAAGGGCCGGCTGGGTATTCTGGGTCTGTGTCAACCTCTTCTTTGATAGCTCCGATTCCGATTCATCCTTCGACCCGAACATGATATCCGTCAGCGAAAATCCAAGCACTTCGTTGGCTCGCTCCAGAACGGCGCGGGCAGGCGGACTGGATTCGTACAGGTCGGCGGCCATCCCTACGAATTGAGAGCCTTGCCCTGGAAATAAAAATGCCGTTTTCGACATCATCTATGCTCCAAATTTGGAGCCATCGTAGGCCCATTTTACGTAGGCAGCTCCCCATGTGAAGCCTCCGCCGAACGCTGCCAGAATAATATTATCTCCCGCAAAAAGATCTGATTCCCAGTCCGAGAGGCAGAGAGGCAGGGTCGCGGCGGTCGTGTTTCCATATCGTTCAATATTGAGCATCACTTTCTCCATGGTAATACCCATCCGCCGCGCGGTGGCGTCAATAATGCGCAAGTTGGCCTGGTGAGGCACGAGATATTTTATGTCATCTCCCGTAAGCCCATTTTTCTCCATGACATCGCCCGCAACGCCCGCCATACCCTTGACGGCGTGCTTGAAAACGGATGGTCCTTCCTGATGCAGATAGTGCAATCGCTTTTCCAGCGTTTCCGCAGATGGTGGATGCAGACTTCCTCCGCCAAGCATTCTGAGCGCCGCCCACTGAGAACCATCCACGTGCTCAATCGAATCAATCACCCCATTGCCTGTTGAATCGGGTTCCAACAAAACACAACCCGCACCATCGCCGAACAGAATGCACGTTGTGCGATCGGTGTAGTCCACGATGCTGCTCATTTTATCCGCACCGATAACCAACACTTTGGTGTGCTTTCCCGATTCAACGAAGCGCGCCCCTGTAGACAGGGCGAAAAGAAAGCCAGAGCATGCGGCAGAGACATCGTAGCCCCATGCATTTGTGGCACCCAGGTTTGCCGCGACCAAGCACGCCGTGGCAGGAAAGAACATGTCTGGAGTAACGGTGGCTACGATAATGAGGTCGAGCTCCTCGGCCGCAATACCCCGTTTTCGCAGCATCTCTTCTGCCGCTTTCGTGGCCATGTACGAAGTCGCTTTCTCTGGATCCCGGAGTATGCGCCGTTCTTTGATCCCGGTCCGGGACTGTATCCACTCATCTGACGTTTCGACCATCTTCTCGAGATCGGCGTTCGTCAGAGCGTCCTCAGGAAGGAAATGTCCGATCGCCGTTATGGCCGCTCGTACCTGTTCCATGTCATTTGTGGGGTGGTTGAAAATCGGGTCCTGCGACGGCGCACAGTCTGGACGTCTTCAAAGGCATCAACTGAGAACCTCTGTGATAGATTCAGAAACACCGCCTTTAATCATCGTATCTGCTGCCAGAATAAGGTTCTTGAATGCATATCCATCAGAGCCGCCGTGTCCGATAAAGACGGTACCATTCACTCCAAGGAGGGGTGCGCCGCCAAATTCCTTGTAGTCGAACCGAGCACGCACTCCAGAAAGAGCTTTCGCAACTACGCCCTGGTGCTCTTGACTCATGTCCAGACGCTGCATTTCGGCTCCAATCATCTTCGGCAATACCGAAGCGACGCTTTCACCGAATTTGAGGACAATATTTCCGACAAAACCATCACAGACGATCACATCGGCAGCGTGATTCATGATGTCACGGCCTTCAATATTGCCCACAAAATGAATATCACTCTCTGCGCTCAAAGCTTCATAGGCTTTCTTGGCCAACTCATCTCCCTTTCCAGGTTCCTCACCAACATTCAGCAGACCAACGGACGCTTTCTTTGCACCCAGAATTTTTTCTACGTAGACCGCACCCATTTTCGCAAACTGTACCAGGTGTTCAGGCTTGCAGCCTACGTTGGTTCCGACATCAAGCACTAGTGCTGTACCCTTGAGAGTCGGAAAGTAGCCGATCACCGAGGGTCTTGACACGCCCGGCAGGCGACCAATGATGAAGAGTGCTCCCGCCATGACGGCACCCGTATTTCCAGCTGACACAAATCCATCAGCCTTTCCGCTCACGCAGAGGCCCATTCCGAGGTGGATGGAAGAGCCACGTTTGGTTTTTATCGCAGAGGCAGGAGACTCATCCATCCCGATTACATCGGGGGCATGCACCACATGGATCGCGCTTCGAATCTCAGCATCCAATCCGGCGACATGAGGAGAGATGTGACCTTCAATACCGGTCAGAAACAGCTCCAATTCTCCCTTTCGCTCACTTACAGCCAGAGCTGCCCCTTCCACGACTGCTTTGGGGGCGTTATCACCACCCATTGCATCAACCGCAATACGTGTGGGCATGGGGAATCCTTCTGGCTAGTGGGTTTAAAAATCGGTCCGGGGCATGCACAGGCCCCTCGATTTCTATCCAATGATACGATCTTCCTCCTGACCGAAAGTAGCGATCACCCTTTCTGGATGGATCGCCCCGGTCCGGATGGAAGTATCATCCTGCGCTTTCCCTTTCGACCACAGCGCGACCCCGATAATGGCCGCAGTTCGGGCATGCCCTGTGGAGGAGCTTCGTTTCACTACAGTTGGGGCATTCCATCGTCGTGGGCGCACTCAACCGATTGTAGTAGGTGGAGCGGCGCTTACGCGTACGCGCTTTAGAATTCTTACGTTTTGGGTTAGCCATTATGCTACCTTGATGCGTTTGCTAAATCATCTATGTGTTGCTGGATTCGCCGTCGGATTCGGAACGAAGACTTTCAAGTACTCTCCATCTTGGATCGATATCCGATTCCGTTGGCTCTCCAAAAGAGGCTGGAATGTCTTCGTCCTTCGCTCTTGGTGCAATTTTTTTAATTGGCACCGAAAGAAACAACGTATCCCTCACTATGTCGGTGAGATCAATTTCCTCTGCTCCCGCTTTCAGCGGAAGAAAGTCATCGTTCTCGCTTTCTGAATCGATGTCTCCAGGAGGCACATAGAACACCGCGTGAGAGCCCCAGACCGGTTGATCGAATTCTACCAGCGTGCGGTCGCACACCAGCGAAGCAATGGCAGATACTTTGATCTGCGCAAAAATTCTGTTGCTCGTAATATCGAGTCTGATAAGCGCGCGAAGGTTCGCGAATTTATCACTCTCGACATCGATATCCTCCGATGTCGGACTGAGGTCCATTTCATGGACACCAGCCGCGAGGGAACGGATGTCAATCTTTAGCATCTTCTTTTCCGGGCCAATAGGCTTTGCTGACTGCGGTGCTATGCCAACCTATAAGCCGGTCGAACACAGAAGGGTTAAGATACGGTGACATGGGGGCCTAACGCAAAGCATCGGTACTGGGAGAATTGCAGAAGAGCATGTGAAGTTCTCGTCTGGAGAGACCTCGTCTTTTATGGTTTTTACGGTTCGATATGTGAAATCCGAACCCATCCACTTGACGTTTCAGCGTCCAGTGATTAGAATCAATTGCGGTCTCGCTCGCGCCCGACTGGGTGCGAACGCAACCCGATGCTCTGGTACGTGAACTGGTCGATCGCTCGACTGTTGGCATGCCCGAACGCATATAACGCTTCTCCGGGATTCTCCCACCGGTTTTGGTTCGATTGATTATGATCGGTCCTTAATCTGAATCAGGAAAGGCGTCCAGCCAGGCGCGGTTCAAAAGTGTTGACAACATGTGTATTTCTCAAATAGTGAGAAATTAAGTGCCCTGTTTTGTCAGTTTGACGACAGGGCCGTTTTGGTCTCCAACACTTTTCCAGCGCTCCTGCAATCGTTATGTTCGTTAATATTAATTGTTTACGTGCACTCAGTATTTTTTCTGCCCACACCAGCGAAATTCGTGTACATTAGTGGCCCTCCTTGCCCCGCAAGGAGATCTGATATTTTGCATTGTTGAGAACGCGTGAACAACTGAGCCCTCGTGAGATGGGTCAGTGCCTGTGTCTGGATGACGAAATTGAAGTTTTTCACCCCGTAAATCTTCAATTCCCCTCACTTCGAGGCACCAGCGATGAATTGCCTGAGTAATTGTTAGTCATGGAGAAAACGCCTGAACAGGTCTGGAATGAGTGTCTCGAAATCATTCGCGACAACGTCAGCAGACAAAGTTTCAGAACCTGGTTTTCGCCGCTCAAGGCACTTCGTCTGGAAGCTGAGGGACCCCTGCAGAAACTGACGATCAAACTTCCAAGCCGTTTTTATTTCGAGTGGTTGGAAGAGCACTACTTCGGTCTTCTGCGAAAAACCATCACTAAGGTACTGGGAGCCAATGGACGTCTGTTCTACGATATAGTTATCGAGAAAGACGACGAAGAGAAAGGTTTCGAGGGCACCGTCATGCAGCTTCCGGCCCGGCAACCGGCAAATGAACCTCAGCCCCTTCCGGCAGTCGGTGTAGGAGCTCAGTCGGGAGGACCCGGTCTTGAATTCGGACAGCGGTATTCAGATATCCGAGGATCAGGCCCACCTGTGGCTGGCGGATATGCTACACCTGTGCCGGTTGGCCCCCCAGGTGTAGCCGCGCCGATCAGCAACCCCTTTGTCATCCCGGGAGTTCAGAAAGTTCGAATCGATCCACGCCTGAACCCGAACTATACGTTTGATCGGTTCATCGAAGGAGATTGCAATCGACTGGCTAGAAGTGCATCTCTTGCCATTGCCCAGCAACCGGGCGGTACGAGCTTCAATCCATTTCTTCTGTACGGAGGGGTAGGCCTGGGCAAAACCCACCTTATTCAAGCCATAGGCAACTACCTGCACGCAAATCGCCCCGATGCAAACATTCTTTACGTTTCCAGCGAGCGCTTCACGAATGAGTTTGTGCAGGCTATCCAGAACAACCGCGTGAGCGACTTCTCCCTTTTCTATCGCCAGATCGATCTGCTGGTTATTGACGACGTGCAGTTTTTTAGTGGAAAGGAAAAGACCCAGGAAGAGTTCTTCCACATTTTCAATGCGCTGCATCAGGGAGGGAAGCAGATTATTCTTTCGGCGGACCGCCCACCCCGTGACATCAAGGGAATTGAAGAACGCCTGCTCTCCAGATTCCAGTGGGGCCTCTCGGCCGACCTGCAGCCACCGGAGTTCGAAACCCGCATGGCAATCCTACGCCGAAAAGCCGTTGAAGACGGAATCGAAATCAGCGCTGACATCATCGAGTTTGTTGCTCACAACATCAAATCCAATATCCGTGAGCTTGAAGGAGCTCTGATTCGATTGCTCGCCCACGGCACTCTTCACAATAGAGACATTGATCTTTCCCTGGCGAAGGATGTGCTCCGTGATCTTATTACGGATTCGCGTGTCACGATGACCATTGATCAAATTCAAAGGTTGGTCTGCGAATATTTTACCATAGAGGAGGATCTGGTCCGCGCCAAGACTCGCAAGCGAGAAGTCGTGCAGGCACGTCAGGTTGCCATGTACTTCTGTAAGAAGCTGACGCAGCACTCATTGAAGACCATTGGCCTGCATTTTGGGGGCCGGGATCACTCAACGGTTATTCACGCCAATCAGAGCGTCGAAAACCAGATGGATACCGATCCAAAGTTCAAGGAGATCATCGAAGAGATTTCGAATAAAATCGATCTCAGGAGTAGATAAATTCCCTCGGATCGAGTAGATATGACAGGTCGGAAAATGTTAACTTCCGACATCATTTCAATCTTGGGATATTACTATGAAATTCGCCGCTTCAAGCGTTGAACTTCTCAAGGCCCTGCAAACCGTCAGCGGCGCCGTACCATCGAAGAGCACCCTTCCTATTCTGGAGTGCATCCTTTTTGAGGAAGACGGAGGAAAATTACGGCTGAGCGCCACAGACCTGGAAATATCCATCGTTCAGCGCATCGATGTTGCCGTCGAGGTGGATGGACCGACGCGGATCGCTGTTCCTGCCAAGCGCCTGATCGACACGCTGCGCGCCTTATCGAACGTGCCTGTGCGCTTCGGAGCCGATAGCGACTTCAATGTTGCCCTCGATACCGATCAGGGTCACTACAAGATGGTTGGACACGATGGTGCCGATTATCCCGCACTTCCGGAATTAAGTGACAGCGTGACCGTTGAAACAGATGGCGCTCTACTAAAGCGAGCCATCAACAAGACCTCCTTCGCCGTCAGCAAGGACGCGCTTCGGCCGGCCATGATGGGAATCTACTTTCAGATTACGCGCGAATCCGGAAAGGCCGTCGCGACGGACGGACATCGCCTCGTCAAACTCCAACTCGAGCATCTTGGCGCATCTGAAGACCTGGAATTTATCGTTCCGGAAAAGGCAATGTCACTGGCTGCCAAGGTGGCAACGGATGACTCCTGTACGCTGACTGTGGACAGTGGTTATGCGGGATTCGACTTTGGCGAATCCCGCGTCCTGGCACGCCTCATTGACGAGCCGTATCCCAATTATCAGGCTGTCATTCCGATCGACAACGATAAAAAGATGACCGTGAGTCGAGACACCATGCTCTCCGCGGTGAAGCGAGTTGCTCTGTATTCTTCTACAATGACGAATCAGATTCGCCTCTCGGTGGAGAAGGATGTCGTCGTCATTTCAGCCGAAGATCTTGAGCGGGCGAGTTCGGCCAATGAAACCGTTTCCTGCGACTACGACGGCGAGAGCCTGGTCATTGGTTTCAATGCAACCTATCTGACAGAAGTTTTGACCAACATAGATTCAGAAGACATTCTGTTTGAATTCAGCTCTCCAAACCGTGCCGGCGTCGTCACTCCCGCCCACCAAAAGGACGGTGAAAACATGATGATGCTCATCATGCCGGTGATGCTGAACACGTACGCCTGACCGGTTACGTTAGCACTAGAATCGAGAGTGTTTGCGGGCCAGTTGGACGCGCAGTTTCGAAGCACTCGCAGCTTCTTCATCGCCCCGTTCGATGACCATCCGTAGAAGGGCCGATGCTTCATCGTCCTGGTTCAATTGCATGTGCGCTCTTGCCAACAGGAAAACAGAACGGGATGAGGCTACCTCTCGCACACTCTGATAAACGATAGCGTTCTTCAGGAGTTCGGTAGCGACGCTCAACTCGGCGCGTTCATAGCCCGGAAACCATCCAAGTATGGATGTCCTTGACTCGCGCATATGGGTGAACGCCTTGTAGTATTTGAATCGAACTTCGAGCTCCCACTCTTCGTCGACTCCGCGTGACGTTTCGCCCAGTTCGAACCAACTTATTTCCTGACCTTCAACTTCCATCAGTGAGTGAGGAAGTGGAAGTTCTTTGCCACTGAAGCCGACAGTAACCAGATAAAGGGCGAAAATCGATGTTATTGCCCTGCGGCCAACCAAGGCAAGGCCAGGAGATCTCCTTCGAGCTGCCCGTGGTGTAGTAACCTTTTTCACAATGCTAATGCCTTCTACATCCTCCAAGCTGTGTCCGGTCACCCGCTGAAAATGGTCTTTCACATCGGTAGTTTCGAGAGCGATTTCTGATGCCAGAATGGTGGATTCAACCTCTCTCCACGCATGGGCCTTTTCTTCGTCATTTTCAATACGTTTTTTGAATCTCCGGTTGGCATACTCCAGTGGGAGAGGTCGCAAGGAGACCGCATGATCATCCAGCGCCCAGTAGACCATCTGGGACTCATCTTTGTCGGTATCCACTAGCCAGCGCCCCGCCCTCAGCAGGATTCCAAGCTGAAGCGGCCGTTTGCGAGCTCGTTTACTCGAGCCAGAATTATTCGTGTTTTCAGGCAGAAGGGGCATGACGTATGAAGGATGTTGCCATGTTGATGGGTAGACACCGTATTGAAGAGTTCATAACCACGCTACTCCAGATACTGCTTCGCCCAAGCCTGCAGCGAAACGTCCTTGCGCAGGCGTGAGCATATTTTGTGTATGTAGGATCTGATGGTTGGCACCCGTCTCCCAATAATCCTACTTATTTCCTCGTACGAGAGATTTTCGATGTATTTCATTCTGGCAGTAGCCTGAAGGAAGGATGGCAAACGCTCAATCGCGCGAGCCAGCGAAAGGTGAAGGGCTGCAGCATTTACATCCAGGTCGAGAATCTCGACGGTTTCAACCGGTCGATCATGCCGCGCCTCAAGTCCCGTTACGACCCGACGCCGGGACACGAAATTGATGTAGGTATTTCGACACACAACGCTGACCCACTGCGCGTATCGTTCATGATGCTCAATATCTCCCCTACTCGAATCCACTTTCTTATAGGTCCGCTCAACCACGTCGTCTAGCTCGGAAGCCTGGAACGAGGCTTCACGGATAAATTTGATCAAGAAATAGCGCCGTACGTAGCAGTAGGTCCACAAATCGACGACGACCTTCTGCCTCTTCCGGCGGCCTGACATGTAGGCTGAGAAGGCCTCGTTCACCCGTTCCGATTCATCGAGATGGAAGGGCAGACTCGAGGCCAGTGCCTCGAGCGAGGAAAGTTCTGTTCGATAAGACATAAGGCAGAGCAAGACTGTGAACGGGGTGATGGGCTCGTGGTCTTGCGCTGAGGCGGCGTCGAGGGATCACGTGCTTGCTCATCTATAGAAACGCCAGTCGACCAAACCGAACGACATTTTTTCACTAATTGTGCGAATTCACAAAACAGTACTCACAGCGTGTGTCCTTTGACGAAATAATAAAGAGAGGGCGGCCATTCGGCCGCCCTCTCTTTATAGACGTTTAATTCGTCGATCAGGAGATCACGAACAATCGAACCCGATATCATTCGGATCCATTGTGATTGACCATGCTCCGGCTGCTGCAGGTGTTTGCTCCGTTGTCACGGAGGAATCCGTGCCCAGCACTCCCCGAAACTCGTAAAAAGTACTTACGAGCAGACTGATTGTGCCTGTGATGATGATACTGCTTTGATTTGCGCTCTTGCTGGTAATCGCACTTCCAGGCAACAGCGTCCACGAAGATCCTGGAGTTGTAGCTCGATAGAAGACGGTCACTGCGTCCAGACTTTCATCCGTAACCTGAACGTCAAATTCTAGATTGCCACTGCACTCAACCGAGGCCGTTACGTTGAGAAGCACCAGGTTGGAGGTGGATGGTAGGCTCAAGTTCGACGAGCCGGACAGCGGATTGCTGATATCGACCGCCGTACTCGTTCCACCAACGTCTGCGGTCAGAACATAGATCGAGCCGTCCAAGACCGTCACTGAATTTGTCTCCCCAACCAGATCCGAGATTGGAAAGCTTCCACCCACACCTGGAATCAGTTTGTTTCCCGAAGGATTCATTCCAGGACCTACGAGAGTGAATTCAGGTGTTACCGGTGAGCCGGAAGGATTAGTGATGGTCACCATGTTATCCAGCGTTCCTGTCGAAATTCCAGCTCCCGTCAAGGCGAAGGTGTATATAATTCCACCCGACGCATCTGTGATAAGTGAGGTGTTAATATTTGGACTGACCGTGCCCAGACAGATTTCAGCTTCAGCACGACCTGAAAGTAGGGCCAGGGAGAGTGTACCGACCTGCGGATTGGTATCGTTCGCAGGTTGGTAAGCAAAGACATTTGCAGGCGCAGAACCTCCCAACAAAGTCAGAGCACCGACGAGGGCAGCGTCTGTTGACGCCATCAGGATGCTTGTATCGTTGGCATCACAAATTGTAGACCCCTTCGAGAATCCTTTTCCCGAGCCTGACTGGAAATTCACTGCCACATTCCCAACCTGATCTTCCATTTTGAAAAATGTTGCTCCAGCAACGGCTTGATTTGTCCCATCTGTAGAGGTAATGGCTCCAGATGGTAGGGCAGCCAGTCCGCTTCCAGAATCATAGGCACGCAACTGGGTGGTGATCTGGCCGACCAGTGGAGTACCGTTCGAAGTAACCGGAGTACTGCCTGCTGGTACGACTACTATCACCTGGGCTTGGGTTTGCGTGGGTGAAGGAGACTGCGTCTGAACCGTCACGGCTTGTTGCACCACGCCAGTGGAGTTGGTCGAAATCTGATTGTCTACCTGACCATCGGTGCCCTGAATATTTACGGTCACATTATTTTGTGCCATCACTATCTGGAATACTGCGTCTCCCACCTCGGTGACGCTAATAGTTTTCGACGTCGAGAAATAACCGTTTGCCGTCGCCGTTACCGTAAACGCAACGGGATTTGAAGGGGAGGGAACGATCGAATTTCGAATGCCAAACGTGATTAATCCGTCCTCAACATTTTGATCCTCAAGTGGATCGCTGTAGGCATCGATAAGAGTCGCGACATCAGTTCCGCTGAATGTCATCTCAGCGTTTACAAGGTTACCATCGCTGGCATCAACGATGATGCCGTTCACTACTGTGTTGATCGGATCCAGCCCTATGATAATATTGAAATCGTCAAACGCATCTTCAGCCGCTTGAAAGTCACAGGCGCTCATCTGAAAAACAAAAATCCCAAAAAAGAGCATCAGCGCGGGATTTTTACTAAATATTTTCATTGAATCATTTCTCTTAAGAAATTGAAAAATCAGTGATCGAAATCAGGACGGAAGGATTAAATCCTGAATCCAACACCGATGGAGAGAACGGGGAACCAGGCGAACGATTCGATACCATCATTTAGTGGCTGAACATTTTCCGAGGTCGTGGTGGGTTGAAAGAGGCCGTCGTTATCGAGTTCTATTTCCGGTGAACCCGAATAGATTACTCCGAGGTCGAAAAGAAATGTCACTCGGGAGGTCCCGCGGCCAAGATTTCCGAATCCTATGCCAGCGTATGGATGGATCGAAGACGGGTACGAGATGCCGAAATCGAGTTTCCCCAGCTTGTCCGGTTGAAAAACTTTCCCTTCGCAGACGCCTTGAGAGTCTTCATCGCCGAAGCATACAGACTCGATGGCTATCGCACTTCCAGAAATGTCGAATAGATTTTTACCGATGCCGGCAGTCACCCGAAAACTGTTCTGAAACGGATGATAATCGAGGTAGGCCATGAACGCACCTGTCTTGACGTCACCGGTAGCGCGCATTTCAGGATCGTCTGACACACTTTCATCTACGGAAAGCGAGAGTGTCGAAAAATGACCTCGAATATTGATTTTCGGCGTAAGATTATACGCTATCTCAGCACCAATACCCGTCGATCCTACCCTCACACCAACGCCCAGATCCTGCGCAGAGACAGGGTTGAGGAGCAGTGTAGCGGCCAATACTGCCAGTAGGGTTGAAGTTCTTTTCATGACTGTGCCTGACCCGTCTGTTCGTTTCCAATATTATAGTCGCGATGCCCCAGAGGTGCAATACAATTGTCGTCCTGAACTGGCGCCAAAGAGGGGAGGTATCACGGAGTATCGGCGTTCAGACGGGAGGATTTAATATGAGTCACAAGGCGCGGGTACACTTCTGGATGGCTGACAACGACCTGAATGGGCTCCCCGCGACCTGAAACCGGACGCTTTTGCCATCATCCAATTTCAAGATTGGCGGAAGAATGAGCAACCCGTCAACCTTTGAGGCCCTTCAGCGTGTCAGGGAGGCGAAAATGATGCCCTGAACACCTCTGGCGGTCATTTTGACACGCAAACCGATTGACGAATGATGGAATCATTCGTATTTTGATCGTCTGCGTTTTTTTCCGGCGCCCACTGATGGGCGAATCCATCACGCTGGAAACCGAATACTGGATTAATCTCCGAACAGAAATAAGAGTCCGATGGACGTAAACAGTTTTAAGACGATGAGTGCTAAGCCTGCCGAGGTAGAGCGCACATGGTATGTCGTAGATGGCGAAAATGCGGTCGTCGGCCGCCTTGCCTCCAAGATCGCTTCGATTTTGCGCGGCAAACACAAGCCCAGCTTCACCCCCCACGTTGATACGGGTGATTTTATCATTGTTATTAACGCGGATAAGGTCCGATTCACGGGGCAAAAAGAGACCGACAAGGAATATTTCCGTCACACCGGCTACCCGGGTGGTGGAAAGGTCCGCACGCCAGAAGAAATACGCGTCAAGAAGCCCACTTTCCTGGTGCAGAATGCGGTAAAGGGTATGCTTCCCAAAGGCGTCCTTGGCCGTCAGATGTTTACCAAGCTGAAGGTATACGCCGGAACTTCGCACCCACACGAAGCGCAGCAACCTCAGCCACTCGAACTTTAATCGCTCTCCAAGAGACACTGAATTTATACTGAATCATGGCAACAGCCCTCAATCAGTTCATCGCAGTAGGCCGCCGCAAGAATGCAGTGGCTCGCGTGTACCTTCGTCCGGGCGGATCCGGAAAGGTGATCATCAACAAGCGTGAACTGAATAACTACTTTCCCACTATCTGGCGTCAAATCGCGGTTACGTCTCCTTTTGATGTAACTGAAACCGCTGGTCAATTTGACGTTCTGGTAAATGCGCACGGCGGCGGGATGACCGGTCAGGCTGAGGCTATTCGTCTCGGAATTTCCCGGGCGCTTGTGAAATCAAACGAAGAGCTGAGAAAGCCACTGCGTGATGCAGGGTTCATGACGCGGGATCCGCGCATGGTTGAACGTAAAAAATACGGGCAGCCCAAAGCGCGTAAACGCTTCCAGTTCTCAAAACGCTAGAATATTGGCTAGAATTGTTTTTGTGCCTTGTCGGCGCGTTGCCGACGGCTGTTTAATCTCTCATACGCCTGGATGCATGCCGGGGTGACCAACAGATAGCGATCTCGCGGTTTCGGCTTGTGGACGAAAGGTGTAGCGGAAAAAACCCGAACTACTTAATGAGTAACGAAAAAGCACAGTCGACGCATCGCGCGTCGATCGAAGACCTGCTGAAAGCGGGCACCCACTTCGGCCACCTTACGAGCCGCTGGAATCCGAAAATGCGCACCCACATCTTCATGGAGCGCAATGGAATCCACATCATCAATCTTAATCACACGCAGTCCTACCTGGACGAAGCCGCCGATGCAGTCGCTCGCTTCAGCCGTCTTGGTAAAAAGGTTCTGTTCACCGGGACCAAGAAGCAGGCACGCGACATCATCCGGAAGCACGCCACCGATTCGGGCTCTCCCTACGTCGTGGAGCGCTGGCTTGGTGGAACGCTGACCAACTTCCAGACGATTCGCCGCTCTATTCGCAGAATGGAAGAGCTCGTCAAGATGGAAGAAGACGGTACGATGGATCAGCTCAAGAAGAAAGAGCGCTTGATGAAGGCTCGTGAGCGTGAAAAGCTTCAGAAGGTTCTGTCGGGTATTCAGGAAATGGCAAGAGTGCCTGGTGCGCTGTTCATCGTGGACATCAATCGCGAACACATCGCGGTAAACGAGGCCAAGAAACTCGGAATTCCCATCATAGCCATCGTGGACACAAACTGTGATCCCGACGTGGTGGATTTTCCGATTCCGGCCAACGACGATGCACTCAAATCGATTGATCTGATTACCGGAGTTATAGCTGCTGCCGTAACGGAGGGTGAGAAAGAACGCGAAATTGCGGACGCCACGGCCAAGGCTGAAAAGGAAAAACGCACCCAGGACAAGGCTGAAATCAAAGCAGAAGCGGCCGAAAAGAAGGCCTGATTCGGCCTTTCGTGAGAGTGTAACATTTTATTCCGGCGGAACTCAAATCCCTCCTATTGAAAACGAAAACGCACAGTTGGATCATGTCAATATCTGCTGCAGATGTTAAAAAATTGCGCGACGTAACCGGCGTCGGCATGATGGATTGTAAAAGAGCGCTCGTCGAAGCCAATGGAGATTTCGATGCCGCTATCGACCTCTTGCGTACGCAGGGGCAGAAAGTAGCCGCTAAAAGAGCCGATCGTGAGGCCAAGGAAGGAGTCATTGCGACGGGCACAACCGAAGATGGTGCCACTGCGATCCTGGTTGAGATTAATTGCGAAACCGATTTCGTGGCCCGCAACGAGGAGTTTCAAACTTTTTCATCCGGACTCGCGGCCATCGTTCTTTCGGAGCTGCCGGCAGATCGAGAGGCGTTCATGGGTGCTACGACCTCCTCAGGTCGAAGCGTCGCAGACGCGTTGGTCGAAATGACCGGCAAGATCGGTGAGAAAATTGATGTGCGCCGCACAGCTGTATTGACCAGCGAAAACGGCAAGGTTGTTTCATACATCCACCCTGGCTCACGTCTGGGTGTTCTTGTAGACATTGCCGGTGACGGAAATCTCGAAAACACGGGACGCGACGTCGCCATGCAGGTAGCTGCGTTGAATCCTCTGTCCACCAATCGCGACGAGATTTCTCAGGAGGTGCAGGACAAGGAGATGAAGATCGCAGCCGATCAGGCTCGCGAAGAAGGCAAGCCCGAGCAGATCATCGATCGCATTTCCCAGGGTAAACTGGAGCGCTACTTCAAAGACAACGTCCTTCTGGAGCAGCCCTTTGTAAAGGACTCTTCCATGACGGTCGACCAGATGCTGAAAGCAGCTGAGGCTGAAGTGAAGACTTTTATTCGCTTTGGCCTGGGCGGCTGAGAGTAAAAATACGCTGAATTATTGAAAGGCGGGCCCGCGTATGCGAGCCCGCCTTTTTTAAATTGGATTGAATGTGATTGCATCTTGAGACTTGCGCCTCGCTCATCATTCGGCGAAACGAAGCTTGATTCCGCCGATCCGGTCGGCGACAAGATTGTAGATGAGACTGCTCACGGCTCCTGATAGCCATCCCATTACACCAGTCATAATGGGCATGAACACGAGCGATCCCACCCCAAACATGTACCGCATCCAGGGCACCTCCTCGAACACCTCAGCAGGCATTGCCAGCGAAATCAGAAAGTAGAAGAATCCGATGAAGATTCCCATCGCAAATTGGATGACACCCAAGATGTTTGCAGCCGAGATAACGTTGATCTCTTTGATTTCCTTTTCCATTTCTCTAGTCCAGATTCGTGTACTCGTTCCGTGAATCGAAGAAAGGGACTCATTCGTCCTGATTTGAATAAGGGCGATCCGGTACGGCCGGATCGCCCTTAAACTTACTTTTCGGGCCGACTGATATCAGTCTTTTCCCATCATCATCGCCACTATTCCTCCCGCAACTGCGAACCTTACGGCTTCGGTCAGGACCATCACCACGGCTGGTGTCGTGGAATTGAACATCGTTGTGGTTGCGAGCAGATCGAACGATACGGCCAGGCCATACATAATTCCTACCATGCCCGCCGCTTTCGCCCCGCTCGCAAAATCACGCGCGCTGCCGGCGCCAAGAACGGTCGCGACAATCGCTCCGAGTCCCACTTGTGACAGGACCAGGGCCCACCAGTAAGACGCTTCGTTGCCTCCGCCTCCCGACATGTTATCTCCAAAGTAGCCTACCAGGGCCAGCCCGTAGATCAAATAGCCCAGGATGAAAAACGCAACGGCCCCGATGAGGGTGTGTTTGAAAAAATTGGAATCCATTTCAGTATCAAATATGAGTTAAACGGATGTGTAAAGGCGCCCCCTCTCGCCACCCCAACTCTTTATCCCCTTCACAGATGGCACGGTACGAAGAACCCAGACCAATTGCGAAAAGAGCTTCGGACGGCACTCGACGTATTCTTTGAAGACGGTGTCGACGAGTTCCAATTGATCCACACCGAACTTAATGGTAGCTTTCCTCGATTTTTAAATGTCACTTCCTCAAGCCTGAAATTGTGAACGATTCATCCCGAAACGGCCGTAGCTACAGACGAATTCTGCTCAAATTGAGCGGTGAATCACTCCTGGGAGAGAAGTCCTACGGAATCGATGAAAAGATTCTGGCTGTGTACGCCCAAGAGGTGAAAGAAGTAGTCGATGCGGGCGTGGAGATCGCCATAGTGATAGGAGGTGGAAATATCTTTCGGGGTGTGAACAACGCCACCAAGGGCATGACCCGCTCTCATGCGGATTACATGGGCATGCTGGCAACAATGATAAACGCCATGGCGCTCCAGGATGCGCTTGAGCAGCATGGCGTCCACACGCGACTGCAGTCGAGCCTCAATATGGATGAAATTGCCGAACCGTTTATCCGGCGCAGGGCCATTCGTCACCTCGAAAAACGTCGTGTCGTTATTTTTGGTGCCGGTACGGGCAATCCCTACTTCACGACTGACACCGCTGCCGCACTTCGCGCACTCGAAATTGATGCGGAGGTAATCCTCAAAGGCACACGCGTCGACGGGGTATATTCCGCCGATCCAGAAAAAGATTCGAATGCCGTCAAGTACGATTCCATTGGAGGTGACGAAATTATATCTCGCAATCTCCGGGTCATGGACATGACGGCTTTTACGCTCTGCAAAGAGTCCTCGATGCCGATCATCATATTCAACATGGACACAGCCGGAAACCTGAACAGAATCGTAAGTGGCGAATCTGTCGGGACGCTCGTGCACTGGGGCGAAGCCGAAACTGCCGACGCCTGACCCCGGCATCAACACCTTGTTACCGTCATGATACACGAAGATCTTGAACTCATTCTCATCGATGCGTCCGAGCATATGGATAAAAGCATCGAACACCTCAGACACGAACTCATGGCAATTCGCGCCGGTCGTGCGACTCCCAGTATGCTGGAAAACGTGCGCGTGGACTATTACGGAGCGATCACGCCGCTCAGTCAAATGGCCAGCATCAGTGCTCCGCAGCCCGATTTACTGGTAGTGCAACCATGGGACACGTCAGCACTGGCAGAGATCGAGAAAGCTATTCTCGCTGCCAATCTCGGCCTGAACCCCTCCAACGACGGGGGCCTCATCCGCCTTCCTGTTCCTCCCCTCTCCGAAGAACGCCGTCATGACCTGGTGAAAGCCGCCCGGACGAAGGGTGAAGACGCCAAAGTGGCGGTCCGAAACGTGCGTCGTCACTCAAAGGACCACATCAAGACGACGCAGACCGACGAAAATCTCCAGGAAGACATGCGATACGAGGCGGAGGATCAGCTTCAGAAGATGACCGATGATCACGTTCAAAGAATTGAATCCTTATTGGAGCACAAGCAAGCCGAAATTATGGAAGTGTGATTTTGGATCCTCGGACCAAGATTCACCGTGCCTGCACCAAAGAGGAGAAACAAGCGCGCCCAGGGCGCATTAGGTGCGAATAATTATTTTTGGAGAGGTGTCCGAGTGGCTGAAGGAGCTCGCCTGGAAAGCGAGTATACGGTTTGAAATCGTATCGAGGGTTCGAATCCCTCTCTCTCCGCAAGTGGAATCCCTATGTTGTTGTCATACAATGATATAGGGATTCTTGTATTTATAAGATGACGTAATTGGTGACGTTTTGTCAGCTTTCCTCCCAATGAGGTTTTGGCGCTATCGGTCATTGAATCCTAGGCAGTAATTAAATGCCGAGGTACGCAAATATCAAGAAGATGATATGCGGATCGCTGATATGCCGATGGATGATATGTGGATTGGAGAAACGCACCTCAAGCCAGATCGAGCAATATTGCCTATTGCTCTAAACTCTTGTAGTGGTTACACTTAATCCTCTACTAATCAAACTCAATTTGGAGAATTCCTAAATCTCCAATCCGTAGAGTAAATGTTATGTTTCTCGGTTGGATATGTGACTTTGGACCTACATACTTGAATTCCCTCATGCTTAGTCTTCACGCTCTTTCCAGAGCAAAATGTTTTCCAATTGAAACCTGTTTGTTACCTACTGCTTCTGTCCTGTCTTCAACTGGCCTGTGACACATCCGCGGTAGAGGTGGAGCAAGAGCTGATGTGCATTAACCGGCCTGTACCCGGTGAACTACGGCCACTTGAGGTCGGAAATAGATGGGACTATGAGATTCTCCGTAAGAGAGAAGTTGAAAAGGTTCGCCGGTTCGAGGTAGTTGGACACCTCCGTTCAGCAAACCTCCCTCGAGGGGAAGGCTGGATTGTTGATTCGTATTTGCTACGCAGTCCGGAAAAAAGGGTGTCCCGCATATGGTCTAAATCAGACGCAGGACTAGTTTATAGCGGAGATATCCACGGGTTGGACACGACCTTGTCGGTTTTGACCTTCGCGTAGGATATCGCCTTGACAAACTTGGCGTGGGCCAGGCTGAGATCAACTCCTTCTCGTTCGAGCAGATCGTTCATCCAGTACCAGCCCGTTGTCGTTTCAACGGTTGCGTGGTGCTCTCCTGGAAGGGTTCGGAAGTAGGCCCGAATCGAATCCGGATTGTTTTTGAGTTTTACGGAGCGTACGATATCTCCGTCTGAATCGAGTGTGGTCAGAAAGCTTGTTCGCTTATGCTGATCGATACCCGTGAAATAGACTGTTTCCATGAGGTGCCTCTGTTTTTGAGTTAGATCTATGCACTCCTAATGTCGGAGGCAGGGGCCTTCTTGGAAATATCAAGCGCATGTTGCGGACTCGCACGACTAACCAAGCCGGTCTGGAACCGTTACTTTCTGGGACGTGGGTAAATGCTCGCGGCAAATCCGCCAGCCGTTATACCGACTTTGAATTGATATCCGGGCGTCCGTGGCCCTTCCAATATGTGAGTTGAACGAAGTACATTGGAATTATTGTTCAAACTACAATCAGACTGAGGTCGAATGCTTCCTGACTGGGCACAGTGGACTCTTTGGGGTGCAGGAATATCAGCTCCGATAATTGCGCTGATCGCGATACCTCCATTGCGGTCATATATAGTTTCAGTTTTTGTTAAAACTGTAAGTTGGTTTAAAAGGATACCAGCGCGTTTAAAGGCTAAAAACAAGCAGTATAGACAGCGCCTTGCAGAGAAAATATCGCCTGACCTTCCGGCAATAATTGAACAGGCTGAACAAATCGAATCAGTTCCTGAGGTGGCCTTTTCTGAATCTCAACGCAAGGTTGAGTCGATCAAGGAGGTAATCTCGTCACTTGATGCCAATCCAGCGAGATCAGAAGTGTATCGAGGAGTGAGAGAAAAAGTGAGGAAGATGAGACTGATGGTGTTTACTACGATCACGCGACCAAATGAAGTGGATACTTATGACGGAGTTATTTTTAAAGGTGGGCCATGGCAGGGGCAGCATTCCAGTGGCGTGAGTATTGATGTAATCGATTCAGATGGGAATAGGGGGACAATATTTTCCTTCAACTTGAAGGAAGGAGAAAACCGAGACAAGTTTCTTCCGCTATTCAAATACGTCGTGGAGAATTTAAGGAGAGGTTATCCATATCCCCCGGAATCCGTGGGAGATCTTTACAAGCGGTTGTGTTTGGCTCACGAGGAGGAAGGTGTAAAAGTTTGGAAAGATGCTTATTCCATCATAGACCACCATACACAAATCGAGCAGATGTTTGAGGAGTTGGGGCGTCGTTTGGGAGTTGATGGAAAGGATATGGAAGAGCTTCGGCTTACTTGTAATAATGTCAGGACTAGAGATTCGTTTTGGGTGTGGGATACACTGTTCGAAGGGCAATTGAGTCACGAGGCGATGAAACATCGTATTAAGGAAATGAATCGACGCAATGAAATGCGAAGCAAGCTTCCTCCACCTCCAAGCGGTTCTAGTTGAGTGAATCTATAAGGAGATCTGAGACAAAGAGGCCAAAGTCGGTATAACAAGCGCATGTTGCGGACTCGCACGACCGGCTGAGCCGGTTTGAAACGATTACTTTCCGGAAGGGGAGCGCATGCTCGCCGCAAATCCGCCAGCCGTTATACGCACTTAATCTAATATGTCAAAAGGACCCCTACTAAAATCTCAAGCAAATGATGTACTCGAGAGGATTCAGAATGCTGAATTTGACCCGGTCGAGTTCGAATGGGAGGAGTATCAAAGCAACTATTCCGGAAATACCTCTGCAGTTTTGGTACACAAGAGTTCAAAATCCTACTTCACATTCGATCATGTTGAGCGCGACGGTCATATGTGTGAATATTCCCCTGCATCTGATTCCCCCACAGCCAAAGATTCTCCCGGAAGCTGGAGGTCGCAGCTGCTAAACGTTTCTAATTGGCTCGGATACGTTCGAAGAGAGGTGGATTCCCCGGATTTATGGTCCGCCTTAGAAGACAGAACACTGCTTGATAGGAGTTTTTCATCAGAGGATCTTGAGAACACCCCATTTTCAGAGGATGAACGATTAGAGGTTGTTAACAAAGTTGGGGAATTGGGACGTTATATCCAGGAAACCCATCAACTGGATGAAGCAGGAATTCAACAACTGAATTCAAGGATTGAATACCTGATTGGTGCAACGGATCGGCTCGGGAGAAAGGACTGGGTAATGCTACTCCTTTCGACAGTACTTGGTATCGTCACCTCTTTACCTTTCGACGCAGTATCCGCCCGAGATGTGTTCACCGTGGCCAGTAATTTGTTCAGGTTTCTATTGAGAAATTCAGACTTATTGATGTAGAAGTGCGTATAACAAGCGCATGTTGCGGGCTCGCACGACTGGTTGAGCCGGTTGGAAACGATTACTTTCTGGAAGGGGAGCGAATGCTCGCCGCAAATCCGCCAGCCGTTATATACTCTCTTGAAAATCAAGCCTTCACAGCGGGTATCTGGTAGAATTTCTCTCCTTTAAAAGGAGTTTCGTTCTTGAGCATCCCCAAAATGGAGTGCAGCAGTTTTCTCATGACTGCAACGATGGCCACAAGTGGTTTTTTGCCCTGGGCGATCAGGTGTTCGTAGAAGGCCATGATGTTGGGCTCCCATTTGATGGCTACGAGTGCGGGCATGTAGAGTGCTCGCCTGAGCTTGACGTTTCCCATCTTTGAAATACGCTCACGCTTTGCGACCGAGTCGCCAGAAGTGTATTTGCGAGGATCAAGTCCTGCATGTGCTACCCACTGACGTACGGACATGCCATCGGGCAGAATCAAGATTTCTGGCAGAATCATGACAGCGCTTTTCTGTGCAATTCCTCGAATGCTGGTGAGTAGCAGAAATGCGGAATTCATCTGGTCGTGCTCTTCAATTAAACGAATTGCCTGTTCTAGCATGGCGGCGAGTCTGCGTTCCAGATGTCGAATGTTCACCTCGATGTCATTGATTACGATGGCTGATGTGGTCACAGTTGCACAGGCTTGGTGCAACCGTGCTTGCTCGCGGGTTCTCTCTGTGGTGAGGGCATGCATGCGGCGCGACATGCCTCTGAGCTCTAGAATCTCGTCTTTCGGAGGTGTCCAGAGCACAAATACCATGCGGCTTGCAAAATCGGCCAGCATATCGGCATCGACGCGGTCTGTCTTTGATCGGCGCATTTGTGCTCGTGCAAACTGACGCGTGGCAGATGGATTGGCTACCATCAGTTCAACAGCGGAACACGAATCAAGGGTCAGCGCGAGGTCGAGACTGTAATTGCCCGTTGCCTCGATCACCACACGCACGAACGCTCCAGGCTCCATAATCCACTTGATGAGCTGGCCATGACCTGCTGCGGTATTTAAAAACTGTTTCTGGCGAGCAGAACGATTTTCTTGGTGGATACATACATCGATCGTCGCCTTGCTTATATCGCAGCCAACAAAGACATTAGTGCACATGAGTCACTCCGGTTTGTAACGTGAAACGGATAATGATTCCGGTTTCCCATCCCGACCCAGGCGGCGGACATTGTATATGCAGGCTCACAGTATCACGCGAAATGATCCGGGCCTCGTAAACTCCTCAGCCTTCTGCTTGGGTCAGGCGGGGGGCTGATATAACGGACAGGTTCACTGACAAACAGGACCTAATGCAGCTACAGCCTTCCCCAGAAACCTCAACATAACGAGAGGCGGGAAACCGACTGTTTTCTAGATACAATACAGCTATGATTACATCAATATTGTTAATCGTTGCGGGATTGTGATTGACGACATTCATTAACGGATCACAACGACTGAACCGCCCCGGGAATATCGGAGACTTATTTATGTGAGTGACGCATCGAGAGCGTGACTCTGTTTGCGTCTGTGAAAGGCTTCTTCAAACTCCGCCGGTGGAATATAACCGATGGGTTCGAGAAGCCGTTTTTGATTGAACCACCACACCCATGCGAGCGTCGCCAGTTCGACCTGTTCAAGGCTTTTCCACGGCCCCTTTTTGTTGATCAGTTCTGTCTTGTAGAGACCGATGATCGTCTCGGCCAGTGCGTTGTCATAGGAGTCCCCTCGGCTTCCCACCGAGGGCTCTATGCCAGCTTCTGCCAGTCGCTCTGTGTAGCGGATCGAGAGATACTGCACGCCCCGATCGCTGTGGTGAACCAACTGCTCGTGCTGCTCTTGATCCCGCTCCCAAAGGGCCTGCTCCAGGGCATCGAGCGCCAGATCGCTTCTGAGCGAGTTTGATACGCGCCAGCCTAAAATCCGGCGACTGAAGACATCGATGACGAAGGCGATGTAAACGAATCCTCTCCAGGTGGCTAGTAGAGTAAGAGACAGGGCGTAGTCGAACTATTTCCCTGTCTCTCCTCTCCGAACCGTACGTGCACCTCTCAGCGCATACGGCTCTCCATTCAGGCATGACCCATGGCCATGGCAACGTCTCTATATCGCGAGGTGACAACGCTCTCGCCAAGATTCCCAACGATGTAGGGATTCCCAGCTGGATTGCGCCATCTGAACTGACATTTGCGACTACCAACCATACGTCTGAGCGATATTCCACGGTGTCGATCTCGTCCGTTATGACCAAACAGAAGCCACGTTTTGGCCTGGCCCTCTACAGGACGCCTGAACCACTGTCGCATAAGCGACTTGATTGACGTCTTGTATTTGCGGGCAAGCCAGTGACCCAGTTTCCAGAACAGGACGGAATCTATTCTCATGTAATACCGCGCCGTATAGTCCGTGTATTGATAAAAGGCCGTCCATCCCGCTATTTTGCGGTTCAGACGCTCTATCATGTCAATTGTATTCACGCTGTAATTGCCGCTCAGTTCTTTGACAAGTTCGCACGAGAAGTTTCTGAACTTCTCCCTCGGTATCGTGGTCACGGGACGCATCGTACCACGCGGACCTCGTTTGCGAATGATTCGATGTCCAAGAAAGACAATGCCCTCGTTGATATGCGTAATACGGGTTTTCTCCATATTGAGCTTCAACTTCAGCGTGCCTTCCAAGAAGCATCGGCACCGTTCGCGGATCGCTTCTGCCTGTGACTTGTTTCCTTTTACAATCACGACAAAATCATCCGCAAACCGGCAGTAGGAGACCGCAGCCTTCCAGCGCCGGTCTTCTCGAATGGCTATCGGACGTTTTCGTTTGATTGTGTCATTGAAGCTCCAGCGATCACCTCGTGCTTTTGAGTTCAGGTACTCTTTGTCCATCCACTGATCAAATTCGTTGAGTACGATATTTGATAGTAATGGAGAGAGAACGCCCCCTTGGGGGACGCCTTCGCTCGCGGCGCAGAACAGGCCCTTATCAATATGGCCTGCCTTCATGATTTGCCAGAGAACTGTCAGGAAACGCTTGTCACAGATGCGCTTGCGCACACTTTTCATCAACACCTTATGGTGAACCGTGTCGAAGTAACTGGCAAGATCGCCCTCTATCACCCAGCGTCCTTTGGCGACAGAGCCGTCTTGCACTTGAAACTTCACGGTTCTAATGGCATGATGAACGCTACGCCCGATGCGGAATCCGTAGGATAGTCGATGAAAATCGCTCTCCCAGATGGGATCCATCACCATAAGCATAGCGCGTTGCAGAATCCGGTCTCGAAGCGTTGGTATACCTAGAGGCCTCAGTTTGCCGTTTGCTTTTGGAATATAGATGCGCCGCGCTGGTTGTGGCTCGTACGTTCCAGCCAGCAACTCTTCGCGCAGTGACATCAGCTGAGCATCCAGCCCAGCCATCATCATCACTCCCGTTATTCCATCTACTCCCGCCGTTCTGGCTCCTTTCGAAGACAGTGTGATACGGGCGGCTTCACGAAGCCAAGATCTGTTAGCAATTATTCTCAAGAGTCGGTCAAAGCGGCGGCTTTCGTCCGCCGTTGACCATGTTGCCAGTTTGCCCTGCATTTCGCTGATTATCAAAGGTCTTCACCTCTCTAAGGTCAGTTAGTCGTTCAGACAAACATCCTAAACTGTTCCCCTTCGCCGTGTGCAGATTTCTCGGCACATGTGGCAGGCTTTCCCCGCCTCAGACTACTACAGGAACTCCGCCAACCTCTCTGGCATCGGGGAGCGCACTCCCTTGGCATCCAGAAAAGCCTTCCCCAGTTCACATGCTGGACTCTTTCTATGGGTTAGGCTGCCGATCGCAGTCTTTAACCTTGCTTTTCACAAGTCGAAACAGATCCCCGCAGTTTAGTTACGCACTTCTGTAGGGCCCTCCGGAACCGACCTACATGTACAGTTCGGATTCGAGAGCATGGCACATTTTGATTACCTGCTCTATCCGTTTCCCACCTATTAAACCGTGTAGGTGAGGGCGACATTTCAGCCCACAGATGCGGGTTAATCGGTTCGTGTTCCTCAACCTTCCCATAGTCAGCCTAGAGACTCATCTTGGCGTAACGGTTTCGCCTCAAGCCCCATTTTCCACGGGCTGCGTCACGTTGCCAGTGCTCGGCAACTCACCGCCGCTTAGGCTCTCGCTCCCCCGCAACGGGGAGCGGTCACTCCAATCCCGGAATCAGAGTACATTCCAGACATGCTGTGCTTTGTCAGCCGTACCCGGATGGTTGACAAAGCTTGGGCACACCATAGGTCAGATCCGAGACCCACAGCCGGTTTGGCTCACCTGCCTTAAAGTCTCGCTCGACCAGATCCAGCGGACGAGCAGCCTGCTCATCAGGAATCGTTGTTCTATGCTTTTTGCCCCGTACGACGCCGTGAAGGCCCATATCGCGCATGAGACGCTCCACGGTGCAGCGTGCCACCTCGAGGCCTTCGCGGCCCAGTTGACGCCACACCTTGCGAACCCCGTAGACCTGGAAGTTTTCTTCCCAGACTCGACGGATTTCTACGCTCAGGTACTCATCATTCTTTGCCCGGGCAGATCGGCGTTCAGGATCAACCTGCAGGATTTTGCAGGCATAGTAGGTCGACGGAGCAATCGGCAATACTCTGCAGATCGGCTCGACTCCGTAAACACTGCGATGATCGTCGATGAAAGTCACCATTATTTGGGTCGGCGGCCGAGCTCCGCCTGTGCAAAATACGCCGATGCCTTGCGTAGGATCTCATTCGTCTGACGAAGCTCCTTGACCTCACGTTCAAGCACTTTGATGCGATCCTTCTCCACCGTCGTCAGCCCAGGCCTGCGACCCGTATCGTGTTCGCTCTGTCGAACCCAGCGGCGAAGCGTCTCCTTCGTACAACCGATCTTCTCAGCAATCGATTCGATGGCTGCCCATTGTGATGAATACTCGCGTTCGTGCTCCAACACCATGCGTACTGCTCGCTCCCTGACTTCAGGTGCGTATCTCTTTCCTTTTTTCATAACTCCAAGTTCTCAAACTTTGGAGTCTCCGGCAAACCCGGGGCGGTTCAGTCGCCAGCCGGTAATAACCCTTGACGTTGATCAAATGACGTCGAATCGATTTCAGGTCGATAGGGATGTGTGAAGGGTTTACTTGTGCCCATAGCGTATACGACAAGAGTGTCGTAGTGATAGGCCAATCTATAGGGCCCGCCTTCGACGGATAGTCCTTCAAGAAGCTCCCCACCGACGCTAAACTTGTGAACAGATCTGGAATTGAGATCTGAGATCCAGATGGTTTCGTCCAACACGAAGAAATCTGTTAGGCCAAGAAATTCGCCCGGACCCTGACCCCGACCATTTCCAATAGAATTCACGAACGATCCATCCATTCTAAAACGAAGGATTTGCTGGACTCCAGGGTCAGAAATGTAAACATAGCCTGATTCAATCTGTACATCGGACGGGCGTTGCAACATCGTATCAACTGGGAAATCCTCTATACGCTCCTCTTGGAAGTCAATCCATTGACGTTCATTTGGTGCAATGACCGTGGGCTCTAGAGCTGAAGTAGGAGAAACACGGAAGGAGGCAGGATCTTCGATATCAATCTGTCGCCTTAATACCACTACCAGCAGAACGAAAATAGCGGCAGACAGCCCAAAAGTTGTCTTGTTCATTGGAAAGAAAAGTTTTAAGCTGAGCTGCGGGGCAATGAAAGAAACGAACTCAGTGGCTATCAACAATCAATAGCAGATAGAGATAGCAATTAACTGTCCTCAGTAATGGGCGTACTGGATATTCTTTTCTGTTTTGCAATTCGCGAGAGGGACCTCACCGGCATTGCAAGAGAATCTAGCTCGAAAGGGACATGATTTGGCAATTGAAGCAGTCCTTAACATAGCATTGCTCATCCCGCAAAGTGTTGGCAAGAGAATCCGGTAATTCGTTATTGCCGTCGTGAGGTAGAGGTTTGTTCGGTGCCTCTAACAAATTAGAATGTGCACTAGGACGAGGCCTCGGCGTGGAGGCAGAATGAGAAATATCGCCAAATCCACTATAGTAGTTAAGAATGCCTACCGCCCTGCCTTCATGAGTCAATATCGATCCAAGCCAGTACCGAGGACTATTGATCTAGTAGGCCCACTATTTCAACAACCTTCGTTACTGACAGGAAAAGCAAGCTACTTATCTCTCCGCATGCTCACGAATACAGACAATAAAAGCCAACATCCGGCTCTCCAGGCACGGGGCAGAGAGCATAAATACAAATGTATTCGTCTCCATAGCAATCATTAGCCGGACAGATTTCCGTAAAACAATTTGGTTCTTCAGCTTTTGCTTTCTCCGGTGTCGGAAATATGGAGAAGATCAGAAGAAAGAGAAATACGCTTAGGCCATAATTTAACTTCGTCATCTTGCTAGTTGGGTTTAATTCAAGGGTATAACCTGCTATGAGATCACAGACTCACTATCTGTTAATACAAATGCACGGACGATAGTTCAATAGGTAGAATTGCTCATTCGGCAGACCAGGAAGAACCAGAGTGGCACAACGACTTGGCGGATTTGCGGCGAGCATTCGCTCCCCTTTCAGAAAGTAATCGTTTCCGGCCGACTCAGCCAGTCGTGCGAGCCCGCAACATGCGCTTGATATTTCCAAGAAGGCCCCTGCCTCCGACATTAGGAGTGTAGATCCAACTCAAAAACAGAGGCACTTCATGGAAACTGTCTATTTCACGGGTATCGATCAGCACAAGCGGACAAGCTTTCTGACAACACTCGATCAAGACGGAGATATCGTACGCTCCTCAAAGCTCAAAAACAATCCCGATTCGATTCGGGCCTACTTCCGAACCCTTCCCGGAGAGCACCATGCCACTGTCGAAACCACGACGGGCTGGTACTGGATGAATGATCTGCTCGAACGAGAAGGGGTTGATCTCAGCCTGGCGCACGCCAAGTTTGTAAAAGCCATTAGTTACGCGAAAGTCAAAACCGACAAGGTCGACGCGCACACGCTGGCTCAGCTGCTCAGGGTGGGATTGATTCCGGAGGCACACAAAATATCATCGGAGATGCGCGATGTCCGAGACACGCTTCGCACTCGTCTGCACCTGGTCGAGAAACGAGTATCGGCACAAAACTCGGTGCACCGGGTGCTCGAGAAGTTCAACACAGATTCAGTTGATGATTTGCCTGAACTCTTTCGTCTTCAGGCTGGCCTTCACTCCGAACGAGTGGCATTGATCAACGAGCAGATCAAGATGATCGACCGGGCGCTAAATGCCCTTCTTCTTGATAGTGAAGACATTCAGCGACTGCTCTGGATTCCGGGTATTGGAAGGCTGAACGCATTTACGATCTATCTCGAAGTCGATGGCATCGAACGCTTTGCGAGCGTGAAGAACTTCTATTCCTACTGCCGCCTCGTTCCGGGAGCGCATAACTCAGGCGGCAAAACGCGCCACCGATCCTCGAAAGAGGGCAACAAGTATCTCAAGATTGCTTTCTCGCACGCGGCCACGCGGGCCATCCAGTACTACCCCATCGTGAAAAAGTATTATCACCGCATGGCCAGAAAGAAAGGAGCGCCCATTGCCCGTGCGCTCGTGGCCAAAGAAATCGCAAGGTCCGTTTACTTCGTGCTCCAGACGGATAAGCCGTATAACCAACTATTCAAAGGCGTGAAACTCGAGCGAGAAAAGCTCGCCTCGTGGCCTCGCAGGGCAAGCCCCGATGCATAACCGGATCTGTCCGACAGATCCATGCGCTTGATTGGGAAGCTCAGCGTTCTAACCAGGATCGTATCTGGGACGGCTCACGAGAGCAATCATTCAATAGGAATGATGGGACCGAAAAGGTGTTTGGTTGCCACTAGATGTGGTTATTCGAATCGATACGAAGCGGGCGCCACGCAGAACAGCCTTTGAATCGAACTGCTAGAAAAAAAGCACATGAAAGAGCTACGCCCTATTGACATCGGCCTTCTTAAAGGTGTTACGCAAACCCATTTACAAGCCTACCATTCTTCTTCTAGGGAAGTGCTTGAGTTGAGGTATTTCATGTAGCCATAAAAAGCCGTCGTCAAAAACTCTTCGGTTTTTTCAATCATTCGCTTTCGTCGGGACATCCTCGAAAGTCCCGTTTTTTCGAACGCAATTCGCGGTGAACCGACGCTGCCCTGATAGACGAAGCGATTCACCGTCATCCTAGCTCGACCTTCTCTTGCTTCAATCTTCAGAAGGTGGTGAATCATTACCTTCGATCCCAAATTGCGAATTGGAATGATCGCCTTTACGACAATCACGTTGTTTTCTTCGTCAACGAAATCTGTAACCGCGTCTGTTGAACCATAATTTTCCGCGATCCACAGACGACTTCGAGCAAACAGTTCTTCCGCACTCCCCGGAGCCACGGCAACTTGCTGAAACGTTAACAAATCGTCTTCAGCTTCCGACAATCGAATTACTTCGTCTTGAGCGTATGACGGAATAACAACGGAAGCGGTTATGATTAGAGCCAGAATACCTTTAAGATTGTTCAACATGAGTTTTTGAGACGGGTATGCGCAACGACGAGCGGATTTTCGGCGATTAAACGCCGCCATATCAGAAATGTAGGCGTTTCAGGCCGCCTCAACCAACCGTGCGAGTCCCTAACACGCGTTTGTTATCTAGACGACCAACAATTTTTTGGTTGAGCCACAAATTACAAAGTAGCGGATTCCTTGGCATGATGGCCACAAACCGCTCGCATTTCTCCTGTTGAACTTTCTATCCAGCGGGTGGCCCTGAGTTGACAGCGCGAGTTTCGTTTAGTGAATCCTTCGCACCTGCCATACGGACGATCGCGAGGGTATCCGTTGTGATTGGTGTCTCTAATGGCGCGGTGGCCTTGTCGACCCCTCATTTCTGCCGTCATTCGAACTTTGTGCGGGGGCAGATAGTGAGAATCTGTTGATTCACGGTATCCCCTGTAGATGGCGACACCGAACGCAAAGACCAAGAAAGCCACTCCGACGAGCGACGTGATCAGCCAGTCATCCATGGGATTCTAATTATTGAATGCCCAGTTGCGTTTGCATAGCAAACAGAGTCCAGAAAACGGTTGGCGGATTTGCGGAGAGCATTCGCTCCCACTCCAGAAAGTAATCGTTTAGTGGTACGAGTCTGCAAGGAGAGAAAGTATGGGAAGCTGACTCCTGTGCCACATGCTATACATATGCCTTCGCACATCTTCAGAAGATTAGGACTTTGGGATGAGTCAATCGAACTGAATATTCGTTCTGCAGATATAGCATGGGTGCAAGGACGAGGAAACAGAGATGGTCCTATAAAACTGGACAGGGTCTTAGGTGGAATCTTGCGGATTGATTATGCTGCTTCTTGAAGCGGCTGGTGATTAAAAAATACGTGATCAGGGGTCTTTCTTCCATGTGAGCTGTGTCGCCTTTCGTTATTGAAGTAGTCGAAGTATACAGCAATGGATTTGCGGGCTTCAGCCACACTGTCATAGGCTTTAAGGTACACCTCTTCATATTTCAGGCTACGCCACAGACGTTCAACGAACACGTTGTCCATCCAGCGACCTTTTCCGTCCATTGAGATCTGAACGTCGTGTTTCTTGAGAACATCGGTAAAGGCCACGGATGTAAACTGGCTGCCCTGATCCGTATTGAAGATCTCTGGCGCTCCATACACGGCGATTGCTTCTTCGAGCGCTTCCACACAGAAGTCGGTCTCCATCGTATTGGAGATCCGGCGTGAGAGTACTTTTCGGCTGTACCAGTCGATGACGGCGACCAGGTAAACGAATCCCCTTTTCATCGGAATGAATGTGATGTCGCTTGCGTAAACCTGCCGGGGCCGCGTCACGTTGAGCTTACGCAAGAGATACGGATAAATCTTGTGACCTTTTCCCGGAATCGAGGTCCGTTTCTTAGGATAAATGGCAATAAGGCCCATCAGACGCATTAATCGCCGGATTCGATGGCGGCCCACAAAAATACCTCTGTCCTCGAGCGCATCCTTCATGGTGCGCGATCCTCGCGTGGGCCGCTCAAGGTAGAGCTCATCCAGTTTTTTCATCACGGCCAGGTTCTCTTTGCTCTCGCCCACCGGCTTGTAGTAGGCCGTTGAGCGATTCAGCTCCAGCAGATTGCACTGCCGTTTGATGGAGAGGTCGTGGATTGGGTCGATCATTTGGCGGCGCTCACCTACTGGGTGCGACCGAGCGCTTTGGATAAAAAATCCTTCTCCATCGAAAGCTCGCCAATCTTGGCGCGAAGCTCCTTGATCTGGCCCTCCTCGTTGTGCTTTCTGGAATACCCTTTTTCAAAGACCTCTTCAGCGTCCTGAATCAGCTTCTTTTTCCACGTCTGAATCTGGTTCGGATGAACCTGGAACTGGTCTGCCAACTCAGCCATTGTGCGATCTCCTTTGACCGCCGCCAGCGCTACTTTCGCTTTGAATGTGTTGCTGTGGTTTCTTCTTTTGCGACTCATCGTTTGTATCCTTTCTTGAGGGTGATAAGATCGCAAGACTCCACCTTATTTGTTGTTCAGACTGTCCGATGAATCAGGACCATCTCTATCAGTCCGCTGGATTTGAACTCGCTAATCCGAGAAGGGAGTCGACTATCTCCTTATCGAAAAACGCGATATCGCTCTTACAAAAGGCCGCGTCGTCAGAGGACGGTTCGATACTCAAAATGTCGTTTATAGGAGGAAAAATGATTCGTGCGGGGGGGATTCGCTGGGTGGTGATGATGCAAGAGAAGCGGCAAAATGGGAGGCAGCGCTGGAGGAGCTTTTGCGCGAGCGGCTAGTGACCTCCAGAGGTCATAAGGGTCAAGTGTACGAATTGACCCATAAAGGGTGGCAATTGGCTGATAAACTCTAAGAAGCGCTTGTTTCAGACTTGCTCGACCACCCAGCTCAATCGGAATGAACATATTAGGTTAGCTGGGGAAATTGCTTACCTCGTAGAAAATGTCGGCGCTTCGGATTTGGATACACTTGTAGCGTCGATGAACCCCTAAAGACGACCTTGCTTCCCCAAAAAACATCGCTAATTGGGCGACCCCTCCACAGGCGGATGCTATGTTGACCTATTCATTGCCTTTATTGACCCGACAGAATCTCCGCTCAAATAGTGACCGAAGTTGCCACCTCCCGAGAGACCGATGATATGTGCGCTCTCCCTTTGGCCTGTCGCCGTCGTACACCCGCTAATGGTACACATCGTTCGGGCGCGTTCGGAACGAATATCCTATAACGTGATTTACGAAAGACATTCAAAGCGAGAATATTGTTCTAAATTTACGACCTGGGCGACTTGAAATTAAGCGGCATCACTCTATTGCTATTCGTTTCTGCTGCGATGTGATCCCGAATTGCTGTACATTGAGGCATCATTTCAATTGGGGCAACAAGATGGCAAAGAAAGCGCGCGTTTCCGTAACCAAAGAAAGCTCATCCGGACGAAATCAAAAGTTCGTGGACAACAAGACTGGAGCCTCTATGACCAGAGCACAGTTCGTGAAAGAGATCGACGCCGGCAAGTACCCCGGCTACTACCATAGGAAAATTAGCGGTCTAAATACTCCTGTTTCAAAGCCAAATAGCAGCGAGTCAGATAATTTGGGTTAATTCAGAATGAGGTCGAGCAAATAGAAAGCAGCTTGACAATTCGGCAATACATGTGTAACTTATGTGCGAAAAATGGATTGGGCTTTCCCGATCGGCGCTGGGTTTCGGAGTATTCCGGAGCCCTTCGCTTTTTATGGGAATAGTTTCAGCCCGTAACCTTTATAATTTCCGTCCAATTTCGAATATAGTTTCCTCTCAATAATCGGCCAAGTTCTGTTTAATTGCTTCGGCTTAATTACGTGTAAATTGATAGGACCATAGAGATGGTCCTGATTCATCGGACAGTCTGAACAACAAATAAGGTGGAGTCTTGCGATCTTATCACCCTCAAGAAAGGATACAAACGATGAGTCGCAAAAGAAGAAACCACAGCAACACATTCAAAGCGAAAGTAGCGCTGGCGGCGGTCAAAGGAGATCGCACAATGGCTGAGTTGGCAGACCAGTTCCAGGTTCATCCGAACCAGATTCAGACGTGGAAAAAGAAGCTGATTCAGGACGCTGAAGAGGTCTTTGAAAAAGGGTATTCCAGAAAGCACAACGAGGAGGGCCAGATCAAGGAGCTTCACGCCAAAATTGGCGAGCTTTCGATGGAGAAGGATTTTTTATCCAAAGCGCTCGGTCGCACCCAGTAGGTGAGCGCCGCCAAATGATCGACCCAATCCACGACCTCTCCATCAAACGGCAGTGCAATCTGCTGGAGCTGAATCGCTCAACGGCCTACTACAAGCCGGTGGGCGAGAGCGAGGAGAACCTGGCCGTGATGAACAAACTGGATGAGCTCTACATCGAACGTCCCACGCGAGGATCGCGCACCATGAAGGATGCGCTCGAGGACAGAGGTATTTTTGTGGGCCGCCATCGAATCCGGCGATTAATGCGTCTGATGGGCCTTATTGCCATTTATCCTAAGAAACGGACCTCGATTCCGGGAAAAGGTCACAAGATTTATCCGTATCTCTTGCGTAAGCTCAACGTGACGCGGCCCCGGCAGGTTTACGCAAGCGACATTACGTTCATCCCGATGAAAAAGGGCTTTCTCTACCTCGTTGCCGTCATCGACTGGTACAGCCGCAAGGTGCTCTCGCACCGGATCTCCAATACGATGGAGACCGACTTCTGTGTGGAAGCGCTCCAGGAGGCCATCGCTGTTTACGGCGCTCCAGAGATCTTCAATACGGATCAGGGCAGCCAGTTTACATCCGTGGCCTTTACCGATGTTCTCAAGAAACACGACGTTCAGATCTCAATGGACGGAAAAGGTCGCTGGATGGACAACGTGTTCGTTGAACGTCTGTGGCGTAGCCTGAAATATGAAGAGGTGTACCTTAAAGCCTATGACAGTGTGGCTGAAGCCCGCAAATCCATTGCTGTATACTTCGACTACTTCAATAACGAAAGGCGACACAGCTCACACGGAAGAAAGACCCCTGATCACGTATTTTTTAATCACCAGCCGCTTCAAGAAGCAGCATAATCAATCCGCAAGATTCCACCTAAGACCCTGTCCAGTTTTATAGGACCATCTCTGTGATTCCGCTGGTTCAAAATTCAGACGCCTATCGAGATATTCCAGTATTGGCAGAACTAATAATAAAACATCGCCCTCCAAGCTATTTTCGGAGGGGAAATATGGTGTATTCGATCATCGCAGGCGGAGATGAGAATTTTGAAGACATTGGGACGACGATTATGTCGGGTCCACTCGTTGAATACCACCGGAAGGCCAGAGAAAATAAAACAATCCGTGACGCGTATAAATACAGAAGTACGTGGGAGCCTCAGCATCAGGAAAAGATTGATGCAAAACCAGACCAGTGGGAAAAAGATTATTTGAAAGAATCCTTTTCCTTCAAATATGTGAACGCTTGTACATTTCTTGGGCAGGAATTAGTTGATGCAGCACTTAATGACTTACCACCCAGGTCCTCACTTAAGTTTCTGACAACCTTTCATATTCTTACGGACCACCCGATAAGCCACACGTTATTGACAAATGGTACGGTGTCGATCGGATCAAAACAGTGGAAAAAATTTGTTTCCGATAGCTCTGATTATTTTGGACTCAGGGAGATAAATCAAGACATTTTTGATGTTTCCATCTCTTTGCTTAAAACGCCTACATATCGGGACTATACAGAAATGCTTGATTCAGGAGTTCGTCCGGTGCTGTCAAATATGCGCACTACCGTGTCTGACTTGACGATCGATGAAATAGAGTCGTTCAAAACCGAAATTCGCACCAAAGCAGCAGACTATAAGGAATGGGTAGAAAAGAGCGACAAAATCGCAGAAGCCGTAACAACAACCGCGACGATTGCGACGTCATTAGCCGCTGGTGCGACTCTTTGGGGATTAGGAGGTTTTGAGGAATCAATTGACAAATTGTTTTTACCATTGTTAGTGAGTAGAACGACAGTCAAAAAGGTTCATGATGGTATCAAAACTGCTAAACTTGAACATCTGATAACAAGGCTGCTCAAATCACCAAGTCCGAAACTATCCACTAGAGCGGGGCAACTCCAACTCCACTCCCGAAACTGAAAACAAAGCCGGCTAATTCGAGATGATTAAGGGAATGGTATCGTTTCCGGAAGACGCCGCAATACTGACGAAGTAGACGCCATTTGAAAGCCCGGGTAGTTCAATTCCTTTTTCTACATGGGTCCCGGCTGATGCAAAGGCTCGCTCAAAAAAGACTCGCCGTCCAAGAAGGTCGAATACACTTATTTCGAATGGCTCGTTCGGCTGCATGGCGCTGTACTTAACGGTAAACCGACCTGAGGATGGATTCGGAAAAACTTCTGCTTCGAGCCCGCTGCGAAGTGGAAATTCGTCACTCTCGTTTCCAAGTACCTCCGAAAGTCCAAAAAGGCGGATATGCAAATTCGGGTCTAATAAGAACGGATTCAAGTTCCCTTGCCATTTTCTTATTTGAATCGCTCGGCGATACTCCTCCATTGTAGGTGGATCGCCTTGTGACCAACCTTGAATTTGACCTCTTTGCAATTCAAAAAACGTCGAATCAGCGAAGTCATTGTGCACTATGTAAAAGTAGTCTACTGACCTTGCTATATCTCCCATCGCGTCTCGACGAGGTTGCCATTGACCTGGAGCTGACCGGCTATATTCGTCCTTATTCTCTGTTGGAATAGATTGAAGTATTTCTTCCAAGCGATACCAGTTTTGGACATTGATGTCGGCAATGACAAAAAACGGTTTGTTGCTGCGGGACGAATTGATATTCGCTTTTGCGGGAGCCAGATTGTACAAATCGCTTTTCTGTGGCTCCGCTGATGCTCCCATCGATTGAAGCCAGATGTGCTCTGCGTTGATGCCTCCCTGATCCATAACAACAGATGGATCTCCAGCGGTCAACTCAACCGCAAAGTCGGTGTAAATACCTCTCACGAAGCCGTCACCATCCAAGTAGAGATTGGCGTACATGGAATCTCGAGCGACATCATAACCGAGCACCTCTTCTGGCGAAAAGTTGATTCGAAGTGAGTCGCGAAGTGCCTGATCATATACTTGCGGATACAACTCACCCCGCACGACTACCAATACATCGGAAATGTATTCAGTACCAGATCCAGATTGAGCTGAAAAAATAACTGGCCAATTGTCGGGACAACTGAAACCCATGAAACAATCGAGAGAACCGGATCGAAAGAGGCGCCAACGGGCAAAGAGACTACGTTCACCGGAATCGCCGTTCCTAGCTCATCTTCAGCAGTCACTCCAATGTGGACCGTCTCGCTGGTCCAAACCGTCGTATCAGCACTACCGAAGGTTATGCCCTCTGTTTGCGCAAGAAGGATGTTTGACCCAAAAATCGCAAGGAGGAAAAGGACAAATGAGAGTTTTCGATACATGGGCTCATTCCAGTTGCCGCCGCCACGCTAAAAGTGACGGCGGCAACGATGATTTATTTCATCAAAAGAAGGCTCTTGAATTGCTGAGTTTCTGGTGTGGTCAGTGAGTAAAAGTAGACGCCAGAGGGCAAACTGCTTGCGTCAAATGTTACGGAATGGACCCCAGCAGAATGTGGTCCTTCTGCCATCACCTTCACGACCCTACCGAGCGCATCAAAAATAGTCAATTTAATATTCGTTTCCTTGCCCAATTCGAATGAAATTCTGGTTACCGGATTGAATGGATTGGGATACGCATCGAGCAGCTTGGTCTGTACTTCGAAGAGCTCGGTTGGTACATCATAGAATTCCAGATTCGGCGTTTCATATACAATTTTAGGCGGATTACACGGGTACCAATTTCTGGTGGGTGAAAAATCCTCCGTCGATGTGGCATCATCATATACTCTGATTCGATACTTGTACGTTTCTCCTTGGTGGCACACAACATCCAGATGAGTGAAGGAGGTGGCCCCCGCACTTTCCTCTGAAATTGTTGTCCAGGCACCTCCATCGGTGCTTCTCTCGACATCGTAACCCTCTTCGAAGCCCGAAAGGTCGTTCCAAGCAATATCAATATCGTCTCCGTCAGCGGTAAGTGTCAGCGAAGATGGAGCGAGCGGGGGTAAGATTTTTCTTTCGAGAAAGCGTTGCTCAATCGCATACCAATTTGCTTTAGAATTGAGCGTCTCATCAGCCTCATACATAGCCCGGCCAAAACTTGCGAAGCTTTGCGGATTAGGATCTACCGACAATGCTTCGAACACTACATCATCGATGAAGTCACCTTTATCCGTACGAACCTTCCAAGCCGCGCCAGAAACAATTTTCCCATTGGTGTGAGGCGCGGCGCTCGTACTGAAGTCGTCCATTGTCAGTGAGTTGAACAACAATCGAATGGGAGGGCGGCTGGTATAAGTCGCGTGAAACGCAGCCTCCGAGCTTGTGTAATACGGGCCACCAAAAGCGTAGTGATCGCTGAATGCCGCGGTGACATAATCGGGAAACGCCTCGTCCATCGCTTCAGCTTCGTCAAAATCATAATCAGGGTCATCGCCGGACCACGTGCTTTGGATCCAATGATTTCCGTACAACGTGTAAATTCCATCGTGCGAGAATTCATGATGTACGATTTCGGAGGTCTGCGCGCAAAATCCTTGCATCGTGATATAAAAACCATTAGACCCCGATGTAAACGTCGAACCGCAAGTGAAAGAGCCCGGCGTTGAATATGAAGTCAAGTTGATTTTCCAATCATCCTTGGACGAAAGTGCTGACACATCAATATCGTCGATCCAGTGATCTCTAAACGTCTCGACTTGAAAAAGGGTATTTAATGCCATGGACGTGAAATCGTTGTACTCATCTCCATCATCACCCCAATTCCAGTCAAAGTCCTCAACCGTATTTGCGGTCACGTCTATCTCTACCTCTTTCTCGAACGTAGAGCTGTTGTATCCTGTCGTCGACACATAAGCATGTTCGGTTTCGATGTAAAATGTTAAGGTGTGCGAACCACTAGAAACACCAGAAAAAGAATAATCTCCGTCTACATCAGCATACCCTGTCGTTGTGTCCAGATCAACGCGCGCATATTTGAAGGCGATGTTTGTGTCGCGCTCTAAGGTCGTACCACCCGTGTACACCTCTGGCGTTGTAAAGTGGTTGAGCTTGATATTTCCAGAAACCGTGTACGTGTCTTTGCTACCACTTTCCGCAGAAGGGTTCGGGACCACACGCGCTGGTTGATCACTCGTAAAATCAAAATTATAAGCATTCAGAAAGAGAGGACCAGGCGAGTCAGCCTCATCGCTATGGATGACTCTCTCGCGGATTGAAACGATGTCGCCGGTATTAGCATCGATGATAGCATTCCAGCCATCTCTCTTATCTTCAGTTTCGACGGCTGAATTCCAGATTAAGCGGAAGGTGATTTCGTTTTGGGTGCGTTCAGCTAGTACCGAAAGCTCAGATTTTATGACTCTTAAATCTTGGTTGATTGCCCTGGCCGCTCTGACGAGTCCGGAAATGCTTTGTGCACCGATGAAGGGCGAAACGCTGAGGTTTATAGAATCGTATGCTTGTATCGTTAGGGACTGTACTCTACCAACATCCGATACGTTTAGTCCGATCACCGAGCCGATCACCGAAAGTTCTCGATAGCGCTGGTGATAAGCGAGGTGCCAGCCTGTTCTAGTTCGACCTATCTCTGGTCGAGAAAATGATTCGAAGTCGAATCCGAGATCGTCGTCCACGTCGCGCAAAAACCGAGCAGCTTGATTGATCACTTGCCCTTCCGAGTTGAGGAAGACTTTTTCTCCCAGTCCAAAATCCAAAGAATCAGTGTCAATCACCCGTCGGGCTACACCAGTAATGAGGTCGACATGCGCGGCTAGTTCTGTTTTTCCCACCCAAATGTAACGTGCCTCCGTTTCTCCCTCCTGAGCGCTAGAAATATCAACGCTAGCAATGAAAAAGCAAGCGCCGATGGCCAGTGAAACTAGGTGTTTTGAAAATATGTAGGTCGACATCGCATACTCCATATCAGGTTACAAGAGAGATGGTCCTATAAAACTGGACAGGGTCTTAGGTGGAATCTTGCGGATTGATTATGCTGCTTCTTGAAGCGGCTGGTGATTAAAAAATACGTGATCAGGGGTCTTTCTTCCATGTGAGCTGTGTCGCCTTTCGTTATTGAAGTAGTCGAAGTATACAGCAATGGATTTGCGGGCTTCAGCCACACTGTCATAGGCTTTAAGGTACACCTCTTCATATTTCAGGCTACGCCACAGACGTTCAACGAACACGTTGTCAATCCAGCGTCCTTTTGATCAACGTCAAGGGTTATTACCGGCTGGCGACACTCATTTCTCCCGTTTAGATACTTTTCAGCAGGTCAACCATCTTTGTTAGTAGTTTTTGATTTAGAAGGAGTTTCTTCTTCAGTGTCAATCTTGGTTTGTGAAGCCTCCAGTCGGTAGCTCGTTAGGTTGAGTTCAAGGATGATGCTGTGATGAACGAGGCGGTCAATGGCAGCTGCTGTTGTCATTGGATCTTTAAAGAGTTGCTCCCATTTTGAGAACGCAAGATTGCTGCTCAACATGAGCGTGCCGCGTTCATATCTATCTGCCAGCAGCGTAAAGAGTACTTCCATTTCTTCCCGGCTCTGCTGAACGTATCCGATGTCATCGATGATGATGGCCTCGTATTGTGCGAGGCGTTTCAGGATGCGTGGTAGTTCAAGGTCTCGCTTTGCGATGAGTAGCTCCTGAACCAGCAGGCTGCAGGGACGGAACAGCACTCGGTGTCCTTGCTGGATGAGTTCATGACCGATGGCTGCCAGGAGATGCGTCTTTCCGCTTCCAGGATTTCCGAAGGCCAAGACGTTCTCGCAACGATCAAGGAAGCATCCCTCCATGAGCACTCCCACTTGCTGGTTGACCTTGAGCGGCAAGCGGGCGCGATCAAAGCTCTCCATTGCCTTCTCTTGTGGAAGCCGTGACTGCCTCAGGAACCGCTGTATTCGAGTAACCCGGCGTTGCTCGCTTTCTCGCCGGATGACTTCGAGCAGATAGCGCTCATGCGTCAGGTCTTCCTGGCGGGCCGTGGCCGCTTCTTCCTTGTAACACGACGTGATCGTTGGCATGCGCAGCAGCTTGAGCGCAGACGTCAATTCTGTATGCAGAGCAGCTTTCATATCTCTACCCCGCCCCTAGCCATATCAGGTTGCGAGAGCAACGCATCATATCCGGCCAGTTCTACACCAGCTATCTCAATGTCGAGCGGCTTCTCGTATCCGGCCTCAACAAGATTACGCACAGATGCTACGTTCAGTGGTGCTTGTTGCCTGATTAGAACACTCAGAGCGCCCTCAACAGCAGCTTGATTCTCCGTGGCCGCAAGATGCAGGATTTCAAGATAGCGCCGCGAGGCACTCCTTTCGCTGTGTGCCCCTCGGTGGATCACGTCGTAGGCCATCCGGAAGAGGTGAGTCGGGAAGAGATCGGCTTTGTAGATGTAATCGGCAAAGGCTCCAGGCTTTCGGACGAGCGTATCGATCACGTGACGATAAGCAACCCGGTGCCGGCCCGAGCCCCTGAGCCGGGGCATTTCTTCTACCTTTCGCTGCGCGTAATACACCACGGTGTGGTCGTGATAGAGCCGCACGTCAACGTTTTCGCCCACCAGCCTCAAGTGAACGGAGTAGATGTTCTTGGCCACACTGATCGTTGATCCCTGGCGAACCCGAACCTCAAGGCGCTGACAAGCAGCGATGCGTTTGGATGGTAGTGATCGCAGAAGGGCCATTTCTTCGAGGAATCTCTTTCGCCGCGGGCGATTGAGCTCCACAAAAAGCTCATCAAGAAAAATTCCATATGCCTGCCTGCTCTCAACGTTACTGCTACCACGAAGCAGAAGGGACTGGCCAACGGCATCTTTAAAGCGGCGATTACGCTGCTCAATATCACCATTCTCGTTCGGACTCCTCGGAGTGGTGTGTATGCCATCGAGGCCTAGGTGGCGCAGCAGGCCAGCGTAGCGATCCGTAAAACGCTCCTTGTTCTTCATCTGACGAACTGCTGCTGACAGAGAGTCCCTCTGGTGCACACGTGGCACGCCGCCCAGTTCATAAAGCGCATTCTGCAGCCCTTCAGATAGCGACTCAAAGCTTTCGCTAAAACAGATGCTTCCTGTTTCCCAATTCGAGTAAGCAAGCGTAAAGTGATATATGAGATGATCAAAACGCTGGTTAGCAATCGTGATGCCGAGCGAGCCCATCCGTGTAAAATCGCTCTGAGAACGTTCACCGGGGCGGTATTTCTGGCTAAAGAAGACCTCTTTTGCCGGGCCTTTCGTTGCGCGCCATGTTTTCACCCGGCGCTGCAGCGTGCGAAGCTGTCCATTCGAATAACGATCCGGAAAGCATCGTTTCAGGTAATTGAATAACGTCTTGGCTTCGAGCCCAGGACTTTTTTTGAGCATCTTTTCGATTCCTGGCCACACGTCGGCGAAGGCATCTTCATGCCCAGACCAATCATGAGGACTTTTAATCGCGCTTGGCAGCTTTCCAAAACGACGATATTTACGGGCGGTCTTTTCATTCATGCCAGCCTTTGCGGCGGCTGTGGTAAGGGTAGGTTCAGTTTGCATAAGCTTAAAGAGAAGCCGAACCTGCTGATCGGTGACCATCAAAATATTCCCGTTGAATCCGACATGACAAAACAACCGGATCAGGGTAATATTTATTATGAGTCAAACGGTAAAAATGAGTGTCGGTGTGATCCGTTAATGAATGTCGTCAATCACTGTATGAAAGCATTCGCTCAAAGATTCCAGAGGAAGAGCTTCACCGGCTCGTTGACTTCAATCTTCCTGAGGCGTACCGCTATTTGTCTTTTAATCCGCTTGTGGGTGTCCCTGCGGGTAAAAGGGTTCTAGCGGCCTCTAGTATGCTCTCGACCTTTAAGAAACTCTGGTCAAGCTACTGGGGACCTAGAATGGAGCATTTTCTCAGGAATGCTCTCTTAACGCTGTTGGAATATCCCGACACGACGATGGCTGATATTCCCAGGATTTTTCAAGACCGTGTGTTCCGGAGTCGTGTTGTTAATCAGATTCAAAATGAACAGGTGCAGAGCTTTTGGAGGAATGAATATGAGAAGATTCCCGACAGATATAGGGCGGAGGCTATCTCTCCGATACTGAATAGAACGGGGGCTTTTCTTTCAAATCCGATCACTCAGCGTTTACTAACCAACAATGAGGGAAATATTGATCTACGTGAGGTGATGGACGATGGACAGATTCTCGTCGTAAATCTTGCTAAGGGAAAGCTCGGTGAGGACACGACATATTTGGTTGGTGGACTACTCATGGCATCAATTGAAGTGGCCGCCCTGACTAGGGGTGATATGGAGGAGGAAAAGAGATGTGATTTCAATCTGTACCTGGATGAATTTCAGAACTACACGACGGATAGTTTAGCTAGTTCAGTGTCTGAGATGAGGAAGTACCGAGTGTCACTGACTCTCGCTAATCAGTTTCTGTCTCAGACAGACAAGGGGATACGAGATGCCATAATCGGAAATGCAGGGACTCTCATTTCCTTCCGAATTGGTGCTATTGACGCTGGGCTGTTGGTTAGAGAGTTCTTTCCCAAATTTGAGGCTGAGGATTTTGTAAACCTCCCGAATTACCACATCTATCTGAGGATGATGATTGATGGCGCAGTGTCAAAGCCGTTTAGTGCGGTCACATTACCACCTGCGATCCAAAAAAGTCCACCGAATCGGGTCAACTCAACTGCCTCTCCATGAGCAGCCTATTGAAGGCTAGGGACTTCATTTTATTGCACACTAATCCATGAACGATTGAACACTGGACCAGTTAACAGAAGAATACCACCCTAATAGCCCCAATTTTCCATTCTAGAATGCGCCAGTTTTATTGGAAGGGGGGTCAGTGGATTCAGGCTTCAGCTGAAGACAACTCAGTGATAAGCACCGTTTCCGCAAAGTTGAAGCTTATCTACTTGCCTTTTCCAGAACTGCTACTAGATGACGTAGATACCGGTCTTAGACGACCAATTCCATTTAGGCTTCTTACAGTTTTGGGTGCTTTTTGAACCTTGGTGTTGATGATCTTACTGGATTTGCTCATATCTCATTTCCTCCGATGGTTATTTATAATGCATTTGTGATTCCCAAATAACTTAGGGACACGATTCCTATAGCGAACGAAATCTGTGAAATCCAATCAAGGATTGAAAGGAAAACATCAGAATCTTGTGACTGATCATTCGCAATAAGGACTTCTAAATGCTTTGCATTCCGACTGAAAATCATAATTGAGCAGATGATCGTGATCAGAAACGCACCAAAGCTTATCAGCGTGGCAGCGACGCTCAATTGGGATACCGTAGCACTCATGGCCACCAGCAAACCAACGCCAGCAGAAGCGACCGTTAGCAAGCTCTTGTCACGCTCCATTTTTGTCTCAACCCAAGCGCCAACCAAAACATTTCTGAAAGCTGAATCTTCGGTGGTCATGTCCTTTTCGGTCATATTGATCTCCTAACCCTTAATGTTTCGGGGATCGTTGCCGGGAGCGACCGTGTCCTTGTCACGAATTCTGCCCTTAACGCCTTTTGTAGTCAGCTCGCCGCCACCCTGATTTTTCAGCATTTCTCTACCCGCGTCCTGCGCTCCTCTCTGTGTGTCATGAATACTAGAGGCTCGCTCAGCATCGTTCCTTTTATTTTCCCAGCGCCCGTCTGGCCGCCGAGAAATTGTACGGTCTTGTGGTTTGCTCATATTATTACTCGAGTTCAATGATTTATTGCGAGGGAGACGAGTTACTTTTTTCGACCTTTCTTGATCGGCACAGTCTGCTTGAAGGTTGTTTTCGGGCTGCGTTTTGCGTGAGCTTTCGTTACAAACTTCCCGCTGATCGCGCTTTTGGTAACCGTTTTCGTCTTTGCCATCACATGAGTCCTATAAATTAAAATGTTCACTGGTATTAGTGTTACGAAGCAGACACACATATGTTTCCATGATATTCGGTTTTAATTAATAAAAAACCGAAAAAAGATATGTGTGAATAATACTTGCACATATAGTCGATTGGTTGACCTGGTACTGGATTTCGGCATGATGGATTTAGATAAGGGCGCGCTTCCGGATTGGTAAAAACAGACTCAGTTCTAGGATTCGATTATGAATAACTCGACGTGTTGAGACTTATTGGAAGTGATCAGCTGTGCAGCTCCAACTAGGATTCTCCGACGCTCTTGCGACAACGGGTATGTGAGTCACATTACATGCCCAATCCGGCATAATCATCCTAAAAGAGCTCTCTACAAATATCTCTTTTGGTAGAGTTCGAGTGTTGAAATAAAGGAGCCTAATATGGCATCTCAAAACTATTTCTTGTCTCAACACTTCGTTTTGGGCTCCCAACCAGTCTGGTTGAAAGCAAGAGTGCAGATCTACCTTCAATCCACTGGGCGAATTAAAGGAGTCAGGCAAAGTTTGTGAGGATAATAAGTGCTTCTACCCAGACGGCGAGTAGCAAGCAGAAAGCGGTGAAGCTCTATACAAGCCGGCGAAAGTGCGATTCTTACGGGGTCTCTATGAGCTGATTGACCTCAGCCTCCAATACGGCCAATACAGGATTGTTGGGATCTGTTTCCCGAATGGTTGCCAACCCATTGTCAATCTTTTTCCACCCGCTCTCTAGTATCCCAGCTTTCACTTCTGCGATGCGAGTATTTACTAGTACGGCCGCTGCGTTGGCCAATTGATCGACATTTAACCAAGTTTTGTGTTCTCATGTAAAATATCCCGGTGAAAAAGCAGTGATGAGCAATTAGACGGTAAAATGAGTAGACCGACTAATTTGACGAATTTCACTTGCTTGCATCAGATGGTGTTCAGCTCGGTGAACCTGCAGCTGTCATGAATCATAATTTAGAAACATTCGCTCTCAGACAAGATCTAATTCGTCCTGCCAGCAAGTTGTGAGAGGTTCTACCTGTTAATAATGAATGATGACTGATCAAACACAGATCCTGATTCTGCAACCACGAAATAAATGCCTGACGCCAACTTTTCTGTTTCGATAATTTTGTACCACTGACCCTTTCCCGATGCATTAAAGTCATAGCTCATTATCTCTCGGCCCAGAATGTCAAACACACTGACGACAACTCGAGATGCGTGTGGTACGTTGATTGAAACATTGATACTCTGACCGGCGCGAGCAGGGGATGGAAATCCTTCAATTTTCAATTGACTATCAATTGTGTCGTCCACCATACCATTTTCTTCCAACCCAGATTTGTGGCCCGTTATAGGCATTTCCCGGTTGTCCCAACTTGATGCAACATTTTGAGCTGTCGGAATGTGCGCACCCAAAAAATAATCTTCAATTTCCAATCCTAGATCGTTGTAAGTGGTCGGTGTTGCCTGAAGCGCTTCCCAAACTCCCTCTGCCACTTCGTCTAGTGATGTTCCGGACGTAGCGTATGGTTCGCCGGGGGTTAAGTCCCAGATGGCTCCACTTACGATGAGACTATTGTTATAGTACTCATCCTCAATCCAATCGTCCATGTCCAACGTGTTATCGATGTCACGATCAGCTCCGAGCCTCACAAGACATGACACATCCTCACCTAAATCGGAGTCGTTAGCCAACGCTGCTGCAAAAAAATCTGGGATTGCTTCATCCAACGCGCGAGCCTCGCTATCATCGTCATTTCCGGTTTCGATCCAACCACCATATATGTCATTGACGACGTTGTGGATGTACTCGTGATAAATAATTTCCTTGGACTGTTGAATTTTCTCTCCAATTAGAAGACTAGTTCCATATGCAGTGGCGATGCACTCAAACGATAAGCCAGAGCCTGCAGTCGAGAATCCCATCTTTGAATTCCATCCTGAATAGCTGAAGGGCGATGCCGCGAGGTAATCATGCATTTCCTCCATGGAATGTGCCAAATTTCCAAAATGGTTTCTAGAGGAATCCGAAATATCATCAGTCCATTGAATATCTTCTGTTTCAGACGAATTGTTGATCTCAAAGTCAAACGAGTACTCGTCCAAACTGTTGGTATTGTTCGGTTTTGACCATTCGGTTTCCGGCAATGCAGTTAAAGTATATACGCCATTGTCCAGGCTTGAAAATGAGAAGTCTCCATTCGAATCGGTGTAAGTGGTACAAGTCGCAGGAGCTTCACATGTCTTGCTTCCTGATCCACCTTTCGGAGGGTTAATCTCTTCTTTCCACTCTATTTCTACGAACGCATCGTCCAAAGGTGTTGTCGTTGTTGACGCACCGGGTTCATCCATTTCGTCAAATTCGAATGTCCCTGCAACGCTTCCGCCGACGCTTGAGCGCGAAATAGTCAATGCTGCACTAATTGTTAGTTTATCTTGGGGAACTGGTAGCTGGTTCAAATCTCTATACGATCGTGAGTTGTCCGCAATTTGCGTGACATCGCCGCTCTCAGCGTCAATGTTCATCAACAGGGGTGTCCCCGTTGTGTTATCTATGACTGACACCCTCCAATAAATTTGACCGGTCGACTGCTCAAACACTAGATCGGAGGATTCTTCAGCACCACTCAAGAACACGTACCCCTGTGAAGAGAGCAGCTGTTGCAGATGCTCAGAATTGAGTAATTTCGCAGAAGAGATCCTGAAAGTATTTCGGAATGACACCTTTCCTCCCATAGATAATACGTTGTCTTCTAGATCGGTAATAATCCTGAAGTTTGTGTCGGCTTGTCAACGCCGGGTTAAAAATGACCCAGGTCGACAGCTTTAAATTGACCCACCCACGGCGGTGGATGGTTGATCGTTTTCTATGTGGTTACGCATTCTGTAGGAGCGTCCGTTAATGGTGATGACCTCGGCGTGGTGCAGCAGACGGTCGAGCATGGCAGTCGCCAGGACATCGTCTCCGAGCAGGTTGCCCCAGTCATTGAAGGAGAGATTACTCGTCAGGATGATGGATCCACGTTCATATCGTGCGGTGATAAGTTCGAAGAGACTGTTAGCGTTATCGGGACTGAGCTGGGAATAACCAATCTCATCAATGATCAACAAATCTGGTTTTAGATACGCCCGCAGCGTCTTGACCTCACGTCGTCCGAGTCCTCCCAGATCCGTGATCAATGAGCGAAGCGTTGTAAAGCGTGCCGTATGTCCGCTCTCGATAGCTTTAACGGCGAGCGCACAGGCCAGATGGGTCTTTCCCACGCCCGGTGGCCCGAGCAGGATTACGTTAGTAGCCGTATCGAGATAGGATCCTTGCGCCAGTTCGCCAACCAGGCGCTCAGAGATCGAGGGCTGGAAGGCAAAGTCGAAGGTCTCTAAACGGGCTTTCAGGGGTAAGCGGGCCGAACGCATCCGGCGCACGAGTGCACGATCGTCGCGTCCACGCAGTTCGGTCTCGAGAACGGAGGCCAGGAATCGTTCGTACGATAGTTTCTGCTGCCGCGCTCCTTCGATCAGCTCTGGAAGCTGCGAAGCCAACTGTCCAAGACGTAGGCGGCGCAGAAGATCATCAATGGCAAGGGTCGTGCTCATATCACAACCTCTTGCGCCTTGAAGAGATCATCATACTCGGTGAGCGAGCGACGCGGCGCTTCAATGGAGGGCACCTGGTATGCAACGGGAGCGGGCAAGCGGTGGCTCTCAGCTGCGGGTGGAATCGTTTTAAACTGGTCCGCATGCCAGACCGTTAGTCCGGACTCGTGGCGCACTCGGTGACGAACGACGAGGTGTCCTTTGTACCAGACGAGGATCTCCTGATCGCGGTAGGTGACATCGACCAGGTCGCCGGCCGTCAGTGGTTCGCTCGGAAGGCCGTAGAGTACGCCGTCAAAGGAGATAAAGCCATCCCACGTTACTCGCCTAGGCTCACTCCGGAATCGTTCCCATGCGTAGCCCACAGGCAAGGAGCTCAGTTTTTCCCTCTGGTGTCGCTCATCGGGCCGCTCATGTGTCGTTCGGTGAAGACGTGAGTTGCGGGATGTGTACCAGATTCTGGCCTGTTCGTTGAGGTGGCCAACATCGCCAAAGCGCACACCGGGCCAGAAGCTCTCTTTGATGACCCGGATGGAGCGTTCGACCTTTCCCTTCGTCTGTGGCACTCTCGAGCGACACACCCGTGGCACTACGCCAATCGCGGCTAAAAAATCGGCATAAACACTGTTCCAGATGAATTGTCCGTCTTCGACCGTGAGCAGCACACTCTTCATGCGATCACTCAGGATGGTCTGTGGCAGGCCACCAAAGTATTCCAGCGCGTCTTGGATGGCACGAATCAGACTGGCTGTGTCGCAACGCTTCGAGAAGATAACATATCGCATGCGCGAGTAACTCATGACCGCCGTCATGCCGTAGATCTTCTTGCGAACACCTCCTACTTCGTACATAAAGGTTCCCCAATCGATCTGCATCTGCTCGCCAGGATCGGTCTCATAGCGCCGAACCGGTCGGCGGCCTCCTTTCGCCGGACGAAGTGGCCGAACATAATCTTTCAGGATCGTCAGGCCCCCGCTATATCCCATCACCTGCAGTCGTTCATGCATGGTCACGCAGTTGAGGAGTCGATCCTCGAGTACCCAACGGCGAACCTGCTCTTTGAAGGGTTCCAGTTTGGAATACCGTTTAGGCCGAGGAGCAGGCACCGGTATGGTCCGCAAGTACTTACGGACAGTGTTACGAGAAAGCCCCATGCGTTTGCTGATCTCCCGGATGGAGTGACCGTCAGCGGCCAGTTCACGAAGTGTGTTCACAGTTCTACTTTTTAGCATGCGGTATTCATCAATCTGGTTTTTCCAGACTAATGAATACCATGCCGGGGTGGGTCAATTCTAAACCGTCGTTGGTGGGTCAAAAGTAATCCGTCGTTAACACGGCTATTCGGACATCATCCACAAACTGGGAATATCGGTAGTATTTTCTATTGCCTGTAATCGAATTTCCGGTTTGAAGTAAGGACCCATTTTCGATATGAAGAACGTGTTCTGCTCTTTGAATTATGTGCAGTAGCTCAAAAGGAATCTTGGTGCCAACGCGGGAATGTCGAAGTTCAGATATCTGGAGAGGTGTTTCAAATCGCAACACCGTCGTATTTCCATTGGAACGCACATTAAATGAGTGTGAGTCTACATTGAGTTGACCCCGGTTCCATTGACTGTCCAAGACTTGCGAACTTGCATCACGAGATGCAAAATGGAGCACACACAGCACTACGAAACACGCACTGCGTGTGATTGATCGAACTATCATATAAATACCCATATCGAAATTGAGAGATGGTCCCGTTTGACTGGACAGCCTGGCTCTGATTATAGGTGGAATCTTGCGATCTTATCACCCTCAAGAAAGGCTACAAACGATGAGTCGCAAAAGAAGAAACCACAGCAACACATTCAAAGCGAAAGTAGCGGTGGCGGCGGTCAAAGGAGATCGCACAATGGCTGAGTTGGCAGACCAGTTCCAGGTGCATCCGAACCAGATTCAGACGTGGAAAAAGAAGCTGATTCAGGACGCTGAAGAGGTCTTTGAAAAAGGGTATTCCAGAAAGCACAACGAGGAGGGCCAGATCAAGGAGCTTCACGCCAAAATTGGCGAGCTTTCGATGGGGAAGGATTTTTTATCCAAAGCGCTCGGTCGCACCCAGTAGGTGAGCGCCGCCAAATGATCGACCCAATCCACGACCTCTCCATCAAACGGCAGTGCAATCTGCTGGAGCTGAATCGCTCAACGGCCTACTACAAGCCGGTGGGCGAGAGCAAAGAGAACCTGGCCGTGATGAAAAAACTGGATGAGCTCTACCTTGAGCGGCCCACGCGAGGATCGCGCACCATGAAGGATGCGCTCGAGGACAGAGGTATTTTTGTGGGCCGCCATCGAATCCGGCGATTAATGCGTCTGATGGGCCTTATTGCCATTTATCCTAAGAAACGGACCTCGATTCCGGGAAAGGGTCACAAGATTTATCCGTATCTCTTGCGTAAGCTCAACGTGACGCGGCCCCGGCAGGTTTACGCAAGCGACATCACATTCATTCCGATGAAAAGGGGATTCGTTTACCTGGTCGCCGTCATCGACTGGTACAGCCGAAAAGTACTCTCACGCCGGATCTCCAATACGATGGACACCGACTTCTGTGTGGAAGCGCTCGAAGAAGCAATCGCCGTGTATGGAGCGCCAGAGATCTTCAATACGGATCAGGGCAGCCAGTTCACACCCGTGGCCTTTACTGATGTTCTGAAGAATCATGACATCAAAATCTCTATGGATGGCAAAGGACGCTGGATGGACAACGTGTTCGTTGAACGTCTGTGGCGTAGCCTGAAATATGAAGAGGTGTACCTTAAAGCCTATGACAGTGTGGCTGAAGCCCGCAAATCCATTGCTGTATACTTCGACTACTTCAATAACGAAAGGCGACACAGCTCACACGGAAGAAAGACCCCTGATCACGTATTTTTTAATCACCAGCCGCTTCAAGAAGCAGCATAATCAATCCGCAAGATTCCACCTAAGACCCTGTCCAGTTTTATAGGACCATCTCTGTTGATTAAAGGCCATGCATCCTAACATACATACTGGATCAAAAAACCGGGGTCATGCCAAAGTGATAGTTACAAACTCCGCTTGGAAGATTTGAAGCATCAAATACCACGGAGTGTATTCAGGCGTTTTGGTAGCCGTCGACAAGCGAATCCACGTGCCTTCCTGAAGAATCATAGACCTTTAACCTAAGATGAAGCTCTTCCGGAATGGTGTATTCATTTGTGGTTGTTGGGTTGAATGGGTTCGGATAGTTCTGAGCGACTACAAATTTTACAGGAAGCTCTTGCGGCTCTGAAATATCACCGAATCTTGGATTCCGCCACTACTTCATAACGATCAGTTTTCGAGTTTCTGTTGCGCGACCAACGCCATTTTCACCAACGACCACTAGCCTCACCAGATACTGACCACTCGCGAAACGCGACAAATCCACATTAACAGTATGGCTTCCGGGTTGAGCTGAGAGAATTGATTTTTCTTGAATCGTGCGACCCAATATATCGACGAACTCAATCTCAACGGCACTCTTTTCAGCGAGCACGAACCTTACGACCGTATTCGGATTGGCAGGATTGGGATAAAGAGACAGCTCCGAAGTATCAGATACATCGCTCTGCACCGTTTTCGATGCAGCTGAACGACTCAAACTCGGAAATACTCTAGGGGAGTTTCGGTCAGAATGCTCTATCCGGCCCGAAAAAGAGAGCTCTCGTGCTAGTACATCCAGCTCCCTCTGCTCATGATCGCTATTTCCAGACAATTTCGAGAGTTCAGTGAAATAGGAATTTGCTGTTGCCGTCTGACCGAAATAATCTGCAAGCAAAACAGCTGAAAGAATGAACTCGCTTCTTTCTTTTACGCCTGACATTTTGGCGTGATGGTCGGCTAATAGATGAACTGCACTTTCGAAATCTTCCGTGCCCATATATTCTTGGAATACAATTAAGATCGCCCGATCAGAGGCGGCTTGGATCGATCCCGAGCTTCTAGATAAGTCAACGCCGGCAAACGCGGAAACAAGATTTTCGAAATATCCGATTGTACGTTCACTTTCTCCGAATCTATCTTTCTGATCTGCCTTTTGAAGGGAATACAGTCTTGCCAGCGACTCAGCATCAACACCAAGTCCTGTTTCCTGCAGCCGAACTCGTAATTCCGCAATCGTTTTTCCAAGAGTCATTCTCGGAGTTAGCGAACCAGCCTTGTAGGCGCCTACAGACACAGATGAGTAAGGCGTGTAATCGACCGATCCGTCAAACAGGGCCGAAGTGGGAGTTTCCCCCCAATAATTTTTTTCTGCATCCGCGCCATAGGATGAGTCGTTGTCGATGTACTTGTAAGTTGTCCCAGGATCTGAAGAATCATAGATATCATTGAAACCACCTCCACCGCACGGGGGCGGGCCGCCTTCACATTCACCCAGCCATTTGCCGGCGTGGATCTGGCCGGATGACGTCGCCAGAATTTCATCGCCACCATTGTCACGGATGGTGTTGTTAGCCTCATCATCCATGTAGAACCAGGCTCCAGAGAGTACTTCAACTCCTCCGGCAGACGCGGCTGACGAAGCGTTGTCCTCAATAAGATTATCATCCAAGTTGATAATGGTGGAGCTAGTCAATGACATTCCAGCCTCTCCAGAACCGGTGATCTCTGTTCCTGTTATTGTGACATTAGAATTAACTGCAACAAGACCGTCATTTGAATTGTCCCGCAGATAACTATCCTCCAACGTAAAGCTGCTTCGACCACTTACGAAATCAGCCGCAGCACTCAGGCCATTTTCACCGTTTTTCGAAGTAATATTCGTAAAAGTATTATTGGTACTCCTGACATGAATATTCTTCGTTCCTCCATCAAATACGACGTATTCGAGAGTATTTCCGTCGGCTTTCAGGTCGAGGTAATCCCAGCTCTCGTTCGGATCAAGCCGTTCAAAAACGATTGGATTTGAGGAAGTACCTGTCAGGTCAAGGGCCTTGTCGAAGGTAATCAGAGCGTTTTCGCCCAATTTAAACGTAGCTCCTGCATCGATATCGTAATCCCCCGCATCCGATTTGAATATCATCTCAGCATTGCTTTCAAGAACAATTTGTCCTCCATTTTTAAGCGCGAGAAACCCTCCATCTTCAAAAGTAAGCGTCGATCCGGTGTTGAACCTAACAGAGCCCCCATTGTCGGCGACAATACATGCTCCAGAACAATTCATGTCTATTCCGGCACTGTTAGGGTTTAAATCCTCAATATTGTCAGATTGATTCCAGTTCACGCCGTTGCCAATGAGTTCTGTTCCGGTTCCGAGGCATTGTATTAATCCTCCACTTTCTATCAGTAGATGTCCGTCGACAGAAAAATGTGATCTCTGTGACGTAGAACCGTCCATGTAGAGCGTGGCGCCATTTTTTACCACTCCGTTATTACCGTCTTCAAGTGTTGCATAGACATGCTTAAAAGTTGCATTACCTGAAATCACTAGATCATCGCCCGTTGTGGTTGAGCCATTTCCTTCAAAGACCACTTTTTGATCGTATGAGTCTGACGCATCACCAGCAATTATTGCGCCTCCCTTCATCTCAATGAATCCTCCTCTTTCCGCGGTGAACGCTCCAAATTGGCCATCAAGAACTATCTCCGTCTCATCTAGGACTAAATCAATCCTATCTTCGACGATCATTTCGGTATCGTCTTCGAAAGTTAACTTTACATCCCCGATATAGACAGGTTGACGAAGAGAGCCAGCCGGAGGAAAAATGACCATATCTGCATCGGTTAAGGAATAGTTGTCCAGTGATCCCTGAAATGGAGCCACAAAAAAGACGATGCTGGCAACCGTCGCCAAGCAAGAGGCCACGGTGGAGCCTCCTAGTAGCGTTACGTTGTTGCAAAAATGATCTCCGTGATGGGGATACATCCACTTGTCATCGCCGAATACGCCGGACGAATTAATGTGCTCAGTTTCACCCCTGCTTTTTGTGGCTATGAACCCCAATCCACCGCTCGTCAACTCGATCGATAAATCTGCAAGATTGCCTAGATCCTGGTAAATGCAGTAGAAACCATTCGCCTTTTCATGTGCCGGGGAATCGTCCCAATCATCGGTGCAACTGAAATACAATACTTTTGAAGAGTGAATGAGTTGGTTATTTTCGTACGATTCGAATTTTAACGTGTAGAGTGTATTTGGATCGAGCGAAGTAAACGATGCACCACACCCGGTGTCTGCTCCCGAGACGTCAGCGACCCAGTGATAAAGCGCTTGTGAGGTTTCGGTGCATACATTGGGGAAACCTGATCCATCATCTGTCAGCGTTGTGATGAGACTAGGGCTTGAGGTGTGCCCCTGGCTACCATAAATTTTTACTACATCTGCATCCGAACTAGACAACACTTCGAAAAACACTTCCATCCAAGGCAAACTTGATCGCTTTCCAAGATCATGAACAGCTTGATCTTGTGCCTGCACAGATATTCCGCTTATCATACCTATGAGAACTAAGATTGACGCAGCTCTCAAGACTCGGCTGGTTTTGAAGTTAGATGGAGAATAATTCATCGGTGTTAACTATCTGATTATTATCAATGGTTTTGAAATTGAGTTGTCAGCTCCAGAAAATCTTAGCCAATACATTCCGGGAGATAAATTCGAAATATCGAGCTGTGGTATCGAAGAATTGCCGATATCAGCTAGTGGCCATCGGGTTACTTCCCGTCCCAGCGCATCGAAGAGCACTAGAGACGAATCGCGTGGTCCCTGCTCGATCGCTTCCAGAAAGCGAATGTTCACAATATTTGAAGCCGGCGAAGGATAGAGTTCGAAAAGAAGTGGCTGGGGGATCAACAGTGCTTCAGTTTCTATCGAGACACTGATAACAGGTGATCCGTATTCATATGGACCAATATCTACAGTTCCTGCCCACACTCCGGTGCTAAACGCACGGTGGCGTTCGTCCAGATCGACTGGAGTCTTCTCCCAGAATATTTCATCTAGATCAAGATCTAAACTATCACTGGGCAGCCATTCATTATTGCCTCTATCAATTCCGATAGAGAAAGCGGACAACCGAAAATCATCATCCTCTGTGCCGGCCTCTCCGTCCAGACCAAGTGGTTTTACAAACCAAGGATCTGCTCCTGACACGTCATTGATGACTGAAAAGGAAGGGTGAAGATCACCCTGATAAATTGAATTGGAAATCGAAAATAGGCCAGTTGTGGCACTGACTGGACGCCAAATCTGTGCATCATCATCTTGTGTTTGATCAGTCGTGTTGGACCAGAAAATAGAATTTTGAATGGTCAGGCTTTGCTCAGGCTCAAGATAAAATTGATGTAAGACTGAACTCTCTATGGCAGCGCTGTTTCCTGAGAAAGTGCTATTGATAATGCGGAGGGACTGGCCTCCAGTGTATATCGCTCCCCCTTCTGATCCGGCCCGATTATTATGGAACAACGATCCAATTATGGCGGTGTGGTTTGGGCTGTCGTCTCCAGCAACATCCAGTGCCCCCCCCCCAGCTTCTGCTGAGTTGGAATAGAAACGCGAGTTCCAAATTGTTAAGAACGACTCGTCCAGAAGCGCAGCGCCGCCAAATCCCGACGTCATATTATTTGAAAACGTGGTCCGAACGATTTTCAAGTCCAGATTGGCTGCAAAAATCGCACCGCCATTCTCGACAGACATGTTTGAGTCGAAGAGACTATTTGAGATTCTAATAGAGCCAAAACAGTTCGATCTTATTGCACCTCCCTCCCGTTCTGCATAATTATTGATAAGCCGAACTGATTCAAGGCTTACGTTTTCGGACACGTTGCAAATTGAGATGCCGGCCCCGGATTCCGAGACATTGTCCCTAACAATTAAATCGATCAAGCGAGCAGCGCGACCCGATATAATTAGACTGCCTCCACGGTTAGAGGGACTGCCAGTTGACTGTTTTCCCTCAAGTGTCACCCCATCGACGATTGTAACGTTATCAGCAGATAAACTCAGATTTTCGACTAAACGCAGAATCGTTATCGAGTTTTCTGAACGAGAGGAGCCTACAGGAAAGTCGGATTCAAGGTCGTTGGCCTCTAGATCACCCGAGAGTATTGATTCGTGGTTTGACGGGTCCCTTTGGTCTCGATTTGTCTCCTCTCCCCCAAAACCCCCGTACAAATCGACTAAGTTTGTTATCTCGAATGTAGCGGAGCGATCTCCCTCTGTGATCCCAATGCCCTTATCTGGTGTGTAACGGCCCTCCGCAATCCATATTTCATCTCCATCTGCGGATACTGAAAGCGCGTCCTGCAAGCTCGAAAACGCATCAATCCAAGATGAACCCGATTCAGCACCCGATGCCGCGAGATCAACGTAGATTACATTTTGCGCCGAAACATCAGCTATGGGTTGAAGCGCTGTGCCCAGGACAAAAAGCATGAGAAGGTGTTTATGTGTTAGGCTTATTCTGATCATTGTTGAAATGTATTTGATCGTTGGAATCCGAGAATGGTAAACTAACCTTAAAATGGAGACATCAACACACCGACACTCTTTTTTGCCCGGAGCATTTTGACAGTCACAACAGAATAAAGAACGGTTTCGGCAAACCTTGAGGGTCGCTGCGAGAAGTAAACATCCGTTTAGAACCGATGGATTCTAGAAGCACCTGCTCGGAAGGATGTTATAAAAAGGCTTTCACGCGTCTGACAATAGGTGCAAATTTGATCCATAATTTACACTAGCCTGAATCTCAGGTTCGAGCCTATTGTTTATTGCTCTTCAACTATTGTGGTGTGAGATGCGGAAGTTGTCATCTATCAGCCGCCGAGCCGAGTGAGGACTCTGAGACCTCGATTTCGCTTTTACCAAATGGCCGCGCAATAGTCTGATAAAACAGGGGTATTTCGGCATCAAACCGGCTGTTATTGACCATTTTATTTCGCAGTCTGTACAATGTGCGAAATGAATCAGACCAACGTCGAAGAGGTGATGGCATGACCCTGGAAGACGCTTCAAACATTTCGATAGAAGTGTTTGATATACAGGGAAGGCTCCTCGATAGGATTGGTAGCGGATTCTTTGACGCAGGCAAGCACCAATTTTCCTGGGATGCATCGCGGCAACCATCGGGAATTTATTTTTTCAGAATAATGACGAACAAGCACGTGTTCAGCAAAAAAGTCACTCTGTTAAAATAAGCTCACCTGAATAATTGGAGAAGGTGGGTCCTGGAGTATGAGCTCCGGGACCCACTTTATTTTACGGAGCCTCCGGAAAATCCCTAGGTGTGTTCACACAATCCTCAGACCGATTCTAGTTGGACTCCTGGCGCTTTCAATTCGGCAGTGAGTGAAGAGGTAGCGGGTTGGCCGCATTTTGGGCTGACAGCTCTTGTCACATTACGCTGATCCGGGTAGACACGAATAAAAAAGATAAGCCGAGTCAACGAATGCCGACTCGGCTCATTAGTTATTGCAGCGTGATGAGAACCTGGAACTGGTCTGCCAACTCAGCCATTGTGCGATCTCCTTTGACCGCCGCCAGCGCTACTTTCGCTTTGAATGTGTTGCTGTGGTTTCTTCTTTTGCGACTCATCGTTTGTAGCCTTTCTTGAGGGTGATAAGATCGCAAGACTCCACCTTATTTGTTGTTCAGACTGTCCGATGAATCAGGACCATCTCTGTCCAACATGGTTTCAGGGAACTATCGCTCAGGTAACAACGCCTTCTTGAGCCGGTCATCGTATCTCCGCGACCTCATCGAGTCTATATAGATCTGAGTGGTTTGAGGATCGGAGTGGCGAAGCAGTCGCTGTATAGCCTGAATCTCCCAACCTTCCTGGTCAAGCCGGCTGCCAAACGAATGCCTGGCCACGTGCGTCGTAAGGGGCGTTTCGATTCCGACCATGCGCTGGATAGCCTTCAGATGCTTGTTGATCAGAGAGGTTTTTTTCTTGCGCTGATCAAAGGCCGGCCGGCCCCCGATGACCATGCCTTTGGGGAAGTAAGGAAAAATGTAGTCGTCTGGATTGAGCTCTGGCCATCCATATTTGCGGAGCACCTTCTCGGCCGGTGGCCAGAGCGGGAAGGATTCGGACGGCTTTCCCGTTTTCTCCATGTCGTACTCGACCACCCACATGTTTCCATCGTGGATGATGTCGCTGCTCTGCATCTGGATGACGTCTGCGATCCGGACGCCGCCCTCATAGAACGCTATCAGAAACGCATTGCGAGCATCGTCATGATGCTCGGCCAGGTCGAGATCTTCGATCTCCCAAATCTTCTCGATCGATATCGGATAGTGCCGACTGCCTTTCTTCTTCTTGAGTTGCAGCCTGAAGAACGGATTCCTCTCCTGGGGAAAGCGATCCTCCCGGATTGCCTGGTACAGAATCGTCCGGATGCTGGTCAGGTTTTTATGAACCGTATTCGTTGCATTGCCATAGTGGCTGATGAGGTGGGTGCGAAAGTCCTCGAGGAGATGAACATCAACGTCGTCAAAGTGAAGATGCGCCTGGCCAGTGCGGCTCTCGACAAACGCAGCCAGCTTGTTGTAGGCGACTCGGTAGGCTTCGAAGGTCGCCCACTGCCGGCGCGCCTCGTAGCGCTCGAGCTGCTGCCGGAAGTAGAGCAGAAAATCGTCGGCGTCGCCGATTTGCTTGGTTTCTGTAGAGCCCATTTCGGCTCTCTGTATGGCCCTCAGATCGCCGATAATTTTAGACGCCGAAACACCCTCGCGCGAAACGATCGCTAGGTCTAGCATACGCTGCGCACGCGATCGCCACACAGAAAGGTGCTCGTTGAACTCCCGCTCCATCGCGTGGCCCTTGCGCACCTGGGATTGCTTCTTATTCCAGTCTTTTTCCAGAACCCGGATCTTGAGCTCGAGGATGGAACGCTTCTTCTGATGGCGGATGATCAGGCAGATCGGAGCCAGGCCGTCGGGGCCCTTTTTGGAGGCCCACCTGGACAGTGTTACTTTGGCCACGGGGGTTTGGCGTCAGCGAGTGATGGATACGGTGACGCTATAGGTGACGCTTTTTGCCCAGAAAAGCAAGGGGTATCGCCGGAATTGACCAGGTGAATTTTAAAAATCGTCCTTTAAGGCGTTATTTCCGGCGATACCCCCATTACTTCCGTGTGGGAGGCTGGATGATAGATCACCACCAGATCCTGATCGAAGGATCTTCTGCGGTGCCGATCGCGGCGTGCCTCAGCGATGACTTTCCAAAGCCTGATGGGCCGATTGTGATTTTCGTATCGGGCCGAAATGTGGCCCGCGAAACGATTCTGGAGGTTCTTTCAGAGAAATGAGCAGCGCACCAAGGACTTTTAGAGATTGAAACAGACCACTCGGGTCTCCGTCATCTCCTCGCCCGCAAAACGCACACCCTCTCGCCCGACTCCGCTCTTCTTGGTCCCTCCAAAGGGCATCGTGTCGAGCCTGTAATCCGTCGAATCATTCACGATGACGGCTCCAACCTCCAGATGTTCGGCCACGTAAAAAGCGTCGCGAAGGCTCTCGGTGAACACCGCTCCATGCAGACCCACGTCGACATCGTTTGCCCGATCGACCGCCTCTTCGAGCGTGGAGTACGGGTATAATCCCAGGACGGGGCCATACACTTCTTCGCAGGCCAGTCGAGCGCTGACAGGAATGGCCTCCATCACGGTGGGCGCGATGACGGATCCAGTCTGCGTACCACCCGTGAGCACACGAGCACCAGCGGCGACGGCATCATCGATCCAGGACTTCACGCGGTCCGCCTCTTCCACTCGAATCATCTGGCAGACATCGACGTCGGGGTCCAGGGAGTGACCGGCGTTCAGCAACGCGGTGTGGGCACAGAGACCGTCCCGGAACGATTCATACACCGATTCATGGACGAAAACACGCTGCACACCGATGCAGTTCTGTCCCGCCTGTGCAAATGCACCGTCGACGACGGCCTGCACCGCAGCGTCGAGACGCGCATCTGAATGGATGATCACGGGTGAATTGGATCCCAGTTCCAGCGACAGCCGCTTGATTCCGGCGCCCCGCGTTATGGCTTCGCCCGTCTTTTGGCCGCCCGTGAAAGAGATCATCCGAACATCATCGTGCCTGACCAGCGCCTCTCCAACATCGGCTCCACCCGTCAGCACATTCAGTCTGCCGGCGGGAATGCCGGCCTCGAGTAGAAGCTCGCATGTTCCTACGACGGAAAGGGAAGAGGAGGGGTCGGGCTTCACAATGACAGCATTCCCGCCGGCAATCGCGGGTCCAACCTTGTGAGCAATGAGCGCGACAGGATCGTTGAATGGAAGGATGCACGCAATCACACCAAGAGGCTTCCGGACATAATATCCCACGCGAGACTCCGACCCGGGCCGGGCATCGAACGGCAAGGTTTCGCCCGAAAGGGTGCGGGCCACGTCAGCGGACATGCGAAAAATTTCGGCAGCTCGGACGGGCTCCCTCATCGCTTCAGTGATTGTCTTACTACCCTCCTGAGCCAGCAGAAGAGCTATTTCATCGGCGTGGCTATCGAGAATGTCCGCTGCAGCGTAGAGAGCAGTGACCCGCTCATGAACCGGAAAGGCGGTTCTCGAGGCGGCCTTTGCAATGCTGATTGCCAGCTCGGTGTGAGCCGGGTCGGCAACGGAGAGAGATCCTACCTGTGCGTTGTCGAACGCATTTCGGACCTCTATCCTCTTTGAGGTGAGCTCTCGCTCTTCACCGATGATAAGTGTAGCGTCCATAATGGTGGATTTGGTGAGGCCCTAGAACGTACTGAATCCCCGACAAAGTCCCATCATCGAGCTGTTCCGGCACGGTTAGAGCGTGAACGCACATAATCCAATTTCAACTTACATTGCCTCGATACTCTCCAATTCTGCTCAACCCACCATAAGAAATGACCTTCGACAACCGAATCTTCCGGGCCTGTTTCGTCGTCGCCCTCGTCCTGCTATTGACTCCAGACCTCACGCTGGCGCAGCGGGTAAATCAGGAGCCGGTCATGAACAGCTTGCACGAGGCCACTTCGGCCGACGCCAGACGCGCAGCTTTCGAGCAGCGGCTGAGTCTGTTTGAAAACTCCCCTCTGGCCCGCGTTCCTGTCAGCAATATCGGTCCGGCGATCATGAGCGGTCGCGTGGTCGATATCGACGCTCATGAGGCTGATCCGACTCATTTCGTTGTCGCTTACGCGTCGGGCGGTCTCTGGATTACCTGGAATAACGGGCAGTCCTTCGACCCACTGTTCGACCATGAAGGCGTGATGACCATCGGAGACATCGCCGTGGACTGGGATACTGGAACGATCTGGGTTGGGACCGGGGAAAACAACTCCAGCCGATCTTCCTATGCCGGAGATGGCTTGTATCGCAGTACCGACTGGGGTGAGAGCTGGGCCCACATAGGCCTCGCAGGCACGCACAGAACCGGTCGTATTTTGCTCCATCCGGGCGATTCCAATACAATATGGGTCGCTTCGGTCGGGTCTCTCTACTCGCCAAATGAAAATCGCGGGGTGTTCAAATCAACCGACGGTGGTGAAAACTGGACACGCACGCTGTTCGTGAATGACACGTCGGGCGCTATCGATCTTGTCATCGACCCCAACAATCCTGATATCCTGTACGCCGCGATGTGGGAGCGTCAGCGTAGAGCGTGGAATTTCGTCGAGAGTGGTGAAGGCTCCGGTATATACAAAAGCACGGACGGTGGTTCGACCTGGAATCGGATCGATGGAAATGGATTTCCAACGGGCGACGGGGTGGGGCGCATCGGAATATCGATCTTCGCAGGCGACTCGAACATCGTTTATGCGTCAGTAGACAATCAGAACAGACGCGACTTGGAAGAAGAAGAGGACGAAGAGGAAGGATTGACGCGCGCTGACCTCAGGGGCATGAGCTCCCGAGAGTTTTTACGTCTCGAAGACGTAGAGATTGAAGGCTACCTGGAGCGGGAAAACTTTCCCAGTCGTTACGACCTGATGGCGGTCAAAGGGATGGTTGAAAATGGGACTATTCAGCCTTTTGCACTGGTGGACTTCGTCGACAACGCCAATTCCCAGCTCTTCAATACGCCAGTCATCGGACTCGAAGTCTATCGCTCTGACGATGCGGGTGCCACATGGACCCGAGCACACGAAGAGTATCTGGATGGCGTCTACAATTCGTCTGGCTACTATTTCGGCGAGATACGTGTGGCACCGGACAATCCTGATCAGGTCTACGCGATGGGTGTCCCTATCATCCGATCCGATGACGGTGGATCGACATGGTCATCGATGGGCGCCTCCCACGTCCACGGCGATCATCAGGCGCTCTGGCTGAATCCCAATCGCCCGGGCCACATCATCAAGGGCAACGATGGCGGTCTCAACATTTCGTACGACGCAGGGGAGACTTGGTCGAAGCTCAATATCCCGGCCGTGGGCCAATTCTACTTCATCCAGGTCGACAACGCCGAATCGTACAATGTGTACGGAGGCCTCCAGGATAATGGCGTGTGGGCAGGGCCTCACACGTATCAGGCCAGTTACGGATGGTACTCAGGAGGAGATTATCCCTACGACCGGCTGGGTGGAGGCGACGGGATGCAGGTTGCCGTAGATACGCGCACAAACGATATAGCGTATTTCGGGTCGCAGTTCGGTTTTTATAGCCGATTGAATCGGACGACGGGGGAGCGAATCTCGATTCGCCCGCGCCATGATCTGGGCGATAAACCCCTTCGATACAACTGGCAGGCCCCGATCCTGTTATCCCCACATAACCAGGATATTTTCTACTATGGTGCGAACCGGTTATTCCGCTCAATGAACCAGGGAGAAGATCTGGAGCCGATTTCTGGTGACCTAACCCACGGTGGCCAGCCCGGTGATGTGCCTTATGGGACTCTCACTGCGATCGATGAATCTCCGCTCACGTTTGGACTGATCTACACCGGCTCTGATGACGGGATGATTCACGTGACCCGGGATGGCGGTGTAAGTTGGACCCGGATCGACGAATCCCTCCCCCAGAACCTGTGGGTCAGCCGGGTTGCAGCCTCAAATCACTCAGAATCCAGGGTCTACGTCACACTGAACGGCTATCGATGGGATCACTTCGATTCCTATGTGTTCCGGTCCGATGACTTTCGGGCCACATGGACACGAATTGGAACAGATCTCCCCGGCGAACCGGTAAACGTCATCATCGAGGATCCTGAAAACGAAAATCTGCTCTTCGTAGGCACGGATCACGCCGTGTACGCTTCCCTCAATGGGGGACAACACTTCGTCGGGCTCGCCTCTGAAATGGCCAACGCACCCGTCCATGACCTGAAAATCCAAGCGCGCGATAAGGATCTGCTGATCGGAACGCACGGTCGCTCGATATATCTGGCGGACCTGTCGGTAATGCAGCAACTCGATGATGAGCTGATGTCTTCGGCAGTCCACGTATTCGACATCCCAAGTGTCCGATTCAACGCGAACTGGGGTGTGAAGCGGACACCGTATTCGACTCCCACCGAGCCAGAGACAACACTGACGCTCTGGATTGCACGGGCTGGTTCAGCCACGGTGACTGTCACCGACGAAGAGGGTAACACATTATCTGAATTTGAAGCGGATCTGGCCTCGGGCCTGAATTATGTGACCTACGATCTTACCGTCTCGGAGGAAGGGGCAGAGCATCTGGAAGAGAGTGTCGAACTAAGTGATACCGGTAAACGGTATTTACCCGCAAGCACGTATTCGGTCAGGGTACAGATGCGGGGCGCGGAATCGACTGGTGAACTGAAAGTGACCGAGCGGAGGTAATCAGTGCCCGCAGGGGTCTGATCCCGCACTAGTCGGACCGAGGCATGTCATCCGACGGAGCCTGGCCTGACTAGAGAGGCCGCGCCAACGATTGATTTCCCCCCAGCCTTTCATATATGTTCTAGAATTATTACTATATGAGTTAAAGCAAGTCTCCCGCAAACAAATCATCGACCAGATGACTTTTCTCTCCCGCACCGAGGAGCTCATCCTCCTCTCTATCTGGAATCTTCAGGAAAACGCCTACGGCGGTTCCATTCGAGATCATCTCTCCAATGTTTCGGATTACAATTGGTCCATTGGGGCCATTTACATCCCGCTTGACCGCCTGGCGCACAAGGGGTATGTCAGATCGTTCAAAGGAGATCCGACGCCGCAACGAGGCGGACGAAGCAAGCGTTTCTATGAACTCACATCAGAGGGCAAGGCAGCGCTGCTCAAGATCCGAAGTGTTCAGGATGCTCTCTGGAAAGGCCCATCGCTGATGGGTCTTTCCAGCACGAAATGAAAAACCAAGACGCCAAACCACCACGACTGGCTCGCTGGATCTTCGAGAGATCGCTCCACGAGGTGCGAGCCGATGAGGTTCTGGGGGACCTTGAGGAGACCTACGCACGAATGCAAGCAAATGGTGGCTCGCGCTGGGCTCGCCTCTGGTACTGGGGCCAGCTTTTTCGATCTTTTCCGTTTTTTCTGTTTGGAACCGTGTACTGGGGTACTGTGATGCTAAAAAATCAGCTCAAGACTGTTCTGCGTACGCTTCGAACTCAATCGGGCTACGCAATTCTCAATATCACAGGCCTTTCTGTCGGCATCGCGCTGAGCGTACTGGCGCTACTCTACGTCCAGCACGAATACAGTTTCGATACCAGTCTCTCGAAGGCTGATAGGATATATCGGGTGGTTCAGGACATCAATTTTCCGAATATGGAAAGGTCAACCGCAACGGTTGGATCGGGTCTTGCGCAAAGCTTGTTGGATAATTTCCCTGAAGTAAGCCTGGCTACGAGAATTTCCCACGGAGGCGAGAAGACACTTCAATATGGCGACAAGCTGTTCAAACTGAATAAGCCACTTGCGCGCGAGGGACGCCAGTTTGCAGTGGATCGATCAATCTTGGAGTTGTTTGACATTGAAATTATTCGCGGCAACTCAGATGATCCTTTCCCGACTACTACATCCTTCGTCATCAGCGAATCGATGGCGACTAAAATATTCGGGGGAAAGGATCCTATAGGCGAGACTCTCACCCTTACGGGACCGTGGCTTAGTTCCTATGACATGACGGTGACGGCAATAGCCAGAGATATGCCGGAAAATTCCCACTTTCGATTTGATTTTCTCGACCGGTGGGAACCTGGACCCAGCACAACTTTAACGACCGCTTCCTGGGGGAGCTGGTACACGTATATCGTCTTGCCGGAAGATTATCCCCCAGAGAGGCTCGAAGCAAAGTTTCCAGCATACGTGGAGAGACATATCGGCCCGAGAGTGGAAGCGCGATACGGCACGTCCTGGGAGGATATCAAAAACTCAAGGGGCGGCTGGAAACTGCATCTGCAACCTCTCAAAGACGTGCATTGGGATACGCAATACGAGGGTGCTTTCGAGCGTCAAGCGAGTTCAACGAGCATCAATCTCTTCTCCATTATTGCGTTTTTCATTCTCATTCTTGCATGCGTCAATTTCATGAATCTTGCGACGGCTCGGTCTTCGAGGCGCTTGAAAGAGGTTGGCGTTCGTAAGGTGGTCGGATCCTCTCGAACGCAACTCATGCAACAGTTTCTTCTGGAGTCGGTGATTATCAGCCTGCTTTCGCTTCTGGTCGCCTGTGTCCTTGTTGCGCTTCTTCTTCCGGCTTTTAACGCGTTCATGGGTACCGAAATAGCTTTCGAGTTGCTTAAAAACGTGTACCTCGTGCCCGGTCTGATCATCCTGGCCTTAACCGTCGGTGTCCTTGCCGGTAGCTACCCTGCCTTTTTTCTGTCTGCCTTTCGCCCCATTGATCTCTTCACCGGAGCGCGGCGAGGCCGAGTCCGGGGAGTATCTCTTCGCGATGGCCTCGTGGTCTTTCAGTTCCTGATCACGGTTCTTCTCATTGTAGCTACTGTCGTGGTCCAAAGCCAACTTTCATTCATGCGAGACAAAGACCTGGGATTCGACGGTGACCAGATTATAGTAGTACAGGACATATACTCTTCCTTCGCGCGAACGGAAGCAGCTTCCTTCAGAAGGAACTTGGACAAATCTGGGTACGACGTGGATGATTTTCTGTCTCTGAACGGTGGTCAGCAATGGCAAGTAGTCGAAGATTCCAAGGGAGTGCTCGAACACTATTCCGCTGGGACAGCGAGTCGTGTTCGCACCTTCGAACAGCAGCTCCTCCAGATAGGGGGCGTACAGCGAGTCTCAAATTCGCAAGCAATACCGGGAAGGTATCCGGGAAATGAAATGAAGGTTAAACCGGCCAGTGCTTCAATAATGGACGAGCTGATCATACAAGTGGCATACATTGACACTGATTTTGTAGAGACGCTACAGCTGGAACTCGCTGCCGGCCGCAATATGAGGGATGACGATGGGCCGTGGGCATCCCTCCTGATCAACGAAGCGGCTGCCGAGCTGTTTGGGTCTGGGGATCCCATTGGCAGCACCGCAAATGACCTGATTATAGCGGGAGGGTATCAGCCACCGGGGCGTGGAGCAAATCCGCCGATCGTAGGGGTAGTGAAGAACTTTCAGTACGCCGATATGCACACATCTATTCAGCCGACCTTTTTCTTCGTTGCGGGCCCGCTCTGGGTATATCCCAATATCATCATACGTATCCAATCCGGCGACTTGCAGGCAACTCTCGCGTCGATAGAGAGCACATGGAGGGAGTTCATACCCGATGAAGCGCTCAACTATTCCTTTCTGGACGATGATTTTGCGAGACTGTTCGAAGCGGAGAACCGGCTTGCCAGAGCCTTTGGATTCTTCGCTACTCTGGCTATCATCATCGCCTGTCTTGGTCTGTTTGGCCTTGCGGCGTACATGGCAGAAGTTAGAACCAAAGAAATAGGCGTACGAAAGACTCTGGGGGCTTCGGTTCAGAACATCGTTCAGCTGCTGTCGAGACATTTCCTGTGGCTGCTCCTCATTGGTAACGTTATCGCCTGGCCGCTGGGGTATATCCTGATGAACAAATGGCTTGAAAACTTCGCCTTCCGGACTGAAATCGGCGCTGGCACATTTGTCCTCACCGGTTTCGTTGCACTGGTCCTCGTCGTGATCTCTGTAGGTGGACAAGCGCTGAGGGCCTCTCTCGCAAATCCCGTGGATTCGTTGAGGTACGAATAGCGCCGGTACACAATACCGCTATCTGGCACGGCCGGGAGCAGTCTTCTACGGCGTCGTGATGGCTTTTGGAGTTTCGAGCAGGCGAGCGTAGCTGAGATCCAGGGTCGGGTCGATTGGAGGGGATAGCCCAACAAGGAGCTCGTCCCGAAGGAGGTCGAAGTCGGAGCTGTACCGCGCAGGGATGGGTCCGACGGAAGGCAGCTTTTGTGTTCGGTGATTTACCTGCGCTCCGTTCTTCCAGAACTGGTAACAAACGTGGTTGCCCGTTGCGAGGCCAGTCGATCCTACATATCCGATTACGTCTCCCTGCTTGACAACCAAACCAGGGCGAATGCCAGATCTGATCTTCGACATGTGCAGATATTGAGTCGAATACAGGCCGTTGTGCCTAATTTTTACGTAGTTGCCGTTATACTGCTTGTAGCGGGCCTCGCTGATCACACCATCGCCGGTGGCTTTGATGGGCGTTCCTCTGGGGGCTGCGTAGTCCGTTCCGAGATGGGCTTTGTATCGGCCCTGCACCGGGTGAAAACGCCGACCCGAGAAGCTTGATGAGATCCGGCTGAAATCCACGGGAGCCATGAGGAAGGCTTTGCGAAGGCTTTTCCCATTCTCGTCGTAATGCTCATCCACTTTGTCTTTGCTGAAGTGGAATGCGTAAAAGTCTTCCCTCAAATGGACGAAGCGAGCAGCAAGAATATTACCCGTGCGATAGCGCTCACCCCCAACATACATTTCTTCAAAAACGATTCGAAATGCATCACCCTTTTGAATGCGCGTGAAGTCAATCTGCCAGGCGAACACCTCGGACATGCGGATAGCAACTGTAGGATGGATGTTCTGGTTGATGAGCGTCACCCAGAGCGAGTTTTCGATGATCCCTTCTACATTGCGGATTTTAACGGTGATTTCCCGCTCCTGAACCCACACGGTCGGTGACTCGCCAAACTCGAACACCACGAAGCTGAGTGGATCTTTTTCGTAGACCATGTACTGCGCTGTGCCCGTCGAGTCGGTATAGACGTGGTAGGGACGCCCGGCCTTCAACTTCCTGACGTCAAAAACATCTTTCTTGTCGCTGGCCAAAGTAACAATGCGTTCGTAGGCGACGTTGTGGGGTGCAAGCAGATCTGCAAACGTTTGATTTCGGCGGATTACCTGATTGTGGATATTCAAATCCGACGCGGCAATTCCAAATTTATCAACGCTCACGGACGCGTTCTGAATGAGATCGGGGTCCACCGATGAATGGTCACCCGGAGTCCTGACGAGCAGCACTGCGAGTATCGCCAGAAAGGCGACGAGTACGGAAGTAAGTAAGAGAGATCGGTCTCGCATGAGTCAGATGGTGTTTATAACCGGGTCTGCAATGAATTTTACTGAGGCCTGAGGCGGCTCACGCGTGACATATGGGTGGCACAATATACGTGATCGACCGATGAAAGCCGTTTCTTGAAGCGAGAACGGATGCAGGAGACGTGAAATTGCCCTTTCGATCCGGACTATGGTAGGGTCGCGGCGTGCTACTCAGCCGATTCGGATTCGCTCGCCGGCCCTGTCGATCCCGGCATCCACAAAAAGTCTGCATGGCCCAATGCGCGATTGATCCAACGAGCGGCCGAAAAAAACGCATCCGAAAGCCGATTCAGGTAAACAATACACGTCTGATTGATTTCTTCTTCACCTGCCAGTGTGATGACCCGGCGTTCGGCCCGGCGGCATATCGTCCTGGCTGCATGCAGGTGTGCGGCTGGTGCGCTCCCGCCTGGCAAGATGAATGCTTTGAGAGGGTCCAGCGCTTCTTCGAACGTATCGATGTCGCTCTCCAGACGATCGACTGACTCCGCCACCACCCTAAAAACCTGCACTTTTGCGCTCAGGGGCGTGGCCAGGTCGGCACCCAGATCAAATAACTCGTGCTGAAGGCGCTCAAGCCACACATCCAGTTTTTCTTCGGCCCCGATCGCACCGCCACCGGGCGTAGGTGCACCTTCGCCGGTGTGTTGGGCCCCGTACTCGAGCGCCGTGCGCACAGAAAGGGTCGAGCGGACGAGACCAATGGTCGAATTCAATTCGTCGACCGTACCGTAGGCTTCGATTCTGGCATTGTCTTTAGAGACCCTGGGCCCGCCAAACAGGCCAGTCGTCCCTTTGTCTCCAGTCCGGGTGTAGATTTTCATTTAAAACCAATTAAAGGCGCGAAATAGGCAGGACAAACGCGCGCGCCTGCGCCACGTTTCTTGCTAGGAAATGGGATTGGCATAGTAAATACGGAGGCTACTGGCTTCGTCTGTTTCTACGTGCGCCTGCATGCGAAAGACATTGGCCAGCAATTCTGACGTAAGCACTTCGCCTGGAGAGCCACTCGCCGTAACGCGGCCATGTTTGAGAACCAGGAGATCATCCGAGAATCTGGAGGCCATTTCCAGATCGTGAAATGCTCCAATTACGGTCTTGCCGCGACTGACCAGGCCCTTTACGTGCTGCATGAACTCGTACTGATGGTGCACATCCAGGTAGGTTGTGGGTTCATCCAATATCAGAACATCGGCTTCCTGGACGAGCGCCTGGGCCAGATACACGCGCTGCTGCTCTCCACCACTCAGTGAAGCATACGACCGATCCTCAAACCCTGTCAGGTCGACAAGCTCGAGCGCATTGTCGACGTGCTTGTCATCGTGCTGATCGTAGCTGGACAGCATCGTCTTGTGAGGGGAGCGGCCGAGCAACACCAATTCCCTCACCTTGAAGTCGAATGCCAGGGACCGTGACTGTCTGACAAAGGCCACTTGACGCGCAAGGTCACGGGAAGTCCATTCTGTGACTTCTTTTCCACGGAAGCGTAGTCCTCCCGAATATTCGATCAAGCCGGCAATAGCCCGCAACAGGGTTGTTTTCCCACTGCCGTTGGGGCCCAGTATTCCGGTCCACGTGCCTTCCGAGATTGTGAATTCCAGATCGGATAATATGTTGGTCCCGGAGAGGGAAACGCCAAGACTTGATGCACTCAGCAAAGACATGATCGACGTAAAGGGGAACGTGAATGAGGTGCGAGTGTACGCAGCCACGATAATAAAGAATGACCACCCAAAGCATCCGTCAGAATAAGGTGAGAGTCACACTTTCGGTACTCCTGTTAGCCGCTTTTTGTTTGACAGCCTGCGATTCCCAACAGCAGCAGGAAGATTTTGTGGAATCTGCCGGACGGACTCCAGCAGGATTTGCCAGAACTGATCAGGGTGGCAGGATTCTGGATGACGACAAGGATGACTGGCGTATCGCCCCAGTGTACGGTGGGAAGGTTCGGCTCGACCCAGCCTATCCGAACCCGGCCTCAATAGGCTTCGTCACCATACCCGTCACCATTCTCGAGTTCAACGCAATCCAGGGTGGTCTATCGTTGAGAGGTAGAGACGCATCGGGCAATCTTCGCACCCTCGATGATATTATTGATACGAATGACCCGGGCGCGTATATCTTTCGATTCAGTCCGGCACTTCTGGCAAGAACGGGATTGGTCCGCCTCTTCATTTTTGACCGACTGGGCGAGCTCGTTTCGTACGGAGACCTGTTGATCGAGTAGAGTCATCGATAAAAACTCGGTGTGTGGTCCAATATTCTTCGTTTTAAAATCAGCTCTGAATCGCCTAATCAGGCGATTTTTTCATTTTATACCCTTTTTGGAAAAAAACTTTCTAAAAGGTGGTCCAATTTATCCGCGATTCTCGTGATGATCAGTGAACGGCAGGTTCAAAACGCATGATGCCTGCTCAAAGCAACCCAACAAGGTGGATACGATGAAATCACTGACTCAACTCACAGCAATCCTGACAGTCGCAGTAATGTTCACAGCTTGCAGCACTCCCGCAGACATCGATCTCGACGATCAGTTTGATGGGGTTCAGACCTCCAGTTCCCAGAACATCGACCTGCCTGCCATGCTGATCAGCCTTCTGCCGCAGTCATCCTGGGTTGAGCGATCACGCGACGTATCCACGACGTTCTCCTGCCAGGAAGGAAGTGCTACCGATCTCGAATTCAGCATCGTCGAAAAAGTCTACAAGGTGTTCACGCCCGACAATCGGTTGTTCTACGTCGTCTCATCGGGCCGAGTCAACGGAAACAGCGGAAACGAAGTACAGGACGCAGATGGTAACACCTACCAGATCGAAATCTCCGTTTCGAGTCCGGATTACAAGGGATTCAATACGAACGAAGTGTTCCAGTCGATGACACTCGCCATCAGCACCGATAAAGCCACGCAATTTGTGGTTGAAGAATGGAAGGTTGAAGAAGTAGGAGCCGGATTTGGCAAGGCGTCCTTCAACGAAGAAGTAGGAGAGGTCAACGAAGGAACTGAAGACGTCAACGAAGGAACTGAAGACGTCAACGAAGGAACTGAAGACGTAGGCGAAGGAACCGACGATGTCACCGAAGGAACAGAAGGCGTTGAAGAGTCTGATTCGGCAACTGACCAAGTACCAGTACCAGACCGCCGCTTCTGCAGGTAACCACCCTGAAACTGTGAGATGAGCACGCCCCAACTCATCACCAGGTGTTCCATCATGCCGGAACACAAAGCGGGCGGCGCCTTGAAAGAGGCGCCGCCCGCTTTCGTTACCACAGTGTCCGAATGAGTAAGACGACCAGCAACAGGAGCACGAGGAGGCCCCACAGCAGACGATTACGGGAAAGGCTAGAAGTCCGATTCTCGGTTGTAACGTGCTCATCCAGCGCTGTGACAAGGTCCGTGGCATGCGCAAATCGATTCTCGGGTTGCTTTTGAAGACATCTGCTGATCACGCTCTTTAGATGCAGGGGAGTGTCGTCACTAAACGCCGGCTCACCATCCAGGATAGAGGTCATGATGTCTCCAATTCCTCTCCCGGTAAAAGGCTGAAGTCCCTGGCACATCTCAAATGCCGTCACGCCGAGTGCCCAGATATCGGCCGCTGGCCCCGCCGGCGGATTCGTGAACAGCTCGGGACTCATGTAGGGAACGGTACCCTTCAAAATACCTGCAGCAGTTGTCATCACGCTTGCTTCCATTCGTGCGACCCCAAAATCGAGAATCCGGACCCTGCCAGACTCCTCAACGAATAGATTATCCGGCTTGATGTCCCGGTGCACGATGCCAGCGGCGTGGGCTGCTGCGAGCCCGGCGGCAGCCTGCTTCATTATCGACACAACAGATTCGATCGCGAGGCGCTCAGTTTCCATCCATTTCCTCACGGTCCTCCCTCGATACAACGGCATTTCAATGTAGCCGGTATCCTCGTCGGTGAAGCCCGTCGAATAGACAGCGCAGATATTCTCGTGATCCAGTGACGCAACGGTGCGGGCTTCACGAACAAATTCCTTGTAGTTCTGAACCTCAGAAAGCTCAACAATTTTCAGCGCGACCTCCCGGTTCAACCTCGTATCCCTGGCTGCATAGATTCGGCTCATACCACCCCTGCCCATTTCCCGGATGACTTCGAAATGCGCTATCCGAGTGCCTTGAACGTCTTGTTCTGGTTCTCCGACTTTCGAATCCGGTTCCGGATGGAGGTGCGTGAAGGCGTCTTTGAAATAGTTGTCCGCTGCGTGCCGGACATTAAGAAATCCCCTCAGTTTTTCCGATTCAGTGTCGGGAAGCGACCCCAGATATGCCTCCAGTGCCTCTTTTTCGAGTGAAAGAGCGTATTCAAAGTGCTCTTCCAGATCATTGGGTTTGCCGGGCTCAAGACTCATATCATTACACCGATAGCTCCTCAGTCGTCAGAAAGTAACTTATACAGCATCGATTGAGCCAACGTCCACCTGCGTTTAACGGTGCTTGTGCCAATCTGGAGTGCGTCCGAAGTTTCTTCAATCGTCATTCCCGCATAAAATCGACATTCGACGATCTCCACAAGTTCAGGATATTCGTCCTCGATGTGCTGCAATGTGCGGGTGATGTCCAGTAATTCGGGGGAATCCAGATCGGCGGTGGTCTCCTCGGCATCTTGAATGGAGACTTTCTGTATTTCCCCGCCTCGCTTGTGGGTTTCTTTGGACTTCGCGTAATCCTGGAGAACCTGCCTCATGGCTTTTCCCGCGATGGCCAGAAAGTGGGCCCGGTCATTGAATGCGAGAGCCTGGCCTTCGGTTAATTTTATATATGCCTCGTTCAGGACGGCCGTCGCGTTCATGGTCAGATTCCCCTGCCACCGATATCTCTCGGCCTTGGCAATGTTCATCAATGCGACGTGCAGCCGACTAAACAGTTCAGTCTGTGCTGCCTGATCTCCATCCCGAGCGGACGTGATCAGTCTGACCGTTTCGTTAATTGACATAATCTTTCGCGCAGTTCATTGCACTGAAAGTAAGGGACTCCCGGACTATTTTTCGTAGACCAGGCGGCCACCCACGATGGTCATGACTACGTCAGTGCTGAGGAATTCTTCCGGCGCAATTTCAAACAAATTGTTATCCAGCACGGCCAGATCTGCCAGTTTCCCAACGCTGACAGACCCTTTCAGCGCCTCTTCAAAAGTCGAGTACGCACCATTGTAGGTATACGCTCTCAATGCTTCCTCAAGCGATATGCGTTCATCTGCGAACCAACCGCCTTCAGGGTCGCCATTGATCGTCTGACGAGTGACGGCCGCGTAGAGACCCAGCATCGGATTGATGGGATATTCGGCCGCAGAAGTGCCGGGCCAGTCCGAGCCAAATGCCAGCACGGCACCGCCGTCGAGCAGTGTTTTGAAAGCGTAGGCGCCCTTGCTCCGTTCATGGCCGATCCGTTCTTCCATCCAGCGCATATCATCTGAGAGATGAAAAGGCTGCACTTCGGCGATTACCCCCAGTCGACCGAGCCGCGCGAAATCCTCCGGTGCAATGACCTGCGCGTGCACGAGCCGAAAGCGCCGTTCTTTTTCCCCGTTGATTTCGCGAAGTCGCTCCAGATAATCCATCAGCAGGCTGTTGGCCTCGTCGCCGATCGCATGGATGGAGAGTTGCAGATTGGCGCTGTCGGCGTTCAGCATGTAGCCGAGGAACTGGCCCTCCACGAACTCACCCTCTTCACCGACCATGAGTTGTCGCCACCTGCCATAGTTGTTCGGGTCGGTCTCATAGGGCTGAAAAAAACGGGCGCTACTGGTGCCCATAATCCCGTCAATATGACCCTTGAGTGCTCCCAGCCGAATCCATTCGTCCCCGGTTCCAACTTCGGTGCCCTCATTTTTCAGCTCACTCCAGCGATCGAGAAAGTAGCGGTAGTGAATCCTTGTGGTCAATTCACCCGACTCGCGTAGCGCCTGGTAGATTTCCAGCTGGGTGTCATCCGACATATCGCTCACAGAAGTAACGCCAACCTTTCGGATTGCCGCCAACGCGTTTCTGGTCTGCGCAAACCTGCGATCAAGGCTGAATCCCGAAGGAATCACGTCGCGAAAAAGACGGCCGACTCCGTCACCTCGAAGAATCCCAGTGGCTCTACCCGTGGCGTCCGTATCAAAGGTGACACCTTCCGCTGAAGGAGCTTCGGGATCAACTCCTGCCAGCAAGAACGCGGCTTCATTGGCAGCAAACTCAGAACGATCAAATTTCCGGATAAACATCGGGTAGTTCGCCGTGAGAGTCTCAATCCGTGCTATGTCAGGTACAAAGGGCGCTCGCGCCTCGTCACCAACGCTGCCCTCGGCCCAATCGTCATACGCTCCCCACATTCCACCGAGAATCCATTCACCCTCGGCGAGGCGGGAAGTCACGTCTCGGGTCCGTTCCAGAAAATCTTCCTGGGATACAGTGCGCATGATGTTGAACTCCAGAAATCGCGCGGCCGACCCAAAGTGAATATGGGTATCATTAAATCCCGGGACGACGAGTTGACCCTGCAGGTCGATTACCTTTGTGTTCGTGCCACGCGAGGCAAGCGCTTCTTCTGATGTCCCCACGACCGTGAAAACGTCTCCGGTGACGCTCACGGCTTTAGCCCAGGGATTGCTCGGATCTGCCGTCCAGATGGTTCCATTGTGGAGAACGAGGTCCGCCCCGTCCGACGAGCAACCGATCAGAACGAAAGCAACTGTGGCAGCGGTGAAGAATGACACAATACGATTCATGGCTCAACGACGATTCTATAGGCCTGCGTTACCAAGATCGGTGACCAGCCCGGAAATAAACTCTTTTGAAGAAAATGAACTGCCGGGCAGCACGTCGATGCCGATCTGCTGGAGGTGATCGGCCTCGATCTCACCGAGAAAATTTCCCCAACGGGCCGACGACACCGATACAAATCCGTCATTTACACCTTCCCGTGAATACATCCACGAGTTGATGGGACGGAAAATCGGGTTGATCGAGTTGGGAGTGCCTTTTCCCGCACTGCCGGCGTACGACTGGTACAGAACGCCCTCACTATCAGGTACTTCGTCATTGAACGATCCGGACAGTGCTTGCGGCGTCAGATTCTCGACGGCAGAGTGGATATCGGTCTCATCCTGCGTCGCGTATTCCCCCAGCCAATTGGCTGCGCTCTGGACCAGTTCCCTTATTTTCTCTGGCTGCTGCAGCGCCATCTGGGCAACAGATGAACCACGATGTGGGGTCGAAATGGTTGTGAGTGATGCTACATGCGGGTGCATGTCGAGTTTGCTGATCAGAAAGCGCGCATCGAGCCCCCCCATAGAGTGCGCAATCAAATTCACTTTTTCAGCTTTCGTACTGGACAGGATATGTTCTAATCGTTCCTTCCACATACTAGCACGTTGCGGAACAACGTGATACGGTGATATATTGGGCGCGAAAGCACGGACCCCCTGGAGGCGAAGATGTATGGCTTCCTCGTGCAAATGGCCCCCTCGAGTCAGGAACGCGAGCAGACCGAATCCGTGCATCAGTACGACCGGATACTTTACGTTGATTACTTCAGGCTGGGGGAATGGCTCCAGCCGGGTCAGTCTCCGAATTGCCGTTGTAGTTCGTTTGGCCACGTTATTCTCTGTCACAAAAACCGAAGTCGGTTCACGGGCCTAAACTAGCGCCGTGATAACCAACATGCTCAGAGCTGCGCCCAGAGGAGCAATCAGATTGTCATTGACGGGCAGCGGGGCAGCTTCTAGCAAGCAGGCCGCAGTGACGCCCCCGACCAGGGCAAGAGGTTCAATATCATAGTAAGCAACAGGGGAGGAGGCTGAAGCGAGACCGAAAGCCATCGCGAGACCTGCCAGAAAAAACGCGACTGAACCCTCGACCGTACATCCTTTCCGAGCCCATTGAATGCTCCCCCACCTTCTGCCGACGATGGCGGCCACGGCGTCACCGATCATGAACAGGGCGAATGCAACGATGGCCAGATCTTCCGGGAAAAAAACTACCAAGAGTGTGAACGACACCGAAGTCCATGTTGCTCCATTGATGACCATATGCCCGCGCATGACGTCTCGCTCGCGGGCGCGCACCATGAATCCAAAGGTGACATCGAAAAAACGATAAACGGCATTGCTTCGGGTTCGAAGAAAATCAAGCGAGAGCGCAATGAGGCTCAGTGAAATCACCACCCACAGGCCCACCGAGCGCCCAAGTAGGATGAATCCTATCGGGTAGGAGAGAGCGAGGAGATGAGTCCCTTTACGGGCCAGTTCACCCCGATAATTCAGCCGATTTGAATCCGGATCATTCATTTACAACTCGGCAACTATGGTCTATTTAGGAGGGTCCGATGGGCGCATTAATCAAATTCAAGACGTCTTTCAGATTACGACGTCTTCCAGATCCGGACGCCTTCCAGTTTATCATGTCTTCAAGATTATCATGCTAGAGCGAATTTACCAACACTGCAGAGCAAAAAAGGAGGTGACCGAGGGATTTCCATTTGACGAACACACCCTGGTATTCAAGGTCGCGGGGGAAATGTTCGCCCTACTCTCTCTCGACGAACATCCCTTGCGCATGAATCTCAAATGCGATCCGGAGCGTGCCATCGAACTGCGAGAAGAACATGCGAGTATCATTCCCGGTTTTCACATGAACAAGAAGCACTGGAACACGCTCATTCTGGAAGGTGTTTTATCCGATATGTTTGTTCTGCAACTGATAGATCACAGCTATAAAATGGTGATCGCCTCCCTTCCAAAATCCAAACGTGAAGAGCTTTGCGTCCTCTGATGCTTCCCATTATCTATGTTGACAATCATTTACTAGTGATTGAAAAGCCGGCCGGGTTGCTTTCCCAAGCAGATCGGACCGGGGACACAGATGTTTTGACCATGGCCAAAGCCTGGGTCAAGAGAGAATTCAACAAGCCGGGAGACGTGTATCTCGGTCTGGTGCATCGACTCGACCGACCCGCCTCCGGGCTCATGGTGCTGGCCAGGACCTCCAAGGCCGCGGCCAGATTATCCGATCAGTTCAAAAACAAGCGTATTACGAAGCAGTACCTCGCACTGGTCGAAGGCAATCCTCCAGACGAAGAACATTTCGAAGATTGGCTCCTCAAGAGATACGAAAAAGTAAGCGTGGTGGGAGCAGAGAAGAAGGGCGCCAGGAAGGCCCAGCTCGACCTGAAGGTTGTAAAACGGTATCGCGGCTATTGCCTGGTCGAAATTGATCTTGCGACGGGTCGCGCACACCAGATCCGGGTACAATGTTCGTCGCGCGGGTATCCCCTGATCGGGGATTTTCGTTACGGCTCCCGGACCGAACTGGATGGGCGCAATCTGGCGTTACACGCCGCCCGCCTGCAGCTTGAGCATCCCACGAAAAAAGAGCCCATGACGTGGAGAAGCAGGCCCCCGAACACCTGGCCATCCGAAGTACAGAGCTGGCTGGATCGTCGCTCCTGACGATCTTCGGTCCCGGCCCGGCAAGACTCAAGTCGACCTGCAAGCAGAAAACCACAGGTGATGTGAAGCTCGCTCGCGGAAACGATGAAGCTTTTTTGAATAGGGTACGCCTTCATCATTCCTGAAAACAGCGGGCCCCCTCCGGTCATTAGTTTCGCCGTTCGTTTTTGAGTTCGCCAGCAATCTCTCGATGTGATTGTAGGCGATCGCCAATTTCAGCTCATTTCGGCCCCATTTTGAATCACGAGAGCCAGGGAGTGTCGCCACGCTACTTCATACACGCGCACGCTACCGACGACCGCTTATTCAGCGGTCGATTTTTTTCGTCCGAACCCGTGGAAGTGATGCCCGGGGATCGAGTTGGGGTCGTTCTTCTGGTGCCCGGCGCGCCCGAGAAGACGGAAGAAGTGCTGCCTTTCCTGTATCACCGGTTGATGCTTCCACGAGGATCCCGGTCGGGCTGGAAACTCTGGCTGAAGCACTTTCAATCCCAGTTTTCGGCTCGTCTTCTCTCACGTCACATTATCCCGGAATACCGATCAATCGGCGGCGGTACGGCCATCAACCGGCTGAACAGAGAACAGTCAACTGAATTGAAGACCCGTCTAAATTCGGCGGACGTACTCCCCAACGGGGTCGACGTGTCGACCTATATCGCCTCTCCATTTGGTACACCGAGTATGGCGCAGGCGGCTCGGGAGCTCCAGGAGGACGGTGTTACTCATATAATTCTGCTCCCTCTGTTCCCCCAATACGCCTTGGAGACGACCGGTAAGGCTCTTTCGATGTGGGAATCACTCGTTCAAAAAAGAGTGCTCGATACCCGTCCGACGGGCGCCATTTACGAGTTTTCAACACGAAACAGTTACCTCACGGCCCTGAGCGAGAGAATCGAAGAAGCTCTTCAGCGCTTTCCGCGGCATATCCGCCCGGAAGTAGAAATTCTGTTCGCGGCTCACGGAATCCCCACGGAAGGCGAAGCAAATCGCCGCGATCCTTACCTGCGTCTTGTCGAGGGAACGGTCAAGGAAATAATGTCGCTGCGTGATAAGGACCGCTCGTATTCGCTCTCGTTTGTTCGTCGACGTTCCTGGGGAGATCAAGTCAGTGTCAATCTTCAGGAGCGACTCCGGAGTATGGCGAGAGCAGGATCCCGGGCTGTGGTCGTTGTACCCGTGGACTACGTAACCGAACAATTCGATACCGCCTTTCTGCTCGATGTAAGGATGCGCGAAGTGGCCGAAGCTGCCGGAATTCCGCACTATCAAGTGGCTTCTGGTCTGAACTGCCACCCACTCTTTATGGACGGATTGACCGATCTGGTCATTGAATCTCTGGTGGCCGCTCCTCCGCAGCAGTAATCAGAAGCGTGTTCGAAAATCAACGGAGACGCGCCTTGTGAGCAGCCGTATTTCAGGTCGCCGAAGCGGTGTGATGCTTCGAGAAGAAAGACTGGAGATCGGCTAGAGTCTGCTCCGATGTTTCGAGATCCTGCTGGATTTTGCCCGCTTCCAGCAGCGTTATCCGGCCACATACCTCTGTCACATGGGCGAGATCGTGGCTCGAAATGATCATGGTCGTGCCATTTTTTGAGGCCATCGAAGAGAGCAGTTCTTTCAGTTGGATTTGAGAGGGCGGATCGAGATTCGCAAAGGGCTCATCGAGTACCACAAATTCTGGTTGGACGAACAGCGCGGCCAGGATGCCAACCTTCTTGGCATTGCCCGTTGACAGGTCCCGAATAAGTCGGCTCCGATCAACCCGAGAAATGGGCAAAAACGATTCAAATGACTCCAGATTGTGGGCAATTTCTCGCCGAGACAATCCGAACGTCGTTCCGACGAACTCCAGATACTCCGGAATGGTGAGGTATTCTATCAGGAACGAGCGATCCAGAAACGATCCCGTGCGAGCCCGCCACGACATGTCGCTCGAATGGGCTCGCCCATCCAGCTTGACGTGGCCACGATCCGGCCTGAGCAGATCGAGCATAATGCGAAGAAACGTGGTTTTTCCCGCACCGTTTCGCCCGACGAGTCCCAGCACTTCACCTGCCTGCAGGTCCCATGCTGGAATGTCCAGTGCGACTTTCTCGCCGTAGCGCTTCAGTATTTGATTCAGTTCAACGTGCACTTTGCTGAAATCCCTCGAGCATTCGGTGTTTGCGGGCCATCAGTCCCCGCGCAAAATAGCGTGTCCAGCCCTGGGTTAGTAGAAGGCCTGTAAACCCAACGGCGGCGAGAATAATCAAGCCCAGTCGAGGCGAGTCGTCCATCACGATAAGGAACAGCAGTGGCGGCAGCGCGGTCGGGATGAACCAGAGCCAGTGCTTGGCAGAGAACCCCTCATAATTGAAGAACCCTCCGGTTTTTCCGATGTCAACACGTTGCCGATTTCGCGAGGCCAGTTCCATGATCAATACGGTGGTCACGCCGGCGTTGTAAAACAGAAACGCGAAGTGAACCGGTACCAGATTCGGACGGAGCCAGATGAACAGTGGCAGGGAAGCGACGAAGAGGACAAGGCAAGAAAGTTGTAGGACCGTCAACTTTGCCCGCACAATCGCCTGAAAGGAGACGTTTCGCGAGAGGAAAGCCGGATAATGTGTGGAATCCCATCCAAACATCAGCTGTCCGTAGTTCAGCGCAAATCCTCCGGAAGCGAATAGCCCGAGAATGGCGGCGAACGCCGCACCGGAGAATGCCATCGGCGATCCCATCATGAAAATGAGATACATGGTCGAAAACAACAGCGACACGTACAGGTAGTGTCGCGGCCTGCGGTTTCGCCACATCAGAAGCAACTCCACACGCACGAGCTGGCCGTGAAGACCCCATTCTGACGGTACTTCGAAACTGCGGACTCGAGCCCTCGTGTTCCGCGCAGAGTCTTCTGACCTGTTGATTGAATGGAAAAGCGAGATCGTTGAGGCTGTCATCACAAATGCGGTCAGTACAAACAGCAGTCCGAGGCTCAATAGGTCTCCAGACAGAATATGTGAAAACAGATATTCCGATGAACGCTGCTGGAGCCCGATGCCAGCGGTCTCATCCACAAAAGCTGTTGCAATGAACAGGGTCATCAACAGGTAAAACAGGGTTGCACGGCGCTGCAGGATGCTTCTCAGGAGCAAATTGGAAAAATGCGAGGTTAAAATGAGCATGAGCACCGCCCCGATCCACATGGTATGACCGGTGATCGACCCTTCCGCGACGATGTATCTCATCCAGAACGGGATGAAAAAGAGGAGTGGATAGAAATTGTGGATCGATAGCAGAGAAGTCGATTGAAAGAATGAAATCATCGTCCATCTTCCAATGGGAAGGTGGAGATAGGGGACGATCTTCATCCGGGGAGTTTTCTGAAGCAGGAATCGGATAAAAAACAGACTCACAAACGCCGCCAGTAAAGACCGATTTACTACGTCAACCGGGTTCGCACCAGGCCAGAGTTCGGCAGAAAAACGATCAAAGAAGAAGCCCAGCGTGAGCAGAATAAAGGCCGAATACACCATCATCAGCGCAATAACGATGCGCATAAACCATCCCTGCTGCGACTTCATCTGCCTGAGCGAAGCGCGGTACTGATTTTTGGCCAGCAGGGGATATGTCCTCCAGAATGAAAGAGAACTCATTTGTTGAGGGGAAGTGATGTCTGTCAATTCACTTGATTTCGGCAAAGAGGGCGACTCTTTTAAGCGATTCTACAGATCAGACAAATGAAAAATCAATTTCGCGGTTTTCGAGGCTGGCGCCCGCAATCAGTACCCGGACCTTTATGCCGGGTCGATAACGACGTCCGGTTCGAGATCCGACCATGCTGAAGCTCGCCTCGTCGTACTCATAATAGTCATCGTCCATGTCCCGAACGTGAACCATGCCTTCCACCAGCAGATCTTCCAATTCTATGTACACCCCGAACTTGGATACACCCGAGATGACGCCCCCGTATTCTTCTCCGACGTGGTTCAGGACATTTTCCACTTTCTTCAAGCGAACCGATTCTCTTTCTGCCTCCGTTGCAACGACTTCCCGCTCTGAACAGTGCTGGACCAGATCATCCAACTGCTCTCGTTTTGGCTCGGTCTTGCCAGCGAGTCGAGCTTTTATGAGTCGGTGGACCATCAGATCGGGATAGCGACGGATCGGACTCGTGTAGTGACTATAATAGTCGGCAGCGAGTCCATAGTGACCACGGTTGTTGATATCGTAGCGAGCTCGGGACATGGAGCGCAACGCCGCCTGCTCAATGACAGCGGATTCCGGCTTGTTGGCCACCGATTTCAGCAAATCGTTGAGGGCTTTGGGGCTCACATGACCCGAGTCATGACGCAGCTCATGGCCGAATGCGCCGACATAATTGGCCAGCTGGGTGATCCGGTCCTTATCGGGCGGATCGTGGACGCGAAAAACAAAGGTGTGTGGCTCGAGCCCATACTCCTTTGCCACCAGCCGATTTGCCAGTAGCATGAACTCTTCTACGAGGCGATGAGAATCCTGCCGCTCCCGCGGAACGATTCGAATCGGGCGCGAGGACTCGTCCAGTTCTACCCGCACCTCGCGAACACCGAAGTCGATCGAGCCGTTTTCAAACCGTTTCTCTCGCATTTTCTTCGCGAGCTCGTTCAGACGCACAACGTCTTTTTCGAGAGGATGGCCCGCCCGGCCGCCAAGCATGATTTCCTGGGCGTCTTCGTACGAAAGCCGATGGGCGGACCGGATGACGGATTCGGTCATATGGAACTTCAGCACGTTTCCGTCGGAATCAAGATTCACGATACAAGAAAATGCCAACCGGTCTTCATGCGGCTTGAGGGAGCAGAGTTCGTTCGAGAGCTCTTCCGGCAGCATAGGGATGACTCGATCGACGAGATACACGCTGGTGGCCCGTGCTGCCGCCGCGCTATCGATGGCCGTGCCGGGCCTGACGTAATGACTCACGTCGGCGATGTGAATGCCGACTTCCACCTGGCCGTTTTCCAACGAGTGGATGTGAAGTGCGTCATCGAAGTCACGCGCGTCCACGGGATCAATCGTGAAGACGCTCCGGTCACGGAAATCCGTCCTTCGCGAGACCTCACGCTCAGACAGATCCAGTACCTCCGAACGCGCTTCCAGAAGGACATCATCTTCAAAATCGACATCTATTCCTGCGCTCAGAGCCAGAGCGATTGTCTGAATGGCAGGATCATTGGCCGCTCCAATAATTTTCAGGATACGTCCCCGTGGCGCTCCACCCCGGTGCTCGAAAGCATCGATGGAGACTTGAACCTTATCGCCGTCAACCGCCTCGCCTACAGAGTCCAGATCCACGTAGATGTCGTGGGTCAGGCGCCGATCATCTGGAATGACGACGGCGAACGATCCGGAATGCTGAAACGAGCCTACAGCGGTAGTGCGGCCCCTATTCAGCACCTCCAGAATTTCTGCCTGCTGCCGTTGGCCCTTTTCCTGTCGCGCTGCCAGACCGATTCGAACGGTATCGCCATCCATGGCTGTATTCATCCGGCGGGATCGTACGAAAAAATCATCTTCATACCCTTCTACCCGCACAAATCCGTAACCGGCCTGATGGACCATCAGCTTTCCTTCGAGGCGAGAGGAAGAAGGGCGATAGGCGAACTGATTTCCTTTGATTCGGGCAATCTGGCCACGTTCAACCAATTCTTCCAGAACCGCCCTGCACGTCTTGTAATCCTGATTGTCGGAGTATCCAAGCTTTTTCGCCACTTCTTTGGGCCTCAAAGCTCTCTTCGCGTTGTTTTTAAACAGGCCTAGAATCTCGCGCCTGATTACCTCATTTCGATCCATATAGCTATTCGACTATCTATTCGACCTTGTTCGTCGAGGCGAAAAGATGAGAGGCCAGAGTTGGATTCAGGTTAACTTGTGTGTCATCCGAATCCATCAAAACTGAGATCGCGTCTTCGCGTTTTTCTACGATAGTCAGCATGGCCCCTGGTAACAGGCTCAGTTCTTCCAGGGTTTTCAGGACGGCCGTATCGGTGTCCATGACCCGTCTGATTTTCAGGGGAACTCCAACCGGGCAATCCGCGAGCGGCTCCGATGCGACGGTCACCATGACCCCTTCCCGGGTCGGGATGGGATCTCCATGAGGATCATGTGTCGGATATCCGAGCATCCGATCCAGTTTGTCTTCGAATTCTTCCGAGATATGGTGTTCCAGGTGCTCAGCTTCGTCATGCATCTCATCCCAATCGTAGCCCATTATGTCCCGCAGGTACGTCTCGAGCAGTCGGTGATGACGGATGATCTCCAGAGCGATTTTTTCACCCGCTTCGGTCAGTTTTACGCCGCGATAGGACGCATAAGTCAGGAGTCCCAATCCGGACAGGCGCTTGACCATATTGGTTACCGACGCCGCAGAAACTCCGAGGCGCTCGGCCAGCCTCGAGGTGCTGACACTCGATTCACTCTGAAGCGTGTAGATTGCCTTCAGGTAGTCTTCGACGGCCTGGCTGAGCATGTCGCGAATAGACGTGATATTATTTGATTTTATTCGACTGATGTCAGTGGAACGCGCAGAGGGCGCAGCCGATCCGGGGCTGCTGCAGTCACCAGAGCTCGAGCCAGCACCTGGCCCGGGTCGATGAGAGGAATTCCTCCCCGATTGTCTCCCGAAACAGCAAGAGGAAGCTCGGTACAGCCCAGAATGACGGCTTCGGCACCTTGCTCGATCACATCGTCAATCGCGCTCAGGACGTTTTTTCGAGCCAGATCAGAAACAGGCGATGAACAGCCCTTCATGCCGAACTCGGGGTCAAATATCGCCCCATTCAGAGCATCCAGATCTTTTGGGTGAATGGCGGCTATTCCCGCTTTTTCAAGCGGATCGTCGTACAATCTGAACTTCAAGGTTCCTTTTGTACCGAGTACACCAACCCGCTTTACATTCGGCAGAAGAGTTGTGAGAGCCTGGACGGTTTCTCCGATCAGATGAAGAATCTTCAAGTCACATCCCACCTCATCGAGCAAGCGCCTCACTTCGCCGATGATTGAGGGAGAGTGCGCCGTATTGCAGGCAATTCCTGCCACCTCCGCACCTGCCAATGCAAGTTTTTCGAATCCATTTGCAATGGCAATGGCGGGGTTCAACAACGTCGTTCCGAACAGGAACGCCGTTCGATCTGGAACGCCCGGATGTCCGTACAGAATTACTGGAACGTGATCCTGGTCAATTCTGGCGTCCGTTTCGGAGACAATTTTTGTCGCCAGATCGATCCCGGCTTGCGGGCCCATACCTCCGAGGATGCCAATGGTCAGTACAGAATTTTTCAACAGAGAAGCTGATTGAGAGGGTAGGGGTGTGCGATCTCGCTCGTTGAGTCCATTATATTCAGAAGCAGCGTCATTGTCCCCAGAATTGTCCTCACCTTTTTATCGCCTGGCGCGTCCCCAATCATTTGCAAACTCGCATCGACATGAAGCATCCCATACTCTGTTTATTTCTGCTGATCGGGCTGGGAATCGAGGCTCGAGCTCAGCAAGCTATTGTCGTGGAAGCTTCGGCCACCGGCGACCGTCCCCGTGCCAGAGATCTCGGCATCACACCGGGAATACTACCCACGGGCCCATTGAATGCGATTACAGACGTAGCAGGAGTCCTGGTAGGACACGTCACCTTGAAAAGTGGGGATTCCATTCGAACGGGAGCCACGGCCATCCTGCCACACGGCGGAAACCTGTATCAAGAAAAAGTGCCCGCCGGCTTCTTCAGAGGAAACGGATATGGCAAATTTGCGGGAACTACCCAGATCAACGAACTGGGTGAGATCGAGACACCCATCGTGTTGACAAACACCCTGTCCGTGCCGCAGGGGATGGAAGCAGTGATCCAGTGGACGCTGAATCAGCCAGGAAACGAGTCGGTGCGATCGGTGAACGCCATTGTGGGAGAAACGAACGATGGGTTTCTGAATGACATCCGCGGGATGCATCTTCGTGCGGCGACCATCGTGCGAGCCATTGAGACGGCGAAGACGGGACCCGTCGAGGAGGGGGCCGTCGGCGCAGGGATGGGAACGATATCGTTCGGATGGAAAGGGGGCATCGGAACCAGCTCCAGGAAATTACCGAAAAGCCTTGGAGGACATACGGTTGGAGTACTCGTTCAAACCAATTACGGTGGAATACTAGACATTGACGGAGTACCAGTTGGCGAAGAAATGGGTCAGTACTACCTGAAAAATGCCCTCGATCGAGGGGACGCCGACGGTTCAGGCATCGTGGTCATTGCAACGGATGCCCCACTTTCTGATCGCAATCTCAAGAGAATAGCGAGTCGGGCCATGTTGGCCATCGGGCGTACGGGATCCCCGGCCACCAACGGGAGTGGAGACTACGCGGTCGCCTTTTCTACGGCCGAGAGCGTTCGACGCAAGCGGAACCACGACGTGAGTGGGGAGCTTTCAAACTGGGACATATCCCCTCTTTTTCAGGCCACCGTGGAGGCAACGGAAGAGGCGATATACAACGCGCTTTTCAGGGCACGGAGTGTTACAGGCCACGGCGGTACGGTTAACGCCATCTCGATAGAGGACGTTGTTGAGGTCATGCGACGATATGGTCGTGACGTGAATTTTGTGAGGTAATGCCTTAGAAGGGTTCTATGCGTTGCTAAGAGAAAGGCAAATGGTTATTTTTGCGGTTCTGTACAGTTTTGGGTCCAGACCCGAATTACGTGCCCGGTGAAATGCGGTTCGCATGATTGAAACGCACCTCACTATGCCCGGTCGTCTAATGGCAGGACAGCGGCCTTTGGAGCCGTCGGTGGAGGTTCGAATCCTCCCCGGGCAACAACCGAAGAGGCTTCTTGCCACCTCAAGAATGACACAACAACCATCCATAAGCATTTTTACCGGACGTGCCAATCCTGCGTTGGCACGCTCTATCGCGAAGGCGTACGGGCAGGAGTTGGGCAAGCTTGAAATCAAGACTTTTTCCGACGGCGAGATTTACGTGCATTATGAGGAGTCCATCCGCGGATGTGACGTATTCCTGATACAGAGTACGCAGCCCAACGCAAACAACTGGTTGGAACTGTTTCTGCTTATTGATGCAGCCAAACGAGCATCAGCTGGGCGCATCACGGCCGTCATCCCCTATTTTGGATATGCCCGTCAGGAGAGAAAGGATCAGCCGCGGGTATCGATAGCGGCTAAGCTGATGGCAGACATCTTGACCACAGCCGGTGTTGACCGGGTACTCACAATGGATCTGCATGCATCGCAGATTCAGGGATTCTTCGACGTGCCCGTAGATCACCTGTACGGATCTGCCGTCTTCATAGACTACTTCAAGAAGCAGAACCTGGACAATCTTGTCATCGTGGCACCCGACGTGGGCAGCGTCAAGATGGCTCGATCCTATGCGAAGAAACTGGATGCGGACCTGGCGATCATCGATAAGCGGCGCCCGGCCCAGAACGAGGCCGAGGTCATGAATATCATCGGTGAGGTGGCGGGCAAGAACGTGCTGCTTATCGACGACATGATTGATACAGCAGGAACCCTCACCAATGCTGCTGGCGCGCTTCGCAAGGCAGGAGCACTGGAGATAACGGCCGCAGGCACGCACGCCATTCTTTCAGGACCAGCATTTGAGAGGCTTGAAGACTCTGAGATTTCCAGCCTTGTCGTGACCGACACGGTTCCGCTGCAGCGAACACTTGATAAAATCAAAGTAGTCAGCGTGGCAGATATTTTTGCGGTCGCTATTCGCCGCATTTGCACGGATGAATCGATCTCAACTCTTTTCGTCTAGCAACCACATTTTAGAAACTATCAGATAACGGTATTACAGTCATGGATGTCATCACGCTTGAAGCAAAAGCTAGGGTAGCGGGAAAAGCTGCCGTCAAAGCTACCCGCAGAGAGGAAGACGTTCCGTGCGTGCTGTACGGACATGGCGAAGAGCCTCGTGTTTTTCAGGTTCCAGAAATCAGCATGCGCGAATTGGTCTATACCGATCAGTTTCATCGCGTTTCCATCAACCTTGATGGGGAAGCGTACGATTGCGTTCTGAAACGGACGGATTTTCATCCGGTAACCGACAGCATCATCCATGCAGACTTTTACGTATTGCATCCGGGTGAAAATGTGACCATCAGAGTCCCTGTCCACTTCGACGGTATAGCAGAAGGCGTACGTGAAGGGGGAGTGCAGCAGGAGTTTGTGCATAAGATCGCGGTCAAGTGCCTGCCAAAAAACCTTCCCGACTTCATCGAGGTCGACGTGTCACCTCTGGATATCGGTCAATCCATTCTCGTCAGAGATATTTCTGTCGACGGCGTCGAGATCATGGCTCCGGGAGACTCTACACTCGTTTCGATCGATCGTCCTCGCGCCATCATTGTGGTTGAAGAAGAGGAAGATGAAGAAGGACTCGAAGGCGAAGAAGGAGTCGAAGGCGAAGAAGGAGCAGAAGGAGCACCTGGAAAAGAAGGAGCACCTGGAAAAGAAGGAGCACCAGGAAAAGAAGGAGCACCAGGAAAAGAAGGAGCCCAAGGCGAAAAAGGCTCAGACGCGTCTTCAAAGGATCGCGGCAAGTAGGCCCACCCCTTGCGTCTCATCCAAGGTTTTCAGACCGGGGTCCCGTCAGGACCCCGCGTCAATTGTGTTGATTTTCCAAATATCTAGGTATCTTGCGTCCATAAGCCGATTACGGCACTCTGGACGAGAACGGTTTTTAACCATGTTCTAAAGATATTCTAAAGATTTTGGAATCGAAGGCTCACATTCCATCAGAAATGACAGTGGAGAAGACCTCACACGCAAGTGGTGATGGTTCTCCGCAGAGCGTTCCTATTTCGGCGCCTCCCCAGGGATTTGAAAGCTACTCTTTCATTCAGACACTGATGAAGGATCAGCTCGAGCGAACGAGCGATCAGCTCCAGAAAACACAGGAAACGCTTCAGACAGAACGAAGCCAAAATGCTGTGACACTGGCGACAAAAGCTGAAGAACACCGCTCCGAAATCGAGAAGCTTAGCCGCGATCTGTGGGAGCAGAAGATGGAAGCGTGGATGCTCAAGAAGAGCAATGTTCTTGAGCTTAAGACCCTGGAGCTTGAAGCTGACCTAGAGCGCCGCAATCCCGATGCGTCGGGATGGGGCAAGTTTTGGGAGTGGCTTGATCGAAACGGCCCTTCACTCCTCGATAAGCTGGTTGCCCAGAATCAGGCGGGAGCACCTGGCAAACAACTCCCCTATTCGCCACCTACTTCAAACGAAAACGAAGTGCCAGATAACCCCGACAAAACGGAAACTCAGGCACAACCATCAGATTCCGCCCCTGCCGCATTCATGCAGGAAGTGTGGGATGAGCTCAGCTCGGCAGTTACGCTCGAGGGAAGCGGGAAGCCCGCCCCAGATGAGCAGATTGCAGATGTGGCTCAACACCTCAAAACTGGCTTTGACGCCCTCGCGACGAAGCCGAAAATGGAGGCCTGGAAAGGCCTACTGGTCCACGTTCTCGAGTATGCACAATCTCAAAAAGTTGCTGCCCCTGCGACTGCCAGATTGCTCATACCCATTCTCACGGTGGTCGGCGATGCAGGTTCGTTCCTGTCCGCTCCGACTGCACTAATCGTGCCGTTCATCCTTGCGGGTGCTTCGGACGAAACGCGTGATTATGCGAGCACTGTCATTGACCAAATAAGGGGCGAATGGCACGGCTCAGACTAACTGAAACCCCCAGCGGGCGTACAAAAGGGATCGTACGACCAAGCGATGGCGGCGGCGCACTAGAACTGCGCCGCCGCTATCTCGACTACCAATCAATCGATCAGGTACTCGGGTACATTCGCAGATTTGCTCACGAAGGACAGGCAGATCCGCAAATACGCGCATTATCTGAGCGAATAATGGGCCCTCTGGTCAACACCGACCAGAAGATTCAAGCGCTGTATCGTTGGATCCGAGAGACAATTTCCTACCGATTGGACCTGCGCAATGTCGAAGACATCCAGAGCGCATCGGCCACGTATCACCTGAAAGGCGGAGACTGCGAAGATCACGTAATATTAGTCGCAGCACTACTATCCATTCAGGGAATTGGCACCAGGGATGTCGTCATCCGCCAGAAGGGGCGAAGTGACTGGAACCATATCTATCTGGAATACAATGACGGTGGTAAGTGGATACTCTGGGACACCGGCCGGCCCGATCCTGTCCGCCCAGGTTCGCCCGCGCCCCTGGACGTGGTTCAACAGCGCAAACGCGTTCTTTTCGACCCACAGACCCGCAATACGCTTTCCGGAATAAGTGGCGACGACACGCCAGTGATCCATGTACCCGGCAACATTCGCCTGAGCGTGATTGGTATCGACGGCGGCAATTCACGAACCGGAACCCCAGCCGAAGTGACGCTGGAATTGGAGACCTGGCGATTAGTGTACCGCAACCTCAGCATCGACTGTCGCCATCCGACCATCGTGGTTCGAAGTGTAAAAACGGGAATAATTCTAGGCACCATAATTCCTCCTGGCGGACTCATTGATAATTGCGTCAAGACCCTGCGTATTCAGCTGATCGGCTACGAGGCAGGTGAATCAATTGTGTTCGAGGCCTACGAGGAACCCGCAATCGTCTTGGGCGGGCCCTCACTTCGCGACATTCTCAATGGCAGGGGCGGCAAACCGATAGCTAAATCACAGCCTTGGACGCTTTCGCGTGTGCCCATCGTTTCGCCGACGAGTAGCGGCGCCGGCCTTACAGACATCGCCAACACGCTCAAGTGGGCCGCAATTCTGGGCGGCGGCGCCGTGGGTGCTTACGCCCTCTTCCCGCTCATCCAAGTCGCGAGAAGAGCAATCACATGACGGCCCCGAGGAAATATCACGTAGAAGTCAATGGGGCCTCAGAAGCGCCCGCTGCCGCCGTGGTCGAAACGCAGCCACCAGCTCAGGCGCCAACGCTTTCGGGTGTGGACGGGCCCAGCCTTATCAACACGGGCGCTGCGCTGTTAGATCAGTTCCCCTCGCTAAAAGGATGGGCCGTACATGAGTTCTTGAAGCGCACCGGAATGAGTACGGCCCCGGCTCAATTTGAGGCAACGTATCGGGCGAATAAGGACGCGATCGATAAATACGTCAGCATGATTTCTATCAAAGGGCTCACCGCGGAAACCAATGTGGATGACGGGATAGCATCGGGCGCAAATCTCATTGTCGGCCTGGGAATCGGCGTCCTCGGAACCTACCTGTTTGGCAAATTCAATCCTTTCAAAGGCAAGTAACATGCTACGGTACCACACTCCAACGACCGTAACGACGCTTTCGGGCTTACATGATCCTGAGCCATCGAGGATGGACAATGTGGTCAACGGCATCAAATCCGTCGTATCCGTAGAAAGCATCAAGCGCCTTTTTGGCGCGGGATCGATTCATACCCAGGTCAAGGGCCTGGGGCCAGCTCTACAAGCGCTCGTAGAGGTGTACCGGCGTGGCGCGATGTCCGCTAATACAATGGTGCGCGTCGTCCTGGAGTTTTCTAACACCGGACAGCAAAGAAACAGTGGCGGAAAGCGAGACGGCATCAAGAAAAGTCTCGTCCTCCAGGGTGCCGACGTATCCCGCGCATCGGGACGTGTGCACTGGGACATCGACGTACCGATCAGCTCTCTCGAGAACATCTGCCAGGCGACGGGATCGTGCTGGCAATATGTCCACGGCATTAAGCTGCATGACAAGGCCAGAGAAGAAATCAACCAGGCCATCGCCGCCTACCCAAATATTGCGCCTGTCGTTCTTCCTGCTGGCGAACTAGATCTGGGCGTGCCGCTCACTATCGGCAGTGGCCCCACCATGGGCACGGCTGGCTTCACGTCCAAGCTGGCGATTGGAGGATTGCTCATCGCTGCAGTTATGGCGGTTAAGGGAATCAAACCATTTTCAAAGATCAAAGGATAGATGCCAGTTTCCGAACCGGGCAAATATTACCTGCACATCAGCGATAAGGCAGCGCGCCAGGGTATTCTCGTAAAGAATGTCCAGTCGGCCGCATCTCGCATTTCCAAAGGCGCCTCCATTGGGGCGACGGCCGGAACGATTGTGCCTGTCATCGGAAATGTAATCGGCGCAGGTATTGGCGCAGTTTTAGGCGGAGTGTTGTCGCTGTTTTCCAGGGATCAAAAAATATGGGCGAGCAAGTTTTTCAGGCGGGCGATGCTCGGCGTACTCAATGAACTCAAGCCCGGATCGGCGATGGAGGTCGAGCACCACCTCGAACTGAGCGGTGATTGGGATCCACGCTTCATAGAGAAAACAGCCCGAGAAGTCATCGGTGTTCTCGTCAACGAAATGCCGGCCGGAAGCGATGACTATAACGATTTGAGCCTGCTCGCTGCGAGCATCAGGGTGACGCAGGCCGCGCCGGCGGCGGATAGGAATACGATCATCATTTTCCATGGATCGCCGGCCAACGAGGAAGCATCCTTTGCCTTCGGTAGCCAGACCCAGAGCAAATTGGCTTCGATGAACCCCATTTTCGCATTTGGCATCGCCGCTGCAGGCATCGCCATAGCCACCCAGATACCGTGGAAGTAGTAAAATCCAAAGATCTGATTGCACGGAAAGTCACGGGACTTGCCATCGATGAACCGTATGGCACGATCATCGGCCGCCCTGAGCTTCCGTTTTCTCACTTCGTATGGGGCCCGCCGGGTTCAGGAAAATCCACACTCACACTGGGCATCCTGAACTCGCTCGTACGCGTGACCGGCGCCGCGGGCATGTACACGAGCGCCGAGGAGGGCACGCGCGGCTCGATCGTGAAGCGCGCCCAGCGTATAGGGGCCAATGAAGACAACCTCGTTTTCACTGGTTTCAGTGATTTGGAAGCGCTCAAGAGCGCGATTATCGAGCACCACATCCGCTTCATCGTCATCGATTCGACGACCGTAATAGACCCTGAGCGAAAATCAGCTGTTGGTTTTCAAAAATGGCTCGTAAGCCGCGGGATTTCTCCGATATGGGTGGCTCACGCACGCGCCGGCAACGATGGCCAGTTCAAGGGAGGCTCGCGCCTTCCCCACGAAGTGGACACCGTGATTATGTGCTTCATAAACGAAAAGGGCCGCCATATTGCGGAAGCGACAAAGAATCGGTGGGCTGATCCGGACTCAGGCTTCAGGATCAATATCCCGATGAAGAAATCCGAGATCGATAAAGTTGCCAGAAAGCCCATCAAGCCTGTTGTGTCCGAAAAAGCCGCCAAGACAAAAAAAATGCAGGGGCGCCGGGCTCCGAAGAAAGCTGCGCCCAGGGTCGTTCTTCGTTTGGCCGACATACTCCAAAAGGGTCGCGGGGCCAGCATTGGCGTCGGATGGATGAACAACTACATCCAGAGATACACGGCAGGAACACCCGTAAAATGGAGTGAGGGCACAGGCGCGCTCACGTTCACCAAACGGACGCGGACCAGCAAAAAAGGCCGGCGAATCCACATCGCAGAAATGCGCGCCGCAGAGACGGTCGTCGATTCCGAAGAAAGCAAATTGTTATTACGCGACGCGCTGCGCCGCCTGGTGCTGCGCAACAAGCACCGCGAAATCCAGGTTCCGAACAAAAAACAGGTACTCGCCCTCATCGGAGCGCGCGAATTTCAGCGCAGATTAAAAACAAGCATTCCCCAAAAGGCATGAATGCATCACAACGAATATCGAGAGCGAGATCCTCCCTTAAAAAGGCTGGACATAGTTCGTCATTTAAGAATCTAGGCAACCACCTCGAGGCTCAGGTGAGCTCAACCAAAGACACATATCTCACGAGTGAGTCACAGGTTGCCGACTTTTTTGAAGCAGAGGCCGCACATCGCGGCGTCAGTCTCAAAAACGGAAGGAACGATTCCAAATCCCCTTCCACCAAAAGAGCGGCCCAGCTGGGCTCTCGCATTCACCGTTCTAACAACACAAACCGCAATAAGAAAGTGGGAAAAGCTAAGAAAACCATACAAAGCGCGGCACGGACGGTCCCGAGATCAGTTTCAATCGCTGCGGGGGCCGCTGCCAGTGCCTTTGGTACATCGTACCTGATTAACAACCCATTGTTGGGTCCAGTATTTGATCGGATAGGAGGTCCGGCAAAGCAGATTACTCGCGTCGTCGCTCCTTTTCTCGTGGCACAGGTCGTGAAGAGGCAGGGGGGTGATCTTCCCCAAGGTGTCGCGACGGGCATGGAAGTTGACTCAGCCGTGGCACTCGTCAAAATTGTGGCAAGCTACGTGCCGTTCTTCTCGCCAGCATCCGAGTTCTTGTCCAGACCCGTTGGCAATACTGCAGGAACTCTCGAAGGTCCAGCGTTTGAGCCCGTGCAGCTGCCGGCAGCGGTCGTGGAGGATGCCCCGGCACGCTTCATTGAGCTTACAGATTCCGTCTAACGTAGGAGTCTGGTCCTGGTCGGTCCCGTGATCCCGTGGGGGGTATTCACAATCGTTTCAGACCAGGAAATACAATCATGTTCCAAAGCCCAATAGGACATATCGTCCAAAAAATAGACGCGAACGCGATCGGGATACCTAACACGTATTACGATTCGCGCACCGTCGACGGCTCGCTTACAGAAGTTCGCTTCTTTCAGCAGAGCCCGACCCAGTCCATCCTCTCGCAGAACTACGAAAACCAGCCCTTCGACGGCGTGGAAGATTACTACGCGGTGGGGCTGGGTTTTAGCGCCCAGATGCCGATCATCCACGACAACACCGCTGACGCTGTCAAAGTTCAGCAGCTTGTGAACGGCATGGCGCAGATGATCGTTGAGATGCGTTTGCAGGCCGGTAATCGGCGCCTGTTCGCCGTGCCGCTGGTCAAGTTTTTTTCATTGAACCGCTGCAGGCCTTCTGTCCCGTCCTTTCACATCACCGATACGGCTGGTGCGGGCGCGACGCCGGATGAGAATGCCTACGTCCATTTTCGGGAAGCCCCGATGACGAACCTATGGCAGCCGTTCGAAATTGCGGCGCAAACGCCGTTTTACCTGAAGCTGCATATTCCAGCTGCTGTTGGTACGCTCATCGCCGCGATGGACTTCAGCAATCAGCCCGGAACCTTCGGCTTCACTGCTGCTCTCCAGTACGGTAAACCGTCTGTGTGAGCGAGTCGCGCGATCTGGTAACGCTCCTGGGGGAATCAAGAGTTTTTAACCAGACTGACTCAAAAAATGCAGATCAAGTCCTACAACCTGGAGGGAACCCCTCTGCTGGATTTCTACTACGACACTCAGCCACTTGTCAATGACAATACTGAAGTCGAGTTTTTCCCACGCAGTACGACACTGGGTATCACCGACCAGAACTACGAGCAGCAGCCGTTCAGCCCTACGAACCTGGACACTCACATCCTCGCGATTGGGTTTCAGCCGACGCTGCCGTGGGTGAAAGAAGTAACGAACATCAATGCGAACACGCTCTACCAGGCGCTCGTCGCCTCGCGTCTTCAGATTGAAATCGGCTCGCGCATCGTCGTCAAAAAACTGACATTCGCCCAGGTCGCAGACCTGACCGGTGTCGAGTTTTTCACGCAGAATAAATTCGCTTCGGACGCCCTCACGGGATCTGTACAGAATTTCTTCTGGCCAGGCTCAGTGGTCATGAAGCTGGAAGAGCCGATCCGCATCCCTGCGGGCACGGTCTTCGGCCTCAAGCTGTTTCTGGATAGCTCGTTCGCGCTGCCGACGGCCGCGCACTGGGTGACAGCCGCCCAAGGCGGTGCGTGGGGCCTGCGCTGCGAGATGCAGTTCGCGCGGGAGAAGATGCCGGAAGAAATCACCAAACTCGACCTGGTTTAGCCAGGAAGGGCTGATTTCTATGTATTGCGAAGCGAGAGTCCCGACCAGGGGTCGGGTATGTCCCCATGTACCCGATGGTCGGCGGCTCTCGCAACGCTCTCACTGATACCCAATTACAGATATGTTAAGGCACCAATCTTGGAAAGGGCCAACGGCGCATTACCGCCCGTCGCTTTCCGCAACGATTAATGCAGGCGCTACCGATAGCACGACGTTTTCCTTTCGCGCCAAGGACCGCGGGGCGTGGGGCATCATGTCGATGCAGTTCAACTCCGATAAGCCTCTCGACGAGCTGGAAGTGACGTGCAAGACGGCGGGCCGCATCATCGTTTTCAGCACCATCAAGGCCAATCTCCTGCACAAGTTGTTCGAGACGCGAGACCTTCACGCGCCGATCATTATCGATGAGAATCAGCCGATTCTTTTCGAAATAAAGAACGTCGGCGCCGCGAACGCCGTCGTTACGCTTACGCTGGCAGGCTTCCTTCAAGACGCACTGGAGCCAATGCAGGAATATCTGCGCGACCTCCACGGCGACGCCGAGGGCCGGATTCCGCACGTGTTTTTTGCCTACGTCTCGACCGTGGCGCTCACGGCTGGACAGACCGGCTCCAAGCACGAGCTGAACGACATGGGCCGATCGGACCTCGTATTCGCGCGACTCTTCGTAGCCAGCGGAGACGAGGCTGACCTGCGAATTACGACCGAGGGCAACAAGCAAATTTTGCTCGAAGATGTCTACGCCTCCCAGGTTGACCGGATGTACAAATATCAGGACGAGCAAAACCCCTTCATCATCGGCACGCACCGCAAGTTTTACGTGAGCTTCGACAACATGGACGGCGCCAATGCGCAGCGCGCCTGCGCGATGGCCGAGACCTACTTCTGGAAATAGATCATGGACAACACAACCATTGTCAACGTCCCGAAGACTCCCCTCTCAGGGGATTTGATGGACGTGTCCCCGCTTCGCGAAGGCATCATCGTTAATAACCTGACCGACGTGGATCTCTACATCGCCTACAGCTCTGAGAAGCCCAAAACCAATCGGTTCACCGTCAAGGTTGTGGCGACCGCAGGTCTCTTCATTGAGGCGACGCTGAATCATAGGGGTCCGATCACCTATTTGTGGGCGGCTGCGCCAACAACGGGCGAGTGCTGTATTACGGAGGTGCGCCGAAATGGCGACAGCTAATTACTTGATCACAAAACAGTCCGTGGCCACTGAGCTCGCTCATGCGTGCGCCAATGGGTATGCCCGGCTCATCGACAAGTCGGCCCGCTACTATGGCGTGCCGCTCTACTACGCCCTGGCCGTTGCGAGCCAGGAGTCGAGCATCGGTATGTATTTCGATCGGAATCCCAGCGCGAAATGGGTGGGTGACGACGGTTCGTCCTGGGGCATCATGCAGATTAACGTATTGGTAGCTGGCCATGCGAGAGCGCTCGCGAGAAACGGCGTTCAGACGCCCTGGGATCATGCTGGAATCATCGATTACGGCATCGAACATCTGGCGGCGCTCAAGGCCACCGGGCGCTCCTGGTTCGAGGTCTTCACGGCATACAACGCTGGTCCAGACTGCCGAAGCGACGCGTGCACGACCCGCGGCCGATACGGATCGGACGTGACGCTGCGCTCTGAATATTTCCGGCAAATCCGTGCCTCTCGCACGAGCGTGTGCGCGAGCGACAGCGCAGGATGGGTGCTTCCGGTTCCAAACCAGCCACCTGGTGACGTCGTGCTCTCGGACGATGACAATCTGCCGTGGTTGAGCCCCGAGGGATCGCTTGCCGCAAAGCAATTACCGTGGTGGACTCTGCTCCTGGCCGGCGCCGGCGTGGTAGCAATATGGAGAA
>CBDFGO010000001.1:0-799708 GCA_965247125.1 Rhodothermales bacterium | reverse complement strand
GATTTCTATGTATTGCGAAGCGAGAGTCCCGACCAGGGGTCGGGTATGTCCCCATGTACCCGATGGTCGGCGGCTCTCGCAACGCTCTCACTGATACCCAATTACAGATATGTTAAGGCACCAATCTTGGAAAGGGCCAACGGCGCATTACCGCCCGTCGCTTTCCGCAACGATTAATGCAGGCGCTACCGATAGCACGACGTTTTCCTTTCGCGCCAAGGACCGCGGGGCGTGGGGCATCATGTCGATGCAGTTCAACTCCGATAAGCCTCTCGACGAGCTGGAAGTGACGTGCAAGACGGCGGGCCGCATCATCGTTTTCAGCACCATCAAGGCCAATCTCCTGCACAAGTTGTTCGAGACGCGAGACCTTCACGCGCCGATCATTATCGATGAGAATCAGCCGATTCTTTTCGAAATAAAGAACGTCGGCGCCGCGAACGCCGTCGTTACGCTTACGCTGGCAGGCTTCCTTCAAGACGCACTGGAGCCAATGCAGGAATATCTGCGCGACCTCCACGGCGACGCCGAGGGCCGGATTCCGCACGTGTTTTTTGCCTACGTCTCGACCGTGGCGCTCACGGCTGGACAGACCGGCTCCAAGCACGAGCTGAACGACATGGGCCGATCGGACCTCGTATTCGCGCGACTCTTCGTAGCCAGCGGAGACGAGGCTGACCTGCGAATTACGACCGAGGGCAACAAGCAAATTTTGCTCGAAGATGTCTACGCCTCCCAGGTTGACCGGATGTACAAATATCAGGACGAGCAAAACCCCTTCATCATCGGCACGCACCGCAAGTTTTACGTGAGCTTCGACAACATGGACGGCGCCAATGCGCAGCGCGCCTGCGCGATGGCCGAGACCTACTTCTGGAAATAGATCATGGACAACACAACCATTGTCAACGTCCCGAAGACTCCCCTCTCAGGGGATTTGATGGACGTGTCCCCGCTTCGCGAAGGCATCATCGTTAATAACCTGACCGACGTGGATCTCTACATCGCCTACAGCTCTGAGAAGCCCAAAACCAATCGGTTCACCGTCAAGGTTGTGGCGACCGCAGGTCTCTTCATTGAGGCGACGCTGAATCATAGGGGTCCGATCACCTATTTGTGGGCGGCTGCGCCAACAACGGGCGAGTGCTGTATTACGGAGGTGCGCCGAAATGGCGACAGCTAATTACTTGATCACAAAACAGTCCGTGGCCACTGAGCTCGCTCATGCGTGCGCCAATGGGTATGCCCGGCTCATCGACAAGTCGGCCCGCTACTATGGCGTGCCGCTCTACTACGCCCTGGCCGTTGCGAGCCAGGAGTCGAGCATCGGTATGTATTTCGATCGGAATCCCAGCGCGAAATGGGTGGGTGACGACGGTTCGTCCTGGGGCATCATGCAGATTAACGTATTGGTAGCTGGCCATGCGAGAGCGCTCGCGAGAAACGGCGTTCAGACGCCCTGGGATCATGCTGGAATCATCGATTACGGCATCGAACATCTGGCGGCGCTCAAGGCCACCGGGCGCTCCTGGTTCGAGGTCTTCACGGCATACAACGCTGGTCCAGACTGCCGAAGCGACGCGTGCACGACCCGCGGCCGATACGGATCGGACGTGACGCTGCGCTCTGAATATTTCCGGCAAATCCGTGCCTCTCGCACGAGCGTGTGCGCGAGCGACAGCGCAGGATGGGTGCTTCCGGTTCCAAACCAGCCACCTGGTGACGTCGTGCTCTCGGACGATGACAATCTGCCGTGGTTGAGCCCCGAGGGATCGCTTGCCGCAAAGCAATTACCGTGGTGGACTCTGCTCCTGGCCGGCGCCGGCGTGGTAGCAATATGGAGAACGAGACAATGAGCAATCCAAGCATTATGGGATACGATTCCCCCTATCAATTATCAGGACTCGAGACGGCCGGGCGCAGCGAGCCGGCGCCTCTACTCAAGGACGACGCGGTTGCGGCCGAAACCGCGCCCGCAGCTGGCGCGACGATCGCCGGACTGGTTCAGCAAATAGGAAGGTTCTCCTCATGGTAGGAATCCTCATTGGCGCAACCATCTATCTCAACTACAAAGGACGACAGCCATGACTTTCACAGATTTGGTAAGAAGCCGCAGCAACCCGTCAGATGTAGTGGCGGCGGCCGGAAAGAGTTCTGACGCAACTGTGCGATACCTCGAAGAATGGCTCTCTATGGCCACTCTTTTAGCCAGCACGAAAGCGGCCATCAATAGTGCGACCTTGAACAGGCCCTACAGCATAGCCACATCGCCAACGAGCCCAAACTACACGACGGCCCAAGCGCTCCGCTCGCTTTTGCCAAGACTAACGTCAGCGCTCCAAACGCAACAGGTATACAAAGTCCTTCCGGTAACGGTATCTGGCACCACCATCCTGTCCCACCGGAAATCCGTCGTGATCGGCAGCTTGTACACTCACGAATGGGACACCTGGAAGCCGTCGTTTGATGTCAAAACGCCGTATTCAGGCGCAATGCTCCTGGCGATGCAGCTAGATTTCGAAGGTCGCCGTCTAGGCATGGTGGCACCGGCATACGCGGTTGCTCGCCAAGCCATCATTCCGCTGATCGTCGAAGCAAGTGTACTCTACCGGGGCATTCTGGAACGCCTGGACCGTGAAGCCGCCGCGCGGGCAGCGCGGGCAAAGGCTGTTGAAGTAATTCAGGCCGCAGCGCTCACATATTCCGACCCCTGGAAGCGTGATGCCATGAATGCACTGGCTCAGTCGCTGATGTTTCGCTCGGTACTCAAGACGGCGACGTCCTACGAGAGCGATTACAAGGTCGTCGTGACGAGCGCGATCGCATGGGCTAAAAACACCATTGGCACGATCAACCAGGCGGCAGAGGATTTTTGCAGAATATCGGTCGGTTGCAGTCTTGGAGACATTGCGACCGATTGGACGCGTGCAGCTATGGGAGACCTGGGGAATCCAGCGCTCCCAACGGCCACGCTGCACATGGCCCGCTACTTCGAGAACGAAGCTCGAAAACGCAACTGGACTGACTCTACGATTTCGGCTCAGATCCGGAATACGAGCATTGCCGCCGCCGTCATGAAAGCGATCAACGAAAACATTCGGATCCAGGCAGCCGATGTGGAGCGCGCCCGACTGGCCGAGCAGGAACGCGCTGCAGCGCAGCTTGCAGCGGCAAAGGCGGCAGAGGAAGCGCGCCGCCTGGCAGAAGTCCTCGCAGCAGAGCAAGCACGGGCGATTCAAGCAGAGAGGGAGCGCATCGCCGCAGAAGAGATTGAGCGCGCCGAAAGCCTGCGCCTGGCCAGTATCGAGGAGCAGCGACTCGTGCCGCCTGCGCCCACGCCATCGATCATTCAGTTTTATCCGAGCATAACGGGCCCCACGGTATTGTTTGAAAAGGATGATGTCATGCCCACGCCCGTCATTACGATGCCAATCGGTGATCCGCTGGTGGCTGTGCCGCCCAAAGACATACTACCCGATGAGTTAGGCACAAGGCCGCAGCCTCCCATCCTAGTGTTGAAGCCGCCAGTGATTAAAACTCCGGATCTGACCGAGCAGCCCGTGTCCCCGACGGCTTTGGAGGCAGAAAAGCCCGTGGATGTAACCCCGGTATTGATAGTCGATCCCCGGCCGGAATTTATAGACGATCCCCCGAACACCGATAACGATGCGCCTCCTGCCGCAGAAGATCGTCCGCCAATCTCGGTTAGTGAGCCGGTGATGCCGGCAGGCAGTGGCAAGGACTTCTTGAAGCTCGCCTCAAGCATCGCCCTGACCGTCATCATTAAACGATTTTTCCTATGAATCAGATAGACTTCGCCACAGCGCACGCCGCCGCTAGGGCGCGATCCGAAGCTCAGCGGCAGGATCACTTTCAGGACATCAAGAAGCGCAGAGCCGCTCAGGCAGGCGTGGTTACGATGGTCATTCGCCAGGACGTGGTGCCGACCTCCCGAAAAGCAGTTGGCGAGGGCTATCGCTCGCTCTCGGGAGCCAATCGAGACTGCGGCTGCGGCGATAAGTGAGGTAACGAAACCATTACATGCCGGCAGCTCGCAAAAGCGGCTCTGCGGCGCCGAAAGGACGCATCGCCTTCTGGCCGCCGATGCGAAAAGATTACATCTCTCGAGAGAATCCAAACAATCGAATACGACCATGGGAAAAGCATTTCACATCCGGAACATCCTCTTTCTCCTTGCTGCGATCACCGCCGCAGTCATCGTCCTGCCGTGGGTTCTGGCAGTGGCCAAGGAATACAGCGATTTCGTTGTTGGTCTGACCAAGGTGACGGCCATCCTCACGTACATCTATGCCTACGACGCGATTGTGTTGAAGGAGATGAATCTCATCATTGAGCTTAGAAAGCAAAATACGGCTGTTGGCCTGTACTACCTGGGCTTGCTTCTGATGATGGGCCGAGTAATGTCGTCAGCGTTTTAGTGATCCGCTCGCTGGTCATATCACTCGTTCTTCTTCACGCTCTGTCCGCTGATGCGCTCGCCCAGGCACACGCCGACACGGCCATGGCCTATGTCGGAGTGCGCGAAGTGGGAACGAACCAAGGCGCGGAAGTGGAAATGTTTCTCGCTGGCGTTGGGTTGCCGGTTGGCAATCCATGGTGCGCTGCATTCGTGACGCACTGCCTGAATGCGAACAGTAGCCTGTTGGAGTGGCCCAGTATCCGCTCTGCGCTGGCCAGCGATTTCATAACGCGACAGAGCCACAAGGCGTCCAGTGTCCTTATGGGGCTCTATGAGCCGCAGCCGGGAGACCTAGCAATCTGGCTACGCGGAAACACAAGATTTGGCCATATCGGCATTGTACTCAGTTGGACGGGAACGTGCGGATACGTGATCGAGGGCAATTCAAGAAACATCTACCACGATGGCCAGGAAGGCGTCTGGATCAAAAATCGTTGCATCGATCCGGCTGATTATTTCCGGATCGTCGCCTTCACTACACCCATTTATCGGGATTTCATAGCGCTGCCGCAACCCGCCCAACTGTTTCTAAGCCGCCGTCTCACTTCACCCATTTACCTGGATTAATATGACCAGCCGTGAGAGAGCAGCATTGCTGCAAAGACTCATTCGAGCAGCGGAAATTGAGGCGGGAGCTCGCCTGGGGGCCAATCCAGGGCGCGTTGTGGCGGCCATGAACGTAATGGCCAGACGAGGCCAGTTCGCATCCATTCCGGGATTCGCTGAGGCGTTTGCGAGCGACCCCGCTGGCCTATTTCGAGAAGCTGTGAACACGTCTGGAAAAAGCGAACAGGGCGGCCGCATCAACGTGGAGACTGCCATTCAGAGCAGCTCCAGAAGTGGATCCTTATTTCTATTTCGCCCGAAGCGTTTTGCTGAAACGGACGAAGAACTCGAACTACGCTTGCGAGATGCCGGTGGCGCGGGTGCGCCTTCCGGCACGAGTCGAGGTCAAGCTGGATTCACAACCAGCCCGTCAAAAAACCAAGTCGTCATGTCTGCAGCGGAGTCTGCACCTGGGCAAGTAAAAAACGAAGCCCCGGTTCCCATGATTCCGTCTCAGTCACAAGAAGCACAAGGTAATTCGGGCAATAACGAAGCTCCGGACCAGCAGAACATCACCGGCACACCCGCACAAACCGGATCCGCTACAGAGCCCGCCCCCTCTTCCCAGCCTGAAACTGTGCCCGCGACCCAGGCCCAGGCGGATTTAGAGCCAAACGGAAACGGTCTATCCAGACCCTCCAAAACGCCTGGCAAGGTCATGTTTGCGGTATTGCTCCACGTCATCTTTCGAGCGGTGAGGTCGTGATCACGCATGAGCCACGAGGTTCACAATAAAGCCAGACTCACCCACGGCGACGAAACGCCTGATGTGCTGGGACTAGATGAAGTCTATTTACGGCACATAGACCCGGCTCTGCTGATCCAAGACGGCGGCTCGGTCATCGAGCTCCCAACAATGTCGAACACCGAGGTTCGCACGGCCGTTGAGGCGGCTGCGGATTCGAACGTGTTCACCGACGCCGATCACGTCAAGCTCGATGGTGCCGAAGATGGCGCCACAGCCGATCAGACGGACGCCGAGATTCGCACGGCGGTCGAAGCGGCGAGCGATTCGAATGTGTTCACCGATGCCGACCATTCGAAGCTAGATGCTATCGAGGCCTCCGCGACGGCCGATCAGACGGACGCCGAGATTCGTACAGCTGTGGGCGCGGCCTCAGACTCGAATGTGCTCACCGATGCGCTCAAGACGAAGCTGGATGGCATCGAAACCTCCGCTACAGCCGACCAGACGGACGCTGAGATTCGTACGGCAGTCGAAGCAGCGTCCGACTCAAACGTGTTCACGGACGCTGACCATTCGAAGCTCGACGCCATCGAGGCCGCCGCCGATGTGACGGACGCGACGAACGTCGCAGCGGCCAACGCGCTCATGAAGAGTGGCGGCACGATGACGGGCAAGATTACGCTCGACGCCGATCCAACGGCCGCTCTGCACGCGGCAACGAAACAATACGCTGACGCCCTCTCGGCTGGCCTGGATCCAAAAGCAGCCGCTGACCTGGCCACGACGGCAAATGTTACGCTCTCGGGAGAGCAGACGATTGACGGCATCCTCACATCGACGAGCCGCATCCTGGTAAAAGATCAGTCGACCGGCTCAGAGAATGGTGTGTACATCACAGCTGCCGGCGCCTGGTCGCGAGCCACGGATGCAGATGAAGATACCGAAGTGACGAGCGGATTCTACCTTCGCGTAATCAGCGGCACGGCCAACGGCAAGAAAGGATTCATCATCACGACTACGGGCGCCATCGTCGTAGGCACGACAGCGGTCACGTTCGAACTCTTTTCTGACTCCACCTCAGCGCCCGTCGATTCGGTCAACTCAAAGACCGGCGCCGTCGTCATCGATCCGGACGACCTGGATGATTCGGGTACCACGAAAAAGTTCACCACCGCGGGCGATATCTCGAAACTGGCAGCGATCGAGGCCAGTGCGACGACCGATCAGACGGACGCTGAGATTCGTACCGCCGTTGAAGCGGCCAGCGACTCAAACGTCTTCACGGACGCTGACCACTCGAAGCTGGACGGTATTGCCGCCAGCGCTATCGCAAACGTTGTCGCGGATACAAGTCCGCAGCTCGGCGCCGATCTTGATCTAAATGAGTTTAACATTGGCCACATCGCTGCGCCTTCCGCTGATCACAAGGCCAGTGGGAATACCATATCTCTGACCGCAGGAGAGGCCCTTGTCTTTGGACAGCCCTGTTATATCAAGTCTGACGGGAAGGCGTGGAAAGCGGACGCAGACGGCGCTGCGCCAGCGGAGAGGGGCGTTGTAATCGCGATTGCCACGATTGCTGCTGACGCTGCCGGTCTGTTTGCAATGCCGAACACGATTCTGCGAGATGATAGCTGGACCTGGACGGTCGGAAATCCCATTTATCTATCGGCAACGGCTGGGGCCCTTACACAGACCGCTCCAAGTGTAGCGCGGGTGATGGGAATAGCCACTCACGCGGATAGGATGTTCTTTTTTCCCTCTACACAAGATTCTGCTGGCGGCGGCGGCACAATCACCGCCTTGTTTTTTGCAGATGGTACTGCTACACAGGTCCGAGGAGGATACTTAGATGCTGGAACCGTTCAGATTTACTCGAAAGTCGAATTAAACGCCGGCGCAGAGGCGGCGGTAACTGGGGTCATTCTGCCACCAACCATGACATCATTAGACAAGGTTTCTGTTTTTGGATGGAAGCAGGGAACTACCCCTGCTTTGGATTTCGGAATTGCCCTTTTGGCACATGACGAGGCAATGTATGGCACTGTTGAGTCAGACGAGGATGTTGCCGGATCTACGGTAGATGGTGGGGTTTCATCTTCTGGCTTCGGCGATCTGTATGAATATGAAATAACAGACTTGGCAACGGCATGGGCGGCAGGCGATACCATGTGGATAGAGGTTCATTACCCATCAGGATCCAGCGGTGCAGCAGACATTTTTATGGCGAGTGTAGAGTGGTCTTAATATGATTTACGTAGAAACAGAAAAAGAAATATCTCGCTCATTTAAGCATGAGCTTATTGCCGCTGGCGTACCGGTCGTCAGGGTTGGCTCATCAAAAAGGCGAGTAGGGTCAAATGGCCGAGCCATTTTAGAAGGTGGGAAGGTAAAGAAATTCCCACGCGCATTAACCGTGGTGGGTGCAGAGGAAAGCGACAGAAATACGGTTATGTCTGTTCTTGCTGCACACGTCTCTCACTTCGACCACGCAATCAGAAAGGTTCGCGAGATCAAGCTAGAAGCTGGACAGCGCATTGAGTCTATCGCCCCTGCGCACACTCGCGAAAACGCCAACGCTCTTTGGGTATCGTTACTCGAAATACGAATCAACGGCGACGCGTTGACCGCTTCTCAAAGGGCTTCGGCAAAACAGGCACGCGATCTAAGGATCGCAATAAAAGCCATTAGAGACGCTTCTGATGCGATTGAGTCTGAGGTTCTTGCTCTCTCCGATTTGGATGCTGGCAATTTTGATGTTGAAAACCACGCAGCCTGGCCTACCAATTAAAACGGATGTTGAGACAAAAAATGCAATACGTGCTGACTGCCGCGGCTCAAGAAATTACCTGAGCAACCCGGTACCTAGCACCACTTTACCCAACCACTTCCATAAAACGCTGAAATAGCATCCTGCACCGCAAAGAATTTATAAAGTGAATCAGCGACTACTCGATAGAACAGCTTGGATACTGCTAATCACAATAATGCTGTGCGTTTTTGCGGCGGCGTGCCGAGAAATTATCGTCGATTCCAAGTCCGACGAAGATGGGAAAGGAGGAGTCATACGCCCCGACTCTGTTTATCGCCCTGTTTTTCAAAAGATGAAATATGCCCAGAATCACGAATTAAACCCTGAATTATCATGCCTTACACTGAACGCGCCCGTATCAAAAGCACCCGTGCAAACGGCGTACCGACGAAACTCGGTCTGCACGAACGCTACACCGACCTCTTAACCGGCATCCGATATTACCGCAAGGGAAATCAGATTCTGCAGGATCACGACGTTCCTCGTATCGTCTCAGCGGCGTCTGCGGCCACGCCGACGCCGAATGCCGATACGACCGATGTATTTGTCATTACGGCCCAGGCAGCAGCAGCAGCTTTTGCAGCGCCCTCGGGATCGCCAACGGATGGCCAGCAGCTCATAGTCCGCGTTACCGACGATGCGACGGCCCGCGCTCTGACGTGGAACGCGATCTACCGCGCTTTCGGCGCCTCGCTTCCGGAATCAACCACCATTTCGAACACAATCTACCTGACGTTCATCTACAACGCAGCCGATACGAAGTGGGATTGTGTTGATGTTCGCACGGAAGGCGTCATCGCCGAAGCGATCGTGATCAAGGTAGGCGACGAAACCACGAATCTGAGCACGGGAACGACAAAACACACCTTCCGGATGCCCTACGCATTCCGCCTTTCGGGCGTGCGGGCCTCGGCGAACACCGCCCCAACGGATGCGACGGTGACCGTGGATATCAACGAAGGTGGCGCTACGATCCTGAGCACCAAGCTCACCATCGATTCTACGGAAAAAACGAGCACGACGGCCGCGACGCCTGCCGTCATTTCGGATGAAGTTTTTTCCGACGATGCCGAAATCACGATCGACATCGATCAGATCGGCTCCACCATCGCCGGAAAAGGACTCAAAGTGGTCTTCATCGGCAGCCGGATCTAAATCAATGGGCCTGACGGCCCCCAAAGACAAATGAAGTCTCAGCTGACACTCTACGCAATCATCATCACGCTCTCGATGGCCATCGGGGGCTACGCGGCGAACGAACTAGCTACGGCCCGCGTGGCCAGGCAGCTTGAGGCGGCCTACGAACTGAAAATTGAGCAAAAGGAGGCGACAGCCGATTCTTTGACCTCAATACTGAAAGTGCGAACCGATACGCTGAGGGTGGTGGCGCATCATCGGTTTCGTGCGGAACGTCGCGGCGACTCACTCGCGGTGATCGTTTCAGCGCTACAACTGGATTTATCACAAACCATTGAAAGAGGACCCACGCATGAAAATATTAGCGACTCTCTGCTTGCTGCTCGTCTTCGCAGTATGCTCTACGGCCCAGGCGGTAGACTTACCCGAGACCTCAACAACTGAAGATACCGTGGTCGTAATGGCCATCGACGGCAGTCCAGGAGTGTGGATGGAACGCGCAGCGGCGCTCGATTACATGTTCCTGGCTACTGATCTGCTTCCTAAATACGAATCGCTTCGCAACGCCCAGGTAGAATCCAAGGCGGCGTCGGATGCAGCGTATTCTCAAGCTCAGGTCGAAATCACCGTACTCCGAACGCTCATTAGCGATTGGGAGCACCTGGTAACGACGAAAGATGAGCAGCTATCGGCAGAATCGAAACTTCGAGGCGTACTGCAAGAGAACAATCAACGACTCAGGCGACATCGACTCATTGCCGGGGTTGGAGCCTTTGCGCTCGGAACGGTAGCGATACTCAAATAGATCGTAATTCGTGATCTGTTTCCAGTAACGCTAACGCATCCCCTCGAGCGCGATCGAGCGCGTAACAAGGACGCATCGTGCCGTCAGATCAGAAGTGGCCGCGCGCCCCGTAAGGCGCAGGTCGGCCACTGAGCTCGTGTTGCGCCCGCGTTACCGTTAACGAACCAGCTGAAAGAGGTTGTGAAGCGTTTTCGCATCATGGCCGCCAAAAATAAAAGCATGAAGGCCAAGAAATTAAACGGCTTACAGTTGGCCGAAGTCATCGATGTGGCGCCCTCAACACTCAGCTCGGCGCTCCAGCGCGGCTACAAAGCCGGCGGCCACAACATCAAGAAGTGGGCCGTTCGAAACAGCAGTGGAAGGGTGACGCACTACAACGTTCCTCGCCGCATAATCGCCGATTCCAGCGAATCGGATCCAAAGCGTGGAAATACGGTATTTTCTCTTCGCAACGTTGGCCTCGTGTTCGCACTTGGCCTGCTAGTGAAGTTGGCCCAATCACGGTCGTAGCTCTGCCCGCATAAAACGGGGTTTTAGCGCATCTACTCAACGTGAAAAGCCATGTATACAAATAACTCACAGCTTGCGGCGGGCGTCATCAACGACGTCGCGGCCCAGAACGCCCTCCTGGTCTTACCCGGTAACATCCCCGCCATTCTTCTGAAAGCCTACGAGGCGATCCAGCAGAGCGGCCGCTGGACGAAGGATGCCTACGTGCTCGCGCTCTCGGCGAGCACCAAGACGACGCCCGCGAACTACATCATTGGGGCGCTCACCACGTACGTGCGCCTGCGCTATGGCATTACGGCGCCCGCGGTGCCGGCGCCGCCAAAAAAAGAGGTGGTGACGGTGCAAACGCTAAAGCTGGCAACACCCGAGCCCGTAAAAGTGCTACAACTAACGCCAGCGGCTCCACTGCAAAAGGCAAGCGCCGCCGCCGTAGTTAGAGCGCGCACGACGCGCTACGTCCAGAGCGTTGAGGCTTTCCGGGCGGTTCCGGCTGCCCGTCTTTTCACCAAGCAGGTAGTAAGCACGGCAGTCGATGCCGAGCCGGCGCCGGTAGAAAAGAAAAGTCTCGTCGGCCCCGCTCTCGCCGCAGCCGCAGCGATCGGTGGCTTTTTCTTCCTCAATAACTAGGACAACTATCACTTGTCCTGAAATTGGAGATCGAAGAAATGGAATTACCCTTTTCGCAACAAATCGTGCTCTTGGTGCTTACGCCGCTGCTCGCTGTGATCATACCTCTCGCGATTCGGCGTTGGATCAAGAGTAGAAGGCCCGGCCAGCAGAAGCAGCGCTACATGCTTTCAAAAGCAATACGTACGCACCTTCACGATCTGAGAGAGAGCACGGGCGTCTCGCGCGCATTCATTTATTCGCTGCATAATGGCACGGTATTAAAAATCGGCGAGTTGCACTGGGATAAGCTCTCGATGATCTATGAGAGCGTCGACTCGGTCGTAAAACCAATTCTTAACGATTCGCAAGGCCTGGTTGCCTTCTCGTGGGACTTCATCATTCACGAGCTCGCAAACGAGGGATACTACCGCCGGTCGATGCACATGGATGGAAATGACGAAGCCTCTCAATTTTACCTGGAGCAATACAAAATCCACGACGAGTACCTGGTGCCCGTATTGGATAGAGAGGGCCGCGTGGCGGGTATTGCCGGCTGTACGTTTCACTCCACTCAGCCAGCGTGGAGCGAGTCTAATTGGGACGAATTGAGGGATTTGGCTCGATATACGAGCGTGACCATGGAGTCAATGAAATAAACGTGGGCAATCAATTGAAATGCTATAAAGGGCCAGAACGTTCAAAAACCAAGGTTTTGACGCCTATATTTGGGGCCGGCGGCGGGTAGGTGCCGACCATTTTATTATTTTACCCGTGAGATGGGCCGATATTCAGTCTGAATAGGTGCGCGGTATCTTAAAGTGTTTCAAATTTGAAACACTTTACGAAAAATTACGTACCTTATCACTGAAATCAACCCCGCTTTATCTGTGCCTTTAGGCGCGATGAGCGGCCCCCCACGGGTTCCGATCCGTGGGTTTTTTTATATATGAGCCGCAGAGTCACATTCTTAATAGACGGGTTTAACCTCTATCACTCCCTGGATGATGCTCAGGATATAGATGGCTCGGGTGTGAAGTGGTTGGATCTTCGGGCGATGTGCCGCGCGCTTCTGATTAACATTGAGCCCAGTGGACAGCTCCACGAGGTGTACTATTTCACGGCTCCGGCCGATCACCGCGGACAGCATGCGCATGCGCGGCAGCGAATCTACCTACAAGCTCTCGAAGATAGTGGCGTCTTCATCATCCAAGGCAGATTTAAGTCCAAGAATATCACGTGCCGGCATTGTGATAAGAGCTGGCGCAGCCAAGAAGAGAAAAAGACAGACGTCGCGATCGCAGTCAAAGCATTGGAATTGTGCCAAAAAGGAGCTGTCGACACACTTGTTTTCGTTACCGGCGACACCGACCAAATACCGCCTCTCGAGTATATAAGGAACGAGTATCCGGACGTAACTCGGACTGTTGCCTTCCCTCGCGAACGCGTAAATCGAGAGCTTCGCCACCATGTCGATAACGATGTGACGATGAGCTCCGACAACTACGCGGCGAACCAATTTTCAAACACTATTGTGCTTTCGAGCGGAAAGGTGCTCACGAAACCGCCCGTTTGGTAGTAATATGTAGGTGTTTTCAATTATGCACATAAGCTAGGTTTACTTGACAATCCCGATCAGTTTTACTATTAACTGATGTTCCCCCGGCCGTAGGACAGAACTTTAACCAGTCTGTCCTTTTTTCATTATGGCCATCGCGGGACTCATCGTTATTATTCTTGCGGCCATCATCGGGCCGTACGTACCTCATGTCTTAACGACGAGGCGGCAAGACGCTGATTTTTGGAGAGAAAAACGAAAAATAGAAATCGAGCAGGAAAGACCACCCTTCAATAAAACCCGTTCCAAACGTCGCTGAGCGCTACTGCCCTATTCTGGCCGATCGCGCATCTGTCCGGATTAACTGTCCGTTGCTATCCGGAAGTGTCCGATTCCCGATTTCGCACACTGTACAGACTGCGCAATCAGATAGAATCTCGAATCGGCTTTGAAACCGCAGCCTGATTTACAGAGATCAGAGATGGTCCTATAAAACTGGACAGGGTCTTAGGTGGAATCTTGCGGGTTGATTATGCTGCTTCTTGAAGCGGCTGGTGATTAAAAAATACGTGATCAGGGGTCTTTCTTCCAAGCGAGCTGTGTCGCCTTTCGTTATTGAAGTAGTCGAAGTATACAACAATGGATTTGCGGGCTTCAGCCACACTGTCATAGGCTTTAAGGTACACCTCTTCATATTTCAGGCTACGCCACAGACGTTCAACGAACACGTTGTCCATCCAGCGACCTTTTCCGTCCATAGAGATTTTGATGTCATGATTCTTCAGCACATCAGTGAAGGCCACGGATGTAAACTGGCTGCCCTGATCCGTATTGAAGATCTCTGGAGCGCCGTAAACAGCGATGGCCTCCTGGAGCGCTTCCACGCAGAAGTCGGTATCCATCGTATTGGAGATCCGGCGTGAGAGTACTTTTCGGCTGTACCAGTCAATGACGGCGACCAGGTAAACGAATCCCCTTTTCATCGGAATGAATGTGATGTCGCTTGCGTAAACCTGCCGGGGCCGCGTCACGTTGAGCTTACGCAAGAGATACGGATAAATCTTGTGACCTTTTCCCGGAATCGAGGTCCGTTTCTTAGGATAAATGGCAATAAGGCCCATCAGACGCATTAATCGCCGGATTCGATGGCGACCGACCGTAATACCTCGGTCCTCGAGCGCATCCTTCATGGTGCGCGATCCTCGCGTGGGACGTTCGATGTAGAGCTCATCGAGTGCTCTCATCACGGCCAGGTTCTCCTCGCTCTCGTCCACCGGCTTGTAGTAGGCCGTCGAGCGGTTCAGCTCCAGCAGATTGCACTGCCGTTTGATGGAGAGGTCGTGGATTGGGTCGATCATTTGGCGGCGCTCACCTACTGGGTGCGACCGAGCGCTTTGGATAAAAAATCCTTCTCCATCGAAAGCTCGCCAATCTTGGCGTGAAGCTCCTTGATCTGGCCCTCCTCGTTGCGTTTTCCGGAATGCCCTTTTTCAAAGACCTCTTCAGCGTCCTGAATCAGCTTCTTTTTCCACGTCTGAATCTGGTTCGGATGAACCTGGAACTGGTCTGCCAACTCGGCCATCGTGCGGTCTCCCTTAACCGCCGCCAGCGCTACTTTCGCTTTGAATGTGTTGCTGTGGTTTCTTCTTTTGCGACTCATCGTTTGTATCCTTTCTTGAGGGTGATATGATCGCAAGACTCCACCTTATTTGTTGTTCAGACTGTCCGATGAATCAGGACCATCTCTATGTTCATTTGATTGACGCACCTATTGCGGCTGCCATAGGGATTGGTCTAGATATTAGAAAATCCGAGGCTAATTGTATTGTGGTACTTGGAGCGGGTACAACGGACGTTGGAGTCATAGCTCAGTCGAACATTGTGGCTGGGGGCTCTTTGAGGTATGGTGGTAACCAATTGAACAGCGATATTGTTAAGTATTTCAAGAGGAATCACAACTTACACATCGGGCTAAGTACTGCTGAACGAGTAAAGTGCGATATAGGTAGCGCAACGGATATAGACCCTGAACTAACTTGTGAAATTCGGGGACGAGATCTAGTAAGCGGGCTACCGAAAACGAGATTAATCGAGTCGGAAGATATTCGTGAGGCCCTTCGGGACACCCTCTCTCGAATCGAGATGCTTGTAATCGATTGTATAGAACGCACGCCGCCCGAATACGGCTCTGACCTCCTGGATCGTGGCATCACGCTAACGGGAGGAGGGGCCATACTGAAGAATATTGAAGTTCTTATCCGTCGGCAAATAGATATACCAACGGTGGTGGCAGAGGACCCAGTAGAGGCTACCATCAGAGGAATCGGAATTATTGCCGATGGGCTGAATCATTATGCTCCCGTTCTGAAATAACCGAGAATATCCAAATCCTCTGAATCGCTTTTCATCTCTACAAATTGATATCTGGTTGGAATAGTAAGCTAGAGGAGTATAATGAGCTTATTAACAGCCAATACAAACGTTATGAAAACATATAATCTTTTTATTAGTCACTCATGGGCTTATTCAGACGCATACATAAAGCTCATCAAAATGCTTGATACCTCTCCACGATTTTCGTACAGCAATTACTCGGTTTCTAAAGACAATCCGATTCACAAGAAAGGAACCGACAAAGAACTTCTCGCCGCAATCAAAGAGCGAATGCAATTTTGTGATGCAGTGCTAATTCTAAGCGGGGTTTATTCCTCCTATAGTAAATGGATACTAAAAGAGATAAATCTAGCAAACTCAGGATTTACGAATCCAAAGCCGATTATTGCCGTGCAGCCCTGGGGTAGCGAAAGAACATCCAAAGTAGTAAAGGATAACGCAGATAAAATTGTCGGATGGAATTCTAAACCGATAGTCGCAGCTATTAGAGAAGTTGACTAATTATGACCTATAACGAAGTTTTACTTGAACAATATAAAATAGCCGTAGAAATGGCTGATCGCGTTAGTTCACGACGCGAGGAAGCAAACAAAATTTTCCTGTCAGTGAACTCCGTTGTCTTTGCTTTTCTTGCAACACAATCAGAATTTTCCTTTTTACATATTCTAATCGCCATTTTTGGTGGATTACTGTGTACTGTTTGGGCTTCTATTATTAAAAATTATCGAAATCTGAATTCAGCAAAATATAAAGTGATCCATAAAATGGAGGAGGAATTAGCCTGGAAGGTCTACACTGACGAATGGGATTTGTTAAAAAAGGGTACAGATAAGAAAACGTATGGGAAGCTGACTGTTGTAGAGAAAAAGTTACCTATGCTGTTTTTTTGGTTCTACATGCTTCTTTTGGTGTATGTCGTAATTTCGATTTTGTAACAGAAAAGGACTTCAGGGACTTCAGGGACTTCAGGGACTTCAGGGACTTCGGTTCGTCTCCCGCTTCTTTTTCTCCGCCTGAACACGGAAGTATTCAACCAACTCGTCAACAACATCCTCTAAAGTTCGAGGTGCACCCTGATGTGGGTCACCAGCTTGCCGGAACCGGCAAATATCACCCACAAGAGCCCTCAGTTGAGGGCTCTTGTCGTATAGTTCGAGTTTTGAGATACGGATACCGTAAATGGCATCTCAAAATTCAATTCCGTCTCAAAACTCGCTTTTGACTTCGAAGTCCGTTAGGATAAATGCCATCTCAACCACTCCGTTTTCCTTCCCATTCTTCAAGCAACCTGATTATGGGAGCACACCTGGGCTAAAAGAAAGGGCTAATGTGGAATCAGATTGACCCCTTCTTAAACGCCATCTCGAAATCGCATGGATACTACTTGAGAAAAACTATCGGCAGTGTGTTATATCTACCACCAATTCCAACCCGTACAAAGTAAAGTCCGCTCGTCTGCAATCGTGCGTTGAACCTGAACTGATGCTGGCCAGATGCCAGTGGCCCGTCAGCGAGAGTCTCCACGATTCGCCCAAGAACGTCTACGATTTGTACCTGAACTCGGCCTGACGATCGCAAGTTAAATTGAATTATGGTTTCCGGATTGAAAGGATTAGGATAGGCTGATAGTCCTTCAAACAGGTCGGTACTTACGTATTTTTGATCTTCGTACGCTTGGACTATCTCCGATACTCCGTCTTTCCCAGCACCCGCTGATACTCCAGCTCTTTGAAAAATTGCTGAGAGCACGTCTCGCGTTTCCTGAACAGATTCATCTGATCCAGAAAGTTGATCGAAAAAATAACGCGCTTCAACGTAATCACTCTGCGACACAGAAAGAATTACGAGATCGACGAGAGCGCGGTTAGCAAGTTCGGTTCCATGATTGAGGGCCGCGACCTGGACTAGGAGGTTTGCTGCGAGATCCTTTTGGCCATCAATCAGGGCTGCTTGAGCGATAAACAATTCCTTCGGATAGGAAGTTGTAGTGAACTTAGAGGCGAGTTGTTTTAGTGATGATCTGAATGTTGGATCTGAATTTTTCTTGTACGCATTCCTGATCTCAGACATTATGGCAGAGGATATCCGCGAATCAGAAGAAACTTCTGCGCCACCAAGAGCATCAACGAAAGATGAAAATGACTTGTCCCGAACCTTTTGCCGTAACAGTTGGGGCAAGGATGGATTCGTACCGGATCGAGCAACACTCGGCATCTGTGAATTTCCTTTTGAGTAAGAGCATGTTGCTGAGCCCTGATTTCCATCGTAAAAGATTGTCGCTCCGCCCGTAGCCGTTTCCACCGGATCATCTCCGCTGGGAAAATAGGAGTATTCTGCATAGAGCTCCGTTCCTGATCCGAGCGCCCTCAGAGTGACAGTTCCTGTCTCCCGACAAAAATGCTGTTCGCCATCTTGGGCAGAATCGGAACCAGCATCAATAGTGCCTCCTCCTTGAGCAACAAGACCTAATCCTTTAATAGTATTCGATCCGGTTCCGCCAGGAATTAGATCTACATCCGCGGAAGAACTCGCGTTTATAGAATAGTTGCTGCTGTTTCCAGTCGAAAATTCCGCATCTGAAGAGCTGAATGAAGCGGACGATCCCGTAGCAAGTACAACCACGTGGTCAGACGCATCAAATACTCCGGAGTCAACCGTTACTGTACCCGTGGTTTTGATCGCGTAGTTGTTCGAAATCCCGGAAGCTACACTGACATTCGTGTTGTCTAAATCTAGCGTACAGCTCGAGCAATCGATGGCGCCAGCAGAAGATGGTGCGCTTACATCCTCCACATCTGATGATGTCAGTGTCGTGGTTCCTGTCACGCTGATTCCTTCCCAAGTTCCTGCGCCTTGCGCTTGAAATGTAACACCGGTTGCCGTTAGAGTCCCTGCTACTGTAAGCTGAACACCAGTGCCAAACTTCAGCGTCGCACCATCCAGAGTGAGTGTGACGCCGCTAGGAATTGTCCAATCTTCATCTATTTCTGGGTAAATCTCCCTCTGAAAAAACGATTCTAGAATTTCGTGGTAGGTAATACTGGCGTAAGTGGATGGATTGGCAGCCTTCGCCTCCAGTATCCACTGAGCGGCATCTTCGAAACTAGATGGTGCTCCAGGGGCACCCTCCATACTATCGATAACTAATTGGATTGCATCGGTTCTGGTCCCCTTGTTTCTAATATCCCAAAGTGCCCCAGCCCATATCATTCCGCCAGCATATTGATTGTCCTCTTTTGCTCCAAACCAAAACGATTTCACCTCGATCACAGTCGGATTTTTCGATTTTACAAATTGATATTCGCACTCGTTAAATCGCAGATCGGTGCTGTTAAAATCGCTTGCGTTCCACGTGGTGGAGGATGAATTCACCTCTCTGATGTGGACCACATCAGGTCCATCGTTTTCCGGGAGTTCGGCTAGAGCCGCTATTTCGCATCGAACCCATTTCTCTGCGATCTCTGCGTCATCTGTGTAGGCCGCAGTGAAAAAATCTGCATACCCTTCATTTAGCCTTTGCTTGGTGTCCGTGTCATAGCCCAGATCGGTCGTTGCCCATGCGAGCAGGTGGGAATATTCGTGATAAATAATATCCTCAAATTTCGCCGCATCATAAGCCCTCCCCCCCAAACTATCTGGCTCCCGATGTGCAAATTCGAATCTCGGGTCAGATTCCGAATCTCCGACATATGACCATGCTCCGAAAGTGGCTTGTCTTCCAGAATCATGTGTGTAGGCGTCAATTTTATATGTCGTGTCCAAACCCTGGACACCCACGGTAGCATCCATATAGTAGGCGAATTCATCTATGTGGAAGTAGACATTGACTGCGTCGAAATATGAGCAATCATGGTTGTTGAAGTCATAATCGTTACTTCCTTCGATGGAACAGGATGTTTCCGCGGGTTTTGGTTCTGGGTCATATTCGAACTTATTATTTCCGTCATGGGGAACGATTTCTGTGTCATCGTACTGATATAGGGTGATGTACTTGCCATCCAGCTCCTCATCAGAACAGAGACGGTACAGAGTAACTGAATCGCCAGTGGTATCAGTATCAGGATTCGTTGGATTAGAATTATAGGCCTTTCCTGCTACGCTCGTTGCGCACGTAACGGGTGCTCGCGCCGATTTATCATGCACACGTTTAGACACTTCTTTGAGAGGCACAGCATTAGCTGATCCCATATGACTGGAAAACTGAAAAATCACATTTCCGCTTTCTGCACTCAGTCGAGTAGTTATGTCACCCAATCTGACATCATACACTGGTTCCAAATAGAGATCTTGCTTATGCGCGAGAAGTTTTTTTGTAATCAAGGCTCCGCCAAGTTCCCTACCGTCTCCCAACGAGTTCTTTGCTTTCTCTTCAGCAGCTTGCTCAGAAACTGAAAATATTCCAGCAACATATTTGTCATTGTACACTGAACCGCTAATAGCAAACACCCCTTGAATGGAAAGTGAAACGTGAAGCCTCGCATCAAGTATTTCAATTCCATCCCAGTACTGCTGGAACCGTACATAGGTATTGTCTCTATGACGACGATTTCTAACCACTCTAAGGTCTAACAACGCAACATCTACTCCTAGCCAAGACTTGTTCGATCGCATAAATTCCCTAGCGCCTTCTATTGTGTCCCCGTTGGTCGTTGCAGCGGGCCATAGAAAGCCTGCCGCCCTTGCAATCGATCCGCTTGCCTCGTCGAACCGAATCGATGCCCTAGAAGAAGGGTCGTTTTCGGACCGGAATTCATCCCAGGCGACTCGCTGGTCGATTGTTTGTCTTGCCATGGCGGGCGAAATGAATAACAGACTTGAAATAGTGACGAGCGATGCCGCAAAGAACGCGACTCGGCGAGAGCGAGGTGGTGTCATGATTCTACCGGTAATTTTGTTGCACCCGGCGATCTTAGTTTTTCCCGCATTCGGAGGAGTTAACCCCGAAAGTTGTGTACGGGTGAAAAAGGTATAGGCGGCGTATCCTGATGATGATTACGTCATTGTCAATCCGAAGATTGGAGGATACACCGCCCATGAAGACGAATAACGCACACGAGAACGAGAACTACAATAGCACAGAGGATGTGTTGACAGAAGTATTGCGAACAGGGGCCGCAAAGATGCTGGCCACAGCCGTTGAGGCCGAGGTTGAAGCTTTCTGCCAGCGCTACCAGTTCCTGCGCGACGAAGAGAATCGCCACCGCATCGTTCGCAATGGATATCTGCCAGAGAGGAAGATTTTGACTGGTATCGGGGAGGTCGCTGTAAAGATGCCCCGCATACGCGACCGTACGGGTCGGGGTGAGGATAGAATCGGTTTCCGCAGTTCGATACTACCAGCCTACCTCCGCAAGAGCCGCTCGCTTGAGGCTCTCATTCCATGGTTGTACCTGAAGGGAGTTTCAACGGGCGGCTTTGAGGCAGCGCTCTCGGCCCTTGTTGGTCCTGATGCCCCAGGGCTGACCTCCTCGACGATTGCGCGCCTGAAGACGCTTTGGACAAGGGAGCACGAAGACTGGCAAAAGCGGAGCCTGAAGGAGAAGCACTACGTCTATTTCTGGGCCGACGGTATTCACGTAAACGTACGCATGGATAAACAGAAACTGTGTCTGCTGGTCGTGATCGGCGCTACGGCCGATGGAAGGAAGGAGCTTATAGCACTCGAGGACGGCTTTCGCGAGAGCAAGCAGTCGTGGCGAGAGTTGCTCCTGGAGCTGAGGCACCGCGGGCTGGATCAAGGACCGAAGCTGGCTGTTGCCGATGGAGCCATGGGATTCTGGAGTGCTCTCGCAGAAGTTTATCCCGAGACGCGAGCCGCACGCTGTTGGGTGCACAAGACAGCAAATGTGCTCAACCGCCTGCCCAAGTCCGTTCAGAAGAAGGCAAAAGGTCACCTCACGCAGATCTATACAGCAGAAACAAAAAAGCAGGCAGAGAGCGCCCTTCTGTTTTTCATCAAAGCCTACCAGCAAAAGTATCCGAAAGCAGCAGAGATTCTGGTGAAAGACCGAGAAGAACTGCTCGCTTTTTATGACTTTCCGGCAGAACACTGGATCCATCTTCGGAGCACAAATCCGATCGAATCTACGTTCGCGACCGTGCGCCTCAGGACCGCCAAAACGAGGGGATGTCTGAGCCGAGAAACAGCTCTTGCAATGGCCTTCCGTCTATGTAAAGAGGCTCAGAAGAAGTGGAGGAAACTGAATGCACCGCACCTATTGCAACTTGTAAAAAAAGGAATCAAATTCACCGACGGAATTACATCAGAACGACACGCTGCCTAAACCTTCCATACACAACTTTTGGGCATAGCTCCATTCGGAAAGAGCGCTTAACTCAATTCTCAATACACTTATTCACTATTGTTCTGACGTTTACACACCAGTTCTGAGAGTTCATAGTGCCATTCTCGGTCTAGTAGATTATTTGGCTTTCATTTCAGGTGGCAGACAAGTACATTGTCGTATTTGGGGAACTAAAATAGTTAGCCGGTTGCGTATGCGAATTTCATTGGTGTTGGTACTGTCGTTAACCTTCTTGTGGCAGGATGCTCGCTGCCAGGCCGTGTCATCTATTCTTGAGATTCCTTCTGAGCGCATATTATCGTTGTCAGCTCGAGGAGAACTACTCGTGGTTGGCACAAACAAAGGTAAAATTCATCTCCGGATTGGAGCTGAAACCTGGACAACTGTCGCTCCGATCAGCGAGTCGAGCTCGGCTGACATCCTTGCCGTCCATATCGTATCTCCCGACACCATCTTGGCCTCCGCTGACGGAGCTGGAGGTGGGCTTATTTTCTCTCACGATGCGGGAGTCACTTGGGATCTCGTAAGTGGCCTACCACGCATCCGCCATCTCTTAGAAACGAAGGATGGTCTCTTGCTTGCAAGTTCTATAACGGGCGTACTTCGTTCCTTTGACTTTGGCGAAAGTTGGGAAGAAACGGAGGCAATTCTTCAGGGAATTAGCCCGAATAAATTGGCGTCTATTAACGACACCATACTCGTTGCTACCTCTTCAATTTCTGGAGTTGCAGGTAGGTTTCACTATTCCTGGGATGCAGGCCTATCCTGGGTAGATTCGACTGAAACATTTAGTCGCATCGGAGACCTAAGGGCTACCGTCAGGACACCTGACGGATTTGTGCTGTTTGGTCAAAATGTATTTGAACATATCTCCCTGCCATCGCAGTCCTCAGTAACTGAAACGGCATATTTTGGAAGTTTTCAACTCGAATCATTGAATTCTCGTCTGTATGCAGTATTCAGCGGTGAACTCTGGGAAAGTACTGACGCTGGACGCTCGTGGCTTTCACTTGGAATAGAAGCCGTATCCTCCTCTGAGTTGTATCCAGTATCAGATTCGACGTTATACATAGCACGCACAGGTGGTCTAGATTTAGTCCGACTTCTTTCGGCAACCGATACTCAGAATCAAAGCCCTGAATACCCTCGGTTTTTAGTAGATGTTTACCCAAATCCTGCAAGCAATTTCATAACGGTACGAAGTGATCGAAATCTGACGTGCAATACTATATCGATTCTTGATATCCGTGCTGCGGCCGTCCCGATCTACAAACTCACATACAGTTCTAACGGAGTATGTATGTTCGATATCACCAATTTATCTGCAGGCGTTTATTTGGTGAGCAATATTATCGGAGCCGATAGATTTGGTCGTATAGTCGTCGTACTCTAGTTGCTGATTTTTAGGACTTCAGGGACTTCAGGGACTTCGTTTGGCATTCCGCTTCTTTTTCTCCGCCTGAACACGGAAGTATTCAACCAACTCGTCAACAACATCCTCTAAAGTTCGAGGTGCACCCTGATGTGGGTCACAACAATGAAAAAACCCCAAATATGAGAGCATGTGAGCAGGATTTGAGAGCTCAACTGCAATGTTTTTACCCTGAACTGAGCGGTTCAAGGTTAGTTTTGAGACAATATCACGTTTTACTTCCTTGTTTCCGTTTTGGTAGGTCAACGAAGACGTAGAAGCCAGTTCAAGGAATTTTTTTGTGTTTTGAAACGTGGCATTTATATCGGTTGAATGGGCTCGGATTTTCTCTTCTACTTCGCGCCGTGCAATCACGAGTTTTGCCTTTCTTTGCTTGAACGCTTCTTTGTCAATCAGTAGATCTATTAGCGCATCTGTTAATCTGGATTGGTGCTCGTCTATGTGATAAAGCTGAAGCTGAAGCGAGTTCAAGATGTCCTCCGACATTCCTTTGTCGTTTGCTTCTAGTTCACAGACCCGTTCAAGGAATTGATCTTTTAACTTCTGATTAGATTTCACTCCCCAGAGAAATGAAATCAGTTCCTTTTCAACAGCATCTTCCCTGACGCTGGTTGTCGGACAAGATGTTGTTTGGCAACGGTAGTAAACACGTCCTTTTTGTTTTTCTCCAATCAATGAATATCCGCACTGTCTGCATTTAAATAGTCTTCGGAAGAGAACGTCATGTTTGGTTTTGCGCTGAGCGGTCTTTCCTCGCAGAATTGTACGGACTTTTTTAAAGACGGAAGCGGTGATGAGTGCTGGGTGAACGCCACTGAATACTTCATTGGTCTTTTTAATGTGGATGATTCCAGTATAGAATTGATTGTTGAGAGATGGTCCTATAAAACTGGACAGGGTCTTAGGTGGAATCTTGCGGATTGATTATGCTGCTTCTTGAAGCGGCTGGTGATTAAAAAATACGTGATCAGGGGTCTTTCTTCCGTGTGAGCTGTGTCGCCTTTCGTTATTGAAGTAGTCGAAGTATACAGCAATGGATTTGCGGGCTTCAGCCACACTGTCATAGGCTTTAAGGTACACCTCTTCATATTTCAGGCTACGCCACAGACGTTCAACGAACACGTTGTCCATCCAGCGTCCTTTGCCATCCATAGAGATTTTGATGTCATGATTCTTCAGCACATCAGTGAAGGCCATCGATGTGAACTGGCTGCCCTGATCCGTATTGAAGATCTCTGGCGCTCCATACACGGCGATTGCTTCTTCGAGCGCTTCCACACAGAAGTCGGTGTCCATCGTATTGGAGATCCGGTGCGAGAGCACCTTGCGGCTGTACCAGTCAATGACGGCGACCAGGTAAACGAATCCCCTTTTCATCGGAATGAATGTGATGTCGCTTGCGTAAACCTGCCGGGGCCGCGTCACGTTGAGCTTACGCAAGAGATACGGATAAATCTTGTGACCTTTTCCCGGAATCGAGGTCCGTTTCTTAGGATAAATGGCAATAAGGCCCATCAGACGCATTAATCGCCGGATTCGATGGCGGCCCACAAAAATACCTCTGTCCTCGAGCGCATCCTTCATGGTGCGCGATCCTCGCGTGGGACGTTCGATGTAGAGCTCATCCAGTTTTTTCATCACGGCCAGGTTCTCTTTGCTCTCGCCCACCGGCTTGTAGTAGGCCGTTGAGCGATTCAGCTCCAGCAGATTGCACTGCCGTTTGATGGAGAGGTCGTGGATTGGGTCGATCATTTGGCGGCGCTCACCTACTGGGTGCGACCGAGCGCTTTGGATAAAAAATCCTTCTCCATCGAAAGCTCGCCAATTTTGGCGTGAAGCTCCTTGATCTGGCCCTCCTCGTTGTGCTTTCTGGAATACCCTTTTTCAAAGACCTCTTCAGCGTCCTGAATCAGCTTCTTTTTCCAGGTCTGAATCTGATTCGGATGAACCTGGAACTGGTCTGCCAACTCAGCCATTGTGCGGTCTCCTTTGACCGCCGCCAGCGCTACGTTCGCTTTGAATGTGTTGCTGTGGTTTCTCCTTTTGCGACTCATCGTTTGTATCCTTTCTTAAGGGTGATAAGATCGCAAGACTCCACCTTATTTGTTGTTCAGACTGTCCGATGAATCAGGACCATCTCTGAGTGTTGATCGTTAGGCGGAGCTCTGATCCGTTAAAATATGCTGAACGTCCGCTCCACGCACTGAGCGTTTTTTCCGTGAAGACCTGAGTTGCACCATCTGAAGGGGAATAGATTTCAAGAGTACTTTCGTCAGGAAGATCCCAATCTGAAAACGACACTCTTAACCACGACGCGTCATGTCGACTAATCGTATATGGGGAGTTCGAAATTTCATCAGTCGCTTCGAGAGAAGGACCCGAAACGACAGTAACACCAATATTTTCTGTTACATGTGAGCGGTTCTGAGAATGAGCTGGCAGGGCTTGGAGAACCGCACAAATAAGAATTGCCCACAGCGAGGCTCGAACGCCTAGTAAGTTTTTGCTTGTCATGATTACTCGAGAGTTGAGTTATTAAAATGGTCCATAGATTGAATACGTATTTCTCAACTCTGAGCGATAAGCCGTGTGAATCCGTATTTAGCAGATGTATTCAGACTTGTTAGTCTGAATACTTGCAAGAGTAGTCCTTCCTCACGTGGAGCTATGCCCAAAAGTTGTGTATGGAAGGTTTAGGCAGCGTGTCGTTCTGATGTAATTCCGTCGGTGAATTTGATTCCTTTTTTTACAAGTTGCAATAGGTGCGGTGCATTCAGTTTCCTCCACTTCTTCTGAGCCTCTTTACATAGACGGAAGGCCATTGCAAGAGCTGTTTCTCGGCTCAGACATCCCCTCGTTTTGGCGGTCCTGAGGCGCACGGTCGCGAACGTAGATTCGATCGGATTTGTGCTCCGAAGATGGATCCAGTGTTCTGCCGGAAAGTCATAAAAAGCGAGCAGTTCTTCTCGGTCTTTCACCAGAATCTCTGCTGCTTTCGGATACTTTTGCTGGTAGGCTTTGATGAAAAACAGAAGGGCGCTCTCTGCCTGCTTTTTTGTTTCTGCTGTATAGATCTGCGTGAGGTGACCTTTTGCCTTCTTCTGAACGGACTTGGGCAGGCGGTTGAGCACATTTGCTGTCTTGTGCACCCAACAGCGTGCGGCTCGCGTCTCGGGATAAACTTCTGCGAGAGCACTCCAGAATCCCATGGCTCCATCGGCAACAGCCAGCTTCGGTCCTTGATCCAGCCCGCGGTGCCTCAGCTCCAGGAGCAACTCTCGCCACGACTGCTTGCTCTCGCGAAAGCCGTCCTCGAGTGCTATAAGCTCCTTCCTTCCATCGGCCGTAGCGCCGATCACGACCAGCAGACACAGTTTCTGTTTATCCATGCGTACGTTTACGTGAATACCGTCGGCCCAGAAATAGACGTAGTGCTTCTCCTTCAGGCTCCGCTTTTGCCAGTCTTCGTGCTCCCTTGTCCAAAGCGTCTTCAGGCGCGCAATCGTCGAGGAGGTCAGCCCTGGGGCATCAGGACCAACAAGGGCCGAGAGCGCTGCCTCAAAGCCGCCCGTTGAAACTCCCTTCAGGTACAACCATGGAATGAGAGCCTCAAGCGAGCGGCTCTTGCGGAGGTAGGCTGGTAGTATCGAACTGCGGAAACCGATTCTATCCTCACCCCGACCCGTACGGTCGCGTATGCGGGGCATCTTTACAGCGACCTCCCCGATACCAGTCAAAATCTTCCTCTCTGGCAGATATCCATTGCGAACGATGCGGTGGCGATTCTCTTCGTCGCGCAGGAACTGGTAGCGCTGGCAGAAAGCTTCAACCTCGGCCTCAACGGCTGTGGCCAGCATCTTTGCGGCCCCTGTTCGCAATACTTCTGTCAACACATCCTCTGTGCTATTGTAGTTCTCGTTCTCGTGTGCGTTATTCGTCTTCATGGGCGGTGTATCCTCCAATCTTCGGATTGACAATGACGTAATCATCATCAGGATACGCCGCCTATACCTTTTTCACCCGTACACAACTTTCGGGGTTAACTCATTCAGACGTGGAAAAAGAAACTGATTCAGGACGCTGAAGAGGTGGTTGAAAAAGGGTATTCCAGAAAGCACAATGAGGAGGGCCAGATCAAAGAGCTTCACGCTAAGATCGGCCAGCTCGCCATGGAGAAGGATTTTTTATCCAAAGCGCTCGGTCGCACCGAGTAAGTGAGCGCCGCCAAATGATCGACCGCAACCATGATCTGGCCATTACTCAGCAGTGCAAACTACTGGAACTCAATCGTTCAACGGCCTATTACAATCCGGTAGGCGAAAGCGAGGAGAATCTGGTTGTGATGAGAGCGCTCGATGAGCTCTACCTTGAGCGACCCACACGGGGATCGCCTACGATGAAGGATGCGCTTGAGGACCGAGGTATTACGGTCGGTCGCCACCGAATCCGCAGATTGATGCAATTAATGGGACTCATTGCCATTTACCCCAAGAAACGGACCTCGATTCCGGGAAAGGGCCACAAGATGTACCCTTACTTGTTACGCAAGCTGAAGGTGATGCGGCCCCAGCAAGTTTACGCGACGGATATTACGTTCATCCCGATGAAGAAGGGCTTTCTCTACCTCGTTGCCGTCATCGACTGGTACAGCCGAAAAGTACTCTCACACCGGATCTCCAATACGATGGACACCGACTTCTGTGTGGAAGCTCTCGAAGAAGCAATCGCCGTGTATGGAGCGCCAGAGATCTTCAATACGGATCAGGGCAGCCAGTTTACATCCGTGGCCTTTACCGATGTTCTCAAGAAACACGACATTCAGATCTCAATGGACGGAAAAGGTCGCTGGATGGCCAATGTCTTCATCGAGAGACTCTGGAGAAGCCTGAAGTACGAGGAGGTATACTTGAAAGCCTACGAAAGTGTGGCTGATGCGTGTCGCTCAATCGCCGATTACTTTGGCTACTTCAACGGAGAACGACGCCACAGTTCGCTTGGCAGACAGACTCCAGATCACGTATTTTTCAATCACCAGCCGCTTCAAGAAGCAGCATAATCAACCCGCAAGACTCCACTTAAGAGACTGTCCAGTTTGGTGGGACCACTTCTAAGAGCGACCTGAGGTAAATCAAAAAATTGAGCTCTTGGAGAGAATAATTGAGGCTAAAGCTACCTCCGTTTTATCAGGCTCTAATCAATAGTGTATGACTACAGATGACCGCATTGTTTCTATATATCCCACTTCACACGGCTTCGGCTTTGCGGTCTTTGAAGACACTACTCTACTTGATTGGGGACATGCTCAGATTCGCCCAGCAAAAAGAGGCAAGTGTCTTGAACGTATTGTTGAGTTGTTGGCATGGTACGATCCATCCATTGTTGTCATTGAGGACACGGACTGGCATAAATCACGCAGAGGTGAGCGTGTTAAACGTTTACTCCGAGATGTTGGGCGCATCACCCGTGGCACTAGTACGAAGCTTGTTCATATTCCGTACGAGCTAGTGCTGAAAACTTTCACGGTCGGTGAAAAGGCTACCAAACATGAGATAGCGAAGACTGTGATATTGCACTACCCAGAGCTTGAGTTCAAGCTTCCCGCGCCACGGAAAATATGGATGAGCGAAGACGAAAGGATGAGCATATTTTCTGCTACTGCTCTTGTCATGACGTTCATTCACGGACCGGCATATAAAGATGATGATTTCTGATGCGAACGCTCTACGACGGCAATTTTCAACCCATAGCAACATCATTAGATTTGATATAAGCGGCATAACAGTATCTGATAAAGATTTTATCGCCTGCCAAGTAGGCTCTATTACACGACCATCTGGAAGGACGAAATCCGAACCGAACGAGAAGACACCTCTTGTGACACTTTATAGTTTTTATCTGCCTCGCATTATCGCCGACGGAGAACGGAAGAGACAAGCGGCGTTCATCAACTTTTTCACAGCATCAATTTGAAACGAGGGTACGAGACGAGCTTATACCTAGTCTGCCAGGGAGCGAACACCTACAGAACATCCTCGAGGAAATTCGCCAGCTCACAAAAGGGGTATCAGCTCAAGCGCGCCACTAAAACACTAATGAATATGACGCTGTCAGCTACCGACAAGGCTCTCAGATGGTGGCCCAACCACTATCGGATAACGGCCATCATCTTGTGCAGAATTTTTTCTTCGACACTCACTCGAACTATGTAAACTGCCGGAACAAACATTGATGAATCTATACGTAATCCCTGTCTGAGATCAGACAGCTTGATTTCCTCAGAAAAAACATGTTCGCCCAACATATTAGTTACCGTCACATCGGCGAAGCCGGTGCTTCTAGATTCATATTGAACCGTGAAAAGCTTAGCGTTTGGATTGGGATAGACGTACAGCTTTTCGCGTATTTGGCTTGGGAACTCTCCATTGTCTGTTGCAACCAAATCAAGCTCGAGACTGGACACAAAAAAATCATATGCCCCTTGAGGGACAAGTGTATAGTTGTATCCCTTAAGATCATTCCGAAAGTTTCCAATCACTCTTGTTGTGACTTCGTCAGAACAGGAAAACATGTCTTTAACTTCCAGGAGTTGAGCGGGGTAAACAATTTGAACAAGTTTTTCAAAATCGCCGGAATCAGATACGACCACGATTGCTTGGGTCAAAGAATTGTTTACCGGTACCTGAACCTGATCCATAATAAAATCTTCATTGAGTTCAGTTCCTATCACTGCTTGACCACCTGGTCCAGCGATCAATCCTCTAACAGATATACCGTGCTCAATTGTTTGGAGTCGCTCAATCCACTCGACCTGTCCATTCTCATCAATTAGGAAAAGAAACGTCCCTAATTCACCCTCCGGCAACTCGGCGTAGGTTTCGTTGTTGATCGATACCTGCCCTTCAAAGACGGCGGCGAAATAATATTTACCATCCGGTCGTTGGGCAATGTGAGCACGATACACTGAATGCCGACCAACGGAAAGTCCCCAAATTGGCTCGAGGTCTCTACTCAGTTTTCCGATGAAGTAGTTGAAGTACAATCCATTTTCGTTTTCAAGTCGAAGACCGCCTAGATTAACTGTTCCACTAGTGCTGGCAGTAATAATTAAACTCCCATCGTCAGTTTCTAATATTTCTCCGCTTAAACCGCCATTGTCTACTTCGATTTGAATGAAATTTAGGGGGGCCAATTCGTCGGAATATCTAGCGACAAATAAATCGGTACCCAAGAACGCGGTTGACCCGACATAATCGGCCCCCAAATAATTCCAATCGCCACTGAACCCCCCGGTAAAAATGAGGGTCGAGCCAGAGGCCCTGGTCATATCCCCGGGTTGAAACTGTGCGGTATCCGATAGTCTCTGGATCCATTTCAAATCTCCAGCCACATCGACTGAGGCGATGAAAAAACCGGCGTTTGTCAACAGTTGGGATTGGACCTCAATCCCGCTTTGAGAGCTACCAGCGATAAAAGTATTTCCAAGCGAGTCCACATCTAGTCCGTGGAAGGATGGCGACGATCCGGATACGCTATGAAGTGCGAGAATCCAGTTTTCAGAACCTTGGGAATTTGTGCTAGCCACGAACAAGTCCGACCCGATACTCGACGAGGAAGGCAAATGCAAAGAACCGATGGTTATAGACTCGCCAAAACTGCCCGCCAAAATGTAGTCGCCAGTTGGAGAGCAAACGGCCTGCATCAATATTTCATTCCCCAAACCGCCCCACGCCAACGGCATGGAAGGCGTCAATTGTTGTGCGTGCACGATACGATGTCCGAAGAAAAGTATACAGATACAACCGAGGTATACTCTATAATAAGTTCTCGACATTCCTGTCTGGTACGTTTTCTATCGAATTACTAGCGGTTTCCCAGTAGTACTATGTCGTGTTCGTACGACGAGAGCGTACTGGCCTGAAGCCAATATAGAATGTGAGACCTGCAGAATCTGAGTTAACCCCGAAAGTTGTGTACGGGTGAAAAAGGTATAGGCGGCGTATCCTGATGATGATTACGTCATTGTCAATCCGAAGATTGGAGGATACACCGCCCATGAAGACGAATAACGCACACGAGAACGAGAACTACAATAGCACAGAGGATGTGTTGACAGAAGTATTGCGAACAGGGGCCGCAAAGATGCTGGCCACAGCCGTTGAGGCCGAGGTTGAAGCTTTCTGCCAGCGCTACCAGTTCCTGCGCGACGAAGAGAATCGCCACCGCATCGTTCGCAATGGATATCTGCCAGAGAGGAAGATTTTGACTGGTATCGGGGAGGTCGCTGTAAAGATGCCCCGCATACGCGACCGTACGGGTCGGGGTGAGGATAGAATCGGTTTCCGCAGTTCGATACTACCAGCCTACCTCCGCAAGAGCCGCTCGCTTGAGGCTCTCATTCCATGGTTGTACCTGAAGGGAGTTTCAACGGGCGGCTTTGAGGCAGCGCTCTCGGCCCTTGTTGGTCCTGATGCCCCAGGGCTGACCTCCTCGACGATTGCGCGCCTGAAGACGCTTTGGACAAGGGAGCACGAAGACTGGCAAAAGCGGAGCCTGCAGGAGAAGCACTACGTCTATTTCTGGGCCGACGGTATTCACGTAAACGTACGCATGGATAAACAGAAACTGTGTCTGCTGGTCGTGATCGGCGCTACGGCCGATGGAAGGAAGGAGCTTATAGCACTCGAGGACGGCTTTCGCGAGAGCAAGCAGTCGTGGCGAGAGTTGCTCCTGGAGCTGAGGCACCGCGGGCTGGATCAAGGACCGAAGCTGGCTGTTGCCGATGGAGCCATGGGATTCTGGAGTGCTCTCGCAGAAGTTTATCCCGAGACGCGAGCCGCACGCTGTTGGGTGCACAAGACAGCAAATGTGCTCAACCGCCTGCCCAAGTCCGTTCAGAAGAAGGCAAAAGGTCACCTCACGCAGATCTATACAGCAGAAACAAAAAAGCAGGCAGAGAGCGCCCTTCTGTTTTTCATCAAAGCCTACCAGCAAAAGTATCCGAAAGCAGCAGAGATTCTGGTGAAAGACCGAGAAGAACTGCTCGCTTTTTATGACTTTCCGGCAGAACACTGGATCCATCTTCGGAGCACAAATCCGATCGAATCTACGTTCGCGACCGTGCGCCTCAGGACCGCCAAAACGAGGGGATGTCTGAGCCGAGAAACAGCTCTTGCAATGGCCTTCCGTCTATGTAAAGAGGCTCAGAAGAAGTGGAGGAAACTGAATGCACCGCACCTATTGCAACTTGTAAAAAAAGGAATCAAATTCACCGACGGAATTACATCAGAACGACACGCTGCCTAAACCTTCCATACACAACTTTTGGGCATAGCTCGCAGAATCTTCCCCTGCATTCCTAAATGACCCTCGTACAATTGCCGAACTGTTCTCCCCAAAATATCGACTATCGAAACAGACACCCAACCTTCCTCCTTTTCTAGCCCCGACAGCTCAATAGTGAAATCTTCTCCAGAAACAGGATTTGGATAGACTTGAATTTTCCAATCGCTGACGATTTGGTCCGTTGAGCTTTCGCTTACGTCTGAATTCGCTTTGTGGGCATGTGGAATACTTCTGAAAGCCCAACTGTCTTCTATAGCACCGATAATGTTGACCGTCGGATTTACTCCGAGCCAATAGTCTTCCATTTCCAGGCCGAGATCTTCGAATGTACGAGGGTTCGCCTGGAACGCTTCCCAAAGAGTTTTTTCGACCGTTGAAGTGCTAGTTCCGCTTGACGCGTATCGCTGACCTGGTTTTAAGTCCCAAACTGCTCCCGAAATAATTCTACCGTTGAAATGGGGGCTGGTAGAGGACCAGTCACTCATCGTCAAACTATTTACAATGTTTCGCGAAGGAAAACCGCAATTTATTCCGTCGGCGATGGTCGTGCCCCCACCTTCGGACAAAGCGAAAAAATCTGCGAACCCCTCATCCATCGCGGCCCCTTCTGCGGAACCCAGAGATCCGATACCGCCGTTGTAGAGATCGATTATTACGTTGTGGCTGTATTCGTGATAGATCGCTTCTTTTGATTGTTGTACCTCTGAGCCCATCACAATTCTTGACCCAAGAGCAAAGGCCCAACAATTATTGGCCGTGGGTTCGTAAGACATTTGAGAATCCCAACCAGAGTAATAGCTAAAAGCTGAAGATTTGAAGTAGTCGTGTATTTCTTCCATTCCGTGAGCCAAGTTTCCGAGATGGTTCCCCGGGCCAGATAACACAACTTGGTTCCAGTAAATGTCCTTGGTCGTGGTGCCTGACCCGTTAACCACGAGCTCGATCGAATATTGATAATCTGACGCTGATTGTAGCCCCGGTAGCATCTTAGACCACTGTGTTTCTGCTTTTGCTACCAGCCTATACTGGCCGCCATCCAAATTGCTGAAAACGTAATTTCCATTCGCGTCCGTTCGCGTCGTGCAAATGCTAGGAGCTTCGCACGTGTGACCTACACTCCCGCTTTTTGCAGGAGGCCACAGTCCGAGCCACTCCAACTCAACATATGCGTATTCCAGAGGTGTTTTCGATGATGAGCTTGCCGGTAAACTTTTTTCGTCAAATTCTAGTTTTCCGCTTAATGTGCCGGCAAAGGAATCTGCAGCCGACAGTGACTCGGAAGCAATACTTGAAGAGGCGTAGATTCCCTTTTCGAAATTCACTGGCCCAGCTTTGTTCAAACTCAGTGCCGTGTTCTCATCGAAAACAATACTGAGAGTTTCGGCATCAACACCTATGCTCCATGTTTGGCCCGATGCTTCAATAACGTAGTCAATTATCCATACATACGCATCAGATACCCACGCTTGACTACTTACCGGAAAAAACACTAGCTCCACGGAAGTGATGTTCTCAATCGGTTCGATCTTAAATTCGCTCGCGGCCTGAACTGCTTCTATTTCTTTCGCTAGCGGATACTGAGCCTTTCTGATCGCAGGTGTGGCCGAACCACCAACTGATGAGAAAACGCCGTTCTTCGAAAGCTTAACCCTAACTGTAGAGTCAAAAATTCTAGCCTTATCTACAAATTGATCGAAGAGTACATAGTAGTAATCTGTGGTTTCGTTAATCCTACTAAACTTCAGTCGCGATGCGTCGATTTGGAGGTCAGAATAAAACTTGTGGAGCAGGTTCCGTATGTGCCCAATGAGTTAACCCCGAAAGTTGTGTACGGGTGAAAAAGGTATAGGCGGCGTATCCTGATGATGATTACGTCATTGTCAATCCGAAGATTGGAGGATACACCGCCCATGAAGACGAATAACGCACACGAGAACGAGAACTACAATAGCACAGAGGATGTGTTGACAGAAGTATTGCGAACAGGGGCCGCAAAGATGCTGGCCACAGCCGTTGAGGCCGAGGTTGAAGCTTTCTGCCAGCGCTACCAGTTCCTGCGCGACGAAGAGAATCGCCACCGCATCGTTCGCAATGGATATCTGCCAGAGAGGAAGATTTTGACTGGTATCGGGGAGGTCGCTGTAAAGATGCCCCGCATACGCGACCGTACGGGTCGGGGTGAGGATAGAATCGGTTTCCGCAGTTCGATACTACCAGCCTACCTCCGCAAGAGCCGCTCGCTTGAGGCTCTCATTCCATGGTTGTACCTGAAGGGAGTTTCAACGGGCGGCTTTGAGGCAGCGCTCTCGGCCCTTGTTGGTCCTGATGCCCCAGGGCTGACCTCCTCGACGATTGCGCGCCTGAAGACGCTTTGGACAAGGGAGCACGAAGACTGGCAAAAGCGGAGCCTGAAGGAGAAGCACTACGTCTATTTCTGGGCCGACGGTATTCACGTAAACGTACGCATGGATAAACAGAAACTGTGTCTGCTGGTCGTGATCGGCGCTACGGCCGATGGAAGGAAGGAGCTTATAGCACTCGAGGACGGCTTTCGCGAGAGCAAGCAGTCGTGGCGAGAGTTGCTCCTGGAGCTGAGGCACCGCGGGCTGGATCAAGGACCGAAGCTGGCTGTTGCCGATGGAGCCATGGGATTCTGGAGTGCTCTCGCAGAAGTTTATCCCGAGACGCGAGCCGCACGCTGTTGGGTGCACAAGACAGCAAATGTGCTCAACCGCCTGCCCAAGTCCGTTCAGAAGAAGGCAAAAGGTCACCTCACGCAGATCTATACAGCAGAAACAAAAAAGCAGGCAGAGAGCGCCCTTCTGTTTTTCATCAAAGCCTACCAGCAAAAGTATCCGAAAGCAGCAGAGATTCTGGTGAAAGACCGAGAAGAACTGCTCGCTTTTTATGACTTTCCGGCAGAACACTGGATCCATCTTCGGAGCACAAATCCGATCGAATCTACGTTCGCGACCGTGCGCCTCAGGACCGCCAAAACGAGGGGATGTCTGAGCCGAGAAACAGCTCTTGCAATGGCCTTCCGTCTATGTAAAGAGGCTCAGAAGAAGTGGAGGAAACTGAATGCACCGCACCTATTGCAACTTGTAAAAAAAGGAATCAAATTCACCGACGGAATTACATCAGAACGACACGCTGCCTAAACCTTCCATACACAACTTTTGGGCATAGCTCATAGAAGATGTACTACTTTTGGAAAACTTTAGTGGTGTAGGTACATCGATCACCTTAAACCCTCGATCTGTGCTCTCGATCAGAAAGAGACTATCTCGCGTCACGACCCAAGCCATTGCGTTTGTTGGCGCTGAGACAACTGATATCTCATTGATTTCATTCGCCACCTCAACCGATAACGAACGACTGGACAGCTCTCCGGAGTCATCCATTTCTAGATCTACGATCCCGCTCGAATTAATCCCGATCGCGCGATCACCCCATTTCAAAACATCGTTACGCCCAGGTTGGTGACTCTTGGAGACGACTAGGTCTCCTTCTAAACCACTCGACGCCGAGATCGGAATCGACAGATAACCATTATACGCCGTACCGAACCATAGGCGATTGAAGGATTCGGCAATCGTCCGTACTTCGTATTTCTCTGAACTATCGAACAGCCTCGTTATTTGACAGGAGGTGTCACCGCTCTGAGTTAACCCCGAAAGTTGTGTACGGGTGAAAAAGGTATAGGCGGCGTATCCTGATGATGATTACGTCATTGTCAATCCGAAGATTGGAGGATACACCGCCCATGAAGACGAATAACGCACACGAGAACGAGAACTACAATAGCACAGAGGATGTGTTGACAGAAGTATTGCGAACAGGGGCCGCAAAGATGCTGGCCACAGCCGTTGAGGCCGAGGTTGAAGCTTTCTGCCAGCGCTACCAGTTCCTGCGCGACGAAGAGAATCGCCACCGCATCGTTCGCAATGGATATCTGCCAGAGAGGAAGATTTTGACTGGTATCGGGGAGGTCGCTGTAAAGATGCCCCGCATACGCGACCGTACGGGTCGGGGTGAGGATAGAATCGGTTTCCGCAGTTCGATACTACCAGCCTACCTCCGCAAGAGCCGCTCGCTTGAGGCTCTCATTCCATGGTTGTACCTGAAGGGAGTTTCAACGGGCGGCTTTGAGGCAGCGCTCTCGGCCCTTGTTGGTCCTGATGCCCCAGGGCTGACCTCCTCGACGATTGCGCGCCTGAAGACGCTTTGGACAAGGGAGCACGAAGACTGGCAAAAGCGGAGCCTGAAGGAGAAGCACTACGTCTATTTCTGGGCCGACGGTATTCACGTAAACGTACGCATGGATAAACAGAAACTGTGTCTGCTGGTCGTGATCGGCGCTACGGCCGATGGAAGGAAGGAGCTTATAGCACTCGAGGACGGCTTTCGCGAGAGCAAGCAGTCGTGGCGAGAGTTGCTCCTGGAGCTGAGGCACCGCGGGCTGGATCAAGGACCGAAGCTGGCTGTTGCCGATGGAGCCATGGGATTCTGGAGTGCTCTCGCAGAAGTTTATCCCGAGACGCGAGCCGCACGCTGTTGGGTGCACAAGACAGCAAATGTGCTCAACCGCCTGCCCAAGTCCGTTCAGAAGAAGGCAAAAGGTCACCTCACGCAGATCTATACAGCAGAAACAAAAAAGCAGGCAGAGAGCGCCCTTCTGTTTTTCATCAAAGCCTACCAGCAAAAGTATCCGAAAGCAGCAGAGATTCTGGTGAAAGACCGAGAAGAACTGCTCGCTTTTTATGACTTTCCGGCAGAACACTGGATCCATCTTCGGAGCACAAATCCGATCGAATCTACGTTCGCGACCGTGCGCCTCAGGACCGCCAAAACGAGGGGATGTCTGAGCCGAGAAACAGCTCTTGCAATGGCCTTCCGTCTATGTAAAGAGGCTCAGAAGAAGTGGAGGAAACTGAATGCACCGCACCTATTGCAACTTGTAAAAAAAGGAATCAAATTCACCGACGGAATTACATCAGAACGACACGCTGCCTAAACCTTCCATACACAACTTTTGGGCATAGCTCAAGATGGAACGCTCTTAAAACAATTAGATACACAAAACGGATTTCCGGATGATTCACAAAACTATCTAAAACGCTCCGAGTTTGGTGGGCTCTGGATTGGGCTCAATAATGAGGGAGCAGTCTACATGGACAGTGATCTTGTTCTTTTGAAGTACTCTAAAAAACAAGGTATTACGGGCTACATCAACGATATCAAAGTCATCGATAGAAAGCTTTATGTGGCGACGGGCGCGGGATTATTTGTTTCGTCCAAAACCAGTAAACTTTTTGGTGACAGGGACTACATCTATTCAGACACCAGGGAAGAACAAGATTTCCAACAGATTGGCGACCTGGCAATGATCTGGTCGATCATCGAGTATGATGACTTCATTTTCCTTGCCACGGAGGAAGGAGTCCGATTTAGTAAAAAAGCTGAGAATCAATCTTATGATGGCCTGTGTGATATACCGAATGAGATTGAACAGCCGCTACCCGTCCAAGCGTTCACTTTTTACATCACCTTTGACTCAAAGTATTTTTTAGTCGGGCTTGAGGACGGTGTTGGAATAATATCACTGGGTACAGACAAGAGCGGTGGAGCTATGCCCAAAAGTTGTGTATGGAAGGTTTAGGCAGCGTGTCGTTCTGATGTAATTCCGTCGGTGAATTTGATTCCTTTTTTTACAAGTTGCAATAGGTGCGGTGCATTCAGTTTCCTCCACTTCTTCTGAGCCTCTTTACATAGACGGAAGGCCATTGCAAGAGCTGTTTCTCGGCTCAGACATCCCCTCGTTTTGGCGGTCCTGAGGCGCACGGTCGCGAACGTAGATTCGATCGGATTTGTGCTCCGAAGATGGATCCAGTGTTCTGCCGGAAAGTCATAAAAAGCGAGCAGTTCTTCTCGGTCTTTCACCAGAATCTCTGCTGCTTTCGGATACTTTTGCTGGTAGGCTTTGATGAAAAACAGAAGGGCGCTCTCTGCCTGCTTTTTTGTTTCTGCTGTATAGATCTGCGTGAGGTGACCTTTTGCCTTCTTCTGAACGGACTTGGGCAGGCGGTTGAGCACATTTGCTGTCTTGTGCACCCAACAGCGTGCGGCTCGCGTCTCGGGATAAACTTCTGCGAGAGCACTCCAGAATCCCATGGCTCCATCGGCAACAGCCAGCTTCGGTCCTTGATCCAGCCCGCGGTGCCTCAGCTCCAGGAGCAACTCTCGCCACGACTGCTTGCTCTCGCGAAAGCCGTCCTCGAGTGCTATAAGCTCCTTCCTTCCATCGGCCGTAGCGCCGATCACGACCAGCAGACACAGTTTCTGTTTATCCATGCGTACGTTTACGTGAATACCGTCGGCCCAGAAATAGACGTAGTGCTTCTCCTTCAGGCTCCGCTTTTGCCAGTCTTCGTGCTCCCTTGTCCAAAGCGTCTTCAGGCGCGCAATCGTCGAGGAGGTCAGCCCTGGGGCATCAGGACCAACAAGGGCCGAGAGCGCTGCCTCAAAGCCGCCCGTTGAAACTCCCTTCAGGTACAACCATGGAATGAGAGCCTCAAGCGAGCGGCTCTTGCGGAGGTAGGCTGGTAGTATCGAACTGCGGAAACCGATTCTATCCTCACCCCGACCCGTACGGTCGCGTATGCGGGGCATCTTTACAGCGACCTCCCCGATACCAGTCAAAATCTTCCTCTCTGGCAGATATCCATTGCGAACGATGCGGTGGCGATTCTCTTCGTCGCGCAGGAACTGGTAGCGCTGGCAGAAAGCTTCAACCTCGGCCTCAACGGCTGTGGCCAGCATCTTTGCGGCCCCTGTTCGCAATACTTCTGTCAACACATCCTCTGTGCTATTGTAGTTCTCGTTCTCGTGTGCGTTATTCGTCTTCATGGGCGGTGTATCCTCCAATCTTCGGATTGACAATGACGTAATCATCATCAGGATACGCCGCCTATACCTTTTTCACCCGTACACAACTTTCGGGGTTAACTCTTCCATCTTCACCCACTACCAGAAGTCCCCCACCGAGGGTAGCAATTACGTATGTCGTAGCGTCCAGTTTTTCTATGTAGTAGAGTCGATGTTCGGTGGCAATTTTCCTCAGTTCGGTTGGGTACTGTGACTTCCACTCAAATCGTTCTCTGGAGCGACTTTCCACGAATTGTCCTTCCTTCCATGTCCAGACTATCAAGTCTTGATTTTTACCTACCGTAATTCCCGCGATAATGACATCTGCGAACGAAGTCCCGCCTCCGGTAAGGAGAAGATCTTCGTCCAAGTACTCTTTCAACCCGATGCCGAACTCCCGAACAAAAAACCGATTGCCCGTGCCGAAGGAGTTGTGGAATCCGGATTCTGAATACCAGTATGAGAGTGTCTCGTCTTTAAGTAGGAAGACATAGTCTCGCGACTGGAAAAAAACTTGATTTCCCATCGCAATAACATTCCAGACATCACCGAATGATATAGACTCAGGAACAAGATGCTTTAGAGAAATCGCCCTAAACGATCCAGACGAATCAATTTCAACATAGCCAAAATCACCCTGTTCTCCATAAAATAGCTTTTCACTCCCGTCCTTTTTCTGAATTTCGAGCGAGCGAGTCGTGGTCGCGTTTGGAGTCTCGATTAAACGCCATTCTGACCCCCTGAGTGCGAGTATTCCCTCCTCTTCAGCAAAGAATACCCAACCGGAGACCGATTCCTGAATCGACCAAATTTGATTGTTTAGGGGCGTGGTTCCTGGTTCAAGATGTGACAGCCTGATGTCAAGAGAATCTGCCATACCAACTCTGGTCTCTACAGTGTCTGAACCAGCGCTCGATTTCGGGCCAATAAATCCCGTAACAATAATAAGCCCGATCCACAGTACTCCGTGGATCATCGATTGCGAGAATATTTTACGGTTGTGGAGCAAGAATGCCACTGAAATACCCAAAATGCTTCCTCATCTTGATCGACGAATCGAGTAGCATCTTAACCTACCGAGCAGATGTTTTCGGGCGAATGTCGTGATTTTAGTTTGGCCTACGTTTAGATAGCTGAAAGTCATTCGGAGAAATTTGAATTTCGGAGTGACAACAGCTAAATAGCCCTCGAGAGAGGCACATCATGAGAAATACAATATTTACGCTAGCCACGATCGCGGCATTCACCTTTACAGGCTGCAACCCAGACTCGCTAGTCGGATCTCAGTCAGACGAAATATTTGTCACGGTTGACGGCGGAAGCGGTCACAACGTTGACGGCGGAAGCGGTCACAACGTTGACGGCGGAAGCGGTCACAACGTTGACGGCGGAAGCGGTCACAACGTTGACGGCGGAAGCGGTCACAACGTTGACGGCGGAAGCGGTCACAACGTTGACGGCGGAAGCGGTCACAACGTTGACGGCGGAAGCGGTCACAACGTTGACGGCGGAAGCGGTCACAACGTTGACGGCGGAAGCGGTCACAACGTTGACGGCGGAAGCGGTCACAACGTTGACGGCGGAAGCGGTCACAACGTTGACGGCGGAAGCGGTCACAACGTTGACGGCGGAAGCGGTCACAACGTTGACGGCGGAAGCGGTCACAACGTTGACGGCGGAAGCGGTCACAACGTTGACGGCGGAAGCGGTCACAACGTTGACGGCGGAAGCGGTCACAACGTTGACGGCGGAAGCGGTCACAACGTTGACGGCGGAAGCGGTCACAACGTTGACGGCGGAAGCGGTCACAACGTTGACGGCGGAAGCGGTCACAACGTTGACGGCGGAAGCGGTCACAACGTTGACGGCGGAAGCGGTCACAACTAAAAGCGTCGTTTCACAAGCACAACTTAATCCGCCGCCCCGCAATCTCTAAGATTGCGGGGCCTTAGGGTTATAGAGCCTTAGCGTGATTGGAGGTAGAGGTGTCCACAGTCTGAAAACTACCATGCTCGGCCGACCACGTGACTCTCCCCGAGGATGGGAAACAGCTAGAAGACATAGAACATATCAGTGCGCATACGCAGAAAAAATAGGTGCTGTGAGAAAGAGCACTTATGCTGATCAGTCAAAAAAGTATCGTTCCGCCAAGAAATACTTCTACGTCAGTTTAATACAGTCCCCCAGATTAGAATTCTTCAATCGCCTCCAGGACGGCGGCGACGATTTGGTCCTCGGGCACGGTCCGAACGATTTTACCTTTCTTGAACAGGTGCGCACGGCCTCTACCAAGAGACACGCCTAGGTCGGCACCGGCGGCTTCTCCCGGCCCATTCACCGCGCATCCCATGAGAGCGACGTTGATATCCTTCTCAAACTTCCGAGCCTTGACCGCCTTTTCGACTTTTTCGACAATCGAAAAAAGATCACCGGTCAGCCTGCCACAAGTCGGACAAGCGATTATGTTCACGCCGGGGCGTCCCAAACGGAGTGACTTCAATATTTGGTGACCTGCCTCGACTTCGTGTACAGAGTCGGCAGCCAGCGACACTCTGATGGTGTCACCAATCCCTTCGGCAAGAAGGGCGCCGAGGCCGATGGCGCTTTTTATTGTACCAGTGTCTTTCGATCCCGACTCGGTCACTCCCAGATGCAAGGGAAAGTCTGTTCTCTCCGCCAGGAGTTTGTAGGCCTGGATCATGAAGAAAACATCCGAATGCTTGACGGAAATAATTACGTCCTCAAAATCACACGCCGCGCAGATTTCAACGTGGCGCATCGCGCTTTCGTAAAGGGCTTCCGGCTGCGGATACCCGTACTTATCGAGGATGTCCTTTTCGAGCGATCCTGAATTCACGCCAATGCGGATCGGAATGCCCGCATCTTTCGCGGCGTGAAGAACCTCGGCTTCCCACTCGTGCTTACCGATGTTACCTGGATTGATCCGCACCTTAGCCACCTTGGCCTCAATTGCCTGTAGAGCATACTTGTGATTAAAGTGTATATCGGCCACAATGGGTACCGAACACCCAGAAACAATGTCCGCCAGTGCTGCGGCGTCCTCGGGGCGGGGAACGGCAACGCGAACAATATCCGCACCAACTTCGACCAGTCGCTCGATCTCATCGAGCGTTGCGCGAACGTCGTGAGTTTTGGAGGTGGTCATCGATTGCACCGAGATGGGCGCTCCTCCTCCGATTGCCACGTCACCTACATGTACCTGTCTGGAATGTCTTCTGGGTCGCTCCATTGTTCGCTCAACTACTTGATCAAGTCGATGTTAGCCGCACCAAGCTGAACTGTTCGATTCGACGTCAACGCGCCGAACACGACGGTGGGTCTATCTCAGCGATGCAACACCTTATACTACGCATCACCCTTTCCGCTCTCACTTAAAAGAATTTTCTTTTCACGGTCTGTCAGCGAATCATATCCCTTTTCGCTGATTTTGTCCAAAATCCTGTCAACCTCGCCTGAACTCCCCTCAACACCCGCATGAGAGGAATGTCGCATTTCGTGAATAGTCGCGGTCTGATCTGAAGAGCCCTCCTTTCGCCCTCCTAACCACGATTCCAGTCGCTCGAAAATACTCAATCTTTCATCTCCCACGTTTCGTGATCCATCTTCCCGACCACGTGCAGTCGAAGAGGCGCGCCCACGACTAAAAATTCCTCCGCCAGCAGAGCCCCGCGAATCAGTAAAAAACGCGTTTGCCCACGCCGTTGGATCCGTTCCCCGATACGCTGCACGGCCTGCTAAGTATCCAACCACCACTCCGCCCAGGTGTGCAGAGACGGAGGTCCCTCCTGCAGACAGAAATAATATATCCAAGGCGATAAACCCCATCACGACATGAATCAAACGAACGACGCCAATAAACATCAAACCTATCCGCTTCTGAGGCTCGTGAATCGCAACCAGCGTCATCAAAGCCAGGACAGCTCCGGAGGCGCCATGAACAATCCCACCGAATAAATTAACACCCGGAAACACTGCGTGAAGCAATACGGTCAGCACCGCCCCTCCTACAGCGCCATAAACATAAATCCCAAGAATCCTTCCCGGACCGTAGAGTTCTTCATAGTCTCGGCCAATCCACATGAGCCAGAGCATATTGAACACGATGTGCAGCATTCCTCCCAGTCCAGCTCCAAGATGGAGAAATCCGTAGCTCAAGAGCTGCCACGGTTCGAACGCTATCCCGGGGAAGCCGGGATTCAGAGCCACATGACGATAGACAAAAACCGCGGTCGTTTCGAAGTGTGTGAGGAATACGTTCCACACAACGTACATGGCGACGTTGAGCGCCAGCAGAGTCCGTAAGGCTCTCGGCTGAGAAGCGTACCACAACTGGAATTTGCTCAAATCAACGATCCGATTGCTATTTATGGCTACTCGCGGCCCTGGCTGGGAGGGGCAAGTTCGACGGCCCCTACCAGTACATCCTCTGGTCAGGCTTCCATGGCAGCTTGCCTCGCCAGAATTGAATCAACAGGAATCCAAAAAGCATTCCCCCCAGGTGAGCAAAATGTGCTACGGTACTTGAGCCGGTCACTCCACCAAATAGTTCGATCAGGCCAAAACCGATCACAAACCACTTTGCCTTCACAGGAAAGAGAAAATAGAGGTAAATGGGTTGCTCCGGAAACATCATCCCAAAGGCTAGAAGAAGGCCGAATACTCCCCCTGACGCCCCAATTGTAGGAACCCACCACGATGGATGGCCGCCGCTGGAAACGAAATCGAATGTGATAACCGGCAGCTGAATCAGCGCCGCTCCAATTACGCACACGAAATAGAATACGGCGAATCGTCCCGAGCCCCACGTGTTCTCAATCTGCACTCCGAACATCCACAGAGCAAACATATTGAAGAGAATGTGGCTGTACGAGACGGTACTGTGTAAAAATCCGTATGTCACAAGCTGCCACGGCCAGAACTCACCCAACCCAATCAGTGGAGCACTGCCTACGGGCCACAAACCGAACCATGTAATGAGAGTGAGATTGGTCTGTGGAACCATCTGCGCCAAAAAAACCAGCCCATTGATTATCAAAAGGTTTTTGATAACCGGCGGAAATACTGAAAATCTTGTAGGCGGTTGATACGTGCCCTGGTACATATACGGTCTTACTGATCAGTTCCTGTTGCCCGTCCGAATTCCATGGAATCTGTCGGGTTATATACTCGAGTCTGCTCCCGATTTTTCCGCAGCGGATACCGGAACGGAGGCGAATAGTTCTCACTCGAGGCTTTGCAGTCCATCCATCGCAATCCCGAACCACATTGTATAGCGGATGAGACCGGTTGGTGTTGCGAATCGTGCGGTACGATTACGAGATCGAATTTTACTTATAATTGCGTCGGACACACCACAAACTTCGTGAAAGCCTCCGTATTTCATAATAAGGAGAAACAAAACTCCGTCGGGTCACCTCGCGGAGGATCGGCATCGCGCGCTCCGGACCGTGCAAGTGGCACATTGCTGAGCGATGATGTGCGGGCTTGGCCGATTTGGAACTCCATGCGGACTTGGACGCACCCTCGCGATTCGTGGGCCGCTCCGTTATCGGATCGCGGACGCAGGAAGACACCGCTTGACTTGAGGAATAGACGAAGCACATATCAGACTGTACGATCAGAATATCGCCTAGTTGATGGATCGAGCGATAGACCAAACAGCGGATCGAGCGATAGACCAAACAGCGGATCGAGCCACGGATCAAGCCATAGACCGAACAACGCATCCATCATCAGATCGAACAACAGAACGTCGGGCGAAATCTACCCCTCTCTTTTTACCCCCGCACGTCGCACATCCCAAGCACAGCCTCCGTTGGCCGGTTATCCGACTTACAGCTGGCCTACAGTAAATCCAGGACCGGGTCACCCACCCTTCTGCGCGCAGAAGCGCGATACTTTCACGTCACAACCGACCATCGACGGAAAGCCTACGCCTGAACCACTTGTATCCACTACCCCGGGCCGGAAAAAGCGATCAACATCAGTCAGGATACTGGTTGGCATCCTCTTCCTCGGATTCGTCTTTAGCATCGTCGCAGGTGGTCGGACCTACCGATACGCGTCAGATCTTGAGAAGCAGCTCCCACCGCTGCCAGACAATCCCGCTGCGACGCTCGCGTAGTCGACCGTAATTCTGGCTTCTGACGGAAGCGAGATTGGATACTTATTTGGAGAGCGACGCACTTGGGTGGATCTCGCTCACATGTCTCCCTACGTCATCGATGCCCTACTCGCGGCCGAAGACCATCGTTTTTTCGCACACCAAGGAATCGACTATCGTCGAATCATGGGCGCTTTGTTGAAAACAATCAACGGAGATCCGGAGGGCGCCTCGACCATTCCGATGCAGCTCGCTCGAAATTATTTTCCCGAAATAAAGAACGGATCTACGGCAGATCGAAAGGTTCAAGAGTTGCTCCTGGCGCGTCGCATAAATTACCGATTTACCAAAGAGCAAACGCTGGAGTGGTATCTGAACACGGTAGCCTTCGGGCACAACAGTTTTGGTATTCAGGCCGCGGCCGAAAGATTTTTCTCCAAGGACGCATCAGATCTAGAACTCAACCAGGCCGCCCTTCTGATTGGCATGTTGAAGGGCCCTTCCCGTTACGATCCATTCTCGCACGCTACGGAATCCCGCGAGCGCAGAAATCTCGTGCTGGGCCGCATGGCGGAGCTCGGCTTCGTTACCTCAACACAGGCACAGGAGGCCTCGAGCGCGCCCGTTGGGCTGGTCCCCAGGATTTATGACCCCGCCTCGTCGCTGGCGCCACACTTTGTGGACTACGTGAAACGGGAGGCCCGAGCGTGGGCCCGGCTCGCCGGATACGATCTCGAACGCGATGGTCTGATCATTCACACATCACTGGACCCGGAGCTCCAGCGCACGGCCATCGAAGCGGTTGATCGTCAGGCACAGGTTCTTCAGAATGTCATCACCAGGGATTTTGGCCTCCCTGGTTCCACCACCAACACCAGATTTTGGCGAAACCGCGCTCTTCTTGAAAATGACCTATTGCGGTCCTCTGACGCTTACCACGCTCTCATCGACACCGGATTCAGCGATTTCGATGCGATGTTCGCTCTGCGCTCCGACAGGCAGTTTCTGAACGAGTTGAGAAGAACGGCTACCACCCTCGAAGCTGGATTTGTGGCCATTAACCCTCATTCGGGCCAGATCAAAGCGTGGGTCGGCGGTCGGGACTATCGACAGGACCAGTTCGACAAAGTCGCTATGGCACGGAGGCAGCCGGGCTCCGTTTTTAAACCCTTTGTATATGCCGCGGCGATTGAGCGGGGGTTCTCTCCTCATTATCTCGTCCGGGATCGAGTCCGGACCTTTGTCATTAACACGGGGGGTGAGCGATGGACTCCGACCAATTCGGGCGGAGGGGCGAGTGGGCGTCTCCTGAGTCTTGAGCACGGACTCGCGTGGTCCAAAAATACGGTCTCTGCACACCTGATCTCCCGCATCGGACCTCAAGCCGTCGTCGATCTCGCCAATAAAATGGGTGTCAAGTCCTCGCTTCTGCCCGTCCCATCGCTGGCGCTCGGCACGAGTGAAACGACCTTGCTGGAAATGGTGAATTCATTTGCGACCTTTGCTGAATACGCAATTCGGCGCAACGCTACAGTTATCACCTCGATTCAGAACCGGGATGGGAAGGTCATCGCCATGTTTCCCTCTGAGCCAAGACGAGTGCTTTCCGAGCAGACCGCCTTCACCATGCTCGATATGTTGCGGAAGGTGATCGACCATGGCACGGGCTCCTACATAAGAAACCGTTTTCAAGTAAAAGGAGACCTGGCGGGTAAAACGGGAACCACTCAGAACAACGCCGATGGCTGGTTTATTGGCTTGCACCCCGATCTTGTCGTCGGAGCATGGGTTGGATTCAATGATCCGAGGGTCTCATTTCAGTCAGACTACTGGGGACAGGGTGGCCACAATGCTCTGCTTCTGGTCGGAGACTTTTTAAAGACGACGACCGAGGGACACGAAGCCTATCTGAAACGATCCAGGTTCACGGCCCCGGAGGGCTACAGGTATCCATCGAAGCCTGTTTATTCAGAATCTTTACAAACGTCCGCGAAAAAATCCGATATCCTTGACGTCGCACCTTCACGGGTGACTCCAAAAACTTCCTCTCCGACTCCTATTCCCCTCTCGCTGCGGTCCGATTCGTGATTTTAGTCGTCTCTGATTTGCACCTTGGAAAACGGCCCGAGCTCGACCGCTCAAGCCTGAAGGATCTGAGGGCTTGTATCGACCACTATCCCTCCCCGCCAATGAATGTGGTCTTCCTGGGAGACACTTTCGATGCCTTCGTTGAATATCCTGACAGGATACCCGGGCCCGTTCAGGAATGGTCGGTTCTCGTGCGCGATCTGCTGGCGCAAAATGTCGAGGTCACCTACTTCGCGGGCAATCACGATCGCTGGCATCGTGGATTCGTCAGTGATCTGCTTAGGTGCCCCGTAGGCAGGAAGCCTCAGGTCACGACCATCGGAGATCGCAGAATATGGATGGAACATGGAGACCAGGCGGACAAGCACTCGAGACTTGTACAAGTGGGGCGACTGGTTTCGGACAATTCCATTGCATACAAATTGTTGACCTGGCTCCTTCCGTTTGGCGGAGGACAGCTCCTCGCGTCCTGGGTCTCGCGACATTTCGCGGGATTCGAACCGAATTTGAAGACCGTATTAGCGCTCCAGGAGCATGCGCACGCTCTGCTGCGTGAGAAGAAATGTGATGTGGTGATTATGGGGCACTGCCACCGGGCCGGAATGGAAAGTACCGATTTCGGCACCTACGTGAATACCGGCGACTGGTACAAGGGCAGAACTTTCGCGACGATCGATCCGGAGAACGGTTGTAGGCTATCTCTCATGGAATGGACGCCTGATGGACCGAAGATCCGATCTGAAGAGGTTTTTTCTTCGATTTGACAACAAACTGTAAACGAGTGACGTTGTAAGCGAGAGGGATAATTCAAGCTTTACCATGTCCGACTGGCCGTACTCCGACAAGGAACTTCAACAATACTTTGATGAAACCGGATCACGAAAAAGTGACAAGTCCGGCGGCAGGAGTATTTATCGGTACTGGAGCCAAAAATTCAAGAATGATCGAAAGGCCAAAGCGGCGACGCTGATATCGTATCTGGTCGTATCGCTCGTGGCGATAACCACCCTTCTCGGTGGGTATTTTGTGTCTCTCATCGACGAGCTGCCTCCTCTAAACGAAATAGAGAATCCGGACTATCAGCTCGCAACCATCGCTTATACGGCGGACGGCAAAGAGCTGGCCCGATACGCCCGGCAGAATCGATCCTGGGTCAACTTCGAAAACATTTCCCCCCACATGATAAACGCCCTCTGGGCCACCGAAGATCACCGTTTTTACGATCACTGGGGGATGGACGTTTTCCGCACTTTCTCGGCGGTAGGTCAGACGGTTCTGGCCAAAATGCATGTCCCAGGATTCTTTACGCAGGGCGGGTCGACGATCTCGCAGCAGCTCGCACGAAACCTCTACAACAGTCGAATCGGTTTCGAGCAGACAATCGGCCGAAAAATGAAGGAGTGGGTAACGGCCGTTCAGCTCGAGCGGAGGTACACCAAGAATGAAATCATCGAAATGTATCTCAACACGATTGAGTACGGCTCCAACACCTACGGAATTGAAGCTGCTGCGCGCACATTCTTCAGCAAGGATCCCTTCGACCTGAACGAGCTCGAGAGCGCGACACTGGTCGGCCAGCTGAAGGGCACGACGAGATATAATCCGCGTCGAAATCCTGAAAGGGCTCGCAGGCGCCGCAATGTTGTGCTCGCACTCATGGTAAAACGGGATTTGCTCGATGCAGAGTTCTTCGAGGACCACCGCGCGGATTCTGTCAAAACCAAGTTCCGTTCGGCTGCAATCACGCAAAGCCTGGCCCCTCACTTTGCCGAACAGGTACGAAAAGAGTTGGACAAAATGTTCAGGGGTACCGGCGTAGATATTTACGACGACGGGCTCACCGTCTACACGACGCTGGATTCGCGCATGCAGGCGATGGCGCAGGCCGCAGTCGACTCGCTGATGCCGTGTCTCGACGCTGTTGCTGGCTTCGAATGGAGCGAGGAGGGAACCGACGAGCGGATTTGGGACAGAATTCCGTGTGCGCATCTGGACATCGCTGATCATCCGGACATTCCTGATGATTATGAGGAGTGGTCGCAGTTCTGGCGGATGCAGCCAACCATCCTAGAAAACAGCGTCAAAAGCACCGAGAGGTATCGTCGACCGGTTCGAAGAGGGGAAGACGGTGAAGAGCTCCTCCTTAGCCTTCTGGATGATGAGGTGTTCATCGACTCCCTGAAAGCCGAAAAAACGCGTCTGGAGACGGGCTTCGTCGCGATGGATCCACAAACGGGATTCATCAAGGCGTGGATCGGTGGCCGAAAGCTGGACAACGAGTGGTATGATCACGTCTCCCTGGCACAGCGCCATCCAGGTTCGACTTTTAAACCGTTCGTTTATACAGCTGCAATTGACAACGGCTGGTCACAGTATTCCCTGTATCTGGACGACTCTCTGCACTATGTGGATGACCTCGGAGTAGAGTGGAATCCAGGAAACTCTGGCGCGGACATGACCGGGGACTACCTTACGCTGAGACGAGGGTTGTCCAAGTCGATAAATACGATCACTGCAAGGCTCATTCTGGACGTGACACCCGCTGAGGTAGCCTTCTACGCACGCCGTGTCGGGATAAAAAGCCCTTTAAATGAGGTCCCGGCACTTGCACTTGGTACCAGCGATGTCAATCTGCTGGAGATGACAACCGCCTACAGCACCTTCGCTAACGGTGGCTTGCTCTATGAGCCAACTCTCATCTGGCGGGTGGAGGACAGCAGCGGAAACGTTCTCTTTGAAGCCGATCAAGCTCCGAAAGAGGCCCTGTCTGAGGTGACCGCCTATACCATGGTGGACATGCTTCGTGAGGTTATTCAAAGTGGTACCGGCATCCGGATGAATTCATTGTTTGGAATGCGGGCTTACGATCTGGCTGGAAAAACTGGCACTACGCAGTACAGCGCCGATAACTGGTTCATGCTCATGCATCCCGACATCGTGATGGGATCCTGGGTAGGCTTTAACGATCCAAGTTTTCGCTTCAGGACCTCTGAATGGGGTCAGGGGGCGCGCGCGCCACTCTTTATTGTGGGCGATTTTTTCAGCTCCTCTACTCAAGAGGACGAAACTTTCGTGTCAAGGGAGGCACGGTTTCCCTCTCCGGAGCGATTTGGCGCCTACTCAGATCTGGACCCAGCCCTCGTCGACAGCCTGGAACGCTTGAAGCTGAACAGTCGCAGTGGCAGAATAGACTGGTAGCGGCCAGTCGTGAAGTGCTAGGTTGAGGCCGGACCAACCCAGAATCTGTAGTCCTCGGGCAGACCGACACAGAACGCTTCAGCGGAATCCATGGAATCAAACACACCAAAAACGGCGGATCCCGATCCACTCAGCGACGCATAGGAGGCCCCAGAAGCGTATAGATGCTCCTTCACCTCCCGGATTTCACTGTACCCCCCTAGAATTCCACTCTCAAAATCGTTCACGAGGTGACGACGCCAGTCGCTGAGCTCACCCTCAAGGATCAATTCCTTGAGATCGATCCGACTTTCGGCGGTCGGATGAACCTCGGAATAGGCTTCTGAAGTGGAAATTTTCGTGTTCGGCACGATAACAGCCAGAAATCGGTCGATCAGGGCGTTCGGCACCGGCAGCGCCTCGAGCATTTCACCTCGGCCCCGGCCAAGTGCAACGGCAGAACCAAGAAAAAAGGGTACATCCGAGCCCAACTCGGCGCCGAGCGCCGCCAGATCCGCAGATGATAGGCCTCTGTTCCACAACTCGTTGCAGACCAACAGAGTAGCCGCTGCATCGCTCGACCCACCTCCTAGCCCTGCTCCAAACGGAATGGCCTTTTGCAGGTGAATATGCACGCCCAAATCCACTCCGCCCAAAACGACCTTTGCAGCCTGAATGCAGAGATTCCGTTCATCCACCGGCAATTCAGGGTCAGAGCACGTCATTTCAAGTCTGTTACTAGGGCGAAACCGTAATTCGTCGTGCCATCCGATCCTCAGAAACACCGTTTCGATGTTGTGATAGCCGTCAGCCCGCTTTTCAAGCACGTGCAGCCCGAGATTCAGTTTTGCGAATGCTATGATGACTTTGAGAGGCAATTGAGCCTGGTTGGATGGAGATAATCGACCCGGTGAGGAACTAATTTTGGCCCTTCGGGGCAAGGGATTCGGCCGTGTGATCTTTGCTATGCGATCCCAGAAGCCGTAGTTTATGGCAAAATAGACCATTTTTCTCGTTAGCTCCTATCAGCCTCTGCCTATTTTCCCACCGCTACCACGTCCTTTTCTGTAGCCGAATAGCCGATAGCTTGAGTTTGAACCGTTCATCCATGTCACTTCGAACCACACCGAGACTGTGGGCAGCCTTAGTCTGTCTGGTTCTCGCCATTGGAATCACCCCGCTGTCTGCTCAAAGTCAGATTATCGGCGACGGTTCGGCACAGATATTTGACCCCACCCAGGTTAATCCACTTCTACTCCTTCGGCAGCGACTCAGCCAGGGCTCTCTCGCAGCACCGGCGATCCCCCTCGAAGGCGCCGTGGACGAGGACGACTATGTTGTCGGACCTGGAGACTCCTTCACTTTTTCTGTCAATGGACAGGATGCAGTTGCCGCACCCGCCGTTGTCGGAGCGGATGGTCGCATCACCCTGCCCGATGCAGGCCTGCTGTTGATTGGCGGCAAGACACTTCGCGCGGCACGCGGCGAGATGGTAGCCGCGATGGAAGTTTCATTCGCGAATAGCACCATTGAAATTGCCCTGGCTGGATCGAGGCAATTCTATGTTCACGTGGCGGGTGCGGTACCCACACCGGGACGTTATCTCGCGATACCCGTCGCTCGTGTCTCGAACGTACTGGAATTCGCGTTTGCCGATACAACCAACGTACCCGTCACGAACTCGATCTTCCGGCCTTCTCTTCGAAATGTGGGGGTGCGCCGCACCGATGGCTCGATCGCAAACGTGGATCTGGTGCGTTATTTCTCGACGGGAGATACCGATGCCAATCCGTATCTGCGGGACGGTGATGTGATCTTCGTACCCGCTCACAACCCGGACTACTCCAGCATATCTGTTGGAGGGTACATCCCGTATCCGGGTACGTACGATTTTCGCAATGGCGACCATCTCCTGGACGTACTTCGAGTGGCCGGAGGATTGCGGGCCGAAGATGGGGCCGAGAGCGTTCGCGTTTCTCGAGCCACGGCAACGGGTCTCGAAACGTTCTCCTTTACAGTCGACCAGGCCACCGGCGAAGATGGAGCTGGATTTGAAATTCAGGCTCGGGACGTGATATCGGTAGCCGAAAAATCACTGCGGCAGGGCATGATCAGAGTTGAGGGGCACGTAAATTTCCCCGGGACTTACCCGATAATCGACGGAGTGACGACGCTTTTCGAAATAGTTCAAGCATCGGGCGGGCTCCGTGAAGACGCACTCGCCAGAGGAGCCTTCCTCGAACGAAGATCGCTTCCAGATCCCTCTCTTACCTTCGTGCCCAATCGATACGACGACCAGGCGGAAGCCTTACAACGACGTCTTCAAGCGGACACTACGGCCATCCTTCAGCGTCTGCGCTTGACCGATCTAGACTTTTTGAGCCGAGCCTATTTCGCGCAGGAGTTGCGTATTCAGAATCGAGTCAGCGTAAATCTTGAATCAAGTATTGACGGGGGATCAGAACCCGTGCTCTTACGCTCGGGTGATCGCCTTGTCGTTCCCCAGGACCTGAATACCATCTTCGTTTTCGGGCAGGTTAATCAGCCGGGATACGTTACGGTCGAGAGCGGCATGTCGGCGGAGTATTACATTGGAAAGGCGGGTGGAAGATCGATCTGGGCGGATGAAGTCCTGATCTTGAATCCTGCGACGGGATCTTTCACTGTGAATCTTTCACAAGCGATGATGTCAGGGGATGTCATTTTTGTAGACAGGATTGTCGATGTGGCGGATAGCGCAGAAATGCAACGCCTCGTGATCGAGTCAGCCAGAGTGCGCTCCGATGCACGGATACGGACAATGCAAACCATTCTGCAGAGCGTTGGAACGTTGGCTTCCGTAGTCGCTCTTGTAATCAGCATTCGAAGAAAATAGGCGGAACGCGCCGCCCACAGGAATAAGCAATATTCTGCAATGAGCGAATTAAATAATCCAGAAAATTCAGATCAGGCCTGGTGGAATATGCTCGGTGTTTTATACCGTTGGCGACGATTTATCACCATCGTCACCGTAGTGATGGCTATCGCGGCGGTGGTGATCAGCCTGTTGCTCCCGAACTGGTTCAAGGCGTCTTCCCGACTACTCCTGCCCTCTTCAGCCTCCGGTGGCCTTGCTGGTGTATTGCTGGGTGATATATCGAGTGCAGCTCAGTCGCTCCTCGGTGGAGCTGGTGGGGATTATGTTCGGTACTTGGCCATATTGAATAGCAGGACCGTGATGGATGATGTCGTAGAGACGTTTGATTTGGTCACTATTTATGAGTTGGAGGACGAGGAGTTTCCTTTCGAAGAGGCCCGTGATGCGCTTAAGGATAATGTCGACTTTGTGGTCGATCAGGAATTCGATTTCTTCTCGGTGGAAGTGCTGGATAAGGACCCCCAGCGGGCCGCAGATATGTCGAATTATTTTGTCGAAAAACTGGATGAAATCAACAACAGACTCTCAAAGCAGACCGCCGGCAATTTTCGCGAATATGTACAATCACGATATGAACAGGCTGGATTGGATCGGCAGGCAATGTTGGACTCACTCGCTTCATTTCAGCGTGAATACGGTGTAATAGATCTGGAGGCCCAGACTCTGGCTTACTTCACCCAACTGGCAGAACTGCGCGCTGATGCCATCCAGGTCGAAATTCAGTTGGCCGCGCTGAGGTCGCAGTTCGGGGAAGAAAATCGCCAGGCACGCAGTCTTGAGGCTATTGTCGCCGCTGCCGATCAAAAATATCAGGAAGCGCTGGCGGGCAAAGAAGCTGTCTTACCGGTCTCCCAGGATCGGGCTCCTGAGATGGTCAAGAGCTATCTCAATCTCACGCTCGAGCGAACCATCCAGGAGCGAATCCTGGAACTCGTGGCACCGATGCTCGAACAGGCCAAATTTGAAGAGGAACGCACAGGCGAAGCTCTGCAGATCGTTGATGCCGCTATCGCTCCAGTCGAGAAGTTCAAACCCAAACGTAGCATCATCTGTATCGCAGCGACCCTTTCCGCCTTCATCCTTGCCATCTTTTTCGCACTCGTGATGGATTGGTGGCGTCGTCGCCATGAGTATTTCGCCACCCGATTGCGGGATGCCGCCACAGTCAATTAGTGCCGAATGACATCGGTGAACACCACGCTGATCATATCCAGTCGCGGCCCAAGTACTCAGTGGCTTAAGAGATGGGGGGCCTTCTTACTTTGGTCGGCTCTCGGATTCGGTCTGCTTCTTATCCTCGCCGTGACATGGTCGGCGAACGAATTTCTGCCATTCGTTCCCGTCGTTCTGATTGCAGGTGCCCTCGCACTAACGCTGTTCAAGAGACCACTGCTGAATCTCGCGGTTGTGATGTGCGGATTCGTTCTGATTGTAGGATTTCAGGAAGGCCTTCAGCCGGGTGAAATCGTCTATGGTCTCTACTACCTGGGATTTCTGGCTCACTGGTTCTTTACCCGATCCTATCTGCAGCAACAAGTAATTTGCCGGAGACCCGAAGAGCGTGTGTTATTGGCCTTTCTGGTACTCATCACGCTTACGATACCGATTTCCGTGATGTTTGACGGCTGGCCCAGCATGATCCTGGGTGAGTGGCTGAGTTTTTCGATGCTGGCGTTCTACTGGCCCATTCGCGAGGCCATCACAAGCCATAAAAATGATCTCAGAGTGGTTGTCGGATCATTGATCTTTATTGGCGTCTTCGTTCTCTCCCGTAATCTTCTGGAGTACCGGGGCGACCTGGGAGACGCAGAAAAAGTATGGCAGATCGCGACCAGTAGGGCCATCATCAATGAGTCTTTGTTGATGGTACCTGCCCTTCTTGGCCTGACCTTATTTCTGCAGGCGGGAAAGATGAGAAACAGGCTGTTTTATCTGGGGCTGGTTTTATGCCTGTTCGCTGGGCTGATATTGACCCAGAGCCGAGCGTACTGGGTAGCCTTTTTTCTTGGAGCCGGGTTCATTTTCCTGTTCGTTTCAAAACGCGATAAAGTTCGATTGGTTGTGGTCGGGCTGTTATCGGCTGGAGGCGTATTTCTGATTGCCTACCTCGTACTCGGTGATTTCTTACTTCTGGTGCTGACCGGCCTGCTGGATCGATTCTTGACGCTTCAAACCGCCGTGAGCAGCGACGTCTCGTTGATCAATAGATTTTTGGAGGCGAAGGGCGTGTGGCATCACATTCAGGTTAATCCAATTCTTGGACACGGTATGGGCGTCCCGTATCGCTTCTACAACATTACCTACGAGTATTCGGAGATCAAGACGTTCGTACACAATGGATACGTTGCTCTCGCGTTCAAATTTGGTGTCTGGGGCCTGGGAATGATGCTGTTTATGATGATCCGGTTCTTTGTTCGGGCTGTTCAAAATTGGCGCTCGAAAAACGCTGACCCCTTATCGCGACTGATTTCGCTAGCCGTCGCGGGTTCTCTAGCTGCGCTCTCAATCACCGCTCTGACGGCGAATCCTTTCTTTCAGAACGATCTCATGTTTATTTACGCCTGCCTGTGGGGAATTGCTGGTGGATGTTACGCGTACAGCCCTGCGGCCAGTGGCGAGAACAGCAGGACTGAAGGGCCTCCAGATTGATGGTGGGCCGACAACATCCCGTCCTCTATTTCACCCGATTCGTTCCCGGTTATCGCGTGCCCGTCCTTGAAGCTCTGAACAAGAGGCTGGCGAATGGGCTGGTCGTGTGCTCTGGAGAGCCGCCCGAAGGGTCATCGCTGGCGGAGCTTTCCCCAAATATTGGGACGGAATACCGACGACATACTCTAAAAAATGTGTGGATGGCTGGCCATCGAGCGCACTGGCAGCGGTTCGACTCAGCACTCACCAGCTTTTCAGACGCCGGTATCGTCCTGGCCGAAGAGTCACCACGTTCGCTTTCTCTTCCATTCTTGATGCGAAAGGCGCGTCAGAGAGGTTGTGGAACGATTCTGTGGGGGCATTTTTCGTCCAACCTTCGGCCTCTCGGCTCTTCTGACCTCCGCGATCAATATCGAGTTAGATTGGCGCGCAAAGCGGACGCCGTAATTTGCTACACAGACCAAATCGCTGCAGATCTTCACCCGTTGGTCGGCGACGAAAAAGTGTTTGTTGCTCGAAATACACTGGACACACCGACGCTGTTTGCCCTGCATGAGCGCTTGCATGAGGAGGGTAAAAAATCTGTGAGAGCTCGACTTTTACTTCCGGACAAACCGACCGTACTGTTCGTTGGACGATTGATTCGGGAAAAAGGCGTTTTCAGGGTGCTCGAAACCGCGGCCGCGCTTGGAAAGGAAGACGTTTCGCTGATAATCATTGGAAACGGTCCCGAAAAAACAGAAATGGAGACGAAGGCCGCAGAGCTGGGATTAACCGTTCGATTTCTTGGAGCTGTCACCGAGCTGTCGGAATCAGCCCCGTTCATATTTGCGTCCGATGTTCTGCTCAACCCAGGATATCTCGGACTATCCGTAAATCACGCGTTCTGCCTGGGCGTCCCCGTAATCGCGCCAAATCCGGTTGGCGACTCTCGAATGCACAGTCCCGAATGGAGTTACGTCGTTTCCGGGGAAAACGGAATCCTGACTTCTTCAGATTCGGCAGAAGATCTGGCTGAAGGCGTCCAGACCGCCCTGACTTCTCAAGAACGGTTTTCCCAGGCGGCGAGCCAGTATTCTCGTACCGAATTAAGCCTCGAAAGAATGATCGACGGTCTGGAAGAGGCGATTCGATTCGTGCAGAAAAAACGATCGGACACCACTTGATGGAAATCAATCCCGATAAGAAACTGATTGTAGTGGGCCGATATCCTCCGCCTTTTGACGGGCAGTCTGTCTCCACCGCTCGCTTGAAAGACATTCTGGAGCGATCGTACACGTGCATTGCCGTCGACACCATGGTGCCGCAGGAGACAAGTATCCCGGGCAAAATCTCAGCGTACCGAAAAATTGGCAAACGGCTGCGGGCGGTTCTGGTCGAAAACAGCGATGCAACTGTTGTATGGTTATCAATCTCGCCGCAGATCTCTGGTCACTTTCGAGATCTTCTATCCATTTGGCCCCATATCAAGTCACGTCGTGTCATCGCCGTCCTACACTGGGGTAGTTTCGCTCGCCTGTTCACACAATTCACTACTCGATGGACCGCAGCCAGGGCTATAACTTCACTGTCTCGGATTGTATTTACCAGCGAGAAGCTCTCTGCGGCCTGCAGCCACTGGCTTGGAAGCGATCGGCGCATCGTAATTCCTAACTCGATTGATATCATTACACAAGCGAGTGAGGATGAGGTAACTTTAAAAACGAACCGAGGACCCGGAAAGCCGGTTCAAGTGCTGTTTTTGAGCAATATGATTCGGGAAAAGGGCTATCTGGACGTGCTCCAAGCTGCTTTGTTATTGCGGGAAGCCTCCGTCCCTATCAGATTTGTGTTCGCGGGCGCCTGGATGGATCAAAGGGACAAAATCGAATTCGATCTCCTGGTCCTACAACACGGAGTATCAGAGTCCGTCAAGCATGTGGGTCCCGTGACAGATCGATCAGATGTGAAGAGGCTTCACCTGGAGGCAGATCTCTTTGTGCTGCCTTCCTACCTCGGAGAAGCCCAACCTCTCTCCATCATCGAAGCACTGTGCGCTGGAACGCCGACGATCGTTGCGGATGATGGAGGCATGCCCGAAATGATTGACCACGGAAGGGCTGGCCGGGTAGTACCACGGCGGAATCCAGAATCCATTCGAGACGCAATCCTGGAGTTGACCGATCCGGAATGCTGGACGCAATGCTCTCGACACGCTCGAACGAAATATCGTTCTACTTACGGCACCGACCAGATTCAACGCACGTGGATTGAACTGATCGCTGACGTTGATAAAGAGCAGCGGCCTTCCAGGTGAACCAGCTGACCAAAAATATCTCCTGGATGACGGTCGGTAATGTTGCTGTTAAGCCGATCTGGTTTGTTTTTATCACGTATATCTGCATCCGCTACATGGGGCTGGCACAGTACGGATCCATGACAGCCGCGCTCGCGCTCATGAGCATCTGTGATGGTTCTCTGACCCTCGGCTCCAGCCCGTACACGACTCGCGAACTGGCCCGCTCCAAAGACCGGTCCGATCTGTTTTTTTCCAATTTTTCAGTCTCGCGAACATTCTTTTCCGTTCTGGCCATTGCTATCGGAGTGAGCATCAAATGGGTTATCGGGCCAAATTCAGGGATTGAACTGGTTCTGTTTGCCGGCACCTATGTCCTTGCTCGCAATGTCCTCGAGTATTGCCGCGCCTTATTTCGTGCTCATGAGATATTTCGGTACGAAGCGTATTCGACCATTCTTGAGAAGATATTTGTCGTTGCATTCGGCTGGCTTGCTCTGTATTACTCTCCGACTGCATCCTCTGCGTTGCTCGGAATGAGTGCAGGAATGTTGGTGACCTTTCTCCTGAACTTTGGTTGGGTCAGTGCCAAGATTGCGAGGTTTCGTCTGGTCCACATCTCGCTTGCCTTCTTCAAAACCACCCTTCCCAAAGCGGCTCCCCTCGGCTTGGCGAGCATCTTCGTATTGCTGTACTACAGGACCGACAGCATTATGATTGAAGTGTTTGAGGGTGAGTTGGTGACGGGTCAGTATGGAATCGCGTTTCGGGTAACCGAAGCGATGATACTTCTTCCCTACATAGTCACCTCTGTACTGCTGCCACGCCTCTCGACGCTCTATGAGAGGAGTCGGGCGGAATTTCGAATCCTGGCAAAACGCAGCGCTTTGGGGATGGGAGGATTAAGCCTCATCGCGGGATCGGCTGTCTTCTTTCTCGCTCCTTTTATTGTGGCTCTTATTGACGGCCATGCGGAAGCGAAACCAGCGGTGTTCTTGTTGCAAATTCTTGTTTTCTCATTCGTATTGGGTGCTGTCAATCAGATTATGATCACGATCCTGACCGCAAGCAACAGGCAAAACAGACTCGCAGCCATACTCGGACTCGCGGCGGTCACCAACATCGGATTGAATCTGTATTTTATTCCCATCTACTCCGCAACGGGTGCAGCCGCCGCAACAGTCGCCACACAGGTCGTTATAATGCTGCTGTTCGCCTTGACGCTCGCGAGGACTTCACCTGAGTCGACCGACTAGGTGGTTCCCCGAAGATCGTTTTTCAGCTCCTGCCCGCAAACCTTCTTTGAATGCTTCCAATCCAACCTGTAACCGTTTCCAGCACTGAAACGTATCGATGGAAACAAGCTCACAAGGTGGGCTTAAGCCATTTCGGCTACAACACTATCGAGGTTTGAGGGAATAGTATTTCGACATGAGACAAACGTTTACTACGCTTTTTACCACTTTTCTGCTTCTGGGAATGTGGACGACGCAGGTCGGTGCTCAGGAAAGAGTGACGAGCAAAGTGCCTTCGGAATACGAGTCGGTCGTTTCCGCAGTACAAAAGGTGATGGGATTGCTTCAGGACGTTACCCAGCGGCACGCAACTGAACCCATTTCAGATCAGATTTTGTCCATCAGCGACCGGCTGACTCTTGCGGGGCCCGCTACGGGTGGATTTCGAGGTGCAATACCTGAGGAAGATCTCGTAAAAATGCTTCGGGAGATTGAGCGAGAGCTGAAAAGCATCGTCCGGGCTCTCGACCGACGCGGCGAGGACGATCTGTCCAGGCGACTTGAAAGTCTACTTGATGACCTGGACGATGCCATCGATCAGGCTGGCGACGATGTTCGAATTTCTCGTCGATCTGTGAACCGCTACCAGATTCGCAAAGGAAAAGAACGCATTACGATACGTACGCGGGATGACGATTGGTGGGATGATGACGATGAATGGGAAGATCGCAGCGATCGCTGGAGAAACCGCAGCAACGAGTGGCGGAACTACAATATGGACTGGCGCTCTAGCACGTATGCATTCACCGGAGAGCTGAGCCATCGCTGGCCCTACCGGGCGCACGGACTTTACCGTTCGATCCCTGGATTCCGATACAATCGCGTTGAAGGATTCTTTCTCGGATTCGCTCGTTCTCCGCTCGAATGGTCCAGTTGGGATAGGGGCCGCATCTACGGCCAAGTTGGATACGCTATTGGTATGCGCGATTGGCGCTACGAGGTCGGCGCCGAAACTCGCCTGGGAAGCCGAGGTCGCAATCCGAATTTCGACGTTAAGGTTGGTGGTGCTTATCACCTCAATACCGGTACCAACGACCTCTGGAAGGCTTCGTGGGCCGAAAATACGAGCGCGGCCGCGCTGTTCAGACATGATTTCTTCGACTACTATCAGACCGAGGGCTGGACAGCCTATCTGGTGAGCCGTGTGACTTCATTCTTTCAGGTCAGTGCAGGCTTCAGAGCAGACGAGTACACGAGTCTCGAGAATGAAGCTTCCTGGTCACTCTTTGGCGGCGACAGTTTCAGACCGAATCCAGCCATCAACGAAGGCGATATGCGGTCTCTCGTTTTTGCTGTAGAAGGTGGACAGATAAGCTCGTTCAATCATCGACCCAGCGGAGCGGCATTCAGATTAGAAGCTGAGATTGGCGAGGGACTGGGCGGTGATTTCGATTTTTCCCGTTATCTGGGAGATGTTCGTGCGTATGCACGTCTGACCCGTGACTCCGGTATAAGTCTGCGAGTCAGGGGCGGATTTACCGAGGGAACGGTGCCCCTGCAGAAGGCTTTCACAATCGGAGGAATTGGATCGGTTCGAGGTTATAATCAAAACGAATTTCTGGGTACGCGAATGCTACTCGCGAATGCCGAATTTTCCCTCTACGAGCCGGATATCATGGACTGGATGTTTGATGACGTGACGCTCTTTGGTACGCTCGATGCAGGTTGGACGAATCTCGCGGCTGGGTCAGACGAATTCTCCATAGACGATGTCATCTCCTCTGCTGGATTTGGCGTTGCTCTCGATGATCGGATGATTCGTCTAGAGGTCTCCTGGCCTCTGCGCGACCTGGGAACGGGCTACAAGCCTTCCCTCTGGTTCCGCATCAATCCTTCGTTCTAGTTTGATTCACAGGCAGCGGGGTCTGATAGATATAGAAGTGGCGCGGGGTGCAAATGCACCCCGCGCCACACTCGTTTCATCCCATCGGAAGGTTAGTCGACCTGGCCCATCAATTTCTGGAGTGGTTTGGAAAGTAGAAGTGCCACCAGACCTGCTCCAGCACTGATCCATGCCACCTGCTGGAAGAGGCCGCCAAATCCAAGTGCCTCGATGTCCCCAGCTACGAGGCCCGCAATAAGATTACCCAGGGCGGTCGCCACAAACCAAATACCCATCATCTGACCCACCCGGCCTTTCGGAGCCAGCTTGGTGATGGATGACATCCCAACGGGCGAGAGACAAAGCTCTCCAACCGTGTGCAGGAAATAGGTGACAATCAGAAATGTGATTCCAACAGTTCCGGGCTCAGCGTTCGCTGCGCCCCAGGCAATCACGAAGAATCCAGCCCCCAATCCTAGGAGTCCGAGTCCAAACTTGGTCAGGAAGGACGGATGCTTGCTCATATTTGCAAGAACTAGCCACAAAGAGCCGAAAATGGGGGCAAATATGACAATAAAAATAGCATTCACGGACTGCAGCCAGCTTGCGGGAAGCTCCCAGCCTCCGAAGTCCCTGTCCGCCATCCGATCGGCAAATAGATTCAGCGAGGACCCCGCCTGTTCAAAACCCGACCAGAATATGGCGGCCAGAATGAACAGCCAGAAAATGATACCGAGCTTTTTTTTCTGAGCCCTATCGTAGCCCCCGAAGATGATCAGGTAGATGAAATAAAGCGCTACGATTATCAGAATGCTCGATCCAAGAGCCTCTGCTATATCGGTCAGGGTCAGGTTGAAGACCCCACTGGTGACCAGATATCCAAACAGCACGAGAACCGCGGCGGATATCCCGCTGACCAGATAGAACTTCCTGGACTTAGCTGCCACCTCGGCATCGCTCGCTGAAGGTCGAAAAAGGCCTGCTTCTCCAAGATGTTTGCCACCCATTCGATACTGTACGAGGCCGAGGACCATGCCGAATCCAGCATGGGAAAAACCATAATGCCAGTTGATCTGCTCGCCGAAATAACCGCAGAGAAGCGGCCCCAGGAAGGCGCCCAGGTTTATCCCCATGTAGTAAACAGAGAATCCAGCATCTCTTGCGGCACCTCCTTCAGGGTAGAGCTCGCCCACCATCGTCGAAACATTTGGCTTCAGAAGACCGGTACCAACCACGATCAGAATCAGGCCCAAAAAGAATGTCTGGGTGCTGGGAATGGCCATGCTGAAGTGCCCGGCCGCGATGATCACACCTCCGACGAACACAGTTTTTCGTTGTCCCCAGATCTGGTCAGCAACCCACCCACCCGGAAGAGCCAGCAGATAGACTAGACTCGTATAGAGGCCGTAGATGGCCGCCGCAGTGCCGTCCGTTAAACTCATTCCGGGGTTGTCTCCGGCAACCGCTGCAGTCATAAACAAAATGAGGAGCGCACGCATGCCGTAATAGCTGAAACGCTCCCACATCTCTGTGAAAAAGAGCGTTGCCAGGCCGCGCGGGTGACCGAAAAATGTGCCACTGGGTGACAGGGCTGCTTGGGACATGAATCAACACAGATTGGTTGGAGGAACGGCAGAAGATAGAAAACCAGACCCAAGCTGTCTAAACCAATTTTTCAGCCTTCTTGCATCGGACACACCGTATCTTTGATCGCTCACGTGAATCGTGCATTCCCGGATCGAATCATCGGTTTCCTCGCGCCAGTACTTCAGGTTCAAGATGCCAGTATCTCAGTTTCAAAAAGACAGCCATAACACCCGTACGCACACCTGCGGGGAGCTCAGAGCGAAGCACATCGGCCAGGATATTGTCCTGAAGGGCTGGGTAGATACCCGTCGAGATCTTGGAGGACTGATTTTCATAGATCTTCGCGATCGGTACGGCTTGACCCAGATTGTTTTCAATCCCCGGGAGTTTCCCGATGCGGCCAGTGCCGCAGAATCGCTTCGATACGAATTTGTCGTCTCGGTTAAAGGCAAAGTGGTCGAACGAGCCGTAGCGGCCAAAAATCAAGACATGCCGACTGCGGCCATCGAAATAGTGGCGAGCGATCTGATCGTCCTCAACACGGCCGAGCCGCTTCCTTTTATGGTATCGGCGCATGAGAGCAAGCAAACCAATGCCTCCGAAGACCTCCGACTGAAATACCGATATCTCGACCTGAGGCGTCCAGAGTTGAGAGGCAAGATTTTACTACGCCACAGAGTCTATCAGGCCGTGCGGCGATTCTACGATTTGCAGGACTTTGTAGAGATCGAGACGCCCGTCCTGATGAAGTCTACGCCTGAAGGAGCGCGCGACTACCTGGTACCCAGCCGTGTGCACGCGGGCAAATTTTTTGCACTTCCGCAGTCACCCCAGACGTACAAGCAGATTCTGATGGTGTCCGGGTTTGACCGGTACTTCCAGATCGTGAAGTGCTTTCGCGACGAAGATCTGCGTGCCGATAGGCAGCCCGAGTTTACACAGGTCGATGTCGAAATGAGTTTCGCGACCGAAGATATGGTCTTTGAAACGGCAGAGGGCATGCTCGCTGAAATCTGGAAGGATGTAAAAGGCGTGGATCTTGAGCTACCCTTTCCACGCATATCCTATGATGCGGCCCTGCACACCTACGGCTCCGACAAACCGGACATTCGTTTCGAGATGAAGCTCAACGATCTGACCGATGTCTTCACAGGATGCGGCTTCCGGGTTTTTGACTCCGTAGTTGAAGAAGGCGGAGCAATTGTGGCCATCGTCGTGCCCGGAATGGGCGATACGGGCCGGGGAAAGATGGATAAGCTCGATAAGGATTTTATTCGCAAGAAAATGGGCGCGGGTGGCCTCTTTCACTTCCGATTACCTTCGGATGGTTCGGCGGCCGTGTCGAGCGTGAAGTCTGAAGTTCTGCCAGATGAGTATGTGCAGAACGCGATAACTCGTTGCGGCGCTGAAGCTGGAGATGCCGTTCTGATGCTGGCCGGAGCGCAACCAAAAGTATTCGAGCAGGTCGGTTCGCTTCGACTCAAGATCGCTACAGACCTTGGACTCATTTCAGATGACGCCGAAGGCCCATGGAAATTTTTATGGGTCACGGATTTTCCTTTACTCGAATGGGACGAGGACTCGGGGCGTTTCCACGCGATGCACCACCCGTTCACGTCTCCGCTTGAAGACGACATGGATAAACTCGGACCTGATCCAGGGGCCGTTCGAGCGCAGGCCTACGACGTCGTTCTGAACGGTAATGAAATTGGTGGAGGATCCATCCGTATCCATCGCGGCGAGACTCAGCAGCAGATGTTTGATGCCCTTGGAATTGACGCGGAGGAGGCACAGGAGCGTTTTGGGTTTCTGCTGGATGCCTTCCGATATGGCGCTCCCCCGCACGGCGGGATCGCCTTCGGGCTCGACCGCATCGTTATGCTGCTTGCCGGCGCAACATCCCTGCGAGAGGTGATCGCGTTTCCCAAAACGCAGAGCGCCCAGGAACCGATGGTGCAGTCACCCGATGTGGTAGACTCTCAGCAGTTGAAGGAATTGCATATTCAGCTTATTGAAGAAGTGCAGCTTATTGAAGAAGTGCAGCTTATTGAAGAAGAGGAAGATGAATAGTCCGGGCTGGGTAGACTGGGAGTTGTGGGACGACGCGATCAATTTGAAGGGCATCATGATTGATCGCATGAAGGGATCTGTTCACCCGCTCCACCCGGAGATTATTTATCCCATCGACTACGGCTATGTCAACGAAACATCGAGCGCAGATGGCGAAGAACAGGATATTTTCGTTGGCACGGTCGAAAACGGCCTGGTAGGAGCAATTTTCACGGTTGATCATCGAAAAGGCGACCGGGAATGCAAATTCATCTACAACTACTCCCGCGAAGAAATCTACCTGATCAATGGGTTTATCAATTTCGCACCCGACTTGATGAACGGCCGCTTGCTTCTCAGGCACAAGATGAAAGTGATCTAGCACGAGCCTGCCGGTGCACCAGAGGTGCATACCCATCCACCTGTCGGACGTTTTTCTCACCGAACCTTCAAAGCCATGTGTTTGGAGGAAGCCCAGTAAAAGTTGTAATTTTATTTTCTATGCCAGAATGCGCATGCATTCCACGGCGCAGAGATCCCGTAGCTCAGCTGGCAGAGCATCTGACTTTTAATCAGAGGGTCCCAGGTTCGAGCCCTGGCGGGATCACAAGTCGTCTTTGGATGACGAGCAGCCATCAGGCTGCGCTACCTGCCCAGGTGGCGAAATTGGTAGACGCGCCGTCTTGAGGGGGCGGTACTCGAAAGGGTATGCTGGTTCGACTCCAGTCCTGGGCACACCGCTGATAGTCTACAGTCAGCATGAATTCAACAAAGCCCTGCCAGGTGACAGGGCCTCTGTTTCATGAGAGTAATTCCTGCGGGAGTTACATCATGAGACCTCTGGTGATGGAGATCCCACCGGGGCGTCGATATATTTGATTGAGAACGCAGATAGCATCCAAGGCGGGATCATATTCCGCGTTGTCGATTGCAACCCTTGCGTCTACTCCCCTCATATGCTAGCTTCGCGAAGCATTTAAAGGGGAAGAATAATGAGCAATTCGACGATCGAGAGTCTGAGCGAGCAGGTGCGTGGTGAGGTGATCACCGAAAACGATGACCGTTACCAAGAGGCCCGCAGGGTCTACAACGGAATGATCGACAAGCGCCCGAAGGCCATTGTGCGTCCTTCGAACCAGGCGGATGTCATTTCCGTCGTCCGTTTCGCTGGGGAGACCGGCGCGGACTTGTCCATAAGAGGCGGCTCGCACAGCGTGCCAGGGTTCGGAACGAACGATGGCGGCGTAGTCCTCGACCTGTCCTCAATGAGGGGGACTCGCGTCGATCCACGAAACAAGACTGCTCGCGCGCAGGGTGGCTGCAGATGGGGCGACCTCGACCACGCAACCCACGCGTTTGGCCTGGCCACCGTGGGCGATGTTGTTTCGACGACCGGTATCGGTGGCCTCACCCTCGGTGGCGGCATCGGGTACCTCACTCGCGGTCATGGGCTGTCGCTAGACAATCTCATCTCCGCTGACGTCGTGACGGCGAATGGCGAGCTTGTTCACGCGAGCGAAAACGACAACGCTGATCTTTTCTGGGCTCTTCGCGGCGGTGGGGGTAATTTCGGAGTTGTGACGGACTTCGAGTTCCGCCTGCACCCGGTCGACATGATATACGGCGGCCCGATCTTTTTCGAAGCGAAACGGGCGCGAGACGTCCTGCAGGCATTCAGAACATACATTGCTGATGCACCGAAGGAGCTCGGCGCGTTCTTCGCGTGGCAGATCGCTCCACCGCTGCCGTTCATCCCGGAAGACCGCCACGGCGAGACCATGTGCGCCATCATCGCCTGCTGGTCGGGACCCCTCGACCAAGGGGAAGCAGCCCTCAAGCCGCTGATGGACGCCGCGCCGGTCGTAGCTCACCACGTCGGGCCCGCACCCTACCCAGCGCTCAATTCAGCATTCGATCCGCTCCTCCCCCCGGGCCTGCAGCACTACTGGAAGGCGAACTTTGTGGATGAGTTGAGCGATGGCCTCATCGACGCGCACCTCGAGCACGGCCCCAACGTGCCGGTGGTCCAGTCGACCATGCACATATATCCAATCAACGGTGCCGTCCACGAGGTGAATGCCGATGCAACCGCGTTCGGAAACCGTGACGCCAACTTCTCCACCGTCATCGCGGGCATGTGGCCCGAGCCAATGGACAACGAGGCCAACATCAAATGGGTGCGGGACTACTACGCGGCCACGGCGCCGTTCTCGCGCGAGGGAGGCTACGTCAACTTCCAATCGGCCGACGACGCGGACAGAGCCGAAAAGAATTACGGCCCAACCTACTCGCGACTCGCCGAGATCAAGAAGAAGTATGACCCGGCCAACCTCTTCCGAATGAACCAGAACATCCCGCCTGCGCGCTAGCTCACACCGTCGCGCGTGAAAGACAATCACATGCTCGATGGCAGTCAGATTTCAACGTTGCTATCGAATTCTCACGAAGGAACCGCTGTCTCCGGCTGTGGCGGTTTGTGAAACGATCCGATAGAGGTATAAACCAGGGGACAGATTACTGAGACGGAGTTCAATCTGGGCCTCTTCTCCTGCGATCGGGCTGACCTGATGCCGCGAAACGAGTTCACCGAGCGCCGAATAGACGAGGACAGAGTATTTTCCGCTTATCGGAGCTCTGAACGTCAGGTTTGCAGTGTGAAGAACCGGATTCGGATAGACCAAGGATTGAAGTGACGTAGTGAGGGGTAGCTGGTCTTCCACGGCCACTGCAACACCACCGCCTTCCTGAACCCGGAATACCTGATTTGCATTCACATCGAAAAAAGACTCGACATATCCGTTAGGCCACGTAATTGTCAGCTCACTGACGACGTTCGCGCTCCCCAGACCAAAATGAACGGGCTGAATGCTTTGACCCAGAAAATCCATTCCATCGTTCATTCTGAAGTAGGTGCCTTCTTCAGTTGTTGCGCGAAGGACGGCACCGATTCCATTTCTGTTTGAAGCGACACCCTCCAACTCGATCTGCAACCAGTTCCCGGTGATACTCTGGTTCTCGTACAGGTATGTCGGATCTCCCCAGTTTGCAACCAGCATATCTAGATCACCGTCGCCGTCACCGTCAAATACAACGAGGCCGCGTGCTACGGCCCCTCCATTCGTGTTGCTGGACGCTGAAATATCTACAAATCCAAACGTGCCGGTTTCAGCGAGTGTGTTGCTAAAGAATCGATTCCACATTCCGCTCCCTTCAAACCCATTGACAACATAGACGTCGAGATCTCCGTCCTGATCAGCATCGAAAAATTCTGTACCCCATGCCCAGTCTGTGCGATCGATTCCCAAGCCAGTGGCAGCCTCAACAAAAGGTGGTTCCTCCGTGCCGAGATATAGCGGATTGGGCGTATTGAATATGTTGGAGATGTTGGTGAGAAAAATATCAAACAGACCATCATTGTTGACATCGCCGATTGTAGCTCCCATTCCGTTGCCGGAATCACCTACCTGATACAGATCGGTGACGTCTTCAAACACGTTGTCTCCCAACCCTTTATACAGTTCGTTCGAGCCAAAATCATTCACCAGATACAGGTCGGGTATGAGATCTCTGTTGACATCGGCGGGGAGGACTGTCCATGTTCTGCCCCAGGAATCCACACCACTGGCATCAGATATGTTATTGAATGTTCCGTCTCCGTTGTTTTCGTATAGACGATTCTGGCCGGTCCACGCATACACGTATAGATCCAAGTCGCCGTCTACGTCCAGATCCCACCAGAGAGCGCCTGCTGTTTCCAGAGAATCGCGACTGATGAAACTATCCTGCAGTCCCGCCTGGACTGAGACATCCTCAAACGTTCCATCTCCTTTATTTCGGAAGAGTACTTCCGGGCCAACATTGGTCAAAAACAGATCCGGATCCCCATCATTATCATAGTCGCCCCAAGAGGCTCCAAACTTATTTCCCATCACTCTTTCCGCCCTTTTTGGGAGGAAGTCAACCCGTACACCCGCTTCTACGGCAACGTCAGTGAAGGTACCGTCCCCGTTGTTTCGATATAGCCGGTTCCAGGAGTTCGGATCAGACTCTTCATGGGGCAGATATGCAACGAAGTAGAGATCCAGATCTCCATCAAGGTCATAATCTGCGACCGAAATTCCATTGCTGTTGTATGCGTCAATCAGGCCAGCATCCTGTGTTTTCATAACAAATTGCTGTGCGTGTGTTTCAGAAACGGTATACGCCGCGAAAATGACGGTCAGCAGCGCAATGACGGGCTGATATCGGTGGGAGGATGTACGCATCAGATTAAGGCTCTACTTTTAGAGTAAACCGAATATAACGTACGGGTTAGGCCTTGGAAAAACACGCAGTATCACTTCAACCATTTAACACGCGCGTTGCAATCACCCATTGACGTCTGCCCACAAAATCTCTGTCTTGCTGACTGGAAGCGATCATGTTCCAATTGTCCTGCATAATCCGTAATAGAGAGTGAAGGGATATCATTAGTTGGAGTGGGAGCACGAGAATGGACCGGGAAGAAGTCAAAAAGATATTCGAACAGGCACTGGGCGTCCCCCAGGAAATGCGTGTTCAATTCATCGAGGCGGTGAGCGCTGGTAGGGAAGGACTACGAGAAGAAATAGAGTCCCTTCTTGCAGCTCATGAGGAAGCACCAGAGTTTTTCGACAGTCTGGCGCGGGATGTTCTTCCAGATCCTATCAAAGACTTGAGTGGAGAAAAAGCGTCATCCGAACCCGCCGAGACCGATGAACTGATCGGACAGCAGGTTTCCAATTATGAGATCCTTGGGAAACTGGGAAGCGGAGGTATGGGCGTCGTCTACAAGGCTCGACACGTGAAGCTGGACCGGTTCGCCGCTCTCAAATTTCTGCCATCACATCTTGCGACTGATCCCGATGCCAATGCGCGTTTCATTCAAGAGGCCCGAGCAGCGTATGCGCTAGAACACAAAAACATTTGCACCATCTACGATATCGGCGAATCAGAGGACCAAAGGCCATATATCGCCATGGCTTTCTACGCGGGCAATACGCTGAAGGAGCTCATTAAAAAGGGGGCGATGACGCAGGACGAAGTCCTCGACTACGTAAGTCAGATAACCGATGGCTTGCAAAAAGCGCATGAGCGTGGCGTGACTCATCGTGATATCAAACCTGCCAACATTTTCGTGACTGACGAGGATGTAGTCAAGATTCTGGATTTCGGAATTGCGAAGGGAACGTCATCCGTTCAGATGACACAATCTGGCAACACGCTGGGCACGATTTCTTATATGAGTCCCGAGCAGTCTCGAGGGGAGTCGGTTTCTTCCGCGACAGACATCTGGTCACTCGGTATCGTGTGGTACGAAATGCTCACCGGCATTCGTCCCTTCGAAGCTGCCTATCCCCAGGCTGTCATTTACAACATTTTAAACGCGGATCCATCCGCCGTTTCGACCCTTGGAGTCACTGCACCCGACTGGGTCCAGATCATGATTAATCGGTGTCTCTCAAAGGATCCCACCGATCGCTACCAGAGCGCTGCAGACCTGTACGCCGACCTTTATCGAAATCGCCGGTCAACTCATTCCCCTACCGACAGCAAACAAGCAGTAACAGCTACCTCCGAGTCGGATTCACACGAGACATCGGGTGAATCCGGCTCTGCTGCCGGTTCTGCCACAAAAGCCACCGGGAGTAAATCGGCTCGGAAAAGGGTTTTTGTGAGCTACAAGAGGGGAATCGAACCCGACGACCAGGTTGCAGCGGCCATCGTCGAACACTTTGAGAAATCCCACGATGTGTTCATTGACACCAAAATGATGGTCGGCTCTCACTGGGCCGAGCGGATTGAGACGGAAATTGCGGGGAGTGATTTTGTGATCGCGTTGCTTTCCGGACAATCCGTAGACAGTGAAATGGTTCAGGCTGAACTTGAACTCGCCAGTCGGTTGGCCCAGCAAAACCAGGGCAGTCCCTACATTTTGCCTATTCGACTTAATTTTTCAAGCGCATTCTCTTATCCGCTGAGTGCACATCTGAATCATCTGAACTGGGCAATCTGGGAGGATGAGTCAGACACACCGGATCTTCTTTCAAAACTGGATGAAGCACTCAAAAATCAAAGCCTTCCAGTTTCCGACTCTCCGTTGGTCAAAGAGTCCCTTCCCGATGACACGGGGCCGATTGCCAAGCCACTCGCATCAGCGCAGCCTTCTGATCTGGAGTCACCTGAAGGCACGATGGATCCTCAATCGGCGCTATACATCGAACGAGATGTTGATGAAGTAGCCATGGACACAATCCGTCGAAACGGCGTGACCATGACGATCAAAGGCCCACGGCAGATGGGCAAGAGCTCTCTCCTCCTCCGAACCATCAAGGAAGCCCGGAATATCGGCAAAGAGGTGGTGTACATTGACTTCCAGCTCTTTGACAGTGCTGCTCTCGAAGATGCTGACCTGTTCTTCCGTCAGTTCTGTGCGTGGATCTCGGACGAGCTCGACATCGATGACGGTACGGAGAAATTCTGGAGCAGGCCCCTCGGAAATAGTCAGCGCGCGACCCGCTACATGGGCCGGCACATACTCAAAAACATGGATTCATCCCTGGTTTTAGCCATGGATGAGGTAGAACGGGTCTTCGATACCGAATTCCGCTCCGACTTCTTCAGCATGCTCCGGAGCTGGCACAATGACCGCGCCATCGATCCGAAATGGAAGAAACTAGATCTGGTACTCGTGACATCGACAGAGCCGTACCAACTCATCGAAAACCTGAACCAATCTCCGTTCAACGTCGGAGAGGTTCTTTCTCTGACGGATTTCACGGCATCCCAGGTTGAGCAGATGAACCGGCAACAAGGCAATGTCTTTTCTGAAGCCCAGCTGGCTGACGTGTTCGAAGAGCTCGCAGGTCACCCTTACCTGACCCGAAAAGCTCTCTACCTCGTTGGATCGGGCAGGACAACGTTCGATCACCTCATGTCAAATGCTGCGTCGGATGAAAGCCCATTTGGCGACCATCTGCGCTATCACTTTTTCAGGCTCCATCGCCAGGCGCGCCTGGTTACGGCGATGCGACAGGTCCTCGACACCGGGCGTCTCGATGATGACACATTGTACTGGCGCCTTCGCGGTGCGGGACTTGTCACGCGCAACGGGCCGAAGGTGTCGGCGCGGTGCAAACTTTACGAAGACTATATGAGAGGCAGGCTGGATGCGTAAGAATCAGTTTTTCACCGTTGGCGGAACCGTCCAGGCCTCGGACGGAACGTACATCGAACGATCTGTCGACAATGAACTGCTCGAATACTGTTTAGCGGGCGAATTTGCGTTCGTGTTGACCGCCCGGCAGATGGGAAAATCGAGCCTCATGGTTCGAACGGCCGAACGCCTTCAACAACAGGGAGTCAGATCCGTCATCATCGATCTTAGCCAGATCGGCGTTCAGATATCAGAAGACGCCTGGTATCTCGGATTTTTGACCGTGGTTGAAGATGCCCTCGATCTCGAAACGGATGTTTTCGACTGGTGGGATGACAAACAACATCTCGGATACGGCCAGCGGATGGCGCAGTTTTTTCAAGACGTTGTGTTGAATGAAGTCGAAGGAAACATCGTTGTTTTTGTGGACGAAATTGACAGCACGCTCAGCCTCCCCTTCACCGATGATTTTTTCACATCCATTCGCGGTGTGTACAATGCTCGCTCCAGCCAGCCCGAATTAAAACGACTCACGTTTGCCCTCATCGGAGTTGCTACGCCAAGTGATCTAATTTCTGACCCATCCCGAACCCCTTTCAATATTGGTCGGCAAGTTGAACTCGGCTATTTCACGAAGGAAGAGGCGGCGCCGTTGGCGCAAGGCTTCGGATCGAATGAATCTCGTTCCGACCAGCTACTCGCCTGGGTTATGGAATGGACAAATGGGCACCCGTATTTGACCCAGCGCTTGTCGTCTCTGGTGGCCCTTGAAGACCTGGAGAAAGTGACGTCCGTTGATATCCAACGCATTGTTCATGATACGTTTTTCGATGACAACAGCGAGTCGGATTCTAATCTCCGATTTGTACACGACATGCTCACGAGGCGCGCTGAAGATCCTACAGCCGTCCTGACGACGTATCGGGACATCATGCGGGGGAAAGCCGTGAAAGACGACCGTCATTCACACACTATGACCCACTTGAAGCTTTCTGGGGTGATCGGACGAGACAACGGCAAACTCCGAGTAAAAAATAAAATATATCGGCAGGTGTTCGACGAGAAGTGGCTAAAAGTGCAGTGGCCCGAGCACTGGCTGAAACGAGTTCCACCCGCCGTGCGTGGATTGGTGGCGGCTTCATTCGCAGCTGTCCTCCTTCTCGGACTTCTATCGTTTCAGATTCAGGAGAATAATCGTGCACAGGCGGAGGCTGATTTACAGGCGCAATTGGTCACCCAAGCTCAGGATTCTGAGCGGGAAACAGCAGTTCTGAATGACAGCCTTCAGGTATCGCTTCAGGTTGCGAATTCACTCCGGGCCGACGCCGTATGAACCGCTGATCAGCTGGCTGAGCAAGTCAGACAAGTCGAAGCGCTGAATCAAACCACGCAAAGCACAAATGCACAACTTATCGTGCAATCTCGCGTGGCGGATTCCCTGAGCACGGCGACTCTCGAAGCGAATCGGAATTTGGACATTCAGAGGCAAGTAGCTGACTCCCTCAGGACGGTGGCAGAAGGCCTACTGGCGGAATCGGTTCAGGCGCGAATGGAAACACTCGTTATAGCGCTTGCCGATGCTGCACGTCGTCAAACGAGGCTTGGTGATCCAGCGCTTGGCGCTCTCCTTGCCCGGCAGGCATTTTCATTCGGACAGCGCACCGATAACGCCCATGAAGACCCGGTCTACGACGCCCTGGTAGGAGCATTGAATGAGCTCGTACAGGACGGTTCTCAGGCACTTGGAGGTCCTTTTATTGCTCCCTCACCCGGAGGAGCCGTTCGATCAGCGGACCTCAGCGCAGATGGTTCGATGCTGATAATCGGAACAGAAGACGCTCAGATTGAGGCCTACCTCGTAAGCGAGCGCAACCTGGAATTGTGGGATTCTTTTCAGTCGTCAGGAAGCGTCCGCGATGTACGGGTGTTTGACAATGGATCGGCGATAATCATCGGTACAGACGATGGTTCGGTTCAAATGGCTCGAATGGACGAAGAAGGGAGCTACAGGCTTTCCCGCCTTGCAAGAATGGATGACGCTGTATGGGCGCTGGAGATTTCCAGGAACGAATCATACATCGTCGCAGGTACCGCTTCGGGCCAAGCGATGCTCATCAGCCTGGCTGATGGGTCAATTGCAGAAGAGCTCCGGCTTGAATCTCGAATTAGAGACATCGCGATCCGCGGCGAGGATCTTGCCGCATTTGCACTCGAAAACGGCAGCGTAGTCCTGTGGACATTCGGACAGGGCGAAACCGCGCGATTCGACGCTGACCAGGGACGCGTACACGCAGTTGCATTCGACCCAACAGCGGATATCATCGTTACCGGTGGTGACAGCACTTCGGTGAAACACTGGGGGCTCGACGGAAGTGCTCTTTCGCTACGGTACAGGGGCCACGAGGGACCAATAAATGATCTCGCATTCAGCCCAGACGGTACCAGGCTCGCCAGTGGAAGCTCCGATCATTCAATCCAGATCTGGAAGCGCGATCAACCTGGTTCAGACCCCATCATTCTTCAGGATCATACCTCCTGGGTCCACTCAGTGACATTCAGCCAGGATGGCGCCCATGTATTGTCTGCCTCAAATGACCGATCAGCCCATCTCTACAACATCGATACCGAAGAGCTTGCGGGCCGCGTGTGTTCCACCGTCGGAGATCGACAGCTAACATCTGAGGAGTGGGATCGATTTGTTGGCGCCGATTTTGATATGGCCGAATACGGCTCAACATGTTCAAACTTGGCAACAGCACGCAACTGAGGCTCTCTGAAACCAGGCTAAATCGATCACCATCACCCGGACGAACTGAGCACCCCGATAAGCATCACAAACAAATGAAAAAGATCCTATCAATCATTCTGCTTTGCGTTGGAATAACAGGAATACCCTCCGGGACGGCGAATGCGCAGACTATGTGCTCGGCGTTGATATTGCAAAACGCTACACGTGCGTACGAGTTCGGGCGCTTTCACAGCACGTTCGAGCTGCTGAATCCATGTCTGGCAACCGGTTTCTCGGCTCGTACCGACCGTACGGACGCTTACCGCCTGGTCGCGCTCTCGTATCTGGCCACCGACTCATTGGCGCAGGCGCGAACGACGCTTCGTCAGCTTCTTCGGTATAATTCACGATTTCGCTCGAATCCCGCCACCGATCCCGTTCTGTTCACCCAGATGGTCGACGACCTGAAGCCGACCTGGTATTCGTGGTTGTGGAAAGGTAATAGCTGGAAGAGTTGGACCGGTAGAACTGTGGTCGTCGCTACGATCGTCGCCATTCCCATTCTGCTTCAAAATGATCCTGTACCGAATCTTCCTCTTCCACCGGCTTTCCCGAACTAGTTGAAGTGAAAGTCCAACTCATCATATTCGCGTCTCTTCTGCTGCTGATCGATCCGTCGACCGCACAGTCATTTGAGCCATTCCTGATCCTTCGTAATCCCATTGCCGACAATGCCCAGTTTGGTTATTCGGTGGCAAGTCTTGAAGACTTGAACGGCAATGGTGCGCAAGACTACGCAGTAGGTGTGCCGGGTGTCGATGAGTCGGGACCTGGCGTAGTCCGACTCGGAAGTTTTTGGATTTTGATGATGCAGACGGAATCCACTGTGTCGAACATCCACCGATTTTTCATCGAGGAGTCAAACTTCTTCGAAGCCGATTCAGTCGGGATTGAACTCCAAGTGTTAAGGACGGCCAGTGGCGAAGAACTTGTTGAACTGATCGTTTCGTCGCTTCTCGACCCCAGTTTAGGGCAAGGTCGACCAGTACAGACACGTGAGCAGTGGAAAGTCCGTCTGAATCAGGACGGCACAGTTCAAAACATTTCAAGCTTCCCACAAGAAGCCTCATTTACGTCATTGGGCGACATTAATGGAGATGGATTCGAAGATTTTCTGGGTGTCAAACAACATGAAGAACTCTTTGGCAATCAGCTGCCGACTTTGGAGCAATCCGGGCAAATTTCTTTGTATTTCGGAGACCCAGATGGCGTTCATTTTGACAGAAGACTCGCGTTCAACGGCGAACTATCCTTCAACCCGCGATTCGGACTCCGCAGCGCGGCAGTCGGCGACCTGAACGGAGACAGTCTGCCTGAAATAGCGCTCTCAGGCGACGATGAAATATGGATCATCTCGTTGAACTCAAATCTTGATATTGCATGGACGAAAGAGATTTCCGCTTCATCACTGGGATTGGATCCCGGAGGGAGATTCGGAAGAAACCTGGCATCGCTTGATCCCGGTGGAGATCTCGCCCATCTCGTGGTGGCATCGCCAGGTAGAGGCGACCTGCCGGGTTCCCTGCACCTCCTTGGTTTTGGGCCTCTCGGAGAGGTGACTGACCATGAAACCATTCCCCAATCTGCATTTTCAGTGGGAAGCAATATCGATCTAGATCATCACTTCGATGTATCGGTTGAGAACTTGGATCCCGTTTCTGGTACTTTTGAGCTGTTGATCGGTACGCCATATTCAGATATTCTGGGAACAGATACAGGCGCGGTTCACAAGGTTCGAGTTCAACCCAATCTCGATATAACCCCCTTGTTCACCCTCTCCAACAAAACGTTGGACAGGCAGCGGTTCGGGTCCGGATTCGATCAGAGGGCTCACTTGATTGGAGATATGGATGGCAATGGGTTCCCGGATCTACATTCCCAGGAAACCATCTATTTGTTGAACGAGAATGGTGAAGTAGTCGGAACTAAGCGTGGATTCCCGGAAGATGTCGTTCACCCGATCGGGGATCTGAACGGCGATGGTTTCGACGATGTTATAACGACGCCTGTCTGGCTGGTTCAAGACAGATTCCAAGGATCGGCTGAAATTCAGTTTTTGAATAATGGTGTAAGGGTGGGCGAATTCCTTGAACTGGCCGATGTGCCGGGCAGTCCGATGTTCAGTCTTCTAGGCGATCAAGACCGATTCGGACATTCCGTGACACGAATTGGTGATCTGAACGATGATGGCGTAGACGATATTGCGATTAGCGCAGCAGGGGTAGGCTCCGGACAAGTTTGGGTATTTTTGATGGCACGAGATGGTGTCCCGGAGACAATATCCAGAATTGAGTTTCCCGATGATGGAAGCGGTAATTACACCGCTGCGGGAATGTACCTGGCGGGATTAGGAGATGTAAACGCAGATGGTATTCCGGATCTCGCCGTGGGATTGCCTCACAACGGCGGTATTTCGGATTCGCAGGCTGGAGAAGGTGCTATTCACGTACTCCTTTTGAACCGAGATGCTACTGTTCAGCACAGATCGATTATGTCTGTGGAAACGGTCAACGCAGAAATTTTTCCGAACGCGGCCGCTGTAGCATGGATTGCTGCTGCCGGTGATGTAGATGACGACGGCACTCCCGATTTGCTCGTGGGTCCGGGTGACGAGTTTTCGAGCTCAGTTCGAGGATTTCGAGTGTTGTTTCTCAATCCCGATGGATCGCTTCGTGCGTACCGGCTCATCGATCAGGATCATGGCCCGCTTCAAGATCTTTTTCAATCAGCTATATCAGCAGGAAAGTATCCTCAGCAGCTTTGGGACATGGACGGAGACGGTCTAAAGGAGATCATTGTTGATTACCTCGATGAATTTTCAGGGGCGCGAGGTCCAATGGTTATTTCACTCGCACCACTTCTAGGAGCAGAAATACTGTCGCCAACCGTTGAACCCAACGCTCCCAAAGAAGGAGATGATCTTCAGATTAGAGCGATAGTTCGTTCACTTGGCAGAGACGCGATTTCAGGTGCGCTGATAAATTTCCGCCGCGCAGGTCAGGCCAGTTTTCTGACGCTGGATATGGAAAATCTTGGCCGCGATGACTGGTCAGCAGAAATTCCGGGCTTCCTCCTGTCCAGTCAAGGCATCGAGTACTTTCTAAGCGCATCGGTGATCGGAAGAGCTGATCATAGGGAGCCCGAACTCGGTGTTTTCTCTGTCCCGGTGACGACGGCTTCAGACATTGAAAGAATCGTTCAATCCGGTGTGGCAGAGGATGGTTACCGATTAGTCTCCGTTCCCCTGGCACTGACGGAAACCGATGCGTTGACAGTGCTGACCTCATCGCTGGGAGAATATTCCCCGTCCTCGTGGAGATTTTTCGATACGGATAGGGACGTTTCAGAACTGAATCAGGCACCGTTATCAATTGAGCCGGGATTGGCGTACTGGTTGATTTCTCGGGATCAACGCATTCTAAACTGGGGTGTTGGGACATCCGTGCGAACGGACAGCGTTTTCGCCATTCGCCTACCCACTCAGTGGTCTGCGTTTGGCTTGCCGTTCAACTATGATCTGGATCAATCGCTTCTAACTACAAAGTCAGGAGGTGTGCCGGATATCCGCCGCTACACCGGCGGCTGGGAGCAGCAGGATGAAGCGCTGGTGCCCTTTGAGGGATATGCAATATTCAACGACACAGGTGCTATCGATACACTTTATGTCGCCCCGAGTACCGAGGTGGCGGCCATCTCAGGGTTGTTTGGTTCTGGTGCCTCGAAGCGAAATAGCGAGATTGACTGGTCCATTCCCATTCATGCCCGGATGGGACGTGCTCGCGACATTGACAATTTGGCAGTCGTTGGATCAGCGCTTCTGAACCGAGCCGATCCCCCTCCCATTGGCAACTTCGTGCGCCTGGCGTTTGAAGGTGCCGACTACCCCTTGTCGACAGCAGCGAAAAAATTGGACAATGGTGTGGCTCGCTGGACTTTTAACGTCTCGTCTGAGCGCGCGGGAAGCGTTACGGTTCAGTTTCCTGACGTGAGTTCAGTGCCACCCGAGTACGCCGTCACCCTTGTTGACCCGGCGACGGGAATCAGACAAGATCTTCGTGCGGCCGCGCTGTACACCGTGGCTTCCTCAGGAGCAGGCTTCGAGCGAACGCTTCATCTGGAGGTGAATGCCGCAGGTAGCACGATTGAAGAGCTTCCGACCGAACTCCGGCTCTTTCCCAACTTCCCTAATCCCTTCTCAGCGAGCACAACGCTTAAGTATGCTCTTCCCGAGGCCACCTCGGTGGAACTGACGATTTACGATATCCTCGGGCGCAGAGTTACGACGCTGGTTCATGGCGAAAAGCCCGCTGGCAATCACGTTCTCGTTTGGGACGGACGAACAGGACACGGAAATGCACTTGCTCCCGGTTTGTACCTGGCTCGATTCACAGCAGGCAACTTTTCAGAATCAGTGACCATCACCCGAATCAATTGAGATTCTTAGCTCTCATATCGCTGATGTTGTCCTGCAGCTTGGCAACAGCTCAATCGTTCGAGCCGTTTCAGATCCTGAACAATCCGATCACGAAAGACGCCAGATTCGGATACTCCGTGATGAGTATGGGAGACCTGGACGGCAACGGCGTGCCTGACATCCTGGTTGGCGCGCCAGGAGAGAATCTAGTAGAAATAGAACGTACCGGTACCCGTAGTATTACGATGGGTGGCCTCTGGCTCATAATGATGGAAGACGAATCACTCGTTGGCACAATCAAGCGCTACAAATTTCTGGGTCAGAATCTTCAACCAGATTCGCTGGGGTTAAATATTATGGTACGTGATGCTTCTGAGTCATCCGTCCCAAATTCAGTATATGTAATGGGGAAAACCGGTCAGAGTGCCAACTTCGGCACCCCAGTTAGAATTTTGGTACGTGAGGCATACAAAATTGGACTTGATGGTGGATCGTTTACTGACACATGGAATCTAGTAGCACAAATTACCTCGGTGGTGTTCGTGGGAGACGTGAACGCCGATGGAATATCGGATTACGTATCCATCAGCGAAGATCGACCATCCAGTCAGACGATCACCTTTAACGACTTAGCGGGTGAAATGACGCTAAATTTGCCGGATGCAACTGGATTTATTACGAAACATGTGTTGTCGCTCAACTCAGCGTTTTCTACCAGTCCAAATTTTGGAATTCACGCCAGAGCTATAGGAGATCTTGACGGAGATGACGTTTCTGAAATTGCCGTTTCCGATGACAACGCAATCCGAATCATCTCCATCAGCGCGGGCTTCACGATCAAATGGAGCCACCAAATTGATGCAGAATTTCTGGGGCTTCCTTCTACTGGCTCGTTTGGCGAGACTTTCGAAGCAGTTGACGATTCAGGAAGTCCTGCTCACCTCATGGTTCCGGTACAAGCTGAATCTGGTGCGCCGGGATCTCTCCACTTTTTAACGCTCGCTTCTGATGGAAGCTTACAATCACATCAAGAAATTTCACGATCACAGTTTCCTGCTGGTCCTGAATTCGATTTTGACAGGCATATCTCAGTGTCCGTTGAAAGTGTTGACCCGGTCACATCCGAAGTCGTCTTTTTGATGGGCCTTCCGTTTGCTGACGTGGGCTCAGAAAATGCCGGAGCTGTTCACAAATTCAAAATAGGATCCGACTCCTCCGTCAGTCGCATTACATCATTTTCAAATTTCTCCCTCCAATCGCAGGATTTGAGTGCTGGATTCGATGATCGTGCCACGCTGATTGGTGATCTGGATGGCAACGGATTCCCTGATTTATTTCACAATAATGTCGTCCACTATCTGGGGGCCAACACTGCTATAATCGGAGAGAGCACGATGGATCTGACCGAAGATCAAGTCGCAAACGGGATTGGCGATCTGAATGGCGACGGAGTGCCCGATATCATCGTCACACCTCGGTTCGAAACCGGGTCTACGTCCGGCGACTACGAGGGTTGGGCGCAGATAAGATTCATGAATCGGGACGGGACGTTTGACCGTTTTACGATGCTGGAAGACGTTTTTGGCAACGTTATGGCAGACCAACTCGGAGGAAGATTTCGATTTGGGCACAGCAGCGTCAACCTTGAGGATGTCGACGGCGATGGGGTGAGTGATCTCGCCATAAGTGCACCGCGGTTCGTTGACTCTGGAGGCGGCCAAACCGGGTACGTTTTCATCGTATTCATGCAGGAGAATGGTGAGCCCAAAGGTGTTGCCCGGATCGCAATCTCAGACGGCGACGATAACTTTACTTTTGGCGGTATGCACCTCGCTGCTCCCGGAGACGTAAATGGAGACGACATCCCTGATTTGGCGGTTGGCTTTCCGACGAACGGGCGCTCCTTCGGAGCGACAGAAAAAGGAGCCGTACACGTTCTACTGCTAAGCGAACTTGGTTCAGTAATCAGCAAATCCATCATCCTCCCGGAGTCGGGAGTAGACCTCGACATTCCAGGTAGTGCAGCCATGGGCTGGATCGAGAGCATCGGCGATTTGGATCGAGACGGCGTTCCTGATTTAATCATGGGTCCTGGCGAGAAATCTTCTGGAGTCGTTCGTGGAATTTATGTGCTCTTTCTCAACGCAGATGGATCACTTAGGGCTTCGCGAATCTTGGATCAATCTCACGGACCACTTCAGGAACTGTTTTCGGCGGCCTCAGCCGCTGGGAAATCTCCCCAGCGGCTCTGGGACCTGGATGGAGACGGATTTGATGAAATCATTGTTGACTACACCGATTTTGCGACGCGTCGTCGCGGCCCGATGGTTATCTCCTTGGCCGCTATTCTCGGAGCCGAAATCTTGCCCCGGAGCACCACGCTCTCGACACCCGTAGCAGGTGAAGACCTCCCTGTCGAGGCTGAAGTACGTTCGCTCGGTGGCGGTGAAATTTCGAAGGTTGAAGTCAATTTTCGTATCGCCGGTCAGGAAAAATTTCTTGCCCTTGAAATGAACAATGAATTCGGAGCAATGTGGTCCGCGACCATTCCAGGCTTTCTGCTCACCGAGCAGGGGATGGAGTACTACTTCAGCGCTTCGGTAGTCGGTCGAGCCGATCATCGCGAACCACAAAACGGTGTCATTTCTGTCTCTGTGTCCACCACATCGGGCCCGGACCAGGTGATTCAGGCTGGGGTGGCAGAGGACGGCTACCGTCTGATTTCTGTCCCCCTTGCCCTTGATCAGACCGATGCAGGAACGATCCTTGAAGTAGCGTTGGGGAATTATGACGAGTCTTCCTGGCGCTTCTTCCGGGCCCGCTCGAACCTTGCCGAACTTAGTCAAACGCAGATTTCGATTGAGCCAGGATCTGCTTACTGGTTGATTTCGCGCCGGCAGCAATTCATCAATTGGGGTGCCGGATCATCTGTTCGGACAGACAGCGTATTTGCGATTTCATTGCCCCCAAGCTGGTCGGCTTTCGGTTTGCCATTCAACTTCGAAATCGATCAATCGCTACTGGCAACGAAGTCCGGCAGCACGCCTGACATCCGGCGCTATAGCGGCGCGTGGGAAGCTCATGACACAACGCTCGTACCCTTCGAAGGGTACGTGATCTTTAATCAAACCGGATCGGTCGATACGCTCTACATCGCTCCAAGTACCGATATTGCCGAATATTCTGAGCTGTTCGGTACGGTCGGGTCCAAGCAAGGTGGTGTCGCCGAGTGGGCCATACCGATTCATGCCCGGATGGGACGCGCGCGCGACATTGACAATTTGGCGGTCGTAGGATCGACACTTCTGAACCGAGCCGATCCCCCACCCATCGGCAACTTTGTGCGCCTGGCGTTTGAAGGTGCCGACTACCCCTTGTCGACAGCGGCGAAAAAACTGGACAATGGTCTGGCTCTCTGGACCTTTAACATCTCGTCCGAGCGCGCAGGAACTGTTTCGGTTCAGTTTCCTGACCTGAGCTCGGTGCCGCCAGAGTACGCCGTGACTCTCGTCGATCCAGCGACGGGAATCAGACAAGACATGCGTGCGGAGTCTCGGTACGCGATAGCATCTTCAGGAGCAGGCTTCGAAAGAACGCTTCGCCTTGAGGTCGACGCCTCAGGCAGCACAATTGAGGAGCTTCCGACCGAATTACGGCTCTTTCCCAACTTCCCGAATCCGTTTTCAGCAAGCACAACGCTGAAGTACGCTCTTCCCGAGCCCACCTATGTAGAATTGACCATCTATGATATTCTGGGTCGCCGAATTGCGACGATTGAACATGCTGAAAAAGACGCGGGCCACCACGTATTCGTCTGGGACGGCAGAGCAGATCAGGGAATGTTGGTGGGTCCAGGCCTATATTTTGCACGATTGACTACTTCTCAGTCGTCGCAATCGATAGCGATCACTCGCTCTAAGTAATGGCCGACTCCTCGCAGACTTCAGTAACGATGCTTCTTTCTGAACTGCAGTCTGGAAATCTGGACGCAGTCGACAAGCTGTTCGAGCGAGTCTACGAAACGCTGCGCGCCATGGCTCGGGATCAGCGCAGTGGGTGGAAGGGTGATAACACGATGAATACCACCGCGTTGGTACATGAGGTGTACCTAAAACTCGTGGATGAAGATGCGCCGTCTATGGAATCTCGTGCGCATTTCTTGAATGTGGCCGCCAAGGTCATGCGTCACATTTTGATCGATCATGCTCGCCAGCGTCAGGCCCTAAAGCGGGGCGGAAATGTCCAAAAAGAGTCGCTTGACGAGGCTTTAGCACTTCCGTTCGACGGAATGGCTATCGATGATGATCGAGCACTGGATCTTATTGAGCTCGATGACGCCCTGACAAGGCTTGCCGCACTGAATAAACGCGAGGCACTGGTGGTGGAGTGTCGATTTTTTGCAGGCATGAGCATCGCGGAGACAGCTCTCGTTCTAGGCGTCTCCAATATGACCGTCAAACGCGACTGGACCATGGCCCGCGCCTGGCTCAAGCGCGAGATGACGGCTGCCTAGGTCTGATTCTTCAGAGGATCAGGCCCGCTGTTCGGCATTCAGCACCGTCATTCCAAATACGGCTCAGAAAGATCAACTGGGGTCGGGCAAATCTCCGGATACCGGTCGAGAATCCTTATGACCGTGTTCCATCTCAGATCGGCATCGGCATTTTCTGCTGGACTCATCTTGGACGCAGATTCGTAGCATTTCAGCGCCTTCTGAAACCACCCGTATGCTACATGGCCCGAAGCCGGCTGTCCCGCATGGAAGCTGGCCTTTGCCCTTCGTTCGAAAATTAGCCCCTCATAATATAGCCGACTGTATTCGTCAGGTAGTCGCTCCAGAAGGGCCCGTGCGTTACGAAACGCAGGTTGAAGCCTTTTTGAGAATTGATCCGAGAGTGCAAGAATAAGAATGACTAGCGCCCTCTCGTTCCCCGGACCAACCTCAAGAATATCCAGGCAAATGCTTTCAGCTTCAAGAGGTTCGTTCAGAAGGCGATATCGGTGCGCTTTCTCCAGCGCTTCTGGAATAGATCCAATATCAAGTTTCTTCAGTTCATGGTCGGGTAATTCCATAGTGCGACACCTCTAGAACGTATAGAGAGAAACGGCTGCAAATACCGTGAAAGCAACGGCAGAACCATAACAAATGAAAGCTACCGGCGCGTTTAAATGCTTGATCTGTAGCCCGTCATACAGGGTGAACCGGAATCGGTGGGCCCAGTGAAAAGCGGACAGCGATACGATCACCATAATAGCGAGACGCACCAGCAAGTGACTGAACAGCCCGTACAGGGCTTCATGGCCCTGCGCAGGCAACCATCCCAGTGGAAACGCAAGACCAGTGAGCAGCAGGAGTACGGGTACGGTCAGGGCAGCTACGACACCGCCAGCACCAAAAAGCGCCCACCAGAACGGTTCGTTAGAACGTTTTTCCATCTGTCTGCTTTTTCAAAGGGTGGTTAAAATCCAGAATAAAACAACCGAAACGCCTGCCCACATCGCATAATTCGCTCCCAAAATCACCGACTCGGGCACTTTTTTAGTGCCGACGCGGACAACCATGGCTTTTGGAGCCAGATTGAACCACGTATAACTGTGAAATACGGCAAATAAGAACGCCACTGAGTGCAGGGTGATCGAGAGCGGACTGGCCAGCCATTCAGAGAACGCTGCAAACGCTTCTGGCCCTTTCGATACGGCATTGACATATAACACCAGCACAAAGACATAAAACATGACCGCCAGGCTGGTCATCTCCCGGAGAATGAACCGGACGTAGGCCCACTTCTTAATCCACCAGAGAATGGGATGCCGGGGCTGATACAGCCAGGGGTGATATTTTTTATACCTGCCGTATGACACCGTCACTTACCCCAGGGCATGAGTTTTGACTTCCACCAGCTATTCGTCGCCTCCACTTTATATCGTTGGATGGCTCCGGCCGGATCGACATGTTTTGGACACACTTCCGAGCACTCTCCCACAAACGTGCATTGCCAGATTCCATCGTCGGTAGAGAGAATGTCCATCCGCTCTTCATTTCCGTGATCGCGTAGATCAAGATTGTATCGCTGTGCAAGTGCGATCGCGGCGGGCCCGACGAATTCAGGCTCCATTCCGTAAATCGGGCAGGCCGAATAACACAGCATGCAATTGATGCACATCGTGTACTGTTTGAAATCGTCGAGTTCGGCTGGCGTCTGGAGATATTCTCCCTCCTCCAGGGGCTTTCCATTTTCGTTGACGACCCAGGGTTTAACTCGGTTGAGTTTTTCCATGAAGTCGTCCATCCCGATAATCAAATCGCGGGCTACCGGAAAATTCGCGAGTGGCTCGATGCGAATGGGACCGGGCGCATAATCTTTCAGGAACGCTGCACACGTGAGAACTGCATCGCCGTTGGCCATCATGCCACAGCTGCCGCACACGCCCATGCGGCAAGACCATCTGTAAGAAAGAGAGCCGTCGAGCTCGTCTTTTATATGATTCAATGCGTCCAGAAGGACCCATTCGTCGTGAAGGGGCACGGTGAACGTGTCGAAACTGGGAGCAGATGCTTTTTCGGGACGATACCGAAACACCTCGAGCTCTATTGTAGCGACCTCCTCGATCGTTGTATTTGAGTCTGTTTCAGTCATTCGGTCTGTTTCTGGCCATACACGCGTTCGCCAGGGGGCCAGCGTGTGATTACGACATCCTTGTAGTCAATCCTCGGCGATCCATCACTTCTATAGACCATGGAGTGCCGCAGGTAGCTGCCATCATCTCTCTCTGGAAAATCTGTTCGCTGATGAGATCCACGGCTTTCCTTTCGCGCAAGAGCACTGTGGACGAGTGCCTCTGCGACATCCAGCATGGCATCCAGTTCCAGCACCGAGATCAATTCCGTGTTGTAGGTAAAACTCCGGTCATCCAGCGAAATGTTAGCGAACCGTTCTCTGAGTTCCGCCAGTTTATCGCACGTAGCGCTCAATCCTTCGTCCGTTCGATAGATTCCCGCACCTTCTTCCATAGTGTCGCGCATTTCGGTCCGGATGGTTGAAATTCGCTCGGTCCCACCCGATTTGGTCAGATACGCCCTGGTTATTCGCGCATCTTCATCTACGACCTGCTTCCGCAACGGAGCCAGATTAACAGGCGGTTGACTGCGTGCAAAATTGGCGGCGGCCAGTCCTGCCCGCGCTCCAAAAACAAGTAGTTCAGTCAGAGAATTGGACCCCAGCCGATTGGCCCCGTTGATCGAGACGCACGCCACTTCCCCGGCTGCGTACAACCCTGGCATCGTAGTCGCGCCCGAGATGTCCGTATCGATCCCACCCATGAAGTAATGAAGCACGGGCCGAATGGGAATCGGCTCATAAACGGGGTCGATGCCCGCGTATTTTTTTGCCAGTTCGCGGACAAATGGAATTTTGCGGTCGATGTGGTTCTCACCAAGGTGTCGCACGTCAAGATGGAGTACGTCTCCAAATTTACCCTTGATCGTTCGTCCTTTCTTTTGCTCCTGAACGAATGCCTGACTCAGGCGATCTCTCGGCCCAAGCTCCATGCTTTTCTTCACCGGGTGATTCGCATCTGTCACGTCGAGAGGCGTTCCCAGGTCATAATCCTGGAGATACCGATAGCCCTCGCTGTTCAGAAGAATCCCCCCTTCACCCCGAGCGGCCTCGGTGATCAGAATGCCCGTCCCGGGGAGACCCGTCGGATGGTACTGAACGAACTCCATGTCCTTCAGGGGCACACCGGCACGGTAGGCGAGCGACATTCCGTCGCCGGTTTTGATCGCTCCATTGGTAGTAAACGGAAAGACCTTTCCGGCGCCACCGGTACAGATGACTACCGATCGACCAGCAATGACCTCGAGCCGCCCGGTCTGTAGATCCAGCGCGGCTACGCCCTGACATCGTCCGTCCTCGACCAGAAGCTTCGTGGCAAACCACTCGTCATAGGGTACAATGCTGGGATACTTCAGCGAAGTTTGAAACAGGGTGTGGAGCATGTGGAATCCGGTCTTGTCGGCCGCGAACCACGTACGCTCCTTCTTCATGCCCCCAAATGGTCTCACAGCCACCTTTCCATCCGATTCGCGACTCCAGGGACATCCCCAGTGCTCCATCTGAATCATCTCGTTTGGAGCTTCATTGACGAACAGTTCGATCGCGTCCTGATCGACCAGCCAGTCGCCTCCAGAAATGGTGTCGTAGATGTGATTTTCGAAACTGTCGAAGTCCTTAATGACCGCTGCCGCGCCGCCTTCAGCGGCCACGGTGTGGCTGCGCATCGGATAGACTTTACTCACCAGTGCGATATTCAGCGACGGATCCTGCTCTGCAACCGCGATCGCGGCCCGTAGTCCTGCTCCACCCCCACCTACAATTACAACATCATGGACCGGCATTTCTTACCAGATTGAACCGCGACTTCGAACAAAAATACATCAAGGAAGACGTTCGGAACGAAGCCCGACGCCGTGCGGCTAAACGATACAATGGGATCGCCGCTAATGCAACCGACGCATATGAGTGGGCCACAGTGTATTGGGTGGGGTCGCGCAACAGTATTAATGCGACAATCCTGTCGGGTTGGCAACTCTCTTAACTAAGAACACATAGCAGATCAGAAACCTATTGACACGAGTGAATTATCAGCACCAGTAAATACATGATCCCGTAGCTCAGCTGGCAGAGCATCTGACTCTTAATCAGAGGGTCGTAGGTTCGAACCCTACCGGGATCACTTTGTTAGACAAAGACTTAGGGCTTTCAGGTACTGCTTGAAAGCCCTTTTGGGGTGTTCTGTGCATACTATGTACACAGCTGATGCACAATAAATGCTCATGGCATCCCTCCAAAAACGCGGCAGTTCGTCTAAAAAATAGACTGGAAGACCAATCGTGTGACTAGTGGAGCAGTTCGATTCTATCTGAGTGTCGAAAGCCAGACCGCAAGTTCATGTGCATCAAGGGACAAGGACATGTCCAAGCTCATGTGGTTAAGGTAAATTCAAAGGAACGCGTTGAAACCCACTAAAACACGCGTATCAAACACAACCACGAGTCCGCAACATGCGCTTGTTTTAGTGCGAATTTCGAAAGGTCGAATCGGCTTGAGAAGTGAGCGATCGCGACCACTGCGCATTCATCGTCTACCATCTGGTTTTGGTAATGCAGCAGGAATGTTCTCAGCAAAGTGCTCAAGTAGCATCCGATGGATGAAAATATAGCTGCCGCCTACCCTTCGAAGAAAGATTAGTGATACGGCATGATTAAGAAATGCTGTCAATCGGAATGGCAGCTGTTTCGTGAAATGGAGGATGAATCGTAGAGTATAGTGCTGAATAACGTCCAGCATTCCGAATGCCAGGCTTCCAATAATTCCAAAATCGACCCCGACTGGAAACGCTTTGAATATTGATTCTACAATAGTTACCTCGTACACGCCCGACATGTCCCAAAGCGTCGGGCGCGAAACAATGATGTACACTGCCCAAACTGTTCCGATGACACCACCGACCAATAAAGCCCCGAACAAAGCGCTACGAATCGAGAGTAAAATTCCCTGATTAGGTCTTGTTTTTGTCTTTAGGACACTCCGATTCCATCCGCCGAATGCTGCGCCCAGGAGTCCAAGCTGGAAAGCCACAATGAGTAGAAAAAATATGGCGTTCTCGATCGTGAAACCGCGTGCCACAGAAGACCACGAATAAAATATCCACACTATCCCAAGGGCTGCACCGACCATGCTAGACCAAAAACCAATCTTTTTGGCTCTCGACCAAGACCATTTGAGCCCTTCCACACTATGTATGTCTGATCCCAGCCCCTGGCGTACCCCACGAATTCCCCAGAGTAGTCCAGGTAAAATCCCTCCTGCGAGCGTGGACGCAAGGAGGAAGATATAAGGACCAGGATCGCGATCCCAAAGCCAACTAGCTATCTGTGTCGTGAAACTAAAGGCCAGCGCGACCAAAGCAACTGAGATAGTCATGCGAATCATTCTCCTTCGCAGCTCAAGCCAACGAAAAAAGAGTTAACCCCGAAAGTTGTGTACGGGTGAAAAAGGTATAGGCGGCGTATCCTGATGATGATTACGTCATTGTCAATCCGAAGATTGGAGGATACACCGCCCATGAAGACGAATAACGCACACGAGAACGAGAACTACAATAGCACAGAGGATGTGTTGACAGAAGTATTGCGAACAGGGGCCGCAAAGATGCTGGCCACAGCCGTTGAGGCCGAGGTTGAAGCTTTCTGCCAGCGCTACCAGTTCCTGCGCGACGAAGAGAATCGCCACCGCATCGTTCGCAATGGATATCTGCCAGAGAGGAAGATTTTGACTGGTATCGGGGAGGTCGCTGTAAAGATGCCCCGCATACGCGACCGTACGGGTCGGGGTGAGGATAGAATCGGTTTCCGCAGTTCGATACTACCAGCCTACCTCCGCAAGAGCCGCTCGCTTGAGGCTCTCATTCCATGGTTGTACCTGAAGGGAGTTTCAACGGGCGGCTTTGAGGCAGCGCTCTCGGCCCTTGTTGGTCCTGATGCCCCAGGGCTGACCTCCTCGACGATTGCGCGCCTGAAGACGCTTTGGACAAGGGAGCACGAAGACTGGCAAAAGCGGAGCCTGAAGGAGAAGCACTACGTCTATTTCTGGGCCGACGGTATTCACGTAAACGTACGCATGGATAAACAGAAACTGTGTCTGCTGGTCGTGATCGGCGCTACGGCCGATGGAAGGAAGGAGCTTATAGCACTCGAGGACGGCTTTCGCGAGAGCAAGCAGTCGTGGCGAGAGTTGCTCCTGGAGCTGAGGCACCGCGGGCTGGATCAAGGACCGAAGCTGGCTGTTGCCGATGGAGCCATGGGATTCTGGAGTGCTCTCGCAGAAGTTTATCCCGAGACGCGAGCCGCACGCTGTTGGGTGCACAAGACAGCAAATGTGCTCAACCGCCTGCCCAAGTCCGTTCAGAAGAAGGCAAAAGGTCACCTCACGCAGATCTATACAGCAGAAACAAAAAAGCAGGCAGAGAGCGCCCTTCTGTTTTTCATCAAAGCCTACCAGCAAAAGTATCCGAAAGCAGCAGAGATTCTGGTGAAAGACCGAGAAGAACTGCTCGCTTTTTATGACTTTCCGGCAGAACACTGGATCCATCTTCGGAGCACAAATCCGATCGAATCTACGTTCGCGACCGTGCGCCTCAGGACCGCCAAAACGAGGGGATGTCTGAGCCGAGAAACAGCTCTTGCAATGGCCTTCCGTCTATGTAAAGAGGCTCAGAAGAAGTGGAGGAAACTGAATGCACCGCACCTATTGCAACTTGTAAAAAAAGGAATCAAATTCACCGACGGAATTACATCAGAACGACACGCTGCCTAAACCTTCCATACACAACTTTTGGGCATAGCTCACGAAAAAATCGATTGGCGTCTATGCGAGACCCATCTATCAGTCCAATCGCCATTCCAAATAACAGAATAAAGCTTAGCCAGTAGAATGGCGCATTAGGATCGTTGAGAAAGATAAATCCAGCGAGCAGCACTCCAAGCATTCGCGAGGTGAGTGCGTAGGTCCATTTTTGAGCTCGTGTTGCCAGCCAGGAGAATTGGAGTTCTTCAATGGCGAATGTCGTCTGTCCATGGCGAAGCATCCTTTCAGCCATCCAAGTAAGCCAGCTCACGGTTTCTTCTTCAGTATAAGTCGAATCAGATTTGCCCTTTCGACTCAGCATCCGGCGAATGTACGTTGTAAAAAGGCGAGTGCGTTGAGAATCGGATTCTTCGGACACACCAAGGAGGACCGTGTCGGCGTCAACGTCGCGATAGGCCAGAATCATCACATCAAGAACTAGAGGCGAGGTGGCCATCTCTTGCAAGCTCTCTTCTCGCTGGAGAACTTCATGAAGGCCGACCAGAGACTGACCGGAGTGGGAGACATATTCAAGAACCTGATGTCTATCGAGAGGCTGCAATCTGACAGCAGCAAAGAGCTTTAGGCGTATTGGCAGCGCCGTGTATTCCTCGATCCTGCAGCATACGGTCAGTCCAGGTACTCCAAATTCCTCAACATATTCGTTGATCGAATGAACACAACTCGATCGGTGTTCGAGCATTACCTCATCAAGACCATCAAGAGGCAAAATGAGCCGATTCTGCTTCAACCACGATCGTCCTATTTTCTTTGGGACATGGTATTTCGCGCTCAACTCTCCGCTCAGCCAGTCGAGAAGGGATTGGCGGCGAATTGCCCAGGACGAGAGATTGAAAACGACTGGGATAGGCTGCGACGGGTCATTTTCAGCAGTTGTAATTAGTGATTTTGCAAGCTCGAGGAGTGTGATCGTTTTTCCGGAACCCGGTGCGCCCAGTACGAGAAGCGATCTACCAACATCGTCAAATACAGTCCCAATTTTTGTGCTGTCCGACAACGATGTGCTCTCTCGATCGGGTAATTCCAATACCTGCTCCCATGGATGCTCCACCACATCTCGCGCTCGCTCCATGCCCAGCTGGAGCATCGCCTCTCCGTGAACGGAATGCTCGAGAACCCCCTCGATCCAGAACTGGTGGACCTTCTGCATTAAGATCATCAGGTTTGTCCCGTCAATGGCTTCGGCAGATGCTTTCAGGCCGCTTCGAATACCCGAACTCGGCTTGGACGGGAGACGTGACTTGGATGCGCTCGTTAGTATGCGCCCTGATCCGTCATCTGGCCAGAGCGCCGCGACGCGAAGATCTTCAATAAGCTCGGTAGCATCTTGATAACGCTGCTCTCGATCTTTCGCGAGGGTCTTGTTTACGATGCGAATCACAGATTCTGGTACGCCTTCTCGCATCGAAGATATTGGAACGTGGTCCATATTGAGGACTGTATACAGAACTGCCGCATCCATCTCGGCTATGAACGGGCGTTCTCCACAGAGAAGTTCATAAAGAAGCACGCCCACCGACCAGATATCGGTTCGGTAGTCGACCTTTTCTCCTCGAAGCTGTTCTGGGGACATGTAGGCGAGCGTTCCAATCGTAGCTCCCGTTTGTGTGATGTCGATACCGGAGACTTTGGCGAGGCCGAAATCCACGATTTTAACGACGCCATCTGCAGAGAGAACCGCGTTACCCGGCTTGATGTCGCGGTGAATAATGCCTGCTGTGTGCGCCGCATCAAGACCGCTAGCAACCTGAGCAGTCAACTCAAGAGCCTCATTCAGGGCTATTCCACCGGGAACGACCTTCTCCCTTAAGGAGCCTCCCGGATAGAAGGCCATGGCGATGAAGATGCGGCTCTCATCGGTCTCGCCAACCTCATAAACGGTTCCGATATTGACATGATCACGCATCGAGGCACTCTTGGCCTCTTGCATGAAACGGGCTTTTGCCGTGTAATCAAGCGAAAGCGCGGGAAGAAGCACTTTCAGAGCTACCTTCCTGTCGAGATTGACATCGACGGCTCGAAAAACCACACCCATACCACCTCGCCCGATTTCTTGATCTATGCGAAAATGCGATATGGTGGTGCCGATCATCGGAGCGGTAGGTTGTCATGAACAGGCCGTTGGGTCTATTGGCTCTACTATATATACAACTACACGAGTTAACCCCGAAAGTTGTGTACGGGTGAAAAAGGTATAGGCGGCGTATCCTGATGATGATTACGTCATTGTCAATCCGAAGATTGGAGGATACACCGCCCATGAAGACGAATAACGCACACGAGAACGAGAACTACAATAGCACAGAGGATGTGTTGACAGAAGTATTGCGAACAGGGGCCGCAAAGATGCTGGCCACAGCCGTTGAGGCCGAGGTTGAAGCTTTCTGCCAGCGCTACCAGTTCCTGCGCGACGAAGAGAATCGCCACCGCATCGTTCGCAATGGATATCTGCCAGAGAGGAAGATTTTGACTGGTATCGGGGAGGTCGCTGTAAAGATGCCCCGCATACGCGACCGTACGGGTCGGGGTGAGGATAGAATCGGTTTCCGCAGTTCGATACTACCAGCCTACCTCCGCAAGAGCCGCTCGCTTGAGGCTCTCATTCCATGGTTGTACCTGAAGGGAGTTTCAACGGGCGGCTTTGAGGCAGCGCTCTCGGCCCTTGTTGGTCCTGATGCCCCAGGGCTGACCTCCTCGACGATTGCGCGCCTGAAGACGCTTTGGACAAGGGAGCACGAAGACTGGCAAAAGCGGAGCCTGAAGGAGAAGCACTACGTCTATTTCTGGGCCGACGGTATTCACGTAAACGTACGCATGGATAAACAGAAACTGTGTCTGCTGGTCGTGATCGGCGCTACGGCCGATGGAAGGAAGGAGCTTATAGCACTCGAGGACGGCTTTCGCGAGAGCAAGCAGTCGTGGCGAGAGTTGCTCCTGGAGCTGAGGCACCGCGGGCTGGATCAAGGACCGAAGCTGGCTGTTGCCGATGGAGCCATGGGATTCTGGAGTGCTCTCGCAGAAGTTTATCCCGAGACGCGAGCCGCACGCTGTTGGGTGCACAAGACAGCAAATGTGCTCAACCGCCTGCCCAAGTCCGTTCAGAAGAAGGCAAAAGGTCACCTCACGCAGATCTATACAGCAGAAACAAAAAAGCAGGCAGAGAGCGCCCTTCTGTTTTTCATCAAAGCCTACCAGCAAAAGTATCCGAAAGCAGCAGAGATTCTGGTGAAAGACCGAGAAGAACTGCTCGCTTTTTATGACTTTCCGGCAGAACACTGGATCCATCTTCGGAGCACAAATCCGATCGAATCTACGTTCGCGACCGTGCGCCTCAGGACCGCCAAAACGAGGGGATGTCTGAGCCGAGAAACAGCTCTTGCAATGGCCTTCCGTCTATGTAAAGAGGCTCAGAAGAAGTGGAGGAAACTGAATGCACCGCACCTATTGCAACTTGTAAAAAAAGGAATCAAATTCACCGACGGAATTACATCAGAACGACACGCTGCCTAAACCTTCCATACACAACTTTTGGGCATAGCTCCAACTACACCGGTGGATTGTCGAAAATCGAGGCTCCGTGGCTGAGCACTATAACGGATTCGCGTATCTGCCGCGCGGCTAATGTGGTGGCCGCAAGCGCAGCGCGCGAGGTCAAAGTCTTTCGCGATTGCAGCAAATGCTTGTTAGATGGCCCGCCCACACGATGCATGACTGGGGCCGACGACGATGATCACCACGCCTTCCACAAAAACGCGAAGCCCAGAGTGGAGCGGATCAATTTCTCCGAGCTTGGTCGAAGAAGTCGAAGATCGCTTGTACGTTGTCGGGGTCACGCCGGATGATTGAGAAGTGGTCCCCACCTGGATTCTCAATGTATCGGTAGGTCATCCCGAGCTCTGCCATCCTGGCGACCCAGGCGCGGCTGATTTCTACGCGGCGGGGCCTGTCGACGTCGCCGTGAACCATGATTACTGGGATATGTGTGATCTCCGGAAGCCCGTTCAGGCTCGGTTTGCCAACCCCCTGTGCCACCGGGCCTAGCGCCGCCCAGATATCGGGGTACTTGATCGCCAGGTGCAAGGTGCCCGTTCCGCCCATGGCGTGGCCCGCGAGGTAGATGCGATCTCGATCCACATTGAACTCTTCCAGGGTCAGCTCGAGGACGTTCATGACGTCCCTTTCGCTGAGCTCAGCGGTGACTCCGCTCCAGTACGCACCGTACCCTCCCCTCAAATTATATCCCATTGGCGCGACCACAATGTATCCCCGCTCCTCGGCGAGGTCGGTGAACCCCTGATACCTGATGATCTGGCCCGGGGTGGCATTCTCCCCGTGCAGGAGGACGAGGAGGGGGGAGGGAGCCGCCGCGTCATACGTGGTTGGCACGTAGAGCTGGTACTCCATCCGGAGCCCGGCTTCCTCGAACTGGTAGCTCCGCTCCTGGATTAGCTCAGTAGTACCGGAAACGGAGGCCGTGCTCCCTGCCAACCCCGACGTGGACAAGGTGGCGGAGCAGGGCGCGATGCCTACCACGTACACCCCTATCAGCGCAGCCACCTCCGTGCAACTGACGTTGGTGCCACTTAAAAAAACGGTGTTGCCCGCTCCGAGCGCCGGGTTGTCCAGCAGAGGCTGGATGTCGGCGAGGCCGGGGTTACGGCTCAGGTTGAGGTTCGTCAGGCTCGTGAGCCCACTCATCGCGCTGATGTCGCTGATCGAGTTGTCGTGGAGGCGCAAGAGCTCAAGGCTCGTGAGCCCACTCACCGCGCTGATGTCGGTGATCGAGTTACCGCCAAGACTCAGGTACTTCAGGCCCGTGAGGTCACTCACCGCGCTGATGTCGGTGACAGAGTTGTCGCCCAGGCGCAGGCTCGTAGCGCTCGTGAGCCTGCTCAGCGCGCTGATGTCGCTGATCGAGTTGCCGGCGAGGTCGAGGCTCGTCAGGCTCGTGAGCCCGGCCAGCACACTGATGTCGGTGATCGAGTTGCCGGCGAGGTCGAGGCTCGTCAGGCTCGTGAGCCCGGCCAGCACACTGATGTCGGTGATCGAGTTGCCGGCTAAGTAGAGGCTCGTCAGGCCCGTGAGCCCGCTCAGCGCGCTGATGTCGCTGATCGAGTTGGACTGGAGGCGGAGGCCCGTCAGGCTCGTGAGATTCTGGATCCCAACCAGGCTCTTGATCCCGGCTTGTTCGGCATCTAATCTCGTCAGCCTAGATACTCGGCGGCAGGTGAGACCGTCCTCCGCACCTACCGAGAGGGCAGCCCCGACCCGTGCCTGGAGGTTGGCGTCCTCGAACGTTGCGATGGCCGCGCCAGAGTACTCGCTGCAAAGCTGGTTCGGCTGTAGGACCTGCGCTTCGACCGTTGGAGGACTGGCGAGGACGAGCGTCGTGAGAAGGACCGAGGTGACACTAAAGCTCTTCATTATTCTCCTCCGTTCTGGGCTTGAGAGTAGCAGACAAAAGTCAATATCCGATGCGTCGAGCGGGGTAGCAACGTTCGCTTATTATGTTGAATGAAAACTATTTCGCGCCAATAACTGCCATTCAAGTTTCTACCGGCACGGAAACTCAGATCTATCAACTGTTTTCGTTCGAGCTCCTTCTTCTCTAACCCACGTCGCAATGTGAAAAGTCGGCACCCTGACGATAACGTAGGCGGGTAATCCCCATAGAACCAGGCCGAAAAGAAATCCACCCGCGAGCGAAACGACGCCTTCGACTCGGGAGATCGCTCCCATCGAAGCAGCGAGCGGGAGGGCGCTCAACGCCGCTTTTGTCCAGGGTCTCTTAACTTTAGACCTCTCCCTCACGAGAAGAATATCTGTAGACGCTATATCATATCCGTCGAGAGTGAGGACTCCATCGGCGATTTTCCAGTTCTCTCCTGTGATCTCCGAACAGTTGTGATCAAATACCTGAACTGAACGGGCACTACTCGAAGCTAAAAAGCTTTCAACTTCAGACTGGTGGATCACATTGTAGGAATGACAACCACCACCAGTCATGAAGACAAGAAATAGAGACGCGAGCTTCAATTTGGAATGAGTCTTCTTTTTCATGACGAGCCCTCAAGATGGAGAAAGGTCTACATTCAACAGAACGGCTGGCGGATTTGAGGCGAGCATTCGCTCCCCTTCCAGAAAGTAATGGATTCCAGACTCTTACATTTTATGCGAAGATGACGTCCCCCTCCACTCCCCTTATCGTGTAACCACTAATCGAGTTCGTACTGTTGAGCCGTCACTTTCTGCAAAGACTGCATACATGCCAGAAGCGAGCCTTGATAGGTCGAGTGAGTTGACTCCTTCAGTAGCGTCGTATTCGCCCACAGTACGGCCCAGAAGATCATACAGCTTCATGCTCACTTGGGCGCCCGCAGACCCTCTTACCTCAAATGAGACGCGATCATGGGCAGGTGAAGGGTAGAAGGACCCAATCTCGAAATCGGACGGTGGTATAGCTTCTTCAGTGTTTGTAGATAGGCCGAAGAGCCTGTTTGGCAGGGAAGAATCGAGTAGAAACGGATTGATATTTCCTTGGTATCCGCTAATCTTTCCGCTTCTATGAATCTCTCTTCCTGAGGTCGAATCTAGCTCATTCCACTCTCCACGTGTCGCTGACTGAAGGTTAAAAAATGACTGATCTGCTGCACTGTCGTAAATCGCGTTAAAGTAGAATACTGCTCTAGCAACGTTCCCCTTAACCGACTCTCTCGGCTCGAATCGGCCCGACGCAAATTCGCTGTATTCGTCGATGCGAGATGAGGGAATCGAAGTGAGAATCTCCGAGTCTCTAAACCAAGACGTGGTTTGTTCGTCCGGTATTTCTTGGAAAGGATGGTTGCTCCTTGTCGAGATAACGTTGTCTTTAGCTGGGAACAAGAAGTGCATGTCACTTCGCTGTGGTTCATCTCCCGCACCCATAGACTGAGGCCAGGTGTGCTCTGCGTTGATGCCTCCTGCAAACATGTTCGAGCTTGGATCACCTCCCGTGTATTCAACGGCGAAATCGGTATAGATGCCGCGTACGAAACCATCAGATTCCAGATCTATCTTGGCATACATCGTGTCTCTTGCAGTGTCGTAGCCAAGGGTTTGGCTGGGGCTGTACGCACTCTGCAAGCTTGCCAGGAGCGTAGAGCCTGACTCGCCGGCGAACAGCACACCTGAGCTTCCTATATACTCCACGACCGTGACCGAAAGCTGTTCGTCGTCAGTCACTGTCACTGCAAATCGCTGGATACCCGGCTCAACGGGAGTAGTCCACTCGAGGACTTGAATGAAACCCAAGAACGGAGCATTACTCTCGAATACGGTCGCGCCCAAATTGTCCGGCTCGATACTATACGTGAGCGGCCGATTCTCTGGATCATCGACCCTAAATATTGCCTGAACCTGGTCTCCTCCTGGAACGATCCCTCCAATGGGCGATATCGTAACCCTGGGTCTACGAGCTTCAACGGCCGAAACGACCGTAATGGTGACAGAGATAAAGGCAGTATCCATGCCATCAGTGGCCGTGATGGTAAAGCTATTCAGCCCAGTGTCAGACTCCTGGGTTGTCCATTCGAATGCGCCGGATGAAGGGTCGATGGATGCGTTGCTGGGGATACCGATAGCGCCGTAAGTGATGACGTCGGAGTCAGCATCCGTCGCTGAATACTGAATCGAAACTTGATCGCCGGCCGTGACCTGCAGAGCAAGTGTGGGTGATACGAATTCAGGAGCGCTGTTGCTTCCAGAATCGGTAACCGTAAACATAGAAAGGAAGGTCAGTCTGGTTCCGTTATCACATATCCAGTTCGCCTTGTCACCTATCAGGGAGAGCAGTTCAGACCGTGTGCCGGTCGTGGAGCCATTGTATGCGATGTTATCACACTCATCTATCGCGACTGCGGTGGAGCCGTTCACCAAGCCTGTCGGCAGAGCAGAGGTGTTGGATGATGTAGCGTCAGCTTGCCACACGCCCGCTCCTTCGAAGTTCACGGCATAGATCATAGTGGGTGACGTGACGGCACCCTGGAAGGCGATGAGCTGATCTCCGGAAGCCGAAAAACGCGGAGAGCCGTCAGTATCCGCAACTTGAACTACGGTGCCTCTACCGATTGCGCTGGGAGCTGTGTAGAAGTACTCATCTTCGTTGGTTCGGAACGATCCTGTTGCCTGCCACCCGTGGTCTACGAAACCGATCTGGGTACCAGAGGGGAGGTCGACCAGAGCAACGAATCCGAAGAGTTCGGGGTTGTCAGAGTTGACTCCGATTATGGCAATATCACCCGGACTTAGCGTCTGGGCTAATGAAGAGGGTATTGTGAGAAATAGAACACACACGCCGAAGACTATGAACTTCATGACATTCCCAATTGGTATTCAATAGAGTTAATGATGATGATGCGCAGTGTCAAGGGGTGAAATACCCATTCGGACAACAGCATTAGTGACAGGTGTCAGACTGAGTATCCGTCCAAATATCCGCAAATATAACGCGTTTGCGTGTGTCGGATTACCTGATCGATGAACTACCATTTGGGCTTAACGAATCTTTTTAGTCTGGTCTGAGGCTTGCAACAGCTCTGATCTTAAGACAAATATTAGACTTAAGACCCTTGGGACTGCTATGAAATATTTTCTTCAGGCCAAATTGGTAATCGTCGTTCTGTCAGTCTTTATTTTGCCTTTAACCGTTCCCTTGAGTGCAATTAGTACTCCACTCGACGATTCTAGAATCCATGGGCTCTCTGAAATTTCGGTGGACCTCCCAAATGATTCATCACTTTCTCAGTCAATTGTTGCTGGTTTCGAGTATAGTTGCCGACTGGATGCTGATGGACTTGCATATTGCTGGGGATCCAATCGACTGGGTGCTCTGGGAGACGGTACCAATGCCGACAGCAAAACACCTGTTGCCGTCAAGGGTCGGCACTTCTTTCAGTCATTGAGTGCTAGCTGGAATACGACGTGTGGTTTAACATTTGAAGGGAAACTGTATTGCTGGGGTTCTGGATCATTCGGACAGTTGGGAAACGGTAACTTTGCCAATAGCAATGTGCCCGTTTCGGTCTCAAGCGCAAAAGATTTTCGGTCGAAAAACGGGCCCACTCCTTATATCCACCCTTAATCCAGCAATATATATACTGATGTAAATGATTTACGGAGAATCTATTCGAACCCTACCGGGATCACACGTCGATCAGAAAACCCTCTACCCACCGCAGCGGGCCTTTTTATTTGGGTAGGTTTCGGACGATCGAAGTACAAAATGTGTTCGCGTTGGCTGATAAATGATTCAGCTGATCGTTGATCTGCCCCACAATTCTGGTCTGAATGTCCGATCTTTCGAGGCTTCAACTCACAATCCTTGAGCAATCGAACAATGCCTCGCTTCTCTTTTTCTCTCTTCTTGCTGATCCTTTTATCATCACCGGCTCTCGGCCAGCAATTCGGATCGGTCCTGGCAATCAGCGAAGATCAGGTCATCGTAGGTGATGGGCGCCAATCGGCTACTCCAGGTGCTGTTTACGTTTTTTCAATGGCAGAAGACGGTTCCTGGGTTGAGCAGGGCCGACTGAGTGCAGCGGGATCCCTCGGAGCAGTCGACGGTTTCGGCAGCGCGTTGTCCGTCGATGGATCCACCTTCGTGGTGGGAGCTTCGGGATCAGGATCTGTGTACCTCTTTAACCGTGACCCGGAGAACGGTTGGACCCAATCCTCCTCAATCGCGGGTGAGGGCGATAGCTTCGGAGCATCCGTCGCACTCAGTGGAGACCTTCTTCTGGTAGGAACGCCCGAATCCGATGAAGCGGCAGGTGTCGTGAGCGCATTCAGGAAATCGCCTGACGGAGGCTGGATGGCTGCCGGCCAGTTGGCGGCCGACGAAAATCGCGAGGGAGATCAGTTCGGTACAGTCATCGCTGTTGATGGGCATCATGCCATCGTTTCAGCAATGGGTGTAGACGAAGGCGCTGGTGCAGTATTTGCGTTTACGTTCAATCCTTCGATTAACGCGTGGGCATCTGCAGGCAAACTCAATACACGGGTTCGGCAAGAGTCGGCGCGGGCAGGCGCTTCCTTGCTACTCAACGGAAGCAGGCTTGCCGTTGGTATTCCGGGAGTGGCCGATCGGACGGGAATTGTTGTGTTGTTCGAACTTGATGAAGAGACCGGCGAGTGGGAGTTCGAGGGGAGACTGTCTCCATATGCGTCCGTCAGAAACGAGGGTTTCGGATCGTCCCTTGCTAGCACGGGAGATGCACTCTGGGTAGGATCGCCTGGTTTTGGGGGAAGGCGCGGTACGGGAGCAATCTATCAGTTTGATCTCGACAGCGAGACCGGAGATGTTCTGGGAAGCCATCTGCTCGAGACCCACGAACTCCGCGCCAGCGGTCAATTTGGCGCGTCACTCGCTGCCAGCGACGGACTCGCCGTGATCGGAGCGCCTGGATATGACAATCGTGCGGGAGTGGCGTTCGCCGCGCAGAAGGATGAAAATGGTTGGACGTTCGGCAACCCTCTGGAAAATGAATCATTCGGCTATGAATCGATGGCCGGTGAGCTCATCGAGTGTGAGGACAACGCGGCGGGCGATTTTCCATGTAAAGACGTTGATATGACCTCTTTCGTCTCAATGAGCGATCTGGGTGCGGATCGCGGGATCAGGACCAATGACCTCTGGGGATGGGAAGACCCGGAAACGGGCCGCGAGTACGCCATTGTAGGCCTTTCCAACCAGACCTCGTTTGTGGACGTTACCGACCCCTACAATCCTGCTTATCTGGGCGAACTGGACATGCCGAAAACCGCAACAATGAACGTCTGGCGAGACATGAAGGTCTATAAAAATCACGCCTATATCGTAGCTGACGGAGCCGGGGAACACGGAATCCAGATTTTCGACCTCACGCAGCTTCGTAATGTAACTGAACCAGTTACATTTGAAGAAACCGCGCACTATTCGGGCATTTTCAGCGCCCATAACATCGTAATCAACGAAGAAACGGGATTTGCGTACTCGGTGGGAAGCAGTTCAGGGGGTGAGACCTGCGGTGGCGGCCTCCACATGATCGATCTTCGCGAACCGACCGCCCCCGTTTTTGCGGGTTGTTTTGCGGATGGATCGACGGGCAGGCGCGGCGGCGGGTACTCGCACGATGCGCAATGCGTTGTCTACCACGGACCTGACACCGAACATCAAGGACGGGAGATCTGTATCGGATCCAACGAAACCGCCATTTCCATAGCGGATGTGACGGATAAGAAGAACCCCGTATCACTCTCCATAGCAGACTATCCGAACGTTGCCTACGCACATCAGGGGTGGTTTTCGGAAGACCAGCGGTATTTCTACCTGAATGACGAGCTGGACGAGGCGCGTGACCTCGTCGATGGTACTAGAACTCTTATCTGGGATCTGATTGACCTGGATGAGCCCGAACTAGCCGGCGAATTCATTGCCGAGACGACTGAAACGGATCACAACATGTATGTGAAAGGAAATCTGCTTTATCAATCCACTACCTCAGCCGGACTTCACATCCTGGATATATCAGACCCCGTTCATCCCTTTGAAACAGCCTACTTTGACACGTCGCCCGTCGGCGGTCGTGGTGTTTCGTGGAGTAACTATCCATATTTCAAGAGTGGTGCCATTGTGGTAACCGGTGGTTACTACGGTCTTTTCATCCTCAAGAAAAAAGAAGTCGATATTTAGCGAGCCCTTTCGAGATTTAGAGGGAGGAATATGCTTCCCATCCTATTCATCGACGATCACCTGATAGCCATCAACAAGCCTGCAGGGATGTTGGTGCACCGGTCGAAGATTGATGCCAGAGAAAAAGTGTTTGCTCTCCAGACACTGAGGGATCAGATTGGCGAACACGTTTATCCCATCCACCGTCTCGACAAGCCGACGTCGGGAGTCCTTCTTTTTGCACGGAATCCGGAGATTGCCGGAAAAGTTGCGGCTGATTTTGCGAGCCGCACCATCCGCAAGTCGTACATGGCGATCGTCAGAGGATGGACCCCCGAGGTGGACACCATCGACTATCCGCTGAAGCCGATTTCCGATCGCATGACGGAAGGCCGCACCCAGAAATCAAAACCCCCTCAAGATGCTGAAACGAGTTTCCGAACGCTGGCAACCTGCGAGCTCCCCATTCCGGTGGGCCGATACCAGAGCGCCCGGTACTCGCTGGTGGAGGTGCAACCCAAGACGGGTCGAAAGAATCAAATCAGAAGGCACTTCAAGCACATTTTTCACCCCATCGTAGGGGATCGAAAGTTCGGCGACGACGCTCACAACTCGTTTTTCAGAGAAAACTTTGACGTGGACAGGTTGCTGCTTGCCGCTACGAGTCTTGAACTTACCCACCCCACAACATCCGACACCCTGCAAATCGAGTGCGAACATGGGTTCAGGCCCTTAATGATGAGCTCCCTCGGGTTCGACTGAATGCACTAGATGAATCTCGCGAAGGCCTATTCGTGCACGAGCGATTCCGGATGAATCACGAACCATGCGAACGAAAACATGTCCGAGTGCGGGACAGCATCCAATCGTGAGCCCATCAGCGGACCTTCAACAGCCAGTCCGGTTACGTCCCAGAGTGATTTTGTCTCCAGATCGCGAAATCGATTGCCCTTCGCCTCAAAAGTCAACAGTTGACCTTCCAACTGGCGCCGAAATACACCCGTCGATCCCAAATTTCTTGAGCCAGATATCGACGCCTTATCGAGCGCCGAAACGGCGCCTTTCGACGTGTGAAAGACCACAGGTCAACACCGCCTACAACATCGTTGATGACCTTTTCGCGCTTCGAGACGGAGTGCGGAAAAGCTTTGGCCCGACCACCCAACTCCACCGTTACCACCTTCTCCATTGGCCTCAGTCTTGGGTCCGTTTCACCCTTGAACAGCCAGGGTTTATCGTCAATATCGTCATAGCCGGGATACGGGTTGCGTCCGTACTCTCTGGAATGGCCCGTCTCACGCGATAAAATCACTCCACCAGGAAAAGCAGAGGCGAACTGTTCAAAGGAGATGATTTGAGCCGCCACGGGTGTCAGATGACGCTCGGTCAGCGTTCCAACAATCGCCTCCCCGTTCATCTGTTGAAACAGGGAATGAGTCTGGCGATCGTACATGACAAGATCAGAATATCTGAGCATCCCCGAAACGCCAAAATCATACACGTCTCCCTCAATGGTGCGTTCAAACGCCAGAGCGCTATAGCACAAAGGGCAAAAGGTCACTACCAGAGGCACACCTGCCAGCTCATCATTTACGATTTCGTGCCACGTCAGAATTTGAAGCGGATAGGCCCGAGCCTGTCCATCAAGAACCACCGAAATCACAGGTTCGCGCTTCTTGAGCCATGCTTCGGCATCACCGATGGTTACAAACTTCGGGCGATCGATCGAAGGGATGGCGTCTCGGCGCACATTTACCGACAGCTCGCTGAGGTCAATGGTCGACCGATCAAAATCCGTACGCCACCCCTGCGCTGAAAGCTGAGCTCCGATCTGTCCAAAACAAACGAGGGGAAGCAGCACTGAACAAAGGGCCATCGCTAACATCCTCCCAAGCAGTGTCCTAGCCGCAATCGGGAGTGGAAACGTTGAAACTATGTCTGATAAATGGCTAATCGGGGATGGGTACCTACGCAAAAAAAGAAAATGTGGAAATCACCTGTTGGGATGACTGATGTGGGTGTTCGTTACAACCCCTCCACTTGAATACCAGTTTTTTACCCTCTACATAGATAGAGATTGGCTCGGTTCCTTCCCACCCGGAACGAGGCCAGACCCACCTCACCAAGACCGAGGTTGATATGAAATATTCCCCCCTGGTTGGGCGAATCCTCTTCGCCTCAGTTTTTCTGTTCTTCGGTGCAGGACATTTCACCGCTACCGAGATCATGGTTGACGGAGGAATGGTGCCATCTTTTTTACCCTTTCCCACTTTTATCGTCATTGGAACTGGCGTCGCGATCATGGCGGCGGCTCTCGCAATTATTGCGGGGTACAGGACGAAAGAGGCAGCGCTCATCCTGTTTTTTTTCCTTCTTGGCACCTCTTTCCTGGTCTGGGGACCGGAGGCGGGCGATCTGTTTCAGAGGGATCTCGCGCTGGCAGGTGCTGCGCTCCTGATTTATCATTTCGGACCTGGTCCAATGAGTATGGACGCTAAACGGGCGAAGGAGTAGGGTCGTGTGGCAGATTTGTTGAGCTGGCTGTAACCAACACGCTCTCAGCATTACTCAAGACTTAACCAGTGAGTCGCGCGCCTAAAAATAAAAAACCTTCTACCTCTGAACTGATATGAAATATGCTCCTCTTGTAGGCCGAATAATGTTCTCTGTCCCCTTTCTGATGTTCGGAGTTGGGCATCTTGCAGACCCACAGGCCATGATAGACAGCGGAATGGTTCCATCATTCTTGCCCGCGCCAACGATCATCGTTTATTTAACAGGCGTTGTGATTATTGCAGGCGGGGGAGCTGTGCTATTGGGCTATCGAACGAAACTTGCTGCACTCGTCCTGGCCGGATTCCTCCTTTCCACGGTACTTTTGGTCTGGGGCGCAGGATTTATGGTCGGTGAAGAGCAGGCCACGGGGATGTTTATGAGAGATCTCGCCCTGGGCGGCGCTGCCCTCTTGATATCTCATTTCGGGGCTGGACCAAACAGCATGGATGCCAAAGCAGCCGAATAACGCTGCTGCCCAAAAGATCTACATTCTATCCGCAACCCGGTCGGCGACTGCCTCGCCTATAGCCAGGCAAGCGGTCGCCGCGGGGGAAGGTGCGTTGCACACGTGGAGCATGTTGGGCTGGTCAACGAAGACAAAGTCGTCGACCATGGATCCATCGTCGCGTATCGCCTGAGCGCGGATTCCGGATCTGCACGGAATCAGGTCATTTGCCGATACGGCGGGAACGATGGTGCGCAGCGCACGAACGTATGCTCTTTTTGAAATTGTTCGCCGCACCTCGACAACTCCTTTTCGCCAGTGGGTTCGAGCCATCTTGCGGAAGCCCGGAAACCGAACAGCTTCGAGAAGGTCTCGAGCGCTGAATTGAGACAGAGAATACCCCTCCCTTCCAGTCGCAAGAACTGCATTTGGACCTACCTCGATCAGCCCATCAATCGTCCGTGTAAAATGCACACCTAGAAACGGGTACGCAGGGTCAGGAACAGGATATATCAGGTTTCGGCACAACTCTCGGGCCTGCTCCTTCAACTCGTAATACACGCCCCGAAACGGAACGATTTGCAAACCGGGGTCAGCACCGGCCATTCTTGCGACCCGGTCAGAGTACAGTCCGGCGCAATTGATCATCAAGTCATACGATCTTGAGGAGCCATCAGTGGTAACCAGAACTCTATTATCCAGCTGTTTGAGTGCCGTCACCGGCGCTCCGATGGTCACTTGATGACCGGTTTCGAGGAGAATATCCTTCAAACGTCGCGCAATAGCCGAAAAATCCGCTATTCCCGCATCCGGAACGTGTATCGCCTTCACACCACGAGCGTACGGTTCAATTTCTGAGAGCTCGTCCGGAGACAGCGTCGTACAGCGAATGCCATTTGTCTGACCTCGACGGAAGATGGCATCCAATCTGGGCACTTCTTCCTCGTCCACGGCGACAATCACTTTGCCGCAGGTCTCAAATGAAACGTGGTGATCCCGGCAGAAGCTGACCAACTTCGAGCGACCCTCCCGGCACATTACTGCCTTCATCGAACCAGGCGTATAGTATATCCCCGAGTGGATAACGCCCGAATTTCGACCCGACTGATGCGCCGCGACCCGATCCTCCTTTTCCAGCACCTCAATTCGAGCGTCGGGCCAGCGTTTTGAAATCGCATAGGCCGAGGCCAACCCGACCAATCCCCCACCGATCAGCGCGACGCGCTTTCCGCCGCTCACTCCTCGGTGATGTACTCGGAAGGAAGGCCGTTGTTGGCCAGATGCTCCATCGCGTCACAGAAGCGTTCCAACTCTTCCATCGTCGTGTAGACGTTCGCCGTCACGCGAGCGCCTTCAAATTCTGCGTGCTTGATAGGCGTGATGATGATCCGGTGCTTATCCCACACGTATTTGCCCACGGCCCCCGTATCCAGACCATCGATGTCCACATTCCCGATGCAGCATGAGAATTCCGGCTTGAGGCTTGTGTTTATCCGAATACGATCGTGTTGTAACAGGCGCTCTGCCCAGTAATCGCGGAGATAACGCAGCCGGGCTTCCTTTCGCTCGGCACCGATGCCCTGATGGAATGTGAGTGCTTCAGAAATTGCGTTGTGATTTGCGGCAGGATGCGTTCCGATCTCCTCGAACTTTCGGATATCGTCGTCCATCCGTTCTGGAGCGGCCATCATTGGCCAGAGGTCTTTGATCTTCTCTTTTCTCACGTAGAGCATTCCTGTTCCGTGAGGAGCGAGGAGCCATTTGTGGAGACTGGTTGCAAAATAATCGCAGTCGAGATCTTCTTGCTTGAAAGCAAAATGCGCGAAAGAGTGGGCCCCGTCTACGATGACCGGAATCCCCCGTTTGCGAGCCATCTGAACCACACCCTTGACCGGTAGGATTTGTCCAGTCAGGTTGATGATGTGGCACATCAGGATGACTTTCGTCTGTGGCGTGATGTTTTCTTCGAAGAGGCGGACAATTTCATCCGGATCCTCTGAAGGAGTTGGAATCTGGAACTGCTTCAATACAATTCCTTCCCGGCGCTCACGCTGTTTGAAGGTCGTAACCATGCGACCATAGTCCTGCGTAGTCGTTAGCACTTCATCGCCGCGCTGGAGATCCAATCCGAGCTGGCAGATCTGCAGTCCTTCGGAAGCATTCCTCGTTATCGCTATTTCTTCGGGGGATGCACCAAATTCTCGAGCAAGGCGCTGTCGGACTCCCTCTTTCTGGGGCTCCAGGACCTGCCACATGGTGTAGACCGGTACCTCGTTGGAAAAGTCCAGGTGACGTTTCATCGCCTCCTGAACGATAGTAGGTGCCGGGCTTACGCCTCCGTTGTTCAGATTTACGATAGATCGATCTACCGTAAATGCTTGCTGTATTTCCTGCCACATGTCTTCATCTCGGGCCATATCCTCTGGCGTACCTGAAAATGAGGTCAGAGAATCGACAAATTGAGAGAGTGAGGCAGGTTTGAAAGTGGCAGCCAGCATTCCTGCGGTGGCAGGAGCAGAAACGGCGCCCAGAAATTTGCGGCGGGAGTACATGGTGGATCGGAATTGCTGATTCAAGGAATCCTTAAATGTACTGGAAATCAAGCGGTAATCAATGCCGATCCCGCTTAATGGGTGCCTCTACCGACGCCCCACGAACTCGACCTTCCCGTCTTGCACGGTAGGCGTATAAAAACCTGCTACGGTCCTGCCCAGGAAGTAAATGGCCATCATTGTGATTACGAAAACAATAGTCGCCACGACCGGGATTCGAAAAGATCTCTCCATTCGAACGTCGGGTCGAACCATCAAGCGTGTTATGGCCGCACCTGGCGTAACCGCTACGGACTCCGGAGCCGGGTCAAGATCGACTGTCGGTTCAGCTATTTGGGCCTGATCGGCCATATTCGCGCTAGAGTGCTGTTAAATGATTCATAATGGTTAAAAGCTGGAAGCTTCTCCGATGACGGGAACGTGTAAAAGAGCGCGATTCGCTGTTCAGCACTCTGATCGAGGCCCGTCTTCACGAAATCCGTGCAAGGTAAAAGTCAGCAAACCGCTGCATCCCTGGTCATTTCCCGAAGTGGTACGTGAAGCTCAACCACGGTATCCAGAAAGATTCATCGGATGTAATGATCGAGAAAAAGGCCAGATCGGTGGTCAGCGTTCCTCCAATGAACCGCAATCCGGCACTCACAAGAATTTCTGTCTCGTCAAAAGGGAAAAGGTAATTCTCAGAAATTAGCTTGAGCTTCGAAGACAGCTGTTTTTCGAGCCCCACAAGAATAATCGGGGTCGAACTCACCTCCCCTCCGCCGAACAGAAAGCCCGCGCCGACACTGACGGCTCGATCGGGCGGACCGATTGTCGAAACTCCGTATAGTATTCCTCCCCCACCATTTTCGCTTGTAATTCCCCCGGCGAGGACCCCTACTGCGAAGGATCGATCATTTTTGTTGTAGAGCGTCAGCTTGGGAGCGATGTAGTAAAGTTGTGCCACCGTTCCCGGAAATAGACTGGTGCCACCGGATACGATGACGTTGTCGGATACTCCGTAGGCGATCAGCCCGAAAATAATCGAGTAGTTCGCCAGATAGATTCCTCCCTTCTTGAGAGGTCGTCCGGTCGCCGCGAAAAACAGCCGCGACGAGGTCGGATCCAGTTTCATCAGGCCCTTCTGGCTGACTCGCCCCCGGATTGTTCGCCTCGACCTGACGTCTGCCACCAGAAACGTGAACTCGAGGCCCGAGGTGGTCCGAAAGCTGATTTCCGCCTCGGATTCCGAAAGAATCGTCCCGACGAACGTCGAACCGTCTGTCAACGTGATCTCGATGAAGTCCTGGATTTCCTGAGCATGGGAATTCTCGGTGGTACCCAATCCGAACATCAGCAGGACCAGGAACGTCACGAAAGAAGCTTTAGAGCGCATAATTTATCCTTACTGTGATGCGAAGAATAGAGTAACCGATTCGCCCCCAGAACTCAAGAGACTGACTTAACCCATTGACCTGAACCTCACGCGAGCTCCGCCAGGCCACTTTCCAGCCGTTCCAACTCTTCGCGGATTTCAGTCGCTTTCGATCGTTCTTTTTCCACGACCTCAGCGGGGGCTCTTGAAACGAAACTTTCATTGGACAATTTTCCCTCTACACTCTTCAGGAATTTTTGCTTGTCTTCAATTTCTTTTCTGATCCGATCTCGCTCCACCTCAAGGTCAATCATGCCTTCTAGGGGTACAAACACCTGATTTCGTCCGACTACGACCGAGGCAGATGCCGGAGGAATCGTGGCATCCGTAGATACGGTCATATCCGAGACCTTGGCTAGCTTGGCGAAGTAGTCCTGATGTTCTTTAACCGGGCCTACCAGGTCAGACTCCAGATGCAGTGAGGCGGAAATTTCCTGACCGGGTGGCACATTGTACTGGGACTTGATATTTCTAATGCCCGATATCATCTCCTGCATCGTACGAAAATGATCTGCCAACGACTCGTCCACCTGAGAAGCATCAGACTGCGGCCAGGAGCTCGTCATGCAGATATCACCCTCCTGCCTGGGGCGAACGTGGGTCCACAATTCTTCCGTAATGAAGGGCATGAACGGGTGGAGAAGTTGGAGCATTTTTTCGAACAGCTCCAGGGCCAGCGCAATCTTGTCATCCTCCATTCGCTCTCCCCGCGCCGGCTTGATCAGCTCGAGATACCAATCACAAAAATCTCCCCAGAACAGCGTGTAAATCTTGATGATCGCCTCGTTCAACCGATACCGCCCTAGGTCCTCTTCCACAGCCAGAATCGTCCTGTTCAGACGCGTCAGCATCCACTTCTCGACAAATTCCAGTTCGCCAAATGAGCGCTCGCGTCGATAGTCTCTGCCATCCTCCATGAATTGACCGAACACGTTGAACGCGTTCCAGATCTTGTTCGCGAAATTGCGACCCATCTCAAACTTCGTGGGATCGAGTTTGATATCCTGACCCTGAGCACACAATATGGTCAGACTGAAGCGCACTGCGTCCGCGCCATACTGGTCGGTCATATCCAGCGGATCGATCCCGTTCCCCAGAGATTTGGACATCCACCGGCCTTGTTTGTCCTTGATCATGCCAGTGATGAAGATGTCTTTAAAGGGGACATCTCCCATGAAGTACATGCCAGCCATGATCATGCGAGCAACCCAGAAAAAGAGAATGTCATAACCCGAAACGAGCACTGCTCCTGGATAAAACTTCTCGAGTGCGTTCGACTCCTTCGGCCAGCCCAGCGTGGCAAAAGGGCACAACCAGGAAGAAAACCACGTGTCCAGCACATCCTCATCCTGAACCATTCCGGGTTCGGGCTCGTCGACAGAGACAATGAAGTCGCGCGATTCGTCAATCTCGCCCTCCTCATCGAGGTGATACCAGACTGGAATACGATGTCCCCACCAGAGCTGCCTCGAAATCGTCCAATCTCGGATGTTCTCGAGCCATCGGCAATATTCGTTTTCCCATCGCTTCGGATGAAATTTGACCCGCCCATCCCTGACTGCCTCTAGAGCAGGCTCGGCCAGCGGTTTCATTTTTACAAACCACTGACGCGAAATAAGGGGCTCGATAATGGTCTTCGAGCGGCTGGAAATCGGGACGGTCGACTTGTAGTCCTCAATTTTCACCAGGAGATCCAGGCCCTCAAGATCTGCGACGATTTTCTTGCGGGCATCGAAGCGGTCCATTCCCTCATACGCTCCGCCATTTTCATTGATGGTCGCGTCGAAGTTCATGATGTTGATGATGTCGAGATCGTGCTTCCTGCCGATCTCAAAGTCATTCTTGTCATGTGCAGGTGTCACTTTCAGAGCGCCCGCTCCGAATTCACTTTTGACGTAATCATCTGCAATGATTGGGATCTCGCGATCGGTGAGCGGCAATTTTACGGTTTGTCCGATCAGCTCGGAATAACGCTCATCCTCCGGGTGTACAGCTATTGCAGAGTCACCAAGCATAGTTTCGGGACGCGTTGTAGCTATCTCGATGAAACCCTCGCCGCCGGTGAGAGGGTATTTGATGTACCACAGGTGGCCCATGCGATCGACGTTATCGACCTCTTCGTCCGACAACGCGGTCATGTCAGACGGACACCAGTTGACGAGGTACTTGCCTCGATAAATAAGGCCGTCGTCGTACAGGCGCACGAATACATCCTGGACCGCCCGAGAGAATCCCTCGTCCATCGTGAAGTATTCCCACGACCAGTCACAGGAATCTCCGAGTCGCCGTTTCTGCTCGAGGATGATCCCGCCATATTCCTTCTTCCAGTCCCAAACCTTTTCAATGAAGGCTTCGCGGCCGTAGTCGTGTCGATTCTTTTTTTCCTCTTTCTTGAGCTCCTTTTCGACCACATTCTGGGTAGCAATGCCCGCATGATCCATTCCAGGCACCCACAAGGCTTCAAAACCCTGCATTCGACGAAGACGGGTGAGAGTATCCTGAACGGTGTCCTGTAGTGCGTGACCCATGTGCAAACGACCCGTCACGTTAGGAGGGGGCATCACGATCACGTGAGGCTCCTTTCCCGACTCGGCATCGGTGCGAAATAGATCGTTCTCTTCCCAATAGGTATACCACTTGCTCTCAATTTTCGCGGGATCGTATTTGCCGCGATCAGCAAGGGGCTTCGTGTTGGCTTCAGGCGCCATGTATCTACTTTTCGAGTCGAAAGAATGAAGGCGATGAAGATACGTCCTGCCCGGTACGCATCCCGCCCGAGATCGCGAATTTGGCGTTAGAACCCGGGCAAGCAACTGCCGGTTTCAAGTCCTAGATTAGGAACGGTGTGACCGACTGATCTGATGCGATCTGGCAGGTGTCGGATCTTCTCCTGCCTTCCATTTTGAACCAAGCCTTGACCTCCTGATCCTTGCCATACTCTGGAAAGAAATACGTAGCCGTCGCAGGTAATATTGGAGCAGGAAAGAGTTCACTGACTCAATTATTATCGAGCTATTTCAAGTGGGAATCCTATTTCGAACGGGTAGATGACAATCCATATCTGTCAGACTTCTACGAAGACATGCATCGCTGGTCGTTCAACCTGCAGGTCTTTTTCCTGTCCAGCCGATTCGAACACCAGCGTTCGATAGAAGAATCTCCCCATAGCGTGGTTCAAGACCGATCGATCTATGAAGACGCCGAAATTTTCGCGCGCAATCTGCACGAGATGGGTCTCATGGCGGCCCGGGACTACGACAATTATACAGCGCTGTTCAGGACGATGACGTCGTATTTGAAACCGCCGGATCTACTTGTGTATCTGAGGGCGACCGTCCCGACGCTGGTCAGTCATATCCAGTCTCGTGGTCGAGAGTTTGAGTCCACGATCCGGATCGAGTACCTGGAACGACTCAACAAACATTATGAGGACTGGGTTGGACGCTATGACCTCGGACCAAAAATAATTATTGACGTGGATGAGATGGACTTCGTCAATGTGGAGGAAGATCAATCACGGATCATCGCGCAGATTGAGGCTCGACTTTTTGGACTATTCCCAGAGTAGTGTGATCAGAAATTTTTTATCGGCCTGCCTTTTCGCGGGACTGTGGATGTTCAGCACAGGAGGCTCGATGTGTGTTCGAGCTCAGAGCAGCGACCACTCGCGCGCTCCCTTGCTGGAGGTCGATCCTGACCCCGCTTCCATCCTGATCTACTTGCCCGGCGTTTTCAGCTACACTTTTGGCGCGACAGGATGGCCGGACGGCATCGCCCCCTATGGCGCCGATCCGAACCGACTCGAACTGCAATTCGATGGCATTGATTTCAGCGACCTGATTACAGGCCGTCCTCGTTTTGACCTCATTCCGGTCGCTCTCTTGAAATCGATCAACCTGGAAGAGTCGGGCGTGGTCCTTTTGGCCGATTCCTTGAACGATTCGGCTCCGCGTACAAACCTTCGCTACCAGTCGGCCGGTGACGATTTGAACGCGATCAGGGCGATTCATGTCCAAAACAGAGTCTTCATGGCGGCAGATTCGACCGTGAGGCGCCTGCAGACTCTCTTCGGATATGCGGGAACGAGCGCACAGGGCGAATACGATGGCTCACGACTGAAAAGAGGCCGCGAAATCACGCTGAGACTTCGTTACGTGACGCCCAAGTGGAGCGCCGAATTGGTCGAGCTCGCGAACCGTCGAAGTATCGGCGCGCACACCGGAGTGATGCCGTTCGCGGGAGCGGCGTATGAATCAATCTATCAACGACTGGGTGCGGTAGTGGGAAATGAATCGGCCCGGCGACGCACGATTCGAAACGACCTCAGACTTCGCGGCAGGACTACACTTTCGAATATTAATTCCAGGGCAACGCTCTTCTGGACGGTCCAGACTCTTGATTACAGAAACGGTTTAGTCGCCATCAAAGGGCGGGTCGAACGGCTTGGGGTGCGAGTGGAAGGATCAAAGCCCCTCCCCATGTTTAACGCTGGTCTGGCGGTAGTTGGATGGAAAGACCGGTTCAAGGACGGAAATGCGTATGACTCCACTTCTTCCTCTCGATCTTTCTTATCTGCACTTGGAAGTGTGGACGGGAAAAGCGGTCCCGTTGATTGGCACCTGAGCGCGGGTCCTCAGAAAGAATCCGACAGATCCTGGATTTACCTTTCCGGAGGGGCGACAGCCGAGATCAATTCCTTTACCGTTTTTGCGAGCGGAGTACGATCGGGTCGCCGCCTGGCCTCACACGAAATAACGGGCTTCTCTACCTCCGTCGAGCCGCTGACGGATGAGGCCGATCCATCGTTCGCGTCGGCGCACCTGGGCGTTGGGTGGCGGTCCAATCTCGTTTCGCTGCTGGTGGACAGTTTCGTCAACGTGGAACGAAATCCTGTGGTAGCCGAGTTAGACAATACCGAAGCCGTCATTCGAGTTCAGTCTCTATCGGGCTCGGCTACAGCCTCGGGGATCTCTTTGCGAATCGGATTTCGGGACGAGGCTGCGCAAGGATTATATGCGGTGTTGAACCCGGTCTTTCGAGCGACGAACACGGATGCCGATGGCGCCCTTGCTGCAGCCTGGCGAAGAGCATCGCCCGAGCAATGGTCTTCAGGACGCATCGGGGTGCGGGTGCGCATGTTCACGGGAGACCTTGACCTCAATGCCTATGTGCGCGCCCGATACTGGGGAGAGATGGGCGGCCTGAGACTGCACACGCCAACTGGCCTTCTGGCACTTCCTGAAGATGCGTCCGATACGCTCGAAGCGAACTGGCTGATTGATTTCGTCGCTGAGGCGGGTGTACGGGGTGCGATTATCTACCTGTCCTATGAAAACGCACTTTCCGGCACATCAGCGCAGGTTGGTAATCTGATCATCCCAGACTACCCGATCCCGCAGCAAAGATTACGTTTTGGCGTCTACTGGCCGATTTTCAACTAAAATGACACGTGACGAGCGACTGATCACAACATTTTCTCCGGAAATCGTATAAATCCGCTGCATGAGCTCTATATCATCAAATACGACCCCAGACACACTCTCGGTCTACGAGCGGCACGCCATCGAGGAGATTCGTGCGTGGCGTAATCCGCCCGATACGTGGTATTCGAGGGCAAAGACGAAGGCTTCTGAGTCCTGGAACAGCGTCACAGATCTAATCCACAAAATTCCAGGAGTCGATTGGACCATGGAAAATGTTATTTCCGGTGTCCTTGAGCTCACCAATGAAATAACGCAGGACTCGGTGTGGACTGAGGCGGTGAAAAAAGACTATCACAAGAGCGGCCATGAGATAACACAAATATCGGACATCCACGAACTCGACCTGGAAGATGTCGACGCGGTGCTATCGGGTCTCGATAAAAAATACATTGGGCTTGCCGCTGTCGAGGGGGCCGCGACCGGCGTGGCCGGCGCCGCGGGCATTGTCCCCGATCTAATTGCACTGGTCTCGATTAATCTGAGGGCAGCTGGCGAGTACGCCACGTATTGCGGCTTCGACATCAGCCGGGATTCCGAACGATTGTACGCCCTTCAGTTGCTCGACAAGGTCGCCCAACCCAGCAATAATCAAAAAGACGTAACGCTCTCCCCAGCCGTTCGTACTGCATCGCGTGTAGCCCGGCAGCAGGGTGGCCAACTTCTCGAGCAGGTGGGTGTGGGCAGTGCGATCGAGGCGATCGCCAAGCGACTCGGAATGAATTTGACCGAAAAAAAATTGGCGCAGATGGTGCCCGTGACCGGGGCTTTGCTCGGCTCAGGCATAAATTACCTGTACACAAATAAGGTCTGCCAGACAGCTCATTTTTTGTATCGCGAGCGATTTCTGGAAGCGAAGTACGGCGACAATGTGCTGAATTAGTCGATCCGCAATGGAAGGGGTGGATCAGACGACGCGGTCTTTCGAAATCTGCACACGAAGAAGCCCTCCATACGATTTGACGGCATGAGCCTGCATGCTCCTCTCACCCGATCATCCACTCCTTTTTTGCGCCATCGATCGAGTGTCGGGATGCGTTCGTCAATATCAAGATCGATGGGATCCACTTCCATACTCGATGCAAAAGACTCGAGCACGTGCTGCACAGCACCTTCGTTTTCGTCAGGTGAAATGGCACAGGTGGAATAGACGAGCGTGCCTCCGATTTTTAGAGAGTGAATGGCTGAGAATAAAAGTCGTCGTTGTTTTCGAACCATCTCTTTCGATTTACCGGGTGTCCAGAACGAATACGAACTCTCATCGCTCAACTTGAATCTGCCTTCGCTCGAGCAGGGCGCGTCGAGAAGAACACGATCGAAATGTTCAGGACGGTAGCGCCATACCTTCGTGCCGTCCTGGAGAAATACGCGAACGTTTCTTGCTCCATTGTTCTGCAAATTTTCCTGGAGCTTGAACTTTCGTTTGCGGACGATTTCCACCGCAGCCACCTCGGCCGTCGGCGCTGCACCAACGATTTGCAAGGTCTTGCTTCCGGGTGCGGCGGCAAGGTCCAGAATTCGATCTCCGGCTTGCGGATCAAGCTGTCGAACAGGAATTTGGCTGGCAAGGCCCTGAATGTAAATTTTCGCTGCCCTGTACACACCGGACGCTAGTAATATTTGCCGCTCCCCACCCTCTACCCAGCCCGCATCGGGCCATATTGAGAATCTATTTACCGTAACTCCCTGGTCTGCAAGGTCTTCAAACGCGGTTTCACTTCCCGAAATCAGCGGATTGACACGGAACCAGGTCTGTTTTTCGGCACTGAACCCCGCTAGAATCCGATCCAGTGCATTGTCGTTGAACACTTCTTTATAGCGTTCTATAAAGGGCGCGGGGAACGACTCGGGGACGGGGATCATTGCGATGAATCCAGCGAGGGAGGAATGAAACAAAAATGTGGTCGTCGAAGAAGATAAACCGTCATTTAAGAGATTGGGCAAAAGGTGCGATATATGTATCAGAGCGCGCTCTTATCAGCGGGCCACCTCGAAGACGTTCCCTTACTTTTGAAGCGATTTTAAGATATGAGTAATCAAGAAGATCACGATGTGATCCGGTGCTCGTTTTGCGGGCGAACAGCCCATGAAGTGACCTCCATGGTAGCCGGACCCGATGTCTACATCTGTGACCGTTGTATCACTGACGCTTCTGGTATTGTCAGTAGCGATGGATCGGTGCCGATCGGCTCGTCCTCCACTCCCAGAAGTCGCCCTTCGAGCCAGACGAAACGTCTAGCTCCCAAGGAGATCAAGGCTTCTCTCGATGAATATGTTGTGGGCCAGGAGCTGGCTAAAAAGGCGCTCTCCGTTGCCGTATACAATCACTACAAACGCATCGACTCCGCCGAGTACTACGACGAGTACGAAGATGTGGAGCTTGAAAAATCGAATATTCTGCTTATCGGACCTACCGGGACCGGTAAAACCCTGCTTGCTCGCACCTTAGCGAGAGTTCTGGATGTGCCGTTTTCCATCTCGGACGCTACCGCGCTTACTGAAGCGGGATACGTCGGAGAAGATGTGGAGAGCATTCTCGCGCATCTTCTGCACTCTGCAGACTTTAATGTAGAACGTGCAGAGCGCGGTATTATTTACATCGACGAAATCGACAAAGTGGCGCGCAAGGCGGACAACGCCTCGATTACGCGTGACGTGTCGGGAGAAGGCGTTCAGCAGGCATTGTTGAAAATTCTTGAGGGTACGATCGCCGGTGTTCCGCCGAAGGGTGGTCGTAAACATCCTGAACAGAGTCTAATAAACATAGACACTTCGAACATCTTGTTCATTTGCGGTGGCGCTTTCGACGGTCTGGATGAAGTGATTGCACGACGAGTTTCATCAAATTCTATAGGGTTCACCGCGGATACAGTCCACAAGTTGGACAAATTCGATCCGACCATCTTCCAACATGTTGAGCCCGATGATTTGCTTCGGTTCGGACTTATTCCAGAACTGATCGGACGTTTACCGGTGATCTCTGCCCTTGATCATCTGTCTGAAGAGGCGATGCACAGCATTCTGCTCGAACCCAAAAATGCGCTCCTGAAACAGTATAAAAAACTGTTCGCGATGGATGGAATTGATCTTCAGTTCAGAGAAGATGCGATTGAAGCCATTGTGACGAAAGCCAAAGATCTGGGTACAGGTGCACGTGGACTGCGAGCAGTGATGGAAGACACGATGTTGGAGATCATGTTCGATATCCACTCGAAGAACAACATCGCCCGCTGCATTATCACGCGGGATACCGTGGAGCAAAAAGCAGAACCCATCTTCGAACCCGACAAGGCTACGGCCTAAGTCAGGTCAGGTCAGATCAGGTCAGGTCAGATCAGGTCAGGTCAGATCAGATCAAATTAGAATGCCAGAGGGGCGCGCGGCTTTTGCCGCGCGCCCTTTTCTTTACCATCAATTTCCACTCCTCCCTCAGTCAGCAGCCACGCGTTTTGACCCAACAATGGTCATGGGCGCCAGCAGCACGAGAAAAGCAATGTTGTACCAAGGGGGCAGCAAGCTCCACGCGCTGAGTTGAACCGGAATTCCCGTGGCCAGCAGCAGAGCGCAGAGTATGTAGATATCTCGTTTGATGTTTCCGGGGGAAAGGCGCGCTCCGACGTAGCCAGCCACGCCGGAAGCCAGTATGCTTACAGCGAGATAGACCAATAGCGTTACGGGGTCCGAAACAGACCCATCCTCCAGGTGTGTGCCGGAAAATGCCGCCCGGATCCCTGCACTGCCCGCCAGGAATACAACAGTCCATGTAGCGTAACCGGCGACAACTGCGATAATACTTTTAACCATGACGATTCCGAGTTGGGTGACAAGAATAGTACGGTAGTGCGGCGCGGCGCGCACGAAGCTCTGGACAGTATACCGCATGAGACGCTGTCCCGTTGATCAGGCCACTTCAAGAACGTAATCCTTTTTTATGCCTTGAAGGAGTCGATGTAACGATTGTTTTCATCTAATGAAGGTGCTTTCATCCGATGGAGGTGAGAAGTAAGTTCTTCGTATGGAAATCAGGCGCAAACTGGTCCGAATTCTGGCCCTTCCCCGGTATTATGCTCGGGGATTGGCACACGAGGTGTATCACCGGAATGTGTTTGTCTGGGCTCAGGCAATAGGGTTTAAGGTCCTGATCACGATCGTGCCGCTGATTCTACTCGCGACCGGCCTGGCGGGAAATATTCTTCGACAACCAGAGCCTTATGAGAGGGTTGCGGGACTGATCCGGGACCTTCTTCCTGCCTACCAGTCGGATCAGATCATCTCGTTTTTGAGTCAACTCCAAACGGCGAGTGCCACACTTACCTGGATAGCAGTAGCTGGATTGACGGTGACCTCCGTCACATTGTTCACCACACTGCGCACGGTTCTCGCAAACGTATTCAAGGATGAATGGCATACGCACCGCTCATTCTTGCTGGGCTACGCTTTCGATTTCCGGATGGCTCTGCAGGTCGGCCTGTTATTTGTCGCCTCCACGTTGATCACGCTGGCGCGCGAAACACTGAATGAGAACTCGATAGGAAAGCTGCAGGAGTTTGGCCTCGATTATGTCTGGCTTCAAGAGGGCTGGCAGGGTGCGCTGGATACTTTTGGACTCATTCTCCCGCTTTTTCTCAGCACAGCAATGTTTTTTCAACTGCTCTGGTTTACTCCGCTTCCACGTCCCCCCTGGCGAAGTGCCCTATTTGGTGCCATATTTACCGGTCTAATCTGGGAGATCGGTAAAATCGTGTTCACGGCCTACGCAGCTGGTTTTGCCAGCTTCGGACAGAGCGGCCTGGCTGAACTCGGCGACACGTTCGTCCTGATTATTGTTATAGTATTCTGGGCCTACTTCTCCGGACTCATCCTTACCATGGGTGCAATCATTAGTCTGTTACATGAAAGAAAACACAGAAAACCGGAGCTCTTGTCCCGGTATCTTGGATCCGAGATCACTATATCGAGTGTATCCGAAACGATTGAAGCACGAGAACTGGATGAAGAGTAACCCTCATAGCTGACGCCGATGTCGAAGACACCCGTAAAAGACTTTTTATCTGACTTCGGCGATCTGGTCCGATTCATGACGCGCTTCTTTAATCGCTTCTGGCGTCGGCCATTCGAGGGCCGGGAGCTGCTGCGACAGATGGATGAAGTAGGCTCCAAGAGCTTCCTTCTGACCAGCGTGACCGGACTTTCAATTGGGGTCGTAATGGCGATGCAGAGTCGCGGCACGCTGATTCGATTTGGCGCAGAAGCCGTTCTTCCCAACATGCTGGCTCTGTCCATCATCAAGGAAATCGGCCCCGTGATCACAGCTCTCGTTCTGGCGGGAAGGCTGGGCGCGGGAATGGGCGCCGAAATAGGCTCAATGCGTGTAACCGAGCAGATTGACGCACTCGAGGTAGCCGCCCTCAAACCGTTTCATTTTCTTGTCGTCACACGCGTCCTTGCCTGCATGATCATGTTTCCCATTCTGACGCTCTGGACCGACAGCATCGCGATGTTTGGGGGCTACATCGAATCCCTTATCGCTTCTGGAATCGACTATCGAATTTTTATCTCGACCGCCTTCGAATCACTGCGATTCAGTGATGTCATCATTGACACTGGGAAAACGGCGATATTTGGCTTCATTGTGGCCATTGTCAGCTGCTACCTCGGGTTTCACGTGCGTGGTGGGACTCGGGAGGTCGGCCAGGCTGCCATGCGGGCTGTCGTGGGATCTTCACTTTTGATTCTGCTCACCGATGTGGTGATCGTGCGCTTGTCTCTCCTCATTTTTGGAGACGTCGGGTCATGACTGAAGCTCCCGTGATAGAACTGCGCGAGGTGTACAAAGCATTCGGCTCCAACGAAGTGCTCAAAGGAATAGATCTCCTGGTTGAAAACGATACGTCGGCGGTCGTCATGGGTGGATCCGGCTCAGGTAAAAGTGTGCTCATCAAACACATCGTCGGGCTGCTGAATCCAGATCAAGGACAGATCTTCGTCAATGGAAAAAGAATAGACCAACTGGATGGCGATGAACTGGATACCGTTCGATTGTCGATCGGATATCTGTTTCAGTCGGGTGCATTGTTCGATTCGATGACCGTAAACGAAAACCTGGATTTCTTCCTCGAGCGACACTCTTCTGATTCAGAACCAGAACGCGCAGAGCGGATAATGGAAACACTGTCATGGGTAGGACTGCCCGAAAAGCGAGACGAGTTTCCCGCGCAACTCTCAGGAGGGCAGAAAAAACGCATCGCTCTGGCGCGGGCCATTATCATGGAACCCGAAATCCTGCTGTACGATGAACCGACGACCGGGCTCGATCCGGTATCGGTGCGAAGCGTTTCGGAACTGATCGTCAAACTTCGCGAGGAAAAAGGAGTAACCTCGGTAACGATCACACACGATCTGCTCTGTGCTGAGATTATTGCCGACAGTATACATTTCCTGCACGAGGGCCGCTTTTTGACGTCTGGAAGCCTGGACGAAGTTAGGCGGTACAATCACGCTGCGATCGCTACCTTTTTTGGAAACTCAACGGCCTCTGCGAAATCACTTTAAACAGTAGTATTCCATACGCCCAACAGGCGACATCGAAAATGCTCATCGCCCCTAAAAGCATATTATGAATCGATCTGCACGATTGGGTCTAATTATCGTATCAGCCGCGGTCCTGTTTATCGTCGCGTTGTTTACGATTGGAAATCGGACCTTCCTCTTCAGCGACACCATCGAAGTGAAGTCTCGTTTTACGCAGGTCGCGGGTCTCCAGAAGGGTGCTTCGGTACAGTTCCAGGGAATCAATGTCGGGCGCGTCCAGGATGTCCAGCTGCCCGCCCAACCCGGCGCTCAGATTGTGGTCACGATGTCCATCGCCACGCGCGCAAGCCATCTCATTCGTAAAAACACGAAGGCTCAAATCAAGAGTGACGGCCTGGTTGGCGAACAGATCATCGTGTTGGTCAATCCCGATGAAATCGATGCTCCCGCCGAAGCCGATGATTTTCTACCCGGTGAGGATCCGTTCGATCTTTTCGAAATAACCGACCGGGCTCTTGCATCGGTGCAGACATTTGAAAAAGCGGCCATCGCGTTTGAAACGATAATGATTGATGTGCAGCGAGGTGAGGGTACGCTGGGACGTATCGTCTACGACTCCACGCTCTATGTGGAGATGGTGTCCACGACAAACGAGACGAGAAGGATTTTGAATGGCCTGGCCAATTCTGCGGAAGCCAACGCTCAGATTCTTGTTGACCTCGCTAGCGAAGCGACGGCGGGTATTCAGGGTATTCTGGCCAAGGCAGATTCTGGCGATGGCACCCTGGCTCGTTTTCTGAATGATCCCGCGGTGTACGAGGCCTTGCTTGCAACCACAGATTCTCTCCAAGCCATAGCCGGTGATCTTAAAGCTGTCTCTCAGACGGCCGAAAACGCAGCTGTGTGGGGCGAACTAGGTGCTTTTCGAATGGCCGAGCTGATGGAAGCCGCGAAACACAACTGGCTGTTTCGCAGGTATTTCGAAGAAAGAGGCAGCATCGAATCGGCACCATTCGAAGTCCGGGAGCAGGCCATTTCAGAGTCTTTCCAACAGATAACTGAGCGAGAAAGAGAGCTTCTTCTCTGGGAGGCTCGCCTGCAAGAGCGCGAAGATCAGATCGGTCAACCCGCCGATTCGGCGAGAACCAACAATTAGCGGCCGACATGGAATTCATCCTTGAACACACAGACCCGTCGGGTGCGCGGGCCGGTCGCCTCATTACGGATCACGGAATTATCGAGACCCCCGTTTTCATGCCCGTGGGTACTCTCGGCAGTGTGAAGGCCGTCTGGCCGAGAGAACTGGTATCGGACATCAACGCGGATATCATCCTGGGGAATACGTACCACTTGTATCTACGCCCAGGTACCGATGTAATGGAGGCCGGGGGCGGGCTCCATTCGTTCATGAATTGGGATCGGCCCATCCTGACCGACTCGGGGGGCTATCAAGTTTTCTCGCTCTCAAAGCGAAGAAAGTTGACTGAAGAAGGTGCCCGATTTCAATCCCACATCGATGGTTCCTACCACCAGTTCACACCAGAATCTGTGATCGACATCCAGAGGTCCATCGGATCGGACATCATGATGGTGCTGGATGAATGCCCGCCGGGTGATGCGACACAAGCATATGCGATTGGGTCGAATGGATTGACCGTGCGCTGGGCCGAACGCTGCAAAAAGAGATTTGATGAGACCGAGAGCCAATATTCTCACGATCAAGCTCTGTTTGGGATCGTTCAGGGGGTCGTCTATGCAGAAGTTCGACGCCAATCCGCAATGCAACTAGTCGAACTGGATTTCCCTGGATACGCAATCGGCGGCCTCTCTGTGGGAGAACCTGCGGAGGACATGTACGCGATGGTTGAGGTTGTGACCGACATTTTGCCCTCCCAAAAGCCCCGATACCTGATGGGAGTGGGCACACCAGCCAATCTTGTTGAAAACGTAGCTCGCGGCATCGACATGTTCGATTGCGTCATGCCAACCCGGAATGGGCGAAACGGGATGCTGTTCACTACGCAGGGCATCATCAACATCAGAAATAAAAAGTGGCAATCCGATTTCTCTGAAATCGATCCAGGACTCCAAGGATATGCATCGAGGCACTTCACAAAAGCCTACCTGCGACATCTCATCATCGCGAGTGAGGTCTTGGGCCTGCAGATCGCTTCGGTTCAGAATCTGACGTTTTATGTTTGGTTGATGCGCGAAGCAAGAAAAGCTGTGTTCGAAAACCGTTTTGAGGCCTGGCAGAAGGAAATCCAACCCCGAATCGAACGCAGACTCTAAGCAATCTCTACCATCCATCGCCAGTTGTGCTTGAACACGGCTGGATCGACGGCGTAATACGGCCTCGAATCGTTACAGAAGAATGCTCAACCCATGGCTCGCCGTTTCGACGTTCCAACGTTTTATCGAAGCCCGATAGTTTCCACGGTCAAGGAGGCTCGTCGCGTTCAGGATCCACGCAAGAAGGACCTCTCCCCTTCGATTCTGGATTTTGGACGACTTCGCTTCAAGTTGGCGAGGCATTTTGGATTTTGCTATGGCGTAGAGAATGCCATCGAGATCGCCTATCAGGCCCTGGAAACTGCCAACGGAAGGCGGGTTTTTCTGCTGTCGGAAATGATTCACAATCCCCACGTAAACGAAGACCTCGAGGAACGTGGCGTCCGTTTTCTTCGAACAACAAGTGGAGAGCAGCTCATTCCCTTCGATGAGCTTGATGGAGACGATATCGTCATCATTCCCGCGTTCGGAACGACCTTGGAAACCGAACAACGCCTCTCTGACATTGGGGTGGACGTGGCGGCATTCAACACGACATGTCCATTCGTCGAAAAGGTCTGGACCCGATCCGAAAGCATAGGGTCAAAGAATTACACCGTCGTCGTACACGGAAAACGAGATCACGAGGAAACGCGGGCGACGTTCTCTCACGCAAAATCGAGGGCGCCCGTCGTCGTCATTCGAGATCTTGAAGAAGCCTCTAAATTGGCCAGTGTTATCCGCGGCGATGTGGACCGCGAGTATTTCTTTAAACACTTTGAAGACCGGTACAGTGAGGGATTTGACCCCTCCAGAGACCTGGTTCGTCTCGGCGTGGTAAATCAGACCACAATGCTGGCGACTGAAACCACAGAAATCGCCGAGCTGATAAAGCGAGCACTGCAAGACCGGTTTGGAGAAGATGGAATCGGGCATTTTTCCGACAACAGCGACACGCTGTGCTATGCAACCAACGAAAACCAAGATGCTACACGAGCGCTCATTGAACACGGTGCTGACCTGGCCATTGTCGTCGGCGGCGCAAATTCGTCTAACACCAGCCACCTGGTGGAATTGTGTGAGGAACGGATGCCCACCTACTTTATCAGTGGAGACGAGAGCCTGCTCAAGAAGGATCTCATCGAACACTTTGATCTGAAACAGAAAAAAGTAGTTCAAACGCGGGACTGGCTCCCCGAGCATACGCCAATTGATATCTTGCTGACGGCCGGCGCCTCATGTCCGGATGTTCTTCTCGACCGCGTTATGCAAACGATAAGCTCATGGGTAGAAGGAAGTCGCAGTGTCGACGAAGCTCTTGAACCCTTTCTCGTCGCCCAGTAGCGGAATCAATAATGAAATCCATGAGGTGGACTCAAGCTTTGGCCCGCTCTATTCTGCCCAAACGCTGCGCATCATGAGCGGTGGTGGGGCCATACTCTCTCTTTCTGCATTAGCAGTGTTGCTGACCGGATGTTCTCTCTTTTCGACGAGAGATCCGGAAACGCCCCTGGAGAATTCCGGCTCCTACATTCAGCCCGATACGCCGGAGCAAGTGATCGAAAACGTTCAAAATGCGGTGTCGGAGCTCAATACCTTCAATTACCGAAGATCGCTGGCGGACGAGTTCGTCTTTCGGCCGACCGCCTCAGCTCTCGCGCGTGAGTCCGTTTTCGTCTCATGGTCGCGGGCCCAGGAAGAACAATATTTCACCGCACTGACCGCGGCCGCTGCGCTCAATACCGGACACGGTCTTCAGCTGAACGATCAAACATTGACGCTCCTTGGCGCGGACGAATTTGTCTTTGACGCCACGTACGTTCTGACCATCAACCATCGCCGAGCCGAAGTGCCAACGCAGGTTCAGGGCCGGATGCAGTGGGTCATCAAACAGAACGCAGATGGCCTGTGGGCTCTCCTGGATTGGACCGACCAGGAATTGGGCAGTGAACAATCATGGAGCGACTTGAAAGCAGAGTTCACGAAATAGGTGGCACGCTCCTCCGGGTAGTCACGATATTGCGACATGCTCCGTTTTTTTTCAATAGGGCTTTTAGCGACCGTCGGCGTCCTGTGCGCCGGATGCAATCCGTTCGCGCCGGCTCTCGAAGAAGGCAATCCGTTTGGCGACCTGCTTGGTGATCCGACAACCATAGAAGGCTTCTTCGCCAATTTCCGAAACGCGTACGAACTGAGAGATCTTTCACTCTACGAGCCCCTTCTGGATTCCTCGTTCATCTTCGTGTGGCATGATTTCGATGCACAAGTGGATCGGGAATGGAGGTTCGCCCAGGACCTGGAAACAACCCGTCGTCTGTTCCAGAACTCCTCGGGTATCCGACTTCAGTGGAATCAGATCATTACCAGCGATGAGTTGGTGCCCCTTCTCCAGAGTCGGATCGTACGCTCATTCAATCTCACGGTGACCCTCGAACAGGGAGACGTTTTTCGTACGGATGGAAACGTAAATTTTCATCTTGTGAGAATTGATTCCCTCTCATCCTGGCGCCTGAAAAGGTGGCGGGACGAATCGGAACTGTAATCCCAGTCCCACTTTTAGCTATGATTCTGGAGGCGGCACGAGCTACATTGCGCATCCACAATTCTACCACTTCATTTCTCACTTCCACGATGGATAAGGCCCTCTCGTACACCGAAACGCACTTTGATCGTTTCGTCGATGAACTCAAAGATTTCCTTCGAATCCCATCTGTGAGTACAGATCCTGAGCACGCCGCCGATATCCGAACGGCAGCATCCTGGTTGGCTGACCACCTGAAGAGCCTCGGTGTCGAGCGAGTCGATATCATGGAGACTGATGGCCACCCCATAGTGTACGCCGAGCAGTTGATCGATCCATCCCTTCCAACGATCCTCGTTTATGGCCACTATGATGTTCAGCCTCCGGACCCACTGGATCTGTGGGATTCTGCTCCATTTGAACCCGTAGTGAAGAACGGCAATCTGTATGCCAGGGGATCCTGCGACGACAAGGGCCAGCTCTTTATGCACGTCAAAGCGGCCGAGTCCTATTTCAAGACCGCCGGCCACCTACCGCTGAACGTCAAGTATATTTTTGAAGGCGAGGAAGAAATCGGCTCTTCCCATCTACCCTCTTTCATGGAAGCGAACCGTGACCTGCTGTCTGCAGATGTAGCCGTCGTCTCGGATACAGCCCTATTTGGAAATGGTGTGCCATCGATCACATACGGCTTGAGAGGGCTTGCGTACGTTGAGATTACGTTGGAAGGCCCGAAAATAGACCTCCACTCGGGTGTGTATGGGGGTGCGATCGAAAATCCGATCAACGCGCTGGCTCGCATGATTGCAGATTTACACGATGAAGACCATCGCGTAACCATCGACGGGTTCTACGACAATGTGATCGAGTTGACCGAGCAAGAGCGCGCGACCTTTGCGAGTCTGCCTTTCGACGCCGATGAATGGGTGGCAGATGTTGGCGCATCGCGATCCAAAACAGAGGCAGGTTACAGTGCGCTCGAGGGCACTACAGCCCGACCGACGCTGGACTGCAACGGAATCTGGGGAGGATTCACGGGCGAGGGCGCAAAAACGGTTCTACCGGCTCGAGCCAGCGTAAAAATTTCTTGCCGACTGGTTCCAGGACAAACCACGGACGAAATTACGGGCAAATTGAAAGCCCACTTTGAGAACAATCTTCCCGATACCATGAAACTCACGTTCACCAATCTGCACGGTGGAGAAGGTGGACTGGTGCCAACCGACAGTGATGCGATGAGGGCGGCCTCCGATGCCATGGAGGGAGTTTTTGGAGAAAAACCCTACATGATCCGAAGCGGCGGTAGCATTCCGGTCGTCGCAGATTTCAAGAAAATCCTGGATCAGGACACAGTGCTTATGGGCTTCGGACTAGATTCGGACGCCATCCACTCCCCTAACGAACATTTTGGAATCGATCGATTCAGGCAGGGCATAGATTCCATCATTCGATTCATGCATATTTATGCCAGTTCCAATTAACAGGACCACCGCTTTGCCTGCCAAATCTCACCCATTCATTCCCCTGGTCGTAGTGCTTCTTCCGATTCTCTGGGCCGGCTGTTCATCGGGCGATGGATCCGGCGACCCCGCACCCTTCGCCGGCAATCCATGGCCGGATATTCGGGCTGAACGAATCGCCACGCTACTTCCCGCAGCCATGCGTGAGAATCAGATAGATGCGTGGATGATCATTTGCCGGGAAAACAACAACGATCCGATGGCTCCGCACGTGGGCTGTGAGAATGCAGGTGGATCCGCCGCCTTCCTGTTTTTTCTGGCTGAAGATGGTCTTCATTCGATCGCCATTTCCCCATCTGGCGAGGCTACAGCTCTTGCCGAGAAGAACATCATGGATGAGGTGGTTCGGATCGATCGTGGAATAGGACTCTGGGGATCCATACAGGAGCAGTTTCAGCGATTCAATCCTGTAAGTATTGCGATCAACACGGGACGAAGTCCCATCTCCGATGGACTCTCGCACACCCAGCATGACGCAATGCTTAGTGGGCTGGACGTCACATGGACTGCGCGGATGAAATCGGGCGAGACACTCATCAGAAGCTGGCTGTCTGTGAAACTGCCTGCCGAAATAGAAATTATGCGCCGCGCAGCCTCGGTTACCGCCGCGTGGGAGATCGAGGCTTACGAGGCAGCAATTGGAGGGGTAACGACGGACAGGGACATCGCCGATTTTCTCGAATCCAAGATGGCGGAACTGGGCGTTGGTGACGGGTGGGCTCCGGAACAGAATCCCGCGGTGAATTCAGGGAAAGATCGCGGTCACTCCCATCCGACGAACCGGGTGATTCAATCCGGCGACTTCATCCAGATAGATTTCGGTATCCGCGTTCATGACAGGTGGGTAACAGACATCCAGCGATTTGCTTACGTGTTGGCGCCGGGCGAATTAGAGCCGCCTCAGGACGCCATCACCAAATGGGAAGCGGCGCGGGCTGGAAGCCGCGCCGCATTCGCCGCCATGAAGCCCGGCGCCACAGGAAATGAGGTCGACAGAGCTCAGCGCATCGTCCTGGAGCAGAACGGGAGCATCCCCGTCATGTGGGGAACGGGGCATCCTGTCGGGTACTGGGCGCACGACAGCGGACCGGGCTTGAGCGGAGGCCGATTGGGACGCGAGCTAACCATCAATCCGACACAGGTGTTGAAGGTCGGAATGACCTTCGCCTTCGATGGATTTCACTCATGGCCGCTCTCCGATTCGACAACAAAGACTATATCCGTCGAAGAAATGGCCGTAATCACCGATGATGGCGCTGAGTGGCTCACTCCGCCCCAGGAAGATCTGATTTTGATTCATTCGAACTGACGATACCATGGAACGAAAAGATCTGTACGACGAAGCCACATTTGAAGATATTTGCGGCAGAATCGACCATTTGACCGAAAACACTCAGCCGGAATGGGGATCCATGACAGTGGCACAAATGCTGGCGCACTGCGCCGAAGTGCAAGACGTCGCGAACGGTAAGGATCTGAAGGGTACACCGTTCATATTCAAGCTGATGGGTGGAATGATCAAGAAAATGGTGATCTCGGACAAGCCGTATCCAAAAAACAGCCGCACGCACGCTCAGTACATAATGACTGAGCCCGAGGACTTTGATCGCCAGAAAGATCGCCTCGTTCATTCTCTGAGATTTATGCGCGCCCTCGGACGCAAAGAAAGTCGGCACCCCCTCTTCGGTATATGGACCGCTGAAGACAAAAGCTGGGCGATGTACAAGCACCTGGACCACCATCTGACTCAATTCGGTGTCTGAATCTCTTCTTGCCATAGATCTTGGCCTGCGAACCGGATTGGCCCTTTTTGATGGCGACGGTCGACTCATCTGGTACCGATCGCGCAACTACGGTAACCGTGCACGCCTTCGAAAGGCGGTATTTTCTGTACTGAACGATGTGAACGGAGTCCAGGTGGTAGCCATTGAAGGAGGCGGCGATATTGCCATACCCTGGATCAGTGAGATCGAACGTCGTGGCCTGAAGTTGCTTCAGATAAATGCCGAACGGTGGCGCCGCGATCTGCTTCTGAGTCGTCACCGCCGGCCGGGGGGCGACGCAAAAAAGCACGCAGACACGCTCGCTCGAAAGATTATCGGATGGTCCAATGCGAAACGCCCAACCTCACTGCGCCATGACGCTGCCGAAGCCATTTGTATCGGCCTCTGGGCAGCCAGGCAGCTCGGGTGGCTCAGTCGTTATCCCAGTATCGTCGAAGTGTGAAACCCTCGTGATCCGTTGCTTTAAAATGGAGTTAGGGCTAACATGCGCGCCCGCCGGATCTTGAACGAGTTCACTTCGTCCTATTTTCGGTCGATCTACCTGCCTCGGTGGCGGAATTGGTAGACGCATGCGACTCAAAATCGTATGTCCGTAAGGACGTGTGGGTTCGAGCCCCACCCGAGGTACACGATAAAACCCGTAATGCGTTGTTAGTCAATGTATTATGAATTTTTTATTGAACAGTGGTGACGATATAGGTGATCAAGACTTGGCAACGGTGGATTCTCGGCAAGAATCGAACGATATGCTGTTATCCGTTGCGGGCTCCTCGATGGGTTACAGCATCACTCAGTATGCGGTCTGAAACGTGTAAGACAATCTGGCGAAAAAACTCCGTCCGGGTTCTGGATAACCTGCCACTATTTGATAATCTGAATCCAAAACATTGCGAACACCTCCAGTAAGCCGAATTCCCTGGCGTGCTTCATACATCGCTTCGGCATCAACAGTTAGCTGACCGTTCAGCTCGGTAAATGTGGTACCCTCAATACGCGTAAGACGAGAGCTGGTGTAACTCATCCAACTGCGCAATGCAAGCTTGTCGCTTGGGACGGCTTCAAGATGCACACTTAGAGCGTGAGAGGGCGTATGTGTAAAAAGAAGACTTGGGTCAGACAGGTTTTCCAGATGAACATAGCTGTACGAGCCCTCCGCGTTCAGCCACGATGCAGCCCGGAATCGAAGCGTAGCCTCACCGCCTCTGTGGCGCGCGCTCCCTGAATTTTGTAACTGAGCCAGGATGAGCTCCGTCCCAGGCTTGGTTACATCACCGGTCTGAATCACGTCTGTAATATGACTGTGGTACAGGGCCGCTTGTATTCGAAGGGCTAGAAGAACGATTCCCTCAAATCCGAGCTCAATCTTCAGTGCTCGCTCTGGTTTAAGGGAAGGATTCGGTAGTGCACGATTCTCGCGATAGGAATAACGGTCCTTGATTGTAGGAAAACGACTTCGGTGCCCCATGCTCACAAACAAATAGCTGGATTCCGACATCGGTTGCAGGATCGCTACGTGTCCTTCAATGCTTCCATTCTTTGTATTTGGAAACACCTGCTCAAGATCAATTCTTTGCGCTGACTCTGTACGGCGAACGCTGTACATCAGCCCGGCCACAGCCTGACCACCGGTCGGGAGCGGAAAATCGTCTTCGACGCTGAGGCTGAAAGTCACATCCTCGTACCGCCCCACGGATTGTCGCATGTCACGCTCATTATGCCGATCGAGTTTAAGATGGGTTGCGATGCCGAGCGCGTGACCCGCCGGAGTCGTCTTATTGGGCTGCAAGCTACCACCGTAGCTATTATCGTCGTTGAAGGATTGAAAGGAAAAGGGTTTCTTCTGACTCGAATACGTCTCGTCGTCATAACCGTAAAGAGCGCTTTCGAACTGGTCGTAGAAGAGACGTCCTCGAAGCTGAAATCCTCTACCCAGAGCCTGATCGGCGATTAAATAAACACTTTCCTTGTCCCAATACGGCCATTGCCAGTGACGTACCCGGATGCCGTCTTCTGAGCCAGCATAAGGTGGGTTTTCCTTTTCACCCTGTTGGTATACATATCCCAGGACATAGATGGTACCCGGATTCGGCGAAAATCCTGTCTTGGCACTGATTTTCGCATCTTTTCGAGCCGCGTTCTCTCGACGACCGCCGTTCTCCGCAGGCGCCGGGCTGAACGCGCTTGAGAGCGAGAACGTAGTCTGGTCAAGGAAAGTCGCGTCTGCGAGTGCGAACCACCGTGATCTCCGGGTGCCAAGTGAAAGGGACACTTCGCGACCATCGGGGCTCCGCCAGCCTGCTTTTACATTACCTTCATACCGATGCTCAGGTATGCGCGATACAATGTTGATCGCACCCCCCATCGCATTCGGACCGTACAACAGCGACGAGAACCCCTTGGCCAGGGTAATCCTGCTCACATCGGTGGTGACGAACCGAGCCAGATCAACAAAACCATCATACGGCACATACACTGGGATACCGTCCTGGTAAAGTGGCACGTGTCGGAGGTCAAAGCCGCGCACGCGCACGCCGGATTCGTTACGAGGCCCGATGCGTTGGAGAACCACGCCCGGGAAAAGGGATAATGCTTCGCTAAGGTCTCGTCTACCTGTCGCCCGAAATTCGTTTATTGAAATATGTTCAGCCAGACGCTCGGCAACAGTGATGTGCGAACCGAACACTTCTACCTCACCCAGTTGGAAAACATGTGTCGTATCGCTAATTGGTTGAGCGCGTGAATCAGGCCGTTGTGCCGTAGAGGCTGTCGGTGCGATCAACAAAATCGCGACAGTGACAATCCCCCGAAACAGACTCACCTGGGCAGGCTTTTTCGCCCGATTATTCATCGTTTAGCCGCGGTATTTCCAGATCAAACCCAGGAAATACCTGGTAGCCAATCTCATTGGGATCTATGAAGGACAGGTTCTGACGGTACATGAGCTCCGTAGACGGTCGGGGGTATATCGCGGAGACGTCTTCTGCGGACATGTCAGCAGATACGACCGAATCTCGGGGATTATAGTTTGATTCCTCGGGGTTGCTGGTACATTCAACCACCTGCATCATGCCCATGTCTTCATGACCAAGAATATGACAGTGATGAACCCAGGTGCCGACGAAATCCTCGAAGCGGCTTCGAAAGACCACCCGGCCGCCGTTTCGGGGAATGGGAACGGTATCCATCCAGCGTGGCTCCGGCAGGACGTTGTGAAGATCTCCTTGCTCATCTGGTACATCAATTCGCAACACCCATATCGGGTTGATGTGAATGTGAAATGGATGATCGGCTCCTTTACTCGAGATGCGAAACTCAGAATCCTGCCAGAAGCGTCGTTGTCCTTCCGCTCGGGAGACGGGATAGGAAATGAAATGGTTGGCGTACGAACCGGGCTGGGGAAAACGTTTGCGGTCGGTGTGACACCAAAGCGTCTGGGAAGTATTGTAGAGTACCCATTCTTCCGCTGTTTCCGCTAGAACGCGAGAACGTCTGGGGTCGTGCGGCATAAATTTTCGCGGTAAATCAGGTTCCGGGTGGAGCGCCAGATCAAATTCCGTACTGATTGCCATGGTGCGAGTATTATTTGGCAACATTACGGGCACGCCTTCGTGGGTGTCCCACGCGAGTTTTTCGAGATCGGGATTATCTCGGACATACTCTTCCGGCGCTTTAATCGTTGGGAAGTCGGCTCCACCCGTGCCGGAGTAGCTGACAACACGTGTCCTTGCCGAACCGGAGGGAACACCCGTTTTGCGTGCTTCTTCCGCCCCTACTCTGAGCTCCTCAGGCTGAATGGGTTGGAGTAGAGAAGGTACCGGCGGTAAATGCTCGACGAGGCTTTGAACGTCGAAATCTCCGCCCTCAACCGGCTCGCCCCGCACGTTTACGTAAGCGACAACGACGTCAAAGAAAGGGCGCCGCTGGTTGCGCCCGGGCTGACGAATTTGTCGTTGGGCAAAAAACTGAAAATTATCGGACTGGATGTGTGCTTCCTGCGCAAAAATGATGAACGTCTCACCGGCAGAATCAAGTGGGGCTTTGAAAAAGATATCAGACCTGTTCGCGTTGCCCAGATAAACCTCGTTTGGCCTGACAAAACCACGACGCAGGGAATCTCCATCCCGAAAACAAGCCTCGAAAGCGCGTAACATCGTGTGCATGTCGTCATCACCCGCTTCTCCAGGAAGCGCCAGTGGATTCTGGGTTCCCGCATTTTGCCTGGAGAGATCTTTTATCGTGTGCTGGGCTCGACCGTTCTTCTCGGTGACAAGAGTGATGCCATCAAATGACAACTGATGTATAGGAAGCTTCGCATCTTCCAGGTCTTGTTGCGTCACCTTTTCGAGGCGTCGTTCGGCGTTTTCACCTTCACCAGTTGTAAGTACACGCCACAGTTGCTGATCCTTGTGCACGTACTGACCTCGGAGAACCATAAAGCGTTTGGTGCCCGCTCCGTCAGTACTGCCATTCAGGATGCGCCAGCGCTCGACTGCCCCAGGACGCATGATCATAACGCTCGCTGGCATGACCCCATTGACGGCAATGAGCGGCGGAAACCGCAGTTGATTCCTTCTCTGTCCCGCATCGAGGTCAAAAGATTGCAAAAATACGCGCTGCACAAATAGGAGTCGTTCGCGATAATCGAACGGGCCCGCAGGTATAGCCGGATCCGGCCACGGCTCAGAAGTCATAGCGGTGTTGATGGCCTCGTCAACATCTCCTTCGACGATCAGGAATCCAGCCATACCGCTTGCTACCTGATCATTGGTTGCTCCATGAGAATGCGGATGATACCAATGCGTCCCCGGCGGATGATTCATTGCGACTCCGTTACGCATGAAAGGGAACTCAAGCTTGTAGCCAAGTTCTCCGACATGCTCATTCTCACCAAGCGTGTGGAGATCGGAGTCTGCAGACTGCAAACGTGCCTCCCAATCCGCCTGAGGAAGAATTCGAAGCAGTACATTATCCGAGTGGGTGCCATCCGGGTTTGTCTCGGGCTCGACATGCAGGCCATGCGTGTGCAGGTTGGTCACATGCGCTGCGTGTTGACCGTTCATATGTCCTTTCAAACTCCATCCGGGCCGAAGCTCTGGTTGATAAACCTGAAAAAGCTGTTCTGGGTAAAAAAACGGGATACAGGTATCGGGATCGTCTGGAACACCGTCCCCAATCTGTTCTTGTGCCAGGACACACACTTCCCGCCGCCGCGCGGGCGTAATGTCCGCCGGATCTGGGTTCGGACCTACAGGCGTCTCTTGCATGTTGAGACCGAGAGTGTTGCGAACTTTTATCTCGAGGACACCGTCGCTCTTGACTCGAATCGTCGGAGCTGGACTCGTCCCGTTATAGCTGAAAAGCGATGGCGCAGGGTTTCCTGGTGAAGGAGAAGACCCGGGGTTCTGATTTTCGACGACGTTTAAGTCCAGCTGGCTACCGGGCCAATTTTCTGGCCGCCAGACCCAGGGTTCTTGCCAACTCTCTGCTGGTACGGAAGACGGATCCACGAGATCACCAGGCTCAGGAGTCATCGAGCCAATACTGGCTGGGTCAGGATCTTCGGATGCTTTGAAATTGGCCGGACCTGTTTCCGAAAGAATAACGGGAGCACACCCACTGACCGAAGCTGCCAGACCGGTTGCACCCCATTTCAGAAATGTACGCCGTTCCAGCTTTTTCATTAGGCACTCCGATATGACAAACTCTCCGAACCGGTACAGATATATCCATATTTGAGTACAATTCCAATTCAAGGTATGTCCGTTGTGACACATACCCGTACAGCCTTATCGTACGATCACTCCTGTTAGTTTTGCTGAGGGCGAAAAAGGCGAATATTGCGGGGTGGCTCGCGTCAAACCGCGTACAAGTCGGACGTGAGATATTTGAGTCCGGTATCTACGGCGACTGTAACGACCGTCTTCCCCTCACCAAGTTCTGCCGCTAATTGAAGGGCTGCAACGACATTCAGTCCGGTCGATGTGCCAGAAAAGATACCCTCTTCCGTCGCTAGGAGCCTCGCCATTTGCCGGGCCTCCTTTTCGTCAATCCCTCGGGCTTCGTCGTACAATTCAGCATCCAGAAGCGGTGGAGCATACCCGATACCAATCCCTTCAACGTCGTGAGTCCCTGCGGCTCCACCGGAGAGAGTCGCCGTCGTGGCGGGCTCAAGGGCAACAATCTTCACTTCCGGGTTGGCCTCACGAAGCTCGAGCGCGACACCCATCAACATTCCGGCCGTTCCAACACCGCCACAAAAAACATCAATGCGATTGCCGATCTGTTGCAACAGCTCCCGACCAATACCGCGGTGACCGACGATGATATCCGCATTGTGTATCTGATTGGTGAAGTACGCATCTTCCGATTCGGCCAGCGACTGCGCTCTTTCCATCATCCTCGGGATCAGATCCGGAGTCGTCTTTCCGCTCTCACTTGTCACAATGATCACTTCTGCACCGAACGCCTTCATCGTCTGAATTTTTTCAGCGGCAAAAGCATCCGAAGAAACGGCCCTGAAACGATAGCCCTTAACCGCGCACACGAAGGCTAGAGAAGAACCTGTACTTCCACCGGTGTACTCAACAACCGTCATTCCCGGTCGTAAGTCGCCCCTTTTTTCGGCCTCTTCAATCATGGAAAGGGCCATCCGGTCTTTGTATGACCCCGTGGGATTGAAGTACTCCAGCTTTACAAGAACATCGGCGCTACCCGTCGGAACGATATTCTGCAACTGAACAATCGGCGTATTTCCGATGGTTTGGAGGGTGGTCGGAGATATCAGTTGCTTCACTTCCATGTATTGACGCTTCGCTATGTGCTATTCAACAGAGATTATTTGCGACTCGCACGATGGTCGAAAATTTATTCTCACCAACGCACAAGGGCACTCTGGTTCTGCTATTGGTTCTGCCAGACCACAATCAGTTACAGCCGTTTTCGGTGTCGATCTTTAGAGGAGTCAGAGGATCTTGTTACCGATCTGCCTCGCTCCTGCGCGCGCCAATATTGCGTCCGTCCCGCACCGCTCCTCCGGAAGAGCCGATCGATCACTCAAGAGGCAGCTCAAGCCGAATGGCGGTGCCGCGGCCTGGCGTCGAATTCACGATGAGGCTGCCCTTCGCAAGATTAGCGCGCTCCTGCATGGAAATCAGTCCCAGTCTCGGGTTGTCCTTTTCAATTTGATCAAGTGTGAACCCATGCCCGTCATCATTTACCTTTAAGGTCAACAGGTGCCGCTCCCAAACCAATTCGACATTGACATGTCTTGGTTCGCCATGCTGGAGTGCATTGGCTAGAGCCTCCTGACATACTCGGTATGCAGTGAGCGCGATATCGTCGGGCAAAGAACCTTCTACTGGCTCCCCCTCAATCTGCAGCTCCAGCTCGACCAGTGACTCATCCTCCAATGACGAAATGTGCTGCGCTATGGCGGCAGTCAGGCCCAGCTGATCAAGGACGAGAGGATGGAGGTCTAGGGCCATTCGTCGAAGTGCGTCCGCTGCGCTGCCAGCCAGGTCGGCCAATGTTTTTGCTTTCTCTTGCTGGGCGTCTGAGCCCTGCTGTACCAGCGCAAGAATATGATAGCCCAATCCCGCGAAGTTTTGAGCTACTCCTTCATGAAGCTCGCGCGCCAGACGGCTCCTTTCTTGCTCTTGCCCCTGGAGGAGGCCACTCAGAAAGGCGTCCTCATTTTCTCGGTGTGCTCTTTTGACTTCCGTAATATCCTGAACTGTAACCGAGACTCCTCGAATCTGACCTTCTGAGTCATAAAATGGGTAGTAGTTAACAACCCAATCCTTGGGTGTAGCGTCAGCCTGAGGAGTTGTACTCTGAATTTCAACACCTTCAATCGGCTCCCCTGATTCCAGCACCTGACGGTAGGCGGGCTCAATGTATGGTGCTAATTTCGGAATGACCTCCGCGATCGTCTTCCCGATATGCTGATCGATCGACTTGTTATTGATGTCAGCGAGTTGCTGGTTGACTCGGACATATCGAAGCTCTGTATCGACGAGGCACATTCCAACAGGTGCAGCTCGATAGATCTGGTCCAGTTGATCTAGAGCATCGCGAAGAGCCGCGGTCGACTCTTGCGTTTTTTGATTCGAGCTGGTCACTATTCCTCCATCCAGTTTCCCTCTGGCTGGTGATGCAGAGTCACAACAATTCAGTGACCAATGGTGCAGGTCATGTCGTCGCCGCAACACATCGGCGATTTGACCTTTCCGTGTCCTTCGGGGCACTTGGAAACGTGCACTACCGCGCCCGCCGCAGTTGTAATTGTATCATGTATCAATTCTTTGCCGCAGTGCCCGCACGTCATGGACCCAACGCTCATTCCGCACTTTTCACACGTGTAAACTGCCATTACCTGGTTCTCCTGAACTTTGTTTGATGTTTAGCCGTGTCGATTGGATACAGCGTTGTTGAGAAGGTACGTCTACCGGAGAAGAAGTAAAATGTCTCCGTGCGTCATAAAATCCGCCTTCAAACTACCATCGGAGATTTTGTAAATCGTGCCTCGACCCAATAGATTCGCCATCGAACCAAATCCCTTTCGAAGATGAGTGGCCCCGCAACCGGTATGAACATCATGACCGTTCGCGATGGGAAAAACTAGCTGGAACGAGGTTTCTGCGACACACTTCCCGTTCTGAAACAGATGGGAGCTATATAAGCGGCATCCCCCGCATCGTTCTTAATCTTCCGCGGCTCGCCTCGCACCTGTTGGGGGCGGGGTTGATCTTCTTTTCGCGCGCGGCTTGACGTAGACACGAGCAGACAAAATCGCTACCAATACACCCCCGTAAATGAGCGGAAGGGTGAGTTCCAGCTTGACGAGCCACAGAAAGTGAAACACGCCCAGGACGGCGACGGCATAGATCAATCGGTGCACCCGATTCCACCTCTTTCCCCCCAGACGGCGGATCGAGCCAGTCGTACTTGTAAGGGCCATGGGAATAAGCAGGACCCACGCCGTGAAGCCAACCAGTACCCAGTTGTGCTCGACAATATCATCTAAGATCGAATCAAGATTCAGGCGATGATCAAAAACGAAGTAGCTGAATGCGTGGAGAGTAGCGTAGAAAAAGGCGAACAGACCCGTCAGGCGACGAAATCGGATTAAGGGATTATATCCAGTGAATCGCCTCATCGGGGTAACCGACAGCGTCACAAAAAGAAGAATGAGAGCGGTTCTGCCGGTCCAATGTTGAATGAGTTCCACGGGATCGTCAACGAATGGACCGCCCGTATACGCTCCGCCCAGAAGAATTCTATCGATCAGAATCAGCAGAGGCGTGAACGCCGCAATCCAGACGACGATCTTGATACGTGGAATCAGTCCGAAACGCCCGCTGGCCATCAATAGTATTTGCGGAGGTTCATACCGGAATAAAGCGATTCAACTTCCTCCGTATACCCATTGAACATCAGCGTGTCGCGGCGGAAAAATTCGCCCAAACGCCTCTCAGTGGCTTGCGTCCAACGTGGGTGATCTACTTCCGGATTGACGTTTGCGTAAAAACCGTATTCGCGCGGAATGGCCCGGTTCCAGGTCGTTCTGGGTTGTCGCTTGGAGAAATTTATCCGTACGATCGATTTTCCTCCTTTGAATCCATACTTCCAAGGAATGATGAGGCGGATGGGCGCACCGTTCTGAGGCGGTAGCTTTTTGCCGTACACTCCCGTGACCATGAGGGTCAGCGGATTCATCGCTTCGTCGAGACGCAATCCTTCCACATAAGGCCACGGTAGAACGGGACTCATTTGCCCCGGCATGCGACGCACGTCATGCAGCGTTGTGAAAGAGACGTATTCAGCTTCAGAGGTTGGTTTCAGGCGCTTGACAAGATCGCCTAGCGGAAAGCCATTCCAGGGCACAACCATGCTCCATCCTTCGACGCAGCGGTGCCGATAAATTCGTTCTTCGACGGTGAATCCAGCAATCAGCTCTTCGAGATCCCAGGTGCGCTCTTCCTCCACCTCACCCGTGACTTTGACCGACCACTCATCCGTGGTGAACTTCGTCGCGTTTTTAGCTGGGTCAGCTTTTCCCGTACCAAACTCGTAAAAATTATTGTACCCGGTTACCGTTTCCCACGGTGTGAGGTCGTCATCCCTGGATGCGGCTTTCACGGGTCCTGCGAGCAATGTTCCACCAACGGCTGCAGCTGACGCCTTCGCCATAAACGATCGGCGATTCATGAACAGCTTCTCGTCGGTGATTTCAGACGCGAGTATGTCGGAAGCTCTCTTGATCAGCATAGCAATATCGGGTAAACATTCTGTTAGGATGCTTAACCACCGCGCCCATGAACTGGTTTCCGAGGTCAGGTAGCGAGTCGATCCGCTCCAAACAGGCGATAATCCACGGAAATCTTCCCAGCGCCAAAAATGAGCACCAGCGAGAGTAGGAAAAGGACCATCAGGGACAATTCCAGAGACTGATTCGAAGATGCGAGTCCCCACTCCAACGCGACGAAAAACGAGGCATTGGCCATTATCGGAAGTTGGATGAGCGCGGCGATCCGGGTCATGAACCCCAGGGCCAGCAACAGACCACCAATCAGATGGGTGTATGCGACCAGGCTACTTACCTGGGAGAGATCCCGGCCAGGTGCCAGTTCAGCTATCGTCTCTGGATTGAGCAGAAAAACCACGCCGCGTACGGCGAGGGCGAGGCCAAGAAATATTCTGACTACATCCCATCCCCACGAGTTGTGGGTGACCTGCCAACGAATGAGCTGCTGATATTTGTTACGTCTTGGGGTGGACTCACTCATACAACTACTTCCTCATCGAAATCCGGCAGTTCCGTCCACCGCGGATCTCCTGCCGGTTTAAAGTTTTGGGTGGCGACAAAATTCCATCCGTCGTGAAAGTTCAACTTGAACTTTCCGCCTCCAAATCGGCCGACCAGATAGGACTCCGGATTTTCGAGAAGATCAAATCGGTCAGACGCCGCCGCCTTGTCCAGACACTTGAAACGAACAGATCCTCTCCACGGCTCCTGCACGAGAATCGTGATGAGCGACCTACTCAGCGCCTCAATAAATGCTGCCTGCAGCTCTTCTTCGGACGGAGAAGGAGACGCACTCGTGACGAGGCGTTTGGTAATGTATTTCTTGTAGAGAATCCAGACCCAGTCCATCCTATTCCTCCCGGAGCGCCCAGCTGAAAAAGAAAAAGAAGAAGCCCACGATGGCAAAAAGAAGCGCCGAAGTGACCGCGATTTCTGTGGGCGATATGTCAAACGGAAGCGCCTGCAGCGCCAGGATAAGGATCACACCGCTTCCGCTCACGGCGACCACATATTTTCCAATGAGCGCCACCTTCGAGGCAATTCCGCTGGTGTCGTGATCGAGAGTCTGCTCGTGTTTTCGAATCTGCTCTTGCAGATCCTCTAATTCATCCTCTCGCAGTTGATCCGCTTGCTCAACCTGTCTCTTCAGCTCTTCTGTGAGTAACCTCAGCCGCTCCCGGCGTTCGTCTTCAGCCGATTTTCCACGCACAAACAGGAGGTAGTCCAGGGAAAATCTACCCGAACCCATTCGGAAGAGAATGCCCAGCAATAGGAGCACCATCACGGACAGCTCAAACGACTGATCCGCCATGAATGGGCCACCTTGCACAAACGATACCACGACTGCTCCGACGAGAACCGGTATCTGAATGAGCGCAGCGAATTGGGTCAGCAGTCCGAGCGCAAGGAGAAGGCCCCCAACCAGGTGGGCCGGAATAACCACATACAGGACGAGAGTCGGCAGGAACTGATCTATTCCCGCAGCTTCTGCGAGCTGTAGAATTCTGGACGAGTCTCCTATGAAAAGTACTCCCCGAATGAATAGGGCCACACCCAAAAACATTCGAACAAATTCGAGTGCGTAGTCTTCGTGCGACCTGGCCGGGTCAAGAATTCTTGATTGCGCGCTCATAAGCAGTTCTGCTGGTTATTCAGCCTGAAACACCTGATTATCGTACTTGGCCAATGTAAGCGGCCCTTTCTGAAAAGCGCAAATTCACGACAAGATGACATTCAAATGATGGATGATTTTGAACCTTTGAATACATTTCTCTATCATCCTCGCGACGTTCATCGGGAGTCTTCCCATTTCCTCTCAAATTGAGCGCAATTCAACACTCTACCAAGTCCCATTATTATGAACCGAAATTCGTTCATTCACCTCCTATTGGTGATGTCTCTCGTGTCCCTTTCTGCTTGTGGCGGAGGCGACACTGCTGAGACGGCAGATGCCCCTGCTGCCGATACTCCCGCTGCCGATTCCACCCCACTGGGATCGTCCTCCGTAAGTGGCACTATTTCGTTTGAAGGAACGGCTCCCGCAATGCCCCGGCTCCGATTGAATCGGGAGTGCAACGAAATCAATGCAGAAGGCCTCTTGGCTGAAACAGTTGTCGTTAATGACAACGGCACCCTGAAAAATGTATTCATTCACGTCACCGCGGGACTCGCCGACGGTTACAGCTTCGCTGTTCCCTCAGAGCCAGTGGTATTCGACCAGCGTGGATGCAACTACGCACCACACGTTTTCGGCGTCCAAACGGGTCAGGAGATAAAAATTCTCAACAGTGATCCTATGATGCACAACATCAATGCTCAGGCCAAAAACAACCGCCCATTCAACAGGGGAATGCCAAACCAGGGAGATGAGCTCCTTCGTTCCTTCCGCGTGACTGAAGTGATGATGAGCATCAAGTGCGATGTTCATGGCTGGATGAGCGCCTATGCAGGCGTCGTCGACCATCCATTCTTCTCAGTCAGTGATGGCGAGGGCGGCTTTTCGATCAATGACCTTCCCGCTGGCACGTATACGATAGAGGCCTGGCACGAGGAGTACGGTGACGCAGCGGCGCAGACTGTCACGGTTGCCGAAGGCGAAGCAGCAGAATTATCATTCTCGTTCGGCGGTGCATCTTGATCGGGATGGGAAGTTATATTTATTCCTCGTAAGAGGTTCGGAACGAAGTAGGCCGGGGGATTCGCGCATCTTTATCCACGCACGACCCAGGCCCACAGGACTCTCTCAAACAATTATCGGTTTGCTATGACGAACGAAACTGAGCCAGACTTCCATGCGATGGAAGGGAACGAAGGAGAGGCGGCTCACGAAGACCATGACCACCACGAGCTGAGCTTCTGGCGCAAGTACATTTTTTCGACCGATCACAAAATGATCGGCCTTCAGTACGGCTTTACTGCGCTTCTCTTTCTGCTTTTTGGATTCGGCCTAATGCTGCTGATGCGGTGGCAACTCGCGTCTCCTGGCGAACCGATTCCTTTTATTGGGTGGCTCTTCAGCGATGAGACCGCACCGGGTGGGATCATGCTGCCAGAATTCTACAATCAGCTGGGCGCGATGCACGGCACCATCATGGTGTTCCTCGGCGTCGTTCCTCTGGCCGTTGGTGCATTTGGAAATTACATCGTTCCCCTTCAGATCGGCGCGCCCGACATGGCTTTCCCAAAACTGAATATGGCCAGCTACTGGTCATATTTTGTTGGCGGTGTTGTCATGCTTGCGTCGTTTCTCGTCCCTGCCGGAGCTGCGAAAGCAGGATGGACTTCGTATCCACCGCTAGCCGACATTGAGACGATGGGCCAAACGATGTGGCTGATTGGAATGATCTTTCTGATCACGTCTTCCTTGTTGGGGGCGGTCAATTTCTTGACAACGATCATTCAGCTGAGAGCCGAGGGCATGACCTACATGCGCATGCCGTTCTTCACCTGGACTCAGTTCATCACCTCGTTTCTGTTACTGCTCGCGTTTCCACCTCTGGAAGCGGCAGGTGTCCTTCAGCTATTCGACAGACTCCTGGATACCAGTTTTTTCCTCCCGAGCGGACTGGTTGTGAGTGGAGAAGTGCTGGAGGTCAGCGGCGGGGGAAGCCCGCTCCTCTGGCAACACTTGTTTTGGTTTCTAGCGCATCCAGAAGTCTACGTGCTGATTTTACCCGCAATGGGAATTGTCACCGAAATCATCGCGAACAATACCAGGAAGCCGATTTGGGGTCTGAAACTCCTCATTTACTCGCTGATCTTTCTTGGATTCATGTCATTCGTCGTCTGGGCGCATCACATGTTTATCACAGGAATGGGTACGAGTCTGAGCGGATTCTTCCAGGTGACCACGATGATAATCTCGATACCCTCGGTCATCATACTATCTGGGCTGTTTCTAACCCTCTGGGGGGCTTCGATGCGATTTACAACGCCCATGTTGTTCGCACTCGCATTTTTGCCAATGTTCGGACTGGGCGGACTGACGGGCCTGCCCCTGGGGCTCGCGCCGACAGATATTCCGCTGCACGACACGATGTATATCATCGGGCACTTCCACTACATCGTGGCGCCGGGCACGATTCTGGCTCTGTTTGCCGGCATCTATTATTGGTATCCCAAGGCTACCGGTCGACAGATGAACGAGACACTCGGAAAGATTCATTTCTGGGGATCGTTCATATGTATGAATGGCATTTTCTTCCCCATGTTTTTCCAGGGGATGGCCGGTCTTTCGAGGAGGCTGTATGATGGTGGTGCATCGTACGAATTTGCCGAAGGAGTTATTCACTACAATGGAATCATGTCGGCGTTCGCCTTCTTGCTCCTGCTCGCACAGGTACCTTTCATGATCAATTTCTTCATGAGTATGAGGAGAGGGAAAAAGGTCGGTTCAAATCCGTGGCAAGCCACTACGCTCGAATGGACGGCTACAAGTTCGCCTCCGCTGGCGCACGGCAATTTTGAAGAAACCCCATCCGTTTATCGCGGCCCGTATGAATACAGCGTACCAGGTGCCGATAGTGATTTCTCACCCCAAAACCAGCCTTAACCCTCGATAATGGACATTCCTTATACCGTAAAGAGTCGGCCGGATACGGGGGTTTACAATGCTAAACTCGGCATTTGGCTGTTTCTCGCATCTGAAATCATGCTTTTTGGCGGCCTATTTTCCGCCTACATCTTCTTGCGTGTCGGGTCGCCCGTCTGGCCCGGCATGATCGATGGGCACATGTACACGCGTGCTGCCGATATTCTCAGTGTCCCTCTGGCAACAGTCAATACGATGGTACTCATCGCATCCTCCGTGACGATCGTCATGGCCTGGGCCTCGCTTGCACTGAACGATTTCAAGAAATACAAGATGTACATGGGTCTCACGATTCTGTGCGCTTTTGGCTTCCTTGTCATCAAGTACTTCGAGTACGCCGACAAATTTAGTCACGGGTATCTCCCCGAAGAATCAACGTTTCTTGCGATTTACTTTGTGTTGACGGGGCTGCACATGCTCCACGTGGTCGGTGGCATTATCGTCAACGGTTATCTCTGGGGCCCCGGCGCCAAGATGTGGAAGACGAACCCGGAGCAGTTCAAGCACAGAATTGAAGTAGCCGGTCTCTACTGGCACTTTGTTGATATCGTCTGGATCTTCCTGTTTCCGACCATTTATCTCCTTTAGGACATGTCAGAATCCCATAGCCCCGAAGACATTAAGAAGCACGTTCGAACCTACCTGGTCGTGTTCGGCTCGCTTGCCGTGTTGACGGTCGTGACGGTAGCCGTTGGATATATGGAGTTGTCGATATGGCCAGCTCTGATCGTCGCCCTTGCTATTGCGACGCTGAAAAGCGGCTTGGTCGCTGCTCACTTCATGCATCTTATCACGGAGCAGAAGATGATCTTCCATCTGCTGATTTTGACCTTTGTTTTTCTCGGCATCATGTTCATCCTGTTCATATCGGCCTATAACGATCAGGAAGGAGTGATCGCCATGGCGAACATCTTTTGACTCAAGCAGCCCTCTAGACTCCATGTCACTCAAATCATTTCATCTCGCCTTTATAGGTATCAGCGCCGTGCTGGCGGCGATTCTTGCGGTCTATGCCTATTCCGAGCTGGTGGGGCCGATGAGACTCGTGTGGAGCTTAACGGCCGCGTTAGCCACTGTCGGTATCGTTCTTTACTGGATACGATTTCGTAAAAAAATGAAATCCTCGCCCTACCAATAGCGGCTCAAGAACTGGTTGTACTCAACTATGGATAGAACTAAAATTGCATACGGATTCGCAGCGCTCGTCGCCTTTACGGCTTCGCCCGTATTCGCGAGTGTCTGTCCGCGTTGCTATGGTGTCGGAATCGATGCTCCAGCAGTGGCGGCCGTTTCTTCTTCCATGCTCGCGCTACTGGTAGCCATTGTCGTCGTATTTGGCGGCTTCATTTCGTTCTTTCGAAACGTTGTTTCAAAAGAGGTCGCCCTCGAAGATGGACAATGTCGACCTGCACCGCCGGAATCGCCCGACCAATAATCCAGATCTGACTCCATGAGAGAACTTCTAGACATCAGTCATCTATTAGGGATGCCCGAAGCTGCATCTGCTCACGCAGCTGACATCGACTACATGATGGCACTTGTGCACTGGCTCATGCTGCTGCTTTTTATTGGGTGGGGCGGCTATTTCTTATATGTGCTTTATCGATTCAGAGCGGCCAAGAATCCGGTCGCCAGCTACGAGGGCGCAAAAGGAACGTTTTCCAAGGTTCAGGAAGTTGCTGTAATCGTCGTGGAATCTGTTCTTCTCGTCGGATTCGCGTTTCCAATATGGGGACTGCTCAAGAACGAGTTTCCCGTCGCAAATACGACCTTCGAAGTACACGTAATCGCGGAACAGTTCACATGGAATATCCATTATCCAGGCCCTGATGGCATTTTTGGACCTCTCGACCCGTATTTGGTAAACACAGCGACCAATCCGATCGGCCTGGTGATGTCAGATTCCACCTCCATGGATGACGTCGTCTTGATCGATGAACTGCACTTGCCCCTTGATAGACCTGTGACACTCAGCCTGTCCTCAAAAGACGTTATTCACAGCTTCGGTGTGCCGGAGTTGCGTGTCAAACAGGATATCATTCCAGGACTGATCATTCCGATTTGGTTCACACCAACCCTTGCGGGCGAGTACGAGATTGCGTGCGCTCAGTTGTGTGGGATTGGCCACTACAAGATGAAGGGTTACGTGACCGTTGAACCCATGGAAGACGTCGATGCGTGGCTCGAGGATATGGCTTCAGGTGCGTTCTAAAGATTTACATGAAAACTAAATTGCCATATTCGCCTGTACCGCTGCTGAGACTCCAACGTTCACCGGGGCACGGTGGCAGACTGAATTTGCGGAGAGTGATTCCCTTCGGTGCTCTGTTTCTGATCGTGTGTCTGGTGGGCGCCTATTTTGTTTTTCCTGCCGGCGCCGTTCCGATTCAAGAGGCCCAGGACGCTGCGAACCCAGACTACAGAGAGTTTCCCGTCATCGGGAGCCGCACAATCGTGTGGGTCATCGCTCAGCTGCACCTCATGTTTGCGGCATTCGTACTCGCCGTCCCCATGTTCGCGCTCATTATTGAGATCATTGGTTACGTGACCAAGGATGAACGGTACGACCACCTGGCCTACGAATTTGTCAAACTCCTCTCCGTTTCGTTCTCCTTTACCGCAGCGCTTGGCGCGATGTTGACCTTCCTGTTGATCATTCTTTATCCCTCGCTCATGCAGTACATGGTGAAGATCTTCAGCTGGACGTTTCTGCCCTATGTGGCTCTGTTCTTCCTGGAAGCAATATTCCTTTACAGTTACTACTACGGCTGGGGAAAATTCAGTCCGAAAGTCCATATAGGCCTGGGCGTCATGCTGAACATCGTGGGAACGGCCATCATGTTCATCGCGGATGCGTGGCTGACGTTCATGAATACGCCTAATGGCATCAGCGAAACGGGCGAACTGGTCAGTCTCTGGGGAGCCGTGAACAACTTCATCTGGATGCCGATCAACATTCACAGGATCATCGCTAATGTCGCGTTCGGTGGGTCGATTGCGGCGGCATACGGCGCGTACAAATATCTGGGAGCCAGAACAGCTGAGGACAAGGCACATTACGATTGGATGGGCTATGTGGGAAATTTTGTAGCCATCAGCGCATTCCTTCCTCTCCCCTTCGCTGGCTACTATCTGGGCAAGGAAATTTATGCCTATTCCCAGAGTCTGGGTATCACGCTGATGGGCGGCACGTTCTCGTGGCTCTTCATCGTCCAGGCGATTCTCATCGGCAATCTGTTTCTCGCGGCCAACTATTACCTGTGGGTCTCAATGGAACGGATTGACGGCGCGGAACGATTCCGTAAGTACATCAAGTACCTGCTTGGCGCCATAACCATCAGCTTTATCGTCTGGGCAACGCCGCACTCCCTCGTGGCATCGATCGAAGAAGCGCGTGCAATGGGTGGATCGCATCACCCGATACTCGGGGTCTTGGGCGTGATGTCGGCGAAGAATACGGCGGTGAATGTCCTCATTCTGACGACATATATAAGTTTCCTTTTATACAGACGAGGAAATAAAGAAGCGACGGTACCCTGGGCGAAGATGGGTATGAATATTCAGCTCGGCATCTTCGTGTTGGTTACGCTGTTCGTGATCTTCCTGGGCATCTACGGCTACTTCGTAGAAGCATCCGTGCGCATCGGCCTTTCGGTGCCACAAGTGTTGTCCGTTCTTTTTGCGATGATATCAATAACATTCATCGATGTGTTGTTATTCAAAAATGCCAGACAGACGGGTGAAATACGCTGGGGAGAGATTGGAAACAGGGCTCAGTATGCCCTCTTTTTTATCGCGATTACGTTTGCCTGGACGATGGGCTTGATGGGTTATGTCCGCGCCGGCATGCGCCAGCACTGGCATGTTTATGGCGTACTTGAAGACACTTCGGTGGACGCCTTTACTCCAACAATTGGCTACGCAGCGATTGTGGTTTCTGTGACGGTCTTTATCTTTTTCGTCTTCATTGCCACTGTTTTCTGGTTGACGGGGCTAACGAATAAGGAGCCCTGGAAATCAAAACAGAAGCGGAATGAATCCGTGGAGGCCGCCGGATGACCAACGTACTCAAGATATTCGTATTCGTTATCTGCGTGCTGGCCTTTTACGCCTACGTTGGCCTGCAGGTACCTCAGAAAATTACGTACCCGCCCACGAGCACCGACTTTGCGGGTGACATGACTCCATTGGAGCTGGCTGCCGCCGGAGAAGAGATAATGGGTGGAAAGGGCACCTGTCTCACGTGTCACACCGTCGGCTCTCCTGGTGATGGTCTCCGGTTCCCCGACCTTGGTGGAATTGGTGGGCGCGCAGGTGCCCAGATTGCGGGAATGTCTGCGGTTGACTATTTGGCTGAATCGCTCTACGATCCGAACGCATTTGTTGTAGAAGGATTTCTTCCCGGAATGCCCGTCATATCGAATCCGCCCATCGACCTGTCTGACAACGAGATACTTGCGGTCATAGCGTACTTGCAAAGCTTGGGCGGCGAACCTACGGTAACGCTGGACACTCAGCTTCAGTGGCAATCAGAGGAGGGGTCAGCTCCTTCCACACCGACTGCCGCGGCCGCATCGGGCGAAGCGCTGGACGGTACCGGTGTATTCACCAACTATGCGTGCAGTACCTGCCACGCAATAGATGACGCGACCAGGATGGTCGGCCCCAGTCTTTATGACGCCGGATCGCGGCTATCAAAGGCGGAAATCTACGAGGCCATAATGGATCCGGACGCAACCATTGCGGAGGGATATCCTGGCGCCGCGATGGCCGCCATGCTGAACGCTTCGGGTTTCTACCAGAACGTATCGACGGAGGAGTTGAAGTCTCTCGTCGACTACCTTGCAACGAAAACGGGTCAATAACGGGGGTGAATAAGTGAATCCGCTGGTCATACTTGCCATTATTGCCGCCTGGATAGGACTTCGTTTTTTGAAAGCGAACTCTCTTGCGTGGGCGGCCGGAATATGGGTTGGCCTGTTTGTCGGCCTGAGTTACGGAATTGATCCGCCCCTACCCTCTTCGATTCTGTCCATGTTCATGGCCATTATCACCCTGGCACTTGTTACCTACCTGACCGCCGGAAATGGCCGCATGAAGGAAATGGCAAATACCATTGTCACCTTCGTCGTAGATAAGCGCTACACGGGCGCACTCATTGGCGTCTTGATCGCTCTTCCGCTGCTGGTTTCCTTCAAGGTGTATCTGAATATGACCCAGGCGCCTGAGCCACCTATTTCCGGTCGCACCATCCACCCGGTGCCTCCCAATACAATCACAGTAAACGGATCGCCGTTCAATGTGGTTGAAGGCCACAACCCCTATCGTGAACTGGAATCGTCTGATCCTGACGCCTTTTCGATGCACGTGGAAAACGGGAGACGCGTGTACTACCAGAACTGCGTCTTCTGTCATGGAGACAATATGGAAGGAGACGGACAGTTCGCCCATGGGCTGGACCCCATCCCGGCTAATTTTCAGGACGCCACCACCATCGCCATGCTTCAGGAGTCCTATCTCTACTGGCGCGTGGCCAAAGGCGGACCCGGTCTTCCAAATGAATCGACGCCGTGGCTTTCTGCCATGCCGGCCTGGGAGAATTTTCTGACCGAGGAGGAAATGTGGGACGTGATCATCTTCCTCTACGATTATACCGGGCAACGACCACGAGTGAGCGAGGAAGTCCATTGAAAACTCTAGCAACACTCCTGACGCTGCTTTATTTCGTCGCCCCGAGCGTCGCTCAAAATGTTGACTTGGGCACCGATGCCCAACGAGAAGCAGGGCGCCTGATGTATACCGCTAAATGCGCCCATTGCCACGGCGCGACTGGAGCCGGAGAAGGCTCCGCAACGGCCTTCCTGCGACCTGCACCGAGAGACTTCACGACCGGTACGTTCAAATTTCGAACGACCGAAAATGGTGAGCTACCAACGGATGACGACATTCGTCGCTCAATTCGTCAGGGCATGCCGTACACCGGGATGCCGCCATGGCCGCAGTTGTCCGAGCAAGAGGTGGACAACTTGATGTACTACATCAAAACATTTTCTGACTTTTTTTCCGGTCCATTCGCAGAGGTCACCGCTCTGGATATGCCGAGCCCACCCTCCATCACAGATGAATCTATCGCGCGAGGACGGGAGGTTTTTCTGGAAAACTCTTGCATGGACTGCCATGGTGATCTTGGAAGAGGCGATGGCCCCTCCGGACCTACACTGACTGATCAGTGGGACATTCCGATTCGCGCGGCTGACCTCACCAAGCGCTGGACGTTCCGAGGGGGGAGCGCGCGCTCCGATATCTATCGGACATTTACGACCGGCCTCGACGGGTCTCCAATGCCAGCTTTTGACATCCAGCCAATCGAAGATCAGTGGGCGCTAGTAAATTACGTCCACTCCCTCTCGCGGGATGAAGCCGATTATGCTACCTATGCCACCAGCGTCCCCACCGTCGACGAAATCGATCCGTCAGCGGGTGCAGGAACATTTTCTGAAGCTCCAGAGGCTTTTTTCCCACTGGTTGGTCAGGTTATAGAGCCGGGGCGCTCCTTTTTTCCAGGTGTTAACGCACTGGCCGTGCGGGCCATGCACAACGCGGACCACATTGGCATCATGTTGCAGTGGAATGACATGAGTGCTCAGACCAATGGCCTCAATAGTCCGGGTCTGGAAGTACCTATCTGGCCGAATGACACGGACACCACCCAGGCGTTTTCTGACGCCGTCGCCGTTCAATTTCCATCGGGGGATGCGTCCGGTGGGGGGCTTCCGTACTTGTTGTTTGGGGACACAAGCAACTCGGTCGATGTATTGTTTGCAGACATGGCCACTGGTCAGACCGATCACTTCGTCGGAAATGGCAGTGGCAATCTGGTAGCCTCAGGCATGGAGTATGAGACGTCTGCCTCGTACGAGGATGGCCAGTGGACCATCATCATCAAGCGCGACCGTACCCTCGATGGGCAAATAACGTTTGAGGATGCTACTTTCGCACCCGTTCTCTTTTCCGTCTGGGATGGATTCAGTCGGGAACGGGGCAACCGAAGGGGGCTCACCTCCTGGACGTATCTGTATCTCGAACCTGCTGAAACGGAATCACCTCTGGGCCCGATGGCCATGTATGGACTGATAACGTTGCTGCTTGGTCTCGGAGCTACAACGCTGATTCGTCGTAAATATTCAGACGGCAGCGCCTGAGTCACATTATCTCTGGGGAAGTGAGGAAGAATCGAAGCGAAGCGACCATACCGACCGGCATTGGTGTCTTGGAATCTCACCAAGAAGTGTAATCTGACCTGTCCACATTGCTACATGGATGCGGGTTCAAGCGCTGACGACGAGCTGAGCACCGAGGAGTGTCTTGCGCTCATCGACGAGATGAAGGCACTCGGAACCGAGATGCTGATCCTTACCGGCGGCGAACCCCTTCTTCGGCGGGATATTTACGACATCGCTTCGAAGGCTTCGAGTCTGGGAATGTGGGTAGTGATGGGCACCAACGGAGTGCTGGTGAACGAGTACGTCGCCAAAAAAATGGTCGATTGCGGCATTAAGGGTGTCGGTATCAGCATCGACTCCGTTGACCCGGCCCGCCACAATGCATTTCGAGGCGGCTCAAATGCCTGGAAGCACTCGGTCCGGGCACTCGAAATTTGCCGTGAGCACGGCCTTGAAGTCCTGGTACAGTCTTCCATCATGGCAGACAACCGGGACGAGTTGAAAGATCTGTTGGCTTTCGCCCGCAGCAAAGACGCGTGGTCATTCAACGTCTACTTCCTCGTCAAGACAGGCAGGGGGATGGAGTTGAATGACCTCACGGCCGGGGAAACGGAAGAGTGCCTCCGCGAACTTATCGAGTATCAGAATGACTTTGAACCGATGCTCGTGAGGGCCAAGTGCGCTCCGCAGTTCAAACAGCTTTCGTATGAGATGGGCGGTGGAGGCCTCGAGAGTGGCGGATGCATGGCGGGCACTGAATACTGCCGAATTACCCCCGAAGGAAACGTAACGCCCTGTCCATACATGGATGTGGTGGCAGGAAATGTTCGATCCCAATCGTTCACCGAAGTCTGGGACACCTCTTCGGTGTTCAGCGATCTTCGCGACATCTCCAAGCTCAAGGGGCGCTGCGGCGCGTGCGAGTTCAATGAGTTGTGCGGCGGCTGTCGCTGTCGGGCATACTCAGCTACCGGAGACTATCTCGCCGAAGACCCTGCCTGCAGGTACCAACCGGGCTCAATGGAGGCACCGGGTCAGTGGGATGTATCGTTCTCCGACCCTGTCTCGAACAGGTTGGACAAAATCCCGATCGAGTTCATTCGAAACAAAGTCATAAAGGGACTTACCGCCTATGCGTCGCGCCACGGACTTCGTGTAATTACGCAATCTGACATGGACAAAGCGATGGCGGGGGCCAGCAAAAGATCTTTTGCGTCACTTGCTGGTTCGTCTTTGTTCAAACCACATTCTTCGGACCAATAACTAACAAAACAACCGGATCCTATGGAGTTGATCATCGACCAGAAAATCATCGAAGACCGTATCAAGGTCGAAGCAGGCGTTGGTACGCTCACCATGGATGGTACAACCAGCGAGTTCGAAGTTTTCGATTTGCCGGAGGACTTCATCCGCTGGCAGCTCGACTACAAACACAGCATCTACGATGCCATTGAAAAGAACGAGTACATCGCTTTCAACGCAGGTCATCTGCCTGTTGTCGGTACGTGGAACAGCGAATCCGCCTTCCCGAACCTGGCCAATAAGGGCATCGGCTTCACGCCAAAAGATGAGTACCTCGAAAAGTATTTGAAGCTTGTGGAGGATGCCGTCGACCAGATCAGTCAGCTACCACCGCACGCCGTAAATGAAACACGTCTCCTTCGCACGCAAACCGCGCGAGAGTTTTACAGTCATCCCGAGCACGTAGACTGGCGTAGACTAGGTCTATTGGAGATTTTCGAGGGATCAACGCTGAAAAATCTTCGCGACAATCCGCGTGCGTCCGTGTTGTGGACAGGTAACTCCCCCGTGTTCATGAGTTATCAGGTCGACTGTGTCGTTGAAATCATCACCTCTGATGATCCGCGATATCGCTTCTCATGGGCCATGAGAAGACTGTTCGAGTACGAGCCCTTCCACATCGTCCAGACCATGTATCCATATGCATACTGTTTCTGGGTAACCGGCTTCAAAAACAAGACCCCTATACGCAGATATCCGGGAAAACGGAGCGATAACACCGTCAACGAGGGCCACGGGAAAATCGACGTCGATAAAAAACGATCAGGTTTATGCCCTTCGTAATTCTCGATACCTGTGATCAGTGTGGCGAATGTTTACCCGAATGCCCCATCGAAGCCATCGAGATAGGAGATCCAATCTATGTGATCAACGACACGTGCTGTGATTTTGAAGAGTGCGTTGCTGTTTGTCCCAATGAGGCGATCGTCGAAGAGAGCGAAGTAGAATCCAGTACTCATGAGTCTATCGCTGATTAAATCAGACACCATTGGTGATTTCCTGTCCCGATTGGACGATGCGTTTTCGGAGGTCGGTGATATTTTTCTCACCGGTGAAACGACGCATGTCGTAGAAGGGTGGCGGCCGTGGACGACCCATATCGAGTTCGCGTCGTCGGTTCGAAAGGAAGATCGTACTCATTTCAACGAATCAGTGGTACGGATTGCGAAAGAAATGGGCATCAGCGTGACGGATGAATTTCCTGGCGAAGTCATTCCACTCCCCGCCGGGTTCGAAGATCGTTCCCGTGATCTATCTAATCCCTTGGATCTCAATTTTCTTTCGGTTCGACATTTTGACCCCTATTCGATCACCTATAGGTATCTCGCAAGGGGGCTGGAGCAGGATTATCAACTCGTACTTGCCTATCTCGATCATGGCTGGATCAGTGAAGAGGAGATGGGAGAACGCCTCGAAGGCCTGCTTCCTTCGCTGAGCTTCCAGACCATCCAGCAAGATCCGGCGGAATTCCGGCGGCGCTACATTGGGCTCCTACAGATGTGGCGCGCCAACGCGATGGGTCACACTCATCGAATGACCCCGGTTTAGCACTATGGTCTATCTCCCCAATTCCCGAGGCACGACTGAACTACATCCCGACAAAACCCCGGGATGGAATGAATTGCATTTTATCAATCGGGAAGAATTTGCCGACATGGCTCCTACCGTTCTTCAGTTGGAGGTAAGTCGTCTCACGAGGTTGCTGCCATCCTTCGACTTGGGCTCGGACGCTTATAACTCGGTGATTGCAGCTCGAAAAAGTGTGGCACACTTGCAATCTTTAATTCAGGAGGAGATGGACGAGACGAGGGTGAAAGAATGCTCGTTGGAATTGGAGTCAGCCATCCTTTGCCTGTCCGTGTCCGATCGGAAAACAGATCCAAACTCGCGAAGGGTTCTTATTTACGTGGCCGACCGGCTCGTGTATATTCTGGGTCAACTCAACCATCTGTATTAATCCTCTAACAAACAGCTCAGCATGTTCGATACTATTTTTGTGCCAGTGGACAACTCGGAGCACTCGGAGACATCCGTAGATCTCGCAGTAAAACTTGGCCAGGCATTTGACGCTGAGCTAGTGGGCAGCCATGCATACGCCGCGCGTCTGCATGACTATAGATTCAAGCAGATGGAATTCACGCTCCCCGAGGAATATTTGGTCGAGGAGGAGATGGAGAAGCAGCGAAAAATCCATGATTCGCTGATAACCATGGGGCTGGAGCTGATTTCAGATTCGTATCTGGTGGTTATGCAAAAGAAGGCGCTGGAAGCCGGTTTAGTTTTTAAACCCAAGATGTATGACGGCAAAAACTTCCAGATCATCGCCAAGGATATTCAGGAAAGTGACTACGACCTCGTCATTCTGGGTGCTCTCGGATTGGGAGCCGTTCGGGACAGTCAGATTGGAAGTGTGTGCGAACGGGTTGTAAGACGAACACAGACCGATACGATCGTCATCAAGAACACCGCTCCAATCGAGGACCAGCTGAGCGCCACGACGAATGGTGTATCGCACGCTTCCGGCGGTGATATTCTTGTGGCGCTAGACGGCAGTCCGGAATCATACGCTGGGTTGAAAACCGCGCTTGAGCTAGGACGCAAGTTCAATAAATCGGTCGAAGCGATTTCGGTTTACGATCCGTATCTCCACTACGCGATGTTCAACAGCCTTGTGTCGGTACTGACAGAGAAGGCTTCTAAGGTGTTCAAATTCGAGGAGCAGGAGCAACTTCACGAGGATGTGATTGATACCGGTCTCGCGAAGATTTATCAGTCCCATCTCGAGGTAGCCAAGAAGCTGGCAGAAGAAGAAGGCGCCGACCTGAAGATCACGCTGCTGGATGGAAAGGCGTTCGAGAAAATTCTAGAGTACGTCCGGCGGGAGAAACCCTGGATGCTGGTTATGGGACGCATCGGGGTGCACAGTGATGAGTCAATGGATATCGGTAGTAATACCGAAAACCTCCTCAGAATGGTTCCCTGCAACGTTTATCTCTCGAGCAAACGGTTTCAGCCACACGTCGACGTTCAGGCGGAAGAGTCCATATTCTGGACCGAACCTGCTCAGAATATTCTGGACAAAGCTCCTGATTTTGCGAGAGGGATTGCCCGGACGATCATCCACCGGTGGGCGATGGAGCGCGGGCATTCGGTGATCACCACGAAAGTTGTAGAGGGCGCCATGTCGACCATTCTACCCAAGTCGTCCATGCTGGCCATGGGCATCATCGCGGAGGACCTCGCGACTCAAGAAATCGACAAGAAAGAGGTTGATGTTTACGTCTGCCAGAAATGCGGATGGACCGGAAAGGGGTTCGAACCTAAAAAATGTACTGTGTGTGGAGCGCCACCCGAGAATATCCAGAAGCTGGATAAGCGGGCTATGGATGATCTTGGAACGCTGGAAGGTGCCATTACTGAAGAAAAGACCTTTGATTCTGTTCGCATCAAATGGACTGCAGAGGCGCGCGCTCTGGTCAAGACCCTCCCTGACGGGTATCAAATGCGAAGAGCGAAAGCGCAGATTGAAAAAACTGCGCGAGTCCGAAAAATTGACACGATAACGAAGGAGATGGTGGCTAAGGTTGTGGGCTACACTGAGGAATTGACTGAACATCTGGAAGAGCGCGGTAAGCTCAAGCAAACCGCCGCGGAATCCGCCGCAGAAACGGCCGCGCCCAAAGAACAGAACGTGAGAGATGGTAAATACTCGTGGACACCCGACGCTATTGAGCGTTTAAATCGCGTTCCCGAAGGCTTCATGCGCAGCGGGACCAAAAAGCGCACGGAAAAAGTGGCAAAACGTCTGGGAGAAGACTTGATCGACCTCCCCATCGTCGAAGAAGGAGTCAAGGAAGGTCTCAAGATGATGGAGGAAATGATCAAGAAGCAGAACGAGAGTGGAGATGGAGCCCCGACCAACGGAAAACCTGCATCAACCGATGACGATTGAAAACCTATCATGACATAGCCACCGATGGGGGCTCAGGTGTTGCCGAGCAGGTTGCCGCTCAGGAAGAGAGCTTGCGGGACCGACTGTCGGATGTAGACCACATCGTGGCCGTCATGAGTGGTAAGGGCGGAGTCGGGAAAAGCATGACTACCGTTTTGCTGGCAACCGCCCTGGCTCAGAAGGGCCTTGCGGTGGGCATTGTCGATGCAGACATCAATGGCGCCTCCCAGGTCAAGATGACCGGCGTGGAGCGCTCCGTTGAAACAGGTGTTGCCGGTATTCTCCCGATGAAAACGGCCGCAGGTGTGGAAGTGATGTCGATTGACCTTTTTCTGGACGAAGGATCTGCCGTCCGATGGAATGCCGTGACCGAGAAGAGCACGTTTACCTGGCGCGGTATGGTCGAAGTCGCCGCCATTCGAGAGATGCTGGCCGATACCGCGTGGAGCAGCCTGGATGTGCTCTTTATCGACCTTCCACCGGGAACTGATAAGCTCCCGAATCTTCTGGATCTGGTGCCCTCCTTGTCCGCGTCAATTGTGGTCTCGATTCCATCTGAAGTCTCATCCTACGTAGTTCGAAAATCGGTGTCAATCGCCCGTGAAGCATTCGGAGAGCGGCCTATCCTGCTCGTCGAGAACATGATCCACTTCGTCTGTCCGACCTGCGACGATGTACACGAATTGTTTAGGTCAGCGGGCGACAGACGACCTTCCGAGGTACTGGATCTCGAATGTATCGGCTCTCTACCCTTTGATCCTGTTCTATCCCAAACAATCGATCACGGACAAACGTTTGATACGACTGTGGAGGGCTCCCCCACGGCGTCCGCTATTCGTCAGATGGCTGAAACCCTTCAATCACACCTGTACGCTACTGCGCTATCCTAAACCATTGGACTTATGAAATTTCTCTGTGTTGAATGCGACAGTTCCATGGCCCTGAGTGAGACGAAAGGTCCGGACAATGGCTCGATGACGGTGATCTTCACCTGCAGAAGCTGCGAGCGGCAAATTGCGATGTTGACGAATGCCCAGGAAACACAGATGGTGCATTCTCTGGGTGTCAAAATCGGGGGCAGAAAGGAGGCCGCAGTACCAATGGAGACCATTCGCGGCTCACTGGTTGGAGCTGCGGGGGACGGTGCGGGTGCTCACACCCCTCCTGCGGCCCACGCGCCTCACACTGAAGCTCCTCACACCGAAACTCCTCACACCAAGGCGCCGAGCAGCTCGGAGCCCGCGACTGAAGAAGGTGAATCAGCAGGAAAATGCCCGTTTTCTGCCATGGTCACCGAAGGGATGGAAGGGCAGATTCCGGCCGTAGAAGGAATTCGATGGACACCCGAAGCAGAAGCGAGACTGACCAATATTCCGTCGTTTATTCGTCCGATGGTAAAACGCGGAATTGAAGACCACGCGAAAGCACAGGGAATCGAAGTTATCGATCCAGAGGTCATGGCATCTGTCCGCGGAAGCATCGGAATGTGATGGCGAGCGTCAGCTTCCCAGGCTTCGCTGCTCCAGGACACCCTTCCAACCGCCCGTTTCCAGAAGCGCCGTCATGCGCATTTCCACTCCTTCGAGTCGCCTGACTTTCCGGAGATCACCCTCGATCAGTTCCAGCAGATTGTCGGCATCCCTCATGATCCCTCGCCAGGTATCTGAAGTGGGAAATCTCCCATTCTCTCTATCATTTGACGATAACCTGTCAATTCTTAGTTCAAGAAATCTGTTGAATCGTTCCAGGTATTCGAACTCGTCCTCGGTGAATGCCGACTCGAAGTCCAGCGCTGCATCCTCATCCCGATCACCCTTGTAGCCCTCCATATACCGATGACCGGGGGTGTAGATAGCGTCGAACCACATCCGGCACAGTTCGAAGGCTACACGCTCGGGCGGCAGTGATGGATCGATGGTCGACAGAATGTTGGCCGATCTCAGAAGAGCGAGCGCGTCCAGGACGCGCTCGCGAACCGGTTCAATATCCGGAAGATCGTCTGAGGTGGGATCGATATCCTGCTTGTTGCTATTCGCGCTATTCTCGATGCACTGTCGCGTGGCTCAGTCACAACATAAGATTTAGGGATGATATGCACCTTGCAGAAAGAATCCTTGGCCGAGTCACGGCTATCGGCAGTTCGAAGCTCTTCTCGATCGGCAATTTTCACGGCAGATCCTCAAATGGCTATCCCGCTTATTCTTATTTAGACTAATTCTAAATAAGAATACATGATATGCGAAAATTAGTATTTCTGGCTGTGTTTGGCGTTTTTGTTACGCTCTCCTCCTCGGCGAGGCAGGTGGAAAAAGTTGGACTCCTGGTCATGGCCCATGGCGGTTCACCCGAGTGGAACAGTGCCGTTATAGATGCTGTCACGCCGCTGAAAAAGTCGTATTCGACAGCAATCGCATTTGGCATGGCTGACCCAAAAACACTTCAGATTGCGGTATCAGAGCTCGAGGATGAGGAGGTAACCCGCATCGCAGTTGTTCGCCTGTTCATGTCGGCCGAATCATTCCTGAGGCAAACTCTTTATGCGCTGCGACTCAGCGATGACGAATCCGTTTTCTCTGGGTCCTCAGATCTACGCCAACAGCTGGATATAACCGTACCGGTGAGCATCAATAAAGAGGGTCTGCTGGATGCATCTTTTGTCGGTCAGGTACTCACGAAACGGGTGAGTGATCTCAGCACTGGACCTGAAAATGAAACGATCCTCATCATTGGTCACGGCCCCGAAAATGACGACGAAAACGTCAGGTGGCTCGAACGCATGAATCTTCTGGCCGAGTCAGTTCGAGAGTCAGCTCCATTTCATGCGGTCCGCGTATTCACCCTCCGCGAAGATTGGACCGGGAAAAGGAAGCCCGTAGAACTGGAACTCCAGACACTTTTAAGATCAGAATCTGTGGCCGGAAGAGAAGTGCTGGTGATTCCGTTTCGATTGTTCGGATTTGGTCCATACGCAGAAGTATTGGATGGCCTCCCTTACCGTGCCGATAGCCTGGGACTTCTTCCAGATTCTCGCGTGTCTAATTGGATCAGAGAAGAGTTTGAGGCCCAATTTTAGCCATCACGGGTGATCTGGCCATCCTGCTCGGGTTCCGCTGGTCACTACTGACGGGCTGGAACCCATCGTGGATTTGAATCTGATGTCTCGTGGTTCGAAAGATTGGTTTCGCCAGTCCCATCTACATTGATGATCATCACTTCAAAAGGTCCCTCGCGCGCAGAGACAAATACGATCTGCGTCCCGTCTGGAGACCACGCCGGTGCGAGATCATCCTCAGCCGAAAATGTCAGCCTTCTGACATCGGACCCATCCGACGCGTTCATCACATAGATCTCCGCGTCTCCTTCTCTATTGCTACTGAACGCGAGTTGCATTCCGTCGGGAGACCAGGAAGGATACCGGTCATCGGCCTCGTGTTCAGTCAGTTGAGTCACATCACTGCCGTCAATGTTCATCACGAAGATGTCCGTTGAATCGCTTTCAGGAACCATGCGATTGGAAAAAAACGCAATGCGATTTCCGTCAGGTGACCAGAATGGGTGGCTATCGACCGCCGGGTGATTCGAGATATTTACCGCCTCACCGCCTTCGACAGAAATAATGTAGATTTCGTCGTTTCCTTCTTCGTTTTGAGCATCATAAACGATGTGCGATCCATCCGGGGAAAAAGATGGATCTATGCTTCCGTTCGGACTATCGGTGATTTGCCTTGGATTCGATCCGTCCCTTCCCATCACCCATATCTCACGCGATTCTCCCCTTCCGCTGATGAATGTTATCAGCGATCCGTCTATCGAACCGGAGGGGTGGTAATCCAGAGAATCGTGCAGGGAAACATTTATCAGACCGGCCCCTTTCGAGTCCATCAGGTAGATCTCGGAATTTCCGTCGCGCGACGTCTGAAACGCGATCAGATCAATTTCGTCAGTGCCTGAGACCATTGATTCTTGTTCGGGCTGGGAACACGCCGAAAGAACGAGAAGCATTCCACCCCATAAAGCGCGACTCAAGATTCGTAAATTCATGGCGTTCGACCTCCGATTTGTCAATAACAGTGTTTATCGCTTAATAACGACCCCGTCATCAATGTCCACGGACGGGTATCGAACGACCTCTTCTCCCGTGACAAGGCCTTCTGTCACATGGATCATCTCGGCTGAGCGCTCACCCAGCTCAATAGCCCTTTTGGAAACGGTGTCGCTTTCGACTATGAATGTAAACCATAGGCCATCTTCCTGAAAGACCGAGCTGATCGGAATGGTGACGATGTCGTCTGCCTCCCAAACAACAATTCCGGCCTCCACCCTGAATCCCACGCCCAACTGGGTCGGAGCATCCTCGAGATCAATGATGACGTTTACGCGCTGTTCTTCCACACCCAGCGCGGATATTTTGGTGAATGCGGCGGGTTCCACGAGGCGCACCCGTCCCTGCAGCGAGTTTTCCCCTCCCCAACCGGTTATGTCGACTCGATTGCCGGATCTGATTCGGACGGCATCTTCGGACAGTACATCAACGACCAGTTCCAACAACTCCGTATCTCCCATTTCCAGGATCGGCGTACCTGCAAGTACCACTCTCTCGCTCTGCTCGAAGACTCGAAGAACGCGGCCACTGACTGGTGCCACCACCTCTGATCCCGAAGCATCACGATCAGCATCATCAGTAATCAGCATGGCTTTGGTGGCCAACACATCGGCGTCGGCAGCAATCAATGTTTCGCGAGCCGCCTCCAGTTGACGAACCGCCGACGAAGCTGCCAAGTCCGCCTGCTCCAGCATCTCGGCGGAGATTATTTCCTGCTCGGCAAGCGAGCGTTGACGCTTCAGTGTGAGCTCAGCTTGTTCAGAAACGGCGCGCGCATCATCAATCAGCGTCTGAGCCTGTCGTTGGCGCGCCGTTGCGGCTTCGTATCTAGCTCGACTTACCTGACTTGATTGTCCGCTATCCGGAGTAGGCAAAACCTTGAACAATACACTCCCTTCACCCACTTCATCACCTTCCTTCCAGTTGACCCGCTCGATCAAGCCCGAGGTCGGCGACGTCACTACGTATGATTCGCCGACTCGAGTTCGTCCTTCTTCCCGAATGGAAACCTCCAGAGAGGTACGCTCTGCCCGTACCGTCACCGCCGGGACCCCCTGATCGGAATACTGGACGAGTACTACCACGACCAGTACTACCGCCAGCAAGCCGAATATCAGACGCCTGTGCTTCAACATGTTTGTCAATCTCGTGTTTTGAGAACTGATATCAGATCGTAATTATTCAGGCGTCGACGCACAATCCAGAAACTGCCTATGGCCGCTGCAATCGTCACTACAGTCGAGAAAAAATACGTCCCGGCGTCCACAATTAATGGAATCCGGAACGTTTCGGTAGGGACCATGAGGACGATGGCCTGGGCAAAGAAATATCCGATGTACCATCCGATTGGAATCGCAAAGAGGGTGATCAAGGCCTGTTCGCTGAACAACAGAACCGCCACTTCCCTTTTGGAAAATCCGAGCACTCTCAGGCTGGCAAGCTCCCGTCCGCGTTCGGAAAGAGCAATTCTGGCTCCGTTGTAAATAACGGATATCGCAATGACCGAAGAAAAGCCGATAAGGAAGAAAATTCCGATAAACAGGCTCTTCGACATCTGTTCTTCGAAGAGGTCAAATCCTTTCCTCGGAGATGTCACGCTCGCTATCGCTGGAAGCTTTCCCAGAATACTGGCTAGCTGAGAATGATCTAGATCCGAACTGGCCAGATTGGCACCGGATACCATGCGGGGTCCGCCCACCAAACGATGAAGCTCCTCGATATTCATGTACACCGACATGCCCATCATGTCGTCGACAATGGAAACGACTTGCAGTTTTCGGGACACGCGAGCACCCTCGAGTACCTCAACTCGGACTCGATCACCTGGGACCACCTCAAGCTGGTCCGCTAGAACTTTACTGACGACCAATCCAGTAAGTGGCATCGAAATTATGCGCCCATCCGAGTCGACGATTCGGCTCTGTTCATCACCGAGCGCTCGCCCGGTAATGCCAGATTCACGTTCCCGGTGACCCTTCGAAATCCTTATCGGCACCATTCTGAACATTTCCGCACCGGCCACTCCCTTGATCCTACCCAGTTCAAACTCTGATCCAATACCCAGAGATCGATTGAAGGTCACCGACAGGTCTTGTCGTTGAGCCACGTTAAATTGAAGATCCATCAAGCGATCGACGCCATCGAACATGAACATGCCGGTTATGAGGATGGCAACCGAAAATGATACCCCGAGCGCAGAGAACAGGCTTTTGATGGGGCGACGTTCAATATTTCTCAGAACCATTCTCGTTGTCGAATGCAAGTACTTGGCCAGGCCAAGACGCTCAAAAATCCCCGGCGCAAACCGAGCCGGTGCCTGGGGTCGCATCGCTTCTGCCGGCGGTAGGCTGATCGCTTTTTTGACGCCACCGAGAGCTCCGATGATGGCTGCGATCACGCTGATAGCGATGGCGAATGCGACGAGGCCTACGCTCAATTCATAGTATAAATCAGGGAAGACGAAGTAATCCTTGTACAGCTCGACCATGACTCCGCCAAGCCACGCTCCAATGGCAATGCCGATGACGGCCCCCGTCAGCACCGCGGTAAGGGCAAATTGCAGGTAAAATAATCCGACATCCATGTTGGAATACCCAAATGCCTTGAGCACGGCGATTTCCTGCCGTTGCGTCGATATCAGTCTTCTAAGCACAATGTTGAGTAAAAAGGCGACGACGGCTAGAAATATGGCGGGAATTGCCGTTCCCATCGTCCGATTTTGCTTCAGTTCATTTTCCAGAAACAGATTGGAGAGCTGAAATTCTCGACTGTAGCTCCCCAGTCCCCCGTAGGGCTCCAGGATGCGGTTCAATTTCAGCATGACGGCATCGACATCGGAATTCGAAGCGAGCGTCAACACCACTTCGTTGAAAGCACCCTCCATATCGAAGACGGAGCCAATAGCCTCTCGGCTCATCCACACGATGCCGTAATTTGCGTCATCTGGGAAGAGGGCACCCGCTGGAACGGCATAGCTGTGTTCCGGAGATATCGCCGTTCCGATGATCTCCAGATTTCTGAGCCTTCCGTTGATGATGGCTCTGAGCGTATCACCTTCTGTAAAGTCGTTGGCCAGAGCAAATTTCTCGCTGATCATCACGCGATCTCGGTCCCGCCCCGTTACCCACCTACCAGAGCGCATATGCAGTGCGCCAAGCATTACCGACGGATCAGATGCGGAGATGAATAGTCCAGTAGCAGGTGTATCCCGACCATCCAGATCGAGTGACGCAGCAAACGTCACTCGCGTATCCACGGCAGTAACTCCCTCGATCTGTTCAATCTGACCTCGAAGCAATTCCGGAGCCCTTTCCAGATTGGACCACACGTCTGGAAAACGAGATTCATGGTAGTAGGAGTCTCTGGCGATCACCAGCGACTCATAAGTACCTCGCATCGACAGAACGGTCATGATGGCCGTCGCGACGACTGCTGCAATAGAGAACATCTGACCACGGTGGTGCCAGAGATCTCGAAACAGCTTTTTATTCAGTGCATTCATCCACCGCTACCATTCGATCTCTTCGAGCGGCGCCCGTTTTTCGTTGGTTATCGTTTTTGAGATGCGGCCGCTGCTCATCTGAATGACTCGGTCGCCCATGGCAGAAATGGCCGCATTGTGGGTGATGACGGCAACTGCCGTCCCGAGATCTTCATTGACCCGTTCCAGCGCCCGCAGCACGATTCTTCCCGTCTCAAGGTCCAGAGCACCGGTCGGCTCATCACACAATAAAACGTTGGGACGCTTCGCAATGGCCCTCGCGATCGCCACGCGTTGTTGCTCTCCGCCAGAAAGTTGAGCTGGAAAGTGATCCATTCGATCTTCGAGACCGACCAGCTCCAGGGCATGTTCCGGAGGCATGGGATCTTCAGATATCTCGGTCACCAGTTCAACGTTTTCCCTCGCAGTGAGACTGGGAATCAAGTTGTAAAATTGAAATACGAAGCCGACGTGTTGGCGACGATACTGGGTCAGCTGGTAGTCGTCGGACTCGGACAGGACGATATCCAGATAACGGACCAAGCCCTCGGTTGGCCTGTCCAGGCCTCCAAGTATGTTCAGAAGGGTGCTCTTCCCGCTTCCTGAAGCTCCAAGCAGCACGAGTAGTTCACCCCCAAACAGATCGAAGTCGACGTCTCTGAGCGCGGTGACCTTTACTTCGCCCATATCATAGATTTTCCACAGTCCACGCGCCTCAAAGATCTGATGACGTCCATCCATCTTTAAGCTGGCAGTATCTGCCTTCTCAGGGTCAGCTTCGCGGGATTCTTCCGATTCCATGGTCATCCGTGTATGGCTTCGCTTTTTTAGGCAGACATGTGACTGCAAATCACCATTTTCGACGCTTCATAGTACGAGATGAAGCTACGAATGTTTGTTTTGATCACCTCACTGTGACGCGTCTGGAATCATATTTCACGAGTTCAATACAGTCCTTTTGATGTTTCTCACTGTATTATGGCAATTCACTTTACACACCCCTCATTCCTCTTCGACTGTCATGCCGCTTTCCGGACTTTCTCTCATAGGTAATTCACTTGGCAAGCCTGGAGGGGCCTCATTTCATGCGGTGAATCCCTCTACGGGTTCGGACTTACCGGAACTCTTTTATACGGCTTCCTCCTCCGAGGTGAATAGAGCCGCTGAACTGGCGGGCCAGGCATTTGACAGGTACTCCAGGACTTCGGGCGCCGAGCGCGCGGCCTTCCTGCGGGCCATCGCAGAGGAACTTGAAGCCTCTCGTCCTCAGATCACCGAGCGAGTTCCGCTGGAAACCGCGTTGCCGGAAGGCCGCGCGAACGGTGAGCTGGGGCGCACGATCGGGCAGCTTCGAATGTTTGCTGACCTGGTAGAGAATGGTTCCTGGGTCGATGCACGCCTGGAATCCGCGCAGCCCGATCGTGCGCCTGTGCCCAAGCCAGATACTCGGTCCATGCGTATCCCGATAGGCCCTGTGGCAGTCTTTGGAGCGTCAAATTTCCCGCTCGCCTTTTCGGTGGCAGGAGGAGACACAGCCTCTGCACTCGCTGCGGGCTGTCCGGTGGTGTGTGTGGCGCACTTCGCACATCCGGGTGTGAGTGAGCTGGCCGGAAGAGCGATTCTTCGCGCCGTGGAACGGGCCGGGATGCCGGAAGGCACCTTTTCCCTGCTACAAGGCACCGGGCAGGATGTCGGTGCGCCTCTCGTCAAGCACCCTGCCATGAAGGCAGTCGGATTCACCGGATCCCGATTTGGCGGGTTGGCTCTTACAAAAATCGCCTCCGAAAGGGATGAACCGATCCCTGTTTACGCGGAAATGAGCAGTATCAATCCCATCGTCGTGCTCAAGGGGGCACTCCGGAGCCGTGCAGATGCACTCGCAGCCGGGTTGGTCGGGTCGGTGAGCATGGGAGTGGGCCAGTTCTGCACGAATCCGGGCATGATTCTGCTTCCAGAGGGTGATGAGGCGGATGCTTTTGCCGGCAACTTCGCTGCTTTGATGGATGATTCAAAGGGGGGTACCACGCTACACGCTGGCATCGCCAGGGCATACGACTCCGCGACGTCAAGAATACACTCTAATTCAGAAGTGCAGACGCTTTCGAGCACAGACAATGAGGTCCAAAATAACCGGGTAAATCCCTGGATCTTTCGCACTACCGCCTCGGCCGTCCTGGCCGACGAATCCCTATCTCAAGAGACCTTCGGCCCTTCTTCAATGCTTGTCACCTATAACAGCGAAGAAGAACTGATAGACTTGATAGGCGGTCTCGAAGGACAGCTCACCGGAACCATCCAGCACGATGACACCGATCTTCCATTGAGCAGCGCGTTGATATCGGCTCTGCGAAATCGGGTCGGAAGAATGATTCTGAACAGCTATCCCACGGGCGTGGAGGTTGGAAACGCCATGGTTCATGGCGGTCCGTTTCCCGCGACCTCAGACGGTCGCTCAACTTCGGTGGGAACGGCTGCTATTGAGCGCTTCACGCGCGCGTTCTGCTATCAGGGATTCCCTGAGGCTTCGCTCCCGGATGCACTCAAAAATGGAAATCCGCTTGGAATCTGGCGAACTCAGGACGGTGAACTCACCCGCAATTAGCCTACCTGAAAACCTATATGCCGGATCTGTTTTCCATGGATTTATCTCTCCTCGACTGGACAATATTCATGGTTGCAGGCGTCGTTGCCGGTGTCATCAACACCTTGGCGGGGAGTGGCTCCTTGATCACGATGCCGATTTTTGTATTTCTCTGCGGGCTTCCGGCGCCCATCGCAAACGGCACCAATCGAGTAGGTGTGCTGCTCCAGAGCGCGGTCGGCCTTCTGGCATATCAGAAATCTGGCACGATTTCGCTCGAAGGCTCAACATGGCTGGTCATTCCAACCGTCATCGGTGCCGTCGTTGGATCTCTTATCGCCGTTGACCTGAGTGAGGAGACCATGAATACAGTCCTGGGACTCCTCATGGTGTTCATGATGATTGTTCTTCTGGTCAAACCCAGCCGCTGGATTCACGATCTACCGGTCGACACCGACCGAAACAAACACCCTCTCACAATCATTGCGTTTTTTCTGATCGGCGTCTATGGTGGCTTTATTCAGGCTGGTGTAGGAATTTTTCTCCTGGCGGGGCTGGTGCTGATCAGCCGATTCACGCTCAGCTCCGGTAACGGTATCAAGCTCCTGATCGTCCTGATCTTTGCCTTCCCAACCCTGGCCATCTTCTTGTGGTATAACCAGGTACACCTTGGCTATGGACTGGCGATGGCGCTATTTCAAGCCATCGGCGCGTATCTGGCGGTAAAGTGGGTCGTGCACATCAAAAACGCAGACGTTTGGATTCACCGATTGCTGATCGCAATCGTCGCTATTGCGGCTGCCAAATTTCTGCTGTAGGGTTATTTTCCGGTCAACACAAAGATTCAATCCATCAAGCACATGAAATCTGTCGTCCTGGGCCTTGTATTGACCGCAATAATTATGATCGCGGTCGGTTGCAGCAGTTCTGATCCGCTCAGAAGTCCTTCCCTGGCCACTCTTGCCCAACCTGCTCCTGATTCCTTCCAAGTTGAGATGATAACCAGCGCCGGAACTATCGACTTCCGTTTCTACCGGCACTTGTCTCCATTGGGAGTAGATCGAGCGTTTTACCTGTTCAATAACAATTTCTACGAAGGCACCCGGTTCTACCGGGTAATTGAGGGTTTCGTCGCTCAGTTTGGCGGGTCCGGAGATGCAGAGATCGATTCAGTCTGGAGGAACATGTCCATCAACGACGAGCCGGTCAGAACAAGTAACGCGAAAGGCACTATATCTTTCGCCCGAGCCGGCCGACGCTCACGTTCAATGACCATGTTTGTTAACCTGGTGAATAACCCCCGACTCGACTCCCTGAATGCCGGCGGTGTGGTCGGATATCCCCCCATCGGAAGGATTGTTGGGGGAATGGACGTTCTCGAGAGTCTGTACTCCGGTTATGGAGCTGCTCCTATGCGCTCAGAGCACACAGCCGAAGTTCTTGGCCGGGATTTCCCACAACTTGATTCGATCGCTGCAACCAGCGTGATCAGGATGTGGTAGAGGAGACAGGGTATTTCCTTTGTGATTTACTCCTGCGCGCGTGATTCCGATTTTGGGCGTCTTGCTCAAAACCCCTTACCAAGATTGATAACTACCGACTTCATGAGAGCTCTTTTCTATTCACTGACCGTTGCTTGTTTGCTGACCCCGCTGACGGCAACGTCGCAGAACACGGGTGGCGTTTGGGAATCTCGCACACCCATGTCGATCGCCCGCCAGGAAACGCCGTTGGTTCACTTGCTTGGCAAAATCTATCAGATGGGTGGAATCAATCCCGTAGGCGCAGCCATCAATACACTCGAAATCTATGATATCGGCACGGATTCCTGGTCGATTGGTGAAGATCTTCCTTCTACGCTACACCATCACGGCGGCGCAGCACTGAACGGGAAAGTTTACACCACGGCAGGATACTCGGCCACCCAGTTCATCGAATCGACGCTGCTATTTGCCTACGACCCTGGGTTGGACACCTGGACCCAGTTGACGCCTCTTCCGCGTCCAATGGGGGCTCACGCGATGGTAGCATTCGACGGGGAATTGTACCTGTTCGGTGGAACGTACTTCAATGCTGCCTTTTCGCATGCTCTCAAGTACAATCCGACTACCGATACCTGGACTGACCTTCAGCCGCTCCCTGTAAACAGTGAGCATCTTTCAGCAGCCGTTGTCGGTGGCAAGATGTATGTGTCGGGTGGGCGCCGGAGAGCGAACTTTGTGCTGACCAACCTCTCCGACTTGCACGTCTACGCCCCACTCACCAATTCTTGGGAGCAGAAGGCGTCCATGAACGAAGCACGGGGAGGGCACGCATCGGCGGGCGTCGATGGACGGCTTTACGTGTTTGGTGGAGAATCATTTGAGGACGGTGCTCGGATTATTCGATCTGTTGAAGAGTATGATCCTGTTTCTAATACGTGGAGACAACTGGATGACATGCCAAAGCCTCGGCACGGATTTTCAGCGGTCGAAATCGACTCACAGGTCTTCCTGTCGGGTGGGGGAATCAATGCTGGCTTTTCCACCTCTGCTGACACCCAGGTTTTTACACCCCCCTCGATGGCTACATTCTCCGCATATAATGCGGAATTACCGCAGGAGCTTTCCGTGCTTTCCATTTATCCCAATCCTGCGTCGCGGCAGACGACGGTCAACATCGAATTAAAGACGGGAGCACGGATAACGACAAGAGTTCTGGATATCCTGGGGCGGGAAGTGAGCGCGGCGGTGGATGAATTCTACACAGCCGGAACCCACAATATCTCTATCAATTTGCCAGAGCTAAGTTCGGGCGTCTATTTTCTGGCGCTTCGCGTGAACGATTCCCGTCTGATTCGGGAAATTCAGATCATGCGTTGACACTGAATCAGATGGGCCGCCATGGAACGCTCGACGGAGAAGGCGTCTGACCTTGGGGCAAAAGCCCTTTCGCCTCGTCGATGAAAAGCTGCAGATGCGGGAAGGGTATTTGTATGTGCGCACCTTTGAGAGCCTTGAAAATGAGCTCCGTGTACTCATCCCTTATCGGGACCTCGCGAAAAGACTCCCTGATATGGAATCTCAGCACCATTTCGACACTGGAGTCAGCCAGGCGAAGAACGACAACCTCAACCGGGAAATCTGCAGCAATTCGCGAGTCGGTTGACACAAGACCGAGAATCAGGGAGCGTGCTGCGTCGGTAGATTCCTTGTACGCGATGCTGAATGGAATCTCGATTCGCAGAATGCCCATCGACGTGTGATTCATCAGTTTCTGATTGATCATCAGTGCGTTGGGCATAACCATGACTTCGCTGTTCAACGTCCGGAGTCGTGTGGTTCTGAGTGTAATCTCTTGCACTGTTCCATAGGTATCCTCCACGATGACCTGGTCTCCCACGCGAAACGGTCGATCGACCATGATGGCTACCCCTGAGAAAAAATTCTCAAGGCTATCTTTGGCGGCCAGACCAACCGCCAGACCGATGATGGAGAGACCTGCCAGGAGAGCGGTCACATCCAGCCCAAGTTGAGCCAGGACCATCACCGAAATGAAGGACCACGCCACGATTGAAAACGTCTTGGTGAGAAGGCCCTCGAGACCGGTATCTACGCTCTTGGAGCTGCTCAAAACACGTTTGAGTATGGATCGAATTACCCGGTACGAGACGTAGAGCACCACGAAGACGAGCAGCGCCTTGATCACCCCTGGAAGTATAGACCCGACGAAGATCGCCCCCGATGCAAGCACCTGGTCCCAGAAGGATGTGAACTCTCCGGAAGCAAGAGAATCTAGAACACCGCTTACTTCGCCGGCCGCACTTAGCGAGTCCTGAGCGGGCGTAACCGCGTCGGCGGGTACTACTTCCTGTATTTCCTGCTTGAATAGCAAATCTTAACTCACAGACAGGCCGGACTCAGATCGTACTGAAACCGGCATCCATATACATTCCAACGTTCTATTCAGAGGAAACGTATGGATCCTGAGATTTTGCTACGTCATGCGGCAGACAGGCCGATTAAGGCCAATTGAGACCGATTATTCGAACTTGCTCTCGGAGCATGAGATCGATCAATAGAAATACGTCACGCTTAGTTGAACGTAGGAATCGTCCCGAACGAAGTGCAGCGGTCCATCTGGAGTCGTGAAATTAACAGATCGAACCTCTAAATCGGCTGAGACTCGGCTTCCAATACGGCGAGATGCCTCGACGAAAAACGCCGTTTCGCCGGAGTCAGTATCGGTTATCGCACCTCCGAGAAACTGGCTATCCTGAACATCATTCAACGCCCATCGGATGCCTCCAAACACATCATGATTCAACGGAGTAGTATTAAATGACTGTCCACCAAATTCGATCGTATCCCGGCCGTCGTAATGATATTCCGCAAGCAGGCCGATGTCCCAACCTGTGAATCGAACATTGGAGAACGTGTATTCGAAGCCGGTACTCGTCGCCACATAATCAGACAGATATCCAGATCTGAAAAGCGCTTCTGACTTCAATAGCCAGGCTCCGTAGATGTACTGGACATCCAGGCCCAGTTGGGTGATGATTGGATAGGCCGTTGAGGGACTCGCTGACATCGGATCGAACATCAACAGTGGCTCGCGCGACGTCCCCCGGAATCCTGAAATTCCGAGATCCAGAGATCTGATTGGAAGATACAATCGTGCACCAAGGTCGATCCGTTCTTGCTTCAAGGTGTTATCCACTTCGATGACCCACGGCGAGCGCAGTCGGCCTCCTTTTCCTGGGAACGTCCTCTCACGAAAGAAGGGCATAAAATAAAGATCAAGCACACCCTGATTGAAAATCCAACTTGCCTGGACCATCGGCTGCCCCAGCTTGGCCTCACCATCAGTTGATTCTATACCATCCGTCTGATTGATGATGTCTACTAGATGATTCGATTCGGTAACCCCCCAAAACACCTTCGTAAAACCGACTTTGAATTCCACCTGATTTCCGATGTACTGCACATAGGCTTCCCTCAGGTCAACGCGTGTGCGGCGGGAGTCGCCCGCATCCAGGCGCCCAAACGGTGTTGCAACAAGCAGCAATCGCCGATCCCATGCTTCTCGAAAGAAATCCAGTTCGAGGGAAACTGAAGCCCCGTGCCTTTCCTGATCTTCATGTCTCGGCTCGGACAAAAATCCTCGCAATTCGACACCGATGTCCGCAGATATGGCCCTCTGAGCGGCGGCCTCGATCGGGGCCGCCGCAAAAAGTACCACAATGAAAAGGAAAGCCGAACTCCTGGCGAAATAGCACCGGGGTTTTAGAACGAACACGTTCATTTAGCGGGTACGTCTGAGTGTAGCTTGATCGAAATCGCGATCAGTCAAATCGTTTTCGAAATCAAAGTCCGTGAACGTCAGAGTGGTCGATTTACCGGTCTGGTGATTTATCATCTCCATGCGGTGGGATCGCCAGTATTTTTCAAGGTATTGCCGATAGTCCTCCCAGCGGAGCGTTTTGATGAGGGCACTCTTTCGATCATAGAAATCTCCCTTTATCATTCGGTATTCCTCAGTGTCATACCAAATCAGGCGCTTGGTATATCCGGACTTTTCATAGGTAGGCGTTAGCTCTACGACGAAGGTATTCATTCCGTCCAGTTCCTCTTCCCGCAAAAAACGGTAGGTATACTTGTCCACTTCCTGGGAAGAAATGTCTTCGTAAGCGAACTCACTTCCCATGAACGGTCCACTTTTATTGGAAGACGATATGCGTTTTACCCGTCCCAATGCGGGCAGGTACAACCACTGGTCATCAGCTGTAGAGGTGTGTGTGTAGGACAGGAACGCCGTCCCCCGAACGTCTCGGGGCTCATCGAACACAATGAGGGATTTATCACCATCTCCGTCCACCTCAAGCGTGGATGAGCGCATTTTCCGGGTAGATTCCTGGCCGCGCTTGTTCCGGAGCACCATGGTCAACTCGGTGGTCGAACTATTCCAGCCCAGATCTCTCCGGTCCCACTCGAGCGCGATCTCGAGTCCCCGATCTTCCGCCGTCTGGGCCATAGCAATGCCAGGCAGCATTAAAAGAGTCAGCAGTACGCCCGCAGTCAGCCATTGTGTGTGTTGTCTGAATTTCATGATGTCGAATATTGAAGTGTTAGGATGATCGGGCGATTTTTGCGATCGCTGCACGACCAAAATAAGAGGACTTTTCCCCGTTCAGCTTCAGCTTTGGGAAACGGCAGGAGCTGTTTCATCCCCGCCGTCCAGAAGAAGAAGAAGCGGTGGCAGGAGGAAAAAATCGATAAGCAGAGCCAGAGTGATTGTGATGGCGGTCATCGAGCCCATGTCAGCGTTCATGCCGAATGCAGAAGTAGACATGATCAGAAATCCTACCACGAGGATGATCGATGTCGCTACCAGCGCCCTTCCAACCGAGCTGAACGAGTACCGCACCGCATCCTCAGAACTCAAGCCTTGCTCTCGGCGCGCGCGTCTGTATTTCGAAAGGAAATGAATCGAGTCATCCACCACGATTCCGAGAGTCATTCCGATAACTATCGAGAGCCCGATATTGACCAGGCCGCTGAGCAACGCCCACGCGCCGAAAGCGACGATTGCCGGCAGAAGGTTCGGGATGAAACTGATCAGTCCGAGCTTCAGGCTTCTAAGAGCAAATATCATCAACAAAGAAATAAGAATCAGAGCCATAATACTGCCCCGAATCATGCTTTCGATATTCACGCCCGATACATAGGCAAACATGACGGCTGGGCCTGATCCCACGGCATGCATTGATTCGGGTGTGTTGTCGATCAGCCACTGCTGTCCCGACTCCGTGAGCGCTCGTATCTGGGCGGCACTGATATTATCCGTGGTTACGGTAAATCGGGTCGCCGATTTATCGACGTTGATCTGATTGTTGAGGTCCAAACCGTACGGCAGAGACATCTCATACAGCAGTAAATACTGCGCAGCCAGCTCCCGACTTTCGGGAAGTCGGGAGAAGGAGGGGTCGTCTGCGTGCAGATTCTTGTTAAGTCGCTTCATGATATCCGTGATGGTGGAAACATGAATGACTCCCGGTTGGGAGCGAAATCACAAGGCATAGTCTTCTACATCGTTCAGAAACTCCGGATTACTCAGCCCGCCGCTCTCGCCGGAGTCAACCGAGTACTCCACCTGATAAATTCCTGTCAGATTTTCGGCAAGAAAATCGGTGTCCTGGCGGAATGAAGTGGTCTCATCAAAATATTCTACGAACCGATCATCCATCACATTCAGAGGAATCAGTGAAGCGAACAACAGCGCAGCTGCACCCGATGTGTATAGAAGAACCTTCTGTCGTCGTATCACAAACTCCGCGATTCGCTCCATCAGCGGTGATTTCTTGCTGGATTCAGACTCCCGCTTCGGACGAACCGGTAGAATGGCCATCATGGCCGGTAAAAATGTTATCGATAGTATGAATGCCGCCGTCACGCCCACCGCCGTGATATTACCCAGGTGATTAAAGGGAGGCACATCCGAGAAATTCAAACTCAGAAACCCGATCACGGTCGACAAACTCGTTAAGAACACCGGATTGAAGTTTATGCAGATGCTTTTTACAATGGCTTCATTTTTCGAAAGACCCGACTTCATCTCTCGAAGCAGGATCACAAGAATATGTATCGAGTCCGCGATGGCGAGTGTCAGAATAATGGTTGGTGCCTGAGCTGAAGGCGGCGTCAATCCGATGCTGAACATTCCCGCGAGACCCATGGCGACCATAGTCGAGAAACCGATGACCAGTAGCGAAACGAATGTCGAACTCACCGACCGAAGCATGAACAACATCAACAGAATCATGGCTCCGAACATGAGCGGCATCAGGCGAGACATTTCACCAATGCTGATTTCCTGGAACGCGTTGTTCAGCATGGCGAATCCCGACAGGTAAACATCGATGCCCTCATGCTGTGACGTGAAATCATCGGTCATTGCGCGAGCCGCCGCAACGGACTGGAAAATTTCATCCGCGTCTTCGCCTGGCAGCTGTAATGTGACGTTTACCCCTGTGACCGAAGCAGCGTCATTAATCAGCCTATTTTTCAGCAGGGGTTCCGCGAGTACGATTCGCTGGACGTCGGAAAAATATTCTGATGGCCTCCCGACCGCGTCCTCGACCAGATCCTGGACAATCAGGTCGTCCTCTTCAGCGAAGGTGTGCTGAAAATTGGTGATCGCATCGACTCTGATGGCATAGGGAATTGTCCACGCCTCATCGACGAGGTCTTCAATGGCCGCAAGAGTTTCTTCTTCCGAAACCTGCCCACTTTGAGGCGCGATAACGAAAATGATGTTGTCGTTCTTGGTATAGACCGCCTGAATCTCCTCAAAGGCCTGCACGTTAGGATTGTCTTCGCTGAAAAACGCCCGATAGTCCGTGTTGAAATAGAGCCCTCCCGCGCCTGAGCCGGCAAGGCCGACGAGTCCGATGGTCGCAATAACAACCAGCCATTTGAAACGAATTACTTGCTGCGTAAACCGGGTCACTAGGCGGTCTACTCTTGTCGAATTGTCGGTCATCTGGGTACTGTAGTGGGGTTCAGGAAGTTAATCTGTAAAGCAAAAAGGGGGTTCAATCTAGAACCGTCCGTCGGTTCAGGCTGCATTCGTTGTCAACTCCGCAAATGGAGAATTCGTGTTTAATACCGTTTGGTCAACAACGAATATCGAGTCGCCACACGATGAAAAAATAGATGCTTCAGGTTGTAGTGTACCCTCTGAACACATTGTTACAACAGGTGAAAAAATTAATTGACCTTTTGGTAACTAATGCCTGTCTATACGGCAATAATCCCTTGTTCCAGAGTAGACAGGGCGAAATCCGCAATGGCATAGGGGTTGTGATTTTCCAGCTTCACTTTGGCAGAAGACAATAATCCAGCCTTCATGGAGATTAGATAATTAGCCAGATCACGGGCCGCCGTGTCGGTCCTGAATTCTCCAACATCCTGCCCCGCCTGTATTGTCTCGGTCAGCTTGTCCCGCATACTTTCCATAAATCTGGCAATCAATTCTCTGATCTGCTCATCGTGCGGCCCCAATTCCACAACGCTGTTGATCATAAAACAGCCTTTCACCTGATCGCCGCAGGCACATTGCCTGAGACTCATGTTCATAAACATCGCAATCGCGTCACGCGGAGATGATGCTCCAGTCATCATTTGCATTGCCACAGCGCGGCCTTGATCCATATAGGATTTAAGTGCGAGGTAGAACAGATTGTGTTTGTCTCCGAAAGCCTTGTAAATACTACCTTTATGAAGCTGCATCGCCTCCATCAGATCGGTCATGGATGTCGCCTCATATCCCTTGAGCCAGAAGACGCGCATGGCTTCCGATAACACTTCTTTTTCGTCGAATTCTCTTGGCCGTCCCATGAAATCAGAGGGTAATCGATTGTTTTGTGGACCGATTGGTTACTAATTATACGTTTTTGTTACCGGAATCGAAAATATTGGCCATTGGACCCGCCGCGATTACCCTTCCTGAATCTCATTTAAAAACGACTGGTACGTCCTTTGCAGACCCTCATTGAGCGACACGACGGGCCTCCAACCCAGAGAAAACAAGCGGGAGACGTCTACCAGTTTTCTGGGAGTACCGTCTGGCTTCGAGGTATCGTACTCGATGGGATTTTCACTTCCCACTACTTCCTGGATACGTGCCGCCAATTCTTTAATAGACAGATCGTCACCCACTCCGACATTGATGAGTCCATCCGGCGCCACTTCGAAGAGCGCGGTTTCGGGTGTCTTCAACAGGTGAAGAACCGCCGCGGCCAGATCGTCTACGAACATGAATTCACGACGCGGCGAGCCGGTCCCCCACAGTGTGACCGCACCACCCACATCTTTTGCCTCGTGAAACTTGCGGATAAGAGCAGGCAGCACATGGCTCGTCTTTAGATCAAAATTGTCTCCAGGTCCATAAAGGTTCGTGGGCATTAGAGAAACGAAGTCGACTCCGTGCTGCTTTCGCAGAGCCTCGCAAAGTTTGACCCCGGCTATCTTGGCGATGGCGTACCACTGATTGGTCGGTTCGAGTGGTCCGGTCAACAATGATTCTTCCTTCAGAGGTTGCGGGGCCAATCGAGGATATATGCACGTGCTTCCGAGGAAGATCAATCGCTTCACACCGGACTCGAAAGCGCCGTAGATGAGATTGGACTGAATCGCGAGGTTCTGGAAAAGGAAGTCAGCCGGAAAGGTATCATTAGCTAGAATTCCTCCCACTTTTGCCGCCGCGATGACTACGAAGTCCGGCGATTCCGCTTCATAAAACGCACGAACCGCTTCCTTATCCGTCAGATCCAGCTCCGGTCGATCGCGAACAAGGATGTTGGGGTGCTCCTCAGCCTCGAGCGCGCGAACCAGAGCGGAGCCAACCAGGCCGTTATGACCTGCAATGTAAATCCGTTCTGTCTGTTCTGTGAAATGCATGCTCCTTCAGAAAGTCAATGTGCCCAATCTGGCACTACCCCCAGTTCCACTCCAAATACCCACTGTACCAGGAAATACACCATGATCGTGACGATGCCGGTGAAGGCGACGTTCAGCCACACACCGGTTCTGGCCATCTGGGGGATTGTCAGAAGACCACTCCCATATACAATGGCGTTCGGTGGTGTTGCGACCGGGAGCATGAATGCGGCACTGGCAGCAATTGTTGCTGGAATGGTGAGTAAAAACGGATTTTGACCGATCCCGATGGCTACGGCCGCCATCACAGGAAGAAAGGCTGCTGTGGTCGCTGTGTTGGAGGTCAGCTCCGTCAGAAAAATAACCAACAGCGTCACAGCAAGGACGATCAAGATTACCGGCCACGCACTGATACCCGAGATGAATCCGCCGATCCATGCGGCAAGTCCCGTTGTATTGACGGCCGATGCCAACGAAAGGCCTCCACCAAACAACACCAGAATCCCCCACGGCAATCTTGAAGCATCGTTCCAGTCCATGAGAAATCGACTCTCCCATGTGTCTGCCGATCGAGTCGATGGGATGACGAAGAGGAGCACGGCGCCAAGTACGGCGATACCCGTATCGGATAGCCCCGGGATGAGGTCGGACAGAAGTGGCCGGGTCAGCCACAACAGAACGACCAATCCAAACACGGTTGAGACTGCTTTTTCATCGCGCGAGGGCGGCCCCAACTTGGACAGTTCAGAGTCGAGAAGGTCTGCCATACCCTTGATCGGACGCTTCCCCAGACGAAAGACAAAACGTGTAATGATATAATACGTGGCGGGCAGACCAACCAGAATGATCGGGACACCGATGGCCATCCACTGGACAAAACCAATCTCGACGTCGTATGTCTCTTGCATGAAACCAGCGACCAGCGCATTGGGAATCGTGCCGATCAGCGTGCCCAATCCACCAATTGTACACGCATAAGCGATCGAGAGCATCAACGCAGGACCAAAATTTTCCAGGTGATCCTCTACAAGCTGATCGCCGGCGAGAGTTACGAGCGATAGAGCGATGGGCAACATCATCATAGTCGTTGCGGTATTCGTCATCCACATGCTGATTCCCGCGCCCGCAATCATGAATCCAGCAATGATTGATGTAGGCCGCGTTCCGACCCGTTTTAATACGTTCAGTGCAATCCTTCGATGCAGATCGCACCGCTCCATGCTCAGAGCCAGAATAAATCCACCCATAAACAGGAATATCAGAGGATTGGCATATGGAGTCGCCGTCTCGCGAATTGGGGCGATGGAAAAGACAGGAAACAGGACAAGGGGCAGGAGCGACGTGATCGGGATCGGAACGGCCTCCGTCATCCACCAAATAGCCATCCAGAGACCCACACCAGCCGTCAGCCAGGCCTCAGCGCTGAGCCCTCCCGGAGCACTCGTGATGGCGAATAGGGCAAACACTCCCACGCCCGACCACGTGCCAAGCCGTTCGCGGATATGCCCGTTGCTCTCACTCACTATCCATTTCCTTTGCAGTTTGGGTAATCAGCGACCAAGCCTGCTCAATGTGCCGCATCTTGGTGTCTCGGCCCCCGACGACCATCCGGATGCTATATCGATCAGCGAGCTTGGTGTGACTCACATACATGCGGCCTGTGCGGTTCACCAATTTCAGTATCCGTTCGGTGAAGGAGTTCCCACGTCGATGGCTGAAGCAGACGGTGTTCAAGGTACGAGGAACGATCAGTTCAAAATCGGAATGCTCCGCAACCCACCGCTCAAACTGTTGGGCTAGTTCAACGTGTTCGCGGATATGATGCGCGAGTCCTTCCGCTCCGTAATGGCGAAGGACGAACCATAGTTTGAGAGATCTAAATCGTCTTCCAAGCGGAATCTGCCAGTCCCGGTAGTCGATCACTACCCCACTCTCATTTTCAGCCGTGCGCAAATACTCTCGCTGAATACCGAGTGCACCAGTGAGCGCTTGTCTGTCCGCAACGTAAAAGCAGTTGCAATCAAAATTGGTGAACATCCATTTGTGTGGGTTGAAGCAATAGCTGTCCGCTTTGTCAAGGCCCTCGTTGATAGATCGAAACTCCTCACACACCGCAGCCGTGCCTGCCATCGCCGCATCGACATGCAGCCAGATGTCGCCGCAAAGATCTCCACAGAGATTTCCGATTTTAACCAGCGGGTCCATGGCCAAGGAGGAGGTCGTTCCCATTGTGGCACACACGAAAAATGGAATCCGACCCGCTTCCCGATCTTGTTTGATGGCATTTTCCAGCGAGTCGACTCGCATGGCGAACACTTCATCCACGTCGATGAGCCTGATGTTCAGGTCGCCGATTCCTGCGATCCGCGCCGCCTTTTCTACGGAGGAGTGGGATTGATTTGAGGTGTAGGCCACGAGAGCGCCTCTGGCACGCTGGTCGACGCCCTGTCGATTGGCTTGGCCGCTTGTGACCCGTTCACGAGCGGCCAAGATCGCGCACAAAACTGCACTGGACGCCGTGTCCTGAATTACACCACCTCCGGCAGAGTCGGACAAGAATCGAGATGGCAGGCCGAGCAATTTCGCCATCCAATCGAGAACGTGCGTCTCGAGTTCGGTGGCGGCCGGACTGGTCTTCCATACCATTCCCTGAACGCCCAGACCGGCCGCCATCATCTCTCCCAAAATTGACGGAAAAGACGTATTGCTCGGGAAGTAGGCGAAGAAGTTTGGCGATTGCCAGTGCGTGATACCCGGCATTACGATCCGGTCTATGTCGGAAAAAATGTCATCAAAATCTTCTCCCACCGAGGGCGGATCTTTCGGAAGCATCGCGCGAACATCACCCGGCTCCACCTGGGAGAGTACCGACCCCGACTCGACCCACTCATAGTAGTCCGCGATCCAGTCGACGACCTCGCGGCCAAATTTCCGAAATTCGGCCGCTGTCATATGGTAATCGTTCCTTGGACTCATTCTTGTCTCTGGGCTGACTCTTGTCTCTGGACTCGCTCGGCATCCTGCCTGGCCCGGATAATGGATCTGAACAGTACTTCGGCAGTGTGAAGGGCCTTCCGTCCCGTGCCCTGGGAAATCTGTTGGCGACAACTCACGCCAGGTGCGACGATTGTTGCGTGTCGGGGGGTGGCATGAATTGCTGGAAACAGTCGCAGTTTGCCAATTTGCATCGACAAATCGTAGTGCTCTTTCTCAAAGCCGAAAGAGCCGGCCATCCCGCAGCAGCCAGCATCGACCTCATTCACGGAGCATCCCTCGACAGCTTCGAGAGCACGGTGCGTACCGCCCGTCCCGACAGCGGCCTTCTGATGGCAGTGACCGTGGAGCAGTACTTCCCCATACCCTGACATGGGCGGTAGAGTCGCGGGGTCCAGACTCGCGACGAAATCGTCAAACAGGATTGCCCGTTCTGCGACCAGAGGTACCCGTGGATCACCCGGCAACAGAGAATGATATTCATCGTCGAATGAGAGTATGCAGCTTGGTTCAAGGCCGATAATTGGGAGTCCCTCTCGAGCAAATCCGACCAGGTGATCCAATGTATCGGAAGCATATTTTCTGGCCAGGCTCACGAGTCCCTTGGAGAGTGCGGGGCGTCCGCAGCATTTATGACCCGGCAGAACTACGTCAAAACCAAAGGCTTCGAGAACTTCGGTAGCTGCCCTTGCTACCTCCGGATAGTGGTAGGTGTTGAACGTATCGTTGAACAAGACAACGCGAGGTCTGGGCGAAGCAGAAGGTGCAACACCGTCTTTTTGGCCGTTGGCGGCCTTTTTTTGATGCTTTTTGAACCATTTATCAAACGGCTCACGGGCGAAGGGAGGAAGAGTCCGTTTGCGGGAAACACCAAACACCCGTTCAACCATCAGTCGAGCGGATTCCTTCGCTGCCAGCTTGTTCACCAGCGGCGCAATTCGTCCACTGTAACGACGAGCGTGCCTTGCGGCCGAGGCGAAAAAACGAGCGCGAAGCGGTGTCCCATTTGCACGGTGATATCGATCAAGGAACTCGATCTTGATTTTGGCCATGTCGACCGACGACGGACACTCAGATGCACACGCTTTGCACCCGAGGCAGAGGTCCATGGTCTCGTACAGGCGACGACCCGTCAACGAGTGGAGCTCCAGTCTGCCGTTCAGCACATTTCGCAGGGCATTCGCCCGACCCCGTGTGGAGTGCTCTTCCTCTCTTGTCGCCATGAACGACGGGCACATTGTGCCACTACCCAGTTTGCGACAGACACCCGCTCCGTTACACATCTCGACGGCGGATGCGAAACCCAGGTCGTCGGAAAAATCGAGATTAGTCCTCAGGTCAATAGTCTCGTATTCCACGCCAAATCTCAGATCTTCGGTCATCGGCCTTGCAGCCGTGATGATGCCCGGATTCAGAATAGACTTAGGATCGAAAAGGCCTTTCACCCGCGAATACAATCCGTACAGATCGGGGCCGAAAAATGCTTTGTTGAAGGCACTGCGTGATCGTCCGTCGCCGTGTTCGCTCGAAAGGGCGCCCCCGAACCCTTTCAATTTATCTATCGAAAATGATACGATTTCCGGCAAGTGAGCTATCTCACGGGCAATTTTAGTGTTTATCAGGGGTCGAATATGAACACAACCCGCACTGGCGTGAGCGTAATAAGCGACATCTATCCCCCGCTCTTTGCAGAAGGCCTCGACTCCGGTCACATATTCGGCCAAATGCTCGACCGGCACGGCGGCATCTTCGATAAACGGAATCGGCTTCTGATCGCCTCGCACGCTCATCAGAAAACCGAGTCCCATTTTCCGAACGGACCAGACATCGTCTTGCCCGTCTTTGTCAAAGATCGGAACGATGGCTCCCAAATCCACTCCACGGTTTTTCAGCATTACACCCAGTGCATCAATTCGCGAGCGCAGCTCTGTTTCGGACTCTCCCTGGAATTCGGTAATCAGCACACAGTCCGGCGTGCCTTCGACAAAACCTTCCAGCTTTTTCCTCCACATCGGCGATTCGCGGCAGAGGGACATCCCCAGGTGATCCAGGAGTTCAACGGCCGAGGGATCAGCTTCCATGATGATCTGCACAGCCTCCAGACCACGCACGATGTCAGAGAAGTGAACGATGGCCAGCGCAGTGTGGGCAGGAATCGGGACGAGGCCCAGTCTCACCTGTTCGATAATCGCGAGCGTACCTTCGGCCCCGGAAATTAATTTCGCAAGATTGAGGCCTGAAGGCACGGGCATCTTGAATGACAGGCCGTCCGGTGCGAGACGATCCAGATTGTATCCGCCGCAGCGACGCCAGTGGCGGGGCGTATGCTCTCGAATAATGCGCCTCGAATCGGGTTCGCCCAGCAAGGCTTGTATCCCGCCGTAGATACTTCCCTCCAGACCATCCATTTCTGCTTTTCGTCCGAATTCCTCTTCGGAGAGGGCTCCGAACACCGTCCTGGACCCATCGGCCAATAGGACGTCCATCTTCTGAACATGATCAGCGGTCATTCCATAGCAGATTGAATGGCTACCGGTTGAATTGTTGGAGACGATACCACCCATGGCAGCTCGGTTACTGCTGGCAGGATCGGGACCGAATTGCAGCCCGTGAGTTCTCAATTCCGCGTTGAGATGATCCAGTACCACACCCGGTTCGACCGTGACTCGACGTTCTTCAGCCTCGATGGAGACAATCCTGTCGAGGTGACGCGTGAAATCAACAATTATTGCTCGACCGATTGCCTGCCCGGCGAGGCTGCTGCCCGCCGCTCGCGCTACGACCGGTACGTCAAACTCGGTTGCAGCCTCCATAACCGCCTGTAGTTCATCGCGATGCGCGGGCACCACGACTGCGAGCGGTTCAACTTGATAAATACTGGCATCCGTACTGTAAAGCTGACGTTGATAAACGTCTGTGCGTAGCGATCCGGGAATTCTGCCGCTCAGATGCTCGAGACAGGCATCAATCCGAGCCTCATCCCCAGGAGCAGCCTCGATCATGGTATCGCTGTCGGATTCAGGCATTTGAAAATGGGCTTTTCGCCTCGACTCACTGCGTCATTGTGCATGGAAAGTTCGAGGTTAGGGTGTAGACCAACCTTTTTCCACCCAGAGAAGCGTTTATCTTTCACCTGGCAATCATTTTCCCTTCCAACAGATCATTCTATGGCTCAAATCGGATCCTATACGCTGCATGCGATCGAGACGGGGCGATTCGGACTGGACGGCGGAGCCATGTTCGGAATCGTTCCGAAGCCACTCTGGGAACGAAAAATCAGCGCTGATGAACTCAATCGAATCCCCCTTCACGCCCGGTGTCTGCTACTTGAGGGAGAGGGTCGACTCATCCTGATCGACAACGGTATCGGAGACAAATACAACGAGAAGTTCAGAGCCATCTATTCGGTCGACGACACGGATGTGAATTTGGATGGATCGCTTGCTGCACTGGGGTATTCCAGAAACGAAATTACCGATGTCATCCTGACCCATCTACACTTCGATCATTGCGGTGGCAGCACTCGCCTGGTAGATGGAAAACCGCAGGTTGCGTTTGAAAACGCCACTTTTCATGTGCAGAAGGAGCACTGGGACTGGGCCGATAAGTCCAATATTAGGGAGAAGGCCTCTTTCCTGGCGGAAAATCTTGAACCCCTGGATTCGTCGGGCCAACTGAATCTGATCCATGGCACGTCAGAGCTGTTTCCCGGTGTCGAGCTGATTCCGGTCGATGGACACACGAAGGCCATGCAGCTGGTTCGGGTCCATGACCGGGGCGCCTCTCTTCTTTTCGTGGCCGATCTGATGCCAACTCATGCTCATCTGATGCCTGCCTGGAACATGAGCTACGATTTATGGCCTATGACGACGATTACGGAAAAGCGCCGCATCCTCGAGACAGCCCTGACAGAGAAGTGGCACTTGTTCTTCGAACACGATCCCACGATTGGATTGTGCGATGTAGTGCAGGCAGAGCGGGGCATCGAGGTCGCCAACCCCAGACCGCTGAACGAGCTTTAGTCAAAGGAATCAGAACCGAGGGGCTATTTCAAAATGCTCTCCCCGACGGGCACACGATTCTCGTATGTCAGACCAAGTAGATGCGCGACCGTAGAGGCCACCTGATTCTGAAACAGCGGGTCACCGCCGCTCACTTCGCCTTCGCTTTCAATTCCGGGTCCGAGTAGTGCGATTCAGATATTGCTTGAACCGACCCAATCTCTTCCGTGGCCGATCCACCTGTCCTCGGCACCTCTCCCGTGATCGGTTGTAAGCACGAAGGATGTCTTACCTCGGTACTGGTCGTCGGCCTGGACCCACTCCCAGAGGTCTCGGATCATGGCATCCGTTCGGTGGGCCGCATTCAAATAGTGGTCATAGTCTCGATCGTGTGCGAAATCGTCTGTTTCGCCAGAAGCGATCTACACCAGTCGGGGGCGCTCCCGTTTTACGTATTCGAGAGCAAAGTTATGGGTGAACACGTCCAGGCGAACCGTTGACCATGGAGAAGGAGTCTGACTCTGAAGCTCATTCAGCCAGTGTTCTCGGTGGCTCAGGTCACCCTCGGCGGACTCAAATCCCGCGTTCACGGGAATTCCACTTCGATCCTCGTTGACGATGAACGGGAAGACATCCCAGGACCCAAACGCGGCTACTTTGCCTTCGAAATCCGGCAAATCATTGATCCACTCCAGAACCGTGATGTTGTGATTGGGAATCTTGTCGTTGCTGGTGATTGTGCTGTCTGCAAAGCCCGTCAATATCTCGTTGTAGCCGGGATAGGAAAACACCCGTTGGTTGGTCACGTTGACCCGGCTTCCCTTGAGTCGGTTGCCGTATAAGCTACCCTGCCTGGCAATGGTCGACCAGAAAAACGGCATCAGAGCGGTGCGTCTCTCTGCGGGATCGTCACTCCAATAGGTTGATCTGAGCTCCTCAATTCCGCTCGTGTAGTCTTCATTGTCGAGAAGCCAGGGGTCGGCGCCCGTGAATAATTCCTCCCAGCGAAGTCCATCGAGGGTGATCAGGAATACGTTTTCAACTTCTTGAGCAGCACTCGGCAAAACAAGTGTGATCAGGGCAAGAAAGGCTGGGATAACCCGCGTCATCGTCTGATGGGATTGGTTAAAGGATATTCGCCACTCGCTAGTTCGTATCGATCGGTTGTCCCATCCGGATACGTCAACGTAAGTCGATAATCGTGGGAAGAGTCATACACCGGGGGCTCATACATGCTGCCGTTAGGCCTGAAGGAGTAGACGTGAATCTGGTCTGTTAGATCAGTGACTTCCACTACCGGCGCGTCCTGCAGCTCGTACTCCAACCTGGCCAGGAATGCGGTCGGCGCGCGGCCGTCTCCGTCCTCCTGATTGAATTCGATCGGCCAGTCGCCAAACGGCCGCGCGCCGTCCGCCCAAGGATCCACCCAACGCGGCCACGCGCTCATGGAGACTTCGCGAGTCGCACGATTCATTCTGATGATACCGTATCCGGGTGTGCGATCGTACAACGCGGCGGGTTCGCGGCCCGAATTGACCGGATTTGCAACGGCTAGAACGGTCATGTGATTTCCGAAGCCATCAAGGTGATCCCCGGTGTACCAGGACTTGGCAGGATCTCGGGTTGGGCTGACTTCCGGCGGAAACCATCTTCGTGGCCAGATATTGGCTATTGAAGGCACTACAAAGCCGTATCCGGCGTCGCCGAAAGCATCCTTGCCGTAGCGCACCAGACTACCGAGGTGCTGATCCCCCGCGACGTGAAATGCTCTCGCCCTGCGCATCACGTCGACGACCTTGTTTCTGCCTGTTTGGGGCCACCCGTTGGAATCCATGTCCATGGCCTTCTTGTACCCGGTAACTATTTCTCCCGGTGGTGGAATCGGAAGGCCGGGGATTACCGATCCATTCATCGCATCCTCGGGGATCGAAGCGACATCGGCAAAGAGGGTCTGGGAGAGCAGGACCTTCATCCAGGTATCCGATCCCCAATTTTGTGCCCAGTCGTCGAGAAAAGTGAGCTGCCTTTCTCCCAGCAGGATTGCGTCCGGGTGATCGCCACTTTTTGCTGCATCCCAGTCACGGTTTCGAGGCCAGCCGTTCCATACATCCGCATCGAGCAGGAGCGTCCGGGGTGCGCTCTTGAACTGTCGATCGGCGACAATCCCAAATGACACGCCTCCGAATTCCATGTTGGTGTAGTACACTGAGATGTCCTGTTCAACCGGGGTGGAGTCGTACGCATCGGGCAGGTGAGACGTCTGGGTGCGATGCACTGCATTCACAAATTCTGGGGGCTCAATGTAGCCGCCATTATCCGACCTGGGCCTGAACGGACCTACGGCCGCTTTTCCACCAGCCCCCCACACATTGCCATGATATACATCGTGATCATCGGGAATGGTGACCGTCGGACGGTGGCGGGTCAGATCTCCGAAGGCCCACAGAAAACGATTCCAGTGGTAGAGGTAATCCAGAATCGCAGTATCTGCCGGTTGACGAACGATACCAGCCAGGCCGCTTTCGTAAATCTGGTCTCCGGCAAAGAAAACCATGTCCGGTTCGAAATAGGCTACTTTCTCTGCGGTCTCTGCGTGTGGCCACCAGAAATGATTGTGCGTCCAACTCCCGTCACCCCCAGAAATGTGCTGGCAGTTCAAGGCCGCCATCACAAAATTATCGCCATCCACTTTTGAATGAATTGTGCCGTCATAAAAATGGATGACCGGCACGGCTCCCTCCCAGAGGGAATACTTCACTCGAAAGGGCGTGTCTGGCTGCGGTGCCCAATCGTCTATCCTGAATCCGATGGTATACCCGTTCTCGTCCAGCTCCCCGCTGGATCTTGTTGTCCATATACCATTGCCCTGAATCTGCAACTCCGCCACACGGGAATCTGCATCCCCCAGCGGACCCATCTGAGCTGTCATCTTGAGGATTCCCTCGCTCACCGTGTACTGAACGCCCAGAACGGGTCCGAACGCTCGTGATTCATCCTTTTGAACCTTCGTTCCCTCAATTTTCCAATTTTCATACCAGTAGCCCGCGCCTTTGGACGAGGCGCTCCTGTGTGACACTAGCGCGACATTTCCGCTGAAGTACCTCTCATCGAGATTCGTATACACCGCGTGCGAAATGATATCTTCTGATGTGGGATCGAAGGTCTCAACGACCATCGAATACCCTGCATCGGCGGTCGTCGCCATAACACGAATGCCAAACCCTGAAAAACTGTCCACTACGCCTTCAGTCGAGTCGCTTACCACCAGCGGCCAATCCGCGTTCGTAAAATCTGATCGGGCCCCGCGTCGGGAATCGGCATTTTCATTGTCCCGTACGACAATCTTGCCCGTTCCGTCGACGCCGACAAACAGGCCCCCTCCTGGAGCCGGCCAATGATGAACCAGAGCGGAAATCCGATAATCGATCTCCCCGCCGCCCGCGCCGATTAAAAAGCCAGTCCAGGTGCTATCCGACCTTGCGTCAGGCACATTTAGGGGCCCGGTCACGACGCTCATATTCAGTCCGCCGGGTTCATTGTTCAGATAATGCGTCAACAGATGAACCGTCCGCATCGGCTTGGCTGCTCTGCCTTCTGTGCTGAGCAATCGTCCATCCCGCAACTCCCAGTCCAGCATGCGATTGGCGTAAAACTGGGGACCGATCCATGTTCTATCCGGTGAGTTCGCGAACCGACTTTGGAACGCAGAATCTGGAGGAGAACAAGCTGCCATCAAAAAAGCGAGCGTGAGTGGCCAGTAACGCTTCATCGAACATGAGGGTAGGTGGGACGGAGCGGCATGGTACGAATCAGAGACGGATGGGGCACCTCATAGTTTACATCTTTGTTGACCCTCCACTCTTCAGAGCCGTACTCTGCCGGGGAACGCTCACGCGCTAAGCATACCACCCCTGAACGCAGGACCATGGCCAGTATCGACAGACGACGTTTTTTTCTTGACGCGGGCAGGGCCCTGGGTGGCCTGGCGCTGGTTCAGGCGATCCCAACATGGGCCTTCGCCACTAGCAGTTTGGGAAGGGATCTGATCCACCGATCGTCTCGGGCGATGGGCACGTCAATCCGCGTTTCCATCCCCAAATCGCAGTTTACATCGATGATGGCCGAGCGCGCACTGAGCAGCCTTCGGCTGGTAGGCGAACGGCTGACCGTGCACGATGAAACCAGTGTGCTGATGAAGATGAATAACACCCCTGGTCGGTGGAACGTCGGAACCGAATTACTCGACGTATCGCGCTCTGCGCTTTCCATCGGTAACCTGACCGAAGGCGCCCTCGATGTGACTGTTCTACCAGCCATGAGACGCTATGGATTCGTACCGGGCACAGCCAGAACAACAGATCGTATAGATTTTACCCGTCTCGAAGTTCGCGGTGACACCGTGCGCTTAAAAGGTGATGGGATTGGTGTCGACTTCGGTGGCATTGCCAAAGGATACGGCGTAGATGCCGCAGTTCTGGCGCTTCGGTCTGGTGGCGTAACCACCGCCCTCATCGACGCAGGGGGCGATCTTTTTGCCATGGGGAGGCCAACTCCTGAGCAGCCCTGGAAAATCGGCATCAGGCATCCGGGAAAAGAGCGCGATCTGGTCGCGACCATCGAAATAGAAAACCAGGCTGTCGCAACATCGGGCACGTACGTACAGACCCGAACCATTGATGGGGTGAAGGTCTCTCACCTGATCGATCCTGTAACGGGGAATTTCGTGGACCATGTTACCAGCGCGACGATAGTCGCCCCCGACACCATGACGGCCGATGGACTGGCGACGGCGACATCTGTCATGCCTCGTGGAGCCGCCCAGGATCTGGTGGAGCACCTGCCGGGAGTGGAAGGCTTCTGGATCTACGCAGACGGCACGCACTTCGTCTCGTCAGGGCTACGCCCGCTTCTCAAGATGTTGTAGCTCTTAAGAGGGCTCAGGAGATGGTCACCCGTACCAGACCACTCTCTTCGATCGAGATAACGTCGCCGGTCTTGATTGACTCAAAATCTTCCCGGGAAAGGGCAACCATCGGGAAACTCCCGTCATACATTTCTTCCGCGACCACCGATGCGAGAGCGAGGAAAACATCCGCGCGATCGGTGAGGAGAGCGGCTGGAGCAACACCTGCACGGACCGACTCCAATAAAATCGCGGTGGAGGTACTCGAACCCCGTGTATAGGGTAGTACCAGGACACGACTCGCACCAATCTCGCCAGAAAGGGGGTGCCGACGATCAATGATTTCTCCGGTTGTCTGATCGTATCCACCCCAAAAGCTTAGCGGCTCCGTACTGGCCAGTGCAATACCCGATGAAACACCCGAGATGATAATATCTCCTTGAATTACGCGTTCCATACTCCCTCATCCCTCTCTACTAGGCCAGCGATCGCTGATTCGACACAATCCGTAAGGCGGCCATACGTCACTTCGACATTCAGCAATCCCGGCGAATAGTAGGCGTATTTCGCGGAATTGGTCATGAGATGTTTGATGCGAGGTGGAAGCATCGGCGAGGTGAGCGGACACGTGTCGACCGTAATCTTTGCTCCGAATGCCTCGAGAGGGGCGATCAAACCGACATGGTCGGCGATTGCTCGAACAGCCCTGCTGCACGTCACCAGAAACTCGACGTCCTTGTGGCACGTCTTCCCCTGGACGAGCGGCGCGAGCGCCTTGAATTCAGTAATGGAAAAATGCGGGCTCCCAAGAACGACCAGGTTCAGTTTTTCTCCGTGACTGGTGGTCAGCTCCCGATAGGATTCTCTCAAATCGTCCATTCCAATTTCCCTGACATCCTGGGGAGTTTGACCAAGAAATGCGGCTTCGACGGTAGGTGCCTCCGGTGTAATTCCGACAAGATGAAAAAGAGCGATTGCGCCGGCGGATGCTCCGCCGGCACAAACTGCCTTGAGTTGATCTTCATTTGGTTGGACTTCCATTCCCTCTACCACGGGAATACCGTCTGACGCTTTTCGTCCAAGCAGATGACCGAGGACGGGATAGAACGCATCGTCCTCTTGCAGGGCGCGCGACACACCCTTCAACCGGAGCAGCGTCGTGCCCGCGCGCCCTTCGTCGAGGTGCAGACCGGCGGCCGGAACCCGACCAGTTATGGCCGCGCAGATGTCAAAAAGGTCTGGATAGCGCTCGGTGCGGGCGCCAATCACAGAATTATAGTATCCGATCACATTCGACTCTCCGGCAGCGATCTGTTGTCCGAATACGGGAGCGTGTTCCGTTTGATAGGGCGCACAGGTCCAGGTCGGCATACACCCCATCGATTCGTAGGCCCGCATCTGACGCATCGCGTTTCCAGCCACATCGGTCGGCACATCCCAATCTTCCCACCCAAATTCATCCACGCCGCTCACATTCAATGTAGACGGCACTCGGACCTGCGCCCCCAGATCGGCCAGGCGTTCAGCGTACTCCATGGTGGCGACCCCCATGTACACCGTCGAATCGATATGCGCCGCCGATATATCCATGAATCGGTCGACGCCGAAGACCGGGAGCATTCGGTGAAGAATGCGCATCGCCATCTTGGAGGCAGGGCCTTTTTCACCTTCAAGAAGTGCTCGATCAAAGTCAGTAAGGATTAAGTCCAACGCTACCTACTCTTTGGAAAATGTCCATTTCGCCAAAAGACGCGTGTATGGATCGATGATCACATCGACCACCTCTTTCTCGAAAGAGTTCGCTCCTTTGATCTCTTCGTCCGGACCAACGGCCAGAGTTGTTACTTCACTCGTTCCGTCGGCAAACTTCACTTCGAAATCTATCATCAGTTCAAAATCGTAGGTCTCCTGAACCTGCTCGATTTTGATGATCAATTCTCCGCTCTCAAAGCTCCAGGATCCTTTCAGTGCGGGTATGCCACCCTGAAACAGCCACTGGTAAAAATGTTGTTCAAGGTCCTCTCCGGAGGCTTCTTCCATGTGCCGACGAAGATCGGCGGTCTGAGCATTCTTGTTCATGAATTCAGCGTAGTACGACCTGATTCCTGCGTTATATGCCTCCACGCCTATCATTTCACGAAGCATGTGAAGCGTCCAGGCACCCTTCACATACATCATGGATCCCGAAACGCGGTTCAGATCCTCGACGTAATCCCGCACGAGCTGAAAATCGTAGTCCTCCTCGTAAAAATTTACAACCGAGCTTCTTGCCCCCTTCAGGCCTTGGATGAAGTCGTCCTGGCCATACAGATGCTGCCGGAAGAGCAACGTGTAATAGGTCGCGAATCCTTCACTGAGCCACACGTCATTCCAATGATATTCCGTAACTGCGTTGCCGAACCACTGGTGTGCGATTTCGTGAATAATGACATGCTGCCAGCGTCGTGAACGAGTACCGGAAACAGAGCGATCGGAATAGGCTGGTGTCGATGCCGCCTCCATTCCTCCGCCTGGAGTCGCGTTCGACACGATGTTGGCCAATCGGTCGTTCACGTACGGGCCGACCAGATCACTGTAGAACGCCAGAACTTTTTTGGACGGCTCCGCAAAGTCGTAGAATCCGTCGTCTCGATCCTGCCAGTACACCCAGGTCTCAATCGGCACGCCGTCGTAGGTGTCGACCTGCTGGATGGCAAACTGCGCCACACCCACGAAGTAAAGCCATGTCGCCGTTGGAACGGCATTGACATAATGGGTTCTCCTCGTTCCATCGCCCAGATCCGCACTCTCCACGATCGTACCATTGGATGCCACCTGATACTTCCCGGGTGCTACGACAATCATTTCGGTCGTCGCCTTGTCGGAGGGATGGTCTACTACCGGTAGCCAGTTTCGAACCCTCGACGACCAGTTGTCGCTGAAAAAAGTTCGATCACCATACTTGTTGGGACCAATCTTCAGCCCACCTGCAGATTCGCCCGAATAATGAACGGTCACTTCGATTCGTTCGTTGACGCGCATATCACGCCCCAGATCGATAAAAATCTGATCGTTTTCGTGTCGGAAGGAAAGATCCGAGTCGTCCATCACTACTCTGGAGACAGTCATTCCTTTTCCGTCGAGACCGTCTGAACGTTTGATAAGGTCCAATCTCAATTCGCTGTGACCCGCAGCGAGGTAGCGCGCCGACGCCGTCGTGACCCCTTCAATGGAGTCTGTCTCATCTGAAAAGGTGAGATTGAAGACGTAGCCAAGCATATCGATATCCGCATTTTTGGGATACGAATCCGAGTACTGGCGGGCACTCGCGTTGGAAACAAATGCGAGCATCAGCAGCACGCTTAAAAGCCTTGTATACATACTTGTATGATGAGATAATGCCTGAAAGTGAGTAAATGGGTGGCGAAACGACTCCATCCATTTTCGCGAGCCTCGAAATCTACGATTCGAACTACAGTAAGAACACGGTTTCTAGCGATTTCTTCTTGAAGGAGTAAGGTCATCGACTGTTTCGATCTTCATCGGCATGGGTCCGGGTGGCATTCCGTGGTCCGCCTTCTGGGCTTCGACCATATCTCGTACGTCCTGTAGCAGCCCGCGGGCATCGAAAATAATTCCGTCCTTGATGGTGTACCTGACGCCACCCACGCGCTCTACTTCCCCACTGGCATCGTTCAGACGCCACCAGCCCGTTCCGTATAACACCTTGAGGTTTTGTAGAGGATTTTCGGGGACGATTACCAGATCTGCTTTTTTCCCCACTTGAATAGTCCCAATCTCATGGTCCTTTCCGAGAGCCTCGGCTCCCATAATGGTCGCGCTTCGAATCACCTCCAGCGGATGGAATCCAGCCTCGCGCATATTCTCCATCTCCTGAATGTATCCGAAGCCATAAAGGTTGTAGATATATCCCGAATCGGATCCAAGAGTCACCCTCCCACCACGATTTTTGTACTCATTGATAAAGGTGAACCATAAGTTGAAATTCTCCTTCCAATCCATCTCGTTTTCGGTAGTCCAGTAGAACCAGTAGGATCCGTGGGCATTCCGGCTCGGCCGATAGAAATCCCAGAGTGCGGGCATGGTATAAATGGCATGCCAGTCATTTCGGCTTTGACGCATTAAATCACGGCTGGCCAGATAGGCGATGAACGTGGGATCTATTGTGAAATCCATAGCCAGAAGGGAGTCCATCACCGCATTCCAATGGGGTGAAAAGGGCTTTGCCGCCTGCTTCCAGAGTCGTCCAGCTTCACCGAAGCGGTCGGCTTCGTTGGAGTAGTTGTAATCGAGAGGATAATTCTGAATCACTCGGTCCTCGAAGAGCGCTTCGGGGAGGCCGTACCAATGCTCCATCGAGGTCAAACCCAAACTCGCAGTTTTCAGGACATTCATTCGGGTAACATCGAGCTGAGCGTGGTGCTCTGTCGCTCGGAGACCCAGTCTTTGTGCTTCTTCAAGAGCCGCCGTCATGATTTCTGGTGCGGCCCCAAAAAACTTGATGCCATCTGCCCCCTTGTCTTTAAGCCAGGCTACCCACTCACGGGCATCATCCGGCGACGCGATGGGGCTGGAAGATCCCTGCCCGAACGAGGGATAGGCATAAATCCGAGGCGCGGAAATTCGATTTTCGTTGCTCCGCTTCTGCAACTCCAGAATCCAGTCAACTCCCTTCGCTCCCACCACCCGGGACGTAGTAATACCGTGAGCAAGCCAGAGCTTTAAGACATACTCCAGAGGAACTCCCTGGCCCGAATCCATTGTGTGAGGATGGCCGTGCATGTCAATGAATCCTGGCAGAACATACATGCCTTGTGCATCGATTTCTCGCGTTCCCGGGGCGGGTCGCCGATTCGGATCGATGGGTAGACCTGGATTTCCGACTCCTCTAATTTCAACGATCCGATCGTTTACGATGACGATATCCACGGGGCCCCTGGGAGGTGCGCCCGAGCCTTCAATCATCGTTGCACCCCGAATTACCAATCGATCAAACGGACCATCTCCATCTGAACCATCGGGAAAGTCACCGGTGTCCTGAGAAAATACCGGTGCACAGAGAAGAACAATTACCAGAAGTGAAAGAAGGCGTCGCATTTCGTGGTGGGTTGAGTACAGAGAAGACCGAAATGTACGCGCGGCCGCTCAAAACGACTAGCTCCAAAAATACAGCACCCGGTAACAGATTTGGCGCCCAAGGATTGATGAGGTCATCTTCGCTTCGTTTCTGTTACCGGGTGCGTCATGAATATCCAGCCCCTTCGTGGCTGAGCGGACTGGTATACGACCCTACGACTGAGGTATCGCCAGTTGAATTTGGAATAAGAAGGTGGAAAAATGGTGCAATTGACTGCGTATATTTACGTATTAGCACCCCCTGATTAGCGTAGTAAAATTATTATGGTTTATTTAAGATTGCTGACTCTATCGTCGATGTCGTGATCGACAAGGTTTTTACGTTTTTACGTGTAAGGGGAGAAACGTTTATCCAATCCAGTCTCACGCCATGGCAACGATTACAATAACAGAAGACCATCCGTTTGTCCGAGAAGGTGTACGTGCTTATATCGAGCGCAACACACACCATGAAGTAATCGATGAATGCAAGACCGGTGTTGAAGCCGTTGCCTCAGTAAACCGGTTGAAGCCTGACGTTTTGATCATCGATCTCCGTATCCCTGAGTTGGATGGCCTCGAAGTCATCAGACGGGTGCATCGTGACCATCCGCTCGTCGCCATCATTGTCCTGTCGATGCACGCCGGCCCGGCCTATGTAACCCGAGCTATCCGTTACGGCGCTCGCGGTTACCTGCTTAAAAATTCGGATGTCCAAGTCCTGGCAACTGCGATCGATACCGTGTTGAACGGAGGTACGTATTTCAGCTCCTCCGTCTCCCAGTATCTTTCTGACGCTGGGGATGCCGTTGATCTGTACGATTCGCTAACCGGACGTGAACGAGAAATTCTGCAGTTAGTGGCAGAAGGAAGATCTGCTTCAGAGATCAAGGACCTTCTATTCATCAGTGTGCGCACGGTAGAAAAACACCGTTCGAACATGATGAAAAAACTTGGCTTTCATCACCACTCCGAAATCATTCGGTATGCGCTGCAGCGGGGACTGATTCCACTTATTGAACCAGGATCAGACGCCTGATCGGGAATTCGCGAGCTATGAACTCGCCTGTTCGTCTGCCGCGCACAAGGTTGCAAGATTCAGACTCGACGTATAGATGTCTGACGGTGGAGCTCCTTCATTCCTTTCATCCATTGTCTGGACCATGCCCGGACGCTGTGAACTAAAATACAGGAATCCATCTCTGTCCCGGGCTGGAGCAAAATCATCGTACGACGAATTGATGGGTTCAGGTAGCCGTTCCGCGATCGACCACCCATCTTCGATTCTACAGCTGTAGTGAAGATCGGAGCTCTCGCCCGCAGCATCGATAAATACGATCATCGATCCATCCTCCGCGATCAACGGGTTTCCAGGCTCGCGCACACCCGGAATCAGAATCGGTTCGGGATCAAGTCGAACGCCATTTTCGATTCGGGACATCAACATCTGATTGGTCCCACTTCGATTGGAATCAAAAACAATCGAACCATCCAAGGTCAGGGAGACAAAGGCTTCGGTGCTGTCCGAATTGAGCAAGCCCGGCAATCGCATCACGGAGCCATCGTCTCTGTACAACATGTTGTCCAACGATTCGACTTTCGTTTCTGGATTGATTCGCCTCGAACTGAAAAAAATTGATCCATCCAACGCTACAAATGGCAGTATGTCAAAAAACTCCCCTGAAAATGGAGCCACTTCCGGGATCTTCCACTCCCCCTCTGTCCGAATGGAGCGCATGATAGCCAGACCGGTCCGGTTCACGTTCGCGCGATTATAGTAGACCGTATCTCCAGTCACGGAAAAAGATATCCCAAATTCCGGCCAGGTCGAATTGACGTTTCCCGGAGCGAATATTTCCACCGTAATCCCAGACGATTCACTTTCGGGCTCTGAATGCTCGTCTGCCGTACAGGCTGCCATGGCGAACGCCATTGGGAGCACCAGAATAAAATGTATCCTTCTGCTGATCATCTCTATCCGTCGGTCTTATTTTCACACATTCCATGTCATAACGCGAACCTACTTCAATGTCTCCATCCAGATCCACACTCGCCTCGATTATTGTGCTCACCAGCTTGAATATGGGGTGCCAATCGGAAAATGCGCCTGGCGCGCTGACTGTCGACCTCCTGAGCGATCATGAGCTCGTTGACATGACACACACCGTCAGCATGACAGCCCCGTTCTGGGCTGGTGATTCCACTCCTTTTGTATACGAAACGGTAGCTTCCCATCCTTCGGGAAAAACCATCATGGGCCGGTATTCTGTCCCGGAGCACTTTGGAACCCACCTGGACGCACCCATTCACGGCGGAGACCATCTGCCGACAGTGGATGAGTTGAGCGCAGAAGATTTGTTTGGGCCGGCTGTCGTAGTTGACATCTCGGAACAGGCAGCACAAGATCCAGATTATCTGCTCAGCGTTAAGGACCTCCAGGATTGGGAAGACATCAACGGAGAAATACCGGCTGGTGCTGTCGTGCTGCTGAATACAGGATGGGGCTCCAAGTGGGACGATGTCACCGCTTACAAGAACGCAGATCAAGACGGGCGCATGCACTTTCCCGGCTTTTCTGAGGAGTCCGCTCGTTTTCTCATCGACACGCGCTCCATTCGAGGCGTTGGAATTGATAACATGAGTATCGACTACGGAATGTCGAGAGACTTTGTGGCCCACGGCATCATTAACGGCTCAGGGAAATATCATCTTGAGAATGTTGCTAACGTAGACCTGCTTCCGGCGGTAGGTGCCTTCCTGATTGTGGCTCCCATCAAATTGGAGGGAGGATCTGGCGGACAGGTTCGCATCTGGGCTGTGTTACCGTAGAAATTCAATTCTTGAAAGTGGTCGATCGCTTCATTCGTTATTCACCAGAATCAGGGTTATGAGTCTCTAATGGTCGATTTTGCGAAAATAACAGTTTCACAAATTCGGTATCTTTAAGGTTCGTTTAACCGGCCCTTCGGGGTCCAACCGATAATCGTCATGAGCAACGCTCCCGACAACAAAAACGACCTCTTCTCAACCCGCCAGACGTTCGATACAGGATCTGGAACGGGATATTTATACAGCCTTTCCGCCCTGCGCGACCAGGGCTATCCGGGCATCGACCGATTGCCCTTCTCAATCAAAGTTCTGCTGGAATGTGCGCTTCGTAACTGCGACGGATTTCTCATTGAAAAAGCAGACGTTGAGAAACTCGCCAACTATGACCCAACGAATCCCGCCAGAGTAGAAATTCCATTTCTGCCGGCCCGCGTGTTGCTGCAGGACTTCACGGGTGTTCCCGCAATTGTGGACCTCGCCGCTATGCGAAGCGCAATGTCACGGCTGGGCGGTGATCCCGATGAAATCAATCCACGCGTTCCAGTCCACCTCGTAATCGATCACTCCGTCCAGGTCGATGCCTTTGGAAACGATCAGGCACTGAGTCTGAATTCCATCATCGAATTCAATCGGAACACTGAGCGGTATGAATTCCTTCGTTGGGGAAAGCATGCTTTCGACAACTTTTCGGTGGTTCCTCCCGCAAGTGGAATTTGCCACCAGGTCAACCTCGAGTACATCGCCCGTTGTGTCTGGAGCAAGGAAGAAGATGACTCGAGAACTGTCTACTACCCGGACTCGCTCGTCGGCACCGACAGTCACACGACCATGATTGACGGCCTGGGAGTCGTCGGTTGGGGCGTGGGTGGCATCGAGGCCGAAGCAGTGATGCTGGGCCAGCCGATCTTCATGCTCATGCCTGAGGTGGTGGGCTTCCGCCTGACAGGTGAACTTGCCGAAGGCGCTACGGCCACCGACCTCGTACTGACGGTCACCCAACAGCTTCGCGAGTACGGAGTTGTCGGAAAATTTGTAGAGTTTTTCGGACCTGGGATCTCGAATATGACGATTCCAGATCGGGCTACCATTGCGAATATGTCGCCGGAGTACGGGGCTACGATGGGATTTTTTCCCATTGATCAGGAAACCCTCGACTACCTCACGCGCACCGGCCGCGATCCGGAGCTGGTCGAGTCAGTTCGCCGTTATTCGAAGGCTCAGGGCCTATTCAGGACGGATGATTCCCCTGAACCTGAATTTATCGACGTACTCGAATTGGATATTTCAACGGTGGTACCCAGTCTTTCGGGACCCAAACGTCCCCAGGACCGAATTGAACTCCCTGCTATGCAACGTGCGTTTCATGATTCGCTCCGACGACCGGCCGGGCCGCATGGATTTGGTTTGTCCGAGGATCGATTAGCAGCTTCCGGCATGTTCTCTGACGATTCGGGGAATGAAATAGAGATGCGTCACGGGGACGTGGCCATTGCAGCCATCACGAGTTGTACAAATACCTCCAATCCTACTGTCATGATCGGCGCCGGTCTGGTTGCCAAGAAAGCAGTTGAGCGAGGACTCAAGGTGGCGCCGTACGTCAAAACAAGTCTCGCACCTGGATCAAAGGTCGTGACGGAGTATCTCAATGAGGCAGGTCTGTGGCCCTACCTGAACGCGCTGGGATTCAACCTTGTTGGATACGGATGCACAACCTGTATCGGAAATTCGGGTCCACTTCCGAAAGCAGCGGACGAAGCCGTGCGCGAAGGAGATCTGATTGTTAGTGGTGTGCTTTCCGGGAATAGAAACTTCGAGGGACGCATTCATCAACTTGTCCAGGCTAACTACCTGGCCTCCCCCCCTCTGGTGGTTGCCTATGCACTGGCGGGAACGGTCGATGTAGACCTGTCGAAAGACTCACTCGGCCAAGATTCGGAGGGCAACGAGGTTTTCTTACGGGATATCTGGCCCACTTCAGCGGAAATTCGTGAGCTCGTGAACCGATGCGTCACTCCGGAAATGTTCAGGAAGGAGTACGACGGTATTGAAGATTCCAACGAAACGTGGAATGCGATCACTATCCCTGAGGGTTCGATTTACGAGTGGAGCAGTGAGTCAACCTACATTCAAGAACCGCCATTCTTCATGGAGCTGACGCCGGAAACTCCGTCGATTTCGAGTATTGAAGGAGCGCGTGTTCTCGTCAAGGTTGGAGATTCAATCACTACGGATCACATTTCTCCAGCCGGAGCCATCGCTCCAGACGGGCCTGCAGCTGAATATCTGCTTGAAAACGACGTCGACTACCTCGATTTCAACTCGTTTGGATCGCGCCGCGGTAATCATCAGGTCATGATGCGGGGCACGTTCGCCAACATCCGGATGAAGAACCACCTGCGTCCCGGTACGGAAGGAGGAGTAACGACATACTTCCCGACCGACGAGGAGATGAGCATCTTCGACGCATCGATGAAATATCAGGAATCCGGCACACCGCTGGTGGTTCTGGCCGGAAAGGATTACGGAATGGGATCGAGTCGTGACTGGGCGGCAAAGGGCACTCTGCTCCTCGGAATACGGGTCGCAATTGCTGAAAGCTATGAACGAATCCACCGATCGAACTTGATCGGGATGGGCGTCCTACCGCTCCAATACAGCACCGGTCAAACAGCCGAATCACTTGGACTCAATGGCACAGAGACGTTTTCTGTTGCGGTCTCCGATGACGTGAAGGCTCTCAGCCAGATCCGAGTCACGGCGACGAGGACGGATGGCTCGTCGTTTGAGTTTATTACCGACTGCCGCCTCGACACGCCGGTTGAAGTGGAATACTACCGCAACGGCGGAACTCTGCACTACGTGTTACGCGAGTTTCTTGGGCACGCGAGCGTCGAAGCCTAGCGTTAAGGATTGACAGAAAAGGGGGGCAGCGAAGCTGCCCCCCTTTTCTGTTCGATTTTATATTGTTCAGTCGATTCGAACTTCTTCCATAAGAATCAGCCCGGATGGGTCCGCGGTAAAAGTGACCTGTCCGAATGAGACGAAGGCAACATTTCCGGTATAGGCATCTCGAAGCACGGTGTCATCAGGCCAGACGAGTGATACGTTGATCCGCGTTTTTCCAGTGGCACCCACCACGATGACAACTTCGTCGGTATCTACCCCCATCTGCAGTCCCCTATAAAATGTGTACGGCTCGTCCTGCACGATATCATGGCCTCCACGCGCAATCGCCGGGTGAGCAGCGCGAAATGAGCCCACCTTCTGCCAGTGCGCCAGAACCGCTTCATCGGTAGACGCCCAGTTCATCGGGGACCGGGTTCGTTGGGTTGAATCTGAAACAACAGGACCCTCCGGGCGCACGGACTCATCGCCATAGAAAACGGAGACGCCACCTGGAGAAAGAAGTAGACGGGTGCCGGCAGTTATCAGTTCAGATCGATCGAAGAGGCTCGTATCGTGAGAGGAGAGAAACGATAATTGGTTTGCCGAAGCACCCTGTCGCGACGAAACATATCCGCTATACAGTGACTGCAGATCTGCGCCATCGTCCTCTCTGAATTCCCTATTCAGCACTGAATCGAACTCACTTTCGGGTCGGGAGGATGATCCAGACGCCATGCTCCCGGCTTCTCCCGCCATCCAGAAATTCTTGTCGTCAAGTGCTTTCTCGGGATTTGACTCCTTCCATTCCTGCAATGCAACGGTTGCTTCATTCCTGAGTGCGACCATGACTGTAGCATCTACATACTCCGATTGCGCAATCCGAAAACCATCGATCCCATAATTTCGAACCCAGTCCGAAAGCCACTTGACTACGTGGTTTGCTGCCGTGCGGCTGAGGGAGGTCCGGGTAAAAAATGCATCGAGTGCGGCCTCTTCGGAAGCCACCTTGTCTGGATCCCACTTTAATCTCAAAAAATCTGGTAGGCCTCCTACTTCGACATCCGAACGGATGTCAGGAAGTGCGCCTGTACAGCCGGAGGCAAGAGAGTCGCCACAGGGTTCGTAGCCCGTGATCTCTGCGCGAATCCAATCTGGACCCCACCAGCGAGACCACGCCTCGGTCGAATCGGTGAAGGTCACGTATTCCCTCTGATAGGATTGCCAGCCCAGCTTACTGGCGGGCTTCCATGACCGCCACGCATCCGAGCTCAATCCGCCAAAATTGAATGAGGACATATCATACATGGTCGCGGGACCGACCTGGTTCAGATTCGCATCCACGATCACGCGAAGTCCGCTCTCGTGCGCCGTGTCTATCAGCCGGCGGAAATCATCGTCGGTGCCAAATGCTCTGTCGACCTCGGTAAAATCCAGCGGCCAGAAACCGTGATAGGCATATTCCTGAAAATCACCATCGCCACCGCCAACCCATCCATGGATTTGCTCATACGGGGCAGAAATCCACAGCACATTGACACCCAGATCTGTGAAATATCCATCTTCAATCCAGCCCGTCAGCCCGGCAAAATCGCCTCCGAGAAAATGCCCGGTCGAATCGAGAGCGTAGGGCGATCCACTGCCATCGAGTCCACGGCCGTAGGCAAAATCGTTCGAGCTGTCACCATTCGAAAAACGATCGGTGACCAGTTGATAGACTGTTGTATGGTTCCAGGAAAACTTGGTTTCCTGGGCTTCTGCGGTTGTCACGATTAGCATCGCGATGACCGCCGTAAGCCGGCTGAATCGCATGAATAGAGTCAGAATGATGATGGGATTTTGATAATCGACGTAAGGTAAGGCATTGAACCTTTTCCTTTTCCGACCCCACGTAAATTTGCCCGACCTTCAAGTCTCGTCTAGATGGGAGATCTCAGAAATTAAGCCAGGCCCCTGCTGGAAGATCGAAAGATTCCAGTCTGATTCATGTGTCCAACATATCGTCCTAAAACGCGGACTTCTTCGAACACATCCGGACGGATATGGATGTCTTCGTATTGTTCGTTTGCCGGCTCGAGGCGTAAACCAGTCTGGTCGTAGAACACCTTCTTTAGAGACGTTTCGCCGTTATAAAGAACGGCTCCAATACCGCCATTGGGAATATCATCGTCCATCAAGAGCACGTAATCACCATCGTTAATATTTGCTCCAACCATGGAATTTCCAGACACGCGGATGGCAAAAATCCTGTCGATGCCCGGAAAAAGAGTCTCAAGAGAAATGGTACCTAGATTTTCTTCAACCGCCTCCTGGAGTACTCCTGCGGAAATGATACCTCGAATCGGAATACCGACCTGAACCGGTTCAGGATCCATCTCTTCCGGAAAGAAGAAACCATCGTGCTCTTTCGTCAGAAAGCCTTTTCTGTGGAGCGCCTGAAGGTTTTGGGTGACGCTGTTCGGTGAGCGAAATCCGAATTCTACCGACATCTCACGATATGTGGGCCAATCCCCTTCTTCGGAGACGTAATTCTGGAGATACTTCAGAAATGCTTCCTGTTTTACCGTTAGTCCCCTGCGCGACATGTCTTTTTACTTTTCGATGTTGAAGAATCTGATCGGTTTACATATATTATACATATATATTTAATTAAGATTGTTGGGGGTTGCGACAAGTTTCGGTGAAGACTGCGAGAAAGGAGAGGAAAAAAGCAGGGCGGAGTGGACAATAAACTCAGAAAACAGCTCAGATCTTCAGGAAAACGCAGAGTTGAAGGATGTTGAATTCGGTAGAATCTGAGTCTGAAAAAACGCAAAATTTTTTCGAGTAGAACGGGCTGTCAACTGAGGTCATCCCAAAAAAGCTATGTGAGTGCCCAAGCCTTCTGAACGAGCGTCTTTGCCTGTCTAACTTTGACAGATTTCATCTCTCCAGAATCAATTTTGAGGACGGTAACTGTTGCTCTGGGATCCATTTTTTTGAGCGCCTTCAGGTAAACCTTTACGTTTCTCTGAAGCACCTCTTTTCCGAAATCGAATCGATGTGTGGACGGGAACTGGTAGGATACAACGCTATTTCCCCCGTTCTGGCATATCGAAAAATCACCGGCTGAGATTACGTCCATGCCAATAATAAACTCAAATCCACCATTGTCTTTGACCGATTCCGCCACGAATAGACTAGTGAAGGCCAACAGATCTGAAAGGAAGAGATCAATAATATGGACAGGTGATGCTTCGACTCCCCCGAACCCCTCTACATCTCTCGTTCCAACAGATACCAGGCCCAGCGTCTTAACTGCACTCGGAGTAATTACAGACGCACTCGCGCCCGTATCCCACAATGCATTTACCTGAATAACACTAGAACTGTTGGGATCGAGTTTCTTCGATGGAGGAGCAATGCGTACCGGAGTAATGATCCTATTCGGAACCCCAGATGCTTCAAACGTGAATCCGTGAATTACATCTGGCATGCAGAGTCCTATGCGAATACCAACGAAGAGTTGAACGTCGTCGTATAACTTTCAACCCCAGGACCAACCAGTTGAATCATCACTTTTCCCAAGAGATCATTTTCTTGGGCAAAAAAGTACGCTTCTGAAATGGAGTCGAAGACCTCAATGACTCGCTCTCCCTTAATAATGATCACTTTACCATCGTGCTTGGACACAAGCTCTTTCTGCTTGTTCACGTAGTATTTAAATTCCTTTTCGAACATGATCATCTTCGTTTTCTAGTTGGTGGTGAGCGAAATACCAGATTAGAAAGGTTAACCTCTACCCGATTTGGAATTCACCAACCTCAGAATGTACAAGATTACGTGCGTTGTTGTTGCAGATATGTTACATATCTAGGGGCAAATGAACGTTTTCACCATTCTGAAAGCTTTAATTCCCCGTTTTTATCGACCGAATTCACGTGAATTCAAGATTCAGAGCCTGAATTCACAGCTGGAATTCCATTGAATTCAAGAATCGAAGTCCGAATTCAGGTCTGGAATTCCATTGAATTCAGAGACAGGCCGATTTTTCATACGTCGTATCACTCATTAAAGTTGGGGACAGGGCGGGATTCTAACCCTCACTTGGTTTGGATGTGGTTTCACTAGATTTCAGCCATTTTGAGTCACTAACAGCGTATATTGTGCGAGACCTGCCGAGTCATTTTGATAAACGGACCAAAAAGCGTCAACATTAGCGTCAACAAAATTGCTGTATAAGATTGGTTTTGGCTCGTGGCTAAAATAAGTATTGTGCCCTGGACCTCCAGAACTCGTCCCGATGGAACAGTCCGCCTCTACCTAGTCGTCCGGAGTAAAAAGCAGAGATCCATAATCTCTTTAAATGTCAGCCTACATCCACGACATTGGAATGAGGGCAAGCAAGAAGTCAGGAAAACTTACCGTGAATACCGCAAGCTCAACAAGCATCTGAGGGATGTCATAGAACAGGCAGAATCAGCAGTCTTAAAAATCCTCTCAAGAGATGGGCGCATAACAACTTGGGCAGTTAAAGAGCTTTTACAACTCAGCACTGAGAGCACATCACCTGACTTTCTTGAGTACTTCCAAAAGCGGATAGATGAGTTTCGCGACAGAGGACAGCACGGTTCAGTAGATGCCTATAAACCCGTTCTAGCTAAGCTGCGGGACTACACAAAACGAACGACCCGTAGATCAACACTCACATTTGATGAATTGTCCGTTGTCTTTTTACGTGGATTCCACACGTACTTGATGAAAGTGCACGGTAACGGTCAGAACACCGTCACCAAAAACTTAGGCTACGTACGGTCAGTGCTATACATCGCCATCCGTGAGGGACTATTTCCTCAAGAGAAGAACCCGTTTTTTCAGATACGACTCAAAACAAAACGAGCCAAGAGTAACCGACTCACGATAGAACAAATTTGGAAACTGGAAGACTTAGAGCTTGAACATGGACTTCTGAACGATGTCAGAAATTATTTCATCTTCGCTTTTTACGCTGCTGGAATGCGTGTCTCCGATGTTACGCAACTCGTAGGAGATCACATTCGGACAGTTGACGGCGTACACCGTATTGAATACACGATGACGAAAACAGATGATCCATCCTTTTCTATGCCGCTTCTTGGGAAAGCAGAACAAATCTTACGGTTCTATGGATGGCCGGATATAGATCGGGCAGAATACATATTTCCGATAATCCCTCAGCATATACAAAGAGGCACAGAGGAAGCATTCAGAGAACGAAAGAAAAAAACGGCATTGTTTAATAAGTACTTGAAGAAACTTGCAAACCTGACTGATATTGATATCCGGCTCACTACGCACGTAGCCCGTCATTCTTGGGCAGCATTTATGGACGAGAGCAACCTTCCAATCCAGCGCATTCAACAGACGCTCTCACACAAAGACGCGAAAACAACACAGGTCTATCTTCATAGTCTCCGGTCTGGAATGTTTGATGACGAGCTCATTCGGGTTCTCACCCGAAAATGATTGTACTAAGATCGTGTAACCATATTTATAGCTTTAGACCGTAGCGTGCTGAAAGGGCTGCTACGCTTCAGACAACATCATCTTTGTAAGCCGGGCCGTGGATGAACGTCATCGCGAGTGCAGCAGCTGAAAAAATGCTCATTCTCTCATCTTCGCTCATCCATATTTTTCTAGGAGCAGGAAGCTTGAACTCAAGTTCTGGGTAGTGCAGTATCACAGTCTTTGCGATGTCGTGTTTGGTCGCCCTCTCGCCGACCGTAAAACTCTTGAGCACTAGCTGGAGCTATGCCCAAAAGTTGTGTATGGAAGGTTTAGGCAGCGTGTCGTTCTGATGTAATTCCGTCGGTGAATTTGATTCCTTTTTTTACAAGTTGCAATAGGTGCGGTGCATTCAGTTTCCTCCACTTCTTCTGAGCCTCTTTACATAGACGGAAGGCCATTGCAAGAGCTGTTTCTCGGCTCAGACATCCCCTCGTTTTGGCGGTCCTGAGGCGCACGGTCGCGAACGTAGATTCGATCGGATTTGTGCTCCGAAGATGGATCCAGTGTTCTGCCGGAAAGTCATAAAAAGCGAGCAGTTCTTCTCGGTCTTTCACCAGAATCTCTGCTGCTTTCGGATACTTTTGCTGGTAGGCTTTGATGAAAAACAGAAGGGCGCTCTCTGCCTGCTTTTTTGTTTCTGCTGTATAGATCTGCGTGAGGTGACCTTTTGCCTTCTTCTGAACGGACTTGGGCAGGCGGTTGAGCACATTTGCTGTCTTGTGCACCCAACAGCGTGCGGCTCGCGTCTCGGGATAAACTTCTGCGAGAGCACTCCAGAATCCCATGGCTCCATCGGCAACAGCCAGCTTCGGTCCTTGATCCAGCCCGCGGTGCCTCAGCTCCAGGAGCAACTCTCGCCACGACTGCTTGCTCTCGCGAAAGCCGTCCTCGAGTGCTATAAGCTCCTTCCTTCCATCGGCCGTAGCGCCGATCACGACCAGCAGACACAGTTTCTGTTTATCCATGCGTACGTTTACGTGAATACCGTCGGCCCAGAAATAGACGTAGTGCTTCTCCTTCAGGCTCCGCTTTTGCCAGTCTTCGTGCTCCCTTGTCCAAAGCGTCTTCAGGCGCGCAATCGTCGAGGAGGTCAGCCCTGGGGCATCAGGACCAACAAGGGCCGAGAGCGCTGCCTCAAAGCCGCCCGTTGAAACTCCCTTCAGGTACAACCATGGAATGAGAGCCTCAAGCGAGCGGCTCTTGCGGAGGTAGGCTGGTAGTATCGAACTGCGGAAACCGATTCTATCCTCACCCCGACCCGTACGGTCGCGTATGCGGGGCATCTTTACAGCGACCTCCCCGATACCAGTCAAAATCTTCCTCTCTGGCAGATATCCATTGCGAACGATGCGGTGGCGATTCTCTTCGTCGCGCAGGAACTGGTAGCGCTGGCAGAAAGCTTCAACCTCGGCCTCAACGGCTGTGGCCAGCATCTTTGCGGCCCCTGTTCGCAATACTTCTGTCAACACATCCTCTGTGCTATTGTAGTTCTCGTTCTCGTGTGCGTTATTCGTCTTCATGGGCGGTGTATCCTCCAATCTTCGGATTGACAATGACGTAATCATCATCAGGATACGCCGCCTATACCTTTTTCACCCGTACACAACTTTCGGGGTTAACTCCACTAGCTGATACGGAATATGAACAAGTTTTGTGCTCGTGCCGCGTGTGATGTGGGTGACATCTTGGAGCAGCTTTTTGACGCGCTCACCCCTCCTAGATTTATGCCAGTCCGTATCCTCAATAACGACAATGGCTGGATCATACCATGCCAACAATTCAACAATGCGTTCAAGGCATTTGCCTCTTTTTGCTGGACGAATCTGAGCATGTCCCCAGTCCAGAAGTGTGGTGTCCTCAAAAACCGAAAAGCCAAAGCCGTGTGATGTGGGATAAATTGAAACAATGCGGTCATTTGAAGTCATACGTTATTGGTTAGAAACTGATAAACGAGAAGCGTTTGTTGCCTCAATTATTCTTTCCAAGAGTTCAATCTTTTTATCTATCTGAGGTTGTGCTTGAAGACAGCAAAGCGTGTCAAATAGATCTTCAGCACGTGTTCGGACCATGTGCTCCATTTCCTCTCTGACGCCTGCATAAAGCTCTGCAAGAGGAGTACAGAAGACGACTTCCAAAGCAAGGGCAGTTCGGAGAGTTGGTAGCCTGTTCCTTCTCTCATATCTGGAAATCGCCGTCCCGTGCTCACAATTCAAGAGGCTTGCAACTTCTTTCTGAGTTAATCCGGAACGCAGTCGGTAGGTTTTTAAATAGTTGGGTAATCGTGGAGACATGATGTGAAGTATTAGCGAGTAAAACCCTCGCTACCCAATACTATTCCGATGCACGATAGAATTAAGGGGGATGCTGTTGCCGTGTTCAGAGATGGTCCTATAAAACTGGACAGGGTCTTAGGTGGAATCTTGCGGATTGATTATGCTGCTTCTTGAAGCGGCTGGTGATTAAAAAATACGTGATCAGGGGTTCGTCTTCCAAGCGAGCTGTGTCGCCTTTCGTTATTGAAGTAGTCGAAGTATACAGCAATGGATTTGCGGGCTTCAGCCACACTGTCATAGGCTTTAAGGTACACCTCTTCATATTTCAGGCTACGCCACAGACGTTCAACGAACACGTTGTCCATCCAGCGTCCTTTGCCATCCATAGAGATTTTGATGTCATGATTCTTCAGAACATCAGTGAAGGCCATCGATGTGAACTGGCTGCCCTGATCCGTATTGAAGATCTCTGGCGCTCCATACACGGCGATTGCTTCTTCGAGCGCTTCCACACAGAAGTCGGTGTCCATCGTATTGGAGATCCGGCGTGAGAGTACTTTTCGGCTGTACCAGTCAATGACGGCGACCAGGTAAACGAATCCCCTTTTCATCGGAATGAATGTGATGTCGCTTGCGTAAACCTGCCGGGGCCGCGTCACGTTGAGCTTACGCAAGAGATACGGATAAATCTTGTGACCTTTTCCCGGAATCGAGGTCCGTTTCTTAGGATAAATGGCAATAAGGCCCATCAGACGCATTAATCGCCGGATTCGATGGCGGCCCACAAAAATACCTCTGTCCTCGAGCGCATCCTTCATGGTGCGCGATCCTCGCGTGGGACGTTCGATGTAGAGCTCATCCAGTTTTTTCATCACGGCCAGGTTCTCTTTGCTCTCGTCCACCGGCTTGTAGTAGGCCGTTGAGCGGTTCAGCTCCAGCAGATTGCACTGCTGTTTGATGGAAAGATTATGGTTTCGGTCGATCATTTGGCGGCGCTCACCTACTGGGTGCGACCGAGCGCTTTGGATAAAAAATCCTTCTCCATCGAAAGCTCGCCAATCTTGGCGCGAAGCTCCTTGATCTGGCCCTCCTCGTTGTGCTTTCCGGAATGCCCTTTTTCAACCACCTCTTCAGCGTCCTGAATCAATTTCTTCTTCCAGGTCTGAATCTGATTCGGGTGCACCTGGAATTGGTCTGCCAACTCGGCCATCGTGCGGTCTCCCTTAACCGCCGCCAGTGCTACTTTTGCTTTGAAGGCATTGCTGTGATTTCTTCTTTTGCGACTCATCGTTTGTATCCTTTCTTGAGGGTGATAAGATCGCAAGATTCCACCTATAATCAGAGCCAGGCTGTCCAGTCAAACGGGACCATCTCTAACGGACGGGAGTAACCGGCCACATGCAATGGTATAACGAGAGTCGGCAAAGGAGCTTAGTGTACTAAAGCAGAAGAGACTTCGGGCACGATATTCTGATGCCTAGTGAGTGGGAGGACCCACCTCAGAGCATTAAACCCTTTCTTAAAAATAGGAGGTTCGCATGAACATCTCGTTTATTTCGACCATCATTAGAACGGTAGCGATAGGAGCCGTGCTAGCGTTTTTCTATATGGTATCCGAGCTATGCCCAAAAGTTGTGTATGGAAGGTTTAGGCAGCGTGTCGTTCTGATGTAATTCCGTCGGTGAATTTGATTCCTTTTTTTACAAGTTGCAATAGGTGCGGTGCATTCAGTTTCCTCCACTTCTTCTGAGCCTCTTTACATAGACGGAAGGCCATTGCAAGAGCTGTTTCTCGGCTCAGACATCCCCTCGTTTTGGCGGTCCTGAGGCGCACGGTCGCGAACGTAGATTCGATCGGATTTGTGCTCCGAAGATGGATCCAGTGTTCTGCCGGAAAGTCATAAAAAGCGAGCAGTTCTTCTCGGTCTTTCACCAGAATCTCTGCTGCTTTCGGATACTTTTGCTGGTAGGCTTTGATGAAAAACAGAAGGGCGCTCTCTGCCTGCTTTTTTGTTTCTGCTGTATAGATCTGCGTGAGGTGACCTTTTGCCTTCTTCTGAACGGACTTGGGCAGGCGGTTGAGCACATTTGCTGTCTTGTGCACCCAACAGCGTGCGGCTCGCGTCTCGGGATAAACTTCTGCGAGAGCACTCCAGAATCCCATGGCTCCATCGGCAACAGCCAGCTTCGGTCCTTGATCCAGCCCGCGGTGCCTCAGCTCCAGGAGCAACTCTCGCCACGACTGCTTGCTCTCGCGAAAGCCGTCCTCGAGTGCTATAAGCTCCTTCCTTCCATCGGCCGTAGCGCCGATCACGACCAGCAGACACAGTTTCTGTTTATCCATGCGTACGTTTACGTGAATACCGTCGGCCCAGAAATAGACGTAGTGCTTCTCCTTCAGGCTCCGCTTTTGCCAGTCTTCGTGCTCCCTTGTCCAAAGCGTCTTCAGGCGCGCAATCGTCGAGGAGGTCAGCCCTGGGGCATCAGGACCAACAAGGGCCGAGAGCGCTGCCTCAAAGCCGCCCGTTGAAACTCCCTTCAGGTACAACCATGGAATGAGAGCCTCAAGCGAGCGGCTCTTGCGGAGGTAGGCTGGTAGTATCGAACTGCGGAAACCGATTCTATCCTCACCCCGACCCGTACGGTCGCGTATGCGGGGCATCTTTACAGCGACCTCCCCGATACCAGTCAAAATCTTCCTCTCTGGCAGATATCCATTGCGAACGATGCGGTGGCGATTCTCTTCGTCGCGCAGGAACTGGTAGCGCTGGCAGAAAGCTTCAACCTCGGCCTCAACGGCTGTGGCCAGCATCTTTGCGGCCCCTGTTCGCAATACTTCTGTCAACACATCCTCTGTGCTATTGTAGTTCTCGTTCTCGTGTGCGTTATTCGTCTTCATGGGCGGTGTATCCTCCAATCTTCGGATTGACAATGACGTAATCATCATCAGGATACGCCGCCTATACCTTTTTCACCCGTACACAACTTTCGGGGTTAACTCTTGGTATCCACAGGAACCGTATTTGCTGGAAACAGCGCTAATGCTATGGTCCAAGCCCCTGGGCAGGATTACAACATGACCATTGGAGGAGACTGTAGTACGCCATCGAGCTACTGCGTCATCGTGCATTGTGTAATGCCGGGATCAGAATGTTCGCAGTGGAACGGTGAGTGCTATAATGCGCCGGAACTCGTCGGTCTTTGCGGAGAGTAGATTTATGAAGCTTCCCGTCATGTTAGCATGGTTGATATTTGCGACGAGCACCCTTAGTGCTCAACAGACGCCCGACCCAATTCCTCATTTTCTGTTCGAAAGTACTATTGAAATCGATTCTTCGGCTGTGGTGGGATCAATCAACTCAATAAGCATTGGAATGGAATACATGGTGGTCACGGATATGTTGGGAAAGCTGGTATTCAAGATTGATTTCCGGGGAGACGTGACCGAAACGTTAAGTGCCGAGTCTTGTCTCCCCGGCCACGATTTCGCCCCACTATCCACTCGAATCCATGACGGCGGCATCGTTGTAACGAGCAGTGGAGCTCCGATCTTGAGTTATTCTCAAGACGGTGTTTGTCACGGAGTCATAGACCGAGAAATACTACCTGTCGCTACATGGGATATTGATGAAGGCGGGAGGATGTTCAGGCTGAATGATACCAATTCACTTTTGACTGTATTGTCACTAGATGGACTTGAAGAAGCAGTACTGACGGTACGGACTCCCGAATTTCCTCAGGTTGAAAGGCGGTGGGAGGGAGGAGGTCTTCTCTGGAGCCCTGCCGGAGTTTACGTTCTAGGGGTCATCCCTGACACACTTTTCGTGATTGATCCAGACTCGTTTAGTATTTCCAGGTATCCCTTGCCGCGAACTGTACTTAAGAGCTATGGTGGTCAAGACTTACCGGCCAAGGTTAGCCCGGCATTTTTCACGGCGTTGAAAGCTCTGCTTACGGAGGCAACAGTAGTGACGAGCCTGTTCTTACTGAATGATGAGGTATTGATGGTCGTATATCGATCGGCAGAAGAAAAAGGATTTGGATTATTTACCACTACGGGACTCGAACTGGGCTATGGTGTGCTGAGCAATCGTTCTTACAAATTAGTCGGCGCCAAGCACAATAAGCTTTATGTGGCCTATCAACCTCCGATTAACGAAGAAACTGGCGAAATTCCAAATCCCCAAATACTAGTGTATCAATATGAGTAATAATATATCTCCAGCTCAAACCAGACGAATACTGTTCGACCTGAGTGTCATTTTTATCGTTGCACTGTCGGCATTGATATATCTGCAAGAGGAATCACTGTTAGAGCCGAGTTTTACGACAGAAGACGTTTCAGCCGAGTTTTTCACCAATATACTTCAGTCATCTGACACGTCTCATGAGAAGTTCGATGCGGGAGCTTTCCTCGTTATTGACGCGGCAGGGTGTATTTCGGCACAGCTCAAACTTTTGGACAAGGTTCGGCAATTTAGTGAACACGAGAAAGATCGAACTCTACAACGAATAATCGTCCATAATACGACCGATGCTCCGATAGAAAGGACTAGATATCACGCTCTAATGCTTAGAAAAATTTCAGGGTTGAATCCGGACATGTTTTACTATACAGATCAAGCATACTATCAAAATGGGGCTCAAATCAACGTCTCTTCGGCTTTTCTGGACAATGGGAAGATCGAACGTGTGACTGAAATACTTCCGATGAACAGTTCATTGCCATCAGATTCATAGTTTGCTTGCTGAAGTTCTAGTTGATTGCGACCATTGTTTCCTACGCCTCGTTTCGCACGTTTGCTGAAGCCAAGTCCAACAAGCTAAATTTTCGGTCGAAGAGCACCTCTTCTCCATTTCGGTAAGTCCTATGGGAACCCACGTGTATGGTGTTCAGCACTATCCAGACGTCGCCATATGGGAATATGCGACTGAATTGGAAATATCTGACCGTTTATAGACAGGATTGACACGAGGGTCGGGAATTTTCAGTCCGTTAGAAGTCCATAAATGGCCGAAAAAACAGCTTGTTGTACTTGGAGGGAAACATATCGGCATTTCGCTCTCATCGCCCGGGAGTGGGACGGCGGCTCACAGCACAAACCAATCCCTTTCTCGAACCTGGGAGGTTTACATGAATATCTTGGTCATTTTGACCGTCGATAGTAGGGTGGTGATAACATGCACATATGCTCAGAAAGAATTGAGGGTGTACCGAATTGCGACAACTGAACGTCGGAATTCGGTACATCTGGCTGATGTGAAGGCGCTCGCGATCGGGGTTGTTGACCCATACCACACGAAAGCGCGCCTCCCCGTTAAGAGTCACCCTGACGAGGGTGGATTTGCCGTTTCCAAAGCCGCCGATGACGATCATCATGCGTTGGCTTCTGACAGCATTTAGGATGCCGGTAGCGTACTTTTGGTGCTCCGGGCCCCAATATGTGGTTCGGGCATCAAGCCCGAAATGGCGGAAGAGATTTACGTCTCGGTTCATGTAAGAGTGATCCCGTGTTTCGGTTTGGTTCGGGCCGGTCCGTTGCTGCGGACCGGCCTTTGTTTGTAAGTGGTATCATTTTTTTAAGCGTAAGTGGGAAAGAAAGCTCGTCAGTGTAGCCGATGATCTCTCCGATCATGTGCCCACTGGGTAGGATTCGCACGTAGATCAGTTGATCTTTTACGCGCAGGGGAGCAACGAATACGTGTCCGTTGATGTTGGTCTCGCCGAACGAGTCGGTTTGAGCAATTAGGGTTCTTATCCAGCTGCGTTTTGGCATCACATTGCCTGGCGTTTTGCTGTGAGAGTGAGGCGGTCAACCAGGTCATTGAGATTGGTCGCTGTCATGTTATTGAACAGCGCACCGGTCTCAACGCAGGTCATAACGACATCGGGCACGTATGCTTGAGGATCTTCGTAGATGCCCGAATCAAATAGTCGTTTTGCAAGCTCAATTTTGGCTTGCATGAGGAACATTGTCTGTGATCCGAAAACAGAGTCTCCCTTTTCCACTTCGGAAAAGACGGTCTCGGGCCGCTCAATCTTGGCCTTCGGAGCCAGATCGCGAACCTTCATATCACGCACGACTTCGGAGCGGACCTTCTCCGAGTAGGCCTTGCTCCTACTGAGATCAAACGAGCCGAGAGCCTGTGTGCGGTAGGGAATGACCGCGAAGGGTTTTGCCGTGTAGCCATTGACCAATCGCCCGACATAATCGCCGTTCAGATTGCGGTGCACGACCACCGATTTACCGGCGCATTTCTCGGGCACTTCCAGATTCATGCCCTCGATAGAAATCATGCAGGTAGAATCTGCTTCGCGCTCCCAGGTCCTGAACGCAATCGATCTGAGGTCAGCTTCAACCATCGCGGGTCTCACGATCATGGCCGACTTCTTAGCCACTGCGAGCCGTGTAGATCCAGATAGGAAAGGGTGGTCTTTTTGCTGCTCAAGGATCAAAAATTCATTCATCCGAACATTGAGCTCGCTAAGCGTAATGAATGCTTTTTTACCCTGCTCCCGGCCAAGATCGAAGGCCACGCGAGCCTCGAACGAGCTCCACAATACGCCGAAACCGCGCTCGACTTTACCCTGCGTCTCTTTGTTGTAGGGCGTAGACATGCGGTGCTCGATGCCGAGAGCGGTCAGCGCAGACTTCGCTTCCGCGCTCTTCATAAACGAGCCCTGATCGCCGCGAATGGCTTCGGGTTTGTGACGAAGATAATGGCCATCCTCACCCCGGTTGAAATACCAGTCCAGGAACTCGATGCCGAGCAGCGGACTCTCGCCCGTGGCCGGGAAATAGCGGACCGTGCGAAGCCGAGAGTATTCATCAAGCATTTGAACCATCCACGTTCTCAGCTTAACCTCTCCATCTTTGTAGTGCAGCCCGTTACCGGAAACGCGCAGCTTCCAGTCTTCATCACCGATTCGGCCCACAACCTGGAAGTGCTTCGAGCGAGAAAAGTCAATCTGAAATTGCTGGCAGTAATGATCCGCTTCCACGCGCACACGCGCCTGAACGTTGCGGTAGCCGACTTCGCGGAGAGCCTTGTTCAGTCCGGCGACCGACCAGGATCCCTCTTCGATAATTCCTTGCTCTTCTAAGAGCTCAATGATCTGGCGTGTGGCCAAGCGGCGCGCCGTGCCCTTGATCAAACTGAGCTTGTACTCCTCCTGGATCTTTGCCGCTTCGTGGACGAGAACTTTTGGATACTTCTCCGAGCTGCGCGGAGAAGACTTCTCCTTTTTAAAACGGTCCTTCAGCTGCCGGTAGATGGACGCAGAGCTGACGCCGTATACAACAGCCACCGAGTCCACGAAGGCTCGTTTCGTGCCGCTAGGACGGGCGCCGAGCTCGGCCTGGATTGCATTCCAATCGATATGAAGTTCGAATCCTTTAGGCATTCGAGCGCTTGCGGCTGCGTGGATGAGGACTGATTCCGGCCACTCGTTTCAGGCCCACGATCACTTTCGATGCTTGCGACTTGGTGAGCATCCGTACCGACTTTTTATGGCCCGTTTGACGCTCAATAAAACCCTGTAGGCGCTTTGGATCAGCCGTCCAACCGAGCACATCTTCGAGTCGTGCGATCTCGTCCGCCGTGTCCTGAGTCAAAAACGGACCCTGACCCCTCGTGCCGCTGCCGTAGTAGCGCCCGATGTGTGCGCGCTCTTTCTTGACGACTTCGCCGCCGCCCGTCCATCCAAAGCTGATCTTGAAGGCTTCGATTAGCTCACCTCGACCACGAGGGTCCAGATCAGCAGCCGAAGGAATCTCGCCCTTCTGATCCAGATTTCTACGCTCCAAAATGCCAGCGATCGCCCAGCGGTAGGCGTCCTCATCAAGCGCACCGGACCCCATCAAATCCTTCTTCGCGATGTGGATGAGCGCGAGCTCACGATTTCGGCGTGATGACTTCTGGCTGCTCATTCTTTGGCCCCGGCTACATCTTCAAACTCCGTCTCTTCTACGCTGCCGTCACCGGTTTCAGAGTTGTCAAAATAATCCTGGACGTTTAGCCGGTCTTGGTTGGCCATTCGAATCTCCAGGTACTCCCTGGTCAGCTTTTCCCTGAGTCGTTCGAGCTCGCCCTCGCACCGCAGAGCGAGGCTTTGAAGCACTTCATGCGAGTCCAGGTCAAGGGGGCATCGATAAATCGTGCCGCAGCCGTTCATCAGGTTATGCAGGAGCTCGGTAAGCTCAGATTTCTTCTGCTGGAACGTGAGCTTTTCAGAACCGAAATTCTTTTTGTAGTGGTCCAGTTCCTCCCTGAGATCCTGATTCTCTTCCCGCAGCTTGGCGTCTTCTTTCGACTCGGATTTGAGCAAACTGATTGTCTCTTTCTGCTGCGAGATCAGGTTCGACATTTCCCGTTTTTCGGCGTTCCAGTCCCGAACAAACTCTCTAGTCTTGGCTACAGAAAGCTGCTCAATTTCCTCACGAGTAATGCTTGAACCGTCATTAAATACAAGCCTACCCTCAGATTGAAGGGCAGTTAACGCCGCGCCGCCGTGCGAAAGAAGAGTCACGATTTTGGTTGGATTAAAATCAGACAATGCTTCAATACGATCCAAATAAGACGTTTCTCTTGACATAACGGCGGTCAACCGCCGCGTAGGGTCTTCTGATTTCCCTCCCATATCATCGAGAACATGCTGGCCAACCTGAGTAAGCTCTCGGGCTCTTCGAAGGCTGATGCCCAGGCCGATCTCGACATATTCATTGAAGGATTCAAATCCCAAGTGTCGGAAAAGAGAGTGCTCCCTCATTAGGTAAATGATTGCACAGTGCTCCATCCGAGAGGTCAGCGCTCGTTGGTGTAACGAGAGAGCAATGTGACGCCGTTCCGGATCAATTTTGACGAGGGTCTTCTTATCCTGGTTAAAGACGACAGTCTGATTTTCGGAGGATCTAATCGGAGATTCCACGTTTTTCCTTTTCGTTTTGAGCAATCATTCGTAACGCAATTTCTTCTCTGGCTTGCCGTACACTAACACGGAGAATCGACCAGTAAATCTCGTCACGCCGTTCTTCGAGTTGCTGATAGATATGCTGGCGTGAGAATCCGAAGTTGTAGGCAATGTCAGCGTATGACATATCCCATTGCCTCATCTCTTCCCAGAGAAGAAATTCATATTTGGTTTCGACGAGAACAGACCACAATGGCCGCTCTCGGTAGTAGGCTTTAAGCCCCTTAACGTGCCTTCGGATCGTCCTCACGCTGCATCCTAATCGCTCTGCAATAATGCTGTTTGGGACTCCCCATCGCATCATATCAAAAACTTGTATGCGGTCGATTTTCTTTGGCATCACTTCAGGAGTTCGTATTCAGCTTCGAAGTCTGCGACCGCTCCGATTAGCGCATCGATGAACTCTCGCACGAGGGGTTTGTCGTTATCATCGAACGCATCATCTGCCCCGGATGCGGCCTTAACTGCTTTCACAAAATCGTCCTTCGTCGTACCGTTGGCCTGTCCGAAGTATCTCTCAACGATTGTGACGCGAGGGGACATGGTTGCGGAATGAACGAAGTGAATGTCTCTGCTTGACAAGTAGCGCAAGAGATCTTCGACCTCGTAGTCTTCCATCCAGGCTTCGCCGTTGGCGTACTTGTAGACCTGACGCCCTGAGCAATTCAGGCAATCGCGCCAGGCGAGTTCTTCGATAGTGACTACGCCCCGGTCGATTAATTCGAGTAGGAGCTGGGCGATTTTTGAATATCTACGTTGTTTTCTAGCCATGTGAGTGTTGCTTAATTATGCAGCAATCCCGAAATGCTGCTCGGCATTTTGGACTCGTCTACGAATTGAAGGAAGGTTTCTTTTGATGAATCGGTCCACGGAGTTATCGATTCGAGCACTTGTCTTGTCACGGTTTAAAACCATGTTCAGAAAGCGGACGCTCACTTGATTTTTTGTAGCAAATTCAACGCTCGTCAAACCTCTAGAATGCAGACATATCGTGAACAAGGTGCGTTTGTCGGTAGGGCTGAGTATCATGGGCGTGTATGGTTCCTTATACGGCACTGAACATATACACAAATTGTTTAGTACACAACATATAATCTTGTCAATTGGAAACTATATCTGACTCGATACTAAACAGACTTAAATCTGCTTACGATTTACCCAGCGACGCAGCTCTGTCGAGACGTCTGGGCGTAACAGCCCAGACAGTTTCCAACTGGCGACGAAGAGGGGCCGTACCATTTAGTCAGATACTTTCCAATTCACACGACCTAAATCTGAATTGGCTTTTTCGGAATGTTGGATCTGTCTTCATTCACGAAATAGAGAGACAGTGGGTTGCTGGAGACAGAAAATTCGCCCTGCCCGAAGACGATCTACACGTACCCATTATCGGGCGAAAACCCCAAGGTGCGACTGGACCGGAAATCATCGATTCGATCTCATCATACAGTTTGGGATTTCGTAAATGGCTTAAAGGCTTCGCCTCGATAGATCCCGAAAAAGCCTTTATTACAGAGGTTCAAGGAATCGGAATGATGGATCTGTTTCGAGATGGCGACATGGTTATCGGAGAGCGAGTTGATGAGATTGATAGGGAGGGGATCTACGCAGTATGGCACGAAGGCAACATCGAAGTCCGCGTCGCCAGAACCAGGGGAGACGAGGTCTTGCTCCGGGGCTACGATCCGGCCTATCAGCTTACATCCGCATCGATGGAAGACGAGTCCTTTCAGGTGATTGGAAAGGTCGCTGGAGGCATCACGAGCCTGCTCCGCTAGACCTCTTGAAGCGCGAGCACGATTCGGTACACGGTAAAATCCACCTCGATCAATTTCAGGTCGAAATAAATCCCTTCCTCCAGATCAATCTGATAACTTTTCCCGCCGTGGATCCAGGTCATGTTTGCTTCCAGCCATATGATTACGGACTCTGTAATCAGTAGGGCGTCGTCTGCTGCGGTCTCGATCTCCATCGCGTTCGTATTGGAGACGATCATGATCTGAGCTTCATACTCTCCCTGCCTCTTGACGCGAGCTCCGTCCTTCATAATGACGAACGCAGCTGGCAGGAGGTTGAGCAGAATGTTTCGATCTTCAACCGCCTGGGTGAGCTCGCCGCTGTACACCTTCACAGTCCCTATTCCCAGCCCGGCTTTGTTGGCATCGATGTGGGCCACGAGTCCGGCCCTTGCAGTGTGTCCCATTTAAAACCACTCCGTAAATTTTTTGCCCGCTCCCTTCATGTTGACGTCCGTCTGCGTGTCCTCCGCTCCTGAATCAAGCGGCACCTTCAGTAGACCCTTCTGATATTTCAGGAGCATAGCGAGCGTGTGCTCGTAGTCGCGCACGATGGCCGGTTTGGCCTCGAACGAAGTCGCCGAATGCTTCACGTCGAAACAGCGCTTTTTAACCAGGTTCATCAGGTGCACGATCAGCGGGTGCCCCACGATTGCAGTCGCCGTCACGACGGCGTACTCGCTGAGCTGAGCCTCGGAGTTGTCGATGATGTTCTGGAGCCGCGTGTCCACGTCGGGCGCGGTCTCGCCAATGTTTTGCCTGATGAACTCTTCCCACTTGGGAAACTGCGATTTCACATAGGTCAGATCGATGAGCGCCATAGTCTCAATCCTTTAAGTTTGAAAGGGTCAGATACTTGTCTACTTCCAGGTCCACGAGATCTCCGATCTCGTCCACGGATGAATCTGACAGCGTGAAAAAATTGTGCTTGACCCGGCTCGTTCCGGCACCGGCCATAAGAAAAGCGGCGATCTCTGATTTCTCGGGAGAGTCGAAAAAGATGGCGACCGACTCCAGATCCGACGATACCGCCTGATCCATCACGTCCATCATTCCGCCCTGCTCGCTGAAGATGAGATCCTTTTTTGCGACCTGGAGGGCTTTGCCCCGCCCGTGTCCGCGCTCGCGCCGTTTGCGGTGGCCACGAGAATACGGACCCTTATCAGCCGTCGGCGCTGAGGGAAACGATCGCCCTTCAGCATCCTTGCCCGAGCGCGTCAGCTTTTTCATTTTGCGCTGAGCGGCGAGTCCCATTTTGTTTTGCAGCTTCTGGCTGCGAAACATGCCCGCGAGCGCCTGAAGGTTTTTTGCAACCTCATTGACTCCGTGAATCTGCATCAGTGCCACCCTCCTTTCTCCCATGTGGGCCGCTCGCGCTTACGCCTTCCAACACCCTTGAACCGTTCGGTTTCGATGTAGTGGCGAATCATTATGTAGGCCGTGGCCACCGCGTCAAGGCCATCATCCTTTTTCTTGCCCTTCTTCTTTTTCTTGCCCTGGTTTCCGTATCCCAGGTACTGGCGGCGATAGAGCTCGTAGTCGCTCGAACCGGTAATCTCTTCGCTGTAGAGAAACATGCCCGTCAGATGCGGATGCACGAGCGTGAGGATCCGGCTATCCTTGTCAGCCGCACGGTGCTTCGTTTTCAGATCCTTGGCGTTGTGCAGCACGATCGCTAGCGGGGTTTTCTCCTTCTTCAGCCAGGCGTCGTAGTACGGCTTGGCCATCTCCCACTGAGCGAAATCGTTTTCAAATAGAAACGCCTTGTGTTTTTTGGCCAGCTGAGCGCGCTCGCGCAGATAGTAAAAAAACTGCTCATAGCCATCCTTTCGGATGTAGATGTCCGTTAGGACACAGCGGTGATCGCTCAGGATGGCCAGCTCAGCAGCTCCCTTGAAACACGCATTCGGGCTCTGGCCATAGGAGGGATCAATCGCCGTGATCGTAGCCAGGATTTCAAGGCGGTTCACGTTGATCGTGCGTAGCCAATCCGCGTCGAACTCCTCTCCCACTTCGAGGGGATCGTCCAGGTACTCAGAGAACCAGATGTCAGAGGGCGTGTCCGCTTTCAGGGCCTCGATCATTTCCGCGCTCAGGCGCTCGGGCCAGTTGCTCTCTTCCTCGTCACCAATGATCGGGAAGCTGAAGTGCGTATCGGGACTGTGCGCCTTGACGAGGTTCACCGGGCATCCTTCGTTGATCGAGTTGCCGAGCATGATGCGCAGGCCGTCGTATTCCATTTGGCGATCGACCTCGCCCGTCACCCACTCGAAGACGCGCTGATTGTCGGGCTCGCTGCGCACACTCTCTTTATTGTAGAGATCGTCCAGAATGGCAAACTTGATACGGTTAAACTCATCGTCCGTTTTGTTACGAACGCCCGTGCTGACGGAGCCAGCCTGAACGTGCGTCGTGCCGTTCTCGCTCTTGAAAATGTAGTCGCCTGCCGAGTCCTGGATAATCTCCAGCTGGTAATCGTAGCGCAAGAGAGCGTGCTTTTTGATGATGCGAGCGAAGCGCCTGGTAGCATTCGTTGCCGTGGGCAGCTCGCGAGCTCCGCAGAGCATGATGCCGCCCATACCCATCGCGATCTTCCACATGCCCAGGCCTAAGTAGGTTATCGCCGACTTGCCCGACTGAGGAAATCCGGAGACGGAATACTTGCCCTTCTCCAGAGCAGCGATGTGGTGGTGAACCGCATTGAACTCGTCGGTGAAGACCTTCGCGAAATACGTCCTTGCAAAAACCAGGGGATCGGTGTCGGCTGCGCGCCGACGCTCCCGTCGTTTCTCTGGCGTGAGCTCGGTTTCCTTGACCTCGAAAAGCAGCCGTTCTACCAGCTCCTCAAAATTGCTCTCAGCCTTCGCCAGATTGAACGCGGACGCCATCGGTCTACAGATAGTGGGTTAAGCCGGTACGCGGCCTCTCGGACGGGTCTCGGACGGGGTTACGGGTTCTCAGGCAAGCCCAAGTTTACCCGGTCTCGAATATGGTTCTTGAAATCACGCGCATTGGCTACGAAGGCGTCCGTGAGCAGATCGGGATTGTGCTGCTTGGTGAAGTGCAAAAAATCCTCCAGGAAAGCGAAGAGCGTTTGCGTGTGATACTTGGGATCGGCAAACGTCTCGAACGTCTTCCTAAGCATGATCAGCGTGTTTCCCGCTTTCGAATCCAGCTCGGGTTTTGCCAGCTGCTTGTGAATCTGAATGAGGCACTTCGCCATCACGCTCGAACTCGATGCCTGGGCCAGGTAGAGATCTTCGGCGAATTCGCGCCGGTAGTCGATCCACGTTTTACCGTGCTCGTCGATGACCTTCGACCAATTGATGACCGTCTGCGTGGATGGCCTCCCACGATAGCGCTTCGAGAGGGCGTGAGCCGTCAGTCCCTCCTCGATAAAGTAGCGGCGGATCGTCGGCTTCTGTTTGAAATAGGTTGGCATCAGTCCATCAAGATGTCAAGTGGGCGCGTTGGCTTCGTTAGCGGCTCCTGATCAGGCGAGACGATGAGTCCCATTTTGCTGTACTCAGAAGGATTGATTTCGAGGCCGTGGCTGAAGGCTTTATCTACAATGTCCATGTGCTCTTTCGCATTGATGGGCTTCGCTTTTGCGAGCTCGAAACGCGGGTGTCTCCCGTCGCTGAAGTTGCGATCGTAGATCATGCGAATGAGGCGGTTCACATGCGGCTCGACGAAATACATATCGTCTTCGGCGACGTTAAAGCGCACCTCGAAGGCGTCCAGGTTGGCTCCTACCTGCAAGCCCGACGATTGCTCGACCGCATTGGCGTGGCCCAGAATCGCGATCGCAATTCCACGGTCAGCATTTTTTACGAAGAGCTCGTGATCGCCTGCGCTCTTGGCGACTTCGATCGCTTGGAATTCGGTGCCCTCGGGCGCGATGCCAGCGGCGCTAGACTGAACGGCCTCGACCGCGTCCTGGACCTGCTTTTTGAAATCGTCATCGCTTCCTGCGGGGTAGCGCCCGAGAATAAAGGGAGCGCCCCACTGTTCGAGAAAGGACGCCCACGCCTGGACGCCAAACTCTTTGAGGATAAAGTCGCGAAGCACCGGCAGCATGACGGGTGTTTTGTGGCTTCGAATCTGAACGACGAGCGCTTCCTCTGGAATATCGACGAGCTTACTTTTTTCCCTGAGCTTGAGAATTCGCTCGCGGTCGTAGGCAAAATGCTGCTGATCATAGAACTCGAAACTGATCGGCACATCGCGGTTGTCGATGATCTCCCACTCGAAGTCAATTACGCTGTACCACCTGAGCGCCGCCTGATGAATGCTTTCGAGCAGGTCGCGTAGCGAGAGCTGTTCGAGCACTCCTTTGATCCATTCGCGGGCCTCGTTGTCACCGCTCGTCTCTTCGAAGGGTGCAACTGAATAGGCACGTTTGTATCCTGATCGCCTGCCGAGCAGACAGCCCGCTACGTGGGAGTCCGTTTCGGCCTCCTGGAACATGGCTATAATCTTAGCTGGGTCGCCACTGGCGAACCTTTTCCGGGCGTCCTTAAATCCTTTTGGATCAAACGAGATACGCGGCTTAGTCAGAATCTTCGGTACTACAATCATCCTTTGCAATTCGTGATGTCGATCGATGACATCAAAAAGTACCAAGTCCGAGCCTGAATCAGCCCTCCTTTAGGCTCACATGCGCATGTGAAGGTAAAGGAGTGGACCCTCCGATAGGGATCGTTTTATGTTGGTGCCGAACGAAAACCACGCTAAGGATGCGCTGGCTAAGAGCCCTCATCAACAGTACACGAAAGGAGATTCGGCATGACCGCAAATCGCTCCCTGACGGCATTTTTTGTAATGCTGTTCCTATCAGTTTTAGTGACGATCCCAACGAATTTATTCGCATCGTCCCACTCGGAGACTACCCATATCATCACAACTTCCCTCACAAAATCACCCGTGAGCACGTCGATGAAATGGCAGCCAACTTCGTTCGCTTTTCGATCGACTGTCTCATCGATTACGATCACGAGTCCCTGTGGTGGGGATCTACGAGAGCCGCTGGATGGATTTCAGAAGTCGAAGCGCGCGACGATGGCCTTTATGCCAAGTATCCAGAGTTTACGCCAGCTGCCCTCACCGCATTACAGAACCGAGAATTTCGGTATTTCTCACCGGTCTATTACCTCGAAACAAACGGAAAGGACGGCGAACGCATGGGTGCGAAACTGGACTCAATCGCACTTACGAACAGGCCCTATTTCGACGAAGGCGAGATTGACCCGGTCGGTAATTCTCAAGGCCTGAACGGGCCAGCCGCCTCAGATTCATCTTCCAAAACAGACGACGATTTAGAAATGGAACGCAAGGGACAACTTATCACCGTGCTCGGGCTGCCCGAAGACGCGACGGACGAACAGATCGAGGCCGCTTACAATTCCAAGCAGGCGGAAATGGCAGCTGCAAACGCGGCTCCAGATAAGTCCACGGAAAAGGAAGTAGGCGGCGCGCCGCCAACGGAAACTCCAGCTGAAACCCCAGCGGAACCCGCTGTGAATTCTGACCCGGACGTGCTCGCACGCCTGGGCAAACTAGAGGAAGCGGACGCGAGCCGCGAGACCGATGACGCAGAGTCAAAAGTTCTTGCCTTAGTAAATACCGCCATAGCCGAGCGCAAGATTCTTCCCAAGTTCGAACAGGCCTACCTGCGTTCTGCCCGGCAGGACTTCGACGAAACGAAGAAAGAACTGGACGCTATGGCCGCCAACGCTACGCGCCCGCACCGTGTTGAAACTCCGAATACTGGCAGCAACGGTCCAGCCATTAATAATGGCCTCGGGTCAATGGTCGCGCCTGATGCTATGAAATACGTTAATGACCTTACCTGACATCATTTAATCCCGGAAGACCCTCAGAGCAGCAGTCGCTCACCTGCCTCTTCATTCTGACATTTATTAGAAAGAATCATGGCACGACTTGCACAGCTATCTACACTAGAAGGACCACGGGGCTCGGCGGCGCTGGCAGCTCTTCTGAACAGTTCGGAATTTTTGCGATTCATGGAGCAGCACAGCGGCTTCGAATTGCAGGGCACCGATTTTGATTACTTCATCATCAACGGTACTACGACGCTCCAGCGCAGAGCTCTCGCCGGGCAGTACACGCCCGAAGACAAGGTGCCACCGACCAAGACGAGCGGAAGCCTGGCCTTCTTTGGCGACTCGGTAGACGTTGACCGCTCGCACCGCGCAGATGAAGCGCTGGGCAAGCTCAATATCGATGATTGGCTGAACCGCGAGCTGGCCGCGAAGCTTGAAAAATGGGGCGAGCTCGTCGAGCAAGATTTCTTTAACGGCACTGGAGGGGGAAGCCCCCGCCAGCCGAACGGCCTCATCAATCTGCTCGATGGCACGACCGATGTTCCAGGCTTTGACGCTGGTACGACGATGGTGATCGACGCCGTAGACGCTGGATCAGGCGACTCGTTTGATCTTGGCCCTGAGGCAAATTGGAATGCGTTCCTGGAAGCCTGGGAGGAGTGGGTGCATCAGGTGAAGAACCCGCTGGGCGTTTGCTGTAACCTGAAGGCTGCTGCTCGCCTGAGCACGATTGCACGGGTCAAGCACATCATCGGTGAGTCTCGCGACCTGTTTGGCCGCCCTCAGCAGACCATCGGTGGCGTTCCAATCATCCGCGTGCCGAACGACGTGATCAAGAATGACGAGCCGGACAACAACGGAACGCCTCTTTTGAACACGACCTCGTTCTACATCATGGAGCCAGGGGACGGCAAGTATTCGATCGTGACCAACTCCGGCCTCCAGTTCGATGACCTGCATCAGCTCGAACAGAAGGAAAGCGAACGCGCCAAGTTCGAGATGAGGGCCGACAACGCGATTCAGCGCAAGCGCGTCATCCGCCGCATCAGAAACGTCAAGCTATAAAACGCTCCATCCAGAGCAGACCTGGGCCTACCCTCTCGATTCTGTGAGTGGTTTCGGGAAAGGGCCCGGTCACACCTTCAGCACTTAATACCGCCCGAGAAATGAAAAAGATCATCACAGTCCGCTGCCACAATCCCTACTTCAGGGGCATCCTTCACGGCGTTCAGTTTAGCCAGGCGACGGGCGGGGCCTCTGGGATGGCCACCGAAGCGCAGGCCGCAAAAATTGCTGAGGAAGACAACTTTTACATCGGCGCGGTGCCCGAGGAAGCCCCAGAGGAAACGGCTTCCGAGGGCGCTGAAACCACTCCAAATTCTGGAAATGCACCAACCGACGAAGAGAGTGACCCCGGCCTCGAAGACGTATCGGGTATCGGCCCCAAAACGGCTGAAGCCCTACGTGAGGCCGGGATCGCGACCCTGGCGGATCTTGCCGACGCATCGACGGCGGACCTTGCTGAGCGGGGCATTACGACGCTCGAAATAGCTGAGGACTGGCGCAAACAGGCAGTAGACATTCTTGGTGCTCCCTTAGCGACTGGAGGTGATGGCGATGAGTAAGGTAGGAAGAGGACTCAGGCTTGTATCCAGGCTCATCGGAGGCAAAACCTCACGAGTAGGGAAACGTGTTCGCGGCGTCGGCATGGCGCTTTTGGGCGGTGCTGGCGTCACTGGCGGCGCTGCGGCCTCGCTTCCCGCTGCGCCCGACTCGTACATGGAAATTATCAACGGCATCCTGCTGATTATAACGGGCCTCCAGGGGCTCGTTGGAACCGTCATGCTCGCCATAGGACAGGGACAAACGGATGACCATGTTGACGAATGAGCGAAATCACCAAGGAGCATTTCGACACAGCCATCGGCGCACTGACCGGCAAACTTGACACGTTTATCACCGATCAGAAGGAGGCAAACAGGAACCATCGAAAAGACAAAATTGAACTTTTTAACAGGGTAGGTAGCAATGAGTCGGACATCAAAACCATCAAGGAAACGCGGCCCACTCTAGCCCAGGTGATCAAGGCTTCGGCTACGATCGGATTCCTAGTGATCGGAGTCCTTCAGCTCATCATTTATTTCGCTTCAAACAATGGCTAAGACTAAAAAGCAATATCGGTTCACGTTCCTGGAAACGGGTGACTACGTGAGAAGCGATGGCGTGACCGTTTCGAGTACGCAAGGCGGATTCGTTCTCGGCGACGCGGATCTCTTCAAGGCCGACACCCGCATCAAGCGCACAGCAGCTGGTAGCGTGCCAGTGGATGAGCCTGAGACTACCGAAACCGAATAGTAATCGAGCAAGGCAATGGCATTAAAATTATTTCATGGCGGAGTCGGAAGTGTCATCATCGATGAGGCGGGAGGCGATTTCCTCACGCCGCTCCTGACTCTTACAGAGCTGCCCGAAGAGGGCCAGAAATGGCCACAGGCCGCTCCGAGAACGACAGAGATCTACGGCAATCAAAGCGTACCCGTAGGCGAAGAGTGCGATTTCGACTTTTTCGCTCTGAACCAGGATGAAGCGGTCATCGAAGTGATTCGTCTGCTTGCCTTCGCGATCACGGGCGTCGATATGAAGATCATTTCTATGGACGGAAACACGACGCTCCTCATCCTGAACGTGCTGATGAAGATCACCACCTCGCCCATCGTAAAGCTCGGCGAGTACGGCATCGTCAAATTCGCGGGCGAAAAGACCTCTTACGGCACGACCAAAGTTTACACCTACTAGGATTCAATCATGTCTAAAATTCTTTTTCCGGGCGGCTGCTCGGTTCTCAAGATTGACGCAGTAAGCGGAAATTTCTCGGCTCCCGTCCTGACTCTTGACACGTTCACCAAGTCGGGCAACCAGTGGCCACAGCCAGCGGCGCTCCAAGCGGCAGCAGGCTCCGGGCAGATGGGCACGACGGGCGAGAGAGTGCCCTTCAAGGTGCAGGGCATCAACGTGGACTCCGTGCCGGTGGATACCGTCAGAATAGCATCGATCGGGCTCACGCGCTACGACCTTCAGTGGACGAGCGCGGACGGAAAAACCGTAGTAGTCCAGACGAGCGTGCTCCTATCCATACAGACCAATCCGATCGCGGAAGACGGGGAATTTGGTTTTGTACTCGTCTCGGGCGAGTCCGTCGCAGCTGGCACCGACAGAGCTTACACCGTCGTCTATACGCCGTGATCTATGAACACTCACTCACCGGAAGCTGCTGAAAAGAGCAGCACCGTACAAATCAAATTTGACTTCAACCCGATCAACTACGATCGCTTCGAGCGCATCTGCTTGCTCCTGGACCTGGATCCAGACAAAGTCCGAAAGGGGGAGCAAGAGATTGGCCAGGTTGAACTTTCTGATCCGTTCCAAACGGGAGCCGAGATGCTGGCCATCATGCTCACCGAGGATTCAGACACAGACCTTTCGAGGTACGAAAAGCCAGCTGCGGAAGAGCTCGTGGCCTTCATCACAGCTGGTTTTTTTTTCGAGTGCTTCAAGCATTTCGAAAAGCAGAAAATCGAGCTTCACACTATGCTGACCGGTGCGGCGTTTCCGCCCTCAAAGACTCTATTGCAGAGAGCGTTTCCCTCGCCCGTGGCCTATCACGCCTGAGCGCGAGCGACCACACGCATATCCGGCACGAGCTCTCGCTCGAAGACATGATGTTCTATCTCACGATCGGGAGCATCGATCACATCGCAAGTAACATATCTGACTATCTCATCTGATGGCAAACAAGACGATCACACTGACTCTCAAGCTTGACGGCACCGGTAAGGTGATTACAGGCGTTGACAGTGTAGGCGATGTCATCGTTCGTCTTGGCGATACGGCCCAGAAAGAGGGTCCGCGATTCGGACGCATCATGGAGTCCGCGCTCGGCTTCGTCGCCGCAAACGCTGTGACCGCGCTCACGAGCAAGCTCGCTCAAATCCCCGGTCTCATACTAGAAGGTGGTAAGGCGCTAGAATCGCAGCTTTCGGACCTCAGCGCCATCACCGGCATCATGGGCGATGACCTGAAGGAGCTGGGCGATACGGCGGTTTCTGAGTCTATTAGGACCGGTGTTGCAGCTGTTGATCAGGTCGAAGCATACAAGCTGCTCGCCTCTAACATCGACATCACGACGATTGGCGGCGTCGCGGGTCTTAAGCTTTTGGGCGAGCAGGTTGTGACTCTCAGCCTGGCCGCAAAAACAGACCTGGCTACGGCTGCTGAAGCGGTCGCTGGATCCATCAATCAGTTTGGCCTCTCGGCAGAAGAAAGCGCCCGCGTCGTCAACGCGCTGGCTGCTGGCGCGAAGTTCGGAGCCGCTGAAATACCTGATCTTGCCGCGAGCATCAAAGAAGCTGGAACGGCCTCAGCTGATGCCAACATCGAGTTCGAGGTCACAGTCGGAGCTCTCGAAGTGATGAGCCAGAGAATGCTCAAGGGCTCGCAGGCAGGCACGAATTTTAGAAACGTGGTCACGATCCTCAGAACGTCGATGAAGGAGCTCGCAGCTCTGGGCATTAAAGACGTGAATCTGGAGAATGACGGCCTCGTAGCGACGCTGAAAAAATTGCAGCCGCTCCTCGGAGACGCCGCTGGTATGGTCAAGATCTTTGGCCGCGAAAACATTACCGCCGCCTCGATGCTGATCAAGAACGCGGACGCCGTCCAAGAGATGACCGATCGCGTCACCGACACCAACACGGCTCAGGAGCAGGCAGCGATTCAGACGGACAACCTGGCTGGATCCACGGCGAAGCTGATGGAGCTCGTCAAAGCGATCGCGCTCGGCGGCTACGCCCTAATCAGCGATGAGCTCAAAGAAGTGATCGACTCCACGATCACGGCTGCTATGTGGATGAAAAACCACACGGGAGAAATGGTGACAGCTGCCAAGATCATCGCCGTGCTGAGCGTTGCGACGGGCTCCTACATCGCCATTCTAAAAACAGAATCGATCATCGTCTCCCTGATCGCGCTCAGGATCCGGGCGGCTGCGTTTGCAAAGCAGCTCTACGCCGTCGTCACCCAGCGCGCCACGATTGCTCAGCTCGGATTCAATACGGCCATCAAGAGCAACCCGATCGGGCTTTTGCTCTCCGTCCTGGCCACTGCTGCAACGGCGTATTTCATGTTCCGAAATCGCACAAGCGAAGCGACGCAGGAAATCAAAAATCAGCGCACACAGATTCAGGGTCTGACGGGCGACATCAAGGAGCTGGCCAGCTCGCAGCTCTTCCAGCGCTATGCCGAGCTCAAGGATCAGCAGGCCCAGATTAATGATCAGCTGGACGAAACGGCTCAGAAGCTGGAGCGAAACGCTGAGCTGCCCTTCCGCACGAACACCGTGATCGGCTGGCAGAACGACCTATTGGAGCAGCAGAACGAGCTTCAAGAGCAGCTGCACTCGGTCACGACGGCCATCTCTCAGGCGGTGATGCAGGGAGCTAGTAATCTGGAAGCCAGGCGCGCTGTCTTGGCCAAGGAAGTGAAGGAGCTCGAAGCTCAGGGATCGATCACGGACGAGCTGGTTCAGAAGCGTAGCGAGCTCAAAATGATCGAGTCCCAAATACTGGAGATCAAGAAGGAATCAGTAGCCACAGACGGCGATGACCAGGTTGTGATCGAGAACGCGCTCACGCGGCGAGAGCTCGAACTACGGCTCATGGAGGAGGGACTAGAAAAACGCCTGGAAACGATCAGCCTGGAAGTCGATCAAGAAATTCAGAAGTACCGGGAAGAGTACGCAGAGCAATATCCGCTCCTGTTTGCTGAGCTCGAAGAACAACTCCGAAGCGGGAAAGAGCAGCTGATAAAAGACCTTCAGAACGTGAATAACAGCGATCATGCTGTTCCCGTGCCCATCAAGCTCGAAGCAGAATTCGAGCTCCCAGAGGGTGAGCTCGATCTCGGTGCAGCGCTCAAAGACGGACTCGTGGCCCTCGATGGAGCGCTCTCGTCCGTGAACCACAATCTGTCAGTCTTGCGCCAGCGCTACGCTGAAGCGCAGTCTGCGGGTGAGCGCTGGGATATATACCAGAAGATCCTTGAGCTCGAAGCCCTGGATTCGGCTGGCCGGATGATGATCGATACGATGGAGACGATCAAGACGGGCGGCATAGAAGCGTTTACGGCGCTCGGGGAAAGCATCGGCGCTTCGATCGCTGGCATCGAGGGATCGATGGATGACATGGCCAAAGCCATGAAATTGATCCTGGCCGACATCGCCAGGAGCATCGGAAAAATGCTGCTCAAGCAGGCTGCCGCGCTCGCCGCCGCTGGCCTTTGGGGACGTGCTGCACGCCTGGCCGCTGCCGGTACCGGGCTCATCATCCTGGCTTCCGCCATCGCTAACTCGATCAAAAGGCAGGAAAGCCAGGACGCGGAGCGCGAGCGCTTGCAGGGCGATCGCCAGCCGCGTTCGTTCAGCCGCGGAGGACTCGTCACCGGCCCCGGAACGGGGACCTCGGACTCGATCCCGGCCCGGCTGTCCAACGGCGAATATGTGGTCAATGCGGCATCAGCCACGCGAAACTACCCCCTCCTCTCGATGATCAATGAGGGCGGAATCCTCCAGATGGCAGGTGCCAGCTCGATCGACGCGGATAAACTTGAAGCAGCTGTATCGAAAGCCGTTGTGAGCGCGATCGGATCGATCGAGTTCAAAGCCGAGGGCGCGACCCTCAGAGCCGTTGATCATGCCACGGGCAGGATTGAAGCAATTGCAGCTCTTGAATAGTGGCATATGGAGCAAAATATCGCCACGCTCGCACGGACGCATTAGGCCAGTTGGTCGAGGTATTCTTTGACAAAGAAGACTTCGTCGGCAGCCTGGCGGATAAGGTGCTGGGCCCAGGCGGGTATCACCGATCCGACAGCCTGGCAGAGACCGACGAGCTCGTACCCACGCGCGCCTCCATTGGGCGCATTCCCATTCCTGCGGTCTCGATCGATGTTATGTCGGACGTGTACTCTGACGAGAAGCTATGGCGCTTCCGCGTGCTGCACGACGGCGCGCCTCATGCAGTGGGAATGATTTCGAAGACGCTTCGAGATCTGAGCCTGGAGCCGATCCCGGAATCGAATACGCTCATCGGGCATGACGGCCTGGGATGGCTGGCAACGGAGGACTTTCTCGCTAACGATGGCACGGTTCAGGGCCTCTTGGATATTGGTCCGCAGCCCTGGATTTACTGGGTGCTCTTCATCCTGAATAAACTTGACTTTCAGCTGCCCGTGGCAACCTGCTCCGTCTGGTTTACACCTCAGATGACGGCCACGCCTTCTCCACTGCTTCAGGAATACGTCGATCCTGGGAACTATGTCCGAAACGACGAGCCCGCTCCAACGTGCCTCTACGTGCTGAGGGACCTCATCATTGGAAAGCTGGCTTTCATCCACCAACTGGATGGAATGTGGCATATCTACCAGCGTGGCCAGTTCGCCTATCCGACGTTCCCCAGGACGATATTTTCCTACAATCATTTCTCTGGAGGCCCGGCTCCTACCACGGATGTCTACTCGGCTCAGATCACGCTACCGAAAAAGCAGTGGCACAAAAAGAATCCGTTCTCGCCCATGCGGGAAGCCTTTTCTGCGGTCAAGGTCAATTACGATCATGGTGCTGTCGTCTCGATTGTTGAAAACCCAGGCTTCCAAAAGCGAAAAGTTGACGAAGGTGCTGACGGCTGGACGCTCTCCGGTGGTGCCAAGGTCGATTACAAGGACGCAGCCCGCTTGCAGCGCGGCGGGGTTACTCTTAATCGAGCGCTCTTTCTACCCGCGATAAATACTCTGCCGGGACTGAGCGACTCCCTGAGGCTGGACGGGAGCGATGAGCACGCCACAAGAGACAACGCAGTTCAAATCGCTGCTGGCCAGCAGTTCGCCGTGAGCCCGCGCCTATTCCTTGAGCTTACCGCAGCCGCGAGAGCGAACGCGAAGGAGACGGGCACCTTTAGAGCGAACGCGCTCATCACGCACACGCTCACCGTCGGCGGCGCCGTCTACTACCTGAAGCACGATCCCGATACGGAGATCACTACGTGGACCACAACGAAAAGCAGGTGCGTGTTTCTCATCGCTCCCGAATCCTGGCAGAATCCCGTCGTTCTCACGCCTGCTGTGCCGGGCGCGGGCTCGATGACCTTTCGGGTAGAGTCCGTCGTTGAGACGGGTCCGCTCGGCTATGCCTATAAAACAGCCTGGCTGATCTGGGATGACTTTAACATCTTCCCCAATCCGGACGGCGAAGATATTTCGACCTCGCGCACGAGCGTTATCGACTACGCCATTCGGGGCTCTGGCGCTCTGAGAGAAACGATCGTAGTTCGCCACGGCACGGGGCCAACATCATCCCACAAGAGCGCCACAACGGATTCTACGGGCGCATTACTCAGCGACTGGAAGATCGGTCCCTATGTCTCCGAGCCCGATTCAGGGCTGACGGCTGCGGACATGCTCGCGCATCAGGCCCTCGTGCAGACGCGCCTCGGAAACCGCGTAATCAACTCTGGATTTCTTGCCGGTCTGGGCATCAGCTGCATCAAGGCGCTCGTCATCGATGGCGACGCATACCTGCCGTGTCATCTCAAGGAAGGCTACGAAACGAGAGAGCCCGAGTGCATTCTGATCGAGGTCCGAGAGGATGAGTTCACGCCCGACTTCGACGCCCTTTCAAACGACGGTGCTCAGTTCCTGGCAGGGCCCACAGGAAGCGGCGTTCAGCACCTCACGCGTGGCCATGAGGACTCGACCTCAGATCTGGCCGTGCGCAACGCGCTGGCCATCACGAGCGCTGACATCGGCCCTGGCATTATTTCATTGATTCCTGTTGATGTGAGCGCGGCGCTGGCCGTTCGCCAGGTGAATCTCGAAGAGGGAAAAACGATCATCATCGGAAAGCTTCGCGGCGGTCATGTTGCCCTCACGATGGCCAGTGATCAGCTGCCAGGCACGATTCAGCTTCAGGTCATTCCTTTTGACCTGGGTACGAGCTTTATCCCCAAGGGATCGGGCGTTTTCAAGTCGGAAGCCGAGCAAGCGAATACCTCCACGCTGACGCGTGATGCGACCTACAACCTGGTTCAGCAAGGATCGCTCGCGCTCCTCACGGAGAATGTGAATGGCGCTGACATTACCAGTCTGATGGTCTCTGCTCTGCGCGAGCAGATCCAAAGAGGCGATGCTGTGGCCATCAAACGCAAAGATGCCTCCATCGCAGCTAATGTTTGGATCACAGTGAACGCTCCCAAAGGAGCGAAGCGAATTCATGTCAACGCGGTTGAGCCAGTATTCACGCCTATAATGAGCGGCCTGCTGATCGTCGGGTATACGCTCGACAATCCCGTTCCCGTCGTGATACAGGCCGAAGACGGATCATCGATCACGCGCAGCGATGTCCACGAGCAGACCCAGAGCCTGGCAACCAGCTCCGGTTTTACCCGCACAGTGACGAGGGCCGAATTCGACGCCCTGGCAGGGCGCGTCGAGCAGGTCAGAACGGGCCCGGTCCAGGAGCTGACCGATACGCTCGGAGATCCTGTTCTCGTCAACGGAGATCCTATCCAGTTCGCCAAGCGATTAGAATTGATCGTGCCAGAGCACGCGGGTGAGCTGGTTTTACACGGCTCAGCGATCCAGCAGAATGATGACAACATTGCGCTCGTTGTCGCAGGTGTCAATCCTAGCTCCATCAACCTGGCTACGATCAACGTCCGCGTGGGAAACTCTGAAGCCTCCATCACATCGCATACGTCGATTAACACCTCGAATGGTTTTACGGCTGCAACAAATATCACTCAACGCGTCGATACAATTGGCGCTCGAACAGTCGTTAGCGCAAGCGCCTTGGGAGGCGGGGTCTTCAGCCTGGCAGAGCTGGATTTAGAGGCAGGAACGGGCGGCTCGATCGCGCGGCTGACGGGCGATCAGATCGAATTGAACGGCAATACGACGATTCTCGGATCCTTCGTGGTAAACGGCGCAAACGTCGAGCTAAATGCCAACACGACGATCAACGGCAATTTCGTGGTTTCGGGCGGCAACGTGGAGCTAAATGCCAACACAACAATCAACGGCAATTTCGTGGTCCTGGGCGCAAATGTTCACATTACGAGCGCGACTGTCTTTGACACGGATGTCATCATCAAGGGCACCCTTTCCGGCGTCGATGGCTCATTCTCGGGCGATCTCACCGGCAACAACATGAACATCACCGGCACGCTCAAAATGAATGACGGCGTGACGAATTTCAACATCAGTTCTAACGGAACCTTCTACCTCAAGAGTGGGCTGATTGGCGACCTCACCTTCTCAGGACGGACGATTTCAGCGCCCTACACTCCCGATCCAGCAGCTGGCGAATTTCTCATTGATGGCCAGTCCGTCCGGCTCAAAAGCAATAGCTCGATCACGCTCGATGTTGGGGCCGGGTCCTGGGTGGATATTGACGGCGCGGACGTGGTTACGGAAGGCTCTCGTTTCGGAAATGAACTCAACCTCTACGTCGGAAATGATAGCGGCGATGTAGCCATCAACAACGGGACCGTCTGCACGAATCTGAATGCTGACGAACTCGATGGCTACGACGCCGGAAACCTGGCTGGCCAGGTGCCCATTTCGAACGGCGTGCTCTGCGTCACCCTGAACGCCGATAAGCTCGACGGGCTGAACGCGAGCAACGCGAGTGGCGACGTGCCCATTTCGAACGGAACGCTCTGCACGAACCTGAACGCAGACAAGATCGACGGCCTGAACACGGGCAACGCAAGCGGCGACGTGCCGATCTCAAACGGAACGCTCTGCACGAACCTGAATGCAGATAAGATCGACGGCTTTCACGCTGGAAATGCCAGCGGCGATGTGGCCATTTCAAACGGAACGATCTGCACCAATCTCAACGCCGATAAGCTCGATGGATACCACGCCGGAAACGCGAGCGGCGACGTGCCGATTTCAAACGGAACGATCTGCACGAATCTGAATGCCGAGAAGGTCGGAGGATGGGCCAAAGCAGATCTGATCCGCCTCAGCGATGGCATCAACACGAACGCAAGCACAGCAATGCCAAATTACACCGCCACGATGGACGTCCAAGACAGCGGCGGCACCTCGATGAGGCTCTACGGCGTCGAACTTTTATAACACAAAACACCATGATCATGGCAAAGAAATCACCTCTCACGATGTTGCTCGAATCGGCGGCACAAATCACGGATCCAATCAAGCGCATCGGCCTCTTGATGCAGACTACGCAGAGCGTCACGACCGAAAGCGCTCAGCTGATTCTCGACCTGGTTTGGAGCGACATACAGGCGCTGGAAGACCCCGAGGATCGCGTCAGTATGTTCGCGCAGCTGGAAGGTCATCAGAACAGAATAACACAGGCCACGATACGCCAAAAGAGCAAATAAAATGACCGCGAAAACCGCCACAAAATCGACTCCGAAGAGACGTCCAAAAACTGAGGCGAAACTCGACTCCGAAACTGGAAACTCAAAAGCGATATTGCTATCTCTTTGGGAGCGGATCGAGCTGAGCACGAAGGTCATCACGCAGGGTCTCGGACTGCAAACGGAGCTATGGGCTCACGGACTCCGGGTATCGATTCTTGACCCGACTGACGCGGAGATCGAAGAGTTCGAATTGGTCCGAATGGGTCCAGGAAATTGGGGCTGGCCACCTCAGAAAAATCATCTAATCCTCGGGCAGGAAACGGGGCTCAGGTTTACGGCCAAAGACCTGAAGAAAATCCGTCAATGTTACGAGCTGATGATCGCCAGGAAGACGCTCAATACGGAGCCAACTCATTCGCAGCTGATCAGGAAGTTTTTCAGTGTCGAAGAGCTGATCGAGATGGCAGATAAATACGATCCAGAAAAGTAAACCATGCCTGATTTAGCACTTGCAGCTCAGATTATTCCAGGGGCAACGGACGACACGTTGCACCGCCGAAACTCGGACGGCGAAATCGTTCGGGTCAAGGCATCTGATAAGCTCAAGGGCGCTCCATTTGGAGGCGCTGGAATCAGCGACGAGGAGCTGAAGCAAGAGACGTATCAGCTGACCTCCATGACCTACGACGCAGATCAAGTATTGACTGGCGGAACGGTGCTCTGGCCAGACGGATCAGGCGGCACCTTCACGACCGTTGAGATCGACTCGACGCACTTAATGATCAACAAATACACTGTGACTCATACCGTCAGCTCGAAGACCCTCACGCAGCCTACGATCACGCGGGACACCGACGGAAATCCGACCGTAATCCCCGCGAAAACAGTCACCTAATATGTCAGCTCAAGCGCTCATAATGCTGGATTGGCCGCGCGTAAAACGTGCGCTGATAAAGGCTGAGCTATGGTCCTCAGAGGCTGAGGACGTTCTCGTTGAGGCGGGAAAATATAGCGCAATGCACTGGGCTCTGAAGTCGCAAGCTGCGACCACTACGCCACTCCCACTAACTGGGCAGGATGGCCTTGGAGTAGTGCAGGGCTTGAAGCTCGATTCTGATGCGAAGACGATTGGTGACGGCCTGGCTTTTGACTTCGTGATGCACAACGTGGCGCAGTCAGATGAAACCTATGCTCAGTTCATCGCGCTCATCACCGATCCAGCCACAGGACTGGAGCATTCTGATGTGCATTTGAAAGCCCTGAACGGCGGCGTAATGCGCACATTTCTTTTCACGGACGCAGACGCAGTCAAGATCCCGTTGGATCTCGATGTGACCGGCGGAATAGGCGGCGTCCTCAAGGCAGGGTCTCAGCCCAACATGGACCTGGCAGCTTCGCAGGTAACGGAGACATCAACAGAAAAAATTTTCACATCACTAGAACGCACAAAACTTGTCGGAATCGCCGAAGGCGCAACGGCTAACGTGGACGGAGGTTCATTCTAATGCCCCAAACTATCCAAATTAAACGCTCTTCTGGTACAGCTGTACCGGCATCACTACTTGATGGCGAACTTGGCTATTCAACCAATTCAGATAAGCTATTTGTAGGTGTTCCTGGCCCTGGCGTCGATACGATTGGCGGGAAGGTCTATGTCGACAAGTTGGACAACATCGAAGCGGGTGCTGAAGTAACCAGCACCGCAAAAGTGGACTCTGCTGGCGCGGTGATGGAGACGGATTACGATGCGAACTCCGTTTTGATGGCCACAGCAGACAATACGCCATTAGTAGTGACGCTCGCCGTGTCACAACTTCTGGGTCGGAAGTCTTCAGGTGGTCCTACGAACCTGACCAAGGCAGAAGCGCTAGCCATCCTGAATGTTGAGGATGGCGCAGAAGTTACATCTACTGCAAAGGTAGCAGCAGCGAACGCGCTGATGAAGTCGGGAGGCACGATGACGGACAAGATCACGCTTGACGGTGATCCTACTGCCGCCCTCCATGCTGTGACAAAACAGTATGTAGATGCGATGTCCGCTGGGCTCGATCCCAAATCAGCGTGTGATGTTGCGACGACTGCCAATATCACGTTGTCAGGTGAACAGACGCTTGATGGCATTCTCACATCAGCAAGTCGGGTTCTTGTTAAGAATCAGACGGATAAGTCTGAGAATGGAATATATACCTCTGCTGCCGGTGCTTGGTCGAGAACATCAGATACTGATGAAAACGCTGAGGTCACTTCTGGTCTGTATACGATTGTAATTGGAGGCACTGTTCACGCTCAGCAAGGTTGGGTCATTACGACCACTGGAGCCATTACAGTTGGTACGACTGATGTTGATTTCGGCATCTTCTCCGATGCTTCAGGTGCTCCAGTTGCGAGCGTCAACACCAAGACTGGAGCGGTTGTAATCGATCCTGATGACCTCGATGATTCAGGCACGACGAACAAGTTCACGAGCGCTACCGAAATCACGAAGCTGTCTAACATTGCTGCGAACGCAACGATTGATCAGACCGATCCTGCGATCGAAACGGCCTACAACAACCAGGTTGGAGCCGCATCTCAGTCGCAGATGGAGACGGGTACAGAGGCCGCTATTAAGCGAATGTCGCCCCTGAGAGTTCGTCAGGCGATTCTGGCGTCTCCTCTCGATGGAGGCACGTTCTAAAAGAGTCTCATGGCAAATAAGATACAGGTTAAACGGAGTAGTACTGCATCGGCAGTTCCCTCGTCGCTTGAGCCCGGCGAGTTGGCCGCGAATGTGAACGTTGCTGATGGGAAACTATGGCTCGGATTGTCCGACAATACTGTCAAGGAGATAGGCACTGGTAGCGGAATCGGCAATGTGGTTGAGGACACAACTCCTCAGATCGGCGGTAATCTTGCTCTTAATGAGTTTAGTATCGAGCACGTTGCAGCGCCCTCAGCTGATCACAAAGCAAGTGGGAATATCATTCTTCTGACCGCAGGAGAAGCCCTTGTTTTTGGACAGCCCTGTTATATCAAATCTGACGGGAAAGCATGGAAAGCCGATGCAGATGGCACTGCGCCAGCGGAGAGGGGTGTTTTTATTGCGATTGCAACGATTGCTGCTGGCGCTGCCGGTCTGTTTGCCATGCCGAACACGATTCTTCGTGACGATAGTTGGGCTTGGACTGTTGGAAATCCCATTTATCTATCGGCAACGGCTGGAGCCCTTACGCAGACCGCTCCGAGCGTAGCGCGGGTGATGGGAATCGCCACTCACGCGGACAGGATGCTGTTTTTGCCGAGCGTTCAGGATGCTCCTAACGTTTCGCTATGGCTGAATCCTACTTACAAACTCGCTGCTTACCCTCCCATATTTCAAACAGGATCAGATTCGACGGCAACCTTCGTGTATACGAGAGCATCAAGTGCTGACGAAATTTATTTCCAGTTCAGAATACCGGACAATTTCGCCTCAGTGGTTTCCGTGAAAATGTGGATCTATCCTGATACTACTGAGACATTGCAGTGGGACAGATACTTGACGGTCGCCGGAATTGGCGAGTCGGCAACACTGGCTGACACGGCCTTGAACGAAACCCTTAGCGTGACGATCAGCGAGGTTATTGCTCTTGATATGACCGCAGGGTATGTCGGACAGATTGTTGCAGGAGACATGACAAACCTCGTCATGGCTTCCGATGATTCGTATATCCAAATATTAGGCTTGGAATTCATCTACCAACCTAGTTCATGAAATGAAATTTGATCTACTCGAAAGACCAGGACCGAACCTGCACGACGAAATTATCGCCGGGGGAATTGTCGTGACAGGGTACAAAACGGTCAACCGCAAAATCGTTGATGGAAAGGCTACGAGAGTTCCGATGTACTTCGAGGTCCTCGGCCCAGAAGAATCGGACCGCTCTGCAATTCAAGCGATCATCGACGCTCATGTCCCGTTTGGGGGATGGGCCGATAAAAGACGGGAGGAGCTACGCCGCGAACGGGCAGCGCGAATACTTGATGCTCATCCTACCGTGAATTGGCTGGATGAAATCACCGTCATGCTGATTGCCCTGACAGAGGGTACGACCGTCAACCCCTCTGATCTTTCCGCGCTGAAAACAACCTTTGCCAAATCGAAGCAGGTCGCAAGGAAGTCGAGAGATATTAAAATTCTTCTTAACGCGATGAGCGACGATGACGCTCAGGGTTTCGACGTGACCGACGACACACACTGGCAGTAACAATAATCCAATAAGTGTGCAAATCGATAGTGAATCAATTCTTTCTCCATAGAATCACGGTGGGCCTAGCTATCGCAATCGTTTCATGCTTTGCATTTACGGCGTGTTGAGATTTCAGTGTCGATGCGATGGGCGATCAGGAGCTGACCGATGGCGGTGTAGTTCGGCCCGATTCGGTGTACCGGCCATGCTTTTCGAAGGATGAAATATGTCGCGATATATAAAAAAGCGAGCTGATTTCGGACTCATTTCGGAGCAGTTTCAGTCAACTTGTATTGGCCAGTTCTGATTCTTCTTTGAATCTCTCTCAGCGCTCGATCCTCAAACTCCTCAGTTGATATTTGCCAGGTATTATTGAAATCACAATTGGGGCAATTGACCATACTCCCACCATCATAGCCCTCGTAATTATAAGTTTTATCCACAAATAGTTGATACGAACATTTCGGGCAAAGGAAAATCAAATTATAAATGAGTCCTCCGTGCCACGCCCACTCCCATTTCAAGCCCATAATTTCGTCTCTCACGTACTCGTAATGTGCGGAGTAGATACTGCCTTTACCTAAAGACAGCCATGTTACACCCGCGACCGCTGCAATGATTACAACCAACAGCCACAACGGCAGGGTTACCGGATAGACTATGATATTCCAGATCCATTTGAACAAGCTTCCAATGTTGTGAATCACCTTGATTTCCCACAACCATTCAACCAAAAGTCCGCCAACCACCACAGCGAGCACTCCGCCTAACCAGGGCCAGATTTTCTTTTTTCTCATGGATCAATACTAGGCGGACAGGTGATGATCTCTACCACGCAGCAGTTACTTTACACTTTTCGAGGTTCAATATCGCTAAAAAAAGAGCAACACTGAAGGAGATTAAGTCTAGCTGTTGCAGAGGCTCCGATCAACAGCGTGATCGATACGATGATGCCTCCAGATGCGGGGTAATCGAGGCGGTCCTCACCGCATTCAGATTTGTCAAGTGATTTAGCCCCGAAAATCCATTTGTCGCAATTCCGGCGTTCAAATGTCGCGGTTCGGTACAGATTGTTGGGGGTTGCGACAAGTTTCGGTGAAGACTGCGAGAAAGGAGAGGAAAAAAGCAGGGCGGAGTGGACAATAAACTCAGAAAACAGCTCAGATCTTCAGGAAAACGCAGAGTTGAAGGATGTTGAATTCGGTAGAATCTGAGTCTGAAAAAACGCAAAATTTTTTCGTCAATCAGTCGAGCTCTTTGCCACCTTAAATAGATGGACAATGGCAGCGAGCATCGACGGAACCAGTCCTATTAACCCGGCTACATCCTTACCAAGGTATATCATCGCGAAGCTCAGGAGTATAACCGTGTAAATGAGTATGAAAGCCATTATCGGTTGTCTTGTTAACGAGCCTCCAAATTTCCGATTGATGTAATGGATTTCTTTCCTCTCAAACGCGAGCTGTTCTTCTGCCATTTTCAAGATGCGCTCTGGGAAATCGGCTCCAACCTTTCCATAATTAGCCAACATCGAAGGTGGCGGTATCGGACCTGAGTACTCCGCTGAAACGATTTGTCGCTCTGCTGAGGCTGGACTCACAAAGCCAGGAGCTGGAAGTGATTCAACACTCTCCTCCTGCTGCTTCACAGGCACGTTTCTCTTCTGAGATGATTTTTTGCGCCTAGCCATCTACGAACAAGTCCATTTGCTCTTTCTGCTCTCTCTGCTCCTCCAGATCATCGCGTAATGCAATTGCATCGTCTAGATGCATCAAATATCCCCAACCTCTTAGGCTCGCATTATGGTCCCCGCGTCTACCTTCCCTGAAAATTGGAAAAGGAATCATTTCTGGGAGTTTGTCCGCTAACTCTTTTTCCAACTTCGCCCGCAGTGTCTGCTCCTCCGCAAGCTTGAGCATTGCCTTTTGCATAGAACTGCCCGTCGCATGGAAAGCGTTGTAAATTCCTTCTGAAGGGCTCGGAGGAACAATCATCCGGTCGCGGTAATCGTTCAGACTTCCTGATAGATCAAATACGTCTGAAATCGCCGAAAAAAAGCGAATCGCAGAGTGAAATCCTCTATGAATAAGCAGAGTCATGGTCTATAACGGCTGGCGGATTTGCGGCGAGCAGTTGCTCACTTCGAATCAAATATATGCTATCAGCGCTTAAATTGTTTCGACCGTTACAGCTCAAGATTAAGCCACAACCCTTATTCGACAGGTCTCCATACCACGATCACGCACTCTTCTTTGTGAGCTTCGATCCTCGGCAGGCATGGAAAGTAAGTTGTATCAGGCCTAACGCTCGGCAACTCTTCAATAGGCTCAAATGTGGGTTCGTTGCCGTCACAGCCGCTCGTCAGGCTCATCAGAATGAAAATAATTGCACATCTGCACATCTTCGATTGCCTCATCTCGATCACACTTCCAACTCCACCATACACCTATCGAAATCATGCGCCAAGCAACTATCGTTCAGATTTTGAACGTTGGGGACAGGGCGGGATTCGAACCCTCACTTAGTTTGGATGTGGTTTCAGTAGATTTCAGCCTGTATGAGTTACAAACGGCGTATCTTTTGTGAGACCTGACGAGTCGTTTTGATAAACTGACTAAAAAGCGTCAACATTAGCGTCAACACAATTGTTGAAAAAGATTGGTTTTTGCTCGTGGCTAAGATAAGTATCGTACCCTGGACCTCCAGAACTCGTCCCGATGGGACAGTCCCCCTATACCTCGTAGTCCGGAGTAAAAAGCAGAGATCCATAATCTCTTTAAATGTCAGCCTACATCCACGACATTGGAATGAGGGCAAGCAAGAAGTCAGGAAAACATACCGTGAATACCGCAAGCTCAACAAGCATCTGAGGGATGTAATAGAACAGGCAGAATCAGCAGTATTAAAAATCCTCTCAAAAGATGGTCGCATAACAACTTGGGCAGTCAAAGAGCTTTTACAACTCAGCGCTGAGAGCACATCTCCTGACTTTCTTGAGTATTTCCAAAAGCGGATAGATGAGTTTCGCGACAGAGGACAGCACGGTTCAGTAGATGCCTACAAACCAGTGCTCGCAAAACTGCGGGACTACACAAAGCGAACGTCCCGCAGATCGACACTCACATTTGATGAATTGTCCGTTGTCTTTTTACGAGGATTCCACACGTACTTGATGAAAGTGCACGGTAATGGTCAAAACACCGTCACCAAAAATCTAGGCTACCTACGGTCAGTGCTATACATCGCCATTCGTGAAGGACTATTTCCTCAAGAGAAGAACCCATTTTTTCAAATACGACTCAAAACGAAGCGTGCCAAGAGTAACCGACTCACGATAGAACAAATTTGGAAACTGGAAGACTTAGAGCTTGAACAGGGACTTCTGAACGATGTCAGAAATTATTTCATTTTCGCTTTTTACGCCGCTGGAATGCGTGTCTCCGATGTTACTCAACTCGTAGGAGATCATATCCGGACAGTTGACAGCGTACACCGTATTGAGTACACGATGACGAAAACATCTGATCCATCCTTTTCTATGCCACTTCTTGGGAAAGCAGAACAAATCTTACGGTTCTATGGATGGCCGGATAAAGGTCGGGAAGAATACATATTTCCGATAATGCCTCAGCATATATTAAGAGGCACAGAGGAAGCATTTAAAGAACGGAAGAGAAAAACGGCACTATTGAATAAGTACTTGAAGAAACTTGCAAACCTCACTGATATTGATATCCGGCTAACAACGCACGTAGCCCGTCATTCTTGGGCGGCATTTATGGATGAGAGCAACCTTCCAATCCAGCGGATTCAACAGACACTCTCACACAAGGACGCGAGGACAACACAGGTTTACCTACATAGTCTCCGGTCGGGAATGTTTGATGACGAACTCATCCGGGTTCTCACCAGAAAGTGATTGTACACCATTCATGTCAAAACCAACTGTCTGAACCGCCCCGGGTTTGCCGGAGACTCCAAAGTTTGAGAACTTGGAGTTATGAAAAAAGGAAAGAGATACGCACCTGAAGTCAGGGAGCGAGCAGTACGCATGGTGTTGGAGCACGAGCGCGAGTATTCATCACAATGGGCAGCCATTGAATCCATAGCCGAGAAGATCGGATGTACGAAGGAGACGCTTCGCCGATGGGTTCGTCAGGTCGAGCAAGATTCTGGTCGTAGGCCTGGGCTTACTACCGCGGAAAAGGATCGCGTTAAGGAGCTCGAGCGCGAGGTCAAGGAGCTTCGTCAGACCAATGAGATCCTACGCAAGGCATCAGCGTATTTTGCTCAGGCGGAGCTCGGCCGCCGACCCAAATAATGGTGACTTTCATCGACGATCATCGCAGTGTTTACGGAGTCGAGCCGATCTGCAGAGTATTGCCGATTGCTCCGTCGACCTACTATGCCTGCAAAATCCTGCAGGTTGATCCTGAACGCCGATCTGCCCGGGCAAAGAATGATGAGTACCTGAGCGTAGAAATCCGTCGAGTCTGGGAAGAAAACTTCCAGGTCTACGGGGTTCGCAAGGTGTGGCGTCAACTGGGCCGCGAAGGCCTCGAGGTGGCACGCTGCACCGTGGAGCGTCTCATGCGCGATATGGGCCTTCACGGCGTCGTACGGGGCAAAAAGCATAGAACAACGATTCCTGATGAGCAGGCTGCTCGTCCGCTGGATCTGGTCGAGCGAGACTTTAAGGCAGGTGAGCCAAACCGGCTGTGGGTCTCGGATCTGACCTATGGTGTGCCCAAGCTTTGTCAACCATCCGGGTACGGCTGACAAAGCACAGCATGTCTGGAATGTACTCTGATTCCGGGATTGGAGTGACCGCTCCCCGTTGCGGGGGAGCGAGAGCCTAAGCGGCGGTGAGTTGCCGAGCACTGGCAACGTGACGCAGCCCGTGGAAAATGGGGCTTGAGGCGAAACCGTTACGCCAAGATGAGTCTCTAGGCTGACTATGGGAAGGTTGAGGAACACGAACCGATTAACCCGCATCTGTGGGCTGAAATGTCGCCCTCACCTACACGGTTTAATAGGTGGGAAACGGATAGAGCAGGTAATCAAAATGTGCCATGCTCTCGAATCCGAACTGTACATGTAGGTCGGTTCCGGAGGGCCCTACAGAAGTGCGTAACTAAACTGCGGGAGTTAACCCCGAAAGTTGTGTACGGGTGAAAAAGGTATAGGCGGCGTATCCTGATGATGATTACGTCATTGTCAATCCGAAGATTGGAGGATACACCGCCCATGAAGACGAATAACGCACACGAGAACGAGAACTACAATAGCACAGAGGATGTGTTGACAGAAGTATTGCGAACAGGGGCCGCAAAGATGCTGGCCACAGCCGTTGAGGCCGAGGTTGAAGCTTTCTGCCAGCGCTACCAGTTCCTGCGCGACGAAGAGAATCGCCACCGCATCGTTCGCAATGGATATCTGCCAGAGAGGAAGATTTTGACTGGTATCGGGGAGGTCGCTGTAAAGATGCCCCGCATACGCGACCGTACGGGTCGGGGTGAGGATAGAATCGGTTTCCGCAGTTCGATACTACCAGCCTACCTCCGCAAGAGCCGCTCGCTTGAGGCTCTCATTCCATGGTTGTACCTGAAGGGAGTTTCAACGGGCGGCTTTGAGGCAGCGCTCTCGGCCCTTGTTGGTCCTGATGCCCCAGGGCTGACCTCCTCGACGATTGCGCGCCTGAAGACGCTTTGGACAAGGGAGCACGAAGACTGGCAAAAGCGGAGCCTGAAGGAGAAGCACTACGTCTATTTCTGGGCCGACGGTATTCACGTAAACGTACGCATGGATAAACAGAAACTGTGTCTGCTGGTCGTGATCGGCGCTACGGCCGATGGAAGGAAGGAGCTTATAGCACTCGAGGACGGCTTTCGCGAGAGCAAGCAGTCGTGGCGAGAGTTGCTCCTGGAGCTGAGGCACCGCGGGCTGGATCAAGGACCGAAGCTGGCTGTTGCCGATGGAGCCATGGGATTCTGGAGTGCTCTCGCAGAAGTTTATCCCGAGACGCGAGCCGCACGCTGTTGGGTGCACAAGACAGCAAATGTGCTCAACCGCCTGCCCAAGTCCGTTCAGAAGAAGGCAAAAGGTCACCTCACGCAGATCTATACAGCAGAAACAAAAAAGCAGGCAGAGAGCGCCCTTCTGTTTTTCATCAAAGCCTACCAGCAAAAGTATCCGAAAGCAGCAGAGATTCTGGTGAAAGACCGAGAAGAACTGCTCGCTTTTTATGACTTTCCGGCAGAACACTGGATCCATCTTCGGAGCACAAATCCGATCGAATCTACGTTCGCGACCGTGCGCCTCAGGACCGCCAAAACGAGGGGATGTCTGAGCCGAGAAACAGCTCTTGCAATGGCCTTCCGTCTATGTAAAGAGGCTCAGAAGAAGTGGAGGAAACTGAATGCACCGCACCTATTGCAACTTGTAAAAAAAGGAATCAAATTCACCGACGGAATTACATCAGAACGACACGCTGCCTAAACCTTCCATACACAACTTTTGGGCATAGCTCAAACTGCGGGGATCTGTTTCGACTTGTGAAAAGCAAGGTTAAAGACTGCGATCGGCAGCCTAACCCATAGAAAGAGTCCAGCATGTGAACTGGGGAAGGCTTTTCTGGATGCCAAGGGAGTGCGCTCCCCGATGCCAGAGAGGTTGGCGGAGTTCCTGTAGTAGTCTGAGGCGGGGAAAGCCTGCCACATGTGCCGAGAAATCTGCACACGGCGAAGGGGAACAGTTTAGGATGTTTGTCTGAACGACTAACTGACCTTAGAGAGGTGAAGACCTTTGATAATCAGCGAAATGCAGGGCAAACTGGCAACATGGTCAACGGCGGACGAAAGCCGCCGCTTTGACCGACTCTTGAGAATAATTGCTAACAGATCTTGGCTTCGTGAAGCCGCCCGTATCACACTGTCTTCGAAAGGAGCCAGAACGGCGGGAGTAGATGGAATAACGGGAGTGATGATGATGGCTGGGCTGGATGCTCAGCTGATGTCACTGCGCGAAGAGTTGCTGGCTGGAACGTACGAGCCACAACCAGCGCGGCGCATCTATATTCCAAAAGCAAACGGCAAACTGAGGCCTCTAGGTATACCAACGCTTCGAGACCGGATTCTGCAACGCGCTATGCTTATGGTGATGGATCCCATCTGGGAGAGCGATTTTCATCGACTATCCTACGGATTCCGCATCGGGCGTAGCGTTCATCATGCCATTAGAACCGTGAAGTTTCAAGTGCAAGACGGCTCTGTCGCCAAAGGACGCTGGGTGATAGAGGGCGATCTTGCCAGTTACTTCGACACGGTTCACCATAAGGTGTTGATGAAAAGTGTGCGCAAGCGCATCTGTGACAAGCGTTTCCTGACAGTTCTCTGGCAAATCATGAAGGCAGGCCATATTGATAAGGGCCTGTTCTGCGCCGCGAGCGAAGGCGTCCCCCAAGGGGGCGTTCTCTCTCCATTACTATCAAATATCGTACTCAACGAATTTGATCAGTGGATGGACAAAGAGTACCTGAACTCAAAAGCACGAGGTGATCGCTGGAGCTTCAATGACACAATCAAACGAAAACGTCCGATAGCCATTCGAGAAGACCGGCGCTGGAAGGCTGCGGTCTCCTACTGCCGGTTTACGGATGATTTTGTCGTGATTGTAAAAGGAAACAAGTCACAGGCAGAAGCGATCCGCGAACGGTGCCGATGCTTCTTGGAAGGCACGCTGAAGTTGAAGCTCAATATGGAGAAAACCCGTATTACGCATATCAACGAGGGCATTGTCTTTCTTGGACATCGAATCATTCGCAAACGAGGTCCGCGTGGTACGATGCGTCCCGTGACCACGATACCGAGGGAGAAGTTCAGAAACTTCTCGTGCGAACTTGTCAAAGAACTGAGCGGCAATTACAGCGTGAATACAATTGACATGATAGAGCGTCTGAACCGCAAAATAGCGGGATGGACGGCCTTTTATCAATACACGGACTATACGGCGCGGTATTACATGAGAATAGATTCCGTCCTGTTCTGGAAACTGGGTCACTGGCTTGCCCGCAAATACAAGACGTCAATCAAGTCGCTTATGCGACAGTGGTTCAGGCGTCCTGTAGAGGGCCAGGCCAAAACGTGGCTTCTGTTTGGTCATAACGGACGAGATCGACACCGTGGAATATCGCTCAGACGTATGGTTGGTAGTCGCAAATGTCAGTTCAGATGGCGCAATCCAGCTGGGAATCCCTACATCGTTGGGAATCTTGGCGAGAGCGTTGTCACCTCGCGATATAGAGACGTTGCCATGGCCATGGGTCATGCCTGAATGGAGAGCCGTATGCGCTGAGAGGTGCACGTACGGTTCGGAGAGGAGAGACAGGGAAATAGTTCGACTACGCCCTGTCTCTTACTCTACTAGCCACCTGGAGAGGATTCGTTTACATCGCCTTCGTCATCGATGTCTTCAGTCGCCGGATTTTAGGCTGGCGCGTATCAAACTCGCTCAGAAGCGATCTGGCGCTCGATGCCCTGGAGCAGGCCCTTTGGGAGCGGGATCAAGAGCAGCACGAGCAGTTGGTTCACCACAGCGATCGGGGCGTGCAGTATCTCTCGATCCGCTACACAGAGCGACTGGCAGAAGCTGGCATAGAGCCCTCGGTGGGAAGCCGAGGGGACTCCTATGACAACGCACTGGCCGAGACGATCATCGGTCTCTACAAGACAGAACTGATCAACAAAAAGGGGCCGTGGAAAAGCCTTGAACAGGTCGAACTGGCGACGCTCGCATGGGTGTGGTGGTTCAATCAAAAACGGCTTCTCGAACCCATCGGTTATATTCCACCGGCGGAGTTTGAAGAAGCCTTTCACAGACGCAAACAGAGTCACGCTCTCGATGCGTCACTCACATAAATAAGTCTCCGATATTCCCGGGGCGGTTCAAAAAGTCGTGTGTGTGTGTGTGTGTGTTTCGATCGTGCCTTTCAGGGTGTGTATAACACCTTTAAGAAGGCCGATGTCAATAGGGCGTAGCTCTTTCATGTGCTTTTTTTCTAGCAGTTCGATTCAAAGGCTGTTCTGCGTGGCGCCCGCTTCGTATCGATTCGAATAACCACATCTAGTGGCAACCAAACACCTTTTCGGTCCCATCATTCCTATTGAATGATTGCTCTCGTGAGCCGTCCCAGATACGATCCTGGTTAGAACGCTGAGCTTCCCAATCAAGCGCATGGATCTGTCGGACAGATCCGGTTATGCATCGGGGCTTGCCCTGCGAGGCCACGAGGAGAGCTTGGAGCGTTCCAATCTCATTCCTTTGAATAGTTGGTTATACGGCTTATCCGTCTGGAGCACGAAGTAAACGGACCTTGCGATTTCTTTGGCCACGAGCGCACGGGCAATGGGCGCTCCTTTCTTTCTGGCCATGCGGTGATAATACTTTTTCACGATGGGGTAGTACTGAATCGCCCGCGTGGCCGCGTGCGAGAAAGCAATCTTGAGATACTTGTTGCCCTCTTTCGAGGATCGGTGGCGCGTTTTGCCGCCTGAGTTATGCGCTCCCGGAACGAGGCGGCAGTAGGAATAGAAGTTCTTCACGCTCGCAAAGCGTTCGATGCCATCGACTTCGAGATAGATCGTAAATGCGTTCAGCCTTCCAATACCCGGAATCCAGAGCAGTCGCTGAATGTCTTCACTATCAAGAAGAAGGGCATTTAGCGCCCGGTCGATCATCTTGATCTGCTCGTTGATCAATGCCACTCGTTCGGAGTGAAGGCCAGCCTGAAGACGAAAGAGTTCAGGCAAATCATCAACTGAATCTGTGTTGAACTTCTCGAGCACCCGGTGCACCGAGTTTTGTGCCGATACTCGTTTCTCGACCAGGTGCAGACGAGTGCGAAGCGTGTCTCGGACATCGCGCATCTCCGATGATATTTTGTGGGCTTCCGGGATCAATCCCACCCTGAGCAGCTGAGCCAGTGTGTGCGCATCGACCTTGTCGGTTTTGACCTTCGCGTAGGATATCGCCTTGACAAACTTGGCGTGGGCCAGGCTGAGATCAACTCCTTCTCGTTCGAGCAGATCGTTCATCCAGTACCAGCCCGTTGTCGTTTCAACGGTTGCGTGGTGCTCTCCTGGAAGGGTTCGGAAGTAGGCCCGAATCGAATCCGGATTGTTTTTGAGTTTTACGGAGCGTACGATATCTCCGTCTGAATCGAGTGTGGTCAGAAAGCTTGTTCGCTTATGCTGATCGATACCCGTGAAATAGACTGTTTCCATGAGGTGCCTCTGTTTTTGAGTTAGATCTATGCACTCCTAATGTCGGAGGCAGGGGCCTTCTTGGAAATATCAAGCGCATGTTGCGGGCTCGCACAACTGGCTGAGTCGGTCTGAAACGATTACTTTCTGATAGGTGAGCGTATGCTCGCCGCAAATCCGCCAGCCGTTAGACGGTTCTTCGAAACCATTGCCGAAACACCTTTCCATTCTTAGTGCTCCTAGCAATCTTGGCCTAAAACCATTGATTGAAGATCACGAGCCGGGAGCTAACAAAGCCCCTGAGGTCTTGCTAAGGCACGGTCTAGCCTCACTCCCGTTGATTTTAAACCGTCTCACGGTGACACCACCTGAGTACAGTTTCGAGTTTGACGAGTCGATAGGTATTCGTAATGCGGAGTCCATCAAAACGTACTCATTTGATCTAGCAAAAGCTGTCTCTAACAACTACAGAAATGATCTCTTTTCGCTGGTCCTCGGAGGAGACTGTAGCATACTGTTGGGTTCAATGCTCGGCCTGCTAAACGTTGGACGATTTGGTCTCGTGTTTATAGACGGACATGATGACTTTCATACGCCAAGTAAATCGACGACCGGAGGTGCTGCAGGAATGGACCTAGCGCTTGTTACCGGACGCGGACCAGACATTTTGACCAGGCTAAGTGGATCGGGTTCAACTGTTCAAGACGAGGACGTGATTGTGGTTGCGAATCGGGCGTCTGCATTCGAGATGGGCTCTGAAACGCTCGCAATTGCCTCGACCGACATCTCTACTATTCCGCTCAATCAATTTCGACGTTCCCGACCGGAGGAGATTGCAGAACAGATCCTTGCTAAGTTTGGCGACGAACAGATAGACGGATTTTGGATTCATCTGGACGTAGATGTTTTAAGTACAGACTTGATGCCAGCTGTCGATTCACCTCAGGAAGGTGGTCTTACGTACGAGGAATTAGGACAGCTTCTTTCACCCTTGCTCGAAAATAAAAAAGCAGCTGGGCTCGAGGTAACCATTTACGACCCAGAGAAGGATGCTGAGGAACAGGCGGGAAGGAATTTGGCTGAGTTTCTGGTGTCAGTCCTGTCGGATTGAGGTTCGCCGCCTAACAAGCGCATATTGCGGGCTCGCACGACTGGTTGAGTCGGTTGGAAAGGATTACTTTCTGATAGGTGAGCGAATTCTCGCCGCAAATCCGCCAGCCGTCATACGGCACTGGCGATCGCGATCGACGTGATTGTATAGCCTGCTAGTTTTTCACAGTTGTTCAGCTCTCGTCCACGGGGCATAGTCTTGTATGAAATCGAGGTCCGTCGACAGAATTGATTTCCGCGCCCCAATCCAAATGAAAGATCACACAGAGTAAAAGCTGGTGACGATGTCTTCCATCTAACGTGCGAGGAAGCATCCGATCAGTATCTCGCCAGGGTAATTTACCATGACCCCACAAACCACTCGCCGGCTCCGCTCCACGTTCTGGATCACGTTGGTGTGCGTGATTTACGTGATGATTCACGACGTCCTCTTGGCGAAGTATGAAACCGGTGAGCTACGCCTCCCCACGGTTTTTGCCTCCAGCATTGGAATTGCTTTTGGCGTATGTCTCGCACTCCTGGAAGAGTCCAGTTTCGCAGAGCGAATGGGGCATCTCCCATTCACGGTGGCGCTTCTGACGAAGACGATTACATATTTCCTTGTCCTGACCGCCGTGATTGTCTCTCTCGGTCTGATTTTCGGCGTCCTGTCAATGACGGAAAATCCGACGTCGGACCAGAGTTTATTGAGCCTGTTCGAGCAGGCTGAGTTCTACACTTTCGTCGGTGCGATCCTGATGCTCTTTGTGATCATCATCTTCTTCCGGCAGCTCGATCGACTGCTGGGTCAAGGAGTGCTCGTCAAGGTCTTTCTGGGGAGTTATCGACGGCCAAGACATGAGCACCGCGTATTCATGTTTCTCGATCTAAAGGGCTCTACGAGCCTGGCGGAGCAACTGTCGCCGGACGCCTATTATTCATTCTTGAACGACTTCTTCCGGGACTTATCCCTTCCGGTCCTGAACACCGGCGGCGAGATTTACCAATACGTCGGAGACGAGGTAGTAATTACCTGGAAGCGAACAGTAGGGACGCGGAATGCGAATTGCCTGCGGGTCTTTTTCGCCATAGACGAGGCGATCGAAAATCGTAAACAATACTATCTAGATCGCTACGGTGTTATACCCGAATACAAGGCTGGTGCACACTTTGGAACGGTTATTACAGCCGAAATCGGGGATCTCAAGAAGGAGATCGTGTACAACGGCGATGTCTTAAACACAACTGCCAGAATTCAAGCAATGTGCAACGAGTTGGAAAGACGCTTCGTCGTCTCCCGGCGGCTCCTCGACGTGCTGATGGTACCTGAGAATATTCCGGTCGAAGAATTAGGTCCCATCGCCCTCCGAGGGAAGGTGGAGCCCGTGGAGTTGGTCGGACTTGCCTAAAACTCTTCGGCATCGATCCAAATGATTATGTACTCAGCGTGTTGAAATCAATGGCCTTCTTCTTCACTAGTTGTCTCAGTGCCGTATAACAAGCGCATGTTGCGGACTCGCACAACTGGCTGAGTAGGTTCGAAACGATTACTTTCTAGGGAGTCGGCGAATGCTCGCCGCAATTCCGCCAGCCGTTAGGCAGCGCGAAAACCGCCTCGGTCTAACAAACATTTGAATGGAGCTCGAGAAATATGCGTGTCTACTTTGCCTTGATCACGTTTGCGGTGGTTTCCGTGACTTGTGGACCGCCCGCTGAGTCGCCTGCATCACAAAGCGATGGCGCCTCGACGTCCTCTGAAGCAGAGATCCGACATTTCTTGGAGTCATACTACGATGTGTTTAGCGCTCGAGACTGGCCCCGCTTCGCGGAGCATTTTTGGCCTGGTGCGACTATGAATACCATTTGGACGCCCTCTGGAGAGACAGTCGCGCGCGTCGTGGCTACAACCATTCCTGAATTCGTTTCTCAGGCTCCTGAAGGGCCGGGAAGTAGAGAAATATTCGAAGAGCGTCTAGTATCGACTAAGATTCGCGTGGAGGGCGGCCTAGCTCAGGCATGGACAGAGTATGACGCTCGCTTTGGTGATCCCGGTAACGTTTTTGAATGGGAAGGAGTAGACGCGTTCACTCTACTCCGACACCAAGGTGAGTGGAGAATTTCCACTCTTGTTTATCTGGCTAATAGTGATTAGGAAGCGTTCTCGCGCTGCCTAACACCTTTAAGAAGGCCGATGTCAATAGGGCGTAGCTCTTTCATGTGCTTTTTTTCTAGCAGTTCGATTCAAAGGCTGTTCTGCGTGGCGCCCGCTTCGTATCGATTCGAATAACCACATCTAGTGGCAACCAAACACCTTTTCGGTCCCATCATTCCTATTGAATGATTGCTCTCGTGAGCCGTCCCAGATACGATCCTGGTTAGAACGCTGAGCTTCCCAATCAAGCGCATGGATCTGTCGGACAGATCCGGTTATGCATCGGGGCTTGCCCTGCGAGGCCACGAGGAGAGCTTGGAGCGTTCCAATCTCATTCCTTTGAATAGTTGGTTATACGGCTTATCCGTCTGGAGCACGAAGTAAACGGACCTTGCGATTTCTTTGGCCACGAGCGCACGGGCAATGGGCGCTCCTTTCTTTCTGGCCATGCGGTGATAATACTTTTTCACGATGGGGTAGTACTGGATGGCCCGCGTGGCCGCGTGCGAGAAAGCAATCTTGAGATACTTGTTGCCCTCTTTCGAGGATCGGTGGCGCGTTTTGCCGCCTGAGTTATGCGCTCCCGGAACGAGGCGGCAGTAGGAATAGAAGTTCTTCACGCTCGCAAAGCGTTCGATGCCATCGACCTCGAGATAGATCGTAAATGCGTTCAGCCTTCCAATACCCGGAATCCAGAGCAGTCGCTGAATGTCTTCACTATCAAGAAGAAGGGCATTTAGCGCCCGGTCGATCATCTTGATCTGCTCGTTGATCAATGCCACTCGTTCGGAGTGAAGGCCAGCCTGAAGACGAAAGAGTTCAGGCAAATCATCAACTGAATCTGTGTTGAACTTCTCGAGCACCCGGTGCACCGAGTTTTGTGCCGATACTCGTTTCTCGACCAGGTGCAGACGAGTGCGAAGCGTGTCTCGGACATCGCGCATCTCCGATGATATTTTGTGGGCTTCCGGGATCAATCCCACCCTGAGCAGCTGAGCCAGTGTGTGCGCATCGACCTTGTCGGTTTTGACCTTCGCGTAGGATATCGCCTTGACAAACTTGGCGTGGGCCAGGCTGAGATCAACTCCTTCTCGTTCGAGCAGATCGTTCATCCAGTACCAGCCCGTTGTCGTTTCAACGGTTGCGTGGTGCTCTCCTGGAAGGGTTCGGAAGTAGGCCCGAATCGAATCCGGATTGTTTTTGAGTTTTACGGAGCGTACGATATCTCCGTCTGAATCGAGTGTGGTCAGAAAGCTTGTTCGCTTATGCTGATCGATACCCGTGAAATAGACTGTTTCCATGAGGTGCCTCTGTTTTTGAGTTAGATCTATGCACTCCTAATGTCGGAGGCAGGGGCCTTCTTGGAAATATCAAGCGCATGTTGCGCACTCGCACGACTGGCTGAGTCGGTCGGAAACGATTACTTTCAGGAAGGAGGGCGTATGCTCGCCGCAATTCCGCCAGCCGTTATATACTCTCTTGAAAATCAAGCCTTCACAGCGGGTATCTGGTAGAATTTCTCTCCTTTAAAAGGAGTTTCGTTCTTGAGCATCCCAAAAATGGAGTGCAGCAGTTTTCTCATGACTGCAACGATGGCCACAAGTGGTTTTTTGCCCTGGGCGATCAGGTGTTCGTAGAAGGCCATGATGTTGGGCTCCCATTTGATGGCTACGAGTGCGGGCATGTAGAGTGCTCGCCTGAGCTTGACGTTTCCCATCTTTGAAATACGCTCACGCTTTGCGACCGAGTCGCCAGAAGTGTATTTGCGAGGATCAAGTCCTGCATGTGCTACCCACTGACGTACGGACATGCCATCGGGCAGAATCAAGATTTCTGGCAGAATCATGACAGCGCTTTTCTGTGCAATTCCTCGAATGCTGGTGAGTAGCAGAAATGCGGAATTCATCTGGTCGTGCCCTTCAATTAAACGAATTGCCTGTTCTAGCATGGCGGCGAGTCTGCGTTCCAGATGTCGAATGTTCACCTCGATGTCATTGATTACGATGGCTGATGTGGTCACAGTTGCACAGGCTTGGTGCAACCGTGCTTGCTCGCGGGTTCTCTCTGTGGTGAGGGCATGCATGCGGCGCGACATGCCTCTGAGCTCTAGAATCTCGTCTTTCGGAGGTGTCCAGAGCACAAATACCATGCGGCTTGCAAAATCGGCCAGCATATCGGCATCGACGCGGTCTGTCTTTGATCGGCGCATTTGTGCTCGTGCAAACTGACGCGTGGCAGATGGATTGGCTACCATCAGTTCAACAGCGGAACACGAATCAAGGGTCAGCGCGAGGTCGAGACTGTAATTGCCCGTTGCCTCGATCACCACACGCACGAACGCTCCAGGCTCCATAATCCACTTGATGAGCTGGCCATGACCTGCTGCGGTATTTAAAAACTGTTTCTGGCGAGCAGAACGATTTTCTTGGTGGATACATACATCGATCGTCGCCTTGCTTATATCGCAGCCAACAAAGACATTAGTGCACATGAGTCACTCCGGTTTGTAACGTGAAACGGATAATGATTCCGGTTTCCCATCCCGACCCAGGCGGCGGACATTGTATATGCAGGCTCACAGTATCACGCGAAATGATCCGGGCCTCGTAAACTCCTCAGCCTTCTGCTTGGGTCAGGCGGGGGGCTGATATAACGGACAGGTTCACTGACAAACAGGACCTAATGCAGCTACAGCCTTCCCCAGAAACCTCAACATAACGAGAGGCGGGAAACCGACTGTTTTCTAGATACAATACGCTCACATCTGGAAACTTAACCGATCAACTTCGTATGCAGATTTTGCTCGATGCGTTATGAAAGATATTCTGAAAGATTACGGTGTGATTGTTTTATTGATCGTTGTTGCGATCAGCGGCTACCTCCTGTTCACACAGAATAAGCAGGATATTATGGTGTACACGATGGACGCACTTGGAACGCGCCTCGCTGCTCTTGCGACAAATGACGAATCTCGAGAACGCATCGTCGAGGCGTTCGATCGGTTCAGCGATCGCGTCGCCAAGCAGGAGTTGTCACCGGAGCAGATCGAGCTGGTCGCAGCGAACGTATTGAATTTGAGTGCCAAAGGAGAAGCGATTACTGGCGAGGAAGCTGAGTTCATGCTATACATGGACGCGCCCGATGCCCTGCCATCCCCACTGTTCACAGAAGCTGATAAGGGAATTTTATATGCGGAGCCGGCACCCATTACGCCCTTAGCACCCGAGACCCCGACTGTCCCAACGTTTTTCTCAGCTGACTTCGAAGCGCTGGGAAATCGATTGGAAGCGATGGTCAAATTTGCTGAAACGGTCGAAGTCGCCCCCGCAGAAGCTGGTCGCCATTTCCGTTTCGCTTCAGACGCCAATGGTATTCATGTCGTGATCGACCCGAAACTTGGCGATTTAGTGGAATCTCCAACCTACCAGCCCATGGCTCGCGACTTGGATGATCGAAAAATGGTGCGATGGAATGATCATCTTGCCGACGAAATGGACCGGGAGACCCGGCGCTTTGATCGGCGAAGAGAGCGTCTCTCGAGAGCGCAAATATCGGCCGCGGGAAATGCGGCTCAGGTTGAGCGCCTGAGCGAACTTGTCCGTATTCAGCGCCTTGGAGGGCTCGGAGTAGCCGTATCCATGGACAGCTCAGCGATGAATCAAGAAATTGAGCTGATGATTATGGAGGCTATGTCGGGAGTAGAAAGCCTACTGGAGGGAATGCGTACCGAAATCGTGATTGGAACTGATTCAGTAAGCGTTTCGGTATCGAATAACTAAGGAACGCTTTGGTACAGGCTGCCGTTCACCGTGGCCCGATTGAACCCTGGTCAGCCATCGGCGCTGCCACGCCGATGCACACCTCCATCCTCCATGAAGATTGCAAAACGATTCCGCTGGGAAGGAGCTCATCGCCTTCCCTGGCATGAGGGCCCGTGCCGCGACCTCCACGGCCATTCCTACGAAATGTTCGTCGAAGTCGAAGGAGAACCCGACGACAACGGACTGTTGCTCGACTTCAAGCATCTCAAGAGGGCGCTTGCTCCACTGATCGAACGGTGGGATCACTCAACCCTTGTTGCACAAAACGATGCCGAGCTTCTGGGGGTCATGACGGAAACAGGATGGCGTCACGCGGTACTTCCGTACGATACCACTGCGGAAAACATCTGTAATTACGTAGCCGACCACCTCATCGACGAACACCGAGCCATGCTCGATGACCGCCGCATCCACACGGTGCGAGTACGCGTCGCTGAGACAGAAACGTGCTACGCCGAGGCAGAACGCGCGCTGTAGAGCATCGGAACAGGTGGCAGGACCGCGCTTAGGGAAAAATACCCATTTCCGAGTAGGTCACGGCCACTTTGTTTATGGCAACAATGAAGGCGGCTGTCCTGAAATCCGTCTTGGTCTCGATGGCGATGTCTCGAATCTCATGATAGGCTGTGGCCATGGTTTCTTCGAGGCCTGAGTTAACCAGATCAACCTCGTCGGCTCCCTTGGTTACCTGCATCATTTCCTCTTCTGATATTTTTGCTCCCATGGATTCCGCGAGTGCCGTCACGATCCTCTCGTTACTGGCCTGTTCGAACCGTTTGCTCATCCGCCCGAACCGGACGTGGGATAAATTCTTCAACCACTCGAAATACGATACCGTTACGCCACCCGCATTTAGATAGACATCGGGAATTATTAGAACTCCTTTTTCGAGCAGAATGGCGTCCGCATCTGCGGTGACAGGTCCATTGGCGGCCTCTCCTATAACTTTGGCTTTGATTCGGGGGGCGTTTTCCTCCGTGATCACGCCCTCCAGAGCAGCCGGTATCAGAATATCACACGGCATCTCGAGTGCGTCCGAAGAATTGGCCAGGTTCGTTGCCCCGGGGAAGTCCAATATGGAGCCCGTCTCCTTTCGATGCGCGACCACGTCGTTCACATCGAGTCCGTTCTCATCGTATATAGCTCCCTCATACTCCGCGAGACCAACGATTATTCCACCACCTTCCTGGATGAACTTGGCCGCGTGGTATCCGACATTGCCCAGCCCTTGAACGATTATAGTCTTGCCTTCAATGCCAGTGGTCAACCCCCGGCTCTCCATGTCGTCGGCGAAAGAAACAGCTTCTTTGATTCCGAAGTAGGTTCCCCTTCCGGTGGCTTCGGTGCGCCCGCGGACGCCGCCCTGGGCAATGGGTTTACCTGTCACGCAGCCCAATGCCGTGAGTGGATCATTGGTGAGGGAGCGGTATGTATCTACAATCCATGCCATCTCCTTCGGGCCCGATCCGTAGTCTGGCGCCGGAACATCGATGCCGGGGCCGATGAAGTTCTTTGAGAATAACTCGTAGGTATACCTGCGGGTAATTCGCTCGATCTCGGCCTCCGAAAACTTCTTGCGGTCAACTTGAATCCCACCCTTTGCGCCTCCAAACGGAACGTTTACGATGGCACATTTGAATGTCATCAATGTGGCCAGTGCAGCCACTTCGTCCTCGTTGACCGCCATTGCAAAACGAATGCCGCCCTTGGTGGGGAGCTTATGATGGCTGTGCTCGGAGCGCCAGGCCTTGATCACTTTGATGGAGCCATCATCGCGCACGAGAGGAAATTCCATGTGATAGACTGAATTGCAAATGCGAATCTGCTTGAGCAAGCCATCCTCGTGACCGGTGTGGTTGGCTGCCTTATCAAACATCCGGTGTACTTGATCCAGAAAACTGATTGAGCTTGACATATTTTTAGTGGGAAGATGGATCCGAAGGGGTGATTTTCGTTGGCGATCCGAAAAGGAACTATCTTACCACCGAAAAAGCAATCTTTTATAGATCAAGTATCGACAAACCTCGTCGGTATTTTCGTCCGGCACATCGCCAGAACTACCCTCCGAAATGCCCCCGCCTCCGCCCTCGCCCTCGCCGCCGACAGAATCCACGTGTCTACTCTTGGGCAACCCGGTTGACCATTCCCTCTCTCCGCTGATACACAATTCGGCCCTGAAACATCTCGAACTGGCCATTCATTACGAGGCTAGAAAGGTGAACCGTTCGGAGCTTGAAGGGGTCGTCAAGAGCATAGATGGCCACGACATCCTGGGTGGAAATGTGACACTCCCTTTTAAACAGGATGTCATCGACATGGTCGATTCAATGACGACAACAGCACACGCAGTAGGTGCTGTGAATACGATATACCGGGTCCGAGGGCGCCTCGTGGGTGAAAATACGGACGTGACCGGATTCGTGGGACCACTACAGGATCTCGACTTCAAGGGAAAAACGGTCTTGATTCTCGGAGCCGGTGGGGCCGCGCGCGCCGTTGCCTATGCGGCTCTTGAGCGACTTGGTGCGGGATCCGTCCTGGTAGCCGCCAGAAATCTCGACACGGCGCGCGCCATAAACGGAGTTCAGGCCTGTTCGTGGGATGACCGCGCCCGGGCCTCGGCCGAGGCGTCACTCATCGTTAACGCGACGCCGTTGGGAATGCACCCAAACTCCTGGGCATCTCCCCTGCCGCACGACCTCGAGTGGCGATCGGACCAGGTAGCCTACGATCTGGTCTACAATCCCACGGAGACAAATTTCCTCATCGATGCCCGCGCCGGCGGCGCCGTTGGGATCGGGGGCCTGGCCATGTTGATCGGACAGGCCGCTGTGTCTTTCCAGTTGTGGACCGGATGCACTATGCCCATCGAAGTGGTCAAGAAGGCCGTCGCAAGCCACCTGTCGGTCAGGCGTCAATCCTGAGTCCAATGCCGACACCCATGCCGATGAACCTCCTCAGACCGTCAGTTTTTGGCCAGAATGGTGTGGTTCAAGCTGCTTTCACGACCCGAGAAGGTGGAGTTAGTACCGGACCATATCAAAGCCTGAACCTGGGATTGTCGACCGAAGATGAACCCGGGCAGGTTCGCGAAAATCGAAAGAGGGCCGCCGAGCGGCTGGGATTCGAGGAGGCGAGAATGGCCTTTGCGGGTCAGGTTCATGGAAACAAGGTCAAGTGTGTTTCAGAAGGCGTCCTGTTCGCTGGATATGACGGACTGGTTTCCGATCAGGAGAACATTCTTCTGTGCATCTCCGCTGCTGATTGTGCTGCCGTTTTACTGGTCGACGAGCAACAAGGGATTGTCGGGGCGTGTCATGCCGGATGGAGAGGGTGTGTCGGTGGCGTCCTTGAAGAAACAGTCGATCAGATGTCCTCGCTCGGCGCCAAGCCGTCACAAATCCAATGCTCCATCGGTCCCTGCATATCGGTGGAGAGCTTCGAAGTAGGTGAAGAGGTCGCGGCACAATTCTCCGATAAACATGTTCTTCGCCGCTCCGATTGGCCTAGACCCCACGTCGACCTGTCCGGTGCAATAGAGGACCGCCTTATCGTCTGTGGCCTAGCACCGACTCGAATCGAAAAATCGGATCGATGCACCGTTCTGGAGAAAGAAGTCTTTTTTTCGCATCGAGCCGGGCATGGAGTGACTGGCAGAATGATGGGGATGATCGGGATGAAGACCTGACCCATTTGCTGCATCTTCCTTGCTGAGCACGCGTTCATAGCCCATCATGAAAATTGCCCTCGCACAGTTCAATCCTACGGTGGCCGACCTCCTTGGGAATGCTCGACGGACCGTCGAGTTGGTGCACAGAGCCGCAAAAAAGGGGGCCGAACTGGTCGTGTTTCCCGAACTGAGTATTGTCGGATACTCTCCCCACGATCTGTTTGAAAACGCCCATTTCGTTGAAGCGACAGAGCTCGCGGTGCAGTGGGTGCACGACCACATTCCGGAGGGAGTTGGTGTTCTCGTAGGCGCTCCCGTCCGTAATCCCCAGCCGCATGGGAAGCGTCTGCACAACGCTGCAATTCTTCTGGAAAGTGGGTGCGACCCCGTTGTGACGCATAAGATGCTGCTTCCTACCTACGATATCTACGACGAGTACCGCTATTTCGAGCCCGCCCGAGAGCAGCAGGTCGTTGATTTTCACGGTGTCCGTCTGGGAGTACACATTTGCGAGGACATGTGGAATCTGGCCGAGTTTTCCACGTATCACACCTATAAGCGAGATCCCATCGCCGAGCTCGTAAGCCAGGACGTGGACCTGCTGATCAATCTCTCGGCATCTCCGTTCGCCCATGGAAGACACGAAACGCGCACGGAAATCATCTCCCAGATATGCAAAACCCACCATTTACCTTTCGTACTGGTCAATTTGGTCGGAGCCAACACCGAACTCGTCTTCGATGGTGACTCGCGGGTTCACGGGTCAGATGGTCGAATTCAGGCTATCGCTCCTTCATTCGAGGAAGCGCTCGTTCTATGGGATTCGGACGATCCATCCCCCACTACCCCGAAAAATCATGACCGCGCAAGCGATCTCTACGAGGCGCTCGTGTTTGGAATTCGTGACTATGTCGAAAAAACCGGGGCGTTTGAGCGAGTGCTCGTGGGATTGTCGGGAGGGATTGATTCTGCAGTTTCTGCCACGCTGGCTGTTGACGCGCTCGGCGCCGAAAATGTGATCGGTATCACCATGCCCTCTGTCTATTCGACTACGGGTAGTGTGGACGACTCACTGACCTTGGCGGAAAATCTTGGGATAATCTGCCACACAGTACCCATCCGGGACGCGGTAAACGCGTTTGAGACGACGTTATCCGACCTTTTTACGGGCACAGGAGAGGGAATCGCTGAGGAGAATATTCAAGCTCGTTCGCGAGGAATAATTTTGATGGCCGCTTCCAATAAATTTGGCCACATGGTGCTGACCACGGGTAACAAAAGTGAAATGGCCATGGGATACGCTACGTTGTATGGCGACATGTCCGGGGGGCTAGCGGTTCTGGCTGACGTGTTCAAGACAGATGTGTATTTGCTCGCCGAGTACATCAACACCATTGCCGGGGAGGACCGAATCCCTCTACCTTCCATTGAAAAGGCGCCATCCGCTGAACTACGGCCTAATCAGAAGGACGAGGACAGTCTCCCGCCTTATCCCGTCCTCGATGAGGTTCTCTGCTGCTACATAGAGAAACGCATGGATGTCGATGACATCGTCCGGATGACGGGCCACGATCTCCTTCTGGTGCAAGGGATTCTGGATGCAGTCGATCGGAACGAATACAAACGTAAACAGGCGCCTCCCGCTTTAAGGGTCAGCGATAAGGCTTTTGGAATAGGCCGCAGAATGCCTATCGTTGCCCGGTACGGTCGCAACGACATCAGGAAGATGATGGAAGATTTCCACCAGGGCATGGAATCATGATCGACTACGTTTCGGGAAAACTCGCTTCGAAAAAACCGACCGAAGCCGTAATTGATGTGGGTGGTGTTGGCTATAAAATGCTGATACCGACGTCCACCTTTGAAAAACTTCCTGCGCGCGGAGCCGATGCCGTCCTGTTGACCCATCACTACGTGCGCGAAGACGCAATCACACTGTTCGGATTCAGCACAGACGATGAACGAACCGTCTTCAATTTCATGCTGGCGGTATCGGGAGTCGGCCCGAAACTAGCACTGGCTGCTTTGTCTGCGATGCGTCCATCTGTCATTCGCCAGCGCGTGATCGAGGGCGATGCCGCCATGTTAACCCGCATTCCGGGGGTCGGAAAAAAGACGGCAGAAAGACTCATCATCGAGCTTCGGGACCGATTCGAAAAAATGCCCATCGGCAGTTCAGTGGGCCTCTCTTCGGACGGTGCTGACCTGTCCTTCCGAACCGATGCGTTTGCCGCGCTCGAGGCTCTTGGCCTCTCGCGCTCCGCTGCGGAGAAAGCGATGCTCTCAGTCCTTCGTAAGAATCCTGAGATCAACAACGCGGAAGAGCTGATTCGACTGGCCCTGCGGGTCTAGCTCGAGCGTTTCAGATCAGGTTCAGCTTTAGTTAAGGCATTCTTCAGGTTTAACCGCACCTCGAATCGCATTTTCACACCCGAAAACAGTGGTTACTGTACGATTTCAGTGATTGATCACGTTTTTGTGATACCGAGCACCTTTTTTCGATCACAACACGTATTTCAGAGGAATCTCACACTTTCGAGAACACCATGCTTCGCAATTACTTCCGAACCACAGAGATGGTCCTATAAAACTGGACAGGGTCTTAGGTGGAATCTTGCGGATTGATTATGCTGCTTCTTGAAGCGGCTGGTGATTAAAAAATACGTGATCAGGGGTCTTTCTTCCGTGTGAGCTGTGTCGCCTTTCGTTATTGAAGTAGTCGAAGTATACAGCAATGGATTTGCGGGCTTCAGCCACACTGTCATAGGCTTTAAGGTACACCTCTTCATATTTCAGGCTACGCCACAGACGTTCAACGAACACGTTGTCCATCCAGCGTCCTTTGCCATCCATAGAGATTTTGATGTCATGATTCTTCAGAACATCAGTAAAGGCCACGGATGTGAACTGGCTGCCCTGATCCGTATTGAAGATCTCTGGCGCTCCATACACGGCGATTGCTTCTTCGAGCGCTTCCACACAGAAGTCGGTGTCCATCGTATTGGAGATCCGGCGTGAGAGTACTTTTCGGCTGTACCAGTCGATGACGGCGACCAGGTAAACGAATCCCTTTTTCATCGGAATGAATGTGATGTCGCTTGCGTAAACCTGCCGGGGCCGCGTCACGTTGAGCTTACGCAAGAGATACGGATAAATCTTGTGACCTTTTCCCGGAATCGAGGTCCGTTTCTTAGGATAAATGGCAATAAGGCCCATCAGACGCATTAATCGCCGGATTCGATGGCGGCCCACAAAAATACCTCTGTCCTCGAGCGCATCCTTCATGGTGCGCGATCCTCGCGTGGGACGTTCGATGTAGAGCTCATCCAGTTTTTTCATCACGGCCAGGTTCTCTTTGCTCTCGCCCACCGGCTTGTAGTAGGCCGTTGAGCGATTCAGCTCCAGCAGATTGCACTGCCGTTTGATGGAGAGGTCGTGGATTGGGTCGATCATTTGGCGGCGCTCACCTACTGGGTGCGACCGAGCGCTTTGGATAAAAAATCCTTCTCCATCGAAAGCTCGCCAATTTTGGCGTGAAGCTCCTTGATCTGGCCCTCCTCGTTGTGCTTTCTGGAATACCCTTTTTCAAAGACCTCTTCAGCGTCCTGAATCAGCTTCTTTTTCCACGTCTGAATCTGGTTCGGATGAACCTGGAACTGGTCTGCCAACTCAGCCATTGTGCGATCTCCTTTGACCGCCGCCAGCGCTACTTTCGCTTTGAATGTGTTGCTGTGGTTTCTTCTTTTGCGACTCATCGTTTGTATCCTTTCTTGAGGGTGATAAGATCGCAAGATTCCACCTATAATCAGAGCCAGGCTGTCCAGTCAAACGGGACCATCTCTCACCTTACGTGTGATAGCACGTCACCCAGGGTATGCCTCAATCAACATATTTGGCCTGTCAATCGGGGTTGCGGTTTCGCTTCTGCTCTTCCTGTTCGTAACGAACGAGCTCGGCTACGATCGTCACCACGAAAATGCCGATCGAATCTATCGGGCTTGGGTACTGGAGGACTACGGTGAAAATATGCAGTTCTTCAATACAACCACACCTCTCCCCCTCGGCCCTACGCTGGCGGCCGCTCTTCCGGAAGTGGAATACGCTGTGCGATACGATCGGCTGACGGACACGGTTCGGCGTGGAGACACGCATTTTGATGAATCGATCTTCATGGTTGATCCGGATTTTTTCTCGGTTTTTGACTTGCCCGTCGTGGCGGGAAATTCATTTGCCCCGCTGGACGAACCGACCAGCATTGTTCTTACCGAATCGGCTGCAACTCGATATTTCGGCATGGAAGATCCCATCGGAAAGGAGCTGAGCATCGACTTCTCGGGAGATCCCCATGTGTTCGAGGTCTCAACCATCATTGAGGACGTTCCCAGAAACTCCAATCTTCAGTTTGAACTGTTGATCTCCTATGCCGTCGGGGACTGGATGTACTCTGCGCGGATGCATACGGCCTGGATGAACGTGAGCCCGGAGACCTATGTGATGCTCAAGCCCGATGCAGACATCGCAGCCACCCTGGCAAAGCTTCCTGCCATCGTGACTTCAGCGCTCGGCGATCGCGTCGAGGAAGGGCAGTACACAGTCGGACTGCAGCCCCTACTGGACATCCACTTGAATCCAGAATTTCCGATCGGTTACGCCAGCGTCAGTAGTCCCATATATGTCCGGATTCTGCTGTCAGTTGCCCTGCTCGTGCTGTTGATTGCGTGTATAAATTTCGTCACGCTATCTCTCAGCCGCGCCACTACACGGTCCAGAGAAATCGGTGTGCGCAAAGCGATCGGAGCACAACGATCACAGCTCGTTCGTCAATACTTTGGCGAGTCAACCGTATTTGCTGGGCTGGCCGTCGCACTGGGCCTTGGCCTTTCCGTTTTACTGCTTCCGGCGTTTAATCAGATCAGCAACCAGGATCTCCGCCTCGTCCTGGACGGCTCCACAATGATGATGTTAGGAGCGCTCTTTCTATCGATTTCGCTCATTACCGGAGTGTACCCAGCGATCGTGATGGCTTCATTCAGTCCGACAGAAGCGTTCCGAGGGAGCTCCTCGACCGGGAATAAGAGGGGCTTTCTTCGAAAATCTCTGGTCACCGTTCAATTCTCTCTATCGATCCTGCTGTTGGTTTCCATGCTGGTCATGGGCTCGCAGCTCCGGTTCATTGACAATGTCGACCTCGGCTTTAGCGAGGACCGCGTTCTCTACATACCTACCGAGCTGTCCTCAACCGACGGAGCCATACTTGCTGAGAGAATCCGATTCGAAACGGGAATTCGGTCAGACATTGAATCGGTAGCAACGGCGGTTGCTGTATTTGACCCCAACGGCTGGATTTTCATCGGATATCAGGCAACGGATGGCACCTATCGCAGGTTTTTTACGAACCTCGTCGACTACGAATTTGTCTCGACCATGAATTTGCGGGTTCAGGAAGGAAGATCCTTCGACCGCGACCTTCCTTCTGACGCGGTCTCCGCGCTGATTGTGAATGAGGCGTTCGTGGATGCGTACGGTTGGGACCATCCGCTGGAAGCGCAGATACCTGGACGATTCACTGAGCATGAAATCATTGGTGTCGTAGACAATTTCCACTATACCTCACTACACAATGAAATTCAGCCAGCAGTTCTGACCCTGAGCCGTAATCTCATCATGTCCGGAGCGAACGATGTGGGCTTTTCCGGAAGCGCAAATTCCAAGATCATTTTCCGGGTTGCTGGAGACAATCTACCCGAGACGCTGGCGTACCTCGAATCGATGATGGCGCGCGTCGCGCCCGAGTTGCCGTTCACCTATGAATTTGTAGACCAGGATATCGCCCAGCTGTACGAGCAGGAAGACCGACTCTCCACCATCATTATGCTGGGAGCATTACTGGCGGTATTGATTGCCGGTCTGGGTCTATTCGGTCTCGCCGCGATCTCGGTGGCTCGACGAACGAAGGAAATCGGTGTCCGCAAGGTACTCGGTGCTTCCGCCTCGAATATCGTAGGCCTGTTCGGCCGTGAGTTCAGTACTCTGGTGGTCATCGCTCTTGTCGTGGCCGGCCCTGTCGGGTATTTCGGGCTCACCACCTGGTTGGGGACGTTTGCCTATCACACCTCGGTAGGAGTCACACCCTTCATCGTGGCTGGCCTCAGCGCATTCGCTCTGATGTGGCTCGCCGTGTCTGCTCAAGCGTTGAAAGCCGCATCCGCGAATCCAGTCAACGCCCTGAGAGACGAATAATCAGTTCGAGTCGGTTTGCTCCAGAAACAATGTCTGGGTAGGGAACGCGAACTCGATTCCGTTCCTCGTGAAATCGTCGTACACGGCCAGATTGATGGCCTGCTGCGTATCCATGTACGTGGCGTAGGCGGGTTCGAGCATGTAGTACACAATTTCGAAGTTGATTGAAAAATCTCCAAAGTCCTTCAGGTGTGCACGGTCAAATCGGGTGTGCTCCTGCGCCTCGATAGCGGCCTTCAACTTGTCCGGGATAGACTCAAGCACATCGTGGGGCGTACCATATGTCACGCCGACGGCGAATACGGCACGGCGCTCGTTCATCTTCCGGTAGTTACGCACCCGACTTCCAAGAAGATCGTTGTTGGAAAAGATGATCAACTCTCCAGAAAGGCTCCGAATCCGCGTTGTTTTTATTCCAATATGCTCAACCGTGCCGGAAAACTCTCCCACCACCAGATAATCTCCGTCCGCGAAAGGTTGATCTGCCACGATGGAGACGTAGGCCAGCACATCGGCCAGCACATTCTGGACGGCGAGTGCTATCGCGATTCCACCGATTCCAAGGCCGGCAATCAGCGCCGTAACGTCAAATCCAAAATTGTCCAGAACGAGAAGGAGGGCTAGGGCCCACAACATGCTCCTTCCGACCAATCCCATGGCCCGGGCAGCCGTCTTCTGGGAGGCTTCGCCCGCTCTCGTATCGAGATACCAGACCGTCACCAACCTGATCAGATCGTTGCCCCAGAGGGTCATCTGAAGCACGAATCCGAGGAATACCAGTCTGCGCAGCCATGGAATAGCCGGCGAGTCGGTTGCTATAAACTCTACTGCCAGATAGAATGCCACGACCAGAAGGAAAAACGTTCGCATTCCCTGCAGTAATTCGGCGATCACATCATCAACTCGATTTTCTGTGCGTTTTGCCAGGGAGGAAAATCGGCCAAACAGAAGGCGCCGCAAAGTCATCAAAACCAGGGTCAGAACCAGGGTGATTCCGCCCAATTCAAGCCATGCCAACACAGACATTCCGAGGATTTCCAGGTCAAGAAATTCCATGGTGTTACCGTTTTGAAGTGAGTTTCCAGACAGCTGAGACCCAATAATACGGACCCATGAGCGAGAAATCCGCGGCCTCAAACAGAGCTTGCGAGTTCTTCTCGATGCGGAATGAGGCCCTTGGAGGCAAGCAATTCCGCGTTCAGAATGGCGCCACCTGCTGCGCCCCGGATGGTATTGTGGCTGAGTACAACCATTTTTACATCCAGAATTTCACACGACCGAATGCGACCAATTGTGACCGTCATGCCTCCTCCCGTATGAACATGTTTTCGAGGCTGTGGACCGTCTTCCTCATCGACAACGAGAATCGCATTTTGAGGCGAGGAAGGCAAATTCCGCACAACGTCAGGGCTCTGAAAGTCGCGAAGAACCTTTTCAACCTGTTTTGCTGTCCCCTTTCGGCGCAATTTTACCGATATGCACTCGAGATGGCCATCCATTACCGGTACTCGTGTGCACTGTGCGCTGATGGGAAAACTTCGATCCGCAACACCATCGTCAGACACCTCTCCAAGAAGTTTGAGCGGTTCAGTCGCGAGCTTTTCCTCCTCTCCAGATATAAACGGAACCACGTTTCCAAGCGAGTCCAGGGAAGAAACACCTGGGTAGCCGGCCCCCGACAGCGCCTGCAAGGTGATGACCGATACCGCTTCGATACCAAACGCGTCTTCAATGGGTTTGAGGGCCAGTGTCAACCCCACCGTAGCACAGTTCGGATTCGTTACTATGTATCCGCCACCCTCCCAGTTCTGCCGTTCGATCAGGATCAAATGGTCCGGATTCACTTCTGGGATGATGAGTGGAACGTCCGCCTCCATGCGAAAATTTTTCGCATTCGATATAACTGGATAGCCTGCCGTCGCAAAATCAGACTCAATATCTCCCGCCACGCTTGAGTCAAGACCCGAAAATACGAAGTCGCAATCGAGCCCAGATCGTGCTTCCCGAACGATCATATCCGAGATGCCAGAAGGGATACGTGTCGATTCAATCCAGTGAGCCGCATCATGATAGGCCTTCCCTGCGCTTCGACTGGAGGCCGCGAGAGCACTGATCTCGAACCAGGGGTGATCCTCGAGCAATCGAACGAACTTCTGCCCAACCGCCCCGGTCGCTCCAAGAATTCCGACTTTCAATTTCATATCGTCAAGGTCATATCGTCGTGATCAAATCCTCCTGGTCAAGACGCTCCTCCGGCTGCGGATCGCGCAGAGTCCAGACCCAACACGCCGAGCTTGGCCGCCTTCGTCAGTTTTTCCCGAGCGTCCTTCTCGACGCGACTGGGAAGCTGCGCCGGCATGATGAGCGTTCCATCACCCTGCGGATAACGAGTGGATCTAACGTGAACAGGAATACAGGCCCTCAGCACGGGCTCGAACGCTTCTGCATGCATTCCCAGCTGATTGCCTTCGTTCCACGTGGCGGCATCCTCGAGTAACAGGTACAAAAACTTTCCTGCTTCCTTGATCTTGTTTGGATCTGCCGTAAAGAGGCCGTCTACGTCGGTCCATCTATCGAACTTTGACGCCCCGATAGCTTCTGCAATCAACGACGCCGAGTAATCACTACCGCCTCGTCCCAATGTGACGGTTTGTCCCGAGTTGTCTGATCCAACAAATCCGCAAACGACCGGAACGACCCCTCTGGGCATTTTTGCGTACCAGGACTGGGCTAGGGTTCGAGTCTGATTGCGATCCACAACCCAGGAGCTCGAACCGCTTCGAACCATCTTGATGAACGATCTGGCATCAACGGCCCGGGCAGAGACGTCATTTTGTCGCAATAGAGCCCCCACCAGCGGAGCAGATATCAGTTCTCCACTCGCCAGAATACCCTGGCTTCGCTCATCGGAATCGGATTGACGACAGATGTCGCGCAACTCTTCAATTTTGTCAGCCAGAACACCCAGATACCTGCTTCTCGCTTCGTAGTCGAGAGTCTCCCCAGCAAGTCGCAAGTGACGCATCACCAATTTTCGAAGCAGGGAAGCAATTTTCTTGGGTCGTGTTTCTGATTCAAGTCGCACCAGCAGATCCGTCACGCCTGAAAGAGCCGAAACAACCAGAACGGGTTGCCCGGAAGTGATTTCTCCCTTCACGATGCCTACGAGGCGCTGCAGGGCTTCGGCTGAACCAACCGAGGTCCCTCCGAATTTGAGTACTTTGATGAGTGAAGTAGGCATTCCTAGTGGACGTAGCTTGCGGCGTTTACATCGATGGAACATCCCGTAGCGTGATCGGACAATCCGCTGGCAAAAAGTACGACAATCGGTGCGATATCTGCGGGTTCCGTGAGACGATCGAGGGCTATGTCCCCAATGACAAATTCCTCTCCATAGGCATCGATGGCATCCTGGGCCATGTCCGTTCGCACGAAGCCCGGAGCGACGGTGAATGTTTTTATTCCGTCCTTTCCAAAGGCTCTGGCAACCGATCTGGCGAGAGATACGATTGCGCCCTTTGACGACGCGTAGGCGAGGTAATCCTCGGAATCACCTCGAAAGGCTGCCCGAGAAGCCATGTAAATGATTCGGCCACCGCCTCGCTCCCGAAAATGTGGAATCGCCGCCCGAGTCAGGATGGCGCACGCACGCGTATTAACGGCAAACGTCTCGTCCCAGCTACGAGCCCATTCATCGAACTCGGAATCCAGCGGCGCATGAAGTACGATTCCGGCGTTGTTCACCAGCACATCAATCTTCCCAAAGGCATTGACTACCTCAGAGAACAGATTGTCGGCCTCGCTAGCAAGAGCCAGATTGGCGCAAAAAGCTTTCGCACCGTTTCCTATTTCCTCGCAGAGTGCCTCGGCTGCCTCCGCTGAGCGCGCGTAGTGGACGGCCACCGTGGCGCCCGCTCCGGCGAGCTGCCGGGCGATTTCCTCTCCGATACCGCGACTGGCACCGGTGACCAACACCACCTGGTTCGTCAGATCTATACGCATGTCCGTGAAAGCTGTACGTTTTTAGGACTTCTGATCCGGGTTTTCCCCAGCCAGCGTTTTACTTTTCGATTCAGGCGTTCCGCCTCCAACAGGAAGGCATCGTGTCCGTGTGTCGAATTCAGTATCTCCAGTTCCGCGCGGGGAATGTGGAAAGCCAACTCCTCCTGCTCCACAACAGGAAACAGCACATCACTACTGATACCCACAACGAGAACCTCCTGCTCAATGGAAGCTAGAACCTGTTCATAGTTCCGTTGGCTCTGCCTCGACTCTGGCCCTTCGCCCCGCGCTGACCCTAGCGCTAGTCCCGGTGGCCCTGACTCTGGCCCTTCGCCCCGCGTGGGCCCTCTCCCTCGAGCGACATCGTGAGAATTGGTAGTCTGAGAAAGCCGAACGTAACAGTTCGCGTCGAATCGGTCGACAAGCTTTTTGCCCTGATGGCGCAGGTACGATTCCACAGAAAAGGCCTCCTGTTCTAGAATCCTGTCCCTGCCAAATCGATCCGAGAAAGAAGTCTGATTCCGATACGACAACATGGCCATCATCCGGGCTGTGGCCAGTCCTGCACGGGGCGGACTGCCCACCGAGTAATTACCACCATTCCAGTTCGGATCCGCATAGATCGCTTGCCGCTGCGCCTCACTCCAGGCGATGCACCACGCCGAATGACGGCCGCTGGTAGCGATGGCTACAACACGTTTCAGCGATCGGTCCATAAGGGCCCATTCCAGCGCGATCATACCACCGAGCGAACCCCCAATTGCCACTTCTATGCCGGTAACACCCAATTCATCGAGAAGGCGTCGCTGCAGCACGACATTGTCGCGAACGGTCGGTATCGGAAACGAGCTCGCATAAGGCCTGCCAGTGCCCGGGTCGATACTGGTAGGGCCCGTCGTACCGTAGCAGGATCCAAGCAGATTGACACAGACAACAAAATGGCTGTTCGTATCGAGCGCCCGACCTCGCCCGATCATGGGCGCCCACCAATCCGCCGCGTTGCAGTCTCCGGTAAGAGAGTGACACACGACGATCACGTTGTCGCGAGCTGCGTTCAATTCACCCCACGTTCTGTACGCCACGTCAACATCCCGAAGAGTAGTACTATCCTCGAGCCGAACCGAATCGAAATATTTAATGTTGAGTTCAGACATGCGCGGGTGACTGCACTTTTACGGGGGGAGAAGGTTGACATCGCGCGCTTTCGAGGGCCTGTTCGAGGTCTTCCAGGAGATCGTCAATGTGCTCAATGCCAACAGACAGTCGGATGATGTTATCCGTAATACCGGCCTCTTCGCGCGCTTCTTCTCGCATGGAAGCATGACTCATTGTGGCCGGCTGCTCGATCAAAGATTCGACTCCACCCAGCGACTCGGCCAGGGTAAACACCTTCGTCGCGTTCAAGAGACTTCGAATCGAGGCTGCGTCACCTTTCACCTCGAATGACACCATACCACCAAATCCTGACTGTTGTCTGCTGGCCAGGTCGTGATCCCGGTGCGAAGCGAGTCCAGGGTAGAACACCTGCTCGACTGAATCGTGGCTGTTGAGGTAGGCCGCGACCGCATGGGCATTCTCTTCGTGTTGCCTCATCCGTAGCGGCAGAGTTTTCAGTCCGCGTAGAATGAGCCAGCTGTCAAACGGAGCAGAGGTTGCACCCAGGGCATTCGCGGCAAAATGGGCGCGCTCCCGATTCTCCGGGGTGGCGGCTATGATCGCACCGCTTACAACGTCAGAGTGTCCGTTCATGTATTTCGTCGTCGAGTGCACGACGAAGTCGGCTCCGAATTCGATCGGTCGCTGAGGAATCGGGGAGAGGAACGTGTTGTCGACCACGAATTCAATGCCAGCCTCCGAGGCGATGAGTCCAATTTCTTGCAGATCGTAAACTCGAAGGAGTGGATTGGATGGAGTTTCAATCCAGACAGCACGCGTTTCAGGGCGTAGGTGGAGAGATAGGCTTCTAGGATCACTCAGATCGACAAACGAGACACTCAACTTACCCTGATTTTGAAGCCACGTCAGAAGACGCTCCGTTCCGCCATAGCAATCGTGCGAGCAAATGATGTGCGCTCCAGCTTCGTACATCGACAGAAGTGTGGAGATCGCTGCCATCCCACTTGCCACGCAGACGGCACCAGCGCCCCCTTCGAGATCCGCAATCGTCTGCTCCAGCGCATCCCTCGTGGGATTTCCACTACGTGAGTAGTCGTATTCGGGTTTACCATCGGTATCGTCGAATCGAAAAATCGCAGATTGGTAGATGGGTAGAGATACACTTTTGTAGGCACCATCCGTGTGCTGACCGGCAAGCGTGAGTCGAGTCTGGGGATGCATTGATCTGATCCGGAATACTTTCGTGGTTGAAATAAATTCCACCCCGAAAGCCGATCTTCGATTCCTGCTTCGCTCGTAGTCCCCGTATTGCCAAATCCCGAAGGGAAATGCTGAAGCGGATTCGCTTCGCTGGCCTCACGACCAGTGGCATTTTCCCATCTGCGCCAGATACAAAAAAACCCTCCAGAGATTCGGGAGGGTCACCATAAGCAGAGCTTCGGATTCCTTCCCATCTGTCTCGGTTTCGTATCGAGCAGGATTTAGCACCATTTGGCTCCGTATTCGAAACCCGGTTGCTACGACGTCTCAGGGCCTGTCCCTCGGTCGTTCTTGATGGAAGTGCCGCGAGTATACGGCGCGACTACCACTTTGCGCAAGTACAGCAACGGGTGTCCTCGAATCTTAACACTCTTTGCTAAATGCCTCCTGTTTCCCTGATCGCTCAGCCCCAACCCACGTCGGTTGGAGACCCGATAGCTACTATTCAGCCATTCTGGCTCCATGGGGAGCATTTCAGGAACGGGACTTGAGTGGTTGATGGATAAATCCCACTGATCTATCAACGGAAATTGGCAACTACAAAGACAGTGACAAGAAAATGAAAAAAATATTTGGGCGCCAGCGATAATTGCCGTCGCGGTAGCATTATCGGGTTGCGCCTCAACGATGGATGTGTCTGATGATGCAGAGTTCTCCACGGTCACCGATATCAGTTGGCTCGAACAAAAACTCCAGAAGAGAGGCGTCTTCATCTCTCCTAATGGACCTGCGGACTTGGGCGTACCGGCAACGTCCAGCACCCGGCTCGTGCTCGATGGCAGAGAAATATTGAGCGTTTACGAGTTCGATGATCTGGATTTGGCTTCCGGCCAGGCTTACAAGTTTACTAACTCAAATCCTGCGGATGACGTGTATTTGAAAGAGTTACTGGTTGTCGTGCGTCGCAGCCGACGTGACACGGGGTTATCACAGACCCTGCGGGATATTCTGGGAGAGGCGCTCTAGGGCGTCAGGAAGACGAAATCTCCTGGAAACTTCTGGGGTGCGGGCGGGCACAGTTGGTGGTGCAAGATGAGTGGTTGCCCGCCCGCACACCTGGATTGGATAAACAGAGACACGGAACCGAGACTCGGACGGCAAGCGCACCGTCAGGCGTCCAATCTCGCGGCATACGGGACGGTTTCGCCCGATTCTACGTACTTCTTGAGTAAACGGAGGTACATCGCCCAGCAGAAGCACGAGATGCGATAGTGCTCGCCGTCCGTCTCCCAGCCCGAGTGAAGAAATGTGACCCAGGTCAATTCTTCTTTGCTTTCAAGCTCGATCCTGAGGCGTGTTCCAGTCCAGTCAGGCATGGCCGAAGTAAATACCCACTCGATCGAACGATCAGTTTCAACGTGGGTAACCTCAGCCCTCCAGTCGTACCCCTCTGCAAAGAACAAACGGTATTCGCACTCGCCATAGGGCTCGCCTTCACTTTCGAGGGTCCACCAGGAATCCAGCCCTGCCGGTGTTGAAATGGCTTCAAAAACCTCCGACAGGGATCCTGCGATGGGAAACTTGTGATTAATGTTTACCATGATTCTCTTCAGGATTTCCTGAAAGAATAAGTGTTCGACCCGACTGAAACCCATTCTTCATACTGTAGGCCGACGTAATAAGAAAATCCACATAGCCGTCACCGTCTACATCGCCCATTCCCGTCGAATCAAATCCAAGCGTTTCTCCCTCCACCTTTCCAGTGATTTCAAATAAAAGCGATCCGTCGTTTCCCGAGTGGATAAAAAGTTTTCCGCCGGACGGCGCCGCACTCGCGTTCTGCCACGCTCCCACAACGAGATCATCGAACCCGTCTCTGTTGACGTCACCGGCGTCTGAGATCCCGATTCCGAAGCCTTCCGCCGAGTTTTCCCCCGCCAGCGAGTACAGTAGCGCCCCGTCTCGACCGGAGTACAGATAGATTTTTCCGGCACCCGGGGCAACTGAATTGTCTCCCCAATCCGAGATGTATACATCCTCATACCCGTCAGCGTCAAGGTCTCCAACCACGGAAAGAAACATACTGCCATACTGGGCCGCGCCCGAATCCGGCTCGGCGGTGAAGTGCGGTCTGCCCGAAAGACTGGTGTAGATGTACGATTTTCCATTTCCTTCTTCACCGGCTCCGGGCGCACCGACAACAAGCGTGAATCCCCTCGAGTGGCTGGCTCCGGAGACGGAAGATCCATAACCGTGGCCCGCACCCTCTCCTGAGATTTCCATGAGTCTGGATTGGTCCGCTCCGGAGATTACATAAATCTGGCCGGACCCGGACAAGTCACCTCTGTTGATGGCGCCTCCGAATACCTGAAAAGGTTCTCCGATCAAAATGTCGGAGTGTCCGTCGCCATCGACGTCCCCGACTCCTTTGACGGATAGCCCGAACGCACCCGAGGTATCTGCCCCGGCTACGGTAAAGAGTTCCTTTCCATCGATTCCCGAAAACACCGTTACCAGATTCACGTACGGCGCTCCTGCAACAACATCTGGAACTCCGTCTGCATTAACGTCTCCCGCAGCCTCAATTCCATGCCCGAGGCGCCCGCCTGTATGCTTCCCCACCGCGCTCCACAACAGATCACCCGTGCGGCCGGAGTACGTGTAGATCTTACCCACCGCACTCGAGAATCCGGGAGACGATGTGGTCACATCGTTTACCCCGTCGCCGTCCACATCACCAATATTGCGGGCAATCCATCCGAAAGTGTCCCCCGCGCTTTCTCCATACCAGTCCTGAATGACCTTCGTACCCTCGACAAATGAGTCGGCGTATTCGCTGTCTGCAGGAAATAAACTCTGATATCTCTCATCGTCCTGGAGGTTGGCCGCCGCTGGAGACGCTGCCACGTTGGCCACCAGAAACGTCCCCATATCCCTGGCCTTGAATAACCATTCAAACGCGTTGTCGAGATCGTCAAGGAGACCGTACGCGACACCCACGCTGAACAGGGCCCTCGAGGTTGGTGCCAGTTCGGCCGCTCTCTTGAACGCAGTCAGAGACTTCCCGAGGTCGGAATTGCGACGGTAGACTCCTGCCAACGAATTCCAACCCGGTAAGAACGCGGGATAGGCTTCGGTGAGAGACACGAGATCCACAATACCCTCATCCACAGAGCCGGCATTGATCTTCTGCATTGCGACCTGCAGCAGCGATCCTGCAGTCTGGGCACTCTCGGTCTGGGCCCATGCAGGAAGGAGGATGCAGCACAGCAATGTACCACACAGTAACATTTTCATCATTCTTACGCGGACGTGTTTTCCTGGGCAGTTATTCCTGCGAATCTACGCGGCTGTCTTCGACCCATGTCCGAAATGCTGCCCGCGCGAAGAAATGACTATCTGACTAGTTGACTACGGAGAACGAACCGTTGACTAAAGACGCGCCCGAACGCACTCGAAACACATAAATCCCAGAGTGAAGATCTCTGGTATCGATTCGAAAATCGTGTCTGAGACCATATACGGTTTCTTCGAAGGATTTTACACGTCGGCCGAGTAGATCGTACAGTTCGAAGGTGATCGTTCCAGAAATCGGTGACAGCACTGGAAGGGTAACCTGGTGTGTCGCTGGATTTGGATAGGGCTTCCCGAGGGTCAACGTACTCGGCAATGCGACCTGCTCCTCGGTATCTACGCCAGCGATAATGTGACGGAACAGACCGCCGTCCAGTGATCCAGCGAATGCGTTCCCGTAACTGTCGAATGCCAGCGACGTCACCCTGAGATGACCGTCCAGTCCGGTATTCATAGGCAACCAGGAACGGCTCCACGGATTGAGCTGAAAAATCCCACTGCCATAGGTCGAAATATGAGGGACTCCCTGCAGATTGAACTGAACGGCGCGGATATCCTCCGAACCTATGAGGCCTGTGCCGAGTCGATGCCAACTCTGACCGTCATCATACGATTCCACAACCCCGGTAAAACGGGTTCCACCCAGCAATCGGTCTCCAAGAACTCCGAAACTCTGCACATCAAACCAAGGCGTATCGATGGTCGTCATGAGTTGCCATGACGCACTTTCCGAGTCTCGTCGCCAGGAGTCCCAGGCTGCCCCTGCCATCATGGTGCCGGCGGATGTTCTGACGACGGCACTCACGTCGCGCGGTGCTTGATCGGCGCCATTTATAGGAGACGCAACCCAGAATGAGCCACTGAACACATAGACTCCAGCGTGGTAACCGGCCAGAATGGTGGCGTCCTCGGCAATATATATATCCCATATCGACGGCAGGCCTGGTGGACCCAGGGCTACCCAGCCGCCATTCGCAGAATTACGCCAGAGACCAGCGGTCGTCGCGGCAACGAGACTTCCGTCTGGATCTAGTTCCACATCCGTGATCTGTTGTACGAGGGGTTCGGCCTCGTCGACCCGTCGCCATGAAAATCCGAGGTCAGTGGACTGAAACAACCCGCCTTCTGTACCCACAATCAGCCGCCCGTCATCCAGGGCGTTGACGGAATTGATCCGGCTTTGAATTCCTTGATTCGAGCTCTCCCATGTCGAGCCATTATTGATCGATCGATACACTCCAAGGCCTTGCGTACCTACGAGTAAAGACGTTCCGGTGAACAGGAGTGACTCCACACTGGAGCCCGTAGCCGATTGGGTGAGCCAGGTACTTCCTTCGTCATCAGTGTTGAACAGATTTCGGTACCCCCCGGCATAAAGTTTCCCTTCCGGTCCCATCTTCAGGAGGGGTACCGTCAGTGGATCCGTCGAGGGCTGAATACAAGTCCAGATATTGCCGTTGCCTCGGCTTCTATAAATTGCGCAGCCACCCGCGGATGGATTCGAGCCGGCAAATACGTGCCCCTCTGCATTGGTCTCAACCGTGAGTACGTCGTACTCCTGGAGTCCGAACGAGGCGAATTCCCAATTCTGGCCGCTGTCGTTCGACCGAAAAATTCCCAGCGAAGTGGCTGCGAAATAAAACTCGGCATTGGATGACAGATCCTGGACGTTTACGCTGAATCCTTCCAGGGATTTGGCCTCCCATGAAGCACCTGAATCTTCTGATCGGTAGACATACCCGTTGGAGCCAGCGATCATCAAGCCGGGAACGGGTTCAATCAGTGCCGAAAGGAATACATTCTGCAGCGCAGCAAATTGCCATGACGATGACAGAGGTGATCGTTTGAACAATCCCGCTCCGTATGAGGCCGCCCAAATGTATCCGTCATCTCGAATATGGATGTCACGAATATCGACAGAGATCAGGCCATCGGAAAAACTGACCCACGACAGTCCGTCGTCGGCACTACGGAAGACGCCGTTGGCCGTGGCGGCGTAGATCAACCCGTCATCGCTCATTTCCAGATCCCGGACTGCGGTACCGCCATAGGGGCCGTTTGCGCGCTCCCAATAGTCGGTCTGAGCGCTGGCTGGAATGGTCAGCGCACAGACGATAATCAGCCACAAGGTGACTGACCAGGTTGCTTTTGAAGCGATATGAGGATGAGAGACAGGCATTCATCTTCATTATCGACCGCAGAGAGCTCGATTTAAGCGATTTTTCGAGTGTCGTTCCGCCCACGAAAGACGATGCAGCGCCTCTCCAATAGCAATTCAGGCTGTATTGAGGATCTCTCAGCCTCCACTACGGGCCTTTTCGATCCACTCTTTTTGCTCCGCGGTAAGTTCGACGGGAATCTGGATGTCCAGATGCACGATCAAATCGCCTTTCTTGGACTCGGTTTCTACACCATGACCCCTGATCCTGAGCCTTTCACCGGGCTGCGACCCCGCGGGAATATTCAGCTTCAATCGCTTTCCGTGCGGGGTCTTGATCTGGGTTCCAGTGCCCAGCATGGCATCGAACGCCGACACCTCCAGGTTTGTGTGGACGGCCATCTCTTCCCGGACGAAATCAGGGTGGTCCTCGACCCGAATAGTGACGTAGAGATTTCCCGATCCACCATTCGGCATGGGCCGTCCCTTTGACCGAATTCTAACTTGATGACCATCTTTGACTCCTTTGGGGAAAGGAATGGACAGTTTTTCGCCATCGAGTGAAAAAGTGATCTTACCACCTTTCAGCATTCTACTGAAGGAAATCCGAACCGTGCGCTTGCGATCGTACACCCGAGCCGCTTTTTCCGTGGCCCCTGAACGACCTCTCGGTTCTGCCTGATCCCCGGCCGCACTACCGAAAAAGCGCTCAAAAATATCTCCAAATCCTGCTCCCGGATCAAATTCGGTCTGATCCATCCGCACGTAGGTTCCATCCGAATTCTGGTAGAACTTGCCTCCCGTCCTTGTACGAAATGGATCCTGGCCTGCCCCTCCGAATCGACGCATCCGGTCGTATTGACGTTTCTTCCGGTCATCTGAAAGAATCCCGTAGGCCTCCTGCACTTCCTTGAACTGCTCCTCCGCTTTCGGATTGTCCGGATTCGTGTCGGGATGAAGTTCACGAGTGAGCTTGCGATACGCCTTTTTGATTGCGTCCGAGTCAGCGTTCTCGGAGACTCCGAGCCTTTTATATAGATCGTCAGACATAGACCGGGGGCTGAATCAACTGTAGGTTCTGATCATCAAACTTCGAGCGTGTTTCGGCTCATAACTGGATTGCACCCGATGGGGACACTATCCTGCCGATTCTGCACTCATTATCAGTTGCAGAATCACGCCAATTTCGTGCCAACCACCCGAATTCGGTAGTTATGTCAGACATTCAGCCCATTCGAAAGGTCCTCATCGCCAATCGCGGTGAAATCGCCGTTAGGATAATCCGCACCTGCCGAGAGTTGAATATCGAGACCGTTGCTGTCTTTTCCGAAGCGGACCGCGCCGCCCTGCATGTACGCATGGCCGACGAGACCTATCCCATTGGTGCGGCTCCATCGTCCGAATCTTACCTGGTTGGGGATCGCATTCTGGAAGTTGCCCGTACCTCCGGCGCGGATGCTGTTCACCCTGGATACGGATTTCTCTCCGAAAACAGCTCATTTGCTCGATCATGCGCTGATGCGGGTATCCGCTTTATCGGACCTCCCCCGGCTGCGATTGATGCAATGGGCGACAAGACGGCAGCCCGTGCACTCATGCAGGCAGCTGGAGTGCCCATGGCGCCGGGAACCGTTGATGCGATAGAGGACCTCGCCGAGGCCGCCGTCATGGCTGAAGGCATCGGATATCCGATTCTCATCAAGGCCGCTGCGGGTGGGGGCGGCAAAGGCATGAGAATCGTAGAACATGCCGACGATTTTACCTCTGCGATTGAGGCCGCCTCCAGAGAAGCCGCTTCAGCCTTCGGTGATGGCCGCGTATTCATCGAGAAATACATCAACCAGCCTCGGCACATTGAATTTCAGATCCTGGCGGATGCACACGGAAACACTGTCCATCTTTTCGAGCGTGAATGCTCCATTCAGCGTCGTCACCAGAAGGTGATTGAGGAGGCTCCGTCGAGCGTGTTGACCAACGATGTCCGCGAAGAAATGGGCGCGGCAGCCATCAAAGCGGCCGAGTCATGTGGCTATGTCGGAGCGGGTACGGTTGAGTTTCTCCTGGATAAGGACATGAATTATTATTTCATGGAAATGAATACGCGTCTGCAGGTAGAGCATCCCGTCACTGAAAGTATCACGGGTATTGATCTGGTCAAGATGCAGATTCGAGTCGCCGAGGGAAATAAATTACCCTTTTCACAGGATGAACTTTCCATGGGTGGCCACGCGATCGAGTGTCGGATCTATGCCGAAGACCCCCTGAACCATTTCATGCCATCTCCCGGGAAGCTTCTCCGCCACGATCCCCCATCCGGATTCGGAGTCCGCCTCGACAGCGGTGTTGAGCAGGGTGCTGAAATCTCACTGTACTACGATCCGATGATTTCCAAGCTCACAACCTGGGGTGCAACGCGCATGGACGCCATCGCACGCATGAAAAGGGCTCTGAGTGAATATGAAATAGCGGGCGTGCCGACCACCATCTCATTCTGCCGGTTCGTGATGGAGCATGAAGCGTTCACATCGGGCGATTTTTCGACGCATTTTGTGAAAAATCATTTCCAACCCGAGCATCTCAAGGAATCCGACGAGGAAACCGAACAGATTATCGCTATTGCTGCGGCGCTTTATACCGACTCACATCAGGTTGCGACCAAGTCGAATGCCAACGGTTCGATTTCAGCATTCAACGCCTGGCGTCGCAACCGCACCGCCGCGGAGTAGTTTTCCGGCGTCCTGGCCCTCTCTTCGCTAAATCCAGGCTTGTTTGAGCGTCAATCCTTGAGAGACGAGCCAATCGGTTACCGCCATCACGGCCTCGCGAACACCCTTGGTAGTCATCGGATCGCCGAATGTCTGCAAGCTCACGAGAACCCCCTCTTCGGTGGGCCACGCCTGTATGAGGAGTTCTTGTCGCAAGTCCGGCTCCTCGGAAACGGCCTTGAAGAGCAAGCCATCGGATGCCAGATCACGATACGCTTCGAGAATAATGGCATGGCCGCCCGCGAAGGGTCTGACCTGCTTTTCGAAGGGTCCCACAGATGAGAGAGAACCCTCCAGTGTCGCGTGCTGCATTGGTATCGTTTTGATTTGGCTGGGAGTGAGTGGAGCAACCTTGGTGCACCGAAACTCAGCATGAAAGATATCTCTTTTCTGCTCCCTCCACTTGCGGGCGTACTTCGTTTCCAGCGTTGCGGGCGGTGGGGAACCGGTTATCACTTCAAAACAGGCCGAGGCGCGAGCCTCTTCGACCGAGAACGCGTAATACTCGGGGTGATCTGTCGTCAGAAACAGGGAGCCACCCTTACGCAACCTGGATGACACGATATGGAAAAACGGAACCTGAAGGAGGCGGTTTTTACGGTGTTTTTTGCGGGGCCAGGGATCGGGAAAATTGACGAATATCCGATCCAGAGCTCCTTCTGGAATGATGTCACGGACCAAAAATTGGGCACTGCCCTTGTAGAGTCGGACCTGTTCGATCTTGCACCGCTTCATTCGACGATAGGCGCGCCATACCGAGCCGAGCGACACTTCAGCACCCAGCAGATTCCACTCAGGGTGTACGGCGGCAAGATGCTCCAGATACCGACCATCTCCGAATCCCACCTCCAACACAAGCGGGGCTGAGCGTGAAAACAGAAGGTTGGGGTCGGTCGGCGTGTCCAGTTGACCTACACGAATGAGTATCGACATGCCTCAAACCTGGAATTCATGCTATTTCAGGGTTCGGAGTTTCGTCTCACTCCGGAATCCTGTTCGGATTCATCTAGAAATGCGCCGCAGTGCACGCAATCTATTCTTCGTCATCGTCCGGGAGGCGAAGACCCAACTCACGGTCTACCAGAAACAATCCCTGGCCAGACTGACCCGCAAGGCGCAGGCTGTCGATGATGGTTTCGACATTGTCTTCTTCCTCAACCTGCTCATCGATGTACCAGTGAAGAAGGGTCTGCATCGCGTAGTCTTTTTCCTCGACGGCGACCTCATAGAGCCCATGGATGAGACTCGTTACCATTCGTTCCTGCTCCAAAACCTGTTCAAAAGCATCCAATGCCGTATCGAAGGACACTTTGGGTTGTGTGACCTGTTTCAGCTCGGGTGTTTTCCCCCTCCGGATGACGTGATCAAAAAACTTGAGAGCGTGGCCGGTCTCCTCCTCCCACTGCAACCGCATCCAGCTGGCTGCTCCACTCATTTTCATCTCCTCGAATCTCGCCGACATGGCCAGATACGTGTATGCCGATTGAAATTCGGCCTGAATCTGCGCATTGACTGCGTCTAACATCCGTTGATTCATTGTGATGCGCGCCTTTCGGGGTGTTTTTGTCTTGTTCAGGTGCAACGAGCAAGTGAGGCAACGGTTTTAGCACGACCGTAGATTCACTCGGAACGAACAAAATAGCAGTTGATGCGGTAGTACGCGCCCGGCCATGCAACCAATCTCAGAAATCTCCGCGCCCGAACACCGATACTATCTCAGTTTTTGCGGACGAATTCTATTAAATGATGGCAAGCACTTCTCGCATTTTGTGGGCCGATGATGAAATTGATCTTCTCAAGCCCCACATTCTTTTTCTCGAATCTCGAGGTTTTGAAGTCACGAGCGTGACCAATGGCACCGACGCGATCGAACACGTCCGATCCGGAAGGTGCGATCTGGTACTCCTCGACGAACAGATGCCAGGAATGGGCGGTCTCGAAGCGTTGACCCTGATAAAGGAAATCTCCTCAGATCTGCCAGTCGTGATGATTACCAAGAGTGAAGAAGAACGCATCATGGAGGAAGCGCTCGGCGGAAAAATAAGCGATTATCTGACGAAACCGGTCAATCCCAGCCAGGTCCTCCTGACCTGCAAACGAATCCTGGATGGCCGCCGGATTAAGACTGAAAGGGCGTCACAGGACTACCTGCATTCATTTGGAGAAATAACAGCTTCCCTCACGGATCCGCTGGGGCATGCAGACTGGGTGTCCCTCTACCAGCGACTGATCAATTACGATGTTGATCTGGGCGCAGACGAAGGTGTTCGACAGGTTCTGGATGACCAGTACCATGAAGCCAACCGTGCGTTTTCCCGATATGTAGAAGAATCGTACAAGGGCTGGATTGCAAGCGTCGATTCTGCCCCAGATGAAGACCGACCGGTTCTGTCTCACGAGGTAATTGCCCGGTGGGTTGTTCCTGAACTGAGCAAGGGTAAACCGGTGATTTTCTTCGTGATCGATTGCATGCGATACGATCAGTGGATGGAATTTGAGAAGTTACTGGCGCCGCTGTTCTCGATGGAAAAGGATTATCACTATTCGATCCTGCCTACGGCGACACCCTACTCGAGAAATTCGATTTTTGCCGGAATGCTGCCAAATGACCTGGCTGGCCAGTACCCCCGTCTCTGGGCGGCAGGAGAGGACGACGAACACAGCCGCAATCGGAACGAGGAGCAGTTTCTGAACGATCAATTGAAACGGCGGCATCTCAACACGCGGGTCCGGTACGACAAACTGGTGGGCACACGCGATGGGCGTGAATTTCAGACGTCTGTTCACGATCTGCTACAGAGCGATCTGAGCGCAGTGGTTGTAAATTTCGTAGATATTTTGGCTCACAGCCGATCTGACTCCGCTGTCCTGAAAGAACTGGCTCCCGATGAACGGGCCTACCGAGCGCTGACGCGGACCTGGTTCGAACATTCCTGGCTGTTCTCCGCCTTTCAACAGCTAGCCGAAACCGACTGTACCATTGTGATCACGACGGACCACGGAGCAATCCGTAGTCTCCATCCGACAAAGGTCGTAGGTGATCGGGAGACTTCTACGGCCCTTCGATACAAGTATGGCCGCAATTTGAAGTGTGACAAGCGACACGCGATCCTGGTCGAGAATCCGAAGGACTACGGACTGCCCAGCGACAATCGGAGCACGAACTTTATTTTAGCCAAGGAAGACTATTATTTCGTATACCCTACGAACTACCATCACTATGTAAACAAGTATCGGGACACCATGCAGCACGGTGGTATATCCATGGAGGAGATGATTCTTCCAGTGATCACGATGCGCCCTAAATAGTTGATAGAATCGTTCAGTAAGATCAGCACTTCCGAAGATGAAACCCGGCGCCTTGGGTCTGAATTCGGAGCCTCCCTGGGTGAGGGTTCCGTCGTCGCTTTGGTAGGTGATTTGGGCGCCGGAAAAACCCAGTTCGTCAAAGGAATCGCGACGGCACACGGGATTGATCCAGCGTCGGTGTCAAGCCCCACCTTTACAATCGCACACGAATACTCGGCTGCGATCCCCATCTATCATCTTGATCTATACCGGCTCAAGGGTCCTGAAGAAGTAGTGCGAAGCGGTGTTGAGGATTATTTCGACCGCGGCGGAATATGCTTGATTGAATGGCCCCAGAAGGCAGAACATATGTTGCCTGCCTCGACCATTCTGATCCGAATTCAACACCTGGGGGAAGACAAGAGGCGAATCGAGTGCTTTTCGTCGCTCGAGCGATGAATCCCGAGCTTCGATATCTGGATGGCCTGCCGCGATACCTCACTGCTGGACACGTAGCTGTCAAACCTGGCTTTGATCGGATTCACCGATTGTTGGATGGGATGGATCGTCCCCAGGAATCGTTCCGTTCGGTCCTTGTCACGGGTACAAACGGAAAGGGTTCGGTCTCTTCGATTCTGGCCGCCTGTCTCAGTGCTTCCGGGGAACGAACCGGACTGCACACGTCTCCTCACCTCTTGCACGTCTGTGAGCGCATGCGAGTGGACGGTCGTGCGGCGACCGAGGAGTGGGTGGGAAATACGATCACCGAGCACAACGGATTGTTCGAGGAGGTTCAACCCAGCTATTACGAAGCTGTGCTCGCCCTCTCTCTTCTCCACTTTGCCGAGAAAGGAGTTGATCGTGCAATCGTCGAGGTTGGGCTGGGCGGCCGCCTGGACGCCAGTAACGTCTTGGACGCCGAGGCTTCGGTAATAACCTCTATCTCACTGGACCACACCGAAATTTTGGGTTCGTCGATTGAAGAGATAGCCAGGGAAAAAGCGGGGATCTTTAAGAAGGGCCGACCCGCCATTGTGGGCAGACTCACATCTTCAGCAAGTGAAGTGGTCGAGCAAATTGCAAACGAAAGGAACGCACTGTTCGAGCGCGCTTCTGACTTTCTGTCCGTCACTAGAGAGGCCAGCGCAACGGTCCGAGTCACGGCTGGCTCCGGCGAATTGAATTCTGTCAAAATGGACTTGAAGGGCAATCACCAGCTCGAAAATGCTGAGACGGCCTTGCGCACGTTCGAACGAATTGGCGCGCCGTGGTCGGATGCAGCGATTCGATCCGGACTCGAGTCCACGGCGCGCCTGAGCGGAATACGGGGTCGATCCGAGATAATCTGTACGAACCCACTCGTCATGATCGACGTGGCCCACAACCCGGATTCTATCGATGTCGCCCTCGATACATTTCGTGGGGCTCGTGATCAGTCTCGGCCTGGTAGCTGCCTGATAATCGGTTTGGTCTCTGACAAGGACGCGGCTGCCATCGGTGCCATCATAGCTCGGGGGGACATTCGTGTGATAACCGTTCCGACCGGAGGTGAAAGGGGCTTAACCGCTGAAAAGCTCGCGACAACGCTGAAAATTTCTGGTGTCGGGACCGTCGAAATCGCTTCATCGGTGAAAAATGCCCTCAATTCGACTCGTCAAGCCGATACCGAATGTCTGATTGCAGGCTCGTATTTGGTAGTTGCCGAAGCGATCCAGGCAGTGGAAGGCTGAGCGTTTGAAGATTCATGCATTTTTCTGCTCGAAAACGAACCTTTCTTGATTTTGCCCTGTAATAGCCTATCTTGAGAGTTATAAGTGCCCAACGCGCACGATTTTCCGTGCCTTGGCTCTTCGCCGACCCACTCCTTTCCGGGATCCGGCTCCTTTGATTTTTGCGGCCAGCCCGCATATTTCAGACTCTTTCCAACAATTCCTTTTACTCGAATAGAATTCGATTGATCGTCGGGCGAGGCCTATCCGGATTTCACTTCGGAACGACGCCTCCTCAACATCCGACAAAACGCTCTACCAAATGAGCGACGATCAGCATTCCCATTAATTGAACCATGAAGATTGCAGACCTTCAGGACAAAAAGCTTCCTGAACTAAAAGACCTTGCAAAGCAGATGAGCCTTTCCGGTTTTTCCGCGATGCGAAAACAAGACCTGATTTACCTCATCCTCGAAGCGAAGGCTGATGCTGCCGCCGGAAACAACCGGGGGCGTTCGCAGAGCGAGCCGCGAGGAGAAAGAAATCGCGACAAATCCAGACCCGACTCCAAGGAAGACGGCGGATCAGATTCAGACGGTGATAGTGGTCGCGACTCCCGCGATCAACGTCGTCCACCGGATCGGCGAAACGAGGATCGTGATTCCGGCCGGGACCGTGATGACAACGAATCCCGCCAGGGCGGTGGGGACGCGGCTGATGGCAGGGACGAAACCCGAGACGGTAATTCTCAGCGGCGGGATCGTGGTCGTGGACGCGGTGACCGTGGACGAAATGATCGCGGAAGAGGCCGGGACGACCGAAAACGGGACGACCGAAAACGGGACGACCGGGGCCGTGATGACCGAGGCCGTGATGACCGGGGCCGTGATGACCGAGGCCGTGATGACCGAGGCCGTGATGACCGAGGCCGTGATGACCGAGGTCGTGATGACCGAGGTCGTGATGACCGAGGTCGTGATGACCGAGGTCGTGATGACCGAGGTCGTGATGACCGAGGTCGTGATGACCGAGGTCGTGATGACCGAGGCCGTGATGACCGAGGCCGTGATGACCGAGGTCGTGACGATAGAGGTAGAGACGACAACAGGGGCCGTGACGACCGTGGACGCGGGCGTGGCCGGGGTCGTGATGACCGCGGAAGAGGTAGAGACGACAACAGGGGCCGTGACGACCGTGGACGCGGGCGTGGAGGCCGGGACGATCAGAATAAACGCGGGCGCGATCGGGACGATCGAGGACGCGACGGAAACCGAAACCGAAATCGTAATCGCAATCGTGAGGCCAGAGAGGAACGCCGTAAACTCGTTTATGAGGATCAGCCTGTATACATGCAGGAATACGATCCCAACAATACCGAACTCGAAGGGATGATTCGCAAAATCGGGGTGCTGCAAATTCTCCCCGACGGATATGGATTCATGCGAAGCGCAGAGTACAATTACCTTCCGAGCCCGGACGATATTTACGTTTCTCCCTCCCAGATAAAGCGATTCGCTCTTCAGATGGGAGATACGGTGGATGGAGAAATTCGACCACCTAAGGAAGGAGAGCGTTTCTTTGCGCTCATCCAGGTGAATTCGATAAACGGACACGCTCCGGGAGAAATCGCCGAGCGTCCCAGTTTCGATTATCTGACGCCATATTACCCGACACAACAGCTTGTCCTGCAGACGCTTGGAGGAGAGTATTCAACACGTGTGATGGATCTCTTTTCGCCAATCGGCAAGGGACAGAGAGCACTGATCGTGGCGCAGCCGAAAACCGGTAAAACGATTTTGCTGCAGAAGATCGCCAACTCCATCACAACGAATCATCCGGAATGCCATCTGATCATTCTGCTGGTGGATGAACGACCCGAAGAAGTGACGGACATGCGCCGACACGTAGAAGGTGAGGTCGTCGCATCGACGTTTGATCAGGAGCCGGAGAAGCACGTGGAAGTGGCCAATATTGTGCTCCAGAAGGCGAAGCGATTGGTTGAAGCGGGGCAAGACGTTGTCATTCTGCTGGACTCGATCACCCGGCTGGCACGCGCCCACAATGCGGTTGCTCCAACATCAGGAAAAACGCTATCTGGCGGCCTGGAAGCAGGCGCCCTCCGGGGGCCAAAGCGATTCTTCGGCGCTGCACGAAATGTCGAGGAAGGCGGTTCACTGACTATCATCGGCACCGCGCTGATCGATACCGGAAGCCGCATGGATGAAGTCATTTTTGAAGAGTTCAAAGGCACGGGTAATTCGGAGATCGTGCTCGATCGGGAATTGGCTGATCGCCGCATATTCCCAGCCATTCACATCGTGAAATCTGGAACGCGTCGCGAGGAGCTTCTGATTCCGGAAGCAAAACTCAAGCGAATCTGGATTCTTCGAAAAGTGCTGGCCGACATGGAACCGGTGGCCGCGATGAACTTCCTGCTGGAAAAAATGCGCGGAACGAAAAAGAACGACGAATTCCTCGTCGTCATGAACTCGTAACCGGATTGAAATAGTTTTGTAAATGTAAAAGGCCGCCCCTGGGGTGGCCTTTTACATTTCCTTGAAATGCTGACGAGGGGGGCGTCACTCAGGCCGCCTGGCCTCGATCGATTCGGGAGCCAACACCGCCTCTTCCGCATTGGAGGAGACAACAACGGGATCAGGTGTGAGCTCGGGTTCTGGTAGGGCGCGGTGTACCAGGTAGGCCATACCGAGTATCGCCACGGCTCCTGCGATGGTGATGCTGACGTAGCCATATCGAACGTAAGCAATTCCTGCAACAGCGCCTCCAATCCCAATTCCGGTCTGGCCGATCGCGACAGCCAGACTCAGGAGCGTTCCACGCCTACGCTCTTCTACCAGGGCTGTCATCAAGGACTGGAGCGGGCTCACACGAATGGCAAAAAGGGTCATCGCCGAACCAAACAGAAGGTAGGCAATCCACATATTTGTCGTCAGGAAGGTTGTCAATACCATCACGAGCCCGAACCCAATGCATGAAGTGATGATAAGCGGCTTTCTTCCTGTTCGGTCTGAAAGTTTGCCCGCCAATGGTCCCGCTATCACCTGTGCGATGCCGCCAACCAAAAACAATGAAGCAATAGCTGTTCCACCAACGCCAAGCGTCTGCTCGAGCCACGTCGGCAGATATATCACGTAGAGGCCGATGCTGAAGAACATCAAGAAGTACGTCGCGGAGGCTGCGACCACAACGTTTCTTTTCAGCAGATCGCGGTACCCGGTAATGGCTGATCTAACGGTCAGCTTCGCAGTGTTGCGTTCCACTTTCGGCTGAGGAAGATAAAACCAGATCAAGACCGTAGTGAATGTCATGGTGACGGCGAACATCAAAAAGGCTCCCCTGAAACCGAACTGGTCCGCAATAATGATTCCGAGTGGGATTCCTGCGATCTGACCCACCGCCACGCCACTCATGACCCATCCATTCGCCCAGCCGCGTTTATTGTACTGGAAATAGTCTCCTACGTACGAAACAGCTCCTCCACTGAGCATTCCTCCGGCCGCACCAGCGGCGGCGCGCATGACCAGAAGTGATGTAAAACTGTCAGCAATTCCGTGAAGCCACAACGCCACGGCCATTGAGGCACACCCTATCAGTAGGACAAGACGGCGACCATATTTATCGGATATCGGGCCAATAATCAGAGCGAATATGCTCAAGAAGACCGCGTACGAGGTTATCAGCCATCCTTGAAGCTGTTCAGTTATCTCGAGAGCTTCTCCAATACGAGGAAGAATGGGCGCTACGATTATAACCTGACTGCTGGCGGAAAACACCAGGAGCCAAAGGGTGAACAGAACGAGATTGGGGTGGGATCGGTCACGCCGAGCCATACGGTTGTCACACTTGAGCTAAGCCATTCATCGGCGCGAAGAAGGTACGTTACCCGGAGCATTCCGTTGCGCGCTCCTAGCGGGTACTACGCCATCTCCCTCTAAAATGGGACGAGATTGCCATCAATCGGCAAAAAGCCCCTCGAAATTCTTCCTCAGTCGTCCTTCCCTGTGGCTTCAATCATCAGATCTGTCATTCTGCGGACAAACTCCTGAGGAGTGGAGAGGGAGCCTTCAGCCAACATCGCTCCCTCAAAGATCTGCAGCACAGTGATCTCGATCAGGCCGTCGTTTTTTTCATCTCTTCCCAGGGCGATAAGATTTTTGATGAGCGCGTGTTGCAGATTGAGTTCGAGTACCTTCTTCGATCCCTCGAAGTTCTCATCCATCATCTTCATCATTCGCTCCATCTGGGAGTCCATTCCGGCCTTCCCGACGACCAATGTTGCCGCTGAATCGACGAGACGATCCGAGGCCTTTACGTCCTCTACACGATCTGCGAGTATCGATTTGAACCGGTCGATGATTTTCTTTAAGGCCTGCTTCGTAGGCGCGCCCTTCTTCTTCGATTGGTCCTTCTGAAGATCGAGGTCGGCCGTTTCGACGCTTTTTAATTCGAAATCTTTGTATTTCGGCATACCCGGGACGATGAATGCGTCCACCGGTTCGACCATCAGCAGAACCTCCAGATCGTTCGCCTTGAAGTATTCCAGATTCGGATTGAGCTCCGCACCGGTTCGGCTTTCCGCCAGCACGTAGTAGATCTCCTTCTGTCCCGATTGCATTCGATCCACATAGTGCTCCAGGCTCACATATTCGCCTGCATCCTTTGCGGTCGACTCGAACCGGAAAAGCTCGATCATCTCATCGCGATGCTCGAATTCCGTTTGCAATCCAGACTTGAACAGTGCTCCAAATTCTCGAAAAAAAGTATCGTAGCGATCAGATTCTTCCACGGACCACTCCTTCAGCATCCCGAGAATCTTCTCAGTCAACACCTTTCTGATCTTCGCCAGAACTGGGCTGGACTGGGTCACCTCCCTCGAAACATTGAGCGGTAAATCTTCGGTGTCCACGACGCCCTTGACAAAACGTGCATACTCAGGCAAAAGATTTTTGGCATCGTCCTGGATGAACACCTTCGACGAGTACAGATGGACGCCATAATTGTAGTCCTCCTGGTACAATCCTCGTGGCGCTTTCTTGGGGATAAACAGGAGGGATTTGAAGCTGATTCGACCCTCAATATTGACCTGAAGATGACCCAGGGGCTCTTCGAAGTCTCCTGAAACGAATTTATAAAACTCGGTGAGCTGTTCATCGGTCACCTCTGTTTTGCTCTTGTGCCAGAGCGCGTCCACCGTATTGACCTCTTCTCCCTCCACATGGATCGAGAAATCGACAAAGTTGGAGTACTTCTTTATGATCTGCTTGATGCGCCATTCCTCAGCAAACTCACCTTTGTCTTCTTTAAGATGCAGCGTGATGGTCGTGCCCCTTTCAGTGCGGTCCGTTTCTTCAATTGTGAAAGAGCCGGTGCCGTCTGATGCCCACCTGAGCCCCTGACTGTCCGGATCTGCGTGACGCGTGTCGATGGTAATTTCGTCGGCCACCATGAACGCGGAGTAAAATCCCACGCCGAACTGACCGATCAGCTGTGCGTCGACGGGACCGTCATTTTTTTTGAGCTCGCTTACAAAATCCAGCGTGCCTGAAGAGGCGACGGTACCAATCTTGCTCATCAGGTCATCGCGGCTCATACCGATCCCCGTATCGGTCAGAATCAGGGTGTTGGTGTTCTTGTCAAGCTTGATATCGATACGTCGCTCTGCGTCGGCATCTACCACGTCGCGATCCGTAAGCATGCGGAAACGGACCTTGTTCAACGCGTCGGACGCATTGGAAATCAGTTCTCGAAGGAAGATTTCCTCGTGGGTGTAGAGAGAATGAATGATGAGGTGAAGCAACTGCTTCATCTCGGCCCGAAATTCACAGGTTTCGGCGGTGGACTGCTTGGTCTCGGACATGAACTGGTCAGCTGATGTTGGGTGGACTGGAATCACGAAAGACTGGGAAAGCCATTCTTGGCTGAAAACCACGTTTTGTTCCATGAACAAACAAAAAATGCGCGCCGCATCTTGGAATCCCAAGTGCGGCGCGCCCTTAAACAAGAGTCATATTAGGCCCGCTAGCCGACCCGACGAGTTTTAGACGTCGATGGCAGTGCGCGACGATCTTCACTTCGGTTGCCCGGTCGAGATTCATTCATTGTCGGTAACAATCGGTTCATCAAACCGTCGCCTTCGGTGATTTTAGCCGCTGCAAGCACTTCAGCTGCCATTCCGAGCCATTCTCTCAGGCTCCGATCTTGAATCAGAGCCGCTGTAACGCTCGCTCTATCTGAGTCGTTGAGTTCGCCAGCCATGTATCCGGCCAGCATGTTTTCGTCGATACGCATGATCGTCACCTGCAGAGGCTGCAGAGTAGTCTAGATTCGTTGTGGCCCTCCCGGATGGAGGGACCTCGCATAGTGGGTATCGACCGCGATCGACAAATCTTAAATCATTCATCGAAAAAACTACAAAACAGGGCTGCTACTCTCAGGAGCTCGATTCGATGAGGTCCCATAAGTTGCCGTGAAGATCCTTGAATACCGCCACAGTGCCGTAGGACTCGTTCTTCGGCTCTCTCACAAACTCGACTCCTTTGTTCAGATAGGCGTGGTAGTCTCGCCAAAAGTCGTCAGTGTACAGAAATAGAAACACCCGGCCGCCCGTTTGATTACCAATTCGGGAAGATTGCTCTTCGCCAACAGCGCGCGCCAGAAGCAATCGAGATCCCTGCCCTCCGGAAGGAGAAACGACGACCCACCGCTTATTCTGCTCCGGAACGTAGCGATCCTCAATCAGATCGAATCCGAGCGTCTCGGTGAAAAACGCAATGGCTTCGTCGTAGTCACGCACCACCATAGAGATCAATCCCAATGACTGCCTCATTTCGCTGCTGCGGAAAGTCGTTTATGAATCTGGGCGAGGTGATGTTTTACGTGCTCGACGTAATCGACCATGAAGTACTCCAGCGTGGTACTTTCGTCCGCCGGCACGAGGTGCCAGGCAATCTCATGTAGATTGTGCTGGAATCTCTGGGCCTGTCGAGCTGAAATCGGTGTGCGGGCAAATACGTGCGATAAATGATGATTCAATTTGAGCCAAAGACTTACCAGCTCAGCAAATGGTCGCTCTTCATAGCATTGTGTCGAAACCCAGTCATCCTGCCGGTATCCTTCGAAAACCAGTGTGTCGGAGAATTGAGCCCGAACAAATCGACCATGATTGATCGTTGCAGAGTCGATAAGGTGCCCAATAATTTCCTTCGCAGACCACGTATGAGGATCCGACTTCCGTGACGCAGATTCTTCCGACATCCGGGCCAACGTTTGTTCGGCCTCCCGAATTACAGACAATAGCTCGTTTTCAGGGCTCTTCATAGGTTTGTTTCGTGCAATGGGATTTACTGGCTAGGGTTTTACTAGCTAGGATTTTACTGGAACGGGCCCTTTTGAGCGCCGGAATTGTAAATCGGGCCGCCATCTTCCGCATACTGCCGCAGGACCTTCACCGCCTCCTCCCTGAGGACATCCCGGCGTACATAGATACCACGAGAACGAAGTTCCGCCTCCCAGTTCGCGAGCTTAGGTCCTTCATCGAATCCAACACTGCGCGCGTCTTCATCACGAGCCCCACAGAGGAGCCGACTCACCCCAGACCACGGAATTGAGCCGAAGCACATGGCACACGGTTCTGTGCTGGCAGCCAGATCGTACTGAAGGAGGCCACCGTCCCCGATGTCATACCGGCCGAGAAGACTCTGGGCCATGATCAATGCCACAATCTCCGCGTGCAATACAGAACAGTTTGCTTCCGAAACCATGTTCACACCCGGAGCGATGAGGCGACCCTCCTGGTCGAAGACAGCCGCGCCGAAAGGACCACCGGTTTCTTGCTCTACATTCTGCTGCGAGAGGTCTATCACCAGCTTCATCCGATCCTCGACACTGGCGAAGACCTCTCCTCTCCCCTTCAAGAATCCTTCGACCCATCCCGGTAACTGAATGTTCACGACTGGAAATCTCATGTCCTGACATCCTCATGTTGAATACAGGCCTGCAGTAGGGATCGCATCCTGGCCCCACCGAGGTTACTGATATGCTTTACGTTACGTTTCGGAATTAGACCGGAATCCGGGTGATTCGCGATGGCATGTTCCAGACTTTCCTCTCGAAGAAGATGCAGCATCGGATACGGGGATCGATTGGTATAATTCTGAGCATCTCCCGGCTCCGTGCCCACGAACTGGTACGACGGATGAAAGCTGGCGACCTGAAAAATACCCTCCAGATCCAGATCTCTGAGGAGATTGTCGGCAACGCTCAGGAATTGATTGTAGTCTGAAAAACTCTGCAAAACCTGGGGGTGGATCAGCAGGGTGGTTTCAACGGCATCGTCGCCCGACAGTAGTTCCATCTCATTCTGTAAATCCACCAGTAGCTGCCCTTCCGATTCAGCTGCTGTGACGGAAAAACGCACCGAGTTGTTCACCATCTCCCGCTTTGCAAATGGGCACAGGTTTAAGCCGATCACTACCGTTTCTACCCAACAGCGCGTGGATTCTTTGATCCACTCGTCCTCCAACGCGTCCAAAACGGCTCTTCCGCGAGGTGAAAGACGATACCCCACATCCAGACTCTCTGTCAGACCCATCCCCTTCAGTTTTCGGACATTTGTTTTGAAAACCGGTTTGTCCTGACCAAAATCCGCTGCGAGATTCGCGGCGCGCTCACCGGGCCTTTGACGAATGATCTTTAATGCACGAAGGATCCATGGGCCCGATGCACTTTGGGAGTCTTTGCGTATCAATCGCTGAATAATGCTTTCCAACTCCAGTGCGTCAGGAATTTCCATTCGTAGAGCGATGCGTGGATCAGGACCGACCAAGGCCAATCGAATACGATACACCTCTCCATCACTTCGCTTCAGCAATAGCGATTTCAGTGACTCGAGACTCGAAAACCCTGATTCCATTGCTTCAGAAGCGGAAATGTCTTCGAGCGGCACAATGTCCACGGCTTCAATCGCCAGCTGTCCGATACGTGTGAGCAGCGTCCCCCCTGCTTTCACGGAAGGTCGTCGCCACTTCCTGAAGACAACTGAAATAGTGCCTTCCTGAATTCCCTTCAGAGTCGTCTGCTTCAGGAGCATGGGTGGGGTCGCATTTATCTGTCGATGTGGAGGCAGCTACCTCGTGTATACCGGTGATGATGCGCCAACACGCTGATTTACCAGCGCAACGGCTTCTGTGGCAAATCGTTGACCCAACGTCGTGTATCCCTCAACCGAGTAGTGTAGGTCGTCCGTGATTTCCTGACCCCGCCGGTTGAGCCCATCGTTGAGGTCATCGGTGTCGACCCAGGTTGTTAGTTGAGAGGCCCCTGCAAATTCTACCTGCGCTTCGCGCACCATGGTCCAGTGCGGATATCTCGCATTATCCATATCAAAGTCGCTCAAGCGGCCAACGACGAAGTTGATGTCGTCGCGGTTCAGATCAGTTCGGAGCTGCCCCAAGAGGCCGTTCAGGCTGGCCTCATACACCTGCCCATGTTCTTCCCGCGCATCTCTCTCGCCTTGCATCCAGACAAATGTCACGCTTTCTATTTTGGTATCGATGATGGCCAGATTGACTCTTGTCATCAGGCTGTCGTACAGATCAGCAGTCGCCTTCGGCTCATCCCCTTCGGCCGGCTTCCACAACTTGAACCACCGTCTGATCGGCTGACCACCGACCGCGTGTTTGACGACAATAACCTGCTCTTCTCCGAATTCGGCCTCCACTACCGGTGTGAACGATTCCTCGGGATTCAATCCCGCCATATTTGACTGGCCAGAAAGAATGAAAAGGTGTTTTCCTGGTTCATATGCGGTTGTGCATGACGAAAATAACAGAGCCAACAGCACTGAGAATAAGATTCGCGATTTCCCCTCAAACAGCCTTCCCAATGAGAATTGCCCTTTCCCGGCGTTCTCCCGATCGGTGTACATCATGTCTGGCATCTGGCTCTTCGTGGAATTCAATGTGGTCATCCCGATCCCTCAGTTTTCAGCAATTGGTCAACAAAACTCGTGGTGGCCTATTTCTCGCTTAATCTGCACACCTCGGGCGTAATGCGCAACTCAACGTCTGACAATTCGATCGCTAGATCTGTCGAGCTCTGAGACAGTACCTTGGCAACTACCCCGAATTTGAGCAAATGGAGGTCTCAAGCCCATGGCCAAGCCCAAACCAGCGGCTCCAATGGAGCGTGTCGAAATCTACGACCGCCTGATCGATGCACATCCTGCCATCGAGCGCAAGGGTGCCGCCAATCACTACACGTCTGTGAACGGACACATGTTCTCTTGTATAAACAAGGTTGGCGACATCGCCGTGCGGTTATCGAAAGAAGAACGGGCCGCTTTTATGGAGAAATACTCGGCCGAGTTACTTGTGTCCTATAACACTGTCATGAAGGAGTACGTGGTCGTTCCAGACGAAGTGCTCTTTGATGTGGATACTTTCATGATGTATCTGAATATGAGCTTCGACTACGTGTCATCGCTGAAACCCAATCCCACGACGAGGAAACCAAAAAAATAAATCTTAGAACTGCCCGGCAGATACAGGAAGGCCTTACCAGACGTGGAGTCGGGTAAGGCCTTCAATGCTTCAGGGGTCAGCAATCCGAACCTACATTCCCAGGTCCCGAACTGTGGAGGCTACCTTTTTCACCTTATCGGGATCTGCAGCTGACCCTGCCTTGTCATCAAGATCATTCGCCAGGCTCCTCAAAGCACTGCGCCGCGCCGAGCCCGAGGTATTTTCAGCACTGTTTAGATCCCTCCGAACAGACGCAATACCGCTGGCGGACAGACCCTTCGATCGCTCTAACTGGTCCACGTATGCTCTCGCTAGCGAGAACGAGGCTGGCCATACATATTTCGGCTGGCCCTGGGCGTTGAGATAGTCGAGTTTTACGGTGTTCGACGCTGCAATCTCATTGGCTGAGAGGTGACCGCTCGGAGTCAGTTCGAAGATGTCCAGCCCTCGGGCGATCTCTGAACTCACTATTACTCCGTTGTACCAGTAAACAGACCAGGTACCGCCGTTAGCCATCTGATCGGCATTGACAGGGCCGCGATCGTGATAGGCGATCTCGATCGGATTCGACAGATCAGTCCAGTCAAATATGGAAATTCCACCCTGATACCAGGATTGCACCATCACATCGCGTCCAGGGATCGGGATAAGAGAACCGTTGTGCGCCACACAGTTTTCTACTGACGTCTGTGCTGCTGGCAATTTGTAGTAGCTCTTGAATTCCATTTTTCCCGACTCAAGGGAGAAGTAAGCATTTGCACCCCACTCCATCGGATCAGTCGCGCGGCATTTAGGCTGTCCGCCTCCGCCCCACTCATCAGTGAAGAGCACTGATGTTCCGTCATTGTTGAATGTCGCAGAATGCCAGTACGAGAAGTTGGAGTCTGCAACCGCGTCCATGCGGAATGGATTTGCCGGATCAGTTATATCAAGCAGGAGGCCGTAGCCACCACATGCTCCACCCGCCCGACCGATGGCCGGATATAGAGTGATATCGTGACACTGTGTGGGACCGGGTGCCGGACCTGCTTCTTCTTCCTCCTCTTCATCATCATCGGAAATTCCGAAACGCTGAGCGACAAGTGCCGGAAGTGCCTCACGAAACGCCGCGGAGTCCGCTGCATTCGCTTCTTCGTTGTCCCGGTCTTCCATGAACGCAGCCAACATTGGGCCGACGAATCCCTGTGGTAACACCCGCTCCTGCCCAAAGAAATGGACGATAAACTCACCGCGTGCCCTCGCTTCTTCCAAATCGGCAATATCCGCTGGAGACTGCCCGTGCTGAGGTGGAGCCACCAGGTCTTCAAAAATTCGAGGTGAACTTACAATTGCAGCTTGTTCTGGATGAGCAAGAGGCACCTTGATTACTTCGATCCGAAACAGAGCCGAATTTGGATCCTCAGCAGGAGTTAGTCCAGAGCAACCGGCGAGTTCTTCTTCCGGGCGAACCCGTGAAGAGCCGCTGATGTAGATGTAGACATTTTCATTGTCATACGGGTCTTTCAGCAAGGAATGGGTGTGGGAACCGCGGCAGGTCTGAACATTCGACACGTAGACGGGGTTTTTGATATCCTCGATGTTGAATATGCGAATTCCACGCAATCTGTGGTGGCTCACCGCCTCCTGAATCCCTTCCGAACCACAGTCCAGACGGCCACTGAGTCCTTCACCAGACACAAACATCAGATCTCCATAGACCGAGACGTCGCTCTGGGAGGCAGGACACACATATTCGGTTACGAGTGTCGGACTAGTGGGATCTGAAATGTCGAAGACCTGGACGCCATTGTAGTTGCCCTGAATCGCATAGTTACCGGTAAAAGCAAGATCAGAGTTGGTTACGCCAATGAACGACTCCGATGGTGGGGTCGTTGAGAGGAGATTCATATTCCAGACGGCTTCTTCGGCATCGAATAGTCCAGCACCAAGGCCCACTCGAGGATCAGGACTTGGAGCCATCGTAGACATCGCAGCCATTGGAGCCGGGCTCTGCATGGCAGCGGCGCCATCATCCATGGTGATGGGTTTGTTGGTACAGGCAGAGGCTCCGAGCAACACTACTACCAGCAAAAATGACCAGCAGTGGCTGCCCGCTGTCTGAGCAGCGGGGCGAAAGTTCGAGACTGAGAAATTCATAATAGCTCGGTTGTTGTGGGTAGAGATATGAAAGGTGCGTCTTATCTGCGGTGTCACTGGGTTTCATCTGAATCGCTGAGAATAGCAAGCATTCGCTCCATCCTCGCGATTTCGGTAATCTGGTCGACATTGATGTCGTTTGCCACTTTGAATGCGATTTCATCCTGGGCCGCACCGTCTTTGCCAAACAGCTCTTCGACCATCGCAACTGCTCCGTTGTGGTGTTGAATCATGTACACCAGAAACAGCTTATCAAAATCAGAGTCCCGGGCCTCATCGAGTTGCTGGAGTTGTTCAGAAGAGAGCATGCCAGGCATGTGGACGTTGTGCTCACCGACGCCGTGCAACATTAACATTCGTCCTTCAATCTGAACTTCAGGTACGGCCTGTCCGCGATCTCGGAGCCAGGTTTGCATGGTTACTATTTCGTCCTTCTGCGCGTTGATGATGCGTGCACATAGCCGCTGAACCTCTGGATTGGCACCATGGGAAGGCGCGAAGCCGGCCATGATCAGAGCCTGGGCGTGATGACCGATCATGCCAGTCATAAAATCCACGTCAGCCTGCGATACACGTGTAAACGCACTGTCCTTGCGCGCCCAGAACAGGGCTTCCAGCTCTGAGGTCGAGCTTGCAGCAGAATCAGACAGTGCACCGCTCGAAGAGCTGCAGCCTGGGGCTACAAGCACGACTACGAGAGTCGCGACCGGCCAGCATTCGCGTAATGCAATCATTCCTCTTCAGCTTATCTGTGTCGGTTCAGATCAACGGGCCCAAAATATACTCCATCACACCGATATTGCGAAACGCCAATCCTATCGCCCTTCATGAGGCTTTACACGTATCTTGTGCCTATTCACGTAGACCTGAGCGAGTGCATGGAAGCGGATCCGAACAAAAATCCTGAAAAAACGACACCTGAGTTGGTTTCGGAGCCTTCCGACGCACCAGAAGAATCATCGGTAGCTACTCATCCCACCGATGAGACTGCCTCTGAAGCCAGCGCCGAGAAGGGTAAAAAGAAGAAGAAATCGAAGGGTTTAGGGACAAGTAGGGGCATCGAAACCATGTTTCGCACCTCGTATCGGGTGCACATGAATTTGAGCGCTCTGGCGGATACCAAGGCGAACATAATGATCAGCATCAACGGCATCATTATCTCAATCATTATCGCTTCCATATCTCCCAAGATCGACACCAATCCGTGGCTGCTGGTGCCGACTTCTGTCATGCTGCTCTCGTGCCTGGGCTCCATAATCTATGCCGTGCTCAGCGCCCGTCCACGGGTAAGCAGCAATCTGGTTACGCTCGAAGATGTCAGAAATAATCGAGCAAATATCCTTTTCTTTGGCCACTTCGTTGGGCTTTCTGAGGCGGATTATGTGACGGGAATGACCGAACTCCTGAATAACTCCAGCTCTCTCTACTATAACATGATCCGCGACATATACGGTCTCGGAAATGTGTTGCAGCGCAAGTTTCAACTGCTCCGAGTGTCCTACACCATTTTCATGATCGGGCTGGTGTTGGGGATATCTCTTTTTATCGGCGTGTACGTGTGGATTGTAGTGACCATGGGAGCCTGATAGAGGTTTAGCCAGGTATGATCTCGGATACATTCAGCCTCTCTTCTTCGGCTGCCGGGGGAATCAAACCCGAATTCAATTCGATTAGGAGCTTGCTGTGTGTATGCAGTAGATTGACCGATTGCTTTCCGGATCCGTCACGTTTTCCATGGCCTTTCGTACCAACTCAGCACTTCGGACATCGCTTTTCCTGGCGGGCGTAGTGTTGTTTGTGCTGGGGTCCTTCTCGTCTCCCACGAGGCTTTTCGCGCAACACCAGGACCTCCGTTTCGAACGCCTCCCATTGCGGGGACTACCGCACACAACAGTCCGTTCGATCATCCAGGATCGCAAAGGGTTTATGTGGTTCGGTACTGATGACGGTTTGGTCAGATATGACGGCCATGGTTATTCGGTCTTTAAACCTGACACGGGATATGAGACGGGAAATCCCTACAGAGTCGAGACCGTGTTTCAAGATGCACAGGGAATTTTCTGGATTGGTACGAGAAGGAATGGTCTTGACCGTTTTGATCCGTCGACGGAGCAATTCACAACCTACCGGCATGATCCCGAGAATCCGAATAGTCTCAGCCATGATGAGGCATGGAGGATCGTGGGTGGACGCGACGGAATCGTGTGGGTTGGGACAGCCTGGGAAAGCTTCAATCGGTTCGAACCCGAAACTGGAACATTCACCCGCTACGGAAAAAATCTGAGTAATCCGGACAGTCTGACCGGACGCGTCGTACACTCGATGCTCGAAGATAGAAATGGTATCCTCTGGGTCGGTACGGGAAATTTCGGTCTGAGCCGCTTCGACCACGATACAGGGCAGTTTACCCGATATCTGCACAGTTCCGTCGATCAGACTAGCCTGAGCGATAATATCGTCAAGGCCATCTTGGAAGACCGAGAAGGCACCTTGTGGGTTGGCGTGGGAGGTCCCTCGGGAGGACTACACCGTTTTGACCGTGAAATGGGCCGGTTCAAAAGATACCAGCACAATCCACGGGACCCATCCAGCATCAGTTCCAACATGATTGAGAGTATCGAGGAGGATAGTTTCGGCAACTTATGGATCGGCACGTTCGATGGGGGGCTGAACCTGTTCGACCGTACAAGTGAACGCTTCACACACTCTGTGCACGATCCCGGCAATAAAGATAGCCCCAGCAGCAATTTTGTAGCGGACCTGTTCGAGGACGATGATGGTGTTCTGTGGCTTGCCACGTTTGGCGTGGGGGTCAATCGACTTGTTCGCTCGCCCGAGTGGTTCACCCACTGGCAGCACGATCCGCTGGATCCGAACAGCCTGGATCCAGTGCCTGTAAAAGCGATTTTCGAAGGGCCAGAGGCGGCCCATATGCTCTGGGTTGGGACACAGGGCACCGCTCTGAATCAGCTGGATCTATCGACCGGCCGGGTTTCGAAATATCCATATGCCCCCTCTCCCAATAACGTCGGCGCCATCCATGAAGATCAATCCGGCACTGTTTGGTTGGGTCTTGGATTGGAACATCTCGGCAAATTGAATCCAGCGACCGGTCTCTTTATAAAGCATCAGTACGACTCAGACAATCCAGAGACATCCACCAGGGCCGTTGTGGTAAGTATTCATGAGGGTCCCTCTGGGTTATTTTGGTTCGGAACACCGTATGGACGAATCGAACAGTTCGACCCCCTGACCGAAATGGTCACCTACAAATGGTCTGATCCAGAAATGTCTTCGATTCCGAGCAACAGAAGAATCGATGCCATTCTCGAAGAGGAGTCGGGATCCGTTTGGTTAGGCGTTGGCGGCCTCGGCCTCAAGCGACTGGACCCTCTGACAGACCAGGTCGTAGCGTATAAATTCGATTCAGAGAACCCAAACAGCCTCAGCAGCAACTACGTGCAGAGTCTGCATAAAGACAGACAGGGAAGGCTCTGGATCGGTACTTCACGCGGATTGAATCTCTGGGATGCCGAGCTGGCACAGTTCACACGATTCACGCGACCCCATGCACCGCTTCGAGATAATATCAGGGGAATCCTGGAAGACAAGTACGGAAACTTGTGGCTCAGCACGGCAGATGGGCTTTCCATTTTCAGGACGGAGCAGGGCAAAGAGAGCCTCATTCAGCATTTCTCAAACATTAGCATGCATCGCCTCGGTGAATTCATATTGGGTGCCGAACACGCAGGAGCTAGCGGTGCATTGTATTTCGGAGGGAGAGAGGGACTTGTTGTGATTCATCCAGACCGAATTCACGATGCCCCACCCCATCCGGTTTACATCACCGACGTTGAGATCAATGGTGAACCACTCGAAATTCGGGACGATGAAGACTCCCCTTTGACTCAGATTCTCGTCTACTCGGACGAACTCGTTCTGCAACAGAATACCGACGATATTTCATTCACATTCACTGCCCTTAATTTCTCAATGGGCCCGCATTCTCGATATGCGTACAGGCTTGAGGGGGATAGTGAGGACTGGATCTATCTTAATACTGCGCGAAAAGCTACGTTCTTCAATCTGAGTCCAGGCTCGTATGTATTGCACGTCAAGACCGCCAACACCTACGGTGTGTGGGGTGAGGTGGGCTCTACTCTTCGGATTGTAATCCTTCCGACGTGGTGGCAGACCTGGTGGTTCAGAATAGTCGCCATGTTCCTGATCATGGGATTGATGGTGGAAACGGGTCGGCGCCTTCCGAGCAGAGGCGATCAGCAATCAATCGACGCCTGATCGGAACCGTTCACTCGGGGATCTGCCCTTGTCGGGCTGAGTCTGCGGGTTGATCCCACGCCGGTTCCTGCTGAAACGTGGTACGAAGATTCCATTCCTGCCTGATGACGTGCCCGCTTCCCACAACTGCGAAGACTCGCTCGCCTCTCGTGACCAGATCGATCAAAATTCGAGCCATGTGCTCCCCACGAATCCGGCGCGACGACACGCTGATTTCAGCCAGATAGCCGGGCTCCCCCTGTTGTATCCGCCAGTCGTCTTCGTCGGGGAAGTCTATTCTCCAGAGATTGTCCAAATCGCCCAACGATGAAAGTGAACCGCGCAATCCCTCAACGTCGGAGCGCTTTTCCAAGAGATCCAGTGCCAGGGACTCCTGAGCGACGCCGCCAGCTTCCGAGCTGTACACTCTGACAAAGAAGTACAGAGTAATCTGTTCGGCCGAGAATTCTTGAAGCAGTTCCGCAACCTCATCTTCATATGAAGGCTCGAGGGAATACAGCTGGATGTTATCCCGCCGCGCCAGCTTGTGTACTAAAGCCGGTTCAGGTAGACCTGCAAAGGGCTCTTACAAGGCTCCGTAAAAAAATCCTCTTCGGCGTCCCTCGTAAAGAGCCACCGTCGGCTTCATCGCATTCCAGCGTGACCCCATATCAGCAATCTGGGGATGTGCCGGGTTGTTCGTGTGGGAGGCTCCGTAGTACAAAAGTTCTCCTGCATCTTCGGTCTCAATATGCAGGATAAACGGATTGCCACTGTTGCGACTGCGAGCAGCGTCATGTTCTGCACTGTTTCGCAAGCGGTGCGGAAGCGTAATGTGAGCGACCTCACGAGCCGGAAAAACAGATCCAGCAGGCGAATAGTGACGCCATGCATACAGGCCGAGAAGGGCTTCAATCAGGACCAGGCTGGCGAGTCCAATACCCAGATTTCGTTTTACACTGCGTTTCATAGAAGGAGCGAATAACAATGGTTGTCCGTGAATCGGGAGAGTCCAACATAACCTGTTGATAGACTATTGTACCGACACGTAGTCCCTGTAGGCCTCGGCAGCATGCTCGCGGAAGTCCAGAAAGGTCGGCGTCCAGCCGGTCGCCAACGATCGACTATTGCTCGTCCTGACAGATTTCTGCAGTAGCTCACGAAGGTGCTCGTGTGCTTCCTGTCCAGTCGGCTGGGTAGGAGGATATATCTCTACAAGCGTTTCGACTATTTCTCTGGCGGTGATCGCACCGCCATCGTACGCGTGGAAAACTCCCGTTGCCCGCTCTTCGGCAATCGTCGCATAGAGGGAGGCTACGTCCCGTACGTGCACCATTGGCCAGCTTGCAGCACCAATCCCTTCGACGTCAAGCCCAGCCACGACGCTTGGAGGGAGCATATCCCACAGGTAGCCTCCCATTCCCCCGTAGACGAATCCCAGTCGAATAACCGCCGCGGCCGTTTCCGACTCGATGACATCCTTTTCGACGCGTAGTCTCCAATCTGTTCCAGATGCGTCGATCTCTTCCATAAAGACGTCCTCCGAACGAGGTCGAGACGAATACAGATTTCCAGTATAAAGGAAATACTTCCGCTTCGAAATCACTTGTCGAACAAACCTGGCGTCCAGGTCTCGATTCTCTTTGCCTGCGCCCGAATAGTCCATCGCGCAATGGATAACGCAGTCAGATCTCTCCATGACATCGGCCATGAGTTCTGGCTGACCCAGGTCTGAAAAACACCACTTGATCGATTCGGCTGCGGCAGTGCGCACAGAAGGCTTACGAGCCAGACCTGTCACCTGGTGGCCGCGAATCTCCAACTCTTGCGCGATGTGCCTTCCGACATAGCCAGAGGCGCCCGTTAAAAATATCTGCATCTTAAAGTCGGCATGATGATTTCAGGAAACTCTACACCCGGCGAGACGCAGACCGTACGTGATGGGAAGCTTACCCGTCCCCCTGACCTGCTAAGATCTGGTTCGAGAGAGATGCCTCAAATCGTGTTTTATCGTCTACAAAAAAAGCGAGGGTCGAACAGTTTCGCTTGGAGCCGTAGAGGCCGCGAACAGTTCCTTGATTTTTGAGGTGCAGAATGACATTGTGCTTCTCCAGCGCAGCCAACGGGGACAATGAAAGAGCATTCTCAGTCGCGTCTATCGCTCGACTTGAAAACTCGACTGAAGCGATGTTCGAAAGTTCGATAGTTGCTTCTCCCATCATGCCATATCTGAGTAGCAGGGAATGCTTCTGGATCACGTAGGGGCGGCGCGTGAGCGATTGTGCCATCCCGTAGACCTGCAGACCGGTGTAAACGCTCAACCCTGTCAATACCCAAGCGGCGACGTAACTCCATTGCCTGAGGAGAAAATGTATCGCCGTCATCTCAACCAGGATCAGCACCAGAAAAATGCCGAGTATGGCAATGGTGCCACTCTTTCGGTGATACGTAAATTCGTTTTGGCCCAGGTCAACCTTTTTCCACGACAGAAACCCGTAGTAGAAAACTCCCAATTCGGTTGCCATCGCGTAGGCCAGACGCTCGGGCAGAATTTCTCCAGCAACCTCCCTCAGAGCCGAAAAAACATCCGGATTATTCCCGGCCTCGATCTTTAGGCGTTTGACTACAGCGCGCCCCTTCGAGACAATAAACAGCACGACCCCGATCTCTACTAAGGGAAGGATCCAGGATTTTACCATCCCCAACAGTTCCTGGTTGGACGGAGGCAGCAAGAGACTCGCTACAATGATGCCAACTACAAAAACAGGTACTGTTGTCAGATTTGGGATATTCCTATGGCGGACCAGCAGGAAATAAACCAGCGGGACGGAGAGAACCGAGTTAACCCCGAAAGTTGTGTACGGGTGAAAAAGGTATAGGCGGCGTATCCTGATGATGATTACGTCATTGTCAATCCGAAGATTGGAGGATACACCGCCCATGAAGACGAATAACGCACACGAGAACGAGAACTACAATAGCACAGAGGATGTGTTGACAGAAGTATTGCGAACAGGGGCCGCAAAGATGCTGGCCACAGCCGTTGAGGCCGAGGTTGAAGCTTTCTGCCAGCGCTACCAGTTCCTGCGCGACGAAGAGAATCGCCACCGCATCGTTCGCAATGGATATCTGCCAGAGAGGAAGATTTTGACTGGTATCGGGGAGGTCGCTGTAAAGATGCCCCGCATACGCGACCGTACGGGTCGGGGTGAGGATAGAATCGGTTTCCGCAGTTCGATACTACCAGCCTACCTCCGCAAGAGCCGCTCGCTTGAGGCTCTCATTCCATGGTTGTACCTGAAGGGAGTTTCAACGGGCGGCTTTGAGGCAGCGCTCTCGGCCCTTGTTGGTCCTGATGCCCCAGGGCTGACCTCCTCGACGATTGCGCGCCTGAAGACGCTTTGGACAAGGGAGCACGAAGACTGGCAAAAGCGGAGCCTGAAGGAGAAGCACTACGTCTATTTCTGGGCCGACGGTATTCACGTAAACGTACGCATGGATAAACAGAAACTGTGTCTGCTGGTCGTGATCGGCGCTACGGCCGATGGAAGGAAGGAGCTTATAGCACTCGAGGACGGCTTTCGCGAGAGCAAGCAGTCGTGGCGAGAGTTGCTCCTGGAGCTGAGGCACCGCGGGCTGGATCAAGGACCGAAGCTGGCTGTTGCCGATGGAGCCATGGGATTCTGGAGTGCTCTCGCAGAAGTTTATCCCGAGACGCGAGCCGCACGCTGTTGGGTGCACAAGACAGCAAATGTGCTCAACCGCCTGCCCAAGTCCGTTCAGAAGAAGGCAAAAGGTCACCTCACGCAGATCTATACAGCAGAAACAAAAAAGCAGGCAGAGAGCGCCCTTCTGTTTTTCATCAAAGCCTACCAGCAAAAGTATCCGAAAGCAGCAGAGATTCTGGTGAAAGACCGAGAAGAACTGCTCGCTTTTTATGACTTTCCGGCAGAACACTGGATCCATCTTCGGAGCACAAATCCGATCGAATCTACGTTCGCGACCGTGCGCCTCAGGACCGCCAAAACGAGGGGATGTCTGAGCCGAGAAACAGCTCTTGCAATGGCCTTCCGTCTATGTAAAGAGGCTCAGAAGAAGTGGAGGAAACTGAATGCACCGCACCTATTGCAACTTGTAAAAAAAGGAATCAAATTCACCGACGGAATTACATCAGAACGACACGCTGCCTAAACCTTCCATACACAACTTTTGGGCATAGCTCGTAAAGCATACCAGTACCACACAAAGGAGAATCATGCAAACAATAACTAGAGAGGAACTGGTTGTGGATCTACTAGAACTATTTAGTGATAATTGGTTGTATTGCGACCCTAGTGGCATCGACTCTATTTGGGGCCCCAATCCTCCAAATATTCCATTGATATTAAACGTTGATACTGCGTCATTGTGCAGGAGGGCTGCATAAAAGTGCGTCGTTGAGAAATTCTCGCTTAAGAATAACAACGTCGGTGTTTGGATTCTTGACAAGGGTTCGTACCTATAATCCTTAAATGATCCAATAATTGTAATTGGTACGCCTCTAGAATTACGCATTTCGATTTCGTCTACTTGCTGGGACAAGCGGGTCAGAACAGATGCGGGAATCAAAGCGATCTGACTGGGCCCGTTTCTATTCCCTCCATCTCTATAAGAAGTATCAAGATCGATTATTCTGAGGAGCGTAGAATCGACAGTATTCCAGTTGAGCCTAATTTTAACGGAATCGGTCATAGTTGCTCGTCTAAACGTGAACTCAGAAGTGTTGTAGTCTCCATACAGATGATAGAGGGATTTTCCAATCGAAACTGAAGAGTTGAGGGGTAGATTTTTAAGAGCTATGCCCAAAAGTTGTGTATGGAAGGTTTAGGCAGCGTGTCGTTCTGATGTAATTCCGTCGGTGAATTTGATTCCTTTTTTTACAAGTTGCAATAGGTGCGGTGCATTCAGTTTCCTCCACTTCTTCTGAGCCTCTTTACATAGACGGAAGGCCATTGCAAGAGCTGTTTCTCGGCTCAGACATCCCCTCGTTTTGGCGGTCCTGAGGCGCACGGTCGCGAACGTAGATTCGATCGGATTTGTGCTCCGAAGATGGATCCAGTGTTCTGCCGGAAAGTCATAAAAAGCGAGCAGTTCTTCTCGGTCTTTCACCAGAATCTCTGCTGCTTTCGGATACTTTTGCTGGTAGGCTTTGATGAAAAACAGAAGGGCGCTCTCTGCCTGCTTTTTTGTTTCTGCTGTATAGATCTGCGTGAGGTGACCTTTTGCCTTCTTCTGAACGGACTTGGGCAGGCGGTTGAGCACATTTGCTGTCTTGTGCACCCAACAGCGTGCGGCTCGCGTCTCGGGATAAACTTCTGCGAGAGCACTCCAGAATCCCATGGCTCCATCGGCAACAGCCAGCTTCGGTCCTTGATCCAGCCCGCGGTGCCTCAGCTCCAGGAGCAACTCTCGCCACGACTGCTTGCTCTCGCGAAAGCCGTCCTCGAGTGCTATAAGCTCCTTCCTTCCATCGGCCGTAGCGCCGATCACGACCAGCAGACACAGTTTCTGTTTATCCATGCGTACGTTTACGTGAATACCGTCGGCCCAGAAATAGACGTAGTGCTTCTCCTTCAGGCTCCGCTTTTGCCAGTCTTCGTGCTCCCTTGTCCAAAGCGTCTTCAGGCGCGCAATCGTCGAGGAGGTCAGCCCTGGGGCATCAGGACCAACAAGGGCCGAGAGCGCTGCCTCAAAGCCGCCCGTTGAAACTCCCTTCAGGTACAACCATGGAATGAGAGCCTCAAGCGAGCGGCTCTTGCGGAGGTAGGCTGGTAGTATCGAACTGCGGAAACCGATTCTATCCTCACCCCGACCCGTACGGTCGCGTATGCGGGGCATCTTTACAGCGACCTCCCCGATACCAGTCAAAATCTTCCTCTCTGGCAGATATCCATTGCGAACGATGCGGTGGCGATTCTCTTCGTCGCGCAGGAACTGGTAGCGCTGGCAGAAAGCTTCAACCTCGGCCTCAACGGCTGTGGCCAGCATCTTTGCGGCCCCTGTTCGCAATACTTCTGTCAACACATCCTCTGTGCTATTGTAGTTCTCGTTCTCGTGTGCGTTATTCGTCTTCATGGGCGGTGTATCCTCCAATCTTCGGATTGACAATGACGTAATCATCATCAGGATACGCCGCCTATACCTTTTTCACCCGTACACAACTTTCGGGGTTAACTCGTCACATCATGCGTGTTTTCCGCACTCTAATTGTATTTGTACTGGTTTTCCTGGTCTTCACTCCGACCAGCAGCGCTCAGTTCACGAGCCGATCGGAAAATGATTCGGAAATGCACTGGGCGCATTCTGACGATGACCATTCGTTCGATGTTCGGACGAAGGGTAAAGTCTTATTCCTGGACGACGAATCAGGAGTCAGGAGTATCTCCGACGGAGGATTTCTAAAGATTTCGGCCGAAGAGGACGGACGTCACATCGAGCTTGAAGTGTATCCGGTCGCCGGTGGCAATCTGCGGTACGAATACAAACTCAATCATCGCTCGGTTGAATACAGTGAGTCTGTAGAGAGAAGTCTCGAAGATCTGTTTCTGTACATCATTCGTGAGACCGGAATCGATGTGGAAAGCCGGGTGGCGAGAATCTTGAAGAAAGATGGCCCTTCTGGTGTGTTTGAAGAAATCGATGCGATTGAAAGTGGGTCGTCGGTCAGGCGACATCTAACCCAACTGGTGATTCAGGGGGAACTGGGGTCTCGAGATCTGAATCGAGCTGCAAATGTAGCCGGAGATAGGATTTTTTCCAGCGGCGATCTTTCCAGATTCTTGAGAACCACCCTCACCTACTATTTGGACGAATAGGACGCGCGGCCAGCATTTTTTGAGCTGACCGGGTCGGTTGGTTCCTCCGGAGACCGAGCACGCGTGCTGATGAAGGTGCTGGAAGCGGAGCCTGACAACGATGCCTACAGCCGGCTCATTGAAGTAGCCGTTACAATTGAATCCTCGGGTGACAAGACGAGGGTTTTGATGGCGGGACTGGGAGTATTTCCGGAAAACGACGGGGTGCGCAAGTTGTATTTCGATGCCGTGAAGACCATTGGATCTTCTGGTGATCGAAGCCGACTCCTCAGAGCATTGTTATCGGAATACGAGATTGACGCATCGACTGCCAGCCTGGCATTTGACGCGGCTGAGAGTATTTCCGGCAGCGGGGACAAGGCGCGCGTTCTCATGGCAGCGGCCCCCAACTACACGGGATCCTCCGAACACCGGGCACTGTTTTTCAAAGCAGTGGCAACGATCTCATCTTCGGGCGATCACGCCAGGGTCTTGCTGTCACTTCTGTCGGAGGGTAATCCCGGTGCCGAGACTATTACCGAGATTCTCCGATCGACCCAGCGTATTTCTAGCGGTGGAGACGCTGCGCGTGTTCTCATAAATGCGTCTGAGTATGTTGAAGATGATCAAGTTGAAGCGTACCTGACTGCGGCGAAACAGGTGGGATCGGCGGGAGACCGCGGACGTGTGTTAAAGGCATTGATGGACCAATAAAGCTCCGAACTTATTGTCGCTTGTGGTGCGGCGCTCCCCCTCGGGGAGCGCCGCACTTTTTTACATTTTTTGCAAAACTGCCGATAACGACTAAAATGCTTGTTTATATAAGAAAATAACTCATATCAGTCTGTTGTTGGTGAATAACAAAGGATGAAGTATATTTATGCCTAAATAAATAAAGTCACGATGAATGAGTCGGATTGATGAAACGGACGTGCGGATCCTGCAACTATTGCAGGATCAGGGGCGCATTAAGCTCAAGGATATCGCGGAAGATGTGTCCCTGTCTGTTCCCTCGGTAAGTGATCGAATCAGGAAGCTCGAGGAGCACGGTATCGTTGCTGGATATCACGCAGTGGTGAATCCTCGCCTGGCTGGTTTCGATATATCGGCATTCATTCGAGTGATGGTAGACGGCTCGAAGCACTACGCGTCGTTTGTTGAGCGCGCGTGCAAAATGGACCAGGTGCAGGAGGTCCATTCGAGTACCGGAGAGGGCTCTCACATCCTGCGCGTCCTGATTCGAAATACGGCTGGTCTGGAGCAATTGCTCTCGACCATCCAGTCCTGGCCTGGGGTCCACGGAACCTCAAGTTCGATAGTCCTGTCGAGCTACAAGGATACACGGGTAGTTCCGGTGGATCCGATGCTCCTCGAACCTCTGGCGCCAGTCGATCCATCCACATAAGCTCTGGACCTACACTGATTCTCACGACACACGCATAATCACAAACACCAATGAGTCGCCACAACACGGACTTCAACATCCTGGCCGCAACAAAATTCACCACCAATGGAAATGGCACAAAGCCAAAACCGATGGATATCGAATCCATCTTTGGTGAGAATGCCTTTGGATTGGACGAGATGAAAAATCGTCTCTCCGCCGAGGTGTATGACACTCTGATGGCTACAATCGATCGCGGCGAACCGATCGATCCGACGATTGGAGACGATGTGGCTCAGGCCATGAAAGAATGGGCGATTGAGCGAGGTGCGACGCATTTCACGCACTGGTTCCAGCCGCTTACCGGGTCTACGGCCGAAAAACACGACTCGTTCATCACCCCTAATAAGGGAGGTGGAGCGATGGCCCGTTTTTCAGGCAAGGACTTGATCCAGGGTGAACCCGACGCGTCCTCCTTCCCGAGTGGTGGACTGCGCGCAACGTTCGAAGCTCGCGGCTACACCGTCTGGGATCCTACATCGCCGGCCTTCATTGTCGAGAATCCGAAGGGTTCATACCTCGCCATTCCTACGGCGTTTGCTTCCTGGAGCGGTGAAGCGTTAGATGCCAAAACACCCCTGCTCCGTTCGATGGAGGTCATCAACAAGCAGGCGCTTCGTGTCCTCGAGTTATTCGGGACCGAAGGAGTGGCGAAAGTGACGTCGACAGTGGGAGTGGAGCAGGAATACTTCCTGATTGACGAGCAGTATTACTACCGCCGCCCGGACCTGATGACCTGCGGTCGCACACTGGTCGGTGCGAAACCTCCCCGCGGTCAGGAGCTGGATGACCACTATTTCGGCTCGATTCCGGACCGCGTACTGAGTTGCATGCTCGAGACGGAAAAGGAACTCTATCGTCTCGGAATCCCGGTCAAGACGCGTCACAATGAAGTCGCACCGAGCCAGTACGAGATTGCTCCCATATTTGAGAACACCAACGTGGCATGTGATCATCAGCAGCTTACGATGATCACGCTTCGACGCATTGCCCGAAAATATGGTATGGTGTGTCTGCTCCATGAGAAACCCTTCAAGGGCATCAACGGCAGTGGGAAGCACAACAACTGGTCGATTGCAACCGATACGGGCATGAATTTGCTCGAACCGGGCGACAATCCGCACGACAATCTTCAGTTTCTTTTCTTCTGTGCTGCAGTCATCAAAAGTGTGTACCGTCATCAGGATCTGCTCAGAGTCTCGGTCGCATCAGCCGCGAATGATCACCGTCTGGGCGCAAATGAAGCGCCTCCGGCCATCATCTCGATCTTCCTGGGCGATCAACTCGAAGATGTGTTCAACCAGATCGACGAAGGAATCGCCACCGAAAGCAAGCAGGGTGGCTCGATGTCTCACGGCACGCCAGTCCTCCCACACCTGCCCCGACATGCTGGTGACAGAAACCGAACCTCTCCGTTCGCCTTCACGGGCAACAAGTTCGAGTTCAGAGCCGTCGGCTCCAGTCAAAGTGTGTCCTTCTCGAACACCGTCCTCAACACAATCGTTGCCGAATCACTGGACGAGATGGCACAGTCACTTGAGGCCAGCCTGGCCGGTGGTTCTTCGCTGGAAGACGGCGCAGGGGATGTTATTCGCGCCGCAGTTCATGAATCGAAAGCCATCATTTTCGGCGGTGACAACTATACAGAGGAGTGGCACGCCGAAGCTGAGCGACGGGGGCTCTTGAACCTGAGAACGACGCTGGATGCTCTCGACATGCTGGTTTCTGAGAAGAATATCACGCTGTTCGAAAAGTACCATGTTCTCTCGGAAGCAGAATTGCGCAGTCGCGAAGAAATCTGGGTCGAACAGTACTTCCTGACCATTAACATCGAAGCGGAAACCACCGAATCGCTCGCGCGCACGATGGTGATGCCGGCCGCCTCCACCTATCTTTCGTCGCTGGTCCAGACGATCGACCAAGGAAATAGCGTTGGTGTCTCGACCACAGGAGTGAAGGAGGTTGCCGATCACGTCGCAGCCTACATCGATGAGCTTCAGGCTGCCCTCAGCGAGTTGATTGACAACAACAAGGATCTCGGGGGCGACTCGGTTCACGACAAGGCGCTTCACATGCTGAATACGGTGATCCCCTCGATGAATAAGGTCCGCCACGCTACCGATCGGCTTGAGCGCATCACATCAGGCGATCTGTGGCCGTTGCCCACCTACAGAGATATGCTCTTTGTGAAATAGGCCATTTCGGGATCTTTGGGAAATCAAGAGGGCGGGCCGCTGTGCGGCCCGCCCTCTCAGTGTTTTGACATGTATTGGTCGTTCAATGAACCCCAATCGTGTCCGCATTGCCGTCTGGATCACCGTTGACGGTGCCGTTTGCGCTGATATTTCCGAGAAGAGCTATTCCCGCCGCATGCGGGGTCGCCATCGACGTGCCACTGATGGTCTTGTATCCACCGTTCTTCCAGAGAGAAGAAATGCCAGATCCCGGTTCGCAATAATCGATGGGCGGATTTCCATAATTCGAGTAGGAAGCCCAGTTGTCCCCTTGTCCCATTGCCGAAATGGTATAGATGTTCGTGCCGTTGGCACTCGCAGGAGACCTCGTTGCAGCGTTGGTTGACAGGTTTCCGGCAGCCAGGAAGAACTTCACTCCTGAAGACGCCGCCGCGGACTTAACCGCGTCATTCATCGCCTGCGAGAATCCGCCCGTAAGACTCATGTTGGCAACATCACCTGTTGATCCGTTAGCTGCGACGTAGTCAACTCCCGCGATTACTCCTCCGTACGTGCCACTCCCTCGTCGGTCCAGTACTCGTACCGAAACAACGGTTGCACCCGCGGCCACACCAATCACACCTTCCGTGTTGTCGATAGCCGCGATAGTACCAGAGACGTGCGTACCGTGTCCATTTTGATCGTCGGGATTCGTGGACTGTTTTCCGTTCAAGAACGATCTACTATTCCCAACGTCGACATTCAGCTCCGGGTGATCCAGGTCGATGCCCGTATCCAGCACCCAAGCTGTTCCACCGGCCCCACTCACTCCGCAATTGACCCGGTCGATTCCCCAGGGGGTCTCTTGAGGTGCAGGGTCATCACCACCTCCTCCATTTCCGGGTTTTCCTGGTTTGTCAGGTTTGTCAGGCTTGGGGTTCGCTATCACATCGCCTCCACCTCCAATAATGATCGGAGGAAGCGTTACAACCAGGTCTTCCTCGATATACGCAACGTCCGGATTACCCCTCAGCTCTTCCAGGGCCTGGGGGGAGAGATGAGCTGAGAAACCGGCAAACACGGATTCGTATCGATGCTCAATGTCCACGCCCTCCATGGCATCATAATCCTCGATCTCCTGCCTGCGAGTTTTGCCCGCTGATATCCCGGAATCCTTCAGGACAACGATATACTGGCCAGGGATAGGCGTGCCGCTGGCCGGGGCGATTTCTCCTGAGACTTCGTCGCCGGCTTCTGTAGCCAGATCGGTAGAATCGCAGGCAGCCAGAACCAACGTGGCCGAAACCAGCAGGATCGCCAGTTGTGTACTCTTAGCTTTCATTTTATTCCGATGATGGGAAAAGAGATGTCATATATCTACCTAGTATAAACGTAAAATGTCCAGGAAAAACGCGTGTGTAAGTGTGAATTCGGATGATCCCTTGCAAGACAGGTCGATGTGACGCGCTTCACGAGGCTGCCAGAAGGCAACGATTACGCTCGATTCCGATTTCTGATGGCCGGCTCGGACTCAGGCTCGGGTTCAGGCTCTTCCAGTTCGATTCGCGTAGCGGCAGGCTGTTCAGCAAGAGACGCGCGCGATTCTCGCGCGCGAGACAGTTCGCCTCTTGAAGAAATGAGTTCGAACGACGCGATCATCTGATCGATTTTCTCCTTAAACCGGTCTATGTATCGGCCGAGGCCGAACCGTCCTAGCAGGAACACCGTCGATACTGCGCCGATGATCGCGGCTGTCGCGGGAAATCCGGTCATTTCGAGGGCACCAAGAACAATCGGAAGCGACGCAATCCCACTCAGCAAAACTGGAATCATGAAAGGGACGGCGCTGGCCGGGTTGTTCCAGAATACATTGATTCGCGTCTGCCCATTTACAAGCCGAGCGGTCACCTGCGCGTTGGCACCTTCTGACTTCGCGGTCCACTCGTAGGTATTCTCGCGGGTCGAAACCAAACCGGGATCCTTGAAGGTGTTGCGAATGGGTGTGATCATTTCTTCCCAGTCGGCGGATGATATTTCACCGTCTAGAACAATCTCTCGATCGTAGGAAAAGGGTCCTCCAATAAAGTTCTTTTTCCCCGGAGTCCGACGGGTTGTCTGAAGCTCGGCTGCCGCCTGGAGGATGAACTCGGGGTTCAAACCCGCTTCGGTGCCCAGCTGCTGCAACTCCTCGACGGATAATCCCATGGACGCCGTGTCCGAGTCATCATGCGACAGTTCGGCCGCCCGTTTCAAAATGGCGCCGATTTCATTTTCATTAAATAGTTTCATTGTGTGATTTCGCGAGGCGTCTGATCCTGAGAAGAGTCCCAAGTATACGTCTAATTGGATGCCGGGGTACGCTCGGGGTGTATTCAGGGTACAATCGGTATGCCTGAACGCAACTCAAAGGATCCAAATACGTCTGTTCATCGGTATGATGGGACGCCAGGAGCCCTTAGTCCCTTGATGACACATCGATGCGTCGCGACGCAATCAGATAGTCGCTATCTTATCGGCTGCCTGACATTTCGCTACCCCACTTATCACCTTTTCCATCGGATGCCCAAGGGCGCTCAAGACAATACGCCTTCACAGTCGAGTGAACAGGATCGTTTGCTGGTTGCCCGTGCTCTTGACGGCGATCAGACAGCGTACCACGAGCTGATGGAAAAATATAGCGGCGCGCTGTCTCGGCACGTCCAGCGAATGGTACGCAAGACCGGCGAGGTAGACGATCTGGTTCAGGAGTGTTTCATAAAAGCGTTTGCTGCGCTCAAATCCTACTCGTCCGATTACGCGTTTTCGACCTGGCTCTACAAAATCGCGACAAACCACACGATTGATTTCCTTCGGAAGAAGAGACTCAGCACCATGTCGATCGACAAGCCTATCCAGACCAAGGATGGCGAGGTCGAGTACGAACTTCCAGACATCTCCTACCGACCTGATCGGCACATCGTAGAAGATGAACGCAAGATGCTCATTCAGGAAGCCATCGATCGGCTCCCCCAGAAGTATCACCGCGTTATCGTGATGCGCCACCAGCAGGAAAAATCCTACGAAGAGATCGCACAGGAACTCGATCTACCGCTCGGCACCGTCAAGGCGCACATTTTTCGAGCCAGGGCGCTACTCTACCGATTCCTGAGAGACAAACGGCACATCCTCTAGCCCGCCCGACGCAGCAGCCATTCACCTGGAGTGACAGCCAGCTCGGGGAAGGCTTTCAGCAGCTTCCGGTCGTACGTCAATAGCGGTGCATCCATCTGCTGCGCCATCGCCACAAATTCGCAGTCGTACGCCGAACATCCGGAATCGACTGCGAGCCTGAGAACATGCTCATCCCCGACTGTTCCAGTGCCCGAGGACATCATCTCCCTGGCAGTGCCAAGAACCTCGTTGGCTAGCAAGATCGAAAAGTGGTTGATACGAATGAATTTCAGAAGCGTGCTTCGCAGTTCGCTAATCCACAGCTCCGGAGCGTTCCATTCAGAGTCGATTTTCCATATTTCAAGAACTTCGAAACTGCATTCACTAGTGATCAGTGCGTGTGCAATCACATTAGAGTCGACTACGATCATTTCCTTCCGAGTACCTTCGCGGCCTGAATTTCTTCATTGCTGGTCGTAAATGTCTGTTTACTTCTAACAGCATCGATTCTTTTCAGCAGTTCGGCTTGATCATGATCCAGGCGCAGTGAACGGTCGAGAATCTGAATTATTTCGCTGTTCATGCTTCGACGATGCCGCTCAGCCCGCCTCTTCAAGCGCGCATACACGTGGTCAGGTACGTTTTTGAGGGAGAGATTCACAGGCACAGCTGGACACCATATTGTGTGGTACTGTAATAGTACCATTATGGTATCATCAAGTTTCAATCGTCGTTCCAACTCTTGACACGCATCATCTGTATCCCTAACACAGCGCAAAGAAAATTTGCTATTCCGCCCGAGAATAAGTGAAATTGGACCTTCGCACTTCGGAATCCCATGGTCGGCACCACATTATCTCATTATCGCATTGTAGCAGAGCTCGGGCGCGGCGGAATGGGGATCGTGTATCGCGCCAAGGACACCAAGCTTGAGCGCACGGTTGCGATCAAAGTGCTACCCGCCGCGGCACTGGCACAGGCTGATGACCGCGCCAGATTTTATCGCGAGGCCCGAGCTGCTGCCGCCCTGACCCATCCCAACATCGCGGTCATTCACGAGATTGACGAGGCGGTTCCAAGCGATGCGCCACACGGCACCGAGGCGAGCCCATTCATCGCGATGGAGTTCATCGAGGGGGATACGCTCGAGGATCGAATCAAGAAGGGCCCGCTCAAACTGAAGGAAGCTGTACGCATCGGGAGCGAAGTTGCAGCAGGACTGAAGGCCGCCCACACCAAGGACATCGTGCACCGCGACATCAAGAGCGCCAACATCATGTTGACGGAGGACGGTCAGGCGAAAATCCTGGACTTCGGCCTCGCACAGACCGCGCAGTCCACCAAACTCACGCGCCTGGGCTCTACGCTGGGTACGGTCGCCTACATGAGTCCGGAGCAGGCGCGCGGGGAAGAAGTCGACGCCAGAACCGACATCTGGGCGCTTGGTGTAACGCTCTACGAAATGATCTCGGGTGTGAATCCGTTTGGAGGAGATTACGAACAGGCCGTCGTCTACTCTATTCTCAACACGGATCCCGAACCGCTCACTGCGCTGCGGACCGGGGTGCCGATGGAGTTGGAGCGCATCGTGAACAAGTGCTGCACTAAAGATGCAAGCCGGCGATACCAGAGCAGCGCGGACCTGATTGCTGATCTCGGTGGCGTCGAGATCACATCAAGCTCAACAACTCGATTCTCGACGATTACTCCGCCAACTGCACCAGGTCAGGAGGCTGGGCACGCAAAATGGCTGGCGCCGGCTTCATTCCTGCTCGGCATGCTGGTCGTAGCACTGGGTATCGTTGTTTGGCCCGAAAAAGAGGCGCCGCCGAAGACAGTGAAGCGCTTGCAGGTTTCGTTTGAATACGCAGGTTCAGATCACCCGGTCACTATTGCTATATCCCCGGACGGCTCCAGGATGGGTATATTTACCGGATCGGATACCATAATCAAAAATCTACAGACCGGCGCAGAATGGCTGGTTGGCGAGCAGGGTTATGTCGCAATGTTCTTTTCTGAAGACGGAGAATACGTGCTGCTTTCCGGGTCCTCTGGAAAGATTCTGAAGGCCCGTTCTGATGGCACGGAACGGATAGAACTGGATATTTACGATGATGATGCCGTTTTTGCCGCAGCACTGTGGGGACCGGACGGTGAGGTGATTTCTTCCGAAGTGGGCGAAACTATTGTCATAATTCCAGAAATCGGTCCGACGGATTCTCTATCCAGTCTAGGCGGTGGCTTCACGATGCCCTACCAACTGCTGTCCGACGGTCGCTTGCTTACTGTCGAATCCGATGGACAAGACGAGGTTGTGGTTGTTCATGATCTCGAAACAGGAAATGCGCAACGAATGCATTCGCCTGGAAGGATCCATACCGTCGCCGAATCAGGCCACATCCTGTACGGGGATGATAACTTCAATGTATTTACGTATCCGTTTGATCCGGAATCGTTCGAGCCAATCGGTCCGATCGTACCGCTTTCATTCCTCAATGGCGGTGTCTTTGCCCTAGCGAGCGACGGAACACTCATCTATCATACACCAGACCCCGATGCCGGTAATAGCGAGCTTCGAAAAATTGCATCTGACGGCCAGGATGAACTGATATTTGATGGACTATCCGATTCCGAGTTTGCCCTTTCCCCGGACGAATCAAGCGTGGTGCTGCGTACTGAGGATGCCTCAGGAAATGAGCGAATGTCTGTATTGGATCTTCGAACAGGCCTGTTAATGCCCATCGCGAATGGAGAGATACTTGACACTATTCTGTGGAATGGGCGCGGCGACAAGATTTTTGGCTCGTGGAATAACCAGGGTCTGGCGAGCGTGGCAACGAATCGATCAGAGAATCCGGTGATCTTGGTGGAAATGCTGGGGCCGATTATTGGTCAGATGGACTGGCTCTCCGACGGGAGTCGGTTGGCTTTTTCCATGATTCCGGCCGATGTAAGTTCTCTTGCGTCGGGTGTCGCCTCGTACGACACGCTGAGCGACAGTTTGAGTTGGCTTGTAGAGCCCTCTGGTTATGGCAGTTGTGGCGATGTCTCCCGACGACAGGTTTGTGTCCTTTGCTCAGCTAGCCGAGGAAGAAACAACAGCGCTAACGATTCGAGAAATTGAAACCGGCAAATCCTGGCTCATTCCAGTGGGGGATAATTTTGGTTCGTATGAATGGCTACCATCCGGCCGAGGGATCAAAGGCGAGATGGGAGATTCGCTCATTGTGATTTCATTTGATCCCGAAAACGGATTTCAACGCACGGGACCGCCCGAACTGGTGCAGCTGATTCCAGGATTGAGGCACACGGCGACCACGAGGAGCGGTGACATCTACTACACGCGAGGAGTTGACTTGGGGGATGGCGAGGAAATCGACGAAAGTACCGAGATCGTTATCAATGTCATCGTCAACTGGTTTGAAGAACTTGAACGTATTGCGCCGACGGGAAGGCGATAGCACGAGCCTGGTTTTCGTTTTCAGCCCCGATTCACAGGCGGGGAGCGCGTTGGGTGGTATTTTGTGCTTTAATCCTACTGAGTCACCCAATAATCCATGCTCGCACGCTATACACGCCCTGAAATGGCCGCTCTATGGAGCGAACAGGCCCAGTTCGATGCCTGGCTCGAGGTAGAAATTGCAGCTTGCGCGGCGTGGTCGAAGCTGGGCGTCATTCCAGCAGAAGATGTCGAACTGATTCGCCAGAATGCTTCCTTTGATGTGGAACGCATCCACGAGATCGAAGAGACGACGCGCCACGACGTAGTCGCATTCACCCGATCGGTATCCGAGTCGCTGGGCGATGAGCGAAAATGGGTGCATTACGGGCTGACGTCTTCGGACGTGGTCGACACGGCGTGGTCCGTTCGCCTGAAGAAAGCGAATGCGCTCATCCTGACAGAGATCGATCGCATGATCGAGGTGCTTGGCCGGCGCGCCGATGAACATCGACACACGCTGATGATGGGTCGGACTCACGGCGTGCACGCTGAGCCCACTACGTTTGGCCTCAAGCTGGCGCTCTACTACTCGGAAATGAAGCGCAACCGCGAACGGTTTGTCGCGGCCGCCGAGGGCGTGAGAGTGGGCAAAGTCTCTGGCTCGGTCGGCACGTTCGCGCATCTTCCCCCGGAAGTTGAAGAGTACACGTGCGAGATGTTGGGTCTCGAAGTGGCCGCCGTCTCGACGCAGGTATTACAGCGCGACCGCCACGCACATTATGTCTCGGTTCTGGCGCTCATCGGAGCCACGATGGAAAAAATAGCCGTTGAAATTCGCGGCCTTCAGAAATCTGAAGTCCGCGAGGTCGAGGAAGCCTTCCGAAAAGGACAGAAAGGCTCATCCTCGATGCCCCACAAACGTAATCCGGTCGGAAGCGAGAATATTACCGGGTGTGCACGCCTGCTCAGGGGCTACATGGTTACGGCCTACGAAAACGTAGCCCTATGGCATGAACGGGACATATCTCACTCGTCAGCCGAGCGCGTGATTTGGCCGGATTCGACGACGGTACTGCACTATGCGCTGTCACGATTTGCGTCCCTCCTCGATAATCTGGTTGTATATCCCCAGAATATGCTCCGCAACATGCAGCGCACCTACGGCCTCTACAACAGCCAGCGCCTGCTCAACAAGCTGATCGACAAGGGCCTCATGCGCGAAGACGCCTACGACCGGATTCAGCCGTGCGCGATGGCGGCGTGGGAAGAAGGGCGCCAGTTCCTGGACATTGTCCTCGAATCTGATGTCGTCCGGGAGCATCTGTCTGAGGAAGAGATTCGGGACTCGTTCGATGACGAATACCATCTCAAGCACGTCGATCTGATTCTGAAGCGGGTCGGGCTCTAGAGGCGCCGGTAGGTCACGAAAGCAAATCCGTCCCGCTGAACGCGCTCGGTCTCCTCGTACATCGTCCCGATCAGGTGCTCGTATTCGGGGAAGTAGACGTCACCCTCGAACTCGCCCTCGACGAGTGTGAGTTCGAGCCGGTCCGATATTTCGAGAAAATGTTTGTAGACGGTCGCGCCGCCCGCGATAAATAGTATCGGTGCATTCGAAACGGAAGCGATCGCGGTATCAAGCGAATTGAACACCGTCACATTTTCCCACTCAGGCCAGGAGTCGTTGTGAGCCAACACGAGATTGGGACGACCGGGAAGTGGCTTGCCGTTTTGATGAAGAAGCGATTCAAACGTCCGTTTCCCCATCAACACGGGATGCCCAGAGGTCATCGCCTTGAATCGCTTCAGATCCTCTGGTATGTGCCAGGGAAGGTCTTTTCCTTTTCCGATCACACGATCGTGCGCGCCCACCGCCGCAATAATCACGATCTCCGGCATCAGACTGCCACCGGGGCCTTTATGGAAGGATGGAACTGATAGTTCACCAGCTCAAAGTCTTCGAACTCGTAATCAAAAATCGAGTCGGGACGACGCAGGATGCGAAGCGTTGGGATCGGAAAGGTCGAACGAGACAGCTGTTCGTCAATCTGATCCAGATGATTCAGATATACGTGAGCATCGCCAATGGTGTAAACGAGCTCGCCGACATCCAGATCACACTGCTGCGCGATCATGTGGGTCAGGAGCGCATACTCGGCGATGTTGAAGGGCGCACCCAGGAAAAGATCGTTGGAGCGAACGTAGAGCTGGCAGCTCAGCTTGCCGTTTCCAACCCAGAATTGATAGAACATGTGGCAGGGCGGCAGCGCCATGTTCTCCAGATCGGAGACATTCCACGCATTTACGATGTGACGGCGGGAATCGGGGGTGTTCTTGATGCTGTCGATGACCTTTTGAATCTGATTGATTCCAGGTCCGCCGTTCGACTTCCAGTTTATCCACTGCTTGCCGTATACCGGTCCCAGATTCCCTTCTTCATCGGCCCACGCATCCCAGATATGGACGTTGTTGTCGGTCAGATACTTGGTGTTGGTTGCGCCTTTCAAAAACCAGAGCATCTCGACGGCCAGACCCTTGAAATACGTCTTCTTTGTAGTGACCAGCGGGAAGCCATCCTGCAGGTCGAAGCGCATCTGATAACCGAAGGCAGAAAGGGTGCCCGTGCCCGTTCGATCTTCCTTTTGGAGCCCATTGTCTTTAACGTGGCGAAGAAGATCGAGATACTGCTTCATAGGGCGAGTTGAGGGGCTGGATCTTTTAAGAATGGGGGGGATAAATACTGCACCCCATCAGCCCTCGCAATCTACGACATCCCATGAGAACCATCGATCCAAATCTTCACCAGATTCAAGGTATCAATCACCTGAACAAAGTGCTCGGCTACGCGCCCATGGTTGCGGAAGATGGGCGTGCTGAAGTGCACCTGACGCAGGAAGATTGGCATGTGGTGGCAGATACCATGTTTCACATGGAGACACCTAAAGAAATGCTGCCCGATTCGATTCTCGAGTATGAGCTCAAGACCGAAACTCTCAGTATTGAACTGCAGACCAAAGAGTTGACCATCTCGATCGAGATAATTTGATAAGCTGCCGGGGCCTGTTTACAGCCGCTAGTTGACGCCTGCTTTCAGGTCGAATCTCGGAATTTCGACCTTCATTCGCTCACCACGACCCTTTTCCATGGTGTAGTGCCCTTCCATGTGGCCGGTAAACGTCTCCAACACGCAGTAACTGTTGTACTCGTGAGATTCACCTGGAGCAATCACTGGCTGCTTTCCGATGACTCCTTCGCCTTCAACTTCCTGTACGCTGCCTGTCTCATCCGTGATGAACCAGTGCCGGCGCATGAGTTGAATGTCTTCAAGACCTTTGTTCTCGATGCGCACAAAATATCCGAACACGAAACGCCGCCCCATAACGTCGGATTGACCGTCGAGATACACCGGTCGAACGGTGACCAGAACATCGTGAGTGACAGCAGTGTAGGGGATCATGAAACGCGGGGTCTTGTGAGTTTTTTCGACAGATTCGTGAACTCCAGGGCACTCACAATGTTCGATCATTTTAGAGGGCAATAAAATGCATTTTGCAATACATTACCCGTGGGGGGGTGAGATAGGATTTTTGCGCGTTAAACGCGGTTCGTAACACTTTTTCCGGCTCCCAAACGGAGCTTGTCCAGGAAGAATATCTAATGTCTACAAAAACAGTCGAAACGCTTGACGAGGCGACCGTTCTTTTCGCGGGAGATTCCGGCGATGGAATGCAGCTCACCGGTTCGCAATTTACGCTGGCTACAGCGTATGCGATGAACGATCTGGCGACGCTGCCAGATTTTCCGGCTGAGATTCGGGCTCCCATCGGGACGACGTACGGCGTATCAGGCTTTCAGCTCCACTTCGGATCCATCGATATTCGGACTCCAGGCGATGAGGTAGATCTTCTGATTGCCATGAATCCGGCAGCTCTGAAAGTGAATCTCGATCGGGTTCGCGCGGGAGGCACCATCCTGGTGAACAGCAACACGTTCGAAAAGCGAAACTTCGACCTGGCGAACATGGATTCGAATCCACTTGAGGATGGATCGCTGGACAAGTACCGGGTGATCCAGGTCGAACTCACCCGCCTGACCCGTGAGACGCTGAAGGGCTGGGATCTCAATCAGAAGGAGATCGATCGATCCAAGAACATGTTCGCTCTCGGGCTGTCCTTGTGGCTCTACTCGCGTCCCATTGAACCGGCGCGAAACTGGCTGAAGAAAAAGTTTGCCAAAATACCGCTCATACGGGACGCCAACCTGGAGCTGCTGAAGAAGGGGTACCATTTCGGGGAAACGACCGAGCAGTTTGTCACCCGTTACGAAGTGACACCGGCTACCCTCCCTCCGGGTCGTTATCGAGCTATTCAGGGTGTGCAGGCGTTGGCGATGGGTATCGTCGCGGCGGCAGACAAGAGCGGCCTGAAAATCATGTATGGTTCGTACCCGATAACACCGGCGTCCGACATTCTGCATGCGCTGAGTCGGTATAAGAATCACGATATTACAACGGTTCAGGCCGAAGATGAGATTGCCTCTATCGGTATCGCCATCGGTGCGAGCTTTGGTGGTTCCCTCGGCATTACGGGTACTTCTGGACCGGGTCTCGCTTTGAAGGGCGAGGCTCTCGGGCTGGCGCTGATCCTGGAGCTCCCCCTTGTGCTCATCAACGTGCAGAGAGGAGGACCCTCTACCGGCTTGCCTACAAAAACGGAGCAGTCGGATCTCATGCAGGCCATGTATGGTCGAAACGGCGACGCTCCTTTACCCATCATCGCCGCAAGTACCCCAGGCGATTGTTTCGATGTGGCCTATGAGGCGTGTCGAATCGCGGTGAAGTACATGACCCCCGTGTTGCTGCTCTCGGACGGCTATCTGGCGAATGGCTCGGAGCCTTGGCTCATTCCCGATCCGGATTCGCTTCGCGATTTCAATGTACAATTTGCTACCAAGCCCAATCACGAAGAGAACGGGGTTCCGGACTTCTGGCCCTATTTGAGGGGTGAAGGCACTTTGGCGAGGCCCTGGGCGATTCCGGGTACGGCAGGTCTCGAGCACCGTATCGGTGGTCTTGAAAAAGAAGATGGGTCTGGAAACGTTTCGTATGAAGCCGAAAATCACGAACTCATGACGAAACTGCGCGCTGAAAGGATCCAGCGTATTCAACAGGAGATTCCTCCGATGGAGATCTTTGGTGACGCAGAAGCCGATCTCGTCATTGTCGGGTGGGGCTCAACCCGGGGAGCGATCGAAGCGGGAGTAACCCGGGCCTTGAACGAAGGTCATCGGGTGGCCTCCATACACCTCCGATTTATTAATCCTCTACCACCGGACCTGGGAGAAGTGCTGAGCAGATTTTCTCATTATCTGGTTCCGGAGTTGAACAACGGGCAGCTGGTTAAAATCTTGAGGGATGAATTCCTTCTAAGTTTCGAGGCAATGAACAAGATTCAGGGACGCCCCTTCGGGCCAGCTGAAATTGCCGCGAGGATTTCCGAAATGGTGGGTTGATTCCACTGACAAACTTTTCAAGCCATGTCTGAAGACGAATCCAAATCGAAAATGCCTTCAAAGCGCAAACCGACGCTGCCTCCTGGAGCTAAATCGAAAAGTCCTCCCTCGCGGCCTCCCGTTCGTCCAGGTGCAAGCGGCAAGCCTGCCGGACCTCCGGGGCAATTACCTCCGGGAAAGATGCCTCCAGGGAAACGCCCGCCCGGACCTCCAGGAAAGCTGCCTCCTGGTAAACGCCCGGCTGGACCTGCAGGTGGGGATGGTGCTTCCGGATTGACCCGCAAAGACTTCACCTCGGACCAGGATGTGCGCTGGTGTCCGGGATGCGGTGATTACGCCGTTCTGGCGACGGTGCAGCGGCTGATGCCCGAACTGGGTATCCCACGCGAAAAAATCGTGTTTATTTCAGGAATCGGATGTTCAAGCCGCTTCCCGTATTACATGAATACGTATGGCATGCACTCGATCCATGGCAGGGCGCCGACCATCGTGACGGGACTCAAGACCTCCCGCCCGGATCTTGACATCTGGATGATCACAGGAGACGGAGACAGCCTTTCGATTGGTGGAAATCATATTATCCACATCATGCGCCGGAACGTGAATCTTCAGATTATCATGTTCAACAATCAGATTTACGGGCTCACAAAAGGACAGTACAGTCCGACGTCTGAAGTCGGAAAGATCACGAAATCGACCCCATTTGGATCGATCGATCATCCGTTCAATCCGATTGCGCTCGTCCTCGGCGCCGAGTCCTCGTTCGCTGCGCGCACAATGGACCGAGACCCCAAACACATGAAGGATATCCTTCGACGTGCGCACGACTTCAAGGGCACAGGCTTCGTTGAAGTGTATCAGAACTGCAATATTTTCAATGATGAGGCTTTTTTCGAGTACACCGAGAAGGCCACAAAATCAGACCGCGCCATTTTCTTTGAGCACGAGCAGCCGCTGACCTATGCTGGTGGGACGAAGGGATTGCGTCTCGAAGGATTTCATCTGGAGGCGATAGACCTCGAAAACGGCGATTGGGGTGTGGAGGACTGTCTCAAATATGATGAGACCTCCCGTGAGTTGGCCACCATTCTGGCACGGGTCTACTGGCACGAAGAATTGCCGCAGCCATTTGGCGTTTTTTATCGCGAAGACCGCGCCACCTACGACGACCAGGTGAACGCTCAGGTTCAGGGTGTCATCAAGAAGCGCGGGAAAGGATCTCTGGAAGAACTCCTGGCCGAGGGCGATACGTGGGTCGTCTAGCCGGCGCCACGAAATCGTGCAGGGCCGGTTGCGATTCAGAACCTTATGCTGATCCGGATTGAATTGAATCTTCTTGAACAATCCGGCCAGAATTCGTATCTTTTTTGGCTCCCCGGGCTGCGTAAAACGATGTGTAAAACCGGGAAAGAATTAAGTAAAACCGACTTTTAGTGGGCTTTTTAGGGTCCACCAGCATACCAGCATGAAAAAGGACATCCATCCAGACTATCACACCATGACGGTGACACTCGCGGACGGTACTTCGTTTGAAACGAAGTCTACCATGTCTGGCGGTACCTATTCGTCAGAAGTGGACTCGACGAATCATCCGTTCTACACCGGCAAACGTCAGTTCGTGGATACGGCAGGTCGTGTCGAGAAATTCAACCGTCGATACCGCAAGGCGGCTGATGAATCGACTGATGAATCGACCGACGAAGCAAAGACGGCCGAAGCCGCGGAGTAACTACTTCGCTCAAGAAATTTTCAAAGCGGGGCGCAGACAGGCGCCCCGCTTTTTTTTATGCATTTTTTTGCTGCGTAAGATTTCGTATAGTCGAACCTGAACCCGTGCGCTGGTTTTTTTGGCTCCATCGTCTCCTCCCAGCGATCGAGCAACATAATGCGCGGGACCTCGTACCGATTTTGATACGTTGAGCAAGCCGACCTGGAATGCACCGCTATATGGGAAATTCTCTTCGAAACACGCTGGTTCTGTCCACTTTTCTGGTGGCATCCTTCTCGTTTGCGCCGGCACTATTGGCACAGACCTCCCTTCTGGCTCCGCTCGATCAGGATATGGAGCTGCGGATTGAAGAGGCCTTGAGCGATGTAACGTCCTACCTGGAGACAGCCACAGAAGAAGAGTTGGGCTCTGCTGAGGATCCCCAGTGGGAGATTGCCAGAGAGTTTTTTGAGTACTCCATTACTCATCCTGACACGCCAACTACCCAGAGAGCTTCGAATTTAGCGATCGAGATGTGGCAGCGACTTCGAGATATGGGATCGTTTTCTCGAAGGAGGCCAAATAGAACTCAATGGGCTCAGGAGCTGCTCCTGCCTTCGAATGCGTATGCTGATCCTAGAGACGGACACAGTTACGCGACCGACGATATCCTGTTAGAGGTAAATAAGGTTGCGCTGAATACGCTGGCCAAGCAGAGTAAATCCATCGAATTATTTCGGCAGTGGCGTCGCGACGGTTACTATGATGATGAATTTACCGCTCCGATACTGGGAAGCACAGCACCCAATTTCAGTATCAAGACCATAGACGGTAAGCGCCTGTCGCTGTGCGAGTTGCGAGGAAAGATCGTTGTTCTGGAGTTCTGGTCGATCCACTGTGAACCCTGCGCCACAAGAATTCCCAATCTGAAGGCTCTGCTCAATACCACGCCCTCCGATAAATTCGTGATAATCGGGATCACACTAGATCAGGACGAGGAGCAGCTGACAAACTATCTGCATGACAACGACATCCGCTGGCATCAAGTTGCGTCCGAAATCGCCTGGAGAGAGCAGTATCCTGCTCTGAAGGGAATTCCTTCCTCCTATCATCTGTCCCATCTACCAAAGTCCTATTTGATCGACGAGAGGGGCATCATTATCGGGATGGACCTGAGCCCGGCCGTTTTGACGCAGCGCGTAAAACGACTGCTCGCCGCCGACCGGTAGACTGTTTCGAATCAGCCGGAGCGCCCATTCTCCCACGCGCAGCATCGCTTTGTTTTGTAACGAGGAGGCCCCTAGGTTCTCGTCATGAGCACATCGGGCAACATCAACGCAGTCGACCTCATCGTGCGCAAGCGAGAGAAGGGCGAACTATCCGCTCTCGAGATCGCGTCACTCGTGAACGGCTACACCCTGGGAAACATTCCAGATTACCAGGTGGCCGCCTTCCTGATGGCCGCGTTTTTGAACGGAATGAACGAAGGCGAAATGGTGGCCCTCACAGAAGCGATGCTCCACTCGGGTAGTGTGCTGGATCTGTCGGACATTCCAGGAAAGAAGGTCGATAAACACTCGACCGGCGGAGTGGGAGATAAAGTATCCATTCCTCTAGCAGCGATCGTTGCTGCTTGCGGGGTTCCGGTGCCGATGATTTCTGGTCGCGGCTTGGGCCATACCGGAGGAACACTCGACAAGCTCGAATCGATTCCGGGATTCTCAACACAGATGGATATTGAGGCCTACCGTCGGCAACTGGCAGATATTGGAGTCGTCATGATTGGACAGACCGATGAGATCGCTCCCGCTGACAAGAAATTATACGCCTTGCGTGACGTGACGGGAACGGTAGAATTCATACCGTTTATTGCGGCGTCCATTTTGTCAAAAAAGATTGCTGAGGGCATCGACGCTCTGGTGCTGGATGTAAAGTGTGGGTCGGGAGCATTCATGCAGAGCGAGACGGACGCTCGTCAGCTGGCCGAGACACTGGTCCAGATTGGTGAGCGTTTCGACAAACCAACGGTGGCTCTCCTCACAGATATGGACCAGCCATTGGGAAGAAGGGTGGGTAATTGGCCCGAAATCGTGGAATCCGTGCAGTGCCTTCGCGGAGAGGGACCCGACGATGTGATGGAGGTAACCCTCGCCCTTGCCGCCGAAATGCTCCTTGCTGGTGGCGTAGCCGGATCACTCGAAGAAGGCCAGGAACTATCCACACAGTGCATCAGCGATGGGCGCGCAATGGAGAAGTTCGTCGAACTCGTCGAATCTCAGGGCGGAGATCCGGAGGCCGTTCGTAATCCGGAAAAGATAGACGGAGGGGCCCAGACGGCCGATATTCTCGCTTCCGAGAACTCAGTCGGAACGGTAGCGCGTATCGACGCGCGAATTATAGGCCGCGCCATGATCACCCTCGGAGCCGGCCGCATGACGAAGGAGGACGAGGTGGACCCCCTTGCTGGAATTACCCTGATGGTAAAACAGGGCGAGCGCGTTCCGTCTTCGGGTGTAATCGCCCGAATTCAGGCCTCAAGCGACGATCGATTCGCCGCCACAGAAGAAATGGTCAAATTAGCGTTCGAGTTTGCTGAATCGGCATCAGATCCCGGCTCTCGATTGATAGATCGCTATTCTAATGGTCGTTGGGTGAATCCGTAGGCCATCCTTTACGTAGGACGAGCTTGGACAATGCTATTAATAATTGTTCAATAAACTTCAAGGCGTCCTCTCCGGGCTATTTTCGGTGTTTGATTCCCCGTCATCACTATATTATTCCCGGGGAATCCGACTCCCGCTAACTCAACGAAAGATAAAGACATGTCAGTCTGGTCACGATTCAAACGATTCGTAAAATCAGTCTTCGGCGGTGCCATTTCTGCGCTGGAAGATCCGAAGCTGATTCTCGAACAGAACATCCGGGAACTCAACGATCAGGTTCCGAAGATGAACGAGAACATCGCGACGGTGAAAGCCAACGTGATGATGCTCCAAAAAGAAGTCCGCAAATACGAAAGGGAACTGGCGGACCTCACGGCGAAAATCAAAGCAGGGATTCAAGCGGGACGGGACGATATCGCCGAACGCTACGCCATGCGGTTGGAGTCAGTGCGGGACAACGTTGCCAGCACGAAGGAGCAGCTCAAATATGCGTCCGCAGCGTACGACAAGGCCCTTCAGGTGAAGAAGGCGTTCATGCGCGAGAAAGAGCGTAAAATTGCGGAGGCCAAAGATGCCCTTCGTGCTCACGAACGGGCGAAATGGCAAGCCAAGGTTGCCGATACTCTCGAGTCGTTCGAAGTGGCCGGCATCGACCAGACGCATGATGAAATGATTTCGCGTATTCAGGAGAAAACGGCGCTCAACGAAGCTCGCATGGAACTTGCCCTGGATTCGGTCGACACGGAGGCGCTTCAGATCGAAGAAGACGCTCAGCAGATTCGTGCCTCTGAACTGGTCAAGCAGTTCAAACTGGAGATGGGAATGGGCGACACCAGTGGTTCAGAGGAAGAACCTCAGCTGGATATCTCTGAGAAAGAAGCCGAAACCAGTGGGAAAACCATCGGCAAAGAACGCACGCAGAATTGATCCACGGTATTTATTCACGGTATTTATTCACAGTGTCGATGACTCCCGAAGAATATCAGAAGGTAAAGGAAGCCGAAAAAGCGCATCTTCGAAAGCTCAAGGAGCTGAAGAAGACGCACGCCCAGCTCTCCCGAAAAGCGCGCATTACGAATGCAGTGACCGACATGGCTGAGAGCGTGCAAGAGCTATACGATGAACACCAGACCATGGTGGATCGGCTTGAGATGGATGCTATCAGTTCGGAAGCGAGACTGGACGTAGCCATGGATGGCCTCGAAGGTGATTCGTCTACTCAGGAAGCTCTCGATGCCGCACAGCTTGAAGCCGATCAGAAAGCGATCAAGAAGGCTCGGGCAAAAGCGCTGATCGAGCAGATGAAGTTGGAGACGGGCTCCGCGCCTGCCTCGCCGACCAAATCAGAATCCCCTTCCGCGAAAGCTGGGGAGGCGAATCCAGACGCCGGGGAGACGGCTCCCGATTTACCAGAAAAAACTATCGGAAAGATGAAACCCTGACGCCATGTTGCGACGTACTCGGGGTGCTACAAACCGGTACACTTGACGCCGGGAATGAAGAGTGACGATTTGAAGATGACTGAATTGGATATCAATTACACCAAGGAAGCATTTCTGCATCCATGGAATCTGACGTTCTTGATCGCGTCGATGCTACTCGCATTCGGCGTGAGCATGACGGGCGCGACCTGGCCATTTGACGCGGCACTGATTTTCACGGCTGGCGCAGAGCTTGCATTCCTGGGCATGATGCCCCGAAACGAACGATTTCGAAGGGCTATTCGCTCTCGGCGAGCCGCTGAACACGCCAAGCCTCCCTCCCAAAAGGAACTCTTTCAGACGTTGGCTGCTCCGGATCGTCGTCGCTATGCCAGGCTCAGAAAGCTGGAAAAAGAGATTCGGACCAATTACCGGAAGTTGAGCTACGCTTCTCAAGGCATGCTTGACTCTCACCTGAAAAAGATTGACGGACTGCTCGAATCCTACATGAAGCTGCTGTATCAGAAGGAACGGTACGAGTTCTCTTCGCAGGCAGGCATCGAGTCCGAGGTGATCCGCTCCATCGAAGAGCTGCGCACGGACATGGAAGACGACAGTCCCAGGGTTCGTGCGATCAAAGCGAGACGACTTCGCATTCTGGAGCAGCGCCTGGAGAGATCAAAGAAAGGTCAGGAAAATCTGGAGATCATCGAAGCTCAGCTCGAGACCATCGAGGACGTCGTCAAGTACATTCATGAGCAATCTCTGACGCTCCGAAATCCGGAAGAGATTTCGTTTCAGCTCGACACGTTGTTGACTGAAGTTGAAGAAACGCAGGCTTCGGTTGAAGAACTGGAAGAGGTGTTTGCCAACCCGGTTGACTTGCTCAACGAAATGGATACATTCGAAGACCCGACCGAGGTCAAATCTCCCGAACCCGGAGAGCGGGTGCAGGAGTAGCTCTATTTTCAACTGAATTCAACGGGAAACCTGTGTTTCCTTGATGCTATTCATGGCGAACTCCACCCTCTTGATCGATGTTGATTCCAACGGAATTGCCATCGTTACGATTGATCGTCCCTCGAAGCTGAATGCGCTGAACGCGGATGTTCTGTCAGAGCTCGACGACTGGTTTGTGACTGCCCGCGACGACTCGGCCGTTCGTGGGGTCATCATCACCGGATCAGGTCCCAAAAGTTTTGTAGCGGGTGCAGATATCGCAAAGTTCAAGGACCTCTCCCGGGAGACCGGAAAGGGCTTTGCAGAGAAGGGACAGGCAGTTTTCCAGAGGATTGAAGATCTGGACAAACCCGTCATCGCTGCGGTCAACGGCTTCGCCCTCGGTGGTGGTTGCGAGCTGGCACTGGCATGTCACTTACGGGTCGCCTCTGACAACGCCAGATTTGGTCAACCCGAGGTCAATCTGGGAATACTACCCGGATATGGGGGAACCCAGCGGCTACCGCGCCTGGTCGGCAAAGGAATTGCCACCGAACTCATTTTAACGGGCGCCATGATATCTGCTGAGCGGGCCCATGAAATCGGCCTGGTCAACCATGTATTTCCACCCGAGGGACTTCTCGAGGGCGCCAAGAAACTGGTGGCAAGCATCATTTCCAAGGCCCCGATTGCAGTCGCACTCTCTCTGAAAGCGCTCGGTGCGTCAGATCTGCCGCTGGCGGAAGGACTTCCCCACGAGGCAGAATTGTTCGGTCAGGCGTGCGCAACGGAAGATTTTCAGGAAGGAGTCGACGCGTTTCTTGAAAAGCGAAAAGCTGATTTCAAAGGACAGTAAGTGGCCTGATACCACATGGAAGTCGCACTTATTCTGCTGACGCTGGTCCTCAGCGCCTTTTTTTCCGGTTCAGAGATCGCCTTTGTTACCGCCAATCGGCTGCGGGTCGAAGTTTTCGCCCGGCGAGGGGGTTTTGTCGGAAAGATTGTTTCTCGATTCCTGGAAGATCCGGCTACGCTTCTCACGACCACACTGGTGGGGAATAATCTGGCCCTGGTCATCTACTCGACGTTGGTCGCGCTCTATCTGGAGTCTCCCCTTCAGGCGTTCTACGGCGGGACCGTGGGCTTGGAATCGGGTACTGCAGGCGCCCTTACCCTGGTCACACAGACCATTCTGGCCTCGCTTGTCGTGCTCATTTTCGGAGAGATCATTCCGAAATCCCTCCTCAGGGAAATAGCGAACCGAGCTGTCTTTGCCCTGGCCATCCCGCTCAGGATAACCTATTTCCTATTATATCCGATGATTCTGGTGGCGCGTTGGTCTGCCTCTGGACTTATTAAGGTTATCAAGGCGGACTCAAGCTCCTACACAGAATTTATGCGTCGGGATTTTGAGCTGTTGATCGAAGAGGGGATGCGTTCCGGTGAGCTGGAGCTGGATGCCGAAGAAGGCACCCTGCTATCCAATGTTTTTGCGATGAGTACGATCCGCCTGAAAGAATCGATGGTGCCCCGTACCGATGTCATTGCGATGGACGAACAGACTCCGCTCAGTGAACTCCAGCAGACCTTCGTTTCGACAGGTCACTCAAAAATTCCGATTTTCAGGGAAAACATAGATAACATTGTCGGAATAGCGTTTGCGTACGACTTTTTTGATCGTCCTACGTCGCTTAAAGAGATCATCCGTCCGGCGACCTTCGTGCCGGAGACCAAGCTTTCGAAAGAATTGCTTGAGGAGTTTCTGGAGACAAAGACTTCTATAGCGATTGTCATCGACGAATACGGGGGAACGGCAGGCCTCGTGACCTCTGAAGATCTTCTGGAGGAATTGTTTGGCGACATTAAGGACGAATTCGACCTTGATGAGACCATCTTGCGGATTCTGGATGAGGGGTCCGTGATCGCGAGTGGTCGGTTGGAAATTGACGAGCTTGCAGAAAAAACCACCATATCACTCCCCGACGGCGATTACGAAACGGTTGCTGGCTATCTCCTGGAAAGACTGGGCACCATTCCGGAGGCCAGAGACGAATTTGAGCTGGATGGATATCGATTTGTGATCCTGCAGGCTACGGTGAGCAGGATCGATACCGTCAGAATATCAGCGCAAGAGGAGGTGGGTTCGACGGAGTCTACGGACTGAGCTGTCTCACGTGTGAGGCAATGAGGCGGATGTGTGTGCTTAGTCTATCGGTGACACCAATTCCGTCGAGTCGTTCCTCCGGGCCTGTCGGCATTCCGGGCGGACTGATCCGTCCCATCCACATGAGTGCCACATTCCTCAGAACGGATCCTGTTGGAAGCTTTGAAGCAGGCAGGTGGGCGATGTAGAAGGCAGATTTTCTTTCGAGACGTTCACCGATAAGCACACCCTGACTGCCCCGGGCCGCGTCACTGGACTCCAGCATGACACTTCCAACCAGGTAATCTCGATACAGAAACGGGGTGACCAGAACGGACTGTGACAACTCATCCATTCCGGGCGAGACCGCCTCTATGGTTCGAGCCGTCACAACAGAAACGAGGCAGAGCGTTTCTTCTGCCACCAGCTCTGCTTCCCCGCCCGTGAGGGACGACATCGCTAGTCCGGAGATCTCCTGGCTGGTCGAAAAAATGCCAAGCGTTGAAAAGATGGCGGGCTGGATGTCAGACACGATTCGTGCTGCTGCAGATGGTTATTGAGTGCTCATCTACGACTGGCCTTTTCAGGCAGACGCCATTACTTAGTGCCGCCCTTGTCTGGATCTCCACCTATAGAGCGGCGCATTTTCGTGTCCGCCTCAATATTCTTCATGTTGTAGTAGTCCATGACGCCCAGATTTCCGCTTCGAAAGGCTTCTGCCATGGCTAGCGGCACTTCGGCTTCCGCCGCGACAACCTTTGCCCGTTGCTCCTGAACTGAAGCAATCATTTCCTGTTCGTGTGCAACGGCGGCAGCCCGGCGTTCTTCTGCCTTCGCCTTGGCTATCTGTAGATCCGCATCTGCCTGATCCGTCTGGAGCTTGGCTCCTATGTTTTCGCCCACATCCACGTCTGCAATATCAATGGACAGGATTTCGAACGCTGTCCCCGAGTCGAGACCCTTTCCAAGCACGACCTTGGAAATTTGGTCAGGATTTTCGAGCACCTCTTTATACGTATTTGCGGACCCGATCGTAGAGACGATTCCCTCGCCCACTCGGGCGATGATAGTTTCTTCACCGGCTCCCCCGACCAGACGCTCGATATTGGCCCGAACCGTGACACGCGCGATAGCTCGAACCTGAATCCCGTCTTTGGCTACCGCAGAAACAGGGGGTGTTTCGATGACCTTTGGATTGACCGATACCTGAACCGCTTCGAAGACGTCGCGGCCGGCCAGATCGATGGCGGTCGCTCGCTCAAATGTGAGGTCGATATTGGCCTTGTCTGCAGAAATCAGAGCATTGACTACCCGCTGCACGTGACCGCCGGCCAGATAATGGGCTTCAAGCTGGGGTGGGTCCACGAATATCCCCGCTTTGTGGGCGGTGATCAACGGCCGGACGATATGGGTCGGGGGCACTTTCCGAAGACGCATCCCCATCAGATCACGTATCAATTTTACTTTTACTCCTGAAAAGAACGCAGTGACCCAAAGGCCCACGGGAATGAAGTACATGAATACGATCAGGCCCAGCATGATCAGTCCGATCAGCATGAGGCCTGAAGCAGTGAGAAGGGATTCCATGGTTGGTGAGGTTTAGCGATACCTGATGGTGCTAATCGGTATCGCGATTTAGATAGTCTCCGCTGGCTCCGCCTGTTTTTGCCAGAAGATGAATATTGTTGATCCGGATGTCTTTCGTTATCGACTTACACATGTCATAGACGGTGAGAGACGCAATCGAGACGGCTGTCAGAGCTTCCATTTCTACACCCGTGGGTCCAGTACTTTTGGCAAAGGCCCTCACTTCAATGGAGTGATTCTCCTCAAGCAGCGTCAGCTCCACGTCGACTCGCTGGATCTGAACCTGATGACAAAGCGGAATCAGCCTGGACGTTTCCTTGGCGCCCATGATTCCAGCAATCTGCGCTATTGAAACCACGTCACCTTTCTGGATTGTGTTTTCCTTGACCATGTGAAAGGCTTCCTCTCCAAGGGTGACCGTCCCCACTGCAACAGCAGTGCGAATCGTATCAGATTTTGAAGAGACGTCCACCATTTGGACACCGCCATCTGGAAGAACGTGCGTAAAACTTGACATCTTTTGGGGATCAGAATGAATCAATTGGTCCAACGAAGATAGCAGATGGGTGTTCGGCGACAAAGCTGGATAACTGCCCTCGTTCAGAATTCGCATCCAACTCGGGACGGTGTCGCCTGGTCGCGTTTGTCATCCACCGATCAGAATCATGGGCCGGTTCTCGGACTTGGCAATCTCCTCCATTCCGGCATGAGACGCCTTCTTCTGGGACAGTGCTTCACGTATTTCCACGAGCAACTCTTCATCCGAAAATCCGGATCGCATCATGTCCCGGAGGCTGATTTCTTCGGCACCAAACAAGCACACTTTCAGATGGCCGTCCGCGGTGATTCGAATACGATTGCAGCCTGAACAAAAATGTTCACTCATGGAACTGATGAAGCCGACTGATCCCCGAAATCCTGGCACGTGCCATGATTTTGCTGTTTCCGAAGGGTCCTCGCTGAGTCGTTGGAAACTCGGATAGCGGGCTCTGATAGTAGTCGTCATGTCACTGTAAGACATGAATTTGTCGTTATTCCAGGAATTCCCGTCGAAGGGCATGTATTCGATGAATCGAACTTCTACCGATTTATCGCGGGTCATCTCCACGAAGTCAACCAGCTCATCGTCGTTGAAACCATTGATCACCACGCAGTTGATCTTGACCGGATTGTAACCGGCCTGACTCGCGTCGGCGATGGCCCCCAGGACCGTGTCCAGGCCCTTCCGCCGGGTAATTTCGAGAAATCGATCTGCTATGAGCGTGTCGAGCGAAATATTGAAGCCAGTCACTCCTGCCTTCTTGAGTGCCTCCAGTTTACGCGACAACAGCAGTCCGTTTGTCGTGATGGCTAGAGAGCTGATACCGCCAAGGGCGCTCAGTCGAGCCGACAACTGCTCGATTTCTTTTCGGATGAGCGGTTCTCCGCCGGTCAACCGAATTTTGGTGACGCCATTGCTCGCAAACAGGCTGGACAATCGAACAATTTCCTCGAAAGAAAGGATGTGACTCTTCGGTTTGAGTGCCACTCCTTCGGCCGGCATGCAATACGTACATCGCAGATTACATCTCTCGGTTAGAGAGATCCGCAGATACGTGTGTATCCTGCCGAAGCGATCAGTCAGTATGTTGGGATTGGATTCCAAAGCCGTTTATTCGAGCGATCCGTAGATGAGATTCCCGCCGAAGAATGTCGCCACGACTTCCGTTTCCAGGATCTGGGGGGCGGCCACCGTCATGATGTCATTAGACAATACCACAAAATCAGCATGATTGCCGGGTGCCAGAGAGCCCAGTTGATCATCTTGAAACGCCGCCCAGGCGGCCCCTTTCGTGAATGCGTACAGGGTTTCTTCTCGGGTCAAGCGTTCCTCGGGATACCATCCTCCTTCCGGCAGAAGATCCTCGGTCTGTCGCGTAACTGAAGCAAAGAAACCGAGCAGGGGGTTTGCCTTCTCGACGGGAAAATCGGAGCCAAATGCGAGGGGGACGCCCGCGTCGAGTAGGGTGCGCCAGGCGTAGCCACCCTTGATCCTATGAGGTCCCAGTCGATCTTCGGCCATGTTCAGGTCGCTCGTCGCGTGGGTAGGCTGCATTGAGGCGATAATACCCAGTCTGGTGAATCTTTCAATCTCACTCAGTTCGACAATCTGCGTGTGTTCGTCACGGTGACGACCTTCTGGAGTGACGCCGGCGAGTTCATAGGCATCAAGCAATACCCGATTACCCATGTCGCCGATGGCGTGCGTGTTGACCTGATAGCCGCAGTTTACCGCTTCCTGGACACGTTCGTTAAACTCTTCTGGCGTCGTGCGGATCAGACCACGATTACCCGGATCGTCCGAGTAATCTTCAATGAGCGCCGCCCCGCGACTTCCCAGCGCGCCGTCAAGAGCAAATTTCACGGATCGGATCGTGAGCCGTTCGCCGTAATCGATCAGGTGATTGTTGCAGTACTCATCGAACGCACTGCTTCCACCCGAGACCATACCGTAAAGCCGGACCGTGAATCGATCTTCATCAATGAAGCGCTTGTAACGATTGATCGTGGCTGGACCGATACCAGCGTCGTGAACTCCGGTCAATCCGACCTGTGCGGCTTCTGCCAGTGCTATATCAAGAGCACTATCCAGAAACTCCTCTGACGGCGAGGGAACGACTCGCCTCACAAACGTCATTGCAGAATCGACAAATATTCCTGTCGGAATTCCTTCGTCATCTCGGATGATCGAACCGCCGATTGGGTCTTTCATTGTAGATATTTCTTCGAACCCGGCCATGTTCATGGCCTGGGTGTTCGCCCACGCAGCGTGTCCGTCAATTCGGCCGAGCCATACCGGACGATTCGGAAAATGCACATCAAGATCCTGACGGGTTGGAAATTCGCGGTCGGGCCAGAGTGCCTGATTCCAGCCTCGTCCCAGCAACCAGTCTCCTTCACTGAGCGTCGATTCGTAATCTTTCAGAATCGAGATGGCTTCCTCTATCGTGCCTGTGCCGCGAAGATTTGCGCGGAGCCTCTGAGAGCCCAGGCCCACAAAATGGGCATGTGCGTCGGTAAATCCCGGGACGACTGCTCGTCCACCCGCAGAACTCAGGGGTAGGTCGGGATAGGTATCCTGAACATCATCCAGGTGCCCGACCATGGCTACTTTTCCGTCGATGACGGCCATCGCTTCGGCAACGGGCACCTCCTCATCGACGGTATAGATGATGGCGTCGCTTAAAATGTAGGATCCATCAACGGGAACGGTCTGGTCACATCCGGCGAGAAGAGGAATGAGGCACAGGAAGATCAGGCGGGAGTTCATGTCGTAAGTTTTCGAAGGGAGGAAATTCTGATCGCGCGAGGAAAATAGGCCCGAACGTGTAATTAGTTTCTTTTTTCTATGGACAATGTGACAGGCCCCCAATTTGTGAGCTCTACATCCATCATTGCGCCAAATTCCCCGGTTTCTATACGGTATCCGAGATGGCCCGACACTTCATCGCAGAACATTCTGTAGAGGGGCTCGGCCAGTTCCGCACCTGCTGACTCGACAAACGAAGGCCGGTTACCCTTCATTGCGTTCCCGTAGAGGGTAAACTGTGACACAACCAGAATAGTACCGCCATGATCGATCACCGATCGGTTCATGCGCTCCTGCTCATCCGGAAAAATGCGCAGATGGACACACTTTCTTGCCAGCCAGGGAACGAGCTCGATGGAGTCGGTGGTGTGCACTCCCAGTAAAATGAGAAGACCCTCCCTGATGGCTCCGACTTCCGTCCCCTCAACCGTAACGCGGGCCCTTTTGACCCGTTGGATTAATGCAATCATTGTTGGTCCTCACTGGCCGACTGGATTAATGCCAGCAGGTACGCCCTGAATTTCTCGAGTGCACGCCCACGATGACTGATTCGGTTTTTTTCATCCTCCGCCAGTTCGGCAAAGGTTTTCTTGTATCCCTGAGGCCTGAAAATGCTGTCATAGCCGAACCCTCCCTCGCCCTTTTCCTCATGGGCGATAGCGCCCGTGCACACTCCTTCGAACAGTCGAGTTCCGCTGTCCGTGGCGAGGGCAATGACGGTTTTGAACTGTGCGCGCCGGTCGTCCACCCCGTGAAGACGTTTCAAAAGAAGAGCCCGGTTGGCGGCCGAATCCGCCATGGGCCCTGCAAACCGAGCCGAGTGGACGCCCGGCGCGCCCCCCAGAGCAGCAACTTCAAGACCCGTATCGTCGGACATGGTCGGCAATCCAGTGAAGGAAAACAGGACCTCAGCCTTCTTTATCGCATTTCCTTCGAGACGGTCCCGATCCTCCTCAACCTCAGGTGCATCAGGAAATTGTCCTAAATCGATGAGATTCAGGTTCAGATCAGCCATGATTGCGTGAATTTCGCGCAGTTTATGGCTATTTCGGGTCGAAATAAGGAGATCTGATGGGTCGGATGGGGTCAGTGACATTGCTCCCTAGCTCCGGATAACCGTATATTGTGAGGCTATTTAGATATTATTCAAACACTCAAGGAGTGATTTATTGTGCCTGTAGGGATAAAAGTAAGGGATAACGAATCGATTGACCGGGCTCTTCGCCGTTTTAAGAGAGCCGTCAACCGCAGCCGAGTGCTGCGAATCTTTCGCTCGAATATGGCTTTTACGAAGCCGTCGGAAGAACGTCGTCTTGCACGCGAAAAGGCCGCTCGAAATTCGCGCCGTCGCTCGCGCTACTAGATACTAAGAAACTGATCTTTCTGGTCCGTTTGGCTACCCACCTTTAAGCCCAATGGACCCATCAGAGAGGAGTAAAAAGGTACTCTCCACCTGGAGGGTACCTTTTTATGTTGTCGGCACATTTCTTCTGTCGGCACCCCGCGAGCCGACAACCCGTCGAGAACTGTCGTTAGAGGCCCAGCGCCTCAGAAACGATGGCCGCCTGTTCTGCCTGATGAATTTGGGCACTTCCCGTGGCCGGGCTGGCCGCGGCTGACCGGCCGACATAGCGAACGCGATCGGCTGAAATCTTCGAAGATGTAATATCCATGTCCAGACGGTCACGAACATAGGTCCACGCACCCATGTTGGCTGGCTCTTCCTGCACCCACAAGACCTCAGTGGCTGAGGGGAATCGATTCAGCTCGGCCAGGACATCGTCGGAAGGAAACGGATACAACTGCTCGATTCTGGCTATCGCGGTTCTGTTCTGGGACTCTGACCTGTACAGGTCCAGTTTCAAGTCGTAGTACATTTTCCCGCTGCAGAAAAGCAGGCGCGTCACTTCACTGGCGTCGTGAGACGGAATGACTTTCTGGAATCTTCCCTCTGTCAGCTCTTCTGGTGTAGAGATGACCTCGGGATGGCGCAGGAGGCTCTTGGGCGAAAGCACGATCATGGGCTTGTTGATCTCGGGTGCTGCCTGCCGGCGGAGACCGTGGAAGAGGTTCGCAGGAGTCGAGAATGAACACACGATCATGTTGTTTTCCGCGCAGAGCTGGAGAAATCGTTCCACTCTGGCCGAAGAGTGCTCGGGTCCCTGGCCTTCATATCCATGGGGAAGAAGTAGCGTCAGACTGGAAGTCTGACCCCACTTTGCCTCGGCTGCTGCGAGGAATTGATCAAACACAATCTGAGCGCCATTGGCAAAGTCACCAAATTGAGCCTCCCAGATCACCAGGGCATCTGGATTGGCAACAGAATAACCATATTCAAACCCACAGACGGCGTATTCGGAGAGGAGCGAATCAAAGATGAACAGCTGTTCTTGCGTCTCGCTTACATTATTCAGCGGAATGTATTCCTCAGACGTTTCCTGATCGTAGAGGACGGCATGCCGATGACTGAATGTTCCGCGACGGGAATCCTGGCCGCTGATGCGAACACGTGTACCGCCCAAAAGAATGGTCCCGATGGCCAGGGCCTCGGCGAAGCCCCAATCGATCCGGTTTTCCTCACGAAATAGCTTCTCACGCCTCGAGAACTGGCGGGACAGTTTCTGGTGGAGATGAAACCCGTCAGGCAGGCCATTCAGCGCGGTCACGACCATCGCCAGGTTTTCTGCTGTGGTCTCGGTCGAAATGTCTGGCAACGCGGGGGCAGATCGGGGCTTCAGCAAATCGGCGGGCAACGATACTTCCTGCTCGCCGAGCTCCTTCGTGCGTTCGAACGCATCCTGGAGTCGTCCCCGGAAATCATCGAGTATATGCTCGGCCTCTTCCGGCTTCATGTCTCCGCGCCTCAAGAGCAGCTCGGTATACAGTTTACGCGGCGAGCGCTTGGCTTCGATTTTCTTGTACAGGGTAGGCTGCGTAAACGTGGGCTCATCCCCCTCGTTATGGCCACGCACGCGGTAGCACAGCATATCGATGACGATATCCTTGTTGAACTCCTGTCGATATTCCAGCGCTAATCGAGCCACCCGCACGCAGGCCTCCGGATCATCTCCGTTCACGTGGAAGATCGGTGCCTGAATCATGCGGGCGCTGTCCGTAGCGTAGGTCGAGCTTCTCGCCGCCTCCGGACCCGTGGTGAACCCGATCTGATTGTTGATCACGATGTGAATCGTACCGCCGGTCAAATATCCGGGCAATTGGCTCATGTGAAGGGTCTCGGCTACCACACCCTGACCGGCAAACGCTGCGTCGCCATGTATCAGGACAGGGATAATCGAGTCTAGATAGTCCTCATTGGGATTATTGGGGCTATCCAGGCGGGCTTCCTGCTTTGCCCGAACCATTCCTTCCACAACCGGATTGACCGCCTCGAGGTGGCTCGGGTTCGAGGAAAGAGTAATTTGAATCTCCTTTCCACTGAGTGATAAATGAGTCCCGGTCGATCCCAGGTGATATTTGACGTCACCCGAACCCTGGGTGGTATTGGGATCGAGACTACCTTCAAACTCGGAAAAAATGACCTCGTAGGGCTTGTTCATGATGTTGGCGAGAACATTGAGTCGGCCTCGGTGAGCCATTCCCATGATGACCTCGTCCACACCCTTTTCCGCCGCATCTGACAAGATTCTGTCGAGCATCGGGATGACCGTCTCCGATCCTTCCAGAGAGAACCGTTTATGCCCGATGTATTTGGTGTGCAAAAACGTCTCAAATGCCTCCGACGCGTTCAGCTTCTCGAGCATGCGTCGCATTTCTTCCTCGCTGATCGAGTAGGTGGATCCACTTGGCTCAATGCGATCCTGCAACCATTTTTTTTCTTCGGGCGACGATATATGCATGAACTCAATCCCGATTTTTCGGGTGTAGGTCCTGCGCAGGATGTCTAGAATGTCACGAAGCGGCAACATGTCTTTGCCGCCTAGCCCGCCCGTGACAAATTCTCGATCCAGATCCCAGATTGTCAGGTCGTAGGAGGCAGGATCGAGCTCCGGGTGGACTGCCCAGTCGTATCCCAGTGGATTGATATCCGCTTGCAGGTGCCCGCGAACACGGAAGGCGCGAATTAGCTGCAGCACCGATGCCTGTTTCTGAATTGAATCAATCTCGGAGATTCCACCAGAAGCCCCGACTCGGGGAGTGGTGTCCTGAGCCAGGGCCCAAGGTTGGAACGGGACGGTGAGATTTTCGAAAATGTCGTCATAAAATCCGTTTTCACCCCGGAGAAGGGCGTCGATGTGAGCCAGAAAGGCACCGCTCTCCGCCCCCTGAATGACGCGGTGGTCATACGTGGAGGTAATGGTCATGACCTGAGATATCCCCGTCTGGCTGATCATCTCGGGTGGAACCGCGTAATATTCGGTCGGATAGCCGATGGCGCCAACGCCTACGATCACGCCCTGCCCGGCCATTAGCCGTGGTACACTCAGATTGGTGCCGATTACACCCGGATTAGTGAGGGTAGAGGTCGTGTTCTGAAAATCAGCGATTTCCAGCTTCTTGTTTCGGGCGCGCCGAACAATATCGTTGTAGGTACCCAGTAACTGAGCGAAGGTCATTTGATCAGCTGCCTTGATGTTTGGTACGAGAAGAGTTCGCTTACCGCGCCTCTCGATATCAATGGCCAGGCCCAGGTTGACGGCGTGGGGGATGACGTGGACATGCCCATCCTCATCTCGGCGATAGGTGGTGTTCAAGGCCGGAAATTCAGCCAGTGCTTTTACGATGGCCCACGCAATGATGTGCGTGAAGGAGACCTTGTTGCCTCCGACATGCTGCTGGTGCTCGTTGATCAGACGGCGATTTTCGGCCATCAATTTGACGGGGATCGTTCGAACGGAAGTTGCCGTCGGGACACCGAGGCTGGCTTCCATGTTCTCGACGATCTTCGCACCGGCTCCACGGATCGTTTTTTCATCGGCGGTGGAAGGAGCCTCGACGGGGGTTGGCGCTTCCTCGGGGGGAGGAGCAGGCGCCGTGACCGTGCGTGCGACCTCCGCAGCCAAGAATCCCGGGTCAGGTTGAAAGTCCTGAAAAAATTCCTTCCAGCTTTCGCCGACGCTTTCGGGGTCTTCGAGATACTGACGGTACAGTTCTTCGATGTATCCGGTGTTGAAACCGAGCGTACTCACGAAACGGTCTTTGTCTGATGGTGGGGAATACGAGCCCTCAATCGAGGACCCACATCAACGTGTCCGAATCGCCGATGATACAGCAACTTAGCTACAATTGAGTAATTCGCAAGGGCTTTAAAGCCAGCCGTGATCCTTGTACCAGGAGATAGTCGACGAAATACCGTCGAAGAGGGTCACTTTGGGCCGATAATCGAACGTCTGTCGCGCCAGTGAGCTGTCACACATGAGGGCCGCATGGAGGATCTCCTGCGCTTTTTCACGATTCAGCGGAGGATAGGAACCCGAAATTCGGCCAATCCATTCGCTGAAAAGGCCCACGGCAGGCAGGATTGCGCGCGGAATGGGCAGCGTCATAACGCTGCGCTGCAACGCTGCGGCGGTAGCATCCCGAATTTCTCCCCAGGCATACTGCTCGTTACTTCCAAGAAAATAGGTTTTTCCGATGGCCGCAGGATGTCGGATGGCCTGAATCATTCCCCGAACAAGATCATCTACGTGGACCAGGCTGAGCGCCTTCCTTTTTGGTGACCCAATGATTGGGCACACTCCTTTCGACAGAGATTTAAAAAACGTTAGTATATCCGTTTCACGAGGACCATATACCGCCGGTGGACGCACGATCGTTATCGAAAGGCGGTCTCTGAACTGACCGACGGTGCGCTCCATTTCGGCCTTACTCCGCCCATAATTGCTGGCGGGATGAAGCGGAGCCGTTTCATCGACGATGTCCGTTTCCGCTTTCCCGATGGCCGCCAGGCTACTGGTCACGAGAACCCTCTCAACCGAATCAGTTTCCGCGGCAATCTTCAACAGCCGCTCGGTGCCGGTCACATTGTCTCGTTCAAAGTCGTTCCAACCGACACCTCGCGTTCGCCCCGCGACGTGAAAAATGAGATGGGCGCCGGCCATCGCCGTCCGAAGCGCATCCTCGTCTTGCAGCGACCCGGTCACAAGATTGGAGGTAGTTCCTGAGAGCCATTTGGCTTCTTTTCGGACCAGGCAGCGCACATCTACATCCGACTTCAGGAGCCGGTCAACAAGATGACTTCCGACGAAACCGGTCCCGCCGGTGACGAACGCCGTCTTACCGCGCATGTCAATTTCTGGCTGCATGGTTCGCTCACTTCTTGCGTAGTTTTGCGACCGATTCGATGTGATGTGTGTGGGGAAAGAGATCGACGGGCTGAATGTACTCGACATCATAAATGTCGGAGAGCATGGCGAGGTCGTGAGCCTGCGTCATCGGATTACAGGAAACGTACACGAATCGGTCTGGCGCCAGGAGTTCAATCTGTTTCACAACCTTTGGATGCAATCCTGCTCGCGGAGGATCGACCAGAAGAACATCAGGACGTCCGTATTTCGAAATGAATGACTCGTTGAATAAGCGCATCATGTCACCAGTTACAAAAGTGACGTTGTCGATCCCATTCGCTTTTGCATTCTGGCGGGCGTTTTGAACCGCCTCCTCGATCAATTCCACACCGACCACGTGCTTGACCTTGGGCGCCAAGTAGAGGGAAATGGTTCCAGCTCCGCTGTACAGGTCGTAGAGTAGATCGTCGGGCTGCAACTCGGCAAACTCGGCAGCAACACGGTACAGCGTTTCTGCTTGCTTCGTGTTGGTTTGAAAAAACGCGTTTGAAGCGATCTCGAAAGTGTTATCTCCAATTCGGTCGTGTACTACACCCGAGCCGTAGATGACGTGCGATTCTTCTCCAAAGGCCGTCTGTGCCGGGCCAGAGTTGATGGTGTTGACCAGCGTCGATACTTCTGGAAAGTCAGCTTTCAGAAACGTCTCAAAGAGTGCCATTTTTTCCGGATCAAAATGGCTGGTCACCAGATTTACCATGAACTCATCGGTTAATGCGGCCTGCCGGATCACGAGGTGGCGCAAATAGCCCGTGTGTCTGCGGGTGTCCCAGGGAGTCCACTCTCGCCCCAGCACAAATTTGCGAACTGCATTCACCAGTCGAGCGCTGAGCTCGGACTGTAGGTGACACTCGGTGAGGTCCACAACCTTGGCAAAGTTGCCCGGGACGTGCAGCCCGAGAGCAAACGACGTGTCAAATTCCTTCTTCGATGCGATTTCTTCTGGAGTGAGCCATCGGTTGGCGCTGAAGCTGAACTCCATCTTGTTTCGATAATAGTAGATGTCGTCCGCCGCGATCGTGGGTCTGACCAGAACAGATTCGAAGCCGCCGTGGTGCTCGAACGCCTCTTTGACAGACTGTGTCTTGGCTTCAAGCTGCGCTTCGTACGAGACGTGCTGCCATTTACATCCTCCGCACGTTCCGAAGTACAGGCATCGGTGATCGGTTCGAAGAGGACTGGGTTCGAGGACCTCGAGAAGGGCGGCTTCGGCAAACTTCTTCCGTTTACGGAAAACACGTGCCGTCACCTTGTCTCCGGGAACGGCCCCGGCCACAAAGACAACATAGCCATCCATCCGCGTCAGGGATTTTCCCCGATCGGCAAATTTTTCTATGTCCAGCGTAACGACAGACCCTTTTTTCACGTGCAGACCGTTTTTGGACGCATCTTCGACTTCAGGTCAGAAGGTATGTCCGATTCCGAATTGAAGAACCGGTTTCTTTAACTGGTCCGGAATGAATTCACCGCGGCGTCGAGGATCGTGCACTTTGTAGGCAAGATCGAGTCGAACGATGAGATAGTCCCACCCAAGCCGCAGTCCAATGCCCGCGCCGATACCGAGTTCTCCAGCAAATTTATCTATTCTGAATCGCCCTTCCGACGCTCCTGGATTACGCGGACCCAACCAGACGTTTCCCGCATCGGTGAACATCGTAAATATCCAATCCGCACCAATCAGGTTCCGGATCGCAACAGTTCTGAGTTCGACGGATGCTTCCAACTTGATATCACCACCCAGAATATTGGAGCCATCCGTTGCAGAGACGAGAGAATCCGTATCGGAGGTGAACTTTGCCGAACCTGGCCCGAGTTCGCGAAGCCGCCAGGCCCGCACGGAAGACGCGCCACCAGAATAAAAACGCCTGTCGAAGGGCACAACATCGGAAGCGCCTGTGGGATGGGCGAATCCGGCGAGGAATTTCCAGGCTAGAACGGTTCTCGAATTGATGAGCGAATATCCGCGAAGATCAGTGGCAAGGCGCAGGTACTGGCGGTAGATCATGCGAGTGTTCTGCCCGCTGCCACCGAACACGCCGAAGCCCGGCAAACTGCCCTCAACCTTTCCGGGAGTAAACACCAATCCATCCAGAAGACGACCCAGATTGCCTCCAAACTCGACCGATGCCTCCCGAAAATGCCCGGTTTCGCGACGAAACGGATCGGACGTCGATGACCTGATGGTATAGCTCAGGGCGTTGTTGAAATGGGGGCGAGTGTAGTCCTCAATAATCTGAGCCTGTTGGACCGGGTCGTCCACCGATCCCAGTAAATTGTCCAGAAAATTTTCCTTGAAGCCGTCAAGTGTGTCGGGATTGGATACCGTAATATCGACCATGTCGATGATCGAAGACAGCGATTCCGTGTGTCGTAACTCGAATCGATACCGCGCCCCGCCTCTTCCTCGGAGTGTGAGCAGCAGAGCATCCCGCCTGGCGGCCAGAAGAGACATTGATATCTGACTCTTGGCGTCGTAAAGAGTAGAAAGTCGATCCAGGCGTCCCAGGGGAAAGGTCAGATAGGGATAGGAAAGGCTGGCCGACACCTCCCATTGGGCCGAGGTGAATCCGCCCAGGCCTCCGATGTCCGCCGCCAACGAACCCGTAGTTCCGAGTTGGAACGCCTCACCACCTCCAAACAAATTCAGGTTGGAATACGTGACTCCAAGTCCTGCACCCAATTCATTGTCCGTGTCTGCAAGTTGGCCGCTTCGTTGCAGCATAAATGTTTCGAATCTGACCAGGTGGCGGATGCGGGTTTGAAGATTCAGTCGATGATTTAGGCGGATCTCACCGGAGTACGAGGAATCGGAAACTGGTGTCTCGATAGCCGTGAACGAGAACACACCACTTGCATCAAGGCGGCGTTTGGTCGCGAGCAGTCTGCTCAGGTCGTACTGATCTCCCGGCCTGAACTGGAGTGTGCGCCTGAGCAGGCCAAAGTTCAGCTTCTTCTCCGAGGTGAACCGGGCGGACGCTTTTCCACCGGAAATGTCGGGATCGGACGAGTCCAAGAAGGTAGAATCTGAACGGGTAGGCACCCCATCCTGAGGACCGGTCACGACGAAATTCACGTCTCCGAATCTGAAACGGGGCCCCTTATTCACATACAAGGTGAAATCGAAAGAGTCGGGTCTGGCAGGAAACACTCGGCCGTGAATCGAATCTCGGGTGACGACGGCGTATCCCTGATTCCTCAGGAAACCGATAAGTCGCAGGCGTTCTTCTTCCAGCATCGGCTCCGAATAGCGCAATCCCCGGGGCCGCCATGACAGAGAATCCTCCGGATCTAATTCGCCGGGCGACAAAAGAGAGTTGCGGTAGATGTCCCGTTTTTCATCCGCACTCAGCTCATCCAGGCCCACATAATTGAAGTTTCGGATGTACGTAGCGGGTCCTTCGTCAATCGTGAATTCAACACGGACTCTATCCGCTCTGGTCTCTGGGGTTACGGATACCGTGATATTCGCCTGCCGAAAGCCTTCGCGCTCATAGAACAGGCGGAGCTGCTCGAGGTCGGCCTGAACGACAGAATCATTGAATCGGGCTGGAGGCTCACCCGTGGCCATGAACACGCGGCCCACAGCTCCGCCGCCAAGAGGTCCGGACCCGAACTGATAGAGCCATTTCCACCACATCAAACCGGGCACTCCGATCAGCCGCCGATTGCGGCGGGTGCGGACGTACAGGGAAAGGTCGTCATTGGAGAAAAAGTCGTTGCCCGAAAACACGACCGCAGTTACGAGAAGACTGTCGTGTGCGGAAAAATCCTGTGCAGAAGACGGTGTCGGAGTAAACGCTTTCAGCGCCAGGCACACGCCCAGCAGACACGTAGCCGCGGTATGCAGGATACTACTCCTCTTCGTAGAAGAAATCGTCGTTCTGTGTGGGAAAGTCCGGCCAGACCTCTTCAATACTTTCGTAGGGTTCACCGTCGTCTTCCATGGCATTCAGGTTGTCAACAACTTCCAGTGGGGAGCCTGTGCGCTCGGCATAGTCGATCAACTCCAGCCGCGTTGCGGGCCAGGGAGCATCTTCCAGATGTGATGCGAGGTCTAAGGTCCAGTACATTGATAGATCAAATCGTTTATTCGGTGACCGATGACGGACAATAGGACGCTCATCGGAAAATTGCAAGGAGGAGATCGGCGTTCGGTAATTCTCCTTAAACGGCTCTCAGAAGCCGATTTCGGGACAGAACAGGCCCTAGTCGAACAAGAAAGTTGTACTCTCTGCCTCTTTCAGTAGTCTCTCATACTCGGCCGGAGTCACAGAAGGGGCGAGGAAGTAGATGGGGTTCAACGATTTACCATCCAGGTCCCGAACCTCGTAATGAAGATGGGGAGCTTCAGAGAGGCCGGTGTTGCCGCTGTAGCCCAGCAGATCGCCGCGGTTGATTTTATTTCGCCTTCGAATGCCTGGAGCAATTTTGGACAGGTGAGCGTAAACAGTCACGTATCCAGCAGTTTTGTGCTCAACTTTGACAAATCGACCAAGTCCCCCGCCCGACTTTGCGTCCTTGATGATGCCGTCGCCCGTGGCATAGACAGGTGATCCGACCGGAGCATGAAAATCGAGACCGGGATGCATCCGGCTTACTTTCAGCACAGGATGAAATCGAATACCAAAACCGGACGTGATGCGTCCATTCACAGGCTGGATCGCAGGCATCTGCGAAAGCTGGATGGAGTGCGAAACCGCAAGTTCTCTCAGTTCGTGATAACTGTCATTTTGAAGGATTAAAAGGCGCTCGAGGCGATCAATTTTAGTCGCATTTTCGGTCAAAAGTTCCGATGTCGCGCTTCCAAATCGACTGAATTCAGGATACGGATCGCTCCCCCCTATTCCGACCTGAGCCACATCGTCAGAGATTTGTCTTGCGTTGAGGAGTACTCGATATAGATCCTGATCGGTGTCCCTGATCTCCATTAAATCTCCTGTCACACTGTCGATTCGCTTGTTGACCGACTCCAACTGCCGCTGTAAAGCTTCATTTTCACCAAGAAGCGCCACTTCCTGAGGGCTTTTAACTATCTGATCGAGGCCCCAGGTGAGGGATGCGGCAATAACAAGACCCATCAGTAGAATCACACTGACGCGCACGAATATTTTCCGCCGGGAATCCACCACTTCGACGAATGAGCACGACTCATTGTCAAAGATGTAGGTATTTTTTTTAGGCATGCGGAACTGTGGGTGGTATCGCCAAAATCGTGGGATGCGGAATATAGCCGAAAACTGATCTCGGATCAATCCTGGGCATTCTGTTCAACGGCATTATAAACGGAAAATTATTCTGGGTTATCAGCGGTAATTATAGCGTCAACTTCAATTTCCAAGAGCATTTCAGGGTCGATAAGGGCAGACACCTCCAGCATGGCGGAAGCCGGGCGAATCTTCGAAAAAAACGTACCGTGCGCCCTTCCGATGTCCTCCCAGTCTTCCATGCGCGTAACGTAAATCCGCGTTCGCACAACATCGGTCATGGAAGCGCCGGCTTTCTCCAGCGCGGACTCGATGTTCGACAGTATCTGCATGGTCTGTGCGTAGGCATCATCCTTACCGACAAGAATTCCGTCTTTATCGGTGGCCGTCGTTCCAGATACCATCACCCAGGATCCGACGCGAACGGCCCGAGAATAGCCAATCAATGGCTCCCATTTTGCCCCCGAACTGATGAGATGTCTCTTCATCCAGGTAGTCGTCTCAGCACGATCAGCGAAAGGTCATCGCTGGGACGTGCGCTCAGAACAAAGTCTTGGACTGATTCCAGGATGCGCTCGCCCAGCGAGCTTGCGCTCATGCCGTGAGTAAACTGGATGAGATCCGTGAAACGCTCATCTGAATAGAACCGACCAATTTCATTTCGAGCCTCTGTCACGCCATCGGAGTAGATAACCATCAGGTCGTTGTCGCTCAGATTCAAGGCGGTCGCCTTAAACGAGACATCTGAACTCAGTCCTATTGCGGGGTCACCCCGCTCCAGGTTCTCGAGGCCATTTTCTCGAACAAGGATGGGAGGGTGGTGACCGGCATTGATGAAGCTGGCGCGACCCGAGTTTGCTGTCAGTTCCAGGTGAATGAGTGAAACGAATCGGTTGGGTAGACCGTCACGACGGATGATGTGGTTCAGCTTTGAAGCACGTCGGGACAGATCGTCCTCGTCCGGAGCAACCGCGCGTATTGTCGCCTGCATTTTGGCAGCGAGGAGCGCCGCCGGTAACCCTTTTCCTGCGACATCACCCAGTGTGATCGCCAACCGGTTTTCATCCAGCTCGAGATGGTCGACAAGGTCTCCCCCCACATCATTGGCTGGAGATGAGTGGAACCACAATTCCCACCCGGCCAGGGAGGGGTTAGCTACTGGCATGATGGCCAGCTGGACCGCACGACCTTCCTGGAGCTCATCTTTCGCTACGGTTTTGTCCTTGAGCTCCAGTCCGAGGAGAAAGAGGAGAATGAGAAAGGCCAGAAATGATTCACCACCATCTCCCGAAAGGCCGCCCCAGGCCAAAAAAGCAGCCATTAACACAACGAGGCGTCTGGCGGGAGTCAGCTTCAGGAAAAGTCCACGAGCCATGTAATACGTGGAAAAAGCGCTCTTCTTGAAGGGTCCCATCTGCGCCATTTTGGCGCGCTCTTCGTCGGTTACGTAAAAATCGTAGGTCTCCCTGAAATCCCTCTTTAAAGAAACAGGAATGTCGCTCGCCCGGAAATCATCGATTACCGATTGCGTGTATTTGGTGGCATTGTCCACCGTCTCTTTAAAAGTGTCGGACGCTTTGCTCATCAATATGGCGGTAGTGGGCTCGGCTGATGATCCCATGTACGAAGAGAATACGCATTGGGTGCGAGATGATAATTGACTGGCCTAACATTGTTCATATCTCGTACATTCGAGAGCCGTTTTCAACAATCATTATTTCTATCCATGGACTGGATTGTTCTGCTACCTCCCGTATTGGCCATTGTGCTTGCACTCTGGACCAAGGAAGTCTATCTGTCTTTGCTTGCCGGACTCTGGCTGGGTGCGACGATTCTTGTTGGTGGCAATCCGATACTCGGCCTGAGGGAGCTCATCGATCAGCTCGTTGCTGTATTCGAAGACGCCGGAAACGTTCGAATCCTGCTTTTCAGTCTTCTGGTCGGAGGCTTGATCGCCCTCGTACAGGGATCTGGTGGAGTCGATGGCTTCATCAAATGGGCTTCGAATCGTGGGTGGGGGCAAACGAGACGTGGGGCAGAGTTTCTGGCCTGGGCTATTGGCATGTTGATCTTCGTGGAGTCAAGTATCACCTGTCTGATAGTCGGCGCCATCAATCGTCCCCTTTTTGACAGGCTGAAAATTCCAAGAGAAAAACTCGCCTTTTACTGCGATACCACGAGCGCGGCCGTCTGTATGTCAATTCCCTTGAATGGCTGGGGAGCATTCGTGTTGGGATTGCTCGCCGCGCAGGGAATGAGCGATGGAGCAGTCGGATTGTTGGCTACGGCAGTCATATTAAATTTTTACGCGCTGTTTGCAATCGCCTTTGGATTGGTACTGGCCCTAACCGGTTGGCGCTTTGGATCCATGAAAACTGCAGAGATCAGAGCAGAAACAACGGGCGCATTGCTGCGGCCGGGAGCCGTTCCTCTCGTCGCCGCTGAAATCGTCGAGCTGGAGCCAGTTGAAGCGTCGGGAAACCAAGCGCGTCACCTTCTCGTGCCGATTCTCGTGATGGTTGGGATGATTTTCTTCGGTTTGTGCGTGACGGGAGAGGGTCAGATCATGAGAGGAAGCGGTTCAACCTCGGTTCTGTGGGCCGTTATTGCCGCTGTTTCCGTGGCGATGATCCTGTATGCTCTCCCTGGCTCGGGTCGCGACGGGAGTGTTCTGATGAAGCCAACGGAGTCGATGGCACTGGTGCTGAAAGGCTCCGGTGGCCTTGTCGGTATGGTTGTGCTGGTCGCCCTCGCGTTTGCGCTCGGGCAGGTGTCCCGAGCCCTGGAAATGGGTCCTTACATCATCGGTGTGGTAGGTACGGGATGGCCGACCTGGTGGCTGCCGGCGATGATTTTCATCGTGGGTGGATTTGTATCGTTTACCCTCGGGTCTTCCTGGACAGGCTTCGCCATTCTGATCCCGATCGCTCTTCCACTTGCTGAGGGACTCGGAATGTCTATGCCCCTGATGCTGGGAGCGGTACTGGCCGGAGGCGTTTTCGGGGACCATGCCTCACCCCTCTCGGACACTTCTCTGATAGCGAGTATGTCCGCTGCCTCGGACCACGTAGACCATATCAATACACAACTTCCCTATGCCCTGGTCCTCGCGGGATTTTCGATCCTCGCCTTCCTAATCGCAGGCATTCTGTTGTAGCGGGAGGTTCCTATGAAAGATCTTGACAACAGAGTGTTCGGATCATGGGCTCTTCTCACGATGGGTGCTGCAGTGTTCGGGATGATGTTTGCCTTTGCCATGTCCATGATTGGCCTGGTCATTGATGGGAAACTTAAGAGCGGACCTCAGATCTGGCTGGTCGGACTGGTTTCGTTCGCAGGATTCCTGCTAACGGCTGCTCGCGTACGAGCGGCAATGAGAAAAGCAGATCAAGAATCGGCCTCGAACAAATAGGACCTTGCCCGGTTTAGATAACGGTGTTAAGTTACGGTTGCTCCTATACCCGTTGGGAGCATCATTTCTGGGGACGATGTGCTAGATGGAGCCCCGCAGTGAAACAGACAATTGATGAACGATAGTCGTCCAAACACGACGAATAGCGGCGATCTTGCCCCGCTTTCAGCCTACGAAAAGGCAGCAGCCGAGGGAATTGACCCCCGATGTGTCCCTCAAAATTTGGATGGCGTTCCTCCCGTAGGTGGCGATATTGTTTCGCCAGACTATTCGGACGAACACAACAGTAACTGGCGAACATTATTTGAACGTCAGATGGATCTGCTTCCCGGGCGCGCTGGGACGGCCCTTTTGGATGGTGTCCGCATTCTGGGTATGGACAGCTCTGGAATTCCCGCTCTTTCTGATCTGAGCGCTGCGCTGGAGACGGCAACTGGGTGGCGTCTCGCTCGAATTCCGGGCCTGCTCCATGAAAAAGATTTTTTCACTCTGCTGTCGCAGCGGCTGTTTCCATCGACCGACTATATAAGAGAGAAAAACGAACTGGATTACACTCCGGCGCCCGATTGCTTTCATGACATGTTCGGTCACATGCCCATGTTGACCCACCCCGCGGTCGCAGATTTTTATCAGCTGTTCGGACAGTCTGCACTTCACGCGAAGGGAATTCAACGAACCTATCTCGAACGTCTGCACTGGTTCACCATTGAGTTTGGCCTGATCCGGCAGCCCAATGGATTACGCGTGTTTGGTGCCGGCATCATTTCCTCAAAAGAGGAGATGAGTCACGCCCTCTCGGATCAGGTAGAGGTCAGGGACTTCTCTCTTGAGAGCATTATTAACCAGGATTACGAGGTCTGGCACCTCCAACCCATTCTGTACGCGCTCGATTCCTTCGATCAGCTCGTGGATGAATTTCGGCACTGGTCGAATCGGCAGGGAATCGCGGCCTGATCGGGGGATCACCTTGCAGGGAAGGCGTTGAACGCCTTCGAGTCTGTTTCTCCTTGCCGAGGACGCTCGATGATTCGTTGTTCGATTGAATAATCTGAATAATCTCCAAATGGGTCCTCGAGACCAAATGGATCATACAGACGAAGCCACGCCAACTCGCGCGAAGTGGATTGCCGATGCTTCCGCTCGCTTGCAGGATTGCGGTGTCGAGAATCCAAAAAGGGATGCTGAATGGCTGATGGAAGACGTTTTGCATGTGGATCGCTTGAACATTGTGACGCGTCCCGACGAGCGGATTACGAAGACCGAGCTGGATCTCCTGAACGAGTATCTTGGGCGTCGAGAACAAAGAGAACCCATCCAGTACATCACGGGAAAGGGGTTTTTCTACGGACGTGAATTTGAGGTATCCCCAGGTGTACTCATACCGCGGCCGGAAACCGAAATGCTGGTGGAGTGGGCCATCCAAAAACTGAAGACCAGCGAGGGGAAGCGGGTACTTGACCTCGGAACTGGATCTGGGTGTATTCTTATTTCGATTGAGCTGGAAGTGGATGGTCTTTCATGCATTGGAGTCGATGTCTCCCAAGACGCTCTTAGAACAGCGCGATCCAACGCTGAGCGTCTTGGCGCGAGTGTGGATATGGTTCGCGTCGACATCCTGTCCAGCCGGGAAGTCGAATTAATACCAGGCCGTATTGACGTACTGGTATCAAATCCCCCGTACATCCCCTCATCGGAGCGAGATTCGCTCGAACCCGAGGTTCGTGACTTTGAACCCGAGGGTGCCCTCTTTGTTGGCCCTGATCCGCTTTTATATTATCGGGCCATCAGTCGACTCGCGCCGCGTATTCTTGTACCTGGTGGAGCTCTCGGAGTCGAGGTTCACGCGGATCACGGCCGTGAGGTGGCCGCATTGTTCAGAGACACAGGATTTCATGACGTTACCATTAAACAGGACCTGGCCGGTCGGAACAGGCTGGTTTCTGCGCGATTCTGACCGGGTAGCCCCAGGGATTTGCGATCGCCCATTTGTGCTTTTGCGTTGGTTTAAGCAACTCCTGAGGAGGTCGATCACAGTAGTAATAAGCGCTTTAATGTTGCAATAACATTGTTTTCAAGTAGAAAAATTGCCGTAATCGGGACCCTGTTGTCATGGTCTCTCCTTGTGGCGGGCTGTACTCAGACCCGTCCGGTATCTTCAGTGCCCGCTCGGACTCACGTTGAAACCGTGGCGTTCACCAGTATGGCCGAACGTCTGGACATCATCGATCGCGCGACCTTTACGCTCATCGGTGCGAATTTTTCCATCACGCTGGCAAACGATCGGATTGGACTAGTCCAGACAGATTTCGTCTCCGTATCCACTGTCCAGAAGGCCATCGCTGATTCACTCGCTCCCCATCCCGATCTGGAAAACATCCTGATTCGAATTTCGGTCAACGCTGATCAGCGTGATGAGACCGTTTTCGTCCAGGTGAAGGGTACTTTCCAGCGAATAGGTGGTGATGTTAATGAGGCAGCCAATCTGATCGGTCTGTACTGGCTGGAAAAGCTAGCGAGCAAGATGGCGTCCGAAGTAGACGCGCAGTTCAGCCATCAGCTGTCTGATTCTTCGTATTTGCGACTCATTTCCGAAAGCCAAGCGATTCCGGTAGAACAAAAGAGTCCAGGCCTCGGCGGCGCAATAAAAGCTGGCGGAATTATTCTGGCGGTATTATTTGCCGTTACGTTGGCTTTCGGGGCCTTCGGTCCAGGTTCGTCAGGTGCTCCTGCGCAGTAGCAACCTGCATACAGTCGCGCTGGCCACAGTCCGAATTCTTACGCCCGCATGGAGTTGTCCCACGAATAATTTCTACGCCTAACTACACAGCAGACAAGAGTATCAAGTGACGGAAATCCTTGCGGGGCAAACTGATAAGGAACCCGCCGGGTGTTTTGGGTTAAGAGGAGTCGATCGAAACGTCAAGCTCCATGCCTCGAATTGCACTTATTCAACAGTCAGCGAACCTGAACTCCGCCGCGAACCTGCAGCTTGGTCTGGATAATGCACGAGCTGCGATTGGAAAAGGCGCCGACATTCTGGTGTTTCCCGAGTTGTCGTTTCAAACCTTTTTTCCGCAGAAGCGATTGGAGGGTGACCGTTTCAGATTTTCCGAGCCCATTCCGGGTCCGACGACGGCGGCGTTTTCTTCCCTGGCCAAACAGCACGGTGTGGTTATTGTACTGAATCTGTTCGAACAGGCCGGAGAATGTGCCTATGATTCCTCACCCGTGATTGACGCGGACGGCACCATACTGGGCACTACCCGGATGATGCATATCACTCAGTACGAAGGATTCTTCGAGCAGGACTACTATGACGCGGGGGACGGAGGGGCTCCCGTATATGAGACAAGACACGGACGGATCGGTGTCTCAATTTGTTACGATCGTCACTATCCCGAGTACCTCCGGTCGATGGCTTTACAAGGCGCCGATCTTGTTCTCGTACCTCAGGCCGGGGCAGCAGAAGAGTGGCCAGAAGGTGTTTTTGAGGCTGAGCTGCAGGCCGCTTCGTTTCAGAATGGATTCTTCATGGCGCTGTGCAATCGGGTTGGCGAGGAAGAGGTGCTGACGTTTGCGGGCGAATCTTTTGTCACGAATCCTCGTGGACAGATCGTCTCACAGGCGCCGAAAGGCGAGGATTTTATTCTTTACACCGATCTGAATTTTGAAGAAGTTGCCCGTTCGCCCGCCCGAACTCTGTTTCTGGCTCATCGAAGGGCCGATCAGTATGTTGACGGCGCCGTCGCTATCAAAGAACTATCTTCTTCCGATTATTCAACGCAGGATAGCTTAATCGGCTCAAGTGAAGTGAATCAGAACCGGAATTGATGGCTAGAAATTGAAAAATTGAATCTGTTGTCATTCTTGAATCCCGATTTCAGCTTGAGGATCGTCGGGTTTGGTTCGGGAAGGCGAAGTTATTGGCCGAACGCATCGTGCTGAAAGGGTGGGGCTACTCGAAACGGATCCCATTGGCATCCATTCGCGAGGTTCGCTGGTCCTCGGACATTCTGGTCTTGGTTTGTGACGATTCCGAGGATGTGGAACTGATCATTTCAAGTGCCGCACTGTGGAAGTACGAACTGCAGGCAAGATGCGGGCTGAAGGATGTGAGTAATGGTTCATTCATCGACCGTCGAGGTGGGAGCGAGGAAGTCGGTTCCGGTCAGGACGGAGAAGAGGAGTCCTTGTTAGCCGAATCGGAAGCTGATGGCACCGATAAGAGGCATTCGCAACCTGCCGACGAAGAGCAGGATTCCCAGAACAATAACTCCTATCGCATCAGATCGGCGTATGCCGAAGACCGGCCGGGATCCTCAGGTAGGTAGGCTGCGTGGCCAGTCGATCTATTTCTCTTCAGACTGCATGAAGTCTTCGAACGACATTTCCCGAAAAGACTCGGATCCAACGAACCGTAGTACGTCGAAAAAATCCTGGTACGCGTGAAATCCCTGCAGCCGGGTGATGTAGCCGCCACCAGGTTCAAGAAAGATGGTCGTTGGTGTCGCAGTCGCTCCGAGGCCGGCTGATAGCATTTGAGAGCTGAGCGTGTATCCCCTGTAAGCGACGGAGTCAGACTGAAGATCAATATTCAGGCGACCCAGCTCGAATGTGGAAAGGACGAACTCCTGAAGGTCCGGTTGCGTGTAGACCTCGGACTGCAGTTTTCTGCACCATCCACAACTCGACGACCAGATGTCAATCAAGACGATTTTACCCGATTCTGCCGCCCTGTCGAGCGCTTCAGGAAAGGACGGCCATTCGAGTTGGGGTGCCAGTTCCTCCGGAGCCTGCGCATTAGCAGATCTCGCGATCCCCACAAACGTTACTGCCAGCAGGGCAGCAAGGGAGATGCTTCGGAATGTGTTCTGACTCATGAAACGGATGCGGTAGAAGATAGGAGACGAGTGAAATCGTTCATCAGTGGCTGAGATGCCATTTCCCATCGAAATGTTTCAGATGCGATCAACGCATTTCGACGCCATTCTGACAATCGGGGACTCAGGAGCATCTCGTTTAAAGCGTTGGCGATCGCTTGCGGGTCTGACGCGTCTACGCGAAGCCCCACGTCATGGTCGTCCATCAGGCGGGCAATTTCCCGGAGGTCGGATCCCAGGACGGGAAGTCCGGCCAGCAAATAGTCGAAGAGCTTATTTGGCAGCGCGTATCGATGATTCAGGCACGTATCCTCCAGAAGTGTCACTCCAATGTGGGCCGATCGAATTGTTGCATAAATGGCCGTTGGGCTAACCGGGTCCAGAAAGTGGACGCGGTCCTCCAGGTTCTGCTTCGAAGTAAGTCGCTGCAAATCGCTCTTGAGCGGACCATAACCCAAAAAGATGAGATGGGCCTTTTCGACCTTTTTCATTGCTCGAACCAGATTTTCACAGCCCCGAGCTTTTTTCATCTGACCCAAATGTAGGATCAATCGCTCACTGGAGCCCCCCAATAATTCCCGGAGACCTGGTTCAGCGTCCGTTCTCTCGGCGCCCGTTCTCTCGGTACCCGTTCTCTCGGCACCTGTTCTCTCGGCACCTGTTCTCTCGGCACCTGTTCTCTCGGCACCCAGGTGGGTAGCCGAAGCGATGGGTGTATTTTGAACGAGTGTCGGTCGATCAATGGTATACGTTTTCGAAAGGGCACCGGCGATGCTATTACTCACTGTAAAGACCGCAGATGCACTACGAATATGCTTTCCCTCCACCCGTTGCCACCACCACCGTACCCAGGGGCGGCCTGTCGTGGAAGCGACATGGGGATAGAATTCTCGAGCATCGTACGTGAACGGGACCTCGAACCGATCGGCCGCCCAGCGACAGGCCGCCAGTACGTACAGGTCGGATGCGTGGAACAGCCTTGCTCGGCAGGGTCCGATAGCCTTGAGAAACGCGCGGTGGACACGAAGAAAATGCATCAGTCCAGATCCGGCCGACACTTCCACAATGGAGGCATGCACTCCATCCGGCAGCGGTGCGGCTGGCGAGTCTCCTCCGAGATGAAATACTCGGATGGTGAATCCTGAGCCGGCGAGCGAAGAAAGTTGTTTGAGGGCTCGCGAATTGCGATGCAGATCACCGGTCAGAGCAAAAACAATATCTGGGTCGATCATGGACGAATTCGTAGTGAGATCGGTCGAACTCATTACGTGAATCGAATGATTCCATATTTCGAGTTGAGTATACAGGTCGAACCAATGCAGTCTCATGACACCGGCTGGAAGTGCCGTTTTCGAGAACACCAGCGCGGTTCGCTCAACCGCTGAAACGTATCTTAGAAGCATGAGCGATAAATCTTCTAAGTCCTGGTCTGACTTGGGACAGTTCTGGACGCTACCCAATGTCCTGAGCCTGACCCGCTTGGTCATCATCATCCCCGTGTTCTGGTTGATTCTGGTCGATGGACCGCTGCTGTGGATCTTGATCCTTGTCGTTCTGGCAATGGCCACCGATTATTTTGACGGCCGACTCGCGCGCTGGTCCCACTCGGAGTCTGACTGGGGAAAGGTGCTGGATCCCATGTCCGACAAGATTGGCGGGGGATTCGTGGTAGCAGCTCTTGCGTTCAGCGGAAGCCTCCCCCTCTGGTTTCTGTTTTTTCTGGCCGCCCGAGATCTGATCATCATGGCTGGAGGTGCAATTGTACGGGCTAAAACGGGTCGGATCGTAAAGAGCATCTGGTCTGGAAAGGTGGCAGTGACGGGCGTGGCCATCACCTCGCTTGCTGCGCTCCTGAGAGCGGACGCACCAGTGCTCATCTTCTGTATCTGGACCACGGTCGTGCTGCTCAGCTATTCATCGATCAAGTATTACGTTCGGTTTTTTGTCTATCTCAAAGAAGGTCCGATTTCCAAGGATCCAGAGGGGCAGGAAGTGAGTTCGGCTTCGGCCTGAGCCAAAAAACTTATCCAGCCTACATTCTTCGCTCATCTATGGGTCTGTTCGACAAGAAAAAAAAGCAGCAGGAGTCTCTGGAATCTGGACTCGAAAAAACGAGGTCTTCGTTTTTCGGAAAACTAAACAAGCTGGTTCGAGGACGGGATCGTGTAGACGAATCGTTTCTGGATGAGCTCGAAGGTGTACTGGTTAGCAGTGACGTCGGTGTAAAAACGACCATTGACATCATTCATCGCATCGAAAATCGCGTGGCGACAGACAAGTTCGTATCGTCCGATGATCTGAACCATCTCATCAAGAGTGAAATATGTCAGCTCCTTCTTTCGGGGACCAACCAACATCCGATAGACTTCGAGGCCCCGCTGGCAGCGTCTCCGCATGTCATCATGGTGGTGGGTGTGAACGGTGTTGGAAAAACTACGACCATTGGCAAGATGGCTGCTCGGTACAAGGAAGCCGGCAAATCAGTCCTACTCGGAGCGGGGGACACATTTCGGGCCGCCGCCACTGAACAGTTGGAAATCTGGGCAGACAGAGCCGGTGTCCCCATCATCAAACAGGGCTTGGGTGCAGATCCGGCTGCAGTGGCGTTCGACACATTGGCCGCAGCCAAAAGCAGAAACTCCGACGTCGTTCTGATCGACACTGCTGGTCGGCTTCACACGAAAGGTGGATTGATGGATGAGCTGGCCAAGGTGAAACGGGTGATGGACCGGCAAATTCAGGGTGCGCCGCACGAGGTGTTACTCGTTCTCGATGCATCGACTGGTCAGAACGCGATTCGGCAGGCTGAAGAGTTTACCAAAGTCGTGGATGTTACAGGATTGATTCTGACTAAGCTGGACGGGACGGCGAAGGGGGGTATTGTGATTGGCATTTCAAATGAGTTCCAGATTCCTGTAAAATACATCGGTGTTGGAGAGGGGATCGATGACCTGCAGTTATTTGATCGTTTGCGCTTTGTGGACGCGCTTTTTAATGCAGAATAGGACGAACAATCCCACCCCGTTCGGTTCGAAGTCTGTCCCAAACCATTCATCCTGAAATATTGACGGTCTATTGTCTCACAATGGACTGCTACCGTCTTAAGACCGATATTTCGTATTGTGAAGGGTTCTTCAATGGGGCTCGCGTGTATTGACTTGGATGGACATTGGCATTCCGCCTCTTTTTGAGGATGAGATTGCGACTGGACGTTACATAGATGATGTTACATAGATAGTCCCAAAGGGACGTTTGGAATTGAGCTGAATGACAGACTGTTACAAAAATTGTTGCGGTTCTCATATGATGCAAAGTCTGGATGAGAACCAGGTCTCACCGGAAGGTGTCAGGAGCAGTGAAGGATACGGTGTAGGGCTCGTTGCACAGAGTCTATCGATTCTTTCCCTTCTCTTTTTGATTTTCACCCCTTTTGCTCAGGCTCAGTTCGTTTCCCAAGATTTTGAGGTTGATGTTGTTGCGGTTCAGAGTGAGGATGGCCTAGGTGAGACAAGGATAGATGTCTACACTCGCGTCCCCTTTGTTCGAATGAGTTTCATCAACACTCCCGACGGATTTACGGCGGGGTACCAGATTAAACTCGACGCCGTCGAGTGGTCCGACAATGATCGGTTTCGGAACCTGGTAGAGTCCAAAATTTGGGAAGCCAATCTCGTCGTCGATTCGTACGCGGAGACCCAACTCGACAACCGATTCGATTTCACTACGCAATCCATTTCGCTTGAGCCTGGGCGTTACCTGTTCCAATTCGAACAGTCTGACCGAAATTCAAGCCAGACCTATCTGAGAAGCATTCCGGTGATGGTTCGCGCGCTTGACGGTGACATTGCCATCTCGGACATTACCCTGCTCGATTCGTATGACGAAACTGATTTTACCATCGTGCCCAGGGTCAGCTCACGTGTTGGAAGCGATGAAGGAGGATTTCGGGTTTTTTACGAGGTGTACTCCACCGGAGATCGGGATGTGACGATAACCCAGGAGATACGTCGAACCCGGGAAGACGGTACCGCAACGATTGACCCACAGGATGTTTCTGATGGAGAAGTTGTAGAGGCTGACCTGGTATTTACGAAGGAAGAGCTGGCCTCCCTGACCACTTCGAAGAGTCAGTATATCGTCACCGTTCCGATGGAGGATTTTCGCGTCGGCACGTACTCAATGAGAGTGACCATTTCTGGCCTGACGGGAGATATTCTCGATACGGTTGAGCGTCGATTTGTCGTTCAGTGGAACGGACTTAATGCTCACATTCAGGACATCGATGACGCCATCGCCCAGCTGGAGTACACGGCAGAACGACGCGAAATGAGTTTCATTCTGGATGCTCCGAATCAAGTAGAACGGCTCCAACGATTCGAAAATTTCTGGAACAAGCGTGATCCCACGCCGGGTACGAAGCGCAATGAGCGCATGGAGGAATATTACTATCGAATTGCAGCCGCCAATCAGAATTATGGTGCGGTCCGAGAGGGATGGAGGACGGATCGTGGATACGTTCTGGTCCGTTTTGGAGAGCCCGATCATGTACGTAAAAAGCCGCATAGTTTCGATTACGAACCCTACGAGATCTGGGAATATCAACGCATTGGCCGCCAGTTCATCTTCATAGACAAGACCGGCTTCGGAGACTTTCAACTGCTGAATCCTGTCTGGGACGAACGGACCAGGTTGTATTAGGCTCCATTGAGGCCTCAGCTATTTCGCGCCCCCATAATTTGATTATGGGGGCGCTTTTTTTGTCCGAAACGACGTCTTCGGTGGTTTTGACGAGACTCTATTTGTATCGTATCGCCTCTCTGTCTCCAGTCACTTCGATCTCATGACCGAATCTTCCTCCGACAATGACGCTGCATCGGCACGGATCGTGTTCATGGGAACGCCGCTTTTTGCCGCACCTTCCCTCAGGGCATTGGTCGAAGGTGGTCTCAAGCCAGTTGCCGTAGTAACCGGTTCTGATAAAAAAAGAGGGAGAGGTCAGATACTCTCATCGACTCCGATAAAGCTCCTGGCCCAGGAGCTTGGAATTGACCTGATATTACATCCCGAAAGCGTCAGCGATCCTAAATTTGCGTCCGAGATTCAGTCGCTTCAGGCCGATGTGATCGTAGTTGTGGCTTTCAGGATATTGCCTGAGGCGGTGTTTAGCGCATCTTCCATGGGGACATTCAACCTGCACGGATCGCTCCTGCCGAAATACCGGGGTGCCGCACCGATTAATCGGGCGGTGATGGTAGGCGAAGTTGAGACCGGTGTAACAACATTTCTGCTGCAGCGAAAAGTCGACACAGGAAACGTAATCATGCAGCGCTCAATGTCTATATCACCCGATGAAACCGCCGGGGATGTACACGATCGCATGATGATTCTGGGGGCAGAAGTTGTGGTGGAGACCTCGCGTCGCCTAATCGATGGAAGCTTTGAGCCGCTTCCCCAAGATGATTCTTTGGCCACACCCGCCCCGAAGATATTCAAGGACGATTGTGCGATTCGGTGGTTGGATGATGCCGGCAGCGTCCACAATCATGTGAGGGGCTTGTCTCCCTTTCCCGGTGCCTACACACATCTGGAGGGAAAACCATTGAAGATTTTCAAAACCAGGGTGAGGGAAGGATCAGGCAGTCCGGGTGAGATTCTGCAATCCGAAGGAAAGATTGTCGCGGCATGTGGAACGGGAGCGGTGGAGGTGCTGGAAATTCAGCTCGCTGGAAAGAATCGAATGTCATCCGCCGACTTTTTACGGGGCTCCTCCCTGGAATCCGGCCTTCAATTTTCGGCTGTCTGAAATGGATTCTCAAAATCTAGAAACCGGAGAAGGCACGACCCCATCATTTGTTGCCCCCTTTCTGTACGCGCTCAATCGCATGCAGGCCAATGAGGTGCTGCGGCCATCGCAATACATCGACCGGGCCGGGCGGATGCTCACAGATCGATTCGGCCATTCCGAATCGCGTGTTGTAACGGGTTTTAGTCAAGGCGTGGTAGGAATCATCGCAGACCACACCCACTACTTTGCCGGGTTCGCATTGCTGCTGCGCCTGAAACAGGGTTTGGCTGTGGTCTTGCGTCACAACGATGACGAGGTCTCGCGTGTAGCGCTTGAAGGTGTGAACACCTCCATCGAATTCGACGCACGCAACCAAGCCGAGGAGGGTCTGCCGGGTCTGTTTGCGCACATTCTACATGAGGTGGACCCGGAAGAATTGCGACAGTTCGACGTGTCTCTGGTAGGAGCCGTTCCAACCGGTCTGGGCGCAGCATTTCACGCAGCGTTTGCCGTAGGGGTTCTGAAGGCTCTCAGCCCTCTATTGAAGAGCGATTCAGAACCTCCAGAACAGGCTGATTCAGATGAACAGATATCTACACTGCGGGATAAGGCTCTTTCTGCTCTGTCATCCTGGTATGGAAGAAGTTTCAGCCCGGCCTACGTGATTGCGTGCCTGTCTGAACACGAAGATCCCTTCCTTCTGGTTGATACCGGTACCATGGAGTACCTGCCCATCGAAATACCTCCGGGAGCGAAACTGGGCTGGGGAATCATTGAGTGGTCCCGGGATTGGCATTCTGCCATGACGTCTTCCTATCCAAGGGTGAAAATCGCGGGTCTTGTACTGAAAGACCTTCAGAAAAACGGTTTCGAATCAGTCGAGTCACTGAGGGATCTCGAACACAGAGATCTGGATCGCGCCATGGAAGCGATACCGCGCCGCCGCCGCGCAGCACTGAAGCATCTGGTATCCGAAAATCGGAACGTGCAAAAGCTCGTCGCGGCCATTCGGAAGACCGATTGGCAATTTTTTGGCGCGCTTATGATGATTTCTCAAGCTTCAAAGGCAACAGATTGGGACACAACATCGTCCTTACACGAATTGGTGACGAATAAGGCGGAATCAGCATCGTTGGAGGGTATATTCGGCGTGGTTCAATCCGGCGAGGGCAGCTGCATGCTCGTAGCCGGTCAACCCTTCTCGTTACCCGCATTTTTGGATAGCATACGCGAATTTCCTGATGCACATACGAGCCACGAGATTGAAACGTTTATCATCTAAAACGCCTGATGGACACCAATTTTGACATTTCTGCGGTAAATGACCGCATTGCGAAAGAGAGTGCATTTGTTGATGATCTGCTGACCGAAATCGGCAAAGTGGTCGTCGGCCAAAAATACATGATCGAGCGCCTGTTGATCGGCCTCTTGGGCGATGGTCACGTTCTTCTCGAAGGAGTGCCCGGTCTTGCCAAGACCCTGATGGTCTCCTCGCTAGCCGGCGCGATCGGGACCAGTTTCCAGCGCATTCAATTCACACCCGATCTGCTACCGGCCGACTTGCTGGGCACGCTTGTATTCAATCCAAAGGAAGGCAGCTTCAGCATCAAGAAGGGTCCCATCTTCGCAAACATCATTCTGGCCGATGAGATTAACAGGTCGCCAGCGAAGGTCCAGAGTGCACTGCTCGAGAGCATGCAAGAGCGCCAGGTAACCATTGGGGACACCACCTTTCCTCTTGACGCCCCGTTTCTCGTACTTGCGACACAGAACCCGATCGAACAGGAAGGGACCTATCCCCTTCCCGAAGCACAGGTCGATCGATTCATGATGAAAATCAAGGTAGATTATCCTACGAAGGATGAAGAGCTCGAGATCATGCGGCGCATGGCGAAGACAGGAGAGAAGACTTCAGTCCGGCCTGTTGTAACACCCGCTCAGGTTCTGGATGCTCGCGCGGTGCTCAACGTGCTGTATATCGACGAGCGAGTTGAAAAATACATTGTGGATCTGGTCATCGCTTCGCGAAACCCGGCTGAGTTTGGGCTGGGAGTACTCGGCCCGCTGATCGAGTACGGCGCTTCGCCACGAGCCACAATCAATCTGAATCTCGCCGCCAGAGCCCACGCTTTCCTGCAGCACCGTTCTTACATTACGCCCGAAGATGTACGATCCATCGCGATGGATGTCCTTCGTCACCGGGTTGCTGTGACGTATGAAGCCGAGGCAGAGGAAATCACGAGCGAAGATATCGTTCAACGTATTCTGGATACGGTAGAAGTGCCCTAGGCCCTGAGTCGCATGTCGCGCAAAGCAAAATCGTTTAAAAAAGAGTCGATATCTGTCGCGTTCGCGATGGATCAACTTGAGAAGACGGTCGGTCTGCCCGTCAAGGAGTTGAACAGCGCTGACTCAGAAGACAGGCTCATCACAGAGAGTAATCTGCACCGCCCCGGCATGGCTCTGGCTGGCTATCTCGACCTGTTCACCCACCAGCGGATTCAGGTATTGGGCAACACGGAGTGCCGCTTTCTGGCAAATCTTGAAGAAGAGAAGAGCGTTGAGGCTTTCAATAACCTCCTCAAGTTTCCGCTACCCTGCATCGTCCTCACTGAGGGTAACGAATTGGCGGAGAGACTACTTGAGTTGGCGACGAACGCGGGAGTGCCGGTCTTTGTGACGCCGACGCCGAGTACCAAGTTCATGTACATTCTGCGGGACTTCCTGGAGGACCAGTTTGCCCCACAGCAATCTTTGCATGGATCTCTTGTAGACGTGTACGGCATCGGTCTGCTTATTGTAGGTCCCGCAGGAATTGGAAAGAGCGAAGTTTCTCTGGATCTCGTTGAGCGTGGTCATCGCCTCGTTGCCGACGACGTGGTCATGGCGACGCGCAAAGAAGGTCAGGTGCTGATGGGCTCCGGGACGGATCTGGTTCAGCATTTTATGGAGATTCGAGGATTGGGCCTGGTCGATGTCCGCGCGCTGTTCGGCATTCGAGCGATCAGATTCCAGAAAAGAATCGAAGTCGTAGTAAACTTGCATCCGTGGGACCCGGACGAGGAATACACGCGGTTGGGAATGGTTGAGGAAACGTATGATATTTTGGGAGCCCAGCTACCTCTGGTCAAGCTGCCGATCACTCCCGGTAAGAACGTGACGGTCCTGTGCGAAGTCATCGCAATGAATCATCTTTTGAGACGCTACGGTTACGATCCGGCCGAAGTATTTGCCGAGCGTCTGGCCGAGAGGATCCGAAGTAAAGGGTCTTCATCAGAAAATCCCGGTCGGGGAATAGAATATTTTGAGCATGATTACGAATAAAATTGGGTCGGTTTTGTTGTTCTCATTCGTTCTTGGATTGCAAGGGTGCTCCCCCGAGTCAGCCGGGCCTCCATCTGGTCCCCCCTGGTATGTGGTCGACGCGCAGATCAATTTGGAGGATGGTTTTCGCGTTCTCCTGTACCACGACATGGAAGGGCTATCCGGACAGGACGATCCAAACTCGTTTCGTTTCAGTGAGCCTGAATACCTGGAATCGGGGAGAGACTTTCTGGTAGCCGACGTGAACGCCGTTGCCGTGGGCCTATTTGACGGTGGTGTGACAGAGGTCTTTATCGTGGATGGTCATGGAAGTGGAAATCGATCGCCGGATCTGGACTACGATAGATTGGATCCTCGAGTCCAGCCGATATCGAGAGAGGAGACCTTCGACGCGTATACAGGTCTGGTGGATGGCTCGAACTATGATGCCGTCGGAGTGGTTGGAATGCACGCAAAGACGGGTAGCGGAGGATTTGCGTCGCACACGTACACACTTGGAATCGGACTGGAACTGAACGGTCAATCGATCACCGAAACCGAATTTGTGGCGCTTTCGTGGGGCCGAATCGGGGTCCCCGTAATTTTTGCTTCCGGCGATGATAAACTGGAAAGCGATCTCGAAACGATGCCCTGGCTCAAATACGCCCGTGTAAAAAACGCTACGAGCGCCGCCACCGCGGACCTTTTGCCCCTTGAGCAGGCTCGGGCGAGGCTGACGAGGCAGGCCCGGGTGGCGGCCGAATCAGTACTCGAATCCAAATATCTCGACCTTAGACTTCCGGTTTTGGGAACGGTAAGGGTCGCACCTCCTGCTGATCTGGCCTGGCTGGAAAACGTCCCCGGAATCGAATACGAGAACAATGGCGTGTCTTTTTCTGCCGGTTCGCTCATGGAGTTTTACGACGGTGCACGAGCACTGATTGGACTGGCGCGCACTTCGTATTCAGGTGTGTTGGTCGAGAATATCAGGCGACGTGCAGATGCGGGAAATATTTTTTCTGCCTATTCAGATTCGTTGTTCCTGCGGTGGCTGGACACTGAGTCCGGAGAATACACCGTTCCAGAACCACCTTCGCCTCCAGACGACGGGCGTCGCTATCACGGCTACAATTGAACTTTCTCAGGCTAATTGCAGAGCTTAGACACCGCGATCGACCTGAGTGCTTCCAATCCTTTATTACGCGACGTGTTCGAGATCGTCGATCGTTTCCTCTTCGAATTTTACACCGACGAGCTTTGATACGCCCTGTTCTTGCATCGTAATGCCGTAAAGGCGATCCGCAGCTTCCATCGTGCGCTTGTTGTGCGTCACCAGGACGAACTGCGTCGAATCGGAGAATGTCCGGATGAGATGCATGAACCGATCCACATTTGCGTCGTCGAGCGGCGCATCCACTTCGTCGAGAATACAGAACGGGCTCGGTTTGACGAGATAGATTGCGAAGAGGAGGGCAATGGCGGTAAGCGTTTTTTCCCCTCCCGATAACTGAGCAAGAACAGTGGGTTTTTTTCCCACAGGCTTCGCGAGTATCATCACGTCTGACTCGAGTGGATCCGACTCATCCTGGAGATGGATATCTGCAGTGGCAGTCTCGCCAAAAAGCTCGACGAACAGCTTCTGGAAGTTTGACCGAATGGCCGCAAAGGTTTTGTCAAAGCGCTCGACGGCCGTGGTGTTGATCTCGTCGATTGTCTTCATGAGCGTCGACTCTGCCTGCTCGAGGTCGGCCAGCTGCTCTTTCATGAACGCGAGTCTGTTCTTCTCTTCTTCAAAGGACTCGAGCGCGAGCGCGTTCACAGGGCCGAGATGTCTGATTTTATTTTTAAGGGCCTGGGCTTCCTCCTTTGCTTCTCCCTTATCGAAATCTTTTTCTATTTCAATCGTGTAGGTCGTCAGATCGAGGTCAAAGTCTTCAGCAAATCCAGCGATCAAGTCTTCGAGCCGTGTGTTCAATGCCGCCTTCCGGATGGCGCGATCCGACTCATGCTTCATGGCCGTCTCCCGCTCCCTGCGGATTTCACGGAGGCGAGATTCAAGTTCTGAAATGGCCACCTTCGTCTCCATCAGGCCGTCTTTTACCGTCGAAACGGCCTCGTCGAGGTCCGTTCTTGCGTCCTGCATCGATCGGATGGTGACCTGCAGGTTGCTGCAACGTTCTTCAAGCGTAACCCGCTGGTCGGCCATTCTCAGACAGGCTTTCTCCCGTTCGGCGCTGCGCTCATCCAGCTCCTCGATGTCCTCTTTAGTTCGATTGATATCCCGCTTAAGATTATCGAGCCTGTTTCGGGTTTGAACGGCGGTGATGTTTGCCTCGTTGAACAGGCTGAAGGCTGCTCGACTCGCTTCCTCAATACCGAAAAACGCGTTTTCAGCTTCGGTTCTCTTGTTTTGCAGGTCCGCAACCCGCAATGTGAACGATTTCAGATCGGCACTTGCAGTATCAAGCTCCTCCCTGGAAGTCGCTTCGGCCTCAGTCAAGGACTGGATTCTGGCCTCCGTCTCGGTGCGGCGTCCGCTTGCAACCTCCTGTTCGTAAGAAACGCGGGTATGAGCCTTTTCACACTCAATGACGTGGGCGGACGCCGCACGAACCGCTTCCCTCAGATCGGCGATGGGAATCAAATCGCGGCGAAGGCTCAACTTATGATGCGCCTTTTCGGCGATCTTGAAGCTGGCAGAAGATTTATTCAACAGGATATCTGCTGCTTCCAGCTGTCCCCTGCGGTCCAGTCGGGAGGAGACCGGGCCTCGGACATCTGTGGCACTTCCGGCATGAACATAGCCGTCGGGGTCAACCCATTCACCCGTGCGTGTGAACATGCGCCCCGGTAAATCGCCACTCAACTCATCCAGCGAGTCGACCAGATAACAATTCGCAAACAGCAGGTCGACCAGGGGTTCATATTCCGATTTTGAAGCTCGGACCAGTGAAGCAATGCGCGTATAATCAGCCGCTGGAAAATGAGCGTTGGCCTTTCGGAGTCTCTCAACAACCAGGAATGTCGCCTGGCCTTTTTCATTCGCCCGGAGGCTTTGGATGGCAAGTTGGGCTTCGGAATCCGTCTGCACTACAATGCATCCGGCAAAGTCTCCGAGAGCTGCGTTGACGGCGGTTCTGAGATTATCTTCGCAATCAATGACATCAGCTACTGTAACCAGCGAATCGGAAGACCAGACGTCGGACGAAGCGAGAAATTGAATCGGTTCATCGAAGTCGTCAAACGAACTCAACAGTCCCCTGAGCAAGGATACCTCGGTTGAGGCTGCGTCGCGAGACCGTTCCGCTGCACGCAGTTCGAGGGAGTGCTCCTCAAGTTGTCCGTTCAGCGCCGTAATTTCTGTCTCTGCCTCTTCCAGAATCTTGGTGGCTTGAAGACCGGCCAACTGCGCCTCGTTCAGCGCCCCATCTGCCTTCGCCTGGCGAGTACCCGTATCTGATTCAGAGGCAGCCATCAGAGTAAGAGCTTCGCCCCTCTCTTTGAGGTCTGCCGAGATAATTTCGATTCGGCTGGAAAGTCGGTCAATCAGGCGTTGTCGGTCCGTTTTGCTCGAAACTGCCTGCCGCTCTTCGAGCCGCAGATTATGGAGCATTACCTGATGTTTTTGTTGAGAAAGCTGAGCCTCGTCCCGGATCCGTTTTGCGTTCGTCAGCTCGCCGTCGGCCTTCTGGGCCGCAGGGAGCGCATCTGCCTGCTCCTGTTCATTGCGTTCGAGAGATTTGACGAGTGTTTTCTTCTGGCCAATGGCCGCCTCAGTCTCCTCCTGGAGTCGAGTCACATCTCGTGAGATGGTGGTGAGGCGCTCCGTTCCGAGTCGAAGGTCTGATTCCGCCGATCGGAGAGATTCAACGTGGTCGGCGAGAGAAGTCTGCGCTTCCACGACTTGTTTTTCTCTCGAAATATGATCTGTTCTGAGCGATTCGTGGGCCGCATCTTCGGAGAGGAGCTTCGCCGAAAAACCAGCTGCTGCATCCGAATACTGGACGATTTCCTTTCGGATGATTTCAGATTCAGATGATAATTGCTCAAACTCCAGAGAAGCCAACTTCAACTCCAATCCATGGAGTCGTTCCTCATAGCGCTTGAACCGAGAGGCCTTCTGTGCTTGCCTATCCAAGCCACGAACCTGCTTGTCCAGCTCCTCTGTCAGATCGCGGACGCGATTCAAATCACCCTGGGTGCTGCCGAGTTTTCTGAGGGTTTGGCCGCGCCTGATTTTATACTTGGTGATGCCCGCGGCCTCTTCAAACAGGTGCCGTCGGTCCTGGGCATTGTCCGACAGGATATCTTCGATCATCTTGAGCTCGATGACGGAATAGGCACCAGCGCCCATCCCGGTATCCATGAACAAATCGGTGATGTCCTTCAGGCGACAGTTCACCCCATTCATGAGATACTCGGATTCGCCAGACCGAAAAAGCCGTCGCCCAATCGTTACTTCGCTGTATTCGGTAGGAAGGACGCCTTTAGTGTTCTCGATCGTCAGGAGGACTTCCGCCATTCCGAGGGATCGGCGCTTGGTCGTTCCATTGAAAATAACGCTGTCCATCTTGTCGGACCGGAGAATGCGAGCACGCTGTTCTCCAATAACCCAACGGACGGCATCCACGATATTTGATTTTCCGCATCCGTTCGGGCCGACCACAACGGTGACACCGGGAGAAAAATCGACGACCGTTCGGTCGGCAAAACTCTTAAACCCGTGGAGTTCGAGTTTGCTTAAATACATGGACCTTCGAATGCAGTGATATTTCTATGGACAAGATCCAATAAACCCAGTGAAAAGCCGTTTTGCAAGTCTAGTTATCAACATTGAAACGGATTCAATCGATGCGATTCAAGTTGATAATTAATAATTATATAGGACCAGATCGAAAATCGTCCTATAAATCAACATAACCGTTATTGTCACCGAATCCCCCAACCGGAGCTTGTACTCCGAAACTCGGAAGGATTGCCGCGTGAAAACGACCATTCTCCACTATCAATGAGATCTTTAAGCTTCCTGTTAGGACTGACCACCGCTCGCGCCATTTCGGATTGTCCTGACCATCTCGTCTTTTCTTCGGTCAGGCATCGTTCTATTGGAGCCGCTTTGACCCACCCAGCCCAGGAGCGTCATCACGAATGAACAGGTTTTACATTCAAGTTTCCTTTCCGCCAATTCCTGCGTACCCTACTATTCGCGTGAAATTTTGAGCCTACACCCACATGGTGATGCAGGACGAGGGAAAGGTGACACAGTTGATCACGGCGCACCGCAAGGGGGATGAAAATGCAGGTGACCGTCTCTTTGCACTCGTCTACGATGAGTTGCGTGATATCGCGCGAAGGCAACTCAGATACAGGAAACCGGGTGAAACGCTGAACACAACCGGCCTGGTTCACGAAGCTTATCTGAAATTATTTGATCGGGATGAAAGTGGCTGGAACGACCGAGTCCATTTTTTCTCGGTCACAGCGAGGGCGATGCGCCAGATACTCGTGGACTATGCCCGGCGAGTGAATGCGGATAAACGTGGAGGAGGAGCCCATCACACAGAGATTCAGGCCTCGCTCATCAGTGACACCTCCGAAAACGTAGATATTTTGGATCTGGACGACGCGATGAAGCAGCTCGAGCGACTCAATCCACGCCTTGCGACCATCGTCGAGTGCCGATTTTATGGCGGAATGTCGATTGAAGAAACCGCAGCTCTGCTGGATGTATCGGGAAGAACAATCGATCGAGACTGGCTTAAAGCTAAGTCCTTTCTGTACATTGCGTTAAAAAAAGGTCAATAGCTGTTGATCTGGTAGCATTCCGCGCAAACCCCTACGTGTTCCGCAATGAAAAACATCGACCCGGATCGGTGGGCTCTGATCGAGAAGATTCTCGATGACGCGCTAGACAAGGAGAGTTCCGAGCGCGAAGCGTTTGTTCGAGAAACTTGTGGAGATGATACCGAACTCCTTGACCATGTGATGAAGATGTTGGAGGCATCCGGCGAATCGGATGATTTCATGGAAGGAAGCGGTCGGGCCGACTTTGAGAACGCCCTGGCTCATATGGCTTCGGTGGTGGGAGACAAGGAATCAGACGAGGACGATGAGGACCTTCAACATGCCGGTCCCTACCGACTGATCCGAAAATTGGGTCGCGGCGGAATGGGCCAGGTGTATCTGGCCGTACGAGATGACGAAGCGTTCAAGCGCTATGTGGCGGTCAAGGTGATCCGTCGAGGAATGGACACGGAGGACATTCTCAAGCGCTTTCGGGTCGAACGGCAAATCCTCGCAGCCCTCACCCATCCGGGTATCGCTCGCCTTCTGGATGGCGGAGCGACGGACGAAGGGGTCTCTTATTTCGTCATGGAGTACGTCGATGGAGAATCCATTACCAAGTATTGCGACGATAATCGACTTTCTCTCGAAGCTCGATTGGAGCTGTTCTGCAAAGTTTGCTCTGCGGTGCATTTTGCCCACCAGAATCTGATCGTACATCGAGATCTGAAACCGGCAAATATTCTGGTGACAACGGACGGGCAGGTGAAGCTGCTCGACTTTGGGATCGCCAAGTTTTTGAATCCAGATCTGGCCGGATATACGCTTCCCATGACCCGCACGGAAGTGAGGGTCATGACTCCTGAGTATGCCTCCCCGGAGCAGGTTCGCGGCAACTCAGTGACTACGGCGTCGGACGTTTATCAGCTGGGCATTTTGCTCTACGAGCTACTCACAGGGCACAGGCCGTTCTCCTTCGAGACCGTAAAACGTGGCGAAATCGAAAAAATTATACTGGAAAAGGCTCCTGAAAGGCCCAGTACGATGATTTCGGTGGTGGAAGAGCTGCCCAAGGGGAAGGACTCCTTGACTCCGGAGTCGGTCAGTCTGAATCGAAGAACCCCTCTCGATCGGCTCAGGAAACAGCTCAGCGGTGATCTGGATCATATCATCTTGATGGCCCTCCGAAAGGAGACGGACCGACGATACCAATCTGCGGATCAGCTGCTCCAGGACATCCAGAATTATCGGTCCGGTAGACCAGTCTCCGCTCAAGCAGACACCTTTGCCTATCGCACCAACAAGTTCATTCGGCGCAATAAAATTGCAGTCGCGGGCGCTCTCGCGATGTTCGCCGTTCTGTTTGTGGCCACTATCGTATCCATTGGATTCGCTGTCGAGGCCACCGAGCAACGAGATCGATTTGAAGCTGAAGCCCAAAAGTTGGCCGGCGTCGTCGAGTTTGTCATTGATCTGTTCGATTCAGCTAATCCGGAGCAAGCCCAGGGCCGCGATCTGACGGTTCGCGAGATGGTGGATGTGGGTGCTGTATCGGTGATGAACGATCTTCAGGCACACCCTGACGTGCAAAGCGATATGATGCGAGTTCTAAGCCTGGTGTACGCGGAATGGGGTGAAGCCCAGGCCGGAATGGATCTCATCGAACCAGCGCTCCAGATTCAGATTGACCTCGCCGATGGGGCCGACTCGCCATCCCTCGCGCGGGCGCTCTTCGCGATGGCGGTCCTGAAAGATGACGTAGGCGAAACCGACGAGTCCATTGATTTGCATGAGCAGGCTTTGGCCATGCGCCGAAGGATGCATGGAGAAATCCATCTCGACGTCGCCCAGAGCCTGAATGATCTCGGCGTTTCATTGTTCAGCGGTTACAGATACCAGAAATCGGATACAATTAGAACAATCTGGGAACAGTCGCTCGCGATTCGCCGAACATTGCTGGGGGATTCAGATCGCGACATCGCCGAATCACTTTCCAATCTGGGCGCCGTCTATGGCGATCTGTATTTCGAATCGAATTTTCAGGACGATGATATTTTTCAATTGGCTGAAACAACATTCAGACTCGCGCTGGACATGACCCGATTGGAGCGAGGAGAGAACCATCCATTTTACGCGGCGAATCTACATAATTTCGGCAGCGTTCTTTACGACAAGAGTGCTTTTCAGGAAGCGGGGTTGCGGTTTGAAGAGGCGGTGGAAAGGAAGACATTTATTTATGGCGCCCGCAACGCAAGAACGGCGAATTCTATCAACTGGGTGGGTCGTGTTAGAGTTCAGCAGGGCCGAATGGAAGAAGCGGAAGCATTGTATCGAGAATCACTGGAAATCCACGAGGAAAGTCTGGGTCCGGACAACTGGTTTGTAGGGGCAGATTACCATCAGCTTGGTGGATTCATCCTGAATAAAGGAGACACAGACGAAGCAATTACCCTTCTTCTCGAAGCTCTTCGCATCTTTCAAGCAAATCCGGGTAGGGCCCCGGGCAGGACCCGCAGCGTGAATCGAACATTGGGACAAACCCTCGAGGGACTCGGGCGCGTAGCCGAGTCCGAACGCTACTATCTTCTTGTCCTGGACGGCATTGATCCTGAAACAGGAATCTCAAATGGTGGCCAGGCACAGGACAACGTGAATGTTGGTCGTGTGCTCATCGCGAATGGGAAGACCGGCGCAGCCGGGGAGTACCTTCAGTCGGCAAAAGAATTCTATCTCTCTCAGGCAGAGCCTGACACAGATGCGATCGGAGTCATCGACGCCCTCCTCTCACAGACGAACTAGGCTTTCTCTACGGTTGTTTTCGTCTTCTTTCCCTTCTTCTTGGTCGATTTTCCGGAGGAGAGTGTTTCGAACGTAAATCCATCTCCCTCTTTCGCAACATCAATCTTGATTACATCGCCCGGCTCGATCCATCCAGAGAGCACTTCCTCGGCGAGTTTGTTGGTAATCTCGCGTTGAATTACTCTTTTGAGGGGTCGCGCTCCGAATACCGGGTCAAACCCGATTTCCGCGAGTTGGTCTTTTGCCGCATCTGTGATGTCTACCTCAATCATGTTGCTGGTCAGGGCCAGGCGCTGAACCTTCTCGAATAGGATGTCGACAATCCGGCGAATCTCATTCCTTCCCAGCGGATGGAACGTCACGATTTCATCGATTCGGTTTAGAAATTCTGGGCGCAGCCGTTGTTTGAGCAGCGCGAGAAGATCGGTCTGAATGTTCTCTTCATCCTCTGCCGTGACCTCTCCTTCGATCGCGTCCAGGCGGGCCTGCACGATCTCAGAGCCGAGATTACTCGTCATGATGATAATTGTGTTCTTGAAATCGATTACCCTTCCCTGATTGTCCGTCAGGCGTCCGTCGTCTAGAACTTGGAGCAGGATATTGAAGACTTCCGGGTGAGCCTTTTCAATTTCATCAAGCAGGACGACCGAATACGGCTTCCTCCTGACCTGCTCGCTTAGTTGGCCTCCCTCTTCATAGCCGACGTAGCCCGGAGGCGCGCCAACCAGCCTGCTGACCGTGTGACGCTCCTGATATTCGCTCATGTCGATACGGACCATCGCATTTTCATCGTTGAATAGGAACTCAGCCAGCGCTTTGGCCAATTCGGTTTTACCGACCCCCGTCGTTCCCAGGAAGATGAACGAGCCGATCGGGCGTGATTCTTCCTGCAGGCCGGCGCGGCCCCGCCGCACGGCGTTGGACACTGCTGCCAGTGCTTCAGCCTGGCCGACGACCCTCTTTTCGAGGGATTCTTCGAGCCTCATCAGCTTGGCTCGTTCACCTTCGAGCATTCGAGAAACAGGTATGCCCGTCCAGCGAGAGACGATTGCGGCAATATCTTCGGAATCGATTTCCTCACTCAGCAAAGCTCCCCCTTTCTGCACTTCATCGAGCTTTGTCTTTGTGTCAGAGACGATGTCATCCAGTTTCGGAATGCGTCCATACCGGATTTCCGCGACCTCACCGTATTCACCAGCGCGCTCAAGCTTGTCCGCTTCCAATCTAAGATTTTCGATGTCCTCTTTGGTCTGCTGCAGAACCAGGATCAACTCTTTTTCCCGGGTCCAGCGCGCTTTCAGTTCTGTTCGCTGTTCATCAAGATTGGCGAACTGCTCCGCAATGAGCTTGAGTTTACTCTTATCCTTCTCGCGCTTTACCGCTTCACGTTCTATTTCGAGCTGGCGTATCTGTCGTTCCAGTTGATCCAACTCCTCGGGCAGCGAGTCAATTTCGATGCGTAGTCTTGCTGCAGATTCGTCAATAAGATCGATTGCCTTGTCTGGGAGGAATCGATCGGTAATGTATCGGTGGCTGAGCTCTGCTGCGGACACGAGAGCGGCGTCGGTTATTCGGACACCGTGATGGACTTCGTATTTTTCCTTGATGCCCCTCAGGATCGAGATCGTGTCTTCTACCGATGGCTCCCGCACGAGAATCATCTGAAAGCGGCGTTCGAGCGCCTTGTCTTTTTTGAGATACTTCCGGTATTCGTCCAGCGTTGTCGCTCCGATGGCACGTAAATCGCCCCGGGCAAGAGCTGGCTTGAGAATGTTGGCCGCGTCCATCGCGCCTTCCGCGGCACCCGCCCCGACAAGTGTATGAATCTCGTCGATGAAGAGGATGATCCGTCCGTCCGATTCAACGATTTCTCGCACTACGGCTTTCAATCGATCCTCAAATTCTCCCCGGTACTTGGCTCCGGCGATGAGTGAGCCCATATCGAGGGCGAGGATCACTTTGTCTTTGAGACCTTCAGGAATGTCTCCCTGAACTATACGGATGGCCAAGCCTTCCGCAATGGCGGTTTTACCGACGCCAGGTTCACCCACCAGGATGGGATTGTTCTTGGTCCGCCGAGACAGGATCTGCAGTAGGCGCCGGATCTCGTCGTCCCGACCGATTACCGGATCAATCTTTCCCTGAGAGGCGAGGTCGATCAAGTTTCGGGTATAACGCTCGAGTGCTTGATAGCGGCTTTCCGCGTGCTGATCGGTGACCCGCTGGCTACCCCTGACATCCTTCAGAATTGCCAGGATCTTGTCTTTGGTTACACCTTGCTCGCGCAGCGCTTCTCCAATGGATTCTTTGGATGCAGCCAGGGCGATTAGCAAGTGCTCGGAAGCGATGAAATCATCGTTCAGTTGCTCTGCTTCCGCGAGTGCCCGGTCGAACACTTTTTTGGCCTCCCCCCCTACATACTGACCCGAGACAGAGGAGCCTGTAACTATCGGCAATTTTTCGAGGGCCTGATCCACCTTGGCCGACAGGAGATCGATACTGGCCTCAAGTTTGGTCAGCATCGTCATCGCAATTCCACCGGTATCTGCCAGGAACGCGTGCAGCAAGTGGGGTGGTTCTACGCCCTGGTGATTGCGGGAGGCAGCGATTTCCTTCGCCTTCTTCACAACCTCTTGTGCCTTTATCGTAAATTTCTGAAGGTTCATAGTTCGCTCGACCCTCTAACTGGTCAATATTCCGACGTTTTGTCAGGTACTTCCCGCTTGTTATGCGATTACAGCCCTTGCGAAAAGCATACCAACCCGCCCACTATGCCAGGTTGACAGCATGACAACGTCCGAAATTAAGCTAGGATTGAAGGAAAATCTGCCCCAATTCGGCCTCCTGGTGCTTGTTAATGTATTCGTTGGGGCCATGGTCGGGATGGAACGGGTGATCATTCCAGTGCTGGCGGAAGAAGTGTACGGCCTCGCTTCCTACACCGCGGTTTTATCGTTCATTATAACTTTTGGATCGGCAAAAGCCCTGTCGAATTTGCTGGCTGGTCGACTTGGAGACTCCTTCGGGCGAAAGCGACTGTTGATTTTAGGGTGGCTATTTGGACTCCCGGTACCCCTGATATTGCTGTGGGCTCCGAGTTGGGGATGGATCGTTTTCGCGAACGTCCTTCTGGGTGCCAATCAGGGTTTTGCATGGACGATGACGGTCGTCATGAAGATTGACCTCGTCGGACCCAAACGGAGAGGGCTTGCCCTCGGAATCAATGAATCTGCGGGGTACGGAGCCGTGTCGCTGATGGCTCTGCTGTCGGGATTCTTGCTGGCCTCTGGCTCGGTGGATACGGTCTTTCTGATCGGATTTACGATTGCGATACTCGGCCTGATTACGAGTGTATTCCTTGTCCGGGACACGACGCACCACGTCTCGCTCGAATCGGGAGTGAGCGCTGAAAGGCCGTCATTCTATCGAGTATGGCGTAATACTTCGTGGACCAATCGCAACATGTTCGCTGCGTGTCAGGCTGGCATGGTGAATAACCTGAACGATGGCTTGGCCTGGGGTTTGTTGCCGCTTTTTTTTCTTTCGATGGGTCTCTCCCTGGAGCGGATGAGTTGGCTCGTAGCCGTCTATCCGTTGGTCTGGGGTGTCGGTCAGCTGGGTACGGGGATGTTGGCAGATCAGATAGGACGCAAGATTCCGATTGTTGCCGGAATGATGCTCCAGGGAGCCTCGTTGATTCTGCTGGTTCTGGCTGAATCACCGACCGTCTACCTGTTGGCCATGATCGGTCAGGGACTCGGTACAGCGCTCGTCTATCCTGCGTTGCTCGCCGTCATTTCGGATTATTCTGCGCCCGAGTGGCGTTCGTCCTCGCTCGGCGTGTATCGCTTGTGGAGAGACGGCGGCTACGTGGTTGGGGCCGTATTTGCGGGACTGGTCGCCGATTCCATTGGGCTTAGCGGGTCGATTGCCTCGATTGGAGCGATAACATTCTGCTCGGGCGTTGTCGCAATGATGGTGCTGAAAGAGAGGTCGACCTAGTGTTCGTGATCGGCGTCCTCTCCGTCGTTGGGATCATCCATTTCCATCTCGCCCTCTGCGTGTTCGGCCATTTCCATCTTGCCTTCTCCCCGCAGAGATACCGTTTGCATATAGTCCAGCAGCACCGTGCCTGACCCATTGAGCCTGATGCCGACCCAACCCGAGCCAGGATCGTCGCCATGCCCGTGGACCGTCAGAGCCTGATCAGCATAGGCGCGAAAATGTGTCTGGTCTGAAACGACTCGATACGAATGCCATCCTGAAGGGCTGTAGGGCTTATTGTCCATTAGGTAAATGTCGCCATTTTCGCTGCGTCCCTGCTTCATTTCCCCGTTCGAGGCTGAGGTAAAGTGGTAGTTGTTTTCATCGATCACGTGGTGAACGATCATCACCGTGCCCTCAAAATCGTCCAGATTCATGGCAAGATCGATCTGAACGGTTCTCATGGGCTGATCGAACGTAAACATCACAGGTCGAGCACTTGTGGAAAGGGCCAGCACATCTCCCCGTTCGCCGCCATCTCTTATCGAGGTCTGAAGATCCTCAACGGCGCCGTACGTTGTCATGGAAGCCAGCCAGGAAGAGGCACGAGTGGGCTTGAACGTCCAGCCACCGTCTTCATTGGAACTGGGAGAGGAAGATCCATCCGAATTCGGGGCCGGGACCATCACCATTTCTTGTGGCACCGCCTTTACACCAACGCCGTACACATACACGAGTTGGGCTCCGTGATCCGCAGTAACCCACAACAGAACAATCCCCCCCAGGCCTGTCAGGTATCCGAGGGTCCGGAACAGGGTTCTGGTATCCAGCTTCAGCGCGTACATCGTTACCCTGATCACGGCGTATGCAGTGAAAAAATAAAACAGATAGTGACCAAGGTCTGAATGCTCCGTCAGCAGGGCATTGGCATCGGTCGGGAGAAATACTGAATCAGCAGCTTGTTTTCCGGCGATCCAGGCCGCAAACGTTCCGAGAGCACCGCCCAAGTAGAGGCCCATTGCCCCGAGACGCCAGACTTCCTGCTTCTTGAGCACCATTCCCACACTGTCAACAAAAGCCGCGGCGACCAGCAACGCGATGGGAAAGTGTACCAGCAGTGGATGGATGTTGGGAGCCCAATCGGGAAGAAGCGACATTAATGTTTGAATTCGGTGTTGAAGGGCGATCGTCCACGAATAATACGGCGGCAACGCATAAGTTTGATGCGCGATCAGGAATAGGCTACCCACTCGAGAATGGGCTACATTGCCTGATACGAATGCGATGGAACCGGGTTACGAACTAGCGCTTTTATGTCAACCCGTTAGTGTTTTCTCGTTAATTCCCACGACGTAGTGCCCATGAATCCATTGCAGCCATCCGACGCAACAGAGTGGTGGGATAATTTCCGTCAGCTCCTCGACAGCGACAACGAATGGCCCTCGAAGTACCTGTTCAAATTTATCGTACCCAAGGCAGGACTGACGGAGTTGAAGAAGGTTTTTGAGGGACAGGAGATAGACGTAAAAGCCTCTACTCGAGGAAATTATCTGAGTATCACGTCGAAAATCATGGTCCATGACAGTGATGAGGTTATCAAGATTTATCGAGCAGCAGGGGCAGTGGACGGTGTGATTTCGCTCTAAAGCCTCCCAGAAAATGATTATCGCATGTACATCAAACAGTTGAGGTGCTTCATGTCTCGGATCTTATCCGGTTTGATTCTGGCACTAGCCGTCGTTCCCGTCTGTGCTCAATCCTTTCTCCTGAGGCCCGACCGTGTATTCGACGGTGAAGACGTGCACGAGGGCTGGGTCGTGGTGGTGGAGGGAGACCTGATAATCGCCGTTGGCATAGAATCGGACCTTCCCATTCCGGCACGAACTGAGGTGATACATCTGAGGGGCATGACACTCTCACCTGGCTTCATTGAAGGCCATTCCCATCTGTTACTGCATCCGTACAGCGAGACTTCGTGGAACGACCAGGTCCTGAAAGAATCTCGCGCAGAGCGCGTTCTTCGCGCGGGCGTGGCCGCCCGCGCGACACTCCAAGCAGGATTTACCACGGTGAGGGATCTTGGCTCCGAGGGTGCGGATTACGCCGATGTTGGGATAAAGAAGGCAATCCGAAAAGGCGTCATACCGGGTCCACGAATGCTGGTGGCTGGCCGAGCGATCGTAGCGACCGGGAGCTACGGTCCGAAAGGATTCCATCCCGATTTCGAGCCACCACTTGGAGCCCAGACCGCCGACGGCGTCGATGATCTAATACGAGTCACGCGCGAACAGATGGGAAAGGGAGCGGATTTCATCAAGGTTTACGCCGACTATCGCTGGGGCCCGAACGGAGAGGCCATGCCCAGTTTCTCTCGTGAGGAATTGACCCTTATGCAGCAGACGGCCGCAAGCACCGGCCGGCCCTTGGTGGCTCATGCCGCCACAGAAGAAGGTATGCGTCGGGCAATTCTGGCCGGCGTCGAGACGATCGAGCATGGAGATGGGGGAACGAGGGAGATCTATCGGATGATGGCCGAGAGGGGTGTCGTGTGGTATCCGACTCTGGCAGCGGTAGAGGCCATTCAGGGATATTCGGGATGGAGGAAAGGGATCGATCCCGAGCCAGCACGAATTACCATCAAGAAACGGGTGTTCCGAATGGCGCTTGAAGAGGGTGTTCTCATCGGGATGGGTGGAGATGTCGGCGTGTACTACCACGGAAACAATGCCTGGGAAATGGAACTGATGGTGGAATATGGGATGACCCCGTTGGACGTAATGCGGGCCGTGACTTCGCTGAACTCCGATACCTTTCACCTGGCCGACCGGGGGCGCATTGCGAAGGGATTGCTGGCTGACTTGGTTGCTGTCTCAGATGACCCGACCGAAAACATCATGGCCGCCTACGACGTCAGATTCGTCATGAAGGGCGGAGTTGTCGTTCGAAACGAATCGTCAAACTAGGGCCTCGGCCTGGAGCTGGACGGAGCCTGGAGCTGGACGGAGCCTGGAGCTGGACGGAGCTAGATTTCTTTGAAGACTTTAATGTCGAGCCAGGACACCGTTAATCCAGGTCGGGGCTCGAGCTCGGACGTGGTCAGCTCGACCTTCAGCTTTTGTCGCTGGGCCTGAACGAGAAGCTGGTTGATCTCATCTGCCTTGTGTTTGATCTCCTGAGAAAGGAGGTAGTCCTTGTCTCTCAGTAGCTGATCGACAATGGAGTCGAGATGTTCTTCTTTGTGTTTTGATTCCACGCTGATGGTGCCGGTTCGTTATCACCCTGAAAACAGGTAGGTATCCGCTTCTACTAACGATAAAAACAACGGTTTTTGCTTATCAGGGAGACCTTTGATCGAGTCTCAGGAGTCTTGGATGCAAGGACGTTCTTTTCGTGAAAACGGGATAGATAAAAAAAGGGCGACGCGCACCGCGCGTCGCCCTTTTCAAGAACCTGCAGGTTCAATATTGCTGACTATCTGAGCTTGAAGGTAATCGGCAGATACATTTTCACCTTGACCGCTTTGCCTCGTTGTTTGCCGGGTTTGAACTTGGCAGTCAGAATTGCGCGGATGGCTTCTTCATCGCATCCTGCCCCGATTCCACGTGTCACGATTGGATCGTACACGTTGCCCTGCTCATCAACGATGAACTGAATATATACGCGGCCTTCGACGCCTGCTTTCTTGGCAATCTCCGGATACCGGATCTTTTTCTGAAGACCAGATAATCCACCGATCAGCTCCGGTGACTGCTCTACAATCACAAAGATTTCGGGCTCTTCTTCTCTCTGAGCAGGTGGAGGTGGCGGCGGAAGATCCACGATGTCATCGATATCCAGTGACATATCCAGATCGAGATCATCGTCTTCGAGGATTTCGTCATTTGGAACTTCGACTGGAACCGGTGGGCGCGGTGGTGGTGGCGGCTTCTCAATCTGCTCGGTCTGCTGAATATCCTCCATCTGGACGACTTCCTGTTCCTGGAGCGTGACTTCGAATGTATCGTCGACCCTCATGTCGAGACGAAACGCCACGATCAAAACGGTCAACGTAAGAACCATTCCGATTTCGATGTAAAGGGGATACCGTCTCTTGATATCGGCCTTGTCTGTTTTTTTCAGAGCCATAATATTTCGCTACTTGTGACCGCTGGGATGCGGAAATCGGTCGAGTTGAGAATAATACGTCAAGTGATCCCAAAACGGAAGTGAAAACGCTTGCCCTCCCTCTCAAAAGCCGTTCGTTCTCAAAAATAGTTCTGGGATGCACATCAAAGACCTGAATACTCGTTCGAAGTTGCTGGCCAAGTCGATGGCCAAGTTGATGGCCTGAGATGATCGCAGGGCGGCATGTCGCTGAAATAGCGAGCGCGCCGTCATTTTAGAGAGCAATGGATAACAGGTCGTGCGACAATCCATGTCATAAAGCCAAGTAGGGCACCAACGGAATCAGCCAATACATCCCTCAGTTCTGCCGTGCGACCAATCGGCATCAGTTCCTGATAATATTCTGACCCAATCGCAAAGAGCAGAATCAGACCCAAAATGACAAGTCCTCTGTCAATCCGTGCTTCCGACCTGGCGGCCAGCCACAATCCGGTCAGCACAAAAAACAGAGTGAAATGAATGAGTTTATCGAATTCAAGCAACGACGAGCTTGGAAGATTGCTTGCCGGAATAGACAAACTGGCTACGATCAGGACCGTCCAGCCACTGGCGAGAACGATGGGGCGAAAAAGTGAAGACATACGGGGATCAGGAGAAGCGCAGTAGTGCGCTGGGAAGCGCGTCGAGAATGTCAGACGCGACCAGGGATTGTGAAGCGTGCTCTTCAACAAATTGATCGGCTGCGGTTCCTGCAACGTGAACACCGCACACCGCGGCTTCGAACGCGGAGAGCCCTTGAGCAAGCAGCCCGGTCACGATTCCGGCGAGAATGTCTCCCGATCCGGCGGTAGAAACGGACGGATTTCCTGTGGAATTTACCACCGTTTTTCCATCTGGGGCCGCCGTTATCGACGGCATTCCCTTCAGTAGCACGACCACATTCCATTCACGCGCGAATCGTTGCGTCATATCAATCCGATTGACGGCAGCCATATTTTCTCCAGCGAGCCGCTTGAATTCGCCTTCATGTGGGGTGAATATCCAGTTTCCATCAGCCCTCTTTGAGACCCAATCACGTTTGTCCTGAAGTGCAAAGAGTGCGTCGGCATCGATTACAGCTGGCCCGTCAAAATGTTGGAGCAATTCCCGCGTTACAGTCGAAGCCGCTGGGTCTCTTCCGAGACCTGGACCGACGAGCAGGGCCTGTGCTTTCGTCCAGCGATTTTCCAGGCGTGCAATCAGCTTGGCAACATTGCTTTGACTTGCGTTCTCTTCCCATCCTTCAACCGGAATCTCGTCGAGCTTTTTGAGCAGCAGATTCCGGATGGACCCGGGTGCCAGGCAGATCACGTAGCCACTCCCCGCGCGAGCCGCGCCTCGCGCGGCGAGCGTAACTGCACCTGGAAAGGATGACGATCCGCCAGCTACTATGGATAGTCCATTGCTGTATTTGTGCCCCGAACGGCGCCTGGGAGACAATCGGGGTCTCACATAGTCGTCCTCGGAGAGGAAGGCACAGCCCGGAACGAGCGCCCTCGAGGAGAGCACGGGGCCGGGGATTCCAATGTCGGCGACGCTTACCTCACCACAAACATCAGGCCCGCTCCCCAGAACGAGTCCGGCTTTCAAGGAACCAAGGGTGACAGTGGCGTCGGCCTTGATGCTTGTTCCAAGTATGGCTCCTGAATCGGAACTCAGGCCCGACGGAATATCTACCGAGAGGATTTGCGCGTTTTGCTCATTGGCCCATTCTATTGTACTCGCCAACGGCGGGAGGACCTCCGATGACAATCCGGTTCCCAGCAAGGCGTCAATAATCAGATCTGGATCTTCTGGAAACCGAGGTTTGTCCGGGAAGAATTCGATATTGAGGAAAGGCGCGAGTTTCTGTTCTGAAAGGCGTTCCAGGATTTGAAGATTCAGGAGGGCATCCCCTTTGAAAGCTGAACGTGGGGACATCACAACAACCGAAACCTTCCCTCCCGTCAGGGCCATGTATCGCGCGATCACGAAGCCGTCTCCACCGTTATTTCCCTTGCCACACAGACATACCACATGCGCCTCTTGTCCGCCTGGAGCAAGCTCTTTTGCTACTCGGACGACCTCTCGCCCGGCCGACTCCATGAGCGTTGAGCCGGCTATACCGACCGAGTTGATCGTGTGTTCATCGGCCTCGCGCATCGCCGCAACCGTCAGAATTGGAGGGAGATCCTCCACCTGAAATCGGGCGTTACTCATAGCCATCTCACTTTTTTTCTGCGGCCGATTCCACTGGAAGTGTACCCAGATCGAGCGTGTCTGGAAGAACCGTGTCCCATCTTGCTCGGACCGGTTCGTCGGCGACGACCCAGCCTAATGGTTCTGACGGTTGAAAGGGGCGAAGTGATCCGGCGTTCCACCGTCCATTACCATCAAGATCGACATACGCCCTCATCCTGGCTCGAAATCCGCCGGGAAGGCCAGCGAGGGTGATCGATGGATCCCGCGAGGAAATTGTCATTACGGGAAGCGTATCCCGGTCTCGGCGAAAAACTTCAACGACGACAGATCCGGAGGCATTTTTTGTCTCAAGTACCAGAGCGCCACTGAGCCGCGAACTTACAAACTGGAACAGCCCACTTATCGTGGTATCGGGTTGAAGGCCTTCAATTTCGACCAGAAACGGAGCATCTCGGGTAGAACGTTGTTCTTGTCCGATTTCAAAATAAGTCGGATCCAGCCGGTTGACTGAAAGATCGACGGTGGCTCCGGTCGTGTCGGTAATGCTCACCAGCAGTCGAGCTGCGGGTGCTGACAGGCGAATACCGAATCGTTCGGGATTCCAGACGCGGCGCGCCTGATTGGGTAGGACGACCAGCGAATCGGGCGTCCAGTTCAGAAATGCCGGCGCCGCGGACGTCGAGATTGGGGAACTAACCGAAAAGGGCCACACACCCTCTTGCATGTTATTACCCAGTGAGTCGCTCACGAGTACGGACCCCTTGAGTGAGTATGACCCCTGTGGGAGGCTGTCCACACGGGCAAACAGAATTCGGGATCGACTTTCGGTGAAAAAAAGTTCGGCCACTTCTCCCACAGAGTTTCCCAGAGAATCCTCCAATGTCAACTGATGGCTTCCGGCGAATCCAAATACTGACGGGTGATTGACGTCTGTAGCGAGAGGTTCTGAAAAGCGCAGTTCAAGATCTCTGGAAGAAACGGCGCGAACTCGTTCAATAGTCGGTGGAATTCGATCATGGACAGCGAGTATCCAGGGTCTTGAGGGCACAATTCCCATACTGTCTGCAGGAATGCGATGAAGTGGCGGTATTCCGCGCTTCTCCCCTTCATCCACCAGTCGATTTCGATTCGCATCGCTCACCGCGACGATGAAATACTCTCCGGTTGAGACGTAATTGAAGCGGAAGCTCCCATTTGAGGCGGTCTGGGTTCGATAGAGGGGCGGTAACCTCAGGGTCAACGAATCATTATCTGAGAACGCGAAGACGTCGACGCCACCGGCGGCCTGTCCGCTGGATGCGTGCACGAGGCGTCCACTCATTCTTCCGCTGTCAATTTCATTTCCGGTCGAAAATGCGATACTGATTGGAGAATCAAGTGAAATGTTGTGGAGGTCGCGCAGCGATACGTCCAGAGTAAGGATGTAGGTCGTCGAGTCACGAAGCTCGCCCGGAAGTCTAACTTTTATTTTCTTCCCGGATCCACTGATTCGCGGTGGTCCAACGAGATCCGGAGTGATCGACAATGCTCTTCCAAACGTTCGAACGTCTATCGTCTCGTCGAATTCAAATTCGACGGTACTCCCTGAAAAGTTGGTCTCACCGTCGGATGGAATGGTTTGAACGATAGATGGGGGAGTTGAGTCTGGCGGTCCACCCCCGGGCGGAACCGGAACTGCGCAAGCCAGAGGCAGAGATACCAGCAAGGCTATGAAGCAGATTTTTTTCAACCGCTGCCAGCGCGACGGCTTCGAAGATTGAAGAACAGATAGGTCCCGACAGCTGAAGCCCCAACGAGGACGATGGGCTCGACGACTTTGCGCCAGCGAGAGGCGGCTGGAAGAGTGGGGCTGGTTTCGGGGAAACGATGATCCGCAAACCGCCCGGCATCCGTGCGCGAAAGTTCGTCATCTTCCTGTGTCAAGCAAGAATCGGTCTTGAGCACCTGCCCATCGGTCGCAGTGAGCCAATATGTAATTCCCAATATTGTGGTGCGCTGCAGGGACTTGCGGCTAAGTCTCCGATAGGAGAGTTCTGCCTTGTCGACCGTATAGGAGAGCAGAGGTAGATTGGTAGGGGCGTTGGAATCCGGACTTGGCGATCGGTACACCTTCTTGCCCATGGCTGACCATCTGTCGACCAGTTCGGTAGAGAGAAAAGTTGCCTGTCCATCGGATTGCACTCGGAAGTTGGACGATTCATCGACGGCCTCCAGGAGGCACTGCGCAGCCATCCGCGAAAAAACCTCGATATGGTTTTCCTGTCCAGCTGCGGGCGCGGTGCGTAAAAAACAGATCGACAGAAAGACGACTACGATTCGCAAAACGGTCTTCCCTTTGGGTGATCGGGGGGATCAGGGAAAATGCGACGAAGGCCGTCCACAATCAAATCCGATTTCAAGAATGGCAAACCCAATTGAGGAATGGCAAACTAATTTTAAGAATCGCGATCCAACTAGCAGAGCGCCTGGCCAGATAAAAGAGCGACCGGGCCAAACGCGGAAGAGACTCAGGCGTAGATGCCCCGCAGTTCGAGGGCGTCGGCCACTTTCTTGATGGCCAGGACATAGGCACCGATGCGCAGAGTCACATCGTGCTCCTCAGCCTTATCGAAAACATCATCGAATGCTTTGTGCATCATGCGATCCAACCGACGATTCACCCGATCCAGCGTCCAGAAGTATCCCTGCCGATCCTGTACCCACTCAAAATAGGAAACCGTGACGCCACCCGCATTGGCGAGGATGTCTGGAATGACTGTACACCCATTTTCCCTGAGGATGGCGTCGGCTCGTGGAGAGGTCGGGCCGTTGGCTCCTTCGGAAACGATTTTGGCTTTGACGTCGCCCGCATTTCGCTTCGTGATCTGATCTTCCTTCGCACATGGGGCCAGAACGTCAACGTCCAGCGTGAGGAGTTCGTCATTGGAGAGTGATTCCGCCTCGGTATAGCCTTCGAGGCTGTGCTCATGTTCCTTGGAATAATCGATCATGGCCTGAATGTCGAGGCCCTCAGAATTATGGTATCCGCCCGAAATATCGCTGACAGCCACAACTTTACAGCCCTGTTGCGTCAGCAGGTTGGCGGCTACTGAACCGACGTTTCCAAATCCCTGAACAGCCACGCTGCACTCGGAAGGTCGCATGTTCAGCCGTTCCATAGCTGCCAATGTCACCGTCATTACTCCACGCCCCGTTGCTTCACGTCGGCCTTCCGATCCGCCCAATACAATCGGCTTTCCGGTTACGACAGCTGGCTCGGTACGTTTTACAGTCATGGAATAGGTGTCCAGTATCCACGCCATGATCTGTTCGTTTGTGTTCATGTCCGGAGCCGGTATATCCTTATCCGGCCCGAAAACATCCATAAGGTTCGCTGTGTAGCGCCGGGTCAATCGCTCAAGTTCGCCCCTGCTGAGATCTCTCGGATTACAGATGACGCCGCCCTTTGCGCCGCCGAATGGCACACTGACGATCGCACATTTCCACGTCATCCAGGCTGCCAGGGCCTTTATCTCATCAAGGTTCACATCGGGTGCGAACCGGATGCCTCCCTTGGAAGGGCCCAGAATATCGCTGTGAATAACGCGATAGCCCTCAAACATCTTGATTTGTCCTGAGTCCATCAGGACCGGGATAGCCGTGATATGGACCCGGGCAGGCGTGACGAGGTACTCGTAGAATCCCGGATCCAGCTCGAGGATTTTGGCGGCGACGTCGAAGCGCTCGACCATCGCTTGAAACGGATTGTCCGGGTCGAGTATAGGAGCGGGCTCCGAATAGACGGCTTTCTTGTAGGGGTCCGTAAACTGCATCGTATTTCCTATTACTCGCAGGAAAAGCGCTTCCGCTTGCGAGGATTCAATTTGGTATCTTAAAAAACGATTGATCTGGACTGGCTCGAAAGCGGTTCGTGGACCGCCGCGGGCGAAGGTAAGACAGGCCAATCTCAATCCATCGATGGAACAGTCTTTTCTCCCTCAATCTTCACCATTTAGTTGAACTCGCAAGATCCCGCCGTGCTGTTTCCGGCTACTGAGCGCAGAATCAAGGAAGTCACCAGCCTCTCGCGCAAGAAGGGTCGAGGTCAACTGAATTCCTACATGATCGAAGGCGTGCGAGCCCTGGAAGCGGCCATGGATTCCGGCGTGGAATTACTGGATTTGTTCGCCTCCAAGGAGGCCTTGTCAGACGACCGTGTGGAAAATCTAATTTTCAGGTTTGCCGGGCGATCGAACAAAGTATCGGAGAGGGACATGGGACGAATATCCGATATGACCACCTCTCCTGGAATTCTGGGTGTTGCTCGCATTCCTTCTGAGAGCACAGATTGCCTTCTTTGCAAGGGAAAAATTCTGGCGTTGGACGGCGTGCAGGATCCGGGAAACGTAGGAACGTTGATCAGGACGGCGGCCTGGTTCGGTGTGGAGGCCGTGGTTGGAGGCCTGGATACGGCTGACTTTTATGCTCCAAAAACGGTTCGTGCGGCCATGGGCGGCATCTGGGACGTCAAGTTGGAGCGGGTCGATTTCCTCGAAGGATTCGTTGGCACCTGCAAGCGCAATGGTGCAGACATTCGATACGCAGACATGGATGGACCGGCGGTTCGGGACTGGCAGCCGGGAGAGCACTCCATACTCATCATCGGAAGCGAAGCCCATGGTGTTTCAAGAGGAGTTCGATCCATGACCGGCGGGGCCGTTTCAATTGAATCGGGTGGTGCAAATCTGGCGGTGGAGAGTCTGAACGCCGCTGTTGCCGGAGGAATTTTGATGTCTCACTGGTAGGGAGAGAACCCTGTAACATTGTATATTCATTAGCCTTAGCCACCCATCTCGTTCTCATAACTATCAATGGAAGTACCATCTCTACAGGGTCTCGGAGTTGAACACGGTGTCCTCACCAAAGAAAAGCGACAGAAGAAGACGGGTGACGAGAAGTCTTTGAAGGTCGGCGTTCCAAAGGAAGCATCTGAGGAAGAGCGCCGGGTTTCGATCTCTCCCACAGGAGTGGCGGCAATCGTCGCCAATGGGCACGATGTCTACGTGGGAGAAGGAGCCGGCGACGCGTCACATTTCACGGATCTGGAGTACACCGAAGCGGGCGCCATCATTGCAAAGTCGGCGTCTGAACTCTACAGCGCGAGTGATCTCATCGTAAAGGTGGGTCCACCCGTCGAAGAGGAGGTGGCTCTCATGCACGACAAGCAGGTGCTGATATCTGCTCTTCACCTTGGAAACACATCTCCTGACTCACTGAATCGACTCATCGATCTGGGTGTAACCGCCATCGGCTTCGAGTTCATCCGCGATTCGGATGGCAGCCTGCCTATCGTGCGCATGATGCACGAAATAATGGGCTCCATGGCTATCCAAATAGCTGCCCGATACCTGGAAAGTGGTGAAGGCGGCAAAGGGGTGATGCTGGGTGGAATTTCGGGAGTACCTCCCTCCAACGTCGTGATACTGGGTGCCGGGATGGTCGGAGAGTGGGCCGCGCGAGCAGCTTTGGGATTTGGCGCGCATGTTATAATTCTGGACAATGACCTCGGTGCTCTGCGCTCTCTCGAGCATTATCTGGGGCGCGGCATAACCACTGCGATGGCCACACAGCAGTACATTTCTCAGGCTCTTCTGACCGCCGATGTGGTAGTGGGAGCGATGATGACCGCCGGGCAACGCGCCCCTGTTGTGGTGACCGAGGATATGGTGGCATCGATGCGGGATGGCTCGGTGATCGTGGACACCGTAATCGATCAAGGCGGCTGCATTGAAACCAGCAAGCCCACAACCCACTCAAATCCAACATTTCGTCGTCACGGTGTGATTCATTACGGCGTGCCGAATATGCCGTCAAACGCCGCTCGAACAGCCAGCTATGCGCTCACAAATGTGCTGGTGCCCTACGCCATCAAGATTGGCGATGCGGCTTCGATAAATGAAGCCTTGTGGACGCACGTTGGTCTGCGAAATGGAACGTATGTCTATCGCAAACACCTCACCAAGAAAAGCCTGGCGTCGATGTTCGGCATTTCCCATCGGGATATCGAGTTGCTGATCGCATCAGGAATCTAGGAATGGGGACTCAAATGGGAGCTTCCCGACGGTTTTTATTGTTGTCCACGTCTCGAACCTCGGGTACGTCCTACCTCGAACATGCATCTGAGCACATTGACTGGCTGCTTCCTAACAAGGGAACGCGCATCACTTTTGTGCCCTATGCAGCAGTACGGTTCTCCTACGACGACTATGAAGGGATGGTCGCCGGGGGATTGCCAGGCCACGAAGTCGTCTCTGTTCACCGCTTTGACGATCCTGCCCAGGCAATACTGGACGCTGAGGTGATCGCGGTCGGCGGAGGCAATACGTTCAAGCTCGTTCACGACATGCATCAATTCGGGTTGATGAACATCATTCGGGAGCGTGCATTCAGCGGCACACCGTACGTCGGATGGAGTGCCGGCGCAAACGTTTCATCGCCGCGGCTCTGCACCACGAATGACATGCCGATAATGGACCCTGCTTCGTTTGAAACGCTCGGGCTGATTCGTGCACAGATTAATCCGCACTATCTGGATGCACATCCTGAAGGGCACATGGGTGAAACGAGAGAGGAACGAATCCTCGAATTCACCATCATGAACCCGAAATCGCCGGTGATTGGTCTTCGTGAAGGCGCCATGCTGAAGGTTGATGGACCCGTAATGACGCTGGAGGGTAGAACCGGCGCTCGATTGTTTCACGGAGAATCCGATCCCCGGGACATTGATCCTGGCTCAGATGTGTCGTTTCTTCTGTGACCCCGTCCGGAAGTGTACAGGGCAAATATCATCTTTTTAGAGTGAGGTCCCCTCATGGAAAAGAAGTTATCCCTTGAAGCTGTCAGGGTTCTGGGAGTGCTCATCGAAAAAGAGCTCAGTACTCCGGACTATTATCCGATGACCGTCAATGCGCTGGTCAACGGTTGCAACCAGAAATCCAATCGTTTCCCCGTCGTTGAATACGGTGAAATCGTGGTGATACGGGCCCTCGACGAATTGTACACCCAGCGCCTCTCCGGCCACGCTTCCGTAGCGGGTAGTCGGGCAGAAAAGTACCGTCACGCGGCCACCCAGCACTGGAATCTGGATCAACGGAGCCTCGCGGTTTTGGCCAGTTTGACTCTTCGAGGCGCGCAAACCGAGGGTGAACTGCGGACCCATACTACCCGAATGGCATCGTTTGAGAGCATGGAAGAGGTCGCAGACGTTCTGCAGGCCCTCTCTGAGCGAGAAGAACCACTGGCCATGCAGGTTGGGAGGCGAGCCGGCCAGAAAGGCGTTCGATTTACTCATTTGTTGTCCGGCGAGCCGATTCAGGAAGAGGAGGTGAGCGAGCCTCCTTCCTCTACAGAATCAACGGCAGATCTCGATGATTTGAGGGAGCGCCTCACCCGACTGGAGGCCGATTTCGAGGCATTTAGAAAGCAGTTCGAATAGATTGATTCGATATCAAATTTGACATGACAGTACCACGCAAAGATATCCATGCACCTCACGGGACCGAGCTCTCGTGTAAAGGGTGGCACCAGGAAGCCGCCATGCGCATGCTGATGAATAACCTCGATCCGGCGGTTGCGGAGCACCCGCAAGATCTGATTGTGTACGGCGGTGGAGGAAAGGCGGCCCGTAATTGGGAGAGCTACCACCGCATCATCGAGACCCTTAAACGCCTCGAAAATGATGAGACACTATTAGTGCAGTCCGGGAAACCGGTCGGGGTCTTTCGGACGCATGAGGAAGCTCCGCGTGTCCTCATCGCCAATGCTCACCTCGTACCCCGGTGGGGTACTTGGGACGAATTCCGCCGATTGGATGCCCTTGGACTGACGATGTACGGCCAGATGACAGCCGGGTCCTGGATATACATAGGGACTCAGGGCATTTTGCAAGGGACCTATGAAACGTTCGCCGAGTGTGCAAACCAGCATTTTGGTGGCACGATGGCCGGACGTCTCGTAATAACAGCTGGTCTTGGAGGAATGGGCGGGGCCCAACCGCTGGCCGCCACCATGAACGGTGGTGCCTGCCTGTGCGTCGAGATCGATCCAGTAAGCATCCGGCGCCGTGTAGATTCTGGCTACTGTGACGAGATGTCTGAAAACCTGGATGAGGCGCTGGACAAGCTTAACGAGGCTACCAATCGCAAGGAGGCTCTTTCGATCGGCCTCCTGGGAAATATCGCAGAGATCCTCCCCGAACTGGTTCGCCGGGGCATTGTCCCGGATGTACTGACCGATCAGACTTCTGCGCACGATCTGGAGTTGGGCTACATCCCGATCGGCCACACGGTCGAGTCGGCGACTGTCTTCAGGGAATCGGACCCCGATGGCTACCAGACTGCCGTGCTGGATGCCATGCAAGAGCACGTTCAAGCCATGCTCGACATGAAAGCTGCAGGCGCGATCACGTTTGATTATGGCAACAATCTTCGGGGGCAAGTCGCCGATCATCGGAGCATGACCGAGGTGTTCGACATCCCTGGATTCGTACCCGAGTTCATTCGGCCCCTCTTCTGCAGGGGATCCGGACCGTTCCGATGGGCCGCTCTATCTGGCGACCCGAACGATATTGCCGTCACGGATGAAGCCATCCTGGAGACCTTTCCACAGAAGGAAGCTCTTGCGCGCTGGATTCGAAAAGCGCAGGAACAGGTTCAGTTTCAAGGACTTCCGGCTCGAATATGTTGGCTGGAATACGGTGAACGAGCTGAAATGGGGCTGAAATTCAACTGGCTGGTGGCCAAGGGCAAGGTGAAGGCCCCTCTCGTTATAGGCCGGGACCATCTGGACAGTGGATCGGTGGCCTCTCCAAATCGGGAGACCGAAGGAATGAAGGATGGGTCCGATGCCATCGCAGACTGGCCGCTGCTGAATGCGCTACTCAATACCGCGTCGGGTGCGAGCTGGGTCTCCCTGCATCACGGCGGCGGAGTTGGTATCGGGTACTCCATTCATTCGGGGATGGTCTGCGTAGCGGACGGTACTGACATGGCGGACCGCCGATTGGAGCGCGTGCTGACTGCGGACCCCGGAACAGGCGTCATGCGGCACGCCGATGCCGGATACGATGATGCGATTGAGACGGCGAATGAGCGCGGCGTCGATCTGCCGATGGTGAACGGATGAGTGTCACCCTGAGAATAGCCGATCTATACGACACCATCAGTCTGTCTCTTGACGCCCTGAAAAATGATTCCGGTGCCGTGAGACAATCGCGTAAGACGCTGGAAGCGGTGCTTGCCAAGGGAGAGGCCATCTATGGCGTCAATACGGGCTTCGGAAAACTGGCCAACAAGCGTATCGACAAGGAACAACTGAGCCAGCTGCAGCGAAATCTCTTGATAAGTCACGCCGTAGGGGTAGGCGATCCTGTTCCGAAGAGGATCACCGAGATCATGCTGGCTCTGAAGGTGCATTCGCTGGGCCTCGGATACTCCGGCGTTTCGGAAACCACATTCGATCGCCTGCTACACCTGGCCATTAATCGACTTACGCCAGTGGTGCCGTCGAAGGGGAGTGTCGGCGCGTCCGGTGACCTTGCGCCGCTCGCGCATATGGCACTGCCGCTTATCGGGCAGGGATATTTCTGGGGAGTTGATGACCGGCCGCGCCCCGCACCAGATGTCCTCGCTGAAGAGGGAATGAAGCCGATCGAACTGGCTTCAAAAGATGGTCTGAGCCTCATCAACGGCACGCAGTTTATGGCCGCGTACGGTGCGTACGTGCTGAACCGGGCTCACAAACTCGTCCGAACAGCTGATATTCTGGCCTCAATGAGCCTGGAAGCCCTGCAGGGAAGTATTCACCCTTTTGATAGTCGGATTCACGAGATCCGCCCTCATCGAGGTCAACAAAACGCAGCACAGAATGTCCGCACCTTGCTGGAGGACAGCGAAATACTCGAGTCGCACCGCGACTGCGGAAAGGTCCAGGACCCGTACTGTTTGAGGTGCGTGCCTCAGGTGCACGGCGCAAGCCGTGATGCGCTGTCGCACGCGGTGGACGTCCTGGAGATTGAAATGAACTCGGTCACAGACAATCCTCTCGTGTTCCATGATGGAGAGATCATCAGCGGTGGGAATTTTCACGGTCAACCACTCGCACTTGTCCTGGACTATTCTGCCATCGCGCTGGCCGAACTCGCATCCATTTCCGAACGGCGCACCTACCTGCTACTAGAGGGACACGATGGTCTTCCGCGCCTGCTGATGAAGGAAACGGGACTCAATTCTGGATTCATGATTCCACAATACACGGCTGCCGCTCTCGTCTCGGAGAACAAGGTGCTCTGTCACCCGGCGTCGGTCGATTCCATTCCAACATCGCTGGGTCAGGAAGATCACGTTTCAATGGGAAGCATCAGCGCGGTGAAGCTTTTGCAGGTGCTGGAAAACGTCCAACACGTATTTGCAATCGAGTTGTTGACGGCGGCCCAGGCACTGGACTACCGCTCGCCCCTGAGACCGGGGAAGGGAGTAGAAATTGCTCACACTCTGATCAGGGAGAGGATTCCGCACCGCGAAAAGGACTACCTCTTTCAGGATGACCTGGCGCCAAGCGTCGAGGTGATCAAATCGTCCACACTGCAGAAAGCGGTGGAGTCGGAGGGATGCAGTCTTGTCTGATTCGGGCGTCCTCAACGACATTGGGTATCTGGCCTGCTGCAGGGACGAAGGTGATCAGTCCGACGTCCAATCGCTAAGCGGTGCGGCCATCTCGTGGAAGGACGGCACGCTTGATTTCGTTGGTCTGGCGGGCGATCTACCTGAGGCCACCACCACACGGCCGCAGTATTCGGCTAGAGGAAATGCAGTGTTTCCGGGGCTGGTCGATTGTCATACGCATCTGGGATTCGGAGGCTGGCGGGCTGACGAATTTAGGATGCGGATCGAAGGGCGGAGTTATCTCGAGATCGCAGCGGCGGGTGGTGGCATTCGAAAAACCATGGCTCAGACTCGAGGTGCGTCGGAAGAGGAGCTCCGGGACCACTGCGAACGGTACCTTGCTCTCTACGTTCGCCAGGGCGTTACGGCTGTGGAGTGCAAGTCCGGGTACGGACTCTCCCTGGAAGAGGAGCTCAAATTACTGAGAGTTTATCGAGATATAGGTCAAAACACGCCCATTGACATCGTTTCGACCCTACTTGCCGCCCACGTGGTGCCGGACCCCGATAAATGTAACGAAAACTGTTACATTCAAATGATCTGTGACGACCTTTTACCCGAGGTCGCACGTCAGGGGCTGGCGGAATTCAACGATATTTTTGTCGAAGAGGGCGCGTTTTCGAAAGAAAACGCGCGCAAGATTTTGCGGGCGGGTGCAGACCTGGGTCTTCGCCCAAAGCTTCACGTGGATCAGCTGCAGGATGGCGGTGGCGCAGAACTCGCGGCTGAGGTCAACGCCGTCAGCGCCGATCATCTGGAATACACCTCCGCTGATGGCATTCGGGCCATGGAATCTTCAGGGGTGACCGCCGTCTGTCTTCCGTTCGCATCTCTCTATCTGAATCAGCCTGCAATGAAGGCGAGAGCGTTCATGTCCGCTGGTGTTAGGGTCGCCGTCGCAACCGATTTCAACCCTGGATCTGCACCCTGCAATGATTTACCTCTCGCCATGATGCTCGCCTGCACGATGAGCAGGATGACGCCCACTGAGGCGCTCAAAGGAGCCACTTTGTATGCAGCTCGCGCAATCGGACGAGACCACTTGTACGGTTCCATCGAAATTGGAAAACGGGCAAACTTTATCGAGGTAGCCGTTGAGGATGTTGACCACTGGATGTATCATTTTCAAACAAACAGCTGCCGGGCAACTTGGATTGAAGGCAGGCAGATCTTCCGAGCTTCCCCACTGACAGGATGAATATCACCATCATCACGACCGGAGGCACTATTGACAAAGTGTACTTCGACGCGAAAAGCGACTACGCTGTTGGTGACCCACAGATTCGAATGATTCTGGATCGTGTTGGCTCAACGCTGTCCTATGTGGTGATCGAGTTATTTCACAAAGACAGTCTGGATTTGACCGCCGAGGATCGCGCGAAAATCGTAGACGCCGCAGCAACCAGCGAAAACGAACACATCGTGATTACCCACGGTACGGACTCCATGGTTGAAACCGCTCTTGCTCTAAAAGCAGTTGCGCGAAGCAAGACCATTGTTCTGGTAGGATCGCTCACCCCTGCCCGATTCCGGGAAACAGACGCGGAGTTCAATATCGGTGTGGCCGTGGGCGCCGTTCAATCTCTTCCTCCGGGCGTCTACCTGGCCATGAATGGACGAATATTTGACCCGGAAAAGGTGCGCAAGAATCGCGGTAAAAATCGCTTCGAAGATTCAGAATAGGCTGAATTCAGGGTCGGATCCGGGCATCTACTTTTTACCGATTGATTCTGGCGCTGTCGAAAGAGATTTATTACGTTGCTGTATCGTGTCCCAACAAACCGGCCGTACTCACTCTAAACCGTCCTCAGGGGACTGCATTCCGCGTTTTGAAGATATCTGTGTCCCAATCCTCGAAATATCTGATGTTTCTGATTCTGGCGGTTCTCAGCTCACCGAACAGCGTCGGTGCACAATCCGTGGACTCAGACTACGTGGGAGGATTTTGTCCTCTTGACCGCGTCCAATCTTTCGCGTGGACGGAGGGGTTGGCTGAATCACGGGAGACTGTTTCGATGCGTTCATTGCTGATCCGGAAATTAGAAGTCGGCCACCTGTTGGGTCAACGTACTACTACCGCACCGGCCAATGTATTTCTGCATGATCCGAATGACGGCCAAACCATCCTCGTTCAGCTTCAGGGCCTGTTGAATGACGGATCCCGGCTCGAAGGAGAATACGTGCGGGTGGGGAGTGAAGAGCTTGAAGGCCCGACTGAATCGGCACCGGGAGACGGGGCAGATTTTCGCTTCGAAGCCGACCTGAACCCAGCTCAGGAATGCATCACCGATTTGTCGCAGTGTTCTCGGTTCGATGCCGTGAACCTGTACTACCACATCGACACATTCGTGCGGCAATTCTGGATCGACCGCATGGGTATCGACATCGATTTCCAGGCCGATGCCAAGGTTCACATATCGGGAGATGGCGGATTCGCCGACTATCCCAACCGCATCGTAAAACTCGGTGTCGGGGATATTTTTATGAAAAATTCGGCGCTCAGCGACGACATCATCTATCACGAATTCAGTCACCTGGTCATATCCAACCTGGGTTTTGAGATCGGCATAAGTACCCCGGTCGAGACGCGTGCGATGAGTGAGGGGTATGCCGACTACTTCACCGCCACGTACACCGACGATCCACGCATAGGAGAGTGGGTAGTGACTTGTCCCGACCGGCAGCATTGCATTGGACCCGAAAACAGTGCTGAGTTCAGAACAATTGACCTCGATACGGAAGCGTGGGTCTGGAATTGGGGATCCCCTTCGGATACCCTGAAATACGGGGTGTGCACGCGCTACCACGAGGGCGACCAGAAGTGCAAGATTTCTTACAACAACTTCGCCAACCAATACGTCTGGGCGATGATCTGGGGGGCGGCGCTCTGGGATTTACGGGAATCGCTCGGGGCGACAATCGTGGATGATCTGGTCGTCGCGGCGATCAGGATTCACTCGGGGGATGCCTCGTTTGTGGACGGATTAGACGATCTTGTCCAGATCGCTCTTGAGCGCTACGACATGGGCGTGGCCCAGACAGTCATTCAGGTGTTCGAGGGACGCCAGATCGCGGCGAGCATCGTAGATGCCGTGGAAGAAGTAGACATCGAATCAGGATTCAGCATTCAGATCTGGCCCGTGCCTGCAGCCAACAGCCTGACACTTCGCATTCAGACGCCGCCAGGTAAATCCGTTCGATGGGCCATTTTTGACCTGACGGGCCGCCAGGTGCACCCGGCAGAACTGATATCGATGACCGCTGGCACTTCTGAGGTAGTCGTCCCCCTCAGTCACCTGTCGTCGGGACTCTACGTACTGCGATTGGAATCTGAGGCTGCGATTCTGAACAAACAGATCGTCGTGGTTCGGTAGATGGGTCTTTCGGGACTCTAGGGCCGATAGACAAAAAGGAACACCCCATTCGTCGAAATCCTGCAACATGTTCCAACCGACGAGCAGGCTTACCTGTACTTCCAGCACTCCGACCGCCAAATATTCAGCACGCGATACAACCAATCGGGAGAGCCTCTAATTGGTTGATTGCGGCGAACACGGATTGTATTCTGGCTTTTCGCCGTAAGAATTTGACCCTACTCCGTCAGGTACATGCGACATCGAAGATCCATCCCATCATTCGTCCTCGTGATTTGTTTGCTACTTCCAGTAGCAATGCCGGCCGAGGGACAGGACGCGGAGAGTCTGGCGATTCTAACAGAGGTGGATGGGGCCGTATCATTGTCGCGTGCTGGATCGACCTCGTTCTCGGAATCAGTCGGATTCGGTACTCAGCTTTTCGAAAATGATCGCGTTCGTACCAGTGGTTCTGCTTCAGTCAGTATCTACTACTCCAACGGCGATTTACTGGTGATCGGCGCCAACCGCACGGTCACGATCTCCGATAGTTCTAACCCGACCACAGAAGGCGCATCGCAGGTCCAACTCGATGATCGAGTTTCCTCGAGTCTCGCCAACCTCTCGCTCCACCGATCCGGCGAAGGAGAAATGGCAGCCCTGTCGGGACTTCGATCGGGTGGCGAGCAGTCCTCGATATCAGTGACTTCTCCGTTGAACAGCGCAGTGAGAAGTTCTACACCAGATTTTTCGTGGAGCACAAATGATTCGTTTTCTCTGTTCCGGGTGCGCGTGTTTACGTCTGACGGGGTGGTATGGGAAGGAGAATCCATCGAAATGACTCTCAGCTATCCCGGTGAGGCCACGGCCCTGGTTCCGGGTGTCGATTATCTCTGGAAGGTCGTCGGTGAAGATCTACTCGATGAAGTGGGTTCCGACGTGTATCAATTCCGCGTACTTTCCGCTGAAGATTTGGACTCCATTGCGAGTGCTGAAATCAGCCTTGCCGAACAGTACGCTGATGGGTCAAAAAGCAATTATCACTTTTTACTCGGCTCTCTATACGCGGATTCGGGTCTGCTCGCCGAGGCCGCCCGGGAGTTCAACGCGCTTGTTCAGAGATATCCGAGAAGTATTCTGGCGCATGAGTTGATAGCGGAAGTTTACGTGAGCATGGGACAGGTTAATCTTGCGCTCAACTCTCTGCGCATCGCGGCCGCAAATGCCAAGTAAACCGGGTCACTATGCTTCGCCTACGTTCACTTACTCTCGTGCTATCCGTTTTGTCACTCATGGCAGGAGACGTTCGAGGTCAGGTCGAAGCAGAGTTTGATGCAGACTTGCGCTCGGCACTGACGGAAGATTCCACCGAAGCCGTCGCCTCCTTGGTGACTTCAAATCGCCTCGCAGTGCTTCCGTTCATGCGTGCGATCCTTGACGAGGGCGTGCGTGCTCGTCTTGAGGGTGATCGAGCTCAATTCGACATAAACGTGCACTATGCAGAATCGATTGGGTGAATGTTCGAGGAGATATATGGAGAGAAAAGCGGCACCTTCCTGGTATCGAGCTACTATGACTGGTCGGACGCCGATCTGGTGGTAAAGCTGAGGGCAGACAGTCTGGAAGCATCCGGGAGGGCTCTGAGGGCGAGTTCAGCCACGCGCGATCAGGCTTTTGCAGACTACGAAAGGGCGTTGCAGGCGTACGAGCTAATCGGAGATGAATCCGGCCGAAGTACCACTCTTGGCGGCCTTGGATACGTTGCCTTTTACCGCGAAGGATCCGCCTCGTTCGACTTCAATTCCCAGGCCCTGGAAGCGCGTCGCCGCATAGATGATCGACTCCAGATTGGGAATGCGTTGAACACCATCGCTTCCCTCTATCGGACGAGGCTCGGCGAACCGGACAGCTCCCGCGTGTTTTACGAGCGGGCGGTGAGGATACGGAAGGAGATTGGCGATTTCATTGGTCTTGGCAGGTCTTATACGTTTTTGGCCGCCCTGCTAGAAAAAGATTTTGGCCGGTTCACCGAAGCCGTGGAATACTTTGGAATGGCGTCTGACGCCTACACGAGGGTCGGTGATTCGAGCCGGGCTGCAATACAGATGAATGAAGCCGGCGCTCTATGGACTGATCTGGGCAAACCCGCTGTGGCGCTGAAGAAGCTTCGGATAGCCAGAGATATCTTCCTCGACTTGGACGACATTGATCGAGCAGCCGCTGTCACCATGAATATGGGTATTGCGCATCGAATAATGGGCGATTTTGAAGCAGCGATGGAAGCCTATCAAGAAGTCATTCCCCAAGCACGGGCTTCAGGAAATAAGCGACTTGAAGCAGACGTTTTGAACAATATCGCGGCAGTGTTCATCTGGGCGGGCCGTCCAGACAGAGTTATTACGTTCGCCGAACAGGCAAAATCAGCGTACGGAGCCATCGGTAACGATGCAGGGGTCCTTAAGGCGAATATCAATCTGGGAAATGCATACTTCGAGCTGAAAGATTACAATAAGGCGATCGACAGCGCTGCGGAGTCGCTCTTTCTGGCCGATACCTTGAAAGAGGTTATTAGTCAGGTGGCAGCTCAGAACATACTTGCAGGCGCCCAAACAAGATCTGGACTGCATGAGCTGGCAGTACACAATTTCGAGAATGCGCTTGAGAGGGCTCGGTACCTGAGCTTACCAAGCTATGAGTTTGCATCCGTCCTCGGTCTGGGAGAGGTATATGAACGGACGGGTGACATCCCTAGAGCGATTGACCAGTTTGAGGTGGCTTTCGCTCGGCTCGAAAAATCCAGAAGCGACCTGGTAGACGGGGCGGACCGCGCGAGATTCGTAGCGCTCCAGCGATACGCAGCGGAAGCTTACACCCATTTCTTGACGAAACAATATGCGACGGGCGAACAGGATTCCCTGCTGACCAGATCATTTCTCGTGGCAGAGCGCGGGAAAGCCCGGTCCTTCCTGGACGACATGGTCGCTTCCCTGGCCGGACTTGAAGAGGAGGGTTCAGAGGAACTCGTTCAGCTTCAGAGAGACCTGTTGAGTGTAATCGCGGATATTCGTGCAGACATACAATCGGAGTCCAGATATGCTGATGCCGACAGGGAAGCAATTGAAGAGTGGAGAAACGAGCTCGATGACTTCGAAGACCAGTATGAGCAGGTCAGAAGAGACCTCAGGGAAGAGAACCCGAAATACTCAGACCTGAACGACCCACAGCTCAGTACCATCTCGGATGTACAGGAATTTCTCCCGGAGGATGGCACAACCATGCTTACGTACGCCGTGGGAGACAGCAGCTCGACGTTATGGGCGATCTCCTCCCGGGAAATGCAGATGTTCGTTCTTCCTTCCCGAATGGAGCTTCCCGCAGCCGTCGACGCATTTCGGTTTGCGCTTTCCGATCCCACATCTTCAAATATCGAGGGAGTGACTCGCGCAGGACACCAACTCTTCTCGATGCTCATTGAACCAGCGAGCGCCTTAGTCGACTCTTCCGATCATTTAATAATTGTGCCGGATGATATCCTGAACTACATCCCCTTCGAAGCGCTGGTGACCGATTCTCACGAAGCTGAGTCATTCAGCGATGTACCCTTCCTCGTGAAAGATCTCCACGTGAGTTATGCGCAATCAGCAAGCGTACTCGACTTGATCGTATCGGGGCGCGAGTCCAGAGCCCGCCGACCCGACAAGACGTTGCTCGCACTTGGTGACCCAGTCTTCTCGAATCCGACATCAAGTGACGTCTCGACGAACGATCAGGTTCGATCCGGTGCTTTTCTCGATCCGCTACCGTTCACCGCTGCAGAGGTCACTTCGATCACGGCGCTGTTCGAGGACGCCGAAGTAGACGTATATCTCCAAGAATCGGCCAGTGAGACGGCGTTAAAAAGCAGCCTTTCTTCGAATTCCTATCGTTTCGTGCATCTTGCAACGCACGGATTGATTGATGAGAACGCCCCAGATTTTTCAAGTGTCGTTTTTTCCTCATCGTCAGACGATTCGGAAGATGGTTACCTCCTGGCAGCCGAAATATTCAACCTCAATCTGGACACGGAGCTGGTCGTTCTGTCCGCGTGTGAAACCGGACTTGGCCAACTCATCCGCGGAGAGGGAATGGTCGGGCTTACAAGAGCCTTCATGTATGCTGGAGCTCGGTCATTGGTCGTCAGTCTCTGGAACGTGTCCGACCGCTCAACCTCGGAGCTGATGAAGCAGTTCTACGGAGAAATGATGGAATATGATGCCGATAAATCCAGTGCTCTTCGACTTGCAAAACTTGATTTACTCAGCCGGGAAGAGTCGGCCCATCCATTCCACTGGGCGCCTTTCGTATTGATAGGTGACTGGAAATAAATGTTGTACAAAGAAGCAAAAAAACTAGGATTGCACGTAGGTACTTAATAAATAGCATTGGCAGTGGGCCCACCCCTCTGCCTGTGTAGCATTCAGTTATGGCTTTTCAGTTCGAAGTTCGAAGTTCGAAGTTCGGCTTGACAAAATTGTAGCTGTTATGACTGTTTCCTAGACCACCAACCACCGGCTCCGTCTCCGGTACTCACTACAGGCGGCTCTGACAACCATGACGATGCAGGATTCCAACCTGTGTTGAACAAACCGCCCCGTACCATGCACGCTCTGATGAATCGATCAGCAGGATTACTTTTCCTGCTGGTTATCCTCATTTCACCGTTTCGCGAGTCTTCAGCCCAGATGCTGAAAGTGTCCGTTGACGAGTTGACGAAAGCGTCAACATCTGTCATACATGGCGAAACGACCAGCATCAGGAGCTACTGGACGGAGGATCGGCGCTACATCATGACGGATGTAACGATCCGCGTTCAGGATACCGTACGAGGCCAATCCTCTTCAGAGACCATCATTACAGTGCCAGGCGGTCGTGTGGGCTCTACCCTCTATGAAGTGTCGGACATGCCCGTATTTGCCGAAGGCGACGAAGTTATCGTGTTTGTTTCGCGACACGAATCAGGAATGAATCTGGTGGTCGGCGGGTCGCAGGGAATGATGAAAGTGGTGAAAGATCTCAGAGCGGAGACCAAATCCGTCCTGGGAACTGGCCAATTGTTTGAGTCGGATCCGAAGACTCAACCGGGGCAGGAGGAATCCGATGTGATTGGTCTCGAAGACTTCAAGCAGCGAATAAAAGACCTCGAAGGGCAATAGGCCTCGTCACGTTTCGCCCCTTCAATTTTTACTCCCGCCAACATGCTGTCTTCCCTCTCTCACCGCCTCGATAAAATCGTAAGTATTTCAGTATACCTTGCAATCGTATGTGCAGGAACGCTTTCCGCACAGACGTACACTGACCTCCAGACCTATAGCACTCACTTCAATTCCGTTGGATTGGCGCTCGCCGATCTGAACGGAGATACCCACCTTGATCTTTTCATCGCAAACCGGGGGCAGTCGGCCCAGCCTATTGGCGAAGACAATGGAACACCCAACGAAATATTTTTCAACAATGGAGCAGGAATTTTTACCCCTGGTCAAAACAATCTAGGCCTTAGGAACAGTATGGATGTGGCACTGGGCGACCTGGATGGCGACGGTGATATCGATGCATTTGTAGTCAATGCGTTTGAAAACAACAACGTCGCCCAATCGGCACGCTACGATGAGAATGTCGTCTGGATAAATCAGGGATTTTTGCAGGGTGGAACAGAGGGTGTGTTCGCACAAGGGTGGACAGATGGTCTCTCCGGACTGGGTGCGGACACGTCGTTCGAGGTATGGTTGGATGATTTCGATGGAGATGGAGATCTGGATGCTGTGCTTGCTACCGCCGTCAGTGGAATTTCCCGAATCTGGGAAAATAACGGCGACGCAACATTTGTCTCATTCGCCTTTCCGAGTGTTATTACAGCCGCCTCGGTGGCAGTATTCGACCTCACGGGCGATGGCAAGAGCGATATTATTTTCGGCAATGGAAAGATGCTTGTCAATACGTCTGTTGGTGGTGTTATGTCTTTCGGTTTCCCGTCAGACATCAGCAATATAGCAGCCCTCAATGGGCCGACCGCGATGATCCCTTCCGATTTCGATGCGGATGGAGACCTGGACTTGCTGGTCGGTGACAATTTTGGAGCGAACGATGTCTGGCGTAACGATGCCGGAACTCTGGTTTATGTAGGCTCATTTGGCTCTACGGGAACCCTGTTTTCCATGCATGCTATCGACGCCAACGGAGACAAGTATCCGGACGTAATCGAGACAAGTGGGCAGATTTATCTCGGAGACGGTGCTGGTGGATTTATTTCGAACCGCGTCATCTCCGCTTCAAGCGGACGCTCGTTTGCGACGGGCGACCTGGACGGAGATGGAGACGAAGATCTCATTTTCGGACAGTTCAATCCAACTCGCACGCTGTTAAGCAATCTTGCGAATCCTGGCAACATCGCCGTCAACTCTCTCGCAGATTCTCAGATTGGCGGAGACGGGTTCTGTACGCTGAGAGAGGCTATGACCAATGGCCTCGGCAATACAGAGGGAACGGGAGGAGACTGTGCGGCCGGGATTGCTGGCACTGACACGATCCGGTTTGATATTCCTGGAACTTCACTCCCATTTCAGATATCCCCCATGAGTGCGCTGCCCATCATCACTGGCGTGGGCCTTTACATCGATGGTGAAACGCAGTCTGGGGCTGCGTGTGGTGCGACGATCCCAGCTCGGTCATTGAGCATTGTAATTAATGGTGCTTCTGCGGGCCCAGTAGACGGCTTCCTCATACAGGGTGATGGCGCTACCATTAGAGGATTGGTCGTCAACGGATTTGGTGAAGCTGGAATCAAAATCGAAGGCGGAAGCGGCAATCTGATCGAGTGCAGTTACATCGGAACGGATTATCTGGGAATGGCCGCGGTCGGCAACACGGGTAATGGAGTTCAGGTAACTGGCGTCGCCGTCGGCAATTCAATCGGAGCGGTCGGTCTGGGAAACATCGTATCCGGGAATAGCGATGGCATACACTTCGAGCCGGGTACTTCCGGAAATTATGTCCGCAGTAATCATGTTGGGACCAACCGAACCGGACTGCTGGCAATCGCCAACACGTTCACCGGTGTCGGAAATAATCAGGGTGGTTCACTGACTATCGGAGGTTCAGGGTCGGGTGAGGGAAACCTCATTTCCGGCAATCGATGGGGCATAGGATTTAACGGCGGCGGGGCCACAAACGGTGTAATCCAGGGAAATAAGATTGGCACGGACATCTCAGGAACGCTCCCACTGGCGAACACGCAGGCGGGGATCACTTTTGGTCCCAACGCAACAGGGGCCCCCACTGATCATCTCATCGGAGGGACAGCCGCTGGCGAAGGCAACATCATTGCTTTCAACACAGGTGAAGGAATCGTGCTTGCGAATGATGCGGGGATTACCGGCATTCATATCGAAGGGAATAATATTTCCCAAAACCTTCTTCTCGGTATCGATCTGGCTGGAGATGGAGCGACACCAAATGATTCGGACGATGCGGACTCAGGCCCCAACAATCTTCAGAACTGGTTTCAGAGTGATAACCGGATCGATGGTTTTGGAAATCTGGTTGTAACGGCCAATTCATCGTCAGCTCCGGCGAATTCTACGTACCCGTTGTCGATCGCGGTCTATGAGGTCGACAGTGACGATGAAGAAGGAGCGCGCTATCTGAGTTCCGTTTCGTACAACTCTCATCCCGACCCTGAGGAATATTCTCTGGGAAGTGCCGCCGCTCTCGGTATCGCCGTCGGCAGCCGATTAGTTGTGAACGTGACAGACGCCAATGGCAACAGTTCAGAGTTTGGAGCTGCGGGCAACGTTCAAGCGGTTCCGCAGGTGGAATACGAGGCGCTTGTAGCCCTCTACAATTCGACCAACGGGGCGTCGTGGACAGACAACACAAACTGGTTGGTCGGTCACGAAGTTGACACCTGGTACGGCGTTTCGGTCGTAAACGGAAACGTACAAACCGTATCGCTGGGAACGAACAATCTCGACGGTCCCCTGCCAGAGCAGATGGGAAATCTGACCGAGCTACGTTTTCTTGATTTACCGGATAACAACCTCACGGGAAGCATTCCCGTCGAGTTGGCGAGTATGACGGAGTTGTTGTCGTTGACGTTGTCTGGTAACCAACTTTCAGGACCTGTTCCGGACATTTTCACCAATCTCACAAACCTCAGCTCGTTGTGGCTGAACGTGAACCTGTTGACGGGTGACCTCCCCGGCTCTCTTTCGAGCCTGACGAGTCTGAGTACGTTTATGGTGGCGGAAAACTCGCTCACTGGCCCCATTCCTCCCTCATTCAGCGCGCTGACGACCCTGGATCGCGTGGCAGTAGAGAACAATCTGTTCAGCGAATTTCCCAGTATCGTTAACTCGTTTCCCCTTTCAGAATTTCGGGTCTGGAACAATTTTTTCAATTTCGATGATCTCGAACCCAATGCCGCGGAAATTGATAACGTCTCGATAACTCAGCGCCCTTACGACGACCCCTCGAATCTGGTCTTGAATACTGGCGATCCCATCAATTTATCCTTCCCATCATCGGTAGGGGGAACGCCCGCGAAGGTGAGCCACCAGTGGAAGAAAAATGGTGTGGCCCTTCCCGGCGAGGTATCCGAAACCTATGTAGTTGGTGGGGCAAGCGTAGGCGACGCGGGCGTTTATACGCTCGAATCTACCAACTCCGATTTACCAGGTCTCGTCCTCGCGAGTGAGACGATTACACTTTCTGTAAACGCTCCCTCGTTTTTACAGATTGAGGTAGATGCGCTTGTGGCCCTTTATAACTCTGCAGGCGGCGCCGCATGGAACGATAATTTTAACTGGACCATGGGAACAGACCTGTCAACATGGTTCGGCGTGACGGTCACCGGTGGAAGGGTTACGCGAATCGAGTTGCCCGCCAATAACATGATCGGAACAATACCGACAGAGATCGGCGATTTGGCGTTGCTGGAAGTTCTGGACCTTGACTCGAATCTCCTGAACGGTTCGATCCCAACATCCATTGGCAACCTTACCAGTCTGACGGGGCTCGCTCTTGGAAACAACGACCTGACTGGCGGCATCCCCGTCGAAATTGGAACGCTAACCAGTCTGGACAATCTCTACCTGCACAACAATCCTCTTGGCGGATCGCTTCCGACACAGATCGGAAATTTGACCGTGTTGACGACCCTTCAGATTTCCGGAAGTAGCATAACAGGTGCACTACCGGATGAGATTGGAAATTTGACGGAGCTGCGTTATCTGAACATTGACAACAATCAGTTCGCCGGCCCATTTCCTACGACTGCCGGCAATCTTATCAATCTCATAGAACTGACTGCGTCGAACAACCTGTTCAACGGGTCCATTCCTCCCGGATTGTTCGGTATTCCGACCATTCAATCGCTCGAACTGGCCGAAAATCAGTTCTCCGGTCCGGTTCTGACCACTTTCTCTCCACTGGACCAACTTTCCAGGCTTTGGCTTAACGACAACGCTCTGACAAGCCTTCCGAATTTCAGCTCGCTTCCGATTCTGATTGATTTCCAGGTTCAAAATAACAATTTGGTAATGTCGGATCTGGAGCCAAACGAAGGTATCGCGGGATTCCAGTATGCACCCCAAGCCAATTTTGGTACAACCTCAAGTCCACTGGTTGGATCGGGAGCCCCCTACCTACTTTCGTTTTCTCCTGTTGGAGGAGCGAACACGCTATATCAATGGTTCAAGGATGGCTCACCCGTACCGCCAGAAACGGGCCCGACCTATGGGTTCAACATTATTAATCCCGGGAACGCAGGTCTGTACACCCTTGAGGCGACAAATCCGGGTCTGCCAGGTCTGACGCTGACATCTGAGACCATCACACTTTTTGTCTCCGCGTTGGTCGTTACCACAACTGCAGATGACAATACGCCGGGGGACGAAGAATGCACATTGCGCGAAGCCATATTGACCGCGAACGCAGATGCGGATGTTACTGGGGGCGACTGTATTCCTAAAGGCGGATTCGACAGGATCACATTCAACATTCCTGGGGCCGGTCCTCACGCTATCCTACTCAATCCGGCTCTTCCTGCAATTGTCAACGCAGTGCTCATCGACGGCTATTCACAGCCTGGTTCATCTCCGAATACTCAGCCATTTGGAACCGGCACAAACGCGGTTATTCAAATTGAACTCGACGGAACCGGCACACCTGGCGGAACGGATGGTCTCTATATCGAAACGGCGGGAGTCATTGTGCGCGGCCTTGCAATCCACAGTTTTCCTAGAGCGGGAATCTGGATTCAACAGAGCGGTTCGCCGTTCGAGCAGTTCTCAGCCGATCTTCTGATTTCTGATGCAGCACAGACTCAGAGCTCGGACCTGACGATCGGACTTTCGCCTACTGCAGACGAAAATTTTGATTCTGGAGAAGATGTGGCGGCTCCCCCTGCTCCCCCTCCCGGGGCATTCGACGTTCGCCTGGTAGCTAGCGGAACGGACTTGACATCAGATTTCAGGTCTTCCACAGTGGAAGATCATACCTGGTTGATCCAGTACGACGTCGTGAGCGGCGATGCCTTGATCGAGTGGAATTTGTCCCAATTCCCTGACTATGGCGCTCTACGATTGGTCGACACAATAGGTGGTTCGGTCATTGATGTTGACATGAGGACGCGGACGAGTTTACTCGTGCCTGAAGGCATATCAAGTATTGAACTCAGGTACTCCCTGCCAGTCGCCGGCGCGGACAATCAGATTGAAGGAGTTTTCGTAGGCACGCCTTCGCCTGGATTCGCAGCGAGGCCAAATGGACAGGACGGAATCGTGATATCTGGCGGTTCACACAACACGATCGGAGGCTCGGATCTGGATGCGGTCAACCTGATCTCGGGTAATACAGGATACGCCATTGCGCTGATTTCGGGCGCCTCCAACAACACCATTCAGAACTCATATATGGGGTTCAATGCGCCGTTTTCATTTATTATACCCAATGGCGCCGGTGTATTTGTGGGCGGAGCCGAAAACCTGATCGGTGGCACCTCGGTGGGTGACGGAAACTTCATTGGGTTCAATAACGGCCCGGGAGTGGAAGTGGACGAAAGTGTGGTACCTGGTGCCGTCGTGGGCAACTCAATTCTGGGAAACAGGATTTACAGAAACGCAGGTCTTGGTATTGATCTGTTCAGTATTGGAAGCTCTCAGGGACTCGTTGACGTGAACGACATCGGTGACGCGGATTCGGGAGCCAATCTTGGGATGAACTATCCGGTTTTGACCAACGCCAGGTATCTCGGCCAAACAGCGACGCTGAGTGGCATATTGGAGACCGCTCCCTTCAGTCCCGTCCGGCTTGAGTTTTTCACGAGTAGAGTATGTGACCCCTCGGGATACGGTGAAGGCCGATACTTCCTCGGTCACCTCGATGTCGTCGCAGATGGCGCGGGTCGAGCTCCGTTTACCGCCTCTCTGTCTGTAGCGGGGATTCCTGGAAGATTCGCGGCAGCGACGGCCACGGATGTGAATGGCAACACCTCTGAATTTTCTCAGTGCATAAGCCCGGAGATCATCATTCCGTCGGGATATGTTCTGACCCGAGGAGATGAAAATATAGCCTCTCCTCAGGGCATCGACTTTGCGTCGGATGGAACGGTCTACGTTTCGAGTACCGGCTCCGGCGAAGTTTTTCGATACGATCCTGACGGCAATCTGATCGACGGTGGGCCGTTCATTTTTGGAAACGGTCGTCCCATAGATGTGGCTGTGACGGACAACCCGAAATTGTTTGTCTCGAACCTGGATTTGAACGGGATCTATCGTTTTGATCTAACGACGACGACACCGGGAACGGATGCTTCACTGCAGCCGCTGTGGCCGAGCGGTCTGAACGGCCCGACTCACATGACTCTCGGTCCAGACGGATTGCTTTATTACAGCGAAGTGCGATCCGCAGTGGGGGAGAAAATCTCCAGAGTCGATCCTGAAGCGGCGGTTCCAGTCCCTGAACTGGTCATCACGTTTCCAGACACGGAGGACTACAACCCTCAGGGAATCGCCTTTGCTGACGGTTATATGTATTTCAGCACCGGCACTACAGGTCAGCTCCTACGAGCTGACATTGCATCAGCGCCGAGCCTTCCTCTCAGCCTTTCAGAGACAGAAGTCATGTTTGAGGGCCTGGACAGCCCCGGCGGTGTAGACATCGGGACTGACGGAGATCTTTATGTCGCTACTCTCTCAGATATCATGACGGCATCGGTTCAGTCGGCGGTGATGGTGCCATTCGTATCTGGGCTGGCGGGAGGATTCTTCAACAACCTGGCTTTTGATGCCCAGGGACGGCTTTACTACGCCGATGGTGCGCTCGGGCAGCTGATTGAAGTTATTGCGCCTCTTGCGCAGGTTCAGAGCGGCGGCACCATGACCTATGTGATTCACGAAGATGGTGCCCCCACGATAAGCGATGGCTCGGATTTCGAAGCAGTTCGCGCTGCCTTTCAGAACTGGACGGATGTCAGTACGGCGGACGTCACGTTTGTCGACGGCGGTACGACAACGTCGCGCTATGCCGATGCCTTTGACGGAGAAAATATCGTCACGTTTTCTGACGATGCGTTTCCATTCCCTCCATTTGTCCTCGCTGTAGCCGCCTAGCGCATCGAGTTCAGCGGCGGCGGCTCGGGTCCGGATGTCGCGACGATCGCAGATGCCGACATTATTCTGAATCCTGAATTCCTGGACAAGCCACAATTCAATTTTGGCACCGATACGTATTCCGGCTACTTCGACATCGAAGCCATCGTCACTCATGAATCGGGTCACGTTCTTGGCTTGATCCATTCTGGAATTCCTGACGCGACCATGTTTTTTGCTCTTCCCCTGGGCACGGACGCCCGATCTCTGGAGCCCGATGACATTGGCTGGGTCAGCCTCCGGTATCCTGCTGCGACCAAATTCGCGACGCTTGGCTCGATTTCAGGGACGGTCTTCGACGGGGAGTCGGGCACGCCCGCCGCAGTAATTGCTGGTGCTCTGGTGATTGCGACTGATATCGCCACTTCTGACATGATTCACGCCTATTCGGCGCTAGATGGGACGTTCCAGATTCCTGGCCTTCCCTTCTCGGACTATAAGGTTTCTATTCAGCCCCTGGATGGAGATGTATTTGGATTCCCACTTGTTCCTGAAGCAATCAGCCCAAATTTGGGTTCGATAAGTGTGAACAGGGGCTTCCTGGAAGAATTTTACAATGCTCCAAACGAATCCGACGATCCGACTGTAGATGACGCAGAAGCATTCGTAACGATTTCCGTGGACGGCGCTGAAACAGGGATCGATTTCATTTCGAATCGCGACATCTCGGCGCCTTCGATCGTGAGCTCGTTTCCATCTGACGGCGCCACAGATATCGAATCGGAAACAGATCTGGCCATTCGTTTTTCGGAAGCGGTCGTTCGCTCCTCCGTCGATATTGTCTTGAATGTAATGAGTGATGGCACGCCAGGGGCTTCTGTAGTGAGCACGGTGGTGCCCATCCTGACGCTCATCGAAGACGGCACGCTGGCCCTTCTTTCACTGTCCGAAACGATGAACCCCTCGACGGATTATCGTCTGGACGTGACCGGGTCGGTTTCAGATCTCAGAGGAAATCTTCTTGATCCGACTCCGGGAGCAGAAGTGTCATTCTTGTTCCGCACAGAAAACGCGGACCAGGTTGCACCGACCGTCACGTCGGTCACGCCGGAAGATGGCGCTAACAACATTCTGACCCAAACCACGATTACCATCTTCTTTTCGGAGGCGATGGATCCAAAAACCCTGACCGCGAACGGTGCCGTAGGCCTGGAAACCGTCATTGGCGGCATTAACATCCCCGCGACGGTAGAAGTGGATCGTGACCTGAATTATGCCGTAGCACGTGTCATTCCCGATCAACCACTCGCTGAACAGACGGACTACGTATTAAGTCTGGCACCGTCCGTAACCGATGCCTCTGGCGTATTGCTGGGCGCAGCGTTCAGCACGACGTTCCAGACTATTCCGACGTCGCCACCCATCCTCCTAGAATGGGGACCGATGGATGGCGCAACGGGCCTAACGGTGGAGACTCCCATCGTTCTCGAATTCTCAGAAGGCATGGACCCGGCGTCGGTGAATGTTGCGAGTGTGGAACTGACCGGCCCTTCCGGTGGGCTCATTCAGGGCTCGTTCGAATTTTTGGATGACAATTCGAGAATCGTATTTCGTCCGGACAACCCCCTGGCATTTGGAACCACCTATCTGCTGAAAGTGCAGGGAGTGACGGATCTGGGCGGAAGTCCGCTGGCCAATCCGCTCGAAATTTCCTTTACGACAGCAGTTTTGATTCAGAATCCCCTAATCAAGTCGGTTTCACCGCTGAGCGGCGTGGCAGGAGCCGTAGTGGTCATTACGGGTTCTGGCTTTGACGCGAATCAGGCAAATGTCGCGGTATCGTTCAACGGAGTCCTTGCGGATATATCTCTCGCCGATCTGACCACGATCGGAACCGTGGTGCCCGATGGCGCGGTGTCAGGACTTATTCAGGTCAGCATATCTGGGCTGGCCAGCAATGCATTGAACTTCGATGTCGTTGAGTTGAACACGTCGACAGATGAGGCAGTCAGTAGAATCAGTCGGGAAAGTTCGTCGCGCGATACTGAGATTACACCTGACGGCACACGGGCATATATAACTCGTCCAAGCGAGGGAGTAGTCACCGTCTTGGATCTGAGCACCACGCTCTTCGACCCCAATCCGATTCCTGTTGGCGAATTCCCGTTCAAGATTGCGATCAACGCAGAAGGGACCCGGGCATACGTGACGAATTTTGACACGCACACGGTCTCAGTGATCAATATTGATCCGAACGATCCAATCTATGCGTACAATCAGGAAATCACTCAGGTGCCGGTCGGACTGAATCCGACGGGAATTGCAGTGACGCCAGACGGTACGAGAATTTATGTGGCCGAGTTCACTTCGAAAGGAATTTCGATTATCGATGGTGATCCAAGTAGTGGTGGTGTCAATAGGGTAGTCGGTCGTATTTCACGTGAATCTTCCGCGAGAGAGTCTGATCTGGATCCTGACGGGACTCGCATTTCACGCGAATCTTCCTATCGCGACATCGAAATAACTCCCGATGGAACGAAGGCGCTCGCGACGGGCTCGGCGGGGCTGTTGATATTTGACATCCAGCCGGGCTCGCCGACGTACAACCAGGCTATTGCTCGGGTGTCCAGGGAGTCTTCTTCTAGAGAGACTGACCTGGACCCCGATGGAGCACGGATATCAAGGGAATCGTCGTACAGGGATGTTGAAATTAGCCCAGATGGAGTTTCTGCGTTTGTATCGACGGTCGAAGGAGAGATCCTATGGATCGATATCAATCCAAATTCAGCAGATCCATATCAAGTTATTGCCAGAACAAGTCGCGAGTCTTCCGCCCGAGAATTGGCACTGAGTCCCGACGGAACGATCCTGTACGTGACTGCTGTCAGACTGGATCCAGTCACCCTTGAGGAGGTGAACGTAGTAGATACCTACAGACTAGGAATCAGCGCCACGGCGGGTGCGGGAGCGGTCACCGGGTTCAGTTCAGATCCGATCGTGACTACCGGTTTCACGTTCACGTTAGAGGATACGATCGAACTGGAAGAGGAGCCCGAAGCCATTGTGTTGGACAGTCGTACGGGAACCCTGATCGTCAACAACGCAGATGAAGATGGAGGAATCACGATCATCACTTTCGGCGATGACGCCGACAATGATGGTCTGAGTGATGCCGAAGAAACGGCTATTGGCACTGATCCGAACGATCCTGACACGGACGATGATGGTGCTCTGGATGGATTCGACGTTTTCCCTCTGGATCCGGCCGAGCAGCTGGATGTGGATCTTGACGGTGTCGGAGACAATAGAGACCTCGATGACGACGAGAACACTTTCCCGGATCGACGCGAAGTCATTCTGGAAAGAATGCTTCAATTGCGCGGAGTGTGTTACATACTTCCCCCGACTGCTTCCGATGACAGCAAGAAATCAAGTAAGAAGTCGAGTAAAAAATCGAGCAAGAAATCGACCGCGAAGGACCTTCAGAATGCCGTCGACGAGGCGATTAAGCTGATTGAGAAATCGTTGGAAGCCAAGTATTGGCTCGATGTCGGCGGAATGTCCCTCAATCCCGAGAACAAGGACAGTGGAGAGAAGGTATTTGATTTTGACATCGATCTGATAGAAGAGCTCGCGACGATTTCAGAAGCAGGTTCCAACTGCAGCACCGTTGCTGGCGAAATACTGACCGAGGTCGTCCTCATCGATCAAGAGTTGACCGAAATCGCAATTAACGACGTTGTTTGTGATGGCTCGGATAAGTGCGAAAAGGAACTGAAGAAAGCGGTCGATGACTATGACAAGGCCATCAAGGAGTTCGAAAATGAATATCTAAAAAAGGCGATCGAGGGATTCAAGAAAGCCTGGAAGCACGCCATCAAGGCTGCGGATCATGCTTCGTCTTCTGGAAAATCGTTCAGTGACGGCATTGAGGAAGAAGAGGTGGTGATCGAGGTGGAAGATCCACTCATTCCTGACACCTACGTACTCAGCGCGAACTACCCGAATCCATTCAACCCGGTGACTGCGGTCCGATTTGGTATTCCAGAAGCTGCCGCGGTCCGTATCGAGGTGTTCGATCTGTTGGGGCGGAAGGTAGCAATATTGGTGAATAGTCGCCTACAGGCGGGATATCACGTCGTTCGATTCGATGCTCGATCGCTTGCCAGTGGATTATATCTGTACAGGATGACGGCTGGCCAGTTTACTGAAGTCAGAAAAATGGTGCTGATGAAATGACGAAGACTCATCACACAAAGCATCACCACCCGAATTCTGACATCACGATGAAAACTGGATATCTGATTGTTCTAGCCGCCTTCTTAGTACTCCTGACCCCTGAGTCAGTAAACGCTCAGGTGGGCGCTTGCACCACGGGTGGTGCCGACGAGATACTGTCCACGAACAATGTTCGCGCTCGGATTATCAACACCGGAAATACTTTTTGGCGAGGATCGCCGCAGGTGTACACCGTACCCAAGGCGGATGGTGTCAATGCACATTTTACGGGCAGTTTGTGGGTGGGTGGCCAGGTCAGCAACACGCTCAGGGTCGCAGGTGCAACCTACGGCTCCTATGAATTCTGGCCCGGTCCCGTTTCCGGTGTGGTTGCTGGGCAGGATTGTTCGATCTATGATCGCATCTATAGGGTGGCCGAGAGGGATATCAATGCTCTGGACGCGGGAGAGCAGCCTGGTCTCGATGCGTTGGAGTGGCCGTGGGAACTCGGAGCACCCGTGATAGACGGCGATGGCAACCCGAATAACTACGACTTGGCCGCGGGCGATCGTCCTGAAGTTCTCGGCGATGAGTCCCTCTTCTGGATAATGAACGATGTAGGTAACACCCACAATCGGACCGAAAGTGCTCCGCTGGGAATCGAAGTGCACGTGACGGCGTTTGCTGCATCATCCTCGGACACGGACATAGATAATGCCACCTTCTACCGTTATCGGATTATTAATCGCAATACACTTCCGATCGAGGACACGCATATTGGGCTGTTCAACGACGTTGATCTGGGCGCCTTCAACGATGACTACGTCGGAAGTGCACCGGCGTTGAACATTGGATATGTCTACAACGGTGACAATGATGATGAGACTGCTTACGGGATCGGACCACCCGCGATCGGTTATCAAATTATGAGCGGTCCATTGGCCGATTCCGATGGCCTGGACAATGACAATGATGGATCGACCGATGAGGCTGGAGAACAGATCGGCATGTCCTCATACATGTACTTTGGCAGTGGTGTAGGCCTGCCGGGAGACCCGCGCTTTGGTGAGGAGATGTATAACGTTATGAGAGGCATATGGAAGGACGGGACTCCGATGACGGAAGGGGGAGACGGATATTTAACGGCGGGCGCTGTCGTGAAACACGTGTATCCCGGCACCCCCGGTGCGTTTTGGTCCGAGCTCGACTCTGATGGATTTGGAAATCCGAGTCCTCTTGGCGATCGGCGAATGGTAGTCGGCATCGGCCCATTCGATCTGCAGCCGGGCGAATCTGCCGAAATCCTGGTCGGAGTTCTCTGGGCTCGTGGCACTGACAATGTGGATTCAGTGAGTGAACTACTCAACGCCGCGACAAATCTTCAGGGGAAGGTGGCTCAGGATATTGTGGGGGATCTGGCTGTCACAGTTTTGGCGATCCCCGAACCGACTGTTCCAGGAGACATGGCGCCTTCACAGCCTTTGGATGTTACGCTTGAGTGGATCTTCAATTCCGGCGATGATGTCCAATTCGAAGTTCAACTCGCGGACAATGACGGATTCCAGAATTCATTTTCTGTCTATTCCGAATCCACGACTGTCAGTCTGGCCGGTCAGCTCGTCGCCAACCAGGATTATGTTTGGCGCGTGCGAGCGTTCAATCCGGTGACGTATAGCCCATGGTCGGGCACATTCAGCTTTTCCACTGGCACCGAAACGTTCACGAACTTGAGCGTGTTTGAAAGTTTTTCAGTTGTGGAGAATGCCGGGGGTCTGGTCTCGCCGCCATCCAGTGCAGCAGCAGGCTTTCGTGGATTTCCGGGAATTGGAAATCCGGACGCAACGCAACAGGTCAACGGATCCACGTGGTTTATCCACACCGGGGGAAACGGAGCTCGACCCTCTTATACGGAATTCCTGTCTCGCGTCTTACGTTTCGCCACTTCGAACCCAATGCCGTATGACTATGAACTTAGATTCACGGGTACGACCATAAATTACGATCGATTCTTTACAGGGACGGTTAAGCCTGGCGATCCGTTACCGTTCGAAGTATGGAATACAGGAATTGGAACGCCAAATGATACCAGCGATGATTTTCGGATGAACGTAGCCGCCATCGACTGGGAAGATGATGGCTGGGGGATTCGTGACCTGGATCATGAAGTGTCCGGAGGAACGAACGATCCACAAACAGACTGGTTTTATATACATGAACCAGTGGACACGTCTCCGGGAACTGTCGGATATGACGCGTGGGTGATATCGACCGCTACCGACCCCGAGGCTATTTTGGGCACTGAGAAGATGGGTCGCCTCGTGTTTGTGAACTGGAACGGCGGGGATGTGAATGGCGCCCCTCCTGTTTATGATGCGGTGCTACCCGAATCCGGAACGATATTCAGAATAGAGACAAACCAGTTTCCGGCTCCCCTCTTGTCGGCGCCTGCTGATGACGCCTTTTCGACTCCCGGAGACGTGTCTTTCTTCTGGTCGTCCGCTACCCAGGGAACGGATCGACTGATTATAGCTACGGATGAAGCACTCACAAATGTTGTGTCCGATCTTTCGAACGTCGCAAATGGTGTCGCAGTAAATCTTACTCCGGGAACGTATTACTGGCAGATACTCGCTTCTGACGGCGGCATTTCTGCCATCTGGAAACTGAACGTCGAAAACACCTCTCAATTTGATGTATCGGTAGTTGCGAGTTGGAATCTGCTGGGTATTCCGTATTCAGCGCCCGACATGTCAGCGGAAGTGTTGTTTGGGTCACCTGCTGGGAGTCGTATCACCACGTTCACCGGACAATATTCCGCACCCCAGTTGAACCAGGTTCAGCACGGGCGGGGTTACTGGGTCGAGTTTCCCGGCGCTGCCGTCATTTCGAACAACGTTTTCGTTCGCTCCATCATGAATGTGGATGTGGAAGCGGGTTGGAATATGGTGTCAGGTCCAGGATGCACCATCGCTGCAGCTGTCGCGACGTGTGACACGGGTGTGCTCGTTGCTGGGACCCAGTTTGGCTATAGCGCTGCGGCCTATGTCCTCTCGTCGGATTACGTCGCCGGAAAGGGCTACTGGTTGATGGCCGACGGGGCTGGCACCATCACGCTCGATTGCGCTCTAGCCAAGGGAGGCTCATCTGGGGGTTCAGATTTTGAACTGCTGGCCGATTTCAATTCGTTCGTGCTGACACCAGCCGATAACTCCTCGCATACACTGTATTTCGGAGGACAGTTACCGAATGAGCTCTCGGAGAATGCCTTTACGCTTCCGCCACTGGCACCCTCACAATCGTGGCGTGCCGAATACTCTGACGGCAAGTACGTTAGTGTTCTGCAATCTGCCATTGTTGATCTGACGAGCGCACCTCTTCCGATGACTCTTGAACGAGGCGCGGTAGATCCTGCGGATGAATTGCGTGTTGTACTGTATGATGTGGCTGACGGGGTTCTGGAAGAATCCGACCTCAAAGCCGGGGAGTCGTTCTTGATCGAAGGAACGGGAATCGAGACGATGGAAGTGATATTACTTTCGGGTACGTCCACAGCGACGGAATCGGACGAATTGCCTTCCGTGTTCACGCTCACCCAGAACTACCCAAATCCGTTCAATCCTCGGACGACCATTCGCTTCGCACTACCGCAGGCTGATCAAGTCACAATTACCGTCCTCGATCTGACGGGGCGTGTAGTCGCTACGCTTGCACGCGGTGCATCTTACGGCGCTGGATGGCATGAAGTGCCGTTGGATGCTTCTGATATGGCGAGCGGAGTGTACTTCTACCGTGTCGCTACAAAACTGGAGTCACACACCATGCGGATGGTGCTTCTGAAATAGATTGTATTCTAGTGGGCCGGCCTCGGGCCGGCCCACAATCACCCTATTGAAGTCGGTCGATGGCTTGCTGCGCATCGCGCCGCTTGAGCGGATCAGTCTCCATCCCCAGGTAGCTATTCCATTGCTCAATTGCCGACTGCGCATCGCCCGTTGCTTCCAGCTGGACCGCCAGTCCAGCCACGACCGTGGGTTGTCCCGATTGAAGTTGGAGGGACGATTCGAAGTTCAGAATGGCATCGTCTGGCTGATTCAGACCCGTATATGCGAAGCCCAGATTGCGGTAGATCAAAAAGAGATTCGGATCTATGGAAGGGGCGGCCTCATGGCCGCGTAGAAGCACGTCAATGGCATCCTGGTAGAGGGTTTCCGCGATCAACGTATTTCCCCACGCACTGTACGCTGCAATGAAGTTGCCGTCTGCGCGTACGGCAGCTTCAAAAGCCTCCAATCCTTCCGCGGGATTGCCCGAATCGACGAGTCCGATCCCCAGATTGAAATGCGCGACCTGATCAGCCTGATTCAGTGCAAGCGCATTACGTGCATATGCGATGGCCAGATCGTGCTCACCGAGCACGTTTTTCACCGATGACCATGAAGTCCAGGCTGACCAGAGCGAAGGGTCTCGATCAATAGCCCGTTGGTACTCAACTTCTGCGAGGGAAAACTCGCTCACCCTCTGGTGATCGATTCCAGCCTCGAGATGCACTCGAGCCGCTTCACGATCGGCGTCGCCCGTTCCTCCAGTGCTGGGTAATCCAAATATCCAGATCAAGGAAAGTACCGCGATGACGCCGACCATCGATATCCATATCCATGGCTTCTGGGCCAGAGGAGCTGTATCGAAGTTGATTGTGAGGCTTGATGCAGAAGGAGTCTTGCTGACCGGTTCTGCTGGTGTGTCCACCACATCCGGAGTGACCGCTTCAATCTGGGAGGCCGTTGGAACCTGCTGCTGTTTCAGTGTCGCGACTACTTCGGAAGCTCTCTGAATACGCCGTTCAGGCGTCTTTTCGAGAAGTCGGGTTACCAGTTCATCCAGGTACTCGGGCACATCGGGCCGCCAGGTAGTAAGAGGCTCGTGGGCTTCGTTAGACGCTGCATATAGAATGGCCGCATCGTATGGGCCATCGAACGGCCTGCGACCCGCTATCATCTCGTACATCACAACGCCCAGAGCCCAGAGATCAGTACGATGATCGAGATCTCCGCCACGTGACTGTTCCGGACTCATATAGGCCAGCGTCCCGAGTGAATGAGCGCCTACCGTCAGGGTAAGATTCTGCACTTTGGCCAGCCCGAAGTCGAGAATTTTAGCGTCCCCGTGCTCTGTGATGATCACGTTTCCGGGTTTGATATCCCGGTGAATGATACCGGTGTCGTGTGCACGCTGAAGTCCCGAAGCGATCTGAGAAGCAACCTCCACAACTTCCTCGATGGATGCCTGCCCTTCCTCGATCTTCTCTTCCAAGGTCTGGCCTTCGTAGCACGCCATGACGATGAAGAGCTGGCCGTCATCTGTCCTGTCAATCTCGTGTACTACCGCGATATTGGGATGATCGAGGGCTGAAACGGCCTTTGCTTCGTTGATGAAGCGGGCCTCCATGTTTTCATCAGCCCCGATCATCGGCGGCAAAAACTTGAGGGCCACCGTCCGATCCAGCGTCGTATCCCTCGCCTTATACACCACACCCATCCCGCCTCGACCGAGTTCGGATTCGATGATGTAATGTGAGACCTGAGTTCCGATCATGACACTTTGGAGTGCGACCAACCCAAAATGTCGGTCGTGTGGTCTTGAAATGCAATTATGGGCGTGGCGAGAGTCATTTGGTCCCTTGTAACGAAAGACGCGTTGATCCTTAGCTCGGGTGCCTCTACTTTTGGCACCTGTCCTTCACCGAGGAGACTCGCACAAAGGATTATGATACGACGATCGCATCCATTCCCGGTACCTCTGCAGCATGCAACAGTATTACAAATTCGTCCTCTCATCGATACTCGTTCTTTCCTTCTGTCTGACGGCGAGCGCTCAGGAGGACCTCATTCCTCCGCACTTTCATTTTGAGGGAGACGTCCCCAGAGATTCATCCATTCCAAGCCCTTCAGAATTTCTGGGATACGAGACGGGAGCCGAATACACGATTTATGCCGACGTCGTCAGATACATTCACGCAGTTGCTGAGGCGTCCGACCGGGTAACGATCACCGAATACGCCAGGACGTATGAGAATCGCCCGTTGCACGCGCTGTTCATTACCACACCGGCCAATCATGCCAGATTGGACGAAATCCGAGCGGCCAATCTTCGATTAGCCGACTCAGACTTGCCCGACTCCGAAGCGCAGGAGCTCATCTCGGGTAATCCAATTGTTACCTGGCTCAGCTACAACGTTCACGGAAATGAACCGTCGAGTACAGAAGCCGCCCTCGAGGTCCTTTATCGATTGGCCGCAGGAACGGATGAGGAAACTCTTCAGATGCTCGACCAGACAGTCGTTGTCATCGATCCCACCATCAATCCGGACGGACGAGATCGATATGTGTACTGGTACAAGTCGATGCAGAGCAACCAGTTGAGGGTAAGCTCCAGTGATGCGGAGCACGTTGAACCGTTCCCCGGTGGTCGGACCAATCACTACTGGTTTGACCTGAATCGCGATTGGGTCTGGCTGGTGCACCCGGAATCGAGGGGACGTATAGCGCTGTACCAGCAGTGGCTTCCCCAGGTCCACATGGATTATCACGAACAGGGCTTCAACAACAACTATTTCACGATGCCCGGCAAGCCTCCAAGAAATCTGAATCTGCCGGAAGATTATGAGATGTGGGCGGATGTGTTCGGGCGGGCCAGCGGCGAAGCGCTGGCCCGAAATCAGGTGAACTATTTCACGCGAGAGTCCTTCGAATTTTTCTATCCGGGCTACGGATCATCGTATCCGAGCATTCTGGGGTCGATTGGAATGTTGTCCGAGCAGGGTGGGCACAGCCGAGGCGGCCGAGCTGTGAAAACGAACGATGGATATGTTTTAACCTTGCGTCAACGCGCCTTCGACCATTTCTCGACTTCGATGGCCGTCGTGCGATCCGCGGTAGAGAATCGTGGGGCGCTCTTGAGCTACTTCCGATCCTTTTTCGACCCGGAAACGAGTGACAGCGAGACAAAAGCCTATCTGATACCTGACGACGGCGGAAACGGCTATGTGGGGGACGTAATCGATCTCCTTTTGAAGCATGGCGTTGAGATCGAGCAGACAACGGAAGCATTTTCTATCGATGCTTACGACTACTGGGATGCCACCTCCGCACGGAGAAGCTTTGGCGTCGGAACGTATGTCATTCGCACCAATCAGGACCGACACATCCTCATTAATACGCTGATGCAGCGCCAGATGGAGATCGAGTCGCTGGACATGTACGACATGTCGACCTGGTCCATTCCACTGGCCTACAATCTGAGCGATGCGGCGTGGACCGAGCAGAATCTTCGAGCAGACACCACGCCTGTTCATTCTCGACCGTCAAGGGAAAGCGGGATAATCGGGGAGAATGCCCGATACGGGTACGCCATCGATTGGCGCCAGCGAGGGGCCCCTAAGGCACTCGGCATGTTGTGGGAGGCCGGTTACAATGTGCGATCAGCTCGGAAAACATTTGGAATGGGCGATGAAGACTTTTCAGTCGGCACCGTGATCGTGTTGAGGGGTCGCAATAGAGACCTTCAGGATCATCTGGAAGCTGATATGGCGCGAATCGCCAGAGATTCGGGTGTTCGAATCGTAGGGCTGGATGCCTCGCGAATGGACCGCGGGATGGACCTGGCGTCCGCAAGCGCGCGCGTAATCAAGAAACCAAACGTCGCACTGATGATCGATTCTCCATTTTCATCTGAGACGGCTGGCCAACTGTGGTTCATGTTCGATCGATGGGTGGAGTACGGCGTGGACCGCATCCGCGGCAGATCTTTTGCGGGTCTCGATCTGGACGAGTACGATGTACTCATATTGCCTCCCGGCAATCCTGGTACCGTTTTTGACAGCGTGCAGACGGAGCGACTCACCACATGGATACGGAAAGGAGGAACACTCGTTGGTTCAGAGAGCGCAGCTTCGTTCCTGACCAAAGGTAGAAGTGGAATCACCGGCATCGAATTGGCGAAGGCTTCCGACAAGGGGGAATCAGAGGATGATGCGGCGGAGAATGACGATCTCGAGGAGCGATTCTACACGCGTTTCGAGGACAGAAGAGACTCAACAAACGTCGGGCGTATATCAGGCTCGGCAATGAGGGCGGTCCTGGACAATAGCCACCCTCTTGCCGCCGGAATGCCCGATCACATGTTCAGTCTTAAATTTGGCTCCGATGCGTTGATGCCTTCTTCCTCAATGGCAACGGTCGGTTACTATGATCGCGATCAATCAACGGTATTGGCCTCTGGAGCTTCCTCCGACGAAAACAAAGAGAAACTTGCGGGAAAAGCGTTCGCCGGAGTTCAGAATATGGGCGGTGGGAAAGTTATTTTGTTGCTGGACAAAACCCAGTACCGCATGTTCTGGATTGGACCGAGCAGACTGATGCTGAATGCTGTAATGCTCATGCTGGGAATGTAAACCAATGATTCCTTACGCTGTCAAAGAAGGGTTTGCCGGTTTCAGGCGATCGAGTTTTTCCTCGATCGCATCAACCAGTGCCATGACCGTAGCTCTGGTGATGGTGGGTCTCTTCGTCATCGTGACGTGGCAGGCCAGAAGTGTGGCAGAGTGGTTGACCCAGCGCGTTGGAGAGGTCGAGATCTTTCTAGAGGAAGTCCCCCCCGACGTCGCAGCGGCGCTGCACGCAAGGGCCCATGCGATGCCAGGAGTGGAGGGAGCCGTGTACATTTCGAAGGAAGAGGCGCAGGAAATCTTTCGGACAGATTTTGGGGAGGAGGCCGAGGTCTTCTTTGACGAAATCTTTCTTCCCGCATCGATCAAGGTCACCGTTGAAACGGCGTACATCAACACTGATAGTCTGAACATATTGGTAGCAGAGTTTTCATCATGGAATCGTGTGGATGAAGTCGTGTTCAACCGTTCGTTGCTCGCCAGGGTGCAGGGAAATCGCAGATTGCTTTCAGTCATCGGTATGTCCATAGGAATCCTTGTATTGCTGGCCTCCATTTTTCTGGTTGCCAATACGATCAGACTGGCTATTTATTCGCGGAGACTGATGATTCGAACCATGAAGCTTGTGGGTGCGACCGACGCCTTCGTCAGAATACCGTTCGTTGTCGAGGGGATGATCCAGGGATTGATTTCGTCCGTCCTGGCGCTGTTCATTTTATGGGTCCTGCATTACGCGATGACCTATTATCTACCGCAGCTGGAAACGACGGATCTTTATACCACGGTAACATTTTCTCTGGCGATTGTGGTTGCGGGCCTGTTGCTCGGATGGGTGGGTTCGGAGAGTGCAGTCCGCCGCTTTATCCGCAAGGTGTCTCTGAACTGAGCAGACATGTCCGAACCAACAACTGGAGCATACCGAGCGATCCGGAGATTCTTTCGAGTTCTTCTGAGGCTGTTTTTCAAAGAGGTCGTTGTTGAGGGGGTCGAGAACCTACCTCTCGACCGGGGTGGACTGCTCATAGCGGGACACCCGAACGGACTGATCGATCCGGCTCTCATAATTGCCCACTTTCCCGGAAGGATTATCTTCGGGGCCCGCCATGGTCTTTTCAGCTGGCCGCTGATCGGGAGTCTGATGCGCCACCTCGGCACAGTCCCGATTTATCGAGCGAGCGACGAAAGTGATCTTTCACGCGTTGAGAAGATGCGTGCCAACGAGGAAAGTCTAGACAGAATGGCGCGAGAAATCGCCACCGGGTCCTATTCGGCTCTTTTTCCAGAAGGGGTGAGCCATGACATGTCTCACCTTTCAGACATCAAAACGGGGGCATCAAGACTGTATTACCGGGCCCGGATGCTTTCCGAGAATGGTGTTTCGGATCCGGTTATTGTGCCCGTTGGCCTGTACTACGATCGCAAGAACATATTTCGGTCGCGGGTACTCATTACGTTCCATCCGGCGCTTCCGCTTCCCGAAACCCTGGACATTGATCCCGGAGAGGAACGATCGGTCCTGCGACCGGCGGTGGCCGGACTCACTGAGCTCATCGATGCCAGATTGGTCGAGGTCGTTGGAGCAACGGAAGACTGGCACATTCACCAACTGATGCACCGGGCTCGCAGACTGATTCGGGCCGACCTTGCCTGGCAGAACGGGACAGACTATCGGAATCCGGGCCTGGCCGAGAGTCACCTCGGATTCGACAGAATCTGGTTTGGCTACCAGGCTCGGATGAAGTCTGACCCACTGAAAATTGCCGACCTTGTCAAGCGCCTGAATCGGTACAACCGTTATCTGAGTGCGCTGGGAATCGACGACCATGAACTGACTGCCAAACCTGGCATGGGCTCGCCCCTGCTGCCCCTTCTGTTTCTGGGTCAGGCCATCGCGGTCTATCTCCTGTTTCCTCCAATCCTGCTCCTCGGGACGCTGATAAATTTTGGCCCCTATTGGCTGCTGAACTGGATTACCACGAAAGTGGCCGACGCCCGAAAGGACGAGGCCACTGTAAAGCTGTTCAGTGGGGCAATCCTGTATCCCGCAACGTGGGCGGCCGTAGCCATCCTCGCCTGGATTGGTCACGAAGAGCTGCGTTCGATCTTTCCATCTATGCCCGATGTTGCGCTGTTGGTCGTTCTGGTGACAGTTGCCGTCGGAATATTTGGGGGCTATCTCGCCCTGGTGTACACCGAAATGTCGACCGAGACGTATCGAGCCATTCGAGTCCGCGTAACACGACACCGTCGAAAAGTTATCATAGAGCGATTGATTGAGGATCGGGCGGAACTGTGTTCCGAACTTATCGCTCTTGGTGAAGGTCTGGACCTCCCAGGACAGCGGATGCCCGATGGTAGCATCCTGGCGGACCAGTCTTAAGCTGAGGCGTCATTGCCATGCTTCCACATCTGTTGGAATGGAGGCGGTGATGATCGTTCCACTATCCGCGGAAGACTCGATTGAGAACATCCCACCGATGAGTGCAACGCGCTCCTCCATTCCCCGGAGCCCGAGCGATGTTGATTTGCGAATGGTCTCGCTCTCGGGATCGAAGCCTATCCCGTTGTCGTGAATCCTGATATCTACAGCGCTTTCAGATTTCAGTAGTGATATCGCGAGCTCTCGCGCTTTGGAGTGTCGTAGTACATTTGTGGTTGCTTCCTGAATCACACGGTAAACGACGGTCTCGACGCTGGGAGAAAATCGTTCATCTTCACCCAGATTGTGGTCGAAGTTAATTTTTAGAACTTGATTCGCCTGAGAAGGCGGTATCAGCTCGCTGATTGCCGCGACAAGGCCGAAATCATCCAACGTGGAGGGTCGCAACGTGCTGGAAAGGTCTCGCGCCGAGTTTCCCAGCAATTCCAGAAGTTCAACGGCTCGCATGGTTTCAGTGGTGGGTTCAACCTCTTGTAGCACCATTCTCAGTGAGGTTATCAGGCCGCCCAACTGATCGTGCAGTTCTATGGCCAGGGTCCGCCGCTCCTGTTCCTGTATATGAAGGAGCCGGATGGACAATTGTCTGAGCTGCTCGTACAGGTCAACATTGTTGAGTGCGATTGCAGCCTGAGCAGCGAGAGACTTTAAAAAATGGACAGTCGACAGGGAGAAGACACCAGAGTCATCCTGTCCGCAGAGGAAGAGCAGGGAGCTGCCAAACGAATTCTCTGAAATCTCGATACAGGCGATAACATTTTCAGGCTGATTAACGCCTGCAAACGCCCAGCTCAAATCGAATTGGGATGGGTAGTAGATGTCTTCCTGATAGACACTGCCGAAATTTTTCAGAAACGGCTCCAGCTCTCCGTTGGTCGAATAAACACCCGTTTTATCCTTTATTTCAGTACTCGCGGCCATGCATGTCAGCAATTTCGAAGATTTGTCGTGCAGCCAGACGACAGCTTCGGAGATCTGTGGAAGCGCCTCAGTTATCGTCATGACAACCGAAGAAAAAACAGGACCTGCCTCGAGCCCGGTACTAAGGTCCGTGGCAGATATCAGAAGGGAAGAAAGCTCCAGAGTCTGTTTTGCGACCCGAAACTCCAGATCTTCATTCAGTCTCTCTATCTCAAGCTGATGATTATGATGTTCGGTGACGTCTCGGGAAATAATGGACGCTGCGTATACCCCGTCCTTGTTCTTCATAGGGCTGACTTTGGAGTACAACCACGTCCGCACACCACGTTCTTCCAGCGCCACCGTTTCGTAATCGAAGGATTCGCCAGTTTCAAATACGTGTGTAATGGCCCCTGTGGCGGCTTCAAGAAATTCTTCCGGGATCAATCGATCCAATTTGGTTCCGATGACATCCTCCAGTTTCAATCCCCAGATGAGCCGGTTGACGTAAAGAAACTCCCTTTCTTCATTCACAATCGCGATGTAGTCGTTCGACCCTTCAACGATGGACCGAAATCTCTCTTCTGACTCACTGACCCTATTTTCGTCCAAAGGCAGTGCGTTACTCGATGTACTCACCTGAATGCATACAACATCTCGGTTCTCATGCCGGGATTTCCAGGACCGAATCTGGACATCCAGTTCATCTCCGGAGTCCGCTCTCACCCGACCATCAACTTTAGCGTCGAACGATCTATTCCAGGATCCATTCAGGATCAGGATGTCATCCAGTGTTTTGCCAACAAGATCCTCAGCGCTCAATCCTGTCAGCTCGATAGCCGCCTCATTTGCCATAACAACGGATTCGTCAGCCACCAGAAGCAGCGGGTTGTCCGACGCATGCCAAAGTATTTCGAGGAGCGGGCTGAGTTCGGAGTTTTTCAAGACTGGCGGCACCGGTTAAGGAATGATTGCAATGATACGCACGGGACCACCGCTTCCACCCTCGATTTTCATAGGTAGGGCGATTACGATGGCGCCGGTTTCGGGCAGTTGATCTATATTGGCCACATTCTCAAAGGCTGGAATACTGGCGCTAAATAGATTCTGGTGGGTTTCGTACAAAGTCGATTGGCCGAAGTCGATGCTCGGGGTGTCAATGCCGACGGCTTTTATGGATCGCTCGGTACTCAGGAACGTCGCGGCACTCGGATGAATTCCGGGAAAATGAAGTAGCGCTACGGCTTCGGCGCCAATTTCCGCAGTTCCCATGTACGCAGCGCGATCGGGCCAATACTGTCCGTACCCAGTCCGAAAGAGTACGATCGAGCCTTCTGGGATTGGGCCGTGAGCAGATTCCCAGGCAGAGATGTCCGCCGTAGAAATCTGATAGTCCGGATCGGCCATTGCAGCTACCTGGACATCGATTAGAACAGCGGAGCCCATCAATTGACTGAGTGGGATCTGATCCGTTGAATGTTTACCCTCCGAGAAGTGAACAGGAGCATCCAGGTGTGTTCCTCCGTGCTCAGCAGTACGGAAGGAGTACGCGCTGTAGTAGTAGCCACCGTCTGTGAACCCTTCGAAATCGGTACTTTTTACAAATCCCCCGGCGGTCGGCCAGTACACCGTGGCGTCATTGTACGCGTAGGACATGTCGACGATGGTTCCGCTCGGAAACACGTTCTCCGTTGAGGGTGCCTGGCAAGCACCGAGAAGAATGATGCTCGGGATGAGAAGCTGGACAGTGCGATTCATTATGATCGAGATGGAAATGATTTCCCGCGAGGAATTCGAAGCAGGAACGCACAAAAGGATTCGTGCTGCGTTGTACCTGTTTTTATTTCGAGAAAGTAATGCGCGTCGGCCTTGTTTACGATTTGTTTGAGGATTTCCCATGGGAAGAGGGAGATCCATTTGACGCAGATGTCGAAAACGAGCCCCTCGAGACGCTCGAGGTCCTCGAAGAGGCCATACAGCGTCTTGGCCACCAGCCTGTCCGCGTGGGCGGGGCGAGGGATCTGCTGAAGCATATGGACAACCCTGATTTCGATGTGGTCGTCAATATCGCGGAGGGTAGTCGTGGCAGAAATCGAGAGGGCGAAGCACCGGCACTCCTCGCAATAATGGGGGTACCATTTGTCGGTTCGGATGCTTTGACATTGTCGCTGAGTCTTGACAAAGCCTGGACCAAGGACCTCGCCGTCGCAGCTGGTCTTCGGACGCCCGGCTACAGATGCTATTCCTCGTCAATCGAAATAGATCCAGGCACCCTACCGGGGGCTTTCCCACTTTTTGTCAAGCCCAGATATGAGGGATCGGCGAAAGGGCTGACCACGTCGAGCAAAGTGAATTCCATCTACGCGCTTCGCAGTCAGGTCGATCACATCGCCACGTCCTACGGCCAGAGTGTGATTGTAGAGCAGTTTATTGAGGGAGGTGAGTTCACAGTCGCCGTCATCGGATCCGACCCGGTTCGGACCATGCCTGTCATTCAGCGCGCAACCGAACGGCATTCCAGAATTGGTCTGCACGCGCTGGATCGCAAGGGATTGCCGACTGTGGATCACGACTTTGAGCTCACTGGCGATCTGAGTTCAGAACTGGAAGGTGTGCTGTCGAACGCATCAGTTGCCGTATTCAATAAACTAGAGTGCAAGGATTTTGCCCGAGTCGATTTTCGGGTCGACACCGCAGGACAGGAATGGTTCTTGGAAATAAATCCACTGCCGACCTTCGCTCCGGATGGTACCTTCGCGATAATGGCTGAGCTGGACGGGCAGTCGTATCCTGATTTTCTTGCAATGATTCTCCGAGACGCATTCGAGCGCGTACTTCCATGACAGTTATCCCGGATTCAATTTCAGAATTGGAACGCCCGACGACCACCCCCCAGATGTCTTCGGACGACTGGAACGACTGGCGCTGGCACATGCGAAATCGCGTTCGTACGGTGGAAGAGCTGGAGGCGTATTTGCAGCCGTCCATTGCCGAAATAGAGGCGATCAGAGACACAAAAGACGTGTTTCAGTGGTCAATAACCCCATATTACGCCTCTCTCATGGATCCGGACGATCACACTTGCCCGGTGAGGCGACAGGTCATTCCGCTCCCTGATGAGCTGGCTCCCGATATTGTTGGCGTTGAGGACCCACTGGAAGAGGTTGGTCACTCACCAGTGAAAAACCTCATTCACAATTATGATGATCGTGTCGCATTCTGCGTGACCAGTCAGTGCGCGATTTACTGTAGGTACTGCCTGCGAAAGCGTATGGTGGGCGAAGCGGAATTCATGATGCGGAAAAGTGAACTGAAGGAGGCGATCGCGTATATCGCGGCACACGAAGAAATTCATGACGTTCTGCTCACCGGGGGCGATCCCCTGACGCTGGGTGACCAGAATATCGAGTGGTTGCTGAGCCAGTTGCGGGCGATTCCACACGTTGGGATTATCAGAATCGGATCCCGAATGCCGGTGAAACTCCCCCAGCGCATTACGCCTGAGCTATGCCAGATCCTTTCGGCTCACCACCCTGTCTGGCTCAACACGCATTTCAATCACCTTCGTGAGTTGACTGAGCAGGCAGGTGCGGCCATCGATCGACTTCTTCGTGCCGGCGTTCCAGTCGGTAACCAGACCGTGTTGCTGCGCGGCATAAATGACGATGCATCGACATTGCGAAAACTCTGTGATGGACTGGTGCGCATGCGGGTTCGTCCCTACTACCTGTATCAGGCCCAACTGATTGGCGGAACGGCCCATTTCCGAACATCGATTGAAGAAGGGATGCATCTCATGCACGAACTTCAGGGTCGATTAACCGGGTTCGCAATCCCGAAGTACGTCTTGGATACGCCCTGTGGGAAGATTCCGCTCACGAGGGACTACGTTGTGGGTCGTTGTGGAGATCTGGTTCTCATGAAAAGCACGCGGGGCGCGGCTTGGGCGGAGCCCAATCCGCGCCCCAGCGAATCCACCTGGTCTAAACTCTGTGATTCTGCTCGGCTTCCAGAAGTAGATCTTCCACCTGGTGTTGCTACACTCTCAACCGAATCGGCTCAGCTCGCCGTTCGTTGAGCGGGTCGTTTTTGGGTTCTGAAGCTGGTTTGTCGACCGACCAATCGCTTCGCAGATGAATCAATCCGAAGTTTTCTGACTCTGGAGACGGCCCTTCTGGCTTTTCCGGAGCGCGCCTTCCTCACGAGATCATCGTGGGTGGTATAAGCCGTTCGCGGTCCTAGTATGGGGGTGTTTTCGAACATGTGATGGCTGAAGGAGGCCTTGTTCCGGATAGTATCGGCCCCTTTCCCATTGTTATGAAGTGCCGTAAACGAAGAGCGGGTCTGGCCGATTAAACCGACCAGACCCGCGCTTGCATCTTCAAACGAATATTACTTGAGCAGAACCATGCTTCTTGTGAAGACGCGGCCGCCCGCTTCCATGCGGATGAGGTACGTTCCACTTGGAACGTCACCGGCAAACCAGGTAATCTGGTGTTGTCCGGCAGCCATCTGACCGTCAACCAGCAGTCCGACCCTACGTCCCAGCACATCGTAGACGCCGACCGTTACGTGCGCTGTCTTGCGCACATCAAACGGAATAGTCGTCTGCGGATTGAACGGGTTCGGATAGTTCTGCAGCAGTGCGAATGTGGTCGGGATTTCACCATCCAGGATCTCATCCTCGACACCTGTCGAGAGACTCATATTCTGTGCGAGAAATACCCCGGATCCGCTGGTACCAATGACCAACGTCTGCGTCTGTTCGTGGACAGCGAACGCAATGACCGGTATATCGGCCAGGCCGAAGTCATTCCACTCATTAGTGAGTGCGCTGTACTGTACAACTCCTGCGTTCCACGTGCCACCGAATATTTCGAGGCCTACGAAAGCGAGAGTACGGAACTGGAACACTTCACTTCCGATGCCGAAGAGGGACCACGTCTGGGCGAATTCGTCGAACCGATAGACGCCTGCGTCGGTCGCCGCGAACAGCTGGCCCGCGTACGGTGTGCCAAATGGCGCGAAGGCCAGATCGAATACATAGGCATTCACCAGTCCGTTGATCGGCGAACCAATCTGAGTAAACGTGAGACCCATGTCGAAGGATTCATGTACTCCGTCTCCGAGCGTTCCTACCAGCACGTGGTTGGAATCATTCGGATCGACTGTTACAGACCAGACCGGCTGAATGAAATTGCCGACCGGAGCCCAGTTGTCCCACCGTTGATCGATTTGAAGAGTGCACCCCCACCGGCAATATTAGCGCCGGCGTAGATAATGTTTTCGTTCATCGGGTCAATCGCGAGGGAAATGATCTGACGAGTCGGTAACGCGAGGAATACCCAATTACGTCCACCATCATGCGAGCGCCAGATTCCACCCAGTCCGTCCGCCCAGATGCCGATGAAGAGGGTACCGTCTGTACGGCGTTCGATGGCAAATGTGTAGAGATTATCGAGACCGCGATTCATTCGCGTCCAGCAATTTCCACCATCGCTCGAGTAGAGGATGCCGTAGCCGTACGTCGCCGCCCACATGTCGCCATTTGGAGCGATCACGAGGTCCTGAATGACGGCACTGGTCATGAAATTGGCAACCTGATAGGCAATGTCAGGAATTCCGTCAAAGTCTTGATCAAAGATGAGATAGATACCTTCTCCAGGGGCACCGGCATATACTTCGCCAAGCGGCCCACCAGTTATCGCGCTGACGGTGAAGACAGGCAGATTGCCGATTGACACCCATTCACCTATGATGAAATTGTAGAAGTAGGCGCCGGACTCTCTCGCGCCAGCGAGCAGTTCACCATTCGGTCCGGATCCCAGGGATTCGATAGGCTCTCCATCGAGGCCCATACCAAACTGGAACCAATTCACGCCACCGAAGATGTAGACTCCATTGCTGTTCGTACCGGCGAGAATTTCGCCGTTTGGACCACGGAACAAGGTGTTGATTTTCCCAACGGAAAGACCGCCATTCGCAGCCGTCCAGACGCCACCTTCAAACTTGAACACACCGCTACCGGCAGAGCTCGCCAGAAGGCGTCCGTTATTCTCGTCGTAGACGACGGCCAGTACCTGCTCACCAACGAACGGGTTCGAGCCGACGCCAACCGTGCTCCAGACAACGCCATTGTAGACAATGACTTTGCCGTTAACAGCGGCGTAGACGTAGTTCGTGTTGTCGTCGACGTCAAGGTCGTTGACGTCTGCAAGCACGGGACCAATATTCGTCCAGTTATCACCCTGATTGAAGGAGACGTAGACGCCGTCTCCAAAGGTTCCAGCGTAGACGTCACCGAACGTATTGATCACGATATCCCGAATTGGCGCATCGTTGTCGGTATTCAGGAATACAGGCCAGTTCTGACCATCATCATTTGAGATGTGCAGACTTCCCACTTCCGTTCCGGAATAGATTTGATGGTCGAAGGTGCTGTACTGCAACGCGTTGACCGTACCCATATCTGCGCACTCTACGCGAATGATGTCACCGACGGATCCCGGTCCACGGCTCTCAACGAGTGCGTTGTCTTGATCGTCTTCACTCGGAACGCCATTTCCTGGAGTCGAGTCAGGATCCTCCTGATCCACGTGAGACACCTGAGCGATGTTCTCAATCATGTTGGTTATCACGACCTTCGTGCGGATTGTAAGTACCTGCGTGTGGCCGACCGCCAGATTTCCGATAGTCCAGAATCCAAGCTTGTTCGCTTCAAACGATCCGAAGGTTGACGTGTAGTCCTGGAAGACGAGGCCAACCGGGATGATGTCACGCACGATCAGTCCTGTGGCATCTGCCGGACCATGGTTCGTTATCGTGATAGTGAACGTAACGACGTCGTCGAGGGCAGGAGAACTCGTATCCACTTCTTTTGTGAGTTCGAGGTCGGCCTGTGCCGCGACTGGGTCGAAGAAATATCCAAAGTCAGCAAGATTGAAATCCTCCGCGTTAGCCAGCATCACCGTCATCGGGTCGTTGGCTGTCGTGTGGACATAACCAGCCGGAACGGTGAAGTCATCGACGTCCACACAGTACGTACCTGCGGGCAGCGAGGTGAAGTCGTAACCCCCTGCTGGATTCGAGACGCGGGTGGCGATAGGTGCACCGAAGGCCGGGCACGCACCAGAATAGAGGCGCACAAGCACGCCACCGATACCGATCTCACCGATGTCCTGAACGCCGTTGGCATTCGCGTCATCAAAAATGAAGTCACCAATTGAGCCGAGAATGATTGGTTCAATCTTGAAGCCAAAGTCGTTATCCGGATCATTCTGGCCAAATCCATTGAAAAACGCAGTTTCCACATTGTCCGTCGTCAGAACCGCTCCAGCAGGATAGGTACCAAGATCTGTCACAATGATGAAATTTCCCGTGTCCAGAATCGGGAAGTGGTAGTCACCGTTACCGTTGGTGATCAAAGAGCCGACAAACATGTCTGGACCATCAAACACACCAAGGAAGCCGTTGTCTCTGTATAGATTTACGAGCACACCGACCTGACCGACGTCTCCACCGTCAAACACTGCATTCTCGTTGTTATCCAGGAATACGGTTCCGGAGAGCCAGTTAGGCAGATTGGTATTACAGGTGATGGCCTCGTAATCGAAGTTGCCGTTGATACCCAGGTTCGCAATCAGAGCCGTCGCGCCATTCCCGATGTTGATGCTGCGTACTTCGTTGATAGTAGAGGCAAGCGATCCAAGGAGGACGCCGTCAGCCCGGAATGCGAGACCGCGAACATTTGTAACATCCAGGAGCACCTGATTGGCACTTGCACCCGTCGCTTTGTCGATAGTGACAAGACGCGTGTTTCCAGCACCATTCATCACGCCATACATGATGCCTGTACTGACCCGAATGGCGATGTCATCAACATTGCTGAGACCCAGAACGGAAGGAATGACCACGTAAGTCTGTCCAGGGCCGAATGCGTTGAGCACTGCAGCTCCAGTGACGAGGTTGATCTGGATCAGCAGATCATCGGCGTTCGTGCGGACGGTTCCGTAGAGAATGCCCGTGAACGGATCGAGCGCCAAACCATCGACGTTGTCGAAGTTCTTTGCCCCCTGCGATCCAAAACCTGCGCCAAAGAACCCAATGGCCGAGAAGACTCCCGTACCCTGATGGAGCGTACCGAAACGATTCCCATCAGAAGCGTAAAGCTTGCCGAATTCACCGACGTACTCGATGGCATTGATATTCTGCGTGCCTGTATTTCCGACTTCGACTTCCACTGGGAAAGTTGTGATGTATGTCAGCACATCGTCACTGCCGAGATGATCCTGATTGTCCGCAACCAGATAACACATGAGGTCATCGGGCACGAGATCCGGAGTAATTGTCACACAGTCCTGATCGTCCTCGCCATTCTGGACGCCGTTATCCGGAATAGAGTCCACATCGTCCTGATCGGCTGCCGTTACCTGGGCACAGTTGACCTGCAGGACTCCAAAAATAAGCTTCACGACCAAGTCGACTGACTTGGTAACGCCGATACCAACTGTTCCAACATCCCAGGTGATGAGGCCCGTGATCGAAACGGTGACACCTGCAGGTGCTGGACCGACAAACATGAGGCCAGCAGGAAGCTGGTCTTCGACTACAACATTGGTTGCTGCTTCCGTTGCCGAGTTGGCATTCGTTACAGAAAGAGTAAACGTGATGTTCTGGCCGATGTTTGGATTCGCATCGTCAACCGTCTTCTCGAGAGACAGATCGATGGTTGGATCTGGCGTTTCGGTCTTGGCGCAGTCATAATCGTCACCCATTCCGTCGCCAGGAGTAGAATCCGGATCAAAACCGATTGCAGACACTACTTCGGCGCAGTTATTCCATGTGCCAGGATCGTCAACCTGTACGAAGATGTGCAGAATAACCTCGCTACCGGAAGTCAGGCTCGGAATAAACCAACTCACTACGTTCGTGAAATTATTTACCGTGACGTTTACGATCGGATTGGTGCTCACGATCGAGAGACCCGGAGGAACGTTGTCAACAACGGTGATGCCGAATGCGGTGGCGATCCCGTCGTTTCGTACACGAATTTCGTAATCGACGATGTCGCCGACGCCCGGATTGACGGGGAAAGCATGTTTGACCATCGAGAGGTCGATGAACGGATCATCCGTTGTGGTTGTCGCACAATCGTAATCCGTTCCGTTGCCATTACCGTAAACTTCGCCTGGTGTTGGCTGATCGGCGGCCGTGATTTCAGCACAGTTCGTTTTTACACCTGCACTAGTGAGTACCGCTTCAATGTCGAGGAACACGGTTTGACCCGGCGCCAGGGCAGGAATGAACCACGTGACCGTTCCTCCTGGATTGTCAACAATCACATTTGCAGCAGGGGTGGTGTCAACGACGGTTACTCCCGGAGGAAGCATGTCAACGACGGTGATGTTTGTCGCGACGGCATTTGCTCCCGCGTCATTTGTTACGGCAAGAGTGTAGTGGATTGTATCTCCAACCGACGCCTGGGACAGATCGACATTTTTCTCTAGAGAAAGATCAATCTCCGGATCGCCCGGATTTACGGTGACGCAGCTGTAATCGTCGCCTTCACCATCGTCTGGAATTGAATCTGAGTCCGTTTCATCCACTTGGATGAGCTCGGCGCAGTTGGTAATGCTGTCGTTTATCGGTAGAGCTGTGAAGACCCAATCAGAGATCGGGGTGTGCGACACGTTGCCATTCAGCCCGTGTTGTAGCCATCCCCAACCGCTGATTCCAAGGAATCCTTGGAAGCCGAGGTCATTATCTTCGTCGCCAAGACGGAATGAGCGCACGCCATCAGATTTGTCGAGCAAGTCGTAAACGGTAAACGCTGCAAAGTGGACCGTGCCAAACTGCGGAATGATGGTTCCGGTGCTGACCTCAGAGTTATTATCGTCGACGTGAAGATCATCGTCAGCCGGTACATTTGAGACAACATTGGCAAAGGTGTAATCGAGATCCCAGAGACCCGACAGAGCAGGATCGTAGGCTGCACCCGCGTCATATCCACCGAACACATCGCCTTCGATATGAATGGAGGTACCATTTCCGCTTATGGTCATCAGAACCAGTGAGTTCGGATGATCGAAATCGAATGTGATGGCACTGAGACCGCCGAATAGCTCGTCAAGACGCAGGCCGTATCCAGGAGGCTGCAGGCCGTTGGCAGGATGGTTGTGCAGACGGTAAACGCCGTCCACTAAGCCGCCACCACCGCCACCGGTGACCTGAACGGTGATCATCAGTGTTTCGGAATTGAAAGCCGCCAGGAATGGAAGTGTCCAGAGGCCGTTGCCTGGGTTGTATACACCAGCGCTTGTAACGTGAGACACGTAGCTAACACCAGCAGGAAGGATATCCTCGATTACCAGGTTGTTGGCATCGTCTGGACCCTTATTTGTGACCGTAATGGTATATGTGAACTGATCGCCGAAACCTGGAGTAAGATTTGAAGCAGTTTTCAGTACCTCGATGTCAACTTCTCCGGTACAATCGTCATCGTCTTCGCTCACCTGGTTGGCATTACCCGGCGTGGAGTCGATGTCGGTTTCGTTGGCTGCGCTCACTTCTGCGCAGTTGATAATCGTAGACTGATTGAAGAGCAGGTGCGCGACGATTGTCAGTGTAACGACATCGTTCGCGTTCATGGTTCCGATGGTCCAGAGACCCGTGTTCGGAACGTAGGCGCCCTGGCTTGCATTGTGAGACACATAGCTCACGCCTGCTGGCAGGTTGTCGGTCACTACGACGCCTGTTGCCGTGCCTGGGCCTTGATTCGTCACCGTGACGGTGTAGGTCACGTCGCCGTTCTGATCAGGGGCACTGACTGATTTCTCAAGTTCGAGGTCGATCTCAGGCTCGTCGGGATTACAATCGTCATCATCCTCACTGGTCAGATGAGCATTGCCCGGCGTCGAGTCGATGTCGTTCTGGTCGGCTGCGCTTACTTCGGCGCAGTTGATCGTGGTATACTGATTGCCAAGCAGGTGCGCAACGATAGTCAGCGTAACGACATCGTCCTTGTTCATCGTTCCGATGATCCAGAGACCTGTGTTCGGATCGTACGCACCCTGGCTCGCATTGTGAGACACATAGCTTACGCCTGCGGGCAGGTTGTCTGTTACGACGACGCCCGTTGCCGTGTCTGGACCCTTGTTCGTCACTGTGACCGTATAGGTCACGTTGCCATTCTGGTCCGGTGCACTAACTGATTTCTCCAGTTCGAGGTCGATTTCTGGGGTACAAGCATTGTCGTCTTCGTCCACCTGGTCGGCATTTCCAGGTGTTGAGTCGATATCGGTTTCGTTGGCCGCGCTTACTTCGGCGCAGTTCACGATCGTCGACTGATTGAAGAGGAGGTGCGCGACGATGGTCAGCGTAACGACATCGTTTGCATTCATCGTACCGATGGTCCAGAGACCTGTATTCGGAACGTAGGCGCCCTGGCTCGCATTATGGCTCACGTAGCTGACACCTGCTGGCAGGTTGTCGGTCACGACGACGCCGGTTGCCGTGCCTGGACCTTGATTCGTCACGGTGACGGTATAGGTCACGTTGCCGTTTTGGTCTGGCGAACTGACCGACTTCTCGAGTTCAAGGTCGATCTCGGGCTCTTCAGGATTACAATCGTCATCGTCTTCGCTCACCTGGTTAGCGTTACCCGGCGTCGAGTCGATGTCGTTCTGGTCGGCCGCGCTCACTTCGGCGCAGTTGACCGTCGTAGACTGGTTGCCAAGCAGATGCGCGACGATGGTCAGCGTGACGACATCGTTTGCATTCATCGTTCCGATGGTCCAGAGGCCTGAGCCTGGAAGGTAGACACCCTGACTCGCGACGTGGCTTACGTAGCTGACGCCCGCGGGCAGGTTATCCGTCACGACGACGCCAGTCGCCGTGTCTGGACCTTGATTCGTCACCGTGACGGTGTAGGTCACGTTGCCGTTATGATCCGGGGCGCTGACCGACTTCTCGAGTTCGAGGTCGATTTCAGGCGTACAGTCGTTGTCGTCTTCGTCCACCTGGTTAGCGTTTCCAGGGGTCGAGTCAATATCGGGTTCGTTGGCCGCGCTCACTTCGGCGCAGTTGATGATCGTAGACTGATTGTAGAGTAGATGAGCAACGATGGTCAGCGTGACGACATCGTTCGCATTCATCGTTCCGATGGTCCAGAGACCTGTATTCGGAACGTAGGCGCCCTGGCTTGCATTGTGAGACACATAGCTCACACCTGCGGGCAGGTTGTCTGTCACTACGACGCCAGTTGCCGTGTCTGGACCTTGATTCGTCACCGTGACGGTGTAGGTCACGTTGCCGTTCTGGTCGGGGGCGCTGACAGACTTCTCGAGTTCGAGGTCGATTTCTGGGGTACAATCGTTGTCGTCTTCGTCCACCTGGTTGGCATTACCCGGTGTCGAGTCGATGTCGTTCTGGTCGGCTGCGCTGACTTCTGCGCAGTTCACGATTGTAGATTCGTTGTAGAGCAGATGCGCGACGATGGTCAGCGTGACAACATCGTTGGCATTCATCGTTCCGATAGTCCAGAGACCCGTATTCGGAACGTAGGCGCCCTGGCTGGCATTGTGAGACACATAGCTGACGCCTGCGGGCAGGTTGTCTGTTACGACGACGCCCGTTGCCGTGTCCGGACCCTGGTTGGTCACCGTGACGGTGTAGGTCACGTTGCCGTTATGATCCGGCGCGCTGACAGACTTCTCGAGTTCGAGGTCGATTTCTGGGGTACAAGCATTGTCGTCTTCGTCCACCTGGTCGGCATTTCCAGGTGTTGAGTCGATATCGGTTTCGTTGGCCGCGCTTACTTCGGCGCAGTTCACGATCGTCGACTGATTGAAGAGGAGGTGCGCGACGATTGTCAGCGTAACGACATCGTTCGCATTCATCGTTCCGATGGTCCAGAGACCTGTATTCGGAACGTAGGCGCCCTGGCTCGCATTGTGAGACACGTAGCTGACACCTGCGGGCAGGTTGTCTGTCACTACGACGCCGGTTGCCGTGCCTGGACCTTGATTCGTCACGGTGACGGTATAGGTCACGTTGCCGTTTTGGTCTGGCGAACTGACCGACTTCTCGAGTTCGAGGTCGATTTCAGGTTCTTCAGGGGTACAATCATCATCGTCCTCGCTCACCTGGTTAGCATTCCCGGGCGTGGAGTCGATATCATTTTGGTCGGCCGCGCTTACTTCGGCGCAGTTGATTGTTGTAGACTGATTGAAAAGCAGGTGCGCGACAATCGTCAGCGTGACGACGTCGTCCTTGTTCATCGTTCCGATGATCCAGAGACCCGTGTTCGGATCGTATGCACCCTGGCTCGCATTGTGAGACACATAGCTTACGCCTGCGGGCAGGTTATCTGTTACGACGACGCCCGTTGCCGTGTCTGGACCCTTGTTCGTCACCGTGACGATGTAGGTCACGTTGTTGTTGTGATCCGGCGGGCTGACCGACTTCTCGAGTTCGAGATCGATCTCGGGGGTACAGTCATTGTCGTCTTCGTTCACGAGGTGAGCATTACCCGGCGTCGAATCGATGTCGTTCTGATCGGCCGCGCTTACTTCTGCACAGTTAACGATCGTAGACTGGTTGAAGAGCAGATGTGCGACGATGGTCAGTGTGACGACATCGTTCGCATTCATCGTTCCGATGGTCCAGAGACCAGTGTTCGGATCGTAGGCGCCCTGGCTTGCATTGTGAGAGACGTAGCTAACACCTGCGGGCAGGTTGTCTGTTACGACGACGCCCGTTGCGGTGCTTGAGCCCTGGTTCGTCACCGTAACCGTATAAGTCACGTTGCCGTTCTGATCGGGCGCACTTACCGATTTCTCAAGTTCGAGGTCGATGATAGGCAGATCGATGCAGTCCTGGTCATCTTCGTCGTTGTCGACACCGTTGCCCGGCGTTGAATCTATATCGCCTTCTGTGGCACCGGTTACTTCGGCGCAGTTTCGTGTCTCTCCGCCCTGGGGGTTCAGCGAGACCTTGAAGGTGAGTGTGGCAGATGCTGATATGGCCAGCGAACCAACATCCCAGACAGGATGTGCATAGGCGCCTTGAGAGGCTATCGCATCGTTTTCGTAAATAAGGCCTGCAGGCAGGATGTCCGTGACGAAGACGTTTGTCGCGGTTACCTGAGCGTCGGAGGAATTAGTTACGGTAAGCGTGTAGGTAAACTTACCATCCTGATCGGGGCCATCCACCGTTTTTTCGAGTTCGAGATCGATTCTACAGATCGCGTCCCCGTTCGTGTCGGTGCCACCGGTAAGAGTAAACTTGCCCAGATCTTCAGGATTTGGATCTTCTTTGCCTGGTTGATTGGCGAGATCCATTCCAAAAAACAGCGGCTTGGAGCAACTGACGTGAATTGTAATCACATCGATGTCTCCGCCATCGTATTCCGTGTTATAAGGGGCTCCTGGATCATTGTCCAGAATGATCATATCGAGATCATTCTGATGGAACTTGCCGTCAGTGTCCGTTCCGTTGGCGGTGAACTCCTCGCCGGGATTTACAATGCCCGAGAAATAAGTATTGTCATTGTCCTTGTCCTGGATCAGGATGAACTTCGGATCTGCACCGTTGAAACGGAACGTCAGAGAGGTGACCTTGGGACTTCCCTCTCCATCACAAATAGAGCAGCTGGGTGGGGGTGGAGGAACCTCGCAGATCTCGTCTCCATTTGTGTCGGTACCTCCGGTGAGAGTGAACTTGCCGAGGTCTTCTGGATTGGGGTCCTCTTTGCCTTCCTGATCTGCCAGATCCATCCCGAAGAACAACGGCTTGGAACAGCTGACATGAATGGTGATAACGTCAATGTCACCGCCATCGTAGGCAGTGTCATAAGGAGCTCCTGGGTCGCTCGAAAGAATGATCATATCGAGATCATTCTGATGGAACTTGCCGTCAGTGTCCGTTCCGCTGGCGGTGAACTCCTCGCCGGGATTTACAATGCCCGAGAAATACGTATTGTCATTGTCCTTGTCCTGGATCAGGATGAACTTCGGATCTGCACCGTTGAAACGAAACGTCAGAGAGGTGACCTTGGGACTTCCCTCTCCATCACAAATAGAGCAGCTGGGTGGGGGTGGAGGAACCTCGCAGATCTCGTCTCCATTTGTGTCGGTACCTCCGGTGAGAGTGAACTTGCCGAGGTCTTCTGGATTGGGGTCCTCTTTGCCTTCCTGATCTGCCAGATCCATCCCGAAGAACAACGGCTTGGAACAGCTGACGTGAATGGTTATAACGTCAATGTCTCCTCCATCGTAGTCCGTGTCATAGGGAAGGCCTGGGTCGCTGGAAAGAATGACCATATCGAGATCATTCTTGTGGAATTTTCCGTCGGTTGACGTTCCATTGGCGGTGAACTCTTCGCCGGGATTTACAATGCCCGAGAAATACGTATTGACATTGTCCTTGTCCTGGATCAGAATGAACTTTGGATCCGGACCATTAAAGCGAAACGTGAGGGACGTGACTTTCGGCTTGCCTTCACCAGTACAAATCTGGCACTCCACTGATTGAGCTGATGCCTGCTCGGGAACGGCCAGTGCCGTCAGCATGAGTAGCGTCAGTGCGAGGAGAAAACTTTTTCGAAGCATGTTTCCGAATACGGGGATGTTGGAACGCATGGAGGATTCGACAGACTCGCGGCAGGCAACTGCGCACCTTGAGGGGCGAGAGGAGGTCGACTGAGTTGAGTGATGTCGCATAGTGAGGATTGGATTGCTGTTCGGGGGCGCTGATGCGCGTGCGTATACCCTTCGCCAAATCCCGTGCCAGTCTCATTTTGAAAGCCGTAAAAAACACAAATAAAGTCTTTATTAACTATTAAATAAACCTATAAAAAAACACAAATTCCTTCCGAAGTGTAAACTCCGAAAGGAATCTGTGCTGCAGATCCAGAGAGGCATCCAGATCATTGCGTGAAGTCGAATCAGCCTGCTGGTCAAGGAGGTTCAAAGCCAAAACTTGAAGGGTCGAATGGGGGGCTAAGAATCCAGTCTGATCGTTCCGAAGACAGATAAGTCAAAGCTCGTGCCAAAAATCCTGTAAGATGGCTAAATCAGCGTTTAAACGATAAAAAAGGCCTTCACAAATATTCGACAACCCGTCTTATCTCATTGTTAATCTCACGATAAAACGAATTTTGCATAAATGAGGCTGTCAGTGATGACGGGTTATCCCCAATAATTGACTTTTGTCATAGGCGCCAATAGCTTGCTGCAACCGGCCTATTTTTTCGTTCATTTCCGCTGCGTCCCACGCTGAATGCTCCGCGTTCTGTTCATCATTCTAGCTGTAGTTTCGTTTTCGCTGGCGATCGTTCTGGGACGACCTCTGTTGTATCTCCTTGCTTTCGTTCTTCTCGTAGGGGCTCTCGTCCTTCTCACTGTGAACATGAGACGCCGTCATAGAGACGTTCCAGAGAAGTTCATGCAGGCTCCAATGCAGCCAGAAGAGGATCTTTCTTCTCTGGGCATTCTAGAAATCAAGCCTATGGAATCGGAAAGCCAGAACTCCGATTTGGAGCCGCCCGACTCCATCGAGGGCGAGAAACAGCAGGAAGTGTCAGCCGATTCCGCAGGCCCTGCTCCGGGACTCCACACGGTAGCAATTGAAGTGCCCAGCGATTCGATGGATGTACCTGCCACCGGAAAAGCTCGTACGCGCGCACCTCGTCCGCGCATAATGGTATCCGAGGCGTCTACCCCTTCCTACGCAGATGTGCTGATTCCTTGCCTGAGTTCTCTTCGGGCTTCGGTGGATGCCTATACGGTCTGTCTCCTCCGGCAGGAAGACACACCTCTCAGATATCACGTCGAAGTGATGATCAGTCAGAACTCTTACGCGCGTAGCGGTGGATCGTACTCGGCCAAAGAACCAATCCTGTCCGGTCATCGCGCTCTGGTGCCCGTCGTATATCCGCGGGTGGGACCGAACGGATTTCCGAAAGCCAAGCTCAGGTACTATCACGAGCCAATCAACATCCGGCAAGTCGCGATGGTACCGGTTGTGCCCAAAAAGCATGACGACCTATTTGTGCTCGTGCTTGACACGATGAACGATGACGGTTTGGAAGCTGCGTCGGTGCGGGTTCTGATGGAGCAGTACGCGCGACTTATCACCACAATTCTGGATACGGAAGCTGAAGGCGGTCTGGCCGATCTGGACGCTTTAACTACTTCCAAGCCTCGCCGTGAGATCATCGCAGACGAGATGGAGCGTGCGCGAGCTATGGCTCACCCACTGTCTCTGGCTCTTGTATTTTTAAATCAGGGGGAAGAACTGGCAGGCGATGGATCCACAGACGTTAACAGTCTGGAGAACGAGTTTTCAGAAAGACTAAAAAACGTTGCCGTCGATGCCCGCGTCGAGCGATTTGGAGAGCTCACTTACGGCATCTTCTATCACGGATCAAAGGAAGGCGTGGCGAGATGGGCAAGCGGTATTCAGGATGCGTTTCCAGATGAGGATGAATCCCTCTCCGGAGGCGTTAGCGTCGGGGTTGCAGTAATGCAGGAGCGACATTCGGGGGCCGACGAACTCAAATCGGACGCTTCAGCGGCGTTGCTCGAGGCCTTTCAATCAGGCGAGTGTATTATCGTTGAGTAGCAGGACGCGTTTATGCTGTTCGTAACGATTGTGCTCGACGGAGTTGGCATGGGTGAACAACCCGATGCCACGTCGTATGGCGATTACGGGAGTGATACTTTGGGTCATGTCTTAGCGCTTGAGAGGCCGAATCTTCCCAATCTTGAGCGGATGGGCCTTGGACGAATAAGGCCCCTGGAAGGGATAAAGGAGGTCTCCCATCCTACAGCGTCATTTGGTAAAATGACCGAGCGATCTGCCGGTAAGGACTCCACGATTGGACACTGGGAGCTCGCCGGTTTATGTCTCTCCGATCCGTTTCCGACCTATCCATCCGGATTTCCCGCCGAAGTCATCGATGCGTTCTGTGAGGGTGCGGGTTATAAACGTGTGCTCGGAAACAGGGCAGAGTCAGGGACCGCGATAATTGATACTTTCGGTCGTGAGCACCTGGAAACGGGCATTCCCATCATTTATACCTCTGCGGACAGTGTTTTTCAAATTGCGGCCCATGTGGATGTGATCTCAGTCGAAAGGCTCTATGAGCTGTGCCAATTTGTGCGAGACAAAATTTGCGTGGACGCGCACGGTGTTGGCCGCGTAATTGCGAGGCCGTTCCAGGGTACGGAAGGCTCGTTCCAGAGACTATCGAATGAGCGCAAAGATTTTTCTCGGATGCCCGAGTCACGGACTCTTCAGGAGGCGTTATTCGCAAAGGGTGTCACGACGGTCTCGGTGGGAAAAGTGGCAGATCTCTTTGGTGGAGAAGGGTTTGCAAGATCTACCAAGACCACATGCAATTTCGATGGTATCGAGGTGACCATCCGTGAAATCGTCCGAGCACAGGACGGGGATACAAGGACCTTTATCTGGGTCAATCTGATTGATTTCGATCAGGAGTTCGGTCACCGAAACAATGCGGCAGGATTCGCGAATTCGCTGGAAGAGTTCGATCGGGCGCTTCCCGCCATATTGAGTGCACTTCCCAGGGAATCCCGACTCGTCTTGACTGCAGATCATGGCAACGATCCGACGACGCCAAGTACGGATCATAGCCGGGAATACGTTCCACTGTTATATTATGGCAGCGGTGCCAACGTAGATCTGGGAACGAGAGCAACATTTGCGGATCATGCTGCGACTGTTGCAGATTATTTTCAGGTCTCGTTTGCTTCAGAAGGCACGAGCTTCGAACCATCATCCATCTGATCCTGAAGGGAAATGATACTCGGAAAAGTTATCGGAACGGTTTGGGCCACCCGAAAAGACGAGCAGCTGACGGGAATGAAATTGCAACTCGTAAGGGAGATCGATGCCGATGGTACGGAAAAATCGCGGATGGTAGTGGCGGTCGACAGCGTCGGGGCAGGGGTAGGGGAAATCGTGTTGTTTGCTCAAGGTTCGAGTGCCCGACAAACAGAACTGACCCAGAATAAACCGATCGACGCCGTCATCACAGCGATTGTTGACAAGATGGACCTCGAATGAACCTTGGGAAGGTGACAGGCCGCGTCTGGGCCACGCAGAAAACCAAGTCTCTGGAAGGCCAGAAGATGTTGTTCGTCCAACCAAAGACGTTCGTGGGGAAAAATCTGGGCGGTCAGGTAGTGGCGCTCGACACGGTTGATGCCGGCGTCGGCGATACGGTGATCTTCGTGACCTCGACAGAGGCGACCATACCATTCAAACCTGCTCTCACCCCAACCGACGCTACCATTGTCGGTATCGTGGATCGTGTCGATCACGAGAGCCGCTCATGGATTCCCGACCCCAGCGACTGAGGCACTGGATCGATCTAGCCCACGGTATTTCCGAGAAGCGGTACAAACCGGCAGGCCTCCATGTTGACCCTGTCAAACTCATTTTCGCCCATTCGGACGATGTAGGTCATGGTCTGCTGCTTTCTGCTCCCAACCGGAATGATCAGTCGGCCGCCGGGCTTCATGCCCTCGGGTAGTCTCAGTTGTTTCAGAAGAGTATCTGGGACCTCCAGTGCGCCGGCCGTGACGATGATTCCATCGAATGGAGCCATAGTCTCCCAGCCTGCCATGCCATCCGAAAATCGGCAGTTGACCGTGTAGCCCAACTGCCGGAGGAGGGCCGAGGTCTTCTCAAAGAGAGGTCGGATGCGCTCGATCGAATAGACTCGAGCGCCCATCTCACACAGAATAGCCGCCTGATATCCGCTGCCGGTGCCAATCTCGAGAATGCGCTCATCCGGTTTTGGCGCCAGCGTCACGCTCTGATAGGCCACCGTGTACGGCTGGGAAATGGTCTGCTTCAGGCCAATGGGCAGCGCCACATCGTGGTAGGACTGAGACAGGAACGCCTGTTCGACAAACAACTGCCGCTGAACCCTGCCAATTGCAGCCAGTACGCGTTCGTCTGCGATTCCCTTTTCGCGCAGCTCTTCAACGAGTCGAGAGCGACGACGTGCATATTTCCAGTCTTCCGTCAAACTCTGGTCTTCCCTAAAACTCTAGATGGCTCGGCTGGATCAAGTGGTTGCAGAAAGCGCTTCCGTCTCCGGTTCAAAACTCGGTGCGAGCGCTTCCACAATATAGTTGTCCAGCAGGCTCACGCTCACATTGGATCTGAGCTCCCCATTGCTGGCCGTGCTCACAAATCCAGTCTGCTCGGAGACGACGATCACAAATGCGTCCGTGACCTCTGATAGTCCTACCGCAGCCCGGTGCCTGAGGCCGAAGCCGCTGTCGAGTTTCATGTTCGTGGAAATAGGAAGAATGCATCTGGCAGCTTCGATGCGGCTGTCGCGCACGATCACGGCGCCGTCGTGTAGGGGATTCCGCGAATAAAAGATTGTGACGAGCAGATCCCGGCTCACTTGCGCGTGCAATTGGGCTCCGGTTTCGATATAACTCCGCAATCCGTTTGAGCGCTCAAAAACAATGAGTGCACCGATGTGACGGTCACTCAGATCCCGTACCGCGGCCACTATTTCCTCAATACGCTCCTGTTGAGCCGGGGAGCTCATAAATCGTCTGATCAGAGGATTCTGGCCGAGCAGAAGTAGAAGTCTCCTGATTTCTGGCTGAAAAAGGATAATAACGGCCAGGACGAACACTTCGGCAATCGATCCAAAGAGCGTCCTGAGGATCGTCATATCGGCCGCAGTCACCAGTATTTGAATCAGGTACAGCGCCATTATCCCTGCAAAAATTTGCACAGCGATCGTTCCGCGCATCAGCTGATACAGTTTGTACAGGATGTACGCAACAAGCGCGATCTCAAGAAGATCGACCAGTCGAATCGGTATGACCCAGGGAATGAGCGTCTCGGTCATTCTGTAAAAGTACCTCGTCTTAAGGCGTTCGTACTGAACACATTATACGGTATCTAATTCCCTCCTGTGCGCATGGTTGCATCGAGGGCGGATAAGAGTAGGGAAGTCGCCGAAACGTCGTGGGTGCGCACGATCGCTGCTCCCCCGATCACGCCGAGTCCTGTGACAGCGAGCGATCCTGCCAGCCGCTGATCTGGTGGTGCAATATCGTCCCCTTTTCCGACAAGTTCGCCGATCGTGCTTTTTCTCGATACTCCAATAAGTACCGGCGATCCAAGGGCGACGAGGCGGGGTATTTCGGCGATCAGCCGGAGATTGTCGGCTGACGACTTTCCGAAGCCGAACCCGGGATCCAGAAGCACTTGCCGGCAACCCGATTCAATTGCGATTTCGCGCGCCCCGGAAAGCTCATCCAACACAAGTCCCACGATGTCATCTGCCTTGGCGACGTGGGGCATTTCACCGGGATTCCCTACTGAATGCATCAGAATCAGGGGCACCTCCGCGGCGGAAACGACCCCCGCCAGATTGGGATCGAAACGAAGGGCCGTGATGTCGTTGATCATGTGCGCTCCGGCGGCAAGTGCTTCTCGAGCCACATCGCTTCTAAACGTGTCGACTGAAATCCATAGATCGGGCAGGAATTCGGATACACATTCGATTACAGGAATAATTCGGTCCAATTCCTGAGCGGCGCTTATCAGCGCCGCTCCCTCTCCATAAGTCGCTCCGCTAGGTCGCGAGGATGCACCTCCGATGTCGATCAGTCTCGCGCCCTCCTCGGACATTTCCACCGCCCGCGCCAGGGCGAGCGCCGGGTCCAGGTATTTTCCTCCGTCAAAAAACGAATCAGGGGTAACGTTCAAAATCCCCATGACGTGGGCTCCGCCGTCACGGGGTGCCCGACAATCCAGTTCAAGATTGCCCGAGCGGAGAATGAAGGGGCTGTTACTCATTCAGTATCTGCAAGGGAGTGCCATCAGCGATTGTGCGAGAAAACGAATGAGAACTGCAGGCGAATCGATTTCCCACTGAAGCATTAAAGATAGTCAGCAAACTGGTGCATGCAGGCTTATCGAGAGGTCTCCCGCCAGCTTAGAATAATATGCCGGAATCTGATCGGAGCCCAGTCCGAGCAGAAACTGGCAGTGTGCGTTTCCATTTTGCTACCTTGGCAGCGTATCCGTCCCCCGCAGTATGTCACTGACACTTTCAGATTTCGACGAATCGCGCTGGCCCCCGCCGGTCAGCCCGCTGAACGTTGTTCGAGCGTTTCTGGAGAATCCCGTCGAAACGCAAACGGGTCTGCTGCGCAACCTCATGAAGAAAGCGGCGCGCACTGAATGGGGAGCTCGATTTGGCTTCGAAGATATTTACCGTTCAACGGATCCCGTAAAACTCTATCAGGAACGAGTACCTGTCCACCAATACGATGACTATCGCGAGGATGTCGCTCGGGTCCGGTCTGGAGAGAGAGATATTTTTTGGCCGGGTGAGTTCAAGCACTTTGCGATCTCCTCCGGTACAGCCTCGGCCGGAAAGATCATTCCTCTCTCCACGACGATGCTCAACCTGAACCGGCGCTTTACACTCTGCGTTGCCTTGTCATATTTCGACTCTATCGGCGACCCAAGCTTTCTCTTTGGCAAACTGCTCTCAGTGCCCGGTCGAATCGAAAAGGATCCGGATCATCCTGGAACGATGATCGGAGAGGTCTCTGGCTTGCAGTATCTGGTGGCTCCCTGGGCTGTCAAAAAGTTTTATCAGGCAGTTCCCGAAGACATCCTGTTCTTGCCCAATTGGGAGCAGAAGCTGGATGCGATGGTCGAGTACACCCACGAGATGGATATCAGGGCGATCGCCATGGTGCCCTCCTGGGCTCCGGTGCTTTTTCGAAAATTGATAGAGCACCACAATCGAGTCTGGAACTCGAGGGTTACCACCGTAAAAGAGATCTGGCCCAATCTGGGAGTGTTTTTTTCAGGAGGAGTTGCCCTGTCCTCGTATCGCTCTCTGCTCGAATCCAAGATTGGCGGTCCCGTTGATTTTGTAGAGAATTACGGTGCAACTGAAGGATATATCTCGTTTCAAGATCAACCCAATGTGGTTGACATGCTGTTGCATCTCAACACGGGTGTGTTTCTCGAATTTGAACCCATCGATGGATCGGGGCCGAGGGTGGCGATTGACAACGTGGCTACGGGGATCAGATATCGAATCTATGTCTCCACTTGTAGTGGTTTGTGGGGCTATGAGGTGGGAGATGTCGTCAAGTTCACGTCGATCTCCCCTCACCGCATTGTTGTGGCCGGCAGGACGAATGAAATGCTGGACAGCTACGGTGAGGCGGTTTATGGCGACGAAGCCAGAAAATCCATCCAGCTTGCGAGCGAAAAGACGGGCGCGAAGGTGATCCACTACCACGTTTCGCCGGTTGCTCTATCAGAGGATTCTATGCCTGGGCACGAGTGGTTGGTAGAATTTGAGACACCCCCAGACGATGTACCCCGATTTGCCGCCAGTATCGATGCGCATCTTCAAGAAATTAATCGACATTACGTGATACGCAGAGAATCTGAGGCATTTCGGGCTCCCAGAATCTCCATATTGCGTCGCGGGACGTTTTTTGAATGGCTACAGCAGACTAAAAAAAGGGTGAGTGCTCAGACAAAAGTACCCAGAATGAGCGAAGATCGAAAAATAGCTGACGCCCTTTTGAAAATTTCGGGAAACAATACGTAAACAGATGATATAAAGGGTTTTAGATCCGGGTTCGCGGGGAACAACCACCCACTACCCGCGTGAACGGGAGCCGCTTTTTGGAAGTGGAACCGCTACCGCTCGGTTTTAAAATTGAGCTTGAAATGGTGGAAGGTGCCAAAGAAAATCGCTACTAAGAATTAGGATAGAGGAAGGGGAGTATGTACGTCCCACGCCAGCAAAGAATGCTGGATCAGTACCTGCAGGAAATAGGTCAGATCCCATTACTAGTGCCGCAGGAAGAAGTTGATCTCGCGCAGAAAATTAAGAAGGGCGACCAGGACGCACTGCATCGTTTGACCAGAGCAAACCTGAGATTCGTCGTTTCTGTTGCGAAGAAATATCAGGGTCAGGGTCTGACTCTGGCGGACCTGATCAATGAAGGAAATTACGGATTGATCAAGGCCGCTCAGCGTTTTGATGAAACCCGCGGTTTCAAATTCATTTCGTACGCAGTTTGGTGGATTCGCCAGGCGATTCTCCAGGCACTCGCCGAACAGAGCCGCGTCGTCCGTTTGCCGTTGAACAGAATTGGGACGATTTCAAAAATACGCAAGACGAGTGCGAGACTGGCACAGGTTCACGAGCGCCAACCCAATATCGGAGAGCTTGCCGTTGAGCTGGAAGTCGACGTAGAAAAAGTACGTGAGGCTCTTCAGCATACGGGTCGCCATCTTTCGATGGACGCTCCATTCAACGAAGACGATGACAACAGCCTGTTGGATGTTCTTCCGGATGACGAAGACACCAAGCCGGACGATATGCTCATGGACGAGTCGCTCAAAATTGATATTGAGCGTGCCCTGAGTCTGTTGCATCCACGCGAAGCTGAAATTACACGCCTGTACTTCGGCATCGGACGCGAGCATCCGCTCACGCTCGAAGAGATTGGACAGCGTTTCGACCTCACGAGAGAGCGTGTCCGCCAGATCAAGGAGAAAGCACTGCGAAAACTACGTCAGAAGCACCGCAGAGAAGAACTGCAGATGCATATTGGCTGAGATATCTGAAAGATCTTGTAAGGGCGGCTTCCGGATACGGAAGCCGCCCTTTTTTATTCTACGCCCTAGAGTTAATGCCCGCATATGGTGGCAAAAACAGTGCAATCCTTGTGTCTCCCTTCCGGATCCGATATTCTTACGCAAGGGACACGTATAAACGGCCAAAGGACGACAGTTGAAGGCCTCGTGTCGTGATCAAAACCTTACACGACGGTGATGGAAAGGCAATTCGATCGAAATATCGAAGCACTGACAGAAATTTTTCTGTTTCTGGACGAGGCCAGTCAGTCTCTGTCCCTGGACCCCCGAGCATCGTTTTCGCTGAATATGGTTGTGGAGGAGTTGTTTACGAACATGGTGAAATACAATGGCAACGGAGCAGATAATATTCTGGTAGGCGTTGGCCTGGAAAACGATTCTCTGATCATCAACCTGATCGATTTTGACTCTGAGCCCTTTGACTATTCGGAGCAGGAAGAGGTTGATGTCACAGCCCCGTTGCACGAAAGAACACCCGGCGGACTGGGTATTCACCTCGTCAAGCGGTTCATGGATGAAATCAAGTACGAATACAAGGATCGAAAAACGAGTATTCGAATGGTAAAAAAACTGAATTCAAATGCTTGAGATAGTAAAGAATGGATTAAGCGAGGTTCGCTTGAAGGGTCGACTCGACGCGACGCAGTCGGAGATGGCCTTCGACGAATTTGAATCTCTCGAGGGCGAGTGTACCGTGTATTTTGACGAGCTCGAGTACATCTCCAGCGCAGGCCTGAGCGTATTGCTTCATACCCAACAGCGACTATCAAAAGCCGGAGGATCCGTCAAACTGAGGGGATTGAATCCTCACGTGAAACTGGTTTTTGAGTATGCGGGCTTCGATATGATCTTTGATATTGATTGATATGATTTCCAACTTTAGCCTGGACGACTTGTATTTGCTGCAGAAGACACCATGAGTGACGAACAGGATCATCAATTGGTAGAACGCACACTCCGTGGAGAGCGTGCCGCATTCGACCAGTTGGTTCAGAAATATCAAATGGCAGTATTCACAGTAGCATACAACGTTCTGGGAAACCGCAGCGACGCCGAAGATGCGGCGCAGGTAGTGTTTCTGAAAGCGTATGAACAGCTGAACAGCTATGACCAGGACTTCAAGTTCTTCAGCTGGCTATACCGCATAACTGTCAACGAATCGATCAATGCGAAGAAGAAAAAACGTCCCTTTACGGGCGTGGATAACTTTGATGCGATCGCGACTGAACACTCTGATCAACTCACCCAGGACAATGAACTGGAGGACCGCATTGGGGAGGCTCTTATGGAGCTGACACCTACGGATCGAGCCATCATTGTTCTTCGTCACTACCAGGAGTTCTCCTATCCAGATATCGCCTACATCATGGATATCACTGAAAAGAAAGTGAAGTCGCGCCTGTATACCGCTCGGCAGCGACTAAAAGGCGTTTTTATCAAGCGGGGAATAACCATACAGGCATGACACAGGATATTATCGAGCTCATTCAACGACACGTTGACACAGCAAATTCACCCGAAGAGGAGACAAGGCTTCGCGAACTCTGCGAAGCTGACCCTCTCGTGAGGGAAGAATTGGAGAGTGCGATGAGCGTCTCAAGGGTCCTGGACTCGATTTCAGGCACCGAGCCCTCAACCTCGTTTCGGTCAAACGTGATGGCATCGCTTCCCGATCATCCATCCTGGGAACGTGCTGCGCGTCGGCAGACATCTGGCTTCTTTTCTTGGCCTACGAAGCCGGTGTTCACCCTCGCTTACGGACTTGTGGCTGGCGTAGTCGTCACCGTTGCGGTGATGACGAGCCTCGTATCGCCCGTTAATGATAATGCTCTACCCGGAAATGCCTCCGGCACACTGGTTTCATTAGACCAGACGCTCGTCTCGGAAGCGATTGATATCGGGAACGACAGGACGATTGACCTCGAAGCAAAACAGATAGAAAATAATATTGTGATCAACCTGACTGGAGACCTCTCCAGCGAAATGGTCATCACACTTTCAGTCGAGACCGATGGGAAAATTGTGCTCGACTCTTCTTTTTCACCCGACCCTGAATGAAACTTTCCAACCTTGACTTGACCACGCTGTAATTCAGCTGAACGGAAAACTACATCGGGGATGCCCACCACCTAGCATACGGAGAACACCATGAATCAAAACAGAAAATTCGCCATCGCGGCGATATCAATAGGCGTCGTACTCATCGCATTTTTTGCCTATTCCGACTTTCCGCTGGATGAGAAGAATCTAGCCGGTACCATGGTTGATCCTGACAAGAAGGGCATTGAAGGCGTTGAAGCTGCCACACGTTACCGTCCACCACAGATTGCTGATGCTGATGTGGTTCTGGATGATCCAACAATGCAGACTCTGCTTCAAAATGATGACTTCATCGAAATGGTTGAGAGCGGCGACCTCGCATTCATCTTTGCCATTGATGAGCTCAGCAAGACCGCTGACTTCGATCGAGTAGCTGAAATGGCTCGCGGTGGTGACCTCGAAAAAGTCTCTGAGCTCGCTCGTGCTGAAGAGTTCGGACGCGCCGTAGAATTTGCTCGCGCTGGTGGTTTTGAGCGCGTGACAGAGTTTGCGAAGTCCGAAACGCTGGAGAAAGTAGCTGATCTGGCACGGAGTGGTGAAATGGAAAAAGTCGCTGAATTTGCTAAAGCTGGGCAGTTGGAACGCGTCACAGAATTGGCTCGCAGCGAAGGTCTTGAAAGAGCTATAGAACTGGCCCGTGCAGGTCAGTTGGAGAAAGTCGCAGAAATGGCCCGTGGGGGCGAACTGGATCGCGTCGCCGAGATGGCCCGTGCTGGTGATCTCGAGCGTGCCGTCGAAATGGCCCGTGCAGGAGACATGGATCGTGTTGCAGAATTTGCACGTGCCAACGATCTCGAACGAGTCAATGAGCTCGCAAAGGCAGGAACACTGGAACGTGTCGTCGCCATGGCGAAAACTGGAGACCTGGAACGAGTCGGGCAACTGGAACGAGTCGCTGATATGGCACGGAGTGGTGCTTTTGAAAAAGTCGCTGACCTGGCTCGCGCCGGGCAACTCGAAAGAGCGGCAGAAATGGCTCGCTCCTCTGAGATGGAACGAGTGACCGAGTTTGCGAGAGCAGAAGATTTCGGAAGGATCGCTGCATTCGCCCGCTCAGAAGGATTCGATCGCCTAGCTGATTTCGCCCGAGCCGGAACGCTCGACCGGATCGCAGAAATGGCTCGGGCCGGGACGCTCGACAGAATTGCTGCACTCGCAAAAACCGATGCGCTTGAAAAAGTCTCCGATCTGTCTCGCAGCGGCGAGTTTGAGAAAGTTGCTTCGATGGCGCGAAGCGGAGAGCTGGAAAGGGCAGTTTCGGGTGAATAGTTCCGCTTTGCTGATGCACGCTGTGTGGCGCTAAAGCGTCAGCAACTCATGGGTGGCCGGTCCGAATGGACCGGCCACCCTGATGCGTTTCCACCAAATCAACTGTTAGACCATGCGAAGATTACCCCTTATTTCGCTCGTCCTCTGTTCCCTCTCTTTCTGCGCTAGCACTTCCACCGCCCAATTCAGATCGCTGGAAACCGAACACCTGCGTCTGGTCTACTACGACCTGGCTGCCGACTTCCTCGCGCCCTACGTGGCGCAAAGTTATACGAATTCGTTGCAGGTCTATCAGGACCTGTTGGGCTATGAGCCGTCCGATCCAATTACCATTTTCCTGCATGATGGCAGCGACTACGGAAATGCAAGTGCAGACGTAATTCCGAGAAATAGGATTACCATCGCCATGGCCCCGCTCAGCTACTGGTACGAAACCTCGCCAGCCAATGAGCGCATGAACTCGACGCTGCACCACGAGATGATCCATGTCGCTTCGAACGATGGTGCAGGGGGGGCAGACAATTTTTTCCGATCGCTGTTTCAGGGCAAAGTAGCAGTAAGTGACAGCGATCCCGTCTCCATTCTGTACAGCTATCTGACAGCGCCTCGGCGGTACGCCCCGAGATGGTATCAAGAGGGGATTGCTGTATTCATGGAGACCTGGGTAACGGGGCAGGGGCGTTCTCTGGGGGGGTACGACGAAATGATGTTCCGGACCTCGGTGCGTGATGGAAAGGAATTCTATGACGTCGTCGGTCTCGAATCTGAGGGAACGACTGTCGACTTCCAGGTCGGGGTGAATTCTTATCTGTACGGCACACGATTCATGAGCTATCTCGCCCATGAATACGACCCTGAGAAAGTTCTGTCATGGTTTTTCAGGGAGCCAGGATCGAAGGCCCACTTTGCTTCGCAGTTCAAGGAGGTGTTCGGTCTCTCCCTGGATTCTGCGTGGGAAGACTGGATAGTTTTTGAGCGAAATTTTCAGCAGACAAACCTGGACAGAATTCGAACCTTCCCTGTGACAGAGCACGAAGAGCTGGCCGCCATCCCACTCGGATCGATGTCACGTTCGTTCATAGATCCTCAGACGGGCAACCTGTTGGTGGCTGTCAACTATCCCGGGAAATTGAGCCATCTGGCTTCCATTGACATGGAAACCGGCAAAATGAAAAGGCTCACCGGCCTCCGGGGACCATCCCTCTACACCGTAACGTCCCTAGCATTCGATCCTGACGCGAGGACACTTTTTTACACAACGGATAACAGTCGGTGGAGGGATCTGATGCAGCTCGACCTCGCAACGGGGAAAGTGAAATCGTTGATGAAAAACGAGCGTGTCGGAGATCTGGTGATCAATCCGGCGGATAAATCGCTCTGGGGAGTCCGACATTTTCTAGGCTATTCGACACTGGTTCGAATCCCGGCACCTTACGACGATTGGAATCAAGTCATGACGCTCGATTATGGGACGGATATCTATGACCTGGACATTTCTCCAGATGGTTCCACGCTCACAGCTGCTCGCGTCACTATCGATGGATCACAAAAGCTGGTTGCTTTCGACACAGAGAGCTTGATGGCCCGTAACTTCGATTTTGATGAGATATTCGACTTTCAGGGCTACAATCCCGAAGGTTTTGTTTTTTCTCCCGACGGCAAAAATCTGGTAGGATCATCCTACTATTCTGGCGTCTCCAACATTTATCAAATCGATGTCGCGACAAATACGACTGTAGGTTTGACCAACAGCGAGACCGGATATTTCCGGCCTCAGATGCTTGCAGATGGCAGACTCCTAGCTTCTCATTCACGGCAGATGGATTTCAACCGGTCGTTATTAATGATCCAGCGTCACAGCGGGCAAGCAGTATCATCTTCCTTGGAGACCAAATCGTACGGAAACACCCGGTGGTGATGAACTGGCTAGCTCCACCACCGAGTCGGATCGACTTGGATGAGATTGGCTATGAGGATAAACCCTATCGCCCTCGGCTCGGGCTGAGCCTAGCTTCGGTATATCCTATTATCCAGGGCTACCAGGACGGAATTGCTCTCGGTCTTCGTTTTGATTTGACGGACCCGGTATTCATGCATGAATGGAAGGTCACGGCTTCTTATTCAACAGATCAAGCCGTACCAGAGGATGAACGACTTCATCTTGGAGTGGATTATCGACACTTTGGATTTTCCCTCACGGGCAGGTACAACACGGCAAACTTTTACGATCTCTTTGGACCCACCAAACGCAGTCGGAAAGGGCTGGCTGTGCGCGCAACGTATCACAAATCGTTGGCCTGGGAGGGACCGAAACGGAATCTGAGCTACACGATAGGTGCGGGTGGATTTTTTGATCTGGACCGACTTCCTGACTATCAAAACGTTGGAACGTCTTTCTCCGAGCTCTACAACGTCAACGCTTCGTTGGACTACACCGCGGTGCGATCCTCACTGGGTGCAGTAGACAACGAGACAGGAATTGAAACCTCCATTACGGCGAGCGCAAATATTGTGAACGAGGAAATCTTTCCTCGCATTGAGGGAGAATTCCATGTGGGTACGTTGCTTCCCGTGGAGCACCTTTCCGTCTGGCTCAGAACCACGGCAGGAATTTCGGCGGGCGAAAGCAGCAACGAGTTCGCGAATTTCTATTTCGGCGGATTTCGCAATAATTGGGTCGACAAAGAGGCGGAAAAGCAATTTCGAACGCCACTTGCCTTTCCAGGATTGGAGATCGACGAAATTGGGGGCACCAATTTCGGCAAAGTTCAGGTGGAACTCATGCTGCCACCGCTCCGATTCAGAAGCGTCGGTGGCTCCAGTCTGTGCCTCAGTGACAAATTGTCGAACCGTGTAATCGACGGTTTTCGCGAGTTGTATCAACTCAGATCGTTCATAGCGGTGGAGAGTAGTGACCTGGGATTAGGATTGGCGGGGGTACAGTAGTGGGCTCCGTAATCAGCCAGTTTAATGCCATTCCCTCCGATCTGAAAAAATTGCACCAGTGGGTCGTGTGGAAGGGAGAACGGCGTAACGGAAAGAATACCAAAGTTCCGTATCAAATATGCGGAGAACACGCCAAGGTCAATGACTCTTCAACGTGGACTAGTTTCGAAAAGGCCGCCAAAGCAGTTGAAACATTCCCCAAGGCTGGTTTTGATGGGATAGGCTTTGTTTTTACTGATGAGGATCCCTTCGTCGGATTTGATTTTGACCGTTGTATTCAGCAAAACGATGCGATTCGATACGACATTCAAGCAATCCTTCTCCGTCTGAAATCCTATACGGAGTTTAGTCCGTCAGGCAAGGGTCTGCATTGCATCGTCAAAGCAGATGACATCACGGGACAACGTAACAGTATCTGCGAAATCTATCCGTCGAGTCGTTATTTCACGTTTACTGGACTACATCTGCGAGGGACACCTTTAGACATCTCGAATCGCGAAAACATCGCGCATGAGATTGCCGCCGACACGAGACTAATAACTCGAATCAATCAGTCAAAACAATCGCCAAAGTTTACGCGGCTGTTTCAGGGCGATATATCCGGCTATCCTTCTGCAAGTGAAGCAGATTTTGCTCTATGTGCTATCCTTTCGTATTGGACACAAAATCGATATCAAACAGACCGAATATTTCGTTTGTCGGCTCTTCTCAGGGACAAATGGGATCAAAGACATTCGGCAGATGGAAGCACTTACGGGCAGATGACCATAGCGCGCTCTTGTCAAGACGATAGCTTTAATTGTGGAGACGGAAGCATATCGGCTGTCGCCGACACCACGCTGTTTTTGACGCGAGATAGAGAATCGCACAGCCCGAAACCGTTCTGGGACATCTCAGGCGGGAACTGTCGCATAAAACAGGCTGCGCTTGTGGACTATTTACACGCTAAGGGCTTTTCGAAGCTCTACCCGCCTGGAGCGGCTTCAAGCATACTCGTTCGGACACGCGATAAGATTCTAGAAGAGGTCAGCACAGAACGGATCAAGGATTATGTCTTTGAAAAAATCCAAACGCTCGAAAACGGCAGTATGGTGCGTGAAGCGCTGGTACGCGGTACAAATGTTTATTTGTCTCGTTCACTCTTTGAGTGTATTCCGGCGCTGGACGCCGTATTTCACAAGGACACTGAGAATGAAGCGTTCTTTTACTTCGAAAACGGCGTTGTTCGAGCCACGAAATCCGACGTCGAAATTGTTCCATATGTTCAACTTGATGGCTTTGTATGGAAAGACAGTGTGCTTTCTCGACAGTTTACTCCGTTGGTCGAATTTGATAGCGATCCTTACTCTTGCGAATTTGGGCGCTTCTTGAGAAATGCGACTGGGCAGGGAAATCCAGATCGTCTGCATTCTCTAAGCACCGCCATAGGATATCTCCTCCACAAGTTCAAAGACCGATCACGAGCAAAAGCGATCTGTTTTGTTGACGAAGCGATTACCGATTTACCTAGTGGTCGAGCGGGTAAGTCACTCGCGTCTGGCGCCATTGGCCTTGTTGTACCTTCGGTTCGAATTGATGGGCGAAATTTTCAGTTTCAAAGCCCCTTCGCCTTCCAAGATGTGAAGACAGGAACTGCGGTGGTAGAATTCAACGATGTGCCGAAGAATTTCGCTTTTGCGAGGCTGTTCTCGGTAATTACAGATGACATGCAGATCGAGCGCAAGAACCGTGATCGATTTACGCTGTCATTTAGTAATTCACCCAAGTTCGTCATATCAACGAATTACGTGATCGAAGGCGAAGGTGGCAGTCATAGAGACCGCATATTTGAAATTGAATTCTCAGCTCATTATAACGAGCGACATACACCCGCAGACGAATTCGGCCATCGGCTCTTCGCTGACTGGGATGTGGAGGAATGGAATCGGTTTGATAATCTAATGATGTTCTGCGTAAGCCTATACTTGAAATCCGGCCTGACGGATTACAAGCATCAAAACCTTCGAACTCGCAAACTTCGTCAAATGACGTCTCATGAGTTCGCTGAATATGTATCTGACGAATCTTCACCGATTCAGATCAACACACGATACGACAAGAAAGAGGCGTTCGAGGCGTTTCTCGAAGAATATGGAGACCTAAGGCATGAAGTACATCAGCGTAATTTCACGAAGTGGGTACAGATCTACGCCCAAGTAATGGACCTAAAAATCGTTCAATCCAAATCGGGGGCGTCACGCTATTTCATTCTAAATCGAAGAAGTTAAAGCGGACCTTACTGCGTCCTTGACAAACACTTTGGAATCCTTCTACGTCCTCTAAAACTTAACCCTAGAGCGCTGATTCGTTGATTTGGATTAAAGGACTCAATAAAAGAGATAATAAGAAGACACGCACCGCACCAGCCTAGAGGCAGTGTAGTCAGTTTGAGTGATATTCAACGTCCTCACGCCCTGCAGTACTTCTTCATCCACCATTATAACCTGACTTCAATAAGCCGAGCTACCCGTTGCCTTCCAGGATTGTGCAACGCGGCGGCGAAATATCGAAAAGAGATCAGGGGCTTCACTGATATCGACACACCAATAAATCTGTGCAAGTACGTTGGGGCCATCAAAGGGCGAGCGAGGAGCAATCCAAGCGCGGCAAAAATCAATACAAGATGGCCATATTCTCAGAGCGACTACCCGAAGAGGGTCACTTTACAGTCACTTGGTCCTCAAGCTATGCTCACCGTGAGAATGTCCGATTTGACGCAAATATGTTCATAATTACGTATTAACCGAGCAAATAACATGGATTTACAGACATTCTGCAACAAGCATGACATACCACATTCAACTGTCTTTCGGCACGTTCGCAAGTTCGTGTCCCAAGCACACGCGAATTTAGAGGAGATAGACCTCTCCGAAGAAGAGCTGAATCTTGATCTAACGGAATATGGGTTGCGAGCCAGACAAGGTGCTGGGGGAAGTCGCTTAAAGTATGATATTTACGATGCTCGTTTACTAGCGAGGGAAATACAGAAGTCGCGAGGTGTTAATACAATCGGACCTGATCAAATTTCCTTGTTGTGCAAAGTTGCGCAGTTCACATTGGATCTTCTTTATCAGAAAAACGAAGAATATTCGGTCCGAAATAAAAGCGGATATATGTTCAATCCGAACGCTGAGTACTGGGATGAAGTGAAAAATGTAATAGAAGACGCAAATTTGCTTATTTACGGGAAATGAGACGGTGACAAGAGAGGGAATCGAGGAGAAGGCAGCTCTTTATCGCTACTGGCGCACCAATGAAGGCCGATCGTTTGGCTCAAAGCTATGATCGGACTCTGATCAACATTTTGTTCACTGTTATAGAAATGTCTGATCCAGCTGAACGATATGGCGGGAAAGAACATGCGGAGGTACACCGTTATTTCTCTGAAAAAGATCTTGTATTTAGTCATTCATGCGGCGTTATTTGAACAGGTTGAAATTAGACTCTGAACTGGTCCGTTTTCATCACCGTCAGCATACCGTTAACGAGCTATGCCCAAAAGTTGTGTATGGAAGGTTTAGGCAGCGTGTCGTTCTGATGTAATTCCGTCGGTGAATTTGATTCCTTTTTTTACAAGTTGCAATAGGTGCGGTGCATTCAGTTTCCTCCACTTCTTCTGAGCCTCTTTACATAGACGGAAGGCCATTGCAAGAGCTGTTTCTCGGCTCAGACATCCCCTCGTTTTGGCGGTCCTGAGGCGCACGGTCGCGAACGTAGATTCGATCGGATTTGTGCTCCGAAGATGGATCCAGTGTTCTGCCGGAAAGTCATAAAAAGCGAGCAGTTCTTCTCGGTCTTTCACCAGAATCTCTGCTGCTTTCGGATACTTTTGCTGGTAGGCTTTGATGAAAAACAGAAGGGCGCTCTCTGCCTGCTTTTTTGTTTCTGCTGTATAGATCTGCGTGAGGTGACCTTTTGCCTTCTTCTGAACGGACTTGGGCAGGCGGTTGAGCACATTTGCTGTCTTGTGCACCCAACAGCGTGCGGCTCGCGTCTCGGGATAAACTTCTGCGAGAGCACTCCAGAATCCCATGGCTCCATCGGCAACAGCCAGCTTCGGTCCTTGATCCAGCCCGCGGTGCCTCAGCTCCAGGAGCAACTCTCGCCACGACTGCTTGCTCTCGCGAAAGCCGTCCTCGAGTGCTATAAGCTCCTTCCTTCCATCGGCCGTAGCGCCGATCACGACCAGCAGACACAGTTTCTGTTTATCCATGCGTACGTTTACGTGAATACCGTCGGCCCAGAAATAGACGTAGTGCTTCTCCTTCAGGCTCCGCTTTTGCCAGTCTTCGTGCTCCCTTGTCCAAAGCGTCTTCAGGCGCGCAATCGTCGAGGAGGTCAGCCCTGGGGCATCAGGACCAACAAGGGCCGAGAGCGCTGCCTCAAAGCCGCCCGTTGAAACTCCCTTCAGGTACAACCATGGAATGAGAGCCTCAAGCGAGCGGCTCTTGCGGAGGTAGGCTGGTAGTATCGAACTGCGGAAACCGATTCTATCCTCACCCCGACCCGTACGGTCGCGTATGCGGGGCATCTTTACAGCGACCTCCCCGATACCAGTCAAAATCTTCCTCTCTGGCAGATATCCATTGCGAACGATGCGGTGGCGATTCTCTTCGTCGCGCAGGAACTGGTAGCGCTGGCAGAAAGCTTCAACCTCGGCCTCAACGGCTGTGGCCAGCATCTTTGCGGCCCCTGTTCGCAATACTTCTGTCAACACATCCTCTGTGCTATTGTAGTTCTCGTTCTCGTGTGCGTTATTCGTCTTCATGGGCGGTGTATCCTCCAATCTTCGGATTGACAATGACGTAATCATCATCAGGATACGCCGCCTATACCTTTTTCACCCGTACACAACTTTCGGGGTTAACTCACCGTTAACTCTCAATAATCGCTACGAGACTCGTTGGAAGCTTTCCCTATTTTAGAGAAATGAGGCGGTTTTTGCCCTTAAAAGATTAACGGTTTTAAGGAATTATTCCGATGGGAAGAGATCGCTATTTAGGTTGACCGATTTATACCACGGTTAGCATATCAGCAACATTCCAGATCCGCCGAGGCACTCTTTTACGTGGTTGGTTACTCGTATTTCTTCCGGCAAGCTAAATCGGCACTGGACATTGTAAACGGAAATGTTGCGACAGCTCGGAATGACTCGTTTCGTGTTGATTACCGCGTTCCTAATATCTTCCGCAACAGAGATAATTTTTACGATAAAACGAAGGACGAAGACGGAGTGACTTACGAGAGGGAACATCTAGCACCAAGTCATAATCACGTTGAGTCAGAATTGGAAAATGTTGAAACATTCCTGATGTCAAATATGTGCCCGCAAAAGCTAGGGTTAAATAGAGGTCGGTGGAATATCCTAGAAGAAGCGGTAAGAACAATGGATCGGGAATCCGTCGTAGTAATTGGGAAGAGTCACCTAGACTCACTCCATTTTGGAGGCTTTAATCTCGGCTTTCAAGACAGAAAGTCCAGCTTCCAGCACGTCATCCCGACCAGCGCGAAGACCTTTAAGAGTAGGTTCAGCTCGGATATCCGGAGGAAAGCCGAGCCCGAACAATTGTTCGCCATCGTGTCGCACGATTTTAGATATAGTTGACCGAACAGCCCATTCTCCAAATTCACTTTGTGTCGCACCGCCGCTGGCACCTGCTGTTTCAGTCCCAACGATAGTTCCCAACTTTCCCCCATGTACATAACCCAATACCGACTCCGCATAACTTATTGCTCGAGCGTCGGTCAAAAAGACAACTTGGCCGCTAATATGAGGATCTGCGGGTTGCAAATTCCAGCTATTGGCATTCCAACTGACATCTTTCATGTGCGGTCTAGTGACTAAGGTTCCTAACATCCAGTTTGTTGAGTCGGGCCGTTCAAGCAGATGCGAAAGAATCCTGCGACCAGAATTATTCGTATAGCCTCTCACGTCAAAAACTACACCAGACGCGCTGGCGATCTCGTTTAGCTCGTCATCAATTGATTCCCAGTCTGCCCTGGTTAAATCGACATAATAGATGCCTTCGTCAAGAGTGCGAATGGGGTCGCCGCCGCGATGGTAGTATCGTTCTGTAGTTCGCAGATGTCGCCTCAGAAAAAGTTCGTAGCGGGAGTCATCCGCTCGTTTCAGCGCTAAAGAAAGACTGTCAGCGACTCCTGAGGTGACGTACAAAGCCTCAGGACGTCCATAGAACAGACCACTTGCTGCCCTCATTCTTTTCCATTGAGGTGAGCCAGATATCCGCTTCTCAAGTTGGTGATACCAATCGTTAACATTCATTCCCTCTATAGCAACTATTACATCTCCAACTGATACGGCTAGCGTGTCTGAAGTAGTCACCGCGAGATGGCCTTCGATCCATTCAAACCGCACAGGAAGCACAACACGATTTCGGATCGTGGAAGAATACATTGAGATCGCGTGTCCGTCTGGGAGTGCAGCCATCATCAGATGGATATTGTTGAGGTGACCAGCAGAACTCACTGCGTTTAGGCCTTGCGCTAGCGCATCGTCTAGTTCGACGGACCAGTTCACATCCACATCGTCGAAGTAAGGGAAAAAATGTTCGCGCTTGTTCCAGAACTTGATGATAGCAGCTAGGCCACGACTTTGACGTGCGTCCTCTACGTTATTGAGAACACGGTCCATTTTCGCTGTAAGCGAGTCTACTTGTCCTTCTGGGAAGGTGATTAGACTATCCGCCCAGAGGGCGAGTGGGATCCGTGCGTACAGGCGGCCTCCCAGATCTGCTTCGTAGGTCTCTCCAACTCGTGGATTTGCTTCAAATAAAAGTGAATCACGTCCTACCCGCGCCGAGAAATCTGAATTAGTGTGCTGCCATGCCACAATAAGTGAACCCGGAAGCGAGTCTGTGGACAGAGCTGGATGGATCTCTTTTGGTAGCTCTCCAGTCGAAATTTGAATTGTTGGGGCAATCGGTTGAAAGAGTTCCGTGAGTCGATCGCCAAGATTCTCTGAGTTGGTAGCGTCTATAACTTTCTCAACGCCATAAACGAGAAATTTATCCCACTCTAAGTTTGCTGATTCATCGGACGGGTGGAAATATTTAACATATCCATATAGCCGAGCGAAGGCTCGAAGATTATCAATTCGACGATCGCTTGTTTCCGAACAGAGATGGTCCCGTTTGACTGGACAGCCTGGCTCTGATTATAGGTGGAATCTTGCGATCTTATCACCCTCAAGAAAGGCTACAAACGATGAGTCGCAAAAGAAGAAATCACAGCAATGCCTTCAATGCAAAAGTAGCACTGGCGGCGGTTAAGGGAGACCGCACAATGGCTGAGTTGGCAGACCAGTTCCAGGTTCATCCGAACCAGATTCAGACGTGGAAAAAGAAGCTGATTCAGGACGCTGAAGAGGTCGTTGAAAAAGGGTATTCCAGAAAGCACAACGAGGAGGGCCAGATCAAGGAGCTTCACGCCAAGATTGGCGAGCTTTCGATGGAGAAGGATTTTTTATCCAAAGCGCTCGGTCGCACCCAGTAGGTGAGCGCCGCCAAATGATCGACCGAAACCATAATCTTTCCATCAAACAGCAGTGCAATCTGCTGGAGCTGAATCGCTCAACGGCCTACTACAAGCCGGTGGACGAGAGCAAAGAGAACCTGGCCGTGATGAAAAAACTGGATGAGCTCTACCTTGAGCGGCCCACGCGAGGATCGCGCACCATGAAGGATGCGCTCGAGGACAGAGGTATTTTTGTGGGCCGCCATCGAATCCGGCGATTAATGCGTCTGATGGGCCTTATTGCCATTTATCCTAAGAAACGGACCTCGATTCCGGGAAAAGGTCACAAGATTTATCCGTATCTCTTGCGTAAGCTCAACGTGACGCGGCCCCGGCAGGTTTACGCAAGCGACATCACATTCATTCCGATGAAAAGGGGATTCGTTTACCTGGTCGCCGTCATCGACTGGTACAGCCGCAAGGTGCTCTCGCACCGGATCTCCAATACGATGGACACCGACTTCTGTGTGGAAGCTCTCGAAGAAGCAATCGCCGTGTATGGAGCGCCAGAGATCTTCAATACGGATCAGGGCAGCCAGTTCACATCGATGGCCTTCACTGATGTGCTGAAGAATCATGACATCAAAATCTCTATGGATGGCAAAGGACGCTGGATGGACAATGTCTTCATCGAGAGACTCTGGAGAAGCCTGAAATATGAAGAGGTGTACCTTAAAGCCTATGACAGTGTGGCTGAAGCCCGCAAATCCATTGCTGTATACTTCGACTACTTCAATAACGAAAGGCGACACAGCTCACACGGAAGAAAGACCCCTGATCACGTATTTTTTAATCACCAGCCGCTTCAAGAAGCAGCATAATCAATCCGCAAGATTCCACCTAAGACCCTGTCCAGTTTTGTAGGACCACTTCTCATATTTGGGCGAGTTTTCAAGTTGTGGGCCCGCTATAACAAAAGCCAAAAATCACTATTCCAATGTTGATGGGTGCAAACATTGCTCTCCGGCTTGTCACACTCGTTAAGTAATGTAGGAGTTAACCCCGAAAGTTGTGTACGGGTGAAAAAGGTATAGGCGGCGTATCCTGATGATGATTACGTCATTGTCAATCCGAAGATTGGAGGATACACCGCCCATGAAGACGAATAACGCACACGAGAACGAGAACTACAATAGCACAGAGGATGTGTTGACAGAAGTATTGCGAACAGGGGCCGCAAAGATGCTGGCCACAGCCGTTGAGGCCGAGGTTGAAGCTTTCTGCCAGCGCTACCAGTTCCTGCGCGACGAAGAGAATCGCCACCGCATCGTTCGCAATGGATATCTGCCAGAGAGGAAGATTTTGACTGGTATCGGGGAGGTCGCTGTAAAGATGCCCCGCATACGCGACCGTACGGGTCGGGGTGAGGATAGAATCGGTTTCCGCAGTTCGATACTACCAGCCTACCTCCGCAAGAGCCGCTCGCTTGAGGCTCTCATTCCATGGTTGTACCTGAAGGGAGTTTCAACGGGCGGCTTTGAGGCAGCGCTCTCGGCCCTTGTTGGTCCTGATGCCCCAGGGCTGACCTCCTCGACGATTGCGCGCCTGAAGACGCTTTGGACAAGGGAGCACGAAGACTGGCAAAAGCGGAGCCTGAAGGAGAAGCACTACGTCTATTTCTGGGCCGACGGTATTCACGTAAACGTACGCATGGATAAACAGAAACTGTGTCTGCTGGTCGTGATCGGCGCTACGGCCGATGGAAGGAAGGAGCTTATAGCACTCGAGGACGGCTTTCGCGAGAGCAAGCAGTCGTGGCGAGAGTTGCTCCTGGAGCTGAGGCACCGCGGGCTGGATCAAGGACCGAAGCTGGCTGTTGCCGATGGAGCCATGGGATTCTGGAGTGCTCTCGCAGAAGTTTATCCCGAGACGCGAGCCGCACGCTGTTGGGTGCACAAGACAGCAAATGTGCTCAACCGCCTGCCCAAGTCCGTTCAGAAGAAGGCAAAAGGTCACCTCACGCAGATCTATACAGCAGAAACAAAAAAGCAGGCAGAGAGCGCCCTTCTGTTTTTCATCAAAGCCTACCAGCAAAAGTATCCGAAAGCAGCAGAGATTCTGGTGAAAGACCGAGAAGAACTGCTCGCTTTTTATGACTTTCCGGCAGAACACTGGATCCATCTTCGGAGCACAAATCCGATCGAATCTACGTTCGCGACCGTGCGCCTCAGGACCGCCAAAACGAGGGGATGTCTGAGCCGAGAAACAGCTCTTGCAATGGCCTTCCGTCTATGTAAAGAGGCTCAGAAGAAGTGGAGGAAACTGAATGCACCGCACCTATTGCAACTTGTAAAAAAAGGAATCAAATTCACCGACGGAATTACATCAGAACGACACGCTGCCTAAACCTTCCATACACAACTTTTGGGCATAGCTCGTAATGTAGCTGGCTTGCTCTACAACATTGGAGCTCTCTGTTTAGCATTCATTTGACGAGTATCGATGCATAGATTGAATCAATAACAATCTTAGAAAGCATACTTGACGGCTTTACATGAAGCGTTTATCAAATATTCTGCTAACACTTTGTTTTGCCTTACTGCTTGAAATGGGCTGTGATTCCGCGTCCCCTGTGCAGTCGAAACTTCCAGATGATATTGATCCTGAACCAAAGAGCATTTTAGAAAATCTAGATTATGCATGCTCAAGCGAGCCCGTTGGATCGAATATGCAGCCTTTATGGCCCGGCAACAACTGGAGGTACCAGTTCAGAAGGCGAGGAAATGTCCGAGACACTATTGTTGTTGCTGTCGGGAATGACTTCGTCGACAACACAGGCACAACAACCTATCCCATCCATATATACCCACTACAATCAAGCCCCACCGAGTTGGCGTATTTGTTCCAGAATCGCGGCGGCACACTGGCCGAGGTGGGAGTGGCAAGCGAGTCGGATACCCTTTACCACAATGCCGTTACCTATCCTTTCCCAGGAGAAATCGGCCAGGTCTTTCCTAGAACATTTCTGGGCTGGGGATCCGATGGCGTGTTATTTACTGGTCGCACCGTGGATATGAGCATTGTGAATACTGACACCACCATATTTATCGATTCTCAGTCCTTCAGGGCTACCACCTATGAATACTATTCTCCTCCCTCCTTTGATGTATCACTAGGAGAGATAGTGAAAGAATACTATTCAGCTGGTGTTGGACGCATCCTAATTGAAATTACTACCGAAAACGAAACCTTACCCTGGGAAACCTTCACACTGATGGATTACTGTCTGCACAACTAAAAGCGAGCTGGCGGCTCGATTACTAATGCGACTACATATGAAGGCATGCATGATTGCTGCGGTATTTTTCCTTGCGACAAATCTACACGCGCAAGACTCCGATACTTTTGGACACATAATAAGGGATGGGGCAGCCGTTTCTGACATCGCTGCTGAGAAACTCGATAGAGTTGGGTCTCGAAACTGGGTCGATTCTGCTAACCTGATGAGAATAGGTAAATCATCCTCATTTCTGAAACGGAAGTCATTCTTGTTAGAGTTGATACCTGGACGAACTGTGTTAGCGAAAACCGCGGGCTTCACGGAGCATGAAACCGGGGATGTTACATGGGTTGGTAGGCTTGGAAACGATGAGGAGCTTCATGTGATGACAATGGGGAATACTGGCCTTTTTGGAAAACTCTTTTTTGAGGGAGAATCATACTATATCGAACCAGCAAAAGGTCAGGTACACATCATTTCGAAGATTGACCATACCGCAGATATTGGTGAATTAAATGATGGGCCGGTTTCCAATGATGGACTCACCGATGGGCTGGCTTTCAGAAAATCTGGCGGGGGCAGCGGAAATATTGAGGTACTGATGGTTTACACATCTGCTGCATCGAGCGGTATCTCTTCTGTCATAAGTTCGGCTAAGACGGATGCAAATACCGCCATTTCTAGCTCCGCTGGAGCAAGTGGATCTGTTGGCATTGCCTTCACTTCACAGGTGAGCATAACAGAAAGTGGCAACCTTGAAACAGACACAAGTAATCTGGCATCAAACCAAGGAGTCATTGATCTTCGAAATTGAACCGCCCCGGGTTTGCCGGAGACTCCAAAGTTTGAGAACTTGGAGTTATGAAAAAAGGAAAGAGATACGCACCTGAAGTCAGGGAGCGAGCAGTACGCATGGTGTTGGAGCACGAACGCGAGTATTCATCACAATGGGCAGCCATCGAATCGATTGCTGAGAAGATCGGTTGTACGAAGGAGACGCTTCGCCGCTGGGTTCGACAGAGCGAACACGATACGGGTCGCAGGCCTGGGCTGACGACGGTGGAGAAGGATCGCATCAAAGTGCTTGAACGTGAGGTCAAGGAGCTTCGTCAGACGAATGAGATCCTACGCAAGGCATCGGCGTATTTTGCACAGGCGGAGCTCGGCCGCCGACCCAAATAATGGTGACTTTCATCGACGATCATCGCAGTGTTTACGGAGTCGAGCCGATCTGCAGAGTATTGCCGATTGCTCCGTCGACCTACTATGCCTGCAAAATCCTGCAGGTTGATCCTGAACGCCGATCTGCCCGGGCAAAGAATGATGAGTACCTGAGCGTAGAAATCCGTCGAGTCTGGGAAGAAAACTTCCAGGTCTACGGGGTTCGCAAGGTGTGGCGTCAACTGGGCCGCGAAGGCCTCGAGGTGGCACGCTGCACCGTGGAGCGTCTCATGCGCGATATGGGCCTTCACGGCGTCGTACGGGGCAAAAAGCATAGAACAACGATTCCTGATGAGCAGGCTGCTCGTCCGCTGGATCTGGTCGAGCGAGACTTTAAGGCAGGTGAGCCAAACCGGCTGTGGGTCTCGGATCTGACCTATGGTGTGCCCAAGCTTTGTCAACCATCCGGGTACGGCTGACAAAGCACAGCATGTCTGGAATGTACTCTGATTCCGGGATTGGAGTGACCGCTCCCCGTTGCGGGGGAGCGAGAGCCTAAGCGGCGGTGAGTTGCCGAGCACTGGCAACGTGACGCAGCCCGTGGAAAATGGGGCTTGAGGCGAAACCGTTACGCCAAGATGAGTCTCTAGGCTGACTATGGGAAGGTTGAGGAACACGAACCGATTAACCCGCATCTGTGGGCTGAAATGTCGCCCTCACCTACACGGTTTAATAGGTGGGAAACGGATAGAGCAGGTAATCAAAATGTGCCATGCTCTCGAATCCGAACTGTACATGTAGGTCGGTTCCGGAGGGCCCTACAGAAGTGCGTAACTAAACTGCGGGGATCTGTTTCGACTTGTGAAAAGCAAGGTTAAAGACTGCGATCGGCAGCCTAACCCATAGAAAGAGTCCAGCATGTGAACTGGGGAAGGCTTTTCTGGATGCCAAGGGAGTGCGCTCCCCGATGCCAGAGAGGTTGGCGGAGTTCCTGTAGTAGTCTGAGGCGGGGAAAGCCTGCCACATGTGCCGAGAAATCTGCACACGGCGAAGGGGAACAGTTTAGGATGTTTGTCTGAACGACTAACTGACCTTAGAGAGGTGAAGACCTTTGATAATCAGCGAAATGCAGGGCAAACTGGCAACATGGTCAACGGCGGACGAAAGCCGCCGCTTTGACCGACTCTTGAGAATAATTGCTAACAGATCTTGGCTTCGTGAAGCCGCCCGTATCACACTGTCTTCGAAAGGAGCCAGAACGGCGGGAGTAGATGGAATAACGGGAGTGATGATGATGGCTGGGCTGGATGCTCAGCTGATGTCACTGCGCGAAGAGTTGCTGGCTGGAACGTACGAGCCACAACCAGCGCGGCGCATCTATATTCCAAAAGCAAACGGCAAACTGAGGCCTCTAGGTATACCAACGCTTCGAGACCGGATTCTGCAACGCGCTATGCTTATGGTGATGGATCCCATCTGGGAGAGCGATTTTCATCGACTATCCTACGGATTCCGCATCGGGCGTAGCGTTCATCATGCCATTAGAACCGTGAAGTTTCAAGTGCAAGACGGCTCTGTCGCCAAAGGACGCTGGGTGATAGAGGGCGATCTTGCCAGTTACTTCGACACGGTTCACCATAAGGTGTTGATGAAAAGTGTGCGCAAGCGCATCTGTGACAAGCGTTTCCTGACAGTTCTCTGGCAAATCATGAAGGCAGGCCATATTGATAAGGGCCTGTTCTGCGCCGCGAGCGAAGGCGTCCCCCAAGGGGGCGTTCTCTCTCCATTACTATCAAATATCGTACTCAACGAATTTGATCAGTGGATGGACAAAGAGTACCTGAACTCAAAAGCACGAGGTGATCGCTGGAGCTTCAATGACACAATCAAACGAAAACGTCCGATAGCCATTCGAGAAGACCGGCGCTGGAAGGCTGCGGTCTCCTACTGCCGGTTTGCGGATGATTTTGTCGTGATTGTAAAAGGAAACAAGTCACAGGCAGAAGCGATCCGCGAACGGTGCCGATGCTTCTTGGAAGGCACGCTGAAGTTGAAGCTCAATATGGAGAAAACCCGTATTACGCATATCAACGAGGGCATTGTCTTTCTTGGACATCGAATCATTCGCAAACGAGGTCCGCGTGGTACGATGCGTCCCGTGACCACGATACCGAGGGAGAAGTTCAGAAACTTCTCGTGCGAACTTGTCAAAGAACTGAGCGGCAATTACAGCGTGAATACAATTGACATGATAGAGCGTCTGAACCGCAAAATAGCGGGATGGACGGCCTTTTATCAATACACGGACTATACGGCGCGGTATTACATGAGAATAGATTCCGTCCTGTTCTGGAAACTGGGTCACTGGCTTGCCCGCAAATACAAGACGTCAATCAAGTCGCTTATGCGACAGTGGTTCAGGCGTCCTGTAGAGGGCCAGGCCAAAACGTGGCTTCTGTTTGGTCATAACGGACGAGATCGACACCGTGGAATATCGCTCAGACGTATGGTTGGTAGTCGCAAATGTCAGTTCAGATGGCGCAATCCAGCTGGGAATCCCTACATCGTTGGGAATCTTGGCGAGAGCGTTGTCACCTCGCGATATAGAGACGTTGCCATGGCCATGGGTCATGCCTGAATGGAGAGCCGTATGCGCTGAGAGGTGCACGTACGGTTCGGAGAGGAGAGACAGGGAAATAGTTCGACTACGCCCTGTCTCTTACTCTACTAGCCACCTGGAGAGGATTCGTTTACATCGCCTTCGTCATCGATGTCTTCAGTCGCCGGATTTTAGGCTGGCGCGTATCAAACTCGCTCAGAAGCGATCTGGCGCTCGATGCCCTGGAGCAGGCCCTTTGGGAGCGGGATCAAGAGCAGCACGAGCAGTTGGTTCACCACAGCGATCGGGGCGTGCAGTATCTCTCGATCCGCTACACAGAGCGACTGGCAGAAGCTGGCATAGAGCCCTCGGTGGGAAGCCGAGGGGACTCCTATGACAACGCACTGGCCGAGACGATCATCGGTCTCTACAAGACAGAACTGATCAACAAAAAGGGGCCGTGGAAAAGCCTTGAACAGGTCGAACTGGCGACGCTCGCATGGGTGTGGTGGTTCAATCAAAAACGGCTTCTCGAACCCATCGGTTATATTCCACCGGCGGAGTTTGAAGAAGCCTTTCACAGACAAGCGATTCAATTTTTTGACTCTCGAATTACTCCAGAAACGATCATCGATTATATCTGGTATTGTGGGCTGCCTGCGTTCAAGAAGGGTCGACAGTGGTTTATCTATAAGAGGGACCTGATGGACTGGCAGATAGGACTGATCGGACACTTCTCGACGAAAAAAATCGGAATCAAAGGTCTAACGCCACCGAGACACTCGCAATACTCGATAGCATCGACAAAGCACACGGGAAGTCACGATCGCTATCCCAAGTTGCGACTAGGTGTATAATTCCTCTTCTGAGCCTGAAGTAGAAGGCATTCTTAGAGCGTAATCTTGTAGCAGGAATTGCAGTCAGTTTTGGCAGCTCATCAATGTCAGCAAGGCGTATTTTCCCGGCTGCATTCCATACTGCGAATAAACAGAACGCAGAAAACATTCCTATTATTTTGACCTTCGATCGCGTCATACCGGCTGAAAACGAATCAGACTGCAATTATGATCTCCGTTAAGCCAAATGCAAGACTCGATTTAAGGCCTCAATATTGAGATCAATCAGCTTCGAAGTCGATTGGCGTTCTTATTCCAAACTCAAGTTAACTGTTGCAGAATATTCGATTCCCAATCCTTACTTGATAACTAGTAAGGTTTCATTTCTTGCTCCCAACAGAACACGTTCAGCGGAAGTGGCGCGCACATTTACAACGTACATCCCACTTGCAAAACGACTCAGATCGGTCTGTACATCATATCGAATATCTGCTTGAGCATTTCTTCTTGTCTTAAATACAATTCGGCCCAGCATATCGACTATCGTTATGGAGACCTGTGAGTTTTCAGTGGTAGTAAAAGAAACGACCGTACTTGGATTGGCGGGATTGGGATACAGCGAGAATTCCAGAGATCGAATCTCGTCCTTCGTCACGAGTTTCGACAAACCCGTTCGACTCAAATCCGGAAGTACCCTCGGTGCCTGTCTGTCGGGCTTTCCAACTCGATCTGCAAAGGCTAGCTCTCTGTTCAGTATCTCAATTTCTCGTAGTTCTCCGTCAGTAGCTCCAGATAGGCGTTCTACTTCCGAGAGATACTCCACAGCTTTTGCTGAGTCGCCATAGTACTCTGCTAGTGCGACGGCAGAAAGCGCGAGTTAACCCCGAAAGTTGTGTACGGGTGAAAAAGGTATAGGCGGCGTATCCTGATGATGATTACGTCATTGTCAATCCGAAGATTGGAGGATACACCGCCCATGAAGACGAATAACGCACACGAGAACGAGAACTACAATAGCACAGAGGATGTGTTGACAGAAGTATTGCGAACAGGGGCCGCAAAGATGCTGGCCACAGCCGTTGAGGCCGAGGTTGAAGCTTTCTGCCAGCGCTACCAGTTCCTGCGCGACGAAGAGAATCGCCACCGCATCGTTCGCAATGGATATCTGCCAGAGAGGAAGATTTTGACTGGTATCGGGGAGGTCGCTGTAAAGATGCCCCGCATACGCGACCGTACGGGTCGGGGTGAGGATAGAATCGGTTTCCGCAGTTCGATACTACCAGCCTACCTCCGCAAGAGCCGCTCGCTTGAGGCTCTCATTCCATGGTTGTACCTGAAGGGAGTTTCAACGGGCGGCTTTGAGGCAGCGCTCTCGGCCCTTGTTGGTCCTGATGCCCCAGGGCTGACCTCCTCGACGATTGCGCGCCTGAAGACGCTTTGGACAAGGGAGCACGAAGACTGGCAAAAGCGGAGCCTGAAGGAGAAGCACTACGTCTATTTCTGGGCCGACGGTATTCACGTAAACGTACGCATGGATAAACAGAAACTGTGTCTGCTGGTCGTGATCGGCGCTACGGCCGATGGAAGGAAGGAGCTTATAGCACTCGAGGACGGCTTTCGCGAGAGCAAGCAGTCGTGGCGAGAGTTGCTCCTGGAGCTGAGGCACCGCGGGCTGGATCAAGGACCGAAGCTGGCTGTTGCCGATGGAGCCATGGGATTCTGGAGTGCTCTCGCAGAAGTTTATCCCGAGACGCGAGCCGCACGCTGTTGGGTGCACAAGACAGCAAATGTGCTCAACCGCCTGCCCAAGTCCGTTCAGAAGAAGGCAAAAGGTCACCTCACGCAGATCTATACAGCAGAAACAAAAAAGCAGGCAGAGAGCGCCCTTCTGTTTTTCATCAAAGCCTACCAGCAAAAGTATCCGAAAGCAGCAGAGATTCTGGTGAAAGACCGAGAAGAACTGCTCGCTTTTTATGACTTTCCGGCAGAACACTGGATCCATCTTCGGAGCACAAATCCGATCGAATCTACGTTCGCGACCGTGCGCCTCAGGACCGCCAAAACGAGGGGATGTCTGAGCCGAGAAACAGCTCTTGCAATGGCCTTCCGTCTATGTAAAGAGGCTCAGAAGAAGTGGAGGAAACTGAATGCACCGCACCTATTGCAACTTGTAAAAAAAGGAATCAAATTCACCGACGGAATTACATCAGAACGACACGCTGCCTAAACCTTCCATACACAACTTTTGGGCATAGCTCCAATCCTAAAAAGTGAACTTCAGCCTATCAAGCTTAAGCTCTTCTCGACTGGTGAAAAGGCTTTCGGTTCAAGAATATCAACATTTGATGTGAAGAAGCAGCGGGGCGAAAGTCACGATTCGAATGCAAACCAGCACCCAAACTGGAGAACTCGAGGAGAGCGGTGACTGAGCAATTTATTCAAAACGACGAGCAGTGACTCTCTTAGGCTCAGCTATGGAATCGTGATCCGGACATGTGGTGTGTTCGTAGGTGCAATGAGGAAAATAAAAATGGAGAATATGGAAAACCCGATCATGAGGCTTCGGGTATGCTTTCGACCTGAGCGAGCCTATTGCTCAAGAAGCAGGATGTCCGGTCACTGAAAGCATATTTTCGACTGGCTCGCCTACTGTTTTTGGCAGAGTAGAGGTTATTCCCACCTCCCTTTCCATCGGCCGGAGTTATGCTTTGAGGGTAGTTGTGTCTTCTTCAAAGGCACGGCTGATTCAATGAAAAGGAAAGATCTCTCCCACATAGCCGCCCATGCCATCGACTCCAAGTGCCATCTCAAGGATAACCATCGAGCCTTCAGACTGGCTGAGACTTCGTGAAGGGAATCAACCTTTCGTCCGACCCCTCATTCTACTCCTGCAAAAACATACAAACCCATTGCCTTATGCAGTACATAAAGTAATGGGTTTTTATCGGTGGACTTAAGGATACTAACTCACTTATCACTTTGAGCGTGTTCAGATCTGTCCCCAATTGCGAGTTGAATTGAAAAAAACGACCCCTGAAACAACCCCTCAATCATTTGTAAAACCCCTAACTCTATGGTGTACATAAAGTCAGGGATTAGAGTGGTGGAGATGCCGGGAGTCGAACCCGGGTCCGAATGGTTGCCCAGTCAGGCGTCTACGTGCGTAGTCGACCTACTCATTCTCGCGCACTACCGAGGCCGGTCGTCAAAGGCCAGAAGTGCGTAAAGGCTGATTGAGTTTTGGTGACGCTTATTCAGCCGGCATGGCGCCACCTATTCTATCAGAGTTGATGCCCTATCAGCCGCCGATAGACAGGCAGGCTGGAAGACAGATAGCAAGGCCTAAATCGTATACGACTTAAGCGGCCATCGCGAATGCGTAATCATTAGCATTTGTCGTTTTCTGGCGAGATTTACGAGCATACCAGAAAGCTCGACACGCGACCTGCTTTTCAATCCACCCGTCGAAGCCGTGTCATCCCCATATTTGTAAAGAACATTTCACGCGCGAGGTTGGATCCGCGCCAACAAATCACTTTTCGAGCCTAAAAGGCACCAAAAGCAGACGTTATACACCGCTAAACAGGTAAACGCCCGCCCTTAATCGAGTATCGTCCCCTTTTTGTTTCAGAAAAGCCCGCGAACGCAAGTGCCTTATCCGGTCGGTTTGTCCACCTCAATCGTCCGTGGATGGGCATTTTTCACATACGTGTCGAGCCAATTGCTGGTCTCCCACATCATGTGGAGTAGAGATTCCCGCGCACGATAACCGTGGCTTTCGTGGGGAAGCATCACCAGACGCGCGGTCGCTCCGTTGCCCTTCAGACCGCTATAGAATCGTTCGCTCTGGACGGGAAACGTTCCCGAATTGTTGTCAGCCATTCCGTGTATGAGGAGAATGGGTTCGTTCACCTTGTCGGCATGCATGAATGGAGACATGGCAAAGTATATTTCTGGGGCCTCCCAGAACGTTCGGGCCTCGCGTTGGAATCCGAAAGGAGTCAACGATCTGTTGTAGGCACCACTCCTGGCAATTCCCGCTCGGAACAGATCGCTATGGGCCAGCAGATTGGCCGTCATGAAGGCCCCGTAGGAGTGACCTCCGATCGCCACCCGGTCCGGATCCACAACGCCTCTTTTTACCCCCTCGTCAATAACTGCTTTCGCGCTTGTCACTAGCTGGTCTACGAATGAGTCATTGGGTTCTTTGTCTCCTTCGCCGACGATCGGCATCGCGGCCCGGTCCATGACCGCATATCCCTGAAGCACGTAGGGAATGGCTCCCCAGTAGGAAATCGATTTGAAACGGTATGGAGAGCCGGAAACCTGTCCCGCAGCTGCAGCGCTCTTGAATTCCCGGGGATACGCCCAGACCAGAGTCGGAAGGGGTCCATCCCGGGCCGAGTCGTATCCGGCTGGCAAGTAAAGGTCCGCTGTGAGCGGTACTCCGTCCTCGCGCTCATATTTGATCAACTCCTTTGAGATACCATCCATTTCTGGATAGGGATGCGGAAAGTAGGTTATCGCCTTCCATTCGTCACTACCCACCGTTCTCTTGAGGTAGTTGGGCGGCTCAGAGTTGGATTCTCTTCGCGTCAGATAGACTCCCCCGGCTGCATCGATCCAACCGGTCGGGAACTCGTAATGGGGAGCACTTGAGCGAAATAGTTCTTCCGTTTCGCCCGAACGGAGGCTCATCTTGTTCATGAATGGTCGATCACCGTCCGGCGAAGCACCTGTTCCCGAAAGAAAAATCGTGTCGCCGTCATCGGCCGTCACCAAAACGAATCGTCCATTTTCATCCCGATGCGACATTGGACTACCGGGATTCGCGTACCGATCCTCCGAGGAGTACTCGAAAACGACCTGCATATCGGACCCGAGCATCGCCGTGTTAATCTTGTAGGTTCGCTGCTGGCGCGTGGCAAACCAGCCTTCACTGACCAGCGCGAAGCCTTCGCTGCTCCAGCGAGCACCTTGATATCGCAGGGGCAGTGTCGCCAACGTTTCGACACTCCCCGTGAAAGGCGCCTCCAGCTGAAGAAGTTCGTCGCGATATTCGGCCGAAGTGTTCGCATTTCCTCCATCGAGAGCTTCGACCCACGCGAGGGTGGCGTCAGCATCGCCGCGCCAACTGATTGATCGAACACCCGTAGTGGTAGAACCGAAGCCGGTGGGCACTTCTTCCATGAGCGGCAGATCGCTGATCACCTTCAGGAGCTCGCCAGACGAATCACGTACCTCGATACGATTGGGAAATCTGTAGTAGGGTACGAGATAGGAAAAGGGACGGTGCCGAACCTGCGTGAGCACATAATTGCCATCGGGTGAGGGCTGCATCGAGGCGATCATACCCGTCAGCCCAACATCTGTGATATCACCAGTTACGGTGACGTTCAGCAGATCGGATTGAACATACCATTCGAAAAGGTCCTCGTCGTAAGGAGTGGCAAGCAGATCTTGATAGGTCCTTGCCGGAGCCACTTTTCCAACATTTTCCTGGACAACCGGCGTCGATGGCACATCCGGTTCCTCCGGTTGGTAGCCTCGAGACGCAGAGGTGGCTTTTACGAGCATGCTCTGTCCGTCAGGCATCCACCTGAAGGCACCGCCCATCGCCGCGTTCAATGGCCGATCGATCAACGGGCTTGCGGATCCGGTCGATGGATCTCCCAGAAAGAGAACAATCTCTTCCCGGGAAGTCACCGTGAACGCGAAATGATCGCCGGTGGGAGACCAGCTGACCGAGCTAATGAGCGCTCCCTCTGGAATTCCCGTCACTACTCTCCTGCCGCCTTCGTCAACCGACGACAGAGCCAACTCCACGTAATATCTCGAACGTGAGGGGCCATTGTTGCGAGGATTTATTCTCAATCCTGCCAGCCGCAACTCAGGTTGCGCAAGTTGCGCAATCGTGGGTGTGCCCTGGACCGTAGGCTGCAACATCGTCGAACCATCTGGACTGATGGAAACTCCGGGAGCGACCGGTGCATCCACCAGCGCCGCGAGTGCATCGGGTGGAGTCTTGTAGCCATCTTGAGCGAATATGGTCGTATTCACCAGAAAGCAAAGAACCAGAACGGTTGCAAGGGGAGTGGGGGAAATTCGACTCATGACAAGGCCTCGGGGTGGATCAACGGGAAGAGACCACCTATATACACCACCGCCCGCCTCTGAGCAATAATCGAGGTCAGTCGCTCTGGAGTCTTGCCTTGTCTCTGGATTGCGATGTGCCGATGAAGGTCAGCCCTTCATTTTCGAACGATTCGTGGAGATTCTTCAGAACCGATCGTGCTAGACTGCCCCGCAGATAGGGAATCTTGCTGCGCGAGCCGGTGAAGTACTGGCGATAAGGGTGAACCAGAAGCCGGACATACTCTCCTCCAACCGGCGCCACCTCGAGCTCGACTTCAATCGAGTAAATACCCCACCGTCTAAACGTTCTAAATTCTGTAGCTATGACATTATCTGTGACGGCTTCCGTCAGCGTCCAGCCAGCATCTTCGAGCCCTCTCTCAATTCTGACGAATACATCCTCGTCCGTGTTGGCGGTTACCTCGTAATCCCTGTACAGAGGCGACAGCCGTGGGCTGCAACCCGCCAGGACAAAGCCCATCATCGCTATGAGTATTGCGTTTTTCATCTACCCGTCATACGCGACATCTATGGACTGAGTGTCCGATCCCCGAACCACAATAGAAACCAGAAAGGGACCGCCGCCCATCCAATCGATCAATACACCCATGTCAGTGGAGATGGTTTCGGTTAGATAGGCATCACAAAAGTCATCCCTATCGTCATGAACGACAAACATGGAAAGCTGAGGTGGATCTGACAGAAGCACCGTCTCGCTGACGAAAAAAGAATAATCGTGCTCGTTGCACCCGCCGCTGAAGGAAACACTCATCTCCAGATACTGTCCTTCAAATCGTGCGCTATTAAGAGCAAACGGATCACCTGTCAGATCGTCATTTGTATATCCCCCTATCTGCACTGCTGAATCTGCCACGATGCTCACATCGTGATTCTGCAGCGACTCTGAATCGCAGGCCGCGAGGGGCAGGATGAATAACAGGAGGAGCGGAAGCCGTTTCATTTCAAGTCGGCGGGCAAAAGTTTAAAACCATCATACTGGGCACACCAGAATGACCTGGAAGCTAATCTAGCTCGTCATGCAATGCAGATCGATTGAAGCTGTGCAGACGGTGGTATCCGAACCACGAACGGTCTACCCGGCCAGCGCAGCTGACTGCGTATCCGTGATCTTATCCAGGAACTCGATAAAAATCCCATTGAACGCTTCAGGCTGCTCCATCATCGGCACGTGCCCACATTTGTCGACCCAGTGAAGCTCCGAACCGGAAATGCCATCGTTGTAGGTACGCGCCACGTCCGGCGGCGTTATTTCGTCCTGCCTCCCCCAGATCAGTAGTGTCGGGGCTCGAATTTTACCGAGATCATCTTTGATGGAGCCCTTCTCCACCGCACGGGCAAACTTGATCAAGCGCAGAGCCTTTTCTCGCGTATTGATGATCTCGATAACGCCGTCGAGAAGCTCATCGGTACACATGCTCGCGTCATAAAACGTTCTTGCGACTCGCGGCCGTAGATAATTTTTATCGCTGCGGCGCATTACGGAAGATTGCATTTCGACCTCATAGATGCCCGAAGCTCCGGACAAAACGAGAGCCCTCACGCGCTCGGGGAATTGCATCGCATACAGCGCAGCAATATGGCCTCCGAACGAATTTCCGGTAACAACGGCTTTCTCAAGCCCGACCAGATCTGTGAACATGCGTACAAAATCCACAATTCCCTGGAGGTTGGCGTTCTTGAGAGGGATGGTGTACATGGGCAATACCGGGCAGATGATCCGATATCCCGACTCGGCAACAGCTGGAATCAGGTGATCCCAATTGTCAATATCCCCCATCATGCCGTGAAGAAGAATAATCGGAGTCGCGGCTGAGTCAGCACCTGCCTCAGCGTAACGAATACCCGCGATATCCTTTATCTCATAAGAGTTTCTGGCCATGAACAGTCCATTTTTACCGCCTTCCAATCAATGACAAAGCGATATTGCGAATTCCGATCCTGAAAAATAGTTGCTAGCTCGGATATTCGCTCCCATTTGGCGAAATGATCCAGCTAATTTTTGTTCGAATGCTCCTTTTCTTCAAATTTCCAGACCGCGCAAACCGCTCTTTTGGTTGCGGTACGGCCCATATTTCCGTATTATGCAGTTCTGGCCTCACTTGGAGGTCTACTAATAAAGGAATGTAATATGCCCTGCGGTCGCAAACGAAAGAGACATAAGATTTCGACGCACAAGCGTAAAAAACGCCTGCGGAAGAATCGGCACAAGAAAAAAGGCAAATAACGGTTTACCGTTTGCGGCTGGATTCGCTTGAAAGCGAATCCAGCCTTCGACTTTTTATCCGGGATTCGAAAGAAATATCGAAACTGCTTCTGCCTGCCTGCGGTACAAGTACCGTGGGTTTTTTATCATAGTCGAAGTTGATAGAATAATCCGACACAGATCGATTCAACGTCGAATTCGGAGGCAACTACCATGAAGGACAATTCAGTGGGAAAAGCAATTAGAACAGGTACCTGGGGCCTCCTGCTCGGCACAGCCGCCGGCTTCGCACTTGGTGTGCTGTTTGCTCCTGAAGAGGGTAAAAAACTTCGAAGGAAGCTCGCCTATGAACTGGATAATCTCGGAGGCCTCGTCGCCGATTTTATTGACCAGGCTATCGGCGAAGAACAGACCTCGGGAGAAGCCCGCAAGGAAGGTGACGCATTGGTAGCCGATGCGCGCGAAAAAGCGGATATCATCGGCAGCGATATTGATGCACTCCTGGATGAAATGCGTCAGCAGCCATCCGAAAATTGAATCCTCCGGCCCACCACACGCTCTGTTGACCTATGCCTAATTTCTCCATTCTGCTTCCGCCCGCCGAAGGCAAGCAGGAGGGTGGAAATCCCTTCGCACCTGACATGTTCGATTATCGCACGTCGAACACGTTCAATTTTTTCAAGCAACTTAATCCCGAGCGTCGATCGCTGATCGACAACCTCCACAAGCTCATCAAAGGCGAAGAGCAGGATTTGGAGTCCTTTTTTGGTGTGAAGGATGCGCATCTGCAGAAGGCCATCGACTTCAATCTGGAGATCTACACGGCGCCGCTGATCTCTGCGCTCGATCGATATGCCCCTGGTGTCATGTATCAGGCCATGGATTTCCCAGGCCTTCCTACTGGCGCCCAGCGGAGATTGTTGGAGGAAGGAATCATTTTTTCAGGCTTGTTCGGCTTGTTACGACCAGATGACCTGATTCCGATGTACAAATTGAGAATGGATGCCAACCTTCCGAATATTGGAAAGGTATCATCATTCTGGAATGAGCCCCTCAGTCAAGCACTGAATGAGACGTTGACGGGCCGATTTGTTTGGAATTTTCTTCCTGGTATCCACGAAGAAGCCTGGACAAATGAAGTGACCTACGACGCGATGGTGAGAGTTGTCTTCATGCGGCGCCCAAAAAGGGGTGAGGACTTCCAGGTCGTTACCCACGGAGTGAAGTCGCTGAGGGGAAAATTGGTGAACTATATCGTCAAGGAGACGATAGAGGATTTCGAACTCCTGCTCGAATGGAGGCACCCGGACGGCTACGTTCTGGACGAATCACTATCTTCCTACGACGAAGACAGCCGCACGCACGAACTAGTGATGATCAAGCGGGGCTGATTTTCTGCCGTTGTTGATCAATTGTCGTACCCACTATGACGCGTCCAGTAATCATCGGCCTTTCTGGAGGATCCGGATCCGGGAAGAGTACCATCCTGAAACGACTTCTGGATGAGCTGGGTCCGGCTCAGGTTTCTGTTCTCGAACACGATGCGTACTACCGGGATCAGACGAGCATGACCCTGAAAGAGAGAGCCCTCGTCAATTTTGATCATCCCGATTCGCTCGAAACCGACCTTCTCGTACGACACGTCGATGAGCTACTGGCCGGGCGGACCATCCAGAAGCCCATATACGACTTCACCCATCATACGCGAACCGACGAGAGCATTGAAATCTCGCCAACCCCGATTATCATCGTCGAAGGGATTCTGGTACTAGTGGAACAGGAGCTCGTCGATCGAATGGACATGCGGTTTTACGTGGATACCGATGATGACGTCCGACTGATTCGTCGCATCCGGAGGGATATGGTTGAGCGCGGCCGAACACTCGAATCAGTCCTCACACAATATGAGGACACGGTCAGGCCGATGCATATCGAATTTGTGGAGCCCTCAAAACGCCACGCAGACGTGATAATTCCCCACGGCGGCTACAATGAGGTTGCTATCAGCATGGTTCTAGCGCAGATCCGATCGGTTCTTTACGAGCACCGAATCGAAGATCTCATCAAGCCTCCAACCGCATAAGGTCGGCGATACCCTCGAGGACGAGATCTCGATGGTAGTACCAGTCCTGATCCAATTTGTCCAGGATCCACTTGCCCCAGCCCCCCGTCAGAACGACCGCCATCTCGGCATCGCACGTTTCGCGTATTCGAGACACCATTCCTGAAACGGAGTCCAGCATCGCATACATGATCCCAGATTGTATGGCCTCGTGGGTTGAACGTCCGACTACTCTCTCGGAAAGGACAAGATCGATTTTGGGCAGTTGAGCCGTCCCTCGTTCCAGGGCATTTCTCATCAGACCCGGCCCCGGTGCGATGACACCTCCGGGGTAGGTCCCGTCGGCCAGCACCACTTCGTAGTTGATGGCAGTGCCCGCATCTATCACGATGACTCCCTGCTGGCCCTGAATCCCGTACCTCACCCAACCGCCAGCGGCAACGGCGATACGGTCATTGCCCATCGTGTCGGGTGTGGAATAGCTCAGATCTAACGGCGTCGTCGAGTTTTCGTCGAAAAACGTGACACTCATATCCAACATTCGCTTGGCCTGCTCGACCCAGTGCCAGTTTTGACCCGGAACGACGGAAACAGCGCCTATACGCCCAATCGACTCTCCTCCCACGAACTCCTCCAGCTCTGCTCCCAATAGTTGATCGTGCTCAAACCTTCGTGAAGAAATGACCTCTCCGACCACTTCCGCCGTTCCCGCGGTCGGATCGTAGAGACCCGCTTTGGAAGAACTGTTCCCAATGTCTATCAAGAGCCACATATGGTCAATCTGAGTGGTGGAAGCCTGCTCGCTGGGCGTGTGTGTGATTCCTAGTCGAGGCCTTGGGTGGCCAGCGTCACGTCACCAGCAAAGTACACCGTCTTTTTGGAATCAATTTCCAGTACTAAGCCGCCCTCTTCGCTCACACCCACAAACAATCCAGTGGCCCCACCTGAAATCGATACTTCGCTCCCGAGACCGGAGAGGCGCTGCGTATAGGAGGCGATGAAACTCGCGGCTTCCATCTTGGGAATCCAATCTTCCAGGCGAGCTAAGAGGAGCGCATACACTTCGGCGCGATCATGTCTCCGACCTGATTCCAGAAGAAGCGAGGTGGGAGTGGTCGCTAGACCATCCGGGAAGTTTTCCTGATTGACGTTGATGCCGATGCCGAGGAGGTAAACATCTTCTGACGGCGACTCGATCAATATTCCAGCTGTTTTTTTGCCACCAATCAGAACATCATTTGGCCATTTTAGAGTGATGTCGAGTGTGGAATCAATTTTCAACAGGGTGTCATATACGGCCAATGCGGCGGCAAGGGGAAGCAGCGTTGGGCGCGGAAAATGCTTCTTTATCACGATGGTGATCAGCAGATTCTGCGCAGGTTCCGATTCCCAGCGGCGACCAAATCTACCGCGCCCAGCCTCCTGGAAATCGGCGAATACGACCGAGCCGTGCACTGCCCCTTCTTCAACCCACTCCTTAGCCCGCGCAGTCGTCGAATCTGTGCGGCCGTAGTGCCTCAGGACCGATCCCAGGCCCTCAGAGGTAAACGAAAAAGGAGACTGCTTGAGCAATGTGAATTCCGACAATCTTTAATGATCAATCTTTTATGACCTACGTCGCCTATAATAGACACGACCCTGACAACATAGACATCCTATTGGGGATTTTACCCTTGTAGAACACGTTTTTAACGATTTTATGAACGTCGCAGCCACAGATTGTGGTCAGTTTGGTGAGGGGTACGATTGTTGCTCACTCCGGGGCAGATGAAAACGACTCTCTTCATAGTACTCCTGTCTGCTTCCACCCTCACGATCAACGCTCAGGCATTTCGTCCTCCCGAGTTGAATGTGCAGTATCACCGCGCTCGAACCGCCTGGTTAACGGGGAGCAGTCTCCTGGAGGCGAAAGCCAGAATAGACCGGGTACTGAAAAAACTACCGGACGACACGGAAGCTCTTAAGCTCCGCTCGGCCATCCTCCTGGAACTTGACCGAGCGGAGGAAGCGCATCGAGATGCCGCGCGAGCCATACTTCTTGCTCCCGACGACGGTGAGGGATACGTACTGGTATGTGAAACGGCGGCGGCAACTGATCGTGTAAATCTTGCGATGGATGCTCTCGATACCGCCAGTAATTTGTTTCTGGCACAAATCGAACAGTACGTCAGACTCTCAAACTGTGCCCTCAACCTGGGTCAAAATACGCGAGCCGAATCGCTGGCGCGGATCGCCCTCGCGCAGGATGAAGACGACCCTCGTGGTCACGTCCAGCTCGCTCGCATTTTCCTGCAAACCAGTCAGAACGAAGCGGCCCGAGCGGTTCTGTCTAAGGCGATAGAGGGATCGATCATCACCATGGGAGCGGTTCTCGCAGACGCGCAGCTGGCAGCACTGTATCTCACAGATCCTCTGAATCAGTAGGTCGCAGAGAATTACAGGGTGTGGTCCGTGTAGGTAGACACCGTACGAATTTTGTAGGCGCCCCGAAACGGTGTTCGTATGAGAGTTGTGAATCTCGTATTGTAGGGCACCATGTTGCCGCCTTCTGCGGGCCGGATGTGCATGAAAAACGTGCTTTCTTCCCGAAACAGCAGTCCCAGGTCGATTCGTTCCAGATACACAGCTACCAGCTCGTTGGATGTTCGATCGACATAGTGGCGAACCTTTCTCACGTTCAGCCCATCAGCCAGCTCTGGCTTGGCCCGAATTTCGATAATCATGGCGGAGCGGTCCCACAAGAGCGTATCCCCCATCATTCGGAACGAGTACTTCTCGATATTTTTGGGGTTCAAATAGGAAGGATCCTCTTCGACGAGGAACGGAACCAGATCGACCGGATCGGGATCATCAACATTTTCGGACACGAATTGATTGAAGAATCCAAAATCAAAAACGCCAGCAGAATCTGTTCTAGTGACTGCACTAGTTCGACCTTCTGCACCGAGAGACACATCCACAAGTTGTTCGGTGAACGCGATCAGAAAATCTTCCTCGTCAAACTGTTCGGTGCGCAGATATCTTCGGTAGGAATACGCGTCCAGCTGCTCGAAAGAGGCTCGAATGGCGTCCTGGCTGACTGTATTGATGAAGGTGATTATCGAATCTCGCTCGGCGGCTTCGATGGGACCGGTGAACGAAACGGGGCGCTTGTTACAGCCAACCGAGAACAGGAGCAACCAACCAAAGAATAACGGAATCAGAAATGCCGCCGATCGCTGCATGCTGAAATGAACCTGGACGAGATGAAAGGGTTGACGTATTCGCTTTGCCTTAATGATACGACAATTCGCCCACCTCGATCTTCATGAGCGATCCGGAATCTGACGATATCTATCAAGAAGCACTGATCCTTGCCGAGCTCGCGGCCAGGGAGGCCGCCGAGTTCATTCAGTCTCACTCGGGCGGGGTCACAGCAGACCTGATTCATGAAAAAGGGCTTAACGATATCGTCTCCTTCGTGGACGAAGGAGCTCAAGATATCATCCTCGGGCTCATTCGCCGGGCCTATCCCGATCATCATATTCTGGCAGAAGAAGGATTCAATCCCGCCGAAGTCGAACCGAGACATCGAGAAGGATACTCATGGATCGTGGACCCGTTGGACGGAACAACCAACTTCATGCACGGCGTCCCGCAATATGGAATCTCCATCGCGCTCATGCTGAATGGCAAGGCAATGATGGGGCTTGTTTATGATGTCTGCCGAGGAGAATCATTCAGCGCGATCCGAGGTGCTGGTGCGCGTTTCGGCGATGCACCATGCCGGGTTAGCCGCACGGGCTCATTGGCGGATTCACTCATCGCCACTGGCTTTCCTTACAAGCAATTTGACTTCCTGGACGCCTATACGGAGTGTATTCGTCGATTCTGGCAAGATTCGAGGGGAGTCAGGAGACCCGGCGCGGCATCGCTCGATCTCGCCTGGGTTGCCTGCGGAAGATTTGAGGGCTTTTTCGAGCAGGGCTTGATGCCCTGGGATGTCGCCGCAGGTGCACTGATTGTCGAAGAAGCGGGAGGGCGATATTCTGATTTTTCCGATTCTGACAGTGCCGATCTTGGATCCGAAATTGTGGCTTCCAACGGATTGATTCACGATGAAATGATTGGACGGCTGATCCCCCTCCGCACTCGAGATGCGAAATAATTGGGTCGATTTTGGTACCTTTCGCCTCACAAATCGAACCCATCATCCAACATGATATTATGAGCGGACACGGTCTCCTTGAAGGAAAAAAGGGCGTCATACTCGGCGCGCTGAATGACAGCAGCATCGCGTGGAAGATCGCCCTGGCTGCCTATCGAGAGGGAGCCCGATTTATCCTCTCCAACGCTCCGGTAGCCAAGCGGCTTGGCGGCCTGGACGAACTCGCCGAAAAGACCGAAGCATCCATAGTGTGGGCAGATGCCACCAGCGCTGAAGAGCTGGACGCTCTATTCGCAGAAGCCAAAACCGAGTTTGGCGGAATTGATTTTATCGTCCACTCCATTGGAATGGGGATCAACGTGCGCAAAAATCGACCCTACGAGGACCTGAATTACGAGTGGTACAAGAAATCCCTGGATATTTCGGCCATCAGCCTTCACCGCGTGATTCATTCGGCTACTACCACCGATGCCCTGAATGATGGCGGTTCCGTTGTGGCACTGACCTACATCGGAGCTCAGCGCACGTTTTCGAAGTATTCAGAAATGGGCGATGCAAAGGCCCTTCTTGAAAGCATCGTAAGATCCTACGGATACCGGTTGGGGAAACGGAAAATTCGAGTCAACTCAATATCGCAGAGCCCGACTGTGACCACAGCAGGGTCAGGAATTGCCGGCTTCGATGCGATGTTCAAGTTCGCCGAGCGCATCGCCCCGATGGGAAATGCTGACGCCGAATCTTGTGCGGACTATACTGTCAGCATGCTGAGCGACCTGACGAGAATGGTCACCATGCAGACGCTTTTTCACGACGGCGGATTCAGCACGATGGGGATCTCGGACGAGCTGATCGAGGATCTCGCTAAGACCTACAGTTGAGTTCAACTCAGCCATGATTCGACTATTCGTCTCGGACATCGACGGGTGTCTGTCCATGCCCTACGAATCCTTCCGCCTGGATCGGTTGGGCGAACTGGCAAATTTTGCACGCGAAGCTGGATTGCCAGGGTCACGTGTTGATCTACCGGCAGTCTCCATTTGCTCTGGTCGCAGCTACGCATATGTCGAGGCCATGGCACAGGTACTCGCCCTGAACACCCCAACGCTATTCGAGGCCGGTGCGGGAATGTTCGATCCGGTTAGTGCACACTCTTCGTGGCACCCAAACTTCACGAAGGAGATTCAGGAACGGATTTCCGACATCCGCCGGTTTATGGAGGAAGTGGTGGCCTCGAAACCTGGCCTGTTCATCGATTACGGCAAACGTTCTCAGGCGGCCCTGGCGGGCGGGTCTCATGCAGACTTGATGAGCGCGCTGGCCCTCATCAGCGAGTGGGTCGCATCGAATCATCCGGGCTATCATACCTTTCACACGCACATCAGCATCGACGTCGTGGCCGACGGACTCACGAAAGCCGAGGGACTTTATTGGCTGGCCGAAACCTGCGGGGTCGACATGGATGAAATTGCTTTCGTGGGTGACACCAATGGAGATGTAGGTGCGATGGCCGTATGCGGGCGCTCGTTCGCCCCCGCCAACAGCGACGAAAAAGCGAAAGCTGCGGCAGATCACGTCAGCTCGCTGAGTGATATCGATGCTGTCCTGGAAGCGTATACCATTGTTCGTGACGGGCCGGAGGCAGAATAATCGGATCCTGCGACACGGTCCGGGGTATCCCTCCCATGCATCCCAGGGAGAATATGCAGTATCTGCGCATTGGTGTACTCATCGGCCTGTTTCTGGTGACCGGTGTGGCCACAGGTCAGTCCATGAATTCCGACATGGACGTTTATTACACCACTGATACCAAGACCACGCTGTATCATCTGGCGGATTCGACGCGCCCCTACATGCACCTGAAGATGCGAGAATCCGTGTATGTCATCGAAGATGACGATCCCCATTGGAATGGCTGGAGGCGCGTTCGGACGCTCGATGGCGCCAATGGAATGATTCGATCGGGTGATATCTCCAACGTGTGGATTCGCATTTCGAAAACGTCTCAAACCTTGTTTGCGTACCGCGGCGCAAATTTAATCGCCCGCATGCCCACGGACCTGGGCTACAATTTTTTCGCAGATAAGGAGCGACGAGGAAGCGACGGCGAGCCTGACCACTGGCGAACTCCTGAAGGCCAATTTTTTATCGCCTCCAAAAACGAAAACAGCCAATTTTACAAGGCGTTCGTGCTGAACTATCCAAATGCGGAGGATGCCGAGCGGGGAAGACGTGACAGCCTGATAACCCAAACCCAGTACGAATCCATACTGAGAGCGGAAGATTCGTTTTCGATGCCGCCGATGAATACCGAACTGGGCGGCTGGATCGAGATTCACGGAGATGGCACCGGCCTCCGAAGAAACTGGACGCAGGGGTGTATCGCCCTTACAAATAGTCAACTGGATCGGCTCTGGGAAATTGTTGACATTGGAACTCCCGTCCTGATAGATCCCTGATTCTCTCGACTGAGTCGCAAACCTGAACCGGACCCCTGCCTTCTGATAAATGAAGATCGGCCCATGAAAAAGCTCTCCCTCAAAAAAAGCATTCTATTACTGGTGGCCTCGTTCGCCCTCGCGCCTTCGCTCTGGGCACAATTATCTAATCTCGCCTTCGAAGATGAGTTGAGCGGAACAGTGTTTATCGTCCCGGTCCAGGGAATGATTGACAATGGCCTGGCACATTACATCGAACGCGCGGTCCAGGATGCTGAAACCACCGATGCCGGGCTGATAGTGTTCGACATCGATACATTCGGTGGTTTGCTCGACGCTGCCGATGAAATCAGAAAAACGATACTCAATGCGGAGCTTCCCACTATTGCCTTCATCGATAAAAATGCTGCTTCTGCCGGCGCACTGATTTCCTACGCAGCAGACAAGATCGTAATGGTCCCGGGGGCCTCGATTGGAGCCGCGACGGTAGTGGAAGGTGTTGGCGGCGAAGCAGCACCAGACAAGTACCAGAGCTACATGCGATCTCTTATGAGAGCCACCGCTGAAGCCAACGGTCGGGACCCGCTCATCGCGGAATCCATGGTGGATCAGGAACTGGAGGTGGAGGGCGTGATTGAGGCGGGTCAGGTGCTCACTCTTTCCACGAAGGAAGCTGTCAAACTTGGAGTGGCGGACGCAGAACTAGCTTCCATCGACGAACTGCTCGCTTTCTACGGGCTTGTAGATGCTCCGGTCGTCGCACATGCCCTGCGACCGGCCGAACGAATCCTGAGATTTTTTGGCTCACCTGTTGTGCAATCCATCTTGATGTTGATGATGCTGGGAGGCTTGTATTTTGAATTGCAAACCCCGGGCGTCGGGTTTCCGGGATTGATGGCAGCCATCGGAGCCACCATGTTTTTCGGCCCCCTTTACTTGCTTGGTCTCGTAGAAAACTGGGAGGTCGCTCTTTTTGTGGTGGGCGTCGTACTTCTGCTGGCTGAAATCTTTGTTATCCCCGGCTTTGGCATTGCGGGCGTGGCCGGGTTGATCGCCGTGGTATTCTCTCTCGGAGTGTCGTTGATCGGAAACATTGGATTCGATTTTCCCTCGGGAACCGAGGTCAGCTCGGCGGTCACGACACTTGCCGTGACATTCGTCCTGTTTATCATCCTGCTGTTTTCACTCGGACGATATCTGCCCCGATCTGAGCGATTCAATCAGCTGGTTCTACAACCGGCCCTTTCGAGCGACATCGGCTACACATCTGCCGACTCCCATTTCGAATTCATGGGAAAAAATGGGATGTCAACCACGGCCCTGCGGCCATCCGGGTCTGCGGAGATAGGAGGAAGAAGGGTCGACGTGGTAACCGATGGAGAGTTTATTGACAGCGGAACACCCGTCGAGGTCGTCAATGTACAGGGTGCCCGTGTCCAGGTCAGGGCAGTGAAACGCCTCGTGGAACCGGAATCGGATCAGGCGTAAGTCCGCGCCGATATGCGGGCGGGATGTGACTGCCATATATTGGTGAAACATCCGATCGTGGGTACGTAGACCATGTGCTTACCGTGTCCGTAAAACCCAACTATCCGTAAAATTCAACCCTCCGTAAAATTTAACACAGTGCGGAATTGCTAATCCCTATCGCTTTAATTATTGTCGGTGTGCTACTGATAGTCGCCGAAGTGTACTTGATTCCCGGACTCAATGTAGTCGGAATCATCGGAGCGGTCATGTTGCTGGCGGCGATCGCCGTCGCGTTTTTAGAGGCGGGAGTTTTGGGTGGCGTCCTAGCGATGAGCTCCGCGAGTTTGCTTTCCGGGGGAGCCTTCTGGTGGTTGTGGAAGTCGGGAGCCTGGAACCAGTTCATCCTCTCATCCAGTCTCCAAACTGATGACAAGCAAATTGCCCGTGAAAGTGAGCAGCGGGCTCGATATCTGGGGAAAAAGGGGACAGCTGTGACACCTCTTCGCCCAACCGGTATTGCCGAGATCGATGGTGAGCGCATCGAAGTGGTCACAGAGGGAGACTTTATCTCGGCCGGAAGCCGGGTAAAGGTCGTAGCCATGGACCGTCGACACTACTTTGTTCGTCTCGTAAGCGAAAGCGCTGCATAACATCACGCCGAACACGTGCGGGCCCGCGTAGCTGGAATTGCCCCCTTGATCTGTTCAGTTGTTGAGAACTCAGATTCCAGACCTATCTTTATCAATGAGGCAGGGATGTCGCAACATTTTAGCTCTAAGCGTGTCTTTTAGGACCGAATAGGGGTTACTCACGTCCTTTTTCTTCTCTCATGCATCGAATCTGGACCATCATACTGATTCTGAGTACAGGAGCCTCTACCGCGGGATGCGGTCAGGAGGAAAGCATACCTGTATCTACTCCAAAGGGATGGTATGGTAACTCCACCATTTGGTGGCAGGTGGGGGCGGATACCACGAATGCCTACCGCGCACTGGAAACCATGGAGGATATGGGCGTATCCGGGAGTTTTTTGCTGTCATTGAAGATTGACGGGACGTCCGACGCCGAAATGGAACTGGCCCAGCGCAAGTTCAATCAGTACCTGAAAGAGAGTCTGATCGAACTCTTCAGAAATGAGCCGGAACTGGTTGATTCCCTTTTTGAGAAGTACGTAGTGCCAAAAATTACGGGAATCAACCTCGAAGGCGACGTCCAGCCTCTCATCAAAGAGTATAAACGCGTTGCGTACCAGATCCTGATACGCCATTTCAGGTATCCCATAAGCATCACGAAACTGGGCCTGGAGATCCCCATTCAGGTGCCTGACAGCCTCAAAGGAAAAGGTATTTCCGGAGCCGTATTCCTGCAGATTGCCCTGAACAAAGAAGGCGTACCGAAAGCGATCAAGAAACTGGATGACCTTCATCCCACGCTGGACCGGATCGCCATGCGCGCCATGACCGAGATGCGCTGGAAGCCAGCTTATATCCTCAAAAACGGCCAATTCCGGCCCACTCCTTCCTGGGCACGCATGAAAGTGCTGTTCGGCGCGGAAAAATAGCACCCTGGAGCGTCCCTGCTCACATCAAGGCACCTGCGATGGTCGCCGTCATGAGGTTGGCGAACGTACCCGCGAGCACAGCGCGTACTCCCAGCTTGGCAAGGTCAGACGTTCGTTCCGGTGCAAGGGGACCAATGCCTCCAATCTGAATCGCAATGGAAGACAGGTTGGCAAACCCACATAAGGCGAATGTTGCCATGACGATAGTTTTGGGATTTAAGACCCCCTCTCCTATCAATCCAGCCAGATTTAGATAGGCCACGAACTCGTTCGCAATCACCTTCGTCCCCAGAAGGGAGCCGAACTTGACGATATCCTCGTATGGAATTCCGATGGTCCACGCGAGCGGGGCAAGTCCCCAGCCCAAAATCTGCTCGATAGTCAGAGAGGCTCCGAACAGTCCCGCGCCGTATCCAATGATATAGTTGAGCATCGCAATCAGGGCGAGAAATGCCAGCAACATGGCGCCCACATTGAGCGACAATTTGAGCCCGTCTGACGCTCCGGTAGCGGCCGCATCGATGATGTTTGCAGACGTTTTTTCGACTTCTATTTTCGCAAGTCCGCTCGTCTCCGGCTCATCCACCTCTGGAATCATCATCTTCGCGAGCAACAGGGCCGCTGGAGCGGCCATGATGCTCGCGCCAAGTAGCTGTTCGGCAAACAATAACCTTCCCACATCCAGGGGAACGCCCATTGCCGCAGAGTAAGGATCACCCAGAATCTGGATATAGGCGGCCATAACGCCTCCGGCGATGGTCGCCATGCCACCCGTCATGACGGCCATCAGTTCCGACATCGTCATGTTATTCAGGAAGGGTCGTATGACAAGTGGAGCCTCGGTCTGACCGACAAAAATGTTTGCAGTCACCGAAAGAGATTCTGCGCCGCTCGTCCCAAGAAACTTGCTCATCGCCCACGCCATCCCCTGGACGATTTTCTGCATCACACCCAGGTGATACATCACTGCCATGAGGGAGCCGAAAAAGATGATGGTCGGCAAAACTTGAAAAGCGAAGAACTGACCCAGACTTCCCTCCGTGCCCTCGGGAAGGGCGAGGGCACCGAATATAAATTCAGCTCCTGCGGTCGTGAAGTTGAGCACGAGAACAAAGAAGCTACTCACCCAGGAGAAGAACGCCTGGGGCCACCCCAGCGGGGCGAAGACTTCTCCCATAGCCTGTCCCTTAAGCAGAAAAATCGCCAGCACCACCTGTAGTCCCAGCGCTGAACCAACCATGCGCCAGCTTATTCTTTTCTTGTTGTTCGATACCAGATAGGCCAGGCCCAAAATGACTGACAGGCCCAGCAGGCCGCGAAGGAGAGCGATGAAGTCCATCTTTATCCGGGTGGAGTGTAGGATCAGCTGACCGCGGAATATACACGAGCGCGGCAATTGCCAAAGAACTGCCAATTGTAGCCAGCACCCTTTAAGACGCCTTGCCCGTCACGTATCTTTCGCCACTGAGTTTTCGCTCCGACCTATTTCATGCACTCTGATCTCTTCATCCACTCGGATGTCACTTTCTAAATGACCCAATTCACTTTGCTCCCCGATGACGATGCTCCCGCACCCATAACCTCTGCGGCTGTCATCCTCGAGGGACTCAACGATGCGCAGAGAGAAGCAGCGAGTGCCAGTGAGGGCGCCGTGCTGATTGTGGCGGGACCCGGTTCCGGCAAGACACGGACACTGACGCATCGCATCGCACATCTGCTCGCAACTGGAAAGTCGCGTCCCTGGGAGATACTAGCGATCACCTTTACCAACAAGGCGGCCCGAGCTATGCGTGAACGGGTTCTGGAGCTCGTTGGTGAAGAAGTGGGTCGCGGAATGGCACTGGGCACGTTTCACTCGATGTTCGCCCGGGTCATGAGGGTGGATGGAGATCGAATCGGATACACATCGAATTTTTCCATCTACGATTCTGACGACAGTCAGCGCGTGATTCGGGATCTGATGCACCGATTCGCGATCGACACCCAACAGATCAGGCCCCGGTCGATTCAGCATCTCATTTCGAGTGCCAAGAACAAGATGGTCTCGCCTTCCGAATACGCGCAGTTGGCTGTCACTCAGGCTCAGGTGCGCGCGGCTGAGCTCTATCAGCCCTATCTGGACGAACTACGCTCCGCGAACGCGATGGATTTTGACGACCTGCTTTTGAAGCCCATTCAACTTTTCGATAACCACCCTGACATCCTGGAAAAATATCAGAATCGGTGGCGGTACATCCACATCGACGAGTACCAGGACACGAACAAAGCCCAGTATCTGTTGGCGCGCACGCTTTCGAAGAAGCATGGCAATCTGTGCGTGGTGGGAGATGATGCACAGAGCATCTATGCTTTTCGAGGTGCGGATATCACCAACATGTTGTCCTTCCAGCGAGACTATCCCAACGCAAAGACGATCCGGCTGGAGCAAAACTATCGCTCCACGCAGCGAATCGTTCAACTCGCAGATTCGATCATCAAGAACAATCAGAATCAGCTCGATAAGAAGCTCTGGACCGATAATGACGAAGGAGATCCCATCATCATGCTGGAGTCCATCTCAGAGCGGGATGAAGCGCAGAAAATTGAACGCCGGGTCCGAGATATTCAGGTTCGGCTGGGATTCCTGAACAAGGATTTCGCAATCCTCTATCGGACCAATGCACAGAGTCGATCGCTGGAAGATGCCCTCCGTCGAGGAGGAATACCCTATCGGGTAGTGGGTGGCGTGTCTTTTTATCAGCGAAGAGAAATCAAGGACGCGCTGGCGTATCTGCGATTGGTCGTAAATCCGAATGATGTTGCCAGCCTTCGCCGCGTGATCAACATGCCGACCAGGGGTATTGGGGCTAAATCCCAAGCACAGCTCTGGGCGTTTTCCGACCGACTTAATGTTGGGGCGTGGGAAGCCCTGGAACGAGTCGATGAAACGGGTTTGGCAGGCCGTGCTGCGGGCTCGGTTGCGGCTTTCCGTGATATGATTGGCGGCTACCGCGAGCAGGCCGCAACCGAGCCCGCAGCGGACGTCGCAAAAGCACTGATACGTGAAACGGGGCTGTTGGAAGACCTTCGAAAGGAAAACACGCCGGAAAATCTGGTGCGATGGGAAAACGTGCAGGAACTGCTGAATGCCATCGCAGAGTTTTCGCACACTCAGGGAGAGGAAGGCACCTTGAGCGCGTTTCTTCAGGACGTATCCCTGCTCACCGATGCAGATGAAGCTCAGGATTCTGAAAATCGTGTCACTCTCATGACGCTGCATGCCTCGAAGGGACTGGAGTACCCCGTCGTTTTTCTGACGGGAATGGAAGAAGGACTCTTCCCTCTGCAGGCTGCGGCGCAGGATCCGAAAGAATTGGAGGAGGAACGAAGACTCTTCTATGTCGGCGCCACACGCGCGGAAAAACTTCTCTTCTTATCCCACGCTCGGAGCCGTTTCCGATTCGGCGAGCAGCAGCCGGCCGTTCGCAGCAGATTCTTTGGGGAGATCGACCCGGAAGTAATCCGCACCGAAACAGGACACTCTTTTGATCCGAAAGCAGATCGCTTCAACAGCCGCTCATTGGGCGTTTCCTATGATAAAATAGATCCATTTTATTACCGAAAAAACCTTCGGGATGACCGTGATGACTCTAAAACCGTAACTCCCAAGGCCCTGAAGGGTGAAAGGAGGGTTGTGTACGACGAAGAAGAAAGTGCCAACATCGCTACAGGGATGCAGGTCGAACATCACCTTTTTGGCGAGGGAAAAGTTATTTCCACGGAAGGATCGGGGCAACAAGCGAAAGCAACGGTATTTTTCGAGGAAGTAGGGCAAAAGAAGCTTCTTATTCGACTGGCGCGACTTCGCCGGATCGGGTAGGGTTCTGAATCGTAGGAGCTTCTGTTTCTCCATAAAATTGTCTCCCGGAAAAGTTTCTACATGCCTCTTTCGAACCGCGCGCTTGCCACGCTTCTCTACATTCCATTCCTATTCGGTTGCTCGTCCGATGAGCGGACTCGACTCGTAGTCTACTCTCCGCATGGCAAAGAACTGCTCGGTGATTCCGAACGGGCATTTGAAGCCGCACATCCAGACGTCAATGTCCAATGGATTGACATGGGCGGTCAGGACGCGTACGATCGAGTCCGAACCGAACGAGCCAATCCCGTGGCCAGCATCTGGTGGGGGGGCGACAGTCCAACCTTCTCACGCGCGGCTGACGAGGGCCTCCTCGAAGCCTATACGCCATCCTGGGCAGCGCACGTCAGAGCAGAATCGCGTGGGGCGGGTGACCTCTGGCTTGCAACATTTCTGACGCCGGAGGTACTCCTCTTCAACTCACGAACAGTCCAGGAGGACGAGCGGCCTCGCGACTGGGATGACCTTCTGCGTCCTGAATGGAACGACAGAATCATCATTCGATACCCGGGCGCGAGCTCAACCATGCGAACGATCTGGGGCGCCCTGATCATGCGCCAGGAGTCGGTCGAAGAAGGATATAAATGGCTCGCCAGGCTGGACATCAACACCAAGACCTACGCGGCGGACCCTACACAGCTCTATCTGAAAATTGCCCGCGAAGAGGGCGATGTATCTCTGTGGAATATGCCAGATACCTATATCCAGTCCGAATTGAACGGTTATCCATTTGGCTTTTCACTTCCTGCGAGCGGCACTCCGGTACTCAACGATGCCATTGCCCTCGTAAAAAACGGACCGGCCCTGGATGCCGCCAGACTGTTTTACGAGTTTGTGACCACCGACTCCGCACTCGTCGACCAGGCGAATCGCTACTATAGAATTCCGGTTCGAGAGGATCTGGATGAATCGATGTTACCAGCCTGGATGCGGGATTCAGATATCCGGTCAATGGAGATTGATTGGGAACGGCTCTCGAAGGAAGGACCCACATGGATGCAATTCTGGGATGAGAACATCAAAGGGCGCGGTGCAGAATATCTGGCGGGGTTGTCAGACTGATTGAGCCCGTTTTCGTGTCGCTGTCGGAAGGGACGCTGCGACAGCGACTGCCCGCACGTCGGCAACCGGAATCTTGGTCTTGGCGTCCTCTTCGGAAAAGTTGAGAAGAACCTCGAGGACTCCGTCGAGGCTGGTTTCTCCCATTATCAGGTGTCTGAGTCGACTGGCGCCACGGAATCCTTTGAAGTATCCGCCGTACATCCTCCTCATTTCGAGGACCCCGGTTTTCTCTCCCAGCCACTCACACTTTAAAGCCAGATGCTCAGCGATAACTTCGCACCGTTCGTTCCAGCTCGGCGGCGGCGGAAGCTCACCCGTCTCCCGATAAATTTTTACATCTCGAAAGATCCACGGATTCCCGATCGCTCCGCGACCGACCATAACCGCGTCAACGCCCGTCTTCTCAAACATCGCTTCGATTTTTTCGGGTGACGTGGCATCGCCGTTTCCAATTAACGGGACCGACATTTTGGAATCGTCCTTTATTCGCCTGAGCCACTCCCAGCGAGCCTCTCCCTTGTACATCTGCGCGCGGGTACGAGCGTGGAGAGCGAGCGCGGCAATTCCAGTCTCCTCGAGCATTTTTATGACGTCCAGAATCTGAATTGACTGATCGTTCCATCCCAGACGAGTCTTCACGGTGACAGGCACACTGGACTCTTCAATGACCACAGCGGTTATTTCCTGCATCTTCGGCAGATTTTTCAATATGCCTGCACCACCGTCTTTGCAGACAACCTTCCTGACGGGACATCCAAAATTGATATCGATCAGATCGGGACCGACCTCGTCGACTACCCGCGTCGCGAGGCGAACCTGCTCTACATCACCGCCAAATATCTGGATCGCAACGGGCCGTTCTTCCTCGTAAATATCGAGCTTCATCTTCGAGCCCTCGGCGCCATAAGCCAGGCCACCCGAAGAAATGAACTCCGTGTACAGCATATCCGCACCGAATCGCTTGCACATCAAGCGAAACGGAGGATCACTCACATCTTCCATCGGAGCGAGGAAGACCGGGCGATCGCCAAATTCTATTCCGGCAATTTCCATTTAAATAGCTGATAATCAAGATTTTCGGGTGGCGAAATCCAACGGACGCCCTTCCCGGCCGGTTCCGGAGAACCCTTCGCCCTGTTACGTTTTCAAGGATCCTGCACGAGAGACTGTATTCTTTCGATCGCAAGCGATATTCTGCCTTTCCGCCTCGGGCGGCTCTTCTTCCAAGCACACAACTCAATTTCCATGCGGTCTTTTTGGTCACTTTTGCTGGTCAACCTGCTCTTTCTGGGTTGCTCTACCCAGGAAGCGGGTAATCTCGTCTCCGCCCCAGAAGATTTCGAGGACACGATCATTCTAATATCGTTTGATGGACTCCGGGCGGATTATATCTCCTGGTATGACACGCCAAACCTGGACCGACTGATCGCGGGTGGAGCGCATGCGTCTGAGGGCATGATGCCTGTGTACCCGTCGAACACCTTTCCGAATCACTACAGTGTAGTTACGGGTCTGTACCCGGCCAATCACGGTATGGTGTCCAACTCCATGTACGACAGCGAGTTGGATGACACATTCGCGATCAATGACCGAGAAGCGATAACCGATTCCCGCTGGTGGGGTGGCGAGCCGATCTGGGTAACTGCGGAAAACAGTGGTATCCGTTCAGCGCCGTATTTCTGGGTTGGCTCCGAAGCGCCCGTTAAGGGTGTGCAAGCTTCCTATTGGTGGACGTACGATCACGACGTACCAGGCGAAGACAGGGTTGACGAGATTTTGGCGCGACTCGATATGCCAGACGGCGAACGTCCGAAATTTATATCGATGTATTTCCCGCACGTCGACGACGCGGGTCACCAACACGGCCCGGAGGCGCCGGAGACCGGAGTGGCAGTAACATTAATCGATTCCTTTGTGGGCAGACTGATAGACGGCCTGGAATCGAGAGGTATTTACGATCATGTAAATATCATCATCATCGCAGATCATGGCATGTCCCAACTGTCCCCCGACCGCGTCATCGCCCTGGACGACTATATCGACCTGGACGATGTTTCATTTTTCGATGGATCACCGCTGCTTGGCCTTCACCCTGTCGAAGGAAAAACAGATGAGCTCTACGACGCACTTCGCGGTGCCCACCCCAATCTGTTTGTTTACAGAAAGAACGAAGTGCCGGAACGTTTTCACTATCGGGACAACCATCGCATCCCGCCCATTGTCGGGTACGCGGACGATGGCTGGTCAATATCCCGTACCCGCGATTTCGCTCAACAAAATCCTGATCGTTTCACCGGTGGTGCCCACGGCTTCGACAATGAAGCCCTGTCAATGCGGGCCACATTTATCGCTCACGGATCCGCATTCAAGGACGGCGTTACGATTACACCGTTTCTGAATATTGAGATCTACAACGTGATGGCTGACATACTCGGTGTCGAGCCTGTACCGAATGATGGAACAACCGGCTCTATGGCCTCCATTCTCCAATAATGTGAGCTATCTGTACCAGGAGCACGGAACGTATTTCGCCCAGATCGCCCATCCGATAGAAGATATGGGGGGAGAGGAGCTGAGTGAGCTGGGGGCCTCAGGCATTGAGCCTGGCTACCGTGGCGTCCGATTCGTGGCCGACGCGGCGACTCTGTACGATATCGTCTATAAGGCACGGATCCCGACAAGGATTCTGGCCCCCTTCGCTACCTTCGACTGCCACAGCAATCGCTACCTGTATCGTCGCGCCTCTGAGATTGATTGGGTATCCCTCATCGGCGTAGACAAAACGCTCGCCATCTTCGCAACCGTATCGAACAGTCGGCTCCGGCACTCGAAGTACGCGGCTCTCAAACTCAAAGACGCGATCGTAGATCAGATTCGGACTGCGACCGGTTCGAGGCCTTCCATAGATCGGCACAATCCGGATGTCTGGCTGAATTTGCATATCGAGAATAATCGGGCGACCATCAGTCTCGATGCAGCCGGGCGCTCGATGCATCGCCGTGGATATCGATTGGACGCCCTTGAAGCTCCGCTTCAGGAGACCGTTGCGGCCGCCATCATCCGCATGAGCGGATGGCAGGGCAAGGAGCCGCTGCTCGATCCCATGTGTGGATCGGGTACCATTCTGGCCGAGGCGATGATGGCGACCGCGTCCATCCCGTCCGGGTATCTGCATAAACGTTTTGGCTTTGAACAATTACCGGACTTTGACGCAGCTCTTTGGGAAAAAACGCGTTCTCTGGCCAATGAAGCTATTCTACCGGTCGAAAAGGGTCTGATATCGGGATCAGATATCGAGGAAGAGGCCCTTCAAATGGCCCGAAAGAATCTTTCAAGATTGCCGGGCGGTGAGAATGTCAGCTTCGAACAGTCCGACTTCAATGATATTTCTAAGTGGAATGACGGCGTTATCATCACCAATCCACCGTATGGATTGCGGGTAGGAAGTAGAAACGCAATAGAGCCCTTCTTCAAGTCGATCGGTGATTTCCTGAAACAACGCTGTACCAACTCGACCGCGTACATCTATGTCGGAAAACCAGCGCTCCTGAAGAGCGTTGGGTTGCGAACGACCTGGAAGAAAGAGCTCGTCAACGGAGCACTCGAAGGCCGTTTAGCCAAATACGACCTTTACTGATCGGGCCGCCGCCGCGACCACGCAAAAAAAGGCCGGCCGCAACTCAGGGTCCCAGCCGGCCTTCTCAAGACGTGGTTTGGCTAGAAATCCATTCCGATTCCGAATTTCAACGTCGTTCCGTTGAAACCAAACTGATTCACTTCCCATGGCCATTTGAAACGACCGCCGAGATCCGTCACAAAATCGCTGCCCGGTTCGATCGCATCAGGATAGACGTCGAGCAGATTGTTTACGGTCAGGCTCAATCGAACATCGTCGGTTGCTTGGTATCCGAGAATCAGGTCGGTGATGATCTTGGCGCCAAACGTCTGATCGAGCGACTCATCTGCAGCGTGTTGCCACGTCACTTCTCCGAAATAGGTATTGTTCAGAGAAGCCGTCAGCTTGCCGAACTCAGCCCGTGCAGTCACAGACGACTTGAATTTCGGCCGTGCCGTCGTGACACGGGACTGTTCCTTCCTGCTGAAAATGTCGTAACCAGCAGTAGCGAAGGTTGCAGGTGGAGTGATTTGGCCGTCAATCTCCGTCTCGTTGTAATTGGAAGCCCAGATCAGGTCGAATGTACCAAGATCGCCCAGTGCCAGGTCGTTGAAATTAAACACCAGATCCACACCCTGGGTGCGAGTATCCATGGCGTTGACGAAAAACTTGATGCTGGTAACGTCGAAGTCGATCAGCACCTGCTCAACTGGATTGGTCGTGGCGTCATTGCCGTCGAATCCGATTTCACCCGTGAAAAGCACCCGGTCGTTGATGGCAATGTTGTAGTAGTCCGCCGATACGGTGACCTGCTCTCCCAGCCGGTACGTTACTCCGCCTGTGATGCTGAACGATGTTTCTGCGTCGAGTTCCGGGACGCCGAGACCGCGGATGACCTCGCTGACATTGTTAAACGTTCCCTGGTTGGAAACCGTCCCGCCAGAAACAAGCGTCTGAATGTTGCTCAGGTAGATCTGGTGCAATGACGGTGCCCGGAAACCGGTGCTCACAGAAGCCCGGACCGCACCCTTCTCATCGGGGAGAAGATGTCGGGCAGCGACTTTCCAGGAAAGGTTGGTACCAAAATCGGAGTAGTTCTCGAAACGAAGAGCTCCACCCACCAACATGGTCTCTGAGGCATCCCAGTCCACGGCTCCATAGACCCCGATGTTGGTACGGTCGGCGTTGAGCTCGTTACTTGGCTGCAGGCCAGGAAAAGACTGCACACCCCCATCAACATAGGACTCGAGCTGGCCTGCGGTTACCTCGAAGGTTTCCCGCCTGGCTTCCGTCCCAAACGTTACGTTCATGTCTCCAAAGGTCTTGGAGAGATCAACATTGGCCAGCATATGCGCGAATGCATACGCACCAGGATCGAACTTGGTTGGGCTCGCCGCACCCAATGCTACATTGATCGAGTTGCCGACGGTGTAGTCGACACTGTTCAATCCCGCGGTTACACTTACGTCTGCGTTCCAGCCTCCTAATTCGGTTTTTGCACCCACCGTCCCGAAAAAGTCGTTGACCTGGGTCTCAAATGTGGGCTGAAATCCCTCATAGGTGTCTCCCGCATCCGTCAAAAGTCCAGAATCGTCCGTGATCCAGTAGGGTGCCCGGTAGAGCGCGTATGACGTTCCCTCGCGAATGGTGGCTCCTCCAAAAGCATACATCTGAGAGGCTCCATCGTTGAATGGATTGGTAAAGTTGAGATAGAGCGAGCCCTTGTCGTATTCGGGTTGACCAATGGTCATGCCCAGATCAGGATTTGCCTGAATCCACGGATGGGATCCGTTCAGAATCGCATCGTCCCCGAAGAGGCCATCTCCACCCGGCTCACCAGCGCGGTTAGTGTTGTCCTGGTGATAGTAACTGGCAGTCACGTTCAGGATACCACCGCTGGTCAGTCTGAAGCCTTTGTTTACGTCGGCCGAGTACATGAATCCATCACCCTCGGTCGTGACGCCGCTACTGACATCTATACTTGCTGTCTGCCGTTCCTTCAGGATGATATTGATCACACCGGCAATGGCATCGGAACCGTACAGAGCGGACGCTCCATCACGGAGCACCTCGATGCGCTCAATCGCAGAGGCGGGGATACTTTTCATGTCGACCCCGACTTCTCCTTTACCCGGAGTATCGTTTACATACACCAGAGAACTTTGGTTTTTGCGCTTTCCATTCACGAGTACCAGTGTTCTGGATGGTCCCAGGTTTCTCAACTCAGACGGGTCGAAATGGGCAGTAGCGTCTGAAATCGTCTGGTGTGAAGAGTTGTAGGAAGGGACCCGGTAATTGAGCATCTGATCGATGGAGACTTGACCGCTTTCGAGTAACTCGGCAGCGTTAATGTTGTCAATCGCGTAGATGGAGGTCAGAACTGTTCGCGGTTCACCTCTCGATCCAACAACTACAAGGCCATCGAGAGCCACTCCTGGCGTCAGTTGAACTTCGATGAAGTCATCATTACTAACCGTGATGATTTCTGCTTTGTAGCCTACGCTACTCACTCTGAGCGTGACGGGAAGTGAGGGGACCGAAAAATTGAATGCACCGTCCCGATCGGTGGCCGTTCCGCGAACGGTACCGGGAATCGCCACCGTGGCGCCGGGGAGTGATTCTCCTGATTCTACATCGGACACACTACCATTGAGACTAACCTGACCAACCGCCGGCGACGCGGCGAGGCAAATCAGCAGACAGAAGACGAAATAGCGAAGATTCTGGGTGTTCATCGTGGCTTCTTAATGTTTTTGGGAGGAACTCCAATATACAGGTACGCGGATGGACTGTGCTACCAAATCCTTCAGCGTATTTGGCCGGCACATCGTCGAATAGCGTAATTGCGGGGCCTGAGCGCTTCTGGGACCGTTGTCGCGCCAGCCGTGATGAATTGAAATTCGCTGGGGCAACCAACGCTCAAGCATTTCCGTAACGACACACATTGAATCATCGAAAATCTACACGACGTGAATTCCATGCACCATTCCATACGAGCCTACGGGCTCCTGTTTTTATTCATGTTTCTTGTACTCGTGCCCGCGTATGCACAGGAAACACCCGCTGTACCTGAGGCCCTGCCCGAAGATGTTGAAACAGTCGATGGCATCATGGCCGCCGTCTATGACGTCATTTCTGGTGGGCAAGGCGTCGAGCGAGATTGGGACCGATTTCGCTCACTGTTTCATCCATCTACGCACCTGATTCCCAGCGGCTTCAGACAGGACGGATCCTCGGTAATCTTTTTCTGGGACGTAGAAACGTACATAATCACGGCCGGAGCTGGTCTGGTCGCGAGCGGGTTTTTTGAAAACGAGATCCATCGGATAGAAGAACGATTTGGTGGTGTCGCCCACATTTTCAGCACGTACGAGTCGCGTCGAGCAGCCGAAGACGAAGAGCCATTTACCCGTGGAATCAACAGTTTCCAGCTCAAACATGATGGCAATCGTTGGTGGGTGGTCAACATTTTCTGGCAGGGCGAAAACCCGATCACCCCAATACCTGCCAAGTACGGCGGCTAGTTTTCCTCCAGCGCTGCCAGAATGACTGAAATCGCTTCATCCAGAACCGCTTCCTCGATATTGAGCGGTGGAGCGAGTCGTATAATCGAATCGGAGTGGAGTGTCCACCCCAGGAGTACTCCACCCTTGAGGCAACGTTTGGTGACGCGGGCCGCCAGGCCCGCGTCACTTAATTCCAGTCCCAACATCGCTCCTTTTCCCCGGATTTCCGCGATAGATGGATGCACGAGATTGCTACGAATCTGACTTTCGATCCGCACCGCCCGCTCCATCAGATTCTCACTTCGAATCACAGAGAGCGTCGCGCGTGCGGCGGCGCATGATACCGGATGCCCTCCAAAGGTTGTTACGTGACTCAAGGGAGGATCTGTTCGGAAGGCGCCCATTATTTCCTTCGAGGACACGAACGCTCCCAGCGGCATACCGCCCCCCATTGCCTTCGCTAGCGTCAAGATGTCCGGTGTCACCGCGAATTGCTCGAATGCGAAAAGACTCCCCGTTCGACCGAACCCTGTCTGAATCTCATCGAAGATCAGAAGCGCCCCAGTTTCCGTGCACCGCTCGCGAAGTCGTTGATGCCAACGAATTGAGGGGACAATAATGCCCCCTTCGCCCTGAATGGGTTCCGTGATCACACAGGCCGTGTCCTTGTTGATGGCTTCCAGAGCGGCGATATCATCGAATGGTAAAAACTCCACATCGGGAAGGAGTGGTAGAAAGGGCTTTCGATAAACATCTCGACCAGTTACCGACAGAGAGCCCTGCGTATCACCGTGATACGAATTAGAAAATGCGACCATTCGGGTCCGGGAGGTGTACTTCTTGGCGAGCTTCAGCGCGCCCTCATTGGCCTCCGTCCCCGTCATCGTGAAATACGCGGAGTTCAGCGCTGAAGGAAGCACATTCGTCAGATCCGCAGCAAAACCCGCCTGTTCTTCCTGCACGAACTCACCGTACACCATGACGTGCAAGTGTCGGTCGAGTTGCCGGTGAATGGCCGCCATCACCACCGGATGCCGATGTCCAATTGACGACACGGCGATCCCCGAAATCAGATCAAGTACGCGAGATCCATCCTTCAGGTAGAAATATGGCCCTTCCGCTCGATCAATGATCAATCCGATCGGCTCATCACTGGTCCACGCGAGGGATGTTTCGAACTGCTGCTCAGGCGGATACGGATCTCTTTTCACAGACTTGGAACGGGAGGTGTATTAACTGTCCTGCCTCAACTATCGCACAATCTACTCGATATCCGGCACTTGACCATCACCTCGAGGACACCAATGCCCTCAGTCGTGTGATGAAACCGTCGGTGTTTGTGAACCGGCAGGACTCGTCCTGCTTGCCGTACTGGAGGCAAGGGATTTTCTGTCTCTATTTTCGGAGACCGCTGGGGACTGAGCTCCGAGCCTGGGACATTTTTCCAGAACATGAATCAACGCAGCTTTATTGAGTGGTTTACTCAAGAAGTCCTGCATGCCCGCTGCCCTGCATCGTTCCTGGTCTGCTCTCATGACGGCGGCCGTCAGAGCGACGATGTAGGGGCGTTTAGACACTGGAACGTTTTCAATTATTTCCCTCGTGGTCTCAATTCCGTCCTTCACAGGCATATGCATATCCATGAGAATGAGATCATAATCCCGTCCTTCCAATGCCTCCATGACCTCCCCTCCGTCGGTGACCAGGTCGGGACTGTACCCCATCCGAACCAGCGTCAACTCGAATAATTTTTGATTCGCCAGATTGTCTTCAGCAAGCAGGATTCTGAGAGGATACTTCGTCGCCAGAAGGTCATCTTGTTGTTGAACTTCCGTCGCGGCTGGTTTCGGCTTCGGTGCTACCGTACCCAGGGCCTTCGTCAACGCGTGATGCAGATAGGACTGCTTGACAGGTTTGTTGATCTTGGCGACCCAGTACTCATCATCATCGGAGTCATCTAGTCCATTTGTCATCGAAGAAAGTAGAATGAGAGGCAATTCCTTCCGATCCGGTCGCTGCCGAATTTTCTCCGCCAGTCTTATCCCCCTCATTTTGGGCATGTTCGCGTCAAGAATCGCTGCATCAAAGGGCACACCCCGATCGAGCAGATCCAGTGCTTTGATACCGGAAGCTGCCGTCATCGTCTCGACACCCCACACTTCAAGTTGAGTCTCCAACATGGAACGATTGGTTTCAGAGTCATCTACAATCAAAACCCGCATCTCGCCAGAAAATGGCCGCGTTACGACCTCAAGTTCGTTATGCTGCGCGGCCGGTGCTTCTTCTACTTCGATGGTAAACTGAAATGTAGAACCCTCGTCAACTGTGCTCTCGATCCACATTCGACCACCCATGAGTTCACACAATCCCTTACTTATTGCCAGTCCCAATCCGGTACCACCGTATTTTCTCGTGGTGGACGCATCGACCTGCGAAAAGGATTGGAACAAGCGATGGATGCGGTTTTCAGGAATACCAATGCCCGTATCGCGAACTTCGAAATGCAGACTCTGGCGAGAGGAAGAGATGGTCCCATTCGTAGAAGCCGCGTCGCGAGAGAGACGCACCGATATCTCACCCTCGTCGGTAAATTTGACAGCGTTGGACAAGAGATTTACGAGAATCTGGCGAAGGCGCGTCACATCGCCGACGATTATGTCGGAGACACTCGGATGAATCAAGTGCGTCAGTTCGAGACCCTTCTGTTCTGCACTCATGACCATCAGATCGAGAGCTTCCTCTACGCATTGTCTCAACGAATAGGGCTGGACTTCAAGTTCAATCTGACCTGCTTCAACTTTGGAAAGATCGAGAATATGGTCGAGTACCTTCAGCAAGGCCTCGCCATTGGTCTTGATAATATCTACAAAGGTGCGCTCTTCCGCGGCGAGCTCGGCTTCAAGCAGAAGATCGGTATAGCCGATCACAGAGATGGTCCTGATTCATCGGACAGTCTGAACAACAAATAAGGTGGAGTCTTGCGATCTTATCACCCTCAAGAAAGGATACAAACGATGAGTCGCAAAAGAAGAAACCACAGCAACACATTCAAAGCAAAAGTAGCGCTGGCGGCGGTCAAAGGAGATCGCACAATGGCTGAGTTGGCAGACCAGTTCCAGGTTCATCCGAACCAGATTCAGACGTGGAAAAAGAAGCTGATTCAGGACGCTGAAGAGGTCTTTGAAAAAGGGTATTCCAGAAAGCACAACGAGGAGGGCCAGATCAAGGAGCTTCACGCCAAAATTGGCGAGCTTTCGATGGAGAAGGATTTTTTATCCAAAGCGCTCGGTCGCACCCAGTAGGTGAGCGCCGCCAAATGATCGACCCAATCCACGACCTCTCCATCAAACGGCAGTGCAATCTGCTGGAGCTGAATCGCTCAACGGCCTACTACAAGCCGGTGGGCGAGAGCAAAGAGAACCTGGCCGTGATGAAAAAACTGGATGAGCTCTACCTTGAGCGGCCCACGCGAGGATCGCGCACCATGAAGGATGCGCTCGAGGACAGAGGTATTTTTGTGGGCCGCCATCGAATCCGGCGATTAATGCGTCTGATGGGACTCATTGCCATTTATCCTAAGAAACGGACCTCGATTCCGGGAAAAGGTCACAAGATTTATCCGTATCTCTTGCGTAAGCTCAACGTGACGCGGCCCCGGCAGGTTTACGCAAGCGACATCACATTCATTCCGATGAAAAGGGGATTCGTTTACCTGGTCGCCGTCATCGACTGGTACAGCCGCAAGGTGCTCTCGCACCGGATCTCCAATACGATGGACACCGACTTCTGTGTGGAAGCTCTCGAAGAAGCAATCGCCGTGTATGGAGCGCCAGAGATCTTCAATACGGATCAGGGCAGCCAGTTCACACCCGTGGCCTTTACTGATGTGCTGAAGAATCATGACATCAAAATCTCTATGGATGGCAAAGGACGCTGGATGGACAACGTGTTCGTTGAACGTCTGTGGCGTAGCCTGAAATATGAAGAGGTGTACCTTAAAGCCTATGACAGTGTGGCTGAAGCCCGCAAATCCATTGCTGTATACTTCGACTACTTCAATAACGAAAGGCGACACAGCTCACACGGAAGAAAGACCCCTGATCACGTATTTTTTAATCACCAGCCGCTTCAAGAAGCAGCATAATCAATCCGCAAGATTCCACCTAAGACCCTGTCCAGTTTTATAGGACCACTTCTCACACCGTACATGGGCGTCCGGATTTCATGGCTCATGTTGGCAAGGAACTCGCTTTTCGCCCGAGTGGCATCCAGCGCATGCTCCTTGGCTACGACCAATTCTACATTTGTTTTTTCCAGTGCTTCGGTGCGTTCAGCTACCGTCCGCTCCAATTCGATACTTCGTTTATTAAGAGTCCGAGTGTGCAGACGAACGTAGCCAGCGATAATGCCCGTCACGCTGAGTCCCAGTAAGAGGTAAAATAACGGGGTCCGCCAGAATGGAGGCAAAATTCTGAACGAGTAAAGCGTCGGCGCCCTGTTCGACACCTTGCCCATAGTGCTCGTTTTTACCTGGAAAGTGTAATCCCCGGGTGGCAGATTGGGGTACGTAGCACTTCGCTGGTCAGATGATGGTGACCATGCGGTATCGACTCCGTCCAGTTTGTACTGATATAGAACCTTGCTCGGTACCGTATAGCTGATACCAACAAAATCGAAGCTGAGATGATTTTTATCGTAGGGCAGCGACAGATTCTCAGGCATATGAGACCAGCTACTAAGCTTGTCCGTGTACTCCAGCCAATTCGGCTCCTCGAAAAACAGGCGCAATCCCGTGAGCTGGGTAATGGCTTCGACAGCATCCTTTTTATCGAGGAAAGGATCATATCTGGTGAGGCCTGCGACGGTACCAAACCAGAGGGAGCCATCCATGGCCTTGTAGGAGGCATGATGGTTAGTTTCGATCCCCAGAAATCCTTGTCCCCTTCCATATGCCTGTATGACCTTATTGCCCGTTTCTTTGAAGGTCGGCACATCGATGCGGTTGACCCCTTTATTCGATCCCACCCACAGAAATCCTTCGTCGTCAAACAGGAGGAAATACGTCATCTGGTCGTTCAGACCGTGTTCCACGCCGAAATACTCGAACCGTGATTCGCCTCCACCGGGAGTCTTGCGGCTCAGATAGAGACCATTCTCTGTTCCAATCCAGACATCTCCGCTGGAGTCTTCCTTAATATCAGAAATCCACTCTTCGTCAATCGCTCGATTCGTTTTATAACCCCCAAAAGAGTCTCCGTCATAGATTTCGATTCCCTGTTCGGTACCAATCCACAACGAACCTGAACTGTGTGCCAGGATTGTGGTGATTTCGTTGTCTGAGAGTCCGTCCGCAGATGTAAAAAGCCTGAATTCCGAACCATCATACTTTATCAATCCATCCGGTGTACTAGCCCAAATGTTGCCAAAGTTGTCTTCAGCGATGTATTTGACGGATCGAATTGGAACACCCTCGACCTCGCTGATCGACGTGAATTCTCCATCAGAATACTGGATGAGATGTGAGCGGATTCCAAGCCAGATGGCGCCCGAACGAGAGTTGTGCATCGCCAACACCTCATTACTCGCTAGCAATCCATCTGGATGGACAACAGGGGTAAACGATGTGCCATCGTACTGAACGATGCCCTGCTGCAAGGCAATCCAAAGAGTGTGATCCGGGCTTTCATCGATGCCCCACGCCATATTTCCCGTCAGGCCGTCGTTCTGATTCCAGTGCGTAAATGGCGATGGTGAGTATTTGAAAAGCCCCTTCCCGTTTGTCGCAAACCAGACATTTCCCTCGCGATCTTCCAACAGTGACTGAATAGGAATCGAGGTGAGCATGTGTGCAGAAAAAGGTTGAAATCCACTTCTAGTGAAGCGTGCTGCACCATTCGTCGTCCCTACCCAGAGCGATCCCTCACTGTCGATCATCATCGAAAGGACGGTTTCAGAAGGCAATCCATCCTTTCGCGTATATGTCTCGACGTGCTCACCGTCATAGCGAACCACACCCAGCTCTGTAGCGAGCCACATATTGTCCTTGGCGTCAAACTGTATTGAATGGATGTTAGAAGTGGCAATGTCGTTCTCTTCTGTCCAGTGCTCGACATTAACTCCATCGTAAACAAAAAGTCCGTTCTCCGACGTGCCAATCCAGATGTTGCCGGATTGATCGATGGTCATCGCCTTGAACTCCACATCTTTTATTCTCGGATCGTCGATAGGCGTACAGATTCGCTCACCAAGAGCGCAGACCCCCTCTGCGGTGCCAAGCCAGAGGCGACCCTTTTCGTCTTCGACAATCGCGCGAACGTCGTTGTCGAGAAGGCCGGTTCTCATTGAATAAAGCTGGGTGGAAGACCCATCGTATCGGAGGAGCCCGTTTCGTGTCCCAAACCACAAGATCCCGGTCTGATCCTCGAATACTGTCTGAATTTGGTTGGTCCTCTCGGATTCGTCGACTCCCTGAAGAAAACGCTCGAATGTCGTCCCATCGAAGCGCGAAATACCACCCACGAAGAGGGACAGCCAGAGTTCGCCACGTTGGTCCTGCTGAATGTCCCACACCTGGGACTGCTGGAGTCCCTGTTCCAGTGAATACTGTTCCAGGTGCCGGTCCTGTGCCCACGTGTTCTGGGCTACCCCAACTGACAAGACGAGCGCCAGCACCAGGAGTGCTGCCGCTCTGTAACGCATAGGCTTGTAGAGAGGGGTCGCCATGATTATTTGCACGCGTTCCAGTCTATGCAGGGGATAAACCGGATTGCAGGGTAGCTATACCTCTTCTATATCGTCTAATTTTGGCATTTTTAAAGAAAACTTCCGCTTTTTATTCGGCTCCGAAAGCCTTGTGCCCGTTCGGGATACGGGATTAGCACCAACTTTCTGGTTCTTTAAGACATCCACTTGCCCACCGATAACGAGAAAATGAAGTTTATCATAGTCCTCGTAGTCATTCCCTGGGTTCTGACCAGAATTCTCAAGCACTGGATGGATTACCGCCATTCCAGAGAGCCAAAGCTGCACGAAGAAAGTGCCATAGAAAGGGCTTTGAACGATGATATGGCCAACAAACGATTCGAGTCAACGTGGAATCTTATCGCTGATGAAGAGAAGGAATCCCGTAAAAATCCTCGCTGGCGCACTCCCGAAGAAATGCTGGTAGAAGAGCAATTAGAGCGAAAACACGGCACCTGGAAGCCGACTATTCCCAGTTTTCTGCACGACGACGCCCAGTAGCCGCTATTATCGTTGGAGTCAACTCCGCTCGGGGTCGGGACCCCTCATTCGAGTCCCAGCTGGATGCGGAGCGCTTCCTCTACCAGTGTCATATCTGATTCTGAAAGCGAACACATCCTGTTCAGAAGCCGTTTTTTGCTAGCGGTAACGATCTGATCAGTCATCGCCTTACTCGGCTGTCTTCCCACCATCACCAGTGCTTCGCTCGGATACACGCGATCTGTCCGCGTCGTAAGCGGAACCAACTGGACACGATTTAGATGTCGGTTCGATGCGTCGTTACTGACGATGACCGCCGGGCGAGTATTTCGAGATTCGCCAACAACACCGCGGCCAAGATCGATCCACCAGACCTCACCACGCATCATTTGAATCATGGTTTTCTTCTGAAATGAACGATTCAGACCAGATCAACGCATCTCGCTCTCTCGCTTCTTCAGAAGCCATATCTGAATAGGCGGCATTGAGGTCCATCACGAACGGGCGGACCAATTTCTCAATGAATCGACTGATTCGCCGAGCTCCTACGACCCTGTATAATCCCTGATAGACCTCTTCATCAATCGTGATTGTCAGCTTTTTAGCCATTCTATCGCGTGGTTACACGTGTAATTGCACGTGTAATAGTCCTTCCGCAGCCAATTGTTTCAAATAAGACACGATTTCGGCAGCAAATATCCTCCATAGACGACCATCACCAGGGCCACACTCGGAAGAAGAACGGCTAGAAGAAAGAAAGACAGCCGACGTTTGAAGCGCGAACGCTCCATCGTGACCTCAATACAAAGTGACCACCTTGAAGTAAGATGGTCACCCGTATCAAGTTGTCACCGATATCTAATCACTTGGTCAGTCCCAACACGTTGTGAATGATGGTCACGTGTTTTGACGTAAATCCATCCAACGGGGCAGAGAGCAGAGCGAGCTGAAGACCGTCTGAACTCAGTTTGAAGGATCGAACTTGTACACGAGAGGTCAGTTTTTCAAACACTGAAGTTTCTCTCCCCGACCGCAGATTCATTTTCGTTATGGACCAAGTCCGCCGCTTAGATTCAGGATCTGATTGACTGAACAACAATTCATCTGAACTACCCCACTGCGGAAGTCTCATCGTTTTTTCAACGGAATCATTTTCAAAAACGACTTTCAAGTCTGATCCGTCTGAATTCACGGTTCGCACGATGAAAGTAGAGTCTTCAGTGATCGAAGTGATCACGTAATTCGAATAATCTGGTCCATTTTGAATAAAATTATATATGAATGGCGCGCCTTCAACACAGACAAAGTCTCTCGATATTTTTGATCGGAGATCAATTTGAGTGAAACACCCTTCCTTATTGTCCCCCGTGATTACGGATTGACCATCAGGACCCGGTGTGGCCACGCGAGCGCCCAGCGTTTCGAATCGCCGTAAAAGCTCCCCATTTACTGCATCAAAGATGTTAATGAAAGTAGAATCTGTTCTCCTCGCACCTTGGACTAACAATCTTTTTCCATCTGGTAACCACTGAGGTGGGGTATTTCCGCGGGCAGCCGCAATTTTAAAACGCCGCTCTGATCCAGTCTTACTGTTCCAAATTACCACCTCATTATCGAGGGTGCGCCAAGTAATTTCTTTTCCGTCAGGACTCCACGGTCCAAGGTACACCCACCTGCTCTCGCCCAATTGGCGACTTCCTATTATTTCACTGGTCTCAGGATCCAAGTCATTTACACTCAAGCTAAATGAAGCGGAGCCATTTATGACAACGACGTCTCCATTGTCAGAACTTGGAACTGCCCAGGCATTTTGGGGCATGGAATCCAGAAATAAATCTACATCTCCGTGTCCCAACACATTTATTTCACCGGCATAGATCGCTTTATTTCCCAGCACAGATGACTCATAGAGAACCTTTCCGGATTTTGTAGGACAGCCAATCAGATTGAAACTAGCTGTATCAGAATGCCGCCAGAGCGCCGTTTTTCCCGTTTTCACATCTATTCTGACAATATTTTCTCGACTTGGGTCGCCTTCCCAATGTTGAGCCATGATGTATCGGTTACCTGCAGTCATACAGGCGCGGTCCACCCACTCATGGACTGACGGATCTTCGGACACAACCCGGGGCTCCGAGCCATCTACCGGTAACAGTAGTAGTCTTCCTGTGAATAGTCTCTCACCCGCAGGGACATCGACATCTGAGGATCCATACAGGAACACCAAGAGCTCACTCCCATTCTCATTCCAATCAAGAACGTTAGTTGAACTGCGTGTTAAGGCCATATTTTCGTACCTACGAAAATAGTCTTCGACGTCAAGGACCGTTCTCGACACGCCATCAGTCGTGTCAATAATTCGAATGTCATCGAGGCGGTCATCCGAATCGTACCCCGCATACGCTACCATCCTCTCATCTGGAGAAAAGCGGGGAAACTGATTGTATCCGCCTTCTCCTGTATTCAGAACTTGTCGATCACCTGTTTCAACGTCGACATAGATAATATTATGGGTGTCGTTATTAGCTCCGATATAGAATCGTCCCGATGGAGAGAGCGATGAACCCCATGCGTCTAGATTTCCGTTCGTTTCAATGAGAGTTTTGGATAATGGTAGATGAACCGAGACCAGTGCGAGACTGGACGGTCGAGTTCTAATAATTCCTGCTCGTGCTTCTGACGCAGAATCAGTCAGATCAGAAAATTCGGCCAGTACCCTGTCATAAATTTGCGCGGCTTCTGTTCGGCCTAAACTTTCGTAAGCTTTACCCATCTGAACGAGAGCGCGGGCAATAGAAGACCGATCCACCGATGAGGATCCTACGATTTGCTCGTAGACACCGATTGCGCCCTGATAGTCACCCTGGACACGCTCCATACGTTGCGCCTGTTGGAAGAGTGCGTCCGTAGTTTGGGCAGTGCCCATAATGGGCATCATCGCCAGCACGAAAACTGTGAGTATTAGTGTGGAAGTGCGTTTCATGGAATCGGGTTCGGTTTAGTGAATCGATTCACAATTTGACTATTTGTGGCACCTGCAGTGTCCAACTTACTGGCTCGGTTTGTCCAAATTTTGTATGACTTGAATGCTGAGTCTGTCATCCGTCGTCCTCAAAACGGTAGCCCACGCCGTGCACAGTAAGGATGTATCGAGGCTCCGCAGGTTCCTCTTCAAACGCAGCGCGAAGCATGGCAACATGATTGTCGACGGCCCGCGTAGTTGGCATGGCCTCGTATCCCCAAACCTCGTTCAGCAGCTCCTCGCGCGTGACGACATCGCCGGCTCGGGCCATGAGGGCCCGCATCAGCGTGTATGCTTTTGAGGGAAGCTTGACGGGATGGCCTCCCATGGTCGCAGTAAACTGATTGAAGTTGACAGCAGCACCCCCGAACTCAACCTCAGCCGGTGTGGAAGCGTTCTGTCCATTACCCGAACGGCGAAGAAGAGCGCCTACTCTCGCGACCAGCTCCTTAAGCGAGAAGGGCTTTGTGACATAGTCGTCGGCTCCAAGGTTGAACCCGAGCACGCGATCCGCCTCATCTGCCAGCGCCGTCAGCATGAGGATCGGAATATCATTGCCCGACGAGCGAAGCGTACGGCAAAATTCGAGGCCACTTCTGCCGGGTAACATTAGATCGAGCACCAGTAGATCGGGGACCTGACGAGACATGAACTCTTGCCCCTCTTCTGCGCTCGATCCGGTATTTACAGTGTAGCCCTCCTTGAGGAGCGCCAACTCAAGTCCCTGCCTGATTGAGGCGTCATCTTCGATTATTAGAATCGATGCGCTCATGCGTAGAGTGGTAGCTGAATCGTGAATTGGCTTCCAGAGCCGGGCGTAGAGTCCAGAATAATTTCACCGCCATGGCCGGTTGCAATATGGCGAATGAGTGCAAGGCCGAGTCCCGTTCCAGGCATCTTGGGACCGCCCTCACCTCCGTCACCATTAAGGCGGTAAAAGCGCTCGAACACACGTTGTTGCTCCTCGCGGGGGATTCCGGGCCCAAAATCCTTCACAGAGACCGCTGCATGACCGTTTTCCTCCCAACTTCTGACCACCACCCGGCCGCCAGAAGAGGCGTATTTCAGCGCATTCGAGAGCAAATTCAGGATGGCCTGCTCCATCGTGTCCGGATCGAAGTTTCCCCGGGCCAACGCCAGGTCGCGTTCGATCTCCAGATCCGCCTGTTCGTATTCGTGAAGCATAGCCTCGATAGCGTTTTCAGCCGGATCTGCTAGGTCCCCCGGTGTGAGATGGTAGGTCATTGTACCCCTTTCCACACGGGTCGTATTGAGCACATTGTTCAGCATTCGGGAAAGCCGCCCACTCTCGTGAGCGATTACACGCAGGCCTTGTTCGCGCTCTTTGCCATCAACAGAATCATACTCCAACATCGCCTCTGAAAATAGTCGAATAGACGTGAGGGGTGTGCGCAGTTCATGCGAGACTGATGTGACGAACTGCGTCTGCAGATTCGACAGACGGGTTTCTCGCCGAAGGTCTCGCCACAGAACGTACCCACCCACCACAGTCATTAGCATCACGAGGAGTATCGCGAGGCCGAAAAGAGTGAGTCTGCTCATCGCCTGAGCTGCGACTTCGTGAAACTCGACACGAAGACTGGGGAAAGTCGGCGCCAGGAGGCGTTCGTTGTCTGTAAGCGACTGCGAGAGTGTTGCCACGCTCAGGGATTTGGCGCCCGAGGCGATCAGCCGGTTCGCGATATCAGCGATCCTCACAGCAATGACGACTTCGGGCTCTCTCCGGTCTCCGTCCACTCGCCTGACGAGCCACGAATCGCTCAGTGTCATCCACCGCTCGCCTGTCCGATCAGAAAGTAAACGTTCGCCAAGAGCCGCGACCTTAGTGGACACTGCAGATTCATTGGAAAGTTTGGCGAGCGCGATATCGGCAGAGCATCCTGCGCGCCCTTCTAAATCAGACAAATAGAGGACTGCTCCTTGTGTCATCCAGAAGTTGATATCTGCTATGGCCGAAAGTCGATCGCACACCCCATCTGGTTGGGAGTTCTCAATCAGTAGTTCAGCTACGTAAAGCGCGAGTGGAGTACCAAACTCATCAATAATCTCAGGCCCCATCTTCATCACAAGTTGAGCTTGAACAGAGGCCGCATCTGCCTGATTCGTATCAAAAAGTGCCCTGCTCAATCGAACGCGGAGATCTGCCACTCGGGTAGAATCTTGTTCCGTAGAAATTCTGGTCTGTAGCGATCTGATGGCTGCCGATCCTTGTCCAAGAGCGAATTCCTGACGTTGGACTGCCCGGATAAACGAGGAATGCTTGGATTGAGAAAGCGGACTGCTTGAGGGCAAGTGCGATGCGGCGCTCAGGTACACCCCGTCTGAATACGTGCCCACCAGCAAGACATCTTGAGTGGCGGGATGACGGGTTTTCCTCCCAGAACGAAGTGAATCGCTTGTTTCGGCGAATCCTGCGTCCAACCAGGCATCCACCGAGTCGGCCAGCGTACGTGCACGGATGGAGAGCGCGTCGGCTTCCCTTCGCTGTGAAAGCTCTGATTCCTGCTGGATAAGCATCAGACCAAAGATCAGAAGAACCACTCCCGGGACAAATACCCCGAAAAGAAACAGGACTATCTGGCGTCTTACTCTGGTGACCGCCATGAGAATGGAGGGTTGGTCAATGCTGAGCGAAGTGGGGTTTTGTCGGCCTCTTCCGCTAGTCGTTCATCAATCTAGCCAATCATCACCGCGTTTTTGTCATAATTATGTCTAAGGCCACCAGATCTGGATCCGAAATATCATGGTGGGGGTGTCGATTTATTCAGCTTTTTCTGGCTGGTTTAATCCCTCATTTCCCATTATCCTCCCGGTCCGACGACCCACGCAATGTCTGTATCCGTCATTCTCTGTCCCAACATTGGGGGGTAACTCCTGTGAACTTCCGACAATTCTTGACCCTGGGCGCAGCTTTGACACTCACCCTTTCCGCCTGCTCAAACACCGATTCTGAAAGTGATATGGCTATGACGTCCAACCCGTTTGCAGAAGAGAGCGAGCTGTATCTGAAATACCCTCCCTTTGATCAAATTGAAGATCAACACTATGCTCCGGCCTTCGAACAAGGGATGGAGATACAACTCGCCGAGATTGATGCTATCGCAGCCAATCCTGAGGCGCCCACGGTAGAAAACACACTGGTCGCCATGCAGCTGACCGGACAAATGTTGAATCGGGTATCCAGGGTTTTTGGTGCGATGGCTTCCGCTCATACTAACGACACGATCGAGGCCGTGCGGAGCGAAATGGCGCCCAAGCGCTCTGCTCACAGAGACGCTCAACTTCTGAACGCGCCGTTGTTTGAACGCATCAAGACATTATATGACGACCGCGACGGAATGGAGCTGGATGCAGAGACGTACAGATTGGTCGAGGAGACGTATAAGACTTTTGTCCGTGCCGGAGCCATGCATTCTGACGATGAGAAAGAATGTCTGAGGGGCTACAACGCCGAGTTGGCCAGCCTGCAGACTGAATTCAGTCAGAACGTGCTGAACGAGGTGAATGACAAGGCCATTGTTGTGGACAATGTCGAGGAGTTAGCCGGTCTTTCTGATGACCGCATCGCGACGGCGTCAGAGGCCGCTGCCGCCCGAGATCTGGAAGGGAAATACGTGCTGACTCTGACTAATTCCAGCGGACAGGCTGTGCTCGCATCACTTGAGAACCGCGATCTTCGCGAGCGCATTCACCGCACCTCGGTATCGCGTGGAAATAGCGGCGGCGAGTATGATAATCGGGCAATTCTGTCGCGCATAGCAATCGTTCGTGCTGAGCGAGCCAGTCTGCTAGGTTTCGACAATCATGCGGCCTTCAGCCTCTCCGATCAGACCGCACAAACAACGGAGGCCGTGAATGAACGATTAGCTACCCTTGCGCCGGCCGCGGTCAGAAACGCACGACGCGAAGCTACCGACCTACAATCGATGATCGATGCCGAGGGCGGCGACTTCGAACTGGCACCCTGGGACTGGAGTTTCTACACCGAGAAGGTCCGCAGCGACAGATACGACTTTGATGCGTCGCAATTGAAGCCCTATCTCGAGATGAATAACGTGCTCGAAAAGGGTGTTTTCTACGCGGCTGAAAAAGTATTCGGGCTGACCTTCAAGCTCGTGACCGACTTACCCGTCTATCAGGAAGATGTACGAGTCTGGGAGGTATTTGAGGAAGATGGCTCGACGTTGGCACTGTTCGTGCAAGATTACTATGCACGCGAATCAAAACGCGGTGGGGCGTGGATGAATTCATACGTTTCGCAATCGGAGTTGAAAGGGACACTACCGGTCGTTGCGAACCACCAGAATGTGGCGAAGCCTCCGGAGGGGCAAGCAACATTGCTGACATGGGGTGAGGTCATCACCATGTTCCACGAGTTTGGACATGCATTGCACGGGATGTTTTCTGACGTTCAGTATCCTTTTTTCTCAGGCACTTCAGTGCCACGCGATTTCGTCGAATACCCCTCGCAGGTAAATGAAATGTGGGCCAGTTGGCCGGAGGTGCTTGAGAATTTCGCGGTCCATTACGAAACGGGTGAAGCCATGCCCAGAGAACTATTGGACAAGGTTGTTGCCTCCTCCAAATTCAATCAGGGATTCGAAACCACTGAATATCTGGCTGCATCGTTGCTTGATCAGGCCTGGCACCAGAATACCGCCGACGACCTTCCGGCTGCCGATCAGCTGCTTGAGTTTGAGGCCAGGGCTCTGGAAGCGGCAGGTGTGGCTATGGAATCGATTCCACCCCGTTATCGAAGCACGTACTTCTCACACATCACCGGGGGCTACTCGGCAGGCTATTACTCCTACATATGGTCGGAAGTACTTGATGCGGACACCGTGGAATGGTTCAAGGAAAATGGAGGAATGACGAGAGAAAACGGAGATTACTTCCGAACCACATTGCTGTCCAAGGGAGGATCGGTGGACGCGATGACCTTATTCCGGAATTTCCGTGGTGCTGACCCCGACATCAAGCACCTGTTGGATCGGCGAGGATTGAACTAGTCCGATTCGGGTGATGTTGAGCGCGTTCTGCATCGCCGCACGCTGTCTGGAATGTTCTTGACACCCTTTTCGTTGACGGGTGCCAATTATCGCCGTAGTTTTGGCGCTTCTCCGGTGCGAGAACGGAGGGGTGGCAGAGTCTGGTTGAATGCACTGGTCTTGAAAACCAGCATACCTTCACGGGTATCGTGGGTTCGAATCCCACCCCCTCCGCATATTAAACCCCTATTTTGTTGCTATGCAATGAGGTAGGGGTTTTTTCTTTTGGCTGTTGACGCTCTTGTTGACGCTTTTTTCTAAAAAAGTCTTACTCGCGATGGGAGCTTGAGGGGAAAATGTCGGCAAATGTTCAGGATTGTTGCCTGTCCAATCTCATAAATTTGATCTTACGCGGCGGCGTCTAGCTGATTCTTTTTCAATGGAAATGACGTGCTTCTGGCGTTCGTTGCGCCGAGTATCAACCGCAGTTGTTCTGTTTTCACGATGTCTCGGTGCGATCACACGTTTTATTCCGTCCTTCTTAGTAGAGGCGTGTCCAATCAACCCTATCTGGAAGTCCATAAGGTCTTTGGTGTAGATAAACCACTGGCGACCTTGCTTGAACGCGGGTAGGCCGCAAAATTTGATATATTCAATCACGGTCGCTGGCGCAACTCTAAAATCAAAATATGTTGTCGCGACTCTGTGAGTAATGACCGTTCTGTTACGTCTCAGCTCTTCGCGAAGTAGCGCTACTTCTTTTGTGAGTTCGTCATTCTCTTTCTGGACGACTCCCCGAAAGATTTCTCTTAGCTCTGTCTCCGAGATGTTTTCTATGAGAATTGCATCTCTCACAACAGCGCCCCACCATTTCCCGATGGTATCTGGAATTCCGTCTCGCTAACTCCGGTGTCGTTGTAGGAAGTACGAGTTGTTAGGGATATATACTCGGGCGTTTTGTTTTCTGGGCACATCACCTCAGGTGGCGGAATCTCAGAGCGCAGGCGTAATTTGCGTATTTCATAAAACGCTTTCATCCGCAGCATGGCTGGTCGGTGTCCACCTGACAGAATCACCCCATTCCCAGGCGGTAACATCCGTACTGCATCGGGTTCAAGAAGAGACCTGGTTATTCTTCTTTCCTGGCCATCGCGTCGGTCAATACATATTGTTTTTCCTAGCGAGTCGGAAACGTCTTTACACATTCCATGCGCCAATCCGCCCAAATAAATTCGCGTGCTACACCCTCCGTTTGCGATGATGTGAGCATCTTCACGCCCGTAGATTCTCTCTAGCTGGGCTTTGTCCTGAATTGAGGTCAGTATTCCCAGCCTTCTGCGCCTGCTCGTAGCAACTATTTTCGCAAAATCTGGGATCGGGGCGCTTACGCCGAGCTCGTCAAGTAGGACGAGAATCGGAAGATCTCCTTCTTTTGGTGTTTGCATGGCAAAGGCAAATAGCTGGGAAAAGAGGAGCGCTCCCACTACTGACCAATTCCTTGACTCTAACTCCGGGACGCAGAAGAAAAGGGCTGTCTTTCTTGTGCGTAATGCGGAGAAGTCTACGTTATCTGTTGCTGTCAGCTGGCAGACCTGGTCATCTGACCAAGACCTCAAAGCCGTTTGAACGGTTGAGACGATGCTAGCCGCGACTTTTTCGCTCGATTGCCTGAAGCCCATGAAATTGCTGAAAAGCGCTGGGTCTGCATGTGTTGATACCCATTCATCAAGCCCGTTGGAACCCGGGCCGAATTGATTGAGCAGTCTTTTCAGCGCTCCGAGATGTTGATATTTCTCTTCGCACTGCTTGAGAATCATAATGAGCGTTGTGAGGAGTGCTTCGGCTGAATCCGTCCAAAAACGATCTCCTCCTCCGCGTTCCGGGAATGCGCCGTGCAGGAGCGTCGAGCTCACCATCGAAGCCTCTCTGTGCGTTTTCACGCGTGCAAGGGGGTTATATTTTAGAGAATTGTTTTGGTCGGCGACGTCGATTTTCCATACAGCATATCCTTCGCTCGAGAGCCACCCTGCAGAGAGTTTCCATGCGCTCGCATCTGGGTCATTTACAATAAAACTCACACCATTGGCATTGAGTAAGTTGGGCAGAACTAATCGAGTTGTCTTTCCTCCCCCTGTCTGGCTACAAATCAGTAAATGTTTGTAGCTGTCTTCAAGCGAAAGACGAGAACGATGCCCATCAACTACGAACCCTTTCTTGAAGCGCGAAAGGAGCCTCCACCGCTCAAAGCCTGTTAGCCAGTACGCGCCAGATACGTACTCTAACTCATCTGCGTTTGAAAACTTGGCCACAAGAAGAATAACGACGATCACTGCACCTACAATGAGATAAGTTGTCATCATTAGAATTTTATTCGCCTCCGCCTGGGTGATTTGTTGCTGAGAGCTTTCCAGGTGCCACCGAGCAACAGAAATGGAAAGCGAATGAGGGCAAGGACGATGCGCCCGATGACCTGCCCAGCCCACGTTAAGGGATGGGTTTTGACGACTTTAATTGCAAAGAGTAGCACGTAACAGGCCCAAACCATCAAAAAGAGCTCTATGAGGGATGTTATAACCTGTTCCATGTGCTGTCCCTCGAAAAGATTGGTCTTTTGTAGCTACCCACTTTCTTCTCCTCACGTCTTCGTACTGTGACGAAGGAATGTCTCCAAGAAGCGAGAAGAATGATTGCTAGTATGGCGATGATGATGTAGAGAATGGTCATTTTGAACTCCTGATTTTGATGAGAAATTTATTGATGATGTCGCTGGTCGCCCACGTACCTGAACGGCTCCGGTGGATTTCGGAGTTACCAGTATTCATACTTCGGATCCAGTCATCCCATATGGATTGAAGGGCGCTGAACTCACAGATTTCATCCACACGTGGGCGTATTTCCAGCACAAGAATTGATACATGGTGTAGGTCAGTACGTGCAGGAAGCATCTGAAATGAAGCGGGGCCTTCGTTGCACTCACGCATGTCGTCCAGGACGGACTGCGGGATGAACGTGCTTCCTTCTTCTGTTTGGAAATTCCTTCCTTTGGAGGTGGTGTATCCATCAGTGAGAAGGATTACAACGTGATGTATGGTATCTCCGGACAGTGTCGTTTTGGGCAAATACAGGTCTCTGAAATAGCGCCACGTGTCCGCTCCAGAAAACCCCTCACGCTGTGTTGCCTCGTCATAGATGTTCTTGACTACACTCCGCAATTTGTCCAGCTTCCGTGTTATCTCTTCACGCATATCACGAAGAGGTATTTTAGCTAGGTTGATGACGAGGTCATCCGAGGAGGAGTAGTCTGGTACATCTGGTTGCAGAATTACGTGAAGGTGAAGCTGGTCGTTGAATGACGCCCGTTCTCCGAACTCGGTTATGACGGTGTTGATGGCTACCAAATCTCGTTCGGCCTGTCCCTGCCTCAGAAGTCTGTCAGACAAATCCAGGGCGACGTGATAGTAGATGATTTTTGCAGTCGCTGGTGTTTCCCGCGGCGTCCCGCATCCTGAGATGAGTAGGAGCGCAGTGAAGAAGGTTAACTTTTCCATGTTCGTATCATTTTATAGCGATGTGAAGATGCCGTACTTGTCGTGAACAGAGGCCAGGAACTCTACCTTCCTTTTTTTGATAGCAGTTGTACGTTGATTTGCTTCCGCCTCGGTCTCGGACGTCGCAACGACGTATTGGCAGAATCCGGCTGTAAAGTTGGCGATCGCCACACAGGTTGTTTCGTAGTTGCAATAGTGTCCGTCCAAACGCTGCCGTATAATTGAAATCCAGACTCTTGCCGTAGAAATCCTCTTCTCCAGCTCCTCGTTCTCTTTCCGAAGTCGTTCTGATTCTTTGGCGGTCGTCTTCAGGCGGGCCTTTGCTCGACGCTTGTAATTCTCCGCGCGCACGTCCATTATCCAACGTGCGAGACGTCCGATAGTCATGTATCCGCTGAACAGGAAGAGAACCATCACCGCCCCCTGAAACACTGAGTAAATGACATTCATTTCACTGACGTCAACCAAGCCCGTCATGTAAGTCTTCCATTCCAGAACGGTGATCATCAAGACGTCAATGGAAAACGAGAATTTGATGAGCGTATTCTTTTGTGCGAACAGTCCTGCAAGCCCTGAATCGCTACGACTGTAATACGCAATCCCCGAATAGACCATCGCCCATGAAAAGGCCAGGAGAAGTAATACAAGAGAAACACCGCCCTCGTTCATCGCAGAGGAGAAGACACCAGGCGTGATCACGGAACCGATGAGCCGATTGATTTCCGTAATACCGCGTGAGCCGAGAGCATTCAGGAGAGATGAATCAAACAGTGCGGAGTAGAGGACATTGCTGTACAGCGCCGTCAGGCCCCCGATCAACACGACGAGCAGTAGGCATGCACCGACCACGTTGATTTGGTCGCGCCAGTTGGTTTGGAATTCGCCGGCGTCCAGTCGCTTTTGCAGTTTTTTCCTCTCCTTGGCGAGCCGTTTTGACCCCTTCTTATTGCGCCTGATTTGAGCTTTGTTAGAAACGATTTCCGCCTCTTGTCTGACCTGGCGCTCACTCCAATCTGCCCGCTCGCTGGGGGAGGGGTCATGCTTTATGCCTCCCTCGATCGACACGCAGGTATCGTAGTAGACATCCAGGTTTCCCTCACTTACGCCGGCTACTCTTACTCCTTCTCGTCGGAGTTCGCTGTATGTCTTGTTGTGTGACGGAGGAGTGTATTCGGGCTCTGAGCTCGTGCGAGCTCGCCCGTTGGTTGGCGCCCTGCGTTGGGCGGTTTTTGCCGTTGTCATCTTGTGCCTCGTTCGGTTATTTTAACGTTGGTTGAAGACTCTGCCAGCAGGGTTGCTGGCGAGGGATTATTTTTGGTCTGGATCTGGGTCGTGTCTTCCATCTGCCACTGAAGGAAATGTGCAATCGCAACCATTGCGAGCGCATTACCAGCTCCGAAACGTGCCACATATATTCCTTCTAATGCTAAACTGAGCTCGTTGAATCGTCGTTGATGTTTAGAATCTTCCATCCTATTTTTGGGGTCAAGTCGGGAACCATTCGGCGATTTCTCCCGTTGTTAAGTGTCAAACTTTATCCACATTTTTAAATGTTGCGCCTGTTAACTTCTTGTGCTACAATGCGTAGCGGATTTGATATTTCACATTAGACGAAAAACGGCGAGCCCCTTTGCAGGAGCCCGCCGTACCCACACAAAAGCAAAAAGCCTCGGCTTCATACTTGAGTGCTGGTAGCTACAATCGAACAGCCCTACGAAGTTTGAACGATTGGAGCGAGCTCCGTCTAACATAAATGCCCTCAAGCCTTACGGCTTGGGGGTGTTTTGTATTATATCATGATTTCCAGGCATGTCAATCTCCCTTAAGGTTTGGGCATAAAAAAATCCATTCGGACATACGCAACTCGCGTGATGTCTGAATGGAAAAAAGTTCGAATCTTCAGTACTGACGAAGAGGTCAGTCCAAGCAGATTTCCTTTCGACTCAACAATATGTGCTTGGGCAAGTATGCCCATATTGAATACCTTTTTTTCCAAAAACTGAACCGAGTCCGGCCTACCAACAATTGGTGATACCGATACGAACGCGGGCGGTTGGGTAGCAACCGTCGCTATTCGTTAATATTTACCGGTTCAAGCGAGCATCACTCTGTTTTAGGTGCACGTGAAGCGCTTTCGCGCGGCACTAGCTAAAAAGTATCCGGTGAGACTACCGCAACTCTTCACCCAAAGTTCCTCAATCATCAGATTTTTTCTATAACTCCCGCTCAAAACCGTCTTCAAGGTCTATATCCCTCTCCTCTTTCGCCCGCTGAATATCTGAAAGCTGACTCATCCGTTCGTCCAACTGCTGAAGTCTTGACGTATCTATTTCAAAATCAAAGTGGCCCGAGTTGTCCAGTTGATATTTTGATTGGTCTACCCCGAGCGCCTCTACCTGAGCAAAGAAATCATCTAATGAGTGTGCGTTGTCGTAGCACTCTTGAATGGCTGATTGCTCGGATGCAATCTCCTGCAGGAGCTCCTTGTTACGGACGGGGTGACGAGTGGTGGCGATACTGTTGGTGAGCTCCGGAAACTCTCGTCGTTGGAAGTCTTCTATCTGCCTCTTTACTCTGGTGAAGTCTGGATTGGATAGACGCATGACATTGGATGAGTTATACTCCGTGCCTGAGACCATGATGTGTAGGTGGACGTGCTCTCTGTCGTGATGTGGCATGGCAAATGCTAGAGCTTTTGGACAGCGAATTTCTATGTACTCTCTGGCTATTGCTTCTAGGGTGTCCCTGTCGAGGTGCCGTGTATCTGATTTGTGAAAGCTCAGGATTTCGTGGAAAATCACGGTACCGTTCTTCCGCTCTTTTCGGTAGGTGTCTTGTTCTTTGAATTGGTCGGCTATGTCTTTGAGGCTGTCGGTGGACCGGAGATTATGCAGGATCTTGAATGAGTCAGATTTCTCAGATTCCTTGCCGATATAATCAACAAGCCTACTGAATCCTCGTGACCGCCACCGGAGCATTTTGACGATCATGGCTCCTCTCTCGGATTTCGGAACGCAGCCGATACGGCGTCTTCTAGTCCAATGAGGAGGTTATTTGCTTCCTCAATGTCTAGTGCTTCAGCAGTTTTCTTCTCGTTACACCTGCGAGCGACTTGATTGATATTATTTCCGATCCGTCGGAGCTCTATTTCCAGTGCTCGGGCTGTCGTGTCGTCTGGCAGGATATATTTTTTTCCCGTGTATGCAAGCGCTGCCATTCTGATGAAGTGCGGTAGCTTCATTCCGTGACGTCTAGCGTCTTTTGATAACTGTTGGCGCTCTGGAGCCGAAAGTGATACTCCTATTCTTGGGCGTGCTTTTCTGCGTTTCGCTTGGTAGTCCTTTTGATATAGACGTCGGTGTTCTCGCTTGGCGTTGGCGAGTTCTTCGGAAGGACTATTGCGCGTCAGTCCTCTCTCCTTCAAATATGAACGGAGTGAATCCATACCAGTATACTTTCAAGGAAGTATGACTTGACGAGCTGACCGATTAGGTCAGGCAAGTTTGCAAAATCTACCCCGGAGGATGAAGATTGTTTATGCAAACACGCAATCTTGCTCCGAATGAAATTTATACGGTCTGAGAATCTGTGGTGGGTGATTGATATTTATCTATTAAAAACAACCGGTGGTCGTAACCATCGGTTGCTTTTTGGGTCAGATATATCCGCGTTCTGCTAGGCTCGTATGCCCCGTGTCGGTTATAATGAGGTGATCACGAACGGGGATTCCCATCGTCTTTCCAGCCTCAGAAAGTTGCTTGGAGATTAGGATATCCTCACGGCTCGGCTCTGGATTTCCTGAAGGATGGTTGTGAACGAGTATTATTGCAGCAGCATTTGCGAGAATAGCGACCTTGAATATCTGACGGGGCTCCACGATGCTTGACGATAGTCCACCTACTGATATCTGAGACATTGATATCAAGGTATGAGCGGTATCTAAGAGACATAGTAGAAACTCCTCACGATCCTTGTCGCCATAATACTCCTGAAGTACGGAAACCAAGTCGCTTGGGCACTTGACGGAGTATCTGGAACTGAAACGAATGACTTCCTCCTTTACAAGTCTGGTGGTATAGAGGGGTACTTGGTTAAAGAGTTTCGTACGGTAGCGATCTACTTCTGTCTCGTCTCCATGCTCGGTTCCGTCGGTATTTGTGTCTGTTTTAGCTTGGTCATTCATTTCCCTGTTTGGTTTGATTCAAAAGAACGTGATTGGCTATTCCTGTGTCGGGATCGGTATCGTGGACACGGATCGGTATGCAGGAATTGCTTTCTTTTGATTTTATCCGACTGACCGAGGTACTGAAGTGGGCATTGTGTGCCGTCTATGACACCTCTCATTCTCCGCAGAGTGTGTATATGCCGATAGTGCTGAACTTGCCCCGCTAGAGAAGTGATCTGAACCTGTGGAAAATGGGATATGGCTCAGAATCCCAAGAATCCAATCTCATACTTCGCTCGAACGAATCATCGCGGTGTGTACAAACGGTTTGGAATTCGTCAATCTGACCGTTTTTTCCACCTCTATTTTTTGGGAAAGACAGGAGGGGGTAAAAGTACTCTCATAGAAAATCTTGTAATGCAGGATATTTACGCCGGGCGTGGATGTGCGCTGTTTGACCCTCACGGTGATCTGTATGAAAGTATTCGCGCGAAGATTCCAGAGAAAGAGCTTCACCGGCTTGTAGACTTCAATCTTCCTGAGGCGTGCCGCCATTTGTCTTTTAATCCGCTTGCGTGTGTCCCTGCGGGTAAAAGGGTTCTGGCATGCTCAAGTATGCTCGCGACATTTAAGAAACTCTGGTCAAGCTACTGGGGACCCAGGATGGAGCATTTTCTAAGGAATGCTCTCTTAACGCTGTTGGAATATCCGGATACTACGATGGCTGACATCCCGAGGATTTTTCAAGATCGTTCGTTTCGGTACCGTGTTGTCAATCAGATTCAGAACAAACAGGTTCAGAGCTTTTGGAGAAATGAATATGAGAAGATTCCAGATAGGTATAGGGCGGAGGCTATCTCTCCGATACTGAATAGAACGGGAGCTTTTCTTTCAAATCCGATCACTCAGCGTTTGCTCACCAACAATGAGGGAAATGTTGATCTACGTGAGGCGATGGACGAGGGACAAGTTCTCCTCGTAAATCTTGCTAAAGGAAAGCTTGGCGAGGACACCACGTATTTGGTCGGAGGACTACTCATGGCTTCCATTGAAGTGGCCGCCCTGAGTAGGGCTGACATGAAGGAGGAAAAGAGATCTGATTCTAATCTGTATCTGGATGAGTATCAGAAGAGTTAACCCCGAAAGTTGTGTACGGGTGAAAAAGGTATAGGCGGCGTATCCTGATGATGATTACGTCATTGTCAATCCGAAGATTGGAGGATACACCGCCCATGAAGACGAATAACGCACACGAGAACGAGAACTACAATAGCACAGAGGATGTGTTGACAGAAGTATTGCGAACAGGGGCCGCAAAGATGCTGGCCACAGCCGTTGAGGCCGAGGTTGAAGCTTTCTGCCAGCGCTACCAGTTCCTGCGCGACGAAGAGAATCGCCACCGCATCGTTCGCAATGGATATCTGCCAGAGAGGAAGATTTTGACTGGTATCGGGGAGGTCGCTGTAAAGATGCCCCGCATACGCGACCGTACGGGTCGGGGTGAGGATAGAATCGGTTTCCGCAGTTCGATACTACCAGCCTACCTCCGCAAGAGCCGCTCGCTTGAGGCTCTCATTCCATGGTTGTACCTGAAGGGAGTTTCAACGGGCGGCTTTGAGGCAGCGCTCTCGGCCCTTGTTGGTCCTGATGCCCCAGGGCTGACCTCCTCGACGATTGCGCGCCTGAAGACGCTTTGGACAAGGGAGCACGAAGACTGGCAAAAGCGGAGCCTGAAGGAGAAGCACTACGTCTATTTCTGGGCCGACGGTATTCACGTAAACGTACGCATGGATAAACAGAAACTGTGTCTGCTGGTCGTGATCGGCGCTACGGCCGATGGAAGGAAGGAGCTTATAGCACTCGAGGACGGCTTTCGCGAGAGCAAGCAGTCGTGGCGAGAGTTGCTCCTGGAGCTGAGGCACCGCGGGCTGGATCAAGGACCGAAGCTGGCTGTTGCCGATGGAGCCATGGGATTCTGGAGTGCTCTCGCAGAAGTTTATCCCGAGACGCGAGCCGCACGCTGTTGGGTGCACAAGACAGCAAATGTGCTCAACCGCCTGCCCAAGTCCGTTCAGAAGAAGGCAAAAGGTCACCTCACGCAGATCTATACAGCAGAAACAAAAAAGCAGGCAGAGAGCGCCCTTCTGTTTTTCATCAAAGCCTACCAGCAAAAGTATCCGAAAGCAGCAGAGATTCTGGTGAAAGACCGAGAAGAACTGCTCGCTTTTTATGACTTTCCGGCAGAACACTGGATCCATCTTCGGAGCACAAATCCGATCGAATCTACGTTCGCGACCGTGCGCCTCAGGACCGCCAAAACGAGGGGATGTCTGAGCCGAGAAACAGCTCTTGCAATGGCCTTCCGTCTATGTAAAGAGGCTCAGAAGAAGTGGAGGAAACTGAATGCACCGCACCTATTGCAACTTGTAAAAAAAGGAATCAAATTCACCGACGGAATTACATCAGAACGACACGCTGCCTAAACCTTCCATACACAACTTTTGGGCATAGCTCCTTTGATAATCAGCGAAATGCAGGGCAAACTGGCAACATGGTCAACGGCGGACGAAAGCCGCCGCTTTGACCGACTCTTGAGAATAATTGCTAACAGATCTTGGCTTCGTGAAGCCGCCCGTATCACACTGTCTTCGAAAGGAGCCAGAACGGCGGGAGTAGATGGAATAACGGGAGTGATGATGATGGCTGGGCTGGATGCTCAGCTGATGTCACTGCGCGAAGAGTTGCTGGCTGGAACGTACGAGCCACAACCAGCGCGGCGCATCTATATTCCAAAAGCAAACGGCAAACTGAGGCCTCTAGGTATACCAACGCTTCGAGACCGGATTCTGCAACGCGCTATGCTTATGGTGATGGATCCCATCTGGGAGAGCGATTTTCATCGACTATCCTACGGATTCCGCATCGGGCGTAGCGTTCATCATGCCATTAGAACCGTGAAGTTTCAAGTGCAAGACGGCTCTGTCGCCAAAGGACGCTGGGTGATAGAGGGCGATCTTGCCAGTTACTTCGACACGGTTCACCATAAGGTGTTGATGAAAAGTGTGCGCAAGCGCATCTGTGACAAGCGTTTCCTGACAGTTCTCTGGCAAATCATGAAGGCAGGCCATATTGATAAGGGCCTGTTCTGCGCCGCGAGCGAAGGCGTCCCCCAAGGGGGCGTTCTCTCTCCATTACTATCAAATATCGTACTCAACGAATTTGATCAGTGGATGGACAAAGAGTACCTGAACTCAAAAGCACGAGGTGATCGCTGGAGCTTCAATGACACAATCAAACGAAAACGTCCGATAGCCATTCGAGAAGACCGGCGCTGGAAGGCTGCGGTCTCCTACTGCCGGTTTGCGGATGATTTTGTCGTGATTGTAAAAGGAAACAAGTCACAGGCAGAAGCGATCCGCGAACGGTGCCGATGCTTCTTGGAAGGCACGCTGAAGTTGAAGCTCAATATGGAGAAAACCCGTATTACGCATATCAACGAGGGCATTGTCTTTCTTGGACATCGAATCATTCGCAAACGAGGTCCGCGTGGTACGATGCGTCCCGTGACCACGATACCGAGGGAGAAGTTCAGAAACTTCTCGTGCGAACTTGTCAAAGAACTGAGCGGCAATTACAGCGTGAATACAATTGACATGATAGAGCGTCTGAACCGCAAAATAGCGGGATGGACGGCCTTTTATCAATACACGGACTATACGGCGCGGTATTACATGAGAATAGATTCCGTCCTGTTCTGGAAACTGGGTCACTGGCTTGCCCGCAAATACAAGACGTCAATCAAGTCGCTTATGCGACAGTGGTTCAGGCGTCCTGTAGAGGGCCAGGCCAAAACGTGGCTTCTGTTTGGTCATAACGGACGAGATCGACACCGTGGAATATCGCTCAGACGTATGGTTGGTAGTCGCAAATGTCAGTTCAGATGGCGCAATCCAGCTGGGAATCCCTACATCGTTGGGAATCTTGGCGAGAGCGTTGTCACCTCGCGATATAGAGACGTTGCCATGGCCATGGGTCATGCCTGAATGGAGAGCCGTATGCGCTGAGAGGTGCACGTACGGTTCGGAGAGGAGAGACAGGGAAATAGTTCGACTACGCCCTGTCTCTTACTCTACTAGCCACCTGGAGAGGATTCGTTTACATCGCCTTCGTCATCGATGTCTTCAGTCGCCGGATTTTAGGCTGGCGCGTATCAAACTCGCTCAGAAGCGATCTGGCGCTCGATGCCCTGGAGCAGGCCCTTTGGGAGCGGGATCAAGAGCAGCACGAGCAGTTGGTTCACCACAGCGATCGGGGCGTGCAGTATCTCTCGATCCGCTACACAGAGCGACTGGCAGAAGCTGGCATAGAGCCCTCGGTGGGAAGCCGAGGGGACTCCTATGACAACGCACTGGCCGAGACGATCATCGGTCTCTACAAGACAGAACTGATCAACAAAAAGGGGCCGTGGAAAAGCCTTGAACAGGTCGAACTGGCGACGCTCGCATGGGTGTGGTGGTTCAATCAAAAACGGCTTCTCGAACCCATCGGTTATATTCCACCGGCGGAGTTTGAAGAAGCCTTTCACAGACGCAAACAGAGTCACGCTCTCGATGCGTCACTCACATAAATAAGTCTCCGATATTCCCGGGGCGGTTCACTTGAGAACTCTCTTTCAAGTTGGCGAGATCTTCCGACGCCACGAAGAGAGCTGTCCTGATGCAGCTTGTTTCTTCCCCTGGTCTCTTTCCTTCATGCATCAATTTCCACTTTCGTCTTAAAATCTCAACAACCTCAGTCGCGACGCTATCCGCTTCTTCTTGGTGGTTCTTTTTGTATGAGGTTCCTCTAAACACTTTGAGGGTTCTTTCATAGACGGGCTCGTTGTTGATCATGTGTAACCGCACAGTTCGGACCCAAATGCGGGTGCCCTGTGGCAATGTGCTTAGAGCGCTACGAAGGTCTTCTAGTACGATGTCGAGAGAAAGAGAGTCGTCACGAAGGAGGATGGTAGGATCGAAGACGACGAGAACGTTTTTTGGACCGTCGGGACTGGGAATAGTACACGCGATAAATTGCACTACGAAAACGCCGGTGACGCCTTGAAGTAGCAGCCAAGACCAGGTTAGGGAATGGTTAAATGATCTATGCACCTTTCTCAGGGGAAGACAAGAGGGCGTTCCGAAGAGCGACAGGACGCAATCTGTTGGACAGACTGAGTACATCTGAAGAGGTAAGTGCGCTGAGTACGCCTGCACGATAACCAGCCGTAAACGAGGATTTTACCTTCTTCAATCGACTGGATTGATAGGTCTCACTAGCAAGAAGGTCCCGTTCCTGCTGAGCAAGAGTGAGCCGCTGGGATGTGAATTGTATCGACTTCTCAACGAGACGATGATTATGGTCAAAATACCGTTCCTTTACGGTCTCGCGCCACAACCGCATACTTTTTCCGAGTTTGTCTGATCCCTTTATGAAAAACGCGGCACTAACATATGGGAGGGCGAGCCCAAGGAGAGACATCACAAATCGTTTAAAAAGACTAAATTCCGCGGCGGTCGAAATTCCGTTGATGGGAGCTTCGCTGGCTGTTTGGGATACCAGACGGATTCCGGCCGAGCCAATCACGGATAGGATGGAAAGAATCAGGACTACTAGATAGATCGCGTTCATCCACTTTTCAACCGGGAGGGACTTCGCGCTGCTGTCCTCTAGTGACGAAATCGTCCTTAAGTGTTCCTCCCAAAGCTTCAGGTAGAAGCCCATAACGAGAATGGACAGGACCAATCCGAAGAGTCCAGGGAAATATCTGAATGCTGCTAACGGACCCTGGCTAACCAGCGTAAGTAGGAAATCGCCTCCTGCGTCTGAGGAATAGTAGTCCTCTCCCACGAAGTCTGCCAGCACCCTTCCTAGAATTCCCACATCCCCGAGTAGTAATAGTAAGGAGAGCATCAGAAAAAGCGCCGCTCTCCATACAGAATAGTCCGACGCACATTTTCGACGATGAGCGAGAAGATCACTCTGATATGAAGAAGCTGTATCACGAAACGTTCCCCAGCGATCCCTCTGTGATTTCAGAGTAGTTAAACGTTCGTCGAAGCCCACGATCAGAGTCCTTGCGGCGGAAGCGGCACTTTCCAGCTCAGCAGTTACCGACGAGGCAAGTTCACTGAGCGGCCTATCGCACTGTTGCAAAGATTCTCCACATTTAAAACCAGCTTCCCAACGACCGGACGTCGGCTCGTCAAGCTCACTTCCGCTTGCGTAATTCGGGCTCTGTGTTATAGTAATCATTCCCCCGTACCTAACGTTCTAACGATTTCCGAGTTGTACTCGGAGTGATTTGCCCCTCTCAAGGGCGCTTCTAACCGCCATTAAGGCACTACTAAATTTGAGAGTAATTCCCCATCGTTCCAACTCCATGTTCTTCAGGAGGTTTATTCTCATCTCCCGTTTAGCTTCTATTGCTGACCGGATCTGCCCAAGCTCGAGTCGTGCGTCATCTGCCTTGGTCGCCTGATTAACCAATTTTTGTTCAGCAAACGTCAATTCCGCCAAAGTGACAGACTGAGTCTGTTCACATGCCTTGATTTTGCCAACCAAGTCCTGCGCAAACAACTCATCACCTGTGACGAATAGGCTTGACGGAGTATGCCGAACGTGGCGCTGACTGTCTCCGGAAAGTGAGAAACTTAGCTTGCGCAAGCCAGGAAGAGATGCACTAATCTGCTCTATATCTCGAAATGCTTCTAATTCTAGATTCGCGTAAATGGCATCCACATCGCGGTTGATCTGTTTCAGCTCTTGACTAAACGAGTCAAACTGATCTGATGGCAACGCCAAGATTGGATGCTCCGCATAACGCTGGATGGTTGTCTCGATCTTGGCAAGTATCTTCCTGTGCGCCGAATCGCTCCGAAACATACCTCGATAAAGAAGGCCATAAGAGACACAAAGCGCATTTATTAGGAGCAGGAAGACGGGTCCAGTCAAACGGCCGGCCGTCCATATATAGTTGTCTGTCGGACTATCCGGACCTCCCAGAATGATGCCAACCATCCAGTTGAGCGCGTCAGAGAACACCAGGACGACTAGGAATAAAATCACGATGAAACACAGTTCGAAATTAGCTTTCAGAAGATCCTTGACCCTCCATGATTCATTTTGGGCGAGGCGCTCTTGCCGTGGCCCAATGACGTGAAACACGTACACGAGTACCAAACCGGATACAGCAACGCCAATTACGCTACCCAAATAGGTATACAACATCACTGAGAGAGAACTGAGTCCATCGCGAAGTTCAACCGCACTCGGGGCGACGCCTGCAACACTGAACAGGCCGGAGATGAAAAAGAGACCGGCGAGAATAATGAAGCCGAACATGCTCTTTTTTGCGACCGCTAAAAGGTCAAATCGTGACAGGGACGAATGACCTACGTCATTCCAGGGAAAACCAAATACTCTACCACTTTGAGGTCCTGACGCCAACTTCTCATCTTTCAGCTTCTCCCATTTCGGATCAATCTTCTTCATTAGCCGATCCAATAGGAATAGAAAGCCGAGAAAGAGCATCAGAACCACCATCGGAAGCAAGATTGCAACAACGAGAGGTATCCACCTCGGGCCTCCAAATGAATTCAATGCAGCTGTGACGGATGCGACTATCATTCCGATTGTCTCAGAACCACCATGCAACGAACGAATGCTCTCTCCCAAGAACCAACCAAATGCAGGCAAACCTAGATACCCGGCCCAGACTAAAAAACCGTTCGTGGTTTCGTTGATTCCCAGAGTGCGCAGCCGAAGGATCAACGAGTTAAGGGGTAAATATTTCTCAGTTAAGACAACCAGTCGGGCTTCAAGGTGCTCACGTCTTCGCGCGTATTCCTTCTCATTCGAATCGCGCCGATGCTCCTGTATCTCAAGAAGAGATTCTTCAATCTGGAACCTTGCATTTTCTTCTTCGGCGAATGAATTAATGCACTCGCTCCTCAGAATCGATCTCAGGTTCCGACGCTTTCGCGAAAGAAGTTCTGGGTACTCGGCGCGTCGTCCGACCAGCGATTCCAGCATGCCAGTTCGTTCCGCCTCTATGTTCTCCACCTCCTTGCGAAGACGCTGAACCTCATTCGGTAACTCTCGCCCCTGTTCTTCTCGCGATTCAAGAAGATTGGAGGCGACTGATAGATCAGATAACAGTGAATCAATCGAACGATCTACGAAAGACAAGCGGCTTTCGTAGACATCATTCGAAGCTAAGATGATGCGATCCTGCTCAGATTCCAGCTTTTCAATGAGCGTTTCCGTGAAACCACTGCCCATAATTCCTCCCTCAAGGGCTAACTCCTCAATATTTGCGAGGTAGTCATCCGCAAGATTCAAGAACGCGTTGTGTTTGCTTTCTTCTTGCTCGATGTTTGGGCTCGAATCAGTTTATGGAAAGGTGGCCAGCACAGCATTCCAGTTTTTCAAGGTCGCTGAAAGTGGGATTGAGGACGTAATCTTGCAGCGCGCCATTATATGCGACTATAACAGAGGGTAAATAGTAATTAGGCACTGATCTACGTGATTAATTACACTATGGCACTAGTTACGATTTGCCAAACAGATTGACGTTTTTGAGAGCTATGCCCAAAAGTTGTGTATGGAAGGTTTAGGCAGCGTGTCGTTCTGATGTAATTCCGTCGGTGAATTTGATTCCTTTTTTTACAAGTTGCAATAGGTGCGGTGCATTCAGTTTCCTCCACTTCTTCTGAGCCTCTTTACATAGACGGAAGGCCATTGCAAGAGCTGTTTCTCGGCTCAGACATCCCCTCGTTTTGGCGGTCCTGAGGCGCACGGTCGCGAACGTAGATTCGATCGGATTTGTGCTCCGAAGATGGATCCAGTGTTCTGCCGGAAAGTCATAAAAAGCGAGCAGTTCTTCTCGGTCTTTCACCAGAATCTCTGCTGCTTTCGGATACTTTTGCTGGTAGGCTTTGATGAAAAACAGAAGGGCGCTCTCTGCCTGCTTTTTTGTTTCTGCTGTATAGATCTGCGTGAGGTGACCTTTTGCCTTCTTCTGAACGGACTTGGGCAGGCGGTTGAGCACATTTGCTGTCTTGTGCACCCAACAGCGTGCGGCTCGCGTCTCGGGATAAACTTCTGCGAGAGCACTCCAGAATCCCATGGCTCCATCGGCAACAGCCAGCTTCGGTCCTTGATCCAGCCCGCGGTGCCTCAGCTCCAGGAGCAACTCTCGCCACGACTGCTTGCTCTCGCGAAAGCCGTCCTCGAGTGCTATAAGCTCCTTCCTTCCATCGGCCGTAGCGCCGATCACGACCAGCAGACACAGTTTCTGTTTATCCATGCGTACGTTTACGTGAATACCGTCGGCCCAGAAATAGACGTAGTGCTTCTCCTTCAGGCTCCGCTTTTGCCAGTCTTCGTGCTCCCTTGTCCAAAGCGTCTTCAGGCGCGCAATCGTCGAGGAGGTCAGCCCTGGGGCATCAGGACCAACAAGGGCCGAGAGCGCTGCCTCAAAGCCGCCCGTTGAAACTCCCTTCAGGTACAACCATGGAATGAGAGCCTCAAGCGAGCGGCTCTTGCGGAGGTAGGCTGGTAGTATCGAACTGCGGAAACCGATTCTATCCTCACCCCGACCCGTACGGTCGCGTATGCGGGGCATCTTTACAGCGACCTCCCCGATACCAGTCAAAATCTTCCTCTCTGGCAGATATCCATTGCGAACGATGCGGTGGCGATTCTCTTCGTCGCGCAGGAACTGGTAGCGCTGGCAGAAAGCTTCAACCTCGGCCTCAACGGCTGTGGCCAGCATCTTTGCGGCCCCTGTTCGCAATACTTCTGTCAACACATCCTCTGTGCTATTGTAGTTCTCGTTCTCGTGTGCGTTATTCGTCTTCATGGGCGGTGTATCCTCCAATCTTCGGATTGACAATGACGTAATCATCATCAGGATACGCCGCCTATACCTTTTTCACCCGTACACAACTTTCGGGGTTAACTCCGTTTTTGAACCCTACTAGTCGTTCAGCGAGGAAAATGGAGAAATTTCCAGGCTGCATTTTCTTAGATCATATTGCGGATTCGCACCAGGGGGTTCTAGCCTGATTCTGTGGACGGATCATTAAGACTACACTGCGATTGTGATTTGCTTTTTAGACGCTGCACGAACGCCTCACCCCATGTTCTCAGAACCCACTTCAAATCGTTCCTGACAAACCCGTTTGCAGGTACGATCCAACGCATTAGCCTAAGACGGGATCTCATTCTGCTTGGAATAGCTCGCAATTTACGAGACATTGGTGCAAAAGAACTCCACCTTCCGCTCAAGGGATTACGCAACAGCTATGACCTAAGCATTTCTGTCAAAGCGCCGTGGTAGCTGAGGCGGCGGTTAGAGGCTTTGACGCCATCCTCGAGATGTTGATGTTTGGGCTTCGTGGACTACCTATCCCGCAAACGTTGCGTCGCGACCAGTCGAACAAAACCTTCTGGCCTTGGCTCTTGTTTTGCGAAGGAATTCAGAACAACATTGCTGCTGGGGGGATAACTGCTCGTGACCGCTGGAAGGGTACGCTGTGATATCGGAATTTCGGGTTTTTGAATCCGCGGGATGGTCCTTCCAACGCTACATTAAAATGAGAGATGGTTTGTTTGGTGAGTATGCACAGGTCCCATCTGCAATCTCCAGCTACCTGGATGGACGGTACTTAATGACCGCCGGAGTTTCGATAACTGTCGCAACTCTCCTTCCGGCCGTGGCCGTTCTCGTGCGAGCTGACGACCGGCAGCGATTCGATGCGACAGTCTGCTTGGAGAGAGTATTGAAGGCAATTATGCAAGTAGGAGGCCCACTTGAGCTTATGCAAGCAGATCCGAATCTAGAGGACTACATTCGGCAAATATTTGAGCACTCGTACCCAGGTTTTGATCCCGCGAGCCTGCTTGACACAGAAAACCGGCCAAAAAGTCGGTTTTTCCAACATATATCTTTTGGAAGTTATCTATGTATTTATGTATATTACAGTGCACCTTGGGATGTGTAATCAATATCATTCGACAGTCGGTTGACAGTAGATGGCTCCTATTCTCTATAGCGAGTATCGCCCGATACCACCTCTTGCTCCCAACGAGATTCAGCATTTGCGCAAAGCACTCGGTTGGAGTCAAACCAAAATGGGACAATTTTTTGGCCGTGATGGAGGAACAGTCCAGCGCTGGGAAGCGGGCCGATATGACCCTGAACCTGCACATAATGGAGTTCTATACCAACTTTGGATAGAGGTGTTTGGCTCTTATGACGGGCCATATCAATTTCCGACAGCCGAAAAGCCCGAAAGAGCTGACGAATCGTTAAAGCTTCTTGCTAAAGCGCTCCTCATCGGTGGTGCTGCTTATTTCATCGTGAAGGGATTGGCTCTTTTGGACGAGTCCAAACGGGAAGCACAATGACGAAGCAAGATATAGCTTACTTCAAGACTGGACTCTCTCCAAGTGAGTGCGCCCTGATCGACGCGGTGCGTCAGACCGGAAGAAGGACGATCCAGGTGACGACATGTGAGACCGGTATCAAGAACATTCACGTCGAAGAGACCTTTTCCTGTGATGGTCACAATGCGAGCGTCAATGTGACGGTCAATCGACTGTTATCTGAAGCTGATAACCAGGACCTCGTCATAAAGAGGCGAAATGGTCGAGTTGTAAGCCTTTTCCGCAAACTTCTGTTCAGATTCTAACCCACATGCCTGCTGTTATATCCAGAAGGTTTCATCACAATCGCTGTGCGCTGACCGGTAACTCCGGAGGCGCCCTTTACGGCGAACACAATGCTGTCCATCAAGCGATGTCGAACCATCCTGAATAAACATGGCCGCTCCTACGAGGACATGGAGATCGAGGCCATCCGCGAGTTCCTCTACATCCTAGCACAAATCGAAAATGGATCAAGGAAACAGAAGTCGTAGACGCGCCGTGATTTACACGCGTGTGTCAACCAACGAACAAGCGGAGCGTGGATACAGTCTCCGCGCTCAGGAGGAGCGCCTTTGTGCGCACTGCCGCCATCACGGAATCGAGGTCGTCGCACATTTTCAGGACGATGCGTCCGCAAAATCGTTTGAGGGTCGACCTGGGTTTCAAGAGGCACTCGTGTATCTCCGGAAGCACAAAACGCAGGTCGATTACCTTCTTTTTGATCGCTGGGACCGATTTTCCCGCGACGCGCTGGAAGCGTTGAGCATGGGAAGAGAGCTTCGGGAACTCGGAATCGAGTACAATGCAATTCAGGAGCCTATTGATGACGATAATCCCGCTTCGTTCTTGATGCAACTTATACACTTGGGTATTGCCGAAACGGATAACCGGATGAAAAGCAAACGCGTAAAAGAGGGAATGCGTCGGGCCATGAAAGAAGGTCGATGGGTGAACCGGGCCCCAATTGGTTACAGTTCAGAGCGAACAGGAAAGGCGAAACCTGAGCTCGTCCAGGACGGACGCGCTCCTCTCGTTCGCGAAGCGTTCGAACTGTATTCAGCCGGTCATTTGACGGTCGAAGAAGTGAGACGGAAGCTGGGAGAGAAGGGACTGAAACTAAGCAGATCCAAATTCCCGGAGATGCTGAGGAGTCCTCTGTACACTGGCAAAATCAGAATTCCAGCTTGGCGCGATGAGCTCGAGGAAGTTGTCGATGGTCGTCACGAGCAAATCGTTGACGAGGCTCTATATAACCGGGTCCAGAATATCCTTGACAACCGGAACGCGCGCAAGGCTGGAAAATCACCGCGTATTCGACCCGAGCTTTCGCTCAGAGGATTTCTCGAGTGCGAGCGCTGCGGCGGCCGTTTAACTGGCGGGCGCAGCAGAGGTAACGGCGGCGTCTACTGGTACTATCACTGCTACGCAAAGGCATGCAAAGGAACGACAGCTGCCAGAATTGTCCATGAGGGCTTCGAGAATCGCCTTCGAGAGCTCACTGTGCCTCCGGAGGTGGCCGAGCTATACATCGAAATTTTGAAGGATGTAGAGAATTCCTCCGACACGGAGAGGAGCCAAACGACCGTAGCGCTCAACCTGCGACTAGCGGAGCTTGAAGGAAAACTGGGCGAAGCTGACGTAAGCTATTTCGAAGGGCAACTTGAGAAAGACTCGTACGAGCGTGTGAAGCAACACTACATGGATCATCGCAGCGATGCCCTCGCTGAACTCGCCCGGTTAGAAGCGCGTGATAACGATCTCGTACTGCATGCTCGGTTCGGTCTGTCGCTGCTCTCAGACCTACCGAATTACTGGGCGTCTGCACCCATTGACGTAAAGCGGGAGATTGTTGGTTTGATGTTCAACGGGATACTCGTGTATGAAAAATTAACACTTCGAACCCCGAACCTCCATCCCATTTTCGATCTTTTTAATGCGAAAAAAAGCGAATACAAACAGGACCGGCCACCCGAAATGGTGACCGGTCCCGAAGGGTACCGCGTACGGGATTTGAACCCGTGTTACCGCCGTGAAAGGGCGGCGTCCTAAACCCCTAGACGAACGCGGCATCTTGGAATCGAAATGACAACTGACGAATCTCTCATTGGGGTGATCGAGGGGGATTGAACCCCCGACCTCCAGGGCCACAACCTGGCGCTCTAACCAACTGAGCTACGACCACCATGAAATCAAATCACAGACCGGTAATATATGGCGGTAAATGAATACGGGGCAACAGCGTCACATTTGAACTTTTTATGTACTCGCCCTGGTGGTCAGCGGATGACTGCAATTTTTCCATAGGCCGTACCCTCGTCATTCTGCCCCACGGCAACGATCAGGTACACCCCTGAGGAAACAAGATTTCCGTTTTCATCGCGTGCATCCCATCGAATACGTCCCCCACGAGCCTCGAGCCTCCGCACGATGTAACCCGCTGGAGTCACTATTCGGATAGATGTGGCAGGAACCAGGCCCTCGATAAACACCTCAGGAGCCTGATCGCCGTTTATGCGAACAGGGTTCGGAAAAACTTTCAGGTCGACGACTTTGTTCACCGGCGCAATCGCATCAGAAGCGAAGCTGATCAGACCACGGTCCGTCGAAAAGTAAACTTCCCCGGACTCATCGTCGACAGCGACCGCCAGCACTTCGTTCGAAAAAAGCGGCGAGTTTTCGGTCGTGAAATGATACACCTGCTCGTAGCCTCCTTCGACCGCTTCCGCAAGCCACGCCCCATCGTCCGTAGCAAACCAAATACGGCCGGCAGGGTCAACAGCCATGTCGTGAATGTTCAGGCTGAAGAGCAGGAAGGTACCGTTTGAACGATCAGCCCATTGGGGCCAGATTGCGATGGCAGATTGGTCCCGCGCAACAATGCCGGTGTTGACAAAATAGGCAGGTCCACTCTCTGTGGCGACCCAGATTAGTCCGTCTTTGTCTTCAACAACTGCATTGACTTCAACGGAAGGCAGGCCCTGGCCGGCCCCACCTTTCGTTCCAAAAAACTGAAATTCGTCGTCACTAACATTCTCTGGAATACCTGTTTCCAGGACCATGAGTCCTTTTTTTGTTCGGAAATCGGCCTCACTGTGGATAATAATCCATTTCTGGTCGAATGAATCGACAAAGATCCGGCCATACGCTGTCGCGCTGGACAACAATCCCTGGCCGACCTTCGGGCCGAAGGAAGTCCACGCTCCGCTAGCCATCCTCAAGTGCAACGGCTTTCCGCTCGCGCGAGTCGAAAACCACATGTTTCCCAGATTATCCTCGTGCAATCCACCCACAACAATGAACGAACCTCCGCCCGGAGCGGGCTCGAGCGAAGAATTCGACTCACCATAGGTGATCACCCCTCCGTCCGGGCTGACACTGGCCACTCCAGCCCCTTCGGATCCGGCCCACCCCGTCCCGTCGGACGCAGCATACACGTGCACATACGCAGCTTTCCCTTCCAGCTCTGGGATGGTCAGCGTCGAATAGGTGGTCCACTCCCCAACGGTATCCAGTTTATAGAATCCGGTGTTTGGAGAGTTGACTCCCGACAGCCAGACCTCACCGGTATCAGCAATCGAAATCAGTGAAAAGAGACCGTCTGCGGGCCCCGACGGAAGAATAATTGAATCAAGCACGGCGGTTCCTGTGCTTTCTATCGGGGTGTTTCCATTTCCAAGGCCGCTGGATGCATCCACGATCCAGAGTCGGCCCGCGCCGTCCAACTGGCTCGCCACCGGAAAGGGCATGCCGTCTACGGCGTGAGCGGTGTGAAATCCGGTCGGTCGGATGACAAGCAAAGTGAATTGAGCCGTGGCTACGATGTTTTCTGAATTCGCCGCCATCTGCGCTACCGGCCTACCGGTCAAACCCAGTTTCTGATAGCTACCCGCAGCACTACGAACGTATACGTCAGATTCGGTACCTGCGTATAAGACGCCCGCTACCTGGGCCAGGGCCAACACTGCGGGAGCATTCGCTCCACCTGGAATATTTTCGGCCGTCCACGACCCGGGATCTTTGAGGTTCACTCCATGGAGGGGCGCACGCGCGACTCCCTCGGCTGTGGCTACCCAGATGGTCTGTACACCCGCGACGGACGCGTCGATCAGTACATCTTGAACTGCGACTGCGACCGACAAATTTCCAAGTCGGCTATAGGAGTCGCGAACCTCGCTCCTCAGGGGATCAAATACTACGATTCCGAATTCGGTCGCGATCATCAGTGAGTCGCCCTGAATTCGGATCCTGTTTATTCCGCGGTCAGAAAACTGATCAGCCCTTTCAATGTCCCGAAAAGTCGTGATAACACCGGTTTGTGTATCGATGCGGTCCAGAAGTCCGGTATCGTATCCAACCCAGATCAACGAACGAGTCTCATCTGCGGCAATGGCAGAGGCTCCCACATTGGCCAGTCCGTCGACAACAGTGAGTCGACTGATAGAGCCACTCGAATGCTCGACGCTGTAAATACCACCGGACGTGGCCACCCATGAGTGGGTCGATGTTAGCGTCAGATCAATTGCGGCGCTGAAAGAGGTATGAGCGGTCCATGCCTCGACCTCTTGAGCGTGAGCAGTTTCCGCGAAGGGGGAAATACCGAGCGCCAGCGTCAACGTAATCGCGAAGCAAAAACATGTCCGACGCATAATCGATGATTCGAGAAGAGAAAAGAATTGTTTGGAATCTGGGCGCAAACGCAGGGCCTCCTTAATGGGTCCTGAGCAATCTTCGAAGCTCCTCGTCCATATCAATCCAGAATTCTCCCTGGGAAGAGCCGCCGTGATCCTCTCTTGCATGATAGTCAGATCCTCCCGTGCAGAACAGTCCCACCCGAGAGGCCAGAGCGCGATAATATGCCGTCAACATACCGTCATGAGACGGGTGGACCACTTCAATCCCATCCAGGCCGGCGGCCACAAGATCCACCACCGTCTGATGCGAGGTTCGATGCCCCGGATGGGCCAGGACGACCACGCCGCCGGCCGAGTGCACGGTGTCAATAACCTCCGCCCCCGATGGTATCGGTTTCTCGACGAAATGTTCTCCACCCGGCGAGAGATGCAGTTCGAAGGCTTCACCATGGCTCTCCACGGTACCGGCCGCTAGCAGAAGCGCCGCGATGTGAGGGCGCGCAATGGAGCGACCATGGCCAAGCTCCGGGAGTTCTGCTGTGGCGGGCAGCAGGCCAACTGATTTGAAACGCCGAACGAACTCAATCGCACGCTCATCACGGCGTGAGCGTTGCAGCTCGAGAAAATCCAGCATCCCAGCGTCGTCCTCGTCGAAACCATATGACAACAGGTGGACCTCTTCCCCGCTCGCAACCGAGCTCACTTCCGCACCAACGACAAAGTCCAGGCCGAGTGATAGGGCAGTTGATTTTGCCTCCTGCACGCCCATCACGGTGTCATGATCGGTTAACGACACGATTTCAAGGCCAGCCTTCGCAGCTGCTCCCATCACCGCGGCTGGCGCCAATCTGCCATCCGAGGCGGTGGAGTGCATGTGCAAGTCGGCTTTCATACAACCACTACACCTGGCAGTGATCTATCATCTATTCATGAATCACAAAATCGATACTCCTTATTTTCCTTATCGTGTGTCGGCACGCAGTTGATACTATGCTGCTTTCCGAGGCGGCTTGCACTACCGACCTGGAATTGATGAACCCCGGCCAGAAAGGCCAGTTACCCGCCCATGTCCAACGACAGCCACAGTCACCTACCTCCGGAGCTGGACCCGCCGGATGATCGTCACGATGATCATCACGAAGATCACCCCGGTATCTCTCTAAAAGGGATCGTCCTTCCCATCGGGTTGGGAGTAGGCGTCCTTTTGGTGATCGCATATTTCACCTGGGATGAGGGTGCATTTCAAAAATTTATTCCGTCGGTTGACCCACTGATCATGTCAGGGGCCGTGGCGATGGTTGTTCTTCGGGTACTTTTCGGGGGCTGGAGAATCAGCTTTATTTCCCGACACGCACTCGGGTTCAAAGCCGGCGTTCGCTCCCAACTCGCGTGGGACTTCGCCTCGAATATTTCGCCATCGCTCGTGGGTGGAGCCCCGCTTACAGCGTATTACATCGCTAGAGAATCCCGGATGTCGTCCGGAAAAACTATTGCTATCGGTGATGTATCGGCGGTTATGACCTATGTCATGCTTCTGGACCAGGTCTGGTTCTCACTATCTGTGCCCGTCATCCTGATCTCGGCATTCTACCTGGAGGTGATTCCCTCATCGGTAGGAATTGTCGGCTTATGGACGGCGATCTCCTATTTCATCCTCCTGATGGCATACGCTGGACTTTTTGCGTATGCAACCCTCTTCCATCCAGAATTGCTCGGAAAGGTTGCCCATCGCGTTTTCAGTCTACCCTTGCTACGCAGATACAGGGATCGGGTCACGGGCGAAATGGAGCAATTTTCCGCGCGTGCGTCGGTACTACGCCGACAGAAAAGTGATTTTTTCCTTCGGGGATTTCTACTGACTTCGGGGACTTGGATGGCCCGCTATTCCCTCGCGGTGTTTGTCATCTGGAGTTTCGTACCCGATGTGGATATGTTGCTCTTGTTCATCCGGTCGATGGCGATGAACATCTCAGCCCTTGTCATGCCCACTCCGGGCGGTGCAGGGGGCGTTGAGGGATTGTATGCTCTGTTCTTTGGTGATTTGCTGCCCGATACCTCCCTTCTCGTTCCGTCCCTGCTGACGTGGAGAATACTCGGGTACTACATTTTTCTGGTATTCGGAATCAGTCTGTCCACCGGGCATATCCAGCGCAGGACCACCAAGGTCACCAAGGCCTCCTGAAGAGGGTCAGGCCCTGCCGTAGTCATCCTCAAGGCGTTCAATATCATCTTCATCACAGACTCCCAACTGGGTCTCGATGATGATCAGGTCTGCCGTAGAAACGTTCTGGATTCGATGAACACCCCCGACGGGGATAAATACCCGGTCTCCAGGTCCGACTGCCGTCACGGAGTCATCCAGGGTGAATTCGCCCGATCCCGAGACGATCACCCAGTGTTCACTCCTCAGAGCATGCCGCTGGAGCGAAATACGCTCACCGGGATGCACGATAATGCGTTTGACCCGGTAGCCCGATTCATTCAGGTATTCCTCCCAACGACCCCAGGGCCGATCATCCGCGTGCAACCAGTTTTCAGACATGTGATTTCTGTTTCGATGCGCAGTTTGTCGAAGTCCTACGAAGCGGTTTCTGTTACTACCGCATCGTCAGCTATTTCACCGTACATCATCAGTCCTCCCAGTAGGATGGCAACCCCCAGAATGAGTGAAGCCCACCAGGGGAATCCGAATCCGGAGGGAAGCGTGCCGACGAACAGCGAGACGCCTCCAACAAAGAGAGCGTACGGAAGCTGCGTGCGGACGTGATCGATATGGTCACATCCTGACGCCATCGACGAAAGAATCGTCGTGTCAGAAATGGGTGAACAGTGGTCTCCCCAGACCGAACCAGCCAAAATGCACGAAATGGTCGAATAGAGGATGTAGTAGTACGAAGCATCCCCCATGCCATTCACCTGCATGACCGCCCACGCGAGCGGGACGACCAGTGGAAAAAGAATACCCATGGTGCCCCAACTTGACCCCGTTGCGAACGCTGTTGCCGCGGCGAGAATGAACACAACGGCCGGTACCATGCCCGGACTCAGCGAATCACCTAACACAGAGACCAGATAGGGCGCAGTGTGGAGGTCTTCCGTTATCGCCGAAAGAGACCAGGCCAGAATCAGTATAATCATGGCGAAAAGCATCCCTTTCAGTCCCGCATACCAGGACTCTACAATCTCAGATATGGTTAGGATGCGTTGCGCGCCAGACAAGAAGGCTGCTACCACAACCCCGAGTAGAGAGGCCCACATGAGGGCGAGGTACGAATCCGAGGAATTGATTATTTCCTGAATGGAATCGCCAGTTCCCGTCGCCCACAGGCTGCCCATCACCCCAAATATGAGCACCATGACCGGCAAAACGGCGTTAATGGCGCGGTGAGGAATGCCTTCCTTGGGAGCCGTCTCTTTTCCAGATACCGCCTCTTCATCTATGCTAGCATCGGGTCCAATTACTTCTCCAGTGGTCCGAGTTCTTATCTCTGCTTGAAGCATCGGGCCAAAGTCACGGCGCGAGAGAGAAACGGCGAACACAAAAAATATAGCGAGGATCGGATAGAACGAATAAGGTATCGAGGCCAGAAAAAATGCGTAAGCTGAACCAGAGAGTCCATCGATTTTGTCCAGTGCGGTGCCGATCAGTCCAACCTCGTATCCTATCCACGTCGTCACTAGAGCTATACACGCGACGGGGGCCGCTGTCGAGTCCACGATGTAGGCCAGCTTCTCCCTGGAGATGCGGAGTCGATCCGTCACGCTACGCATCGTGTTTCCAACAACAAGCGAATTAGCGTAGTCGTCAAAAAAGATGGCGAGACCGAGCGTTCCCGTTGCAGCCTGGCCGCGGCGGGGCGTGCTCGCCCATCGTACGATGTGATTCACGACACCCTGCATGCCACCGTTCTTCGATATAATTCCGACCATACCCCCAATCATCAGGGTGAACAAGATGATCTGGCCATGTGCAGGGTCCGAAAATGCCTGCTGTACATAGACCGCGAAAGAATTCAAAAGGCCCTCAAAAGCCCCCGCGATCGAAAATCCGGCTACTGTCATTGCTCCGACCCAGATACCCAGAAACAAGGCTGGAATCACCCTCTTGAACACCAGCGCAATGCCGATGGCCAAGATCGGTGGGAAAATCGACCACCATCCAGCAATACTTCGCGTCTCTTCCGTAACGACTGACTCACTCAGGCGGTAGAGTGTGATACCCTGCATCCCCTTTCCTTCCACCATGACATCCGAGGCCACCCAGGCTCCCACTCCATCATCGTATTCGTCATCATACTCGAATCCAGATGCCTCTCCAACGCCCTGCACGGTGTATGCACTCATCGACAACGAATCTCCCGTTACTTCCAGTGTCACGGGAAATCCAATTCCATCCAAAACAACGCGCGGAACACCAAGGTTTTGCTCTTGCGCCATTGAGACAAGTGGAAGAAAGCAAAGTGTGCAGAGCAGGACCAGACGGCGATATATTTCAGGCATAAGGAATTTTAACTGGTTCCAAAAATTCGGTCACCGGCATCTCCGAGACCAGGGCGGATATAGGCGTTTTCGTCGAGTTCCCGGTCAATGACGGCGGTGAAGATGTCTACATCAGGGTGACCGGACTGGACGAGCTCAATCCCCTCAGGGGCAGAAACAAGGGTGACCAGAGTGATGTGTTGGGCGCCCAGTTTTTTCAGGTGGCGTATCGCTCCAGCAGCACTACCACCGGTCGCGAGCATGGGATCAACCACAATGACCCGAGCATTTTCGATTCCTGAAGGGATGTTGGAGTAGTAGTCTACCGGTTCGTGGGTCGTTTCATCCCGATACATCCCCAGGTGTCCCACCCGTGCTTCGGGCAGGTAATGAACGAAACCATCGATCATTCCAAGTCCAGCACGCATGATGGGGACCACGATCACTTCTTCGTCAACTTCGTGCCCATCTGTCAGCTCCATCGGAGTCTGGACATCGATTGTGCGCACGCGAAGTGTGCGAAAGACTTCGTATGCCAGAATCGAAGAAATTTCCTTGATGGTTGAGCGGAACAGTCCGTACGGAGTATCCGCTCGACGCAAGACAGTCAGGTCCCGCTTCAGTATCGGATGCTCAATGACCTGAACGCTTCCCATGCCTATCGTGATTTAATTTCCCGCCCGACTACACTGCATCCTTCTTAATCCATGGCTTCCGTTCAAAGTAATCGTCCGTAACCCTCTTCAGAAGTCCAGACAGAAGAATCAACGCAATGACGTTTGGAAGGGTAACGAGCGACAACGCCACGTCTCCCAGATCCCAGATTGTAGTCACCGCGACGACCGCTCCGAGGAAGTGGAAAATCAGGAATACAAACTTATAGGGTAAGATTGCCTTTCGTCCCCACAGGTAGTTCGCGCAACGATCTCCGTAGTAACTCCAGGATATTGCCGTAGATACGGCAAACAGGAATACACTGATAAGTACGATGTATTTACCCAGCCAACCGAGCCCGATAGGAGCGAGGCCCTGCTCGAAGCCAAGGGTGGTGAGCGGCGAACTGTTTCGACCCGCATCCCCATATAATGTCGGATACACCATCCCATCCGGAGATTCTGCCCTATCCTCGCTCGGAAACACAGATCCTGAGAAAGGAACGGTCTGGGCTTCATCCGTAAAGAAGCGGTCCACTGAGATGTCGTAGAACGCGAACCGAGGATCCGAATCTGACTCGATCACGGGATAGCCGTCATCTATCTGGAATATTTCAGGATCTGAGACTCCAGAGAAGCTACCTGTATCATCGATGTTGACATATGAAATGTTTCCATCATTTAGAGAGAGTGTCGTGGGCACTTTGGCACTAAATACACCTGTCGAAACAATGACCAGACCCGTCATTGTACAGATGACAATGGTATCGATGAATGGTTCGAGCAGCGCGACGACGCCTTCCGAAACTGGCTCATCCGTCTTCGCTGCGGAGTGGGCAATTGGGGCCGAACCCTGTCCAGCCTCGTTCGAGAACAGGCCTCGCTGAACCCCGTACCGAAGGGTGAAGAGGAAGACGCCCATTCCGGTACCGGCTACACCTGCTGTGGGATTGAAGGCTTCACGGAAGATCGTTCCGAACGCAGGTCCAATCAGATCAATATTGAGGAACAGCACGACGAGAGCTGCGGCGACGTAAACCGTTGCCATGACAGGTGCCAGAATGCTGGTTACCCTGCCAATTCGCTTGATCCCACCGATAATGACCGCTCCAACGATTCCCGCTGTTACAAGCCCTGTTATCCAGGTATCAATGCCAAAATTATCGGCTACCTGCGTGGCGATCGTGTTGGACTGAATGGCATTCCCCGTAAAAAAGGAAGTGATCATCAACATGAATGCGAAAAAAGCCGCGACCGGTTTCCAGTTCCATCCAAATACGTCTTTAATACCTTGTTCGATGTAATACATCGGTCCGCCGGCAACCGAGCCGTCCCACTTAGCTCCGCCATCCATATTGACGCGGTAGTGTTGGGCTAGCGTAACTTCGCTGTACTTGGTCGCCATGCCGAGCAGCGCCGTCATCCACATCCAGAACAGGGCCCCGGGACCTCCCCAGTGAATCGCGAGGGCAACGCCGGCGATGTTACCGGTTCCAACGGTTGCTGAAAGTGCAGTCGTCAGAGCCTGGAAGTGCGATACGTCCCCAGGGTCATTCGGGTCATCGTATTTCCCCGAAGTAACGGCGAAACCATGTCCTAATTTTCGAAGCTGAATGAATCCGAGACGCAGAGTCAAATACGCCCCAGCACCCAAGAGTCCGACGACCAGTACGGGTGACAGCAAGTTATTTGCAAGATTGATAAAGTGCTCTAATGCTTCCATTGATCAGTGACTTGATTGCGAAAGTAGCGTCGACCCTCGTGAGTAGAGATGGGATTTTCTTTCGTGCTGCTCGGAGTGGAATGAGACTGCTCGTCTAAAATCAACTCCGATCCGTTCGAAAACATCCAGCTCAAAAGGCCGTTTTAAACGAATAGGCGGCAATATAACGCGATGCCCCTCGGTGAGCAAACCACTCCGGGTGGGCCTGAAAAGAGATGGCAAAAAAGTGCCTCAGCTGACGAGCGAGCGCGGATCGACTTCTACAATTCTGCGATTCATCACCGCCAGCGTCCGCGCGGGAAAGTTTCGAACGAGTCGATAATCATGTGTCGCAATGATTACCGTCATGCCGGACCGATGCAATCCAATCAGCAATTTTTGAATATCGTCAGCCACCGTCGGATCCAGATTACCGGTTGGTTCGTCGGCGAGCATGATATAGGGCTGGTTGATGATTGCCCGTGCTATCACGACGCGCTGCTGCTCACCTCCCGATAGTTCGTGAGGAAATCGCCTCCGTTTATGACTCAGGCCAACCCTCGACAAAACATGCAGCACTCGATTTTTAACCGGCTTGCCGCGATTGCCCGTTACGTACTGGGCGAAAGCGACATTATCAAACACGTTTCTGTCGGGCAACAACTGGAAGTCCTGAAAGACCACGCCCAGCGACCTCCGCAAATATGGAAGATCAGATGGCTTCATCTTGTCCGATCGGTAATCTGCGACACGAAGAATACCCGTGTCAGGGAGCAGGTCCATGTACAACAGCTTGAGGAGAGAACTCTTGCCGCTTCCCGTGGGCCCGACCAGATAAATCATTTCACCCCGCTCGATTTTCATCGAAACGTTTTCCAGCACCGGAATGGGGGTCGTGCCCGCGACGGGGTAAGAAATTGACACATTGGAGAGTTCAATCACGAGCGATAGAAGGTCTGCGAATGATGGGCTGACATAAAATTACGGGAATCCCAACGGGGTAAGCCAGAAGATGAACCCATTTTTGAATCCCGCCAATCAAAAAAGACGGGGGCAAAATGGACTGGGGCAAAATAGACTCTGGGAATCGGAAAAATTAATGACGATGGATGCCTCTCAGAATTCTTTTTCGAGAACCCAGTGTATGCGCTCTGAATCATCATCAGCAGGGTCCAGACTGAACCCATCAAAAGTGGCCCGGACTTTAAGGCTGGAATTTTCCACTGCTCCCATTATTTCCTTTCTCGTCCAGGCTCGCTGAATGTGTTTTTCGTAGAACCGACCCTTCTGAGACAAAATCTCGAATTCAGTCGTGTGCAGACCGCTCTTCACGTCGTAGGTGCTCTTACGGACGAATTCAACGTCACCAGCAGATCCTGCATCCTCGAAATACTCGGCGTTGTTGATTGAATTTGCGGGAGTACTCTGGTCAAACAGCACCATCCCACCTTCATTCAGGCTGTGTCCTACTCCATCCAAAAACTTCGAAACGCCCTCAAGGGTGAGGATGTAGTTGAATCCATCATACATCAGGAGCACAACGTCTGCACTCTCTTCAAACTCGTTCCAGCCGGATTCGAAATCGAGTTGTTCTACCTGAAACTGACCCTTATGAGGCAGAAGGCGCTCTCGGGCAATTCGGAGCATATGTGCAGATGCGTCGGTCGCGAGCACAAAATGATCGGACTGAACGAGCAACTGCTCCGTCAGAAGACCGGTCCCACATCCGAGTTCCAGAATGCTCGGCTTCGCTTTTTCGGCCGCATCGGTTTCGTCGGTTTCGTCGGCTTCGTCGGCTTCGTCGGCGATCAGATGCAGAATAAAATCGGCCCACCCCTCATAGTCGACATGATCCATTGCGACATCGTATACATCTGCGAGGGCGGTATATGGCTTGACCAAGTTCAATAAAGCGCGGTTTATGTTGCCGGGGCTTCAGCCCTTCGAGCCGTGATCTCAGCGGCGAGCAAAATTGCCTCGTGCAAACTACCCTCCTCGGCAACCCCACGACCCGCGATATCGAATGCCGTTCCATGGTCCGGGGAGGTGCGAACGATGGGCAATCCTGCCGTCACGTTGACGCCCTTTCCAAACGAGAGCGTTTTGAATGGTACCAACCCCTGATCGTGGTACATCGCCACGACGCCGTCAAAAGACTTCCATGCAGCTCTGCCGAAGAAACCATCCGCAGGAAAGGGGCCGCTGACATTCGTGTCGCTGCCAATGGATCGGATTGCGGGAATGATGATGTCCGCCTCTTCCCTTCCTAAGACTCCTCCGTCTCCCGCGTGGGGATTCAGTCCCAGGACGGCGATGCGTGGTTGTCCTATTCCAAAATCTGAACGCAGGGCGCTGGCCATAACGGAGATCGTGTTCGTGATCCCGACTTGCGTAATCTGCCCCCGCACTTCGCCCAGGGGAATGTGCGCCGTCACCAGGCCCATCCGCAACTCTCCTGACACCATCATCATGAGATAAGAATTCGCCTCGCTTCGCTCGGCAATGAACTCAGTATGCCCGAGAAAATTGTAACCAGCTGCTGAAATCGCTTCTTTGGAGATGGGACAGGTCACCATTGCCTGGACCTCTCCGGCCAGGCACATGTCGGTCGCCCGTTCTACGCAAACCATGGAAAGCTCGCCCGCGCATGAATCCACTTTCCCCGGAGTGAGCTTGAACCCCATCGGTTCGCTCACATCAACAAGCAAGTCGTTGCCTCCCTTAATATTAAGGAGGTTTCGGTAGTAGTCCAGTACGCTGCTTGAGCCTACCGGAATCAATTCTACCTGATCGGTCAGCGAGTCATTCGAGAAGCACTTGAGAAATACTTCAGGACCCACACCGTTCGGATCCCCGATTGAGACGGCAATCCGAGGTCGAGAAGCAAACGATGGGCCTTCGGATGGGGACATGGACTGTCAGATTAATGTCAGCGTTTTGTCTCTGACAGATCCTGGAGAAAGCGAGTCAGCAAACGAACTCCAAATCCACTTCCGCCGGCCTTGTTGTAACCCCGTGCTTTGTCCAGGAAAGCCGGTCCAGCGATGTCGACATGAATCCATGGATAGTCGACGAAGTGCTCCAAAAACTTGGCAGCTGTGATGGCCCCGCCCCATCGGGTTCCGACATTCTTCAGATCAGCCACGGTGCTTTTCAACTGCTCGTTGTACTCATCGAACATTGGCATTGGGTGAACCCTGTCGCCTGAGCTGGCGCCAGCCGCAACGATCGCATCGATGCGCTCCTGAGCACCCTCTTCGTCATTCGTCATCGTTGCTGCCACAATATCGCCGAGGGCGACTACCGCAGATCCGGTGAGGGTTGCAAGCTCAATAACGATTTCGGGGTAGAACGACGAGGCATACGAAAGAGCATCGGCCAGAATCATTCTGCCTTCGGCGTCGGTGTTCAGTACTTCCACCGTCATCCCGGAGTGCATTTTCACCACGTCGCCCGGCACATAAGCGGTTTGTCCCGGACGATTGTCGGTCGCCGGTATCAGTCCAATCACATACAGAGGCAGCTCAAGCTTCGCAATCGCTTCCATCGCCCCAACGACCGCGGCCGCACCCGCCATATCTGACTTCATGGAGTCCATGGAGTTCTTGGTGGGTTTCAGGGACAGGCCTCCCGTATCGAAGACCACGCCTTTTCCCACCAGAACAACCGGTCTGCTGTTACGGACGTTCTCGGGATGCCATTCCAGAACGGAAAATGTCGGAGGGTCCTGGCTCCCACGGTTAACCGCAAGAAGTCCGCCCATTCCTTCCTCTTCAATCAGCTCCTTGTTCCAAACGGATACTTCGTAACCATGTTTTTTGCCCGACTTTTCTATGGCCTTCGAAAGAAGAATGGGTGTTTTATCGTCCGGGGACAGGTTGACCAGATCTCTGGCCGAGCACACGGCTTCTGAAACAATTCTACCCCTCTCCGCTCCCCTTCGGACCTGCTTGTCCTGATCCGTGGTCTGAATCACAAGGCGCTGTGCGGACTCTCCCGAATCATCTTTCGTCCTGTACTGGTCGAATCGGTACGATCCCAGGATAAACCCCTCCACGAGGGCCTGAGCGGTGTCATCACTGCTCAGATCGATCGATGGGACGGCGATTCCCACCGTTTCTGCTTTCACGTGGGTCGCTGCCTTGGCGCCCAGGGCCGACGCATTTCTGACGCGCTCAGCGTCTACGGAGGACGACTCTCCGATTCCCACCAGAATTATCCGCTTCGCAGTACCGGCTTCGGGATACAGAACCGCAGAATCGCCGGTCTCTCCCTTGACGTCTGCCCGGGCCCGATCGATCACCGGTCCAAATGCATCGCTCAGCTCGTCGAGACCGTCCGTAAGATCTTCCGAAGTGATGGGTACGATCAGCAGATCGACATCCAGCTCGGAGATGGAAATGGTTGATACAGAAACTTTCATGTGTCTTGATTCAGTTCTGAACGCCAAGCATGGACAAATAATCGGCGTCTTCATCCGAGATGCCTTCGTCCTGCCCGGTGGTAGTGATGTCTATAAATTTGGAAGCTGCTGCGATCGTCCGTTTGATGGCCGATTCGAGGTCAGCTTTGATGAAAGCTCCCGATGCATTCCTATGTCCTCCTCCGCCAAAGCTTTGGGCCCATTTGTGAACCTGATAATCTTCCTTCGAGCGAAAACTGACCTTCGTTCCGCGCTCGGTTTCCGTGAACATCAGTGCGACTTTAACTCCCTCAATTGAGAGAATGTTGTTCACGAAGCCATCGGCTTCTTCTATGGAAGCTCCGGAATCCTGCAGGCTCCGTTTCGAGATCACCATGGAGCCGACCAATCCACCAAAATGAAGCTGCACAGTCGACAGGACGGTACTCATCAGCCGAAGTCCTTCGACACTCTTCTTCTCATATACCTCTGCATACATCAGAGCCGGATCCAGATCCCCCCGCTCCACGAGATCACCGACCATGCGGTGAAGTGCGGGAGTAACGTTGGAAAATCGAAAGGAGCCGGTATCGGTCATGATGGCCACATACAGGGGCGCTGCGACGGCTGAGTCGATTCCCTCCAGATCCCAGTCGGTAAATATTTCGTAGAGTAGTTCTCCCGTTGACGAAGCCGACTCACGGTGCCACATCAGGTCGAACCAATTCTCGGGATCCGTGTGGTGATCGATTAAGATTCTGGGTACCGACGCTCTCTTGATCGCGTCTCCCGGATTCCCAAGGCGCATTCGGTTGTTGGTGTCCAGCACTACGATCAGATCCGCCGAAGCAATCATGTCCACGTGTTCGAGGGATCCATCATACACGATGATCTCTGCTGAGCCGGGCAGCCACTCAAGGTTGTAGGGCGATGGGTCTGAGTTGATCATCGAAACCTTCTTCCCCTTGGAGGACAAATAGTTACCGAGAGCCAACTGGGAGCCTATGGCATCACCATCGGGCCGGGTGTGTGTAGTAATCACAACCCGATTTGCGTCTTCAAGCGCAGAAACGATTTCGCCGATCATGTCTTCATAGGTTCGAACAATGGAGCCGCCGTTAAACACGAATGTGGTGGCATTGTTCGACGCCCTGGACCAAAACAATTCAGCCCTGACAAGAATTCACGGTTGTCGGGTCGAGATAAACGGGGCTGATCAAGCTCGGCTGAAGTGCGCCAGTTCGATTACGATATGGCCAATCAGGGATAGAGGCGGCTCGTCTTCCAGGAGCCATCTGATTGTTCAAAAACGATCCTGTCGTGGAGTCGGAAGGGTCTGCCTTGCCAGAATTCGATTTTGGACGGCGATAGACGATATCCACCCCAGAACCCGGGTAGGGGTATTTCTCGCCCCTCATAGTTGGATCTAAGATCTTTGGATCTCGACTCCAGTGTCTCACGCGATTCTAGTTCTGCAGACTGGTCTGAAGCCCATGCACCTATCTGGCTACCCCGGGAACGAGTGCGAAAATATGCCGATGATTCCTCCCGGCTGACTCGTTCCACCTTGCCCTCGATACGAACCTGTCGCTGCAAGATGGGCCAGTAAAAGAGCAGCGATGCGAATGGATTGGCATCGAGCTCAGAAGCCTTCTGACTGCCGTAATTCGTAAAAAAAACGAAGCCTTGATCATCGAATGACTTTAGAAGAACCATGCGGGAAGAGGGTTTGCCATCGTTTGTCGCGGTCGCCAGCATCATTGATTCGGGAAGTAGAATGCCCGATTTTTTCGCCCCCTCAAACCAGGCATCAAACAATTTAAGCGGATCACTCATCGAGTCCGCGTCGGGCAAACCGACGGCTATTCCCTTTCCCGAGGTGAGGAGGGCCCGAATGGTGTTGAGGATACTCATTGGATCGCGACAGCCAGCGTATCGTGATGTTCTGCAATTAGAGAACGCAGATAGGGACTAATATTGCTGACACTTCCGAAGCCTGCATAACGGGCGGCGGCTTCTTCAGCATCGGGAGAGAGGTCGCCACTCTCAGCAAAATGCTTCAGATCCCGATAGCATCCCAAGGTAAATGAGTCGACCGCACCTCCCGCTTCTCGGACGAAGATGAAGTTGATAGGACGATTCAGCGCCTGGAGAAACTCATTTTCCATCCGTCGTTGTTCGATTAACTCTTCAGCTTTCCCTGGCAGGGCGTTGAACATTTCTATGTGATAAAATCCAGCGTCCTCCATCGCGGGCCGCAACACGTCTGGCCCAACACCGCGGACGAACAGATCCTCAGTCCAGGCAATTCGAGCCGTAAACGATGAATCGTCAGAAATGAGTGACGAACGAAGTCGCGTCCTGTCACTCGCATGGTATTCGCTCCACTCGCCCATCGGGTAGATGATCAGAAAGTCCCACTTGTCTCCCTGAGAGTGTCGCATCCACATCGGCCGCTCATCCCCGACCGCTTCAATTCGATCGAGGTGGGCCTTTCCTTCCTCGATGAACGCCCGGAATTCACCCGGATTTGCGCGAACAAGTTGAACACGGTATAGATAATTCCCTTCGACTTCAGTGGTCTGGGCCTGTATCGTTCCTGTCGGAATGAAGAACAGGGCGATCCAGATCAATCTCGATAACTTCATGTCAATCCTTCTGTCTCAGTTGACCGTGCTCGAGCACGAGAATGCGATCCGCCATGGAAGCGAACTGCATATTATGGGTCACCATGATAAAAGTTTGTCCCAGATCACGGCTCAACCGCATCAGTTCCTGGTGCAGTGCGTCTGCAGTCTTCTCGTCCAGGTTGCCGGTTGGTTCGTCTGCCAGAATCAGGTCCGGGTGATTCATCAGGGCGCGGGCGATGGCAACGCGCTGCTTTTCTCCTCCGGATAGTTCTCCTGGACGATGTGATGTTCTGTCCGAGAGTCCAACGCGCTCCAAGAGCTCGAGCGCTCTACCCCTCGCCCGTTTAGGACGATCGCCCTTGACGAGGGCCGGCATCATCACATTTTCTTCCGCCGAAAACTCGGGCAGCAGGTGATGAAACTGAAAAACGAATCCTATTTTTTCATTTCGAAACGCGGACAATTCGTCGTCCGTTTTCCCAAGGACTTTCGTCCCATCGAAGATCAACTGGCCACTGTCGGGCCGGGAGAGAGCTCCCAAAATATGAAGGAGTGTGCTCTTCCCCGTTCCGGACTCACCCACGATGGCGATCACCTCACTCGGGCGAACCGACAAATTCAAATCGGTCAGCACATGCACGGGCCCCCGGCCGACAGACGGAAACGACTTCGAGAGATTCTGGACCTCAAGAAGAACTCGCTCCCCGGTGTCTGAGTTGCTACTCATCGTCGCGCTGAATTTCGTATTTGCTCATCTTGTTGTACAGATGAGATCGCTGTATTCCGATCGCTTCAGCCGTGCGACTGATATTCCACTCGTTCTGGAGGAGCTTGTGCTCGATGAACAACTTCTCGGCGTTGTCACGGAATTCCGAAAACTGATCGAAACGATCCAGCAGTCCGACAACCGGATTGGCGGCTGATCCGCCGGGCAGCACATAGCGCTCTACGTCCAGTTGGGTGATGCGTTCACCCTGACTCAGGATTGTCAATCGCTCAACCACATTGTGCAGCTCTCGAACGTTTCCACGCCATTCGAACTGTTCCAGGGCCTTCAGCGCCTCTTTTGAGAACGGTTTGGGTTCCAGACCATTTCGATTCGCGATCCTGTCGGCAATGTTTTCGGTGATGACAGCTATGTCTCCTTTCCTCTCCCGAAGCGGGGGAACGTGAATCAGAATGACCGAGAGACGATGATAGAGGTCTTCCCGAAACTGCTTCTCTCCTATCTGAACCAAAAGATCTTTATTCGTGGCAGCAATCACACGGACATCCACTGGAATGGACCGATCGCCTCCGACGCGGGTGACGGTATTTTCCTGCAGCGCACGAAGCACTTTCGCCTGTGCCGACAGACTCATATCTCCGATCTCGTCCAGAAAAAGTGTCCCGCCGTGCGCTTGTTCGAATTTTCCGATACGCTGCTTTGTCGCGCCGGTAAAGCTCCCTTTTTCGTGACCAAACATCTCGCTCTCGATGAGCTCCCCAGGGATGGCGGCGCAGTTTACTTCGACCACGGGGCCCTCGCTCCGGTTCGAAAGTCGATGGATCCACTTCGCGACAAGTTCCTTTCCCGTACCCGGCTCACCCGTGATGAGCACACGGGCCTCGGTAGGTGCGACGCGTTCCATTGTATCCTTGATCGCCTTTATAGCCGAACTCTCACCCAGCATGGGAGTCAGCGCACCCGAAGTCTGCTCAACGATGGTCTGCCGCATTCTGCGGTTCTCAGATTCGAGCTGACCCCGGTCCATCGCGTTCCGGATGGTGAGAAGGAGCCGATTCAGATCAGGAGGCTTCTCCACAAAGTCGTACGCTCCCAGCCGCGTCGCGTCCACCGCCGTGTCAATCGTTCCGTGGCCCGATATCATCACAACGGGCACATCGATTTTTTCTTTGGCAATCGCGTCCAGCACTTCCATGCCGTCCTTTTTCGGCATCTTCACATCCAGAAGCACCACATCAAACCGGTCAGCCCGCAGTTTATCGAGTGCTACCTCGCCGTCTTCCGCCTCTTCGACCGCATAGTCCTCGTATTCGAGAATCTCCCGTAAAGTGCGGCGGATACTGGCTTCGTCGTCGACAACCAGAACAACTGGTACGGCCATAACAGATGCAATTTACTGGGCAGATTGGATGAGTGCAATCTGAAATTCAACGTTTCTGGCGGCCTGTGAGCCGGGATAATCATCTCGGATGGACTCAAGCGCGCCAAGGGCTCTGGAATTATTTCCAGCCTCTTCATAGGCCCTAGCCGCGCTTTCGAGGTACATCGGAGAGGTTACTTCACTCGGAAAAACGGTTGCTGCTCTCGAGAAAAGATCCCCTGCGCGCGTATAATTTTCCTGAAGCTCATGGATGGCCGCTTCTCCGGCATAAGCGGATGCTCCCAGATAATCGGCGCCTTTTGAATACGACTCAAAATATTCGAGTGCACGATCCATTTCTCCGACCCTGAACAGCGCGTCGGCCGCGTAAAACGTAGCCAGGTTTCCTGAGACTGTACCGCCGAATTGATCAGCCACTTCTACGAGTCCAGGAAAAGAGATATCTCCATCAAGGGCCGCTTGAAAGGAGCCCGCCTCGTACGTGGTGACAGCCTGGGCCATCTGTGAGAGAGCCTGAGCATCGCGATTACCCTGGTTCCAGTTCCAGCCCACAATCAGGAGTACAATCAGCAGAATTCCGCCTCCGATGGACAGAACCGTATTTTTGTTATTCTCATAAATACCAAGCGCCCTGGCATAAGCGGTGACGACTGTATCCTGACGCAGCTCGTGGCGGCGAGATACTTTACGAGTTGGATTTAGCGTTGACATATATGTAAATCGAGAGATCTTTCAAGTTGTGACAGTCGCCACACACTTTTAAAGTGATTGATTTTGAGCAAAACCAGTGTCTTCATGGCAAGAAACCGCGTTCTGACCCAAAAGAAGCACTTTTACGCAAAGACCAGTAAAATATCCTTTTTTTTCGCCCTGAGCAATGAAAAATTGCCGCCGCATTACGGGTTTCCCGATTATTCGCAATTCAACCGGGTTCGATCAAAACCGTTTTGGCTGCAGATATAGAGCTCAGGGACATGTAGGGGTCGGACAATACTTTCTTAGCACACTTTTTTAACACAGACTTTCTTAACACAGACTTTGTCGGCAGCCATGTGCATCCCATGCGGATGATCACGAATTTTCATTGTCGAAATTTCCTGCACACTCAGTAACCGGTTTTGTCATGGCAATCAGATTGGGTATCAATGGATTTGGTCGTATCGGTAGACTCGTCTTCCGCGCAATAATCGAACGCGACTCGGACGATTTTGAAATTGTCGGAGTCAACGATCTGACGGATGCCCGGACGCTTGCACACCTTCTCAAGTATGACTCGAATCACTTGAAATTCCCCGGTGACGTATCGTCCGATGGAGACGTGATCATTGTAGATGGAAAGCGAATCAAGGTGTTTGGGCAGCGAAATCCCACAGATCTTCCCTGGGGTGAGCTCGACACGGATGTGGTCGTAGAGTCGACCGGTTTCTTCCGTTCCAGGGAGAAGGCTTCCCTGCACCTGACTGCAGGCGCGAAGAAGGTCTTGATTTCGGCGCCCGCCAGCGGAGAGGTCGATGCAACCGTCGTTCTGGGTGTTAACGATTCCGTTCTGACCGGAGAGGAGAAGGTTGTCTCGAATGCAAGTTGTACGACAAACTGCCTCGCACCGATGGTAAAAGTTTTGGACGATGCGCTGACGGTGAAGAAGGGAATGATGACCACGGTGCACGCATACACATCCGATCAGAACCTGCAGGACGGCCCCCACAGTGACCTCAGGCGCTCCCGTGCGGCCGCAGTATCAATTATTCCAACAACCACGGGCGCGGCAAAAGCGGTTGGCCTGGTTCTGCCACACCTTGCAGGTAAACTGGATGGATTTGCTCTTCGCGTTCCCATCGCAGATGGATCCATAACGGATCTCACGGTAGAGGTCGGACGCGATACGAGTGTCGAAGAAGTCAACAAACTGTTCCAGGAAGCAGCGACGGGCTCGCTCGCGGGCATCCTCGAGTACAGCGACGAGCCCCTGGTATCGATCGACATTATCCACAATCCTCATTCAAATGTCTTCGATTCTGCATCAACCATGGTCATGGGCAACATGGTCAAGGTGGTGGGTTGGTACGATAACGAATGGGGATACGCCAATCGAACAGTCGATCTGGCCAAGAGGCTGATGGGGGCGTAACCACTTTTTTACCCCCAGCAGTGGTCATGGCATCTATCTAATTTTGCCCAGGATGCGATACGATCTTGAAGACGTACCATAGTATTGCCGATCTCGATCTCTTCGAAAAGCGTGTACTGGTACGCGTGGACTTCAATGTGCCGCTTGCAGCCGACGATGCAAATAAACGCTCGGTAGCAGATGACAGCCGTATTCGGGCTGCCCTCCCTACCATTCGTCACATTCAGAACGCCAGCGGAAAGGTCATTTTGATGAGCCATCTTGGCCGTCCCCAGGGCTCGGTTCGACCTGAGTTCAGCATGGCACCAGTCGGCCGCCACCTAGCCTCCCTCATCGGAGCACCCGTCATTATCTGCCCAGAAGTTGTGGGCGAACACGTAGAACAATTCGCGGCATCGCTGGCTCCGACGGAGATCATGTTGCTGGAAAATATTCGTTTTGAGCCGGGGGAAACCAGAAACGATCCCGCGCTCGCTGAAGCGCTCGCGCGTCTGGCGGATGTCTACATAAATGATGCTTTCGGGACGGCACACAGGGCGCACGCTTCCACAACGGGGGTTGCCAGATTCGTTTCCGAGAAGGCTGCGGGATTGCTTCTTCAGGACGAGCTGGATGCACTGCAACGAATTGTTACGGATCCTGCCCACCCGTTCGTGGCCATTGTCGGGGGAGCCAAAGTCTCCGACAAGATTGGCATCATCATGAAACTGCTAGAGTCGGTCGATCATCTGCTGATCGGTGGCGCCATGGCGTACACATTCATGAAAGCTCAGGGTCTTGAAACCGGAAAATCGCTCACAGAGGATGATCGCGTAGAGATGGCCGCGCAGCTGCTTTCCCAGGCCGAGGGACGCATCCATCTCCCGATGGACCACGTATGCGCGGATTCATTCGACAATGACGCCGCCTCTATGGTCTCCAGCAATTTCGTTCCTCAAGACATGATTGGACTCGACATCGGGCCCGAGACCGTTGCGGCATTTTCTGCAATAATCGAGCAGGCCAAAATGGTCGTCTGGAACGGCCCGATGGGAGTTTTTGAGATGAGCTCATTCGCTGCAGGCACCAATGCAATTGCTGATGCCGTGGCAAAGACCACCAAAAGCGGCGCCTTCACGGTTGTAGGCGGAGGAGACTCCGTAGCGGCCCTCGTAGGGGCGGGTCTTTCGGAAGCCGTCAGTCACGTGAGCACCGGCGGTGGAGCAATGTTGGAGTTGCTGGAAGGCAAAGAGCTGCCCGGCGTAGTCGCCCTCAATACACCCTGAACCGATGAATGAGATAGCCATTGCGACCCATTCTCTGGCGAAGACTTATTCGTCCACGTTTGGCAGAAAAAAGGTGCATGCCCTTTGCGGTATTGACATCGAAGTGAGAGCGGGCGAAATCGTTGGAATATTGGGGCCAAATGGAGCGGGTAAAACGACGCTCTTGAAGATCTTGCTGGGTGTCGTGAGCCCTACTTCCGGCACAGCGGAGCTGTTCGGTCGGCCGATTGGTGAAGCGCAGGCCCGTCAAAACTTGGGATATTTACCCGAAAATCACCGTTTCCCGCCGTATCTGACCGCGCGACAGACTCTGGACGTCTACGGTCGATTGAGTGACATGTCGTCCGAGATTCGGAAGGAGCGGATTCCCCGTCTGGTGGAAGAAGCGGGGCTTTCATCCTGGATTGATATCCGGGTCGGAAAGTTCTCGAAGGGCATGATGCAGCGCCTCGGACTTGCCCAGGCGCTCATGGATGACCCGGAAATTATCGTCCTGGATGAACCGACCGACGGCGTAGATCCTGTAGGGCGCAGAGAAATTCGGGATCGGCTCCGCGCATTGAAGGCCCGCGGCAAAACGGTGCTGATAAATTCACACCTGTTGTCAGAAATTGAGATGATCTGCGACCGCGTCGCGATCCTGAACAAGGGAAAGATTGTCCGCTCTGGTTCGATTGATGATCTCGTAAAAGACGGGACGGGTTGGCGGTTCTTCGTCAGAAATCTCCCTTCTGACCTGGATCTGAGTCAATTTGGGGTTGAAATCGAAGGCAGCGGCTCGGATGTGGAGATCATCATGGAATCCGGAGCTCCGGCACAGTTGAACGAACTCATCGATCGATTGCGGGCGGCTGGCGTCACCATCCTGAGTATCGAGAGGCATCGACGCTCGCTCGAAACAGGATTTATTGAAATTATTGAGCGGGAGGGTTATCAGATATGAGGACTCTTTCCGGCTCTCTCCTGCTCACGTTCCGAGAATTGTGGGCGATGCGAATCACGCAGGGAGTTCTGGTTATTGCGACCATCGCCTGGCTCCTACTGACCTTCGCGCTGAATCTGGAGGTGGTGGAGGGATCGATCGCCGCACTCCGGATCTTCGGATTTGAAACGAATCCGGTGAACTCATCTTTCGACCAGGAAACCCAGGAGGTGGTTCGAACTGCTGTCAGCCTGGATAATTTCATGCTGGCGATCAATGAGTTTGTGTTTGGTGCAGCCTATTTCCTCGGTACGCTGCTCGGCCTGTTTGCCACCATGCCGTTGATCGGCGGCTTCCTGGAACAGGGCCGCATCGATCTGCTTGTCTCGAAGCCGATATCTCGGCCTCGGCTTCTCACCGGGCACCTCATTGGAGTCTGGCTGACCGTTCTTGCGTTGGTGACGTATCTGGTCGGAGGTGTGTGGCTGTCGTTGTCGCTAAAGACAGGTGTGTGGGACGCTACCTCGCTCGTGAGCATCCCGATCATCGTGGTAATGTTCGGAGTCATGAACTCGGTCATCATGACGGTTACGGTAATGACCAGAACCAGTGGTCTGGCCCTCGCAATAGCCTACGGCATGATTTTCCTTTCAGCCATTCTGGCCGCCCACGATCAGATTGAACCGGTACTCAATCCTGTCGCCGCTTCGATTTACATAGGATTCTATCATGTGCTGCCCAACTTCATCGAGGTTGTAGCCATCCAGGCGCAACTCGTCTCTGGAGAGGCCGTAAACTCGTGGTATCCGTTGATATCCTCTCTACTATTCGGCGTTACTACCTATGGAATCGGCTATTTTTGGTTCTCGAGAAGAGACTTCTGACCACTCTCCTTCCCGCCGCCTTTCGGGCCCCGCCACGGTGCTACTCGGTCTGCTCGTACTAACCCTCTCCGCATGCGACGCGGAATCCATGCTGGATGTGGATCAGTCTTCTGAACTCGACACTGCCATGCGGATTCTGAGTGTTGAGTCCGGGGTTCTTGCTCACGCCGACGTGTCTCATCAGCTCGATCTGATGACTGATTTCTTACCAGAAGGCCAAGAAGAAGCCCGAGAACTCGAAGAAGCTCTTGCAGAAATTTATGATCACACGGGAATTGACGTCAGGGAAGACCTGCTCGGCGTCTATGTCGGCATAGATATAGGAGGCCGCAATGAAGACGGCGGTGTGCTGGTTTTCGTCGACTTCGATCAGGAGGAAATCATCGAAAAAATCGAATACGAAACCGAGATCACCCCCATGGATACCTCATGGCCGGTCGACGCTTTCGTTCTCGACCACAGGGGCTCTGGAGCCGTAGCATTCATTGATGGATCGATCGTGATTCTAGCCTCCAACGAATACTATCTGGAAGACCTCCTTGAGCGGGCCTTTTCTGATGAGGAGTATTCTTTCTCAAGCGATGCGCTGTTTGAAGAAGTATCGGGTCATCACAACTGGGTTCTCATACGTGATTTGGCCCAGGCGGTCGATGCGCAAGACGATTTAAGGATCGAAGGGCCTGGAGCCATGATCCTTCCCGTTGTCAACGCCGTCGAAGATTTCGCCGCCGGAGTAGATTTCGACGATGAAATGGTTGAAGTGAACCTGTACCTCACGCCGTCCGGAAACATCGAAGCGGACGACCTCAAAAGCGTCATTGGTGGAGTACGGAGCCTTGCGCGTGTGCAGTTCAATCGCAACGACGAACTGGTAGACCTCCTTCAGAGGATCGACATCGAATCGGACAATAATCTGGTGGAAGTCTCCATCGAGATGGACATGGACGATCTCGAACGCTTTCAGGAGATGGCTGAAGAGCGTGTCGGAGAACGTCGGCGCGGACGCCGCAGATAGAGACCACTGACGGGCGGTGCGTCGAATAGCCGCCAAGTGGATCTGCCGGATTTGCGGGATATTTACTGGAGCGCCATCACAGTGATGCGCTGATGCGGTGCAGTCGGTAACTTACGGCTTCACCGAATCGATCCACCCCACTTGTGTCCTCCGGAAAGGAGACAACCGTAGCAATGGTCTATCGCCGCCTCTCCGATCTCGATTTTTCTCTGGATACACTTCCGGCGATGAGGCATCCTGAAAGTGTCCTGATGACGTCCCCCGATCATTTCGACGTGACCTACGTGATCAACGCCCACATGGCGGGAAACGTAGGCACCGTAGATACAGATCGAGCGCGTTCCCAATGGGCCAGCCTGAAGGATGCGTACGTCTCTTGCGGTCTATCGGTCGCTGAGATTCAGGATCGCTCAGACTTGCCTGACATGGTGTTCTGCGCCAACCAGACCCTTCCTTTTCTCAGAAAAGACGGGTCGAGAGGTGTTGTGCTGAGCAAAATGTATGCTTCTGAAAGAGCGGGAGAAGTGACCTATTTCGGCGATCACTTCGGGGCGCTGGGGTATGAAATAATCAATGACGTGGCGAATGGAGACCTGGAATTCGAAGGCATGGGCGACGCCTTGTGGCACTCGGGGAGGCGGTTATTGTGGGGCGGATACGGATTTCGCACCGAAGAGAGCGTGTATCGGTTGATTTCTGAAAAACTGGACGTGCCGATTCTGCTTCTGGGCCTGAAAGATCCCGAATTTTACCATCTGGATACCTGTCTCTGTATTCTCGACGAAAAGACGGCGCTGATCTATCCAGCCGCTTTCGAGCCCGGTGGGCTGGAATTGATCCGCCACTTCTTCCCGCGAATAATCGAGGCGCCAGAACGAGAGTCTCGAGAATTGTTTGCCTGCAATGCTCACTCTCCGGACGGAAAAAATGTCATCATCCAACGAGGGTGCACTGGCACGAATTCAGCTCTCGAAGCAGCAGGATTCAACGTAATGGAAGTTGATACCGATGAATTCCTGAAGGCCGGCGCATCGGTCTTCTGCATGAAGCTGATGACCTGGTAGTTCGGGGCGCAACTTTCACTCTGCCAGGCCTCGCTGGCGGCCACTCTTCTACCTGAATGTGTACTTCACGGCCATATTCAGATGCCTTGTTGCAGCCGGAAAGAATTGCGGCCCTACCACAGAAACATTTCCATACGTCAGCACCTTGTCATCGAAAATATTGTTGACATCGAGCGAGAGTCGCAGCTGCCGTTGTGATCCAATGGTGTAGGCGACACTGCCATCGAGGAGCGCGTACGACTCAAGCACCAGATTCTCATCATCCGCACCACTCGCATCTTTCCCCTCACCGTTGTCGATGTACTGTTTTCCGACGAAGCTTGTCATGATTGACGCAAACCAGTTACCGCGTCGATAATTGACTCGAACATTCCCGGAACGCTCCGGAAAACCAGCAATGACATTGCCAGATCGATCCGCCTGCGCGGTCGAAAAGTCCGGTAGGTAGACAAACTCATCGAAATCGATAAAGCGGTTTCTGGAAAAAGTGACGTTTCCAGCCAGTTCGAGGCCATACGACAATTGAATATCTCCATCTAGTTCCAGTCCGAGGTGGCGTGTTCGCTCAGCATTTCCTGTTCTCGGCACACCAAACTGATCCAGGCCACCACTCGGGACGATCTCATCTCGAAAATCCATAACAAATAGATTCGCGCTGACGCGATAATATTCGCTTCTCAACGAGGCACCGAGTTCGAGGTCAACGAGTCGCTCCGGATCCACCAGGGGATTGTCGAAATCGTATGAGCCGTCAGCATTGCGCTCAAAACTTGGCAGGAAGCCAGCTCCTGCTTCCTCTCCGTCGTAGAGCGTCTTCATTCGCGGTTCGCGACTCGCGAGGGCCACGCTGGCAAAAGCGCTGAATCGTTGTTCGGGCTGAAATGTGACGCCAATCCGCGGATTTATGAACAGATACGGTTTCGAAAAGGAGGTGCCGAAGAAGTCTTCGTCCGAGATTCGGTACCGGTGATATGTGACCTGAACATCGCCTTGCACCGCCCATCGCTCAGACAATCGCTTAAGGTGACTCGCGTAGGCCGAGCTGATGATTTTTTCTCCCCGAAACGAGTACACACGCACATCATTCTGGGAGCCTACGAACTCGGAAGGAATTCCTGTCGCCTCCTGTATGCGGCCCCAACGCAGGCTGCGGTGCAATCGAGCTTCCAAACCGAGTGAGGTGGTAGAATGCTCATCGGTCAACGTCAGCCGGGGCATCCATCCCACCTGCCACTGGTCCAGGTACGCTCTGAAAAGCAGGGTGACGTCGGGTCGAGCGATAAAAAGAGGCGCAGAGCTCAGTCCGTCGGGTGCCGTGCCCCCGGGCAGACGCAGGTAGTCCGCGCTGCGAAACGTACCTCCAAAATCGAAAAAGCCCTTGCCCTTAATCCAGAATGCAGTTTGCTGGAAACGGGCCCGATCATTCAGGTCGTACTCGTGGTGCAGCTCGACGTGCGGCTGATGAAAATCTTCGATGTCACGATCGAACGAGGAAAAATTATACTTCCGATCAATCGTTCCTCCGAATCCGTCGTCAATGGTTTCCTTGTTTGCAGCTTTCGGAATCCCGGAATAAGCGAGTCCGTCCCGCTGGGGACCGCCGTAGGCCTGAAGGGTCACCGAAGATCGCTCACCGTAGCGGGTAACACCGACGAAGAACCGCCAGAACTCGGTCCAGGACCAGTCCCGATAGCCGTCTGATTCCAGGCGGCTGAGGCGTGAATAGACCACATATCGATCGTTCAGGAGGCCTGAGTTGATTTCCGCCGAGTACCTACGGGTACCAAATGCACCACCACCGACATGGATACTGGCTTCGAAGTCACTCTTGTAGGGCATGGCGCGAAGGTTGATGGCCCCTCCGATGGCCGTGGGGCCGTAGACGGAAGATCCTGCGCCACGCTGAATCTGAATATCCTGCACGGCCCCCTGGATATCGAAGAAGTTGATCCAGAACACGTTGAATTCTTCCGGGTCGTTCTGAGGAATGCCGTTGATGGCAACCGCGAGCCGTCGCTGGCCGAAGCCCCTCATCCGAAGCGTAGAATAGCCAATCGCATTTCCATTTTCGGAGTGATACGTGATACTGGGTTGTCGCGCCAGATGGACGGGCAGGTCCTTCATGTCAGGCTGCTCGGCCAACTCCTGGGCTGAAATATTTTTGACGGTCACTGGCGAGAGCCGTTCTCTGGCGCGCCCTGCGCTGACCACCACTTCCGCGTGGGTCACGACGCTGGAACTCAATACAACGTGAAGAAGCGATTCCCGACCTTCGACAACTGTTATTTCTATGGATCGACTGGCGTAGCCGACATGGGAAATGAACGCTTCGTACGTACCCGGACGGACGGAATCAAAGCGAAAGAGGCCATCGCTGCCCGCTGTGGAGAAGTATCGGGCAACTCCAGATCCAGCGATAAACAACTGCACCGTTGCGTTCTCCAGCGCTAAGTCCCGTGAATCGAGGACCGACCCCTTGATGCTCCCGGACTCGGCGGATGAAAATGCTTGCGCCGGGTCGATTGAAAAAACGAGAAACAACAGGACGCCGCCAAGGACGCCAAGGACGCGGCACCAGTTTGAAAAAAACATCAATGTACTCAGGTTCGGTTTCGAATTAGGACTCATGTCCCCTGATGGAGCACCATAGAATTGGAGATGGTGTACTGAATACACACCGAATACACGCTGAGATTATCCGTAACACGAACTGCTGCAACCAAATAGAAGCACGATCGTGATTTCCGTTTTCCTTCGCCGGCATAACCCGGGCAGGTTCAAGGAGTATTCTCTCAGCCCACACGGGCACCCCCAACGAAATAGCTGACCATTCAAAGAAGCTGCGATCAATATACGCTTTCCCTCGGGCAAAGTGATCGCGGCGCCATTGTAGAGGGGCAAATCGGCGGCAAGCTCAGGGAGCCGAAGTTCTTTTCAGTAAACGATTCCAGGCTATGACACCAACGAACGCCATTATCAGAGCGACTAAGCTCATGGCTGCATTGCTCCCAGCTATTCTCACCTGAGTCTTCCCAATTGCAGAAATGACGACTTCCTGCCCGGACCCTGGTAGGACTGTTACTTGAAGGGTATCCGACTCTACTCGATGACCGATTGAATAGGGGAGCGCCAAATTTTTCCGCTCGAAGGTTGATCCATCACTCAGGTGCACCAGCAGATCGAGGGAGACATTCGTCACGTCTTTTCGATCGGATCGGTCATAGCGAGTCACCTCCGCCCAAGCCGGAGTGCCCTCCTCGAGCGTCCTGTTAAGCTCGAAGGCGGTAAATGTCTGATGGAGTGTTAGGGCCGCGAGCAAGGCGGGAATTAGCCATGCAATGCGAGCAACAGAACGGGTGTTCATGGTCAATAGGGAATCACATCGTTGGAGGTGCTACCTGAGCCGTGAAGGCGAGTTCGAGCCGATACATGAAGAAGGAACCAATCCTTTCAGGACAGAAACAGGTACGGTTTCCAGGTGTCATCCAACGACCCCACATAGTCACGGATATACATTACGTAACTCGGTCGAAAGGGCGCCCGATCCAGGTTCATGCCCGCTTCGGTGGGCGTCATGCTTCCTTTCCGATTATTGCACGGTACGCACGCTGCCACGAGGTTATCCCACGCATCGCGGCCTCCCCGTGATTTGGGCAAGACGTGATCAATCGTCAGCCGATCCCGGCCTCCACAATACTGGCACCTGCTCGAATCCCTTCTTATGACGTTTTTTCTCGTCAGCAGGATGCGTTTATAGGGCACACGAACGTAGGCTTTCAGGCGCACAATACTGGGCCAGGGAAGTTGACGGCTGGGGCTGCGAACGAATCTAAGCGCTTCAGCCTCCACCATTTCTGCCTTGTGTAGTAGGACCAGGACGATGGCGCGTTGAACGCTGGTGATCGACAGGGCTTGATAATCCTGATTGAGCACAAGAACATGACCCGTCATCTCGGTCCCCTCCAGAAATTCGAAGGGCTCGCGGAATTCTGTGCAATGTGGTCAGGACTGAAACTCGGTAACGGATGTTTTCGGAAGACGGAATCTCGGTTTTTGGGATTGCTGAAGGGTGCCCACAATGATGGGACGGCAAGTGTTAGCGTTTCTTGCCAATCTGTCACTGGAGCGTTATTGCAATAACGGATATAATCCTGCATCCCGGTGCGAATCACAGCCAACAATTTGTGGCACACAATAAAGTGAAAAATGCGGACCAAGGAAAGTAGATTCGACGCCCAATTGCCAACAACGTGCCGTTTGGTCGCGTTACCGCGCGCAATTCAACATTGAGAACGAAAAATCAAGAGGCAACAACCCGATCTCCAACCCGGATTTCGAGAAGATCCCCCTCTTCCGCAATACGGTCAGGTATACAGTTCATCCCGAACCACACTTTGTTTCCCTCCTTGCGAAAAGTGGCGAGCGTGGCCAGCGGTTCTTTCGATCGTTCACCACTGCGCTGATCCGTTGTTGTGACAACACACCGGTAGCATTTTTTTACCAGCCTCAACGCTGCGCCCGGCACCTCCATTCGAGTCCAGGAATCTTCACTCCACGGATCGCACCCCTCTACAACGATATTGGGTCGAAATCTGTTAATGGGAAGCGGAATTTTAAGTCTTGTATTCAGATCGTCCATGGACGGCTGTCCAACGAGCAGAATGGGATACCCGTCGGCGAAGCTCACCCGGTCGCCTTCCTGAGAGTACGTCAGATCGGTCTGACGATGGGTCGTTTCGGGCATCCATGCCAGGCGGAGGGGCTCGCGCATATGATCAGAGAAAAACGACTCAGCCTCCGGGAAACCCACCCGGGCATCAACCACATCGTCCCAGACGGTGGCCCTGATGTTCACTCTTGCTCCTCCCATGACCGGAATTCGGATTGAGGATTCGTCCTGGTGGGTGACTACGATCCAATCAGCGATCATCTCAACATCAAAGACAGCGAGCTCTGGATAATGCCGCTGCGTGATGAACGTACCATCCGGGTGGGTCAGCATGAAGCGACGGTCATGAAGGAGACCAAAGGGCGTCACAACGGAAGTTTCCAGCGAAATGCCGCGGAGTGATTTTATCGGATAGACGAAAAGATGGGTGACCCGAATCTGATTATTCATGCGCTCCAGGTAAGTCGTCCAACGTCGTGTCGAACGCCACCACCGTGTTCAACACGAATTCTGCGGCTTGATGAAAAAAATCTACTGTGATGTCCTCAATGTCGTCCGATGGATCGTGATATCCGGGATGATCTTCAACGCCGAAGTAGACGAACGGAATACCCACTTGATGAAACGGGCCGTGATCCGACGCAAAGGTCCAGTCATTATGGCCACTCCCAGGTTCATCATGGCCAAAAAGGAGGATGAATTCCTCTGGACGGGAAACGTCTTCAATAACCGTCCGCAGAGTTGGATGGTGAAGAGGCCCGCTTGCATAGAGCTCCGATCGATCGCTTCGACTGATCATGTCCATATTTATTTCCAGCGAAACGTCGAATTTTGCAAAACAGGGAGACTCGACAAACGCGCGGGCGCCCCGCAAACCCATCTCCTCTGCGTCGAATCCTGCGAAGATGATGGTATGATGGGGAGGATTCTGGCTGAAATATCTCGCAATTTCCAGCATCGCGGCCGTTCCTGACGCATTGTCGTCGGCCCCGTTGAAGATTTCTTCCCCTCGCACACCGAGATGATCGAAATGGGCGGAAACAACGATCACCTTCGTCGATTCCGCGGTGCCTGCTACAAGGCCGATCAAATTACTGCCCGTCACCTTTTGCCGATCAGGGCCAGATTCGAAGGTGAAGGCCCAGGTGAGATCTTCTTCGCACGCCGCCTTCAGCCCAATCAAGGCCATCTGACTTCGCACGTAGTCGGCAGCCATCGCCCCGCCTTCAGAGCCCGTTTTTCTCCCCTGAAAATCATCTGAGGCCAGCATTCTGACGTGCTCGAGTAGTAACTCCTTGTCGATCGATGGCTGACCCTGACGAATCACGGAATCTGCACTCGACCTGGCACAACCGGTTACGGCGAGCAGGGCGAAGGCGACGATGGAGGTGATGAGGTTCGGTGCTCTGCGCATAGGCTCGATGCGGAAGGACTATCAAAGTTTGAAACCAACTATTCAGCGGGCCCCTCGGACCCAGTTTCGTAAACTCTCGTCTCAGACTTCTGCTCCACCTTCTAATCAATGAATTCAACCCTCCCACAAAACAGTCGGCCCCGGGTGGCCCTGGAATCGAGCGTCCTTGCTCAGGGCCTGCCGTATCCCGCTAATCTGGAGCTCTCCCGGGCTGTTGGCGAACTGATATCGAAAGAGGGTGCCGAAGCCCACACCGTCGGGATAATCGACGGTGAGCTGAAGGTTGGTCTTTCAGCGGAAGAAATCTTGAGAATGTGTTCCGATTTTCCGGCCGGTGAGGTTAGCGAGTTCGGCAACCAGGATGGCAGGTCCGGTAACGTCAGCAAGGTCAGCCTGAAGGATATGCCCATCGTCATGGCGCAGCGCGAAACGGGTGCTACCACCGTGGCATCGACGATTCGGGCTGCACATCTTGACGGCATTCGTGTCATGGCGACAGGTGGAATCGGCGGCGTCCACCGGGGAATGGACGGAGAGGCCCTCTTTGACGTGAGTGCCGACCTGTATGAGCTCGCTTCCACGCCACTCACAGTGGTCTGCGCGGGTCCCAAAGCCGTCCTCCATCTGGCCGCAACCAGGGAACGGCTGGAATCTCTCGGAATCCCTCTAATTGGATGGAAAACGGACAAAATGCCCGCTTTTTACTGTGGTCAATCGCCCCACAACGTCGATACGCGGTGCGATTCTGTCGAGGAGGTCGTTCGAATAGTCCGGGCCCGGAACGAACTCCAAATGCGGCAGAGTGTCCTGGTCTGCGTACCGCTTCCGAAGTCCCTGGCTATTTCCTACGAACAGGTGGAGCGGACCGTAGCCGCAGCCTTGCATTCCGAAGAGGCCAGAGCCCTTGGCCCGAGTCAGATCACCCCCTTCCTGCTCGACGCGGTCAGATCTGAGATTGGCGAGGCAGCTCTAACGGCCAATGTTGAACTGCTTGAACAGAACGCCGGACTTGCAGCCCGCCTGGCAGTTGCTCTCGAGGATGACACCACCTAGTACTTCCAACTAGGACTTCCACGTAGTACTTCCAACTAGGACTTGTTTCCCTTCAGCCCACTGGCCGATCGCTCAGAGAGCAGATTCACGTCGTACGTGCGGACTCTGCGTACCCGGGATTCGAAGCGATCGAGGGCAATGGAGATCAGGCGCTCGAGGAGCTCGCTGAACGAGAGGCCGGTTGGCTCCCACAAATAGAAGGATAGAGATCCTGGAATGGTGTTTATTTCATTGAACCAGATTTCAGAACTGCCCCGGTCCATCAGGAAATCGATCCGAACCACTCCCGAACAGTCCAGCGTCTTGAAGATGATTTCGGCCATGCTCGAAATTTTTGCGGCCACTTCCTCCGTCACCGGTGCAGGAATCAGCCGACACAGCGAAGCCATCCCGGAGGCCTGTGAGGTCTTTGCCCCGCCGGTTGCAGCGGGCGTCTTGGACGACGCTGACGACTGCATATATTTGTCCTGAAAGGAAAGCACCTCTCCCGAGGTGGTGGGCTCCTCGAGCAGCGACACCTGGCACGAGTCCCGATTTCCCAGAACGGAGCAATTGATTTCTCTCAGATCACTGACGAGCATCTCAACGAGAACGGACACGTCATAGCGCAGGGCCTCCTCGATTGCACCATCCAGATCTTCTCGGTTTTCCACGCGTGCAATTCCGATCGAGGATCCCAACCGAACGGGCTTGACGATAGCCGGAAACCCGATTTCTTCTTCGATTCGATCGAGTTCTGACTCTTCGCTTCCTGCCCAAGCCGACTCCCAGACCTCGGTCCATTTCACAACCGGAATACCACTGGCCTGGCAGATAGCCTTTGATCGCACTTTATTCATCCCCAATGCGGATGAGAGAACGTCACTGCCGGTGAAGGGCACTCCGAGGGACTCACACAAGCCCTGAACAGCCCCGTTTTCGCCCGCTCCGCCGTGGAACACGAGAAATGCAACATCGATATGCCATTCCTGCGAAGTCGAAAATCTTTTCGTCGAACGTGAGCACAGGCTGAGAGTCGTGCCAGGACCGGGTGCTAGGCTGATTTCGGTGGCTCCGGCTATGACCGCGTCCAGATCCGTATAACGCTTCACTTCCAGCAGATTTTCTCCCGTGTACCAGCGCCCGCTTTTTGAGACATACACCGGAGTCACTTCGAATCTTTCTGCATCCAGAGCCGCGGCTGTCTGTAAGCCCGATATCACCGACACTTCGTGCTCGGGTGACTGGCCTCCGAAAAATACTCCTACGCGCTTGCGGTGCATGAACTCCAGTGCTTGTGCCATTGAAGGGGCTGTGAAAATACGGCGTACCCGAGGAACTTCAACCTCCGGTGTTTGCGCTCACACCCGGCCAAACCCGATCTTGGGGCCGATTGATCCCTCACTCATAGGTCCCTTCTCGAAATCCCCGGTCAATTTCCTTGCGAATAGCTGTCCTCTCAGACATCCACTCCAACTTGCCCGCCCTCGAAGCAGTCCTGATCGAGATTGATCGAGAAGGAATCCAGGACATCTTCTGTCTGGGAGATATTGTGGGGTATTGCGCGGATCCTGCGCCCTGCATCGATTTGATCAGAGAGCGATGCACACTGACTGTCGGCGGAAATCATGACCTGGCGGTTGCGACCGGTGTCGGCCTAGAGTTTCTTCCCACAATGGGGCAAATCGCGGCTGAGCACAACGCGTCGGCCATCAGTGAAGATCAAAGCTCCTGGCTTGAAGCGCTCCCGCTTCTGCAGTCCCAAGGAGACATGACGTACGCTCACGCCTCCCCACAGTATCCTGAAAGATGGATGCGTATAGAATCGTTTTTTCTTGCCCAGGAGCAGTTCAAGAATTTCGATACCTCCATCTGCTTTGTCGGTCACACCCACCTACCCGGTGTCCTGTCCGAAAAGTTGGGGGTTTTGCGGGTGCGAAAAGACCACCGATTCATCATTAATGTGGGGAGCGTGGGGCAACCACGGGATGGAGATCCCAGGGCCTGCGTTGCCTTTTTCGATCCCGATTCGTTCGACTACGAGCTTCGACGCATCCCCTATAACGTAGATCGTACGGCGGCACGTATTCGAGAGGAAGGCCTCCCTGACTCACTTGCCAGACGACTGGAAAGTGGCGCCTAAAAACCTGCGCGCCTGAGAGTCTGCGATCAATCGTTCGTCACGAGTTGCCCCTTGTTGTAGACAGCCCACGCTTTTCCGACCATCTTCTGACCCACAAACGGCGTATTTACGCTTTTTGATTTGATATTTTCGGCTTCAAACGTCCATTCAGTGGTCGCGTCGAATATCGTCAGATTCGCGGGAGCGCCGACCTCGAGACGAGGCACTTCGATGTGCAGAATTTCTCGGGGCGCGACGGACAATTTGTGGACGGCTTCCGCGAGCGAAAGAACACCCGAATCGATGAGTTCGCGCCCGGTCAGGCCCCACGCCGTTTCGAGACCGAGTATGCCGAAAGGCGCCGCGATGAATTCAACCTCTTTTTCGAACGAGGCATGGGGAGCGTGGTCGGTACAGATCACATCAATTGTACCGTCGGCAAGCCCCTCCTTTATTGCATCAATATCCGACTGGGGCCTGAGCGGGGGATGCATCTTGGTGTGGGTATCGAACTCGGATCGTTCGACCTCCTTGTCGGTCAGCGTGAAGTGATGGGCGCAGACCTCCGTTGTAACATGGATCCCGCTTTTCTTTCCTTCCCGAACCTGATTGACCCCACCCGCTGTAGAGATGTGGGCCACGTGAACATGTCCGCCCGTATACCCGGCCAATAAGATGTCCCGGGCGATCATTATTTCTTCAGAAATCGTGGGAATACCGACGAGACCCAGACGAGTAGAAACCTCGCCTTCATGCATGTGGCCCTTCGGTCCCAGAGGAAGATCTTCTTCGTGATTGATGATGGGCATATTCAGCATGGCGCTGTATTCAAGGGCGTGTCGCATCAGCGAGCTGTCCTGCACAGGATCACCATCGTCTGAAAAGGCCACGGCCCCTCCTGCCGCCAGGTCGGCCATTTCTGACAGACTCTCGCCCTTCCTGTTTTTGGAGACGCACGCGATCGGGTACACGTCGACAGGTGTCTTTTCGGCACGCTCAATAATGAACTCGACCACATCCCGCGTGTGGATTGCAGGGTTCGTATTGGGCATGCATGCGACCGCTGTAAAACCCCCGTATGCCGCTGCTTCACAACCCGTTATGATCGTTTCTTTGTGTTCGAATCCGGGTTCTCTGAGATGGACGTGCATATCCATCCAGCCGATGGAAATAGTGCGCCCCGACGCATCGTACTGGGTCGCATCTGGGTGTTTCAGATCGGGTCCGATCTCGGCCAGGACGCCACCACGTATGAGAATATCGCTCTTGGTAATGGAGCCCGAGACGGGCTCCAGGATCGAGCCTCCTTTGACGAGTAGGTCTGGTGTTTTTTCTGTGGTCATTCGGTCGAAAGAGAATTCATTCAAAGATTGGCTTTGATGTAGTCGGTGGCTTTCGTGAACAGATTCAGGCGAATGTGACCGCCGGAGATGCTATGATTCTTGCCAGGATACACCATGAGGTCAAATTGTTTATTTGCCACCTGAAGGGCATTGATCATCTGAACAGTGTTCTGGAAATGCACGTTGTCATCGAAATCACCGTGCATGATCAGCAGTTTCTGTGTTTTTCCGAGCCTGTGGGCATAGTGTGTGGGAGCACCTTTTTTGTATCCAACCGGATTATTCTGAGGCGTTGACATATACCGCTCGGTATAAATTGTGTCATACAGTCTCCAATCCGAAACGGGCGCAACCGCGACACCGAGTTTGAATGTCTCCGGCCCCTCCCCTGACAGCATGGACATCAGCGTCATATAACCGCCGTAAGACCAGCCCCATATACCGATCCGTTTGGCATCGATGTACGGGAGTTTCCCCAGATGTTGTGCCGCTGATATTTGATCGGCCGCCTCCAGCTGCCCCAGATTTAAATAGGTTGAACTTTTGAACGCTTTGCCCCGGGCTCCGGTGCCGCGATTGTCCACACTCGCAATCACGATGCCAAGGTCATCGGCCAGGAAAGCGTGCCACAGATAGACATTTCCTCCCCACTTGTCGATCACCGTCTGCGAGCCGGGACCGCCGTATACATACATCAGGAGTGGATAGGTCTCGGCTGGATCGAAGTCTGACGGCCTGATCATGAGCGCATTCAGGCTCGATCCATCGCTACCCGGTATCTGAATGAATTCCGCCTGTGGCAAATGGTGCACCGACAGAATTTTTTTCAGTTTTGCATTTGCTTCCAACGTCTGGACTTTGTGTCCATCCGAGGCCCGAAGCGTCCAGGCAGGAGGGGTGGACGAGTTTGAATATTCATCTATATAAAATCGGAAGTCGGGCGACATGTTCACCCCATGAACGCCTGCTTGGGATGATATCTTGATGGGCGAAGAGACACGAGCAGCCGTGTCCCCCCCGCCAATATCCAGCCGGATAGAGTACAGGTCGCGCTCCATGGGACTCGAGATCGCCGCGGTGAAGTAGGCCGTTGAACTGGCTTCATCAATTCCATGGAAGGACGCAACGTCCCAATCTCCGGAGGTAATGGACGCCAACTGTTTACCGTCGTTCTGATACAGGTACAAGTGCCGATTCCCGCTGCCCTCAGACTGCCAGACAAAGTGCTTTCCATCCTCCAAAAACGAGAGCTTCTGATCGCTAATCTCGATCCATGTGGACTCTGATTCCTGGAGAATCGTTTGAATCCGAGCGCCATCCTCTGATCCAAACAACAAGTCCAGTTCGTTTTGGTCTCTGTTGAGCCGCATCATCCAGACGTGGGATGATCCGTCGATCTCGGGCGTCCATCCCATTCGGGCGATATACTCAGCCTTTTGAGCGCTTTCGCCCCAGGTTGACGTCTCAAAGTAGGATGTCGCCCCGGTCTCGATATCGATGACGCCGACCTTGATCCGGGAATTTTTTTCTCCGGCTTTGGGATACCGGAAGTTTACATACTTCGGATACTGAGACGTCAGATCGGTCATGGCAAAATCGCGAGTTTCCGTCTCATCCAGCTTGAAAAAAGCAATTTTTTTGCCATCCGGACTCCACTGCCAGCCATCTCGAAGCCCAAACTCTTCTTCGTATACCCAGTCGAACGTGCCGTTGATGATGCCTCCCTCCGACCCGTCGGTTGTCAAGGCCATCTCGCTGCGCGTTTCCAGATCAACCAGATACAGGTTTCGATCGCGCACAAACGCCACCCGTGACGCATCGGGACTCAGTTTTGCGAACATCTGAAAACCAACTTCCCTGTCCGAGATCGGAATCAGCTCAGCCCTTTCGAGGTCATACAGATAGTAGTAGCCCTTGGTGGCCGCTCGCCACACCTTTTCCGAGTCGGTGAAGATCAGCACCTTGCTTTCATCCCGGCTGAAGGTGTAACCGTGTATGTCGACGATCCTGCCAACGTCAGGAGCACAGAGCAGATCTCCATTCAGGAGAAGAAACCGTTCGTCCTTCTCAAGATCGTACGCCACGAGATCGGTTCCCTTTCCCGATTTGGACTGCTCGATATATCGAACAATCGGGCCTCTCTCCGCCCACTGACCCGATCGAAATTCGTTTCCGCCGAAGGTCCCGTTGAGATGAATACTTTCCAGCGTCAGGTGTGGCGGCCAGTGTGCCGGATTTTCTTGTGATTCCTGACCCAGCGCGAGGCGAGTGCCCGACAGCATCACCAGGAGCATTACCAACGATGTGACGGCCGCTGGAGCCCTCACGGTCAGCTTCCTCGCCGTAAGCATCACATTCGGTTTGATCGATGTAAGGGCCACCATCTTCCTGATTTTCTGCTTAGAATCCTGAATTCGTTATCAGACCTCCCTCCAGACCCCAAAATTAGGGAGGAAGAGGGGTAAAAACTGCGTTCGACCCATCGAAAATCTTTGTTTGCAGGGTTTCCACAAACACATCGCGTTCATGAGCGCCGTCTGAGCGTGTATTTTTCTATTCAGTGCCGGGGTTTTTCTATTCAATGCCGGGGTTTTTCTATTCAATGCCGCGGGGCATAGCTTCCGTAGCTGAGAACCAGACAACATTCCAATTCCTTCGCACATGCCAACGGCCTCAACAACCGCGACCATTCATCTAGAGCGCCTCAGATCAAACGTGGTCGCGATCCGGAATCGTATGCCCGGCATCGAGATGATGGGTGTGGTGAAGGCAGATGGCTATGGACATGGCAGCGTAGCGATTTCTCTCGAGCTTGAAAAAATGGATGTCGGAGTGCTCGGTGTCGCTACGGTGTCGGAAGGGGTGTTGCTCAGAAATGCCGGGATAACTGCTCGAATCATCGTATTTGCTCCGCCCCTCCCAGATTGCATTGGTCACTATCACACCTACGATCTGGAGATTGTCATCGACAGCGAAAAAAGCCTGGAAGTGGCTCTGGGCGCCGGCTTTTCGGCCCGATGCCACGTAAAAATTGACACGGGCATGGGCCGTCTTGGTGAGTATGAAAAGAAAGCGACCGACATCCTGCGACGCATCGAGCGCGATCGATTCCTGAGTTTGAGTTCCGCCTGGACCCACTTTGCTCGGGCTGATGAGGCCGAGGATTCGTTCACCGATGTCCAGCTCGGACGGTTCACTGACTTCATCGACGCCCTTGGCGGCGCTCCCGCGCCGTTGCACGTCGCGGCGAGCGCCGCGGTCTTTACCCGCCCGGAAACCGTTGACGCTTCCTATTTCTCCATGGCTCGTGTTGGGATCGCCCTGTACGGTCTTCTCGATATTAAAAACGAGCGCCCCCCGTCTGGACTCACGCCTGTAATGGAACTCACCTCCCGGATTGTTGCCATTAAGCAAGTCCCGGCTGGAACGCCGATATCCTACGGAGCTCGCTGGAGAGCGGAAAAGGAAACATGCATCGCGACCATATCTGCGGGCTACGCGGATGGATTGCCCCGAGCCTTGTCCAATCGGGGATCGGTGCGGATAGCGGGTCAACTGTATCCGATCGTCGGCACCGTCTGCATGGACATGATTATGGTCGATCTGGGCAGACAGGAGGATTCGGCGCGCGATGTACGCATTGGAGACGATGTGAGCCTGTTTGGCGCAGAAGCACCAACCTGTTTCGATGTCGCGGATCAGGCCTCTACCATTACCTACGTCCCGGTCTGCGCGGTTTCGTCGCGCGTTCCAAGAATCTACGTCGACCGGAAGGCGGACGAAGACCAGGCGCTTTCGTGAAGTCCGCCCAATGTAGTATATTTGCGTCCCTTTTGGGGTAACTCGTTTTTCCCCAATCGGCCCACTATAAAGCCACCTCTTAGAAAGCACCATGGCAAGTACTTTTGATCCGTCCGAGTTACACATTCTACTCGTTGATGATGAAGAAGACGTCGTTGAAGTAGTCTCGCATTTCCTCGAACAGGAAGGTTTCAATGTCCACAAGGCCTACACCGGAACCGAGGCCCTCGAAAAAGCAACTACAGAAATCGATCTCATCGTCCTGGACATCATGCTTCCAGAGATGGACGGTTACGAAATCTGCCGCCGCCTGCGCGGACGCGTTGAGACGGAACTGATTCCCATCATTTTTCTTTCTGCGAAAAGCGAAGAAGATGATCAGATCAAGGGTCTCATGATGGGCGCCGATGCCTATCTGACGAAACCGGTTTCTCCGCAGATCATCGTGGCGCACGTGAAAGCTGTGCTGCGCCGAAGTGGTATAGAGGAAAGCAGAACGCTGCTGGTTAAAAATCTTACCATCTTTGAAGACGAATACCGCGCTTCTCTTGACGGCAAAGATCTCGGTCTGACGCTGACCGAGTTTGAGCTCGTCCGATACCTGGTTCGACACCCGAGAAAGGCCTTCACGCGCCAGCAACTTCTTGAGACCATCTGGAAAGATGCCATGATGGTTACCGAACGAACGGTAGACGCGCACATCAAGAACCTGCGCGAAAAGCTCGGTTCCTTTGCCCAACACATCCAGACGGTACGAGGCGTGGGATATCGCTTCGTAGAAGAGGGTGTGCCTGAGGGTGAAGTCCACGGAGAAGTCTAGAGAGCCAGAGGACTAATCGCGATGATATCACGCCTCGTCGAGCGGGTATTTCCAACGCGCGCATCGACGCAGACGTGGATGATTCTGACCCTCCTATTAGTCGTCGGTATCGCCGTGGCTGCCGTCGGGCTGTACATCACCTTCGTTCTGCAGAACGAAGTCCGGGTTGCGTATCAGCAGACGATGTACCAGCAGACTGCAAGAGTCGCCACCGTCCTGGAAGCTGAAACCTCGAACGAGATGCGTCTGGAGCGGATGCGCACCATGGTCAGGTTCGGGGGCATCCGCATCACCGTGGTAAGCGACGAAGGATCTATCCTCGATCTGGAGGGCGAAGATGTGCTCAACGATGTGTCGCTCCTACAGCATCCGGAAATGCAGTTCGAGGAAGGCGTTGAAGTCAACTACACTCAGAGAGACGTCGATGGGCAACTGTACTACTTCACGGCCCTTCATAGAGCAGGATCGGGCCTGATTGTGCGGGTCGGCCAACCTCGGCCTTTGCTGTTCCAGCTGATTCGCCGACTGCAGTTCACGCTTATCGTGGCAATGGTTCTCGCGCTCCTGCTGGCCGCCTTCGGTAGCTGGATCGCAGCTCAGCGCGTGACGCAACCCTTGCAGGCGATTCGGAATTCGGCTCGGAGCATCAGCGAGGGGCGCCTTGAGGAAGAAATAATCGTCGACTCGCGAGCCGCCGAATTTCAGGATCTGGCGAAAAGCCTGAATCTGATGTCGGATACGTTTAAGGAGAAGATCGATGAGCTTCAGAAAATGGCACTTCTGCAGAACGAGTTTACCGGCAACGTCTCGCACGAAGTCCGCAATCCGGTATTTGCCGTGGGTGGATACCTGGAGGCTCTGGCATCGTCAAATCTATCGAAAGAGAAAAGGAAGTTCTATGCTGAGAAAGGCTTGAGCAACCTGGAACGATTGAACAATCTTTTCAGCGACCTGATTGAAATTGCCCGACTGGAATACCGGGAGGATTTGATCAAACCCAAGGTGTTCGAACTGAGCGAGGTGCTCGACGATGTCTACGATGTACTCCATAAAAAGGCTACGGAAAAGGGTATCGAGCTCATCGTTGACAACCCCGAGATCTTGGTGTGCGCAGATCGCGCTCGGATCCGGCAGGTTCTGATAAACCTTACCGACAACGGGATCGCCTACTCTGATTCAGGGACGGTCCGGTGTCGCTATCGGCGCCACCTCAAAAAAGTACGCTTGGAAGTCGTGGATACCGGACGGGGAATTCCGGAAGAGCATCTCGAGCGCATTTTTGAACGATTTCATCGCGTAGATCCCGATCGTTCGCGCAGAAGCGGTGGAACCGGGCTCGGCTTGAGCATCGTGAAGCAGATCCTTGCCGCCCACGGCGAAGTCGTGCACGTCGAAAGCACGTTTGGAACGGGAACCCGATTCTGGTTTGAATTGCCCTACGAATCGTCGATACCGGAAGAGGTTGAGGGCTGAATTCGGGGTAATAATCGCTCTTTTTTAGCTTCTATGACCGTTTAACGGTGTTAAGATTTGCAGCAAGCTTCACGCCGCCTTGGCCCGGAAGAGCAAACATTTTCGTATTCTGGACCGTACAAGGTCGAGATTTCGCGCTCCATCCCCTGAAAACATGGCAAAAAAATCAAAATCACGAAAAGCCTCTCCGGTCTCTGTTGGTGACGGAGCAACAGCTTCCGTCGATCTCAACGGAAATGAATCCGGGCTGCTTGTTGTCGAAGGTGATTTTGATTTGTCTCCCATTGGGCCGGCGGACATCGACAGCGACGTTTTATTGCACGTTTATCGTACGATGCTGCTCTCTCGTCGTCTGGATGAAAAAATGCTCACGCTCCTCAAGCAGGGTAAGGGATTTTTCCATATCGGCTGCGCGGGCCACGAAGCGGCACAGGCAGCAGTCGGGCTCTTGAGTAGACCCGGGATGGATTGGTTCAGCATGTACTATCGCGACATGATGATGTACCTCATGCTGGATGGAACTGCCAATGAAGTGATGCTTCATCACATGGCGAAAGCCTCCGACCCGAATTCGGCTGGAAGGCAGATGTCCGAACACTTCGGAAACAGGGAGCGCAATATTCTGACCATCTCATCGTCCGTCGGAGCTCAATTTCTTCCCGCAGTAGGCGCGGCGATGGCGTTGCAGCGCGAAGGAAAGGATGCCTACGTGTACTGCTCGTGTGGAGACGGTGCAACGTCGCAGGGCGATTTTCACGAGGCACTCAACTGGTCGGCGAGAACTGCCGCTCCAGTTCTCTTCCTGGTCCAGGACAATGGATATGCTATCTCCGTTCCGGTCAGGGACCAGACCGCTGGCGGATCTGCTTTTAAACTTGCACGCGGCTACGAGGGCCTGGCACGCATTCGCGTTGACGGCACAGATTTTTTCCAGATGTACGCCGCGGCTCAGGCAGCCATCGATCATATTCGCTCGGGTAAGGGACCGGTCTGCCTGGTGGCGGATCTGGTAAGACTCCTTCCCCACTCTTCTTCTGACAACCACGCGAAATACCGCACACCGGAAGAATTGGAGGCCGATAAGAGGGAGGATCCGATTCTGCAGCTCGAAAAGCGCCTGCTCGAGGCGGGAATTCTGAAGCAGGATGATACCGAATCGATCCGCTCGGAGATTCACCTGAGCGTTGACGAGGCGACTGTCTGGGCAGATGCACAGCCGGATCCCGAGCCTGAGACTGCCCTGGACCATGTTCTCTTCGAGGGAGATCTCGGGCTTGATTACGAAGCCTCAGAGCCGTCTGGAGAGCCAGTTGTCGTCGTAGACGCAATCAACCACGCGCTCTCGGAAGAAATGGAGCGTAATGACAAGGTGATCGTCTACGGGGAAGATGTCGCCGGCGAAAAAGGTGGCGTATTTACGGCCACGCGGGGACTGACCAGCAAGTTTGGAGAGGACCGTTGTTTCAACTCTCCATTGGCGGAAGCATCCATCATTGGAACGGCTGTCGGATTCGCCTCAGCGGGGTACAAGCCGGTAGTTGAAATTCAGTTCGGAGATTATATCTGGCCAGCAATGCAAGCCCTGCGCAATCAGGTCGCTTCGTATCGCTACCGTTCCAACGGTGATTGGTCCTGCCCCATGGTCATTCGGGTTCCGATAGGCGGATATATCCACGGTGGCCTCTGTCACTCTCAGAACATCGAATCGATCTTTGCACACATGCCCGGTTTTCAGGTCGCTATGCCTTCTACGGCTGCGGATGCCAAGGGTCTTTTAAAGTCAGCCATTCGGATGGAAGATCCCATTATCTTCTTGGAACACAAAGCGTTGTATCGATCAGCTTCCGCGCGTAGTCCAGAACCAGACGCCGATTATCTGCTTCCGTTCGGAAAGGCCCGAATTGCGAGAGAAGGCACAGATTTAACCATTGTGACCTACGGCATGATGGTACACAAGTCCCAAAACGCGGCGCGACAGCTGGAAAAAGAGGGTTTCTCGATCGAGGTCATCGATCTCAGAACCTTGCTTCCGCTCGACATGGAAACCGTGCTGGCGTCTGTCCGGAAGACGAACAGGGCTCTGGTCGTATACGAGGATCACGAATTTGTCGGGTACGGAGCTGAGCTCGCAGCGCAGATCGCCGACAAGTGCTTCTCCATCCTGGACGCTCCCGTGAAGCGACTTGCCGGTAAGTTCTCCCAGATTGCCTTCGCGGATGCGCTGGAACGAATGCTCCTTCCTCAGGACGAAGACATCATTGATGCCGCCCGCGCACTCGCCGAGTTTTAAGCTGAGCTTAACTTCGATGTCAGCTCGCTCCCAGATCGGGTCAGATCATGCTCAATGCCCGATCCACGTCTCCAATCAAATCGTCAATATCCTCGATTCCCACTGAGAGTCGAATCAATGCATCGTGCAGTCCCGCAGCCCTTCGTTCTTCAACCGGAATGGACGCGTGTGTCATCGTTGCGGGATGATTGATCAGGCTTTCTACGCCTCCGAGACTTTCGGCCAGGGTGAAGACCTGCGTCGATGAAAGAACCGAGCTGGCAGCTTCGAAACTGTCATTTACCAGTAAGAATGAGACCATTCCGCCAAAACCGTCCATCTGACGCCCCGCCAGCTCATGGCCGTCGAAATCGGGAAGTCCCGGATAGTAGACGTTCGACACCTTGGGATGACGAACAAGATGCTCTGCCAGCGCCTGCGCATTGCTGCAGTGGCGTTCCATCCGAAGGTGGAGTGTCTTGGTCCCGCGAAGGGTCAGGAAACAGTCCATCGGGCCCGGCACGGCGCCAGCACTTTTGATGAGGAAGCGGAGGCGTTCACTCCACTCATTGTCGTTGGTGCACACCGCACCCCCAACGGCGTCTGAATGACCGCCCAGATACTTCGTCGTCGAATGCACCACGAGATCAGCACCCATTTCCAGCGGCCGCTGAAGGATGGGTGTTGCAAACGTATTGTCTACCGCGACCGCTGCACCCTGTTCGTGCCCCAAGTCAGCGAGCGCCTGGATATCCACGATCCGCACCAATGGATTGGTGGGCGTTTCGATCCAGAGGAGGCGTGTGTTGGGAGTAATTGCTCGGCGGGCAGCCTCCAGATCGGACATGTCGATAAAGTCCGATGTTATACCAATCGGGCCAAATACCTCTCTGAAAAGCCTGTACGTCCCACCGTACAGGTCATTTGACGCTACGATATGATCGCCCGGTTTCAGGCACCTCGCAATGGCGTCAGTCGCCGCAACACCCGACGAAAAACTGATCCCGTGCGTGGCAGATTCGAGTCCAGCTAGATTACCCTCCAGGGCGGTACGAGTAGGATTTGAAACGCGACCATATTCGTATCCCTTATGCACCCCGGGAGCGGACTGCGCATACGTGGAAGTCTGATAAATGGGCGTCATTACGGCCCCCGTTTCGGGATCCGGTTGCTGCCCCGCATGGACCGATTTGGTCCCAAGGCCCATGGACTTCAACAGCTCCTGCTTCATGAATTGAGTGGTATGTGAAAAACGTTTTTCGGCTCGACGTAATTAAAGAAAGAGTCCGGGCTGCGTCTGCAGCCCGGACCCAAACACGAACTAAAATGATGGCATCACTCTCTGATCTCTCATCGACAAGCGGAGAAAGATATGCGTGGGAAACGGGCTAATTATCCTCGTAACCCGCGCACGCAGAGACTTCCTGGGCTTTGTCGGTCTGATTGGTCTGGGCATATGACTGAAAGAGTGCCCGACAGACATCAACAACATCTTCTTCATTTGCTTCAAAAAGTACTCGAGCCGTTTCAAGCGGAGCAATGGCCAGGGCGAAAAAATCGCGCCGCTCGTCGACCAACACATCGATCGCAGCCTCACGTTCATCGATCTGGTCTCTGCTGAGGTCGGCGCGCACCGCGCGAAGCGCATCATCCAGCTCCGCCACACGCGTATTGGTATCTACCGCCTGATTGATATAAACCGCGCCAATGTTGAAATGAGCGTTGGAGTGATTCGGATCGATCGCGATGGCGGCCTGCAACTGTTCCAGCGCAGGCTCATTTTGCCCCGCCTGAACGAGAAGGGAACCGTAATTGTACCGATACAAGGAATTTTCCGGTTCGCGTTCGACCGCCGTACGATAACGATCCAACGCCTTGTCGATCTGGCCGGACACTTGATACGCGTTCAACAGCTCACTCTGAATCTCGACGTCGTCCGGGTACATACTACTCGCCGTCTCGAGTAATTCGATGGAATCGTCCATGCGATCATTTGTCTGATACAGTCCTGACAATAGTCGATACGTATCTGGATCGGTATCACCGGCTGCCAGCGCATCCTGAAACGGTCCGATAGCGCCTTCTGGCTCTTTACCATTCATGTAGGAGAATGCTTCATTTACGTAGGCTCCTGAAGAATCCGGCATGATATCGGCGGCCGATCGAAAATACCGGGCAGCAACGAGAAACTCGCTCTCATCGTTCCTGCCCCTGTTGAATGCCTGGGTGCCGCGCTGAAACTCGCTGACGTAGGAAAACCGCAGGGAGTTCGTTACGGCGTCTGAATAGGTTGGGTCAATGCTGGTAGCCGATTCGAAGGCATCCACCATTTCCATGATCAGGTTGATGTGCTCGACTTGATCCGGCGTGGCGGTTGCTTTCTCGGAGAGAACACGGCCTTTCAGCTCGTATGCTTCGGCGTTGGCCGGATCTTTTTCCAGCGCAGTGGCAAGGTTTTGCAGAGCCCTGTCGTAATCCTTGTTACGAAGGTCCAGTTTGGCGCCCTCGACGTTGGGATCGCTTGAACATCCATCTGCGCCTACGAGGAGGAATGCCCCAAGGAGAAGGCTCAATAAAATTGGAAATCGCTTCATGAGTGCCATCTGTGGTAACGTGTGTAGTAACGTTCGTTCATCCAGTGAATGTGTCCGTCGATTCCAAATTAGTGGGATGGAACGGTGGAACTCCAGATTTTGGGTTTAAAATCGGTTCCCGGACACCCTAAAGGCCTGTATAAACACGGCGGGCCGTTTTTTTCGGTCATTTAAGGTAATATTACATATGAGTTCATACAAGCTTTAATCAAGAGTTCTTAGTCTTGACCTGATTACCTGGCTTGAGTTGCCTACCACCATCTGTTTCCGTCTGTCGATGAGATTTCATTCTCCGTCTTTTCCCAAACATACCAGCGTAAAAACGCTCCTCAACGGGCTGTTCGACTACGCGGGGCTGTTTCCACCTGCGTCTCTCTCGCTCCCTGAAGCGATAGAGGAGTACCTGGCTCACCGAGAAGAAAGTGACGCGTGGATGATGGGGCCATTTGTGGTACCCGTTTCTCGCCTGAATGAGGTAGAAGCACTCGGCGAAAAATTTTCAGCTCAGTCGCCTGTTTCTTTTGACGTCCTTCCGGGCGCAACTCGTTCCATGGATTCTTTTCCTGGATCGCTCGAAGAAGACCTCGAACGCTGCAATCGATTTGTGGAACGGATGAAAGGGAAATGCTCGGTCGACGCGATCGAATTTCGTTTCCCGCCCGATGCCCTTTCCTCTGCAAGTCAGGCGAGTCGAAGTGTAAATGCGCTCTTCGACGTATTCAGCACCCAGGGTTATGGGGATGTGCCCGCATTCGGTGAGATCGTCCGATCAGAAAGTTTCGCGGCCCAGCTCCCGCTCTACTTCCTGGCGCTGGCCTCTTCGAAAGAATCCGGGGCCAGGATGTTCGGAAAAATACGCTGTGGTGGAACCGCCGAAAGTGACTTTCCGACGTGTGCCCAGTTGGCAGCCTTCCTGCATGCCGCCATCCGGATTCGCCACCCATTTAAAGCTACCGCCGGTCTCCACCATCCGCTCCGGCACTTCAATGAAGCGCAGGGGGTCACCATGCATGGATTTGTGAACGTATTTTTCGCCGTCACTCTGGGCCGCGTTCACAACCTCGACACTACCGCTCTGGAAATCATTCTCGGAGACGAAGACGCGAATTCTTTCGAATTCAACCCTTCGGGCATTCGGTGGAAGGATCTTCAGGCCTCAAATACTGATTTAATCAACGATCGAACGGCACTCGGGCTTTCCATTGGAAGCTGCAGTTTCAACGACCCTCGTGAAGATCTTCTTGAACTCGGGTGGCTGACACAATAAAAACGGACATCTCTCCTCCGGAGATCAGACTCACATCTCACTCATTCGAACTATGAATTCCTTCATTCACGTGCCACCCGGAAGCGATTTTCCGATAGAAAACCTTCCCTACGGAGTGTTTATCCCCGACGGAGACACCCGACCCCGGCCAGGGATCGCCATTGGAGAAGATGTGCTGGATCTGGGTGCCCTGGAAAAAGCCGGGCTTTTATCAACCACACTATCCAACGACGTGTTCTCAGGCGATTCCTTGAACAACTTCATGGGTGCTGGTCGGAGCGTGTGGACAGAGGTTCGGCAGCAATTGCAATCTCTCCTTTCCACGGACAATCCGGCGCTGCGTGACAATGACACGCTCTGTGCAGACGTGTTTCACAGACAGGATCGGGTTCGCATGGTATTGCCCGCGCAGATTGGAGATTACACAGATTTCTACTCCTCAAAAGAACATGCCACCAATGTGGGGACGATGTTCAGGGATCCGAACCACGCGCTCCTGCCAAACTGGCTTCACCTCCCCGTCGGGTATCACGGGCGGGCAAGCTCGGTCGTGATATCGGACACGGATGTTCGGCGCCCGAGCGGGCAGACCAAGCCCGGCGATGACCCACCTGTTTTTGGCCCATCCCGGCTGCTCGATTTTGAATTGGAGATGGGGTTTTTCACGGGCCCGGCGACCAATCTGGGTGAGCCGATCACAATTGAAAACGCCTCGGAACACATATTCGGCTTCGTTCTGGTGAATGACTGGAGTGCCAGGGACATTCAAAAGTGGGAGTATGTACCCCTCGGGCCTTTTCTGGGCAAGAATTTCGCCACCTCCATTTCGCCCTGGATCGTGACATTGGATGCGCTCGAACCGTTTCGATGTGCGGGACCCGTTCAGGATCCCGAGCCCCAGCCGTACCTGCGGTCGAGTGGGGATTGGGCCTTCAATATTGACCTCGAAGTTGGAATACTGGCGCCAGCGTCAGAAAAAGACGACATCGTCTGCCGATCAAATTTCAAGTACATGTACTGGAACGTCTGCCAGCAGCTGGCCCACCACACGGTCGGAGGTTGCAACGTCAATTCAGGAGACCTCATGGCATCTGGCACCATCTCGGGTCCTGAAAAGGGCAGCTTTGGCTCGATGCTCGAGATATCCTGGAAGGGCACAAATCCTTTTCAGATGAGTGATGGATCCGAGCGCAAGTTTATCGCCGATGGCGATACTGTCATCATGCGAGGGGCGGCAGAGAGAGACGGTCTCAGAATTGGATTTGGCGAGGTCAGGGGTACGTTGTTACCCGCACATTAATTCGGACCTGGGCGTATCGTGATTCAAAACGGTCTCATCCTGGTGGTGATTGTTCTCCTCTCCCCTCTGGACGGTCATTCTCAAGGCCTCCGCTTCTGGATCGGAGGAGGAGGCGGTGTTTCAAGCGTTGGACCCCATTTCGATCTCTCTGTGACCATGGCAGCCGAGCACTTTCATCTCGGGGGAGTGTGGATCTATGCCGCAGATGAGGTGATTTTCGGCTCGACTGAACGTCGGTTCGCGGGAATTCGGGGAGGATTGTCTCGTCGTTCACGCGACAAATTATTCGGCCTATCGGCAGGATTCGGATTACTGTCCGGGCGAGACGAAGACCGCCCACAAGATTATGATTGTTTCTTGGGTTGTCCATCTGCTACTATCGGGCGACACCTTGGCTTCATGTTGGGAGGCCACGCAATTACATCCGTTCAGTTTGTTGGTCTGAGCCTTGAGCCGGTTGCGATCATCGGGAATGGCGAATTATGGGTGGGCATAACTGCCAGACTCTTGTTGGGCAAGTTCGAATAATGTGATCTCCTTATGCACTGACACTTTTTCCGCTTCTGAGGTCCGTCATGGCGAGAATGACAGGTCTGGATCAGCAGTCTGACGAAGTGTCGCCGACAAGATTTCAGGCATGAGCGAAGTGCGGTAATAATGACATTTCTTTTCTGACGATTGGTCAGACATCCGGCTCTGGCACGTCCCTTGTATCTCCTGGTGCAAATCAAACCCTGAGATGGACGCCACAGACGAAGCAGGCGATTCTCTCTCTAACTGTTGTAAAAACATGTACATGAGGTGCCTTTAATGAATAAAATAGTACGTTTCTCTCCCCGCGTGGAGCTTTCGCGCATGCAGGGCGATCTGGACCACATCTTTTCCAACTTTTTCCCCATGTTCGGACGCGAAAATGAAAATGGGGGATCCGAAACGTGGAATCCTCGAATTGGCGTCGTGGAGACTTCCGATGCCTACGAACTCGCCATTGACGTTCCGGGGGTGGAGAAGGATGCAATCGAGATCAACCTCCACGAACGGGTTCTCTCCATTTCGGGAGAGCGCGTCGCCCCGGAGATCGGCGAGGACGAAAACGTTGTCCGAGCGGAGCGCCACACCGGGCGATTCCATCGCTCGTTCTCCATGCCGGCCAAGATCAATGAGAAAAAGGTTGACGCCCGTCACGAAAACGGTGTCCTCTTCGTGCGCATTCCGAAATCGGACGAAGTGAAGCCGCGCACCATCAGCATCAAGTAATCTCAAAGTCCTCGATAACATAGGGCCCGGATCCACTGACGGGGATCACCGCCATATGCTGGAAGATGTAGCAATCGAGGCATCGGGCGGGCGCCGAAGGCGCCCGCCCTTCTTTTTGCCGGAATATTAGGCCACAGGTAATCGGAGACGCATTGTGGTGCCCTCGCCAAGAGTACTGATGGCTTCGAGTGTGCCCCCGTGGGCTTGGGCGATGGCGCGGGAGATGGCAAGCCCCAGGCCCGTGCCTTGCCCTGACTCCTTTCCGGAGCGAGTCCTTGAATCCCTCCCCCGGTAATAGCGATCGAATAACCGTTCGAGATCCTCTTCGTCGATGCCCTCGCCGGTGTCTATGACCTCAATCTGCATCACATCACCGTCGAGTTTTGCAGTGATGCGAACCCGTCCCTGGGGCGGGGTGTGGCGGATTCCGTTTGAAAGTAGATTATTCAACAACCTGAGCAATCGTGTGCCATCAGCCTGGAGAGCGGGCAGATCATCCTGAACCCGCCGTTCCAGTTCGACGCCTCCCTGGGCCGCCAGAGACCGATTTCCTGAAATGGCGTCCGACACAAGTTCTCCTGGAAGAACGGGCTCTTCACGCAGCCTCGGCTGCGTACTCTCGAGCACCCCAAGTTCGAAGAGGTCGTCTACCAGGGCATTCAAGTATACACTCTGACGTTCGGCAGCCAGAACAGAAGCTCCCGCTTCATCATATCGCTTTTCCTGCCGAAATCGGGCTGATTCTTCCAGATGTGCCCGAATTGCCGCCAACGGTGTGCGTAGATCGTGGCCGATATTGGCAACAAGCTCTCTTCTGAGAAGCTCGGACTCTTTGAGAACGGTAATGCTGTGCTGAACCCTGTCAGACATCAGATTTATTGCCGATGCCAGAGACGAAAACTCGTCACTACCCTTGACCTCCAGTCGCTCCTCATACGACCCTTGCCCAATAAGATTGACACGCATCGCCATGCTCCGCAACGGCCTGACCAGCCACCAGGTAATGAAGGCTCCCAGCAATAGAGCGATGAAAATGGAAAGGAGCGCGACGATTCGAACGGACCGGCGAAAGGCTTGTAGAGTGTCTGCCAATTCGAGAGTCATGGAATTGCGGATCGGTTGGACCAGAACAATCCCGATGGGAAATCCAGTGTCATCTATGAGCGGCGCACTGGCGAATCCCCCTTGGACGAAGTCGTTCGAAAAATCGACGACTACATCATCGAGCACTTCATCGCTCCCGACAAATTCCGGAATCTCTATAGAGGAATCTGGCTCGGCAGACAACGATGGGAAGCCATCCAGAGCCGGCAGAAAAATGGAAGAAGGTCGGCTGGCGAGATTGATGACGACCATTGGATCGGGAAAACGGTAGCGCAGATCCAGTTGAAGCGCGGGAGAAAAGCCCGACAGGTCGATATCGAATGAGGTCGCCCTCCGCTCGATTTCCTCTGCAAGTGCATCCAATCGTGCCGAAATGGCTACAGCCGCCAGTGATCGCTGCGCATCCTGTGCATACCATATCGTAAATCCCGCGGCCAGTACGGCGATCGCGATCTGAATCGCTATCATCGCGGCGGCGACCCGCCAGAATACCGTCCCGCTCGGCCCTCGCGCACGATCTTCCGATGATCCAGCCGGCGATATGTCCTGTGCCTGGGGGTGAGTTGTCATGACACTTTCAAAGGGGTTGTCAGTGCTCTTCGGGAGGCTGAAACTTGTACCCGACTCCCCAGACCGTCTTGATGAACACCGGATTTCCTGGATCGTTCTCAATTTTGGATCGCAGACGCTGGACGTGTGAATCCACAGTCCGATCGTAGCCCTCGTACTGGATGTCCCAAACTTTATCGAGTAGCTGCATCCGCGTGAAGGGCCGCTCTGGATTTCGCGCCAAAAAAACGAGCAGATCAAACTCCAGGACCGTCAACGTGAGCTCGGAACCGTCTTGAAAAACCTGACGACGCATGGGATCGATTCTCATATTTCCAACCGTTAACGGTTGCTCCTCGTCTCCCGCGGCCCGTGCGCTTTCCTCGGTTAATCGAAGCCGGCGAAGAGCACTTCTCACACGGGCGACCAATTCGCTCAGACTGAAGGGTTTTGTCACATAGTCGTCGGCGCCGACTTCCAGTCCGACGACACGGTCCATTTCCTCCGAGCGCGCGGTCAGCATCAGGATGTACATCAAGGGGAAATCCGCCCGCAACCTTCGACATACCTCCAGACCATCCATTTCAGGCAGCATGATGTCTAGAAGGACGACATCCGGCACTTTTTCCGCCACACGTTCGAGCGCTTGTGGGCCTGTCACAGCCGTTCTGACCTCGTATCCGGTCTCAGAAAGCCGGTTTTGCACTAGATCGCGCAGCTCTGCATCATCTTCGACCAACAATATGTCCGGAATTCTGGCCATCTACTTCTGGGTTGGATGCTCGAAATTTCACCTGGTCACCCGGAGTGAGTCCCCAAATATAGGTCGATCAAAGGTCTTCAAGCAGTCTTTCAGGATATTCCACAATTTTGTGACAACTCCAGGTAGTGGCCTCGGTATACTTTATCGGCACAGCAACCCCATATATGCCATCTACGCCAATAACAGAGAACCAACCCATTTTTGACCTGCCCCGAACCTTACTGATTCAATGAAAATCTATCGCACAATCACCCTCAGTCTGCTCCTGTTTTTGACAGCAGCGGGCGTACGTGCTCAACAACAAAACGACCGTGAGCTTTTTCGCAGTTGGATGCAGGGGCAGCGCGCCATCCTGTCTTCACTGAGTGATTTCAGCGTTCACGCTGACATCAAGCATGCTGTGAAGTCAGGAGGCGGTGAACGGGTGGCAATGATTGAAATGACCTTCTCGAGGGGCGCTGAGGGACCAAGAGTACGTGGTGAAGTAGATTTTTTAAGCCTGAATGGGGACACGCTTGACGTGTCCGAACGCAGACGGATCCAGCGCAGCCTGTCTTCCATGATGACGCCTGAAATTGGTCCGATGCTGAACGAATATATCCTTCCCATTCAACTGCTTGCAGGCGCCCGACCTGCCGCTGAGCCTGTGGAGGATGAAATCGACGGAAGATTGCTGATCAAATATGCGTTCGCTCTTGCCCCGCGGGAGCAGGGGCGCAGACCGTCTGCCGAAGGCCGTCGCCCTGGAGGATCTCGTCCTGGGCAGCGTCAGCGTCCGGGCGGAAGACGTCCGGGTGGGCCTGGAATGGATCGGATGAACGCGCCTCAGCAAGGCATGATGATTTGGCTCGATCCCGAAACAGGCGAGCTGGTGCAGACCCGCATGCATGTACGGAGCCCTTCAGATCGCAGATTGATGGCCGAGACCCATTTCGAAAGAATCAATGGTTTGGATGTGCCCGTGAGCAGGCTCGTACGCGGTGCTTTTCCGATGCAGCGGCGCCTGCGCACCATCACGCTCGTTCTGGATCACTACACCGAGTTTTCTGACTACGTCATCACACTCTCGGAAACTGAATAGATTCGAACTGGAACCTAGTGGCCGGATAGGCACATAAGCGTGCCATGATCCAGGACCGTTCCTTTCCACCGTTCGCTGACTTTCCGGAATTCACCGACTTTCCAGAGTTCGTCAAATTTCTGAATGCTCAGTTGGCCCGACCGCTGCCCGGTCAGCCGGCTCAATTCCAGATGGCTCCGCTGTCGCGTCGCCAGCCGGAAATGGCCTCCATTTCGGCAAAAACATGCAGGGAAGCGGCCGTACTCGCGCTGTTCTATCCCTGTTCGAAAGGACGCCCAAAACTTCTGCTCACCGAGCGTCCTGAAGCGATGACCCAGCACGCCGGTCAGGTTGCTTTTCCCGGAGGTCGAAGGGAAAACAGCGAGGAACTCGAACAAACCGCTTTGAGGGAGACAGAGGAAGAGGTTCTGATCGATCGAAAAACCATTCAGATCTGCGGTCGACTTACACCCCTCTACGTTCTGCCGTCAGACTTTTGCGTCTATCCGTTCGTGGGGATCGTCCACGATCGTCCTGACATGGCGGTTCAAACAGAGGAAGTTGCCAATGTGTTTGGCGTCCGTTATCGAGATCTTCTCGACGCCAGGCAGAGATCAGTCAGAGTGTTGAGCTTGCTGGGCAAGGATCGAAAAGTCCCGCACTTCACGTTTGGAGGCAGGTTCGTGTGGGGCGCGACCGCAATGATGTTGGCCGAACTGGCTGCAGTTTTGGATCCTGAGCTGCTCGAACTGGAGACTATTCTTTAATCCACGCCCAATTGACTCATTGCGTCGAGCACAAGTCTTTCGGCGTCTTCCGCTGTCTGAGCCTCGGCGTAAATACGCAACACGGGCTCGGTGCCGGAGGGACGAATCAGCAGCCATCCATCCTTCAGGTGATGCTTGAAGCCGTCCAGCGTTTCCAGGCGCTCGACCTCGTGTCCCCCAAGGCTTGACAAACCTCCCTTCTCGCGTAGCATGATCAGGATGGAATCCTTCTTTTTCTGACTCGTGCGGACATCATTGCGATAGAAGCCGAAATGTCCGTATGTATCGTGGAGATCGCTCACAAGGGAGGAAAGCTGTCGGCCGCGTTTTGCCATCATTTCGAGAATCAAAAGGCCGATGTAGAGCCCATCGCGCTCCGGGATGTGACCTTTCACGGCCATTCCCCCTGACTCCTCACCCCCTACCAGAACGTCGCCATTCAAGAACTTCTCGCCGATGTATTTGAACCCGATGGCCGTCGTTTCCACCTCGAGTCCCAGCTGTTCCCCCATTTTGTCGAGCATATCGGTAGTCGAAAACGTCTTAACGATGCTCCCGGTCAGCCCTTTGTCGGTGTGCAGGTAATCGATAAGCAGCGCCAATATCTTGTGGGAGTCGACGAAATCGCCGTGTTCGTCTGCCATCCCAATTCTGTCAGCATCTCCGTCGTTTGCGATCGCCACGTCGCATCCGTTCTGAACGATCAGGTCCCTAAGCTCGTTCAGGTTTTTCTCTATGGGCTCGGGGGGGATGCCCTCGAACCCGGGATTGATTTCACATCTCTTTTCGATGACCCGATCCGTTCCCAGGAGTTCGGATAAGATGCCCTGACCCGCGCCGAACATTGCGTCGTGAAGAACGGTGATCCCCGCCTCGCGAATAGCGTCGATATCAATGATTGTCCCGAGATGATCCACGAACGCCTGTTTGATGGGCTGTTCAGTGACTTTTCCGCTCTCCACCAACGCATCAAAGTCCGGGTATTCCCGGGCTTCAAATGGTTCTATTCTGGATTCGACCTGGGAGATCATTTCCGGTAGCGCTGCGCCTCCGAAATAGCCCTTGATCTTGAATCCATTGTATTCCGGTGGGTTGTGTGAAGCGGTGATTACAACACCCGCTTGAAGACTGTACTCCTTTGTAGCCCACGAGATTGCCTGGGTGGGTGCAAAAGAATCCGCGATCACAACCCGCACACCCGAAGCCGCCATGACGCGAGCCGCCGTACGAGCGAAATCTCGACCTCTGAAACGTGTATCGTATCCAATAACAACGCCAGAGTCCGCGCCATAGGTTTCCAGAATCCAACTGGCGGTGGCCAAAGAAACGCGTTCAAGATTATCCATCGTGTAATCGTCACCAATGATGGCTCGCCAGCCATCGGTTCCAAAACGAATCGCGGAGCGAGATGGGGTCATAGGAGCGGTACTTTCTTTAGATGGGTAATCAGCTGCCCCCGTGGGGTCGGCTTTCGATCAACTCACGCGCACTGGTCAGGGAAGCCTCGGTGACTTCGGACCCACTCAGCAACGAAGCAATTTCCGCCCGTCGCTGCGCGGAAGAAAGCCGGGTCATCTCAATTTGCGGTCTCCCCTCCTGTAGTCTTTTTGCTACCTTGAAATGGGCATCACCAGCGGAAGCCACCTGCGGAAGGTGCGTGATGGCGACTATCTGGTGGTACGTGCTGAGCGTGACCATACAGTCGCCCACCTGCTGGGCAATTGATCCGGAAATACCGGTGTCAATTTCATCAAACACGAGGATAGGCATGCGATCGCTCTTGGCAAGTATTGATTTGAGAGCCAGCATAATCCGCGAAATTTCTCCTCCGGAGGCCACCTTCTTGAGGGGTAGTGGATCCACTCCTGGATTGGTCGATATATGGAATTCTCCACGGTCGATGCCGCCCGGTCCGACGGCATAGCGCAGTTCCCCATCCCCAACCCAGCCTTCCTCGTCTTCCTTCTTTTCCAGACGTACTTCGAACTGGCTCTGGGGCATTCCCAATGAGTCGAGCTCCGATACGATGGCGGTTTCGATTTGCGTGGCGACCGCGCGCCTCTTCGCAGAAAGCCGCAGGGCCACATCAGACAGTTCGGCAGACGCCTTGTTGAACTCGGCGTCCACAGCATCGAGTGCACCTTGAAAATCTGCAGCCAGTCTGAAACGCTCACCAATATCCTCTCGATGCAGGGCCACCGATGCTATGGTTCCACCGTACTTTCGTTTCAACCCGTCAAAATCAATGAGACGCTCCCGAATAGCTTCAAGTCGTTGCGGGTTGAATTCGATCCTGGAGTTATAGTCCTGGAGAAATGAGGCCGCTTCAGAGACCGATATTTGTGCAGATGCAATCTCTTCTGTCACCGAATCAAAGCAGTCGTCGATGCGGCTCAAATCCTGCAGTTCATTTCGGGCCCTCACGAGCAGGTCTGAGATCGCAGAATCTGAATTGTACATAAGCTCGAATAGCGCGGAGGTCGCCTCGAACAATTTTTCCGCATTTTCCAGAATTCGGCGCTCACCCTCGAGTTCATCTTCCTCCCCCGGAAGGGGCGAAACAGCGTCAATTTCGGCTATCTGGAATTCAAGCAGTGCTTGCTCCTGCTTCAATTCCTCTTCCCTCCGAAGCATTTTTGACCGACGCCCAGAAATGTCCGATACCATTTCGTAGCGATCACCGCAGGTTTTTACCAGCGCATCAAGGCCTCCAAATCCATCCACCAGCTGAAGATGACGCTCAACTTTGAGCAGCGATTGGTGCTCATGTTGACCGTGCAGGTCAACCAGTTCGCCAGCTACCTGCCTCAGTAGTGATACGGTGGCAGGACTGTCGTTGATGAAGGCCCGGCTCTGAGAGGGGGACACCTCCCGGCGAAGAATCAGAGTGGGAAAGACATCGATGCTGTTTTCAGACAGCAGCGTCGCCAGATCACCTTCGACGCCGACATCGAACTCGCCCTCCACAACTGTTTTTCTGCCTCCAGCTCGGATGGTATCCGTCGACGCACGGTCTCCCAGGATCAACTTCAGAGCTCCAACGATGATCGATTTTCCAGCGCCTGTCTCGCCCGTGACAATATTGAGACCTGACGCAAACTCGACCTCCAGCTCTTCAATGAGAGCAAAATCGCGGATATAAAGTCGTTTCAGCACGTGGCTCAGGGATCAGTTTCTACCGTGACAATGCTTGTATTTTTTACCGCTACCACAAGGGCAGGGGTCATTACGACCCACCTTGTCATCCGCCGTAACCGGGACCGCCTTGGCGCTTGGATCCTTCCCCGCAGCCTGATTGGCACTACCCCCAACACCGTAGGAGGATGGGGCCGATGCGTGGGTGGATTTTGCTTTGTTGGGGTCGAGGCGTCGGGGGGCACTCTTACGCGCGGGAGGCGCGTCTTCTCTTCGATTGACGAGCGGACCGCTCCGAAAAACGAATGAGACTACCTCTTCGTTGATCGCCTCGATCATTTCGGCGAACAATTTGAAAGCCTCCATCTTGTACTCTACCAACGGGTCTCTCTGACCGTATGCCCGAAGCCCGATTCCCTCTTTGACCTCGTCCAGATTGCGTAGATGCTCGGTCCAGTGGGAGTCGATGAGCGAAAGGGAAGCCACTCTCTCGAGCGCATCATTCGCCTCTTGACCCTGGGTTGCGAGTGCGTCTTCGACGCCAACGACGGCGCGCATGATTCGGCGACCGTCCGTGAAATCGATGAACACTTTTTCGGGCTTTTTCTCCGCATCACTGGCCTGAATCTGCTCCATGCTCTGCATGAATGGGCGCGCAAGCGCCCCGCGCTTGCGTTCATACATCTCCATGGCGTCCTTGAAAATTGCGTCCGAAACGCCATCATCTCCCATCCGGTGGAAGGTCTCGCGGTCCATCTCAAAATCCAGCGCCAGAAGCCTTAGAAGGTCTTCCTTCAACACATCCAGGTTGCCTTCACCATGATGGGTCTGAACGAGACGGTCGATAATCTGTCCTGCCTGATCTTCGATATCACCAGCCAGCCGGTCTCCACCCAGTGCGTGACCGCGGCGGTCGTAAATGACCCGACGCTGCGCATTGAGCACGTCGTCGTAATCGAGCTGGCGCTTTCTGATGGAGAAGTTATTCTGCTCGATCTTGCCCTGCGCCCGTTCGATACTCTTGTTCACCCAAGGGTGCGTGATTACGGCGCCGTCTTCCAGATTGAGTCGGTCCATGACCTTGGCGACACGGTCCGAGCTGAAGAGTCGCATCAAATTGTCGTCCAGTGACACGTAGAACTGGCTTTCCCCGGGATCACCCTGCCGTCCACTCCTACCGCGAAGCTGAAGATCGATACGGCGGCTTTCGTGGCGCTCCGTTCCGATGATGGCGAGGCCACCCCGCTCCACGACTCCTGCTCCCAACTTGATATCCGTACCACGGCCGGCCATGTTCGTCGCGATGGTTACAGCCCCTTGCTGGCCCGCTTCCGCTACGATGAGAGCCTCACTCTTGACCCGATCCCTTTTCGCATTCAGCACATTGTGACCTATTCCGGCCCGTTTCAGCATTCTCGCATAGGTCTCCGACGACTCGACACTGGTCGTTCCCACGAGGACGGGCTGCCCTTTCTCGTTGTATTCCCGAATCTTGTCAATCACTGCATTGAGCTTCTCCCTCTTCGACCGAAATACCAGATCATCCAGGTCTGCCCGCACAATCGGCCTGTTGGTCGGTACAACGATGACCTCCATGTCATAGATCTTGTGAAACTCTTCCGCTTCCGTCTCTGCCGTACCGGTCATGCCGGCAAGCTTGCGGTACATGCGGAAGTAATTCTGGAGTGTAATGGTGGCGTACGTCTGCGTCGCTGCCTGGATTTTCACCCCCTCCTTGGCTTCAATGGCCTGGTGGAGTCCGTCGGAATAGCGACGACCGGCGAGAACGCGACCCGTGTGTTCATCCACGATCATGATCTTGCCTTCCTGCACAATGTATTCGGTATCCTTTTCAAACAGGATGTAGGCCTTGAGAAGCTGCTCAATGGCGTGTAGACGTGCAGCTGCGGCAGAGTAATCATTGTAGATACCCCGCTTCTTCTCGATCATCTCGTTCCTAAGAACGCGTTGATCATTTTCGAGCTTGTTGGCCCTCTTTTCCTCGGTCAGTGTGGTGTCGGCCTCGAGTTCTTCATCGATTTCCCTGGTACGATCCTCTTGTTCCTTCTCCAGTTCCACGATCGCCTCGCCCAGATCCGGCAGGATGAACAGACCCTCGTCTTGATTCGCAGCTCGACCGATGTACTGGCGTCCCTGCTGGCTCATCTCGATGGAGCGCTGCTTTTCGTCGTAGGCGAAGTGTAGGTCTGCGTCTACGACCGGCATGTTTTTGGCATTGTCCTGTAGATACAGGTACTCCGTTTTCTGCCGAAGCTGTTCTACACCGGGCTCCTGCAGAATTTTTCTGAGCCGTTTGTTTCGCGGATAGGCCCTGTGTGCTCGGAGTAACGATAGTCCAGCCTCCGTCTCCAGATCGTTGGCCTGACGATTGTCTCCGGACTCCAGGAGTTCGTCCCGCTGCTTCAGTCTTCGTTCGGCATCGGCTACAAAAGCGGCTGCAAGCTTCTGCTGTGAATACACGAGCTTTTCGACAGGAGCCTTGAATTCGTCAAACTGGCTTTCATCAGACTGCGGAACGGGACCCGAAATGATGAGCGGGGTACGGGCTTCATCAACCAGAACCGAATCGACCTCATCGACGATGGAGAAATGATGGCCACGCTGCTGCAGGTGCTCAGGATCGTTCACGAAGGAATTATCGCGCAAATAATCGAATCCGAACTCGTTGTTGGTCCCGTAGGTGATGTCGGCGAGATAGGCGCTCTTCCGCTGATCTGTGTGAGGCTCATACTTGTCGATGACATCGATCCGCAGCCCCAGAAAATCATACACCGGACCCATCCACTCTGCATCTCGCTGTGCGAGATATGGATTAACGGTGATCAAATGGACGCCTTTTCCCGCGAGCGCATTCAGATAAACCGGCGCGATGGCAACCAGTGTTTTGCCCTCCCCGGTCTTCATTTCCGCGATATCCCCCTGGTGGATGGCGATGCCTCCTAGAAGCTGGACGTCGTACGGCACCATCTCCCAGGTAATGGTCTGTCCACCGGCTTCCCATTGCTTGCCGCTCATTCGGCGACAGGCGTCCTTCGCTACGGCGAATACTTCTGGTAGAAGGTCATTCAGCGTAGTCTCCAGTGTCGAGTACCACTCGGATTCCAGGTCATCGAGTTCATCGTAGAGATCCTGACGCTCGTCAGCAGACATGTTGTGTTCATCACCGCTCTCCTCGGCCTTCATGCGCTCCTTGAGCTGACGATTTATCTCCTCTGTGTCCTCCTCTATCCCTTTGAGCGCCTCTCGGATACGGCCTTTGAATTCCGCGGTTTTCGCGCGGAGTTCGTCGTCCGAAAGCGACTGGAGTTTGTCGTACTCCTGGTTGATGAGTTCAACAATCGGCCACAGTTTATTCAGGGATCGTTCCTTACTGTCGCCAAATATCTTCTTCAGTACTTTCAGCATATTAGATCAGCATATGGAATCTCTGAGGTCCTTTTTCCCGGTGAATGTCCGAAGCGACTGTCAATTCTTGTCTTGGTGTACCCCTGACAGAGGAATCTTTTCGACACGTGACAAGATTGGTCAACGGAGCTGCCAGAATGACAATAATCGATGTGTTCCTGATCAGTTCAAAAAGCGAGCCAGAAGCACAAATATACGTTGCGCGTCACACGCTTCCGCATGGAACATCGTTCCCGAAGACACCCGTTTTCAAGATTCATTCGCAATTCGGGAGGGCAAAAGTTCTTGCGGGTTAGGTGTACCCCATCAACTACCCTGTATTGGGTTTGAAACGAAGGAGAACAAGGATCTACAGGCTCGGTTAGACGCCTGAGTTTTTGAAGCTCGACGAGCCGGCAGGCTCCAAAACTTTGTCGCCCTATCTATGAGCCGAACTGTCCGTCTTTTTCTGTCGGGTACTCTTTTGTTGTGTCTGAGCCACGACGCGCTGGCGCAGATAGAACCGTCCGGATTTCCTGTTCTGCAGCTCGAGGCCTCGGCGCGCTCTGCAGCCATGGCAGGATCGAGCGTTGCACTCGGCGATGGGAATGCCGGAGTCCTGTTTTCCAATCCGGCCCTGATCTCACCCCGAATAGACGGAAGACTGGAGTTTTCCTATCTGAACCACGTCTCAGACATCAACGCCGGCTGGATTTCGTACGGAAAGGATATGGACTCCCTGGGTACGTTTGCCGTCGGTCTGAGGTATCTGTCATTCGGCCAATTTGATGAAAGAAACGAACGAGGAGAAAAAACGGGCACGTTTGGCGCTTCGGATGTCGCCCTGACGCTGGGCGCTTCCAGGCCATGGCGATCCCGTGTGCGCTACGGGGCTTCCGTCGAAATCATGCGCTCATCACTCGCTTCGGAAGCCGCCTCTGCCCTGGGAATTGAAGCAGGAGCTGTCTTCACCGATTCCACGCGACGACAGTCGTTCGGCATCTCAGTCCACCATCTGGGTGTCGTACTCTCATCGATCGGAAACCGATCTGATAAGCTCCCTTCGGATCTGAGGATCGGATTTACCAAGGGACTTGCCCACCTGCCACTACTGTTGTCAGTGACCGCATATCGTCTCCACAAACTCGACGGTGGACCCGATGGATCGGGCGGACTCGCGAAAATATTGTATCACCTCCGTCTGGCTGGAGAATTCCAGTTCAGCGAGTCCTTCCAGGTTCGCTTCGGATACGATCACCGCCGCCACGACGCACTGAAGGTCAAGAGTAGACTCGATATGGCGGGGTTGAGCATGGGGATTGGAATTGTGGTTTCGCGAATCGGATTCGACTACGCATTCAATTCCTGGTCTTCACTCGGTGGATTGCACCGATTCACGATCGTGTCGAATCTGTAAAAACGGTGGACGAGATTCCAGGTGGTCCTGCTACTCGCTCGGTCTCCCCATGACAAGCGCGTCTCTAATTTCTTCAAGCAGCTCCACCACCCGCGAATCTTCCTGGGCCGAAGTCGCCAACTGAGGAATGGCGGCGACGTCCGTCTGGGACAACGAGTCCCGCTGCTTGAGCACCTTATCCCGAAACTCCTTCACATCCTCGATGCCGTGCAATTTGACAAGCGCACCCTGGCTGGTCGATCCCGCCGTCTCGACCGAGAGAGCGTGGATGTTCCAATGACGCATTATCGGCCCCTGAATCATCCCCAGATCCGTGATTTTGTCCAATGGAATAGTTTTCTCCACGCGGACCAGAATTCCCTTTTTAACGATCAGTGTTTTCTCGGTAAGCGTACACTCCATGCGCTCCAGATAGTGTCCCGTAATCCACATACCAAACAGGTACCAGAACAGGATAAGCGGAATTCCAACGACTGTACTCATGAGAATGAGTGCCCCGCTCAACAGCCAGTACTTGCGCACATCAGGATTGAATGTGGCCTTTTTCAGAATGATGGGGGCGGACTCTGTCATCTCTGTCGTCTATCTATTGTTCGAGAAACCCTTGCTGCCGGAAATAAATCATTGTCGTATCAAGAGTTCCGTGACGCATACGCTGGCGCACATCCTCCACGCTCATACCATCCCTCAGCCATAAAAGGGCCGCTGTATGCGTCAGACTGTGTGGTGAAATGCCCTCTCGTTTGATTCCGGCTTTCTTCAGATAATGATTAATTCGGGTCCGGACGGATCGTGTATTGAGGCGTTGGCCATCGGATCGGTGCCCGTGAGACACAAAGAGAGGATCCTCTGGTCGAATTCGGCCGCGCATATCCAAATACAGTCGAAGGGCATCCATCACGAGAGGATCGATCGGAACCTGTTGATCTTTCACCGTGTGACCTTTCCCCTGGATCCGGAGATACCATCCCATGAGGGTTTGCTCCAGATCCTGAAGGTTCGCCCGCACGATTTCTATTTCGCTCAGCCCCGCGAAAAGCATAGTATAGATAATGGCACGATCCCGCTTCTCGATTTCGCCCGATATGGGGAGTGATGAAATCAACCTTTCGACATCCCCCTGTGACAGAAAGCGACGGGAATGAGTGCTGGGACGCTTGTTGCCTTTGACTGCTCGAGCGGGATTGTTTTTTAGCAGGCCCGTATCAGTCATGTACTGACACAGGCGGCGAACGGCGGTCAGGTAGGTGGAAACTGAGACCTCATGCAGGCGCCGCTCTTCCATCAGATAGGTCTTGTACTCCTCGATGTCCGAGGTTCTGAATTTACAGGTGCTTTTTCCCCGCACAAACCAGCGCTCGAACTCATTGAGCGATCGTCGGTACGTTCCGACGGTTTCCTTGCTCTTTTCCCTGAGATAGGTCAGCAGGAAATCCTGAATCAGACTTCCGAGGCGCTGGACAGATACTTCGATTCCAGGATCGTCTTTTTCCGGGCTGATGGATTCGGCCATACATACAAAATGGGTGGGCTGACGGCAACTCCGTCCCTGCGATGCTCATGCCGCCATATTCGGAGGCACACGAAGAGTTTATCGCAATAACGGGTTTAGACAATGACGATCATTTGGGGGACAATGTCAATAACGGACATCAAACCCTGAACACTCGGTATCCACTCTCCTCCCCCGTTTAGATTCCTACGGGGAGGATTAATGATGGTTATAATCCATTGTTCACCAACATGTTAAGGCCGAATGACCTCTACAACTCCACGTGTGGACCGAATGATTCCAGAACTTCGGTATAGCGGCGCAGAAAGGAAGACGCCATGGCACCATCGATGATGCGGTGATCATAAGACAGGGAGACGTACATGATGCTTCGAATGGCTATTACATCTCCCAGGTTTGGATCTTCCATTACGACGGGGCGCTTTTTGATGGCACCAGTCGCCAGAATGCCGACCTGCGGCTGATTGATGATGGGAGTGCCCATAAGAGAGCCCAAGGATCCGACGTTGGTGACGGTGAAAGTCCCGCCTTGCAACTGATCGGGCAGCAGCTTCTTGCTGCGAGCGCGTTCGGCCAGATCCGCAGCCGCGTGGGCCAGACCAGTTACGTTTTTCTGACCCGCATCCCGTATGACCGGAGCCACCAGTCCGGAGCTGCCGATGGCTACGGCGATACTCACGTGATAAGCCTTTCGGACATGGATCTCCTTGCCCGCGACCGACGCGTTCATTATTGGGTGATCCTTGAGGGTCTCCACCGCGGCGAATACGAAAAACGGCGTGTAGGTCAGTTTAATCCCCTCACGAGCCTGGAAGGCTGCCTTGTTTGCTTCGCGAAGCTTCACGAGATCGGTTACATCAATCTCTGCAAAAGAGGTTACATGTGCAGACGTCGCGACCGATCGAACCATGTGCTCGGCAATAATTTGCCGCATCCGGTCCATCTTGATGATTTCTGTTCGACCGGCCTCCCCGACTACGATCGGAGTCGGCTCCATTGAAACGGTTTGTCGGGCGGCGGTAGTCGGAGGCGCAGAAACGACCACTGGAGTGGGTGTGATAGTCGGGGCGGCAGAAGGCATAGAGCCCCTGGACTGCAGATACGACAGCAGGTCATCCTTGGTCACCCGAGCTTCTCTGCCCGATCCGGCGATGACTGCAAGCTCGCCGACGGTGACTCCCTCTTTCTCGGCGATTGAGCGCACAAGCGGCGAATAAAACTCACCCCCTGGACCCGTACGCGGAATCGAGGCTCCGTCTCCCATCGCTATCGGGGCAGAGACGACGGCTGCTGGTGCTGCATGTTGCTCTGGAGCTGCCGGAGCTGCTGGCATACTCTCTTTCGCTGGCGGATCACTGAACGCACCTTGAGAGGGAGCCGCACCCGCGGCCAGAGCTATCACGGCGATCCGCGTCCCGACGCCAACCGTCTCTCCTTCATCGGTCAGAATTTCGTGAACTGTCCCAGCTGCTGGTGAGGGCACCTCTGTGTCCACCTTGTCGGTCGCAATCTCCAGCAGGGTTTCGTCCAATCCAATATCATCTCCCACCTTTTTATGCCAGGTAAGAACGGTCCCCTCCATGATGCTTTCGCCCATCTTGGGCATGAAAACATCGATGGTTGCGCCGGCCTCAGATTCCGCCGTGGCAGCGGGGGATACTGGCGCCGCTGGCGCCTGTGGTGACGCTTGCACCGGAGTCTCAACGGGAGCCGGAGCTTCGACGGGCTGGGCCGGTAGGGCAGCGCCGGTACTGGCCGCCTCGCTCACTTCAGTCTCGATGACCGCTATAACCGTTCCCACATCTACCGTCTCCCCTTCCTCGATCAAAATTTCCGCCAGGACACCGGCCGCTGGAGAAGGGACCTCTGTATCAACTTTGTCGGTTCCGATTTCGAGAAGAGCTTCGTCAAGCTCGATTTCGTCCCCGAGCTTCTTGATCCACTCGAGTACAGTGCCCTCTGTGATGCTCTCGCCCATCTTGGGCATCGAAACTTCAACTCTGGCCATGGGAATTCGATTCGGTTTAGGTGGTGCGTGGTCCCCGATGTCCGGCTGCGAAATCGGTTTTCCCCTTTCGAAAACAGGAGACCTTCAACTCTGATACGCTTTGGGGCCGATCTGGATCAGATCGGCCCCAAAAACGCTCCAATTTGTTCGGAATCAAGCAATCAGCGGGGCGATTACCAGCGCTACCACTGCAATAAGCTTGATCAGTATGTTCAGCGAAGGACCCGACGTATCCTTGAATGGATCCCCAACGGTGTCTCCGACGACGGCGGCTTTGTGGGCTTCAGAGCCCTTACCGTAGCGGGTGCCATCAACGGTTATCCCACTCTCGATCATTTTTTTGGCATTGTCCCAGGCGCCGCCAGCATTCGACTGGAAAATGGCAAACAGGACGCCCGAAACGGTCACACCTGCAAGCAAGCCACCCAGCATATTCTTGTCGATAAATCCGATTGCTACTGGTACGAGAATGGCAAGGAGACCCGGCAGCACCATCTCCCGGATGGCAGCATCGGTGGAAATCTGGATGCAGCGATTCGAATCCGGCTTCGCTGTACCCTCCCTCAGACCGGGAATTTCCGCGAACTGACGGCCTACTTCCTTGATCATTTCCGCAGCAGCACGACCGACGGCGCCCATGGCCATCGCCGAGAACACGTAAGGGAGCATGGCTCCAAGCAGGAGGCCGGCAAGAATTTTCGGATTGGCAACGTCAATATTTTCGACACCCGCCTGCTGCATGTAGGCGGCAAAAAGGCCCAGTGCAGTCAGGGCGGCGGAAGCGATGGCGAAGCCTTTTCCAATGGCCGCCGTCGTGTTTCCAACAGCGTCGAGTTTGTCGGTACGCTCGCGGACTTCTGGAGGAAGGTCCGCCATTTCGGCAATACCGCCCGCGTTATCTGAAATAGGACCGTAGGCATCGACTGCGAGCTGAATACCCGTAACAGAAAGCATTCCAACGGCTGCAATGGCGATTCCGTATAGACCGGCGAACGTAAAGGCGCCGATAATGCTCAGCGCCAGCACGATTGCGGGAATTCCTGTCGACCACATTCCAACACCCAACCCGGCAATGATGTTGGTAGCAGAGCCTGTCAGCGATTGCTCTGCGATTCCGGTTACCGGCTTATTGCCCGTCGCCGTATAGTATTCGGTGACCAATCCGATGATGGTGCCCGCGGCGAGACCAATCAGAACAGCCCAATAGACACCCAAGGCGCTGTACGTCGATTCTCCCACGCTCCAACTTTCCGGCAACATGATGGTGATGATGAAATAGGCCAGGACTGCCATCAGGCCTGCGGCGCCAAATTCACCGATATTGAGCGCGTGCTGGGGATTGCCGCCCTCCTTGGTTTTCACGAAGAACGATCCCGCAATAGAAACCAGGATTCCGACACCGGCGAGAACCAGAGGCAGAATAATGGGACTGAGCTGACCGAATGTGCTCGAAGTGAACGCAGGAATCGAGATGAAGGCAGTACCCAGTACCATCGTTCCGATGATGGAGCCGACATAACTTTCGAAGAGGTCGGCACCCATACCTGCAACATCCCCGACGTTGTCGCCAACATTGTCAGCAATGGTAGCCGGATTTCTTGGGTCATCCTCTGGAATACCTTCGTATACCTTTCCAGCCAGATCGGCGCCCACATCTGCGGCCTTGGTGTAGATACCACCGCCGACGCGAGCAAAAAGCGCGATGGAGGAAGCGCCCAGTGAGAAGCCGGATATGACTCCGACAATCTTTGTCACATCCCAGACAGTAAAACTATCATAGGCGATGAACAGGCTACCAAGTCCGATGACTCCGAGTCCCACCACACTGAGGCCCATCACAAGCCCTCCAGAAAAGGCAACGTTCAGCGCGGGAGCAAGTCCCTGACGAGCCGCCTGGGTCGTTCGAACGTTAGCCTTCGTGGCGACCGTCATCCCGACGAATCCTGCGAGGGCGCTACAGAACGCTCCAACAATAAATGAAACAGCGATCATCCAGGAGGATTCTGGGCGACTCATGTTCGCGAATGCAAGAAGAGCTGCAACGACGAGCACAAATATCAGGAGAACCCGATACTCCTGCCGAAGAAACGTGCGAGCACCCTCTGCAATCGCCTCAGAAATCTCGACCATCTTGTCTGATCCGGCGTCCTGTTTGTTGACCCACTGCGCACGGGAATACGCGTACAGAAGGGCCAAGACGCCTGCTACAGGGACCAGGTAAGTTAAAGTTGCAATATCCATGTGGATGGAAATCCTCCGATTTTAGTCGAGCCGATGGCTCTGGGATCTATGTATTGGAATTAAACTGCGAAAATACCCTTTCATGCTCTTTTTACACACCCATTAACGAATTATTCGACGTCTTTTGGAAGCGCTTTTTATTCGCCTATCAGGTCGCGTTCGCACTATTGGACATGCGACTCGCCGGGCGGGTGTCACACCCGTCCCCGTCAAGTGTTGAAACGATTCATGGTGATCGTGATGCCATTCGTCACGAACGACAGAGCGGCATCGCGCGCGCTTTCGATCGCCGGGTCGATCAACTTTCGCTCATCGCCCGAAAAGGGCTCAAGAACGTACGAAGCCTGTCCTCCTCGTTTAAAATCGTTCCCTATCCCGATTCTGAGTCGTGGGAATGCATCACTATCCAACCAATCTATAATGTCATCCAGGCCATTGTGTCCACCCGTTCCGCCCTTCTCTCGTATTCGAATCTTGCCAGGAGGTAAGTTGATGTCATCCACAATGACCAGAATATTGAACGTGTCGAGCTGATTTTTTCGTACCAGCTCTTCGACGGCAAGGCCGCTCCGATTCATGAAGGTCTGTGGCATCGCCAATCCAAGAGGACGTCCTTTCCATTTTCCCCAGGCGATTCGGGATTGAGCTTTCGTCTTGAACGCCAGTCCGATCTTTCCCCCGATGGCTTCGATGACCTCGAACCCAACGTTATGCCGCGTCCCTTCGTATTCGATTCCGGGATTTCCCAGGCCGATTATTATTCGCTTGGTGGAGGCCATGATTTGCGGATCCGCTTCGCCAGATTAAACGCTCTAAACTAAACAAACCGAGGTCCTGACGGGACCCAAAATACAATTAGAGCAAATGCGGGCGTATGAACTGTTTTGGGCGTAAAACCAGTAATAATAAAAGTTAGCGCACCTCATTCTGGTACGTACCATCTCGTCTTGAGGTGTACTGAAAAACAAATCTTTAGAATATCTTTAGAACTGAGTGTTGGATGCTTCATTTATGAGAGCTTATAATCGGTGCCAAACTGAGGGCCGGAATACCCGTGCTCCGCTCGCCCTGGATGTAGGTACTCCGCGACGGGCGAAACCGACGCCTCGTCGAAAATTCCGACTGCCCGATTGAGCATTCGCGCCATGGATTCGTCCGTTGCGTGAGCATATTTGCGCGTTGTCTTGTAACTCTTGTGGCCGGCCAGGGGTGAGACAACCTGAAGCGGTATTCCCAAGTCGTTTAGCATCCACGAGATGTATGTGTGCCTGAGCCAGTGCGGTGTCACCGTGCGGTTTTCGAAAGCTACAGAGGACGCCTCCCTCATTCTGCTCTGGTACCAAGATTGTTCGTAGCGGCGCAGGTCGTGTTTGAAAATTTGGTATGCGGCTTTTCCTCTTGGGTAAAGAGGTACCGTCCGGGTCGGGTGGCCTCTTCGCTTCAGACTCCTGACAATCAGCTGAGATTTGCTTCCATCAACGTCAATTTCAGAGCGTTTTAGGGCCAGGAACTCTCCGATGCGCAGGCCACTACACACAAGGCAGTCAATGACGACCTGCATTTCACCGATTGAGGCTTCCTTAAGAGCTGCTATTTCGTCGGGCCACAATGCGGTTCGCCGCGATGGCGCCTCCTCCATGGTGAAGCGCGTAGCGGGATTGCGCTTTACAACCCTCTCTTGAACCAGATATTTAAAAAAGTCTTTAAAATCCGCCTTTGTGAGTTTCTGCTCTCCGCCGTGTTGTAGTAAGTAATACACTCAACGAGCTGTTTTTCGGTAATAATATCTACACCATAGCCTGCGCCAAGCTGATTTGCCAATCTTCTTAGGCGCCCCCGCGGCTGACTCGGGCTTGCGTAAGATTTGCTATCTAAATACCGATTAATCCAGAAATCAAGGGCCCGGTGAGCTGGTTTAACAACTCCGCTCATCCACGGGTCAGGCAAACGACCAAACTCGTAGTCGTTCTCTATTTCAGTGATTCTACGCCGCTGAACAACTGCGCTTTTCGTTCCTAATGTCTGCCATTTGTGGGTTGGTTTGCGGTCTTTATCGTAAAAGATCACATATTTGTTTTTCCCTTTGTGGCCGGCGTAGATCCTCATAAGACTACTTCAGCAATAATCGCGAAGTCATCAGAGTTAGAAATCGTTAGGGTTTCCTTTTCATAGATCTTGTTGTCGGGTATGATTTCTATGGTGTCGCCCCCGGCTAGTCGGAGTCGTGCGACTCTATGAATATTATCCAATCTGAAAAAATAAATTCCGCTAATCGACTGAAGTGACTCGTTGAAATCCGGGAGTGGGTGACACTCTACGATCTCGTTTTTTCGAATGGTTGGGGCCATGAAATCACCCCGGCATTTGAGATGAAATGCGCCCTCTTGACTCCTTTTGACCAGGCCTATGATCTTTCTTTCTTGTTGGTCCGATTCCTGAGCAGACGAATAATCATTCAGGTCGTAGATCGGTCCACAACTGAGTTGCTGCCTGAAAATTGCCGCGACTAATTTACTGGTCCGAACATCCGACTGATACTGGCCCTCATCCGGGACTTCGAATTTGGGTCCAAGTAATTCCCTCATTTTATCCCGGTGATCAGAGTCACCCACGTACAAATATGATCCCCTTTCAGGAGACGCAAGGATATCGTCGGATTTGAGTTGGTTAAGGACCTTGCGGATTGAGCTCTCGTGGTATCCTTCCTCACTCAATTCGTCCACTATTTGGTGCGAAGTAACAGTTTCGGATGACTGAGGAATTAAAAACTCTAAAACCGCCCTCTTCAAGCTCTTCTGTCGCTTTTTTCTCTTAGTGGCGCCCATGTTACTAGCTCTTACAAGTATTAAATTGCCAGAACAAGTTGACAACAATCAACTTATAGCCTATTATATTCGATAAATATCCTCTGCGCGCCTCTTCACGAGTCAGGGCGCCTTGGATAACCCATCAATGTACAAATGTTGGGCCGGTTATATGTCTGAACTATCATCAGCGGCGCCACCGCCTAAAAAGATCATGTATTCGATTGAACAGGCCGGCATTCGCCTCAAACAAGGCGCATACATTCCGGGGAAAAAGGGGTACAGCCCTTACTACATCAGAAAGCTCGTGTCCAGCGGTAAGCTGGAAGTCGCTCGCAGAGACAGCCGTCGTCGCATCGAGTTGATCAGTGAGCGAGCAATCCTTGTCCATGAAGAACGGGAAAGACAGAACGCGCAGATTCTGTAGGACCTGCTCGCGATGCGTCGCAGAGCCCCCTTAATGCACACCACTTTCTGACTTAAATCTCATCTTTGCCGTGCAAGAGCACAATTCGCCTCCCCAGCAGTCTTCTCCCCAGCCCTCTCCGATAGAAAAGCACATCTTCGCAAGCGCCCTCTCTAGTGATAATCTTGGTGTTAACGCCATGAGAATCACGCTTGACAATCTTATCGATGAATCTGGCCTGACTCCGCGCGAAATAATGACCGCGTTTTCACAGGCTGCTGCCAGAGTTTTTCAGGCAGAGATTTTCTTGTCGGGCATTACGAAAACGAAAGCTCGCCACATCATCAGTCGATTCAATTTTACGTCCTGGGTTGCAATGACTGCCACAGCCCAACTCGCCTTTCACAAGCGAGAAAAAATGGACGAATCGAAACGGGCTCCTCTCCACTGTTCATCTGGTACAGCGCAATCTATCAACACTTGTAGGGCGCCGAGGCCTACGGCAGAGAGAGTAGAGCCCAATTTTAATGAATGAACAGCAACGCTCAACTCAAACAATATCACCAGGCCATGATGAAGACCACCCGGTGGATGCACTCGTTTTTCAGGACATCCGGTTGCGGCGAAATCACCTCTCTAACAAGCGTTCTCACCGATTAACCTCCATATTTGTGGCAATTTGCCAAATAAATAGAGAAAGAGGCTATTGCGACCTTTCCCACGCTCGCCTGGGGGCCCTGGTTGGTATGGATCGTCACGCTGCATCGCGAGCCGTGCACGATCTTTTGCGCGAAAAAGCAATCAAAAAATTTCCGGGAAGTGTCCTTCGACCACTTCTTGAAATACCTGGTGAATTGAGCCCGAAACAGGGCGATAATTTGTTGTCGTTACAACAACAGCGTGGTCGTGACGACAACACCGAAACGTTGTCGTTACAACAACATCCCGAAAACGACAGAGCTATGCCCAAAAGTTGTGTATGGAAGGTTTAGGCAGCGTGTCGTTCTGATGTAATTCCGTCGGTGAATTTGATTCCTTTTTTTACAAGTTGCAATAGGTGCGGTGCATTCAGTTTCCTCCACTTCTTCTGAGCCTCTTTACATAGACGGAAGGCCATTGCAAGAGCTGTTTCTCGGCTCAGACATCCCCTCGTTTTGGCGGTCCTGAGGCGCACGGTCGCGAACGTAGATTCGATCGGATTTGTGCTCCGAAGATGGATCCAGTGTTCTGCCGGAAAGTCATAAAAAGCGAGCAGTTCTTCTCGGTCTTTCACCAGAATCTCTGCTGCTTTCGGATACTTTTGCTGGTAGGCTTTGATGAAAAACAGAAGGGCGCTCTCTGCCTGCTTTTTTGTTTCTGCTGTATAGATCTGCGTGAGGTGACCTTTTGCCTTCTTCTGAACGGACTTGGGCAGGCGGTTGAGCACATTTGCTGTCTTGTGCACCCAACAGCGTGCGGCTCGCGTCTCGGGATAAACTTCTGCGAGAGCACTCCAGAATCCCATGGCTCCATCGGCAACAGCCAGCTTCGGTCCTTGATCCAGCCCGCGGTGCCTCAGCTCCAGGAGCAACTCTCGCCACGACTGCTTGCTCTCGCGAAAGCCGTCCTCGAGTGCTATAAGCTCCTTCCTTCCATCGGCCGTAGCGCCGATCACGACCAGCAGACACAGTTTCTGTTTATCCATGCGTACGTTTACGTGAATACCGTCGGCCCAGAAATAGACGTAGTGCTTCTCCTTCAGGCTCCGCTTTTGCCAGTCTTCGTGCTCCCTTGTCCAAAGCGTCTTCAGGCGCGCAATCGTCGAGGAGGTCAGCCCTGGGGCATCAGGACCAACAAGGGCCGAGAGCGCTGCCTCAAAGCCGCCCGTTGAAACTCCCTTCAGGTACAACCATGGAATGAGAGCCTCAAGCGAGCGGCTCTTGCGGAGGTAGGCTGGTAGTATCGAACTGCGGAAACCGATTCTATCCTCACCCCGACCCGTACGGTCGCGTATGCGGGGCATCTTTACAGCGACCTCCCCGATACCAGTCAAAATCTTCCTCTCTGGCAGATATCCATTGCGAACGATGCGGTGGCGATTCTCTTCGTCGCGCAGGAACTGGTAGCGCTGGCAGAAAGCTTCAACCTCGGCCTCAACGGCTGTGGCCAGCATCTTTGCGGCCCCTGTTCGCAATACTTCTGTCAACACATCCTCTGTGCTATTGTAGTTCTCGTTCTCGTGTGCGTTATTCGTCTTCATGGGCGGTGTATCCTCCAATCTTCGGATTGACAATGACGTAATCATCATCAGGATACGCCGCCTATACCTTTTTCACCCGTACACAACTTTCGGGGTTAACTCTCGATTCGTCCGTAAGCACTACTATTACGACTCCACTATCGTCAATAAACAAGCCTCCAAATCCGGGGACGTCTTCGGAGGCTCGCAGAAATTGCTCGTCGAGGGTCAATTGATGGAAGTCGGCACCGACAGCTGTCAGTAAGTCGTTCTCAGCATCTACCGTGTAGGTAGCTGAATCGCATCCGATTGCCATGACGGACAATAATGCCCCAAGACAAGTCAAGACTGAGAAAGGGAGTAATCTGTTCATAGTCGCTCTTCGTAAAGAATGGTGACGAAAAAAGCATGGGATCTCCTCAGAATACTTCTGGCTCATTAATCCGGCAATGAGCCAAGATTACTATTCTTATGGCCCAAAAGAATCACCTTGTAGATTGCTCGATTTTCTTCGAGATGTCAAGGGCGGCCCTTTCTCGTGCAACCGTGCCTCTGAGCCGAAGAGGGTCGCTTCAATCGTGGCTATGGATTCCAACGCTCTGCAGATACGCCTGAGGAAAGATAAGGGTGGCGTGGATCGAGACGTCCCAATCACACAGGAGTTAGCCGAGCAGATTCGGCTACATATCCGCTACCGCCGATCAGGCCCGCTCTTTCGATCCTCGCATGGAGGAACCTATTCAGCACGCCGCATTCAGCAGATCGTCAAAGAAGTGGCCACCGAGGCGGACATCATCAAGCGCGTGCACCCTCACAAGCTGCGCCGTTTATGAATGTCGTTAATCACTGAAAGAGAGTTTTGAGATGGAAATGAGATTTGAGATGGTGCTATCGGTACCCTTATCTCAAAACTCGAACTTTACAGAAGGGGCTCTCAGTTGAGAGCTCTTGTGGCTGGAACTTGCCTGTTCCGGCATCTAGTGTGACCCAGATCAGGGTGCACCTCGAACTTTAGAGGAAGTTGTGGACGAGTTGGTTGAATACTTCCGTGCTGAAGCAGAAAAAAAGAAGCGGGGAATGAACTACTGCAGGTCGATTCCGTAAGAATAGCAGACAATTTTTATCACGCCGCTAAGATTTTACAGCACGACGAGGACCCGACATTAAATCGCGCACCATGGGGCTTAGATGAAAAGGCCGTATCATTCGATCCAACACACGCTTCTGCGTCGAGGCTCGCCACAGCGGCGGCGGATCGTCATCTCCTTATCCTTAGTATTGACAAACCGCAACGCTACGGAACGCAGTTCATGATCTACAGGGATCCCTTCTACCTCAAGCATATCGACACGACCGCGGTGACCGATGCCGAGTGTTGCCAGAAAGGAACTCGCGCGTTGTCGGTGATTGAATCCTTTCTTACGGAAAAAAATGGCCAATCGCGTAGTCTTAATTAGGGTAACTTTTTTGCAGTATTTTCGAAAGCTGAAAAAGCTCCTCATATTGCTGACATTTCCAACATGGCGTTGGGTACTCATTCGTCATGGTGTTGCTGCAGCAGTGGAGCATAAATATTTTCTGAAGAATGTGGGATCTGTTGCCACAATCATTGATATAGGAGCCAATCGAGGACAGTTTGCGCTTGCCATTAGAGGCTGTTTGCCGAATGCAGATATAATATCCTTTGAACCCCTAGACGGTCCTGCGAAAATATACGAAGACGTGTTTGTCCACGATAGCAGAACTGTCTTAGTCATAGGGGCAATTGGACCTGTAAACGGCACTGCAACAATGCATGTCTCCGCGAGCGATGATTCCTCGTCCTTACTCCCGATTGGACAGTTACAGAATGCGATATTCCCCGGCACGGAAGAAGTTCGTACGACAACTGTTGACGTTGGCCGACTGAAAAAATTTGTTGATGTATCAACAATGCACCCACCCAGACTTCTTAAACTGGATGTGCAAGGTTTTGAATTGGAAGCTCTGAAAGGTTGCGAAGATCAGCTGGATCAATTCGCATGGGTCTATGTCGAATGTTCATTTGTCGAGCTCTATCAGAAGCAAAGTTTGGCCTTTGAAGTCATACAATGGCTTGGGCAGCATGATTTTAACCTGAACGGAGTATATAATGTGTCGTATGATTCAAATAATGTTCCGATCCAGGCGGATTTTTCGTTTGTGAGTAACAAGGTCGATGTTATTTGAGCTGATGTTGGGTCCGACCCTCCCTATCATTGATTGGTATGTCAACCTTTCTGCAGATCAACGAGAAGGATTATTTCATCGTCGTTACTGAATTCCGGTTCTCTACGGCGTTTGAAAAGTAAAGAGAGTGCACGACCCGTGATAATCGATTGTCTTGAGCCATCCCATTTCTAGCATACCGATGAATCGGGAACAGTTCGCGTAGAGCCAATCGATGTCCGCGAGACCTTGTAGAAGCCACCACGGAAGCATTGAAATATGGCCGCTGATCAACGACACTCATAAACGGATCACCATCTTGCCTCATTAGAAAATGTTACCAAAATGAAGACCTTGTTTCCTTCATATTCTCAGCAGTTTAGTCCCAAAAGTCTGGGCAGAACCGAGCCGAGAGACCTAACGAATGAGGAAACGAATGAGCTTGAAAGCAAGGAAAGAACTGTGTGAATCGATACAGGACCGATACCGGAACTCACGCAGAAGGGAGAAAAAGAAAATACTGGATGAGTTTGCAGCATCGACTGGGTATCATCGTAAACACGCCATTCGAAAGTTGGGAAGGAAAGCGGTAAAAAAGAAAGCAGCACCGCAGCCACCACGAGCGCCAAGGTTATACACACGCGATGTTCAGAAAGCATTGTTCACCGTCTGGAGAGCAGCAAACTGTATTTGTACCAAAAGACTCGTTCCGTGTCTGCCACGCATAACACCCGCTGATGGAGACTTCCAGCACTCGGCACATGGTCGTTATCGGATAGTCGGCTTGATACACGCTGATCACTTCGTAGGTGGAATGCTTCCGGTCTCCCGCGCAAACCAAGCCGCGGCCTTTGCAAGAATATCTAGTTCCTGCTTCAGCCTTTTGTTCTCTCCACGTAACTGTCTAAGCTCATCCAGCTCACGAGAAGTGGATCCATTTTGGCGGATTCCATCATCTAAGTCAGCCTGTTTGATCCAGTCTTGAATCGTTTGAAGAGAAGGTTCGAACTCTCGAGCTAGTTCCGACGAAGATTGTCCAGAACGGGCCAATTCGATTATTTGAGTTTTACACTCAGGCGGGTACGCTGGTCTTGTTCTTGGCATGACAATATCTTGGATTGAAAGCCCAAAATAGTCTTCGTAACGAGTCAACTCCAGTTGGTTGACGGCCCTACTGGTCGCCAGGGCTCTCGAGCAGCTCCAAGAGGTTCGAGGATCACAAAACATGATCAGAGTTGACAACGGGCCAGAGCTTATCCGTCATAAGCTCGATGCATGGTGCAAGGATCAGAAAATCACGCTGGCTTCTTACATCCAGCTTGGAAAGCTTTCTCAGAATGCATGCGGGGAACGCTTCAACGGCAGTATTCGCAAAAAACTGCTCAGCATACGTCTTTCGGAGTCTCAATGAAGCGAGAGATAAAGCCTTCGAGTGGCGGCATGGCTACAACCACTATCGGCCTCACGAATCGCTCGGCTGCCGATCACCTTCGAGGGTCGTACCTAAACCGAAAACCTCTACTGTTGGTCGCGTCAAATTCTGTTAAGCTTTCACTGCTGTTCAAATAGTAACGTTGCTCATCCGTTTTAGTTGAAGTTGCTTATTGAGACCATCTGCAATAAATCATTTCTTTAAGTGAGATGAGTTAACCCCGAAAGTTGTGTACGGGTGAAAAAGGTATAGGCGGCGTATCCTGATGATGATTACGTCATTGTCAATCCGAAGATTGGAGGATACACCGCCCATGAAGACGAATAACGCACACGAGAACGAGAACTACAATAGCACAGAGGATGTGTTGACAGAAGTATTGCGAACAGGGGCCGCAAAGATGCTGGCCACAGCCGTTGAGGCCGAGGTTGAAGCTTTCTGCCAGCGCTACCAGTTCCTGCGCGGCGAAGAGAATCGCCACCGCATCGTTCGCAATGGATATCTGCCAGAGAGGAAGATTTTGACTGGTATCGGGGAGGTCGCTGTAAAGATGCCCCGCATACGCGACCGTACGGGTCGGGGTGAGGATAGAATCGGTTTCCGCAGTTCGATACTACCAGCCTACCTCCGCAAGAGCCGCTCGCTTGAGGCTCTCATTCCATGGTTGTACCTGAAGGGAGTTTCAACGGGCGGCTTTGAGGCAGCGCTCTCGGCCCTTGTTGGTCCTGATGCCCCAGGGCTGACCTCCTCGACGATTGCGCGCCTGAAGACGCTTTGGACAAGGGAGCACGAAGACTGGCAAAAGCGGAGCCTGAAGGAGAAGCACTACGTCTATTTCTGGGCCGACGGTATTCACGTAAACGTACGCATGGATAAACAGAAACTGTGTCTGCTGGTCGTGATCGGCGCTACGGCCGATGGAAGGAAGGAGCTTATAGCACTCGAGGACGGCTTTCGCGAGAGCAAGCAGTCGTGGCGAGAGTTGCTCCTGGAGCTGAGGCACCGCGGGCTGGATCAAGGACCGAAGCTGGCTGTTGCCGATGGAGCCATGGGATTCTGGAGTGCTCTCGCAGAAGTTTATCCCGAGACGCGAGCCGCACGCTGTTGGGTGCACAAGACAGCAAATGTGCTCAACCGCCTGCCCAAGTCCGTTCAGAAGAAGGCAAAAGGTCACCTCACGCAGATCTATACAGCAGAAACAAAAAAGCAGGCAGAGAGCGCCCTTCTGTTTTTCATCAAAGCCTACCAGCAAAAGTATCCGAAAGCAGCAGAGATTCTGGTGAAAGACCGAGAAGAACTGCTCGCTTTTTATGACTTTCCGGCAGAACACTGGATCCATCTTCGGAGCACAAATCCGATCGAATCTACGTTCGCGACCGTGCGCCTCAGGACCGCCAAAACGAGGGGATGTCTGAGCCGAGAAACAGCTCTTGCAATGGCCTTCCGTCTATGTAAAGAGGCTCAGAAGAAGTGGAGGAAACTGAATGCACCGCACCTATTGCAACTTGTAAAAAAAGGAATCAAATTCACCGACGGAATTACATCAGAACGACACGCTGCCTAAACCTTCCATACACAACTTTTGGGCATAGCTCATATATCAAGACACTACCGGACAAGTAAGGACAGTCCATGCCTATACAAGACTAAGAGGGTCAATACCTGCTATTAGATGACAAATAGCGACTTGTCGAGACTTGGTTCATTATATCTTCACTAAAACAATACTGGATGTACTGATTCCAACCTCTGTCCACCATCTTTGATGATGCACGAATGAGAACGGGTACGAGACGTTTGCAACGTCCGAAAAACGAATGGGCCTACAACTGATAAACGTCGATGGAACGACTCTCAACGATACTCCGATCCTCTACAAGAGCTATCAGTCTGGAAGATGGGCTTCACAGAATGCACTATTGTTCAGATCGTTGACGCACTACAACTTAGGGTCAGACAGCTATGACATGAATCCACCGATCCTGGTGCACCAGCTTGACTACTGATGCTGAGCGCAGAGGACTATCGGCCAGAATTTTTGTCATTGTCTCCCAACCCAGCGCTGGGAAATTGAAGTCGATTTGAACTCGGATTCAGCGCCATGAGCGGCTGAAAAACGCTAGGATTCCAGGACTCCTTTTTGCCACGCCCAGGCAACAAGCTCAGTTCTGGCCTTGATGCCTATTTTTTGTCGAATGTGATCGACATGATTCTTTATGGTATGGGTCGAAACAAAGAGCTTATCGGCTATCTCCTGATTTCCTTTCCCTCCTCCAACAAGTACCAAAACCTCACGTTCTCGTTCGGTTAAGGCGTCGAGCACCTCAATCGTTTCTCTTTCGGATACCAACGTCCGGACCAATTGTGTTGCCATCGATGGGCTTATCCATTTATCGTCCCGATCTAGGATCGTTTCCAAAGCCTCTGAAAGGACGGTCTTTGATGCTTCTTCCTTCTTCATATAACCCCTGGCACCGCTGTCCAGGACACCATATACATACTCTCTATCGTCGAAGGCACTTAGAGCCAGTATTTTTATTTCTGGAGCCCTGCGTCTTAGCTCTTGTGTAACCTCGACACCCGTCATGAGCGGCAGCTCAATATCTAAAAGAACAATATCCGGTTTGAGGGTCAGAGCGAGATGAAGCGCAGATTTCCCATCACCTGCCTCGCCGATCACCTCATATCGTCCCAATTCTTCTAATTTGGTGATTAAGCCCTCACGAGTAAGCGGATGGTCATCTACGATGAGGACTTTGACAGTCTTTTTGTTGAATTCGATGTTCACGCTTTGAACAGGTGTGTTAATGGGCGACGACGGGATTTCGGTTCGTATTTATCAATCAGCAGTTGAATAATCGTTCCAGCGCCAGTAGAGGATTCAATCTTCAGCTTCGATGTTGTCGATTCTACCCGCTGGGAGAGAAACGACAACCCTAAATGGCCCTGTCTCTCAAATTCTGAGATTTTCTTGGGGACCGCGAAGCCCGAACCGTCGTCTTTGATCTCCAGTCTAATTGTACTGCTCGTACTAGTCAAATCTACCCACACGTTTTTTGCGCCCGCATGCTTTCCAATATTAGTGAGTGATTCGGTCAAAACCTTATACAAAAGCAGGCCGTTTTCTGGCGAAATTTCCTCTTTTGATACTTCGAGCGATAGGTGAACTTCTACTTCTATATGCTGCCGTCTGAAATTAGATGTAAGTGATTTCGCAGCTCGAACGAAGCCAAAATGATGCAACACAGGAGGCTTGAGGTTTGCACATATTTCCCTGAGCTGCCTCGTGACATCCTTGGCGGCGAGCTTCGCTTTCATGACTTCCATTCTCAACTCCTCGTCTTCTACATCCTGGTTGCCCTGCAAGATTTGAAGCGTCTGAATTGGGCCATCGTGAAGTTCGGAAGCGACCTCAGAACGTTCGTTCTCCCTGGCTTCAAACAATCTTTTTCTAGACGCCAACATCTCCTTCTTCTCCCTGCGGGCATGCCAGACGAATCGCGCCACAAGGCCAGTTGCCAGCAATATCAGCGCGAATCCGACCAGCAGGAAGGAAACGGTGTGTTCCAACAACACTCCTATACTTTTTTCTTCCAGATCAAATTTAAAACCGGCGGTGGGCGATTCGTCTCTTGGGAAATGCCTGTCGTTGGCGAAATCTGCTATACCAAGAACATCGATAGGAATTTTAAGATCAACACTATCACCCCTAGTGAATGTAGCCATCCCCCTTTCCTCAATTTCGACGTGGTAAAATTCCCCGTCGATATCGGACTCGTAATTAAAAACGACCGATCTCTTAAGCGTGTCCGATTGTACTTCGACTACCGCCCGACTTTCTGATATACCTGGAAAAGAAAGTAGCGCCCTGATTGGTATTTTTAGACTATCGAGTTTCGAATTTCGATCAATGAGGAGCAGGAGATGATCACCTCTGATCTCCACCTCTCGAACGGAAGACTCTATTGAGGCCACTTGTTGCGCCACTCCCATTTCGGGACTTATGTGCAGAGCCATAAAGCTGCTCACAAGCACCAAATAGTTGATTCTCACTTAATTCACCGTAATAGATTTCCTCATTATAAACGAGAGATATCACGCTAAAATATAGCTTTAAAGGTGGATTTGAGTAACGCATTTATCACGCTCCTTTCAGCTCGCAATTCTCAAACGAGCACAATGGAATGCAATGCACTACATCAAACGAGTCCTCCTATGTGGAGTAATAACTTTTTCTTTTTTCGCCGTCACAGGGAGTCGCACGGAGTCGATTTCTTTCGAACATGGTGGTTTGACATACACAACATTTGGTGAAGCCCGTCTTTCCGAGATCTCTTCAATAATCGTTGCCTCAGGTCTCGCGGCCGGCAACTCCGGATTATCTGTTGATTTGAACGGGCAAAAAAGTGGTAACATCTATTTTGATCCAGTGGGTATCGAAATCGGTGCGATGTTCATCGCACAAGCCGTTGATCAAAACGGAATGTTGATGGCCAAATTTGAGCTCCATCAAATCGCTAAGAACGAAACTGAAATATGGCTCACCTTGGGAGAGTCTTATTCCAGTATGCAAAATTCATCTTTTGAACTATTTGCGCTTGACGGACAGAATGACGGTGAGTCACTCGAGATGGTGACGGAACAGAGGACGTTGCTGGGAACCGTCTATTCTTCCAATCTGGCGTGGTTAGAAACGTATGATTGGGTCTACTTTGAGGGAGAGTGGACTCTGATTTTGGATCCCGAAGCGACATTGTTTGACTTCGCGGATGACCATGATGATACCCTCGTTCCGTTTCGGTATCTGGGGATTAGACTGCCAGCAATCGAAGGACGTGACATTGAGCTAAGTCGAATCGAGCTGAGTTAACCCCGAAAGTTGTGTACGGGTGAAAAAGGTATAGGCGGCGTATCCTGATGATGATTACGTCATTGTCAATCCGAAGATTGGAGGATACACCGCCCATGAAGACGAATAACGCACACGAGAACGAGAACTACAATAGCACAGAGGATGTGTTGACAGAAGTATTGCGAACAGGGGCCGCAAAGATGCTGGCCACAGCCGTTGAGGCCGAGGTTGAAGCTTTCTGCCAGCGCTACCAGTTCCTGCGCGACGAAGAGAATCGCCACCGCATCGTTCGCAATGGATATCTGCCAGAGAGGAAGATTTTGACTGGTATCGGGGAGGTCGCTGTAAAGATGCCCCGCATACGCGACCGTACGGGTCGGGGTGAGGATAGAATCGGTTTCCGCAGTTCGATACTACCAGCCTACCTCCGCAAGAGCCGCTCGCTTGAGGCTCTCATTCCATGGTTGTACCTGAAGGGAGTTTCAACGGGCGGCTTTGAGGCAGCGCTCTCGGCCCTTGTTGGTCCTGATGCCCCAGGGCTGACCTCCTCGACGATTGCGCGCCTGAAGACGCTTTGGACAAGGGAGCACGAAGACTGGCAAAAGCGGAGCCTGAAGGAGAAGCACTACGTCTATTTCTGGGCCGACGGTATTCACGTAAACGTACGCATGGATAAACAGAAACTGTGTCTGCTGGTCGTGATCGGCGCTACGGCCGATGGAAGGAAGGAGCTTATAGCACTCGAGGACGGCTTTCGCGAGAGCAAGCAGTCGTGGCGAGAGTTGCTCCTGGAGCTGAGGCACCGCGGGCTGGATCAAGGACCGAAGCTGGCTGTTGCCGATGGAGCCATGGGATTCTGGAGTGCTCTCGCAGAAGTTTATCCCGAGACGCGAGCCGCACGCTGTTGGGTGCACAAGACAGCAAATGTGCTCAACCGCCTGCCCAAGTCCGTTCAGAAGAAGGCAAAAGGTCACCTCACGCAGATCTATACAGCAGAAACAAAAAAGCAGGCAGAGAGCGCCCTTCTGTTTTTCATCAAAGCCTACCAGCAAAAGTATCCGAAAGCAGCAGAGATTCTGGTGAAAGACCGAGAAGAACTGCTCGCTTTTTATGACTTTCCGGCAGAACACTGGATCCATCTTCGGAGCACAAATCCGATCGAATCTACGTTCGCGACCGTGCGCCTCAGGACCGCCAAAACGAGGGGATGTCTGAGCCGAGAAACAGCTCTTGCAATGGCCTTCCGTCTATGTAAAGAGGCTCAGAAGAAGTGGAGGAAACTGAATGCACCGCACCTATTGCAACTTGTAAAAAAAGGAATCAAATTCACCGACGGAATTACATCAGAACGACACGCTGCCTAAACCTTCCATACACAACTTTTGGGCATAGCTCTAAGAAGGGTCAAAATGGTCTTTATCTAACTACAGCGCCCGACGACACGACCGCAAACAATTTAGACAACCTTCCCGACTGTTGATGGGCTTCGGTCGGTCTACTTCTTACCAACGAGCTTTCAGAGAGTAGCGTCTGGGGTTGTACTTGGTACACGCTCCTGATTCCAGGAATAGCTTAAACATTTTTCATCGTAGGCCGAAAGTAAAGGAAGTAGTGCTCCCATTTATATGCCAAAATACGTTCTGAAGCCCAATTATTTTTTAATCGCACTTCTGTTGGGGTTCGTATTAATTGGTTGCGACGATAACATTGTCGGGACAGAAGAAGAGAAACCACTCCCAATCGAATATGAATCAGCCTTTCCGCCCAGCGTGACGGACAGCCTGGTCGCATTCATAATTGTCTACGGCGATTATGAGTTACCTGACAGTTCTGCACTGGCACTTGCGCCGTTTTCGCGCCCTGGGGATTATGTCATCGTTGATATAGGCGACAACTTTGGTGCGCCCCGGTTCAACCCGAGCAAATCATTCATCGCATACTCGTATCACAGCCTCTTGGGGCAAAAGGGCTACGATGTTATTAGCGATTCAGCCAGATTCGTGACACATGGTAAAATCGGCGGCTCGACCCATGCTTTGACATGGATAAATGACCACGAGTACATCCAGAACACCTTTCTGAGTCCGGGATGGCAGTCCATGAGGCGAAACGTGACAATGGACACAGTGACTGAGCAATCTCAATCTATTCTTCTCGCGGGCGCCCCATTGTTACCCGGTGGCTTATTCGCACTATATGATGACGATCTCTCCAACGTAGATGGTCGCTTTAGGGGGCTCTACGACAGCGCAACGGATACGGCAACGCCGGTAAGCTGGTTTGACAATATCGACACGTCATTCATGTACTCCAGGAGTACCGCCGACTACGACCCGGCCACGAACGCACTGGTGATCATGGTGCGAGGCCCCAGTACAAATAGGGGGAAATGGCGCATGATGCTTCGCTGGCTCAATGGCCCCTCATACAACGTGTTTCAAGACCTGAGTGGCCGCGAAGCCCTCCATCCGCGTTGGGTGGTGGATAGCAATGTTATTTATACAGCTGTTATTGATGACAATTTCGACGTGGGTAAACACATAAAAATTCTAGACGCTCGGAGCGGTCGAACAAGCATCTGGATCTCTTCAGATAACATCCCCGGGGCGACTGGGGTTGCTTTTCCTGATTACTAAACTCTCCAAAACACATGAAAAGAATATTTACGATTGCAGTTCTACTCTTTCTGGTCGTCGGTACAGCGCAAGCTCAGGAATTGGCGAGTGACGCAGCGAATTGGGCTCTTTCCCAATCGCCTAATAAGGGAGATGTGTATCAATCTAGTCGGTTCGATGGCAAATTTGCCCTATCTGCCGCGCGCATCGCGGTAAACGAGACCAAGATTGGCGACAATACCAACGCTCTCGTTGCAAGTATTGTTGAACGCATGGTCCTTTCGGCATCCACCGAGGTGTCACACGCCAAAACAGAAAACTCGCTTCGAGGCGGTGTGCGGGCATTCTACCAGCAATACTATAACGGGTTTCCGGTTTTCGATCACGGAATTACCATTAAGGCTTTTCAATTTCCAACCGGCAAACCAGAATCCATTTCCGAAGATGGTGATTGGGCGTTTTATCCCTGGGAGTCGGTCGATTTCGAATCGACTCCGTTCACGGTGGATGGAATAAACTCGAAAATTTCCACAGCGGTTTCTATCCTAAATGAACCTCGAATATCACAAGCGGCAGCCAGTCAGTTTTTGCCCGAATTATTTGCTGGAATAATCGGAGTCCAATCCGAGCTCGGGCTTGAAGGGAGACAAGACACAGGCTATCGATGGGCTTACCGTTTCACGGCGAAAGGCTTTGGAAAAGCAGAGTACACAGCTACAATTGATGCTTCCACAGGCTCTGTTTTAACGACCTCAGGAATTCGGGCGGGCATAAATGACAACATGCATATTGGCAGAGCTAGTGGGTCGCTTGCCACAGTCATGGATCCACTCCAAACGACATGTACTACACTCAAATTTGGAGATGTATTTCCTAACGCACATGGAATAGACAGTGTCACCACTCCATCCCGTAAAGGATTGACGCACGTATGTGCCGCCATCGATGACAAGTACATTCTCGACGGGAAATTTGTAGAGATTTTAGACGGTGGGGGATCGGAGGTAGAAGTCGGGCTCACAGAAGATTTCGACTTTTCCTATCCGAGCGCTGATTTTGATGAAGTGCAAGCCTACTATCATGCCACGCAATTTAATCAGTGGATGGAAACCAATTTTCAGAGCTATGGAACATACACGGACTATACTATGCCGTTTGTCACGTTCACGGTGAATGGAAGTGGATCTCCTCACATTACTCCATCCTCAGAGTTGATAGAATCTGAGCACCAGCATAGTGGATCCAGTACCTATTGGATGTACGAAGGAGCGATAATCGCTCACGAAATGTACCACGTTCACGAGGAGCAATTGAATACTGGACTGGTTGGTGGAACGAATCCGGGAGTCATTCGAGAAAAGATTGTCATCGGAGAGGCTTTAGCAGATTTCTGGGGATTGTATACCGTAAAAAACTGAATCCACCGACAACGATGGATACTGTAATCGGATCATATTCAGGAGGCGTGGAGCGAGATGTTGATAATAGTGCTGACTGGTATCCCCTTAAATCGGGCGACACCGAGGATCTCGATGGTGTAACCGGTGCTATAAGTAATTACGATGTATCTATGGCTGTATCCGGGGCGCTGTGGGACTATTTCAATCTCGAGGGCACAGACGGATTGGATGTAGTTCAGATTGCTGTTGATGATCTGCCGAGCGGATTTGGAATGCTTGATTTGCGGACCGAAATGGAGTCGGCAGCAGACGCCTGCTACACTACGAGTGGAGGAGTGTATTGCTGCACAGGATCAGGTTGTGCGAACAAGGTCAAGACGTCCTTTGATGACCACTCAATCGATGAGGATACGGACGATATGACAGACGAGTACTACGATCCAAACAATCCCAAAAGAGGTGTTGATTTTACTTCGAACGTCGAAGATGATGAGATCGTGTTGCCGATCGTGTTCAAAGCGGAAGCCTATCCAAATCCGTTCAATGGTCAAGTGACTTTTGTGATAGGCATTCCAGAATCCGGGGATTACGAATTCAAAATATTTGACATTTTGGGACGCGTAGTTCACGCGGAAATTGGACAGGCAGAAACACCCGGAATCCAGAAACTGCGCTGGACGCCACAGCAGCACGCGGCAAACGGAGTGTATCTATATCAACTAAGGCACGCTGGCCAGGTACTTTCTGGAAATATTTCTTATGTAAAATAAGTGGAAGACTGAGCAGGAGCGGCACGCACTTCCGCTCCTGCTCAGGAGATTCTCCCATACGAATTCCCGGAATAACTTCGAAAGATGACATGGGAGAGTTCTTTTGATGTTTAGTGTATTGGAGTAGAGTAGTCTTTTAATCTCATTGCGATTGTGTTTTAATGACTGAGCTTCCCTCTCGTCCCGAACTAATTTATGAAAGCTTCTTTACAGAATATCCTCGACCTGTTGGTGCAGTCGTCATTAGAAGCGGACAAGAAAAATGCGATTCACGATTCAGTTGTTGCGGCGGATCTCGAAACTGTTTCAAAGAAGTACAATAGTGAACTAAGGCGAAAGCTTAAGCGGGAACGCAACACGGCTCGATATTTTGGGGTCACAGCCGGCGTTATTGGAATAGTTAGCGTTGTATGGTCAGCATACACTCATTACTCGAATCAGAGCGATTCGGATTACATCAAGACATTCAATTACAGTGTCGCGCAGAAACTGGCAAATGACCGTAACTACGAAGGTGCGATTGACCGAATAGAGCGTGGCTTAGCCGCAGACCCCAACGATTTTCTAGGTAATGAGCTAAGGAGTAGATATGAATTATTTGATCGTATCGAGCGAAATGACATCCGTCAGGAAGAAATAACGACACTCGATGATTACATCGAGCGAAATGAGGATGACTACGAAGCACGGATTCGTCGTTCTCGTGTGAAAGAACTACTGAGACAATACAGCGACGCGATCACCGACTGCCGGTACGTATTGGACCGTATTGGAAGAGACGAAATCAGCTGGTACAGGGTCGCATCCCTGACCGCATGTGCCGCAAATTATATATTAATTGGTGCATCCACTCAGGCAGATTCCACTCTATTAATATTGGGAACGCTAATCGAGTCTGCCCCGGTGGGAATCGCGTGGAAGGCTGAGTACAACCTGCTGAAAGGAGTATTAGCGAGAAGATCCTCAGACTACATCTCTAGTCTGCGATTTCTAAAAGAGGCGGTCGCTGCCGCTCATTTGTCTCGAAATCAGTGGGTTCTCTATCGCTCTCTTCACCAGTTGGCCGAGACCTCTTTGAAAGCTCAGTTATACACTGATGCGGATTCTCTCCTCGCCGAGGCTGCACAAATCGCTCGCAACAAGAACTCCCAACCACTGCTGCTTCGGAGCCAGCAGCTTAGGTTGTTGCTACTCGCCGAGCGTTGTAGGTCGTTCGAAGCACAAGTAGTTGCTCGCGAACTTTTCGACATATACGCAGCAACTATTAATACTGACGGACAAATTGAGACGCGCATTGGTCTCACCATGCCTACTTGGCAGCTTTCAACTACGAGGATGCCGCTCAAGTAATAGAACCCGCAGTTAGCATCCTACGCCAGACCAATCATCCATTCCTCGCATTCGCACTCACTCTTCAGGCTCAAGCTCTGGTGGGCTTAGAAAAGGCCGATGGGATGCAGTCGCTAGAAATGGCTGCTGATTTATTTGGTGAGCTTCAACATGAAGAAGGCCTGCTTTTCGTCCGGGCTATCATGGCCATGTCTCACAGAACTGTGTCAGGCGACGCCCGCACGGCCATAGCCGAGTTTTTAGAGCTCAGAGAGATCGTACCATCATCTATGTCAGACATGCATTCAGGTATCGCGCTTGAACTCGCTAGCGCGTACAGCATGGTCGGAGACACAACTTCAGCACTAAAAATGATTGAATTTGTCGAAGGAAGCATGTCGAACTCTTGCACGATTGGAGAGGCGGCGGTATTACGTGAGGGGCTTATGCGATCTGATCCTGTGAATGGTTCCTAAGAAAATGGGTCGGCCCGCGAAATTGCATACGGTGCTCATCAACGATGTGGCGACACATGCAGCGACACGATATCGATGACTCAAGAAGTACAGATAATCTATGACGTCTTCTTTAAGCCGGGTCCTACTCCGATTTAGTGGACGGTCGGGTTATGGACATTGGGGACTTCAGGAACCTTATTTCGTCCTCTTCTTCTTTCTCTCCCCTTCAGCACGGAAGTATTCAACCAACTCGTCAACAACCTCCTTCAAAGTTCGAGGTACGCCGCGATACGGGTCATCATAGCTGCCGGAAACGGCATAATCATCCTATAAAAGCTCTCTGTTGAGAGCTCTTATATATCTCAGTCGTTGATATATTTATCGATCCACCCGATTCTCTACTTCTGATTTTGTGACCTATCCGGAGAAGTTCAGTTGGCCATCATCAACCAGTATGTCTTCTAAGCCAACGTATCTCAGAGGGCCGAACTCGCAGAGAATAACTCGCCTACGAGAATTCCCATTTCTAAGATCCACGTATTTGATTTGAAGCCCATTTTGCACATCTGTGATTGAATCCCAGCCTGCGATTACACTATCTCGAAGCACCTGCATCCAAGCACTTCTCAGAGCATTGGACTCTACTGGGTCTGAGGTTTCGTGAACCAAGCGCACATACGTGTCGAGAACCTCCCGCTTGTCTTTGTCGCCGAGTTTCACGGGGTTATGAATCTTAGCGATCGACCTTAGTTGTTCAAGCTCTTCAGCAGAAAGTCTCTCTACTAGATTTTTCTCGTAGTCGTCAGAACCTGAGAACTGGAGCCAAACAGCGAGTCTCGTTTCTTCGTCAATTATTACTCTCAAACGAAACCCGGATATAAACGGTATGGCATCAGGAATCGAGTCCGGTTTTTCCTCCAACGGGGCCAGCTGAACAACCTGCCGAGATGGAGGCAGCACATCGGGCTCGTCCACCGGGACCAACCACAGCTCAAACCCAGGCGGCATGTCGCCCCCCCTGAGGAGCCATCCATCCATCTGTCGTGGCTTTGAGCCTTTTCTTTCCTTGAGCTTTTTAGCAAGACCGAGTAGCTTAAGAAGCGCGGTGATTTTCGATATTGTCCTGCTTGCGTCGGCCAACTTAAACGTGTGTCGCGAGAAAGAATTAGTGGATGAGGCGGTATCTTGAAAAGGAGCGGAGCCTGTCTGTACCCATGTAGAAATATCCATCTCGGCCGAAATGAATGAACATCGTTTTTTCAGCCAAAGAGATGGTCTCTACGATTTTTGTCGCGAGGTCAACAACATAAACAATCTGTCTCGGGAGAGTTCCGTAATCTCCGTCCAAAACGTAAATGCGTCCGGCGACGTCTTGAGTCACATCAGAAAACATTACGCCCTTAGGAACGCTGACTAGATCGGCAGTGCCGGTTTGAGGTGACACTAAATTTCCATATTCCACACTGTCTGGCAGTCCGTCAATACTGATAACGGAGATGACCTTGCCCTCTTGGTCAATCATCTCAATTTTGTTTAAATAAGTATGCACAATAATTAAATTTCCTTCATTCGTGAGAAGAAATTTCAGTCCATCGAACTTTTTGGAGAGTTTCTCACTGGGCAACGGAATCTCAATGATGTCATTATCATCTTCTGCGAACTTGCGAATAATCCCGCCCTCTAATTTAGACCAGGCAAATAGATGTCCCTTCCGACCAAACTGCGCAAATTGAACTGACTGACCCAAATCCATAGCTTCGAGCAAGTCATTATCCGCCGATAGTTTATAGATGAGGCTGTCGGGTGCAGCAAAAATTACATTAACATTTCCGCCGTCGCTTATTTCCAAGTAACCTAGGCTCAGGGGACCACTCGGTGGTTTCAGCTGCACACTTCGGCCGAGGATGTGTCCATCGCGATTGAATCGGCGTACAGAGTTGTCTCTCGCATTGAGAATATATATCTCTCCCTCTGGCCCAGTGGATAAATCAACTACGAACCCGTCACTGCTTTCGTCCACAACGACGGTTAAATCTAGATGCGCTTTAGCGTACTGTTGAAGTCCATCATCCTCATGGATATCAGAACAACCGAGTAAACCTCCAGCCGAGGCCACCACAAGAAAGAGGGATGCAACCGTAATCAGCCCCCTTGCGCTTGGCGGTGGCACCATACTCGCTACCACGCCTGCACAGGTCATATGCCAAACTGAATATTAATTACTATACGAAAAGACATGCAAGCAGACAGGCCTCGTAAAGGCTCCCACAAACGGGCCCAAACTCTCCAGACGCAAGGCACGCTGTATATGCGACGAAACACGCAAGTTCGCACCAGGGGACTTCTGCCTCTGTCGTCGCGCTCGACGTAGCCAGCAGCGTTGATAGCGTCAGATCAGCAGAACAAACACTGGTCGGGGTACTGGTAGTTGTAACCATTTCGGCCGATGGCTCTGGGGCGACCTCTGGGAGCATCGTGGAGCCAGTGAGCGCAAAAACGAAGAGGCTAGAAAGTAGTAGATTTGCGAATACACGGGACGAAGTCTTCATGATGCTCTCCTATATGTGGTCGTGTTTTATCCGTACAGATCATATAAGGAGAGCCTAGGACATTCGAGGAAGAGATCCGTGATGCTTTTGTATCATTCATGAGTTCGAATAATACTATTTCTGAGGTAAAATAAGACTATTTCGCATTCTGCTGCTGAGTTAACCCCGAAAGTTGTGTACGGGTGAAAAAGGTATAGGCGGCGTATCCTGATGATGATTACGTCATTGTCAATCCGAAGATTGGAGGATACACCGCCCATGAAGACGAATAACGCACACGAGAACGAGAACTACAATAGCACAGAGGATGTGTTGACAGAAGTATTGCGAACAGGGGCCGCAAAGATGCTGGCCACAGCCGTTGAGGCCGAGGTTGAAGCTTTCTGCCAGCGCTACCAGTTCCTGCGCGACGAAGAGAATCGCCACCGCATCGTTCGCAATGGATATCTGCCAGAGAGGAAGATTTTGACTGGTATCGGGGAGGTCGCTGTAAAGATGCCCCGCATACGCGACCGTACGGGTCGGGGTGAGGATAGAATCGGTTTCCGCAGTTCGATACTACCAGCCTACCTCTGTCAACGCCGGGTTAAAAATGACCCAGGTCGACAGCTTTAAATTGACCCACCCACGGCGGTGGATGGTTGATCGTTTTCTATGTGGTTACGCATTCTGTAGGAGCGTCCGTTAATGGTGATGACCTCGGCGTGGTGCAGCAGACGGTCGAGCATGGCAGTCGCCAGGACATCGTCTCCGAGCAGGTTGCCCCAGTCATTGAAGGAGAGATTACTCGTCAGGATGATGGATCCACGTTCATATCGTGCGGTGATAAGTTCGAAGAGACTGTTAGCGTTATCGGGACTGAGCTGGGAATAACCAATCTCATCAATGATCAACAAATCTGGTTTTAGATACGCCCGCAGCGTCTTGACCTCACGTCGTCCGAGTCCTCCCAGATCCGTGATCAATGAGCGAAGCGTTGTAAAGCGTGCCGTATGTCCGCTCTCGATAGCTTTAACGGCGAGCGCACAGGCCAGATGGGTCTTTCCCACGCCCGGTGGCCCGAGCAGGATTACGTTAGTAGCCGTATCGAGATAGGATCCTTGCGCCAGTTCGCCAACCAGGCGCTCAGAGATCGAGGGCTGGAAGGCAAAGTCGAAGGTCTCTAAACGGGCTTTCAGGGGTAAGCGGGCCGAACGCATCCGGCGCACGAGTGCACGATCGTCGCGTCCACGCAGTTCGGTCTCGAGAACGGAGGCCAGGAATCGTTCGTACGATAGTTTCTGCTGCCGCGCTCCTTCGATCAGCTCTGGAAGCTGCGAAGCCAACTGTCCAAGACGTAGGCGGCGCAGAAGATCATCAATGGCAAGGGTCGTGCTCATATCACAACCTCTTGCGCCTTGAAGAGATCATCATACTCGGTGAGCGAGCGACGCGGCGCTTCAATGGAGGGCACCTGGTATGCAACGGGAGCGGGCAAGCGGTGGCTCTCAGCTGCGGGTGGAATCGTTTTAAACTGGTCCGCATGCCAGACCGTTAGTCCGGACTCGTGGCGCACTCGGTGACGAACGACGAGGTGTCCTTTGTACCAGACGAGGATCTCCTGATCGCGGTAGGTGACATCGACCAGGTCGCCGGCCGTCAGTGGTTCGCTCGGAAGGCCGTAGAGTACGCCGTCAAAGGAGATAAAGCCATCCCACGTTACTCGCCTAGGCTCACTCCGGAATCGTTCCCATGCGTAGCCCACAGGCAAGGAGCTCAGTTTTTCCCTCTGGTGTCGCTCATCGGGCCGCTCATGTGTCGTTCGGTGAAGACGTGAGTTGCGGGATGTGTACCAGATTCTGGCCTGTTCGTTGAGGTGGCCAACATCGCCAAAGCGCACACCGGGCCAGAAGCTCTCTTTGATGACCCGGATGGAGCGTTCGACCTTTCCCTTCGTCTGTGGCACTCTCGAGCGACACACCCGTGGCACTACGCCAATCGCGGCTAAAAAATCGGCATAAACACTGTTCCAGATGAATTGTCCGTCTTCGACCGTGAGCAGCACACTCTTCATGCGATCACTCAGGATGGTCTGTGGCAGGCCACCAAAGTATTCCAGCGCGTCTTGGATGGCACGAATCAGACTGGCTGTGTCGCAACGCTTCGAGAAGATAACATATCGCATGCGCGAGTAACTCATGACCGCCGTCATGCCGTAGATCTTCTTGCGAACACCTCCTACTTCGTACATAAAGGTTCCCCAATCGATCTGCATCTGCTCGCCAGGATCGGTCTCATAGCGCCGAACCGGTCGGCGGCCTCCTTTCGCCGGACGAAGTGGCCGAACATAATCTTTCAGGATCGTCAGGCCCCCGCTATATCCCATCACCTGCAGTCGTTCATGCATGGTCACGCAGTTGAGGAGTCGATCCTCGAGTACCCAACGGCGAACCTGCTCTTTGAAGGGTTCCAGTTTGGAATACCGTTTAGGCCGAGGAGCAGGCACCGGTATGGTCCGCAAGTACTTACGGACAGTGTTACGAGAAAGCCCCATGCGTTTGCTGATCTCCCGGATGGAGTGACCGTCAGCGGCCAGTTCACGAAGTGTGTTCACAGTTCTACTTTTTAGCATGCGGTATTCATCAATCTGGTTTTTCCAGACTAATGAATACCATGCCGGGGTGGGTCAATTCTAAACCGTCGTTGGTGGGTCAAAAGTAATCCGTCGTTAACACTTATCAAGTAACATGGAATGCCAGCCGCGTTCCAAGCGGCTTCTACCTTTACAGGTTAACTACCTCTACAGGTGTCTTTACAAAAGGACTGACGATCATCAAATAGATCTGAAATACGCAGTGGGGGGAGCGGAGTCTTGAGTGTCAAATCAAGGCTCCGCTCCTCTTCGAGTGTCGTCCATTCTGTCAGAGCGAGAACACGGAAGATCATCGCTCCGTCGCTGCAGCTATGCATCAACGGCTGCAAAGAGAGCTCTCCGTCCGCATGAGTAGATAGTGTCTCGCGTTGCGATCGTTCGCGACAAGTGCGAGGAGTGTTTTAAAGCTATGACCCTAGGGGAGACAGAGCCGGAAGTAGAAATCCGGGCGAATTCAATTTTAAGTCTTGAGCAATTGGCGGGCACCGTTCGGAGCTCAATCCCCACAGGATGACATCGGTTTCGCGAGCCCGGTGCAGATATCATTGCCAGTAACTTCCTACCTCCTGATTACACTGTTTTTGCAATATGCCCCTCTCCAAAAAGACTTCGGGTTGGGAGGTCGTCCAATAAGTCTTGACCTACTGGCGAAGGTGCAGAAAACACTGTTGTGCCATTTGGATTTGTACCGAGCTGTATGAGGACGCGACCAGCTAATTTGTCGTCAACATAGTATTGATACTGGTGAGATAAAATGTGTGTTTTGGCGGCATGAGCAGAAGCCATATACCAATTAGATTTTGGGTTGGCCAGGTAGGAAATGCTTCCGTCGTACAATCTGACGATATGGCTAACAAGGCGACTTTTCATGTTGGAATTTGAAAGAGGTGGTTTGTAGATGCATCACAAACCTAAGTCCAATACGCCTCAATGGTGTAGTACAGTACGACCATTTTCTTCCCGAGCTATGCCCAAAAGTTGTGTATGGAAGGTTTAGGCAGCGTGTCGTTCTGATGTAATTCCGTCGGTGAATTTGATTCCTTTTTTTACAAGTTGCAATAGGTGCGGTGCATTCAGTTTCCTCCACTTCTTCTGAGCCTCTTTACATAGACGGAAGGCCATTGCAAGAGCTGTTTCTCGGCTCAGACATCCCCTCGTTTTGGCGGTCCTGAGGCGCACGGTCGCGAACGTAGATTCGATCGGATTTGTGCTCCGAAGATGGATCCAGTGTTCTGCCGGAAAGTCATAAAAAGCGAGCAGTTCTTCTCGGTCTTTCACCAGAATCTCTGCTGCTTTCGGATACTTTTGCTGGTAGGCTTTGATGAAAAACAGAAGGGCGCTCTCTGCCTGCTTTTTTGTTTCTGCTGTATAGATCTGCGTGAGGTGACCTTTTGCCTTCTTCTGAACGGACTTGGGCAGGCGGTTGAGCACATTTGCTGTCTTGTGCACCCAACAGCGTGCGGCTCGCGTCTCGGGATAAACTTCTGCGAGAGCACTCCAGAATCCCATGGCTCCATCGGCAACAGCCAGCTTCGGTCCTTGATCCAGCCCGCGGTGCCTCAGCTCCAGGAGCAACTCTCGCCACGACTGCTTGCTCTCGCGAAAGCCGTCCTCGAGTGCTATAAGCTCCTTCCTTCCATCGGCCGTAGCGCCGATCACGACCAGCAGACACAGTTTCTGTTTATCCATGCGTACGTTTACGTGAATACCGTCGGCCCAGAAATAGACGTAGTGCTTCTCCTTCAGGCTCCGCTTTTGCCAGTCTTCGTGCTCCCTTGTCCAAAGCGTCTTCAGGCGCGCAATCGTCGAGGAGGTCAGCCCTGGGGCATCAGGACCAACAAGGGCCGAGAGCGCTGCCTCAAAGCCGCCCGTTGAAACTCCCTTCAGGTACAACCATGGAATGAGAGCCTCAAGCGAGCGGCTCTTGCGGAGGTAGGCTGGTAGTATCGAACTGCGGAAACCGATTCTATCCTCACCCCGACCCGTACGGTCGCGTATGCGGGGCATCTTTACAGCGACCTCCCCGATACCAGTCAAAATCTTCCTCTCTGGCAGATATCCATTGCGAACGATGCGGTGGCGATTCTCTTCGTCGCGCAGGAACTGGTAGCGCTGGCAGAAAGCTTCAACCTCGGCCTCAACGGCTGTGGCCAGCATCTTTGCGGCCCCTGTTCGCAATACTTCTGTCAACACATCCTCTGTGCTATTGTAGTTCTCGTTCTCGTGTGCGTTATTCGTCTTCATGGGCGGTGTATCCTCCAATCTTCGGATTGACAATGACGTAATCATCATCAGGATACGCCGCCTATACCTTTTTCACCCGTACACAACTTTCGGGGTTAACTCTTTTCTTCCTCGTTTTTACTCTTCTTTCCTAGTGCCGGTATGTGATATAATCTGGATATATGAGAGATAAATACCTAAGAAAATTAAATATTGAACTTATTGACGGTGAGTTTGAGAACCCCCTTATGGGGCAAGTACGTGACCCTGAACAAGTCTATGATGTGTTTAAGTCAATCAAGGACAAAGAACATGAAACTGCACTTGGTGTCTATCTCACACCAGAGCTTGATGTACTCGCATATGATGTATTGTCTGTAGGTGCGAGAGAGGAGGTTTCAGTCCTTACACACCAGTTGTTTAGACATGTCATTGTTTCGGGAGGTAAAGACTTCATTTTCATACACAACCACCCGAAAGGCGACCCCACCCCATCAGATGACGACAAACTCATGATGCTAAAAATTGCTCAAGGAGCAATAGGAGTTGACCTCGTATTTCTTGATTTCATTATCGTGGGACGAGACAGCTACTGGAGCATGTTTGAAAATGCTGAAGGTGGCGAATACGCTCTCGGTGCGATCAATAACTAATCATGATCTGATGCGTGGGCGTTGGGAACGTAATTTTGCGCTTAGTTCTCTTCGTTACTGAAATGTTCAACCCGTATCTATCACAGTCGGCGCACAATGGTTAACAACATCTTATGCGGCCTACATAATCTGTGAGGTGGTGATATACCGACTTGTGATATGCGGATGCTCGCAAAACACTCGATCTCCTATTTTGCGGTAAAAGTTTGTGACAGTTATTTTTATGACACCGTTGGACGGCTAGTTCAATTCTGAGTTTACCACTGCCGTCCGCAGAACACATGTTCTACAGACTGAAAAATGAAGAAAGTTCTCCCACCGACATATTTCTTTATTTCGGTTGTCGTCATGGTCCTCCTTGCGTTGTGGATGCCGATGTATTCAGTTTTAAGCTACCCTTGGTATCTTTTTGGAATGCTGCCAATCATTTTCGGACTGACGTTGAATTACTTCGCTGACAGCCAGTTCAAGCGCGCTCAGACAACCATTAAACCGTTTGAAGAAAGCTCTGCATTGGTGACAGACGGTGTATTCGGATTTAGTCGGAATCCGATGTATCTCGGAATCGTTTCCATGTTGATTGGATTGGCCCTTTTACTAGGCTCTTTATCTCCTTGGGTGATAGTCGTCATTTTCTTCACTGTGATGAACTACAGATTCATTCGTAACGAAGAACTGATGCTAGACGACACATTTGGAGAGGAGTTCGAACGCTACCGCAAATCTGTTAGAAAATGGATTTGATTCAGTCTGTAGAACAAGCGCATGTTGCGGACTCGCACGACTGGCTGAGTCGGTTTGAATCGATTACTTTCTGGAAGGTGAGCGAATGCTCGCCGCAAATCCGCCAGCCGTTATATGCCACGATGGTCTGTTTATATCGATGTAGAAGGTTTTTCTGCAACCTATGAAGATGGTCCGCAGGCACTCGTATCTCTCGGCAGTTTGATGGAAGGAATCTCTTTTCTCGCCGAATCTCATTTCCAGGAGAGTCCGAACCGTCTATTTGCCCATCACATTGGAGATGCATTCATCATCGTATCTGAGGTTGCAAGCGAATCACTTGAAAAGGCCGTATGCGTAGCGTCTTTGTTAATGCGATATGTTTTGGCGCGCGGAGGCACATGCAAAGCAAGCATATCTGAAGGCGATTTTGCAGATGTGACAGGGTGTTACCCTAAATCGGTTCAAGAATCACGTGTTGAGGGAGGAATTCACCGTATCGGTAGAGGAATAATGACAGTATTCCCTGTGATGGGAACGGCTCTGATCAATGCTGCAAAAGTGGACAAGCGATCTCCGAGTGGAAGCCTACTCTTAGTCGATTCATCGATGTCGTCACGTGTTCCTGATCAGTATCGAGCGGAGCAAGTGCCTGATGTTGGCCTTCACTCAATTGACTGGATTCATGCAGACTCTGAACAGTTGAAGAGCATGCTGAACGGTTCCGGGTTGACAAATCATGTTGCCGCAACAAATGTGGTTCTTATGCGAGAATACATTCGCCGGAATCGGTTAAAGAAAGAGTGGATTGAAAACACACAGAAGTATTTGGGGTTATAAGCGTGGCATATAACAAGCGCATGTTGCGGACTCGCACGACTGGCTGAGTCGGTTTGAATCGATTACTTTCTGGAAGGTGAGCGAATGCTCGCCGCAAATCCGCCAGCCGTTATATACTCTCTTGAAAATCAAGCCTTCACAGCGGGTATCTGGTAGAATTTCTCTCCTTTAAAAGGAGTTTCGTTCTTGAGCATCCCAAAAATGGAGTGCAGCAGTTTTCTCATGACTGCAACGATGGCCACAAGTGGTTTTTTGCCCTGGGCGATCAGGTGTTCGTAGAAGGCCATGATGTTGGGCTCCCATTTGATGGCTACGAGTGCGGGCATGTAGAGTGCTCGCCTGAGCTTGACGTTTCCCATCTTTGAAATACGCTCACGCTTTGCGACCGAGTCGCCAGAAGTGTATTTGCGAGGATCAAGTCCTGCATGTGCTACCCACTGACGTACGGACATGCCATCGGGCAGAATCAAGATTTCTGGCAGAATCATGACAGCGCTTTTCTGTGCAATTCCTCGAATGCTGGTGAGTAGCAGAAATGCGGAATTCATCTGGTCGTGCCCTTCAATTAAACGAATTGCCTGTTCTAGCATGGCGGCGAGTCTGCGTTCCAGATGTCGAATGTTCACCTCGATGTCATTGATTACGATGGCTGATGTGGTCACAGTTGCACAGGCTTGGTGCAACCGTGCTTGCTCGCGGGTTCTCTCTGTGGTGAGGGCATGCATGCGGCGCGACATGCCTCTGAGCTCTAGAATCTCGTCTTTCGGAGGTGTCCAGAGCACAAATACCATGCGGCTTGCAAAATCGGCCAGCATATCGGCATCGACGCGGTCTGTCTTTGATCGGCGCATTTGTGCTCGTGCAAACTGACGCGTGGCAGATGGATTGGCTACCATCAGTTCAACAGCGGAACACGAATCAAGGGTCAGCGCGAGGTCGAGACTGTAATTGCCCGTTGCCTCGATCACCACACGCACGAACGCTCCAGGCTCCATAATCCACTTGATGAGCTGGCCATGACCTGCTGCGGTATTTAAAAACTGTTTCTGGCGAGCAGAACGATTTTCTTGGTGGATACATACATCGATCGTCGCCTTGCTTATATCGCAGCCAACAAAGACATTAGTGCACATGAGTCACTCCGGTTTGTAACGTGAAACGGATAATGATTCCGGTTTCCCATCCCGACCCAGGCGGCGGACATTGTATATGCAGGCTCACAGTATCACGCGAAATGATCCGGGCCTCGTAAACTCCTCAGCCTTCTGCTTGGGTCAGGCGGGGGGCTGATATAACGGACAGGTTCACTGACAAACAGGACCTAATGCAGCTACAGCCTTCCCCAGAAACCTCAACATAACGAGAGGCGGGAAACCGACTGTTTTCTAGATACAATACAGTCAATCTTTCTGAAATCAGGTGAAATCAGTTCTATTCGGCAACGGTTTAATTGTCCAGTTCGGGGGCAGGAGATACACCAATACGAGCATTGTAAAGCGAGCTTTATACTATTCCAGGAAAACAAGAGAATCGGAAATCTGCTATCCAAAGGAGACGGCAGAATTTCTTGAAACGATTTGGAAGGAGTACCCTCGGATACGCCGAGGTGACTATGATTCTTACTGTGCTGCCCCATTCATTCGGGAGTCGCTGAGCGATTTCAAGAAGCGCTACAAGACTGTAAATAACGCCCGTGTGGGTGACATCGGTATTGAAGATTACTTCCTCATGTTTGATCTCGTTTGCGCAAAGAATGGGATAGTCAATCCAGACCGCTACGAATTCCAAGTCTTTTTGAAGCGCATGTTCTTAGATGCGATCTATGACGACGGTGCCATTCAGCGAGTACACATCCAGTTTCCTGAGTCATTTCGAGAGTATCTAGCTGAGTTTGACTCGGTTTTTACTCTCAACTATGACGCAAACCTTGAGCAATGTGGAGTCGAGGAAGTTCATCATCTTCATGGTTCATTTCAGACGCTTAGTGAGACCTACGTTGCGACGAGCTTCAGAAACCAGGTGTTTGAAGGGGTTTCAGCGGGAGAATCCGTTTTGGCGGGCTTTGAACATTTGTTCTCTAACTGTGTCATGTCATTCTCCGGCGGAATCAAAGAATTCGCTCTGCTCCAGCCTTCCAGAGCAAATGACACAATTGAGAAGCTTGCAGCCGCATATCAAAGCGATCCTGAAATGAAAGCCCAGATAGAGCAGTTTGACGAAGGCGATGAACTGAACCGGAGGATAGGTGAAGCTGTCAGATTAAAAGTTCAGAATCCTTCTCTGATGCATGAGGAGCAGTATCCAGTCAAGGAAATCCAAGAAATAGACGGCGAGCTTCATTTGGTTGGGGTCTCACCATACAACGATCAATTCTTATTCGAGGACTTAATTCTGAAGAATCGAGTTTCCAGAGTAGTGTTCTATGCATTCGATGAAAGCGAGACGCCTCGCATTCAAGACCTGCTACGGGATAAAGAGGTCCAGGTCAAAAACGTCTCGGCCTTATGGGAGACAATGAAGCGAAGAGGATGATCAATATTGTGATCAAACGGATTGACTGTATAACACCTTTAAGAAGGCCGATGTCAATAGGGCGTAGCTCTTTCATGTGCTTTTTTTTCTGGCAGTTCGATTCAAAGGCTGTTCTGCGTGGCGCCCGCTTCATATCGATTCGAATAACCACATCTAGTGGCAACCAAACACCTTTTCGGTCCCATCATTCCTATTGAATGATTGCTCTCGTGAGCCGTCCCAGATACGATCCTGGTTAGAACGCTGAGCTTCCCAATCAAGCGCATGGATCTGTCGGACAGATCCAGTTATGCATCGGGGCTTGCCCTGCGAGGCCACGAGGAGAGCTTGGAGCGTTCCAATCTCATTCCTTTGAATAGTTGGTTATACGGCTTATCCGTCTGGAGCACGAAGTAAACGGACCTTGCGATTTCTTTGGCCACGAGCGCACGGGCAATGGGCGCTCCTTTCTTTCTGGCCATGCGGTGATAATACTTTTTCACGATGGGGTAGTACTGGATGGCCCGCGTGGCCGCGTGCGAGAAAGCAATCTTGAGATACTTGTTGCCCTCTTTCGAGGATCGGTGGCGCGTTTTGCCGCCTGAGTTATGCGCTCCCGGAACGAGGCGGCAGTAGGAATAGAAGTTCTTCACGCTCGCAAAGCGTTCGATGCCATCGACTTCGAGATAGATCGTAAATGCGTTCAGCCTTCCAATACCCGGAATCCAGAGCAGTCGCTGAATGTCTTCACTATCAAGAAGAAGGGCATTTAGCGCCCGGTCGATCATCTTGATCTGCTCGTTGATCAATGCCACTCGTTCGGAGTGAAGGCCAGCCTGAAGACGAAAGAGTTCAGGCAAATCATCAACTGAATCTGTGTTGAACTTCTCGAGCACCCGGTGCACCGAGTTTTGTGCCGATACTCGTTTCTCGACCAGGTGCAGACGAGTGCGAAGCGTGTCTCGGACATCGCGCATCTCCGATGATATTTTGTGGGCTTCCGGGATCAATCCCACCCTGAGCAGCTGAGCCAGTGTGTGCGCATCGACCTTGTCGGTTTTGACCTTCGCGTAGGATATCGCCTTGACAAACTTGGCGTGGGCCAGGCTGAGATCAACTCCTTCTCGTTCGAGCAGATCGTTCATCCAGTACCAGCCCGTTGTCGTTTCAACGGTTGCGTGGTGCTCTCCTGGAAGGGTTCGGAAGTAGGCCCGAATCGAATCCGGATTGTTTTTGAGTTTTACGGAGCGTACGATATCTCCGTCTGAATCGAGTGTGGTCAGAAAGCTTGTTCGCTTATGCTGATCGATACCCGTGAAATAGACTGTTTCCATGAGGTGCCTCTGTTTTTGAGTTAGATCTATGCACTCCTAATGTCGGAGGCAGGGGCCTTCTTGGAAATATCAAGCGCATGTTGCGGGCTCGTACGACTGGCTGAGTTGGTTTGAAACGATTACTTTCTGTGAGGTGAGTGAACTGCTCGCCGCAAATCCGCCAGCCGTTAGACGGAAGCAATTAAGAATATGTCCAGACTTGGTGAAGGCAGACTTTTCGCGTCTACTCAGACTCTTGGCTCCGCTTGGGTTAAGAGCATCAGTACTCGCACTTCATTTCACCCCCGGTTGGTTATTGATGCAGGGTGTCAACTAATCGAAATTCGCGAACAACAAGGAATTCAATCATTCCCCCGTGAAAAATTCAGCATACTCAATCTTGGTGGACAGCTTCATTGGGACAGGAATAATGGGCCAGTTGTCGGTTTTTTGTCTCATTTCGACTATATCGATGAGCTTTCTTCACGGCCCCACCCGGAAGAATTGCGATTCAACATATACTGTGAATTGCCATTCTTAACCTTAACTCGACTGGAAGAGCAAAGAGCCGGAGGTCCAACAGTATTTTTCCTTCAGTTATCTGGCTCGTGGCTTTTTAGTGATGGGAGCGTGGAAAAACTGCATGCTGAGCCCATACGTTTTAATGTCCCCTCTCCCCAATGGCTCACCTTTCTTTCAGAAGTCGGATATGACAAGTTTGACATCTTGGAAGTCCGCGGAGAACAGAGATGGTCCTGATTCATCGGACAGTCTGAACAACAAATAAGGTGGAGTCTTGCGATCTTATCACCCTCAAGAAAGGATACAAACGATGAGTCGCAAAAGAAGAAATCACAGCAATGCCTTCAAAGCAAAAGTAGCACTGGCGGCGGTTAAGGGAGACCGCACAATGGCTGAGTTGGCAGACCAGTTCCAGGTGCATCCGAACCAGATTCAGACGTGGAAAAAGAAGCTGATTCAGGACGCTGAAGAGGTGGTTGAAAAAGGGTATTCCGGAAAGCACAACGAGGAGGGCCAGATCAAGGAGCTTCACGCCAAAATTGGCGAGCTTTCGATGGAGAAGGATTTTTTATCCAAAGCGCTCGGTCGCACCCAGTAGGTGAGCGCCGCCAAATGATCGACCCAATCCACGACCTCTCCATCAAACGGCAGTGCAATCTGCTGGAGCTGAATCGCTCAACGGCCTACTACAAGCCGGTGGGCGAGAGCAAAGAGAACCTGGCCGTGATGAAAAAACTGGATGAGCTCTACCTTGAGCGGCCCACGCGAGGATCGCGCACCATGAAGGATGCGCTCGAGGACAGAGGTATTTTTGTGGGCCGCCATCGAATCCGGCGATTAATGCGTCTGATGGGCCTTATTGCCATTTATCCTAAGAAACGGACCTCGATTCCGGGAAAAGGTCACAAGATTTATCCGTATCTCTTGCGTAAGCTCAACGTGACGCGGCCCCGGCAGGTTTACGCAAGCGACATCACATTCATTCCGATGAAAAGGGGATTCGTTTACCTGGTCGCCGTCATTGACTGGTACAGCCGAAAAGTACTCTCACGCCGGATCTCCAATACGATGGACACCGACTTCTGTGTGGAAGCTCTCGAAGAAGCAATCGCCGTGTATGGAGCGCCAGAGATCTTCAATACGGATCAGGGCAGCCAGTTCACACCCGTGGCCTTTACTGATGTGCTGAAGAATCATGACATCAAAATCTCTATGGATGGCAAAGGACGCTGGATGGACAACGTGTTCGTTGAACGTCTGTGGCGTAGCCTGAAATATGAAGAGGTGTACCTTAAAGCCTATGACAGTGTGGCTGAAGCCCGCAAATCCATTGCTGTATACTTCGACTACTTCAATAACGAAAGGCGACACAGCTCACACGGAAGAAAGACCCCTGATCACGTATTTTTTAATCACCAGCCGCTTCAAGAAGCAGCATAATCAATCCGCAAGATTCCACCTAAGACCCTGTCCAGTTTTATAGGACCATCTCTAACTCAAGCTAAGGGAGTGTCTTCGGTTAGCTTCTGATTATCTACATTCTGCGCGCTTGAAGACGACTGAAGGGAAGTTCGAAGAGGGAATCGGGATGTGCCGACTAGCTATCGAAGTTGTGGATTCAAAATTGTCTGAGACGTATGCACTCGAAAGTGGTTTGTCAGAATATCTAACCAGTGCAACCGACAGCAGTCGTGGAAAAAATTATAGCAAAATCATAAACGCCGTTAAGCAATTAGCAAGTGCAACTCACCACCACTATGGGAATGATATTTCTTTTACGAGACACGAAGCGTTGGCTGTGATCCGCTACTGTGAGAACACGATAAAACTGATTTCAGATTTCGAAGGACGGGCTTCCGTCTAACAAGCGCACGTTGCGGGCTCGCACGACTACCTAAGTCAGTCCGAAACGATTACTTTCTGGAAGGTGAGCGACTACCTGTCATTAACATCACTATCATCCAAACAGGCACGGCTCGATAAATAGCATGGAGTAAATTCATTAACTCTCACCTAGCATCTCTTTCGGGCTGATTCAGTCGAAATCCACAAATGCGGGCGAGGAGTAACTGTTGATGCTGAACTCTGATCCAACATCAGAAGAGTAGCCACTCGTAGCGGAGACTTTCAATGAGCTGAAAGTACTATTCTCTCTACTCTGGAAGCGATCCAAAACATCATCTGGAAGGGAGAATACTCTCGCGCTACAAAAATGATATCAAATGACTACTGGCATATGTCCTGATCTACTTGAGTTAACCCCGAAAGTTGTGTACGGGTGAAAAAGGTATAGGCGGCGTATCCTGATGATGATTACGTCATTGTCAATCCGAAGATTGGAGGATACACCGCCCATGAAGACGAATAACGCACACGAGAACGAGAACTACAATAGCACAGAGGATGTGTTGACAGAAGTATTGCGAACAGGGGCCGCAAAGATGCTGGCCACAGCCGTTGAGGCCGAGGTTGAAGCTTTCTGCCAGCGCTACCAGTTCCTGCGCGACGAAGAGAATCGCCACCGCATCGTTCGCAATGGATATCTGCCAGAGAGGAAGATTTTGACTGGTATCGGGGAGGTCGCTGTAAAGATGCCCCGCATACGCGACCGTACGGGTCGGGGTGAGGATAGAATCGGTTTCCGCAGTTCGATACTACCAGCCTACCTCCGCAAGAGCCGCTCGCTTGAGGCTCTCATTCCATGGTTGTACCTGAAGGGAGTTTCAACGGGCGGCTTTGAGGCAGCGCTCTCGGCCCTTGTTGGTCCTGATGCCCCAGGGCTGACCTCCTCGACGATTGCGCGCCTGAAGACGCTTTGGACAAGGGAGCACGAAGACTGGCAAAAGCGGAGCCTGAAGGAGAAGCACTACGTCTATTTCTGGGCCGACGGTATTCACGTAAACGTACGCATGGATAAACAGAAACTGTGTCTGCTGGTCGTGATCGGCGCTACGGCCGATGGAAGGAAGGAGCTTATAGCACTCGAGGACGGCTTTCGCGAGAGCAAGCAGTCGTGGCGAGAGTTGCTCCTGGAGCTGAGGCACCGCGGGCTGGATCAAGGACCGAAGCTGGCTGTTGCCGATGGAGCCATGGGATTCTGGAGTGCTCTCGCAGAAGTTTATCCCGAGACGCGAGCCGCACGCTGTTGGGTGCACAAGACAGCAAATGTGCTCAACCGCCTGCCCAAGTCCGTTCAGAAGAAGGCAAAAGGTCACCTCACGCAGATCTATACAGCAGAAACAAAAAAGCAGGCAGAGAGCGCCCTTCTGTTTTTCATCAAAGCCTACCAGCAAAAGTATCCGAAAGCAGCAGAGATTCTGGTGAAAGACCGAGAAGAACTGCTCGCTTTTTATGACTTTCCGGCAGAACACTGGATCCATCTTCGGAGCACAAATCCGATCGAATCTACGTTCGCGACCGTGCGCCTCAGGACCGCCAAAACGAGGGGATGTCTGAGCCGAGAAACAGCTCTTGCAATGGCCTTCCGTCTATGTAAAGAGGCTCAGAAGAAGTGGAGGAAACTGAATGCACCGCACCTATTGCAACTTGTAAAAAAAGGAATCAAATTCACCGACGGAATTACATCAGAACGACACGCTGCCTAAACCTTCCATACACAACTTTTGGGCATAGCTCTCTGTAATTGTGTATTCCGACGTATTCGGCCACTGATTCCGGCGCAAACCGGCCACCCAATCCGATTCTAATCGGCCGGGTCGGAGCGTAGCGACGCGGGTGTTATTGTTCGGTTATTTGAGTCGGTTTGTGTTTGACTGTAGAGCGTTTCTTTCTCATTGAATCTCCCTCAAGTTCGATCCGGTGGCCGTCGTGTACAAGTCTATCAAGAATGGCGTCAGCGATCGTTGCCTCTCCGATGGCTGTGTGCCAGGCGTCAACGGGTAATTGGCTCGTTACAATGGTCGATCGATTCCCATGTCGGTCATCAAGAATCTCAAGTAAAATGGGCCGCACATGATCTGCGATCGGTGCCAGACCCCAGTCGTCGAGAATAATCAGATCGTTCTTTGCCAGATCCCGAATGATCTTTGGATACCGACCGTCCACCTTTGCTATCTCAAGATCGGCAAGGAGATTCGATAGTCGATAGTATCCAGCCGTAAATCCTTCGAGACAGGCTTTATGAGCGAGCGCACAAGCCAGGTAGGTCTTTCCCGTTCCGGTGGGACCGACGATGAGGATGTTCTGATGCTCACGGATGTAGTGGCAGCGGGCAAGCGAACGGATGAGTGACTTGTCGAAGCCCCGGGCAGCAGTGTAATCGATGTCTTCGATCGAGGCCGATTGCCGAAGGCGAGCGCGGCGCAGCCGATTCGTGAGGCGCCGGTTTTCTCTCTCGGCGGCCTCTCGGTCAACGAGCAGGCCGAATCGCTCATCAAATGTGAGCGCTTCTATATCTGTTTGTTCACTCTGTTCGGCATACGCATCGGCCATGCCGTGCAGTCGAATGGAGCGTAGGCGCTCGAGTGTGGGGTTTGGTAGCATGTTCTTTTTCTGGTTTGGTTATCGGATTAGCTGTAATACTCAGATCCACGGATATTGGCGTGAGTGATGGGCGCTCTGGGATTGATCTTTTCTGGCAGCGGCGCCTGGTCAAGATTGTTCTTCAGGATGGACTTGACACTTTTGTAGCGGCACGTTCCAATGGAGAGCGCGCGTTGGCACGCAGCCTCAAGGCGGTCGTCTCCGTAGGTTTTGGCCAGACGCATGATGCCGAGTCCTGCCCGGTAGCCGTGTTCGGGATGAGGGTAGGAGTCGAGAAGATTTTCCATCAGGAGAGCCGTCGATTCTCCAGACTTTGAAGCCCAGCGAATCAAGCGGCTCGGCGACCATTCGGCATACTGACGGTGGCTTTTGGGCATGTGCTCGGTAAGCGTCGTGAACATACCCTGGCGCGCGGAACGGCGATGACTGGCAATCCGCTCCTCCTTGTAGAAGACCTCAACGGTGCGCTCACTCACGCATACATCGAGCTCTTTCTTGATGTAGATAAACGGGACGCTGTAGTAATGCTTTTTGACGGCGATGTGGTAATCGATTCCCGCGCGTGCTTTTTTCCATTCGCAGTAGAGGTAGGGCGAGACCGGTAGAGGAGCGAGCGCTGAGCGCTCGATCTCTTCAAAGAGTGAGCGGCGACTACCTGAGAGCTTCTGGAACGGACGATTGTTTAGATCCTCGAGGAGTTCGCGGATTGCCAGGTTCAACTCATGCAGCGAGAAGAATCTCCGATTCCGAAGTCGTGCCAAAATGCGAGATTCTACGATTTTGACAGCAATCTCCACCTTAGCTTTATCTTGCGGATGGCGAACCCGGGCAGGCAGTACAGCTACGCCGTAATGCGCGGCCATCCGGGCGTAGGTTTCGTTGATACTCGGTTCGTAGTAATTGGCGTCCGTTACTCCGCTCTTCAGGTTATCGGGGATTAATAATCTGGGAACCCCTCCTATAAATTCCAGTGCCCGTACGTGAGCGCCAATCCAGTCCGGTAGCGACTGCGTCCATGTGGCCTCGGCGTAGGTGTAATTACTGGCGCCCAGTGTGGCGACAAACACTTCGGCCCGTCTCTCTTCATTTGTCTCTGGATCGATGACTGCAACGGTCTGCCCACTGTAATCGACAAAGAGTTTGTCGCCTGCCTTGTGCTCGATTCGCATAACCGGATCAATGGTCCCTTTCCAGATACGATAGAGATCAAAAAAACGTGATCGGCTGTATCCGTCCGGATGCTTTTCACGGTATTCCTCGAACAGGAGCTGCATCGTGACGCCGTCCCTGGTCAGTTCCTTTCTGTGCGTTTCCCAGTCCGGAAGGGGACGCCGAGATTTCTGGTGAGGACGAGCTGGGAAGAGAAGCTCTTCGAGCGCATCCTCGGTCACGTCATCGGGTAGTGGCCACGTCAGAGCGGCTTCCCTCGCCCGATTCAAATAATCGGCAACCGTGCTTCTGGCGATCGCACAACTGGTGGCAATCTTTCGTTCTGAGAGGCCGCACTCAAAACGCAAACGTAGTATCTCTCTGGTCTTCTTCACGGATAATCGCTTCTTCGGCATCGATGCCCTCTTTGATCACTGGTTGGTGAAAAAAGAAGGGCGAACGAACCGGGTTACTGAATTATCCCGCGTCTACCTACACTCCTGATTCCCCGCATGTGGGGTGGCCGATTAGAATCGGATTGGGTGGCCGGAATCAATCGGATTAGGTGGCCGATTTAAATTGGATTGGGTGGCCGATTTGGACAGAGTTAACCCCGAAAGTTGTGTACGGGTGAAAAAGGTATAGGCGGCGTATCCTGATGATGATTACGTCATTGTCAATCCGAAGATTGGAGGATACACCGCCCATGAAGACGAATAACGCACACGAGAACGAGAACTACAATAGCACAGAGGATGTGTTGACAGAAGTATTGCGAACAGGGGCCGCAAAGATGCTGGCCACAGCCGTTGAGGCCGAGGTTGAAGCTTTCTGCCAGCGCTACCAGTTCCTGCGCGACGAAGAGAATCGCCACCGCATCGTTCGCAATGGATATCTGCCAGAGAGGAAGATTTTGACTGGTATCGGGGAGGTCGCTGTAAAGATGCCCCGCATACGCGACCGTACGGGTCGGGGTGAGGATAGAATCGGTTTCCGCAGTTCGATACTACCAGCCTACCTCCGCAAGAGCCGCTCGCTTGAGGCTCTCATTCCATGGTTGTACCTGAAGGGAGTTTCAACGGGCGGCTTTGAGGCAGCGCTCTCGGCCCTTGTTGGTCCTGATGCCCCAGGGCTGACCTCCTCGACGATTGCGCGCCTGAAGACGCTTTGGACAAGGGAGCACGAAGACTGGCAAAAGCGGAGCCTGCAGGAGAAGCACTACGTCTATTTCTGGGCCGACGGTATTCACGTAAACGTACGCATGGATAAACAGAAACTGTGTCTGCTGGTCGTGATCGGCGCTACGGCCGATGGAAGGAAGGAGCTTATAGCACTCGAGGACGGCTTTCGCGAGAGCAAGCAGTCGTGGCGAGAGTTGCTCCTGGAGCTGAGGCACCGCGGGCTGGATCAAGGACCGAAGCTGGCTGTTGCCGATGGAGCCATGGGATTCTGGAGTGCTCTCGCAGAAGTTTATCCCGAGACGCGAGCCGCACGCTGTTGGGTGCACAAGACAGCAAATGTGCTCAACCGCCTGCCCAAGTCCGTTCAGAAGAAGGCAAAAGGTCACCTCACGCAGATCTATACAGCAGAAACAAAAAAGCAGGCAGAGAGCGCCCTTCTGTTTTTCATCAAAGCCTACCAGCAAAAGTATCCGAAAGCAGCAGAGATTCTGGTGAAAGACCGAGAAGAACTGCTCGCTTTTTATGACTTTCCGGCAGAACACTGGATCCATCTTCGGAGCACAAATCCGATCGAATCTACGTTCGCGACCGTGCGCCTCAGGACCGCCAAAACGAGGGGATGTCTGAGCCGAGAAACAGCTCTTGCAATGGCCTTCCGTCTATGTAAAGAGGCTCAGAAGAAGTGGAGGAAACTGAATGCACCGCACCTATTGCAACTTGTAAAAAAAGGAATCAAATTCACCGACGGAATTACATCAGAACGACACGCTGCCTAAACCTTCCATACACAACTTTTGGGCATAGCTCTGATGTGACCCCCTTTGGGTCGAACTAAAGTTGGTTGTTAAAACGTCTTTGAAATGGCCGGATCAGACGATTGCGCTCATTCCCATTTCCTACCGATCGAATCGCCGAATCGAGTGAACGGGAAACCGATGAGGTTACTGGAGCCTTCCGAATGATGACGCTCAGCAAGCTGCTCTTGTCTGAGCTTGCAGAGATCTTTGACGCAGAATCAATGACCATCAAATAGGATCTTTCGTCCATTTCACGACCACGCACGAGGGCAACGAGGGCTCGCGATCTGTCTCCGGATGAAGACACGGTCGCAGCTGCATCAAGAAATGCAGCCAACGCCTCCCTTTCTCGGGGGAGCCGACCTACGGAGTGAACAAGAACATTTGTCTTGTCTCCGCTCGATGAAATCAGAGAGACGGCGTCCAGCAGCATGATCCACGACTTGAGGCTCAGATCATTGACCTGGCCCAAACGGGCGGCGGTTGGATAAGCCACTTCAGGCGAAGGAGCGAGTGGAGCCGATGGTGCTAACGGGGCAAGTGGTGGCACTGGCGCAAGTGGAGCTAGTGGCGCAAGCGGAGGCAATGGTGCAAGTGGAGCTAGTGGCGCCAGAGGAGGAAGCGGTGCGAGTCCAGATACCTCGACCATCGGCACGTAGAGAGCCGGCGAGCTGTCGTCCTCGTTAGCTTCCGAAAACGTGAAACCGAGGTGGATGAAGGGCGATGATGCAAATACTAGAACCGTGACGAGAAGCAATATTCCTCCCAGGACCGCCACCTGTTCACCTGAAATCCTGGACGACGAAGGGACACCTTCATCCAGGACCCGCTTCATTCGCTCAAATAACGAGCTCTTCTTAGCAGCCAAGCCCGGAGTAAGTCGATGCGAACTCATTTCGAGGTTTACCTCGATCATTCGGCTGATAGACGAAACGTACTCCGCTGGATTTCCTGTCCAGGAAACGACCCAATCGTCGCATGATGTTTCTCGCTCAATTTCCAGCTTCGAGCCGATCCACCAGATGACGGGATGATAAAACAGGACACGTTCGACAAATCGCTGCGCCAAAATGGTCCAGTCGTCAAATCGTTCGAGGTGCGCTGCTTCGTGCAGAATAATCTGGTTCAGCTCATCGGTCGTCATCTCCTCGCTCAGTCCCACGGGTAGCAGTATTGTCGAGGAAAACAATCCGGCGGCTGCAGGTGAGGAAACGCTCTCTGTTTCTTTCACATAGATCGACCTGTGCAATCCGTCGAGTATGTCGTGGTCAAACGGGACCTCCGAAACTCCACTGTCCCGAAGCTGGAGGCGGATGATTCTTACGATTCCGGATAAAAGTCTACTCAGATTGAAAGCTATACCGATCAGCATCAGGCCCATCAACCCAACCAGAAATAGGGAAGCGAACCGTGGAAGCGTGATCGCGACATTGTCGACGAGAGCGGGCGGAGTCACAGCAGGGATTGATTCCGTTGCGGCGCCCGAAGATGTCAAATTTGACGTACTCAGATCACCGGTCGGCTCAAGAGCGAGTTCGGACTCCGTCACCATTTGTTCAGGCGCGGAAGTCAGCTCGGTTTCACCCTCTACGAGATTAAAAGAATCGAAGGCGGATTGATAAATAGGCAGATGTTGGATCCCCAGACCCACGTGCACCGCCAATATCAGAATCAGAGAACCTGACCAGACTGCGTGCCGGGTCGCAGCGTTAACAGGTTTGAGAATTGGCACCAGTCGGAGAACGGTCCAAGCGAGGGCCGCAATCACAACCGTCATCCAGGCACCGTTGGCAATCACGTCGGCCAGAGCGGGACCGAAACCGGTAAATAGATCAGTCATTTTCTTCTCGTATCGATGGTGCATCGGCTCCTGCCGACTCTTCTCCCGATGATTTCGAGTCCAGTAATGTGCGGAGCGCCTTCAGTTCGGACGCCGATAGGTCGCCCTCTTCCAAAACGTTAGCAAGCAACAGTTCTCGCGAGTTGTCAAAGAACTTGTCCATCACATGGTGAAGTGCGGACTTTCTCACGTCCTGAGGATTGGCGAGCGAGGTGTATACAAAGGCGCGACCACTCTTTTCATGACTCACGTAGCCCTTTTCTTCCAGTATGCGCATTGTCGTCAACACGGTTGAATAGGCCAGCGGCTCGTCCTGGGGAAGTCGCTCGACTACATCGTTGACAGTACACGGCTCAGACTCCCAGATTATGCGCATCAGTCGCATTTCAGAATCTGTCAGAGTCGATGATTTCTTTCTCGCCATTGCTGCTTCTTGGAATTCTATTAACGAATTAATAGCAACATACGGTGGTCAGAGGAAAGGTTGCAATACTTAACTATTAAATTCATAATAGATAGAAATATCGTGTCCATTTACCCAAAGGACACTGGAAAAGTGGTCCGACAGCACTTCAGGTCCGATTGCGAACAAAAAGTTGGAAGAAGATTGAAAAAAGCTCGTTTTCGCCGATTACAATAGTATCGATATAATCTTCGTACCCCTCAGTTCACGATTTCATGGACTCATTGACACAGATTCTGCTGGGCGCGGCCGTAGGCCATGCCGCGATCGGCCAAAAGGAAGGAAGGAAAGGCGCCCTCTGGGGTGCTGTCCTCGGGATGCTTCCAGACCTCGATGTGCTGTCCTTTTTTTGGGTTGATTCCGTGTCCTCCTTGGCCATCCATCGCTCCGCTTCACACTCGTTGGTAATTGCCATCCTTGTAGCACCCATTCTGGGTAGAGTTCTTAGACGAATCCACAGCAAAGGAATAGCGACAAAGCAGGAATGGGTGGTCTTTGTAGCACTGGTATTTGCTACGCACATATTTATCGATCTATTGACCGTTTACGGCACGCAGATCCTTTGGCCAATTTCAAACTATGCATTCAGCTTCGATAGCGTTTTTATAATTGATCCGCTTTACACCATACCCCTGGCCCTGGGCTTGCTCTTTTCGCTGAAGGCAAAGGCAAATTCAAAATGGCGCTTCCGAGCCAACGCGGTGGCCTCATTATCAGCAGCATCTATCTGACCTGGGGAATGGGAACGAAATTACACGTGCACAGCTCGTTTCGTCAGGGGCTGGCATCAAAAGGACTCCTCGTAGAGGAACTCATGACCGCTCCCACACCATTCAACTCCGTTCTGTGGATGGGACTCGGCAGTCAAGGAGACTCTCTCTACGCCAGCGTCTATTCCATCCTGGACGGACGACCACCCACCTCGTTCATTTCGATGCCACGAAACACGCACCTCCTGGAAGGACACAGGGGAGATCGAGCGGTCGATGCGTTGCTCTGGTTTACCAAGGGGTGGTATAGCATCGAAGAAATAGACGACGTGCTGATAGTCTCAGACCACCGTTTCGGACGTTCCGACATCTGGCTCGGTGGCTCGGGTGAAGCCATGTTTCAGTGGGAGCTGATTCCCGACGACAACGACAGCTATTCTACCTTCCGGCAGATCAATTCCTTTCCTGACGATCCTATGCAGGATTTATCGGACATGTACGGCCGAGCCACCAGAGACTTGCGGCCTTAAAAGTAGAGCCCTGCAACTTACCTCGGAAGCCGAGGTATACCTGTGACACACCTCGCATACCGAGGTATCTAAAGTGTAACACAGGGTTCCATGTCTACAAAGTCACTGACCGCAGCATCCGTTCGCCCCATCATGCTTTCTATCCTGGCCGAGGGAGAGAGCTACGGGTATTCCATAATGCAACGCATCCATGATCTCTCTGAAGGAGAAGTTCAGTGGTCCGACGGGACGCTCTACCCAGTCCTGCATCGTCTGGAGTTGGAGGGACTGATCAAGGCCCGCTGGGTCGTTCCCAGCAGCGGAAGAAAGCGTAAGTATTACCGGCTAACCGCTGCTGGAAGTAAAGCACTCGCACTGGAGCGCGATCGGTGGATGAGAGTGCACTCCATGCTGATAAAGTTATGGGGACCGGCCTTCGAGTCTCAACATTCCATCCAAACCGTTTCGTAGGTCAGCTATGTTTGATCTCGAAACTGCTATTCAAACGTGGCTGCACTCACTTCGATTGGAGCGAGCACTGCGAGACGCCGACATTTGCGAACTGGAAGATCACGTCCGGGGCCATATTGAAAGCCTTGTATCGAAGGGCCACACTCCGGAATCAGCGTTTCGCGAGTCTATCAAGCGACTCGGTGGGCGTTTGGACATTGGTCATGCGTATCGGGATATCTACTGGAACAAGGTGCACCAGGATGGGAGATGGAGATCAGAACTACTGGCGCGACTGTCCATCACGCGTCACTATCTGGTGGTTGCTCTCAGGGCTGTTAGGAGGCAAAAGCTCCAGGCAGGACTCAATGTTCTCGGGTTGTCGCTGGGTTTCGCAGCCTGCCTGATCATCGGTCTCTACGTACACGATGAACTGCGCTTCGACGATTTCAACAGACGCGCAGATCGGGTCTACCGGGTCGCAGCAAGTTGGGGCGGAGACCCTTTTGCGACTGCAGCGATGCGTATGGGTCCGGCCATGGAGGAGCTATGCCCAAAAGTTGTGTATGGAAGGTTTAGGCAGCGTGTCGTTCTGATGTAATTCCGTCGGTGAATTTGATTCCTTTTTTTACAAGTTGCAATAGGTGCGGTGCATTCAGTTTCCTCCACTTCTTCTGAGCCTCTTTACATAGACGGAAGGCCATTGCAAGAGCTGTTTCTCGGCTCAGACATCCCCTCGTTTTGGCGGTCCTGAGGCGCACGGTCGCGAACGTAGATTCGATCGGATTTGTGCTCCGAAGATGGATCCAGTGTTCTGCCGGAAAGTCATAAAAAGCGAGCAGTTCTTCTCGGTCTTTCACCAGAATCTCTGCTGCTTTCGGATACTTTTGCTGGTAGGCTTTGATGAAAAACAGAAGGGCGCTCTCTGCCTGCTTTTTTGTTTCTGCTGTATAGATCTGCGTGAGGTGACCTTTTGCCTTCTTCTGAACGGACTTGGGCAGGCGGTTGAGCACATTTGCTGTCTTGTGCACCCAACAGCGTGCGGCTCGCGTCTCGGGATAAACTTCTGCGAGAGCACTCCAGAATCCCATGGCTCCATCGGCAACAGCCAGCTTCGGTCCTTGATCCAGCCCGCGGTGCCTCAGCTCCAGGAGCAACTCTCGCCACGACTGCTTGCTCTCGCGAAAGCCGTCCTCGAGTGCTATAAGCTCCTTCCTTCCATCGGCCGTAGCGCCGATCACGACCAGCAGACACAGTTTCTGTTTATCCATGCGTACGTTTACGTGAATACCGTCGGCCCAGAAATAGACGTAGTGCTTCTCCTTCAGGCTCCGCTTTTGCCAGTCTTCGTGCTCCCTTGTCCAAAGCGTCTTCAGGCGCGCAATCGTCGAGGAGGTCAGCCCTGGGGCATCAGGACCAACAAGGGCCGAGAGCGCTGCCTCAAAGCCGCCCGTTGAAACTCCCTTCAGGTACAACCATGGAATGAGAGCCTCAAGCGAGCGGCTCTTGCGGAGGTAGGCTGGTAGTATCGAACTGCGGAAACCGATTCTATCCTCACCCCGACCCGTACGGTCGCGTATGCGGGGCATCTTTACAGCGACCTCCCCGATACCAGTCAAAATCTTCCTCTCTGGCAGATATCCATTGCGAACGATGCGGTGGCGATTCTCTTCGTCGCGCAGGAACTGGTAGCGCTGGCAGAAAGCTTCAACCTCGGCCTCAACGGCTGTGGCCAGCATCTTTGCGGCCCCTGTTCGCAATACTTCTGTCAACACATCCTCTGTGCTATTGTAGTTCTCGTTCTCGTGTGCGTTATTCGTCTTCATGGGCGGTGTATCCTCCAATCTTCGGATTGACAATGACGTAATCATCATCAGGATACGCCGCCTATACCTTTTTCACCCGTACACAACTTTCGGGGTTAACTCGCCATGGAGGAGGATTTCCTTGAAATTGAATCCTTCGTAAGGCTCTACAAGACTGAAAAACTTTTACAGTACGGCAATGAGCGATTCGAGATAAAAAATGTCTTCTATTCGGACTCCACGCTGTGGCAGGTCTTCGACTTCGAACTATTGCGCGGCTCCGCATCGGATGCCCTGAAAAGCCCAGGCGCCATAGTGTTGTCCAAAAGTGTTGCAGACAGACTTTTTGGGGTGGAAGATCCGCTCGGAAAGCAGATCCTCGTGGACAACAAGTGGACCGGCGAGATCACAGGTGTCGTGGCAGATCCCCCTTCGCGGTCCCACATTCAGTATCAGGCTTTCATCTCAATGACGACGGCTGACGAGCACCTACCGCCGGATCTCTGGCTGGATTGGTTCTGGACCGAAGGGTATACCTACCTCGCTCTGAATCCCGAAGTTGATGTGGCACAGATGAGTGCTCGATTCCCAGAGTTTCAGGAAAATCACATGGGGGCAGCTGGAAGGGAGTCCAGTATGCACTACGAGATCTTTCTGGAGCCTCTGTCTGACATCTATCTCCACTCGCGTTCCGCCATCCCCAGTGGACCGACGGGTAGTGCGGATCGTGTGGTCATGTTTCTCTCGATCGGAGTTCTGATTCTGCTGTTGGCCGGCTTCAATTTCACCAACCTCGCGACTGCGGGATCAATATCTAGAGCACGGGAAATAGGCGTCCGAAAAGTCGTCGGAGCACAGAGCCGACAACTGACTGGACAGTTCCTGATGGAGTCCGTCGTTACTTGTCTGATCTCATTCGTCCTGGCGCTGTTGGTCGCGGGTTTTTCGCTGAGCTTCTTTTCCATCCTTTCGGGTAAGGAGCTCACAATGTCACCACTCTGGTCCGCCAACGTGATGGGCTATACCGTAGTGGGGGTTGTCCTGGTGAGCACCATCGCAGGATTCTTCCCCTCATTTGTACTTTCTCGAACACCATCGATATCCGTCCTAAAGGGAGTCTTGCCTGCTCTTGGAACGGGCAAACGGCTGCGACACACGCTTGTTGTAGTACAGTTTGCGGTAGCGATAGTGCTGGTAGCCGGCACGTTTACCGTGCGTCAACAGCTGGCCTTCGTGAGCAACGCCTCTCTCGGAATCACTGAGGAAGAGATCCTGGTCATCGATACGTCTCCCGATGAAAAAATCCAGCGCTCCACCCCGCGAATCAAACAGGCTTTTCTCGCAGACCCTTCCGTAATGAACATCACTGCGTCGTCAGATGCTCCAGGGACCAATCGGAACAGTTCTCGGACCGTCATTGAGGATGAAGAAGGCGAAATGGATGTCAACTACTCTAAGCTTTATTTCGTCGACGAAGACTTCGCCCCAACCTTCGAACTGGAATTTGTGGCTGGGAGGAATTTTTCCAGGGACCTCCCGACCGATTCGACGAGCGCCATGATTATCAACGAGCGGGCGGCTATGGTCTTCGCCTATGACACGCCTGAAGATGCCATCGGCAAGCGCTACCGACAGTGGGGCACCCAGGGCGTTATTGTCGGCGTGTTCAAGGATTTCAATTTCACCTCGTTACACGACATCATTCGGCCCCTGTCGATGCGGATCGACCCGAGCGAGAATCGCTATCTCTCACTCCAACTGAATACGGCGGGTCTCGCAGCAACCATGGAGCGACTGGAGGCAATCTGGAGCGAACAGGTGCCGTACCGTCCTCTATCCTACCGATTTTTAGATGATCGACTCGATGCGCTGTACACGGCCGAGCAACGGTTTTCCGGCCTCGTAAGTGTGTTCTCGTTCCTCGCGATCCTGATCGGGTGCCTGGGGTTGTTCGGTCTGGCCTCACTCATATCAGACCAGCGGTCCAAAGAAATCGGCATTCGAAAGGCGATGGGCGCAAGTGTACGCGATATCGTCTTGCTGTTATCCAGAGAAACCACCGCGCTGATCACGGTGTCATTCTTCGTCGCCGCACCCATTGTGTGGATCTACGGAACCCAGTGGCTGAATAACTTCGCCTATCGGATTGAGCTGCCCTGGATGACCATCCTCCTGTCGGGCGTGATGGCGCTCGCTATCGCCTGGCTGACGATCGGTCACTCTTCGCTGTCCGCCGCTCGCGCCAACCCCGTCGACACGCTGCGCTCAGAATAATCGGCAGCGAAAGAGCCGGCGCCAGGCGCCTCCCTCGTAAACCGAATCTTCAGAGAACGAGCCCCGCGTAGATGCGTATCTTTGCGCCTCGAAAGTGGAGTCAGAATTATTCGCCCTGCGCGTCATTCCGGCCGAACTCGCTTTCGCGACCAGGGCCCGTAGCTCAGCGGTCAGAGCTGCCGACTCATAATCGGTAGGTCGCAGGTTCAATTCCTGCCGGGCCCACTAATACCCCATGTAAGTCGTTGCACTGCATGGGCTATTGTTTTATAGGTACAACATACGTGCAACAATCGTCCTATAATCCACTGATTTCACGTCATATCTCACTCACTACGGCGACGATCAGTCTACATTCTCCCAAAGCCAGTGGATGACCCTATACCACCCAAACAGGATGAGCCGGGGGCCTGTCGCCGACCTCTCTAAAATCCCGACCATTTTTCAGACTCGTTCCTGTTTTTAGCGCACCCATGTACTTCAAGCTGCCCACGTCTCATGGATTGCACTCCAACCTGTAATCTCGTTACTTGTGGCTCCTAACGCGCACCACCATGGTCGGCAAGTCCTTATCGCATTACAAGATCCTATCCGAACTCGGTCGCGGAGGAATGGGAATTGTGTACAAGGGTGAGGACACCAAACTACACCGCACGGTTGCCATCAAGGTGCTGCCTGCCGCTGCTCTTTCGAGTGAGGATGACCGGGCTCGGTTCTACCGCGAAGCTCGCGCTGCTGCATCCCTCTCGCACCCAAACATTGCAACGGTCTACGAGATAGATGAAGCGGTGCCAGAGGGCTCCAAGGACGACGACCTCCGGCCCTTCATCGCGATGGAGTTCATCGAAGGTGATACGCTTGAGGACCGTATCAAGCAAGGCCCGATGAAGCTGGAGGAAGCTGTTCGCATCGCAAGCGAGATCGCCGCTGGTCTCGAAGCAGCACACAAGAAGGACATTGCCCATCGCGACATTAAAGCCGCCAACGTCATGATGGACGGCGGTGGGAGAGCAAAGATATTGGACTTTGGTCTCGCTCAAACAGCACAGTCCACTAAGCTCACCCGCATGGGTTCTACGCTTGGCACTGTTGCGTATATGAGTCCTGAGCAAGCGAGAGGCGAAGAAGTCGATGCCCGTACAGACCTCTGGGCACTTGGTGTTATGCTCTACGAGATGATCGCAGGAAGACATCCTTTCGGTGGAGACTACGAGCAAGCGGTCGTCTATTCGATCATAAACGAAGAGCCAGAACCTCTGACAGCGGTACGCACAGGAGTGCCGATGGGCATGGAGTGGATTGTGTCGAAGTGTCTCGCGAAGAATGCCGTAGACCGATACCAGACAGCTACAGAACTCCTTGTCGATCTTCGAAATGTGGATCTTTCGACCGCTGGTATGTCCCGAATTTCATCCGCCAACACGCATACGGTCGCGAGGCAATCGACCACCAATCTTAATGTTATTCATCTGATTTGGATTGGGGTCCTGCTGACCGCTATGATTGGAACGTGGTTCGTCGCACAGGTACTTGATCGAGATCGAAAAGGCGATGACCCAGTCGTGGCGTCAACTCTGACGATGATGGACGAGGCAGGTGTATCGAGGAGGGCTTATCACCCTAATTCCGGTACTATTGCCATCTCACCAGATGGCTCGCTGATCGCTGTACCAATTCTGGAATCTGGAGGATTTCGACTGTATTTGAGACACATCGATGATTTCGTCATTCGCCCGATTGCCGGAACAGAGGGAGGACGGACTCCATCTTTTTCACCCAACGGTCAGTGGATCGCCTATTGCGATAATGCCGCAGTTTGGAAAGTAAGTGTCGGCGGCGGTCTTCCTGAGTTTGTAACAAACACTGCGGGTGTAATCAGATGCCGTGGAGTGGATTGGCTCAACAATGACGAAACTATATTCGTTCCGGACTGGACGGGCGGTATATACGTTGTGTCAGCCGATGGAAATAACAGACGTGTCTTAGTAGAACTTGACCTTGAACAAGGACATTTCTCCTATCGATATCCTCGAACTACGACTGATGGTCGTGGAATACTTTTCACGATCCGCAGGGACGATACGGAAACCGCCGAAGAAGCCACCGTCGCTTACTACGACGTGGAGACTGGCCAAGCGACAGAACTTTTCGCTGGTGGATCACATCCGACTTTGTACGGTGAGAATAATCTGCTTTTTGCCAGAAGAGACGGTTTATACGTTACTTCGATGGATCGAACACATCTCACGACAGGTCCTCAAACTAAAGTAGTCGCTGGAGTACACCTTCGAGGCAACCAAGATGCACGTTACGACATATCCGAAAATGGAACGTTGATTTTCGGACTCAATGAAGGTCGCACCATTCGAAGAAGTTACATAGTCGGCCCTGACGCAACTCAAATTCTTCCGGAGTCCTCCCTGCAGATTAATGGTCTGACGCTCAAACCCGACAACGAAAGCTTACTTCTTGAAGTGGGAGGAACGATGGAGTTCATATATGAACTGGACTTGACTTCTTTCGATTATCGCAAACTTATCGGACGCGCAAATAACAACACTCCGGCGTGGACACTGGGGGGAGACTCTTTCTCAATACGTTCTGACCGGGATCGAGATCAGGGAATTTATCTTCATGATCTATCGACGGGCGAAACACGGCTTTTATGGTCCGACGATAATTTGAGAGACGTGGGTAACTGGACACCCAATGGAAAGACACTACTTTTTACGGACCAATTTGATGACGATCTGGGAGATATCTGGGCACTCTCGATGAGCGATAGTATTACCGCGTGCGTCTTTCTTTCAACTCCAAACGCCGAGTATAATCCACTGCTGTCACCAAACGGAAATCGAATGGCTTATAAGTCTACGGAAACCGGAAATTCTGAGCTGTTTGTCGTTGACTACCCGTCCAAGGATGGTAAAATTAGGGTCTCGCAAGGGGACAATCCCAGTCAAGCTCGGTGGTCGAGTGATAGTCGAACACTCTATTACCTAGCTGGAGATAATGTTGTAATGATGGCAGAAATAAGAGATGGATTGTCCGTCGCAAATCCCCAACCAGTCGAATTGTTGAAGGACTATAGACCAGCGCAATTCGATGTTTTTAATGACGGAAAACGGTTTTTCATTTATGAGACCGAGCGCGTCGGTGACCATAGTAGAATTTTTGATATTCAGATAATCACCAACTGGGCGCAGACGCTGAAGGATGAGTGAGGGGCTGCTCAGCGGTTCTTGAGCCTGTGTTTCCCTTGTCCTGATACGTGGCCGTACAGCCAATTTGTGAGGCTGTCAGGACCCGATACCAGTCGTTTGAGAAAGGGGTGGGGCCTGTCGCCGACCTCTCGACAATTCCGACCAAATTTCAGGTGTGATCCCCTTTTAACCGCAAGCATGTTTTTCGCTGCGCTTGCCTCCACAGGATTGCACGCCAACTCGTAATCCCGTTACTTGAGGCTCCTAACGCGCATCATCATGGTTGGCAAGAACTTATCCCATTACAAAATCCTCGAAGAACTGGGCCGCGGTGGCATGGGAATCGTGTATAAGGCCGAGGACAGCAAGCTCGGTCGAATGGTGGCTTTGAAAGTACTGCCTGCTCATCTGACCGCAGACGAAAATGCTCGCCTTCGATTCGAGCAGGAAGCGATAGCCGCCTCATCGCTTGAACACCCTAATATTTGTACGATCCACCACGTCGGCGAGACCGATGACGGGCAGTTCTACATCGTAATGCCCTGTTATGAGGGACAAACTCTCGCAGCTCGTATTCAGGAAGGCAGCGTTGATATAGACGAGGCCGTATCTATAAGCCGGCAGATCCTGGGTGGACTTCAGAAGGCGCACGACGCTGGAATCGTCCACCGCGACATCAAGCCCGCGAACGTTATGCTGGTCGATGGCAGGGCCGTCATCATGGATTTCGGCCTCGCAAAACTGGTCGGCGGCGAGGACATAACGAAGACAGGATCGACTGTGGGATCCCTCGCATACATGAGTCCCGAACAGGCAAAGGGAGAAGATCTAGATTCAAGGTCGGATCTGTGGTCGGTAGGCGTGCTCCTTTATGAAATGCTCGCAGGACGGCGACCGTTCAAGGCGCCGTATTCCGAAGCACAGCTATACGCGGTGTTAAATACGAATCCGGAGGCTATCGACACGGTGAGACCCGGCACTCCTCCGTGGGTCACCCGAGTCGTGCATCGATTGCTCGAGAAGGAAGCAGACAATAGATATTCGGCTGCGCGCGAGGTTCTTGAGGATATCGACCTAAAACTGGACTCATCGCCAGACACTATAACCGCGACAAAAGTGCCTCGTTGGAGACTGGGGTCTGCTCGCATCTCTCTTGTCACCATCGTCGCGCTAGCGATCGTTTCTTTAATTGCTTTTCAGCTCAACCAATCAGGAAGTACCCAGCCTTCCGGGATTCGCTCGCTCGCGATCTTCCCGCTGGCCGCTGGTATTGGAACCGAGCCTCAGATTGCGGAGGAAGCGACGAACCAGATCATCGAGAAACTTAAGCACCTCGATGCCCTTCCCGTGTCTCCACTTTCCGAAGGCATAGCTCAACTTGCCACTGGAGTCCTCCCCCCGGAAGCTGCCGCCGAGATGGGAGTCGATATGTATATGACGGGTGATGTCACACAAAAAGCTGGTCTTTTCTCCATAGAAATATTTCTAAATGATACTCACTCGGATGTTCTCCTCTGGAATGAGGTGTATGAAGGATCAGAATCGGATATCCTGAATCTGTACAACGATGTGGCTCGCGGCATTATCGGGACGTCGGGTTTTGTCCTTTCCGCCGAGGAGGAGCACCTAATCTCCAGAAACCGCACCATTAGCCCTGAGGCCTACCGGCTCCTCACGCAGGGTCGCGCAACAAGGAATGCCAATACTGTACCTGATTACCGACGAGGAATCGAATATCTAAAACAGGCCATCGAGATAGATTCGACACTGGCGGAGGCTTTTTCTGAATTAGGCAACCTTTATGTCCTGATCGCGACGATAGAAGGGATGGCGGATTGGCCGAAGGCTGTCCAAGCTGCCGAGCATGCCATTCGCCTGGATTCCCTGGATCATCTCGCATGGACCACTCTGGGCATCTACCACTTGTTCTTCACTTGGGACTGGGACGAGTCAGAGAGGTCTCTGACCAGAGCATTGTCTATCTCTCCGAGATCGATTGAGGCGAGATCCACGCTGGCCCTTCTGCTCACATCCCGCGAAAAACGGGCAGAGGCTAGGCAAGAACTCCGTCGGATAAGACAATACAACGCACACACACTTGGTGGTCGCTATAATTCTCTGCTTGCTTTTCAGTTCAACGGAGATTACGAAGAGGGTATCGATTTCGCTCGAGAGACGCTGGGAATTTATCCGAATGGGGGAAGAACAATCGTACAGCTCGCAACATTGCTTGCACTGACCGGGAAGTTCACTGAGGCGATTGCTGAACTGGATAAAGTGATGCCGAAACCGGGAGAAGTAGCCGAGGTCTCGCAAGAATCTCTCGGTCTGCTGTGGATCGCTTATGGTATGGTTGGCTACGCTCTCGCGGGTGCTGACGATAAGGCTCGGGCGCTTCTTCCCGAATTGGAGGAGGAGGCCAACTACAATTATTTCTGCAAGTACGAACTCGCATTGGTACACGTTCAACTCGGCGCAATGGATCGCGCATTTGACTGGCTCAGCAAAGCGGTGGACGAACATGCGATGTGTGTTCCCTTCATGCAAGTCGACGAACGGCTTGATCCGTTCCGCTCCGATCCGAGATATCAGGGGCTGGTAGACCGGGTGGGATTCTGAGGATGATGTAGATCGTGACCTGACCTGATTCCCCACTCATGATCGGTAGGTCGCAGGTTCAATTCCTGCCGGGCCCACTCCAGTTTTATGAGGACTTCCGCCAAATTGTCGGAAGTCCTCTTTTTTGTTATTCGGATGGTGGATTCCCCTTCCTTCGAATGCTTGTGGCAATTGCACGAAGTTTTGGGGACCGTTAGTTTCTGAGAGGCCGCCCTCCCCTCATCCACATGACCGCACCGTCTTGCGCTACTCGTTCTACTTCATCGTACTTTTGGTCGCCGGCTGTCTGGCACCTGCAGCGGTGAAATCGAACAACCACGGCAACCCACCCTCCTTCCTTCAGGGCGAATTCGAAGATGACTATGGCATCAAGTATTCGATCGACCAGAACGCATGGCGGCAGCTTCCGCGCGCCAAATATCACGTCTTGAAGTGGGCCGCGAACGATCAGTACCTCATCGCTCGGAACGATGAGGCGAATCCTGGTGAAGCAGGTCTGTGGACGCGAATCGACTGGGTAGAATTAAGTGGGATGCCTCCCTTCGCGTGGGGCTTCTGTGTCAGTGCATACGACGCGATCTCTGCAGAAGCGGCCGAATCTGTCGATATCGCGAGACGGGACACGCCCAGGACCGGATGCAACGGTCATCCATTTTCACGTATGCGTCGGAGTGAGGATCGCTAAAACAATGCCAAGGCGATTGGCGTACCTGATCTTCAGTGCTATGGGGAGCTACACCTGTAGCGATTCAGCGCTTATCAATCGTTGTCAAAATGGCAAATCGGCTCAGACGCAGGACATTTCTCCGCATCCGTGCTTTCGTGGTGTTCACGGTTGTGTACGGCGGTATAGGGTTTTGCTGGGAGATCATCGAGTCGGGTGACATTACGATGTGGGGCTTTGGAACGGGTCTCGTGATTGGAATCACCCTCGCGATGCTGGAAAATACGCGCGTCATCTCGATCACCGATCCATTGCCGTTTTCGATTGCTGTGGTAGTAAAAAGTCTCATTTACCTTGCCGTGATAGCCATTCCGTGGATGATCGTGGGATATATCGGGGGCCTCGCCCAGGGATTTGAAATGGAGGAGTTCTTCGACTGGCTTCTGTCCACCGAATTTCTGGGGCAGATTGGACTCGTTTATTTGATACACCTGGTGGTGGTGTTCTTCCTTCAATTGAATCGATTACTGGGTCCCGGTACGCTGGTCAGGTATTTGTCTGGCATGTATCATCACCCGCGGGTCGAGAGAAGAGTCTTCATGTTTATAGACGTGAAATCTTCAACTTCGCTAGCTGAGACTCTGGGTGCAGCGGCCTACTTTTCACTGTTGAACACCTTCTTTAGGGATATCTCGGAGCCGATTCTGGATCGGGGAGCAGAGATCTATCAGTACGTAGGAGACGAGGTTGTTTTGAGCTGGCCCGTCGAGGTTGGCCTCCGCGATGCCAACTGTGTACGTGTTTTTATCGAAATGCTGGCCGAAATTCACAGCAAGCGCGACCACTATTTGGCGGAATATGGCCACGTCCCGGAATTCAAGGCTGGACTGCACTTCGGTGACGTTATCACGGCCGAGATTGGGGACCTGAAGAAAGAAATTGTCTACAACGGTGACGTGCTCGATACCACCGCTCGAATTCAGTCCAAGTGTAACGAAATGGACCAACTTCTGATTGCGTCAGAAAAGCTGGTGGCTGCGCTCGATTTGCCGAATTTCATCACACCAAGGAATCTGGGTGCTGTCGAGCTCCGAGGTAAGGCGGAAGCCGTACAGCTCATTGGTCTAGCCTGATCACGTGTCGAAGCTGACTCTTACGGCCAGGTAGTCGGGACAATCTTGTGGACAAATCGGACATTCGCTCGGGGCGGGGGATTCCCCCTGCAGTGTCCGGCTTCAATCGTCAACCTGAATTAAAAGGAAGAATCTTGATCGAAGAAGTGACTTTTTCTCAAGTAATTGCGCCGTAGAGGTAACATTATCGATCTGAAACACGTGTTCCTCTAACGAAACCAGGCCTCTGGTTTTAATAAGCAGGTTCAGGCGTTTTACATACTGAGGTTACAATTATGGCTATCGATACGCGATCCATACTCAAACATACAGTGATCATCTTTGCAATCGCGCTCGTAATTGGCACGCTGGCGTAATATCATCGAGCATTGCGCCGTGGCGAAGGCGACGCCTAAACAATACTTTCGACCCGACTTTGACAGTATTAGATTGATCAGGAGAATCCATTGCCGATCAATATCGGTCCTGTGCTGTGCGTAAGTTTCTACCGTTCTCTCTCTTGGCGCTTCTTCTCCCGCTGTCAGCGTGGAACGGACACATCTTCTCTGATGAAGAAAGCGATCCCCCGTTTGCCGGAACGATATTCATCGATCCCGACATAATCACCTCGGACGATCCGACGACCCTCCTGAGTGTTACTTATACCGGACAAGGTATCCGAACCATGTTCGATCGACGTATCAATAATTGGGTGCAGGAAAACGCGTTTCTGTTTGACGCCGTGTTCGATGATGGTTTAACCGCCGAGATCCAGGTCAATCCCGAGTTCGGCTCGTCTGACGCAGCCATGATAGAGGCGGCGACCTACGCAACTGAAGTAGGACGATTGCCGACTGCCCTCAGACAGGACATGCAGACTATGTGGATTCACGAGGGGGTAGCACCCTTTGGGGGAGGAAACAACAATATTCTGATTCATGTCGGCCAGGCTGCCATCTACATAACGGATGGAATTTTGGAAGAGACGCTCGTTCATGAAGCCGCGCATACCTCGCTCGACGCTTCGCACGCGGCTTCGCCTGGCTGGCTTTCGGCTCAAATCAGCGATCCAGAATTCATATCTACATACGCCCAGGACAATCCTGATCGAGAAGATGTGGCCGAAAGTTTTCTTACTTACTTGGCCATCAGATTCCGGGCCGATAGAATCGATACAGCATTAAAAAACACGATTGAGCAGACCATTCCGAGTCGCATTGCATATTTCGATCAATTAAATCTCAATATGTATCCGATCGTGGCTCAACCAACAGGAATTGAAGATCCCGGAGAGCTTCCCGGCGGGTTTGATCTTAATCAGAATTTTCAAATCCGTTTTCTCTTACGACTCAGTTCACTTTCGAAGTGAAAGAAGAGTCCAGCGTGCGGGTGACCATTACCAATCTATCGGGCAAAGAAATCGTAACTCTCGTGGACGCTATGATGGCGCCCGGAGAGATGGTCCTGATTCATCGGACAGTCTGAACAACAAATAAGGTGGAGTCTTGCGATCTTATCACCCTCAAGAAAGGATACAAACGATGAGTCGCAAAAGAAGAAATCACAGCAATGCCTTCAAAGCAAAAGTAGCGCTGGCGGCGGTCAAAGGAGATCGCACAATGGCTGAGTTGGCAGACCAGTTCCAGGTGCATCCGAACCAGATTCAGACGTGGAAAAAGAAGCTGATTCAGGACGCTGAAGAGGTCTTTGAAAAAGGGCATTCCGGAAAGCACAACGAGGAGGGCCAGATCAAGGAGCTTCACGCCAAGATTGGCGAGCTTTCGATGGAGAAGGATTTTTTATCCAAAGCGCTCGGTCGCACCCAGTAGGTGAGCGCCGCCAAATGATCGACCCAATCCACGACCTCTCCATCAAACGGCAGTGCAATCTGCTGGAGCTGAACCGCTCGACGGCCTATTACAAGCCGGTGGACGAGAGCAAAGAGAACCTGGCCGTGATGAAAAAACTGGATGAGCTCTACCTTGAGCGTCCCACGCGAGGATCGCGCACCATGAAGGATGCGCTCGAGGACAGAGGTATTTTTGTGGGCCGCCATCGAATCCGGCGATTAATGCGTCTGATGGGCCTTATTGCCATTTATCCTAAGAAACGGACCTCGATTCCGGGAAAAGGTCACAAGATTTATCCGTATCTCTTGCGTAAGCTCAACGTGACGCGGCCCCGGCAGGTTTACGCAAGCGACATCACATTCATTCCGATGAAAAGGGGATTCGTTTACCTGGTCGCCGTCATCGACTGGTACAGCCGAAAAGTACTCTCACGCCGGATCTCCAATACGATGGACACCGACTTCTGTGTGGAAGCGCTCGAAGAAGCAATCGCCGTGTATGGAGCGCCAGAGATCTTCAATACGGATCAGGGCAGCCAGTTCACACCCGTGGCCTTTACTGATGTTCTGAAGAATCATGACATCAAAATCTCTATGGATGGCAAAAGACGCTGGATGGACAATGTCTTCATCGAGAGACTCTGGAGAAGCCTGAAATATGAAGAGGTGTACCTTAAAGCCTATGACAGTGTGGCTGAAGCCCGCAAATCCATTGCTGTATACTTCGACTACTTCAATAACGAAAGGCGACACAGCTCACATGGAAGAAAGACCCCTGATCACGTATTTTTTAATCACCAGCCGCTTCAAGAAGCAGCATAATCAATCCGCAAGATTCCACCTAAGACCCTGTCCAGTTTTATAGGACCATCTCTTACATCGGTACATATGCCGGTCGAAATATCTCGTTGGCAGACTCGACACTCGTCTATTCCAGAGAGGGTATGCCAATGCCCGCAGTACTCAAGAATATTGGAGAGGATAGTTTTGAAGTTGTAATTCCTCCTGGAGCGCAGGTCAGAGGAGCGATAGATGGAAAATTTCCAACGTTCTTGTTCGACAGGAACTCGGAGGGCAAAGTCATGAGCCTATCCATTATCCATCCCGACGGAAGTGTGATGGCTACCCACAAAAAGGAAAGCGAATCTAATTAGTAGTGACCTCGACTTCTCCTCTATCGTACGGCAGCTCTCCCTGAGCGAAACGCCCGATCGGGTGTAACGCAACATAGCCCTTCGGCCACAGAACAATGCATCGATTTGAATCGGGTGACTGAGCCTGTTTGATGCGTAAATTTTGAGGTGAGCACGACGCAAAAAAGAGCCACTGGGTCGAACTACGGCCTGCTGAGGCTCTTTCTGCGTCCCGCCGGAAGGAGATAAATGTCAGAGAATCAAATCGACCCCGGGACCATCGTGGGCCATGTGCACCTGAAGGTCTCAGATCTGGAAAGGGCTATAGATTTCTACAGAGGAGTCCTGGGCTTCGAGGTTACGCAAAGAATTGGCGATACGGCCGCGTTTCTGGGCGCCGGTGGGTACCACCATCAAGTCGGTCTCAACACATGGGAATCTAAAGGAGGCGATCCGCCCTCTCGCGGTGCAACGGGGCTGTACCACACTGCCTTTCTATATCCTACGAGGGCAGCTCTTGGGGAGGCACTTCGACGCCTGGTCGATTCTGGAATCCAACTCGAGGGCGCTGCCGACCATGGTGTGAGCGAGGCGCTCTATCTCCGGGATCCCGATGGAAATGGTGTCGAGCTCTACTGCGATCAGCCACGAGAAGACTGGCCGCGAGACGAAAACGGAGATCTGCAGATGTACACCCGAGCCCTGGATATTGAAGGATTACTCGAGGCGAGCTGAGGGCGAGCCGTCAGCATCCAGTCACTGCCCCTGGAGGGCCAGGGAGTACGTCGACCCTGAGGGGCTGAATGACCTTACTCCCATAAAGTGGACAGGTAGTTAAGCGTACTTTGCATCAATACAGAGGTACGCAATGGGAACGAGAAGGAAGTATTCCAAAGAGTTCAAACTGGAAGCCGTCCAGTTAGCTGAGATCAGTGGCAACACGAGTCAGACGGCCAGGGAATTGGGCATCAATGCCGGATTGATCAGGCGTTGGAAGCAGCGATTCGAAGAGGATGGTAAACGAGCGTTTCCCGGGCACGGTACTCCTCGTGATGAGGAACTCGTCAAACTCCGCAAAGAGCTCAGACGGGTCAAAGAGGAGAACATCGTTCTAAAAAAAGCCGCCGGTATTTTCAGCAGAGACCTTCGATGAGATACCGGGTTGTGGACGAAGTAAGAGGGTTGGTGCCAGTCGTGCGAGCGTGTACGTTTATGCGGCTATCGCCGAGCGGGTATTACGCATGGAGGGGACGCGCACTGAGTATTCGAGAGCATGAAAACCGTGGACTGTTGATTCAGATTCAAACGATTCACCGGGCCAGCAGGGGTACGTATGGCGCTCCGCGAGTGCATGCCGAGCTTCGCGCTCAAGGCGTCGCGGTAGGGCGTCGTCGCGTGGCTCGTCTGATGCAGCAGAACGGGATTAAGGCGCTCAGGCGCCGCAAGAGGCGTGTACAGGCTCCATCCGCTCCTCTTGAGGCTATCAAGGCCAACGTGCTGGATCGTCAATTCATGCCTGACAGGCCAGGCGCCGTGTGGACAGCCGACATTACATATTTACCGACGGCTGAAGGATGGCTTCGGCGATTTTCTATCGCCGATGGCTGTCGTGCTGGATTTGTACTCACGCCGAGTCGTTGGATGGTCAGTACGTCCCTCTCTCGCAAAAGAACTTGCCACCAACGCGCTTCAGAACGCGATTGAGCATCAGCGGCCACGGGCAGGGCTAATTCATCATTCGGATCGAGGTAGCCAGTACACGAGCTATGAGTACCAACGAATGCTGCGGCGCGAAGGGATCACCATCTCGATGAGCAGGAGCGGATCCTGTCACGACAATGCTCCAACCGAGAGCTTCTTCGGGACACTCAAAACGGAGATGCACCTTCGAGGAGATCCATTCAATTCACATGCTGAAGCAAAACGAGGACTCTTCGAATATATCGAGGTTTTCTACAATCGCCAACGTCGACACTCAACCCTTGGATACCAGACGCCGATGGAATTTGAACAACACTATATTAACCAACAAACCACCGCAGTGTAGGCTTAATCAACTGTCCAGAAAACCGGAGTAAGGTCAGAATCCGTAGATTGATCGGGAGCACTCCGAGCACCATATCGGACGAGAGGTCGTCGAACAGTGAGCCGATTCTATAACATTTTCCGTGCGGGGATCGTAGCGTGCCTGCTTTTCGGGGTGGGTTGCTACGAGGGGATCGGGTCAACTGAGGAGCAGCCACCCAACATCGTCATTATTTTTGCAGACGATCTCGGGTACGGTGATCTTGGCGTCTACGGTCATCCGACAATACAGACGCCACGGCTGGACGAAATGGCGAGTGAGGGCATGAAGTTTACTCAGTTTTATGCCGCGGCTTCAGTGTGTACTCCGAGCCGAGCTGCCCTGCTCACGGGCCGACTGCCTGTGCGATCGGGAATGGCTGGCAATCGACGAGTGCTTTTTCCGGACTCTGAGCTGGGGATTCCAGCTGACGAGGTAACCATCGCGGAAGCCCTCAAAGAACGGGGATACGCTACTGCCGCCATCGGGAAATGGCATCTGGGACACCGGCCCGAATATCTACCCACGCAAAATGGATTCGACACCTATTTCGGAATCCCATATTCGAACGATATGGACCGGGTAGCACCTGGAACGAGAGAGCAGATCTTTGGAAATCCTGAGTACCAATCCTGGAACGTGCCGTTGATGCGAGACAACGAAATCATCGAGCGCCCGGCGGATCAACGAACGATTACGAAGCGGTATACCGAGGAGGCCGTGAGCTTCATTCAGACTCACCGCGAAGAACCATTTTTCGTGTATTTCGCGCACAGCCTGCCGCACGTGCCGCTGTTTCGATCCGAAGCGTTCAAAGGGGTCAGTAGGCGCGGCCTCTACGGAGATGTAATCACAGAAATAGACTGGAGCGTGGGACAAATCATGGACGTTCTCGAGGAGAATGGGCTTGCCGAGAACACGCTTCTCTTTTTTACCAGCGACAACGGTCCCTGGTTAGCCTATGATACGCACGGAGGCTCAGCGGGCTTACTCAGGGGCGGAAAAGGGATGACCTGGGAAGGGGGAATGCGCGAGCCAGCGATCGCCTGGTGGCCCGGTACGATCAGCCCGGGTCTGGTCACAGAAGCAATTACTACCACGATGGATCTGTTTCCAACGGCAGTGAAAATGGCTGGTATTGAGACCCCAAGGGACCGCACAGTCGATGGCCGCAGCCTACTACCGCTGTTGAAGGGTGATTCGACGGCAGAAATCCACGAGTCTTTTTTCTACTATCGGCGCGCGGAGCTTTATGCGGTTCGAAATGGCAAGTGGAAAGCGCATTTCATCACAGAATGGGCGTATTCGGGAAAGAACGAACGCACTGATCACGATCCGTCGCTGTTGTTCAATCTAGATGAGGATCCATCGGAGAAGCACGATCTGGCGGCCACCAATCCCGAGATTGTCGCCCTGATGCGTGATCTTTACGATACGCACAAAAAAGAGGTACAAATCAGGCCCTCTCAGCTGGAGGCACGAATAGCAGGCCAACAATAAAAAATCCGCACAGGTCGTAGCGCCCGCTCCTCGGTCGGGATATCGGATTTTTCGATCCGTCTTCGCGCTAGGAAGATGGTATTGCTTACATTCGGCATCGATAATCACCCATCGACATGCCCCACTCCCCGGACGAACGCGAAAAGAGCGTCGAGGCGGCGATCAACCGCTATTGGAAGAAAAACCTGACCATCATGGCCGTTCTGCTTCTCGTCTGGGCGGCAGTCGGCCTCGGGGCTGGTATCCTGTTCGCAGATGTGCTGAACGCCTTCCATCTGGGGGGATACCCTCTTGGCTTCTGGTTCGCGCAACAAGGGAGCATTGTCGTATTCGTCCTAATTATTCTGGTATACGCCATTCTACTGAATCGTCTCGACCGTCAGCACCATCGCGATCTGGCTGAAATAGGTGATGCTCGGGAGGATCCGGCATGAGTGTTCAGGCTTGGACCTCCCTTTTCGTCGGCGTTTCGTTCGCACTCTACCTGGTAATCGCCTGGTGGTCGCGCGTCTCGGATACCAAGGGTTTTTACGTGGCCGGTCAGGGTATCCCTGCCGCCGCCAATGGGATGGCCACGGCCGCAGACTGGATGAGCGCCGCTTCCTTCATTTCGATGGCCGGGCTCATTTCAACCCTGGGATATGCAGGAGGTATGTATCTGATGGGCTGGACCGGTGGATACGTCCTACTGGCATTGCTGCTCGCCCCTTATTTACGAAAATTCGGTCACTACACTGTTCCGGATTTTATCGGAGACCGATACCGCTCCAACGCGGCTCGCATCGTGGCTGTCGTATGCGCCGTGTTCATAAGCTTTACCTATGTGGCCGGACAGATGCGCGGGGTAGGCATAATCTTCTCCCGTTTTCTGGAGGTGGATGTGAATGTGGGTGTGTACGTGGGCGTGGCCATAGTATTCGTTTACGCGACGCTCGGTGGAATGAAGGGGATCACATGGACGCAGGTGGCACAATACTGGGTCCTGATCACCGCCTTTCTCACGCCCGCGATCGCCATCAGCCTCCAATTGACCGGTATGCCCGTCCCGCAGATTGGTCTCGGAAGCGAATTGTTAGGCGACGGTACGATGCTTCTCGAGAAGCTGAATCTGATTCACGCCGACCTTGGATTTGCCTCTTACACCGAGCCCTTTATTGGGGGGTGGGACAAGCTGAATGTATTTTGCGTGACACTCGCGCTCATGGCGGGGACCGCGGGTCTTCCTCACGTAATCGTTCGATTTTACACGGTTAAGAATGTCGCAGCAGCTAGATGGAGTGCATTCTGGGCACTCCTGTTTATCTCGCTGCTCTATCTCACCGCTCCAGCAATCGGCGCGTTTGCCAGATACACGATGCTGGAAGGACTGAGCGGTCAGACTGCCGAGCAGTTGCCAGAGTGGTTTCACAGTTGGGAGGAGACTGGGCTGATTTTGTGGCTGGACGATGGGGACGGCCACCTTTCCTACACCGGAGGCGAGCGAAGCGATGAAAACGAACTCTTCCGAAGCGGAAATCTTGGATCAGACCGAATAGCGGAGATTCGCTCGGACCATCAGAAGTGGATCGTCGGCGACTCCGGGGGTCACGACGGAAGGGCGGTCCTGCGACAGGCTGGCCTGGTCGGTCCCGATCAGGACATCATCGTCCTGGCTACCCCGGAGATGGCGGGTCTCGCGCGCTGGATCATCGCGCTGGTGACGGCGGGAGGGCTGGCAGCAGCGCTCTCGACGGCCAGCGGTCTACTGCTCGTAATTTCATCGAGCGTCGCGCACGACGTCTACTACCGCATCATAAATCCGAAAGCAACAGAAAGTCAGCGACTCCTTGTCGGTCGCACGGTAATCGGACTGGCCGTTATTGTAGCTGGGATTCTGGGAATCTACCCACCCGGATTCGTGAGCCAGGTGGTCGCCTTTGCGTTTGGACTCGCAGCAGCGAGCTTCTTTCCTGCAATCGTGCTGGGCATATTTTCAAAACGAGTCGGCACATACCCTGCAATGTTTGGTATGATCGCAGGAATCGGATTTACCGCAACGTACATCCTGGGAAGTGTATACGGAGGATGGTCATCATGGGCATTTGGGATTGGACCGCAAGGAATTGGCGTCGTCGGAATGGCCATCAACTTCGCGGTAACCCTCGGCCTCACACCGTTTTTCCCAGCTCCGGATAAGACCATTCAGGAACTCATCCAGTCTATCCGAGAACCGGAGGGCGCACCCGGCACGTAAGTTCGATTAGGGCGACGCGAAGCAAAGGCTTTGTCGTGATACTGTCTACTCTGATCGAAGCGAAACGGCGGGGTTAGCAAGAGCCGCTTTGACCGATTGCCACGCCACCGTTGCAGGCGCAATCGCGAGCGACATCACGATCGCTATCACGAAAATGTCCCAGCCGATCGGAATTCGGTTGGCGAACATTTCGAGCCATCGGTTGGCGACAAGCCAGGAGATTGGCACCGCGATGACGGCGGCGATCAAAACGAGCCTCGCGAAGGAATAGGAGAGCATCGTTACGATTTCCGCTGTCGACGCTCCCAAAACCTTGCGCACACCTATTTCCTTTCGTCGTTGCTCCGTGACAAAGGATGCCAGGGCGAACAGGCCCAGGCAGGCGATCAGGATGGCCAGGGTGGTAAACACGTTCAGTAAACTACTGATACGTATTTCGGACCGGTACTGTCCGTCAAAATCATCGTCCAGGAAGAAGTAATCGAACGGTCTTTCGGGCGAATAGCTCTTCCAGACCTGATCGAGACCGGCGACCGTTGCCTGGACGTCTTCGGTGCGCACTTTTACCGAAGCATAGCTGTACCAATCCGGCCGTATGTAAAGAACCAGTGGCTCGACGGCGAACTGCAGCGATTGATAATTAAAGTCTCCAGCGACACCGATCACGTTTCGTGTGTCAGAAAATTGCCTGGTTACTTCCTCTCCGATGGGTTCTTCCTCATTTTGCCACCCAAGCGCTTTGTAGGCGGCTTCGTTCAGGATAAAAGCGAGACTGTCATCAGAGCCCATATCCAGGGAGAAGGCCCTGCCCGATTTGATGTCAAGCCCGTAGGCATCGATAAAGTCGTAGTCGACCGCGATGTAGTAAAAAGTCTGCCCATCTTCGGTCATTCCGCTGCGACGTGCTGCGACATTAGTACCCATGTTTCGCCCCGGGATGGACGAGGACATCGTGACGCTTTCCACTCCCGGAACCCCCGATACGGATCGTTTGAAGGACTCGAACTGATTCTGAAAGACGCTGTTGTTTCGTCCGTTGATTACCAACACCTGCTCCTTGTCGAAGCCCATGTCCGCGGATCTCATGTATCCCAGCTGTCGCTGGGCAATCACCGCTGCGATGATGAGGACGACCGAAATACCAAACTGAAATACTACCAGGGCCTGTCGTGTCCATGAGCCTCCGGAACCCGTTGAATATTTACCCTTGAGGACATCGACCGGCTTGAAGGAAGAAAGCGCGAAAGCGGGATACAGTCCAGTAAGAAGCCCAACACCAACCGCTCCAAGAATCATGGTCAGCAAGACGGGCCAGCGCTCCAGATAATCAATAGAGAGCGATTTGAAGGCGAGGTCATTGAAAAACGGGAGCATAACCTGTATCAGAAGCAACGATCCCACGAGGGCGATGAGCGTTATGACGACTGATTCCCCGAGAAACTGTGTAACCAGTTGATTCAGCCTGGCGCCCGCCACTTTGCGCATGCCCACCTCCTTCGCGCGTTCGGCGGATCGGGCAGTGGACAGATTCATGAAGTTGACACAGGCAATCAACAGAATGAAGAACGCGACGGCGGCAAACACCCACACGTACTCCTTCTGGCTGTTATTCCCGAGTTCTGATCGATAGTGAGAGTTCAGATGTATATCTACGAGAGGCTGTAGGTACAGGAATTGCCGATATCCACTGTTGGACTCTTGATCGCCGATGTATCGGGACGGCATTTCCCGGATCTGGGATTCCACTTCAGCCACGTCCGTTCCGGGGCGCAACTTGAAGTAGGTGTGGTAGCTGAGCGACCACCAGTTCCACTCTGTACTGGCGCCGCGAGTGCTCTCCAGCGTAGAAAACGAACCGAGCATGTCAAAGATGAAGTGAGACTGCGTCGGCAGGTCTTCCACGATGCCGGTAACGGTCATCTCTGTGCCTTCTACATCCATTCTCATCCCGATTGGATCAGCGCCGCGGAAGTACTTTGCCGCCGTGGATTCTGTGAGGACCAGACTGTAGGGCGCGCTTAGGACGGTGCTTGCATCACCCCGGATTAGATTGAAGGAAAAGACATCGAACACGGTCGAATCCGCGTAGAAAAAACGTTCTTCGAAGAATTTGTGCCGAACCAGTAGGGACCTGCGGCCAAAACGGGTTCCAGCTTCGATCTGGGAGATGTCGTTCAAGGCCGCCGGCATCATCGGGGCGGAAGCGGTGGCTGTGTACTCTGCTTCTCCACCACTGGAAAATCTCTCGACGCGAAGCCGGTAGATTTGCTGGGTGTTTTCGTGATATCGGTCGTAGCTGAGCTCGTCCTCGACGAAAAGCAGAATCAGAATGCAACAGGTCAGACCAAACGCGAGGCCAACAATGTTGATGGAGCTAAAAGCCTTGTTTTTGCTCAGCGAGCGGAGCGCGACTTTGAGGTAATTTCGAAGCATGGACGGATGAGTCTGGGTTAGGCGCGGATCACAATATTCTCATGCCCGCACATCTTTTGACAGTTAAATCCTTAAAAAGGATTACACGCTCCCCAGAAGATATCTTGTAACGTTAACAAGGCGTCATTCGTTACGACGGTGGCGCCCACAAGTGACACCTCAGCAGATTTCATGATCAAGCTCAAAATCACCTGGAAATACTGCCTCGCGTTCTATTGCGTGATCATGCTCTACGTGTCCGTGCATGAGTTGATACATCATTTTTCAGCGTACCCGATCTGCGGCGGGTGGGGATTCAAGTCGTTCAATTATTTCGAGACGGCGTGCGAAGGAACGCGCAAATCATTCATCGCAACCTACACCGGTCCACTCTTCACCTTCGCGGCGATGTACTTCGGTGTTTACCTGTTACGTGATGATCGATCGAGGTATCACAAACACCTCGGATTTGCGATCATATTCGCCCAACTGCCCTTGCAACGGATGGTATCGCCTTTTTTCAAGATGAATGACGAGTTTTATGCTTCTGCAGGGTTGTTCGGCGACACTGCGCTCGTCTACTGGACTGTGATTGCCCTAATCTGGCTGGTCTGTCTTCCACCACTGATTAAAGCGTTCCGTGCCATCGCGAATAAGCGGCGCATCCTGTGGTTTGCGTTTTACCTGGTCTTGTTTCCCTACATCCTGTGGGGTCCGGTGTTTGGAGCCTTGGAGTATCTGATGGTCTCAAAAGAATTTCTGGCGACGACCATCATTGGCATCGGACTGTTGTTCATCATCAACGAGTTCGTCACGATCGCGGCGTATCTGAAGTTTAAAAAGTACATCGATCCGCACGCGGTCCAGCCTTCCAATGAGGGGGAAACGGATACGCTGTAGGACAACACGACTTGCACGAACACCGAGGCTTCGGTCATGTCCACCGCCTCATATCGAATGGAGTGAGGGTCTATTCGATCGACCTCTCTCAGGTAGGCCAGGAGCAATTACAGGTCTAGGGCGACGGCAATGGTCAGGAATACGATGGCCAGCAGCGCAAGACGGAGAAACAGAGGCACCATAAATTTGAGCCACTTCTCGTATGGAATTCCGGCGAGGCCGAGCATCGCCATCAGAATACCGGATGTAGGAATGATGGTGTTGCTGAAACCATCACCGCAGGTGAAGGCGAAGACGGCGACCTGTCTGGACAGGCCTAGAACATCGGCCAGAGGTGCCATGATGGGCATCGTAACAGCAGCCTGCCCCGAGCCAGACGGGATAAAAAAGTTCAGAACAGTCTGAAAAAAGAACATACCGGTTGCGGCCACATACGTCGAAAAGTTCTCCAGAAACAAAGCCGCGTAAAACACGATCGAGTCCAGGACCATGGCGTCGCTCAACACAACCTGGACGCCGCGTGCGAATCCCACTACAAGCGCGGCCACCACCATGTCTTCCATCCCCCTCGCCATTGCGCGCGCGGCGTCTGCAATAGAAATACGGGAGATCCACACGGCCACGAAGCCCATCAGCAGGAATCCACCTCCCATTTCAGCCATCCACCACCCGTAGGCCTGAACGGCATAGAGGATGAAAGCGAAGATGGCCACGCACGACAGCAGGATGAGACGGTGACGAGAATCGAAAGCCTCAATTTCGACGGACGTTTCTCCGAGCTCGAATGCATCGTCGGGCATGACGGAATTGGCTCTATCCATTCGAACACGGGCGCCGTATCGAAGAACGTATGTGAGAACGACAGCGAGGCTGCTTACAAGAAAGATCAATCGAAATCCCATCAGCGAATTCAGCGGCAGTTCTGCGATGCCCTGCGCAACGTTGACGGTGAACGGATTGGTCGTTGCGGCTGCGAAACCGGTTTCTGCGGCGACAAACACCAGCGCGAGTCCGAACACCCGATCGTAGCCCATCTCTTTCGATACAATCAGGAAAATCGGAACGAGTGGAATGAACTCCTCTCCCATTCCCAAGGTCGAGCCTCCCACAGCAATAGCTGACATCAGGATAATCGTCAGCATCGTCCCTGAGTTTCGAAAGCGAGTCAGCAGATGATGTACACCGCTTACGATCGCTCCGGTCCGAGAGAGGATTCCAAAAACGCCCCCGACCACAAAGATGAAAAAGATAATGTCAGCTGCGGCTTCCATTCCGCGGGGAATTGCGCTCAAGAAACCCTGGAGACCCACCGGACTGGCACGTCCCTCCGGTGCATCCGATGAGAGCACACCCTGAAGCGAATAGTGCTTCGGCACCTGTTCATAACTGTTCGGAATGATGACGCTCCGTTCGAGGTGCCCGACCTGCATCGTCTGCCGTTCGTACGATCCGGAGGGGATAATCCAGGTCAAGAGGGAGGAGAACAGGATGACACCGGTAAGCAACGTGAAAACGTGCGGAATGCGGATGCGGGAGAAAAATCCGTTGGACACGTCGATAGTGGGTAGTTGCCGGAGAGTTTTCGTCAGAACATAGGCACGTAGAGGCTACCACAACAGACATCAAATGTAACTATTTCAGTTACATTACACTGAATCGCCTGTTTTTATTGCCTCACCGCACGTAGACCAGCATTCCGTGGTGGATTCTTGTCCCGGCCCGGAGGCGGTAATAGTAGGTACCCGCCGGGAGAGCGCTCGGAATCCAATCAATCCGGTGATGCCCTGCCACCACGTCGCGATCCATAATTGTGGCTTGCAGGCGTCCGATGGAATCGAAAATATCCAGCGTGACGCGCACGTCAGAGGGGAGCGAAAATCCGATGGTCGTTCTGCTCGAGAATGGCTGGGGATAGTTGGGATCGACGGTGAATCGCTGGGGTAATTCGGTATCGAGGGTTCGAAGGACGGCATTGGACTGGACAAAGAGTTGTAGTCCGACTGTCGCAGTCTGCTTGAAGAGGTCGGTAGCTTCGATCAAGATGGCAGCCTCACCCGGTGTCTCGAAAAAGGCAAACAGCGAGTCTCCTTCGATCGAAGCATCAAAAACTCCCTCCGAGAAAGAGAGGATCCGATACGTCAGGAGATCTCCATCAGGATCTTCAAACCGAGGAGCCAGCGACAATCGAGCCTGCTCGCCGACGAGCAAGTCGGTTCTGGGAAAGTTGATGGCCGCGATTGGGGTCTCATTGGTTCGAACGAGAACGACCAGTGACTCGTGAACAACACTACCCCTCCCATCATTGGCGGAAACGGCGATGAATGCTTTGCCTTCCGATCTACTGGTTATCGTCATACTCGATGCGGAAATAGAAAGGGTCGCAATAGAGGAGTCCGGGCTGAACGTCCAGAAACGAATGGAGTCACCATCGGCATCGTGAAATATCTCGTCCAGATCCCATTGTCTGGTCTGATCGGGGAGGATGTAGAATGGATTGCCTGGCCAGCCGTATGCGGTTGGAGCCGTGTTCGCAGAAACATTCAACGCCACAACGACCTGAGCGCTGAGAGCGAAGGGATCCGTCGCCGAAACGGTCATCGACGCCGATCCGGGGGCCACGGGCGTGATTTCTAGCTTGTGTTCGAATAGCGAATAGTCGACCACACCACTGGGTGTGAGCGCTATTTCATACACCAGTGAATCGTCGTCGGGATCGGAAAAGAGTTGCTGCAGATCGATCAACGTTGCATCCCGACCGATCCCCGTATCAACTTGAAGCTGGCCTCTGGCCGCGATGGGAGTTCTGTTCAATGGCCGGCTTTGAATAGTCCGCGTGACGGACCACGACCCGTTACCCGCCGGATTCACCCCGCGGATCCGCCAGTAGTAGGTCTGATCTCGATCGAGGGGCCCAAACACAAGACTTCCGCCATCCGAAAAGGTCGTGGTCAGGGAAGTGGAGAAGGAATCATCGAACGCAAGTTGAATTTCGAAATAGGAGAACGATTGATCTTCCCACGAGATGTCAACGAAATCACCAACGGCGTCAATATGATTCGCTGACTGAACAGCGATATTTGCGGGAAGAGATATGTGGGACGACTGCCCCGTGATTGCGTAGATCAATCCCGCGAGGAGTCCTTCCCGAGCGGAAGGGTCCGATAAAGATCCCGCAGACAGAGTCGAAACGATGACATCTCCGCTTATCGCGGCCAGTACCTGCGTTCCACGGACGATTAGAGGCAGGGCGTCGTCGGGCAGATTGAGGGACGACGGGAAGGCGCCCTCTTCCAGGGAGCCAACGAATCCATACATCGAGCCCACTCCAGTTACGTCGTCTCCCTGCGCCTGAGGGGCGAGCTGTGTAAGACCGGTTCTGTCCCGGAGCCAGGCGTGTGCGGCATCTCCGCTCACCGGAATGTGGCCCAGTAAGATCAATTGGCCCCCAGCACTAAGGAATTCATTCAACAGCTGTATATCGCCCACGGACCGAAGCGGATAGCTGTGTCTACTCGCCATCATGACATCAAATGAGTTTGCCGTATTCACAGAAATGCGTCCGCGGGTCAGGTTTTCCCACCAGGATGTCGAGAGGCTCAGATCTCGCAGCGTTTCGAGGTGAGCCTCTGTGCGAGACCAGCCCTCGGACTCAGCGAGAAAGAGTAGGTCTCCACGGTCGTCGAACGGCGTGGAGGAGTAGTAGGCATCTAACGGTCGGGTTCGGACATTTCCGTATTCATCCCCGGCCCGGACAACAAGTCTGTACTCGGCTTCCGAAACGGGACGAAAACGACCGAAAAAGACCCCATCACCTTTCACAAAATCCAGGTCGCGCGCGAGATCTCCCGAGTCTCTCAGGTCCACTTCTTCGAGTACCGTCGATTGCTCAAATCGGTCGACGAGCATGGCTCGGGCCTCAGTTATATCACTGCCGTCGATAAATGCGGCCCGGATTTCCATTGATTCGCCCGGAGCGGCGTAGGAGAGTCCCGAATTCCGGATGGATGGATATGAGAGAGGTGCGGTGCGGTCGGACCCGCTGATGCGCACGCTCAAAGTGTCCACGTATAGGAGTTGATTCTGCAGCGGAGACCGGACTTCATAGGGAATTTTTGCCAGATGGGACTCGGGAGCATCGCCTGCGAACCAGATTACGGGGACGCGTTTCTTCATTTCGAACGGTCCAGATTCGAATAATTTTGAGTTCAGGGACGCTGTCTCGAACAAATGGCCGTTCTCGCCCGAAAACGGGGCGACAAAAGGATCGAAACGCGTGTCAAGAATGACGCTGGCACCCTGAAGATCGGGCCCAATTGAGGTAGAAAAGAACAATTCGACGCCGTAGACCCCCCCCGCTTCTACTTTGGTGACATCTACAGCTACGCCCTGTTCACCCGATTGCAGGAGGAGCTCAGATTCAAATATCCGGGTGCGGACGTGTTCAAGGGGGGGTATGACCTCCAGATCAAGACGTGGATTCGGGCCCGGAAGCTCAACCAGGATGGAGGAGGGATTGAACTCGAACCAGGAAGGGTCCGGGGTCACCTCGTACGCGCCGGGGGGCAGGCCGTCGGAAAAGAACACTCCATCATCTGAGGTCGTGGAGCCCCTGTTGACCGGGCCACTGATGCGAATGTTAAGATTCTTGATGCCCAGCCCACCAAGCCGAACCGTTCCCGCGATTCCATACGTGTTTGATTGGTTTGTGCCTGTTTCGGGTTCTCCGATGATCAGAGAGAAGGATTGTTCGGGCGTGGTCAGTGCCCGGGGAGCCTGAACGAAAACGGTATACAAACCGGGTTCTGCCCGGAAGACAATTTGTTCGACATTGTCTCGTGTATTTCTACCCCGCGTAGCGGCATCGGCCGGATTATCCGGATTCAGAATCCACGGAAGGTGAAGCCCGTCAGGACCAACGATCTCGAGGTCGAGATCATGGACCAGGTTCGGAGTGCGATCGTTCAGCGCCCACTCCCGAAGTGGACCCGCGGGATCTGTCCATCCCAGCGTGACCCTCAGCGGGCCGGCATTGGTGACTGGAATCTCCACGGAATATGTGGTCTCCGCGGCGAGGGACGACTCAAGCATATAGGTAGGGAACGGACGCATCGGCGCGGCCGAGCGGTCGGACAGCGCGGTCTGAGCGATGTGCCCTGCCGCGCGCTCTGCATTCAGATGACCCCATCCGAATCTATAATCAGGCCCAGGGTCGAAGCCTGCTTCGTCGGCCGAATGGATGATCAGTGCACGGACGGTCGACGATTGGGGTGATACTCCGAATTCTCGCGCATAGAGTTCCTGCAGGAGCGAGACCGCTCCCGCGACGACGGGCGTAGCCATGGAAGTACCGCTCGAGGTACCGTACGCGTTTGAGGTCCCAGATTTGGTGGATAACAGATTCGTGCCGTTTGCAACGATGTCGGGTTTGATCCGCCCGTCGTCGACGGGGCCCCAACCTGAAAAAGAGGTCATCATTACATCGGCTGGCGTCTGAACTCCCCATGGAGCGTCATCCACTGCACCAACCGTGAGCACATTCTTCGCAACGCCCGCATCGCCGATGGTGTCGTATCCGGACTCACCGCCGTCACGGCCGCGAACATCGGTGGACAGCCGCCAGCCACCGTCAAAAATGTAGTGCGGCTCACCGTCAAGAGGGCCCTCCCGGGCTCGCTCGTTTCCAGCTGATTTTACGATCAGGTAATCGGGAGCGGCGACGGCGACCTCGTCCCAGGCCAGGGCGTCCTCAGTGTAGAATCCAAAGCGAAGGTCTTCCGTCGAGGAATGGGAGGTATCACCCATCCACCCCCAGTATCCATCCCCTTGAATATTGGGTGTCCAGCCGAGGGGCTGACCGTAGGAGTGGCTCGAAATCAGAAGTCCATCAGCGGCCGCAGCGGCCATTTCTGCGATGTCATCGTTCCAATCGTGCCCGTCACACTAGCCTCGGGGGCCATTCCTCTGGCTTCAATCCAGGCTCCGGATGCCACCAAAGTGCCCGCGACATGGGTAGAGTGCACGTGGACCAGAGCGAACGGATCATGCTGAATGATGCGTCCACCGAACTCCAGATGATCCAGGCGCGGGCTCCCGGCGTCCCAGAGGCCGATGCGCCCGCCACTGCCACTAAGATTGAAACCGGAGTTTCCCTCCCGGTGAAGAGTCGTGATTCTGGCTGAAGCGGCAGCCTCCCGGTTGTGGGTCTGATACAGAATGGGGCGGCCACGACGCACTCCAATCCACTCGCGGTACATTCCGCTCGAATCTGTGACGATGCGCGCGCCGCCATCCGCTCGAAGCACCGAATCAACCCGTGCTGCGGCTGTGCGGAAGGCGGCGCGCTCACGCAGCTCAATATTCTTTAGGGACGCGCTGTCTACTCCGTGTTGAGCGTGAGCCGGGGTCGCAAGTGGGCTCATCCCAACCAGCAAGAGGCATAGGATAAGAGCGAAATCAGGTAAAAAAGGCCGATCTTGCATAGTCCGGGACAGGGTGTCAGCCAAAGAAAGTCGCTCCAGCGGACTGGAACAACCCCAAATTCAGGTGTAATAATATCAATTCAGCACCTTAGTTCGACCGTCCAGTAATAAAGAAGGACGACATGCGAGAGTGGCGGAGGATCTCTGACGTCTGAGACCGACCTTTTCATGCAGAATTACCAGCCCCACCAACTGGATCCCAGTATTTAATGCTCCGCCCATTTCGAAGAATAGTACCGCTCTTTGCAGTTCTTCTACTGCCGCTTGTCGGCTGCGATGACACGGGAATCGATCCGTTTGCGAACGACGACAAGTATTTTACCGTTTACGGTTTCCTCGACATACTCGAAACCGAGCATGAACTACGAGTAGTTCCAGTGACACGATTCGCCGAGGATATATTGGCGGAAAGCGAGTTTCAGGGCACAATTGACGCCAAGGTATATACGACAGACCTCTTCACAGGGGTTCGTAGAGAGTGGACTCACAGTCTTTCGCTTCTTGATGACGGCTCGTACGGACACGTTTTCAAGGCCAGATTCTCCGTGTCTGCCAATCGGACCTACCTCCTTGAAATCATTCGATCGGATGGAAAGATGACGACGGCCGAGACATCTGTCCCCGTTTTTCACACATCTGCCCTTTTCGAAAGGGGCCCTGAAGTTTTCGAAAACGACTCTACCCTTGTGTACCGAGACATCAAAATTCCTGGATTGGCGTCGCCATGGGATATTCAGGCTATCTATCTGTGGGCCTCTGGTCCGATAAATCGCAGAATTTTCGTGCCCTACGGTCGAAGGGGCGAGCGGACCGATGATGGAGGATGGCAACTGCGTATCAATATCTCCGACGATCAGGCCGACGTCATTGAAAATGTCGCGTGGTCGGTAGATCAAGGCATGATTTCCGCGGGAGATGCGTTCGGCGTCAGTGCCATGGGATTGATGATTCGTGTCCTGGACGAAAACTGGGATCCTCCGGAAGGGATTTTCGATCCGGAAATACTCGCGCAGCCCGGCACCCTGTCGAATGTCGAAAACGGATTCGGATTTTTTGGAGAGCTATGCCCAAAAGTTGTGTATGGAAGGTTTAGGCAGCGTGTCGTTCTGATGTAATTCCGTCGGTGAATTTGATTCCTTTTTTTACAAGTTGCAATAGGTGCGGTGCATTCAGTTTCCTCCACTTCTTCTGAGCCTCTTTACATAGACGGAAGGCCATTGCAAGAGCTGTTTCTCGGCTCAGACATCCCCTCGTTTTGGCGGTCCTGAGGCGCACGGTCGCGAACGTAGATTCGATCGGATTTGTGCTCCGAAGATGGATCCAGTGTTCTGCCGGAAAGTCATAAAAAGCGAGCAGTTCTTCTCGGTCTTTCACCAGAATCTCTGCTGCTTTCGGATACTTTTGCTGGTAGGCTTTGATGAAAAACAGAAGGGCGCTCTCTGCCTGCTTTTTTGTTTCTGCTGTATAGATCTGCGTGAGGTGACCTTTTGCCTTCTTCTGAACGGACTTGGGCAGGCGGTTGAGCACATTTGCTGTCTTGTGCACCCAACAGCGTGCGGCTCGCGTCTCGGGATAAACTTCTGCGAGAGCACTCCAGAATCCCATGGCTCCATCGGCAACAGCCAGCTTCGGTCCTTGATCCAGCCCGCGGTGCCTCAGCTCCAGGAGCAACTCTCGCCACGACTGCTTGCTCTCGCGAAAGCCGTCCTCGAGTGCTATAAGCTCCTTCCTTCCATCGGCCGTAGCGCCGATCACGACCAGCAGACACAGTTTCTGTTTATCCATGCGTACGTTTACGTGAATACCGTCGGCCCAGAAATAGACGTAGTGCTTCTCCTTCAGGCTCCGCTTTTGCCAGTCTTCGTGCTCCCTTGTCCAAAGCGTCTTCAGGCGCGCAATCGTCGAGGAGGTCAGCCCTGGGGCATCAGGACCAACAAGGGCCGAGAGCGCTGCCTCAAAGCCGCCCGTTGAAACTCCCTTCAGGTACAACCATGGAATGAGAGCCTCAAGCGAGCGGCTCTTGCGGAGGTAGGCTGGTAGTATCGAACTGCGGAAACCGATTCTATCCTCACCCCGACCCGTACGGTCGCGTATGCGGGGCATCTTTACAGCGACCTCCCCGATACCAGTCAAAATCTTCCTCTCTGGCAGATATCCATTGCGAACGATGCGGTGGCGATTCTCTTCGTCGCGCAGGAACTGGTAGCGCTGGCAGAAAGCTTCAACCTCGGCCTCAACGGCTGTGGCCAGCATCTTTGCGGCCCCTGTTCGCAATACTTCTGTCAACACATCCTCTGTGCTATTGTAGTTCTCGTTCTCGTGTGCGTTATTCGTCTTCATGGGCGGTGTATCCTCCAATCTTCGGATTGACAATGACGTAATCATCATCAGGATACGCCGCCTATACCTTTTTCACCCGTACACAACTTTCGGGGTTAACTCTTTTTTGGAAGCATAGGTCTCTACATCGAAGAATGGAATGTCGAGCACCTGTCTCCACTTCTCGGACACCCCTTCTAGGGGGCTCGTGCCCGACCTGGTAATCGCTCGCGACGCATCCTAATTGCGAACAATCCCGTATAGAGGCAAAATTGCCCATTACGATCATGTCATCTTTTCGACGCTTCCTGCGAGCTTTGGCCACGCGTTTGTTTTTCTGGCGTAGAAATCCCTTCAGATAGTCCCCGGGTTGCGGTGCTATATTCGAGCACTCTCACCTCCCGGACAAATCATGTTTGAATGGCTCTCCGATCCAAATGCCTGGGTCGCACTCGGAACGTTGACGGCGCTGGAAATCGTTCTCGGCGTCGATAATATCATTTTCATATCCATCCTGGCGGGCAAACTTCCGGCCAGTCAGCAGGCGAGGGCAAGAACTATCGGCCTCGGGCTGGCACTTTTCGGCCGAGTGATCCTCCTGCTTTCTCTGGTTTGGATTATGAAATTGACAGGCTCGCTGTTCGAGGTGTGGGGGCTCGATATCTCGGGCCGCGATCTGATCCTGATAGGGGGCGGCCTGTTTCTCCTGACAAAAAGCACCCGTGAGATACACGAGGGCCTCGAAGGCGACGAAGAAGCTCAGGTTTCTGAGCGTGTTGCAAATTTTAGAAACGTGATCATGCAGATTTTTGTGCTAGATCTCGTTTTTTCCCTCGATTCAGTAATCACGGCTGTCGGGATGGTGGATGAACTCGTGATCATGATCACCGCCGTCACCATTGCCATCTTCTTCATGATGATCAGTGCGGAGTCGGTGTCTCGATTTATTGAAAAGCACCCGACCGTAAAGATGCTGGCGCTGTCATTTCTGTTGATGGTTGGTGTGGCCCTTATCGCAGAGGGTGTAGATTTCCACATTCCGCGGGGGTACATCTATTTCGCGATGGCATTTTCTGTCTTCGTCGAGGCGCTCAATCTTCGTATACGCGGTCGACGGGCCGAGCCTATCAAATTGCGCAAGAGCTCTCGGGAGAAGCGTTAGTCAGCCCGTTCGTTTGATTACCAGGAGCGTAGAATCGTCTTCCAGAAGGTCAGATTCATGTTCGAGGGAGTGCGCATATTCGAACACCCTTTCAACGATCTCGGCCGCGTCAGATTTCGCATGTTTTCTGACTTGTTCGATCAGACCAGTCGTCTCGAACGGGGTGCCGTCTTCATATACCCGCTCCGTAATGCCGTCGGTATAGAGGATCATGATCCCGCCCTCGGGGACCTGGCCGTAGGCGCGTTCGAGCGGAATATGCGCAAGGGGCCCCATGATGGTGCCGGTCGGCTCAAGCTCGACGACGGTGTCTTCCGTAATGATGAGTCCAGAAGTGTGACCTGCGTTCGCGTACAGCAGTCCACCGTGCCGGTGCAGCTCGCAATAGAAGACTGAGATGAACCGTGTTGAAAAGGTCGTCCCGTGCAGCACTCGGTTCAGCTTTTTCATCGTGTAAAGCATTTTCAGGTTGGTGCCCACTCCCATCCGAATGCCCATCAAGACATCCCGCACCAGAAGAGCCGCGGCCAGCCCATGTCCGCTCGCATCGCCGATCGCGATGCCCATCAGATCCTCTCCGAGGGGTATAAAATCGTAAAAATCGCCACCGACCGCTTCTGCCGGTTGTGATCGCGCAGCGATATCCCAGCCAAGAAAGGTGGGTGCGTCTTTTGGAAGAAGGCTTCGCTGGATGGTCGCAGCGGTGTCCAGTTCGCTCTGCGCGGCATCCGATTTCAAGCGATAATTTAGCGCAAACCGAATTCCATTGAGGCAGAACGCGATTTCGTCTCGAATCCACCCCTGTTTCAACGTGAACAGGTACAAAAAACGAAATCCTGGCGGGCCATCGATTCTGATTGCCACAAATTCAGCTAAATCGTCTACTCCGGGGTCAAACCAGTCCGGGATTTCGGTAGCCGTTTCGTAGACGAAAGAACCATGAGACTGAACATGCTGAATGGAAGGATCATTAGCAGGTATGCGAGCAGGAAAGATGCCGGTAATGCCCGAGCTGCCGGTCGTGTGGAGCAGTTCGAACGCGCCAGACAATTCCCGATACATGTGGCCGTTTCCGAAACACAGCTCGGGCCCGAACGAGGTGACCAGCTCGTCAAGAATATGCTGAAGAAATTGTCCGTCGGCTTCCTCGCGCGATATTCGCGCCAGCATTTTGTCCATCTTCCGATAAAACTGCATGGGGTCAATCATGAATGCGATCGCTCGTGGTACTAAGGATGACTGCCCGCAAAATACAGTTTAAAACGGTGCGGCATCTCCAGAGGCAGGGGGTAGGGAGCCGGAATTATTGGACTCTTCGCCTTCCGGTAGGTAGTCTCCCGCACCGTAGTACGTCGTCAAATTCTCGAAACGGGCGTGCTGACGGATGAACGCCAGTGAGACGTCGCCAATCGGCCCATTTCGCTGCTTGCCAATGATCAGTTCAGCCAGGCCTTCGGTCGAATTTCCATTTTCGTCCACGGTGATTCCATACCGTTCTGCTCGGTAAATGAAGGCCACAACATCGGCGTCTTGCTCGATTGAGTTATGAACGATGATATCGTTGGCCACAAAGTTCTGCGGACCAGGTACTGTCAGATCAAACACATCTTCCGCACCGTCTGGATCAATCGACACGATCTGATCCCAGTAAACGTCACTGTTTGCCAATCTATTCAATTCATCACACTGGATAACAGCTGCTACTCTTGCTGCTCGGTCTCTGCTGAGATTTGTTTTGTACAGGGTTGAGCCACAATAAGACATGCCTAGCCCGGATTGCATCTCCCGAGTGGTGAAGCCTGCCGTATTCATTGCGGGTGTAACCAGCGATCTCCAGGTTGATTTTGGAATGATATCACGGTTCGTATTGGGAATTCTGTCGCTGAGGAAAGTCTTCACCTCAGCTAAGCTCTCAGTTTTGTAGCGTCCCACCGTTCCGATTCGGCGTGCAAAACGATCAAGGTCTTCCGATCCGGAGATGATTACGTGGAACTGATCTCTTCCTTTTCCTTTTTGGCTGACTCTTCTGATTCGGGCATTGATACCAATCCGAAGGAGCAGTGTCTGCACATCGAATCCAAGCGTTTCGCTGGAAGTTGCGTAGTAAACTGCCGGGTAGGGCGAGTGGCCACCCCGCATTCTAATACACCCATCAGTAGACCACAAATGTCTCAGGAATACCTCAATTCTCGAATTTTCTTGCTCAAAAACACGCTGTGGAATCCGTTTTTCATGTGACCGAAGATTCCAGACGCCCATTTCGTCGAGCCATTCGCTGACAGCACTTCGTACGCCGTGAGTGTGCTTTCTGGTTGAACTCAGATAAACCTGAAACCAGTTTCGTTCTTTTTTAATTCGAGACGATATCTCATTGCCGAAAAATGAGATGTATATTTTCGAGACCAATTCTGCAAGGTCTTTTTCTCTAGTCGTGTACTGGATTGCATGACGAGCCAGGGTACAGCCATCTCCGATGAGGTGTCCCAGTAGCGCAAGCTCCTCATTTTCCATCGACGCTTTTTCTCCCGACTCAATTTTTCTCGGAAGAGCCAGGTGGTCATCTGCAGATATTTCGTCGAGTCGTTTCCATCCATCGATAGTCAGGAATTTGTGATTGCCCGTGGCACGAATACTGCGGCCGAGGCGGGTCTTCATCCGGAAAACAGGCTTCGTACCAGTGCAGAAGGCATTGGTCACGAGGTGTTTTTCGAGCTTGTACGTGTCTGTATTCAAACCCCAGACATTAAATCCTGATGTCCCGCAGAGCTCGGCAATCGGCATGCGTTGGCCGGTATCGGCCAGCGTAACCAGAGATTCACCGGTTAGGCATCCCGATTCTCTCAAATCCGAAAGTTGAGGTCGCTTGTCGCCTCCCCGTGTCTCTACTGCACGGCTCAACTGTGACAACGCGATCACGGGAACGTTCAATTCCTTGGCCAGGCCCTTGAGGGATCGAGAAATGTGGGCGATTTCCTGCTCCCGATTCGAGTTTTTGCCCATCCCGGTGCCGTGCATGAGCTGGAGGTAGTCGACCACAATAAGTCCAATATCGTGCTCTGCCTTCAACCGCCTACATTTGGCTCGCAGTTCCAGCACGGTCAAGCCTGGTGTATCATCGATGAAAATGGGGGCTTCGCTGAGTCGACCGGCTGCACGCGCAAGTCGAGGCCAGTCGTCGTCGTTCAGTCGTCCAGTTCGGGCGGATTGCGCATCCACGCGTGCTTCGGAGGTCAACAGGCGCTGGGCCAGCTGGCCGGCGCTCATTTCGAGAGAGAAGATGGCTACTCCCGTGGGGTTTTCGAGATCAACTGCAGCATTTCGAGCCACGGCGAGGGCAAACGCCGTTTTCCCCATCGAAGGGCGCGCCGCAATAATGATCAGATCCGATGGCTGCCAACCGCCCGTCATCTGATCAATTCGTTTGAACCCGCTCGGAACGCCTGTTATTCCTCCTTCTCGACCGTGAATGGATTCGAGTCGGGTCAGCGCCTCCTTCAGCACCTCCTGCATCGAGATTGCAGAACGGCGTAGCTGGGAGTCTGAAATCCTGAAAATGTCACTCTCAGCCTCATCCATCAGCTCAAAAGCATCTGCCGAAGGATCGTACGCTCGAGAGATGACAGACGTCATGGTCTCGATCAGATTGCGCAGAATAGACTTTTCAGAGATGATGCGGGCGTGATACTCTACGTTCGCAGCCGTTGCGACGGTCGATGTCAACTCGGTCAGGTAGTACGCACCACCCATGTCTTCAAGCTTTCCTCGTCGTTTCAGCTCGTCACCAAGGGTAATGAGATCGACAGGATTGCCTCGTTCGAAAAGACTCAGGACGGCTTCATAAATCGTGTTGTGACGCTCACTGTAAAACGAGCCGGCCGGGAGAATTTCAATTGTTTTTGGAATCGCCTCCCGCTCAAGCAGCATAGCGCCGAGGACCGACTGTTCAACCTGCTGGGCTTGTGGCGGCACGCGTCCCGCGAAAGCAGACGCGACGGGCATAGGCGTGGGAACGTGTCCGACGATCGGAGCTCTGGAAGTCGTTTCGTGAATCGAATCAGGCATAGATTAGAGTGACATCAGGCGGTTAGTTCATCGTATCTCGTTCTGAGGAGCTGTACGTCTTCCCACGTCGGGCGTTTCCAGTTTCCGTTTCTGAGCAGAGCGGCCGGGTGATACGTGACGAGTACTGGAAGCCCATGGTAGTCGTGAAACGTGCCGCGCATCTCTCCCAGTGTGGACTGAAGGCCCAGGAGCGATGTCCCCGCGGTCTTTCCAACACACAGAACGAGCTTTGGCCTGATCAGGGTAATTTGTTTGTGCAGAATTGGCAGGTGAGCCTGGACTTCTGCCGGCTCCGGTTTGCGATTATTGGGCGGTCTGCTCTTGAGAATGTTGGCGATGTACACGTCCTCACGCTCAAATCCAATGGACTGCAAGATCTTGGTCAGCAGCTTTCCAGCTCGGCCGACGAAAGGCTCTCCTTGCTCATCCTCGTCGGCACCGGGAGCCTCACCAATGACGAGGAGATCCGCTTCGGGATGGCCCACTCCAAATACCGGATTCAGACGAGTTTTGTCAAGTTCAATAAGCTCGGTTCGGGCGACATATTCAGACAGCTCCTCAAGCGTCGTCATGTCATGCATGGGAGAGCCATCGGGTATGAGCTCCGCGATGCGATCGTAGGCATTCCGTTCAGTCTCAAATTCGGGAGTCGCTTTCTCGATGTCGACGGTGAGCGGTGTGTCACTCCGGGCGCTTTCATTCGGTTCAGTCTCGACCGGAGGGATTTCTGTGCTCACTTCAGAGACGGTTTCGACGCCTACGGGCGCGTGTTGATGTTCTTCCACTACGATTTCTCCACCCGGAACCATGGGCCCAAAAAGAGAAATCTGATGTTCAAAAGCGGCCCGAATGTCGTCCAGATCAGAGGGCATTGACTGTGGATGGGGCTATCGTTGGTTTCCGTTGCTAAGGTAGTTCCGAAGCGACGGGCTACGCCTCCCGGTTTTCAACAAGATCCTATTTCTTTTCCACAACGAGGTCCGATAATCCGGACCCTTCATTGGTCGCGTATTCCAGGATTGCTTCGGCCACCTCAGATTTGGGCATGAGAGGAAGTTCTACTTCCTGACCCGAAGAAGAGAGCAGCGTAACCCTGTTCGTCGAAGTTCCAAATCCGGCCCCTGGCTCCTTCGGATTGTTGAGTACGATCCAGTCGAGGTTTTTCCTCTCAAGTTTTCCGCGCGCGTTTTTAAGGCCATCAGTGGTTTCCAGTGCAAATCCGATGAGGACCTGAGCATCACGTTTATCCTGGCCCAGACCAGCCAGGATATCGACTGTGGGTTCAAGACTCAGTTCGCGAGGCGTCCCATCCTTCTTGAGTTTGTCCTCCGAGCGAGTTGCGGGTGAAAAATCGGCGACCGCAGCAACCATCACGACGATGTCTGAATCTCGATGCTGTTGGACCGCCTCATGCATTTCCGCGGTGGAGATGACGTCTACTCGACGAACATTTTCGGGGGTTTCGAGCGAGGTTGGTCCGCTCACCAGAACGACATCCGCGCCGCGGCGCGCCGCGGCGCGTGCAATTTCGTACCCCATCGTTCCCGTGGAGTGGTTGGAGATGAAACGTACCGGATCGATTGCCTCTCGAGTGGGTCCTGCAGTAACCAACATTGTCTTACCCTGCAGCCGGCCCTCTCGCGCAGACACGACCTGCCGAATCATTTCACCTGCCTTTTCAAATATTGCCTCGGGCTCCGGCATACGCCCCTGCCCGATCAGCCCACTTGCAAGCTCTCCGTGCTCCGCTTCCATGACCGTGCAGCCATTTTCCCTGAGCGTCGCAATATTCGCCTTCGTGGAGGCGTGGATGTACATGTCGTGATCCATCGCCGGGCAAACCAACAAGGGGCATCGAGCGGTCAGCGCGACCGCCGTCAGCATGGAATCGCACATTCCGCCAGCCATTTTGGCAAGGGCCTGCGCAGTGGCTGGAGCGACGATGAATAGATCTGCCCAGAGACCCAGCGATACGTGCTTGGTCCATGATCCTGACTCGTTCTCCGGAAAAATCTCGACGTGGACCTCATTTTCGGAGAGCGTTCCGAGAGTCAGTGGCGTTACGAAACGCTTGGCATCGGGTGTCATCACAACCCTGACATCGGCTCCGGCCTTCTTGAACAACCGGACCAGCTCGGCTGCCTTATAGGCGGCGATCGATCCTGATACCCCGAGCAGGATTCGGCGGTTGGTCATCGAAAATGAATCAGAGGAAGCCATGGAAGAAGCGATGGTCATTTTCACACTGGAACGCGCCACGCGTTTGGAAGATCAGATCGAGCGATCGGGACGGATTATTCAGAACGAATCCATGAACACACGAACCAGGCCGATCAGTTCGGTCGCTGCCTTTTCCAGGTGGTCATTCACGATTACAGCGTCAAATCGCTTAGCGTACGTCAACTCGTGCTTTGCCTTCTCGATTCGCGTTGTAAGGGACTCAGCCGATTCGGTGCCCCGCGCCTGGAGTCGGAGCCGCAATTCTTCCAGGGATGGGGCCTGAACGAACAGAGCAAGGCACTTTGCACCGAACTCTTCCTTCACTTTGAGGGCACCCACCACGTCGATATCGAGCAAGGATGGTGATTCAGGGGAAGAGCGATCCACCTCAGATCTAAGCGTGCCGTAGGAGCAGCCCGGATAGACTTCCTCATACTCGAGCAGTTCGTCACGAGCGATCGCGTTTTTGAACGCGTCACCTCCAATAAAATGGTAGTGAACGCCGTCGACCTCGGACTCCCGGGGTGCACGCGTCGTGGCCGAAACGGAAAAAGACACGGACGGAATGGCGTCGATCAGCTTACGTGCCAGGGACGTTTTTCCTGATCCACTGGGAGCCGCCAGAATAATGATGCACGGCCCACCGGTATGGGCGAGCCCGCTACTCAACGTTTTCGACCTGCTCTCGAATTTTCTCCAGTTCTTCCTTCATTCCAACCACAAGGTGCGACATTTCAGCGTCGTTGGACTTGGATCCAATGGTATTGACCTCCCTGTTCATTTCCTGAGCGAGGAAATTCAATTTCCTCCCTACCGGATCGCTTGATGCGATCGCTTCCTGAAATTGATCCAGATGAGAATCGAGTCGAACGCACTCCTCCCGAACATCCAATTTGTCCGCGAGCATCGCCATTTCGAATTCGAGACGATCCCGGTCGAGCCGGCCCTCCTCGATTATTTCAGCGAGTCGTTCGCGGAGACGCTCTCTGGCTGATGTCACACGAAGCGGAGCCAGTCGCTCAATCTCGCGGAGCTTTCCCTGAATGCCAGACAGACGATCTTGAAGTTCGTTTTTAAGCGCCAAACCTTCCTGTAACCGCATGGCTTGCATCGCATTGCACGCAGTTTTCAATGCCTCTTGAACTGCTACCCACCCGTCATCTTCTGTATCCTGCTCAGGCTCTATCGATTCCAGTACATCCGAGAACTTGAGAAGGGCCTCCAGCTTGACTGGCTCATCAATTCCCGCAGATTCGCGAATTTCTTCGAGGAGTGTTTTGTAGCTCTCTACGGCCTTCCGATTTACGCGCACTGGCAAAGCGTCAGGTTCGGTGTCTGTGAGCTGGACGAAAACGCTGATCCGACCGCGGGAAAAAGCAGTCTTGATAATGCGTTGGATATCCGATTCGCGCTCGTTCAGCGACTTCGGCGTTCGAGGATTAACCTCGCAATATCTACTGTTTACAGACCGAAGCTCGACGACGGAAGCATACCCGTTTTGTTCGGCTTCGCCACGGCCAAAGCCTGTCATACTGGCAATCATATTCCACTTTTCCGGTGATGGATGAGAGACGATGGACGCCGCAGCGCCGGGCCAAATATACGACGAAGGTCAACGCGTGACCGGGACGGGTTCGGGTATCTGCTGGTTGATGTAAAAGGTCAGGGAGTGATTGCCTTCGGCATCAATTCCAAAGGCGATCAAATCCAGGTCTCCGTCCTGGTTGTAATCTCCGAAGGCAGCGGTGGCTTGCAGAAATCCCTTCACGTCCAATTCTGCGGCGAACTGGCCGCCCACGTTTCTGTAAAGGCGACCAACGGGATCGCCGTGAGGAGTTCGCGCACCGACCACGAAAATGTCCAGATCGCCATCATTTTCATAATCTCCCCAGATCGCGCTTCCGGTTACGACGCCATCGAAGGGAAAGGGATGAGGGGTAAAACTCGAGCTGTTGTTGACGTACAGTCCGGTGAAGCCATGCACCAGACCTGGTCCGAGGCCACCACCGCTTATCAACAGGTCGAGATCGGAGTCGTTGTCGAAATCGCCGAACGATACGGTTCCGCCCACCAGTTCTGGCAGCGGCGAGTGTATCAGTGAAAACGAACCGCCGTCGTTTCGGTAGATGCCAGAGTGGAAGTTTCCCCCTCCCAGATCGCCGGTCAATGCTACGTCGAGGTCACCATCTCCATCAATATCGCCCCACGCGACATCCCCAAAGACGATTCCGGGAAGCCCGGAATTACTGGCCGCGAAAACAATGCCGCTTATGTTCAGATATATTTCTGTGGAGGGCTCGAAGGGAGGATCCGCATTGTGTGCACCGGCCACCAGCAGATCCAGGTCGCCGTCGCCATCCACATCACCCCAACGAATGTTGCCGCCCCAGGCCGCGGGGACTCCTTCTACCGGGATCGGGATGAACGTGCCGACATTGTTCAGATAAAAAGTTATCAGCGGCTCGCCATTAGAGGTCGATAAACCCGTGACTACGAGGTCCGGGTCGCCATCCTCATCGAAGTCGCCCCAGGCTGCTGCGGCCTGTGAAACGGGGTCCAGCGTGATATCTGACAGATTCAACGATTTGAAGATGAACTGACCGCCATCGTTGGAGATGACGACCGTTGCATCGTCCGCGCGATAGACCTGGAGGATTGCGCCGGACTCAGAGTCTCCACCGATGAGGAGATCGAGATCGCCATCACGGTCGTAGTCCGCAAATTCCGCTACGCCCGAGGATAGGTCTGGGATACCAAAATCATACAGCGCTGGCTGCTGAAGGGTCGAGGACGCCACATCCGGTTGACCGAAACTGAACAGGTGCTCGCTGCCGCCTCCGCGGATGGTATGACCATCTGAGGCAGAGACCGACCATTCATAGATGTGATTGGTCGGCAAAATCGAGGTGTCGAGCTCAAGAAAGGGATCACTTAAATTGGGAAAGGACAGTCTGACTCCAGGGCCCGTCAGACTCAGGGTATAGGTGACCGGGTCCACGTCTTCACTTATCTCCCATTCGAATCGAATGACTTGTTGGTCGGGATTTATGAACCCGGCATCGGGTGGGGAAATGGGGTTGAACGGCCCGGGAGGCGCATTCACGCCCACCGACTTGACGATCGTGTGATTCCTGTTGACATCAAGATTAAGAAAGGACTCAGTCTGCCCGTCCGGCCACTCGACGATCAGTTGATCAACACCGGTTGCGTCGCCGAGGCCAAAATGAGCTTTCAGAAAATCGCTCTGGCTTCCTGCTCCCGTACCCGCGGATATGACCCTCATCTGCTCCGAAGCCCCGGTCGTTACTCGGAGCTTCGCGCCGACGCCAAAACGGTTCCGCTGATCGTCGCGCAGTTCAAAGGTGACCCAGTTGTTGTCACCGCCATCGTTCATCATGATAGCAGTTCCCAACTGATGGGGGACAATCAGGTCCATCCAGCCGTCATTGTTCACATCGCCGGTCGCCACTGCAACAGACAGTTCTCCAGAAAGGGAGACCGTGGACGCCCATCGTTCATCGAACGTCCCGTCACCATTGTTGTGATAGAAACGTCCACGCTTATTGACGGGAAGGTACAGGTCCTGCCAGCCATCGTTGTCAAAGTCAGCGACTGCGGCTGGACCATTGTTGAGCCAATTGATTTCTGCGATCCCGGCCTGCACCGCCATGTCAGTAAAGCCCGTCCCCTGGTTGTTGTGATACAAATGGCTGAGAGATGGAATAAAATCGTTTTCCTGATTTACGACCAACAAATCTTCCCATCCGTCGTTGTCGTAGTCGAACCACACCGCCTGTGTAGATTTTCTGTTGCTCTCGACTCCTCGAAGCCGTTCCTGACGCCAAAAACGGTTTCGATTCGACTGATTCTCCATCAGGTTGTTGCCAGCCCCACAATTGGCGCTGAAAAAATCCGGATCCCCGTCTCGATCGTAATCTGCCGTCGCCAACCCGCACGTGGGAGAAGAGGTCTGAGACAGCACCAGTACGCCAATATTTGTGTAGGTATTCGTCTGAGAGCCCACAAACACCGGATGATTGCCGTTCTCACTCTTGACAACAAGGTCGAGCCAGCCGTCGCGATTGATATCTCCCCAGAAAGCTCCGCCAATCCCGTCCTGAAATAAAATATTGGTCGCGCTCGAGGCGAGATCGAATTTTTCTCCCGATCGATTCAGATAGAATCGACTTCCCGGAAAGGAATCAAAAATCAGCAGATCCAGGCGGCCATCGAGGTTTGCATCTCCGAATACAGCTCCCTGGACCGCATTTCCTTCCACCGTGATGTTGGCCCGGGAGAGTACGTCGCTGAAGGAGCCATCCTCTTCCTGCCGATACAGCCGACCAGCGTGATACATATCCAGTCGTCCATCACCATTATAGTCCGCCAGGGAAATGTTGGCGATAAGCACGTCAGGAGCCGGCGGTACTTGCAGACGAAAGTGTTCGTTTGTGAACGTCTGGGCATTGGCTCCGACAACGAGCGCTAGACAAACAACCAGAGGGACGAATCGGCGGAATAGCATACAGGAAAACAGGAAAGACGATTTGGATACCTTTTGCGGCGCGCAACCTACGAATGGAATGGTTAGCTATAAATGGCATTCGTTGGCGCTTGCAAGAGGTAGACGCATCCGAACCGGGCTACATTCCGGATGTGAACCGTTCGACGGAGGCCCGTGAATTTCAATTCCGTCCCGAACGAGGGGCTTCGGCCCGCCGTCCGATAGTCGATGGCTGACCGTGGGCTTAGTGAACTGCCTGTGTGCCCGTCGCCACGCCCTGCACCGCAGCCCTCCGAAACAACCAAGCGGACCCCAGCCAGAGTGTAACGAAGATCACCGTTGCCCCCAAGACGTCTCGCGGCCAGATTGGTCCCGACATACCCCACCCTGCGACGAGTGCGATGATGGCCGCCAATGCCTGAGCGAGGGCTGTCGCCAACATGGCGCGAGCCATCCCCAGTGGCTCAAATCGAGCGAAGATGGTGCCGATCAGGCCGATGGCCAGAACTCCCGCGTACATCATGTTGGCGTCGTTACTCTCGGAACCGATAATGCCAACGGCACCGTTGACCCAAAAAAGAAGGAGCGTTCCCAGGAGAGCGAGCGCGACGGCGGTTTTGTACGCGGTATTGTCCGGCTTCTTCGCTTTCAGGAACATGAAGACGGATATCAATAGGGCCGCGAGCACAAAGAGGGGGAGAACGGTCAAAATCATGGTTATTCGTCAGTAGATATTGATAGGGTTTGGCCGTTGTCCCTGATCTCTGAGCCTTGCGTGGCGGATGTTCGAAACGTAATATCCGAGCCCGTCGCATGAATGGCATGAGCTACTTATGAGATCTCTGTGAGCATGGCTAATGCAGGTCTGATCTACCGCTTCGGCGAGTTTCTACTTGATACTTCCGACCGACAACTCTGGAAGGGAGATACTCGGGTCAATCTCAACAGCCGCTACCTGGATACCCTTGCGCTCCTGGTCCGGGAGCACGGGCAGCTCGTAGAAAAGGAGCGGTTATTCAGCGAGGTGTGGGATGACGTAGTAGTGAGTGACAGTGCTCTCACGCAGTGCATTAAGGAGATCCGTAAACAGCTGGGCGACGACGCTTCGAATCCTCAGTATATCCAGACGGTGTCCCGTCACGGCTACCGACTCATCGCGCCTGTTGAAATTGTCTCTTAGTCTGAATCTTCAGTGCACTCGCCAGCGCACAGCCAATCCGGCGGTCACGACACCGCAGCAACCAGTAACACTCCCGCGAAAAACCTCAAGCCGTTTGTACGTGACGCCGCACGGTGGGGGATTGCCGGGACAATCGGCGGTGGCCTGGCTGGCATTTTCGGGGGGATCCTCTATGGATCTGCCCTCGGTTATACGCCCGCTGATCCCGGATTGGGTACCGCCTCCATTCTCCTCGTCGCGCTCAGCATCAACGTGATCGTAGGCCTGGTCGGAGGCTTCGGCATAAGCTTTGGCATGGCCGCCGTGGGCCTGCTTAGGCGCCGCGAGCCGAGCTGGAGCATTATCGGAGCCGCGTTGGGCGGGCTACTGGTGGGTGGGCTGACGAAGCTGCTTGGCGTGGATGCATTCACACTGTTCTTCGGACAGGCCCCACCGGGGATCACTGGGGGGCTCGAGGGAGCCGTGCTCGGAGCCGCCCTCGCTCTGGGGGTCCGCCTGAGTCTCAGCAAGCGGTTCGTCAATAGTACGAGCCCTCTTTCTCCCTGGCGGCCCGTCCTGGGCGGCGGTCTCGCCGGCGCGGCAGCCGGCGCACTTGTTCCCCTCGCTGGTGGCAACCTCATGGGAGGCAGCCTACAGCTGCTCTCCCGCTCCTTCGAAGGATCCATGCTCCAGCTCGATGTCCTTGGGCGCTTCTTCGGCGAGATGCATTTCGGGGTTACGACGCAGGTGATCCTGGGCGGGATCGAAGGCCTCCTCTTCGGGAGCTGCGTCGTTGGCGCCATCGTTCTCGCACAAAAAATCAGACTTTCGGTGCCGGTGCCGGATCGGGAGCAGAAAAGCGGACCTTCCTAAATCTTCAAGTCGAGACAGAGTAGGACCCAAGATTGGGCTCACTGCCACGACCGCCTAAGGCCTCCCCAGCCCCAGCGAATCGTGTGAGCCCGCTGGCACTTTGACGTGCGAAATCTAAGAGGTACAATCTCTTGAGTTGATTCAATCTGGAGACCAGGTAATGACATCAGAGATGACGAGACGGGAATTCCTTCTATCATCGAGTGTTGCAGGCCTCGGGGTCACATTGGCTGGACTACCCCGCATGAGCACGAACTTGGCAAACAGCAAAATCCGTGTCCTTGCGATCGGTTTTGGTACAATCGGCAATAGGGACCTCACGGAGGTCGCAGCGCATAGCGTGGTTGAGATTGCTGGTCTCTGTGACATTGATGAAGACACTTTAGCCACAGTATCTGCTGCGTATCCAGGAGCATTTACATGCCGCGATTATCGGGTTGCGTTCACCGATCACGTTGACAAGTTCGACGCAGTCATTGTTGCGACACCCGACCACTCGCATGCACCGATAATGCTGACTGCCCTAAAAAATGACAAACATGTATACGGCCAGAAGCCTCTGGTTCACCAGCTGGAGGAGCTTCAACTCATTGAGCGCGCCATACACGCAAAACCGCACCTGGTTACACAACTTGGAAATCAGCGCATGGTATATCCGGGGCGGCGGGCCGCGATAGAAATTCTGCGCTCGGGAGAGCTTGGAAAAGCAGTCGCCGCCTACGTGTGGACCGGGTCTCCGGGCGGAGACTTCTATTTCAGTTCTGCGCACATATTGAGCCCTCCAAGCGTGCCACCTCCTAATATTGATTTCGATCTATGGCTTGGTCCATGTGAAGTTCGGCCTTATCGCGAGCACCTGCTGCCGAGAGTGTGGCGGTCATGGTGGGATTTTGGTACGGGTGGCCTGGGAGATTGGGGTGTTCACATTCTTGATGTCATTTTCTTTGCCTACGATGAGTTAACCTCACCTATTGCAGTAAAAACCCACGCCCCTGCCCCATCCGATACGTTTCATACGTATCCGTGCCAGTCGACGATCACGTACAGCGTTGATTCAGACCATTTTGCTCATCGACAATTCCCGATATACTACAACGACCGCGGCCAAGGGCCATCTCGCGCTTCGCTAGGTCTTCCTGGAGATGTGTGGTCTGATTCCAATATGACGGTAGTAGTGTGTGAAGGAGGCGTGCTTTCGTTGACTCCAGAAGGCGAACTGGAGATCTGGAGGGAAGGACGAATGACGGCGGGCCTTGAAATGCCGGGCCTCCCCGATTTCCCCGATCTCAATCACTGGCATGCCTGGATAGACACGATTAACGGCGCGAATACGGAATTGAGAACGCCGTTTTCGGATGGGGCCCGCATAACAGAGGCAGCGCTGCTGGCTGTCAAAGCAAGTCGATTCCCGGGTCAGGAACTGTTGTGGGACAAAGCGTCATTATCGTTCACGAATCACGCCGAGGCGACCGAAAGCATTGTGAGACGGGACTATCGTGAAGGATTTGCTCCTCCGTCTGTTGGATGAACCATGCTAGGAAGGGATTACGGCTCGCTTCGCTCACCGTTAGCCCTGCCATTCCTTAACAATGTGCGCCCCGTGCGAGCGTCGCTCGCCCGAATCTTTTCATTTGTCTCCTTGAATGCAAGCATTCCGGAGCCAAATAAAAAGCCCCGGCTGCCTTTCGGCAGACGGGGCTTTCGCTGGGTGCGGAGAGAGAGGTACTGAAACTGTCACTGGATTTCATCCAGGTTTGGCGGGAGTTTCGTTGAAAAACAAGCAGTTATCCCACTATTTAATTCAACTTCCTTGTTTAACTTCTTTACAATCTCGGCAAAAACTGTCACCTTATACGTCACCACTCGTTCGTAAACATCTGATCCTGCTGACGTGTCCAAATTATCTATTAAGCCGTGGCCATCTAAAATTGATGAGAACGGGGAGTGCCCATTGGTACTGGTCATCTTCGCTCATGGCCAGCGAGCAACCTTCTTTACACAGGCCAGGGTGAAGCCGTATCTGTGGAACCCTCGGGAATCTGAGATACGCAAGACGCACCCTGATCATCATGAGCTCAATACCTATCTAAACAACGTCCTCGAAAAGGCTCGGAAAGCTCGCGCCTTGCTCCTTGCGAGCTATGCCCAAAAGTTGTGTATGGAAGGTTTAGGCAGCGTGTCGTTCTGATGTAATTCCGTCGGTGAATTTGATTCCTTTTTTTACAAGTTGCAATAGGTGCGGTGCATTCAGTTTCCTCCACTTCTTCTGAGCCTCTTTACATAGACGGAAGGCCATTGCAAGAGCTGTTTCTCGGCTCAGACATCCCCTCGTTTTGGCGGTCCTGAGGCGCACGGTCGCGAACGTAGATTCGATCGGATTTGTGCTCCGAAGATGGATCCAGTGTTCTGCCGGAAAGTCATAAAAAGCGAGCAGTTCTTCTCGGTCTTTCACCAGAATCTCTGCTGCTTTCGGATACTTTTGCTGGTAGGCTTTGATGAAAAACAGAAGGGCGCTCTCTGCCTGCTTTTTTGTTTCTGCTGTATAGATCTGCGTGAGGTGACCTTTTGCCTTCTTCTGAACGGACTTGGGCAGGCGGTTGAGCACATTTGCTGTCTTGTGCACCCAACAGCGTGCGGCTCGCGTCTCGGGATAAACTTCTGCGAGAGCACTCCAGAATCCCATGGCTCCATCGGCAACAGCCAGCTTCGGTCCTTGATCCAGCCCGCGGTGCCTCAGCTCCAGGAGCAACTCTCGCCACGACTGCTTGCTCTCGCGAAAGCCGTCCTCGAGTGCTATAAGCTCCTTCCTTCCATCGGCCGTAGCGCCGATCACGACCAGCAGACACAGTTTCTGTTTATCCATGCGTACGTTTACGTGAATACCGTCGGCCCAGAAATAGACGTAGTGCTTCTCCTTCAGGCTCCGCTTTTGCCAGTCTTCGTGCTCCCTTGTCCAAAGCGTCTTCAGGCGCGCAATCGTCGAGGAGGTCAGCCCTGGGGCATCAGGACCAACAAGGGCCGAGAGCGCTGCCTCAAAGCCGCCCGTTGAAACTCCCTTCAGGTACAACCATGGAATGAGAGCCTCAAGCGAGCGGCTCTTGCGGAGGTAGGCTGGTAGTATCGAACTGCGGAAACCGATTCTATCCTCACCCCGACCCGTACGGTCGCGTATGCGGGGCATCTTTACAGCGACCTCCCCGATACCAGTCAAAATCTTCCTCTCTGGCAGATATCCATTGCGAACGATGCGGTGGCGATTCTCTTCGTCGCGCAGGAACTGGTAGCGCTGGCAGAAAGCTTCAACCTCGGCCTCAACGGCTGTGGCCAGCATCTTTGCGGCCCCTGTTCGCAATACTTCTGTCAACACATCCTCTGTGCTATTGTAGTTCTCGTTCTCGTGTGCGTTATTCGTCTTCATGGGCGGTGTATCCTCCAATCTTCGGATTGACAATGACGTAATCATCATCAGGATACGCCGCCTATACCTTTTTCACCCGTACACAACTTTCGGGGTTAACTCGAGTAGCATGCGCGGCATGTATTACTAACTCTCGAACGACTATGCGTTATCAGCCATCTACCCGCCTTTCGTTTCCACTTGTTTTGGTTGCTTTGGCACTTGCTTTTTCCCCCTCAGATGGCCTTGCTCAAGATGCAATCAGCAGATGGCACCATTCAACTTTCGAACACGAAGGAACGATATTCGACGTTCGAAAAGGAGACAGGTTTACCGTCATTGCTCCGGTCAGTGGAGAGCGGCCTCGAGTGTTCCAATCAAGCAATAAAGCTGATACTAATATACCTGGTGTTCTATCAAGGCTAATGTATGCCACTCGAGAAGTATCTGGGGCGAACCCTAACTCACTCGAATATCACTCGGCCAAGCACACTCCTCGCTATGTTTATCACAAATGGCATCACACCGTTAACGGTGCGGAGATCGTCAAATCGAAGACAATCGCAAAGGTGAGCCACACAGGAGAACTGGTTGCCTTGTATACCACATCGACCCCAGAAGTATCATTGCAACGAGTTTCAGCAATTTCAAAACAGGATGCTTTCGAACGGGTGAGATCCACTTTCGGTCGAATCCACATTTCGAATGCCAAACTTGTCTTTGTTCCTTCCTTCGGACTCTCAGATGACGGTGGCAGTTATCAATGGTGGATTGATGCCGAGCGATCCAGAACCATTCTGAATGCTCTATCGGGAGAAATAGTTAGTGACCAAGATAATTCTAGATCATCGTCATCTGGCAGTGCGTTTCCCCAAAATGAACTCCAGGCGATTGAATCAAATGTGGCCACATTCAGGTCTCAAGGTCTGGTCAGCGCCGGCTCGGTATCTGGCACGTTCGAGTTTTATGAATATGATGAGCCGGGTACTTCGTCTACAACCACACCTCTCGAATACGCCTACGTAGAATTAGAGTTTGTTCCTGCCGCTCCAAAAAACGGCCGCAAATCCTCAACCTGCGAGACTTCGCCGTGTACAGCAAGAACCGACTCAAACGGCGACTACTCGTTTACAAATCTCGACACCGGGGATTATGATTTGAGATTTCGGGCCGAAACGGAATGGGCGGAACCTGAACAAACATCGGGTTTCACGTACGAGATCGAAGTCACGATATCTGGAAGTGCCGAGACGGAGGACGTTCTGTGGGATAATGATTTTACACCCGCGGGAAAACAACACTTGGGTAATCTGGCTCACGCAATGGAAGAGTCTCACGATTTCTTCGCCGCCTCTCCGATCAGCTATACTGGTTGGAATTCTCAAATGGATTACGATTCTGCGGGAACGGGTTCTCTTAAATGTGTAGCGAAGGCGTTTGGAGAAGAAGTGCTAATCGGAGACGTTACTCAGCAGTCCAAGGAGATTATTTACCATGAATACTCTCATAATGTGATTCATGATATCTACGGCGACTTTATTGAACCCGATGTCAACACCACAGATAATGAAGCGGCTGCAATGGATGAAGGATTGGCAGACTATTGGGCTGCTGCCATGAAGAATGATCCGGATATTGGAGACTACCTAGATGATATCTCGAATTGCATCGCGTCATCTGATGTACGAGATCTGGAAAACACTCTGACCATGGACGATTGGCCAGTTGGTGGTCCTCATCAAAACGGTCAAATTATTTCGGGTGCTGTATGGGATCTGCGACCAGGTGAGACTTATGCAACGACAAGCTTTAGTGCCGACGATGTAAACGAAACGTTGTACGAAGCGTTGCAGGTTGAGCCAGACACTTTCATCGACCTCGGCCTGGCATTGGAAGATTACTGGATTGGAATAAACCCAACTCATGATGTCATTGATTCGATCAACGACAGCTGGGATTACCGTGAAATGTCGTTAGCTGGCCATCATAAGGTTGACCGGGAAAGCATTCCGTTCGACTTCGCAGCTAATGAGGAGTTGTTCGGATTATTTCCGAATCCTCTAACAGGAGGTACAGTGCATATCTTGCTGAATTCAAAAGACGGTGAGTTTGGCAACGTCTCAATTCATGATACATTGGGAAGGCTGGTAACGAAGCGGTCACTTGATAAAATCACTAAGGGCTCCCAAGACGGACGACTTGACCTGACCCATCTGACTCCCGGGTTGTACTTTATTTCTGTATCTACTCAAGATGGCACACTTACCAAAGGGCTGGTCATTCAGTAGCTGTAGTGTTGGTATTGGCAGCGTTTGCAGGATTATTGCGTGTTGTATGATTTCAACCACTATCTTGGTGGTTGATGACGCCAACGGACAAGAAGCACATTTCCCTCCTTGGATACTCGCTTCGCCTAACGTAGGTGGGGACATTGAAATCTTGGAACTGCTGTGCGAGAGTGGGAACGTAACTCACGGTATTGGACTCATAAGTGGTACAGCGAATTTCATGGGCCAGAAAGTGTCGGCGCCCCAAAGCACTTCTGTCGGCGCATTTGTTGGAAGTTCGGGTGTTGATGATCAAGAGTGGGTGTACCACTTCGGGCCGGTAGGCAATCAAGAATTCTATTTGACCGGTATTTCTCAACACAACACCTCCGGCTATTTAGTTGTAACTGGCTACTCTTCAGACGGTATTGCAGACGGTGACTTTCTGTTTGATGAAGGCGGAATGTTTAGGTTAGTGCTTGATTTAAACGGCAACTTGGTAGGCATTTTTCCGGCCAACGAAACGGGAAACGAAAACGTCTGGCCCTCGAGTGTTGAGATGGGTAATGTGTTTTTTGGGCATTTCAGCGGCAATTGGATTGTCGGAGATTCAACTCACACCGGCGTTGTCGATATACACGGCGGTGGAACCCCTTTTATTGGTGTGGCCAATCCTCTTGGAGAGTTCGAAAGTGTAGTCCCTATGCATGTAGCGAGAGGAAGTTTTGCAGGTGAATTGGAAGTCAATGCTGACGGCGACGTTTTCTTCACTGCCATCTTGTCGAGCAGTGCCAACATCAAGGGCAAACCGTTTGAAGGGGCTCAACCATCCAGGAACTTTTTGCAGGGAATAGGCAAGCTTTCTGCTGATCTGAATCCGATTTGGCTACTTGCGATCGGGTCTGAGGCTTGGATTGATGGGCAAATATCTACACGTGGTGACGGGGGCCTTTATTTTTCTGGATCATTCACAGGTCCGGTTGACTATGGACAGGACGACGTAGGATCGGCAGGTGACATGAGGCGGTCCTATATCGGTTCGATTTCTAAAGTGGGAAACGTTGAATGGGTAATTGCATTGGATGATGATTTTGTCCATTTCCAGGACCTGTCGACAACTTCAAATGATGAAGCAGTCGTATCTATAATAACGAGTCATTCGATATCTGTTCAGAATAGCGGCTTTGAAATACCAGTCTCCGGTAGTAACACTCTAATTAATATTCGAATTAGTACCGATGGAATGCTGGCGGGATATCAGGAAGTTGGAACGCCACTCATCCTTAACACCAGCAAGTCTCTGTCCTGTGGTTCTCCTGAGCAAAATATCACGCTCGGAACATTTAGAGATTCTGCTTCGGTGTTTGACACAACATTACGAACTTCAGGAGGCACTGGATCCTTCATCGGTTCTGAATCTTTTATCAATGTTGGAAGCGAAGAATTAACAGTTTCTCAAGCCCCTCCACACACAGATTTTAGCCTATTCCCGAATCCCGCTGAATCTACAGTTCATATTAAACTGAATAGCTACTTGACTCAGAGCAGCTACAGTGTATTTGTACATGATTTACTTGGTCGACTCATTTCCCATAGGCATGAATCCTTCGCAGACAGATTTGCACGCATACAAATCGACGTTAGTGTTTTGGGAAGCGGAAATTACTTCGTTTCTGTAGTGGACAATAATGGGAAGCGACATACTGAAATGGTAGTTGTAAGATAGCCAATCCTTTTGGTAGTTTTTCATGTGATGGTGCCTCTCCTCAGAACTGAAACTCAATATTCAGATCGTCTATGTGCTTCTCTCAGAGCGGCTTGAGACAAACTGTCGATTGATCAACGTCAAGCATTTTTCCGGTCTGGAGACATTCATAGTTCCGGGTTGACATGGAATTATGAACGTCGTCAATCACAAGAGCCCTCAACAGAGAGTTGTTGAGGGTGGAAGTTGCCGTTTTCGGCATTTCAGTGATCCGTGTCGAGGCACTCCTCGAACTTTGGATGATGTTGCAGATGAATTGGTTGAATATTATTCGACAACTGATTCTACCACGGATGGGCGTCGAGGGAAAAGATAACGTCTCCAATGTCCCTGAAGTCCCCAGCCTCTGTTAGTAGGCGAAGCCCAATAATTCTCAATAATGGGCTCCAAAGAGGCCCACGGTTCTCCACTTACCTTTTATTGCGATTCACGTTGTCGCGCGTTGAGCCATCGGGATTGTCTCTGACATACTCTCTTCCATTGATTGTGACAACGTGTGCTCCTGGATGTTTACCCTGTTTCACTTCTTGTACGGCCTTAGGTCGAGAAACATTCTTTCGAGGTCCAATCTTATAGCTTTCGTTTCGTCCATTTGGACCGTCGTTATTTCCAATAATCTTGGTCATATATTTTGCGCGGTTTGGTTGATAAGAAGAAGCTCTGGATGTCTTTTTCAATCCCAAATCAGTCTCCAACCTTAATTTTGGCGTATTTCAGCATCTCCAGAAATCTCAATGCTTGCACCACGTCCAATATCAATTTGTGTGCCTGCTGACTTCAGAGTCGTACCACCCTTTATTGAGGTTTTACCTGATCCTTTGCCGCCTGTACTCAAGAGGGGAGCTGTAATGGTTGATCCCGCTATTTGAACAGTTCCATTTTGATGGTCAAATCGAATGCCACGCATTGCATTCAGAAGCGTGTCGTCAATATCAATTTTACCTGTTCCGGCTTTTGCGTCGATTATGCCAATGGCTTCTTGAAACACTAGTTCAAACTCAGAAGTGCTTCTTGCTTTTACCAGGTCTTGCTCAATACTTGGCTTTAACCGTATTGCCTTTCTAAAAAGCTGCTCAACAGCATCCTTGCTAAATTCTACAAAGTAACCTGACGCTATCGCGAGTTAACCCCGAAAGTTGTGTACGGGTGAAAAAGGTATAGGCGGCGTATCCTGATGATGATTACGTCATTGTCAATCCGAAGATTGGAGGATACACCGCCCATGAAGACGAATAACGCACACGAGAACGAGAACTACAATAGCACAGAGGATGTGTTGACAGAAGTATTGCGAACAGGGGCCGCAAAGATGCTGGCCACAGCCGTTGAGGCCGAGGTTGAAGCTTTCTGCCAGCGCTACCAGTTCCTGCGCGACGAAGAGAATCGCCACCGCATCGTTCGCAATGGATATCTGCCAGAGAGGAAGATTTTGACTGGTATCGGGGAGGTCGCTGTAAAGATGCCCCGCATACGCGACCGTACGGGTCGGGGTGAGGATAGAATCGGTTTCCGCAGTTCGATACTACCAGCCTACCTCCGCAAGAGCCGCTCGCTTGAGGCTCTCATTCCATGGTTGTACCTGAAGGGAGTTTCAACGGGCGGCTTTGAGGCAGCGCTCTCGGCCCTTGTTGGTCCTGATGCCCCAGGGCTGACCTCCTCGACGATTGCGCGCCTGAAGACGCTTTGGACAAGGGAGCACGAAGACTGGCAAAAGCGGAGCCTGAAGGAGAAGCACTACGTCTATTTCTGGGCCGACGGTATTCACGTAAACGTACGCATGGATAAACAGAAACTGTGTCTGCTGGTCGTGATCGGCGCTACGGCCGATGGAAGGAAGGAGCTTATAGCACTCGAGGACGGCTTTCGCGAGAGCAAGCAGTCGTGGCGAGAGTTGCTCCTGGAGCTGAGGCACCGCGGGCTGGATCAAGGACCGAAGCTGGCTGTTGCCGATGGAGCCATGGGATTCTGGAGTGCTCTCGCAGAAGTTTATCCCGAGACGCGAGCCGCACGCTGTTGGGTGCACAAGACAGCAAATGTGCTCAACCGCCTGCCCAAGTCCGTTCAGAAGAAGGCAAAAGGTCACCTCACGCAGATCTATACAGCAGAAACAAAAAAGCAGGCAGAGAGCGCCCTTCTGTTTTTCATCAAAGCCTACCAGCAAAAGTATCCGAAAGCAGCAGAGATTCTGGTGAAAGACCGAGAAGAACTGCTCGCTTTTTATGACTTTCCGGCAGAACACTGGATCCATCTTCGGAGCACAAATCCGATCGAATCTACGTTCGCGACCGTGCGCCTCAGGACCGCCAAAACGAGGGGATGTCTGAGCCGAGAAACAGCTCTTGCAATGGCCTTCCGTCTATGTAAAGAGGCTCAGAAGAAGTGGAGGAAACTGAATGCACCGCACCTATTGCAACTTGTAAAAAAAGGAATCAAATTCACCGACGGAATTACATCAGAACGACACGCTGCCTAAACCTTCCATACACAACTTTTGGGCATAGCTCCGCTATCGCAGTAATTATGCCTATTGTGACTGGATCCATAATGCCATTTCATCCTGATAAGTTGGTCTGTGCAAACGATACTAATTGCAAAAATTAGCATCTAATTCCACGGGAGTCTATAGTCGTTTCCGACCATTATTTGAGATTGAAGATATTTTTTTCAATGGGTGAGTGCCTTTATTATCAGCTCATCAATTCAATTGGATAATCGCACACCAGAGCAGATCAGTAGTTGAAGGAAGTCGTTCAAAAGAGAGAACTCTGATCTGACTGATAAGCAGATCGAGTCAGTCGATCATCTCATCACAGTTTTGGCATCTGTGATACGCAATTTTGTCAAAACTAAGATGAGGGAGCAGGGACCAAGTGCAGGAGCCATCACTTTCGATCCAGTATACCATGAGCATATAGACTCGGAGTGGAAGAAGCATAAGGCGGTTGTTCAGTTGGTCGAATATATCCGAGACGCAGAGCTCAATAAGTATGCTTCCAATTTTTTGTATGACTTTGAAAAAATATTGAAAAATCTTGTTTGCCCAAGAAAACGACACGATTTCTGAGGAATAGTCAATGTTCGCCGAGCCCAGACATATTTTGCGCTGCGCCAAGGCCAGTCCGGCTCAATAACCCCAAAAGAAATTGAGCGTTTAATAAATAATGGGCAACTGAAAAACCACCCAATCTCCGTATGCGATAGCATGGTTGATTAGGTGGTTAGCGCAGAATAGCTTCTGACTGTCATTGCGCTAAGACGATCAGTCTTACAGTTAGAGTGGTTTTATTCTATGATCTTCACCACACTCTAATCGATGAAGTCACTCATTATTGCACATCGGGATTATATACGCAAGGTACTATACCTGTATATTATGCATACTTATTATCGGAACCGCGTAGCATTATATAGCTTAAGCTCAACAATAAGAAGAACGACATTAATATTATGTCATTTTCGGAACCCAAGTGCGAGATGTTATGTCATTAAAATCTCGTGACTCCAAATCGATTTCCTCCCACTCTATTCCTCCGATAATCATCTTTATACGGTCAGAATAAAAATCTGACAATATTGCGAATAATGATGAATGTCTCTCCGCCGAATAAAAGATTCCCGCCGATTCGAAAGATCGCTCGATTTGAGTTTCACCATTCACTCCAAAGGTCCTTCGATAATATGAAAGTTTACCAAATCGATCATCATCATCCTTCAATAGCAAATAGACCAGTCTTAAATGAATACGGGCTCTAGACATTAAGTGTTTGGCAATTACAGTGACCCTTTGCAACTCGCTAAGTCCAAAATATGCGCGTTCGTCCAAGCCATTGGTACGACTTGCCATCTGCCACATATAACCCACTTTTTGATAGATATTTGAAATTAGTTCACTGCCACGCAGAGTCAGATGGACAGAGCAGTTTGCGAGTATAATTTCAATGTCTGCTTGGGATGACGTCCTAATTGCTGATTCCAACCTTGAGAGAGCTCCTAGGGCTCCGACCAGTTCTATGCTTCCTCTCCGACTGTTCTCACGGTGGCACAGCTCCTCGATCGCTTTAATAATCTTTTCTCGTTGAAATCCAAGTGTAGCCAAATGCTCAAAGACCAAGTTAAGCGGCGCGTAGCCGAGGGGTTCATGTTTGGTCAGATTGTATACGCAGGTTAGAATTAGATGATGGACAGAAGCGAAATGATGGAATTCGCCGTCCATTCGCTGATGATTAAAAAACGCTTGAATGTCATGAAATACTATACCGTGGTTCGGCCCATGTTTTCCAAGCCATAAAAACAGGAGCGTATGAAGATGAGACGAATGAAGAGTGTTGCCCGTAATATATTTGCGGATCTTTGCCTCGTCTCGCTTATTAAGATCTATTAAGTATCTAATAAACTGGTTAAATATCTCAAGAGTCGTTTGGATACTTCCGTTTGCCAAAGCGCAGATGGAATTGTTAAGTAGCTCCGAGGCTAGTGCGTTGTGTAACTTTATTGCCTTGGTTTCTGTTGTTTCGTCCGTGATGGCACCGAGAATATCTGCAGTGAGTTCATGTCGTTTCGATAAAACTGATTCAAGGTGAGTTCGAACATTTACCGGCAATCTGAGAATGAGATTTCCCTGCTCATGCATAACTTGAACTTCCGTATGCTCCCCATAGTCATTGGCGACAACTCCGAGGTTCTGAAGATTTTCATAGCGCACAACAACAATGTTCGATGCCGCACCCTGGAGATTTAAAAGAGAGATGGTCCTATAAAACTGGACAGGGTCTTAGGTGGAATCTTGCGGATTGATTATGCTGCTTCTTGAAGCGGCTGGTGATTAAAAAATACGTGATCAGGGGTCTTTCTTCCATGTGAGCTGTGTCGCCTTTCGTTATTGAAGTAGTCGAAGTATACAGCAATGGATTTGCGGGCTTCAGCCACACTGTCATAGGCTTTAAGGTACACCTCTTCATATTTCAGGCTACGCCACAGACGTTCAACGAACACGTTGTCCATCCAGCGTCCTTTGCCATCCATAGAGATTTTGATGTCATGATTCTTCAGAACATCAGTGAAGGCCATCGATGTGAACTGGCTGCCCTGATCCGTATTGAAGATCTCTGGCGCTCCATACACGGCGATTGCTTCTTCGAGAGCTTCCACACAGAAGTCGGTGTCCATCGTATTGGAGATCCGGCGTGAGAGTACTTTTCGGCTGTACCAGTCGATGACGGCGACCAGGTAAACGAATCCCCTTTTCATCGGAATGAATGTGATGTCGCTTGCGTAAACCTGCCGGGGCCGCGTCACGTTGAGCTTACGCAAGAGATACGGATAAATCTTGTGACCTTTTCCCGGAATCGAGGTCCGTTTCTTAGGATAAATGGCAATAAGGCCCATCAGACGCATTAATCGCCGGATTCGATGGCGGCCCACAAAAATACCTCTGTCCTCGAGCGCATCCTTCATGGTGCGCGATCCTCGCGTGGGCCGCTCAAGGTAGAGCTCATCCAGTTTTTTCATCACGGCCAGGTTCTCTTTGCTCTCGCCCACCGGCTTGTAGTAGGCCGTTGAGCGATTCAGCTCCAGCAGATTGCACTGCCGTTTGATGGAGAGGTCGTGGATTGGGTCGATCATTTGGCGGCGCTCACCTACTGGGTGCGACCGAGCGCTTTGGATAAAAAATCCTTCTCCATCGAAAGCTCGCCAATTTTGGCGTGAAGCTCCTTGATCTGGCCCTCCTCGTTGTGCTTTCTGGAATACCCTTTTTCAAAGACCTCTTCAGCGTCCTGAATCAGCTTCTTTTTCCACGTCTGAATCTGGTTCGGATGAACCTGGAACTGGTCTGCCAACTCAGCCATTGTGCGATCTCCTTTGACCGCCGCCAGCGCTACGTTCGCTTTGAATGTGTTGCTGTGGTTTCTTCTTTTGCGACTCATCGTTTGTATCCTTTCTTGAGGGTGATAAGATCGCAAGACTCCACCTTATTTGTTGTTCAGACTGTCCGATGAATCAGGACCATCTCTAAGAGTGTCACCAATAAATTGAATAAACTTCGGTTGCTGCTCGTCTTCAAGGAGCTATGCCCAAAAGTTGTGTATGGAAGGTTTAGGCAGCGTGTCGTTCTGATGTAATTCCGTCGGTGAATTTGATTCCTTTTTTTACAAGTTGCAATAGGTGCGGTGCATTCAGTTTCCTCCACTTCTTCTGGGCCTCTTTACATAGACGGAAGGCCATTGCAAGAGCTGTTTCTCGGCTCAGACATCCCCTCGTTTTGGCGGTCCTGAGGCGCACGGTCGCGAACGTAGATTCGATCGGATTTGTGCTCCGAAGATGGATCCAGTGTTCTGCCGGAAAGTCATAAAAAGCGAGCAGTTCTTCTCGGTCTTTCACCAGAATCTCTGCTGCTTTCGGATACTTTTGCTGGTAGGCTTTGATGAAAAACAGAAGGGCGCTCTCTGCCTGCTTTTTTGTTTCTGCTGTATAGATCTGCGTGAGGTGACCTTTTGCCTTCTTCTGAACGGACTTGGGCAGGCGGTTGAGCACATTTGCTGTCTTGTGCACCCAACAGCGTGCGGCTCGCGTCTCGGGATAAACTTCTGCGAGAGCACTCCAGAATCCCATGGCTCCATCGGCAACAGCCAGCTTCGGTCCTTGATCCAGCCCGCGGTGCCTCAGCTCCAGGAGCAACTCTCGCCACGACTGCTTGCTCTCGCGAAAGCCGTCCTCGAGTGCTATAAGCTCCTTCCTTCCATCGGCCGTAGCGCCGATCACGACCAGCAGACACAGTTTCTGTTTATCCATGCGTACGTTTACGTGAATACCGTCGGCCCAGAAATAGACGTAGTGCTTCTCCTTCAGGCTCCGCTTTTGCCAGTCTTCGTGCTCCCTTGTCCAAAGCGTCTTCAGGCGCGCAATCGTCGAGGAGGTCAGCCCTGGGGCATCAGGACCAACAAGGGCCGAGAGCGCTGCCTCAAAGCCGCCCGTTGAAACTCCCTTCAGGTACAACCATGGAATGAGAGCCTCAAGCGAGCGGCTCTTGCGGAGGTAGGCTGGTAGTATCGAACTGCGGAAACCGATTCTATCCTCACCCCGACCCGTACGGTCGCGTATGCGGGGCATCTTTACAGCGACCTCCCCGATACCAGTCAAAATCTTCCTCTCTGGCAGATATCCATTGCGAACGATGCGGTGGCGATTCTCTTCGTCGCGCAGGAACTGGTAGCGCTGGCAGAAAGCTTCAACCTCGGCCTCAACGGCTGTGGCCAGCATCTTTGCGGCCCCTGTTCGCAATACTTCTGTCAACACATCCTCTGTGCTATTGTAGTTCTCGTTCTCGTGTGCGTTATTCGTCTTCATGGGCGGTGTATCCTCCAATCTTCGGATTGACAATGACGTAATCATCATCAGGATACGCCGCCTATACCTTTTTCACCCGTACACAACTTTCGGGGTTAACTCGTCTTCAAGTCTGTCTATGTTGTCATAAATAATGACTAAGTTCTTTTTGTCTCGATTCAGGCTCATAAAGGCTTGAAGTACATGTGGCACCCGTAGGTTAGGACTTAACGCTTTCAGAGCAGGTTTTAGAGAACTATGGGCACTGTTGAACCGTTCTAATAGCAATTGATATCGAACCATACGAGTGGGCGCATCTCGGATTTCGTGATTCCAGATTTGATCACACGTAGAGACAAGATCTGCGACTACCTCTTTCGGAAAGCGATCGCTGTCATCTGGAAGTCCAGCAGCGAGCCAAGCAGCATATTTGCTTCTCTCCCGTGGACCATTAAATAATCCATCGCGAAACTCATCATAAAGAACCGATACGACCACATCGAAAGTCGATAAAGTTGGATCCTTGCGCAGCTTACTCTTAACTCTGTCAAAAATCGCTTTCACATCTATAAGTTCGACGTGGACCGATGGATGCATATTCGCAATCTGACGTTTCACGTACCTGACAGCGGATGTTTTACCAGAACCCATTGGGGCACAAAAATATAGCCGTAAAGGGTGAAGTAGGATGCTGTCCATGAGAGTTGATTCAAACTTGGACGAATTATGATTTGCATATAATGAATCATAAAATGAGTCTTCGTCAATCAACTTCACTAGTTTTCCTTGGTAATACACGCCGCCGTGTCGATTGGTATCCACGGCGTAGGCAACCACCTGTCTATTTATTGGCCAGTATGTGCTAGATAGAGTAGTCATTCGGTATCTTCTCCGGGACGCGTTACCTCCATGTAACTAGACATTGTTTTCAGAAGGTCTTCCATTTCGGCCATTTTTGTCGATATCAATTCTGTATTTGGTTGATAATCCCCTTGGTTTGAAGCAGCCTGAATAAAGGCAGATATAGCCTGCAGATAATTTGATTTAGCCACTGCCATTCGATTCTGCTCTAACTGTCTCCGTTCCTCAATTATGGCGTTGGTCTGAGTTTTAAGTTGTTGACCCTGATACCATAGCGCTCCCGCGACTCCGATAAGCCCAAAGCCCGATGCGAATGCGCCAAAAACACCAAACGAATTCCCAATTAATGCCGCTTTTTCCAAATCTATATTCCCGTTAAGCTCCATAATCAAAAATAACATTCCTGATAAAAAAAATATTGTTGCACTTATTAATATCATATTGAGAAATGAACGAGACATAATGATGCACACAGTTAAAATGACAGTAATTCATAAAAAATTATTCAGCCGGCAATAACGAAAACGATACAAGTTATTAGTAATTTACCACACATCGGATGCTATTATTTTGGAGTATAGAGATGGTCCTATAAAACTGGACAGGGTCTTAGGTGGAATCTTGCGGATTGATTATGCTGCTTCTTGAAGCGGCTGGTGATTAAAAAATACGTGATCAGGGGTTCGTCTTCCAAGCGAGCTGTGTCGCCTTTCGTTATTGAAGTAGTCGAAGTATACAGCAATGGATTTGCGGGCTTCAGCCACACTGTCATAGGCTTTAAGGTACACCTCTTCATATTTCAGGCTACGCCACAGACGTTCAACGAACACGTTGTCCATCCAGCGTCCTTTGCCATCCATAGAGATTTTGATGTCATGATTCTTCAGAACATCAGTGAAGGCCATCGATGTGAACTGGCTGCCCTGATCCGTATTGAAGATCTCTGGCGCTCCATACACGGCGATTGCTTCTTCGAGCGCTTCCACACAGAAGTCGGTGTCCATCGTATTGGAGATCCGGCGTGAGAGTACTTTTCGGCTGTACCAGTCAATGACGGCGACCAGGTAAACGAATCCCCTTTTCATCGGAATGAATGTGATGTCGCTTGCGTAAACCTGCCGGGGCCGCGTCACGTTGAGCTTACGCAAGAGATACGGATAAATCTTGTGACCTTTTCCCGGAATCGAGGTCCGTTTCTTAGGATAAATGGCAATAAGGCCCATCAGACGCATTAATCGCCGGATTCGATGGCGGCCCACAAAAATACCTCTGTCCTCGAGCGCATCCTTCATGGTGCGCGATCCTCGCGTGGGACGTTCGATGTAGAGCTCATCCAGTTTTTTCATCACGGCCAGGTTCTCTTTGCTCTCGTCCACCGGCTTGTAGTAGGCCGTTGAGCGGTTCAGCTCCAGCAGATTGCACTGCTGTTTGATGGAAAGATTATGGTTTCGGTCGATCATTTGGCGGCGCTCACCTACTGGGTGCGACCGAGCGCTTTGGATAAAAAATCCTTCTCCATCGAAAGCTCGCCAATCTTGGCGCGAAGCTCCTTGATCTGGCCCTCCTCGTTGTGCTTTCCGGAATGCCCTTTTTCAACCACCTCTTCAGCGTCCTGAATCAATTTCTTCTTCCAGGTCTGAATCTGATTCGGGTGCACCTGGAATTGGTCTGCCAACTCGGCCATCGTGCGGTCTCCCTTAACCGCCGCCAGTGCTACTTTTGCTTTGAAGGCATTGCTGTGATTTCTTCTTTTGCGACTCATCGTTTGTATCCTTTCTTGAGGGTGATAAGATCGCAAGATTCCACCTATAATCAGAGCCAGGCTGTCCAGTCAAACGGGACCATCTCTTATTGAACCCAACGAGTATTAAAAAATGGACCCTGGTATGTGCAATACACGTTGCGATAAAACATTTGCTATAACAACCTTATGATTATAAATCCATGTGCCATGGATAATAATGTAGCTCAGATGCGATAGCCACCCAATAGTCAAATAGTACCAAAATAGTTAGGGTCGTTCTCCCTCGGATCATGAACATCTTCTATTCACCGACACCTTGAGGTCTTGAGTACTGCAATTGTGTGGATGCTCTTATCTCAAAACTATTTCTACACCAAAATAGCCATCCGCTGAGGGCTCTAGTTGGTTGAATACTTCAAAGCTCAAAAATAGAAAAGGACGCGGTAGGGCATAGAGACGCCAAACTCCTCTATGCCTTGTTTAGATAGAGAAAGCGTACCTATTCAGATTGCCAAAAGGCGCCAGAGCTGGCCGGCCTCATCCTGGAGGACGCCAGTTCCAGCAGAAAACCTATTTTAGGTAAGTAAGGCTTCCTTGCTTGATTTGGTCAGCGAATGAAACTGAGTAATAATAAATTCCAGACGATAGCTGTTCTGGTGACCACTTGAATGTCTGTATTGAAGCATTCTGAATGGTGCCGCTTTCTACATACACGGTCCGCCCCAGAATGTCGACGATTCGTACCGAGTAATCTCCCTTATCTGGGAAGGCGGCCGTAATCACGGTACTCTCGTTGAATGGATTTGGGAAATTGTCAACGACAAAGGCCTTAGGTAAGGTGATCTCTTCGTCAAGTGCGTCAATTGACCGGCTTAAAATTCTTTTTGAAACACCATAGTATTCTGCTGTTGTATTTTGGGTTGCGGTATTGACGGAGTTTCCGTTAAATGCTGTGATGACTGTTGAGTCACAATCACCCCCGCTGCAGCAATAGATACCGTTGTCAGAGCTGTAGCACCCATTTGCAGCAGTTGCCAGTCCTGACCTCAGGTCCATAAAGGAGGGAGTCGAAGACAGGTCGTCAACTCCGATTTGAACCACATCGAGAGCATCTTGCCCCTCTTGCTCATAATATTCCCACAAAGAAGCGCTAATTACCATTGCCAAATCGTAGTCTGTCACTGTGCCACTCGATCCATCATAATCGGTTTCGTCGCCATCTTTAAGTAAAAACCAGCTGTAAGTGTCATCGAGTTCTCTATCCAGCCCATCCACGTGGGCTCCGATTTTGGTATTCATCGTTGTGGGAGGATTTAACAGCTTTCTGTACATTATGCCCCAGAAATCCGCCAATCCCTCTCCGATGGCGTAGCGTTCCGTAACTGAATTTGCCGGTGAACCTCCGACAAGCCCAGATTGAAGTTGTAGTTCGTGATTGTGATACATCTCATGGGCAATAATCGCCCCCTCCTGCATCCAGTAGGTACTGCCCCCTGCATCATGTTCGGTTGTCAACAACGTCGAAGAGGTCCAGTAGGGAGATCCAGAGGAATGTCCAACTTGAATTGTTGCGAATGATATCGTGTAGTCGGTATACGAGTTGTAGTCTTGCCAGTTCGTCTCCATCCACTGGTTAAATTGTGTTGCATGGTAGTACGCCTGCACTTCGTCGAAGTCTATACCAGGATCTGGGTATTCGAAATCACCGGTTGTTTCCGACACATCAGAGCCGCCGGAGGAAGAATCAGTGACCTTAACAAATTTTCCGTCAAGGATGTGTACTCCTGCTATCGGCGCACACAAATGCGTGAGGCCCTTTCGAGTCGGATCTGTTACACTGTCAATTCCAGGTGCATTTGGAAAGACATCGCCAAATTTCAGAGTCGTGCATGTAGTCTGAAGGGGGGTCGACATGCCGGATCCCGCAGTGGTGACATAAGGGTGGTGGGCGTCAATACCGGAACGGACACCCACGATGTCAAGGACTTCTCCGTCACTCGCGCTCACCAAGGCCTGACGCCAACTCTTTCCGTATCCTTTTTCCGTGAATCGATAAGCCCAGATAAACCCCGTCTCGTTTGTACCATAAACTCCAAACTCTTGCTTCGAATCAGCCGTGATACTTGCAAATGCCGGGACGTTCGATCTCGCGCTTTCAATGCTGAGAGAGGCGATACCTCGCGGTGAGGGCGACATGGCGACCCGTACTTTAACACCGTCGGTGGTCAGTGGAGTCGTATTGACATCAACAGAATTGAGGGGATAGATATCACGTTTTCCGTCTTCGCTTTTTCCGATCGGAGCGCCTGATGGCATCCTAAATGCGGTAAACCATATCCCGTGTTCAAATACCGGATAGCCTTGGTAAAACTGTTGATAGAATACTCGTACGCCCCCACGAAGTGATTTTTCAACTACGGCTTCGCCTAGCGTAATTGAGGCGGGAAATCCAATTTCATTCACAAGGCCATCGATGAAGTATTCAGCACCAAGACCGATTTTGGCCTCCTTGATTTGGATTCTGGCGCTTGAGATTGAAAAATCACCCTCGAACACGAATTCATTAACGGTCCCGTGATCAAGAGACTGAGATTTAAGCCATGTTACCGCATCACTGTTCAGCGACTGTCCAAAGGTCACGTTGCAAAGAAAAGCGGAAAAAAAGAAAAGGATTGGTATCAGTCTTGCTCGCATTGTGTGGTACCATGTTGAGTTAAAACTCTGGATATGCAACGCCTGTTGCATTCAAAAAGAAATTGGCAGATACCCAGAGCCTGCTCTCGCCGGTCTGAGGGTTAAGGACTCTTATTTCGCCGCCCGTAAAGCCGCTTCGATCATCTGAGGCCAAATACATTATATCGGTGTCCGAAATCCAACTGGGGTGATCCGCATGCAAAGAAGAGGGGGCGTAATAGATGCGTTGATTCAAAGATTCAATGTTCAAGACTCTCAGCCTCTTGGTGCCGAAGTTGGGCCATTTTCCAAGAACGGGAGCGACTGTCAGATTTGTTTTGAGATTAACGTCAACGCGACTTGATTCGATAAGTGTATTTGCGGAGTCTTGATCAAAGACCGTCGAAGGAGAATACTCCTTTGTTTCTGGATCATGAAAACCTTTAGTAATTGAGCCGTCTTGTCCTCTGAACCAAACAAACGCTTTCCCATTGATCAAGTCAGACCCCGTTGTCAGCATACCCCTCGATTCAGAAGAGTTTTCGCCAGTTTCAACATTGAATCTCCCTGCCGCCCAGCTCGGTGCAAAAAATGGCGTATGAATATATTCGGTATCATTTAGCCAAGTGATCGCCTGTGAAAATCCATGAGCTGGAGGGGGAACAAAGTAAATCGAGCCCGAAACCAAATCATATGCCTTGAGCGTATGCCTCGACGTAGTGGAATACACGAGAAGTGTTTTGCTCGGATTAAACCTGGGTGCGCCGGCTTGGTCCACGGTATCAAGAACCCTGAATGATGCCGGGTTATCGAACGGGGCAACGACGATTTGTGAGCTATCTGGAACGTCGGGATCTCCATACACTACGACGAATGCGACCAGACCGCTTTCGGTCATCACCGTATCCTGAGGCTCTACCCGCGGATCTTCCACAGCTGGACCTGGAGCCGGACCAACCACTGTCTCAGAATCGCATCCCACGATAGAAATCAAAAGAAGAACGAGCAATTTGCGCATACCGGACAATGTGGGTTTGATACTTGTGTATTCAGGCAAAGAAAAAGAAGCAGGAAGCAATACGAAGCCCCTGAAGTCGCAAGATTCTTGTGAGTGTATCCTCCGTTCCAGAAATCTGGAACATCCCAAAAAACGAATCCCCGCCAATCATCTTGTGGAGTTTCCGATACAATAAGCACCATTATCGTAGCCGTCCGCTTTCGCCTGTTCTAGGGAATTATAGGGCTTGTCGTGACCGGCTCGAATAATTTCATCGATTTGGCATTGAGACTTTTCATTGTCTAAATCGTGCACTTCTTTTTTGCTATAGCTGGTATTTGCCAGATATCGTTCTCCGTTCATGTTGCCGGTGTAGCGACGCGCCATATTAATTTGACTTATTGGTGGATGCGCTGTTCAAAGAACATCGACAGCCATGATGGGAGTCGCAATAGTCTGAAATTACCATTTATCGAGGTTCCTAAGATTTTAGGTCTTCGGATGGCTAGACGCTGGAGGTGGCCGTTTCGGGGCGCACGTCAAAGTTCGATGGTCATATTGATCAATTGGTTAAACATTTCGACGCAGCTGATTCTGTGCCAGAATCAGGGATTGTATACGGAATATCAACACGAAAAAATCTAGACTATCTTACAAAGACGAGTGTCGTTCCGACTACACTGATTATCGATCGGAGAGCTGTTCTTCGACGAAAGTTTAATTGTGCAGCAGACATCGAAAAATTTAAGAATCGAATCTTGCTGGGCTGGCGTGACATTCGGTCTGGATAGGCATGTGGACCGTATCCCTTCCGAAGCGCTGGTTTCTTGGATGCGGTCTGCGAAGATTCCGGACTTTCGAATTCGATTATCAATCACGTGCCATGACCATGTGAAAGAGGACTGATCGTGGCTGTTGAAGTGTCTTCTGCATCTTCTGAGCCAGCCTGATGAGGGCGATTGACGTACGGGCAACCGCCCTCATCAGTGGTTTGTGCGACTTAAATTCGTAGAGAAGGATTTATAACGCTGGATGTACAGCAGAACCGAGTTCAACTCGACTTAGTTTGATGTCTGGTCCTTCAACGGCAGGAAGAGCAACTCCGAGATACTTAAACGGAATGAGAGTGTTTTCGCCATCATTAGCAAAGTCAATCCAGGTGCCTTCGGGATCCAAAGCCAATATCCATTCACCTTCGATCTCAATCCAGTGCCACGTTTCCAGCCAGGCCGAGGACTGTGAGGTGACTACCCCGAGAAAAATATTTGATTTGATATTGAGTTTACGAGATTCGCTTCTTCCCGATTCGTGAGTTGCAAAAACTTCAAGTGTTACGTTTTCACGTGCAAAATACTCTTCTCCAACCGTCAGCCAAACTTCCGTCTCATTCGAAGACACCTGTACAAGGTCATATCTGGCAATCAGCTCCTCATTCTCATCGATTGCCATCAAACTGAATGTTGATCCAATATCGATTAGAACAGGGTCAAACTGAATACTGCCAGCCTGTTGGCCGTTCACATCAACGGTGAGGCCTGATCCTCTTGAAGTGAGTCCGGTTGCGGTTACTCCCAAGGAATTATTCTGCATTTGGGCTCCTCCATAAGCGGTATAGCTTAAGCCATTATCCTCAAGATATGTGACTGCCGGCTCAAATCTTGCGGCGCCGAAAATAACTAGAAAAATGAATACTGAAATGGGAAGGACTTTAAGATGGCGCATGTTGTTCCTTTTGCTCGTTCGAGAATTGCGAGCAGAAAGAAATTGGGTTTATATGACATCCGCATCAGTCAAAAATGCTATTTTGAGGGACATTAGTTCCCGATCTACATGTTCTATATTACTAGGAGCACGCTCCAAAAAATCGCTTTTGTCGTACTGCTTGGCATGCCAATTCAGCAATTGTCTGCACACCCAGAGGCGTCTTTTCAAGATTCAAAAACGGTAACTCCGACGGTCAGGTCGGTAGACCTTCACGGAGATTATCTCCTTCTAATGATCGAGAGCGAATCGGGACGAGACAGCCTCAAGTTTCCTGTGAAGGCACTCCTCTCGTTCCCGTCCGACATGAAGTCTCCTCTCGCGTCGTTCGAAACCCTGGACGGCCCGCAAAAGACTGTTAGATTCGAGTACCTCTCAAAAACCGATGGAATACTGTACCAGGTCAGCATCTCCGAAAGTGGTGTCACTACGATTACTATCGACGGCACCAATGAAGATATTTTCCCCATCGATTTATTAAACGTTGTCAATGTGTTTAACGATATTCATTTTGAACCCGGTGCGCAGCCTACATCTAGCATTCTTCTCGATACAGCCTCCCAAACTGTTGATTTTATGGTCAGTCGACAGATGTCATTCCTGATGCTTGGGCTGGCATTCCTTCTCGTCGGGGTTGGAGTCGTCGCACGATTTAGATGGCGCGTAAATCGCGAGAAAAAGGATATGCTCGCATCTCGAAGGAGGTTATTTGATGCTCGGGAAGACGAAAGAATAGAAGTTGCTTCCGCTCTCCACGATGGTCCAATTCAGGCGCTGCAAATATTGCAGGGAAACATTGACGAACAGGCATTTCCCTTGAGCTCTAGTGAACGTGAAGCGAAGCGAGTTGCTGGCGAGGTGTCGCAAAACCTCAGAGATATATGTTCCGATCTGAAGCCTCCGGTTTTACATCATTTTGGAATTGTAAAGGCCGCTAAAGCACAAATTTCTGAATTCAAACAGAACAATCCCGGAGTCCATGTGCATTTCGTTGTTCAGTCATCCGCGGAGACTATCTCTTGAGTTAACCCCGAAAGTTGTGTACGGGTGAAAAAGGTATAGGCGGCGTATCCTGATGATGATTACGTCATTTGATCAACGTCAAGGGTTATTACCGGCTGGCGACACTCATTTCTCCCGTTTAGATACTTTTCAGCAGGTCAACCATCTTTGTTAGTAGTTTTTGATTTAGAAGGGGTTTCTTCTTCAGTGTCAATCTTGGTTTGTGAAGCCTCCAGTCGGTAGCTCGTTAGGTTGAGTTCAAGGATAATGCTGTGATTGTGTATTCCGACGTATTCGGCCACTGATTCCGGCGCAAACCGGCCACCCAATCCGATTCTAATCGGCCGGGTCGGAGCGTAGCGACGCGGGTGTTATTGTTCGGTTATTTGAGTCGGTTTGTGTTTGACTGTAGAGCGTTTCTTTCTCATTGAATCTCCCTCAAGTTCGATCCGGTGGCCGTCGTGTACAAGTCTATCAAGAATGGCGTCAGCGATCGTTGCCTCTCCGATGGCTGTGTGCCAGGCGTCAACGGGTAATTGGCTCGTTACAATGGTCGATCGATTCCCATGTCGGTCATCAAGAATCTCAAGTAAAATGGGCCGCACATGATCTGCGATCGGTGCCAGACCCCAGTCGTCGAGAATAATCAGATCGTTCTTTGCCAGATCCCGAATGATCTTTGGATACCGACCGTCCACCTTTGCTATCTCAAGATCGGCAAGGAGATTCGATAGTCGATAGTATCCAGCCGTAAATCCTTCGAGACAGGCTTTATGAGCGAGCGCACAAGCCAGGTAGGTCTTTCCCGTTCCGGTGGGACCGACGATGAGGATGTTCTGATGCTCACGGATGTAGTGGCAGCGGGCAAGCGAACGGATGAGTGACTTGTCGAAGCCCCGGGCAGCAGTGTAATCGATGTCTTCGATCGAGGCCGATTGCCGAAGGCGAGCGCGGCGCAGCCGATTCGTGAGGCGCCGGTTTTCTCTCTCGGCGGCCTCTCGGTCAACGAGCAGGCCGAATCGCTCATCAAATGTGAGCGCTTCTATATCTGTTTGTTCACTCTGTTCGGCATACGCATCGGCCATGCCGTGCAGTCGAATGGAGCGTAGGCGCTCGAGTGTGGGGTTTGGTAGCATGTTCTTTTTCTGGTTTGGTTATCGGATTAGCTGTAATACTCAGATCCACGGATATTGGCGTGAGTGATGGGCGCTCTGGGATTGATCTTTTCTGGCAGCGGCGCCTGGTCAAGATTGTTCTTCAGGATGGACTTGACACTTTTGTAGCGGCACGTTCCAATGGAGAGCGCGCGTTGGCACGCAGCCTCAAGGCGGTCGTCTCCGTAGGTTTTGGCCAGACGCATGATGCCGAGTCCTGCCCGGTAGCCGTGTTCGGGATGAGGGTAGGAGTCGAGAAGATTTTCCATCAGGAGAGCCGTCGATTCTCCAGACTTTGAAGCCCAGCGAATCAAGCGGCTCGGCGACCATTCGGCATACTGACGGTGGCTTTTGGGCATGTGCTCGGTAAGCGTCGTGAACATACCCTGGCGCGCGGAACGGCGATGACTGGCAATCCGCTCCTCCTTGTAGAAGACCTCAACGGTGCGCTCACTCACGCATACATCGAGCTCTTTCTTGATGTAGATAAACGGGACGCTGTAGTAATGCTTTTTGACGGCGATGTGGTAATCGATTCCCGCGCGTGCTTTTTTCCATTCGCAGTAGAGGTAGGGCGAGACCGGTAGAGGAGCGAGCGCTGAGCGCTCGATCTCTTCAAAGAGTGAGCGGCGACTACCTGAGAGCTTCTGGAACGGACGATTGTTTAGATCCTCGAGGAGTTCGCGGATTGCCAGGTTCAACTCATGCAGCGAGAAGAATCTCCGATTCCGAAGTCGTGCCAAAATGCGAGATTCTACGATTTTGACAGCAATCTCCACCTTAGCTTTATCTTGCGGATGGCGAACCCGGGCAGGCAGTACAGCTACGCCGTAATGCGCGGCCATCCGGGCGTAGGTTTCGTTGATACTCGGTTCGTAGTAATTGGCGTCCGTTACTCCGCTCTTCAGGTTATCGGGGATTAATAATCTGGGAACCCCTCCTATAAATTCCAGTGCCCGTACGTGAGCGCCAATCCAGTCCGGTAGCGACTGCGTCCATGTGGCCTCGGCGTAGGTGTAATTACTGGCGCCCAGTGTGGCGACAAACACTTCGGCCCGTCTCTCTTCATTTGTCTCTGGATCGATGACTGCAACGAGCTATGCCCAAAAGTTGTGTATGGAAGGTTTAGGCAGCGTGTCGTTCTGATGTAATTCCGTCGGTGAATTTGATTCCTTTTTTTACAAGTTGCAATAGGTGCGGTGCATTCAGTTTCCTCCACTTCTTCTGAGCCTCTTTACATAGACGGAAGGCCATTGCAAGAGCTGTTTCTCGGCTCAGACATCCCCTCGTTTTGGCGGTCCTGAGGCGCACGGTCGCGAACGTAGATTCGATCGGATTTGTGCTCCGAAGATGGATCCAGTGTTCTGCCGGAAAGTCATAAAAAGCGAGCAGTTCTTCTCGGTCTTTCACCAGAATCTCTGCTGCTTTCGGATACTTTTGCTGGTAGGCTTTGATGAAAAACAGAAGGGCGCTCTCTGCCTGCTTTTTTGTTTCTGCTGTATAGATCTGCGTGAGGTGACCTTTTGCCTTCTTCTGAACGGACTTGGGCAGGCGGTTGAGCACATTTGCTGTCTTGTGCACCCAACAGCGTGCGGCTCGCGTCTCGGGATAAACTTCTGCGAGAGCACTCCAGAATCCCATGGCTCCATCGGCAACAGCCAGCTTCGGTCCTTGATCCAGCCCGCGGTGCCTCAGCTCCAGGAGCAACTCTCGCCACGACTGCTTGCTCTCGCGAAAGCCGTCCTCGAGTGCTATAAGCTCCTTCCTTCCATCGGCCGTAGCGCCGATCACGACCAGCAGACACAGTTTCTGTTTATCCATGCGTACGTTTACGTGAATACCGTCGGCCCAGAAATAGACGTAGTGCTTCTCCTTCAGGCTCCGCTTTTGCCAGTCTTCGTGCTCCCTTGTCCAAAGCGTCTTCAGGCGCGCAATCGTCGAGGAGGTCAGCCCTGGGGCATCAGGACCAACAAGGGCCGAGAGCGCTGCCTCAAAGCCGCCCGTTGAAACTCCCTTCAGGTACAACCATGGAATGAGAGCCTCAAGCGAGCGGCTCTTGCGGAGGTAGGCTGGTAGTATCGAACTGCGGAAACCGATTCTATCCTCACCCCGACCCGTACGGTCGCGTATGCGGGGCATCTTTACAGCGACCTCCCCGATACCAGTCAAAATCTTCCTCTCTGGCAGATATCCATTGCGAACGATGCGGTGGCGATTCTCTTCGTCGCGCAGGAACTGGTAGCGCTGGCAGAAAGCTTCAACCTCGGCCTCAACGGCTGTGGGCAGCATCTTTGCGGCCCCTGTTCGCAATACTTCTGTCAACACATCCTCTGTGCTATTGTAGTTCTCGTTCTCGTGTGCGTTATTCGTCTTCATGGGCGGTGTATCCTCCAATCTTCGGATTGACAATGACGTAATCATCATCAGGATACGCCGCCTATACCTTTTTCACCCGTACACAACTTTCGGGGTTAACTCGACTGCAACGGTCTGCCCACTGTAATCGACAAAGAGTTTGTCGCCTGCCTTGTGCTCGATTCGCATAACCGGATCAATGGTCCCTTTCCAGATACGATAGAGATCAAAAAAACGTGATCGGCTGTATCCGTCCGGATGCTTTTCACGGTATTCCTCGAACAGGAGCTGCATCGTGACGCCGTCCCTGGTCAGTTCCTTTCTGTGCGTTTCCCAGTCCGGAAGGGGACGCCGAGATTTCTGGTGAGGACGAGCTGGGAAGAGAAGCTCTTCGAGCGCATCCTCGGTCACGTCATCGGGTAGTGGCCACGTCAGAGCGGCTTCCCTCGCCCGATTCAAATAATCGGCAACCGTGCTTCTGGCGATCGCACAACTGGTGGCAATCTTTCGTTCTGAGAGGCCGCACTCAAAACGCAAACGTAGTATCTCTCTGGTCTTCTTCACGGATAATCGCTTCTTCGGCATCGATGCCCTCTTTGATCACTGGTTGGTGAAAAAAGAAGGGCGAACGAACCGGGTTACTGAATTATCCCGCGTCTACCTACACTCCTGATTCCCCGCATGTGGGGTGGCCGATTAGAATCGGATTGGGTGGCCGGAATCAATCGGATTAGGTGGCCGATTTAAATTGGATTGGGTGGCCGATTTGGACAGGATTACACAGTGATGAACGAGGCGGTCAATGGTAGCTGCTGTTGTCATTGGATCTTTAAAGAGTTGCTCCCATTTTGAGAACGCAAGATTGCTGCTCAACATGAGCGTGCCGCGTTCATATCTATCTGCCAGCAGCGTAAAGAGTACTTCCATTTCTTCCCGGCTCTGCTGAACGTATCCGATGTCATCGATGATGATGGCCTCGTATTGTGCGAGGCGTTTCAGGATGCGTGGTAGTTCAAGGTCTCGCTTTGCGATGAGTAGCTCCTGAACCAGCAGGCTGCAGGGACGGAACAGCACTCGGTGTCCTTGCTGGATGAGTTCATGACCGATGGCTGCCAGGAGATGCGTCTTTCCGCTTCCAGGATTTCCGAAGGCCAAGACGTTCTCGCAACGATCAAGGAAGCATCCCTCCATGAGCACTCCCACTTGCTGGTTGACCTTGAGCGGCAAGCGGGCGCGATCAAAGCTCTCCATTGCCTTCTCTTGTGGAAGCCGTGACTGCCTCAGGAACCGCTGTATTCGAGTAACCCGGCGTTGCTCGCTTTCTCGCCGGATGACTTCGAGCAGATAGCGCTCATGCGTCAGGTCTTCCTGGCGGGCCGTGGCCGCTTCTTCCTTGTAACACGACGTGATCGTTGGCATGCGCAGCAGCTTGAGCGCAGACGTCAATTCTGTATGCAGAGCAGCTTTCATATCGCTACCCCGCCCCTAGCCATATCAGGTTGCGAGAGCAACGCATCATATCCGGCCAGTTCTACACCAGCTATCTCAATGTCGAGCGGCTTCTCGTATCCGGCCTCAACAAGATTACGCACAGATGCTACGTTCAGTGGTGCTTGTTGCCTGATTAGAACACTCAGAGCGCCCTCAACAGCAGCTTGATTCTCCGTGGCCGCAAGATGCAGGATTTCAAGATAGCGCCGCGAGGCACTCCTTTCGCTGTGTGCCCCTCGGTGGATCACGTCGTAGGCCATCCGGAAGAGGTGAGTCGGGAAGAGATCGGCTTTGTAGATGTAATCGGCAAAGGCTCCAGGCTTTCGGACGAGCGTATCGATCACGTGACGATAAGCAACCCGGTGCCGGCCCGAGCCCCTGAGCCGGGGCATTTCTTCTACCTTTCGCTGCGCGTAAGACACCACGATGTGGTCGTGATAGAGCCGCACGTCAACTTTTTCGCCCACCAGCCTCGAGTGAACGGAGTAGATGTTCTTGGCCACACTGATCGTTGATCCCTGGCGAACCCGAACCTCAAGGCGCTGACAAGCAGCGATGCGTTTGGATGGTAGTGATCGCAGAAGGGCCATTTCTTCGAGGAATCTCTTTCGCCGCGGGCGATTGAGCTCCACAAAAAGCTCATCAAGAAAAATTCCATATGCCTGCCTGCTCTCAACGTTACTGCTACCACGAAGCAGAAGGGACTGGCCAACGGCATCTTTAAAGCGGCGATTACGCTGCTCAATATCACCATTCTCGTTCGGACTCCTCGGAGTGGTGTGTATGCCATCGAGGCCCAGGTGGCGCAGCAGGCCAGCGTAGCGATCCGTAAAACGCTCCTTGTTCTTCATCTGACGAACTGCTGCTGACAGAGAGTCCCTCTGGTGCACACGTGGCACGCCGCCCAGTTCATAAAGCGCATTCTGCAGCCCTTCAGATAGCGACTCAAAGCTTTCGCTAAAACAGATGCTTCCTGTTTCCCAATTCGAGTAAGCAAGCGTAAAGTGATATATGAGATGATCAAAACGCTGGTTAGCAATCGTGATGCCGAGCGAGCCCATCCGTGTAAAATCGCTCTGAGAACGTTCACCGGGGCGGTATTTCTGGCTAAAGAAGACCTCTTTTGCCGGGCCTTTCGTTGCGCGCCATGTTTTCACCCGGCGCTGCAGCGTGCGAAGCTGTCCATTCGAATAACGATCCGGAAAGCATCGTTTCAGGTAATTGAATAACGTCTTGGCTTCGAGCCCAGGACTTTTTTTGAGCATCTTTTCGATTCCTGGCCACACGTCGGCGAAGGCATCTTCATGCCCAGACCAATCATGAGGACTTTTAATCGCGCTTGGCAGCTTTCCAAAACGACGATATTTACGGGCGGTCTTTTCATTCATGCCAGCCTTTGCGGCGGCTGTGGTAAGGGTAGGTTCAGTTTGCATAAGCTTAAAGAGAAGCCGAACCTGCTGATCGGTGACCATCAAAATATTCCCGTTGAATCCGACATGACAAAACAACCGGATCAGGGTAATATTTATTATGAGTCAAACGATAAAAATGAGTGTCGGTGTGATCCGTTAATGAATGTCGTCAATCACTCCGGAACGAATGAGGCTCGTGGCACTCTTTGAAGCCAGCTGTAGGAACGGAATATTCGTGGGCAGAAAGCATGGAATGAAAACGGGGGGAAATAATTGTCATGGCCATGAAAAGTGCTTGACTTTGATCAGACTTTAATTCCCACCCTGTAGATACCCTAGATTGATTGATTTGTTGACATATTGATATTAGAAGACCATTAGTAACCAAGAATTGTATCACTACATGTCCAACCAGAAAACTCCTTCTGTAGAAAGGAAAATAATGGTTTTGAGACGGAATCAGAGTTTTGAGATGTACGCCTATCTCAAGACTCGAACAAAGCGGCAAGAGCTCTCAGTAGAGAGCCTTTTCTGTGTGTAAAATGCCAAAATGGCAACATTGGCGACCCGTGTCGAGACAGACCTCGAACTTTGGATGATGTTGTGGACGAATTGGTTGAATATTTCAATAATGAAGAATCCGGGGGTGAGACGAAATGAAGTCCCTCAAGTCCCCAATGTCATACCGACAAATAAAGAATTGGGATATAATTGTAGATATGAGACCTAAGTCAAAAGCAAAAGAATATGAAATATCTCTATAAATAGAGGGGAGCTGGTTTTTGGAAACCGGCTCCCCTAACTGATACAGTTTCATTTGTTGAATAACCTCAATCTCGCAAATCTGCGTATATAACCGAGACTTGAAGGCTACGCCATATCGCTCGCTCCGTTCTTAAAAATCCCAGAGGTTTTGGCCGTCCGTACGGCTATAATACCAGCAAAAAGAGCGAATAGTAAACTGAAGTACATTCTTGGGGGATCGAAAAACGCCATTACGACGAAATATATCGCTAAGCATCCAGCGACAATCGCAACAATAGGTTTTCTACGCATACTTTTGTGAAAAAAGCTGACGGGAAAAAGAATAGCAGCGATAATGAACGGGATTGCGGTTTCCATTTCAACCTCTCTTTTAGTGAACGATTAAATGCAAATACCAAGATCATCGGAACAATATGTGCAATAGCACAGGTACGCACATGGCCAATAGATAATAGGTCCCGCTAAAGTGCAAAGACCCAGGCAAATTGTATACTGAAGATACTGACATCCAGTTTCAGCTTGTGTTGTGACCTCCCCTGCCGTTGGTAGCGGAAAGGGACTGGGACGTGTGTCTCCTCTTTTTGTGTAGTAGTCAAATTTCGAGAAAAACTTGTCCACCTTTTCAGCCCTGTCATCTTCGCAATTGATGCATTCGCTTTCATTTTCAATGGCTAGTCTGATTTCCGGAAACACTTCAATCAGGTTATTGCGAGCATGCTTTAGTCGAACCGCAAGTCCCGACATCTCGTCTTCCGTAAATCCCATCAATTTGATGATTTCTTTTTCATCACCTTTTCGGTAGGCTTCCCTCAATTCATCTGGAGGGGCACCGGTGCTCAGTACACGAGTTTCGATTTCTTTGTGTATAAGGCGTAATTCTCGAAAATCTTCTGAGCTGGCCAAAAGCATGTTAAATTCTCCTGGCTTTCTCTGAACGATTACTTCTTCAGCTTCTTCTTGTGTGATCAAAGTGTCTGAACAGCCCTGCAATACGACAAGTACCACGATAAAAAGCGTTGCAATTCCAAGAATCTTGGAAAGATATAGGGGAGTTTTCATGAGGGTAGTAGGTTTTATGTCTCTGGATGAGATGTAAAAGTACCATTTCTCGGCTGCGTATTCCCGTCGAACGCTGCCACCGGTTCCAGTACGGTAGCGACCTGTCGCGATTTCGATTTTCCCACTCCGGCTGATTCCAGCCTCATACTGATTGGAGAAGAATTTTTACTAGCGTTCTGAGCAGATAGGTTTCCTGCAAGGGAGATGCAGAATAGCGCGAAGAAAAAAGATTTCATTTGGGGCCTCTCGAATTTAACACTGCCCTTCTGTGGATCGGCTTGAGCGTTGCCCCACATTTCTTGCAGCGAACATAGGCGAACAGTTTGAATCTGAAGTGGTGTTTTGAACTCTATCTCGTAGTCGTTATTAACTAACGATATTCCTGCAGGGACTTGGCAGCATTCAGAGATGGTCCTGATTCATCGGACAGTCTGAACAACAAATAAGGTGGAGTCTTGCGATCTTATCACCCTCAAGAAAGGATACAAACGATGAGTCGCAAAAGAAGAAACCACAGCAATGCCTTCAAAGCGAAAGTAGCGCTGGCGGCGGTTAAGGGAGACCGCACGATGGCCGAGTTGGCAGACCAATTCCAGGTGCACCCGAATCAGATTCAGACCTGGAAGAAGAAATTGATTCAGGACGCTGAAGAGGTCTTTGACAAAGGGCATTCCAGAAAGCACAACGAGGAGGGCCAGATCAAGGAGCTTCGCGCCAAGATTGGCGAGCTTTCGATGGGGAAGGATTTTTTATCCAAAGCGCTCGGTCGCACCCAGTAGGTGAGCGCCGCCAAATGATCGACCCAATCCACGACCTCTCCATCAAACGGCAGTGCAATCTGCTGGAGCTGAACCGCTCAACGGCCTACTACAAGCCGGTGGGCGAGAGCAAAGAGAACCTGGCCGTGATGAAAAAACTGGATGAGCTCTACCTTGAGCGGCCCACGCGAGGATCGCGCACCATGAAGGATGCGCTCGAGGACAGAGGTATTTTTGTGGGCCGCCATCGAATCCGGCGATTAATGCGTCTGATGGGCCTTATTGCCATTTATCCTAAGAAACGGACCTCGATTCCGGGAAAGGGTCACAAGATTTATCCGTATCTCTTGCGTAAGCTCAACGTGACGCGGCCCCGGCAGGTTTACGCAAGCGACATCACATTCATTCCGATGAAAAGGGGATTCGTTTACCTGGTCGCCGTCATCGACTGGTACAGCCGAAAAGTACTCTCACGCCGGATCTCCAATACGATGGACACCGACTTCTGTGTGGAAGCGCTCGAAGAAGCAATCGCCGTGTATGGAGCGCCAGAGATCTTCAATACGGATCAGGGCAGCCAGTTCACACCCGTGGCCTTTACTGATGTGCTGAAGAATCATGACATCAAAATCTCTATGGATGGCAAAGGACGCTGGATGGGCAACGTGTTCGTTGAACGTCTGTGGCGTAGCCTGAAATATGAAGAGGTGTACCTTAAAGCCTATGACAGTGTGGCTGAAGCCCGCAAATCCATTGCTGTATACTTCGACTACTTCAATAACGAAAGGCGACACAGCTCGCTTGGAAGACGAACTCCTGATCACGTATTTTTTAATCACCAGCCGCTTCAAGAAGCAGCATAATCAATCCGCAAGATTCCACCTAAGACCCTGTCCAGTTTTATAGGACCATCTCTTTCGTCTCGAATACCGCCAATCGACTCTCGACCTAAGTCGCGGCCCACATCAGGGTGCACCTCGAACTTTGAACGATGTTGTGGACGAACTGATTGCTTATTTCAGTACTGAAGAGGACTCTTAATAAAGTCCCCAACGTCCCTCGCATTCAAGCGAAATACAGAAGGGGCCTCTCGGCCCCTTCTGTATAATCTGACTATGGAAATTCTACTGCAGAAAGTCGTAAATCCATCAGCAGTAACCCCTTCACTCTTTATTGAAACACTACGAGTTGTGATTTGGACAGTATTGGCGAGGTTGCCGTTACCATGTAAACCCCACTTGGAAGGTCTTTTGGCTCCCACGCTACGATGTGACTTCCAGAATTCATCTCTTTATTGACCAGGGTAGCAATCGAGCGAGCTATGCCCAAAAGTTGTGTATGGAAGGTTTAGGCAGCGTGTCGTTCTGATGTAATTCCGTCGGTGAATTTGATTCCTTTTTTTACAAGTTGCAATAGGTGCGGTGCATTCAGTTTCCTCCACTTCTTCTGAGCCTCTTTACATAGACGGAAGGCCATTGCAAGAGCTGTTTCTCGGCTCAGACATCCCCTCGTTTTGGCGGTCCTGAGGCGCACGGTCGCGAACGTAGATTCGATCGGATTTGTGCTCCGAAGATGGATCCAGTGTTCTGCCGGAAAGTCATAAAAAGCGAGCAGTTCTTCTCGGTCTTTCACCAGAATCTCTGCTGCTTTCGGATACTTTTGCTGGTAGGCTTTGATGAAAAACAGAAGGGCGCTCTCTGCCTGCTTTTTTGTTTCTGCTGTATAGATCTGCGTGAGGTGACCTTTTGCCTTCTTCTGAACGGACTTGGGCAGGCGGTTGAGCACATTTGCTGTCTTGTGCACCCAACAGCGTGCGGCTCGCGTCTCGGGATAAACTTCTGCGAGAGCACTCCAGAATCCCATGGCTCCATCGGCAACAGCCAGCTTCGGTCCTTGATCCAGCCCGCGGTGCCTCAGCTCCAGGAGCAACTCTCGCCACGACTGCTTGCTCTCGCGAAAGCCGTCCTCGAGTGCTATAAGCTCCTTCCTTCCATCGGCCGTAGCGCCGATCACGACCAGCAGACACAGTTTCTGTTTATCCATGCGTACGTTTACGTGAATACCGTCGGCCCAGAAATAGACGTAGTGCTTCTCCTTCAGGCTCCGCTTTTGCCAGTCTTCGTGCTCCCTTGTCCAAAGCGTCTTCAGGCGCGCAATCGTCGAGGAGGTCAGCCCTGGGGCATCAGGACCAACAAGGGCCGAGAGCGCTGCCTCAAAGCCGCCCGTTGAAACTCCCTTCAGGTACAACCATGGAATGAGAGCCTCAAGCGAGCGGCTCTTGCGGAGGTAGGCTGGTAGTATCGAACTGCGGAAACCGATTCTATCCTCACCCCGACCCGTACGGTCGCGTATGCGGGGCATCTTTACAGCGACCTCCCCGATACCAGTCAAAATCTTCCTCTCTGGCAGATATCCATTGCGAACGATGCGGTGGCGATTCTCTTCGTCGCGCAGGAACTGGTAGCGCTGGCAGAAAGCTTCAACCTCGGCCTCAACGGCTGTGGCCAGCATCTTTGCGGCCCCCGCAATACTTCTGTCAACACATCCTCTGTGCTATTGTAGTTCTCGTTCTCGTGTGCGTTATTCGTCTTCATGGGCGGTGTATCCTCCAATCTTCGGATTGACAATGACGTAATCATCATCAGGATACGCCGCCTATACCTTTTTCACCCGTACACAACTTTCGGGGTTAACTCATTCATGGACGGAGAAGACGGCTATTACTTACAGCAGTACCACATTCTAGCGGACGGCAAAGAAACAGGCGTCACCATGACCGCAACAGGCAGCCGCAAGATAAAAGAGATCCGGTCGTTCGCGTGCGAAGAGGGGAGTTTTGCGGAAGTGGGCGATGCTTTCAGGGCGGCGGGCCATGCTTGGATGAGAGCATGACCCAAGACCCACCCCCAAAACAGACAGAACAGGAGAAGAGAGATGAACTACCAAGCAGTTTACGACGCGGTAGCCCTTCAATTCCAAGGCGCGGGCCACCATGTGGCTATGGTCGCCGAAACTCACCTGGTGAAACCCGTGAAGGCAACATTATCAAGGTAGGAGCTGATATGCGCGACTGGCTGCTGCCACGTGGAGAGATAGCGTTTGCAGCCTTCTTTTCGCCCTGTACAGACGTTTCGGTTTCCGGGGCCCGGTGGTTTAAGGATAAAGGGATTGGGAGCCTGGTAAATGCACTATCTCTGTTTGACGTGAGCGTGCGGAGTTGCCCATCAGAGTAGCGATGCGGATGGAAGCGTTTTAAATCATTGAACAACGTCTTGGCTTCAAGACCGGGACTCGTTTCAAGCATCTTTTCGATTTCAGGCCAGACGTCTGCGAAGACATCCTCTCGCGTGAGCCAATTGTGAGATGCTTTTGTCTCGCTCGGGAGCTTGCCTAAACGGCGGTATTTGCGGGCTGTTTTTTCGTCCATCCCAGCCTTTGCGGCTGCCGTGGCAAGAGTAGGTTCAGTGTGCATAAGCTTAAAGAGAAGCCGAACCTGCTGATCGGTAACCATCCAAATATTTCCGTTGAATCCGATATAAAAATGAATCGGATTACGATAACATTTTGAATGAGTCAACCGGGAATTATAATTGTCGTTGACCGGGAATTATGAATGTCGTTAATCACCGTCTATTTTAGATAGGCGAAGCTTCAGGCTGGAAGCCAACTTGAATCGGATCACACTCCATGATTCCGAGGATGTGACCGACTAGGGCCGCATTGCGGCGGGTGGATTTTCGGCGAGTATCTTGCTCAGGCCGGAACAGAAAGAGTATTTCTATTTGACCCCAAAATGGGTTCAAATTGCTATCGCACATTCAGGTCCCACAATTACTATGTCCACAGATTCCCAAGGGTATGCATAAAACGCAAATTTTGATTTTAATCGCACTTCTTAGCATCTCCTGTGATAGTTCGTCACCGGCTGAGAAAGAGCGGATTCTTGTCTGCACCCAAGACCCTGTGCCTAGAGTGCTGATGCCACTCGAAGTCGGTAATTTCTGGGATTTGGTTGCCCAAAGGCATGATGGAACTGTCGTTGATACGTTGAGGACGATCATCACAACGAAGCTCAGCCCTGAAAAGTATGGCATAGAGGGTGCATTCGTAGCTGAAGAATACAATTTCAGCGATCCATTAAACGTCTGGAGAAAGTTGATCTGGAAGAACGAGCCCGATGGCCTTCTTCTGGCAGGTCTCATCCGAGACGCAGACACCGTAATTACCAATTTTCGAAAATACCCCTTTCCGGCAACATCGGGAGACACATTTTATTCCTACGTAGTTGACAGTTCAAACGTGCCCGGAGAACTTGTCAGGGTTGATTCTACTGAATGGTCTGTCTTCTCTGTCGGGCACTTAGTATCGACTCCCGTGAGGGAATTCTCCACCGTTGTATTTAAATACTATAGAGAATCCCCTCTGTTCGACGTTTCCGGAGATAACATTTACGAACAGGTTGCTCCGGGAATAGGGGTTGTTGCGCGCGATTGGGAGTACTTGGATGGTTTCCACACCTTCATTCCTGATTTCACTCACAGACTGGTGGGTCTTTGTATAAGACAGCCAGAAAATTGATTACCCCAACTGATAGAACGATTATAAAACACTTTATCGCTTGCTTGGCCATTTGTATTCCCATGAGTTCGCCTCTGTTTGCGCAAAATGGTTCAATCATTTTCAATGCAGGCAGAACGAGCCGGGCTGGTCTGAATTCAGAGCAATTGAGGGCATTGGATACCCGCATGGTCAACATGAAGGATAAAGATGTGATCCTGTTTGATGTCCAATCTCCACGGAGCAATTTGATTAACAGGTATTCCAGACTCATCCTTCCAGGAGGCCGTACCCTCCATTTGACTACACGCGGTATTACCAAAGTGAGTGAAACCGAATTGATTTGGCAGGACCATCTCTATCCAAGTCGATCCAGAATGGCTTCAAGAACTTGAAGATTGGGCAATCATAAATCCACGAAAGGCTCCAGGGTATTAATTCCCGGAGCCTTTCGCCATATCTCTCAAGTGTTAAAATCTCAAACGGGTTCCTCGCTAGGAGTTTCCTGTTTATAAAGATTGTACCTGGAATAGATAGAATTTGCAAATAGAGCCCCGAGTAGAACCAAGAAAATTTTTGATTCTGAATCGTAGTTAAACGCTACATACACGGCAAACAATGCAAACACAACAATTGAGATAAACAACTGCGTACGGCTGTCTTTTTTTGCTACAAATCGTGGAAGAAGCGCAAGCACAGCAATTGCGACCATCAAAATAATCCACTCCATAATTTTACTCTGTCTAAAATATGTGGTTATATCAAATAACATCGGCGGATTTAGTGCGATTATTTAATCAGCAAATAACTTCTGCCAAGGCCGATTCTTCATCACAAAACCAGCACCAGCAGGCCCACCCGCACAATCCGGCACCTATGCCAACAGTACTCGCACCACAAGCGGCTGAACAGGCCAGAAGTTTTACCTGGTTCCAATATGAGCCACAGACAGGAACATCAGACGATTTGGATGCCAAATTTACTTCATCAGAAAACTCCTTAACCGCTTGGAAGTTTTCGAAGAACTTCGTAGTCAGGTCGCTCGTGTCTTTGTCAATTGAACATCCTTCTTGCTCAATCACAGCTTGTACCTCGAGCAGAATGGGGTAACGTTCGATTAATGCGATGTTGGCACTCTGAAACCGAAGCATGAACTCAGCGCTTTTGGTATTTGATTCTTCAAATATCAGATTTAGTACCGGATCTTCTCCACTAACAGCTCCCTGTTTAGCTGCCCGGGTAAAATCCTCGACCGTAACGCCTCTATCGAACGCATCACCAACGTGCGCGATGAACTCTTTCTGAAGACTCAGAATTGCCTCGTGCTCCGGGGAGGACCACATTTCTCGCGAGAGGTCTTCACTGATGACAATTTCGCCGGGTAGATCAGAAATAGGATCATCTGCTATACTACTGGCCTGATCACAGCCGGAAATATAAATCAACGACGCGATCAAGAATAGAGACCCCCAAATTCGATTCAACATTTTGCTTTCCTATTTGGTTAATAGCATTCACTAGATACGACAAGATGCTTGACATAACTTCTTTCTTTTTTCCAAACACCATGTCTATTCCATGTCAAGGATCTGGTATGAAATACGAACATCAGGTGGAAGAGGTGAGGTTGACCCAAACCCTTCTGTCCACAGCTATAAAAGCCTGCAGATCCATTCTTGAGGAGAGCCCTAAAAATGCAAAGAGTGCTCGAGGCCTAAAAATTGTTTATAGAGAGGCGCGGCAGGCCATCAACGAACTCCTTGAAGCACTCGATGAAGATTCAGGGTCGTGAAATCGCCTTCTCTAGCTCCTCATCATAAGCCCCGGCCCTCATAGACTGCGTGTAGGTCTGGGTCGTTCTGAGGTCGGAGTGATCCAGCGATTCCCTGATTTTCTCTACATCGATATCATGCCGAACAAGGTTGAAGGACCATGAGTGGCGGGCCACGTGCGAGGTCAGCTTAACATCTACGTCGATCAATACGGCGATCTCTGCGAGGTACTTGTTGACGAGCGCTTCCTTGCTTTTAAGATCCTTCCATGCAGCCTCAGAGCCAGCAGGAAGATTTTTGAGCAGCGAGAAGATATAGCCTCTCTTGGGCCATCCGTGTTTTCTCAGAATTGCTTCCGCGGGTCCGAAGAGCTTGGATGAAAATGACTCCTCGCCTGTCTTGCGGGCTTCATACTCGATGCGATAGGACCCATCAACCTCCACAATGTCTTTGCCGCTCATCCGAAGTCCATCGGAGATCCTGCAGCCGGAAGCATAGAAGCAGAACACGAACAGATCTCTCACGTCTTCGCGCCGGCCCGTGAGCTCGAGGTCTTCCATTTCCCAAATCTTTTCGATGGGGATCTTCTTGTGCCGGCGCCCTCGTTTCGTCTTCAGTTTGAACGTTGCAAACGGGTACGAGTCTCTTGGTAGCAATCCTGCACTGATTGCCCGAAGCATAACTGTGCGGATGTACCCAAGGTTTTTAGTCACCGTGTTTCTGGAATTTCCATATTCTGAAATCAGGAATGACTCAAAGCCCTGCAGCCATTTTACATTCAATTCTCGGATATCGAGAGTATCCTTACCCAAGTGCTTCCTGGTGAACGCCCTGATCTTAACCAGGACGGGTTCGTAGGCATCCTTTGATCCCCACCGTTTTTCGGCCGCGAACTCATCGATTCGCTTCCGGAACAGTTCAATAAAATCTGAATCCCCAGGGCCTCGTTTGAGGGCGTCCCTGATCTCGTGGGCCGTGCAATACCCATTCTCAGCCAGGAGCCTAGAGCGTGCCGTGCGGGCCTTCTCCGAAAGGTTTTTGAGATAGGTGTTCAGGTGGTGGTGATCGCGGAGAGTCTTGCGTACTTCACCCGTGTTCTCGTTCCAATGCCTTGGCTTTAGACGAACGTCCGTGAAGAGGGTCGCTCGCTTGCTGTGGGCATAGATCACAAGTACGAGTGGGACCTCTCCATTTTCGTCAATTTTGGAAGGCCATGGCTTGATTGATATCTTAGCCACGTGAGTCTCGGATAATTTCTCAAAGGATCAGGTGACGCGTAAGGTGACGTTTTTTACCGGATTGTAAAGATGTTTCGTAACGCTCTGAAATGGAAAGAGCCACTAACCCATTAATTTCCAACGAAACACCCGCCAAAGGAATTTGAAATCAGGTGAGGGTTTCAGTACCACCCCCTCCGCATCCAAAAAGCCCCAAGCGAGCGAAGCGAGCACGGGGCATGCTTTGGTAAGGAGGGAAAGGGCTAACCGAGCACGAAGTGCGAGGTAATCCCACCTCTGGCTGAGTCTGCTTGAAACGATTACTTTCTGAAAGGTGAGCGAATGCTCGCCCCAAATCCGCCAGCCGTTATATGCACTTTCGTCTTTCTCAACGAGCTGGTGGATGAGGTGCGATTTACTTCCGTTCGGCAACCTGTTGACGAAGTATCTCCAGGCCTTCTTCCAATACCTCATCGCGCCCCGCCTGAACCCCTTTGATTGTTTGCTCCACGCGAACATCGGGGGGGATTCCAATACGAAACATCTGGGCTCCGTTATGACGAAGGACCCTCATACCGGTTGAGAGAGATCTCCATTTCCATAACCCCTTGTGACTGCTGTTTCCGTTTGCTCCTATCGTTTCGGTTCCTACTATCGTTCCGAGATTATAACCGTCAACGAATCCCATTATTGATTCGGCGTAGCTCATCGCCCATCCATTTGTTAAAAAAACGATTTCTGTTTCAATGTGGGGACTTTCAGGTTGGAGGTTCCACCCCAAAGAAAACCATTCAACATCCTTCATGTGTGGTCGGGTAACGACAGGTATAAACATCCAGTTTGCGGTATCCGGTTTTGATATTAAGTGCCTCAAAATGTTCGTCCCCGAGCTAATAGGGTAGCCCCTCATATCGAAAATAATACCGGGCGCCTTTGCTAGATCTGATAGCGAATTTTCGAGAACTGACCACTCTACTCGATCCAAATCCACGTAAAATATTCCATCATCGTAGGTCTGAATCGTTTCCGTGTCTCTTTGCGGATATAGGAATCGAAAATTTTGTCCTTTTCGAATCAAGTGGGTCTCATATCTAGAATTGTCAGGACGTCTAAAAGCAATGGTAATACTATCTGCGTCTGGAATATCATTTCCCAACTCGTCTATCGGAGCGAGACGCCTAGCGTCATTAACCACCTTCATTTGTTTGCGACTTTCTGAGCCGGAGTGGACGTTCGCTCTTTCTTTGGACCACTGCTTCATGTTTCGGCCACCAATCGTCTCTGCAACGTCGCCAATCTCAACAGCGGATGTATCGGAGAGGATGACTACAATTTCATCCTCGATCCAATCAAAACGTATTGGTAGTGGATACGACGCGCTTTTATCATTGAGCGAATAGACGTTTCCATGCCCGTCATTTAGGGCGGCCATCAAGAGGTCAAGGTTGTACAGGACTTCTTTTTCTGAGGTAGCTTGTAGACCACGTGTGAGGGATTCCGTTAATTCTTGATCCCAATCAACGTCCGCTACGTCGAAGTACGGGAAAAAGTGTTCGTGGACATTCCAAAACTTTATGACGGCTGCAATTCCCAAGAATTGTTCGTCAGCCTCCTCTTCAGATGTAAAACTATTGAGCAACTTGTTCAACAGGTCGATGTCTGCATGCGGGTAAGTGCGAAGACTATCCGCCCATAGAGCAAGAGGAATTCTAGCCTTAATATTAAAGCCAATGTCTGTTTCATAGACTTCTCCAATCTCTGGGATTATGCTTGGGATGGTCCAGTTTCGGCCGTCTACGTGTGTTAACGTGTCGCGGCCGGCTCTGTATGCCGAATAGCTGCCTCGATGTTGCCAAGCAACTTTGAACAACCCAGAATTCGCTGCGAGAGTTGGCACCGGTGCGAGCACAGGTGGAAGGGATGATCTTTCTAACTGTAGCGAGGGTGCGATTGGACTAAAAAGTCTTTTCAGCTCCTCAAGCAGTGACTCATCGTGTGAAATTTGGAGTACTTGTTCAACTCCTGTCACAAGAAATGCATCCCAGTCGAGGTTCGCCGATTCATCCGACGGATGGAAGTACTTGACATAGCCGTACAAGGCGGAAAAAGTCCGGAGCCGCTCTACTCGCTGATCTGTTGGAGATCCACAAGAAGACAGCAGCATCAATCCTCCGATCATGAAAGCAGCAATGCAATTCAGACTTGTTCTGGAAACCAGATTATTTCTTTTTTGATTTTCACCGTTTTTCACCAAAACAGAGATGCTGAAGACAAAAATGGGCCACAAGCGCACTGTGCTTTTCATGATCTGCTCGCTCAGTTAGGGTTTGGTTGGCGGTATCTCTTTCGAGTGGAGACCCCCTTCATCCAACTTTGTTACGATAGCAGATAGAAGCCGGCAGAATATCAGGAAGATGTCCGGGTTTGTACTTGTTTTGTCATGGAAACGTAACGATCGTGTCTAAGACGAAGGACAGATAGATTGTGATCTGAATGGATGACCTTTCATCGGATTACAAGCGCATGTTGCGAACTCGCACATCTGGCTGAGTCAGTTGGAGTTAATTACTTTCTGGAAAGCGAGCCTAGGCCCGCCGTTGGGCGAGAACCAGGTAGAATCATGGCTATCTCAAGAATGGAGTACCAAATGAAATGTAGTACGAGACTCGTGTGGTTGGTCTCCAGCATGATCCTGGTTTCTTGCGCTCAGGAATCGCAACAGCCGCCCGCATGGTCGAATCAAACTATAATGTCCAACGACGGTGTTGAAATCCATTATCAGATTATTGGGAAGGAGGCGCCTTCTCTAGTGTTTGTTCATGGCTGGAGTTGTGACCGCAGTTATTGGAAAGAACAACTTGAGCACTTCGCCGGAACTCATACTGTGCTGGCATTGGATCTCGCTGGCCACGGTGATTCGGGATTGAATCGAGACGATTGGACCATCGCTTCATTCGGTGAGGATGTCGCCGCTGTGACTGACCATCTGGAATTGGAGCAGGTTGTTCTTGTGGGCCACTCAATGGGAGCGTCTGTCATTGTAGAAGCTGCACTGCGAATTCCCGACCGTGTGAGTGGGCTCGTTGTTGTGGACGCGTTCAAAAATCTCGATTCGGCACTGACGCCGGAAATAGTTGAGATAATTCTTGGGTCCTGGACTGAGAATTTTGCGGAATCAGTTAGAATAATGGTTTCCTCGATGTTTGTCCCCACGTCTGATTCCGTGCTTGTCGCTCAGATCGTGGACGACATGTCGTCTGCTTCGTCAGACGTGGGAATCGCGGTCGCGAGGGACATGCTACTTTGGTCTGGTGCAGATGTGTTGAGCGAGGTAGTCGCTCCCATCCAAGCGATCAACTCTGATTCCAGTCCTACCAACCTCGAGGCTGCCGAACGGCATGGGATTGACGTGACCCTCATGTCCGGAGTGGGACATTTCGTAATGATGGAAGATGCCGAGACCTTCAATGCCCTACTAGAGGAGGCAATTGCAGACTTCGGACAAGGTGATCGAGCGCATCCAAAGCGTTGAGAGGTCCACGTTCCAAGAGGCGGAGTTAACCTGGAACGCCGGAAGGTGAACTAAGAGAGTCGAATGACCAGATCTAGTGAACCGGACTGAACCCAGGGGCCAGATCTGTAGGATTGTACCTTGCTGACACTTCAGACTCTCCGAACACAGCGCCGTCAACTTTGGCGTATATGAGCGTTCCGAGCCAGACACCGTCCGTGAGGTCGCTCTCGGAAGGAGAAGCATTCGTGTGACTCTCGAAGGAATACAGTCCAAGATCCGAGGCGTATTTGAACGAGATGTAACCACCATCTCCAGTTTGATTGCTCCAGAAATGCTGGTACGTCCCGGAAGAGGTCGCGCTGTATTCAGATCCACCCACGTCAATTGAAACGGGTTCGTCAGCAATTTCGACATCCTGCTGAGACATGGGAGACTGATAATTACAATCACTGAATCCAACTATCGATGACATGCCCACAAGGTGAACCTTACCCCGCATGCGCCTGAACACGCACCGGGTTTGTCGAATTTTCTGATTCTCGTCATATACATCCGTCCGAACGGTATAGTCATCCACTTCCGGTCTGACTTCGCGGTGAGACTCGACAGTAAATCGCAGATAGGAAGGTGTAATCGAAGACCCTTCTTTCTGGTTACTGACTGCATACTCCCACACATTGCCCTCGTCAAGATATATAAAGTAAAGGGCCTCTACTCCAGGTCCGGGCTGATCCACGCGTTCGATATTCGTCGTCTGGGAGACGGCAAGACCGACCCAAAACAGACTGAAAATCATCAAGATGCCCGACTTTTTCACTTGCGCTGAGATTGAATGAGAAACACGAAATACTGTGGAGCTTTCCCTCCTACGCATTCGCCTGCTCGCAGTTACATCTTGACCTCGCCATCGGTGTCCGTCGTCAGAAGTACCAAGATTCTATGACAAACTGACTTTCGTATTGACATTCAAAACGAAAGAGCCTATCATTGCCGCCCATGAACGCGATACGTCATCATAACACCCGGCATCATCATAGCCACTCAACACGAAGAGGCCCGACCGAGGTGTATAGTTAACTGCTTGGCAGATACGTAGCGAACCCTGACGCCGGCCTCGATGGTCGGCGTTTTGCATTTCTAAGAAGCGTGTCATCGAGGATTCGGCCCCAAAACATAGTCGAATCATATGGCACAACTGAACAAATCTGAGAGTCCGTTTCTCCTGGGACTCCCGAAAGGCCGAATGGAATCGGGCGTCCTGCGACTTCTTGCGGATGCCGGAATAACCGTGAAAGCGAGTGAACGTGGGTACAGACCCACCATCTCTGTGCCGGACACGACCGCCAAGACGATGAAGCCCCAGAACATCATCGAGATGCTCTCGCACGGGCGTCGAGATGCTGGGTTCGCGGGAGCCGATTGGGTGGAAGAGCTGAACGCAGATGTCGTAGAAGTTCTGGACACAGGACTCGATCGCGTGCAACTGATAGCCGCCATTCCCCAGGAAATGGCTCTGAACGGTGGATTACCCAAACGGAGAATCGTGGTATCGTCAGAATACGAACACATCGCCCGGAGATGGATCCAGGAGCGGTCCATCGATGCTGAATTCGTGCACTCCTACGGTGCTACTGAGGTATTTCCGCCCGAGGATGCCGACCTGATCATCGATAATGTGGCGACGGGAGCCACGCTTCGAGCTAACGGGCTCGTTGTCTTCGACACGATCATGCAATCCTCTACCCGGCTTATCGCCAGTCGCGCAGCCATGCAGGATCCGGAAAAACGGGAACGCATCGATGCCCTCCGTCTGCTTCTGGAAAGCGTACTGGAAGCCCGTAGCCGGGTCATGCTCGAGATCAATGCGTCCGGGGAAACCCTGGACACGCTGGTTGCCCTCCTCCCCTGCATGCGCGAGGCAACGGTTGCGCCACTGTTCGGGGATTCGGGATTTGCAATCCGTGCGGCGGTACAGCGCCAGAATCTCCCCGGGCTTTTACCAGCCCTGAAAGAGGCCGGTGGGACGGACATTGTCGTGTCATCAATCACGCAGATAGTGCCATGACGTTGCAATCAATTCCCCGGCCGGATGGAATCCTGTTTGATATCGACGGTGTCATCGCAGACGTCCGCAACTCCTACCGAGCGTGCATCATCCGCACCGCGGCTGACTTCGGATGTGAGGTAAGCCTGGAGGATATCGATGCGGCAAAAAGGCTCGGCAATGCCAACGATGATTGGGTCCTCACGCGGGACCTGTTAGCAAAAAGGAGAGTCAGCGCGGTTATCGAAGACGTCATTCAGCGATTTCAGGAGCACTATCTGGGTGTGCCTGGGCGAGCAGGTCTATGTGAGAAGGAATCGCTTCTGATTGAACCAGTTCTGCTTCGCGACGTGACTCGCAGATACCCGTCAGCGATCGTCACAGGTCGTCCCAGAGAAGATGCCAGACGATTTCTCCAGGCCTACAGTGTCCAGGACTGTTTTCTGCACGTGGTTGCCATGGAAGATGCACCGTCCAAGCCCTCCCCCAACGGCGTCCGACTCGCGATGGGCGTTCTGGGTCTCGTCTCTCCATGGATGATCGGCGATACGCCAGACGATATGAACGCTGCAGTCGCCGCAGGAATCACTCCGATAGGAGTGGCATCCCCTTCGGGATACGAAGCAAACCGGAACGCTCTCCTCGCATCCGGCGCGGTACTCGTGATCTCAGACATTAATGATATCCAGGGGATTCTCAATTGAAACGTCAAACAGGGGCAAGAATCACAAAAGTAAACCGTGATACCAAAGAAACGAGTATTTCCGTGTCTCTGAATTTAGATGGCACTGGGACAAACTCCATCGATTCGGGAATCGGTTTCCTCGATCACCTGCTCGACGCCTTCGCTCGGCACGGCAGATTCGACCTGAAATTGAAGTGTCGGGGCGACCTCAACATAGACGATCACCACACTGCCGAAGATTGCGGCCTCGTAATCGGAAAAGCACTGAGCGATGCGCTGGGTGACCGGAAGAATATTCGCAGATTCGGATATGCCTTTGCTCCACTCGACGGAGCACTGGCCCGCGCAGTAGTAGATATTTCAGGGCGTGCCCACGCCGACATCAACACGGCCCTGGAAAGAGAACGACTTGGAGAACTGTCATGTGAAAACGTGGGACATGTCCTGCAGTCAATGGTGGCGACCGCCAACATTACGCTTCATGTCGATGTCATTAAGGGTCGAAATGATCACCACAAGGCCGAGGCAGCGTTCAAAGCATTTGGCCTCGCTCTTAAGGATGCCATTTCCTGTTCGGGTTTTGACGATGTCCCTTCAACGAAGGGATTTATCGAAGGAGGTATGCGATGAAACGAGTAGCAATCGTTGATACGGGAGTTGCGAACGTGGCCTCCGTTCTCAGTGCGTTCCGGCAACTTGGCGTATCAGCGACACTCGTGAGCGATCCGGTCGAACTCGCTCAAGCCTCGTATATCGTTCTGCCCGGCGTCGGAGACTTCGAAGCGGGCGTCGGGCGTATACGCGATCTCGGGCTTGAATCCGCTCTCAAGGAGACGTTTGATCGTGGGATTCCAATTCTGGCCATCTGCCTGGGTATGCAATTGCTCTGCGATGGAAGTGAAGAAGCGCCCGGCGTTCGAGGCCTAGGCGTCATTAGAGGAAGATGTCGCCGCCTACCGGACAATGTCCACGTTCCCCACCTGGGATGGAATTTCGTCGAACCTGCAGTATCAACCGGACTGGTGTCATCAGGATACGCTGCGTTCGCCAATTCCTATGTGCTCAACGAGGTCCCCGATGGATGGCGCCCGTCCTACACATGCCACGGAAAGCAGTTTGTGTCGGCGATTGAAAAGGGCCGATTGCTGGCGTGCCAGTTCCATCCCGAGTTATCAGGATCCTACGGAATCGATCTCATCAGCAGGTGGCTGGACGATACTCCTGCGCCCTCGACCAATGGCGTTTGTGATCAGGAACGATCCCGGCCGTCGGAATCAACAGCGAACAAAGGAGTGCACAGAATTATCGCGTGCCTCGACGTGCGTGACGGACGCGTCGTGAAAGGCATTCAATTCCGGAATCTCAGGGATGCCGGAAATCCGAGGGGGCTGGCTGCCGAGTATGAATTCCAGGGTGCCGATGAGATTGTCATGCTGGACATTGCGGCTGCCCCGGCCGGGCTTGAGACCCGGCTCGATACGGTACGTCGCGTCCGCACACGGATTAACATTCCGCTCACGGTCGGGGGTGGAGTTCGCACCGTGGAAGATGCTAGACGTCTTCTTAAGGCAGGTGCGGACAGGATCAGCGTAAATACGGCCGCAGTGAACGATTCCAGCCTTCTGACACGCTTGGCCAATGCCTTCGGACGGCAGTGCGTTACGCTCGCGATAGATGCGTGCCGTAAAGATGAATCCTGGGAGGTACTCACTGTAGGGGGTCGGAAACGCACCGGTCTGGACGCCGTGAATTGGGCCCGAGAGGCCGAGGCGAGGGGCGCCGGGGAAATTCTCCTCACGAGCTGGGACCGTGACGGCACGCGATCGGGAGCCGACACCGAATTAATGACCGCCGTCTCGCGCGCGGTAAGAATTCCCGTTATCGCTTCAGGTGGAATAGGCCAGGTGAGGGATGTGGCTGAGGCCATCAAAGCGGGAGCGAGCGCTGTGCTGGCAGCCTCAATATTCCACGACGGGGATCACAGCGTTGGAGAAATAAAAGACTATTTGAAAAACAGCGGCATCGCCGTACGAGTATGATTATTCCCAGTATTGATATCCGGAACGGTCGGGCCGTTCAGTTGCTTCGGGGTCGTGATCAACTGCTGGATGGTGGCGATCCTCTCGAGAGGCTGGAAGAGTTCTCCGTTGCCGGAGAAGTTGCGGTCATCGACCTGGATGCTGCCCTCGCGACTGGCTCAAACACGCATCTGATCCGAAAGATGGCCCGATTCAAACCCATTCGAGTCGGGGGCGGCATTCGATCCCGGGAAGCTGCAATCGACTGGCTGGATCATGGAGCCGAAAAAATTATCATCGGTACCGCCGCTTCGCCGGAATTCTGTGGTGCGCTACCCAAAGATCGTCTGATCGTTGCGGTTGATGCCTTTGAAGGCGAGATAGTCACTGAAGGATGGACAGTGAAGACGGGAGATCTCGTATTGGATCGGATCGAGCGACTTTCCTCCTTTGTGGGCGGTTTCCTTCTGACCCAGGTCGAACACGAGGGTGGAATGGCTGGATTCAATCTGGACCTAGTTGAATCGGCTCGCTCTGCAGCTTCGGAGGTTCGCATCACGGCTGCCGGTGGCATCACAACGCGGGAAGAAATCGCGGCGCTTGATAAAATGGGCGTGGATGCTCAGATCGGAATGGCCCTATACTCGGGAGCGCTTTCGCTGGCCGGGTGCATAACCGCTCCGCTCAATAAGCCCATTGATGGCTGGCTCTGGCCAACCCTGGTGTGCGATCGCATGGGAACTGCTCTCGGTTTGGTCTGGAGCACCATCGAATCGATTGAGGCGGCTGTCTCTCAGAGAAAGGGAGTGTACTGGTCCCGGTCTAGAAATGAACTCTGGATCAAAGGAGCGACTTCGGGCAACATTCAGTCACTGTCCAGAATAGATCTCGACTGCGACCGTGACGCGCTCAAATTCACGGTCGATCAGCAGGGCAGTTTTTGCCACACGGGTTCTCGTTCCTGTTGGCCCCTCGAGTTCGGCCTGTCTCAGCTGGAAACGGTCATATCAGAACGAATTTTGGAAGACGACCCGGCCTCAGGAACCGTTAGTCTGGCAGCTGACCGCGATCTGCTTCAGGCCAAACTTGTGGAAGAGGCGACGGAGCTTGCCCAAGCCCACACGCCTAACGAAGCGTCCCATGAGGGAGCCGACCTCCTCTACTTTCTTTCTGTAGCGCTTGCCGTAAAGGATAGTTCAATCTCGGAGGTGCTGGATGAATTGTCTTTCAGAAACAGAAGAATCAGCCGCCGATCCATGCTGGCGAAGGAAGAGGCCTGAAATGAACACGACTATCGCTCCGAAGCAGAATCAAGAACAGGTGTTTCCCCGTCGCGCGTCGATTGAGGAGCTCGATCACAGATGCAGAATAATATTCGATCCAGAGATCGAAAATACCGCTCGCGAAATCGTTAACCGGGTCCGCCAGCGAGGCGGCCCCGCGGTTCGTGCTTACGCTGAAGAGCTGGACGGTTTGCCGCAGGACTCAGAGCTATACCTCGGCCGAGGAAGGCTGCAGGAAGCTTTTGAAAGCCTACCCGAGGATGACAGACAGCGGCTCGAACGAATTTCAGCCCGGATCGGGTCTTTCGCGAGGGCGCAGCTCTCCAGTCTCACGGAACTGGAGATGCAAATCCCCGGTGGACGCGCCGGACACCGAGTCGTACCCGTTGAGCGAGTAGGATGTTATGCGCCAGGGGGGCGTTACCCGTTACCGTCTTCAGTCCTGATGACCGTCATTCCCGCCAAGATCGCGGGCGTCCGAAAAATATGGGTTGCCAGTCCCGATCAGTCACCCCTGACCCTGGCCGCGGCATGGATAGCAGGCGCCAGCGGCATGCTCGCTGCAGGAGGCGCACACGCAATTGCCGCCCTGGCTTTCGGCGCCGGACCTTTTCCTCCGATGGACCTGATTGTGGGACCAGGAAATCGGTATGTCACAGCCGCCAAGAAATATATTTCAGGTGAGGTGAGAATTGATATGCTCGCCGGGCCCTCCGAATTGGTGATCATCGCTGATGATTCGGCAGATCCGACAACCGTTGCCGCCGATTTACTCGCGCAAGCAGAGCACGACGATAACGCATTTCCATTTCTGATTTCTCTCAGCGATTCGCTGATCAGAGACGTTGAAATCGAGCTGAAAGGCCAATTGAGCTGCCTCCCCTCTTTCCGAACCGCATGCACCGCCCTTCGCAATGGGGGATCGGTGCTTGCTCCCGATACTGAGACAGCAGCACGATGGAGCGACATACTTGCCCCTGAGCATCTCCAGCTGTGCACCCGTGATCCCAGGTCTCTCGCCGACGAGCTGTCACATTTCGGTGCTCTGTTCATCGGGGAACAGACAGCTGAAGTTCTCGGCGATTATGGGGCAGGTCCGAACCACGTCTTACCTACAAATGGGACCGCCCGCTCGACGGGAGGGCTCTCCGTGTTCACTTTCCTGAGAATCCAGACATGGATGCAGCTGAATGAGGGTGAAATGGCAACCCAAATGCTTGATGATGCCGCATGGTTTGCGCGGCAGGAAGGTCTCGAGGCTCACGCTCGGGCCATTGAGCGAAGGCGTGTATGACAGTTCTCACACGCCGTTCAACGTAGCCGCCAGCAATCGGACATCGTCTTCGTTGTTGTAAATGGTTGGCGAAACTCTGAATGTCCCCGAGGACACGGATATGACCAGCTTGTCGCGATTCAGCGCGGGGACAATGTCCAGATCTCCTTTTTCAAACGTGACGATTGGAGACACCATGTCCGCCGGAGAAATACACGGATAACGATCCTCATCGATCAACTCGCGAAGCAGCCTCGAAAGCCGGAGGCTGTATTTCTGAACCTCTTCAATTCCGATCTCTCGCAGAAATCGAATTCCGGCGAGCACCGAGGCATATCCGATATAAGAATGGTGACCCGGCTCATATCGCCTGGCGTCCTCCGACATCGAAAAACTCAGTTTCTCTTCTGCGGTCTCGTGAGTCCACGGGGGTACCTGTTGGTTCGAGTTTCCGGGATAAAGTCTATCCGTCATCTCGTTGCCCTGCAATTCCTTGCGGACATAGAAGAAGCCTACACCGTGCGGTCCATACAACCATTTGTAGCATGAGCAGGAGGCGAAATCAACATCCAGAGCTCGGAGATCTACCGGCACGATTCCGACAGCCTGGATAATGTCCGCAAAGACCAGCGCCCCGTGCTGGTGCGCCTTCTCAGCGATGGCTTTAACATCTTCGACCCGGCCATTAAAATTTGAAACGAGTGTGACGCACACAAGGCGGGTGCTGTCGTCAATGGCATCGAGGACGCGTTCAACCTCCAGTTCCCAATCTTCACTCCAGACAATGCGAACATCCCGGCCATGCCGTCGGTGCCCTTCGTAGTTGTGAAGTGATCCGGAAAAATGATACATATTGGTGACAACGTGACCCCCGTCGTCCCAGGGCCGCACGCTGTCCAACACGTTCTGCTCACCCTCTTTTGTGCAAGAGACCAGTGCGATTTCAGTCTCGTCCACATGCACGAGTCCGGCAAACTCCGCTCGGATGGACGCCATTGTATCTCGAAACACTTCGGATCGCCCGTCAGCACCCCCGAACTTCCAGAGATCCAGATATGCCTGGGTCGCTTCCTCGGAGAACGAGGACAGCGGCGTACCTCGCGCCGCATTCAAATACACTTCCCCTTCCAAGCGCGGAAAAAGCGATCGCCAATCACCCAGGTCTGCCTTTGGGGTTGAAACAGGCGATTCTGGAAATAGGGTATTCCCAATCCACATCCCGGTCGACAGTGCCGTCGAAGCCTGAAGAAAATCGCGTCTACGCATGGACTTGGCCCTCCATTCATTCGAAGTGGTAACCCATTCTAATCAATCGGAAGCCCACACGCGAGGGTAAATTTTCATCCAGCGGGGAATCAATGATCGTGACTTTTCAGAACCTATCGAAAGGGAGGAGGTACGAAGACGCCTCGGAACTGCACTCAGTGTCTACCCACCCATGCCTTCTCCCCGCCTACTTTTAGCTGCAATCATCCTGATTTCAGGATTGGGACCGCTGTTTACAGCGTCCACGTGTCATGCCAGAATGTCTCATGATATGGCGATGGGGAGTGAGTCCGAAAACGGCAACGACGAAAGCTCTCATGACACCGATCCATGCCGCGCGGGCGATCACGAAACGCTCTCTTTCGACTGTTGTGATCATTTCATCGATACAACGGAGGCACGGCTGACTTCCCGATCGGACCTTTCTCTGAGAAACCATGTCTTTGCTAGCCCCATCTATGCGCTCGATTCCTCGCTCGTTACCAACCGCCTAAGGCAGGACCCGCATGGAATCCGATTGATAAAGCCTTCGTCTGAAAAGCGGCGTTTATACGCCAAAAATCAATCCTTTCTGATCTGAAAAGTCGTCGACCCCGATTGGTCAATCCAATTTTCGCCTCGACAATCCAAACTTTTCAGAACCATCATGCACAGAAGAAATTTTCTGGCGACCGGCGCTGCCGCATCGCTGGGAGGCCTTCTACCTCGCTTCATGGCCGACCTAGAGAGCGGCCCCAATGCAGCCTCCGACACCCCAACGAAACTGAAACCCGTCCACGAAACGGACGGCTTCAAGGAGTTTCACCTGTACGTTGACCTTGTACAGCAAGAGATCGTACCGGGCGTCACCATCCATACGCTGGCTTTCAACGGCACCGTTCCCGGACCAGAAATCCGGGTCAATTACGGAGACCGGGTCCGTGTTCATTTCGAAAACCGCACAGGGCTCAATCATACCATTCACTGGCACGGAATGCACGTACCGTGGAGGATGGACGGTGTGCCGTTCGTCACGCAGCTCCCGGTGATGCCCGAGCAGACGTTCACCTACGAGTTTGAGGCAAAACCGTACGGAACGCACATTTATCACTGCCACTGGGGCACTATGCTCCACATGCAGGCCGGTATGTACGGATCGATCATTGTGGAGCCACGTGAAGGCGAGACCGACCCAATCCAGGAGCAGTTTCCCTACGAACGGGAATACACGTTCATCTATTCGTCTCACGACACCAATTTCATTCGTGAAGAGCTGAATATCATGCTCGAGAGAATGAAGGAACGCCGTTACCTGATGGAGAACGGCCGATTCACCCGAGAACGATTCGGGCTGTTCGCGGACGTGGATGATCTCCGGACTTCGATGGAAGAAGGGTACTTGCCGCCGTACACGATTCGTCGGCGAACCTCTGCCGAGCTCCCCGATCCGAATTTTTTTACGATCAACGGGAAATCATATCCGGACACCCCGCGACTATTCATAAAAGAGGGGGAGAACATCCGGGTCCGGCTCATCAATGCTGGCGCCTCCATTCACTCCCTTCATTTGCATGGAACTGATTTCTGGGAGGTGGCCAATGACGGGTATCCTCTCGCCTCACCCCTTCGCATGAATACCATCATGCTTCCGCCGGGGAAAACACACGACATCATCATTCCAGGCGATAATCCAGGGATCTGGTCGTTTCACGATCACGACACGCGGCGGGCCACCAACAATGGACTCTATCCAGGAGGGACGCTGACCGCCCTCATTTACGAGGATCTGCCAGAATCGGAGCGCATGGCGATGCCAGCGATGGATCACGACATGATGGATCACGCGAACATGCAGATGGATATGAATTCAGAGATGGACATGGACGGCCTTACTAAACTGCCATTTATTTCACTGGACCAGTAGGAGGCCATAATGAAAGTAATGTCGAAAGAGATTGTGCGGTCCCTCGTACTCTTCCTAGCGCTGCTCACGAATACAGTCTCGGCGCAGGAGTTGTCGCCCGAGCTCCTGCTGGGGGCCGTCGGGGTGGTGTCTGGAAACTTTGGCGTCGTCGATGGGACCCGGTCCGGTGCGGTCAGCGATTTTTCGGATACGTCTGTCCTGTTTGGGGCACGACAAAAACTCTTCGGTTCATATCGAGGGCAGCTGATTGTCGGATTCCAGTTCCCCGACGCAGAGTCTGATCTTGGGCAGGTGTTCTATCATCATATATTTGTTAGTCTCGCGAACCAGCGAAATGTGCTGCAGATTGGGCGCAGTCGACTCGACAGCAACTTGATGGAATTTCCAACGCTGAGGGACGATGATGCGCTGGCATACACCGACGCCCAGAGTCCTTTTTCGGATGGACTCAATTCCGAAGACACGCAGTTTGGAAATCTGATCATGGTGGGCCGCTACCTGACCCCCAGGATTCGTTTCGATCTGCACGGCGAGTACTTCTCTGAGACCCTTCTCGAAGAGGAAAGCTTCGAACTGAACACCACAGGATTCACGCTGGGGTATCGGGTTCCGAAATCACAGCGATGGAACCGGCACCGCCTGAACCAGCTCGTACTCGGCGTCGAGGCGTTTTTCGTTCCGGCAATCCCCGCGATATCGCTCGAGAAGGAAACGCTCGTAAACGTCAAGATCGGCCTGGGCGTGAACCTTCGGCCCGATCCGGTTCATTTTGGGCGACTGACCCATCAAACCATCTATTCGAAAGGAGAGAAGGACCTTGGCGAGCTGATGTCGTACGTGGAACTGAGTCGAGCACGGTCTCTGGCCACCTTCACAAGCATCGAGTACGTCCGACGGACAAACGAGTGGCCGTCTGTGCATTCCGCCGTTGGGTTTGGCTATCGTGTATTCCCGGATGCGAGCGGCTCGACAAAACAGTATTTGATTCTGGCCAATGTCTTCAAACGGGTAGGGGCGAACTTTGACATCGGTTTCCAGGCTGTTCACGAACGCTCCTACGGAGATCTTAGATCTGTTTACCCAGGCGAATCGTTTCGCATAAATCTTGCTCTGGTCTATCGAATAGAACAGGTCTTCAACCATCAGTTCGACACCCGGGAGAGCATTCTAAACCTCGAGCACGGATATATCTACTGATGTGAAGCTTCTCGATCGGCCACCAAAAGCTCTTCAAATCTTCGCAACCCATTTTCTTAGGCCCCGTAGACTCATCTACCCTGCACCCAATGTTGGCAGCGGGTCACGGCGTATTCATAGGCGCAGACATTACCCTGAGACGTTACCCTGAATGAAAGCGCATGTCATGCCGTCTAATACGCACTCGTATTAGCAAATCGAATGGAGCACTACGGCCATTCTCGACGGATCCCCAGATCAAAATGAACAGACTTATGACCGGTCGACGCACAGCTCTCCTAGCATCCCTCGCTACACTCCTCTTATTTTTCGCTGTTGGGCCAGTTTCGGCTCAGGAAATCCGAGAAGTCAGCTTCAATGAAGCTGTTCAGGTTGCGCTCGAGCGCAATGTGACCATCAAACGAGCTCAGAACAGCCTCGAACTTCAGGCTATCACCGTTCAGTCGGAGCGAGCTGACTTTTATCCGAATCTGAACCTCAGTACTGGTGCCAACCGAAATTTCGGTCTTCAGTTTGACCAGACCACCGGAACATTGGAGACTACTTCAACAGATGGATTCAATTATTCCGCCAGTACCGGAATCAACCTTTTTAACGGATTTTCCAATGTAGCGACGCTGGCCAGTGCCCGCTCGCTGCTGGATGCACAAGAATTTACGCTCGAGCGTACGAAGCAGGACATCGTATTCAGCGTGATTTCGAACTATCTGACTGTAATCCTCTCGGAAGAGACCATTCGAATTCAGCAGGAAAATGTGCAAGCCCAACGGGGATTGCTGGAGCAGATTGAAGAATTTGTTCGCGTAGGTTCGCGCGCAATCTCGGATCAGTATCAGCAGCAGGCAACCTTAGCCAATAGTGAACTGGTTCTGTTGAACGCAGAGAGCAGCTATCAGACGAATATGACTCGTCTTATTCAAGTTCTGCAGCTGGATCCTCTGGGGGAATACCGGTTTATGGCGCCCAATGCAGACGAGCTTCCCCTGGTCGTCAGTACGTTTGATCCTGAAGCGATGCTCTTAGGTGCATTCGAAAATCGCGTCGATCTTCGTGCCCAGCAATTTGTGATTGATTCAGCTCAACAAGGGATTCGTGTCGCGAAAGCGGGGCATTTGCCTTCGCTCAGTTTCTCAGCCAGTATGGGTTCAAGTTATTCTTCGGCACGAACGGATAACTTCAACACCCAGCTCGCCGACAATCGATCCGAACGCCTCGGATTCAATCTTTCCATCCCCCTGTTCAATCGACTGAACGTAAAAAGGGGAATCGAGTCGAGCAAGGTTCAGTTTTCCAATGCTCAGCTCGACATGGAGAACGCCGAACAGAACGTTGCAATCGAAGTGCGCCAGGCGTACCTGGACTATCTCTCAGCTGTGAAGAGGCTCGATGTAACCGAGACCAGTCTGCGGGCAGCAGATCAGGCATTGCGGGTTGAGCAAGAGCGCTATGACGTCGGTGCATCCACCCTCGTTGAGCTCACTCAATCGCGTTCTCAGTTTGTCAACGCCGCCAGTCAACGGGCCCAGGCCATATTTCAGTTTCATTTTCAGCACCGACTCATCGATTACTACCAGGGCACCCTGGATCCGAATCAGCCGCTTTTCAACTAAGAGCTGTTCGCAACCCTCCCAATACCTACACGCGACCCAAGAAAAATCATGGCTAAGAAGAAAAATGCCACCAAGCGAATCTTTGTTCTTTTAGGCGTTCTTGTCCTATTAATTATCGTGGTGGTTGTTACCGTTAACGCTACAGGCCTCGTAGGCGGTGGTGAGAAAACGACGAAGGTCGAAATGTCCGAGGTTGAACTTAAAACCATCACCCAGCTTGTTACTGCCTCAGGTAATATTCAGCCAGAAATCGAAGTGCGAATCAGCCCGGACGTATCCGGTGAAATCGTGGCTCTTCCGGTTGTCGAAGGCGATCAGGTCCGGCGCGGTCAACTTCTAGCCCGGATCAAGCCTGACTTTTACCAGGCTCAAGTGGATCAGGCAGTTGCTTCGGTTCTGCAATCGAAAGCCAACGAGGCACAGCGCCGCGCGGACCTCCTCAATTCAGAACTCGAGGCCGACAGACAGAAGAAGCTTTACGACTCGGGCGCAATTTCAGAATCGACCTATCAAAGTGCTTCCACTCGATACGAGGTGCTCAAAGCCTCACATGAGGCGTCCAAATACAGCGTTCAAATCGCAGAAGCGCGACTCAAGGAGTCGCGCGAACAGTTGGCCAAGACCACTATTTATTCCCCGATGGATGGAACGATATCCATTCTTGCGGTCGAACTGGGCGAGCGCGTTGTTGGAACCAGTCAGATGACGGGTACCGAGATGATGCGAGTCGCCAAGTTGGATCAGATGGAGCTGGTGGTGGACGTCAATGAGAATGATGTGGTGAACATCTCTATCGGGGATACCACCGCGGTTGAAGTCGACGCCTATCCGAACAGGCTCTTCAGGGGAGTCGTTACCGAGATCGCCAATTCAGCACGCGTTGTGGCCCGTGGATCTCAGGAGCAGATCACCAATTTCCCAGTGAAGGTCAGGATACTGGATCCTCATAACATTTCATTTGACCTGTCCGGGGCAGATGACATTATTTCGAACAGCGAGCTGCCCGTCGCCTCGACCGAAATGCCAAATTTCCGTCCCGGAATGAGTGGAACGGTGGACGTGTACACTCACACCGTTTCCGATGCAACGGTTGTGCCCATCCAGGCGGTCACTGTACGCGACTTCTCAGAATTCGACAAGGAAGAGGGCGAAGAGTCCGATTCCACTGCTGTTTCCGCTCCCGAAGAAGAAGATCTCCGCAGAATTGTCTTCCTGGTCGATGAGAACAATCGAACTCGTATTGTCGAAGTCGAGACCGGCATTGCAGATGACACCCATTTCGCAATTATTTCGGGTCTCAGCGTAGGGGAAAAAGTCGTAACGGGCCCGTATCGTGCGGTTTCGCGGACGCTCAAGACCGACGAACTGGTCGAAGAGCGCACGGATTCCAGAGCTGATCGCAGCGACTCGAATTAGTCCGCGTCAGTAAGCCTTCAGATAGCGGTAACAGGCACAAAGCAGAATGAATCAAGATCCAATCATTGAACTTCAGGACGTACGTCGCATCTACCAGATGGGGACGCAGGTCGTCAAAGCACTTGATGGCACGACCATCACGATTTATCCGAATGAATATGTGGCCATTATGGGTCCGTCGGGTTCAGGAAAGTCGACCATGATGAACATCATCGGTTGTCTCGACGTGCCAACGAGTGGTACATACGTCCTGAATGGTCAACAGGTCAGCGAAATGGACGATGATGAACTGGCAGCAGCGCGAAATCGGGAGATTGGCTTCATTTTTCAGACGTTCAATCTCCTGCCCAGGGTCGACTGCCTGCACAACGTAGAACTTCCACTGATTTACGCAGGTATCTCTCGTGCAAAGCGGCGCGAAATGGCCACTCATGCCCTCGAAAGCGTTGGCCTCGGTGATCGGATGGACCATAAACCCAATGAACTCTCGGGTGGACAGCGTCAGCGAGTCGCCGTTGCTCGAGCTCTGGTCAATCAGCCGTCTATCTTGTTGGCTGATGAGCCAACTGGAAATCTGGACTCCAAGACGGGCGTCGAGATAATGCACCTGTTCGAAGCGCTCTACGAGGCGGGAAATACCATCATCGTCGTGACCCACGAGGAGCACGTCGCCGCACACGCCCGCCGCGTCGTCAGACTTCTTGACGGTAAAATAGAGTCGGACGAAGTAGTTGAAAATCCAGTTCTATTCGGTGCTGTTCCTGCCTGAGTCTCTGATCAGAGACCACACGTGTAGGCCTTCGATTCCCGAACAAAGGTGACCTGACCCTCACTCTGGCGGATGATTACGACCTGAAATGGCAGAGCTAGAGCATCTAGCGTAATACAATCGGCCCCGGGTGTCGAGAATAGGTAGTTGATTGTTATTTCGTCCCCCGTCTTCTCGATCGACTGCACTTCGATGATATAGCCTCCTGAGTTCGTGGGAACAGCAATGAGACCAACCATCGTCTGTTCAAAGTCGATTTCAGGCAACGCGTCGAGGGGTTGCACCTCCTCCATGGCGGCCAGATAAGCCGCCTCATCACGCATCACGAGTTCCAGCGTATCGCGAACCGTGCCATAATGCCCCAGTCCGATCGATTCGAAGTAGAGTAATTCATCGGGCCCCTCAATCAGATCAGATTGCACCTCGCAGCCCGACACTCCGATCATCAGAACGACAACCAGGAATGCTTTGGCCCATTTCCAGGCGCTTTCTTGCTGCCGCGCAAGATTTGATAAAAGTGAATTCATGTAGGCCGGACTACTGGTTGTGAGCGATTGAGGAAGTACGTGTCTGCTACAACAACGATGCCCGGGAGCAGACAAAGTTTCGGTTTCGTTCCGATTATCGCTTCGCTTTTGCTCGTGGGGCTGACTATCGAATTCCAACAAGTCCCTTAATTGAATCGATTATTGCCGCCGAGTCAAACCCAACTCCATCTCGAAAAACGAGCTCCACGTTTTTGATCGCGGCCGGATCTGAGGCGAGGTCGCCATCGATGAGAATCATATCAGCGTGTTTGCCGGCCTCGATGCTCCCGGTTTCGTCGTCTATACCCAGAATCTTGGCACCATTGAGACTCACGATCTGAACCACTGTGGGTGTATCAAATCCGGCTTCGTGCAACAGCTCATAGTTTCGTTGATCTCCGAAACCGGGAAGTGCTCCCCCTGTGCCGGTTGGGTCAACACCGGCGGCCAGGAGCCCGCCTGCATCTACAAACGCTTTTTCGTAGGCCATCGACAGGTCTAATATGGTGTCTAGCATGTCCGCGACCGCGGATGGAAACTGAACACGTGCCTTAAGATATTCGGTTTGAACCTCGGGTGACATGGCGTCAAGAATGCGTTGCTCCAGCGGCATTCGGGTTGGATGGATTGATTCGAGGACAGAGAGCGTCGATGTCATTCCAACCTCCGCCGTGATCATTTCTGAAAAGGTGGTTTGAACGGCATCGCTCTCGACGTCGACGTTTAGCAGGGATGGGAAAAAGTCTTGTGGGCACACATCCTTCGGTTTATCAGGATAATAGTCTGAGTTCGCTGATAGTCCATGTTCCAGATTGTCCATGCCGAGAGCCACCGCTTCGCGATACGGAACGGAGCAAAGATGACCCGTAACTTTCACGCCATGTTTGTGTGCTTCGTCAACGACGGCCGCCAGATCCTCCGATGAGATCGTCGTATAGACTTTGAACCAATCGACACCCTCTTCAGACCAATATTTCACTACTCGTCGGGCTGCTTCGGGACTGCTTACCGTAGCAAAAGAACTACTACCTCCTGATCCACTGATATAGGGACCGGTAATAAAAATGCGCGGCCCTAACTGCTGTCGATTGTTGATATTTTCCCTCAACGCCAGTTCAGAGTACGGCGCATAACTACCCGTCGTGCGAATAGTGGTCACGCCCGAAGCCAAATACATCCTGGGGGCCGAAAAATCGAGCTGAATTTGTCTTTGGGACGTCGTGTAATACGTATGATTGTGCATTCCAATCATTCCGGGAATGAGTGTCTTCCCGGAACCATCGATACGGTGTGCGCCATCGGGTACCGTGCCCGCTCCGACGGATTCGATTACCCCATCTCGAATCACAACAGTCTGTCCCGCTGCAGCTTGTGCTCCAGTTCCGTCAATGACCGTCACATTTTCAATGGCCACAACATCGGCGTCTACGGAAATAAATTGTGTCAGATCAGAAGCCCATTCCTGAGCAGACGAGCTGGCCGCGAGTAAGAAACAGGCTATCAGAATTGAAAAAGAGCGTTTCATAGTTCTGTAATAAATATTTTTGGAGCAGAATCGTGAGAGCAGGCGAGTAAATTACCTGACACCGACCTGTCCCTCGATGGATTCAATTATCGCAGCCGAATCGAATCCAACACCATCGCGAAAAACGATCTCTACATTTCGGATCAAGGCGGCATCTGAGGCGAGATCCCCATCAATGAGGATCAGGTCTGCATGTTTTCCGACTTCGATGCTCCCAATTTCGTCATCGACTCCAAGAATTATTGCTCCATTCAGGCTCATTATCTGGACGACTTCGCCGGAGTTGAACCCGGCCTCATGGAGGAGCTCGTAGTTTCTCTGATCCCCGTATCCTGGTAGCGCGCCGCCGTATCCGGTCGGGTCAACACCCGATGCGAGAAGCCCGCCCGCTTCCACAAATGCTTTTTCGTACTCAAGTGCCTTGACCCAGAGATCTTTCGAGAACTGTGAATTGCGATCCGCAACTCGTGTTCGTGTCTGCAGGTACTCCTTCTGAACTTCCGTCGACATGGCATCAAGTGTCCGCTGCTCTATCGGTGGTCGATTTGGAACCCCGTGCTCGTAAATGGCGAGTGTGGAAGTCATACCAACTCCAGCGGCTATCATTTCTCGAAATGTCGTCTGAACTGCCTCGCCCGACATATCCAGATCAATCATGACCCGGCGATAGTCAGATGGGCATTGGTCCTTCACCTTGGTTGTTGAGTAATCTGAATTCGCGTACAAGCCATGTTCCAGATTGTCTATTCCCAGGATAACTGCCTCGCGATAGGGCACGGAACAGAGATGGCCGGTAACTTTGATTCCGTGGGCGTGTGCCTCGTCAATTACGGCAGCAAGTTCTGCTGAGGAGATGTTCGCATACACCTTGAACCAGTCCACTCCTTCTTCAAACCAGTATTTCACGACGCGACGGGCCGCATCAGGACTAGTCGGCGTAGAGCGATGAATTGCATTGCTCTGTCCATCGATGTACGGCCCGGTAACAAACATGCGCGGGCCCATTCGCTGGCGGCTGTTGACCGAGCGTTTCAGCCCCAGTTCAGAGTATGGTGCATAACTGCCTGTCGTGCGAATCGTCGTCACGCCTGATGCCAGATACATCCGTGGCGCCGAAAAATTGAGCTGAACTCTTCGCTGGGACGTTGTATAAAAGGTGTGATTGTGCAAGCCAACCATCCCAGGAATGAGTGTTTTTCCAGATCCATCAATTAGATGGGCCCCGTCCGGCGCCATGCCGCCTCCAACGGATTCGATTACCCCATCTCGAATCACAACTGTCTGACCTGTGAGGGCCTGCGCTCCCGTACCATCGATGATGGTCACATTTTCAATCGCCACAACCGATGCGTCGACAGCGAGGTAGTCGGCGAAATTTGTGCTCCATTCTTGGGCGCTGGAGCTGCCTGCCACTAGAAAGCAGATCATGAAAACAGAGAGACAGCGTTTCATAATAGATGGGCTAAGCTGAGAGAGAAATAGTATTGCGTGCGCACAGTTCGGCCTACCTGACTCCAACCTGGCCTTCGACGCTCTCGATGATGGCAGCGGAGTTGAAACCGACACCGTCACGAAATACGATTTCGACATTTCGGATCAGTGCGTCGTCGGATGCCAGATCGCCGTCGATGAGTACAAGGTCCGCATGTTTTCCGGCTTCGATGCTTCCTGTTTCGTGATCGATATCCAGGATTTTGGCCCCGTTGAGGCTCATTATCTGCACAACTTCGCCCGTATTAAATCCAGCTTCTCGAAGGAGCTCAAAGTTTCTTTGATCGCCATACCCCGGAAGAGCACCGCCGTATCCCGTGGGGTCAACGCCCGATGCCAACAAACCACCCGCTTCAACACAGGCCTTTTCATACTCAAGTGCCTTGACCCCTAGATCCTTCCAGAACTGCGAATTGCCATCTGCAATCTGGGTCCGTCTCTGCAAATACTCTTTCTGAACATCCGGCGACATGGCATCGAGCACACGCTGCTCGACGGGAGGCCGGTTCGGAACCACATGCTCGTAAATTGCGAGCGTAGAAGTCATCCCGACTCCAGCAGCTACCATTTCTCTAAATGTCGTCTGAACTGCCTCGCCGGACATTTCCAGGTCGATCATGGCTCGCCGATAATCGGACGGGCATTTATCCTTCACTTTGGTTTTAGAGTAGTCGGAGTTAGCGAATATGCCATGCTCGACGTTGTCGATACCGATCGCCACGGCCTCCCGATACGATATCGAACACAAGTGCCCAGTAACCTTTCGCCCGTGTTTGTGAGCTTCATCAACCACAGCAGCCAATTCTGCCGATGCTATGCTGTTGTACACCTTGATCCAATCAACTCCTTCTTCCGACCAGTACTTCACGATACGGCGGGCATCTTCGGGGGTGGTCACGACCGCATCGGAGCCTCCTCCTCCAGCTCCAACCATATAGGGTCCCGTGATCAGCATGCGGGGGCCGAGGCTCCGCCGATCACTCACCGACTGTTTCAACGAGAGCTCCGAATAGGGGGCATAACTTCCAGTAGTTCGGATCGTCGTGACACCAGAGGCCAGATAGAGTCTGGGAGCGGAGTAATCGAGTTGAACGGTTCGCTGTGATGTGGTATAGAACGTGTGATTATGCAAGCCAACCATGCCCGGAATGAGCGTTTTTCCGGTTCCATCAATCACGTGAGCGCCTTCCGGCACCATGCCCATTCCAACGGACTCAATGACGCCGTCTCGGATTACAACAGTTTGGCCCGCAACGGCCTGAGCGCCTGTGCCATCGATCACAGTGACATTTTCAATGGCGACGACAGGCGCATCTACGGCCAGGTAGTCGGCAAAATTCGAACTCCATTCTTGGGCCTGGGAGGTCGCGACAATCGTTACCGCGACAAAAATCAGGGAGAGAAGACGTTTCATGATCACACGGGTGGGATTCGTTGGAACTGCTCATGATAGCAATACAGACCCCAGATGCGCTACTACTCGACTTTGAACGCCATTTTCATACCTACTTCGAGGTGTTCAGCAATATGGCAGTGCATCATCCAGATTCCCGGATTCGTGAACTCGACCAGTATATCTGCCGTCATACCGGCCGGAATGAGGACGGTGTCCTTCCAGACTCTGGTTTCAAGCGGACGGTCGTTGTAGGAAAGCACAAGAAATCGCTGACCGTGCAGGTGGATGGGATGCTGCATCGCGTGTTCGCTGTCCCGGCGGTTCGTGATTCTGATCTTTTCTGTAGTGTTCAGCCCAAAGGTCCAGTCAATTTCGAGATTTTCCTTTCCGGTGGACGGCTCTCTGATGAGCCACTCGACCTCACGACCCGATGCGCTCCAGTTCATGAACGGCATCGTGTCGGAAAACTCGACCGGAAGGAAGTACGTCTGATCCGTTTTAAGAATCCACTCCGTAAGCGCAGGCAGGCCCTTGGTTCTCAATAGGAGTTCCACCTCGCGGTCGGGTGCAGCGCTTTCAAACCCCTCCAGGTTTTTCGCCCAGCTTCGGATCTCCTGCTGGGCGGTTGATGCGACGTGAGTTTCAGCGACCTGCGCTTGTTCGCTCGACTCGCCGGGCTCCACGACAAACCAGCCCAGGGTGTCGACTTCCTGGAAAAACACTCCCGCCGTGTGATCCAAAGATTGGATTCGATTCGTTATTGCAAAACGTCCCGCCTCGGATGGATACATGTCAGCCACGTAACGCTCGGCTGGAGCGATGGTCATGCTCTCTTCCCAAGTATACTCTTCGAATGGACTCAGATCGGAAGCAACGATTTGCATAGCGTGTCCTTCTATAGACAAATTCCAGGCCCGCGTATTAGAAACGTTCGTGACAAACCACCTGACTCGGGTCCCGGCTTTCACCGTGAATTCAGACCTAGGCTCTCCGTTTATCAGCAGCTGATTTCCGAAGCGACCCATCAGAGCGAAGTTTGATTCCTCAAGACCGAACGCGGCCTGTCCGGATGGACCGATGGTGAAATCATCGAGGACCAGAATTTCCTCGCGATCCGCATCTGGCAAATAGGAGTGCTCGGGCGCGCGAACAATCATGTTGCCATAGAGCCCCAATTCCTGCTGTGCGTCTTCGCGGTGATGGGGATGGTACCAGTAGATGCCAGCATCCGGAAAATGAACAGTGTACTCGAAGGTCTCGCCTGGCTCGACCGGGTATTGAGTAAAGCCGGGAACGCCGTCGAACGCATTATCGTGGCGAAGTCCATGCCAGTGGATCGAACTGGCGAATGGTGCGTCATTAATAAATGTAACATTTATGGTTACATTATGATCAACCTCAAGCAACGGACCTGGTATTTGCCCATTGTAGCCCAGCATGGCGTATTTCCGGCCAGCGATGCTCTTGATAACCGAATACGCACGCAACGTAATTGAGTCTCCTTCCGCCAGACTGAGCACCTCTCGAGGTAGGGCATCAGGTGCCTCGGGAGCGTCTAAGAGCCATTCAGGAAGCCAGGGCGAGACGGCCGGCCGTAGCGTCATCATCGCATCCAACATCATGGCCGTCGGATGCATGGCCGGCGTCGGCCAGCTATTGTTCTCATGAACGTGGCCCGCGCCACGAGGATCAGCCAACGCCGCGACCTGAAACAGGTCGTGCGGCTCGAGCCGGGCAGAGGGAGAGCGCCCACGCATGACAAAAGGTCCAGAGCGCTCGACGCGTTTGCCGGCGGGCTCTGCAGTCATCAAAAGCATGAACTTGTTGAATGAGATCTCGCCCAACTCATGATGCCCATTCCCGACGGCACCCATGTTCAGAACCGGATCGAGATTGAGAGGCATCGCCCACAATATGTACTGCTCGTATGGACCAAGCGAAGATGGCTTCGGAAGCCCAGCGATATCCAGGACGAGTTTAAATCGGTGATGACCGTCGCGAGTTACCACGACACCGAACGCCGAAGGTGGCCGCGCCAGTTCTACGTGGCCACTTGCACCCGAAAACGTCGCTGTCGGAATGAGCTGAATGCAATAGAGGGAGAGTTGCTGGCACTCGGGCACAGCAGCCGTCTGTGCTCGACTATCCGTTGCCACCAAAATCACAACAAGTAAACAGAGGCGGAATCTCATTTCAGGTCGGCCCTCAACTGAGCGATGCTGTCTCGAAGCTCGGCGGCCCGTTCAAATTTGAGGTCGGTCGCAGCTTCGTCCATTTCTACCTCCATCTGTTTGATCAGATCACCTTTTTGATCATCGGTCAAATATTTGATTATGGGGTCGGCGACAATCTTCAACTGATCGGGACCATCATAAAAGTTCGAAGCGGGGCCTCCGGCAAATTTCTTTTCGTCGGCAATCGACGTGCCTTCCATTATCTGATCAATCGATTTCTTGACCGTTGTAGGAGTGATGTCGTGCTCCAGATTATAAGCCTCCTGAATCGCGCGCCTCCTGTCGGTTTCATCCATCATGCGCTCCATGGAACCGGTGACCTTGTCGGCATACAGCAAAATCTTGCTTCGCACGTTCCGGGCTGCTCTTCCTGCTGTCTGTATGAGTGACCGATCGGAGCGAAGAAATCCTTCCTTGTCCGCGTCCAGAATGGCCACGAGGGAGACTTCGGGCAGGTCCAGGCCCTCACGCAGAAGGTTGACTCCTATCAACACATCAAATGTACCGAGCCGGAGCCCGCGCAGAATTTCAACTCGATCCAGTGCGGCAATATCGGAATGCAGGTAGCGCACCTTGATTCCGTACCCGTCGAGATAATCCGCGAGGTCTTCGGCCATGCGTTTGGTGAGCGTAGTCACGAGAGTTCTCTCGTTTCGCTCGGTCACGACGCGAATTTCTTCGAGCAGGTCATCGATCTGATTCTTCGAAGGCCGAAGAACAACCACGGGATCCGGAATTCCAGTCGGGCGGATGACCTGTTCGACGAAAACACCGCCGCCCAACTCCAGTTCGTATTCACCTGGCGTTGCGCTCACGTAGATGACCTGATGCTGCTTCTCTTCAAATTCCTCGTAGGTCATGGGGCGATTGTCTAAAGCCGAAGGAAGACGAAATCCGTATTCAACCAGATTCAGTTTCCTCGCCCGATCTCCATTGTACATCGCCCTGACCTGTGGCAGCGATACATGACTCTCGTCGATGACCATCAGGAAGTCATCCGGGAAATAATCGAGCAGACACTTGGGCCGCTCCCCCGGCTCGGTGCCAGCCATGTGCCTGGAATAATTTTCGACCCCGGAGCAGTAACCAACCTCGCGCAGCATTTCGATATCGAAAAGCGTTCGCTGCTCGAGGCGGTGGGCTTCGAGCATCTTGCCGCTGTCTCGCAGTACTGCCAGGCGCCACCTGAGCTCTTCCTCAATCGTCCCGATGGCCTTCAAAATCTGGTCCTTCGGTGTCACGAATATCTTCGCCGGATAAATGGTCAGATATTGATGTTCACCGATCGCTTTTCCCGAAATCGGCTCAAAAACGGTGATTTTTTCTACTTCTTCGCCCCAAAATTCGATTCGAAAGGCCTCATCTTCTGAGTAGGCGGGGAAGACTTCCACGACGTCGCCACGAACGCGAAACGTTCCCGGGACAAATTCGATGTCATTTCGGGAGTAGAAGATGCCGGTCAGGCCGTGAAGCAGCTCATTCCGGGGAATGGAGTCGCCAACTTTTACCTGAACGATCTGTTTGCGGTACTCGTCAGGGGAGCCGAGCCCGTATATACAAGACACACTCGCGACAACGATTACATCCTTTCTCCCCGATACCAGCGAGCTGGCGGCTTTCAGTCGGAGCCGATCGATTCTTTCATTGACAGACATATCCTTTTCGATATAGGTGTCGGAATGGACGATGTAGGCCTCGGGCTGGTAATAGTCGTAGTACGAAATGAAGAACTCGACCGCGTTGTTCGGAAAGAAGTGTTTGAACTCGGCATAGAGCTGCGCGGCCAGCGTCTTGTTGTGGCTGAGGACGATGGTGGGCCGACCAACATTGGCGATCACATTGGAGATCGAAAACGTCTTGCCCGTACCGGTAGCTCCAAGAAGAGTCTGGTGCCGGTCTCCGCGAATCAAGCCTTCCGTCAGTTCTTTGATCGCCCGGGGCTGATCGCCGGTAGGCACAAACTCCGACACGATTTCGAAGGGGCGTTCGGAGCTGAGAAGTTGGGACATGACGGAGCGGTGGGTGATGGCCTGCAGAGGGAAACGAACCCGAATCTGGGCCGTTAGCTGCGCGAGTCGTGTACCCATGCGAAGACCGATGGTTCGGAATTCGCGTCCTTCAGAGAGAACCATATGAACCGGATTGTTTTCCTTCTCGGCATTTTCCTGCTGATCAATACAACTGCAACTGGCCAGGCGGTCGAAGAAGTCCTCGGCGACATGACCGTCGCAGAATTCGAGCCGCGCTCCACTCTGGTCGTGGAAGAAAACATCTTGACCAGAGCCAAATTCCCGTTTGTCGATGTGCACAGTCACTGGTTCAGGGCCTCTACCATGAGCGGGGGAGCCATCGATACGCTGATCAGTGAAATGGACGAAATGAACATGGGTGTACTGGTCAATCTTTCGGGCTCCTGGGGAGATCGTCTTGCCGGCGCCGTTTCGAATATGGAGGCCCGCTATCCGAATCGCATCGTCACGTTTGCGAATGTGGATTTCAGGGGAATGAGTGAGGAAGGATGGACCGAGCGAGCGGTGGCTCAGCTCAGGACCGACATCGAGGCCGGTGCTCGGGGACTGAAGGTCTACAAAAACCTTGGTCTGGATGTGAAAGACTCAGATGGGACTCGTGTCGCCGTCAACGATCCACGAATCGATCCTGTTTGGGCTCTTGCCGGAGAAATGGGAGTCCCTGTGCTGATTCATTCCGCGGAGCCCGCGAGCTTCTGGCTGCCCCGTGACAAGTACAACGAAAAATGGCTCGAGCTGAAGCTTCGCCCGGGACGCTATCGTCCGCCGGGAGAATTTGCCACTTTCGAGGAAATCATGGGCGAGCATTTCGATATGATCGGAAAGCATCCCAACACCACGTTCATCACCGCTCACATGGCTTGGTACGGCGGCAATCTGACCAAGCTTGGTGAGATGTTCGATGCCTATCCCAACCTCGTGGCCGACATGGCCGCTGTAATCTATGAATTCGGCCGCCAACCCCGGAACGCGAAGCTGTTCATGAAAAAGTACAAGGATCGTCTTCTCTTCGGAAAGGACACCTACCGCGTCACAGAGTTCTGGACGTACTTTCGGACGTTTGAGACTCAGGACGAGTACTTCCCCTACTATCGGAAGTATCACGCTCAGTGGCGTCTATATGGACTCGGACTCTCGGACGACGTTCTGAAGCACATTTATTATAAGAATGCCCTTCGGATCATTCCTGGGCTCGATGCTTCTTTGTTTCCCGAAGACTGACGAGAATGAACGCCGTTAGAGTGCGGTTTTAGAGACCCGGCGCAATCGTGATTGGATAACCGAGGCGGGAGGCGAGTAGCGGACCGACTTCCCATTCTTCGCGGTACAATCCCATCGAGCCGAACAGCCCGTATCCGTTCACGACGTTTGAAAGGGTTCCGGGCTGCGCAAGTCGCACAATGTCTTCCTCCGCGAACAGCGGGAACCATGCCCCATCGATAATTCTGAACTGAATTCCCATCGAAGTAAGGGTAACGGGAAGGGTATCCGTGCCTGCCAGTTCCATAAAACGTCGCGCCCTGGCGATGATAGAGTCCTGATCTGCCGTGATGCCGAGACGATATCGCCACACACCGTCATTTCCAGGAGCCTCAACCCGTTCATACGGCACAAACACCCTGTCACGATAGTTCGGTCCTTCGACCAGATAAATGGCATTCAACTCCCAAAGCGCGGGCACATCGGGTATACCAACTTCCTGAATGACGGTCGAATCGGTCAACAGGACCGGCCCACTTTTCAGCACCAGCTTGTCGGAAGTGACACCGGGCACTTTGGTCTCGGCGCTTGTAATAATGCCGTCTGATCGGATGACATCGAGTCGATACGTGTGGCCCGTCTTAACCAGAAAACGCGCCTTGTACACATGAATGTAGCGCCCATCTTCTATTCTCTCGAGATTGTGTTGCCACAACACTGACGAACTATCGGCCAGGTCACGGGTGTAGACGCGGGCATCAATGAAGGCCTGAGGTTCTGCGGGACCCAGAATGTCCTCACGAAACCTCGTAATCGGGATGATGCGAACACTCTGTTCAATTTTCAAAGGGTCCAGATATCCGAACACCGTGAAATATCGATCATCATTCTGATAGGGATCGACGAACGTGTCGTTACAGCCGCTTACAAGGGCTACCAGAACGACGAGGGTCGATATGGAAAGCCAGTGACGAATCAGCGAAGTTCAATCTTGAACCCGACCGAAGGAATCAGAGGCAGTTGGTCAACACGTTGAAAGGTGAACAGATCGTAGTAAAACAGATTGTCTCTGTTGAAGATGTTGAGGGCGCCAGCGCGGAGAGTACCGACGTATCGTCCTCTTTCCACTTTTTTCTCCAACCACACGTCGATCCGGGAGTAAGTCGGCTGTCTGCCACCAAAGGGCTCGGCGTAGACAATGCGGTCGACGCCCTGCTCGCTCGACACATCCACGTCGGGAGTCAGTAGATACCAGATGTCGAAACCACCCGACTGCGTGAAGGGCAGCCCGGATCCGTACTGCCATTGTACGGTGATCCCCACATCGCCGCGCTGTGCATGAAAAAGAGCGTTCAGTTGGTGACGCCTGTCGTGCGCGGGGTGATACGAGATCCCACCGGCCTCATACTCGACCTGCGAGTAGGTATAGGAAACATATCCGTCCAGTACAGATTCCTGAATGAAGGGCCGGTTTTCCAGATTCAAGCGGACGTCCATTCCATACGCTTCTCCAGTTGCTTCCTGCAACGTCGTCGTGAATCGGGGGAATGGACTGAAGATCGGAGCCGATATGTGATCGTAACTTTTATAGTAGCCTTCAACCGCGGCATTCATCCACGGATAGAGGCGAACGTTCCAGCCAACGATCGCGTGCATTGCTGAGGTAGCCTCCTGTCCTTCGGGAGTCGTGATCCATGCGGTAAACAGATTTCCGAGGTCACGCTTGTCAGAGAGCCCGGAAACCGCCTGGTGATATTGACCCCAGGAAGCATTGAATTGATGTCGTCCCATCTTCCCTCCCGGCCAGAACGAAGCCCTGACCCTTGGTTCGACCCAGCTCTGGGACCTGTTTGGCAGAGAATAGAGATTTACACCCGTTGTCACGGTTAGCTGATCCGGTATGAAATCCAGGGTTGATTCGACGTAGGTACTGAGTTCGGTTAGATCTTCCGTTTGGCGGGTGAAGCCGCTGAAAAGATCATCCAGTGCGAAAGCCAGCGTAGATTCGCGAAAAGTCGAGCCAGCAGAGATGGTACCGCTGTCGGTCAAGTAACTCAGCTTCAGGCTGATATCTGTGCTCTCGATCGAAGAAGTCCGCCCGGGAGCCGATTCCGGACCAAATTCATTGGTCATCTCCGAGCGTCCTCCGGTCAGCTTGGCGACGATCGGGAATCGGTTGGAACGGTACGTATAGGATCCTCCAAATACCGTGTTGGTCCAGGCGACTTCCGTACTGTCATCAATGGCGGCGGCCTCCACTTCACCGAACACGGATTTTCTCGTACCCGCGATATCGCCACGGTCGTCTGTATCCAACACCGTGAAGGAAAGCTCGTGACTCGTGCCAAGGAGAGCATGAATCTTCGCGAAACGATCTCCAAACCGGTAGGGCATGCGTTGTCCGAAAAGGTCTGGCATGAGCTCCTCTACCAGTGATTGGCGCACCGATACGATGGCCGAGACCCTTCCTTTGACAATCGGTCCTTCGAGGGTGGCGGAGCTCAGAAAAGGAGCCAGCGAAAACGATCCCGCTACGTCCTGTTTGTTTCCGTTCCGTGCCCGTACGTCCAGAATCGAGGATACCCTCGTGCCGTAGCTGGCTCCGAATCCACCAGTGTAGAAGTCGGCGCGGTCAACCAATTCTTCGGGGAACGCCGAATAAAAACTCAGGATGTGGAAGGGCTGGTAAACGGGTAAGCCATCAATTAAAGCTAGATTCTGGTCAACCGCGCCCCCGCGCACGAAAAATTGACCTCCTCGATCCCCCTGGACGGTGACCCCAGGTACCGTTTGCAGGTAGCCCGCGAGATCGCCCGATACACCCGGAACGGGTACGCGCTGGATGGCGGCGGGAACGACCGTTTCGAGGCCAGCGGCTACGGTAGTAATACCGCCCTCTGCTTCAGCCGTAACTACCAGTTCATCGATCAGATCGGTTCTGGGGTTCAGCCCAACTGTTAACTCCAGGATCTGGCCGGGAGAAAACGTAATGCGTGATGTATAGCTCGTAAATCCTATGTATGAGATTTCGAGGTCGTACGTGGCTGGAGTGACGCGATTGAGGATGAAATATCCGTCGCCGTCTGTCGCGGTTCCAGTAACGAGCTCATCCCCGGTTCTGAGAACCACCGATGCTCCCTGAAGTGGCTGCTCGGTGGAAGCGTCGGTGACGAATCCGCGGACAACAGCTTGCTGGGCAGAGGCTCTCATCGCAAGCGGCATGACAAACGTCAAGAAGAGAATACTGTAGAAACGGCTCATTGGCAGGTAGGATGAGTCTTTGTCGATGATACAATCACAGAAACTACCTTGCACCCGTTATCGGATCTGCTCCCCTTCTCCGAATGGTTAGAAAGATGCATTCAGTCGCTACGATCTTGTACTGAATGGAGAGCCCCCGCGGTGCGATTCCCCAATGTAGGACACACCTTTGGGCGTGCCTATGCCGAAAAATCAAATTAGCATCATCCGTCTGGAAATCTTTCCCCTTCCGCAAAACTTGCCCGAGATAGAACGGGACCGTGATTAACTTGAGACCCCGAGACTGCATCGAACTTCGTACCGATGTCCTACTTATCGTACCTGGACTGTTCTCATTGTCACGCAACCGCTGACCCGGATGCGCTCTTGAATTCATGCCCGATCTGTTCGAAGCCGCTCCTTGCGCGGTATGATCTCGCAGCAGCTTCTGAGGCCGTCAATCATCTTGAGACCGCCGATCGATCTCAATCCATGTGGCGCTTTCCTGAACTGCTTCCGGTTCGAAAGAGTTCGTGTCGCCTTTCGATGGGAGAAGGGTGGACTCCATTGTTGCACGCTAGGAATCTGGGAGAAAAGCTGGGCCATGATGGCCTGTACATTAAGGACGAAGGCGCCAATCCTACCGGCTCGTTCAAGGCAAGGGGCCTGGGAGTAGCCGTGTCTTGCGCTCTGGAACGCGGCGCATCCGCACTTTCCATCCCTTCGGCTGGTAATGCCGCGAGTGCCCTGAGTGCTTATGCGGCGCTGGCGGGCCTCAAGGCACACGTGTTTATGCCCAAGGATGTGCCCGATGTATTCGTCGCCGAATGCAGGGTGATGGGAGCCGAAATTACTCTCGTCGACGGCCTGATCACCGATGCGGGCAGGGAAGCGGCGGAGCATCCCGATGCTGGAAATCGATTCGACGTGTCCACATTACGGGAGCCTTACCGGATTGAGGGCAAAAAAACGATGGGATACGAAATCGCCGAACAATTCGGCTGGACCCTCCCGGATGTTCTGATATACCCGACTGGCGGTGGAACCGGGCTCATCGGAATGTGGAAAGCGTTCGATGAGATGGAAGAGATGGGCTGGATCGACAGTCAGAGGCCGCGCATGGTCAGTGTTCAGGCTGCCGGGTGTGCTCCTATCGTCAGAGCGTTCGAAGATGGCGCGTCCAGCGCCGAACCGTGGCAAAATGCAACGACGGTTGCCGCCGGAATGAGGGTCCCTTCTGCCGCCGGTGATTTTCTGATCCTGGATGCGATAAGGGAAAGCAACGGAACGGCTTTGGCCGTCGACGACGAATCGATGCTGGCCATGGCCGCCCAGATTGGTCGGACCGAAGGTTTATTTGCCTCTCCCGAAGGAGCAGCGACGGCAGTCGCTTTCGAGGAGCTTCAGAGACAGGGATGGATAAAGCCAGACGACAAAGTCGTGCTCTTCAACACCGGTACGGGTCTCAAATATTTTCAGTTGTGGTCTGACTAAGATGGACCCCAGCGGGTCACTCGTAACCCTATGATTCAATAGAGTTTGCCGATGCGGCTGGACGAAATTATTCGGGAGCCGTCCGCAGCTGAAAAACTACCGTAGGAGCAGCATGCTCCGGCTCATGGTACCGGTGGTGGTTTGCAGATGGTAAAAGTACACGCCAGCCGGGAGGGTGGTGCCATCCATGACACGTTCGTGAACACCAGCTGGCAACACGCGGTCCTCCAAGGTAGCTACGGTACGGCCTAGAAGATCATACACATGTAGCGAAACCGAACCGGCGGTTGTCGTCATGAATCGAATGCTCGTCTTGGCGGCAAACGGGTTGGGGAAATTTGGCAACAACGTAGTGCCGACGGGAAGCTCCGAATCTTCAATATCGGTTCCCTCTGTAGAGCGGGACACGACCCTGAAGCCGAAGTGGTCGTTGCCTTTGAATTTCTCATCTTTGGCACGCGCGGCCGTTTTCAATGTCGACAGGTGGTAGTTCCACGACCCCCCTCGGCGAACCTTTACGAAGCTATCGGTGGTGTTCACCGGATCTGTCGCATCTGCATAGAAGGCCGCGTCGTACCAGTCCTCGACCCATTCCCACACGTTTCCGGCCATATTGTACAGCCCATACGGATTCGGCGAACCACGCTTGACGTCCTCTACGTGCCATAGCGACGGATTGGCCCCGGTGTGATTCCAGTTGGCACTGGTTCCGTCGCCGTTCACCGCGCCATCATCAGTCGCATAGACGAGGGCGGTGGCGCCCTGGGCCGCCCACTCCCACTCGGCCTCCGTCGGTAGGTCGTTTCCGAAGTGGATGGCGTAGGCCTTCGCGCCGTACCACCGTACAAACGCCACGGGCCAGTTTTTGACATCGTCAACGGTCGGCAGATTGTTGGGATAGTCAGCCAGTTCGGGCCAGTTGGCGTAGTCGTTCAGCAGAACCGACGTCTCAAGCACGTGTGTGGTTGATGTAAAGTCGTAGTAGTCAGTGAGCGCATTCCAGTCGAAGTCCGTGGCGCTACGAGGATCCTTGACGTAAAAGCGGCTACCGACAGCCTGCGTATTGTCGTAGCCGATATAGCTGATGTTCAGGGGGTTTTCTGGTTGGACCACGCCCGTGAACGGGTCGCCATCGCCGTCGTCTACGTGATTCTTCAAGACGCGTGTTCCGTCGAGGTTCACGACTGACGCACCTGAGTATTCCGACGGCGCAGTTGAGGTCCCCCAGACTTGCGTCGCTCCCATATCGTGGCCAGGATCGGTTTGTACAGCCACTTCGACGAATCCGGACAGCTCGGCGTCATTGAGAAAATCCACGTATTGCTGATTCGTGATCTCAGTCTTGCTCATGCTGAAGCTGCTGATCGTCACCGTGTGTTCCGGTGAATCCCAGGAACCCGGCGGGCCCTCGTGCGATGTCTCGGGCTCGCCCATCGTGAAGGTGCCGGCAGGAATGGAAACCCACTCGTGATCGTAGGTCTGGGCCGATAACGGCACGGTGTAGATGAGAGCGAGCGCCAAGGCGATTGAATATTTCATAGGTCGACTGAGATGTGAAAGCAGTGGCGCCTGTGAATCGATCGGAATAAACGATTTCCATGCTGCCCGGGACAAGATCTTCCCGAACACGGTAATGCAAAGGGGTGTTTCCGATCATGATGATGAAGGTTTCGAGTACCTGAAGAATCGTCATCATACCTGGAAGCATGGTGTCCGACTCCTGGCCCTCAGCTGCCGATGCTCAGAAAAAGCTAGGGAGTACGTCTGCAGGACAGCGGGCGGATGTGCGACGAGCTTTCGCTTGTGTTCGCTCTGCTTCCAACCTTCAATGAGCTTACGGATAAAGATCTTGTCTTGGATCTGAGTCGTCACTGGGCGATTCCGCTGACCTGGATCGGAGCCTCCACGTGGCTCGACGGATTCGCGTTTCGCGTTGAAATTAGCGCGTTGGTGTTCGTTTTCGCAGCTGCTCTCGCCGTATCGATCGCTCTGACGACCGTAAGTTTTCAGACGGTCCGGGCTGCCAGAGCCAACCCGGTGGACTCATTGCGCTCGGAGTAAACGTAGGTGTAACTCCGTTTTCCATTCCCGGATTTCCACTGATGGCTCTGATTCATTTGGTCAGCCATGGCTACCTCGTTCAGACCACCCGATGCGGTAATTATTCAGGAAAATCTTGAACCGTGTATTCCTTTATTTTTTCGTCGTCGAACTCCACACCCAGGCCGGGTCCGGTCGGAACTTCGAGATAGCCATCCTTCAATTCTAAAGGCTTCTTCAGCAGGAGGTCATGTAGCACCATTTCGGTGAATTCCACGACTGGGTCCGCATTTTGAATTGCGCACCCAAGGTGCACCTTGGATGCAACGATGTTACCCAGTCCATATTCCGTTCCGATGACAATGGGTTTTCTTGCCGATTCAGCTACTGCTGCCCATTTCATTACGCCTGATATGCCGCCAGCCTTGGAGCATTTCGTGTTGATGATATCACAGGCATCGTTTCTCAGAAGTTGATAAACCTGATACAGGCTATCGGCGGCTTCATCCGCCTCAATGGGAATATTGACGGCATTCATTATTCTGTTAGCACCTTCCCAATCCGTTCTTGATGTGGGTTGCTCAAGCAGCTCAAGACCCACGTCATATTCTTCGGCCAACTCGCACAACTTGACCGCTTCCTGTATCGTGTAACCCTGATTTACATCAGCTCTTATACTGATGTCGGGGCCGAGAGCTTCTCTGATAGACTTCATTGATCTCGCATCTTGCTCAGGGTCCAGTCCGATTTTCGCCTTGATGCCTCTAATTCCCTGTTCGTAATACTCAAGGGCGTGTCTGGTCATTTCTTCAGGCGTGCCTCTTCGGACCTCAACGGAGGCAAGTACCTTGTCTCGATATAGTCCTCCGAGCAGGGCGTGGAGCGGCAGGTTCAGCGCTTTCCCCATTATGTCCCATAAGGCGTAATTAATCGCTGCTGTTGCATGACGGGCCATCCACTTGCCGCTTTGCCTTACCCTTATGCGACTGTGGATCGGGTCGATATCGAAAGGATTTTGTCCGATCAATTTCGGGGCCGTGTATCGGTCGATCCTGAGCTTGATCGTTTCAAGCTTTTCGACAGCATCGGTGGGTGCTTCGCCCATGCCCACGATTCCGGTGTCAGTATGGACTTTGACAAATACATAATCCATGAACTCGCGCGCTTTTCTCATTCCATCTGCGTAATGAGGAATGGGAATACGCAAGGGAATGGTTTCGACCCTGTCGATCTTCATCTGAACATCGTTCAGGGCTGCAAAGCCACTGCTTTTGGGGGCAAGAGCGGCAACAGGGGCGAGCCCAAGGGCGGCGCTGCTCGCCAAAAACTTACGCCGGCCCAAACTTTTAGAGTTCATTCCACACCTCACGTCAAAAGAACGATTAAGATTCTAGCACAAATATCATGTTTTTTCTGCTTTCAACATAATATTTTGGTTTTGGGCTTGTTTCTCGCACCATTTCAATGTCAGTCCTGCTGGTCTAAGAAGCGCAAGCCCGTTCTCCCGGACGTGCGAGTTCGCAATATGAGCCTGCTCTCCTGCTCAATTTCCAGGAGTGCTATTCCCAAATAACTTTGGCTATCGCAATACCAGACTCACCCGCCACTGAATACAGCAGGTACATATTCCCTTCTTCTTCGAACAGAGCTGGATCCCTGAGTTGACGAACTCCCCCGGGGGCCAAATCTCGTCGGGACGGCACTGCTGGGAGATTAGCTCCCTCCCACTCGAATTCTGGTTCAAGGACCACAATTGCACTCGATTCCTCCCAACTCATCCAGTCACTGTTCAAACCAATCTTGGATAGAAGAATACGCTCGGGGTTGTCGAGTTAACCCCGAAAGTTGTGTACGGGTGAAAAAGGTATAGGCGGCGTATCCTGATGATGATTACGTCATTGTCAATCCGAAGATTGGAGGATACACCGCCCATGAAGACGAATAACGCACACGAGAACGAGAACTACAATAGCACAGAGGATGTGTTGACAGAAGTATTGCGAACAGGGGCCGCAAAGATGCTGGCCACAGCCGTTGAGGCCGAGGTTGAAGCTTTCTGCCAGCGCTACCAGTTCCTGCGCGACGAAGAGAATCGCCACCGCATCGTTCGCAATGGATATCTGCCAGAGAGGAAGATTTTGACTGGTATCGGGGAGGTCGCTGTAAAGATGCCCCGCATACGCGACCGTACGGGTCGGGGTGAGGATAGAATCGGTTTCCGCAGTTCGATACTACCAGCCTACCTCCGCAAGAGCCGCTCGCTTGAGGCTCTCATTCCATGGTTGTACCTGAAGGGAGTTTCAACGGGCGGCTTTGAGGCAGCGCTCTCGGCCCTTGTTGGTCCTGATGCCCCAGGGCTGACCTCCTCGACGATTGCGCGCCTGAAGACGCTTTGGACAAGGGAGCACGAAGACTGGCAAAAGCGGAGCCTGAAGGAGAAGCACTACGTCTATTTCTGGGCCGACGGTATTCACGTAAACGTACGCATGGATAAACAGAAACTGTGTCTGCTGGTCGTGATCGGCGCTACGGCCGATGGAAGGAAGGAGCTTATAGCACTCGAGGACGGCTTTCGCGAGAGCAAGCAGTCGTGGCGAGAGTTGCTCCTGGAGCTGAGGCACCGCGGGCTGGATCAAGGACCGAAGCTGGCTGTTGCCGATGGAGCCATGGGATTCTGGAGTGCTCTCGCAGAAGTTTATCCCGAGACGCGAGCCGCACGCTGTTGGGTGCACAAGACAGCAAATGTGCTCAACCGCCTGCCCAAGTCCGTTCAGAAGAAGGCAAAAGGTCACCTCACGCAGATCTATACAGCAGAAACAAAAAAGCAGGCAGAGAGCGCCCTTCTGTTTTTCATCAAAGCCTACCAGCAAAAGTATCCGAAAGCAGCAGAGATTCTGGTGAAAGACCGAGAAGAACTGCTCGCTTTTTATGACTTTCCGGCAGAACACTGGATCCATCTTCGGAGCACAAATCCGATCGAATCTACGTTCGCGACCGTGCGCCTCAGGACCGCCAAAACGAGGGGATGTCTGAGCCGAGAAACAGCTCTTGCAATGGCCTTCCGTCTATGTAAAGAGGCTCAGAAGAAGTGGAGGAAACTGAATGCACCGCACCTATTGCAACTTGTAAAAAAAGGAATCAAATTCACCGACGGAATTACATCAGAACGACACGCTGCCTAAACCTTCCATACACAACTTTTGGGCATAGCTCGGGGTTGTCACCTACGTCCGTGTAAAACACGAAAAGCGTATCCCTTCTGACAGTAACTGCAGAGTGCCGCATGTCTTCACTAAATAACTGGGGGCCTCGTTCGAACCCAGCGAGCAGAGTTTCCGAGCGATAGAAGATTCCCGGCATGCCCAGAGCATAAGTGTGATCACCCCACTTGAAGACCCTGAAGTAGGAGTTGCCAAGAACCTCAGATCGTGCCTCGAAGTGGCGCCCATCGGAAGACGTAGCAGCCAGTGTTCGTTGATTACCGGTTTCGGATCCGGGTACGTCAATGGGGCAATGGTAATACATTATAATTTGCCTATTCACGTTGTCGACGTGCACATCCGGCGATGCAATATGTGACCCTTGAATGCAGTGCGTTTGCTCCAGTCGCAAGGATCCTTCATGGGCAACAACCCACGGCCCAGCAATCGAATCTGAATACGCCAGACGTATGTACTCTCCCTGATGATGAGCGAAGTAGAGATAGTAGCTACCCAAAGGGTTCTCGACCCAGTCTGGAACGCGAATCAGTGACGGACCATTGATGTTTTGACCTTCGTCCACCTTGAGCATTTCGGGAGTGATGACAGGATTATTCTCAAGCCGAACTATCCGCGGAGTGTCTTGCACGGTCGGTCGGTCTGGAATCGCACAGGAGGTGAGAAATAGTGCAGCCACTATTGTGTGCTTAAATACACAAGAGCATTTCAAAATTGATCTCATCTTACTATCCACAGGATGTGTAGGATAACGGCTTGGCAATCTGTGGCGAGCATTTGCTCACTCAAGAGAAAGTAATCGTTTCAAACCACCTCAGCCAGTCGTGCGAGCGCGCAACATGCGCGTGTTAGGCGGCTTCGCTTTGGCACTCTAGCGTCCGCGCCATGTGTAAATCTTTCCAGGAGACCATAGGGAACGCTAAAGCCCGGTGACCAATCCCCCTGGCAAAATCATGTAGCAGGCTACGCTCCGGGCCATGCTCGAAAGGGTCGTTATCATCTGTGTCCAGAATGGGAGGCAGACGGCAAATACCCGGAGTGTGGTTGCCAAGGATTGCTCCTTTACCCAATCCAGCCACTCCTGAACAAATCGCAGAAGCCATGACCGTGGCTACGGCCCTGAATAACGTCAGTTAAGAATCTCGAGAGGCACGACGATCTCTGCGAATCTTCCTAGTCCACCGTCGCGCCCAACCTAAAACTGCCATCCCGCTAACCGCCAAGAAGGCCGACACGGTGTTGACAATTATGTCATCGGGGTCGAATACCCGGTTGGGCAGAAACACCTGAATGTATTCGTCAATTACGCCCACTAGCGAAGTTACCACAAAGGCGAGCAGAGGCGGTAGGAAGACGCGACGCCCCTGGCTCGCGCGCTCCGTGAGCGCTTCATAGATGAATGCCCCTATAACGCAGTATTCGAACATGTGGCTACGCTCCGCTCCTCCCAACCGAGCGAACACCATGAGGTAGGCAGCCGCAACCCCCAACGCTAAACCGATCTCGAGGCCACCAGGCCGGACCTTCAACCCTTGTGTCAGGATGGCCACCCAGATCAGGAGAAAAGCGACAAAAAAGGCGGCACCGAACACGTCCGGTTTGAAAAATTTAACGAGTAGTGTCGAGGGAAGGCCGAGGGTGGCGTAGACTGCCCCCACGACGACCAATGTCGAGAGCCAGAGACGCCGTTCCCTGTTAGATGAAAAAATGGACATGGGCATGCTTGGATTTTGAGTAGAGGCACAAACAAGGGCGTGTGAGCCGCGCTGGTAGATTCGATCCTGCAACTACATATCTATGTTGACAATGTCAACACTAGAGATCATCTTGGTGCATGACTGAGCGAGTTAAGGCATATCATCATGGAGATCTTCGGGCAGCCTTGCTCGATGAAGCAACAGTCATGTTAGCCGAAGGAGGAGTTGCTAGCATCACCATGCGCGCACTGGGACAGAGCTTAGGCGTGTCGCGGGCTGCGCCCTATCGCCACTTCTCAGACAGAGCTGAATTGCTGGTGGCGGTCGCCGCAACAGGATTCAGAAGTCTCGGAGATCAGCTGAAAGACATGAATGCGGGCCGATCTCGATCAAGCGTGGAGCGGTTCCGCAACATGGGCGAAGTCTACGTACGCTTCGCCGTTGAGAATCCGACACATTACCGTCTGATGTACAGCAGGGAGGGGCCCAGTCGTCGGGATCGTCCTGAATTACGGGAAGCTGGGAATGACCTTTTCGACCAACTTGTTGATGTGATCGAATCTTGTCAACGCAGCGGGGATATCATCCGAGCGGATCCCCGAGCGCAGGCTTACGTGGCATGGAGTGCTGTGCACGGGCTGGCATCCTTGCTGATAGAGGGGCAGATTATAGATGATGTAGATCTCGTGATGCTCATCAGCCAGACGACGCAGACGGTGCTGGCTGGGATGCGCCCTCATGCCTAGCGTTGACCAAAGCTCTATTAGGACAGTGGCGAATGGCGAGTGCGGGACCTCAATTGAAAGCAGGCGCACTTGCGATACGCGGTGGACGCCACGCAAACCAGCCTTTGACTAAAACTGCTTTACAGAAAACTTACATGAAAGAGCTACGCCCTATTGACATCGGCCTTCTTAAAGGTGTTATACAGCACATCAAAACAATGAGATCAACCAGATCCCCAGGGCAACCGCAACAATTCCCCAAGCACGAATCGCCAATTGCGGCCAACCAAAAAACCAGCCGAGCATTTTCTCAAATATTGCTTGCTTAACAAAAAGGGTGAAGATGCCACCTACAAATAGGATGACAGCAAGTACCTGTACTAGGTCCGCGTTAGTCGAAGAAACTGCTGAAAACCAAAAAATGATACCCATTGTCAACCGTATTCCTGCTGCCCAGAACCTTCCCTTCCGCGTCAGAAAGCGCTTTGAGAAGGAGATCAAGGATGCAGGTGCCAGGAAGGCAATAGCGCCTGCAAGAACAATGTCGACCGCGATTACGGCGATAACCAGATAGTTCATCGACATCACCTATGTGCTGTATTGTATCTAGAAAACAGTCGGTTTCCCGCCTCTCGTTATGTTGAGGTTTCTGGGGAAGGCTGTAGCTGCATTAGGTCCTGTTTGTCAGTGAACCTGTCCGTTATATCAGCCCCCGCCTGACCCAAGCAGAAGGCTGAGGAGTTTACGAGGCCCGGATCATTTCGCGTGATACTGTGAGCCTGCATATACAATGTCCGCCGCCTGGGTCGGGATGGGAAACCGGAATCATTATCCGTTTCACGTTACAAACCGGAGTGACTCATGTGCACTAATGTCTTTGTTGGCTGCGATATAAGCAAGGCGACGATCGATGTATGTATCCACCAAGAAAATCGTTCTGCTCGCCAGAAACAGTTTTTAAATACCGCAGCAGGTCATGGCCAGCTCATCAAGTGGATTATGGAGCCTGGAGCGTTCGTGCGTGTGGTGATCGAGGCAACGGGCAATTACAGTCTCGACCTCGCGCTGACCCTTGATTCGTGTTCCGCTGTTGAACTGATGGTAGCCAATCCATCTGCCACGCGTCAGTTTGCACGAGCACAAATGCGCCGATCAAAGACAGACCGCGTCGATGCCGATATGCTGGCCGATTTTGCAAGCCGCATGGTATTTGTGCTCTGGACACCTCCGAAAGACGAGATTCTAGAGCTCAGAGGCATGTCGCGCCGCATGCATGCCCTCACCACAGAGAGAACCCGCGAGCAAGCACGGTTGCACCAAGCCTGTGCAACTGTGACCACATCAGCCATCGTAATCAATGACATCGAGGTGAACATTCGACATCTGGAACGCAGACTCGCCGCCATGCTAGAACAGGCAATTCGTTTAATTGAAGGGCACGACCAGATGAATTCCGCATTTCTGCTACTCACCAGCATTCGAGGAATTGCACAGAAAAGCGCTGTCATGATTCTGCCAGAAATCTTGATTCTGCCCGATGGCATGTCCGTACGTCAGTGGGTAGCACATGCAGGACTTGATCCTCGCAAATACACTTCTGGCGACTCGGTCGCAAAGCGTGAGCGTATTTCAAAGATGGGAAACGTCAAGCTCAGGCGAGCACTCTACATGCCCGCACTCGTAGCCATCAAATGGGAGCCCAACATCATGGCCTTCTACGAACACCTGATCGCCCAGGGCAAAAAACCACTTGTGGCCATCGTTGCAGTCATGAGAAAACTGCTGCACTCCATTTTGGGGATGCTCAAGAACGAAACTCCTTTTAAAGGAGAGAAATTCTACCAGATACCCGCTGTGAAGGCTTGATTTTCAAGAGAGTATATAACGGCTGGCGGACTTGCGGCGAGCATTCGCACGCCTTTCAGAAAGTAATCGTTTCCAACCGGCTCAGCCAGTCGTGCGAGTCCGCAACATGCGCTTGTTCTACAGCACGCCAAACAATCAAATGTTGACATACCTAATAGTGTCAGGTATATTATGCCTAGAACTACAAGGGTATCGACGTGCTTAGTAAAGACCTGACAGCTGCGACACTTCGTCCTGCGGTCCTTGCCATACTAGCTGAAGGTGAAAGCTATGGCTACGAGATTATTAAAAAGGCATTTACGGCTTCCGGTGAAACTATTGAGTGGGCGGAAGGAGCAATCTATCCTATGCTACATCGTCTTGAACGTCAGGGGTTCGTTCAATCTTCCTGGAGGACGGCAGACAATGGTCGACGAAGAAAGTATTATCGCCTTAAAACTAAGGGTGTTCGAGAACTAGAGCGCGAACGAGCGCAGTGGAATCTGGCGAGCAAGTTGTTGAACAATTTGTGGGGAACGAAGCCATCTTTGACATAATCTCGGAATTGAGAAAATGGAGAAAACCGTTCAAGGTTCGCCCATTTTACGGCGATGACGACGTCGCCGAACTGGAATCTCATCTACTGGATTGCTACTCCAACCTGCTGGCTCGAGGCGTAGCTGAACAAAATGCATTCCGAGAAGCGGTAGCTCAAGTTGGACCAGAATCTCAACTTAGATGCGATTATCGCTCAGAGTGGCTGAAATCCGGATCCGTTCGCAGATACTTTTCACTGTTCAAAGCTGAATTGGGCGTATATGACTCTAAATTTGGAGTCATCACGTACGGCGTGGGTCGATCATTCTCCCTCGTGATGGGTGTAGTCTCTGCATACTCGTTTGGATACACTCTCGTACGAGCATCGTGGCCTCTAGAAATCTGGCGATCAGGGAGACCGTTGCACCAGCAGGGAATGATTTACTTTATCATTATCGGTTGTTTGGCCCTGTTCAACTTGATTCCTTTTCTTCTCGACGAAAAGGTCTGGACGATAAGATTGAGAAGGCTGTTCGTTCTTGCCCTCGCAGTGATGTTCTCAGCGGAATGGTATGCCGCAATCGTTCACTGGGCATTGCGGGATGATCCTTTGTGGACACTCCTCCTCGCCCAGTTGGCCGTAGGCATTGGCCCGACACTTTGGATGCATCAAAGGACAAAACGAAACGATCATCGAATGCTGTTAGGAACTCCAAAAACGTGAGAGTAACCACCTAGTCGAACGAAGAATTATCCAGGTTCAATACGAGTTCTTCGGCGTGCTGTAGAACATTTACTCTGCGGATCAGTGATATCGCAATACACGCCATCGTCCGAATCCGAAGATGAAATAAGTGTAACTGTTACAAAGGCTTAACACAAATGGACGGGCGAATCGATTTTGGATTAAGGCATCAACTGCGATCGGCATATCATCCGTCGGCATATCATCCTCGCCGCATATCATCCGTCGGCAGATCAAGCGGTCTGCATATCACATTTGGATTTGTTGTGTGTCGACTGTGGTGAGTATTGGATGAGATAGGGATTTTCTTTCAGATTGAAGAGGGGATTACCTCGCGCTTCGCGCTCGGTTAGCCCCTGGTACTCCTTACCAATGTACGCCCCGCGCGAGCTTCGCTCGCCCTGATCTTTTTGTGTTGCCCCTTGGAAGCAAGCTTCACGGGCTCAACACAAAAAGCCCCGGCTGCTTTCGCAGTCGGGGCTTTCGCTGGGTGCGGAGAGGGGGGGGAACACAACAGTCACGTGGTCTCACAGGGTTTTCGTCGGATTTAAGCTAGATTCAAGCATATCTAGGATGATAACGAGTGATACCAATCTATATATATTGACTTCAGCGATAAAAATCGTCACCTTACACGTCACCTATTTAGTCATTGGACTCATCTTTTCTATAGAACTTCTGGCATATGGCCAAGATAAGTATTGTGCCCTGGAGAGGGAAGAAAACGCGTGACGGCACTGTTCCTCTTTATCTCGTTATCCATCATAGAAGTAAGCGCTCGACGATTGCTCTTCCCGTTCGAATCAAGGAAAAGGATTGGAATCCGCTGCAGAAGGAAATCAGAAAATCGAATCGGCACCACGCCAGACTAAATCCATACCTGAAGTCCATCGTGATGAAGGCAGAGGATGCAATTCTTGATGCCGTAGTCGAAGGGAAGGATTTTTCGGCCGCTGCGATCAAGCGCGCCGTTCAGGGCACTGCCGATACTGAAACACACGACTTCCTCGTTGATTTTCAGAATCGGATCCAGGAGTTCCGTGATCGAGGTCAGCACGGATCAGTGGATGCCTACACGCCCGTGCTTGCAAAGCTTAAAGACTACACTCTGCTAGCAAATAGAAGTACCGTACTACACTACGACGATCTCACCGTCTTGACCTTACTCCGGTTTTCTGGACAGTTGATTAAGCCTACACTGCGGTGGTTTGTTGGTTAATATAGTGTTGTTCAAATTCCATCGGCGTCTGGTATCCAAGGGTTGAGTGTCGACGTTGGCGATTGTAGAAAACCTCGATATATTCGAAGAGTCCTCGTTTTGCTTCAGCATGTGAATTGAATGGATCTCCTCGAAGGTGCATCTCCGTTTTGAGTGTCCCGAAGAAGCTCTCGGTTGGAGCATTGTCGTGACAGGATCCGCTCCTGCTCATCGAGATGGTGATCCCTTCGCGCCGCAGCATTCGTTGGTACTCATAGCTCGTGTACTGGCTACCTCGATCCGAATGATGAATTAGCCCTGCCCGTGGCCGCTGATGCTCAATCGCGTTCTGAAGCGCGTTGGTGGCAAGTTCTTTTGCGAGAGAGGGACGTACTGACCATCCAACGACTCGGCGTGAGTACAAATCCAGCACGACAGCCATCGGCGATAGAAAATCGCCGAAGCCATCCTTCAGCCGTCGGTAAATATGTAATGTCGGCTGTCCACACGGCGCCTGGCCTGTCAGGCATGAATTGACGATCCAGCACGTTGGCCTTGATAGCCTCAAGAGGAGCGGATGGAGCCTGTACACGCCTCTTGCGGCGCCTGAGCGCCTTAATCCCGTTCTGCTGCATCAGACGAGCCACGCGACGACGCCCTACCGCGACGCCTTGAGCGCGAAGCTCGGCATGCACTCGCGGAGCGCCATACGTACCCCTGCTGGCCCGGTGAATCGTTTGAATCTGAATCAACAGTCCACGGTTTTCATGCTCTCGAATACTCAGTGCGCGTCCCCTCCATGCGTAATACCCGCTCGGCGATAGCCGCATAAACGTACACGCTCGCACGACTGGCACCAACCCTCTTACTTCGTCCACAACCCGGTATCTCATCGAAGGTCTCTGCTGAAAATACCGGCGGCTTTTTTTAGAACGATGTTCTCCTCTTTGACCCGTCTGAGCTCTTTGCGGAGTTTGACGAGTTCCTCATCACGAGGAGTACCGTGCCCGGGAAACGCTCGTTTACCATCCTCTTCGAATCGCTGCTTCCAACGCCTGATCAATCCGGCATTGATGCCCAATTCCCTGGCCGTCTGACTCGTGTTGCCACTGATCTCAGCTAACTGGACGGCTTCCAGTTTGAACTCTTTGGAATACTTCCTTCTCGTTCCCATTGCGTACCTCTGTATTGATGCAAAGTACGCTTAACTACCTGTCCACTTTATGGGAGTAAGGTCAGGAGTTGAAAAAGGAAGGGACTAGAATAGGCTTTGAGAGATGGTCCCGTTTGACTGGACAGCCTGGCTCTGATTATAGGTGGAATCTTGCGATCTCATCACCCTCAAGAAAGGCTACAAACGATGAGTCGCAAAAGAAGAAATCACAGCAATGCCTTCAAAGCAAAAGTAGCACTGGCGGCGGTTAAGGGAGACCGCACGATGGCCGAGTTGGCAGACCAATTCCAGGTGCACCCGAATCAGATTCAGACCTGGAAGAAGAAATTGATTCAGGACGCTGAAGAGGTCTTTGACAAAGGGCATTCCAGAAAGCACAACGAGGAGGGCCAGATCAAGGAGCTTCGCGCCAAGATTGGCGAGCTTTCGATGGAGAAGGATTTTTTATCCAAAGCGCTCGGTCGCACCCAGTAGGTGAGCGCCGCCAAATGATCGACCCAATCCACGACCTCTCCATCAAACGGCAGTGCAATCTGCTGGAGCTGAATCGCTCAACGGCCTACTACAAGCCGGTGGGCGAGAGCAAAGAGAACCTGGCCGTGATGAAAAAACTGGATGAGCTCTACCTTGAGCGGCCCACGCGAGGATCGCGCACCATGAAGGATGCGCTCGAGGACAGAGGTATTTTTGTGGGCCGCCATCGAATCCGGCGATTAATGCGTCTGATGGGCCTTATTGCCATTTATCCTAAGAAACGGACCTCGATTCCGGGAAAGGGTCACAAGATTTATCCGTATCTCTTGCGTAAGCTCAACGTGACGCGGCCCCGGCAGGTTTACGCAAGCGACATCACATTCATTCCGATGAAAAGGGGATTCGTTTACCTGGTCGCCGTCATCGACTGGTACAGCCGAAAAGTACTCTCACGCCGGATCTCCAATACGATGGACACCGACTTCTGTGTGGAAGCGCTCGAAGAAGCAATCGCCGTGTATGGAGCGCCAGAGATCTTCAATACGGATCAGGGCAGCCAGTTCACATCCGTGGCCTTTACTGATGTGCTGAAGAATCATGACATCAAAATCTCTATGGATGGCAAAGGACGCTGGATGGACAACGTGTTCGTTGAACGTCTGTGGCGTAGCCTGAAATATGAAGAGGTGTACCTTAAAGCCTATGACAGTGTGGCTGAAGCCCGCAAATCCATTGCTGTATACTTCGACTACTTCAATAACGAAAGGCGACACAGCTCACATGGAAGAAAGACCCCTGATCACGTATTTTTTAATCACCAGCCGCTTCAAGAAGCAGCATAATCAATCCGCAAGATTCCACCTAAGACCCTGTCCAGTTGAGTTAACCCCGAAAGTTGTGTACGGGTGAAAAAGGTATAGGCGGCGTATCCTGATGATGATTACGTCATTGTCAATCCGAAGATTGGAGGATACACCGCCCATGAAGACGAATAACGCACACGAGAACGAGAACTACAATAGCACAGAGGATGTGTTGACAGAAGTATTGCGAACAGGGGCCGCAAAGATGCTGGCCACAGCCGTTGAGGCCGAGGTTGAAGCTTTCTGCCAGCGCTACCAGTTCCTGCGCGACGAAGAGAATCGCCACCGCATCGTTCGCAATGGATATCTGCCAGAGAGGAAGATTTTGACTGGTATCGGGGAGGTCGCTGTAAAGATGCCCCGCATACGCGACCGTACGGGTCGGGGTGAGGATAGAATCGGTTTCCGCAGTTCGATACTACCAGCCTACCTCCGCAAGAGCCGCTCGCTTGAGGCTCTCATTCCATGGTTGTACCTGAAGGGAGTTTCAACGGGCGGCTTTGAGGCAGCGCTCTCGGCCCTTGTTGGTCCTGATGCCCCAGGGCTGACCTCCTCGACGATTGCGCGCCTGAAGACGCTTTGGACAAGGGAGCACGAAGACTGGCAAAAGCGGAGCCTGAAGGAGAAGCACTACGTCTATTTCTGGGCCGACGGTATTCACGTAAACGTACGCATGGATAAACAGAAACTGTGTCTGCTGGTCGTGATCGGCGCTACGGCCGATGGAAGGAAGGAGCTTATAGCACTCGAGGACGGCTTTCGCGAGAGCAAGCAGTCGTGGCGAGAGTTGCTCCTGGAGCTGAGGCACCGCGGGCTGGATCAAGGACCGAAGCTGGCTGTTGCCGATGGAGCCATGGGATTCTGGAGTGCTCTCGCAGAAGTTTATCCCGAGACGCGAGCCGCACGCTGTTGGGTGCACAAGACAGCAAATGTGCTCAACCGCCTGCCCAAGTCCGTTCAGAAGAAGGCAAAAGGTCACCTCACGCAGATCTATACAGCAGAAACAAAAAAGCAGGCAGAGAGCGCCCTTCTGTTTTTCATCAAAGCCTACCAGCAAAAGTATCCGAAAGCAGCAGAGATTCTGGTGAAAGACCGAGAAGAACTGCTCGCTTTTTATGACTTTCCGGCAGAACACTGGATCCATCTTCGGAGCACAAATCCGATCGAATCTACGTTCGCGACCGTGCGCCTCAGGACCGCCAAAACGAGGGGATGTCTGAGCCGAGAAACAGCTCTTGCAATGGCCTTCCGTCTATGTAAAGAGGCTCAGAAGAAGTGGAGGAAACTGAATGCACCGCACCTATTGCAACTTGTAAAAAAAGGAATCAAATTCACCGACGGAATTACATCAGAACGACACGCTGCCTAAACCTTCCATACACAACTTTTGGGCATAGCTCTGTCCAGTTTTATAGGACCATCTCTTTGTACGTTCAGAATAAGTATATTTTCCTATCAGAATAGGTAGAAATACCCATATATACTCAAATCTTCAGGTCTAACTTTATGCCTTCTAGTGGCCAAATTGTGCTCGTGAGAATCATCAAATCTGCATTTCTGACTATGTCGTATTTCTGGTTGACCAGTTTGGCCTTAGCCCAGCAATCCCAGGTAAAGTTTCTGCCGTTGGAAATAGACAGCCAGTGGACCTACCTCTTTTCGCATAGCGATGCCACGAATCCCGACACTGATGATGCAGTCTATTTCACCATCGACACTACACAGATCGTAAATGATACCCTCTACCATCGTGTCAACGAGCACATCATTTACTTTGGCATCCAATTGGTAAGGCTGGATGGAGCTGGAAATGTATGGGCTCGGTATGACGATCAAGACTTTCTGATGCTGGATTTCAGCTTGGCAGAAGGAGACACCTATTCATTCCCGAATCCCGAAAATCCCACATCCCAAGTCGATGTCACAATCGATCGAGATGTGACCTCACCAGTATTCGCAGGAACCTTCGATGGCTCTCTTCGGATGTATTTCGACGACGTAAGCGGTCGAGATGATGAACGATCATATACGTTTTCTCCTGACATCGGCGTGTCAAAAATTAACTTCCGTTTTGCCCAGTACGAGTTGTATAGAGTCATAATTGGTGGACAAATAGTGGTGGGTCTGCAGAATCCCCGGCTCCCTTCAGTTGCGAATCCTGTAGTCAATGTATTTCCCAATCCAGCCGGTTCAACGGTTTCAATTCGCATTGGAAACGACAATCAACAGAATGCGACAACGTATGTGTACAACTCAGCCGGAAAGCGTGTGGCAATCAGCAGGATGAAATGTGAACCTAAGCAATGTGGAGTTGACATCAACGTCAAGGCACTAGTTCCTGGAATCTATCACGGTGCGATTGAAGGGGACTTCGGACTCTTTTCGACCTTTCTGTTCGTAGTTCTTCGTGAGTAGGGTCAGCCATTTAGCTCCGACATGAAAACGCTTGGCTACAACCAAAGAGATGGTCCTATAAAACTGGACAGGGTCTTAGGTGGAATCTT